>NZ_JBZAYS010000001.1:0-3725315 GCF_058242845.1 Acinetobacter sp. 789_lipA | reverse complement strand
TATTTTTATTGGATTGAAATACAATAGGATTGAATTTGGGCCAGTTGATTCAAATTGTTAAAATTATAGACATCACAAGCAGAAATTCGGGATGTCTGCTGGGTGTCATGAAATTGCGCTTCACCTTGAACAATCACATGATGACCCGTTTCATGAATTGCTTGAATATGGAACTCATGTGCGACGGTCGAAAAATAATGTTCGATAGACTGGCAATGCTTGAGCACTTGATCAAAACCTGACAGCTGTTGTTCACCTACAATTTCCCATGTAATGGTTTGTGAAAAATGCTGTTGGATTCGGCTAAATTGCCCCGTTGAAAAGTAGGTGGCTATGTCCGTGAGGGGCATCTCGTTTTGCCTGTTTTTTAGTCATGTTTAATAATTCTAGTTTAAAAATCATAGTCACATTCATTTCCCGATGAAGTTAAAAGTAATTTTTCATTACACTCCGTGTTTAGCTGGAGGATTGTTGCCCACAAAATACAGGAAACAAGGTAAACTAAAGCTTCCCTTTATTTTCATTGTGGATAAATTGATGCGACGTTTATCGACTCAAGATCAGAACTTTAAACAAGTCTTTGCTGATTTGTTGGCTTTTGAAACCGTGAGTGACCCAGAACTTTTAAAAACCGTAGATCAAATCATCGCTGATGTTCGTCAGCATGGTAATGCTCATGTTCTTAAACTCACTCAACAGTTCGATCGACATCCCGCGCATCAATTCTCAGATTTAGAACTGACCCAAGAACAATTAAAAACCGCTTTTGATGGTTTGAGTACCGAAGTCCGCGAGGCGTTAGAGCTCGCTGCAAACCGTATTCGTGAGTTTCACCAAGCGCAAAAACAAGAAGGCTGGACCTATGTGGATGCCTTGGGGAACACACTTGGGCAAAAAGTAACGCCTTTAGATCGCGTTGGTATTTATGTGCCGGGTGGTTTGGCATCTTATCCGTCGTCTGTACTGATGAATGCTGTGCCTGCGCATGTGGCGGGTGTGCCTGAAATTATTATGGTGGTGCCTGCACCAAATGGTGAGTTGAATCCATTGGTATTAGCATCCGCTTATTTGGCTGGTGTCAGCCGTGTCTTTACCATTGGTGGGGCACAAGCGGTTGCGGCTTTAGCCTATGGTACAGAAACGATTCCAGCGGTGGATAAGATTACGGGGCCGGGCAACCGTTTTGTCGCGGCTGCGAAACGTGCAGTATTCGGACAAGTCGGTATCGACATGATTGCAGGGCCATCTGAAATTTTAGTTTATGCTGAAGGCGTGAATAACGCACAGTGGTTGGCAATGGATTTATTGTCCCAAGCTGAACACGATACTGTGGCGCAAGCAGTGTTTATCACATCGGATGAACAGCTGTTAAATGAAGTAGAACTGGCTATTGAAGCGCATTTGCAAGCGTTACCTAAAGCGGAGATTGCGCGTACTTCAATTGCCAATCGTGGCGCATTAGTGCTTGTGAAAGACCGCGCTGAAGCAGTTGAGCTGATTAATCAAGTGGCGCCTGAGCATTTAGAGCTTTGCCTAGACGAAGCGCAGGAAATGGCTGAACATATTCGCCATGCCGGTGCGATTTTTATGGGGAGATATACCCCTGAAGCGATTGGTGATTATTGTGCAGGCCCGAACCACGTGTTACCTACCTCGGGTACGGCACGCTTTTCTTCGCCGCTGGGTGTATACGATTTCCAAAAGCGTTCAAGTTTGATTATGTGCTCTGAGCAAGGTGTGAAAACTTTGGCGAAAACCGCAGATATATTAGCGCAACAAGAAAACTTAGATGCGCATGCGCGTTCGGCACGTTATCGTTATCAATAATATAAATTTAGATCCCTCATTTGTTCAGTAATGAATGTTCCTCTCCCTATGGGAGAGGTTAGGAGAGGGGAAAATATTTAATTCAGTTTGGGACATCATAAACCTCTCCCAAACCCTCTCCTAGAAGGAGAGGGCTTATATAAAAGTAAGTTGAGTGCATAAATGAGATAGACAATGTTTAACATTACTACAGAACAAATGCGTTTTTGGAGTCCTGAAGTACGTGCATTAGAACCGTATGTGCCAGGCGAACAACCGAAAATTCAAAATTTATTGAAGCTCAATACCAACGAAAACCCATATCCACCCTCACCAAAAGTGGTGGAAGCTGTTCAAGCAGTCTTGGCAAACTCAGCAGATGTACTGCGTTTATATCCAGATCCAGATGCTTCTGCGTTAAAGCAGGCGATTGCGAAACAACAAAATGTTGCTGTTGAAAATGTCTTTGTTGGCAATGGTTCAGATGAGGTCTTAGCGCATATTTTTAAAGCTTTTTTTGTGCAAAAGCTGCCTTTACTTTACCCTGATATTACCTATAGCTTCTATCCTGTTTATAGCCAATTCTTTGGGGTCAAAACCAAAATTTTACCACTCAATGATGACTTTGAAATTGTGGTGGATGACTATAAACAAGCCAATGGCGGCATTATTATCACCAATCCAAATGCACCAACCAGTATTGATATTGGTTTAGCTGCAATAGAAGCAGTGCTTCAGGCCAATCCAAATTCAGTGGTGGTGATTGATGAAGCTTATGTCGACTTTGGTGCTGAATCGGCAGTCAGTTTGGTGGAAAAATATGAGAACTTGGTGGTGTGCCAAACCACGTCTAAGTCTCGCTCACTGGCGGGTTTACGTGTTGGTTTTGCGATTGCTCAACCGCATTTGATTACGGCACTTGAAGCGGTGAAGAATAGTTTTAACTCTTATCCAATGGACCGTTTTGCGATAGCTGCTGCGGTCGCTTCATTTGAAGATCAAGCTTATTTCGAAGCACAAAATCAAAAAGTAATTCAAAGCCGTGAACATTTGGTTGAACAATTGACCGCACTGGGCTTTAACGTTTTGCCATCAAGTGCCAACTTTATCTTTGCATCATTCCCTAGCAAAGATGCAGGTGAATTAGCGGCTGAATTACGTGAACAAGGCATTATTGTGCGTTATTTCAATAAACCGCGTATTAACCAGTTTTTACGTATCACGGTTGGAACTGATGAACAAAATCAACGCTTAGTCGATACATTGAAAAATGATATTTTAAAATAAACTTTCAACAGTTGTGATCTTTGAAAAGTGAACCTTCACTGATGTGAAGGTTCACTTTTTTATTTTGGTGGTTATTCAGCGTCCGTTTGCACAAAAGTATTGAGTAAATTAAGCAGTGCTGAGACCTTGTCAAAGCACTCTTGGTATTCAGCTTCACACTCTGATGCAATGGTAATTCCACCGCCAGCCCAAAGTGAAACCTCATCTTGGAATTTTTGAATGGAACGAATCAGAATGTTCCAAGAACCAGTACCATCGAAATTAAAATAACCCATTGAGCCACAGTACGCTCCACGTGGTGCACCTTCGAGTTCTTCAATAATCTGCATTGCTCGAATTTTAGGTGCACCTGTAATAGACCCGCCAGGTAGAGCAGAGAGCAGCACATGAAAGGGATGAACTTCTGCTTTAAGTGTTGCTTCGACTTCGCTGACCATATGATGGACTTGCTTAAAGCTTTCAATATTAAACAGTTTAGGTGTTTTGACTGAGCCCGTTTCTGCGTAAACGCTCAAGTCATTACGCAGTAGATCGACAATCATCACATTTTCAGCTTGGTCTTTTTCCGAAGCCATTAAGCGTTGTTTAGATTGTTCATCTAAGACTGGATCTGCAAAGCGCGGCATGGTGCCTTTAATCGGCTTGGTAATGATTTTTCGATGAGCTTGAAAATCAATAAACAACTCGGGTGAACAACTTAAGAGTTCAAAATCATCGATACGGAGATACCCCGAGTAAGGTGCATCGGTCAATTGCCAAAATGCTTCGACTGCACTTAGGAGTCGACCATGTGCCTTGGCTGTGAACTCTTGTGTCAGATTGATTTGATAGCAATCCCCAGCTTTGATGTATTCCTGTACTTGCTGAAAGGCTTGTTTGTATTCGGTTTTAGTCCAGCGTGCTTGGCAGATCGATGCGAGTTGGAGTGGATGGCTTAAGGCCGATGGCTGGAATAAATACGATTCAATTTTGCGATAAATGTGTTCAGCTTGTGAATCACTACTGCAAAATAGCCAGCCTGCATCAGTCCATTGTAGATAACTGCTGTATAAACCTAAAAATAGGCTTGGCTGTGGCTTAATTTGAACAGGAACGTGTTGCTGGGCGGCATAATCATAACTGACGAATCCAATGAGTCCGCCACTAAAAGATGCTTCTTTTTGTTCTGAGTTTGGCTGAATATTACTGGAAATGTCTATTTCTTTGTCATCGTGGATGTAACAAAAATCCTGAGTGCGTTGAAAGAAAAAGTGCTGGTTTTTTTGAAAAACTTGATAACGCTCGGGTAAAAAAGCAATGACAGGTGCATCGACATTTTGTAAATAGACTAACTGTGTGAGCTCATTCAATGCCTGTAGTATATGAGATACAGAGAGGCTTGAATCACAAATTATCTTTTTAAATGATTGGCTTAGAGTCATGCTAACGCAAATAGGATTAAAAAATTCAGGCTATTTTACCTCATTGTACGTGTACGCATAGAGGAAATACCGTTTATCGGTAAGCTATGGATTGCGACCAACAGCAGTTGATCAAAAAATCACTCGCATATAACTTAGTTCAGGCAATGAAGTCACTCAAGGATAGATCTTAATACTAATGTGGTTCCGTTAATTAGACCACTCAATTCAGTTTTATAAGTGATAAATCCGCTCTAAATATTTAAATTATGCTGCCATTACTTTTAGTAAATGTTGATCATAAAATTCATTTGGTGTTGCCTTATTCAAACTTGAATGAGGACGTATCATGTTATAAAAATCCAAATATTCAGCAATTGATAGTTTCGCTTGTTTAACCGTATCGTAAGCCTTCAAATAGACTTCCTCATGCTTCACGCTGCGCCATAAACGCTCGATCATTACATTATCCATCCATCGTCCTTTCCCATCCATACTGATACGGATATTTCGCAATTTTAACTCATTCAAAAATGCCTCGCTTGTGAATTGACTGCCTTGGTCTGTATTAAACACCTCTGGACAACCATATTTCACAATTGCTTCTTGCAACGCATCTATGCAAAAGTCTGTTTCCATACTGATCGATACTCGATGAGCCAGTACTTTACGACTATGCCAATCTATAATTGCACACAGATAGACAAAGCCTTTAGCCATAGGAATGTACGTGATATCTGTACACCAGACTTGATTAGAGTGATCGATGACCATGTTTTTCAACAGATATGGGAAAATACGGTGTGCAAGATTAGGCTTACTGGTATTGGGTTTTGGATACAAGGCATGTATTCCCATCAAGCGCATTAAACGTCGGACTTTACGCCGACCTATTTGATGTCCTTGACGCTGTAGCATATCTCGTATCATTCGACTGCCCATAAATGGGTAGTCGAGATGAATTTCATCGATTAGACGCATCCAACTCAAATCAGTTGATGAAATCTCTTTGGGCTTGTAATACAACGTACTGCGATTGATTTGAATCAATTGCGATTGTTGTCGTACCGAAAGTTGATGGGTCTTATCGATCATTTTTTGCCGCTCAGCTGCCCTATTTTTCTGAGCGCACCTTCTAAAAAATCAATTTGCAATGCCTGATGTCCTATCTTGGCATGTAGAGCTTTGAGGTCAATCTCTGGTTCTTGTTGTGCTGTTGGTCGTGAAAAAATATTGACTGATTGCTCAAGCAGTTGATTTTTCCAATCGATGATTTGGTTTTGATGTAAGTCGAATTGAGTAGAAAGTTCAGCGAGTGTGTGGTCGCCTTTAATTGCTGCGAGAGCAACTTTAACTTTAGGTGGTGTATCAAAAAGTATGCTAAAAAAAAGCAGGTTGAATTTTGATAAAATAGAGAAATGCAAATAACTCTAGAAATCAAATGTCCAACCTGCCTCAGTGACAGTATAAAGAAAAATGGCATCAAAGTAGATGGGAAACAAAACTACCAATGCAAAGACTGCAAACGTCAGTTTATTGGTGACCATGCTCTGAGCTATCTAGGATGTAATTCTGGCATTACTCGTAAAATATTACAGTTAATGGTCAGAGGCAGCGGTATACGAGATATCGCTGAAGTTGAGCGCATTAGTATCGGTAAAGTCTTACGGACTTTAACTGAATCGGCCTATCAAATTCAGCCTAAACAAAGTCATTATGAATCTCTCGAAGTAGATGAATTCTGGACTTTTGTTGGAAATAAAAATAATAAACAATGGCTTATTTACGCCTACCATCGAGAAACAGGTGAGATTGTTGCTTATGTTTGGGGTAAGAGAGATTTAGCTACAGTCCAAAGGTTGAAGACAAAGCTTAAACAATTAGGTATTCACTACACCCGAATTGCAAGTGATCATTGGGACAGTTTCATCACTGCTTTTAAAAACTGCAAGCAAAGTATTGGTAAGTTTTTTACTGTAGGAATTGAAGGTAATAATTGCAAAATAAGGCATCGAATAAGGCGTGGTTTTAGAAGAAGTTGCAATTTCTCCAAAAAGCTTGAAAACCATTTTAAAGCCTTCGACTTAACCTTCTTTTACATCAATAATGGCTTCATTTAATGTCAGCATACTTTTTAAAACACCACCTAACTTTAAACTCTGCTGAATGATTACGACGTTTTCTTCGTGTCATGGTTGACTCCAAAAACAAGCATTTCCCATGCTTATTGGGGAGTAGATTATCACTTATAGGCGTGGTCTAAAATCCTATACCCACATCATGCAATTGATGAATCGGGTGATATTCGTACTGATATACAGTCCGCTAGTAATAAAACGACGGCGTGTACACCACTACTAACAACGGGTGCAACCTTAACGACAGATAACAATCAAGTACAGTACCGAATTGGAACATTGGGTGCGACAGATACTTCAAATAAAGCTGTAACCTTCCGTATCCTCTTGGCAAATCCTATCTTTGATAAAATTGATGGCGCAGTTATTGGTGCAAATACCAATATTGTGAGTGATGTGAATAGTGAAGGAAAACAGACCTCTACAGTGATTGGTGGGGCACGCGTTAATCTCGGTAATTTATTGTCTGCCAATGTTAATGAAAGTGCTTATATTTCCCTCAGTGATTTTTCTGGTGCAGGGGTAAAGTGGAGCAATATCTATAAAGCGTATTTGAATAACTATTATGAAAAAAATAGCATCGCCAATCGAGCGGCTGCGGACTTCCGTGAGGGTGAGGTTTCAATTGAAATTGCTGAATGCTATAAGGTGTTAGCAAAATAATATTGTTGTAAACACAAAAAAAGCCCATCATCGATGGGCTTTTTTTGATATTAGGCAACATTAACCTGTATGGTCTAAGCGTGTACCTAGGGTTTCGAGATGAAGATTAAATTGATTACTTTTACGGTCGGCAAAATAGTGACGTAAGGTATGTTCGACACTAGGGAAAGCCAGTTCTGACCAAGGAATTTCATCTTCTTCAAATAAACGACATTCAATGCTTTCTTCGCCAGCACCGAATTTTCCATCTACTAAGTTCGCTTTAAAGAGCACATAAATTTGACCAATACGCGGAATATTGTACATGCAATATAGCTGTTCAATTTCAACTTCCGCTTCAGCTTCTTCACGGGTTTCTCGTGCAGCACCTTGTTCCATGGTTTCAAACAACTCCATGTAACCTGCTGGTAAGGTCCATAGCCCATAACGTGGTTCAATGGCACGGCGGCATAACAATACTTTATTTTCCCAAAGTGCGAGTGCACCACAAATTACTTTAGGGTTCACATAATGAATAGAACTACAAGAGGTGCAAACACGACGCAATTGATGGTCGCCAAGAGGGATTTGTTCTGTTGTTTTTTGTCCGCAATTGCTGCAAAAGTCCATATTCATCATCAATGATAAAGTTCAGACTCAGCATAACTTAAAAATTAAATTTTGGCATCATTTCTCTTTTTTCAGTATCAAATTCAGCTATGATGAAAAAAAGAATGATGGGGACGACGTTCAATGGATGAACATTCATTAACACGCATACTGCAGCAACAGTTACGGTTTTCAAACAAAATTAAATCGGCAGATGCAGCTGTGTTAATCGCGATCACCAATGAAGACAATCCCAAAGTTTTACTGACCCGCCGCTCTGTTTACCTATCTAATCATGCTGGTGAAGTGTCTTTTCCTGGCGGAAAAAGAGATCCGCAAGATACCAGTAATATTGTGGTTGCCTTACGTGAAGCCTATGAAGAAACCGCATTGAATCCTTTTGATGTACAGCTGCTCGGTGATTTGCCGATGCAAAAGGCCCGCAATGGTATGCTGGTCAAACCTGTGGTCGGGCTGATTCCGCCTGAAGTTGAACTGGTTGCCCAGCCGACAGAAATTGATCGTATTTTCTTTGCGTCACTTAAACAGCTGATGGAAGTACCTGCGGTGCCTTATGAAGTTCGTTTTGCCCATCAATCTCTCTATTTTCCCAGTATGCGGGTGGAAAATGAAATTGTTTGGGGGCTGACAGCACGGATGTTGGTTGCATTATTTCAATATGGTTTAGGCTACCATAAAGAGTGGCCATTTTTAGTCAATTCACCGACTTTTCGGTTCCCAAAGTAAGTTGAGTATTTTAAGGAAAAAATATGTTGTACAAATTTAAAGGTCATTCCCCACAAGCAATGCATCAACCATGGAATGGTTGGATTGCGGAAAATGCCACAGTGATCGGTCAAGTCGAATTGGGGCAACAGGTTAGTATTTGGTTTGGGGTGGTCGTACGTGCAGACAATTGCAAAATTCGTTTAGGTGACTTTACCAATATTCAGGAAAATGCGGTTTTACATACAGATGCTGGGATTGAAATGAATATTGGCAATTATGTCACGATTGGGCATCAAGCCATGTTGCATGGTTGCACTGTGGGAGATAATAGTCTGATTGGGATTAATGCCGTAGTTTTAAACAATGCCGTGATTGGTAAAAATTGTATTATTGGCGCGAATGCGCTGATTCCTGAAGGGAAAGTCATTCCAGATAATTCTCTAGTTATGGGCTCACCGGGTAAAGTGGTCAAAACTTTGGATGAAACGGCTGAGGCTCGTTTGAAAATGAGTGCACTGCATTATGCAGAACACTTTAAACAATTTATCGATTTAGAGCCGGCACAGTTATAAGCTTATTTTTCCCATTCAGCCTAGATTTCTCTAGGCTTTTTTAGTTCTGTTCTGAGAACATCTCGCCTAGTGCTTTTGAGTGGAGTATCATAGCCACGTTTTTATAGATTAAATCATTAAGGTTGTGCATGAAAGTGCTGGCATTGGAATCTGCAAATGAGCAGTGTTCCGTCTCTATTGTAGATGAAAATAAAGAACTTTTTTTCCAATTGGATACGCGCGCAAAAGCACAAACGCAAACGATTCTCCCAATGATTGAACAAGGGTTTTTACAGTTGGATATAAAGACAGAAGATTTGTCTTGTATCGCTTTTAGTCGTGGTCCTGGTTCTTTTAGCGGCGTTCGTATTAATGCTGCCGTGGCTCAAGCTTTGGCATGGTCGCATGATTTGCCTGTGGTTCCTGTCTCAACCTTACAAGCGCTCGCACAAGCCGCATATCGCGTGCATGGTCTAACCACAGTCACCGCAGTTTTAGATGCTCGTATGAGTGAAGTCTATATTGCGAGTTTTCAATTAGATACGGACGGCATCATGCAAGCCGTCGATGAAGAACAGCTTTTAAGCTATGCAGCAGCTACTGAATGTGCACCGTTTACTTTAGTTGGTTCAGGTGCAACCTTAATTGATCCATCACAAATACAATACAAAGATTTAAGTGCAACTGCGCAAGATATTGCCACAATTGCGCGCAAGAATGCACAGCAACAACACTGGGTGAGTGCTGAACTTGCACTTCCAGTCTATTTACGTGATAACGCTTGGAAAAAAATCCCGGAACAGGGCAAAGCATAATTAGGGTTTTTTATGGATCTTTTACTGCTGCTCAAAGCGGCAATTATGGGTATTGTTGAAGGTATTACTGAATTCTTACCCATTTCGAGTACTGGACATTTAATTTTAGCTTCAGAACTCATGAATTTCTGGACCAAAGAAAAAAGTGATGTCTTTGTGATCGCCATTCAAATGGGGGCAATTGCAGCCGTCATTTATGAATATTGGGCACGTTTGTGGGGAGCAGCAACGGGGATTTTTAGTGGTGAACCCCAAGGTCGGCGTCTTGGGATTGGGCTAATTTTAGCGTCGATTCCTATTGTGCTGATTGGTCTGACATTTGGTCAAACGGTGAAAGAGCTTTTATTTAATGATATTGCCATTGCCATTGGTTTGATTGTAGGTGGCTTGATTATTATTTGGATTGAAAAGCATCCACCACAAGAGCGCGTCCATGAAGTTGAAGACCTGAGTATCAAAGATGCGATTTGGATTGGTCTGATTCAAGTACTGTCTTTAATTCCAGGGACATCACGTTCAGGGGCAACCATTATTGGTGCGATGTTTTTAGGTGTATCGCGCAAAGCAGCCACTGAGTTTTCATTCTTCTTGGGTATTCCAGTAATTATTGGTGCGGGTCTTTTAGATTTATACCAAAGCGCACATGTGTTTGACGGACAACAAGATTGGATCGTATTGGCAACAGGCATTATTGTTTCTTTTATCTCGGCTTTACTGTTGATTCGTGCTTTAGTCGCTTATGTGGCGAAGCGTGATTTCATGATTTTTGCATGGTATCGCATCGCTTCAGGCTTAGTGATTCTACTGTTTGCCTTTACGGGTTGGAAGTTATGGTAGGCCCAATGCGCTTATATGTGGAACAAGAGCATTTAGAAAAAGCACAGCACTATGTTGCTGTGCTTTTTTCTCGCGGTGTCGAGGTCAGCATCGAAGTCGCCGAAAAGTTAAATGCACGTTTCTTCCGTTTTCATCCTGAACTGGGTCTGTGTGCCGATGCCGATGGGCTTTGGCTTTGTGCCAATGGCATGAAAATGCAGCCGGATTGGAAAGCTGAAGTTCCACGTTTAAAGCGTGCGTCGTTAAAGTCTGAAATGATTGCTCGTGCTTGCTACTTGACTGAAAAACCTAAGCTCATTGATGCAACGGCAGGGCTTGGGCATGATTCACTGCTCATGGCATATTTGGGCGCCAATGTCACTTTGGTAGAACGCCATCCCATTTTATTCACCTTGTTAGAGTCAAGTAAGGAACAGGCTTTGCAGGATGCATTTTTAAACCCTGTGGTGACTCGAATTCACTTGGTTTTTTCAGATTCCGCACAGTATCTGCAGCAACAAGCAGAGCAGGGCAATACGGTCGATGTGGTTTATCTAGATCCGATGTTTCCGCAACGGGATCAAAATCAGCAAGCGGTGAAAAAACAGGCACAAGTGAAAAAGCAAATGCAACTTTTACATATGTTATTGCCTGAAGATGGTGAGATGGATTTGGGCGATAATCTGCTTGGCTTAGCGCAAAAAGTGGCAAAACGGGTGGTGGTCAAACGTCCTCGCTTGGCCGTATTTTTGGCAAATCAAGAAACTACTCATCAGTGGCTGGGGGATGCATGCCGTTTTGATGCCTATTTTCAGCATGAACGCTTAGACTGAAGTGGAAGACTGCTTCAAAAGTATGCAAAGATTTGTTATATAGTTAAAAACATCATTGATAAAATGCTGATCAAGCATAAACTTAGTGTGTCCCTACGCAAGTCACAATTTAATTAGAATCTTATGATCGACTTCAAACCCTCCATCAACTTTTGGCATGATTTTAAAAGCAACCAAACTGCGGGGATGTGGTTGTTTCTAGGTTCACGACGCTCTTTGCAAATTGTCCATCCTTCGATTATGCAGCTCATTTTTTGGGGGATTTTAGGTGGCTCAGCCAATACTTTATTTAGCTGGTTGAGCGCAGGAGAGATCGGTGACTTTAACCCACAAGGTTTGGTTAGTTACGCACTTTGGCCTTTCATTGCCCTGATTGTCGGGATTTTTCTGTCTCAACGGGTGAATAATCCGCGTTTGATGTTGGTACCAGCACTGCTCTGGTTGGTGTTGGATACGCATATCGCGTTATTACAAAGTTTTATCCAATATTTAGGCATGGTTGATGTCCTGCCGTATTTCTTCTACGACTACCTGCCGAATGTATTCATGGTATTGTTTGTCTGGCAGAGTTTGGCTGTGGTGTGGGTGTTTTCGCGTGAGCTGAAATGGCCTTGGTGGGAGCGTGCCCTGATTGTCTTGGCCACGCTGTTTACCCTTGTGGTTTGGCAAATGTCAGTGACCAGTCAGCCGATTTGGAAAGTAGAAGAAACGCCACCAACCTTTGCAGAAGATGCCTTCTATGCACAAAGTCGCTTACTCAATAAAGCACTAGAGTCCGTGCAATATGGCGAATTTGCCCAGTCACATTGGTATTTCCTTGGGGTGGCGGGAGCGAGTTATCAAGATGTATTCCGTTCGGAAGTCGAGCGAATAAAAGAACAGTTCGATACGCGTTTTGGTACGTTGGGCCGTTCGATGATGTTGGTGAATAACCCTGCTACACGAACAGAAATTCCGATTGCCTCTAAACACAGTATTGAAATGGCGCTGCGTCGTATGGGACAGCAGATGAACCGTGAAAGCGATGTGTTATTTTTATATATGACTTCGCATGGTTTACCGAACCAATTCGAAATGGAAAATGCACCTTTAGACTTAACTCAGGTCGACCCGAAATGGTTACGCGAAACCTTAGATGCATCGGGTATTCGCTGGCGTGTGATTGTTATTTCATCGTGCTTCTCTGGAAGCTTTGTACCAGCACTGCAAAATGACAATACTTTGATCATTACCGCTTCGGCAGCAGACCGTCAGTCTTTTGGTTGTACCAATGAAGCAGATTATACTTATTTTGGTCGGGCGTTTTTTGATCAAGCAATGCGTGAACAAAACAGTATAGAAACGGCGTTTAGCCAAGCACAAAAGACTGTGAGCCAATGGGAAACAGCACAAGGTTTTGAACCGTCTGAACCACAGTGGTCGATGGGTAAAAATATGGAGCTGATGCTTCCTCAACTTGAACAGCGCTTGTTTCCACCTAAAGCTGTTGCAAACCCTTAATTTGGATCTAAAAAGGAACCCTGATGGAATTAGTACAATCTAACCGTAGTTTTGATGGTGAACAGCGTATTTACCGATTTAATTCCATCAGCCTTCAAGGCGAGAGTAAGTTCGGCATTTATTTGCCGGCTCAAGCGCTAGCAGGGCAAGCGTGCCCAACATTATTTTATTTGGCAGGTTTAACCTGTACCGAAGAAACCTTTGCTATTAAAGCGCATGCGCAGCGTTTAGCAGCACAGCTAGGTCTGATTTTGGTAACGCCTGATACTTCTCCTCGTGGTGAACAGGTTGCGCAAGGTGATCATTGGGATATTGGGCAAGGGGCAGGTTTTTATATTAATGCCACCCAAGCGCCGTGGGCTGAGCATTTCCAGATGGAAAGCTATGTTGTTGAAGAGTTGTATGATTTAGTGATTCAGCAATTTGCTGTACAAGCAGAGCGTATTGGTATTTTCGGGCACAGCATGGGCGGTCATGGCGCTTTAACCTTGGCCTTGAAATATCCTGAGAAGTTTAAGTCGGTGTCTGCATTTGCTCCGATTTGCGCACCCAGCCAATGTCCTTGGGGCGAAAAAGCGTTTTCAAACTATTTAGGTTCAGATCAAGCTGAGTGGCTGAAACATGATGCAACCGCTTTGGTCCAAACAAAAACAGCTCATTTTGCCGATATTTTAATTGATCAGGGTTTGAGTGATCAGTTTTATAGCCAGCTCAGTCCTGCATTATTTCAGCAAGCCTGTCAGGCTGCGGGCCAGCCACTGACGCTTCGCGAACATGCAGGCTATGACCATGGTTATTATTTTATTCAAAGTTTTATTGATGATCACCTGCAGTTTCATGCCGTACAGCTCGAAGCTTAAATCTTGATTTGTCGTATTTATTCTTAATTTTTGACTAGAAATCATCCAGCACTGGCATTAACATGGTTGGGTGATTGATTTTTTGTTCTTGAAAAATAAAACAGTAAAATAATAGATAGGGTATACATGCAAAATTCAGAGGCATCTTTGCCACCTGTAGAGGCTTCTTTTGAAGCAAGCTGGCCACCTCCACCAGCCGTTCCCACGGATGAGCCAAACGCCTATTTGGGACAGACCTTTCGTTTCCAATTCCGTGGTAATGCCCGTGAGTACTTTGGCATTTGGATTGTGAATATCTTATTGACCATTGTTACCTTCAGTTTATATGCGCCTTGGGCGAAGGTTAGACGCTTACGCTATTTTTATGGCAACACGGTGTTTTATCGCCGCAAGTTTGATTTTACGGGTGTACCTACACGTATCCTGATTGGTCGAATTATTGCTTTGGGCGTGTACTTTGGCGCTTCAGCTTTGGCTCAGGTATCTTGGCAAGCTTCTTTAATTGGTTTCCTCATCATCTTTTTATTGGTTCCGTGGTTGGTGCGTTCAACCATTCGTTTCCGAGCGCGGAACAGTAAATTTGGCAATAGCCGCTTTTATTTTACAGGCACAACCAAAGAAGCCTATATCTTGGCGCTGAAAGGCATTTTGATTTACATCTTTACCCTCGGGATCTTTTTCCCAGTGCTGTTTTGGTATTTTAAAAAATACACGCTGGATAATTTACAACTCGGGCAATTACGTTTTGAGTTACATGCCGATTGGCCTGACTATATGCGTGCTATGTACGTCCCTGTGTTTTTGTTTATTGGAATTGTCTTTGTTTTAGGATTATTCGTTGCCTTCACTCTTCAAGTTGGGAGCAGTTCTCCAACCCAGTTTGGGATCATCGTGGCGGTGATTTATATGATTGCTGCTTTTATGATTTGGCCGTTGATGATGGCGCGTATTTTTATTACCACATGGAATAAAGCCACGCTGGGGCGTAGTCCTTTCCAAACGGACTGCGGTCAGATGCATTATGCATGGATCGTGATGACCAACTGGATTTTAAAAATCCTCTCGCTCGGTTTGTTATCTGCATGGGCTGCGGTGCGTTTGTATCAGTATCAAATTGAGTCATTAACTTTAACCCTAAAAAATGATCCAGATCGTATGTACAATTTGGCTCAAGATGACCCGAATGCTATTGCTGAAGAGCTGAGTGATATTTTTGACATCGATATTTCGCTGTAACGAGGCTTAAATGCAGGAACAAAACATCACCTTTTACGATGGGCAGATTTCTAAGCCTTATCCAGCCACGATTGCACCGATAGACCGAGAAACGGTGTTGATCTGTTATAACCAGCAGCAGCGTCGTTATTACTATGCCGATATGCAGTTGATTGGGGCATTGGGGCAGATTCAACCTGTGATTGAGTTGAAAGATGATGCACGGATTGAATTTCCACAAGCATTGCCTGACTGGTTTGAGCTGAACAAAAAGCATGTACAGCATTCGATTTGGAAATTAGAACGCTCACCAAGTCTCATCTTATTTAGTGTGGTGTTTGTTGCCGCTTTTATCTTTGCCATTTTAAGATGGGGTATTCCAAGCGCAGCACATTATGTCGCGATGCAACTACCTGCCGATACCATCTATAAACTCGGCGATGAAGCGCAAGAACAAGTGTTTAAGCTGACGGGACCTTCGACTGTCCCTCTTGCACGTCAAAAACAAATCATGCAAAGCTATCAAGACCTTGTTGCCAATGGGCAACCTGCCAAAGTATTGTTTCGTGCAGGTGGACAAATTGGAACGAATGCTTTAGCGCTGCCAAACAACACCATTATTCTGACCGATGAACTGGTTAATTTAGCTAAAGATGATCATGAAATTATTGGGGTTTTAGCACATGAGCAAGGGCACTTGGTCGAGCGACATAGCTTACAGCAAGCCTTATCCAGTTTAGGTTTTAGTGTGCTATTGATTGCGGTGACGGGGGACAGTTCGGCCTTATTTACAACTTTGCCCGTGGCTTTGGTTGGTGCCAGTTATTCACGCAATTTTGAAAGTGATGCGGACTTGTATGCCATGCAAGTGCTGGATAAAAACCATATCTCCAGCTTACATTTGGCAAACTTTTTAGCACGTATGGAAGATGATGCACGTGCCGAAGAGGAAGAAAAGCAGCCGCAAGGGAAGTCCGAAGAAGAGGAGGACGGTGGCATTGGTTCATTTTTCCAAAGTCACCCTGCGACCCAAGAGCGTATTGCAGCTATTCGCCAATTTAACCAACAGCAACGGTTATCAAACTAATTCATTCAGCCGTTGACTTAAACTTGTGTCCATGTTGCTGTGAGTGGCGTTTGTCCCATACGGATCAGGTGGTCTAAGACCACGTGTTCTAAGTGACTCAATTTTTCTTCACTCGCCTCAATGCTGACATGTAAATGTTCGGCTTGAGGGCTTAACAGTACCCGTGCTTCAGGCATGATAATGGTAAAACTACTGGGTTCTTGTTCGATTTCAAACTTATGTTTCCAGTGATTCACCAGTCGTTTTGCAATTCGAGCCGCATCTGTCGTGACAATATCCGCAGTACTTTTCATATTTACCTCGTCGATTGATCATTTACCATAGCAGTTTCAAGCCAAATGAAAAGTTGAATGTTGCAACGCTACGTTGCAAATTTAGAAAGCTTAGCGCTTTCTTTTTTCACAAGTCCCAGTTCAAAAGCTGAATTTGCTATAATGCGTTCATTCCCTTTTGTATAAGCCAGGTACACGCATGTCCAAGCCTTATTTAATTGCACCATCTATTCTCTCTGCTGACTTTGCTCGTTTAGGTGAAGACGTTGAACATGTACTTGCAGCAGGTGCAGACGTGGTTCACTTTGATGTGATGGATAACCACTATGTGCCAAATCTGACTTTTGGTGCGGGTATTTGTAAGGCTCTCAAGAACTATGGCATCAAAGCCCCAATTGATGTGCATTTGATGGTCAAGCCTGTCGATCGCATGATTGGTGACTTCTTAGAAGCAGGCGCGGACATTATTACCTTTCATCCAGAAGCCTCTGACCATATTGACCGTTCTTTACAGTTGATTAAATCAGGCGGTGCAAAAGCGGGTTTGGTCTTTAACCCAGCAACGCCGTTATATTATTTAGATTATGTGCTCGATAAAGTCGATCAAATTTTGTTGATGAGTGTGAACCCTGGTTTCGGCGGTCAAAAGTTTATTCCGATGACTTTAGACAAACTACGTGAAGCACGCAAAATTATTGATGCTTCAGGGCGTGATATTCGTTTAGAAGTGGATGGTGGTGTGTCACCTGCAAATATTCGCGAGATTGCAGAAGCGGGTGCAGATATGTTTGTTGCTGGTTCAGCTATTTTTGGAAAACCAGATTATAAAGCTGTGATTGATGATATGCGTGCAGAGCTTGCAAAAGTCGGTGCGGTAAAGGTTTAAGCTCATAGGTATAAATACTATGCGTTCTGTGGATAACTTTATGGATAAACTGGTGGATATCTATGTTGATAACGATATGGATAACTTGATTAATATTCAAACGTTTACACAGCAATGGTTTAGTATTTAGACGTTAAATGTATAAAAAGGACTCATTTGAGTCCTTTTTTATGGTGTGAAAGCCTGATTCTTACTGATGCTTTATTCATCTTTACTTAAAAATAGCACTGTTTAAAAAATAACTTTATTGTTTAAGTGTGCGTAGTGGCTAAACCGTCGCAGTAATTGAATTTAAATTTATAAACTTGTGTATAAACTATTCTTTGCTTATCCTGTAGATTGGGATCAGCAACAAAAGCTTAGGCATTTACATGCACAGAACGTTTTGTTGCGTTGAAATATCATTCTTCACTGACTAAATAGGATTGATTGTGCGTTCACTGCTCAAGACACATTCTTGGTTTGTCTTACTCATTACCTTGGTAATGGGGTGGAGTGGTATTGCCCAAGCTTCGGCAGCGCCGATGCATCAAATGATGCAGCTGAGTATGCAGGCTGCAACCAGTGAGCAAAGTTCTGCGCATGCAACAGGTATGCAAAGCATGCCCGACTGTCATCAAACGAAATCATCGAGTCCAGTCTCTGGACATCAAATGCATATGGCTCAGACCGACATAACAGCGAAGAGCAATTGTCATGCCTCGGATATGCTGCAAAATAAGCAAGTTCAGTGTCAGGAGTGTGCACAGTATCACTGCCAAACGACGCTGACGCTTTTAGACGTTGAACCGCTTGCAGTGGTTCAGCTTGAAGCCGCTTTAGTACAATCATCCCCCCATTTTCGTTATCAAGCTCAACATTTAGTGGGCTATTGGCAAGAAATTCTACGTCCTCCTAAAGCCTAATCCTGATTTTTAAAACTTTATTTTTAAAATTATTAGGATTTAGTCATGTCTATTCAATTTAAACAAAGCCTCATCCTTGGGGCGTGTCTGATGTCATCTTCTTGGAGCTTTGGCGCAGTCAAAGAATACCAATTAGTCATTGATGAAAGTCCCGTCAATTTAACGGGAAAGTCGTTAAAACGCATTAGCGTTAATGGGCAGTTTCCTGCACCTCTGCTTGAATTTGAGGAGGGCGATGATGCGGTCATTCGGGTTAAAAACAACTTAAAAAAACAGGATTCATCGATCCACTGGCATGGTTTGCTTTTGCCCGGGCTAATGGATGGTGTGCCAGGTTTTAACGGGTTTAATGGTATTCAGCCGAAGAGCGAATTTGTCTATAAGTTCAAAGTGCGCCAAAGTGGAACCTATTGGTATCACGCACACTCGAAAGGACAAGAGCAAGATGGGCTGTATGGCGCATTGGTCATTTATCCCAAAGACAAAAAGCCTTTAGCTCAGCATGAAAAAACTGAGCGTGACTATGTGGTGATGCTGTCGGACTTCCATGAGCAGAGTAGTGAACAAATTCAGAAGAATCTGAAAATTTCTGCCGAATATTATCAAAATCAGCGTGAAACCGTTGCTGATGTGTGGAAACAAGTACAGCGCGAGGGCTTAAAAGCCGCGTGGCAAGACCGTTCCATCTGGAACCAAATGCGCATGCTAAAAACGGATCTGTCCGATGTCACGGGTTATACCTTCCTGATCAATGGTAAAACGCCTGAGCAGAACTGGACAGGTATGTTTAAGCCGAATGAGAAGGTTCGGTTGCGTTTTATCAATGCTTCAGCCATGTCATTTTTTGATATCCGTATTCCTCACTTAAAAATGACCGTGGTCAGTGCAGATGGTCAACCCGTCAAACCCGTTCCTGTGGATGAGTTTCGGATTGGAACTGCTGAAACTTATGATGTGATTGTGGAACCGAAAGCAGGGCATTATCAAATTGAAGCAGAGTCGATTGACCGTTCAGGCTACGCCATTGGAACTTTACACAATGAGTTGACTCCAATGGCACAGAGCATACATATGCCTGCGCCACGTCCACGCTCATTGTTGACCATGGAAGATATGGGGCACGGCTCAGAACATTCAGGTATGGATCATTCACAGATAAACCATGAAACAATGCCTGAAATGGATCACTCCAAAATGAACCCTGAAGCGATGGCTGGTATGGATCATTCAAAGATGAATCATAAGACCATATCTGAGATGGATCATACACAGATGGGTCATGCGCAACAGAATACGACAGCAAGTTCGGTACAGGAAGCTGTTACACCAGTGTATGGGTGGGCGAATGCCTCTACGCCTAAAGGTGATAAGGCATTGCAATATAGCGATCTGAAATCCTTAGAGCCTCAAAAAGATACCCGTGAGGCGACGAGCGAGTTAGTGATTCGTTTGGGTGGAACTATGGAACGCTATTTGTGGACCATCAACGGGAAAAAATTTAGCGACGCTGAACCGTTGAAAGTGAAGTATGGCGAGCGTATTCGGATCAAATTTATCAATGACAGCATGATGGCGCATCCGATGCATTTGCACGGTATGTTTATGCAACTGGAAAATGGACAAGCCGCCGTTGATATGCCGAATAAGCACACTTTGATTGTACCACCGGGCAAAACAGTGACTGCTTTACTGACCGCAGATGAGTTAGGCGAATGGGCGATTCACTGTCATCTGCTGTATCACATGAGCTCAGGCATGATGAATAAACTGATTGTGGCCAATGTGAGTGATAGTCAAGTGTCCACCACCCCAATTCAAGAGCAAAAAACAGCAGCTCAAGCTGAACCAAAAGGAGATGAACATGCGCATCACTAATCTTTTTTCAGGTTTTGCCCTAGCTGTTAGTGTCTTATTGAGTTCGTTTGCTATGGCTGCCGAATCTCATGCACATCATGAAAAACAAAAAGCCAAATCTACAAGCCAAGATCAGTCCAAAGAAATGGCACATGAGCATCATCAGCATAGTGCCGATGAGCATACTCAGATGCTGAAACAGAAAAATGCGGTTGGTCTGCCTTCATCGGAGAAGCAAGCTCAGACTCAACCAAGCAAACAGTCGAAGGCTCAGAAAGGAGATCATCATGTACACCATTAATCTTTTTTCTAAAAGCATAGTGAGCAGTTCTTTCGTGTTGATGAGTGCTGCGGCTATGGCGCATGAAGGGCATCATATGCCTGCTGAAGCAAATGCAAATATGTCCATGACAACTGAGTCCGTGATGTCACAACATGCACAGCATCAGGCGATGACCACTCCAACTCAAGCTGTTCCACAGACTAGCGCACAACATGTACAGCAGATGAATCATGATTCAACAGCACATACGCATGATCACCGCAAAGAGCACGGCGCGCAAATTTATGCGGTCACCACCGTCGATAACAAGTGGTTGCTGAATGAAGATGGCGATGGTGGTTTAAAGTCTGAGTTTGAAACCCGTATCGGGACAGATGAAAATAAGCTGTTTATCAAGGTACATGCGGATAAGCAGGAAGCGCATAAGGCTGAATATGATGCCAAAGTGCTGTATAGCCGTATGATTTCAGACTTTTGGGATATACAGGCAGGTGCACGATACCGAGCTGAAAAAGTAGAGTATGAACAGCAGGGATGGGATACGGAAGAAAAAGTGGATGGGGTGCTTGGCTTACATGGTTTAGCGCCGTATTTCTTTGAAACTGATGCTTACGTATATGCTGGTGCAGACAACTATGCTGCGTTTAGTTTAGAAACCGAGCGGGACTTGTTACTGACCCAAAAGCTGATTTTTAAACCTTATTTAGATATGAATATTATTTTCAGTGATGACTCTAAATATGCCAAAAAATCGGGTCTCAGTAGTGCAGCCGTTGGTCTTGAGACACGTTATGAGATCAGCAAAAAAGTCATGCCTTATGTGGACATTGCCTATGAATATAGCAAAGGCAATGAAGCGACGGCTTGGCAGGCTGAAAGTGACGAAGAGAAAGGTTGGCAGTATGGAATGGGTATTCGCTTTAAGTTTTAAGTCGGACGTTTAGGTTTAAAGTAAATATTTGAGATTGCACCAATGTTGTGCTGAAAGAGTGATCTGCTGGTTCGGATCACTCTTTTTTGCGCTTTAATGATTTCTAAGTATGAAAATAATTCATTTTGGTGCGCTCTTTGCTATAATTTGAGGCATATTTAGGATGAACGACCTCCCTCATATTGAGAAAATTCGTCAGGACGGCCTGACTCTAGTGAAGAGGAGTCAGTAGCATGGCTTGGGTTTTTCTTATCTTTGCGGGTCTGTTTGAAATCGTTTGGGCATATTCAATGAAACTGTCCGAAGGGTTTAGCAAACTCACACCCAGCATCATTACCATTGTGTTCATGATTTTAAGTTTTGGTTTACTGGCCTATGCAATGCGAACATTGCCGCTAGGAACCGCGTATACCATTTGGACTGGGATTGGTGCGATTGGATCTTTCTTGGTGGGGATTTTTATTTTAGGTGAGCCAGCAACTGCTATGCGGATGTTTGCTGCGGTGCTGATTGTATCGGGCCTGATTTTGATGAAACTCTCATCCAGCTAAATTCATTTAAATATGTAGAGCTTCAAGCGATCCTTCGTTTGAAGCTTTGTTGTTTCTGCTCGGAATAAAAGGTGTTTTGCGTATGGCGTGGGTGATTTTAATTGTTGCAGGTTTGCTCGAAGTGGTTTGGGCCTATGCAATGAAAGTATCGGATGGTTTTACTAAACTGACACCGAGTATTTTAACCCTCGTATTTATGGTGGCCAGTTTTGCGTTGCTGTCTTATGCCATGAAGACCTTACCTTTGGGCACTGCCTATACGGTTTGGACAGGGATTGGCGCGATTGGTTCATTTTTGGTGGGTATCTTGATTTTAGGTGAACCTGCCAATGCCATGCGGATGCTCGCAGCGGTTTTAATTATTTCTGGGCTTGTACTGATGAAACTTTCATCGTCATAATGTTACATACATAGACAATTTTTGTGGTGAACCATGCGCTTATTTTTTAAATATATGCCATCTCCTGTCGGGGTACTGAGACTGGTGGCACATGATCAAGCCTTGGTTGCCGTATTGTGGGAAAATGAAAATCCCAAACGGGTACGTTTAGCTGAACTGGTCGAACACAATCAGCATCCGATTTTGCTGGAAACAGAGAAACAGTTGAGCGAATATTTTGCGACAAAACGTCAAAGTTTTGATTTGCCTTTGGATTTTTGGGGGACAGATTTCCAGAAGCAAGTTTGGCAGGCTTTATTGCAAATTCCTTTTGGTGAAACCCGAAGCTATAAAGATATTGCGCTACAGATTGGTAATGTCAAAGCCGTTCGTGCAGTGGGTGCGGCTAATGGCAAAAATCCAATTTCAATCATTGCGCCGTGTCATCGGGTTGTGGGGGCGAATGGAAAATTGGTCGGCTTTGCAGGCGGTCTGGACAATAAAGATATTTTATTGACGCTTGAGAAAATTGCGAATTAAGCGTGTGTTTCGGAGTTTTTACGTTCGTATTTTAGTTTAATAATTTAAAAGTAAGTACTTTGTTTTTTAATCTGTATTCTTTTGAAGAATCGTGTCTCTAACTCAAATAACGATGAATAATATGATGAGTCAAATTGTGGGGAATGTGTTTTCAGAGCTGTGGTGGATGCTACTGATCTTGTTCGGGATCGGCCTTTTAAAAGCGTTTAAGCCCTATCTGAAAGGGAGGTTTGGCGAGTTCGCAGTTCAAGCGCATGTGAAATTGTATTTGGATGAGCGTTATACTCTAATTAACGATGTGACTTTGCCTGATGAGCAGGGCGGAACGACTCAAATTGACCATATTGTATTGAGCCCCTTTGGTGTTTTTGTGATTGAAACCAAAAACTATAAGGGCTGGATTTTTGGTGGTGAGCGTCAAAAGATGTGGACGCAGAAAATTTATAAAAAGAGCTTTAAATTTCAAAATCCGCTGCATCAAAATTATAAACACGTCAAAGTGCTGCAAAGTGTGTTGCAAGATATTGTTGATGTAGATTATATCCATTCTGCTGTGGTGTTTATGCCTGAATGTGAGTTTAAAACTGCAATGCCCAGTACAGTATTTAAAGGTAAAACATGGGTCGATTATATTAAGACCTTTAACACAGAAGTGATTCCAGCGATGAAACTGAAACGGATTCAGCTTCGGATTGAAAAAGAAGTGTTAGAAAAGTCATGGAAAACCAACCGTGAGCATGTCGCACATTTAAAACAACGCCATCAAGACCGTTAAACAAAACCCTGCATACGCAGGGTTTTCTACTTAAAAACGCTTGGGAATTTTTTGACCGCCTTCAACAGGTGTTTCTGCCTGTTTTAATACACCAAAGAGCCATGTTTCGGCATGATGTACTGCGACTTTAACACTGTCACCTTGCGCCAAACGACCCGCAATAAAACTTGCCAGCGAACAACCTGAACCGTGATATTCACCAGCTAAACGCGGGCAGCGAGTTTCAGAAATGAGCTCGCCATTCACAAACAGGGCATTACGAATATAGTCCGGTGTGTCTTCATGACCACCTTTGACCAGTACCGCTTTGGCACCCATTTCAAATAGTTTTTGCGTTGCGGTAGCTAAGTCATCGAGACCTGTTAACGCTCGTAGTTCAACTGTATTTGGGGTAATAATGTCCGCCAATGGGATCAGCTCAACAAAAGCTTTGACTAAGGTTGCTTGATCACCCAGTGAACCGCCACTGTTCGCCACTAAAACAGGGTCGAGTACATATTTGTACTCAGGATGTTCACGTAGAAACTCAGCCAGTGCTGCAATATTATCAGTGGTGCCTAACATGCCAGATTTGACGGCTTTAATCGGTAAATCACCGACAACAGCGTTCGCCTGAGCTAACAGCAATTCTTTTGACGTCGCTTCAAAGCCAAACACTTGTTGCGAGTTTTGAACAGTGAGTGCTGTACACGCAATGGCTGCATGCGCACCACTTTGACCAATCGCTTCGATATCGGCCTGTAAACCAGCACCACCTGAAGGGTCTAAACCAGAAAAGCACAGTACGGTTGCGCGCACAGAAATATCCTTGTTGCGAAAATTTGCGATAGTATAGGCAACTTTGGCAGAACTCTCGATAGTATTTTATTTAAAGCCCAAGAAGGATCAGCTGTGATTAAACATATTTTGCTAGATTTAGATGGAACATTAACAGATCCGAAAGTTGGCATTACCACAAGTGCGCGTTATGGCTTAAACAAAGTCGGACACCCCATTGCTGAAGATCTAAACATTGACTGGATTATTGGGCCACCCCTAAAAGCGTCTTTGGCAAAACTCTTAAATGTTGCAGTGGACGATGTTTTGGCAGAGCAAGCTTTATTGGGCTATCGTGAGCGCTTTGCGGTGAAAGGTTTATATGAAAACCATTTATTTGCCGATGTTGAACCGACCTTAAAAAAACTGACCGAGCAGGGCTATCACTTGTATTTGGCGACAGCAAAACCTGAAATTTATGCACGTCAAATCTTAGAGCATTTCAATTTACTGCAATACTTTATCCATCCCTATGGCAGTGAACTGAACGGTGAGCGCACCAATAAGGGAGAGTTGATTGCTTATATTTTAGAAAAAGAGCAGTTAAAAGCGGAAGAGTGTCTGATGGTTGGTGATCGTGAGCATGACATTTTGGGTGCACGTCGTAACGGCATTGAAACCATTGCGGTGGAATACGGTTATGGTTCTGATCAAGAGTTGACGGAAGCCGCACCTAAAGCACGAATTAAAACCTTTGCCGATGTCTTGGACTTGATTTAACGCAGATAGGATTTAATTCGGACAGGATTTAAAGAACGTCTTTTTCGACTGCGCACGACTTTTCTATATTGAAACAGTCGTGCGCAGGGATTAAAAATTAAATGCCTAACATACGTCTAATTTCATTTGCTAACAGTGCAGGATTGGCCTGTTGATGCGGAATGCTAAGGCTGTTGAAGCTATCACCACGAAATTTACGATCCACTTCCAAAAGTACATGGGTTTGATGTTGCTCTGCCACAAAGGACACTTCAACTTCATTGATGCTGTTGAACAATTGCGTAGGTTTAAATTCAAGTTCTTGATAACAACCAATGCTCGAGTGGAAGCCGTTGCCACATAGTTGACCTTTTTCAACATCGACGGTCATTAACTGAAAACCGCATTGCTGCATGGCTTGAATAAACGCCTGCATAGCCGGTGTCGGGAAAATCTGTAAATAGTCTTTGTCAGTGGCATCGAGTCCCCAGCCCACATCTAAATGCGTATGTAACCACACTCGGGTTTTATTGATGCGGCAAGGCACATCTGTAACTGGCGTTTCAAAGGGCAGTTGAATCGAAAAAGGAAATGCATGTGACTGATGGGCTTGTAACTCAAAAGTCCCGCTAATGTGCCATTCGGCAATACTTAACGCACTATTGTACTCAGCATCATCCGATTCAACCTCGGCTGTGGTCATGAGCTTTAAATAAATACCGTTGATAATTTTATTAGACGCGGCACCTTTAAAAATAACCTCACCTTGAATGGCTTGACCCGCTTGTGGTGCGGTGGTGTGTAGACGAGTATCGACTTGAATGCCTTGTAAGCCAAGACTAGACATAAGTTTGTTAAACAAGGTGCAGAACTTCCAATAGGGAATCGATAGATTTTAAACATTTAAAGTGAATGCATTTTTAAAATGCATATTTTTAATAAGCTGTTAGCGAATATCCAAATAAAAACTTTCTTTGACTTCTTCCATCACAATATAACTGTGCGATGACGCTGAAGAGGGCAGTTTTTTTAGTAAATCACCCAATAGGCGTCGGTAGGCACTCATTTCTTTTAAACGGGCTTTGACCAAATAATCGAATTCACCTGAAATCAGATGGCATTCTAAAACTTCAGGGATTTCGACCAAGTCACGTGCCACTTGATCAAACACATCGCCAGACTTGGCCGATAGCTTAATTTCTAAAAATACCAATAAGTTTCGATCGACCAGTTGTGGATTGAGGCGTGCGTAGTAACCCATGATAATACCATCGCGCTCTAAGCGTTTGACACGTTCTGAACAGGGTGTGGTTGAGAGGTTGACGCGAGAGGCCAATTCACTAATCGCAATTCGTCCATCACGCTGTAAAATGTCTAAAATCTGCTGATCAATCCGATCTAATTTACGCATTATAAATTTCCTATGTTTAGAATTTTAGCGCGACAAAAATGGCGATTTACCTAGATTATAATATTAAAAACAGTGAAAAAAACTATTAACCTAAAAATATACTAGTGAAATAAACTAGTGTGTGTAAGGGATCAGTCATGCGTGTAATTGTCTTAGGTAGTGGTGTCATCGGTGTTGCAAGTGCATATTACCTTGCACAACAAGGCGCAAGCGTTACGGTTTTAGACCGTCAAGCTGGTCCTGCTGAAGAAACTAGCTTTGGTAACGCAGGGCAAATCTCTCCAGGTTATTCTACACCGTGGGCTGCACCCGGTATTCCGTTTAAAGCCGTAAAGTGGATGTTCCAACACCATGCACCTTTAGCGATTAACATCGATGGTAGCATGTGGCAGTTGAACTGGATGGCGCAAATGTTGAAAAACTGCAATCCACAAAGCTATGCTATTAACAAAGAACGTATGACGCGTGTTGCTGAATACAGCCGTGACTGCTTACGTGAACTGCGTAAAGAAACAGGCATTCACTATGAAAACCGCGCGAAAGGAACTTTGCAGGTTTTCCGTAATGAAGCACAACTAGATGCAGTACAACGTGACATCCAAGTATTAAAAGAATGTGGCGTCGACTACGAATTATTATTAAAAGATGACTTAGCCAAAGTCGAGCCAGCTTTAGCCTATGCCAAAGACAAACTGGTTGGTGGTTTACATCTACCGAATGATGAAACAGGTGACTGTTACCTATTTACCAATGCTTTGGCAAATCTTGCGAAAGACATGGGCGTAGAATTTAAATTTAACCAAAATGTTGAAAAATTAGTGGTTGAAGGGGATGAAATCAAAGGCGTGGTGGTTGATGGTCAAGTGCTTACAGCAGACCGTTATGTGCTTGCTTTTGGTAGTTATTCACGTGATTTCTTAAAACCATTGAATTTGAATTTGCCTGTGTACCCTGTCAAAGGCTACTCATTGACCATTCCAATTATAGATCCTGCATTTGCACCGCAGTCTACGGTTCTTGATGAAACTTATAAAATTGCCATTACGCGTTTTGACCAACGTATCCGTGTGGGTGGTATGGCTGAACTGAGTGGTTTCAACCACGGTTTAAACCAAGACCGCCGTGCGACCTTGGAAATGGTGACTCAAGACTTATTCCCAGGTGGAAATTTAGCTGAAGCAAGTTTCTGGACGGGTTTACGTCCAATGACACCAGACTCTACGCCGATTATTGGTGCGACTCGTTTTAAAAACTTATTCTTGAATACAGGACATGGCACCTTGGGTTGGACCATGGCATGTGGTTCAGGCAAGCTTATTAGTGACTTGGTGATGAACCATCAACCAGACATCAGTACTGAAGGCCTATCGATTCAACGTTATCCTTCAGCAGCCTAATTCGTTTTAGGTCATATTGATTCAAGGAAGAAGAAAATGCCACGTCCAATTACTGCAGTGATTCATAGTCAATCACTGCAGCATAATTTAAATGTTGCTCGCACGAAAATGCCGAATAGCCAAGTCTATGCGGTGGTCAAAGCCAATGCCTATGGTCATGGGATTGAACGCGTCTATCAAGCGTTCAAATCTGCCGATGGTTTTGCGCTGCTCGATTTGGCAGAGGCGAAACGCATCCGCGCTTTAGGCTGGATAGGTCCGGTTCTGTTACTCGAAGGTATTTTTTCAGAGCAAGACCTATTTGACTGCCATGAGCTGGGCCTAAGTTTCAGTATTCATAGTGAATATCAACTCGAATGGTTAGCGCGTTTTCCTTTAGAGGCGCAGTTCGATGTTTATTTAAAAATGAACAGCGGCATGAATCGTTTAGGTTTCCGTCCTGAACAATACCGTCAAGTGTGGCAGCAGCTTTCCAGTTTGCCTCAAGTTCAACGCTTGACCCATATGATGCATTTTTCGGATGCCGATGGTGAGCGTTTCGGACGTGAAGGCATTGCGCATCAATGCCAGTTATTTGATGCCATTACCCATGATCTGCCGGGTGCACGTTCTGTTAGCAACAGTGCAGCCATCTTACGCCATGAACAGTTGCAGTCGGATGTGATCCGTAGCGGCATCATGCTCTATGGCAGTTCTCCAGATTATCCAAGCCATTCGATTCAGGACTGGGACTTGCAACCTGCCATGAGTTTGCGCAGCGAGTTGATTGCCATTCAGCAATTAAAAGCAGGCGATAGCGTCGGTTATGGCTCAAAGTTCATTGCTGAAAGCGACATGCGTGTGGGTATTGTGGCTTGTGGTTATGCCGATGGTTATCAACGGATTACCGCAACAGGTACGCCTATTTTAGTTGATGGACAACGCAGCAGCTTGGTCGGGCGTGTCAGCATGGACATGTTGGCGGTCGATTTATCTCACCTTCCAAATGCCCAAGTCGGCAGTGAAGTGGTGCTGTGGGGTACATCGAAACAGGGTGCTGTACTCAGCATTGATGAAGTCGCAGCAGGTTCAGGCACGATTGGCTATGAGCTGATGTGTGCTGTCACTGCACGTGTCAATTTTATCCAAGATTAAATTTTATTTTTATACAGTTTCATACAAGGAAAGACCTATGTCACATTCAGACATTCAAAAATTCAACACCAACGAAGTCATGAGTGCAGTCACTGTGTTTAATCAAGTGGTGTATTTGTCAGGGCAAGTGCCAAAAAATACCGACAATGATGTCGCAGGTCAGACCCGTGAAATTTTAGCAACAATTGATGAGCTTTTAGCTTTGGCAAATACAGATAAATCACGTTTGTTATCTGCTCAGCTTTACATCAAAAATCTCTCTGATTTTTCTACAGTCAATGCGATTTGGATTGACTGGATGAATGGTTGTGTAGCACCTTCACGTGCCACGATTCAGGCTGATTTGGTTAATCCAAACTGGTTGATCGAAATTGCAGTGACGGCTGCACAAAACTAATTTTTAAACTCTCCCCGTGTATATCAGCGCTTGGGTTTCAACCGAAGTGCTGATGAGCGTATAAATGCCGCCCGTTAGGATAACGAGCACTGTATGAACATGGTTTATACGCAAAAAAGGACTTTAACAGGATGTTAAATTATGACGACTACCCCACAAGCTGACGGTGCAAATGCATCATCGCATGAATTACAACGGAAATTATCCAACCGCCACCTGCAATTGATTGCCATTGGTGGCGCGATTGGTACGGGCCTGTTCATGGGTTCGGGCAAAACCATCTCTCTTGCTGGTCCTTCTATCTTAATCATTTATATGATTATCGGGACCATGTTCTTCTTCCTGATGCGTGCATTGGGCGAAATTTTATTGTCAAATTTGCACTATAAGTCGTTTATCGATATGGCTCATGATCTGATTGGGCCAGGTGCGGGTTACTATATCGGTTGGTCCTATTGGCTCGGTTGGGTCTTGGTCGGTATTGCGGACTTGGCAGCCATTATTAACTATCTTGGCTTTTGGCTCCCACCAGACATGGCCTTTACTCCTATGGGACAGGCTTTAATCAGTGTCGGCTGTGTGCTGTTTGTCCTTGGGTTAAATTTGCTGACCGTGAAACTCTTTGGTGAAATTGAATTTTGGTTTGCTTTAATCAAAATTTTAGCCATTTTAGGGCTGATCGTGATTGGTGGCTTTATGGTGTTTAGCCATTTCCAAGCACCGGGCGGTTCAGTTGCAAGCTTTAGTCATGTTTGGTCGCATGGCGGGATGTTCCCTCAAGGTGGCAGTGGCTTTTTAGCAGGCTTCCAAATTGCACTCTTTGCCTTTGTCGGTGTAGAGCTGATTGGAACCATGGCTGCTGAAACCAAAGACCCTGAAAAGAACTTACCGAAAGCAGTGAATGCGATTCCAACCCGTATCATTTTGTTCTATGTCTTGTCGCTATTTGTGGTGATGTCGGTGACGCCGTGGAATCAAATTCCTGCGGATCAAAGCCCGTTCGTTTCACTATTTTTACATGCAGGTATCCCAACTTCAGCCATCATTATGAACTTGGTGGTACTGTCTTCAGTGATGTCTTCAATGAATAGTGGTGTGTTCTCTACATCACGTATGCTGTTTGGTTTGGCAAGAGAAGGGCAAGCACCACAGAGCCTAGCGCGTCTGTCAAAACGTGCGGTGCCAGCAAAAGGCTTATTCTTCTCATGTGCTTTTATCATGGCAGGTGCTGCGCTGCAGTACTTTGTACCAAACACGGTTGAAGCCTTTACATTAGCCAGCTCATTGTGTGTGATTCTGTTCATCAGTATCTGGAGCATTATTATGGTGTGCTATATCCGCTACCGTAAATTGCGTCCTGAGCTACATGCAAAATCGACTTTTAAAATGCCGGGCGGTGTTTGGATGTCTTATGTGGTCTTAATCTTCTTGTTCTTTACGTTGATTATTTTGAGTTTAGAGGCGGATACTCTTCGTGCACTCATGATCAGTCCACTATGGGTGATTGTTCTAGCCGTGACGTATCAACTGCTGTACAAGCCTCGTATGAAAAAACGTCTGTTAGGGCAGCAACTGGATAACTAAAATTCATTCTGTACTCGTGATGTTTGAAAGAAAGCCCTGCATAAGTAGGGCTTTCTTTTTGCTTGAGCTGAATTAATGGGTTCTAATTCAGTGTTAGATAATTGTATGATTTTATATATAAAAGCTGTCTAAATCAGGTGATTTCACTTTTAATGAGGCACTTTAAAATTTTAATAATGATTTATGCGTAATTATAAAATAGACATCCTGCGTGGCGTGTCCATCCTGTTGGTGCTGATTCACCATTTCAATATTCCTTATAAATTACACGATACCTTTCTCGGCATCTCAATTGGGGGCGAGAGCTTAAGTACTTTGATTGCAAGAAATGGCAACTATGGTGTGACCATGTTTTTTGTCATTTCAGGTTTTTTGATTACTCAGCATACCTTGCAGCGCAGTGGATCTTTGGCGCAGATTAAGCTGAAAGATTTTTATATCCGTCGTCTTGCTCGAATCATGCCGTGTCTGGTGTTATTGGTCACGATGGTCAGTGTGCTCGGAAGCTTAGGATTACAACCCTTTATCAATCAGTCGCCCAATGGCGTAGAAGTGTCCTATGCTGTCACCGTCCTTTCAGCTTTGAGCTTCTGGATGAATCTACTGATTATTGAATACGGCTGGGTGAACTATGCTTTGGGCGTATTGTGGTCTTTATCGGTTGAAGAAGTCTTCTATTTAGCGTTTCCTGTCCTGTGTTTAGCACTGGGTCGGGGCAAAGGCTTTATTATTTTTCTGCTCGTTGTCATTGCGTATGCACCGTATTTTCGTGCCCTCCATTTTGGCGAGGGAAGCGGCGCTTATCTGTATCATTATTTTTCTAGTTTCGATGGAATTGCCATTGGCTGCCTCACCGCAATATATGCGCAACATATTAAAGGTGTAATTTACAATCAAAAAATGATTGTTGCAGTAACAGCGTTTCTAATGACCGCTTTATATTTTTATGCACCCATCAAAGAGGTGAGTAGTTGGGGCATCAGCGTATTTGCTTTACTTACAGCGTTACTCATATTGTGTTTTACCCAAGACCTGAAAGTTAAACCTATCTCATACACGGCACGGAGTTTGGTCTGGATTGGACAGCGTAGCTATGAAATGTATCTGTTTCATTTGATTGTTCTCGGCTTAATGAAAGTGGTGTATTTCCCAAAAGAAACTTTAGCGGCTGAAAAGTTGATGTTGTTGCCTGTTTATTTTATCGCAGTGTTTATTTTGAGTTGGGTGATTGAGAAATATTATTCAACCCCGCTCAATTTAAAAATTCGTCAATCTTGGATACGCTCGTAATACTGATCTTGAACTGTGCTGTTGATTTTGTACAGACATTAAAAAGCCCCGAATCAATCGGGGCTTTTTAAGTGTGGGATTTTAAAATGTCGGTTTAACCACGACTAAAATCACCACAGCAAATAAAATGAGGGTCGGCATTTCATTAAAGAAGCGCCAGAACTTGTGTGACTTGTAATGCGCATGACCAATCAATTTCTTACGGTAATAACCGCAAACAAAGTGATAAATCACCAATAGTCCAACCAAACCGACTTTGAGGTAGAACCAAAGGGCTTCATGGTAGTGGCGCGTTGCATCACCCCAATCGACCAAGAAATGTGCCGTGATCAGTGTTGCAATCATCGACGGCCACATAATACCACGGTACAACTTACGCTCCATGACCTCAAAACGTTGATGACTGACGGCATCATCACTCATGGCATGGTAAACATAGAGCCGTGGTAAGTAGAACAATGCAGCGAACCAACACACCACGGCAATAATATGTAATGCTTTTACCCACAAGAAAGCATCAGAAGGAGCATCCATCAAGTCACCCTAAAATGAGCGGCTTAGCCTTCCCACTTTTTGAAAATGAGACATGCATTTACGCCGCCAAAACCGAAACTGTTACTCATCACAGTATTCAATTTTGCGTCACGTTTTTCAAGCACGATATCAAATGGTTTTGCGCCTTCATCCAGTTCAGTCACGTTGATGTTGGGTGCAATAAAATCATTTTGCATCATTAGGACAGAGTAGATTGCTTCTTGTACGCCCGCTGCACCTAAGCTATGACCTGTCATTGACTTGGTTGAGCTGAGTGGAGGAACTTGACCTTCGCCAAATGCACGTTCCATTGCTTTTAATTCAGTGATGTCACCGGCAGGCGTCGACGTACCATGCGTATTCACATAGTCAATTTTGTCTACGCCGTGTTGTTTTGCTTCTTCAAGTGCCATCAGTACACAACGTGTCGCACCTTCACCCGATGGCGCAACCATGTCTGCACCATCACTGTTTGCCGCATAGCCCACAACTTCAGCCAAAATGTTGGCACCACGTGCTTGCGCATGTTCTAAAGACTCAAGCACTACAAAACCGCCACCGCCAGCAATCACGAAACCGTCACGGTCAGCAGAGTAAGGACGAGACGCTGTTTCTGGTGTGTCATTGTATTTTGAGCACAGTGCACCCATCGCATCAAATAACAAGCTTTGAGACCAGTGATCTTCTTCACCGCCACCTGCAAGCATGAGGTCTTGCTTGCCCAATTGAATCAGGTTATAAGCATAACCAATTGCATCAGCAGACGTTGCGCATGCGCTGGTAATGGTGTGTGCAACACCTTGCATTTTAAAAGCAACGCCAACGTTTGCCGTAATTGTGTTCGACATATTACGAGGTACGAAGAACGGACCAACTTTACGTGCGCCTTTGGTGTCTAACAATTCTTTCATTTCAACTACAGATGCAGTTGAACCACCACCTGAACCACCCGCGATACCATAGCGTGGATTGCCACCAATTTGCTCTGCTGTTAAGCCTGCATTTTCAACCGCAGCAACCGCAGCATTGTATGCATACATGGCACAAACACCCATAAAGCGTTTTAGCTTACGGTCGATGCCATCAAAGTCTTGTTCAGCAGCAGCGCTGATATGGCTTTTAAAATTGAGTTCAGCATAGGTTGGGTTAAAACGTGTCCCAGAAATCCCGTTTTGTAATGCATGAGTAACTTCTTCCAAAGTATTACCGATACATGAGTTGATACCCATGCCAGTGATTACTACACGTTTCATTTAAAGATCCCTTATATGGTGGTTTTGCAGAGTTGCGCTTAAAGATGAATCAACAATTTATTTCTAAGCCAATTGCAACTCTTATGTTTTCAATGCAGATCATAATAGCAGAAAGAATTTTTAATTCTTATGGCAAATCCTATGCCAATTTGACTTGTCTTAAAATCAGGAGCAGGGCATTTCAACTTTACTAAAAGACACATATTCTTATTGAGATAAATGCGTACTACACCTAGTATTTAGCTAGAAATGAAAGATTATAAAGTACGGGGTACGGAATGGCGGATTCAAACAATAAACAGCGCAGTGGTTTCTTTTCAAATGCCTTCGGAGTGGCTAAAAAGCTCAGTCATACAGGTTTAAACATATTAAACCAAGTGAGCCCAGATACGGCCTCAGCACTGACCAATGCTACAACTGGTGATAGTGCGAGTACAAAAACAAAATCGAAAAATAAGCGTTATGAACACCCGCAGCAAGTCTTAAGAGACCATCTGCCGACAGTATCGCGTCATTTATTGGGACGTCATTATGTCAACGCAAATCGAGTGGCACATTTTGTGTCGCCACAACTTTCCGATAAAGCCGCAGATTATTTTTTTAGCCAGCTCAATCAATTTAGCTCAAGTATGAGCTCGGTCGATGCCGTTTTAGATGAAGCAGGCGTGCGTGATTTAGAAATGCTGACCCAAGATGTCGACCGTTCAAAACGGATTAGTCAGGCATTGTCCGAACAAAATAAAATTATTGCTATCTTGCAAGGCGCACTGACTGGAGCAACGGGCTTTGTGGGCTCAACCGTAGATGTCCCTGCTTCCTTGGTGATGTCGTTACGTATGATCTACCAAGTGGGACGTTCTTATGGTTTTGACTTAACTAAAGAGTCCGATCAAGACATCGTCCAGTTTATTTTTAAACAGATTGATCTTGGGCTGATTGCGGAAAAACAAACTTTGTTGATGGCGATAAAAGCCATTTCAAATACCTTGCAAACCCATGATGTCTCTCAGTTACAACAGCTTTTAGGTTCAAGCAATGATATTGAAGCCTTAAAGAAATGGTTGACCAATGCCGATGGTCAGCTGAAATGGGGGCAGTCGATTGCTAACCTATCGCTACTGAATAAGTTAGCAAAACTCACACCAATTGCCAGTGCAGGGGTGAGTGCAGCTTATAGTTGGCGCCTTGTTGATGATGTACACCAAAAAGCACAACTGGTTTTTTCAGAAGCCCGTCAATATATCATCCAACAAAAAGATACCAGCCTTAGTGCTTTAACAGCATATGAACGCTCACTTGAGCTTTTGGTGAAAGCCTCACCAAGACTATTGTCACAGCGCAGTACATCAGAGACCGATGGTTCAGATTTGAAACTTGGGGCTGAAGTGGAGTTAAATGGTCATCAAAGCATTACCAAGGTTAAAATCCAGAAAAAGTCTGACAAAGTTACAGAGCCTGTCGCAACCGAAGAACGTGTTCAACAAGGGCTGGAACAACTCGCAGATCAAATGATTGAACCCCATGATGCTGTTGCACCGCAGCAACCAGCCCTACAAATGGAAGAGGATCTTGCAGATTTATATCCAGTGGATGAGGTTGAGGAGACCACACAGAACAATAATGAGTCTTTTACGGAAAATGAACCCAATATGGCTTCAAAAGTCACAGCAAAACCCGCTGTAGAGCCGACTGAAAAAAAGGTTACAAAAAGACGAAATGCGCCAAGTAAAAAATAAACCCTTTAAAATAGATAGAAATTTGTAAAAGCCCTGATTTGGTCAACATTACATGTAGTTTGAAATGTTGACCATTTTTACGTCTTAGCTTACAATTGCATGCCCTCAAAAAGTCGTCTTTTTTTGGGTTTTTTATTAACGGGAGAATTGCCAAATGGCAACAACAAATCAGTTGATCCGTAAGGGTCGTACGACTTTAGTTGAAAAATCTAAAGTTCCTGCGTTGAAGGCTTGTCCACAACGTCGTGGTGTTTGTACACGTGTTTACACAACTACACCTAAAAAACCTAACTCAGCAATGCGTAAAGTTTGCCGTGTGCGTTTAACTTCTGGCTTTGAAGTTTCTAGCTACATCGGTGGTGAAGGCCACAACCTACAAGAGCACAGTGTTGTTCTTATCCGTGGTGGTCGTGTTAAAGACTTACCAGGTGTACGTTACCATACCGTTCGTGGTTCTTTAGACTGTGCTGGTGTGAAAGATCGTAACCAGTCTCGTTCTAAATACGGTACTAAACGTCCTAAGAAATAATCTTTCGAGATTAACCTCTTAGTTCGCTAGAACTGCAATCCTTTATCGTCTCGCTTGTCTGATTTCTGCATTAATTTTGTGAAATTCAAGCGACGTGTAGTAAGGCCAGCGAAAGCACATGACACTTTGTGCTACGGCTGGATTAACCTGAAGTGTCATATATATAGGTAGTTTAAAATGCCAAGACGTCGCGTAGTTGCTGCTCGTGAAATCCTTCCGGATCCTAAGTTCAGCAGCCAAACAATCGCTAAATTCATGAACCACGTAATGCAAGATGGTAAAAAATCTATTGCTGAAAGTATCGTTTACGGTGCTTTAGACCGCGTTCAAGAAAAAAACAAAGTAGACCCAGTTGAATTTTTCGAGACTACTCTTGAAAAAGTTCGTCCTATGGTTGAAGTAAAAGCACGCCGTGTTGGTGGTGCTACTTATCAAGTACCTATGGAAGTACGCCCATCCCGTCGTACTGCTCTAGCTATGCGTTGGTTAGTAGATGCTGCTGCTAAGCGTTCTGAAAAAACTATGGCTTTACGTCTTGCTGGTGAGTTGCTTGATGCAGCTGAAGGTAAAGGCGCAGCGGTTAAAAAACGTGATGACGTGCATCGTATGGCTGAAGCCAACAAAGCATTCTCTCACTACCGCTTCTAAGCGACTAAAACAGCCCCTATTCAGGAGGGTGACAGCTTGGCTTACGCCAAACTGTCATCGAATCGCTTTAAGCTGTTCGTCAGCTTAAAGCGCCTGTTTTAAACAACAAAATTTAGGAATGCAAGAAATCATGGCTCGTCAAACCCCAATTTCTCGTTATCGTAACATTGGTATTTCTGCGCACATTGATGCGGGTAAAACCACAACTACAGAACGTATTTTGTTCTACACAGGTGTATCTCACAAAATTGGTGAAGTACACGATGGTGCAGCAACAATGGACTGGATGGAGCAAGAGCAAGAACGTGGTATTACCATTACTTCTGCTGCTACGACTACATTCTGGTCAGGTATGTCTAAACAGTTCCCTGAACACCGTATCAACGTAATTGATACACCGGGACACGTTGACTTCACAATTGAAGTTGAACGTTCTATGCGTGTTCTTGATGGTGCGTGTATGGTTTACTGTGCTGTAGGTGGTGTACAACCTCAGTCTGAAACTGTATGGCGTCAAGCGAACAAATACCAAGTGCCTCGTTTAGCATTCGTGAACAAGATGGACCGTACAGGTGCAAACTTCTTCCGTGTTGTTGAACAAATGAAGACACGTTTAGGTGCAGCTCCTGTACCTGTAGTAATCCCTGTTGGCGCTGAAGAAAACTTCCAAGGCGTAATCGACTTGATCGAAATGAAAGCGATCATTTGGGATGAAGCTTCACAAGGTATGCAGTTCGAATACGGTGAAATCCCGGCTGAACTTCAAGCTACTGCTGAAGAATGGCGTGTAAACATGGTTGAAGCTGCTGCTGAAGCTTCTGAAGAGCTAATGGACAAATACCTAGAAGAAGGCGAACTATCTAAAGAAGATATCGTTGCTGGTCTACGTGTTCAAACTTTGGCTTGTCAAATTCAACCAATGCTTTGTGGTACAGCGTTCAAAAACAAAGGTGTTCAACGTATGTTGGACGCAGTAATTGAATTCTTACCGTCGCCTACAGAAGTTAAAGCGATTGAAGGTGTTCTTGACGATAAGGCTGAAACTAAAGCGATTCGTGAAGCATCTGACGAAGCTCCGTTCTCTGCGCTTGCGTTCAAAATCATGAACGACAAATTCGTAGGTAACTTAACTTTCGTACGTGTTTACTCTGGTGTTCTTAAACAAGGTGATTCTGTTTATAACCCAGTTAAATCTAAACGTGAACGTATCGGCCGTATCGTGCAAATGCACGCGAACGATCGTCAAGACGTTGAAGAAATTCGTGCGGGTGATATCGCTGCGTGTGTAGGTCTTAAAGACGTAACTACGGGTGATACACTTTGTGATGAGAAAAATGTCATCACACTTGAGCGTATGGAATTCCCAGAGCCAGTAATTGCATTGGCTGTTGAACCAAAAACTAAAGCTGACCAAGAAAAAATGTCAATTGCTTTAGGTCGTTTGGCTAAGGAAGATCCATCATTCCGCGTTCGTACTGACGAAGAGTCAGGTCAAACAATTATTGCTGGTATGGGTGAACTTCACCTTGACATCATTGTTGATCGTATGAAGCGTGAATTCGGTGTTGAAGCAAACATTGGTAAACCAATGGTTTCTTACCGTGAAACGATCAAGAAAACAGTTGAACAAGAAGGTAAATTCGTACGTCAAACTGGTGGTAAAGGTAAATTTGGTCACGTATACGTACGTTTAGAGCCAATGGATCCTGAATCAGAAAAAGATTACGAATTCGTTGAAGAAGTTGTTGGTGGTGTAGTTCCTAAAGAATTCTTCGGTGCTGTGGATAAAGGTATCCAAGAGCGTATGAAGAATGGTGTCCTTGCTGGTTACCCAGTTGTTGGCATCAAAGCTACATTGTTTGACGGTTCTTACCACGATGTCGATTCGGACGAATTATCGTTCAAAATGGCAGGTTCTTACGCATTCCGTGACGGTTTCATGAAAGCAGATCCTATCTTGCTTGAACCGATCATGAAAGTTGAAGTAGAAACTCCAGAAGACTACATGGGCGATATCATGGGTGACTTAAACCGTCGTCGTGGTATGGTTCAAGGTATGGACGACTTGCCTGGCGGTACTAAAGCAATTAAAGCTGAAGTTCCACTTGCAGAGATGTTTGGTTACGCGACTCAAATGCGTTCTATGTCTCAAGGCCGTGCAACATACTCTATGGAATTTGCTAAATATGCTGAAACTCCACGTAACGTGGCTGAAGGCATCATTTCTAAATTCCAGTCTGGCGGTAAAAAAGGTGACGACGAGTAATCTTTCGATTACTATAAGCCCAAACTAATTCATAGTTAAAAACCAAGTGCTCATGCAGTGATCCTGCATGAGTAGTTTAAAAAGGAAGATCTCATGGCTAAGGCTAAGTTTGAACGTAATAAGCCACACGTTAACGTGGGCACAATCGGTCACGTTGACCATGGTAAAACAACTTTAACAGCTGCAATTGCAACTGTATGTGCGAAGAAATTCGGTGGCGAAGCGAAAGACTACGCTGCAATTGACTCTGCACCAGAAGAAAAAGCACGTGGTATTACAATTAATACTTCACACGTAGAATACGATTCTCCAACTCGTCACTACGCACACGTAGACTGCCCGGGCCACGCCGATTATGTTAAAAACATGATTACTGGTGCTGCTCAGATGGACGGCGCGATCCTTGTATGTGCTGCGACTGATGGTCCAATGCCACAGACTCGTGAACACATCCTTCTTTCTCGTCAGGTTGGTGTACCTTACATTCTTGTATTCCTTAACAAGTGTGACCTTGTTGATGATGAAGAACTTCTTGAATTAGTAGAAATGGAAGTTCGTGAACTTCTTTCTACTTATGACTTCCCAGGTGATGACACTCCAGTTATCCGTGGTTCAGCTCTTCTTGCACTTAACGGTGACGCTGGTCAGTATGGCGAAGAAGCAGTTGTTGCGCTTGTTGACGCACTTGACACTTACATTCCAGAGCCAGTACGTGCAATCGACCAAGCATTCTTAATGCCAATCGAAGACGTATTCTCTATTTCTGGTCGTGGTACAGTAGTAACTGGCCGTGTAGAAACTGGTATTGTGAAAGTAGGCGAATCAGTTGAAATCGTTGGTATCCGTGATACTCAAGTAACTACAGTTACTGGCGTAGAAATGTTCCGTAAATTGCTTGACGAAGGTCGTGCGGGCGAGAACTGTGGTGTTCTTCTACGTGGTACTAAGCGTGAAGACGTACAACGTGGTCAAGTACTTGCTAAACCAGGTGCAATCAAGCCGCACACTAAATTCGATGCAGAAGTATACGTGCTTTCTAAAGAAGAAGGTGGTCGTCACACTCCATTCCTTAACGGTTACCGTCCACAGTTCTACTTCCGTACAACTGACGTAACTGGCGCGATCAAATTACAAGATGGCGTTGAAATGGTTATGCCTGGTGACAACGTAGAAATGTCAGTAGAATTAATCCACCCAATCGCAATGGACCCAGGTCTACGTTTTGCGATCCGTGAAGGTGGCCGTACAGTTGGTGCTGGTGTAGTTGCTAAAGTAACTGCATAATCATCTGATTGTGTAAAAAAAGCGCTCCTTCGGGGCGCTTTTTTTATTTATTCATTTTTACTGCGAAAGTGATTATTTTAGGCAAGATACGGCATGCTTTAGTGTTCATCCTAAAAATAGCGTAGAACTTTACGCACACTAAATTGTCTAACAATCCACCCTGAAAACTGTCCTAAACTGATATTTTGCTGACCCTAACTGCACTTATGGGCGGAGCCTAATCACGTAAGATAAAAAGACGAAAACAACTATAAGCAGTGGATGTCTTCAGGATATTCATAGGAGCAAAAATATGAATGCGAAGGTAAAAATCACAAACCGTGCGGGCGCGAGTTTCCCTGTACGTCGGATGAACTTTGAGTTTGAAAGCGTACCTGAATATTGGATGAATGGTTCAGCTGGACTGACCCATTTTATGACCGCACTGTCAGCACTCTTTCCAGCAGGTGAAATGTTTTTTATCGACAGTGTTCGTGCCGTTAGACAGCATCCCTCAATCAAAGATAATGCCGAATTACAAAAAGAAATTTCAGCCTTTATTGGTCAAGAAGCGATGCATACGCAAGAACATGAAGGTTTTAATGCGTCTGCGCAAAAGTATGGGCACGATGTTGCAACACTTGACCGCTATACCGACCGTGCAATTCAAACCACACGTAAAGTGTTTGCTTTTCTAGGCAAGCCTGTGGGTATTACACAAGAGATGGTGGATTTAACAGCAACCACCGCGCTGGAACATTTTACTGCAACTATTGCCTCTCAGTTGTTGGTCAATAACCACATTCAAGAGCTGATGAGCGATGAAACCATGAAAACCATGTGGTTATGGCATGCTATTGAAGAAAATGAGCACAAAGCTGTGGCTTATGATGTATTTGAAGGAGTTTTTGGAAAGGGAATCAAATCCTATCTACTACGAACGGGATCACTGGTTGCAGCCATGGCCATTTTATTCTGCGTGCAGTCGTATTTTGTGTTTCGGTTATTAAAGCAAGATAAACAATTGAACAGGGCTGCGCTGAAAGATATTTATACCTATGCATATAGTCCATCGAAAGGAATTATTACAGGGATGGCACGTGAAATGATCATGTACTTTAAACCAGGTTTTCATCCTAATCATCACGACACCGACGCTTTACTTGAGAAGTGGAAGCTAAAATTAGGTTTTTAAGCAGTTTTGGCTCTTTGAGCGATGTAAATCACTCTTTTTTTTGTTCGGTTTTTAGCACAAATTTTTTATACTGTGACCTCCACATTTTAGAAAGATAAACGAAGATGATTCGTTTAATGCAAGCTGCGGACTTAAGCCAAGTTGCGCAGATTGAAAATTTAGTTCAAACCCATCCTTGGAGCCTAAAACAGTTCCAAGAGTCCATGCAGTCTTATCACAGTACCGTGATTGAACAGGCAGGGCAGGTCGTAGGCTTTTGTATCCTCCAACCCGTTCTTGATGAGGCCAATTTATTGTTGATGGCCATTCATCCAAGCCAGCAAGGCAAAGGGTTGGGTTACCAGCTATTAGATGCATCACTGGCACAACTCAAAAACAACCCAATACAAGTGTTCTTAGAAGTCCGTGAGAGCAATCAGGCGGCCATTGCCTTGTATGAAAAGTCCGGTTTTCATCAAATTGATTTGCGTAAAAACTATTATCCTAAACCAGATGGTGGTCGTGAGCATGCCATTATTATGGTGAAATCATGTAGTGATGACTTTTCCGAGTTGTTTAAATGAGAGAACAGTTAAGCTTCTGTATAACGCCATTATTTAATAATGGCGTTATTCCACCCCGAAGGTAGGGTGGTCATTAAGGAGTTTCCCAGTTGCTGCACTTCCTCGCTGCTCAGGCTGTGATTGAGTCTGCGCCACTGACCATCAATCAGTAACTCTAGCGGTAAATACTGCGATTTGTAGTTCATTTTTTCTGAGTGTGGTACCCAATAGCCCAAATACACAAACTGCAAAGCGCGTGCTTTTGCTAGCTCGATTTGTTTTAAAATGGCGAAAGTGCCGAGTGAGCGTTTGTTTTCATCGGGATCAAAAAAAGTATAAACCGCAGATAAGCCATCATCTAAAGGGTCGCAGGTCGAAACACAGATGAGTTGGTCTTCTTTCCACAGCTCTAAGAAAAAGCTCTCGGTACAGCTATGCACGAGGAATTTATCAAATTGATCGCGGCTAGGTGGGAACATGTCTCCATCGGCATGGCGTTTAAAGATATAACGCTCATATAAGTCATAATGTTTTTTGGTGGCATCCGCAGTGCGGGTAATTTTTAAAGTCAGATCTTGATTGCGTTTCCATGCTTTTTTTTGACTGCTGTTCATCTTAAATTCGCGTACAGGTACGCGGCTCGACAAGCACTGTCGACACAGATGACACTCTGGGCGGTAGACAAAATCACCACTCCGGCGAAAACCCACCCGAGAAAGTTCGGACAGCGTGACGACATCAATACGATGTGCTGGATCGAGAAATACCATCCGGGCTGACTTTTTTTCTAGATAGCTGCAGTCATGCGGTGGCGTGATGTAATACTGTAAATCATTCAGTAGGGACTTCGGGTGATACGAATTCATGATAAATCCCTCTATTATTCTTTATTCGGTCAGTCGCGCATTTTGCGCTATTGTTTTACTTGAAAATACACCCTCCTGATACATTTTCCAATCGATAGCGGGTTGATTTACAACATCTTGTAACGATTTTAAATAGGTTTGCCGAGAAAGTGTACAAGCACCGAGGCTTAACAGATGATCATTGACCAATTGGCAGTCGATCCAAGGCAGCTTATTTTCACGTCCAATCAACATCAGCGTATAAAAGGCCATTTTTGAGACATCCGTTTCGGTACTGAACATGGACTCCCCAAAACAGCCGTGTCCAATGCTGATGCCATATAGTCCACCAACCAAGCGTGTTTGATCCCATACTTCAACACTATAGCCATAACCTGCATCAAACATTGCGCAGTAGCCATCTATAATGTCTTCACTGATCCACGTGTCATCAGCGTAGCTGCGTGGTAGTGAGCAGGCACGGATCACCCGTTCAAAAGCTTGATTGATGGTGATGCGATAATCTTGCTTTTTCATGCTCCGAAGGAGAGTTTTACTGGGCTGATAATCCTGCGGACGGATGATGCAACGTGGCTCGGGGCACCACCAGCAAATGGGCTCACCTGTAGAGAACCATGGAAATAAACCATGGGTATAGGCTTCAAACAGGGTAGAAGGGGAGAGGTCTGCACCGATACAAATTAAGCCTTCACCCTCGGGGTCAACTTCAAGCGGATCGGGAAAGATATACTCAGAAGGCGGTAACTGCTGCATAGTGATGTGTATACATGATAAAAAATGACTTTAAGATCATACATAAAAAAACCGCCTATGGAAGGCGATCTTTTTCAAGGCTTAGATTATTCGCCTAAAGCATCCAAATACTTTTCCGCATCTAGCGCAGCCATACAGCCAGACCCCGCTGAAGTGATCGCTTGACGATAAACGCTATCAGCAATGTCGCCTGCTGCGAATACACCAGCGACGGAAGCAGCTGTGGCATTACCAGATGTACCGCTTTGAACTTGGATATAGCCATCACGTAAGTTCAATTGACCATCAAACATTGCGCTGTTTGGTTTGTGGCCAATTGCAACAAACAAACCTTGGACATCAATATCTTGTGTAGATTCGTCTTGAGTTGATTTTAAGCGAACTGCGGTTACACCCGTGTTGTCACCTAAAACTTCATCCACTTGGTGATTCCAAATGATGCTGATTTTGCCTTCTTTTTCTTTCTCAAATAAATGATCTTGAAGAATTTTTTCAGAACGTAATGAGTCACGACGGTGAACCAAAGTCACATGCGATGCAATGTTAGACAAATATAGTGCTTCTTCAACGGCAGTATTACCGCCACCGACAACCATGACTTTTTGGTTTTTATAGAAGAAACCATCACAGGTTGCACATGCGCTCACGCCTTGGCCCATAAAAGCAGCTTCAGACTCAAGACCTAAGTACTGAGCGGTCGCACCTGTGGCAATAATCAGTGCATCACAAGTGAACTCATCCATGTCACCTTTGAGTACAAATGGACGTACAGAAAGATCGACTTCATTGATATGATCGTAGATGATTTCAGTACCAAAGCGTTCAGCATGCGCTTGCATACGTTCCATCAGTGCAGGACCTGTTAAGCCTTCAGGGTCACCCGGCCAGTTATCAACTTCAGTCGTTGTCGTTAGCTGACCACCGAGTTGGATACCCGCAATCAATGTCGGCTTTAAGTTAGCACGCGCGGCATATACCGCAGCGCTGTAACCCGCAGGGCCTGAACCGAGAATAATCAAACGTGAGTGACGAGCGTTCATACGTAGAATCCTTTTTTTATTTAGAAATTTGTGGAATTATACGTGAAACTCTATAACAGTTGTGTGAGTTCAATGTCGATATTATTGATCAATCAAATCGATTTGAGCTATATAGAAGAAATATACGGTGTAGAGCGGGAAAAAGTGGAAAAATCATCTGCTCGCTATACATAAAGCATTTAAGAATAGTGCATCTTTTTATAAAGAAGAGGTGCATAATATGACGTTTATTGTGAAACTTTTGCTTTAGGTTTCGAACAAAAACATTAATGAAGAATTTGTTACAGGACAGTATATGACTGAGGTGTCGGGTGCTTATGCACAGCGCTTATTAATGACATTATTTTTAGTCTCGTTTGGCATTTATTTGTTCCTTGCTACCGTGACCTATACCCCATTTGATCCGGGCTGGATGCATATATCAAGTGATACCTTGCAAGTCTCGAATGCCAGTGGCGTTGCTGGGGCGTGGATTGCTGACTTACTGTTCGGTTTTTTAGGCTGGGCAAGTCTACTTATTCCTGTGTTTTTGTTCATTGAAGCCATTCAAGTCTGGTGGCCGCATAGTTTTTTAAACCGCCCATTTCGTTATGCTGCACAATTCTTTATTTTGCTTGCAACCGCCAGCTTACTGTTCTTGTTTTGGAAAGTTCCAGCGGACACTTTAGACAATGCCTCTGGCGGCATTATTGGTTATGAACTGGGACAAAGTTTGTCGCAGATTTTAACCATTTACGGTGCAACCTTATTTTTGGTCGTGTTTACCGTGGTCTTATTGACCTTGGCTTTCGGTATCAAATGGAACCGTACTTTCGCGACCCTCAAAGCAACTCCTGCATATTTACAAGATTTATTTTACCGCAACGTACCTGAAAGCGAGTCTGCCTTTGATCGTACGACGCCAAGCGTCAAAAAAGAAGTGATTGCAACGGCACCGAAAAAGGGTATTGAAGCAACGGAATTGGTCGAGGCGCCAGTAGCCGTGCAAGAGGCATCAGTTAAAGCACCTCAGCGCGACTATTCAGCAGAGCATTTGTTTAATGACATGGTGGCCAAAGAGCAACGTGTTCAAGAACAACAGGTGGATGTGGATGATGAGGTAGAGCTTGAGCGGACTATAGAAAAAGCGCACCAATTAGAACAAGACAGTCAGCGCGTGGTAGCGACAGGGGAAGTGTGGCGTGCATTAAACTCAGGTGAAGATCAACGTCATAAAAATGATATTGATGCTTTACTTCGTGCTGCCGAAGAAGATCGCCCATTTAGCCCAGAACAACATTTTCAAGCAGGGGTTCAAGATCATACAACCCCAATTGCTGATCCTCATTATTTCCAAGACGATGCCCCTGCACAGAAGAAAAATGTCGATTGGGATGATGATGAAATCTTTGACGAGCTGCTTGCTGCCGTACCCAATGGCAAAACAGCAACGGATGTTCACAGCCCCTTCAATACGCCTGAACTGGTATCTCATTTACATGTGGTTGAAGATCCAATTGCGGTGGCTGAGGTTGCAACCTTAAGTGCTGCGGCAAGTCCCGTTGCGTTACAAGCAGCGCCGAGTGGAATTGCAAAAGCACAGCTTGATGAGTTGGATGATTTAGACGAATTCCTTGCTGAGGATTGGTCGGAGCAGAAAGTTGCTGCTTCAGATGTACGCACCAGCAGTAGTTATGCGCAGTCATCTGCTTTTGTACAAGCACCTATTCAGCATCATAATACCGTAAGCACAAGTACTACAGCGGCTGTAGCCAAAGAAGTTTTGTCCAAAGAAGCGTTTATTGAAGCATGGCAGGACACTGCTGGAAAACCGCAAGAAGAAGACGACTTCGATTTTGATGCGCCATTGACGGATGCATCAGGCCGTCCAATGTCTTTGTCCATGCAAGTAGCAGAGCATCGTCGTGATTTATCACCGCTGCCAGGACTGGATTTACTGGATGAAGTTGACCTCAATAAAAAAGTCAATTTCACTGCTGAACAGTTGGCGCGTTTATCTGAATTGCTTGAAATTAAACTACAAGAGTTCAATGTCAAAGCCAAAGTGGTCGAAGCGCAGCCAGGGCCTGTAGTGACTCGTTTTGAGTTGGATTTAGCACCAGGCGTTAAAGCCTCTAAAGTGACCAATATCTCACGAGATCTGGCACGTTCAATGTCCATGGCATCTGTACGTGTGGTTGAAGTTATTCCGGGTAAACCGTATATCGGGATTGAAGTGCCGAATAGCACACGTGAAATGGTACGTTTAATCGAGTTGTTGACCATTCCTGCTTTTACTGATCCGAATAGCATTCTTTCGATGGCAATGGGCAAAGATATTTCAGGTAATCCTGTCATTGCTGACTTAGGTAAAGCGCCGCATATGCTGGTTGCAGGCACCACAGGTTCAGGTAAATCGGTGGCAGTGAACTCGATGATTTTGTCGATGTTGTTGAAATATACGCCGAATGAGTTGCGTTTAATTTTGATTGACCCGAAACAGTTAGAACTTGCTAACTATAACGATATTCCACATTTGCTTACCCCAGTGGTCACGGACATGAAAGATGCAGTCAGTGCTTTGAACTGGTGTGTGAATGAAATGGAACGTCGCTATAAGCTGATGTCTTTCCTAAAAATTCGTAAGCTTGCGGACTATAACCGTAAAGTGGAAGAAGCGATTGCCAATGGCGAAGAGCTGATTGATCCGACTTGGAAAGCCAGTGATTCGGTTGCTGGTGAGCGCGCACCACGTTTGACCCCATTACCATCGATTGTGATTGTGGCGGATGAGTTTGCCGATATGATTATGCAGGTCGGTAAGAAAGCTGAAGAAATGATTACGCGTTTGGCACAAAAGTCACGTGCCGCAGGCATTCACTTGCTACTTGCAACGCAGCGTCCTTCGGTCGATGTAATTACTGGTCTGATTAAAGCCAATATTCCAACACGTGTGGCTTTACGCGTGAACTCAAAAATTGACTCACGCACGATTTTGGATGCTGGTGGGGCGGAAGACTTACTGGGTCATGGTGATATGTTGTTCTTAGGGCCGGGTAAAATTGAACCTGAACGTGTACATGGTGCCTTTATTGCCGATGATGAAGTGAACCGTATCTGCGATGCGTGGCGTGAACGAGGCTCACCAAATTATGTCGATGAAATCTTAACGCCATTTGATGAAGAGCCAAGCTCTCGTGGCTTTGAAGATGGCGATGGCGATCCAAACCGTGATGCACTTTATGACCAGTGCGTATCCTTTGTATTGGAAACACGCAAGGTTTCGGTGTCCTCGCTACAACGTAAGTTTAGTTTAGGCTATAACCGTGCCGCGCGGATTGTCGACCAAATGGAAGAAAACGGGATCGTGAGTGCGCAAGGTGCGAACGGTAAGCGAGAAATTTTAGTTTAAAAAGAAAGCCTGCGGATTGCAGGCTTTTTCTTAATCATTCAGTTTAGGCATCCAGTCATGCAAATTATTGATGCATTAATTCCATTGGTGGTACTCATTGCCATGGGGTATGTATTAAAGCGGTATCGCTTTTTAACGGTAGAATTTTGGCAAGGTGCTGAAAGACTGAATTATTGGATTTTGTTTCCTGTTTTGCTGTTCAGTAGTCTAGCCACCGTTCATTTTAATGTCGGGCAAGTCCTGCCAGCCCTTGCTGTGGTCTTTACTGTGACCTTGCTGATGAGTGTGGTGCTATGGGTATTAAAAGCGGTGTATGGTACGCCTGTGTCGCAATTTGGCGTTTATTTACAGAGTCATATTCGCTTTAATACTTATATTGGTTTGACCAGTATGGCTTTGATTTTTGGCGCTGCAGGGATGCAAGTCTTTGCCATGATTATTGCCTTTGTTATTCCATTGGTGAATGTACTTTCCGTACTTGGTTTTTCTCAAGGGCAGGGACTGTCTTATAAAAATATTGCGTGGTCGGTTGCGAAAAATCCGCTGATTCTGGCTTGTCTGGTCGGGATTATTTTTAATTTTTCAGGTATGCATTTGCTCGAGAGCATGAGCCAATCTTTAAAGCTAGTAGCAGGGATGAGCCTTCCGCTTGGGCTCTTGTGTGTGGGCGCAGCACTCCAGTTTAATGCGTTAAAATATGCTGGCCGAGCGCTAATTCTAAATACCTTTGGGCGTTTAATCTTCGTGCCTATTTTAGCCTATGTAGGCTGTCTTTTATTTGGTTTAGCAACATTTGAAACCATGATTGTGGTGGTATTCTTCTCGCTCCCAACAGCCTCAGCAGCCTATGTCCTAACCAAATATTTTCAAGGGGATAGTCAACTCATGGCGGCAATCATTAGTTTGCAAACTTTGTGTTTCGGTTTGACTTTTCCACTTTGGATGTGGTTTTTACAGACATAAAAAATGCCAGTTCTACCGTACTGAGCTGGCATTTTAAAATTGCTGTTTTTGAAGAGTTAGGCAAATTTAGCCAAGACTTCTAAAAACGGTGCTGCTTGACGTGGATAAGCGGCAATTACGTCATGGATACGTTGACCTTCTGGATTGGTGGCATTAATGTCGCGACCATCCGTTTTAAATTGGGTGAGCAGACGCTCATAATCACTTGGGCGCATGTGTTTAAAGGCATGGTACAACACATGAAAGTCGCCATTCACACCTTCAGGAGGAAGCTGAGTTAAGTAGGCAAATACACGCTCATCTGACCATTCTTCATTGAACGTTGCTGGCTGAGATAATGCCATAGCAATCTCCTTGCTGGTTTAATCATTAAAAAAGGCAAAATATGGGAGACAAAGAAAATACTTTCTTGTGTCTGCGCATATTCTGCCTTGATTCAATTTACTTGACTAATCAAAAATCAGATTAACGTTCTTCAGGCAAATTGATATTCATTTCAAGCATTTCAATATTCGCTTCAGAACGGACAGCCATTTGAATGTGCTGTTCATCTACACCGCGAACATAGCGATTCACCACTTGCATGATTTCTTTCTTCATTTGGTCGATTTTGTCTTGGCTAAGACGTTTACCTAAACCGCTTTCAGACGCTACGATGACTTTCAAACGATCTTTTGCGGTTTGAGCACTAGACGGTTTTTCATCATTACTAAAAAGCTTACTCCAAAATCCTGCCATGTCTACGCTCCAAATAGTCGTGCTAACCAGCCTTTAGGCTTCACCGTAATATGACGGTAAGGACGTTCTTCACCTAAGAAACGTGCCACAAGGTCATCATAGGCTTGGCCTGCTGCTTCTTCAGTAAAGAGAATCACTGGTTTACCTTCGTTAGATGCTTGTAAAACACTCTTACACTCAGGAATCACTCCCAAAGTTGGCACACGTAAAATATCTTTAGAAATGTCGTCAATGGTTAACATTTCTTGTTTATCCGCACGTTCAGGGTTGAAGCGTGTGATACACAAGTGTTTACGAATACGACCTTCATTCATTTCAACTTTTTTGGTTTTGCTGTCGAGCATACCAATAATACGGTCAGAGTCACGTACAGATGAAATTTCAGGGTTGGTCACAATAATCGCTTCATCGGCATGGTACATTGCTAAAATTGCACCGCGTTCGATACCTGCAGGTGAGTCACAAATAATGTAGTCAAACTCTTGTGACAACTCATCCATGACACGTGCTACGCCTTCATCAGTTAAGGCATCTTTATCACGGGTTTGCGACGCAGGTAAAATATATAAATTCTCGATATCTTTATCGCGGATAAGCGCTTGTTGTAATCGAGCTTCGTTATTTAATACATTGACAAAATCATACACAACGCGGCGTTCACAACCCATGATCAAATCAAGGTTACGTAAACCTACGTCAAAATCGATCACAACAGTTTTGTGACCACGTAGGGCTAAACCTGTTGCAAAAGATGCGCTTGTCGTAGTTTTGCCTACGCCACCTTTGCCTGATGTTACGACAACAATTTTCGCCACCGAATCCACTCCTGTTATGGTTTAAATCCCCTTATTTATCATTTGGGGCTTTTGGTGTTTATTTATACATTAAAATTCAAGCGCTTCAAATACAAGCTCTTGTTGATCATTTAAGTAAATATGTGTTGGGCGTTTTAAATGCTGCGCTGGAATATCATCTGCAACACAATAGGTCCCTGCAATTGAAACCAATTCGGCTTCTAAAGCATGACAGAAGATGCGTGCAGCGCTGTTTCCGCCCGCGCCGGCAATGACTCTACCACGAGCACTACCATAAATATGTATATTTCCTGAAGCAATCACTTCCGAGCCACTGTTAATCCCTGCGGTAATAATGATATCGCCTTGATTTTGCACCAAGCACTGACCCGTACGTAAAATTTCGTCATGGTATGAAGTCGCATGGCGAATAACAGGTGCTACCGCAACTGGCTTATTGGTAGAAGCTGTCGCAGCAGGAGCAGGGGCTTCAACCACTTGCTCTTTGGTTGCTTTGACTTCTTGAAGTTGCGAGCTAATACCATGACCTTGCGCGGGAATCACAGGGAACTGAATGGCACGGGCTTGTTCAGCCAAAATTCCTTCTTGTACTGCCATTGGCTGTACATCCAGATCCAGTAATAATTGAATCAAGGAAATTAACTCTTGCTCAACGCTACTTTCCAGAACAACTAATGCTCCAGCAGTCGATGCATTTTGTAATGTTTTACTTAATTGCTGTCGGATTGCATCATGATCATTGGTGTCAAGGGTAATGCGAATCGCATTGACCATTCTGCCAGTTATCCGGATATCAGCCATAATTTTTCCTTAAGACTTCTCAGATTTATTTTTTACTAAAGAAGTGATGTTGTAAATAGAGCAAATCCTAGAACAAAATGAAGGATTGCACTAGCTGCGTTTGTAATATTTTTACCTTAATGCTTATTCTTTGGCTTGATCATCTTTTTCAAGCTCTTCTAACCACTGTTTCACCTTAACTTGCTTGCGAATGGCATCCAAACTTTCATAGACCACAGACTCAACCAACTGTTCCAAAGACTGATTATCGATTTTTAAATCACTGACTTTTTCAGCTATCAAGCGATAGGTGGCATTGGGCTGTGCAGGATTTCCCACCACCATTGGTTCCAGTAAACCTTGTGTGATGTTTTCACCGAGTCGTTGTCCGATACTTTGAATTTGTTGCTCAATTCTTCCACCCACAATTGGGATTAAACGCAGTAATTGGGTGAGTTCAGGGGTATCTTCAATCGCACGATTCACAATCAGGCCGACATTTTGAGCAATAAAATATTGACGTTGTTTCAGTTCAGTGGCGAGAGATTCTTGTAAAATTTCAGCCAATGCTTGTGCAAATAAAGTCCGATGATGATCGACCAGGTCATGGATAATTTTTTTATGGGTCGAACTGGTATTTAATTCGTGCTTCACCCCATCCAATACAGTAATCACGACGCGGTCAGAGAGCTCTTCCATCACCACGCGGTAGTAAAATTTGGCCTTGGCTTGTACCGACTCAGGAATCACGTTATAGCCCAACTCATGCAGGCGAAAAGCAATCACCCCCGCACGAAATAATCTTAAAAAACGTAAATGAGGAATAATGGCTAAAATTTCGTACCAATGAATGAAGGGAAAGAAAAACCAGCGACGATGGTGTCGATACACGATGGCAATGCCCCAACGCACCAATAATTCAGTAATCAAGAACAGAATAAACCAAGCTTCTGTGGTGATGACCCACGGATGCAAATGCTCACGATAGAAGCTTAAGACACTTTCTAGGTGAATGGCATGGAAAAACCATCCACCGATATTGCTCATGATAAAAAAATTAGCACACAAACAAAACAAGTTAAAAATGATGAGAAACACCATAAAAATGTCATAGATCAAAAACAGTTTGAAATACAAACTTTGTGGATCAACCTGATGATATTTAGACTTTTTGACTTGGTTATTCTGCATCATGCATAGACCCTTACTGGGTTAAATTGGACGTTGAGTATTTGGCTTTCATTTTTTCAATCAATTGGTCTTTTTCAGTCCAAAGTTGATCGACCCACTGTTGGAATTGTTCACGAAAGTCTGCATCGTCTTCATAGTTTCCAGCGAGTACCCATGCAGGAATATCAAGCTTACGCAAATTAACCGCAATCCGTGGGACTTCTCCGAGCCAAAATTCGCTATAGCCAGGTGCGCCGTCGGGATAGACAATGGTCATATCTACCAAGGCATCAATGTTATTACCTAAAATACTTAAGGCCAAGGCTAAGCCACCCGCTTTCGGTTTAAGTAAATTTTGATAAGGCGATTGCTGCTGTGCATGTTTTTCTGGAGTAAAACGCGTGCCTTCCAAATAGTTTAACAGGGTGAATGGTTGGCTAAGCAGTTGTTCACAAGACTTGCGTGCCTCTTCCATATCGCGTGTTTTCAACGCAGGATTTTTTGCAATTTGTTCTTTACTATGCCTCTTCATCATCGGGAAGCCTAGAATTTTAAAAGCTTGGCCGACAAATGGAATAAAAATAAGTTCCCACTTGGTAAAAAAGCGGGTGAGGGGCATACGGGTTAAACCAAAATATTGGTTAACCGTGGTGTCGACCCAACTTTGATGGTTGCAAGTCATCAGGTAACGACCCTGCATACTTAGCTCAAGATCATCATCGACAGAAATGTCCCATTTCGTGTTGGGTAGGACATGATCGATTAAATAATTGTTCACAGCCAACCAGCTGTTGGTGATTTGAATATTGGTCTCATCCACTTTTTTTGATTTTTTAAACAGTTTGGTCAGGCCGAGTGCCAGCACTGGCGGACCATGAAAAAAAGTACTGCCTGTAATGACTGAACCAACAGTTAAACCACGTGTGATTTTTTTTAATAAAGGTTGTTTTTGGTTTGGTGATGACATAAAAATAAACCCTAAAATATAATGCGTTTCGCAACTCGTTCTATTTTCTAAAGGTCAATATAGTACGGGATGATCAAATAGAAAAGCACCAAACATTAACTGTGTAGAAATTGTGACGAAGAAAGCCTTGAAAAGGAAATTTTTTATTACATATTGTAAATAAAAGCTTTATTATTAACAAAAAATCAATGGTCTAGATCATCGTTTTACGACAATATTCGTTCTATAAACAAAACACACAAAGAAGGAGGCATGCGATGCGTGCACTAGCAATTTCCGCAGTCGTTGGGGCAATGGTTCTTACAGGTTGTCAAAGCACTGGTAATAACATTGGTGGTGTAGAATACGATAAAGCTGCTTTAGGAACCTTAATTGGTGCTGCTGCGGGTTATGGTATTTCTAAAGGGAACGCAAATACTAGCCGTCAAAACAACCGTGCTGCAGCGATTGGCGCAGTTGTCGGTGGTGCAACTGGTGTTTACCTTGACAACAAAGAGAAGAAACTTCGTCAACAAATGGCGGGTACTGGTGTAGAAGTTAACCGTAATCCAGATGGTTCTGTAGGCTTAATCATGCCGGGCAACATTACTTTTGATACCAACAAATCAAACATCAAGCCGAACTTCTATTCAACTTTAAACAAAGTTGCGCAAACCTTAACTGAAGATAACAAGAGCGGTATTCTTGTAACAGGTTATACAGACAGTACAGGTAATGATTCAATCAACATTCCTCTGTCTCAAGCGCGTGCGCAATCTGTAGCAAGCTACTTGGCATCTCAAGGTGTTTCTACAACACGTATTAATGCACAAGGTCAAGGTTCAGCAAACCCAATCGCGTCTAACGCGACTGCTGAAGGCCGTGAGCAAAACCGTCGTGTAGAAATCAGCATCTACGCAATTCAATAATTTTTATTGAAGACTGAAAAACCACCTTCGGGTGGTTTTTTTATGACTGTAGGACTTACGCACTATTATTTATAGATTCTCTGTGGTAGCAGATGATTTTTATCGAGAATAAAGTCATCAATGAAGTTTTTGATAACTGGTCTAAATAATTTCTTCTGCCAACGATATACATTTTCAAAGATCCGCTCAAACTGGTTCTTTTGTATCTCGACGTAGGCCATCAAGGCTGAAAAAATATGATTCAAAATCAGTTTAGATCGTCTTACTTGAAACTTTTCAATATGACAAACCTGTTTAATCACCCGGTGATATTGCTCTATTTTCCAATGACTTGAATGTAATTCATGAAAACCCTCAAAGGACAATAAATCATCTTCATCTTGATGCACAATATAAAACCTCTGCTGTTCTTTTAACTGAGTCTTAAATAATTGTACAAAGCCAAAATCTTTGAGCCAGACCACTTGACCCTGATGGAAATTTGGCAATAAACGCAGTTGAAACCATTGTCCTTTTTCTGGGGAAACCTTACGGTTACAGTCGATACCAAACATAAATCGAATACCATATTTTCTTATGGTTTTTAGATTTCCAGTCGATGAATACCAACTATCACCTGTAATAAATTGAATCTTTGCACCCCAACTGAGTACTTCACTTAACATATCCATAAAGTAATCATTCTTGGTTTTACTTTCAGATTTGTCATAAATTCGGAAATTAATTGGAATATTTTGACCATTCTGATCTGTCGCATACAAGGTAATGAGATTAATACCCTTGACGGATCGGTGGTGTTTGCCTGACCAAAAATAGCTAACCAAGTCCATATGTTGACTATAGGGTTTATCTAAAACAGTATCATCAATACTGACTATAAGTTTATTATTATCAATATGTTGAATTGCTTCTTGATATAGGTCGTGAGGTGTGTAGTCTTCACGTTCTAGAAAGCGATTTACACTATCATGCGAGATGTTATAAGTCTCGGCAAGTTGTGTGCAGCTAATAGAGTTCGGTTCTGTCATGAGAAAGCCCATATAAATGGGTAATGTACAAGTTGCTGTAGAAGCATGTTTAATTCGTCTGATCACAGATACTTTATAAAGTATTTTAATACTTTTTTGAATCCGTCAATGCGTAAGTCCTAGACTGTTAAAATATGAATTTGCATTATGCATCTGTAGCGGAGATGACTATAATCGAGCTCGGAATGAAATAGAGGAAAGACTATGTCACTGGCAAGTCAATTAAACGACAAGCAACTTGAAGCCATGAAATACACTCAAGGACCCTTGTTAGTACTTGCAGGGGCTGGTTCAGGTAAAACTTCGGTGATTACCCGTAAGATTGCCTACTTGGTGAAACACTGCGGCATTCCTGCTTATCGTATTACCGCGATGACGTTTACCAACAAAGCAGCACGTGAAATGAAAGAACGTGTCACCAAGCTGCTGTCACGTGAAGAGGCAAAAGGGCTTTCAGTCTCGACCTTCCACACCTTTGGCCTAAACATGTTGCGTTTAGAGCTGAAACACACGCCATTAAAAAATAATTTTTCTATTTTAGATGCAGACGACTGTAAGCGTATTTTGATGGACTTGATGCACCGTGACAATTTATCGGGTGCGGAAAGTAAAGAACTGATTGCCAAAGCCATGAAGATGATTTCAGATTGGAAAAACGATCTGATTCCACCTGAGCAAGCACACACCACCTGTGAAACCGCAGAAGATGTTCAGTTTGCGCACTTGTATCAACTGTATGAGCGTAATTTACGTGCCTATAATGCGGTCGATTTTGATGATCTGATTGTGATGCCGACGCGTCTTTTACAAGAAAATGCTGAAGTACGTGAGCGCTGGCAAAACCGTATTCGCTATTTATTGGTCGATGAGTATCAAGACACCAACACCGCACAGTATATTTTAGTGAAATTGCTGGTTGGGGTGATGGGACAGTTCACTGCGGTGGGGGATGATGACCAATCGATCTACGCATGGCGTGGTGCCAAGCCTGAAAACATGGCTTTGCTCAATGAAGATTTTCACAATTTAAAAGTAATTAAGCTCGAACAGAACTATCGTTCGACCAGTCGTATTTTAAAAGCGGCCAATACTGTGATTGGTAACAACCCGCATATTTTTGATAAAAAACTGTGGTCAGATAAAGGTCATGGTGAAGTAATTCGAGTGATTACGTGTCGCAATGATGACGATGAGTCAGAGCGCGTAGTGAAAGATTTAATTACGCATAAACTGATGAATGGTAAAAATTGGAAAGATTACGCCATTTTGTATCGAGGTAATTTCCAAGCACGTGCACTGGAAACACAACTGCGTCAAATGCAGATTCCGTATAAATTATCGGGTGGTCAGTCGTTCTTCGGACGGGCTGAAATCAAAGATGTGATGAGCTATTTGCGCGTCATTATTAACCCTGAAGATGACAGTGCATTTTTACGGATCATCAATACACCTAAACGTGCTATTGGGCCTGTGACTTTAGAAAAGCTGGGGCTGTTTGCACAAGAAAATCATTTGTCTTTGCTTTCAGCAGCGGGTGATCAGCGTCTCACTATGGTAATTCCTAAAAAAGCCACCACGCAGTTGGCGGAGTTTGCAGACTTCATTACCACCTTTACCCGTGAGTTGCTTGAGGATGATGAACCTGTACCGATTATTCGCAAGATGATGGTTGAAGCGGGTTATATCGACTATGTCAAAGAGTCTGCGGCGACGCCTGCGCAAGAAAAAACCAAGCTAGATAATATTGAAGTGCTGTATAGCAGTATTCAAAGTTTGATTAACCGTGCTGAAGATGTTGATGAGAAAAACATTGAAAGTGTAATTCGTAAAATGGTGTTGCTAGATATGTTAGAGCAGCAGCAAGAAGAAGAAGACACTGACAAAGTAAACTTGTTGACGCTGCATGCATCTAAAGGTCTAGAGTTTCCATATGTCTATCTGATTGGTCTTGAGGAAGAGTTACTGCCGCACAAAAACTCGATTGCTGCAGATACGGTTGAGGAAGAGCGTCGCCTGATGTACGTGGGCATCACCCGTGCGCGTCAGGGTTTAACCATCACGCTTGCAGAACAACGTAAGGCGGGCGGTCAAATGAAGCAAATGACACCAAGTCGCTTCTTGGATGAGTTGCCGCAAGATGAGTTGGAATGGTTGGGGCGTAAAAAGAAACTGGCGGGCAATGTCGATCCGAAATTACAAGCGCAACACTATTTGGACAATTTACGTGCGTTGATTAAGCGCTAAATATTTTTTTGTTTTAGAAATTTATTGTACTAGGAAAAAGAGAATGAAAGTTCAGGTTAAAGTGTTGGATTCACGTTTAGGCAATGAATGGCCAATGCCAACCTATGCGACAACGGGTTCAGCAGGCTTAGACCTTCGTGCATGTGTTGATGCTGCGACCGTCATTGAACCGGGACAAACTGTTTTGGTCAAAACGGGTTTATCTATTTATATTGAAGATCCACACTTTGCAGGTTTAATTTTACCGCGTTCAGGCCTAGGTCATAAGCACGGCATTGTTTTAGGTAACTTGGTGGGATTAATTGATTCGGACTATCAAGGTGAATTGATGGTGTCAGTTTGGAACCGTAGCCAAACAGCTTTCAGTTTAGAACCGGGTGAACGTCTTGCACAGTATGTACTTGTACCTGTGATTCAAGCCCAGTTCGATATTGTGAATGAATTTGAAGCAACAGAACGTGGTGCAGGTGGTTTCGGACATACTGGTCAAAACTAATCTCTCAGTGATAAAGTAAAACAACAAAGCCTCTCCATAAAAGAGGCTTTGTTGTTTTAATGCTGAATGATCATTTTTAGTTCATAAAAAGTTACAACTCTTTTTTGAATCCTTAGTAAAATTAAACCCAGCGTTAAGCATAACAACAAGGACAGCTGAAAGAGCTGTTGATCTGAATAAATTAGAAGTTAGACCTATGGATTTTCAGCCAAAATTTCCTGCACATATATTTCGTGCCTATGACATCCGTGGCAAATTGGATGTTATGAGTGCTGAGCTGATTCGTGCCATTGCACAAGCGCTCGCAACTCAATATTTAAAGACTGGGCAGACACGTTTAGCCATTGGTTATGATGCTAGACAAAGCAGTCCTGCTTTTGCAGAAATTATTTACAAAGAATGTCTTAAACAGGGCTTAGATGCGCAAATCATCGGATGTTGTGCTAGTCCTGTGTTGTATTACACGGCACGTCAGTTTGATGGCAACGGCATTATGGTGACAGCCAGCCACAATCCGAAGTCGGATAATGGGATCAAATGGATTATGCAGGGTGAGCCTCCTTTACCTGAGGCAATCCAGCAGGTGGCACGCGATGCAAATGAATATTTTGACAGCCATGCAGAGATGAACTGGCAAACGTTGCCACATCAGATCGTGCCTGAATATTGTCTGGCTTATCAGGCGGCATTGCTCAATGATATACAGCTCATGCCTCAACCGCGACCCTATAAAGTTGTGGTGGATGGTTTATACGGTTCGGCGGGACGCTGCGCCGTCTTGGTCTTAAAGGAACTCGGCTGTGAGGTACATGCTTTACGCTGTGAGGCCAATGGTGAATTTCCTGAACATGCCCCCGATCCCTCTCAAGCCAAACATCTATATCTGCTACGAAACGCCGTGCAACAGCAGCATGCTGATATCGGTATTGCCTTTGATGGTGATGGTGATCGTGTTGTATTGATTGATGAAATGGGCGTAATCATTTCAGCAGACCGTTTATTGTCCTTGTTTGCGCACATGTGTTTGGCCGATCATCCAGAACATGAAGTGGTTTTTGATGTGAAATGTTCCACCATGGTTCGAAATACAGTACTGGCCCATCAGGGTATTCCAAAAATGATTCGTACAGGCAGTTCTTTTTTGCGGAAATATTTGGCGCAATCTAAAGGACATGCGGTTTTTGGCGGTGAATATGCAGGGCATTATGTGTTTAATGATGGTCGTGGTTTTGGTTATGACGATGGTTTATATGCCGCACTACGTGTGTTGGAATACTTAAGCTTGAAGCAATGCACTTTGTCGGAAGCACTGGCAGACTACCCAGAGCGTGCCAGTACAGAAGATATTTATATCAGCACCCATCAGATTTCACCCGCGCTGGTTTTAGCGAATGTGGAAAAACAAAGTCAGCACTTTCAAGCGGAAATGAGTAAAATTGATGGCGTAAGACTTGATTTTGAGGATGGATTTGGCATTATTCGAGCATCGAATACGGGCGAGTATTTTACTGTGCGTTTCGACGCGGACAGTGATCAGCGGCTCCATCAAATTCGCCATAACTTTGTGCACATGCTGACGGCAGATTATCCGCAGATTGCACAAGACCTATTAGACGCCCATTAAGGAGAGGCACATGCCACATCAACATACTGGCCTCGACAAAGCACAAGTCCTGACTGAAGCTTTGCCGTACATTCAACGTTTTGCTGGAAAAACGCTAGTAGTGAAATATGGTGGCAATGCAATGACCGATCCTGAGCTTGAGAGCTCGTTTGCACGTGACATCGTTTTGTTAAAAACCGTCGGTTTAAACCCAATCGTGGTGCATGGTGGCGGTCCACAAGTGGACTCGTTTTTAAAGCAATTGGGGCGTGAGTCTGACCGTATAGATGGCATGCGTGTGACCGATCCAGCGACCATGGAAGTGGTTGAAATGGTGTTGGGTGGTAGTGTGAATAAATCCATCGTGAACTTGATTAACCAACATGGCGGTCGTGCCATTGGTTTAACGGGGAAAGATGGTAATTTACTGCGTGCACAAAAGTTACTGATGGAAAAAACTGCGGAAGATGGCACGGTACAAAAAATTGATCTTGGCCTAGTCGGTGAAGTGACCAGTGTTAAAACTGATGTATTGGAAATGTTTACCAGTGGTGATTTTATTCCTGTAATTGCACCCTTAGGTGTGGATGAAGAGGGCAATACCTATAACATCAACGCAGATTTAGTGGCTGGAAAAGTGGCTGAAGCTCTCGGTGCTGAAAAGCTGATTTTGTTGACCAATATATCAGGTGTTTTAGATGAAAATAAAAACCTACTCACGGGTCTAACCACCCAAGAAGTTGACCGTCTCATTGAAACGGGCGTGATTTATGGCGGGATGATTCCGAAAGTAGGTTGTGCTCTAGATGCGGTGAAAGGCGGTGTGGTAAGCGCGCATATTGTGGATGGTCGTGTGCCACATGCAACGTTGTTGGAGATTTTCACCGATCATGGTGTCGGTACATTAATTACCAATCGCAGTAATAAACACTAGCATTTTAAAAAAGCCTCTTCGGAGGCTTTTTTTAGGCCGATGCATTTTATAAAAATAGTTTTATGCGTGAATGTGTTCGGGTTATGAAGCATTGTGAATTGCAAGCCAGTCAGGACTCATGCACAATAAAACCATCATAAATAAATATGTTTAAATAAGATCAAGATTATGTGCCAACTGCTCGGAATGAATTGTGCAACACCGACTGATATTACCTTTTCATTTCGAGGCTTTTCACAGCGCGCGGGGATTACTTCAGACCATTGTGACGGTTTCGGGATTGCTTTTTTTGAGGATAAAGCTTGCCGTTTATTCGTTGACAATCAATCTGCAGTTGAGTCACCGATTGCTGAATTAATTCGTAATTATCCAATCAAATCACGCAATGTGATTGCACATATCCGCAAAGCGACGCAGGGAAAAATTAACTTAGAAAACTCACACCCATTTAGTCGTGAGTTATGGGGACGACAGTGGATTTTTGCCCATAATGGCGATTTGCATGACTTTGATCCTGTACTTTCAGGACGCTTTACCCCAGTGGGTAATACCGACAGTGAACGTGCATTTTGCTATTTACTTGATCAGCTGGTGAACAAGTTTGGCTATATCGAGCCAAGTCTAGATCAAGTTTTTGATTTATTAACGGATATTTCTCCACGGATTGCGGAGCATGGCACGTTCAATTTTTGTTTATCGAATGGACAAGCCTTGTTTAGTTATGCCATTACCAAACTGCATTGGTTGGTGCGTGAGTACCCATTTAAACCTGCGCAGCTGATCGACATTGATGTTGAAGTCGATTTTAGTCAAGTGACTACCGCAGAGGATCGCGTGGCCGTGATTACTACCGAACCGTTGACTCAAAATGAAGCGTGGACAGCCTTTGCACCAGGGGAAATGATTTTATTTCAATATGGCAAAGCGATCCGCCACCAAATGACCCATGTGGAACGTTTAATCCGAGAAGCCAAAGATCCGTCTTTAAAACGCGTCACTAAAGCAGATCAATATTAATTTATTTCAAAATGATTAGAATATAAAAGCATGTTGATAATAATATAAAACATGCTTTTATTTTGATACATACTTATAAAATAATAAAATCGATTAAATAATAACTTATTCTTTTGGTCGGATTTAAATTTATTTACCTATTTAAAATATATACTTAAGAGACTTCCTTCATAAATCATTTTTCAATCAATTTAATTGTTTATCTTTCACCCAATCTAAATTGTATATGCCAGCAAGTAAATTAAACCGCAGGTTTAATCTTTTACGACGATTTCTATATACACAAGATAAAATCTTAAAACATTTCATCCTTCCAAATACATGCTCTACTTGAATTCGTCTACGACCAATCTCTCTATTTAACTTTTTTAATTCAGAATCTAATTTTTCAGTTTTCTTTGCTTTAGATGGCATGAGGCATCCAAAACCCAATTTTTTTATCCCTAAATACCCCTTATCAACGATAAAAAAGGGCTTAAATTTTAATTTCCTCATACTTTTTTTAAATATTTTAAAATCATGCATGCTTCCATGACTTCCACATACACTCAGTATTTCACCTGTTGTATAGTGCATAGATAGCTGAAATTTAAAGGTATGTCGCTTTTTTTTACCGCTATACCATTTCTTCTGTTTTTTTTGGACGTTGAACTAATATTTCAGTTGCATCAATCACAACAACTTCCCAATCCACTTCATCTCGATTAGGAAGTTGTTTTGGCAAGTTAAATTTTCCAGAACGGATTAAGGTATCTTCAATAACACGTGTGATACGAATTGCACTCGTTTCAGATACACCGTAACTCATACCAAGATGGAAAAATGTTCGATATTCTCTCCAATATTCTATACATAAGAGCAAACGATCTTCCAACGGTAATTTATGCGGTCGTCCTTTACCAATATGACGAGGTAAATGCTTATTTAGCTCGGCCAACATGAGGTTAAATGTAGCCCAACTAACACCGGTAAGCCTACGAAACTTAACGTCTGATAATTTTTGAATATCTTTGAATTTCATCCAAGGATTATCTCTTGAATTAAATAATTTTGCTGATTAATTTAAGATCAAATAAATTGTACGTTTTTTGATTTATGACGGAAGTCTAAGTTTAATTGTGTGAAAATAGTATAAAACCAACCAATTTGATTCACTTTTATTTTTAATTATAGTCGATATGATTAATTCATGTAATTAATAGAATTCTTGCGTTAGTCAAATTTTAAGCAGCCAAAAGCTATATTTTATGAGGTTTTAGCCAATTCAAAAATTAGATAAACTATACTTTCGCAAGAGGTCTAATCTATTAATTTTTATTGGGTGGTCGGAATGATAATGAAGTGGGTTCCAGAATATAATACTGGTATCGATGTGATTGACGATCAACACCGTCGTATTCTTGATTATATCAATGAAATTGATGCGATTGATGTCAATACTGACCGTGAACGCGTGAAACAGATTTTAGAAAATATTATTGATTACACACAGTCTCACTTCACTTTTGAAGAGTCTCTCCAAGAAGAAGCGGGTTATAAATATCGTGTGCCACACAAACGTGTACATGATTTATTTATAAAAAAAATTGAATCTTATCGTGACCGTTTTGAGCTGGGTCATTCAATCGAAGCTGAGCTGCATGAAGTGTTGTCGAAATGGCTAATTAATCATATCCAGCACGATGATGCAGATTATGTCGGTGCCGTAAAAGAAAATATGATGGGCATTATCAAAGAAAAAGAAAAGAAAAAAGGGAAAAATTGGTTTGCTCGTTTCTTTTCATAAGTGAGCCAAACGAGGGATAAAAACAATAAATTTTAATTATATTTAGCGCAGCAAATCATCAGTTTTGATGGTTTGCTTTTTGTTTTTGATTTTCAGAAGCGAGCAAGGCAAAATAGCGCAAGACTTATTGAAGGAACGCATCATGCAAGACAATGCTCTGTCACGATGGTTATCGCCGCTGATGGCATTTTGTTTATCATTTATTATCATTGCCACACTTGCACCCTTGGTGGGAATTCAGGTTGAACGTCAGCTCGACTTTTGGTTACTTTGGTTAGTGACCATGGTGATCTTGGCTTTACCTGTGTGTTACTTAGAAATTGCCTTAGCCAAGCGTTCAAAAACCACGGCATTGAATGCTTTGTCGAGTTTGACACGTGATGCCGATGCTTCACAGACGTGGCGTCTTGTGGGATGGCTTGCTGTCGTTTTTATTCCTTTTTTAGCGGGCGGCATGTTGTCTAATGCTGCGCAACTATTAAATCAATATGCATTGGCCGATATGACATCGTCCGTGATCTTTATTGCTTTGGCTGTGGTTGCCATCGCGTTGTCTTTTGCCCCACGTCTGTTGACCTTAGCGTTAATGGCGGTCGGTGTGCTGATCTCCTTAGTGCTTGCAAACCTTTTTGGTACAGGAACCGCTGAGTGGCAAGTGACACCGGTTGAATTTTCAGAATGGGGCAGTGCAACGGTATTGGCTTTGGTGGCAAGTGGTTTAGGACTCGGCCTGTACTGGCAAAATAGTTTGGTACAAGTTCAGCAGCAAGATGCTGCAAGCAAGACTGTTTTACCGATTTGGATTGCACAAATTTTGGCGGTAGTTGCTTTTGCATTTTTTGCAGTCCAAGCGGCATTACCTGCGTATGCGATTGCTTTAACTGCGGTTGCAGCGGCAGCCGTGCTGTTACAGATGGCACGTGAGCAGTTGGCACAGCGCCAATTAAATATTGTGATTCAGTGGCTCGTGCTGCTGGCTGCAACGTTGGTGTGGTTGATTCCAGCCACTGGCCCGATTTTTAACATCTTACTGATGCTGTGGGGCTTAGTGATTTGTTTGATTTATGCCATTTTTGCTGGTTGGATTATGAAAATTAGCCATTTACGTAAGTCGATGAACTTTAGTAATGAAGCTTTTTATAATATTTGGCGCATTGCCGTGCGTGTGGTATTAACTGTTTCTATCGTATTGGCAATTGTAGCCGTACTTGGAAAACTGATTTAATGCGCATGCTTCAACAAGTCTGGGTTGCTTATGCAACAGCAGACCAGCAGTTTCATATTAGTGTGCCGTTTTCTGAGGGAATGACGGCACAAGATGCGATTCAACTGAGTGGTATAGGCTCGCAGGTTGAATTGCCTGAGCCTTTACAATTGGGCATCTTTGGTGTCCGATTGAAAGACCTTCAACAGGTTTTACAGGTAGGGGATCGTGTTGAAATTTATCGCCCTTTGAGCATTAATCCTAAAGATATTCGAAGGATACGTGCACAAAATAACCCCGTGGGGCGCTTTGCCAAAGGCAATCGCTTAAAACAATCGAAATGATATGAAAAACCCCTCAGTCGAGGGGTTTCTTTTTTAGAATAAGGCTTTATAGTGGGGGCGCGTTTAGAATCGCTTCTTTCGATGCTGGTAAGCCCGGCTGAGATGCAGGAATGGTTTCTAAGCCTTCAATTTTTTGCACAATACCGTTTGGGTCGAAATAGACTTTCAGGTGTTGACCTTGTGCAGCAGGAATCTTGGCTTTTTTAGCATACGTTCCTGGGGTATAATTGTAGATGTAGTCCCAACGTAGCGGATTCATTGGATCTGAAACTGTCGGGCTGCCAAGCAAAAAGCGAACTTGTTGATGGCTCATGCCAACTTGTATTTTTGACGCTTGTGCTTGAGTTAATGGCGTACCTTGAGGAATATCAACTTTATAAACGCCCAAGGTCGAACAGCCTGCGAGCAGTGAAGTGACGAATAACGCCAACATGATTTTTTGCATTTTGCTACACTATCCCAAATTAATTATGATGCAATTGAGCCACGGATAGATCATACTGCATCTACACTTTGTTGCATATTCTAACTTTAAATTTGTTGAGAGACCTTTTTACATGCCAATTTCAAATCAAGATCTACGCAAAGCTGGACTTAAAGTTACACTTCCACGAATTAAAATATTAGAACTACTAGAAAATTCAAAACAACACCATTTAAGTGCGGAAGATATTTATAAGACTTTACTTGAACAAGGTGAAGATGTCGGTTTAGCAACTGTTTACCGCGTGTTAACGCAGTTTGAAGCAGCGGGCATTATTCAGCGCCATCACTTTGAAAATAACCATTCTGTTTTCGAAATCATGCAAGACGATCATCATGATCATATCGTTTGTCAAAACTGCAACAAAGTGGTTGAGTTTAGCAACGAAGTGATTGAGCATGAGCAGCACGAAGTTGCTGAAAAGCATGGCTTTACTTTAACAGGTCACTCCCTAAACCTATACGGTTACTGTGATGCTGCAGAGTGCCAAGAAGCACTTCGTAAAAAGTAATCACTTAGATCTAAAAAAAGGGCTTCATGAGAAGCCCTTTTTTATTGTTTAAAGGAATACTTAAGCTTGTCCATCAAACGTGATGTTTGCACTGGCATGCAATAGACGATCACCGCCTTCTTCGGACAACTTGATTTGTAAACGTAAGTCGTTTGGAGAGTCGGCGTGTTTCAGCGCATCTTTATAGGTAATCTGCTTGGCTTTGTACAAATCGAATAAGGCTTGGTCAAAGGTTTGCATACCGAGTTCACGAGAACGTTTCATCAGGTCTTTAATTTCGTGGATTTCACCTTTACGGATCAAATCGGAAATTAACGGTGAGTTAATCAAAATCTCAATCGCAGCGCGACGTGAATTACCGTCAGGTGTTGGAATCAACTGCTGTGCAACCATCGCTTTAAGGTTTAAAGACAAGTCCATAAACAATTGGCTATGACGGTCTGCTTCAAAGAAGTGAATAATACGGTCGATGGCTTGGTTGGCATTGTTGGCATGCAGCGTTGCAAATACCAAGTGACCTGTTTCAGCAAAGGCAATCGCATAATCCATGGTTTCACGGGAACGAATCTCACCAATCAGAATTACATCGGGTGCCTGACGTAAGGTGTTTTTCAGTGCGATTTCAAAAGAGTCCGTATCAATGCCCACTTCACGCTGGGTAATGATACAGCCTGCATGCTCATGAATAAATTCAATTGGGTCTTCAATGGTAATGATATGACCTTTTGAGTTTTGGTTACGGTAACCAATGATCGAAGCTAAAGAGGTCGATTTACCCGTACCTGTTGCACCCACAAAGATGATGATGCCACGTTTGGTCATGGCCAACTCTTTGAGTACAGGCGGGAGTTTTAACTCATCCATGGTTGGAATTTGCGTCTCAATTCGACGCAAAACCATACCTGGCATATCACGCTGTTGAAAGGCACTGACACGAAAACGTGCAGTTTTATCCCGATTCATAATCGCGAAGTTGCACTCACGTGTGTCTGCAAATTCTTTACGCTGCTTGTCACTCATAATCGAGTTGAGCAGTTGCCCCGCGACATCACCCGTCAGCTTACCCTTAGCCACAGGCACAATTTGACCATTAATTTTCATGGAGGGCTCAACATCAGCGGTGATAAATAAATCCGACGCTTTTTGTTGAATCATATAATTGAGTAAGTCGTTAAAATCCATATCTATACCCCAAATCCATTGTTTTCTTATAAGAAGGTTTCAGGTTGCTTGGCAGCTGTACGCGCAGTCTGTGGACTGATCACCCCTTTGGTGACCAAGTTTTTCAGACTTTGATCCAGTGTGGTCATACCGTAGTTTGCACCAGTCTGAATAGCAGAATACATCTGTGCCACTTTGTTTTCACGAATTAAGTTACGAATGGCAGGAATACCAATCATGATTTCATGCGCGGCAACACGGCCACCGCCATTTTTCTTAAGTAAGGTTTGAGAAATCACGGCTTGTAGCGATTCAGATAACATGGCACGAACCATGTCTTTTTCTTCAGCAGGGAATACGTCAATCACACGGTCAATGGTTTTTGCCGCAGAGGTGGTATGTAGTGTACCGAAGACCAAGTGACCCGTTTCTGCTGCTGTGAGCGCCAAACGAATAGTTTCAAGGTCACGCATCTCACCCACGAGGATAATATCGGGGTCTTCACGTAGTGCTGAACGCAGTGCTTCGTTAAAACCATGTGTATCACGGTGCACTTCACGTTGGTTGATCAAGCATTTTTTTGACTGGTGTACAAATTCGATTGGGTCTTCAACCGTTAAGATATGGTCATAGCGGTTATCGTTAATATAATCGATCATTGCCGCCAATGTGGTAGATTTACCAGAACCGGTAGGCCCCGTCACTAAAACTAAACCACGTGGCAATTCACATAACTCTTTGAAGGTTTGTCCTAAACCTAAGTCTTCCATGGTCAGGACTTTAGACGGAATGGTACGGAATACTGCACCTGCACCGCGGTTTTGGTTGAATGCGTTCACACGAAAGCGAGCAATGCTTGGAACTTCAAAGGAAAAGTCCGTTTCTAATTTTTCTTCGAAATCACGACGTTGTTTGTCATTCATGATGTCATAGACCAGTTTATGCACTTCTTTGTGTTCTAAAGCTGGTAAATTGATACGACGAACTTCACCATCGACACGAATCATCGGTGGCATACCTGCAGATAAGTGTAAATCTGATGCCCCGTTCTTAGCCGAAAAGGCTAGTAATTCTGTGATATCCATTATTTCCCCGAGTTCATTTAAATGCTAATTATTTTGATAGAATAATAAGGCTTTCAATCAACTTAACCAACAGTTTGTTGAAAGGCAAAGCAAAAAAGATGACCGAAATGAGACCCTCGTCAATGAATATCTTGCAAAATTCACGTCAATACGTGTTATCCCAAATTAAACAGGCCTGCGAAATTTCAGGGCGTGACGTGGAGTCTGTAGAACTTTTGGCGGTTTCTAAAACACATCCGAGCGAAGTGTTACGAGACATGTACGCTTGTGGTCAACGCGCCTTTGGTGAGAACTACCTACAAGAGGCTTTGCAGAAGATAGAGGCGCTACAAGATTTAGAGATCGAATGGCATTTTATTGGGCATGTACAACGCAATAAAACCAAACATTTGGCTGAAAAATTTGCATGGGTGCATGGAGTTGATCGTTTAATTATTGCAGAGCGTTTATCGGCGCAGCGTCTGATAACACAACCACCATTAAATCTTTGTCTACAGGTCAATATCGATGCTCAAGACAGCAAAGATGGCTGCCAACCTGACGAGGTTGCTGAGTTGGTAAAAAGTATCAGTCAGTTGCCTCACATCAAGCTGCGTGGTTTGATGGTGATTCCTGCACCGAACAATACCCAAGCCTTTAAGGCCGCAAAAGCGTTATTTGACCAAGTGAAAGAGCGGCATGTACATCCTGAAGACTGGGATACCTTAAGCATGGGCATGTCAGGCGATATGGTCGATGCGATTGCAGCTGGGTCGACTATGGTTCGCGTTGGAACTGCCTTGTTCGGAGCGAGAGATTATTCACAGCATTAAGTCTAAATAGGGCTTCTTGTGCTTAAAGGCAGTGAGAAGCGCTTAACTTACAATTATATAAAACTAATAGGCTGCTGAAAAAATAGGCTTAATTTAAACTCATGAATTGAACCGTCTATAGATTAGACAGATGAACAATGATTGCCTGACAACGATAAAAATTGCATTTAGGATGAGGCCAAAATGAAAAAACTCTATTTATTTATCTCCCTGCTTTTGAGCTTATTTGTGGCAGCTTGTAGTAGTACAAATACCAAAATGAGTGAGATGAGTGCGGAATCTACGGTTCAGAATGCTCAGGTCGCTAAAAGTGAAAAATTAGGCACCAAGTGGGGTGATGAGATTAGTTCAAACGTCACGGAAGTCAATTTAAAACGCTTATCCAGTAGCCCAATTGCTGAATCACAAGTTCGCTATGCCAGCAAAAAATATGTGGGTAAGGCCGTGAACAGTCTGTCATTGGCCGCTGGAAAGATCAGTTTTTCGATTGTAGATGATGCGCAGCGTCCACTGCCTTTATTCCGAGATGGTCAGCAGTATTATTTATCTGGTAAAGATGGACAAAGTTATCAACTCAAATACCAAAACCATAGCAATAGCACGTTTGAAGTGGTTGCCAGTGTCGATGGTTTAGATGTTATTGATGGACGTGCAGCATCACGTAGCAATTCAGGTTATGTGCTTCGTCCACAGGGGGAGTTGATTGTTGAAGGCTTCCGTAAGAGTGACTCTGCGGTGGCATCTTTTACCTTTAGTCGACCGGAAGATGCCTATGCTGCAAACTCAGATCATGGTTCCATCCAAAATACAGGTGTGATTGGTACTGTGATTTACCCGCTACAGTCTGTGGCGACTACAGACAAAGCAGTAGATGCATCTAAATATGCGCCTCCACCAAAAGCATTCCCAGCGGATTAAAGCATTCGTTTGGATCTCACAGGGAGCACTTACATTAAGTAAGATGCTCCCTTTATTTTTAACTGAGAGATGGTGTCTTAAAACAAATCCAACTTTGACTTTCAAAAATCTAAAATTATCCCACTACCTCAATGGTACTGGCACCTGCGCCCAAAGCTTTGACTTGGATTTGCACAGGAATACGCTCATGCATTTCTTGGATGTGTGAAATCAGCACCACTTTACGACCTTGATTCTGTAATTGGTCGAGAGCATTCATGACCATGTGCAGGGACGATGCATCTAAAGTTCCAAAGCCTTCATCAATAAATAGAGATTCGATTTTCATTGACCCTGAGGCCATATTGGCAATGGCAAGAGATAGGGCAAGGGCAGTCAGGAAAGACTCGCCCCCAGAAAGTGATGCAACGGAGCGGGTCTCTCCATCCATATCATGATCAATAATAGCTAGACTCAGCGAATGCTCTAAACGCTTTAAGGTATAACGCTGTGAGAGTTGGTTGAGCTGTTGGTTGGCATGTTCCAGTAAAATATCGAGATTATATTGCTGCGCATAATCACGGAATTTTTTGCCAGTGGCATCTCCCATGAGGCCTGAAATTTTCCCCCAACGGTGTTCTTCCTGTTGTATGGCTTGAATCTGATCTGCAAATTGCTTTTGTTTTGCGACATTTTGCTGATGCAACTCAAGTTTAAGTTTGAGCTGATCGCGTATTTCAAGTTGTGTTTGCAGTGCTGTTTGATGCTCCTGCATTTGCTGTTGTAACTGTGCTGGGTCAATTTCAGGTTGATGGCCCAGATGTTCACTCAACTGCTCTTGCATGGTTTTCAATGCAGCATGTGCTTCATTTACTAGGCGTTCTGCATGCTGTAATTTCTGACGGATGTGTTGTTCCTGAGCCGAGCTAATTTGAGCCAGTGCATCTAAATCAGGCTTATGGAAATCAGGGTGCGCATTGAGCCAGTGTTGAAGGGTATTTTCTACTTGATTGGCACTGGTCTGATTCTGCTGCAACTGTGCTTTAAGCTGTTCTAGCTGATTTTTTTCCTGTTCGAATTGATGGCGCAATTGCTCAAAATGCTGTTTCAGCTGTTGATAATGGCTTTGCGTCTGCTGGCGATGTTGATCGTGCTGGATGAGCCACTCATTGGCTTTGATTTCAGTTAAGCCTGTCATTTGTTGGATTAATTGATTGGCTATTTCTGTATTTTGCTGTCCTCTTTGTTTGATCTCACTGAGCTGCTTGTTGGTTTCAGCGATGTGCCTACTGGTATTTTCGATATTCAGTTGATTGGTCTTGAACTGTTGCGTGGTTTGTTCGCGTTGCTGACGCCCTTGTTCCAACTGTTCCAGTTGTTGTGAACGGGTATTTAGACGTATCAAGATTTGCTGAGCGGTTTGGGGGGGCTGCTGTTGCCAAGCTGTTTTCTCAGCCTCAGAGAAGCACTGCACGATATGCTGAACTTGGTTGTGCAAACCGTTCGCTGTTTGTAGTAAATGTTCAATTTTTTGAATGTCTTGGATGCATTGTTGCTGGATTTTAATATTGTGTTGGAACTGCTCAGACTGTTGTTTGAGTTGTTGCAAATCCGAGTGATATTGCTCAGCCATTTGCATGAACTGAGTCTTCAACTCCGATGCTGTTAGGGTGAAGTCGAGCGCTATATTTGTCGTTTGACTGTGCTCGATTAACACGTGTTGCAAAGTACTAATTTTTTCAGAAAGTTGCTGAATTAAAGTTTGCCGTTGTTCTATTGCAGTATTCAGTTTAGTCAGCTGCTGCTGGGCGTATTGCCAGCCATCAAAGCAATTTTGTTCTTTCAGTGTTGCCTGTTGCTCCTGCTGTTGTTGAAGCTCAAACAGGGCCTTGGAGAGCGCAGTATCTTCCACTTTATAAGGATGTGAGGTACTGCCACAGACTAAACAGGGTTCGCCGTCTTGGAGTGCCGAGCGTAAATCTTCGATATTTTTAGCATGTAAAAGTCGTTGCTGTTGCAACACCTGTTGTAGCTGGATGCGTTCACTTTTGGCAGATTGAAAGGCTTGTTCTGCTTGTCGGCTATTGTGCTGCACGGCTTGAAGCTGTGTATTGGCATTGTCGAGCAGTACTTGCTGTTCTGTAGATTCAGCTTGTAGGTCAAAAAACTGCTGAATTTTCTGCTGAATCAGCTCGAATTGACTGAGCTGATTAATTTTCAACTCACGTTGTTGTTGTGTCTGCGCAATTTTGACTTCAAGTTGTTCGATCGTCCCGAACTGTTGAATCGACTGCTGTAATTGTTGTTTTTCTGATGCTAGCCGATGTTCCGCTTGAGCACGAGGCCCGAGTTGATGTTCAATTTTTTGATATTGATGAATGAACTGTTCTAGCTGTTGAGTATGGGCGCTGAGACCTTTGTCTAAGTTTACAAACTGTTGTGAGCTTTCCAGTTGCTGCTTACACTCGGTTTGCTGTCGATCAATATGTTGAATCAGCTGTTCAAGCTTTTGTTGTTGCTGAGTTAGGGGCAGCTTAGACTGCTCTAAAGCCTGCAATTTTTCCTGAACTTTCTTAAACTCAGCCCCAATAAAATCACGTTCTTGAATACATTTACGCACCTCATTCAATGCATCATGATGGGTACTTTCAAACTGTTGTAGTTCATTCACTGCTATTTCAGCTTGAGTAAATTGGGCTTTTTCACTTTCAAATTTAAGCTGTAAATGATCGAACAGTTGTTGCTGTTGTTGAATACGGGGCGTCAGTTGCTGCACCGTTTGCTGTAATTGTTGTTGTTGGAATACTACAGCACGAATTTCTGAAAAGATCTCCAAACGAGCCAAGTGTTCACGCTCAGGAGCTAAATCTTGTTGTAACTTGCTTTGTGTATCGAAGAGTTGTTGTTTGCTAATGATTTCACTGTCGAGTTTATGTTTGCGTTCGAACCATTGTTGTTGTTTTTCCAATTGCGACTTTTGAGCTTCAAGCTGTTTATAATCCCTGTCGCACTGCTGAAACTCTGTCGATAATGCAGTGACTTGTTCATCGGTTAACAGTTCAATATGACCCAGTACATTTTCCAGTTCTTTGCGCTGCGTGGCGACAGATTTGGTTTTTTCATATGCCAATTGACCAATTTTCCCAAAAATAGCGGAATTGGTCAGATATTCCAGCAATTCGCCGCGTTCATTGTCCCGTGCTTTTAAAAAAACAGTGACCTCAGATTGGGCCAATAAAACGGCACGAGTAAATTGTTCAAAACTGAGTTGAGTGATGCGTTTAATATTTTCATCGACGGCTTTGGCTTTATCCGCAACCACAACACCATCGGTGACACATTTTAAAGAGCGCTGCACACTTTGCAGTTTTCCGTCTGCTTTTTCCCGTGAACGTTTTAATTCCCAACGCGCGATATAGCGCTTTTGGTCTTGTGCAATAAAGCATAGCTCGGCATAGCCATGTGCAGTGCCACGACGCAGTACGGTCAAGGGGGAGTTGGTAAGTAGCTCTGAGCCATCGACATCTTGAAGTTTGCCATCACTGTCTTTTAGCCGTGGAATACGGTTAAACAATGCCAAGCACATGGCATCTAAAATGGTGGATTTACCTGCACCTGTTTTCCCTACAATGGCAATCAGACCTGCACTGGCTAAGGGATCACTTTCAAAATCAATCAAATGTTCGCCAGAAAGTGAAGCAAGGTTCTTAATTCGAATCGATAAAATATTCATACTAAACCTTTAAGCCTCGTGTTCATCTGCAAGGGATTGTTCTGCTTCACGCATTAAGCTCATAAAATCGTTCAACACTTCTGCATCATTGTGATAACCCTGTTTTTCCCAAATTTGCTGAAACAGTTTTTCTGGTGTAGGCGGTTCTAAACTTACTTTAGCGGGTGCATTGGGGTCTTGCTCAGTCGCTAAATATTGACGTGAAATACGGACTAAACGATAACGGTCTTTGGGTAGAGCCTCTTCGAATTGTTGTCTTAAATTGGGCTGCGGTGGAACAGTAGTATGGTATTCAATATCGACATATTCACGTTGATCAATCTCTGGGATGGCACCTTGAGGCAGTGCTTGCAGCTTTTCCAGTACTTCATTGAGTTCACCGCGTATTTTATGCAGTTGAATACTTCGTGGTATTGCTAAAACATTCAATTGAAAACGGGATGAATCGTTTTGTGTGGGATCAAGTGTCACTTCAACAATTTGATGTTTATAGTTAATTTCACTAAAAGATAGTGGAATCGGGGAGCCACTATAGCGGATATGCTCTTCACCGACTTTTTGGGGTTTATGCAAATGCCCGAGTGCCACATAGTCAATGATTTCATCAAATAATGTCGTGGAGAGTGCTTCTTCATTCCCAATTACTATAGGACGCTCAGAGTCAGAGGTTTCGCCGCCTTGCATATGTGCATGAGACATTAAAATCAGGGCTTGATCTGCTGTTTTGCGGGCTTTGGCCTCAGCAATCAGTTGTTGATGCAAATAGGCAATCGCATTTTGGCTATTGGTGGTGTGTTCATTAAAGCCTGTAATTTCAGCAGGACGTAAAAAGGGCAGGCTCAGACACCATGCCACAGTATTTTGTTGCTCATCTAAAATTGGCACCAATAAATGCTCAAGATCGATCTGCTGTTGGCTATTTTTATGAATCACTCCCACGGCTTTGGCATTGTATTTGGCCAGTAACGGTTCAACTTGTTCAATTCGGTAGCCTGAGTCGTGGTTGCCTGCAATCATCAGGGTTTGCATATGCGGTGCACGTGCATGCGCATCTGCTAAGAACTGATAGAGTTGCTTTTGTGCGGACGATGCAGGGTTGATGACATCGAAAATGTCTCCTGCAATCAAAAGCGCATTTGGCTGTCTTGCACTGATTTGTTCCAGTAACCATGCTAAAAACTGTTCATGTTCATACTGACGGGAATGGTTATAAAAAAACTGTCCCAAATGCCAATCAGATGTATGAAAAAAACGAACAGCCATAGATACCCCAAGCTCAAAGCGCAATAGAGCTATAAGCTAACATAAATCAAAATTATGCGATGGATAATTGTCGCTACGACGACAATCTTTGACCTGATAGTTGAGTGCCTATTTTTAAGTTGAATTGCACAGAAAAACTATTGAGCGATTATGTGAAAAAGAATGTGATGGGTTTATTTGATTAACACCATAGTAAAAAGATAAATTTTGATTAAAAAATGTTCTTTTAATGGGGTATTATGTAATTCTGTGAAATTGTATATCGTGTCGAAGTCGTAAATGAAATGTGAACATCGATCACAGATTCAATTTTGAGACTTTATAAGAATGATTTATGCAGAATGTCTAAAAAATAAGTTATGCCTTGAATAGGACAAGGTATAAGGAGAACATAACTATGTCTGATTCTATTTTCAGTTCGCCCCGTATTGTTAATGATCTGGTGTATAAGACGCTGATTGAATCAACACTTGCTATTCCTTGGAGTATTGATTGGGGTACCAAAAAGTTTAGTTATATTGGCCCACAAATTGAAAAAGTGCTGGGTTGGAAGCAAGACTCGTGGAGAACAGTCGAAGATTGGGCGATGCGAATGCATGAAAATGATCGTGCATGGGTGGTTGATTTTTGTGTGGCGCAGTCGATTTCTGGGGTTGATCATGAGGCGGATTATCGCGCACTGACCATAAATGGAGAATATATTTGGATTCGCGATGTGGTGCATGTAGTGCGCAAACCCAATGGGGAAGTCGATAGTTTGGTTGGATTTATGTTCGATATTTCGGAGCGTAAAAAACAGGAACAAGAGTTAGAAATACTGAAAAAACAACTGGAAGAATATTCGTATCAAGACGGTCTGACGGAGATTGCCAACCGTCGCTTCTTTGAAGATAGCTACCAACGTGAGTGGCTCAATGCCCAGCGTGAACAGCAACCTTTGACCCTCATGTTATTGGATATCGATTATTTTAAACAATACAACGATCATAATGGTCATCTTCTCGGTGATGCTTGTCTGAAACAAATTGCACAAATACTGAAAAAAAGTGTCTCAAGACCACGTGATTTGGTCGCACGTTTTGGCGGGGAAGAGTTTATTTTGATATTGCCTGATACAACACAAGCGTCTGCAATTGAAGTGGTGGAGCGTATTTTACAGAGTATCCGTACCGCTGATATTTGCCATAGTACATCACCATTGGATCAGCGTTTATCGGTCAGTTTAGGGGTGAAGACCATTATCCCAACGCAAAAAAATGACAAAATGGCCTTTTTAAAAGAGGTCGATCAGAATCTTTATTTGGCCAAAGAGCGGGGACGTAATGGTTATGTCATTCAGGATGCAGAAGACGTCCAGCACTTAAACTCATATTAACTTTTAAGGGCTTCTTGATCTATTGAGGTGAGGGAGCACTGAAAAATCAGTCCTCAAAAAAATAAAGACCGACGATTCGAGTGATGATGAAATCGTCGGTCAAAGAAAACTGCTTCACGCTTAAATGTCGGCTGCTGACAACATTTAAATTTGGAGCCAATCTTATTGCTCTAGGAAAGGTCACCGTACGTATTGTGGATGCCGGTACAATGTTGACGGTTGCTGCGACCTTGTACCCTATTTAACGCACATCAACTTCGATTGGTTGACATGAAAATGAAAAAAAACTGAATTTTTTTTATAATGATTTTTTGGCTGGGTTTAAAGTAGCGCTATGATTTCGCTAACACGATATTTTCTCTGGTTTTTTTTCATATGTTTTGTCTTTAGTTGTGTCTGTGGTGTACTCGCTGCTCTACTTCCGACAGGGATGGGAGCGGTATTAACGGCTGTACCTTATTTGGTGGCCATGATTTGGGTTTTACTTAAATTTATTAAGCAACAACGCCGTGCGCCAACCCAAGTAGAACGGAAAAAATTCACTTTAGGTTTTAGTTTGATTTTTTGGAGCTATAACTTTGCCTTTCTCATGTTAGGTTTATTTATCTTTGCGCAGGGAGATGCTGAAGTTTGGCAAAACTTTATGCTCTACGTCCAACAACCGCAATTTATCAGTATGGTGGTGATTCTGATTTTATTGATCGCGATTCCCCTGTATCTGCTGACGTACTGGTTTTATGGCAAACAAGCAGAGCGTATGGCAGCAAAAATAATCGATTAATCGTAAAGCTTTCTTCTAAATGCTATAGTTGATCAAAAGCATCATTTGAGATCACGCTATGCAAAAAGAACGTGTATTGGTGACAGGAGCAAGTGGTTTTATTGGTTCAAACTTGCTCGATTATTTATTAGAAAAAGATTATGAAGTGATCGGCTTAAGTCGACAGAAAAATTTGCCTAAAATTCACCCACATTTAACTTGGATTCGAGCTTTAGAAGAACTCAAGCATGATCGCATTGATTATGTGGTGAATTTGGCTGGGGAAAGTATTGCTCAGGGGCGTTGGACAGATGCCCGCAAACAAAAGCTGATCGCCAGTCGCGTTGAAATGACGACGATGCTCTATCAATATCTCGCTAAAAGAAAGATCAAACCGAAATGTATTATTTCAGGTTCAGCGGTGGGCTATTATGGTATCGATCCGACTGAACAATGGACAGAGTGTTGTAATGAGCAGTCAGCGCCGCAGTCTATTTTTATGTCAGAGTTGTGTCAAAAATGGGAACAATCTGCACGGCAAGACACATCGCAAAATACCAAAATTATCCGTTTAGGTGTGGTCTTTGGACGTGGGGCTGGCATTTTGCCGCAAATGTTGTTTCCGATCAAAATGAACTTATGTGGACGTATTGGTTTGGGGCGGCAACCTGTGGTGTGGGTGCATATTCAAGATGTACTGCGAGCGATTGAGTTTCTAATGTTGCATGAAACCACTGCACAAGTCTTTAATGTCGTCAGTCCAGAAAAAGTTACCCAGTCAGCATTTGCACAAACTGCAGCGCAAATTCTAAAACGTAGACCTGTACTTTCTTTACCCGCTTTTGTGTTGAAATTACTTTTAGGCGAGCAGTCTCAACTGGTGTTGAATGGTCAATTTATTCGCCCCGAAGCATTGAAAGCACAGGGATTTGAGTTTAAGTATCAGACTTTAAAAGAAGGATTGCTTCATCTCATTCAGCCCAAAGCCTGATTGTGGCGAAGCATCATCACGCAAAATGTGCTAAACGTTCTGGAGTATAGGCAGTCGCATCAACCGTTAAGTTTTGGCCTAACATCAATTCTCGTAGCAGTCGTGCAGATGCAGGCCCCATACATAGACCATTTCTATAGTGACCGAAGTTTGCCCAGAGATTGGCTATTTCAGGAAATGCTCCGATATAAGGGACGCCCGTTGGCGAACTTGGGCGTAGACCTGCCCAATGCTTCACAATTGGGAAATCGGCCAGTTCGGGCACCATGTCCAAACAGGCTTTATAAATATTTTGCTGGGTCTGTAGTGAAGGGCGTTGGTCAAAACCGACATCCGCCATGCTTGAACCACAAACGATATGACCGTCCAAACGTGGAATTAAATACATAACTTGATTCATACACATGGTTGGTAGCCAGTTTTCCGGGGTTTTAAACAGTAACATTTGCCCTTGTACGGGGTTCACTGGAATGCTGCACTGGAGTTGTTCGGACCAATGCTGTGACCATGCGCCTGTTGCAATCACCACATGATCTGCATGGTAGCTTTGTCCATCGGCAGTTTTTATCCCTTGAACTTTCTGATTGAGCATGTCAAAGGTATGTACCCACGCTTGCTCATGAAAGGTGACTTGTGGCTGCCGTTTGAGGTATTCCACAATCGACTTGAGCAGTCGAGGATTACGGACATTGGCTAACTGTGGAAAATGGATAGCTTTTTGAAAGCGCGAGGAAATGCGCGGATTGACCTGTTCCAGTTGTTCGTGTTGCAAAAGTTCACAATGCTGCATCGGTTCTTGATGTTGGTCTTTATAATTTAGGCCAATGTCAAAATCAGTTTCGTCAAAAATCAGCATACCTGTTTCGTGGATTTCAAAATCTATCCCGGAAACCGGACTAATTTTTTCATTCCATGCTTGATACATGCTTTTGCCATATTTGGCGAGGTCATTGACACTTTGTGGATAGCGCCATGGGTACATCGGGGAGAGAATCCCTCCGCCTGCCCATGAAGCCGCTTGTCCGGCTTGCTGTTGATCAAAAATATCAACCGAACAACCGTGTTCAATCAGCTCAAGCGCTGTCAGTAAACCACTGATTCCTGCGCCAATGATGGCAATATGCATTGAAATTCAATCCTTTTAAACGTGCTGTTATTTCATGTCTTTTAGTTTCAGTGCCGCTTCTTCTGCAAAATAGGTCCAGATGCCATCTGCACCCGCGCGGCGGCAGCTCATCAGTGATTCAATAATCACGCTGTCCGATAACCAGCCGTTTTGGATGGCCGCTGCGAGCATGGCATATTCGCCACTGACTTGGTAAACGAAAGTTGGCACGCCGAAGTTGTCTTTGACTTCGCGGACAATGTCCAAATACGGCATACCCGGTTTCACAATCACCATGTCAGCCCCTTCTTGAATATCAAGGGCAATTTCATGTAATGCTTCTGCGCGGTTGCCGACATCCATTTGATAGTTGTATTTGTTGCCACCTTTAAGGTTGCTGGATGAACCGACCGCATCACGGAAAGGGCCATAGAAGCTTGACGCGTATTTTGCTGAATAGGCCATGATTGAGGTGTAGATATGACCATTGGCTTCAAAGGCTTGACGAATCGCACCGATACGACCATCCATCATGTCACTTGGCGCAAAAATATCTGCGCCAGCTTCAGCATGGCTTAAGCCTTGTTTGATCAGTGCTTCAACGGTTTCGTCATTGAGTACATAACCTGTTTCATCAATGATGCCGTCTTGACCATGCGTAGTATACGGGTCAAGTGCGCCATCGGTAATCAGCACCATTTCAGGTAATTCTTTTTTGAGCAGACGTAGCGTGTTTTGAACCACACCATCTTCACGCCATGCTGCTTCGGCACTTAAGCTTTTATCTTCTTGGGGAGTAACTGGAAATAGCGCCAGTTTCGATACGCCAAGTTCAAGTAAACGTTCTGCTTTTTTTAAGAGTAAGTCCGCAGATAGGCGTTGCACCTTCGGCATACTGGGGATGTCTTGCGTCTGGTTCTGTCCTGGCAGGACAAATACTGGATAGATAAGATGATCTGTCGTTAAATGGGTCTCGCGAACCATAGAGCGCAGATGTTCATTTTTACGAATACGGCGCATGCGAGTAGCAGGGAAGGCGGGACGATTGAACGTATAGGTCATACAAATCTCGATAATCGGTATTAAACTAGGTCAGTATTGTAGACCTATCTTATGGCTTTGGGCACATATTGACGGGTTTTTATTGTTTTAAGAGTGAAGCAGATTGTTATGAGTAGTGGTGAAAAAAGCTGGACGGGCAGCATACACTTAGGAGCAAAAGTGGATATTGATGTGGTTTTTGAGCAGTTGGTTAAGGCTTTTAATGCGTCGCCATTTTTTAAGCACAACACCATGACTATGCGAGTCGTTGACGGGCAAATTGAAGCCTATATCGATATGCAAGATTACTTAATTGGCAATGTTGCGTTCCAAATTCTACACGGAGGCGTGGCTGCAACGGTTTTGGACAGTATTGGTGGCATTGTGGCGATGGGAGAGCTGTATAAAAAAGCGGAACCTGACACGATTGCGGACACCATTAAAAAAGTATCCCGTTTAGCTACAGTCGATATGCGGGTCGATTATCTCGCGCCGGGACGTGGAAAATACTTTATTGCCCGTGCTGAAACTCTAAGATTGGGGCGTAAAGGCTGCACGATGCGCATGACCATGGTCAATGATGAAGGCAAATCGATTGCAACAGCGATTGCTTCTTATGCTTATTAGTTTTAAATTAATTAAGTAGTTAATATTCAAGTGAAATTTACAGCATCTAATAGGAAGTTGGATGCTGAAAACTAAAATAGACTGAGAAGTTACAATTTATTTTCTCAAAATGTGATTATTTGCTTTTAGAATGCATCAAATTTTATTGTGACTTTCTCATCGACACCAATGCAGACAATACTTGTCTGATGTCCCTTTCGTCGGGATGATGCCGGCTGACCAAGTCTGTTAGATTTAGGAAAAATCAATGACAGATGCCCCAAATACACTGCCAGATACTGATCCAGCCGATCAAATCAATGATCAAGCACTGAAAGCTAAACGTAAGAAAAGCTTAGGTTTCGTAGCTATGATCCTGATCATTGCTGCCATTTTATTCTTGATTTGGAAACTGTTCTTTAACCATTCGGTTTCAACTGATAATGCTTATGTGGGGGCGGAAACGGCCTCGATTACTTCTATGGTGACTGGCCAAGTTGAAAAAGTGTTGGTCAGTGACACGCAAACTGTAAAGCAAGGCGATGTGCTGGTTTTGGTCGATCATCGTGATGCTGAAATTGCTGTAGCCCAAGCTCAGGCCGAATTACTTAAAGCACAGCGCCAGTATAAACAAAGTGCGGCCAACAGCAGCTCTTTAAACTCGCAAGTCTTTGTTAGCGATGACGCCATTCATAGTGCTGAAGCGCAAGTGGCTAAAGCCAAAGCGGAGTTAGATAAAGCGCAAGATGACTTGAACCGTCGTCAGCAGTTGAGTGCGACAGGCGCGATTTCTAAAGAAGAATTAAGCACGGCACAAGCTGCTTTAAATAATGCACAAGCGGGCTATAACTTGGCGCAAGCGGGTTGGGCGCAGGCTAAATCCAGTCAGAAAGCTGCGCAAAGCAATTTGGCTGCAAATGAAGCTTTAATTCAAGGCAGCAATGAAAATTCGACTCCCGATGTTTTGGTTGCTCAAGCAAAACTGAAACAAGCTTTACTTGATTTAGAACGTACTGAAATTAAAGCACCATTTGATGGGGTGGTGACGAGCCGAAAAATTCAAGTTGGACAGCGTGTGGCACCGGGTTCGGTACTCATGGTGGTGGTTCCAATTTCACAGTTATATGTCGACGCTAACTTTAAAGAAAGTCAGCTTAAAAATGTACGCCCAGGCCAAAAAGCAGTTTTAACCTCAGACCTCTATGGTGACTCAGTTGAGTTCCATGGCACGGTCTTGGGCTTTTCCGGTGGAACAGGTTCTGCCTTCGCGCTGATTCCTGCACAAAATGCCACAGGCAACTGGATTAAAGTGGTACAGCGTTTACCTGTGCGTATTCAACTCGACCCGAAAGAGTTGGCTGAACATCCTTTACGTGTTGGCTTGTCGATGGAAGCTCAAATCGATTTGAAATCGAAGTAGTTGCACATGAATAGCTATGTTCCCTATGGTGACTTAAAGGGTGGTCGCCTGATGTTGGCGGCCTTCGTCCTTGCATTGGCCAACTTTATGGTCGTGCTGGACATGACCATTGCCAATGTTTCTGTGCCTCATATTACGGGAAGCCTTGCAGTATCGAGTTCGCAAGGGACATGGGTGATTACCTCTTATGCCGTGGCTGAAGCGATTTGTGTCCCTTTAACAGGCTGGCTCGCAGGTCGTTTTGGTGGCGTGAGGGTTTTTACCTTAAGTCTGATTGGCTTCACCATATTTTCGGTACTGTGTGGTTTATCGACCAGCTTAGAAATGCTGGTTTTCTGCCGAATTGGTCAAGGTTTATTTGGTGGCCCGATCATGCCGCTCAGTCAGATGTTACTGATGCGGATTTTCCCTCCAGAAAAGCAATCCCAAGCGATGGGCATGTGGGCAATGACGACAGTGGTTGGCCCGATTCTTGGTCCAATTTTAGGGGGAACCATCAGTGACAACATGTCTTGGCATTGGATTTTCTTTATTAATATTCCTGTTGGGATCGCATGTGCTTTTGCAGCGATGCGTCTGCTTAAACCTGCGGAAACCGCAACGGCCAAACTCAAAATTGATCGCGGTGGATTGATCCTCCTGATTTTATGGATTGGGGCATTACAGCTCATGCTCGATCTGGGGCATGAACGTGATTGGTTTAATAGCCCTGCGATCGTGGTACTGGCTTTAACGGCTGTGATTGGCTTGGTGATTTTTACCATTTGGGAGCTGACCGAACGGCATCCAGTGGTGAATATCCAAATCTTTAGATACCGTAGTTTCACGATTTCTGTCTTGGCACTGGCCTTTGGCTTTGGCGCATTTTTTGGCAGTATTGTACTGATTCCGCAGTGGTTACAGATCAATTTGGGTTATACCGCAACTTGGGCTGGTTATTTAACCGCAACCATGGGTTTTGGTAGTTTAGCCATGTCACCCATTGTGGCGAAATTGGCAACCAAATATGACCAACGTGCACTGGCCAGTTTTGGTTTGAGCATCTTGGGCGGGGTGACTTTGATGCGTTCGTTCTGGACCACAGATGCTGACTTTTTTGCATTAGCACTTCCGCAAATCTTGCAGGGCTTTGCTGTACCATTTTTCTTTATCCCATTATCAAACATGGCACTGTCATCGGTATTACCACATGAAATGGCATCTGCCGCAGGTTTAATGAACTTCTTAAGAACCATGGCAGGGGCGATAGGCGCATCTATTGCTGTCACTATTTGGGACGACCATACTAAAGTTGCACGTAGTGAAATGGTCGGCAGTTTGCATGCAGATCAAACTCAGTCGGTGTTGATGCAGCAGGGAATGAGCGCGGAAGGTGCATTAGGCTATATTTCTAGTTTGGTGGATAAAGAAGCGTTGACCTTGTCGGCAAACTATATTTTCCTGATCTTGGCTTTGGTGTTTCTATTTGCAGCATCCATTATTTGGCTCTGTCCTAAACCTAAAATAGGGGCAGGCGGTGGCGGACATGCGCATTAGGGTAATAAAAAACCGCTTTTAGAAGCGGTTTTTTATTCTGCATGTTATGCAGTTTTATGATGTTTTGAATATTTCAAAACAATAGAATTAAATAATCAAAGTTCTGACTTTGCGCGTCTTAAAGCGGATTGCCATTGTTGTAAGTGAAATTCACGTTGATCTGTGTTCATTTTGGGTTCAAAAGCACGTTCAAGCTGCCAAGACTGTGCAATTTCATCCAAACTTGAAAATACGCCACACCTTAAGCCTGCCATGGCCGCCGCACCCCATGCAGTCGACTCCTGCATCTTAGGGCGTAGTACAGGCACATTCAAAATATCGGCTTGAAACTGCATCAGCATATCATTTTGACTGGCGCCACCATCGACGCGGAGCTCTTTCAGCGGCTGCTGAATATCGGCTTGCATGGCGGTCAGTACATCAGAGACTTGAAAGGCAATGGATTCTAAGGCTGCACGAGCAATATGGGCTTTGTTGGTTCCACGTGACATTCCACATAAGAGGGCACGCGCTTCACTGTCCCAATGTGGTGCACCGAGTCCAGTAAATGCCGGAACCAGCATGACGCCATCGGTATCTTGAACTGTACAAGCTAATTTTTCAACATCGCTACTTTTTTGAATAATGCCTAAATTATCCCGTAACCACTGAACAATCGCACCTGCCATAAATACACTGCCTTCTAGGGCATAAGTGGTTTGATGTTGCGTTTTCCAACCCAGTGTCGAAAGCAGTTTGTTTTTACTGTATTGAACGGTCTCGCCTGTATTGAACAGCATAAAACAACCTGTGCCATAGGTGTTTTTTGCAGTCCCAATGTCAAAACAGGACTGTCCAAATAGTGCAGACTGCTGGTCGCCTAATATGCCTGTGATCGGAATATTGGCACCGAGCAAGCCTGCCGCGGTATCTGCGACGTAGGTATCTGAGTTGATGATTTTCGGCAGTAATGCAGACGGAATATTAAATAAATCTAATAGCTCTTCATCCCACTGCTGGGTACTTAAGTTCATGAGCATGGTGCGAGAAGCATTGCTGACTTCGATGACATGTTGAGCACCTTGGGTAAGATTCCAAATCAGCCAACTATCAATCGTGCCAAAGGCCACATGCCCCTGTTCAGCCAATCTGCGTAGACCATTGACATGCTCAAGTAACCAGACCAGTTTTCCTGCACTAAAGTAAGGGTCAATTCGGAGTCCAGTTTTGGATTGAATCTTATCTTTTAAGTTTTGCTGTAGGAGCTGATTACACCATTCAAATGCGCGACGGTCTTGCCAGATAATGGCTGGTGCAAGCGGCTGTCCTGTACGTTTATCCCATACGACAGTCGTTTCTCTTTGGTTAGTAAGACCAATTGCTTTGATGTCTTTGGCTAAAATACGAGCAGAAGCCAGAGCCTGCTGTACAACAGCAATTTGTGAGCTCCAAATCTCTTGGGCATCTTGTTCTACCCAGCCTGATTGGGGGGTATGTATACGTGTTTCGCGTTGCGCCGTTGCCTGAACTTGACCTTGTTCATTGAAAATAATGGCACGACTCGAAGTGGTTCCTTGGTCGAGTGCAAGTAAGTAGCTCATAAATTATTTTATTGTTGGACTTGAAAAGCAAAATATTAGCGCAATTATGTAATTAAGCGCATCAATATGTGTGTTTGTTTAGAAAATAGATCGTATTTTCTAGCAACTATGCTATGATTGCCGCTACTTTGGGGGTGTTTCTGGCTTCGACGCTGGTGATGAAACTCATAGATGCATGTCGAGAGCGCATTTTCTCTCGTAAATCAAATTTGCATTTTTTAGTCGCAAACGACGAATCATACGCTCTAGCTGCCTAAGGGCAGCTTGTCCGCCTCTCCGAATACTTGTGGTTAGAGAGTCCGACTGAAGCGCACGCACACAAGTCCGTATAAAACCAAGCCTCGGGGTTTTGTACTAAATTAAGAGGATCGCGATTTGTACCCTGTTCGTCGGGTCACAAAGAGTTAAAACAATAGACGATATCTAAGCATGTAGTATTCTCGAGCGTAGTGCTGGCGGACGCGGGTTCAACTCCCGCCACCTCCACCAAATGTAGTAATCAGGGTCAATCATTACACATCAGAATTGATCAGGATTCAGCAGAAAAGCCTTGAAACTTAACGGTTTCAGGGCTTTTTTGTGTCTATTCATCTGTCACGATAAATCAGATTGAATCATTGAAAATCACGGTCTATCAAACTAGGATGTTATACCAACGTTATACGGGTATAACATTTGAAATGTTGTCAGACTTAAAAGTAAAAAATTTAAAGCCACAAGAAAAACGCTATTCGATTGCAGATGGGGAAGGGCTGATTATTTCTGTATTTCCATCTGGGAAAAAGAAATGGGTACTGTCGTATCGTCACCACGGTAAACAGAATCAAAAAACGTTGGGTGAATATCCTGAAATAGGCTGTAAGGATGCACGAAACCTTGCCCGGGATTTTAAATCACAGCTGAGTGGTAAAAAAATCAATGTGCCGACTTTGGGCGAAGTTATCCAGGAGTGGCTGGCCATTATGGGGCCTCGTTGGACCAGTGATAAATATAAATATACGGTGATTTACCGGTTAAATTACATTGCTGAAGACTTCTCTGACATCAGTGTTGATGAAATTGAACGAAAAGATGTCGTAAAAAAAGTAAAAGAGATTGTGGCCAAAGGAACCATTGAAACTGCCAAGCGATCCTTGCGCCTGTTGAGTGATGTTTTTAACTTTGCGATTGCATCTGATTACACTGAAAAGAACCCATGTATTTTGGTGGGCGATGTAATTCCTAAACAGGACGTTGAAAATCTGGCTGCATTGAAGCCACATCAAATGACAGAGTTCTGGACTAAGGTTCAGCAAAGCTATGTCACTGATGATTTGATGATTGTCCTAAAACTTGCCTGTTATACCGCTGTTCGTATATCTGAGCTGCTTCATGCCAGATGGGATACTGGGGAAATTGATCTGAATAAAAAAGAATGGATCATTCCTGCATCGCGGATGAAAATGCGTCGTGATCATGTGGTACCGCTTACGGATCAGACCGTTGCGTTGTTTAAAATTATGTATGACCGCAAAACTGATAACGGTTTTATCTTTAAACATACGCGGAAACCGAATATGCCGTGCCGATCTGAAAGTATATTGGCGATTATTAAACGTAATGGCTATGCTGGTCGGATGACTACACATGGATTCCGTACCGTTTTTTCAACACATGCCAATGAATCGACCTTATTTCGTGAAGATGTCATTGAATATCAAATTGCTCATGTGCCTAAAAATAAGATCCGGGGCATTTATAACAGGGCAGAATACTGGTCGGAACGGGTGGAATTAATGACCTGGTATGCCAATGAAGTTGATCGATGGATGAAAATTTTTGAAAAAGGTTAGAAAACTGAGATTTTTTAAGTAATTGGTTGAAAAGTAGAGTAAAACAGCTTTTAAATTGAGGCTAGAAACTGGCTAGAAGTCGGTTGAGTATGGGTTAGAAATCAAAAAAGGGGCATAAATTATGCCCCTTTTTCTATGACTGTGTACCAATCGTGGTGTCATTTCGCATTGCTTCGAGTGTTGTTTCTTTCCACTCTTTGCGGTTTCCGAAAACACGCTCCGGAGGATACTTTTTGATGTAATGCTTCTTAAAGGTATTCACACAAATCCCCAATTCTTTGGCCACTTTGACCATTGGATGCCAGGACATAATTAGTTTTCCTCCCTTTAAATAACAGCAATAAAATCAAAATGTTTTAGGTTCATGTGAAATGGTGTGAACCAGGTCTTTACCCACATGGTGCGGTTAAAGGTCAGCAAACGATCCTTGCCGTCTTCCTTGAAGTAGGTCACACGATCAGCTTTGACTGCCACGATGGTTGCACCTTCAGGTTTTTCGGCCTTGAGCTTTTCAAGTTGCTGGTTAGTCATTATCTGTGTCCTGTTGCAGTGCTTCAAACTCTGCAAGCCATTGTTCACGACTTACACCATTTTCAGCTGTTGCTGGAGAAATGCCGGCAATGTAATAGCCTACTTTTGTGTCCGAAATTGGATATTCCTTGGCAATGATATTTACAAATTCACAATTCATTGCTTTGACTGTGTCGTAGGCTTCAGCTGCTTTTTCATGGTCAGGGGTAACTTTGATCATTTATTTGATTCCTTAAACCGGGTTTGCCTGTGGTGCTGAATCCAACATTTGCAATTGATCAGCATGAATTTCTGTGGTGTAACGTTCAATACCGTTCTGATCCGTCCACTGACGTGTTTTTAATTTGCCTTCGATGTAGACTTTTGAACCTTTTTTTAAGTACTGCTGAGCGATTTCACCTAAACGGTTTTTAATCACAATGCGGTGCCATTCGGTTTGTTCAATCCATTCACCGGTCTGTTTGCTTTGCCATTTTTCAGACGTTGCGATTGAAAAATTGCAAAGTGAACCGCCATTTGGAAAGCTTTTGCTTTCAGGATTGGCACCTAGTGTTCCAACTAATACGACTAAATTAACGCCACGCATTTTTATAATTCCCACAATTTATATTGAATAAAGATAGATCCATTGACGAACAGCATGATTTCAACCAGTAGCAGCAATACTTCCATGGTCCACGCCCTCAATTTTGGCAAAGTGACTGAAATGTCCTGTGAAACATTTCTGATTGTTGGTGAATGGAATGTCTGGATTTTCAATGTGGCAGACATATAGCTGGTCAGTGCCAACGATCTGTTTCACTTCAAAACGCTGATGACTGCTGACAATAAATTTGTAGCGTGCAAATTCATCAGGTATCCAAACGGTGTCACCCACTTGGAAGTCGTGAACTGTATTAATTTCAGAATCTGTGAACGGTAGGGCATCATCAAAATTGAGTTCAGCAGTTTCAAGGCCACCTGGCTGTGCTTTGCCTGTGTCGACAATATTTTTCATTTCGTTGATCAAGATGCATGCTTCGGTTGGCATGTGCTGAATGCATGGGTGCTGATTCAAAACAGCATGCAAGCGAAGTGCGCGCGCTGAAATGTCTTGATGTTCAGCGATCATTTTGAAATAGCTTTGATCTTGAGTTTGAGCGTTCATGAGTTTTGCTCCAATGACCGTTTTTGATTCTGAATTTCATTTTTAGTTGCAAGACGTACCATTTCAGGAATGCAACTACGTGAACCATGATTGAAAATTAATTTCCCATCACTTTTTCCTGTAATTACTTCAATTGTTTCAGGCATAAAGTCATCTATATAAGCAACTGACTGACCAATTGAATATTTGCTAAGTTCGAAATTGATTTCGATTTCTTCAACTTCTAGATCGACAGCATTTCTTGAATTGTTATCCATTATTTTTTTGCCCCTAAATTTGGATTTGTGAAGATCCAACACTTCACGTTACGGCTTGGTTTACCTGGTACTTCACGACTTTTATTCACTGCTGCCACGTCATCGGCAGGGAAACGGTCTGAGTACACCTGTTTATTGCTTTCAATGAATTTGTACTTGCGTGAGGTGCGAAGTAATTTCTTCATTTCATTGATTTCAGGCAGCTGCTGATAATTGCGTGCAGCCACTTTGTAAATTTCGTTTAAGTTGATTGCGACGGTTTGAGCATCTGCAGGGTGATGATTCAAGCCCCATTCTGGTGAACGGTTGCCTTGAAGGTATTCGTAAGCGTCCCAGAATTTTTCCACGTCAGGATGATCACCATTCAACTGTTCAACACGTTCACGCGCCATTTGTTCAAGCATTTCTTGTGCTTCAAGCATGTCTTCCAAGTCGATTGGCAAAACGTGTTTGGCCATTGCTTCGATCAGTGCAGCCACTTGTGCATGACATAAGGCAATACGTGTATGGGTAATGCCAATTTCATGATAGTGATCTTCAATTGACTGTAACTTTGATGCGTATGTTTCCAAGATTTTGTCTTCATTACGCAAGCAATGGGTCATGAAGGTGCAAGCATCTTCGAGTTCCATGCGATCCAGTTCATCGACAATACGTTTGGTTTCCAGTGACTGTCCTTTGCGGTCAAAGTACAAGTGCAAAGTACGTGTCAAAATTGCTTCTGAAGCCTGAATTGCCGTGTTTTGAGAAATCAGGATGGCACCACGGAACGGTGGTTCATAGGTTTCATTACCTGCAGTCTTTAAACCTTTAGAACGAATTGCACGACCGTTGAAGGCATCTTTCAATTCATCCCAACTGAATTTAGACTTTTGAACAGCATTACCATTCACGTCATTACGGTCGCCCTCGATGAGTACGACAGGCAAATTGGCAATCTGTGCAAAGTTACGGTACACCGCCACGTTTGTTGATTTGTTTGCATCAAAGCCTTCATAGTCTTTACGGCCTGAAAGTTTCCACATCATTTCAATTAAACGAGATTTACCTGCACCGGCTTCCCCGACGATTTCCATAAATGGATATGAGCTGTGCATGCCGCGAATTTGTTCAGCAAAATATGAACCCATCCACCAAGCCAAAGCCACGATACCTTTTGCACCACGAACCTTGTGAAAGTCATTCCACCATGACGGATCAAACTGTTTTTTAGGGTTCAATGTGATCGCTGGTGAACTTGCCAGTGTTTTAATTTCCTGACGTTTTACTTTGAAAAAGTCATGCTCATTGATGGCAATGATTTGGCCCTTATGCACCGCATATTTTTCAAAGATGTAAGTCTGGTATTCACGGCTATAACCAATGTAGTCAATGGTTTTAACTTCACGTAAACGTTCGGTTTCACGTTTGATGAATGTTTCCAGGTGATTATCTGTACCTGTCCACATTGCACCAGACATCACAGACATGACACGTGGTTTGAACTTTGAACGTGATGACATTTGGTCAGCCGTAAATGTGGTTTTTGCTTCTGACCATGGGCTTTGCAATTTGAAGTAGTACCAAGATTCATCGGTGATTTCATTACGCTGGAAGTACAACGGTTCAATCTGAGCATTGCAAATTTCTTTGGCTGCTGAACAGTTCTTCAATGCACTTGAACGGATTTCTTTATCAGTGAGGATCTGACCACCATTTTCAGCTGCTTCATTGTTGCGGTCTTCCAGGTGCTGAACTGCTTTGTTGTATTTGTCATAGTCGAGTTCCCACCAATACAAACGGAATTTGTGGTTGTAGTAGAAGGTATGACGACGGCCTTCATAGAAGTTGTAAATTAAAAGACCGGCTTCTTCAGCCGTTTCAGCAATCAGCAATTCACCATAGTGTTTGTACTTTGGGAATTGATCATGGTTGAGTTTGTCCCACTGGAACAAGTCATTCCAGTCGAGTTTTTTACCACCATTTGCTGGTGGCTGTGCAGCTGTAGACGACCAACCTTCAGCACGTGAACGTTCATGCCATTTAACTGTGTAGCCTTTACCTGCAGAATCATTGTCGAATGCCCAGCGTAAACGTGGCTTGTCAATTTTGAGTTCATGACAACGGTCTGCAATTTGTTTTAAGAATGCAGAAGGGTAGTTGACACATGACAGGCAAGACATGGCTTTCACACCTGACTGACTCAGTGCAATGGCATCAAAGATTCCTTCGGTGATCCAGATCGCTTGGCCTTTTTCCCCTAGACGGCAAAGTTCATCCAATTCATGCACTGACCATGCTTGGCCAGCATTTTTAAAACCATAACTGAAACGTGCTTTTTTATTGCCGAAGCGTTCTGGTCGGTCAATCAGACGTTCCCAATAGTTTTTGTCATCTAACATAAAGCGAACAGTGGCAGATGATTCTTTACTGTCTTTATCTGTATAGAACTGTTGGGTGTATTTGCCAATCAGATTAGAAATATCAAAACCACGACCTTCAGATAAAAATGCATCTGCTGCAGCATTTGGATTCGCATCAGTTTGTGGATGGTATTCAGACCAGTCTTTGAATAAGTCTTCACAGATATCTTTGACGTGTTCTTCATAACCACATTTGACCAGACGACCACATTTCACGATACGAGGATTGTGGGCATGGGTATAAAGTTCTTTTTTACCGCATTGTGGGCAGACACCTTCACGGAACCATTCGCCACGTGTCTTGAAACTGAACATATTTTCAAGACGGTCAATGATGCGGTGCTTTATCTCTGACATTAATTCACACCCTGATATTTAGTTTCAATGATATGAAGCCAGTCGCATGCATCTGTGTAAGTCATGTGGTTCTGGTCATAAAGGGCTTCTATGTAGCCTTTGAGTTTGATTGCAGCAATCATGCGTTGATTGCCTTGTTCTTTTTGCATTTCTTGTATGCGTTGCAATAAAGCTTCAGTACCATTTCGGTTTTTAAGCTGTGCTTTACGCTTATTTGATAAATCTTGAAGTGTTAACATCATGTTTACTCTTGCGTGAAATTGTAAACTCCTAAGTATTTTCAGATGCTTAGGTGTTATTTTTCGCAATGAAAAAAGGGTTATCAGGGTCTGCAATTTTTGACAATTCATTTGCAACGGCTTGACGAATCACATTAGAAATAGTCGTGCGGTTTTTAGCTGCATGGATCCGCATGTAGTCTTTTTCGGGTTGGGTAAAATGTGCGCCACTCATTTCTGTTCGGTTTTCTTTGACTGTAGACATTTGAGTTACCTTTTTTTAAAGTTTCGATATATCAACAGTGTTAAACTGTTAAAGTGATCATATTACGAAATATCGAAATATTCAATAGTATTAGAGGTAAAAATGTCGATAAATGATAATTTTTTAGAGCGTGGGGCGCGTTTGAAAGCGGAAAGAAACCGTTTGAAGCTGACTCAACCTGAAATGGCTGAAATTATAGGTAAAGCAGTCGGATCTATAGTCCGTTATGAAAAGCATGGTGATGCCTTGAACCAGGATCAGCTGATTGCTTTGAGTAATGCAGGATTTGATGTCTTTTATATTACGTTTGGTTTAAGAGCTGATACTTTAAGTGAGCCTGAGCATGAAATTGTCACGGCATACCGTAGTCTGGGTGATGATGCCAAGGCTGCTTTTGTCAAAATGGTCAAGGCTTATGTGGCACAGTAATTTCAGGGCAAGCCTAAATCATCTACCCCAACCTTAGTTGGGGTTTTTTAGTGCTTTATATTGCTTTGGCGATCTGAACGACTTGGTGGTGTAGGGTGTTGAGGAGAGCGTTTAGTTCTTCGCTTGTGATTTCATGCTGTATTGATAGTTTGGTCAGTACAGAAAGTGTTTGTTCCAAGTTTTGAATTGGAAAGCGTATTTCGTCCAGTATTTCTTCTGCAGTCATGGTGTTATGGCTGTTAATGTCCAGTATTGAGTTCATTGTTCCCCCTGTCTATTTATAGTGGGTTTATTTTGCTGAAAATTGTTTAAATAATACAGTCATGTGCGACAATTTTTGTCGCACATGATGGCTGATTTTGTAACTAATTCAAGAGTGGTGGATTTGTTTGGAACAACCAGCATTTGATATTTTTGCTGTGTAATGCGCTGTAAATCTGTCGGTTATTTTGCATAAACACGGGGTTGGGGCTTTGACTTTGCATAAGTATGGCAAAAAGCTGGGGCTTGAGTGGTAAACCTTCTATGCACTGATAAATCTGAGAAATATTAAGTGCCAAGATATTTGGGTTACGACTGTGATTGAGTCTATGTAAGCCATAGCTATTCACACTTGCCCAGAAGTCATTCAACATTTTATTGTTGATAATATTTTTTGTTTCTAAGGATAAACAAGCCACTGGAAGGATGTCACGGCACAGAGTCGCTTTATTATGCCAAATGACTTCAGCATGATGCATGAAGCCATTCTGGTCATAGTGGATCTGACTCACGGTATAGATAGGACCACCTGACTTGAGTTGCACTACTGCACCAACATGAATACTTTCATTCTGGTCATGCAGGTTGTAAAGCATAGCCGCCATTTGGTTAAAGGTGTTGATGTAGGCTTCTTTAATTTTAGCGGCTGCTGCTCCAGTAAAACCCATAACCAAAAACATAAAACCGTCTTTGGTCATTTCGTACATGGGTAATTTTCGACCCGTACTATCCAGATATTCACTAAGCGTAAAATTGCGCTCAGTGAAATCAGTTGAACAGTCTAAGCTTTCAAGTTTACGTAATACATCCTTGTGCTGTTTGTTGAAAATATCCGCCACTTTGCGACTGGTAGTTTTGACCTGCTGGTCTTGAATAAAAACTGCGTCATCAATATGTGCAATTGCGCTCATGGCTCACACTCCCCAAAACAATAATGAGAAGACGATAGAACATGCTGAAAAGAATATGGTGGTGTCTAAGATGTTTTTAAAAATTTGTTTACGTTTAAGTTTGCGCTGGCGTTGTTCATACGCTTGCAGGTCGTAAATAGGGGAGTGTTCTTTTACGTTATTTTGAGTGCACGAATGTGTAGAAGGGAATGAGTTATTCATGGCTTTTCCTATATATCAAGTTAAAAACCTGACACCAAGCAATTTCCACAAAGATTGGTGACAGACTGAACAGGGGTGGAAATTTACCGTTATATAGGAAACGGCTGCCCCGAAGGGCACCCTGTCCAGCCTGCCATAAAAGGCATAGCCGAATTTTACACAAAAAAATAGCCCATGACGGACTTTTTGCGCCTATATAACTTTTCAGGTTTCCACGCCTGACCACAGATTTTGCTGTGGTAGTCAAACTCTAACAGTGTTAAAGTGTTAAAGTCAATTGTCTTTATAAGAATTATTTTTGAGGGGGGCCTATGGATTTAGATCGACTTAATTACAATGCAAATCAAAGTAAATTAGGCAATCTATTTTTAGGATTTTTTGAAGGTTTGTTTTTAGATGGTCGAGTAAGGATACAAGAAATTGAAGCCTTGATTAAGTGGGTAGAGCAATATCCTGAGGCTGTAAATGTTCCGCATTTTGATAACCTTTACCAAGTTTTAGTAAAAGCTGCTGAAGATCCAGAATTTTTGTTGTCACGTCATCAAGAAGTTCAAGCCAGTTTAGATACATTTAAAAACTCGAAATATTTTAAAGAACATACTGGTGATGTGCAGCGATTACATGGCGTATTGGCAGGTTTATCCTGTGATCAGGATTTTACAGATGATGAATTAATTGCTTTAAATACTTGGCTAAATCAGCATGATTATTTAAAAGATGATCCAATTTATAAAGAGCTGTTAGTTGCTTTAAATCATGTTCGAGTTTTAAACCGAGTAAGTGTAGACAGTAAAGAAGTCTTAAAAATTACCATTGGCAAGTATGTTCAACTGAATAATTTTGGTCTGCCAAATTTAGTCGTGACCAGTACCAGTGATAATCAGAACCCTGATTTTTACCATGGCAATGTAGAAATTATTGGTAAAACCATTTGCTTAACTGGTGCATCGAATAGATATACCAAAGCTGAATGGAAAGATGCCATTGAAGCCAAAGGTGGAATTTTTAAAGATGATTTAACCAAGACTGTTGATTATCTTGTAATTTGTAATAAGGGAAATCCACACTGGGCACACATGAGCTATGGGCGTAAATTTGAACAGGCTTTGAAGTGGCAAAAGGACGGAGCGAATATCCGTATTTTAACTGAAGATGATTTTGTGAATGTATTAGGGGGGTAGTGATGAAACATAAAATTGAGAAGATTATTCAAGATGAATTAACGCAACTTAAATGCACACGATGTGGTACCGAAGATACATTTAAAACATTTGATGATACCGATAAATTTAAAAATCACACATTAGCAGGTGATTGGGAACAAGGCATGACAACTAGCCTGACATGTAAAACCTGTAACCGTACAACTCCTTATTATAATTGGAGTGTGACAGATTATTTTTATGAATAAAAAAGCCCCGAAAGGGGCTTAATTATTGGAGCTGAAAACGTGTCACGCCACGTACAGCATATTGATTATTTTGCTGTCATCCTGTTGTTATTATAACCGTTTTTTTAAAACCAGCCTACTGTGTGAAGAAATAATAATGCACTGCCGATCACACCCAGCATAGCACCGACTAAAAAAGGATAGAGCCACATTATTTTTATCCTTTACGTTTGGTTTGGGTTTGAATAAATGCACAGCTTGGTTTGTTATTTTGCCGAATTAAACTTTCAATGCGTTTGGTATAGCGGTCGAACAAGTACCAGATGATGATTACCACGGCAGCCGATAGGTTTACAAAAATTAAAATCAGAGCAGTTTGTTGGTCCATTTTTTATTTTCCTTTGTTTATTCATCTTGTGATGTGCATTCAGGGCAAGGGCATTCGATAGGATCTGATGGTTCAGCGATAATGACTGGCATGACGTTCTTCCTTGGTCTTGCATTCAATACATAGCGTGACACCCCCCAGCTTCTGTCGTTCTAGGGGGATGTCATTTCCGCATTCTTCACATTCAGTCAGTGATGGTGCGCTGTAATCACGTGGCTTGATGTTGACTTGGTTTAGTTGGTTTTCTTGTGCGCGGTCAATTGGATCAGACACATGCTCCCCCTTTTCCTTGTTTTGCTAATGACTTAGGAAGATGAATTTCAGGGTTTGGCATTGCAGAAGGGGATAGTTCAGCATCCCAAGTTAAAAAACCTTGAGCTGTAAAACCACAATGTAAATTGGTGCATTGCCCGTATAAGCGTTTTAAAAGTGGATCGACTTGTTCGCTTGAACGGATCCAAAGAGATTCGCCGCAATGAGGGCATTTATTACTTATCGTACGTCCTGGTTTAGACATTTTTTTTGCTGCCTCTGCTGAATAAATAATATTCAACAAATATACAACAAAATTACGTTATATCTAAAGTTTCTATTGTAAAAGTTATTAAATATCGTTATTTTGGTTTTACCCATTTCATCCTGACTTCGCCCCAAAGTCAGGATTTTTTTTGTCCTATTTTTTGGCTTTGTCTATTTTTTCTTGTTCACGTTTTATTGCAACCATGGCAGTTTTTTTATTCTTATATTCTTGGGTGAATTTTAATGGTTTTGATTGATCTCCACTTGTTAATGTTTTAGTTTTGCCATTTTCCCTGTAGTAAACAATGACACCGGTATAATCTGCATAATTTTTACCAGTGCGCTTTTTGGTTTTGGACTTTTCTTTTTCTTCTTCAGTCTTTTCTTCTTTGCCTTCAAACAGTGTCGATACATCATCGGCATCGGGCAGCTGCACTTCAAGTTCAACTGATGTGGTGAAGCCATTGTCATTGAGTGAATGGGTGACGGTTGTCCCTAACCAGATAATGTCATCAATTTCAGGTTTTAAGCCAATGAATTCGAATTCTTGTTCAGGGATTAAGGTGGGATCGCCAAATGCCAAGGTATATGTCAGTTTTTGGGCAGTACGTTTACAGCGATTGTATTCCGCATTGGCTGCCAGTTCAGCGGTGGTTTTATCCCGATGCACATAGCGGATCTCTTTCATGTTGTCTTCACTGTCACCGACCACCACATGCAATTTCTTGGCTTTGTTTTCAGTGTAGTAATAGGCTTTGACACCTGTAATATTGTCCGTACCTGTGCCATTGGTGTAGTTGTGCTGATCGCCCTTATTCCTAGTGATTTGCACACGTGGTAGGGCTAAACCTGAAACCGTTTGACTTGCACCACGTGGTAATAAAATCAAATGCCCATTTTTCACGGTGGCAATTGCGTCATTTTCATCGGCAATACGTGTAATGAGATTGGCATCAGATTCATTCTGAGCAATGTATTTAATTTTTTTTGATGCGAATTTTTCATGAACAATGACTTTGAGTTCATATTCAGCACCAACCTTTTCAAATATTTCTTGAATGGTTTTGTCGCTCCAGCTGCGTTCACGCTTTTGTTTTAAACCTTCTGATACGTCATTGGCCATGGCAGAAATACTGAGTACATCTGGTGCGCCACGATGGGATGTGGAATCCACTTTGTATTTGCCTTTGTCAAATAAACCAGTATTGGACCAACCTAACCAGACCTGAATGATGGCACCTTTGGGTGGAATACTGAGCATGCCATCTGCATCATTCAGTTCGATGTCCACTGAATCCACCACAAGCCCACGATTGTCTTTAATACTCAGTGACATTAAACGTGAAGCCATAAGGGATGAAATATCGACACCATCGACTTCAACTCGAAAAATGGGGTAAGGATATTCCGTCATTTTTTCAACAGAATTTAATGCCGTACCAACGACGTTCATGACTTTATTCAGCATTATAGAATCCTATTCAGTGCGCCAATACCCATGCCGATCAGGGTGCCTAATAAGGTCGGTTGCCAGTCGCGTACAATGGTCAGTTTTAAAGTGAATTCAGCTTTTCGCGCTGCCCCATCTTTAAAGAAATAGGTTTTGGTTTCATCTAAATCATTGATGATGACTAAGCCATAAATCTTGCCTGTGCCTTCAATTAAGGTATATGCCTTGCCTGTATCCCCCATTTGTCTGAGGGTGTCTAATGTGACGCGACTTCCTGTCAATTCGTGGTAAATCACGCCTTTAAGTGTAATGACATCTTCACCTTTACCAATAAATTGATAGGCAGGAGAGTCTCCGACACGGCTATTTGAAGGGTGTCGCCAATTGGTGACACGTTGCAGTTCTTGATATGACGCTGTTCGTAATGAGAAGACAAACAAGCCTAGAGCCATCATCATGTGTCTTTACTCCGTGTCTGTTAAAAATTTACGTTTTTTCATCTGCTGTTCTTCAGCCACTCGCTGGAGTTCCTGACGCATTGCTTCAGCCGTTCCTTTGACCACGGATCCATCTTTGACATGAATATGCACTTGAATCGTGTCTTGGCTGATATATGAACGTGGGTTATTGCGACCAACATTGATGGGTTTGACTGGCTTGGTTTGGGCAGCAGTATTGACCACACCTTGTGTGGCGGTGGATGTTGCTGCAATTGGTAACCCATTTGCATTGGCAATACCGTTGGCCATGCCTTGCATGGTATAGCCACCAATGCCCATGAAGACACGTGAGGGTGAATGAATGCCTAGAATGCCCTTGGCTTTATCAATCACGCCACTGACAGCACCTGTGATAGCATCTTTTACGGCATTTACTTTGGATAAAATACCGTTCTTGAGCCCTTCTAAAATCATGGCACCAAAGCCGGTAAACTTCGCTGGAAGATCCACACCGAACCATGACAGTACTTTTGCAAATGCTGAATAGAACAGTCCGATTGGACTCCAATTGATGATCAGTGCTGAAATTCCGGTGATACCACCATTGAATGCGGTCTTAATGGTATTCCAAATGCCAACAAAGAATGCTGAGATCGGGGCCCAGTTTTTATAGATAAGCAAGGCAGCACCAGCAATGGCAAGGACAATCCATGTAATTGGGTTGGTCAGTAACGCCATGCTCATACCTTTGGCGGCTAATGCAACGACACCAAAGCCTTTCGCAACCATCATCATTGGTCCAAAGATTGCGACTAGACCAATTGAAAGGGCAGAAAGACCACCAACGAGTAAGGCTCCACCTGCGACAATTCGTGCAATAGTACTTGCTAGTCCTGGGTTTGCCTGCGCCCACGAAGTCACTTTCTCAGTGATGCTGGTAAAACCTTCAATCATGGTTTTAAATTGGGGTGCAAGTTGTTCACCGAACAATGCAAGTAAGCTGGTAAAAGTACCACCAGCAGCATCTTTTAAATTTTTAAGTGTACTTAACTGGGCATTTACACGAGTTTGTAAGTCTGCTTGCGCCTGCATTTTAGCAACGACTTCATCATATCCAGCCTTACCTTTGTCAATTAAAAGGTTTAAGGCTTGAATTGTTTCTGCATCGTTGCCAAACATATCACCCAAAATTGGCAGCCGTTTTTCGGTACTTAATCCTTTTAACTTTTCAAGCTGTTTATACATATTATCTAGACCACCGAATTCACCTTTACCATCTGTGAAATTCATGGTCAGTCCAGTCTTGCTGTCCTTTAACGCTTTTTTAATTCCATCTGTATCCATCATGGACTTAAAGATTTTACTGAACGCATTACCAGCACTTTCGCCAGCCATCGCTGCCTGATCTGCCATAACAAGTAAAGGTGCCATAGCTTTTGCACCTTCCAATCCTTCTTGTTTTATGGTTTTCATACCAGCAGAAAGCTTTGAAAAACCTTGTAGCATATTGCTCTTATCGACACCTAAATAGTAACCTCTTTGGATTACGTCCATTAGAGAAAGCATGTCTTTTTCTGCTGTTTTGGTTGCATCTTGCATCTTCGCGGCAAATTCAGCAGCTTCTTCGAATGGCATTTTCATTTGAACACCAAGATAACCAGCTGCCACACCTACGCCACCGAGAATTGCTTTGGCAGAAATACCTTGCTGGATAAGTACAGCCATCATGTTTTGGAAGTCAGCTGTTGTACCAGGTAATTTTGTTCCAAGGCTATTCGCCAATTTATTGATTTCGCCATATTCCTTGGCTACTTGCCCATTGGCTTGCATCATAGATACACGTAGCCCCATTGCAGCATCTTCAGCATCTTCGTATTGTTTAAGTGAATATCCCATACCAGCAATAGCAACTGCACTTACAGCCAATCCCTTCTTGGCTAATTCACTGGCTTTATTCATGCGCGTTTGCATTTCTTCATATTTTTTTTGAGCCTTTTCATGACGTGATAGAGCTTCTTTTTGTTTATTTAGTTCCATGGTGGTCAAATGAATCTTATTTTTAAGATCCGATTCTTCTTGATTCAACCGATCCATCTGAATTCCAGCCTTGTTGAACTCCTGAGCCATACCGGTCAATTCTGTACGTTGGTTTTTTTGAACGGCAGTCAGGCGTTTATGTGCAGCTTCAGCACGTGCCAATGCTGTGACATTTTCCTGAACTTCAGGATTGATTTTGAGTGCTGCTTTTAATTCAGAAATGGTCTGTTTGTTTTTGGCCAATGCCTGGGCTGTTTTTTCAGATTGTGCGGTGAGCTGACGGAAACCTGAAATTTTGCGTTGTTGTGACTCTAGTCCCTTCAACTCTGAATTCGTTTTTTTCAAAACATCTGCCATAGTTTTAGAGCCACCAATGATTGTTTTGATGGGTCCAGATACTTTATCAACAGCATTAAATAGGACTTCTAATTTTAGTTTTGACATTGGTGGACTCTTTTATACAGTGGTTTGATGACGCTTGAGCGCATGGTGATGCCATTTACTTAATTCGGTGATGTCCATGTCATCGTATGCGCTGGGTGGCCAATGAAAGATGCAGGCAATGTTGGCAATCGCTTCATCTACGTCATCGACCAGTTTTATTACTGTTCCTCTTTGATCGCTTTCTGTACTGCTTGTGGGTACAAAAAAGTGACCAAGTAACCTCCTAGATTTGCAAAATCGACTGGATCTAGTTCAAGCACTTGCTGTGGTGTTAATGCAGGTGTGGTGACACGTGGTAAAACTTTGATTAATGCGTTTACGTCGTGCTGATAGATGGCTTGTAAACTGACACCGCTTAGTGCTTTGACGTTGGGTTTTCGGATGGTGATTTCAGTAATAGTATTGCCACCAAATTGAATTGGTTGTTCAAGCTGAACGGTTTCTTGGTTTGGGTTTTGAATGAGTTGCTGATTTAATTCTTGATCTTGAGTATTCATGTTGCATTCCTAAAATAGATTTGAATCAAAAAAACCTTGCACAGAACGAGTCCATGCAAGGGCAGGAAAACTTATAATCCGATTGCTTTACGTTGTGCTTCGAGACGGTCTTTGCCATCTACAACTTCTTTGAAGCCAAGCACGTCAATTTCGATTTCAACTTTGCCGTTGACTGTGAGTTTGTAATAAGCACAGTTGGTCACGACTTTATGTTCAGTGTCTTCACCTGGTTCAGAGTCACCGCCATCAATTTCTTCATGACGACCACGAACCACGACTTCCACTGCATCGACTTCGCCTGTGTCATCACGTTGATAAGCACCAGCAAAACGCATATAAACACCGTCAACTTTTTCAAGACCGAATTGACGCAATGTGAGCAGGTCTAAACCACCAAAAGTCGATTCAAGTACAAGACCATCATCGCCCATGCCCATATCAATTTTTAATGGAGCATTCATACCGCCACCGCGATAGTCTTCCATTTTGCGTGTGAGCTTCGGCAATACGACCGTTTTGATTTGCCCTAGATAACTTTCACCTTCGTTAAATAGGTTCATATTTTTGAGTTTACGAGGAAGGCTCATGCATCAACTCCTATGCAGTGATCGTTGAAGCGAAGTCAGCCAAATAGCTGTCTGTAATACGCTGACGGAAGGTGAGGTCTTCAAGCGGTGGCACTGGGGTATAGTCATAGTCGATATACAATTTGCCGGCTTTGAGCGTGTCTTTTGAGTTCAGCTCTGGGTCATACCAAGCATCGCCCCCCATCAGATAACCTAGGCGTGTCCATTCACGTTGTTTAGCTTTGATACCTTCCAACATGTCGTTGACCAATGAACCGTGCATTGGTTTATCAATGGCCCACATGTGTGCTTCTGCAATCGTGTCAGCCATGATCTGTGCTGTACGTGTGTAGTTTTCAAAAGCAAAGAGTGGATCGTCTGAACAGGTACGTGAGCCCCAGAAACGGAAGCCGTCATGCTGAATCAGTGTGGTGATTTCGTTGCTGTTGAGATAGCCAGCATCTGTTGCAGGGTCTTGAAGGTCCCAAGTCACATCGGCATCGATACCGGTTACACCGTTCACTGCCACGTTTGATAGGGTTTTATGCCAACCGATTTCGTTGTCGATCTTGGCACGTAAGCCCATCGCCACTGCAACTGCAGGTACAGTTTCGGTTTGCGCTGTGTCGACATTGAATGCCACGAAGTTTGGCCAAATCACCATGAGTTCACGCGCTGCAAACGCATCACGATAGGCAACCACTTCTTCTTTGGTTTTGCATCCCCAAGCATAGACATAGGCAAAGGCACGAAGTTTTTTTGCAATGGTTGCAAGTTCAGTGGCAACAGCTTGAGTATCTAAACCTGGTGCACCAATGATGCGTGGCTGTACGCCTAGTTTTGCTTTCGCTAATAGCAATGCTTTTGCACCGGTATATTTACCAGTAGCGTCTACGGTACCAATGACGTTTGCTGTTTGTGCTGCTTCATCTTCAGCAGCTGCAACACGTACCACGACGCAAATTGAATTGGCTTGGTTGGCCATTGCTTGCAGTGCTGTTTTTAGTGTGCCGTTGGTACCGGCTTTTGCAACTGCAGCTTGGGTGTTTGTAATGAGCACTGCCGTATTCAATGGGAAAACGGTTGCATCTGCATCTTCTGCAGTGGCAATGAGTCCTTGAACAGCAGTGGCAATGGTTCGGATCGGACGTGTACCTTCGTTGATTTCAACGACACGCAGTCCGTGGTGGTATGAATCTGCCATAAAAAAAGCCTGTTTATTGAGGTTTTATTTCAACAAACAGGCTTGCATGGGTCTTAATAAAGCCCAAGTGTATGGGCTTGTATTAAGTGGGTTTTACAAACTATAAACCTAATATTTTATTTTTCCACATTTCAGGTACAGATATTCCTTTATCGGATCTTGTTAAAATATTTTGATCTATCATTGTCTGTGATGAAATGACGTTGATGATATGTGGACTTGTATTCAAATCATTACGTTGAATTAACTGAGCTGCACTGGTTCCATTGACTACTGATTTGGACATGATCAAAGTTAATTCAGAACAACCATTATAATCTGGATAAATCAAAGCATAACCAAAATTTAGATTCAAAGTGCTTGATACAAGTTCTATTGTATTTTTTCCGTGTTTTGACCAAAATATACCATTTTCATATGCTACATCTGAATTGACATAGTTAATGTCTGGCCTAACAACATTACAATTATTAATCGTTATGTGAGAATTATACAAAACTTGATAAGAGTTAAAAGTTAAAGTAGGTTTATTTGCTGAATTCAATGGCTTAATATAAATATCACAATAGATGTTGTGACCTAAAATCGTATAATCAGAATTATCTAAAATAATAATTTCAAAAGTCTTGTGCTGATTTAATTTCGTGTTTTTGTCTGAAAACAAATATTGACTAGTAATACGATTTAAAGCTTCCTCTACACTACTTAAAGGTGCAGAATTAATCACACCGCTATTATTATTACTCCCAGATGTTGCTGACACATAATATGTATTATCTGAATTTTTATATTGAATGCCACGAATATAGGTATTTAAATTTAGCGGCACATTTAATGTAGAATTCCATTGACTTAGTTTTTTTATCACTTTGTCAGAAGTTACACCTGTTTTATTGTAAGCATCTACTGTTGTATTGCTATTTGCACCAAGTAAATAAACATAATCATCACCATGACCGACATGATTACCTATACGAATTGTTCCTGTGTAACCAACGTAAGAATATTTAGAGTTTCCTTCCGTATATAATGTTTGTAGATCCATAGTACCTGCACAAGATGAGAAACCAACATCATTATGCTCACAAATAATTGATCCACCACTCGCCCCAAAGCTGTAACGTGATACTGCCCCGAAAACTGTTTCAATATTATTTAATGTCGTATCCGTATCCGTATCTGAAGCAAAAAAGTTAATAAAATTGACATCTGGAAGTGGAGACAAAGCACCTTTCTTGTTGAAGTATCCATCTAATTTAATACCATTGCTATCGAAATCTGCTAAAAAACCACACTTGTAATGTAATGTTTTTAAATTAAATTCTGATTGCCAAGATGCATTTGTTAAAACACCATAATCAAATCCATTTGTATACAAACGAATAAATGATTGAGGTGAGTTTTGTAATCGTAGACCTATCAAACACCTTTTTCCAGTTGCTGTTACAATTGAAAAATCACGTAATTTAATTCCATGCGTAGCTGATACTAAGCCGTTGTCATACATTGCACCCGTTGTTTTCTCATTAAACGGAACACGAGTGCCATCTTTTTTCCAGTTAGCAGATGAAATTGCAGGTTTTAATGGATCAGAAAAATCTGCAACAATTCGTGATGCATCGTTTACATTAGCAATGTTAAAACCTAGTTCACCTGTGCCTTTAACAACTGAATAAGCTCCAACCCAAATTGTATCTGAGATAATATATGGACGTGCTTTGAGCTGTAAAATATATGAACCACCAATTTGATTACTCGAATTTACAGATCCTGTCCATTTTGTAGGACTAATAAAATTTAAAGCATTTTGTAAAGCAGTCGTTGCATCTTTACCTTCTCTTGCACCCCACCATTCTGCTTCAACTTTTATTTCATCCCAACTGCGATACCAGCCATCAAAAATTGTACCATCGTCATTTTCAGATATTCGATTTTGATCAAACGTGAAAACCCCACCACCTGAATAAGGTTCTGCTAAAGCAAAATTACCAGAATCACGACTGAGAACTTTGACAGTCATGCCGTGATAAGGTGTAACATCCATTAGATCTGCAATAGTTTCTACCGTTTTCTGATATGCCAATAGGGCATCATTTAATTGCTGAATTGTTGCTAGAACAATATCTGGATTAATAATAAGTTCAAAATTTGCGACGTTATCTATTTGTAAGACGATACGAATCGTCATGATCTTTGCAGTACCATCAGCTGCAGTAGGTTTATATGATGATGGATAATTTGCGTAAGCAACTAAAATATTATTTGCCCAGAGTCCTACTTCACGAATCGTAAAACCACCAATTGCTGATGCAATAACAGCTTCAGCTTGAAGCCAATTTTTATTTTTAGTATCTGGCGCTAATTTATTAAGCTGTGTCCGATAGACTTCATTAACTAAACTATTTCGATCTGCATCTGGAATTGGTTCACTACCATTACCATCTCCAAAGGACATATGTGTTACACCCAATTTTGTGCCATTCTGAATTGCTTCACGAAGTAGCTCCAAACCTTTGGTTGTAAATACTGAATAATATTTTTCATTCGCCATGATTAATTTCTCGGATAGATTGTGGTTTCGTCATGTCCGTAAAATGCAAATATAGGACATAGAATAGGGGTTGCATCTTCAAGCTTTGGATAAATCGTTATGTCTTCACCGCTATATGATGAGCTACCAACATTTGTGTCACTTTGAATAGCGATTACATTAACTTCGACACCTCTTAATTCCCTTGTTAATGGTTTTGCATCATATAAAAGCTCAGTTAGAGTTTTATAAGTACTTTCATTCAGAGAGTTGCCGTTGGTATCAATAGTGATTTGAAACGTTCCGGGCTCATTCGTTGGGATTTCTTGCCACCATTCATGTACAGTTAATGAATAGCCAAAACTTTCAACAATTTTTCTTAATGCGTAATTTGTACCTTTATGCCGATGAACTTTAATTGAGTTTTTAATTTGGGCTCGTTTTACTTCATCCGGCCAATCATCTTGCCAACGATCCACACTAAATTGCCATGCTAGGATTGATAAGTAATCAGAAGGTGCATCATCAATTCGAATTAACGATGATAGGTCGCCATTCATATCGAAGGCTGATGCTGATACTTCAGTAATTTTTTTTTCTAATTGAGTTGTATTTGGCGGTAATAGATTCATTTTTCACCTGCAATTGTTAAATTAATATTTGTGCAAGTTGCAGCCTGAAAATTATTTAAAATAATTTCCTCGCTAGGTGAAATAAGTTCAACTCGGTCAACTCCAGTAACTTTAAGCGCAGAATAAAGATCAGAAAAATAAACGCCTTTACCTAGTCGTTTGGATGTATTGACGTAAGAAGATATGCTGTCCATAGCAGCAGCAAATACGGTGTCAGTTTCTGGGACATTATTAATATGAAGTTTTGCCTGGATTTGAAATTCAATAATTTCAGCTGATTGAACTTGAACACGATCACCAGTCGGTCGCTTAGTTTCACCAGACACATAATTCAAAACAATATTATTTAACTCAGGCGTTGACGAATTATTATCAGTATCACGTTGCAAAATTGTGAGTAATGCATGTGCAGGTGCAGGGGAGCTGCATTTCACATCAGCAACACGGCTATCTGCAGAAAGTGCGTGATATTCATAGGCTGATTCAGGACCAGCAGTACTCAAAGCATCTAATTTTTTTTGAATACGGTATCGGTAATCTCCATCAGATTCGTAGATCGCAGGTGAAGGCGGTGTTGTTGTATTGTCGGCTTCAGAAATAACAAGCCGAGCAACATCATAATTTGCGCCCCAAACATCGAGATCTTCTTTCTTCGCAAATGCCAATTGAGTGGCTAGGGCTTTTTCATTAATTTGATTACGAAGAATCATTTCACGATAGGCGTTCTCCTGTAATAACTTGGTTACAGGTTCACTTTCTCGATTCAGAGTTTTTCGAATATTGTCCTGCTGGTCTTGCGGATATAACGAAATAAAATATTCTTTACGATCATTAAAGATCGACTCAAAGTCGATAACATCAACAAAGTTTGGTTTTGGAAGTGAACTAAAATCGACACTCATGACGTAGATCCAAAGTTAAGTGGAATGCTTAAAGACTGTTGCTGATTGTTGTCGACCACATTGCAGTCAATTTCCAATTCAAATGAGCCGCGACCAACCTGGTTGATCGACACTGAATTCAGGGTGATTCTGTCTTCCCACTGCAGTAATGCTGTGGCGGTGGCTGCATAGAGTTGAAGCAAGGTGATTTCATTGAAAGGGGAGTCAATGAGCTGTGGTAGCAATGAACCATATTCACGACGCATGATTCTGGTGCCGATGGGCGTGGTCAAAATGTCCTGAATGGATTGACGAATTTGATCAATTTCTGTTTCGAGTTCACGACCGCTTTCACGTGACATCATTACTGTGGTCCTCCAGTGGTTCCACCGCTATCACCCGGGTGAGTATGCCCAGTGAGACTGATACCACTTGCAGTGACATCACCATCTGAACTGAATGTTCCTGAAGAATGACTGCTGCCTTGAACTAACTGACTGCCACCAACGGTATTGTTTCCTGTCATAGCCGTACTGCCATTCACTTGTAAATTTCCATTGATGGTCGTATCACCGTTGACAGTGACACCACCATCAGCAGTCAAAACAGCTGTGCCACCTGAAGGTAAAACAGCAGATAAATGATGTGTTGCAACGTCATAGGCAATGACACAGCCATCTGCAAACATACGGATTTTTTTGTTGAGATCATCAGAGGGTGCAGGGTGGTCGTCGTTATAAAATCCATATAAAACGAAGCTTGTTGGACCAATATCGCCACATGGTGAAATGACCACACATTCTTCATTGATCGATGGCATATCCCAAGTTGCATCGTCACCGGAACGAATATTTAGGCAACGGATTTCCGGTGTCTCTATATCGCCTAAATTGACGATGACACGTGGAATAGGTTTAGACGGATTGATGGTCTTGATGGTTCCAAATCGAACAATATTTTCAAGACGACGGTTAGCATCTGCATTCATGCAAACACTTTGCGTCAAGGACTAAGCCATTTCAGCTGATGGGGCTTGTATTAAGTGAGTTTTACAATGTTCAAAACTTAAAGATTGATATGTTTTAAGAATGAATCTTCAATCAGTTTTAAATCCTGATCTGTGAAGCCTAAAAGTTCTCGTTTTGGATAGACCACACTTGGTGCGCCACGTTCAGCACGATCTTTTAAACCTTCCTGGTGTACTTGTGCAATACGTGCAACACGTCCCACAAAGCCAATCGCAATGGCATCCGCATTGCTGAGCAATTTTAAATGAGCAGTATTTTTTAATTTGGTGAACATTTTGCGCTTAATTTTGCCTTTTTGTTCACGTAGGCGTTTGCGCCTTGGGGTGTATGTTGAACCATCAGGGTTTTGTTGTGCAGAAATACGTTTGCCCTGATTTTTTCTTAGATCACGACCGATCTGTTTTGAAAGCTTGGCACGTTCACCCACTGACAACCGTTCCAAATACGGCTGTAAGTAGGTGGCAAGTTCTTCAACATTGTTCGTCATGGGTTTCGACCTGTCGGTGGCATATCTAATGACCAACCTTGTTTTTCAACCGTGGTCCATGAAGCAATGACTTCACCCGATGGATCGATGACTTCAAAATCAGTGGCAGGTTCAAATTCTGTGTACTTCGGTTCTTCAGGATGACTGAGTTCTAATTTGCCGTCTGACAACTTTTTCACGACGACACGTTCAGTCAGTGGAATTTGAAAGTTAATGTCATATTTACTGTTATCAATCAGTTCAGCTTCAAAGCTGATTGCTTGTTTGCCTTTCTCATGGTTGGCCATCAATTCAGGCTGATTTTCTGCAATCCACGTGAACAGCACGACTCCAATGACATCAACATCACCGGCATAGTCAGTGATGACCAGATCCAAGGTGTATGACATTTCAAAACTAAAGCCACTGACCATGGTGCTGCGAAGGGAACCATTGTTGGTGAAGATCAATAAACGATCCTGATCAGGACTCAGATCAGGAATCGCGTTGAGTAAATATTCTCTTAATTGATTGGGCTTTTTCATGCAGCTTTTGCACTCTTATAGTTTGGATCGAGGCGGTTCATCACACGTAAAAACTTAGTGTCATAGCCCAGTTTTTTATAGTTTTTGCCGTTATACAGTGAAAAAACTACATGCCAATTTTCTTGACGTAAAGCATCGATCAACTTCCAATCTTTATCATCGACTTCACCAGACTTGGTTTCACAGTAACGAAGGAATGCTTCAAACTGAAGGCTTTCACTTTGTTTATGCTGTGCTACAAATTCCTGAACAGATGCATAACCTAGTGCTTTCCAATTTTCACCCATGAGCTGGAAACGTCCCCACGATGCCGACTGTAATGCACATGATTCATCAAGCTGCTTGGCTTGACTTAAACGTGTGTACTCAGCAGATCCACCGTGATAACCACCTGTTTTGGTATTCACAATATTCGGATGTTTGGCCATGAGTGCATTGGCTTTGGTTTTACCGAATTTCTGATTCAAATAGAAATACATGCGATGACGTTCAAATAGAATTTTAGGCTTACCATTTGGCAAGTAACCTTCACCCAGCGTTTCAACTTCAGCAATGGCTTTGATTACGATGACAGGCACACCCAAACGTTTGGCACCTTCAACTAAATCACTTTCTTTTAAAAGTTTACTGGTGCATTCACCACGTAGGGCTTTTAGTGTGTAGTCACCGACCAATCCATCGACTTTCAGATTTTTCAGTTTCTGAAATTGAATCACGGCATATTCAGTATTTTCGCCAAAGTCACCATCAGCAATGAGTGGTTTCTTATTTTTACCAGTCATGCCATTTTTAATCAGCAGTTTTTGCAATTCAGTGACGGCTGAACCTTTTGAACCTAATTTTAAAATGCTCATGGTGTGCTCCTTAGCATTGAAACGACATTGCCTTTACTTCGAAAAATAAAGACCACTAAGAACACCGCGAGAATGGCATCCCAAATCGTGACCGGATCTTTAATGAAAATGATATGAATACTTTGCGCAAGGAATGCACCGATCAGAACAACTGCAAATAGTCGAAACGAACATTTTTGCAGGTGCAATCGATCAAAACATAAAATACGGAATGCACATGCCACATAGCACAGCACGGCAACGATGGAAAAAATTGTTTGTGCCAATGGCGACAACATGAGTTGCATCATTTTTTATTCTCCTTTCCAAAAGTGTTGGACAGGGCAGAAAAGAACTTTGAAGTGGTGTTGAAGATCTCAGTCAATGTTGACTTGTTCACCCATTTCATGACCTTCACCAAAACAGGCAAGGCAAACATGCTGGTAAAGCAAGCAATGACAGTGTGGCTGTTCACACCAGTTCGGTTTGAAATTTCAGGGGCTAAGGCATAGCCCAAAGCAACGGACAACATGAGCGAAAAAATACGTTTTCCATAGCTCAGTGACACTTGGGTATATGCTAAAAATGCTGCACCAATTACTGCACCAAACAGTGCATCACCATTCACGAAAGGAAGGAGTGATACCAAGCCGGCAGAAGCGGTAATTGCGACAGTCGTTGATGTGGTTGGTTCAGCCATATTTTTTGTTCTCAATCCCAAAGCTGAATGCTTTGCGTTTTATTTTGTTGTGTTTGAAGTTCTGGTAACTGAACCTTTGTCCCCATCGGGAGAAATGGACCAAATTCAGACAAGTGTGGATTGGCTTCAAGTACTGCTTCGACCACACCAGATGAACGTCCGTAGTTGCGCCAACAAATAGCATCAACAGTGTCATTCTGAATGGCATAAACAGTTTTCATTTAGACCAGCTCCACATTCAAACGACGAATTTTTTTTAAGTCACGAATAGCGAAGCGCAGATCTCGACGGTAATCATCAATTGTTGGTGTCAGATCATCTGCTTTTTGGCCACCATTGTTGTTGGTGTCATAAGCACGATACTTTTCAGTCAATTCAGCACCAACCGCTGCTGCAACGGCACGGAAATACAGAACTTCAGTGATTGGCTTTTCCACCCCTTTGGTGGTGATGGTTTTTAGACTGATTTCAGCAAGTGATGCTGCTTTTGATGTCAAGGATTCGAGCTGATCATTGACTTCAATGATGGCTGATTCAATTGCAGGAATTAAACGCTGATCTGTGATACTTCCATCAAAGCGCAATGCTTCACGAATGGCTTTGCTAGATATGCCAGGGAAAAATGAATCACTGGTGATGACAACTTCTTCATTGTTGCGGTTGCCGTTTGCAATTAGTCCGGTCATTGTCATTCTCAAATAGTTGAGGGGTGGAGAATTGAGTTTGTAATTACGCATAAAAATGTCATTACAGCGTCAATTCTGCCCCTCGGTTGGCGCGGGGCACTCGTTACGTCGGATGAAACATCAAGTTGCCTTGATCATCGACGACCTGTGAACCATCAGCATTTAGCATCGGTTCAGGTGAATTTTTTAATTGTTCTTTGTAAAGCTTTTCAGCCTTTTTCAGATCAGTTTTACCGCCACAGTTTTCATTTTTTGCAATCGCCATTTTGAGGAATGCAACGGCTTCAGATCCACGATCTAACTGCAGGAAAGTACGACCAATACCTAAATATAATTTGGCGCGAATCTGGTCATGCATATCGTAATCAGCAGTTAATTGAGTGGCTTTTTCAAGAACATCAAGTTTAAAGACTTGGCCATCTTGATAAGCTTTGTGTGCAGCATTACCAATTTCTTCAGCAACAATACTTGCAGTACTGCGACTAAATGAATCAGGCATTTTTAAGTTTTGTTCTAAAGCATATTCAGCAAGGCTTAAACCTTGATTGAATAGACCACAGTCAAAGCACCACAGCATGATGGTGGTAATGACTTCATCCTGTTCAACTTTTGCGCCTGACTGAACCACACCCAACACATAAGGCATATGCTTTGGAATCAGTTCTTTTTTCGCTTCAGCACGTTTTTCTTGTGACTGAATTGAACGTAAAACATGAATGTCATTTTTCAGTTCGGTCAGTTGTAATTGGTAGACGCTTGCGTCTGGACGTACACCACCAAATTCATCAGCCTTGGCAGCTTCAATCGCTGCCTTGGCTTTCAGTAGGTGTCGTCGAGCTGGACTCAACATAATTCACCTATTTATAGAATTTCGATGTTTTCCACGAAACCTACTTTTTCGTAGTTTTCGATTACGTATGCATCATTTGAAGATTGGTATTCTTCCACTTGATCCAGTGATGAGTTATCAACAATTTGACGACGCTTGCCAGTTTCTTGGAAGTAAATTGACAAGTTGTCTAGTGATGTCACCAGTAGTGCATCATCTGGGAAGAATGGAACACGAACTGCTGGTAAACCACCAATTTGTTTTTGGCTTACTAATACTTGGCCAGCCAAAGTATCAGTGTTGTCAGATGCATCATTCACCAATGGGAAGTTTTTATCATTCAGTAATTGACGACCACAGATCACCACCAGATCGGTATCATCTTGATGGATCTCACCAATCAAGTTGCTGACAACATCGACAACAAGTGCATCTAAGTTTTTATAATCACCTGCTGCACCGATTTTTACTTTTCCTGATGCTTCAACCACTTCAGGCATATAGCGTTCAGGTGCATTGGTACGGATTTTTTGCAACCAGCCAATATTCACATCTTGAAGCAGTGGATTCGCTTGGCGGTCAGTCTGTGCAGCAGCACTTTTACCATTCCAGCCGATCATGATCATGTCTAGAGCAATCGCACGGTCAACAAATTTTTTCCAGCGTGCATAGAAATCTGGGAATTTTGCCCACGCATCTAATTTTTCGTAACGAATAGCCACGTCAAAATCGGTTTTATGGCATTTGTATGGATTAGACTTTAATCCAGTTGGATCTACTGGTGTACGTTTAGTTCCACCTTTAGTGTTTGAACGACCTGCGATGGTTGAACCTTGAGTCAAGCCAATTGCTTCACCTTCCAGATCATCAACTGGCTGCATATTAATTTGTTGAAGAAAGGCTGAAGACTCTTGAAGTGCATCTACCATCTTCTGAGCAATAGAAGGATCGACATTAAATTTGTCAGACGCAACAGCAACACCGTTGGCAGTTGCGATACTTAGCATAAGTGCTGAGTACTTTAAACGAGTTGTATTTTTCATCTTTAATTTCCAGTTATTTTAAGTATTTGACTTAAAAGTTTTGAATTTTAGTAATCAACTTTTTCAGAGAAGTTGCCAGTGTTTTCAGGTGCAGGTGGTGTACCTGGGTTTTCTTCACCTTCTAATTTGGTTTTCAGTTCATTGAAGTCTTTTTCCAATTTAGAATGCTTGGTTTTAAGTTCCGAAAACTCAGTTTCGACCGTTTGCAATTTGGTCTGACTTTCACCAAAGGTTTTTGCAATCGCTTCTAGCGAGTCAGATACTTCTTTGAATTGGTCATTATTTTTATTTTCTTGTTGTTCTTGTTGTGGCTTTAACCAACCCAAAACTTTAGAAAACAGTCCTTTTGCTTCTGTCTCAGGATCAGAACTGTCTTCAAACTGGATATCCACTTCTTCAGCAGCAGTAAATAAATTGTCTTTATGCTGTTTTTTTGAAGTGAATGGATTTGCTTCAGGATTCTTAGAAGCAAATTCCATAATCTGTGTACCTAAGGACGCAGGCGTATCAGTGAATGCAATACCGACCAAATAAGCTTCATTGGTATCAGCAAAACTTGGATTTACTTCAATAGAATTGAATAATTTTTGTTTTTTACCGTGCAGTTCAATCAGATTGTCGAATGCTTCAAGCTGAGCATATAAACACCATTTTTTTTGACCGTTAATGTCATCTTCTTGTGCTTTTAGTCCAAGTACTTTTGCATAATTTCCAAATTCAGAACTTGGAGAAATTCCACGAATATGCTCGATATTCGCTAAAGCAGTATAAGTATTTGGGTCATAATTCTTGGCCATTTGTTGAATCCAAGAAGCTTCAATGATGCGACCATCAGTCGTGGCACCAGCGACAGCAACTCGGTAAAATTTGGATTTCTTCATTTCTGAATCCTGTGTCTATGTCGATAGATAAAATCTATTTAAAGTAGTTAGCAGAATCGGAAGAACGGCATAAACATTCAATGCAAAGGGCTTGTATTAAGTGGGTTTTACAAAGTAGCCACAATGAATAAATGTTATAGCGTTGGCTTAATGAGCCAATGGATAAAGCACTTGATACACCGAAAAATCTAAACTTCGATAAACGCCTTCTAGCAAAATTTTTGTATTGGATGGGGTGGCGAATCAGCTCGATTGCAGATCACATCGACGAACCTGATAAAAATGTTCATGCGTGGAAAACACGTGACGAATGGGATAAAGATGCACCTGCAGGTCGAGTCGGTGAAGCTTTAACTGCTCAATTGATCAAACTGATTATTCTTGAGAAAAAAACACCTGGTGATTACAAAGAAATTGATTTACTCATGCGCCAGCTGGAGCGTATGGCACGAATCGAAAAATATTCTGACGGTGGTAATGAAACTGATCTGAATCCAAAACTTAAAAATAGAACTGCTGGACCACGTAAGCCAAAACAGCCAAATGCACTGACTGAAGAACAAGTCGAAAAACTTCTTGAAGACTTTGATGACGGTTTATTTGAATATCAAAAGGTGTGGTACCGTGCGCGTGAACAGCGAAATCGTGCCTTATTAAAATCACGTCAGATTGGTGCAACTTTCTATTTTGCACGTGAAGCATTGATCAAAGCTGTCACCACTGGTCGAAATCAGATTTTCTTGTCTGCATCTAAAGCCCAGGCACATGGTTTTAAAACCTACATTAAAAACTTTGTCATGCAGTCCATTGAAGTGGATCTGCAAGGCGATCCGATTTCAATCACGCTTCCATGTGGTAATACTGTTCAGCTGATTTTTTTAGGTACCAATGCCAAGACAGCACAGTCATACCATGGCGACTTATATTTTGACGAATTCTTCTGGGTACATGGCTTTGCCACACTGAAAAAAGTGGCATCGGCAATGGCTGCCCAAAAGCAGTACAAAAAAACTTATTTCTCTACGCCATCCAGTAAAACGCATGAAGCATACGCATTCTGGACAGGTGATGCTTTCAATAAAGGTCGCAGCAAAGAAAATAGAATTGAGATCGACACCAGTCATGCAAATTTAAGAGACGGTGCTTTATGTGGCGACAAAATGTGGCGACATATTGTCAATATTCAGGATGCTGAGCGCCAAGGCTGTGATCTATTTGATATTGATGAACTGATTGCCGAAAACAGTCCTGAAGAATTCGCAAATTTATATATGTGTGAATTTGTTGATGATGGTCACAGTGTTTTTCCGCTGTCCATCATTCAGCCATGTATGGTCGATTCATGGGAAGTATGGTCCAAAGATTTTAAACCGTTGGCATTACGTCCGTTTGGAAATAAACCTGTTTGGATTGGATACGATCCAGCAGAAAGTGGCGACAGTGCAGGGCTTGTGGTCATTGCACCACCTGAACCTGATTATCCTAAGTTCCGATTATTAGAACATCATCAGTTCAAAGGCATGGACTTTTCCAGTCAAGCGCAATACATCAAAAAATTAACAACCAAATATAACGTCAAATATATCGGCTTAGACAAGTCCGGTATGGGTACTGGTGTTGCTCAACTGGTCCTTGAGTTCTTCCCAAATTTAACGACATTCAATTACAGCGTCGATGTCAAAACACAATTGGTCATGAAAGCAATGGATGTGATCAACAAAGGTCGTTTTGAATTTGATGCCGGATCCACTGACGTGGCTATGTCAATTATGGCTATTCGAAAAACACTGACTGCTTCACAAAGACAAATGACATTTGAAGCATCACGTGCAGAAAACATCGGTCATGCAGATTTGGCTTTTGCCATTTTTCATGCGTTCGCAAATGAACCTTTAACCCTTGATGACCAAACAAAATCTAAAAAATCCTCTATGGAGATTTACTAATGGCTGACAGCAAAGTGCAGGCATTTACGTTCGGTGATGCAGAGCCGGTGATGAATGGCCGTGACTTATCACAGTTCTATGAAACATGGCTGTGTGGCAATTACTATGAACCACATATCAGTATGAACGCTTTGGCAAAATCCTTTAAGGCAATGCCATATTTGTCGACTGCAGTGTTTTATAAAAAGAATCAACTGGTGTCGTCATTCACACCAAATAAATTGATCAGTTCATCTGAGTTTGAACGCATTGCTTTTGATTACTTGGTATTTGGTAATGGCTATTTACAGCGGATCGATAATCGATTGAATGAGCCACATCACTATGATGGACTCATGGCCAAGTACACCAGACGCATGAAAAACTCGAACGAGTTTTTGCAGCTGTTGAATGGTTTTGAAGAACACATTTTTAAACCTGGTACCGTCTGTCACATCAAAGGCATTGATGTCGATCAAGAAATTTATGGAACGCCTGAATATATCGCTGCACTTCAATCTGTTTGGCTAAATGAATCAGCGACTTTATTCCGTCGCAAGTACTACAACAATGGATCTCATGCCGGCTTCATCTTATACATGACCGATTCAGGAATTGATGATGATGACGTGGAAGGTTTAAAACAAGCCATGAAAGATTCACGTGGTCCAGGTAACTTCCGCAATTTATTCCTTCATGCACCTGGTGGGAAAAAAGATGGTTTGCAACTGATTCCGATCAGTGAATTGGCTGCAAAAGATGAATTCTTAAATATTAAAAATGTCACACGTGATGACGTTCTTGCATCCCAACGTACACCACCACAATTGCTTGGAATTATTCCATCCAATGCAGGTGGCTTCGGATCTATCAGTGAAGCACGTGAAGCCTATTGGTATTCCGAAATTGTTCCACTGCAAAATTTATTTGCCAACACAGTAAACGAATGGGCAGGTGATCAGATCATCCGCTTCAAAGAGTTTCATCAACTTCAATTCAAACAGGAAAAACAATAATGAATATTGCTTTGGCAATTAAAAATTGGAAATTCATCGTGATGGTTGCATTGGCCATCTCTTTGGCTTTTTCAATCATCAGCTGCACAGGTAAGTCACATCAAATTGATTTACTCACATCACAAAAAGCTTTAGCCGAAACCCAACGTGATCTTGCTAGATCTGAATCTGCTGTATCTTCACTTGAAACGGAAAAAGTATGGGCCCATCAATTATTGGAGTCAGAACAAAATGCAAATAAAAACTTACAAGTTGCGCTGGCTGCTGCCAGTGACAATGCTTTGGCTGTTGACCGGTTGTCAAAGCAGGTCAGTGATACCAACCAACGTCTGTCCTCAGGTACCCATGAAGCCATCGTTGAATATGGAAAGACCTGTAACTTCGTACTCAAAACAATGGCAGAACGTGGTGGAGCAATCGCAGCAGCAGCTGATGGACACGCAATTGATGCAGAACGACTAGATCAGGCATGGCCACAGCAAGTGAAGCCAGATAAACAAAGCTAATCACAGTATTTACACGAAAATAAAAGTCCTCCATGTGTGAGGGCTTTTTTTTGGCCAAAGTTTCTAAAACCACAGAATCCGGTTCAAGCCGTGCGGTTGACCCCCCACCTCACCTGCCCAGTAAATGTGTCGAATATTCAACAGATTTGTGATCCCAACCGATGACCCTCTAAGCCACAGCAGTACTGGTGCATGACACAGCCGAATGCCCAAAATTCAGTTCTACATAATTCAACAGGGATTCTATGAATGCCTACAACTTGCGATTTATCAAAAGTTTCTTCAACTCAATCAATAGTGCTTAAAAAAGGTTAGAAACAGTAAAATGAAAGGTTTTTAACATTTAAGTATCTGATATTTAATAATTAAATTTCTAACTATATAAAGGTTAGAAGTGGTTAGAAAAAAGTTATAAAAGTTAAAATATTTATATAAAACAATAATATAAAAGGTTAGAACTTCTAACCAAAATTAGAGGTTAGAACTAACCATAATCTAACCATTTTCTAACCTTTTTAAAATTGCAATTAATCTATATAAATCATATATTTGAATACTATTTTATAATTTTCTAACTTTTCTAACCTCTTTTTTTTCTCACCTGAAATTTTCAAAAACATCAAAATCGCATTAAAAAAGCCTTTTTCAAACTTTGGCCATTGCTGTCATATATATGTGTGTGATCTCTACATCTGATATATTTTCTGTACTACATACCAGGTGTGATGCTATGAATTTTAGTGTGTCTGTTATTGAAGAATTTGGTGGCTATGAGAAGGTCATGGAAAAATTAAAGAATCCTTTATTCTGTTTCCTACATAATGTTGCTGCACTGGAAAATCATTTAATTGAATACAGAAAAGAAAAAAAGATATTCATATCAGGTGACAAAGTTGTTCTTGATAATGACGACCGTAAAATTTATGAAATTGATTTTGAAGATAAAAGGCACTATGGTTTTTTTATGAAATGTGGAAAAGCAGTTTCATATTCACTCGTATTGAGACACGCACATAGAATAGAAATTGAAGAAGATTTACGAATCTGTATTTGAGTTCAAATCCTGAACCGGAAATAGAACTCATATTTGGCGTGAAACTTTTAATTTGTTATACGGATGTTATACATAAGTGATTTTTTTGAATAATTTACCTTTTAAATTATGTATTTATTTGATTAATTTGGTAGCCGCCACCTCCACCAAAATTCCCCAAATAAAACAAGCGCCTTAATAGGCGCTTGTTTTTTTTGACAGGTTTTTGACAGGTTTAGTCTGTCTTGAGCTTTCCCATCTCTATTTTGTTTTTATCCCCATGCATCCACTTTGCATAGCGCTTCATCATCATCTGTAGGCTATGGCCCATTTGATTGGATACAAAAACTGGGTTTAAGCCATCCATAAGCATCATAGTCGCATAGGTGTGCCGAGCGTTGTAAGCAGGGCGGTGACGAATACCACATGCTTTTAGTGCCGCTACCAACCTATTACGTGGTGGTTTCTCATTAAAAAAAGGTTCACCAGTTTCAGGGCAGAGCATCAAATATTTACTCTGAATATTTCTATCCTTTTTATATTTGATTAACTCTTGTGCTGCTTTCTTAGATCGTGCATTCAAACAAACTTCACGCGCCGTGTGAGTTTTCGTCACGTTTTTTTCAACACCGCGAACCCGACTTTTATTAACTTTGAACATTCCACTAAAAAAATCAAAATCTGACTCTTTTAATGCAATTAGTTCAGAGGGGCGGCATCCAGTCCAAAAAGCTAGTTCGTAATACCAATAATATAAAATTTCATCTCCCTTTAAAGTCGTTTTAAGATTTTCAAGTATTGCGTCCATTTCTGGTCTACTAAAAGGATCTGGAATATCAACTTGTACTTTTTTATTCCTTATGCCGTCTAACGGGTTTTCTGTAATAAATTTATTTTCCATTGCACAATCGAAAACCCCACGTAAAGGAATCAGGCAATTATTTAGAGTTTTCGCTGTTTTAAAATCACGATCAATAATAGCCTCTTTAATGTTCTCAATTGATATTGAGTTGATTGGCATAAGTGCGAAATAACCCATCCAATGAAATTCCAAAATATTTAAATAACCTTTTTTGGTATCGGTATTACTTTCACAGAATTTAAGATATTTCTGAGCGACCTCTTGAAATAGAATACCGCCGTTGACAATGACTGCATCATCATCAACGAGCTGGCCTCTTGCTTCGGCAATATCACTATCAGTTAAAATACCCCATTCAGCCTTTGTTACTAACTGAGCTCTAATTTTAGCGGCCGCCGAGATACCTTCTGCACTTGGGGGGTGAGGTAGCGTGATGTTGTACTCTTTCTTTCTTCTCTCGAAGTAGATTTGGATCGCCCCGTTTCTGATCCGCACGCCTGTTGGCATCGACTTTGTGCTTTTTGAGTCAGCCATTCATTGAAACCTTTAATTGAGTAGTAAATATTTCCATCTTGTTTAGTCCAAACAAGATCTTCTTGCCAATTTTTACGGCGGTGGGTCAGTTTCTCTTCATTAATGCCTGTAAGTGCTGAAAACTGGCTGGCACTAACCCAATCCAATGGGATTAGACCAAAGCGCGAAAGTAGTTCTAAGAGTTCCTCATTCATATCTCATCTCCATTTTCATAAATGTGATCCAGTGAGTATTTGCACGCTTTCCACTGATGTGTCCGAACACAGGCTTTTGATCAGTCAAAGCTAAAATTTCACTGACTTTAATTTGTGTTTCATTCCACTTGAAAATAAGCACACCGCCGTTGGCCAACACGCGAAAACATTCCTCAAATCCTTTTCGAATATCATCCCGCCAACTTGCTTGAAGTTTTCCATACTTCAAAGCAAGCCAGCTTTCTTTTCCTGCTTTAATCAAATGAGGTGGATCAAATACGACTAAATTGAATTGACCATCTTTGAATGGCATTGCTCGAAAGTCCATTTCAATATCGGGCGAGACCTCAAGAGAGCGACCATCACATAAAATGTGCTTTTCAGCACGAATATCTCCGAATACGACATTTGGATTTTGACGATCAAAATGCATCATGCGAGAGCCGCAGCAGGGGTCAAGGATTGGGGCATTCATGACTTTGCTCCTGTGCTTTTGGTGCTTGCGGCAAATGCATCCAGTGTGTGATTTCACAATCATCAAATTCATCTAATGCGACGACTTGATAAACATTGAATTTGGCAAGTTTTGTTGTCGAGATGCCTAAAAGTAAATCTCCTTCACTTGGCAACTCATCATCAACCGAAATCCATTCAGGCACCGCTTGGGCTTTGGCTTGCCATGCTTCCCAACAGGTTTGAGTGTGCTTATCAACATAAAAGTCTAGATCGAGCGCAAACTGCATAAAATGGGCGCCATAGCGTGATTCAAACCACGCCTCAAACGCTTCTTTTTCTTTCTGAATATCCATCAGTCTTCATCCTCCTGAAAATCATCAATATCAAAACGCCATTTATCAATCAGACCGTTTTCATTGATGTTCATGATGATGTAATCGCCATAGCCACGTTCAGCGGGGCATAAGGTTTTAGGCACATAGCCATCATCACTACGGAAGAACTTGAACATGTCATTCAATCGAGTAAATACAAAAGATCCCATATCACCAGTGATAACCAAATAGCCTGGGCGAGTTGTGATGTTGTAATGCATAGAAACGGTGTTTGGACGTGCAATCGTTAAATCACGGAACACACCTTGATCTAGGTTTACTGTAAGTTGGTGACTTGCAATATCCTTTAAAAATTGCTCAAGTGTTGGAGTCTTCATGAAACCTCTCCCAGACTTTGCTGCACAGAATGCGGTAAACGCTCTTTAGCCCACCAAAAAACAGCGCTGTCCAAATGCTCTGTATCAAACGAAGCCATTAAAAAATGTTCTGGTGATGGTGGAGTAGGTACGAAGCCTTTCCACTCACCATTTGCATTAGGATCGATTTCCTCAAGATCAACAGAAGTATCGATTAAAATATCAATATTGCCGTTTGCTTGAAGCTGCTCCCATTCTTCGGGAGTGTAGCCACGTTCTTCGTCACAGGCTGACATTGGATCAATGGAATGAAAATCAGGGTGAAACCACCAGCAAAGGTCTTCAGGCAAATCGACACGCGTTAATTGTTTAATCATGACCTTGCTCCTGATCTTCACTCCGTAATTTCTTTAACTGGATGATTATGTTGGCTGTTGCATGATTTAGAGCTTTCTCGGCATCTTTGGTACTTAAGTTATTTACATACAAGCCCATGGCTAACCACATAGTGCAAAATGAAAATTCTTTTACGGAATCACTGCCTTCTTGTTTAAGAATGCCCATTACTGGTGAAACTGCCTTGTAGAAAATATCTTGAGCTATTGCACTCGGAGCTACACCTACATCAATGTTCTTAATTTTTAATTCTTTACTACTCATGACTTCACCTATTGAGCAAATGTCTGCGCAAAATTCTGATTTATTCTTGAAAGTGCGCAAATAATTGCTCGAAATATTCATTATTTCTTTTCCGTTTTTGGCGTTTAACTGCACCTATTTCCCAGAGCCAAATTGCAATTGGTGTTTAACAGCCATTGCTTTCTGATGTTCAACATCGTCGGCACAGCCTTTCAAAATAACTAAACAAATACTGAAAATACTGATCATTAGTAGGGTGCTTGCTGCAAAGTTCTTTACCAACTCAATAACTGGCTTATGTTGTGGCTTTGTTTCTTCCAAGGTCGGTTCTTGGTAGAGGATTGCAGATGTTTGGCTTTTGGTTGTGCCAAACTCAGGTAATTTGCTATGAGATGCGCGTTGATTCATAATTAGCCCCGTAAGCGTGCAAGTGTTTACAAAGAGCCCTGATCCCGTCGAAAGTGTCAGGGCTTTTTAATGTCTGTGAGGTAAATATAACTATAGTTATTTTTATAGTCAATAGAAAAGCAAATGAAATATATCTAAAGTTATATAAAATTATAGTTGTAAGAATTTTTATGTTTTAATAGACAAAAGAAAACCCACCGCTGGGGTGGGTTGTTTACATCCAATCTATTTCTGCAGTTTATTTTTTTAAAATTAATTAAATAACAATAGTTTATATTTTTTTTAATGCTATTTTGATAGATTTTTTGCTATATTAGTATAAATTATCCTGCAGTAATAACCTTCAATGAACCAATTGTTTCAACACAATAATGATTTAAAAGATATTATTGAAAACGGCCATATAGAAGTGCTCAGAAGCGCTGTTGACTTAGATTCTATTGATTTAGTTCTAAGGGAATGCCTTTCATTGGAGGAAATGAGGGAGGCGGGCAGTTTTTTTACAGGTCAAAATTTAGCAACTAAATTAATTAAGTCATTTAATGAAGCAATTACTTTAGATTCAGTGGTGTTAGATCCTACATGTGGTGCAGGAAATTTGTTAATCGAGTGTTCTCGAATGTTAGGTGTACATAAAAATCTAAGTTGCACTCTGAAGTCATGGGGAAAAGTTTTACAAGGGTATGATTTACATTCTTCTTTTGTAGAAGCTACCAAACTAAGATTGGTTATTGAGGCGCTTAATCGAGGCGTGAAAAAAGACTGCAGTGTTGAGCAAGCATTATTATATTTTACCCATATCCAGGTAAAGGATACACTGCTGGTATGTGCTGAGGAGTTAAAGGGAGTTACTCACGTCGTATTAAATCCACCTTTTTCAAGCTGGATATCCCCTCAGGTACATTATTGGAAAAAAGGAAAAGTTAATGCTGCAGGTTTAATCATGGATCATTATCTAAGAAACCTACCCAAGGGCTGTTTAATCTCTGCTATTTTACCTGATGTCCTTAGATCTGGTAGTCGTTATGACAATTTTAGACAGTATTGTTCATCTCAATATGAGGCACAGTGTAGTATTTGGGGGCGATTTAATAAGAAAACAGATGTTGATGTTTTTCTGTTGATAGGCAAGTTAAAAGCTCAAGTAGATGATATTTCTATCAAGTGGCAAGAAAATAATGATAACCATAAAGGGGTGTTATCAGACTTTTTTGACGTATCAGTAGGCCCGTTAGTTGCATATAGAGACCCTTTAATTGGCAATGAGTATGCCTATTTTCACTCGAAAAATACTATTGCATGGGAAGTATTAAATACTGCAGTAGAGAAGCGAAATTTTAAGGGGCGCGTCATTCAACCACCATGTATATTGGTAAAAAGAACATCTAGTCCAGGTGATAAATATAGAGCGACAGCTACTATTATTGATTTACAGGAGCCTATTGCTGTAGAGAATCACTTGATTGTAATTAAACCTAAGAATGGATCACTACAAGATTGTAAAGCTTTATTTCAAAAGCTTAAATTGGATCAAACGAATGAGTTTCTGAACAAAAGAATTCGTATGCGGCATTTAACTGTTACAGTAGTTAAAGAAATACCATTAGATTGAAGATGGGTTTGCACTTCCTCTAATGGTACAGTTTTAGTTTACTACGTTACTACATAGATAGTCTTTAGTTGTAGTCGCATTTAAAATGAGATTTTGAAATTGAGTTATCATCCCCAGTAGCTCTTTTTCAATTTCATTATAAGTGTCTTCAATATCTGTGTTAGATAAAATTTCTCCATGTGCGATTGAATTTCTACATCTAACTAATGTGGAATCAATAAAGTGCGCTTTCAGTTCATAGCCGTTAGTATCAAAGCCTAATTGTTTTAAGATATTTAATAATATATTAGATTTTAAATTAGAATCTGTATCTATTACTAAATTTTCATCTACTTTAAAATTAATATTAGGGATATTCTCTAAATAACTCTTTAATTCAATTAAGGAGTCAAATTTATTAAAAGAAAATCCTTTTCTAAATTTGTCGGATACTGTTAGTAAATGAAAATTAGGTTTTAACCGATTAAATGGCACACCTTTATTGTTAAGGAAGTTTAAATATGCTAGAGCGCAATGTTTAATATGTCCTTCCCAATGAGAATAGAGCAGCACAATGGCTGCCCTAAGTAAAACTTTCTTCTCATGTGATCGAGGGTGATTACCTTTGATCAGTAAAGAAAGTGTTGAAAACTCTCTTTTTCTCCAAGATAAATCTTTTTGTAAGCTATCCTGTAGTTCTAGAGTTGTGCGAATTTTCATGCAAAAACTCTCGCTCCAATGCTAAACATGTATTTCATGCGGTCAATTGGCCTAGTTCTAGATCTAAGCACTTCTAAAAACTCTTCATCATTTGTGAGTATTTTGGTTTTATTAATAAATATGTTTTTAAGAGCTTCATCATCATGTTCATTATTTGCCACTAATTCTGAAATCGCAAAACTAGCAGCTTCGTAGACAGGTAACGATATAGCACCTTCATATTTGTTCTTAGTATGATTAAATTTTTTAAAAGCATCGTCTTCCAAAGCGTTATAAGCAATTGTAAATGTTTTTTCAAAAATTTGCTTTTCTCTATCATAGTCAAAATTATTATGTGGTCTAAATATCTCTAACATCTCAGCATTTAAATATGGTGCTACATCACTATGTTCACTCATAATATTATTGTGGTGGTGTCTATAGATAAAGAATCTTAAAGCTAGTTCTGCATCATAAGATTCATGCATCGCTTTTTCTGGTATGGGAAGGGAATTAATAAAGCTTTCACATTTTGACAACTCTTTAAGCCATATAAATGCATTTTTGTTGTGCATTAATAACATGCAATTTCGAACTTCTTGATCAGAAAGTCTTGTTCCACCAGTATTTAGTCTTTGGAATAATTCAAATTTAGTATCATTATCACTTTCACGTTTAATGATTTTAATATCGATTTTTTCTCGTTTAAAAATACGTTTTACCTCGATGTCAATTTCATTTTCAGGATTGTGTCTATCTTCCCAAACTTTATCTTGTAATAAAGGCAAATACTTAGTAGCTTGCAATTTTAAAGGAATTTGCACAGCATTATTTTCATCTTTTAGTTTACCTAAAAAAGATAAAATAGTTGAGATGCGTTGTAAGCCATCTACCACATCCCAAATGCCATCTTGTCGTTGCGCTACAAAAATTGATGGTAAAGGTATACCTAATAAGATAGATTCAATTAACTTGCTTTTTTGTTCATCTGTCCAACGATAAATTCTCTGAAATTCAGGGTGAATATCTAATTCTCCATCATCATACAGATTAATTAATTCTCCAATTGACATGGGGTAAGAATCTGTATGTACCTGCATTCTTGCTGTATCAATTTGATTTTGTAAATCTGACATCTTTTGCCTCTAACGGTGTTTACTTTAAATTTTATGGCTTTACTAAAGCTAGCTCTAAACGACCAACAAAATTGATTGTTTATACCCCAGAATACTTTTCTAAAAAGTCATCTATCCATCCTTGTGCCACTTCAATATTGGTTATGTCAGCCAGCTTCAGATTAGTACCTTCCTCTTCATTAAAGCCCTCAATAATCGCCTCAAAGATGTTTACTTCACCAATGACCTCGTGTGCTATTTCCTCAGGGTCGTAGCTTTGTTTAGCTTTTTTAAGCGAGGCTATCTGTTTATCAATTCCTGCGCCAATTTTTTCTAATGCCAATTTGAATTCTTGACGATTAATTGTTAGCGCAGTTTTGGATTTATTAAGTGTTCCGATCATTATGCTTTCCTCTTTTAGAATTATCATTGCCTGGGAAAGCGGTCTTACACTAGCCTAGCCCTAGCGTCTAACTCGCTTTACAACCTGTTTCCACCAGTACTGCCCTAATATAGTTATACCTTCTGATTCTATTTTGCTAGGGGAGTAGTATTCGTCAGGAAATTGATTTTTATCAGGGTTTGCTGAGACAGCCTTAAAGCCACCCTTACCCTCATCACTCCAATTAAACAAGTATTTAATTTTTGTATCATCCCCAACCTGAAAAGCATAAATTTCCCCGTCGTAAATGGTTCTAGCAGACATATCAATTGATATGGCCTGTCCATCTTTTAATTTAGGAAACATACTCTCTCCGCGGACATGGATTACCTTGGTTGCGGATGGTTGAACATTACATTCTTTAATTAGATCAACAGGGAAAAGCATCTTATTGTTGCTTGGCTTTTCTAAATTTAAGTAGCCATTGCCAGCACTCACAAATACATCATCATAATAATCAATAGCTACGTATCCATCTGGAACGGGATCGCCAGATTGATAGATACTAACCTCCATCGCAGATATATCGGCATTGCTTTTTTCTGGAGTTGATTCACTACCAGTTGTTAACCATAAAGGGTCAACATTTAAAAAATTAGCAATCAGTGGAAGGAAAGATGATTTCAGATTTCGGCCAGATTCTAAGGCCTGATATGCAGGCTGAGACATTTTCACAGCTTCCGCTACTTCTGCTTGGGTTTTCCCCGCACGCTTTCTTGACTGCTTAAGCCTGTCTTTTAATTCCATCTTTCAGAACCTCAAAATCTTAATAACAAATATATAACCTTGGTTATATGAGTTCAAATAGTTATAGTTATTGACTAAAAATAACTATAGTTATAATATTGGTTATATCTAGTGAGGATATAACTATGAGTAACAACACAAATAATATTTTCCAGTTGCTCGTAACCCATTTTGGTGGGCAGGAAAATACAGCAAAAGCCCTTGGGGTCAAACAACCAGCAGTGTCTGGCTGGGTGCGAGGCTCAAAAAGAATGTCTGAGATCGTTGCGATGAGAGCCCAGGCGGCGACAGATGGAAAATTCAAAGCGGTTGAGTTATGTCCATCTCTTAATGATTTCAAGCAATTGGCAATATAACCAATTATCACTTTGTCAAACCTTCAAAGAAACGTGAAACAAATAAAGGATTTCACAAATGCAAGAAATAACACTAAGCCGTGAAGCTCAAACGGCAATTTTTAAAATGATTAACCAGACAAAGGGAATTTCACCAAAGGAAATTGCTCAGGTCACTGGTGATTCGCATAACACGATTTGCAACTACGGCAACGTAGGGATGCCAAACCATTTACCGAGCTTAAAGAAGCTTGAAACCATAATGATGTATACGCAGAACCCTGAAATTTTAAAGGTGTGGGCGCATCAGATGGGATACGCATTAGTACCAGTGGATTGTGACTCAAGCAAACATCATGAGCTATCGATCTTTGAAGCAATGATGCAGCACAACATTAAGAGCGGAAAAGCAAACCGAGTTGTGTATGAGGCTTATGAGGATGGGGTGATTACACCAGCGGAATACGAAGAGATCCACCAAATTACCCAAGGCTTAATCGAGTTGATTACCGCCGTGGATCAGGCAGCGCTTAAGCAAATGCAGAAGTACACAGCAAATGCTCAAAAAGAAAAAGCCTGATCGCAGAAATCAGGCTTTTCGATTCATTACCCTAGAGGTGGAAATAATGAACAATTCAAATTTAACACAAGTATTAATCAAAAAAAAGCCTGAGGCTCGACTCTCAGACTTTCTAGTTCAAAAACATTCTAGTGGAATTGAACATGTACTCGAATCTAGCACACCGAACGGGCAAAAAAAAGCCCGAGAGTTGAGATCGGGCTTTAGCATTCAATTCAGAGGGTAAATCTTAATGAATATGCCGATGATAACACAGTTTCAAGAAAATCAAAAAACCATGTCGAGTCGTGAAATTGCGGAGCTATGTGAAAAAGAACACTTTCATGTGAAGCGTGATTGTGAGGTTGTATTTCGTGGCCTCAATTTAGATGCATCCAAATTTGGATGTACCTATTTGGACTCTGTGAATCGTGAGCAAACCGAGTATCTGCTAGACGAAGAGCTAACAATGACTCTGATCACAGGTTATAGCATTTTATTGCGGAACCGAGTCATTAAGCGCTGGAAAGAACTTGAAGACAAAGCATCAAAGCCTGTTGAACTCAGCCGAATGGAACTAATCCAATTGGCCTTAGCTGCTGAACAAGAAAACCAAGCGCTTAAGGACCATGTCGCCGTGTTAGAGCCTAAGGCGCAGGTGATGGATGTGATTGCAGACACGGTAAACACTTATTCAATCCGTGATTCAGCAAAAACCATCGGCATTCAAGAATCAAAGCTCATTGACTTCATGTTGAAGAAGCACTGGGTATACCGAGAAAACAGCCGTCACCGACGGTTATGTGCATACGCGCAACGAGTAGAGCAAAAGGTAATGGTAAACAAGGTTTCACAGGTGATTGCATGTGTAGAGGGTGACAAGGTTTACACCCAAGCACGCATTACAGCCTTTGGATTAACAAGATTAACGGCACTCGTTGCTGCTGCGGGGTTATTAAACAAATGAGTCAATTCACTCCTAACAGCTTTCAGGTGCCTAACGCCTTTGTAGACGACGTTCTTTGTCAAATTGGGGATGTTGCAGCAAAGCTGTATTTGATCATCTGTCGTAAGACACGTGGCTGGTACAAAGAGCATGATTCGATTTCTCTAAGCCAGTTCCAAAAAATGACAGGAAAGAGCCGTCCTACAGTCACAAAAGCAATTGCTGAACTCATTCAAGTGGGTTTGGTAATTGAGTGTGGATCTACCATCCATGGCAATAGTTTTAAGCTGAATGACGAATGCGTTGTTGGTTGGAAAATGTCTTTCCCTAGTAAAAATTCTTTACTACCTGAAAGCACTAGTAAAAAATCTTTACTAGTAAAGAAATTTAACTACGCTAGTAAAGAATCTTTACCACCACTAGTAAAAATTCTTTACACACAAAAGACACTATCAAAAGACACTCTACAAAATAAAAAAATAAATAAAAAAAGTAAGAGTGTTCCTGAACAACCTAAGGCTGAAAAACCAAAAGCTGAAAAGCAAAATCAATTCGATCCAAAATCGGTTGAGTTACCAGCGAATGTAAATCGTGATTTGTGGGTTCAGTTTGTTGACATGCGCAACAGCATCAAAAAACCACTGACTGAAAACGCCGTGAAGTTGCTGATCAACAAATTAATTGGTTTTGGTGCAGGGGCAAATCAATCCTTGGAGTCTTCGATCATCGGTAGCTACCAAAGCGTATACCCACCGAAGAATACACAAGCACCAGTTCAGCAACCTTTGGAGCGCCGTCGTTTTGGCAGCCAAGCAAATCAACCAGCGCCAATGCGTGATGTTCAAGGAGAGTGCGCATGAGCAATATCCAATTATTTGAGCAAGCATTTGCGATTGATTTCCCAGTTGAAGTAGCGGACATGGTTCTTCAGCGCATGAGTGATCTTTACGGATCAGCATTCACGAAAAACTTTGAGGTTTACGCGGATGAAGAACTTCGCCAATTGGCCTGCACAGTCCTAAATGGCCTAACCCCAGCAGATATCGCACGTGGCTTAGCACGCATGAACTCTGAAGAGTGGTGCCCGAAGAATTTACCGACATTCCGCAGCTGGTGTGAACAGGGCGGTGATTGGTGGACTGCTGACATGGCATGGGCAAAAGCAATGCAGTTTGAATCAGATCCACAAACAAAGATCACAACACTGACCAAGCGCGTACTTGATGAAGTTCGCCATGTGTTGACCGCAGAGGGGCAGAAATCAGCTCACTTCGCTTTCAAAGATATTTATGTGGATTACCTACGCCGCGCTAAGGCAAAGGGCATGTCGCAAGAAATGTGGGTGAAGCCTAAAGCTCCAAAACAGCTTGATAACCATGATCGAAATCGTAGTTGTGTTCCTTGCCCACCTGAATTATTGGCGACATTGGGGAAGACTTATAATCGTGTTGGGGGTGAAGTGTGAGCTATAAAGAAGACCATACGATAAATATTGATACTGTGGAAAATGTCATTAAGTTTTCACGCAAGTCTGAACGTGGCACATGCGAACATAAAAACATCCAGATATCAGCAGAAGAAAATGAAGTTTTATGCACTGACTGCAATGTTCGCTTAAACCCGGTCTGGTGGATTAAAAAGCACCTTAAGCACCTCAATCGGGCTACAGAAAGAAATAACAGTGTTTTATCCGAGGCACGGGAAATTTATAAAAAACTGGAAAAGAAAAATTCATTCATGTGCAAACACTGCCATGAAGTGAATCTGATTGACTTCAAGAAATTACCGAGCAAGGCAGCAATCACGCGCGGAATATCTGTGGTTGAGCAGGATCATGCAGGTATGACTGTGGAGATCGATAGATGAAAGACCAAAACGACAATAAAACCACGGATTGTTTCAGCACTCGCCATGCGGTCAAACAAGGTGAGCGACTTGTGATTGTTTTAAGGGGGATTATCGAAAAGAGAGGCAGAACAAGTGTGCTTGAGGTCAAGCAGTGGATTGGGGTCTCAGAGCGAGCAACCTTGACTTTTATTAGGCAGCTCATGGCTGAGGGATATTTAGAATCAAACAGCTCAAAACCATTAAGCCTAAAAGCAACTGACAAAGCTAAACAATTATTTGGGGTGACGGCATGAATGCAAAGCAGTTTATTCAGGACCATGGGTTGGAGCAGGCACGCAATCTACAGACTATGCTTAAAAATCTTGGTTGCTCCGATGACATGAAGTTCGCGGTTATCAATGGAATGTGGCATAGATCAAGTGACGGATTTACCTACGATGACCTTCACGCAGCCATAGCAGACCACGACCGAACCGACCATGTAACCGATATCCGCAATCACATCAGCCCAAATACGAGAGTTTCAGAGGCGCATGTGAATGAAGCATTTAAATTAAATAGATTGGGGTGAAGCCATGAAAGCGAATGAGTTTGTTAAAAAATTTGGTTGGGATGGAGCAAAAGCAAAAGTTGTTGAGTTGGGTATTTTGCAAGAACTTGGAGACTTGATGATTGGTCAAGAGGTTGAATTAAAGCGACTAGTCGATTCGCATGAGTTAATTGAAAAGGATTTTGAGTCTGTAGAAATTGCTGAATATGAACACATGATTTCAGGTTGTTATTCAGATCCATATTGGATTCGAATTAAACAAGCAATTGCTGACGTGGAGTCATGCCAATGAAAAAAGGGGACCGCGTCAAAGTAGATTTTATTGGTGAATCCGCAACAATTTATTCAGGCAAGCGATTCACAGGTTATGGCGTATTGGATCGTGTTGAAGATGGGCGTGTATTTGGACGTTTAGATGATGGAACGCCGTTTAGTTGCTTTACTGGTGATGTGGAGGTTATCCAATTAGTAGATCGTACTGAAGAATTCGAAACATTTTTTACAGCACAACCATTCTTTAAAAACTTGAGATTTATACACGGCGATAAGCTCTTTGATTTTGACAAGGGCATCGGGTACCGCAATTTAACTGTTCAAGTTGGCTATGTGTGTTTTTGCAAAGTTGATGGGGAGTTTGTATTGAATGACTAAGTATCTCATTGGCATCGATACAGGTGTGAACACAGGCTACGCCGTGGCAGAAGACAAAGGCAATGGTGGTGAACTATTTGAAGTTAGATCCTTAACAATTACTCAGGCCATGAGTCGCACGCTTGAGTTTGTTGTGCACTATGGAAAAGAAAACATCTGTTTATTCATTGAAGATGCTCGGCAGCGCACCTGGTTCACTGGTGGTCGTGAGAAAGCACAAGGTGTTGGATCGGTAAAGCGTGATGCACAGATTTGGGAAGATTGGTGTAAGGAGCAAGGGTTGAATTACCTAATGATTCATCCAGCAGCAAATGCAACCAAAACGAAGGCTGATGTTTTTAAAAAGCGCACTGGTTGGATTGAACGTACGAATGAGCATGCGCGTGATGCAGCTATGTTGGTTTTTAAAAGATTTGCGAAGTTTTGAGGGAAATAGGATGAATGCAGTAGTGAAAACGAAACTAATGGATTGGTCGAAGCGTTCAGCCTATCAGTGGCTTGAACAATATGGACTTTGGGTGAGATCCACTAAATCAGATGTTTCAGCGAATCCGTTGGCCATACTCATTGATAAGAACGACAAGCAGCGGATTAGATCAAGCAAAACCTCGATGCCATGTGAAATTAACGATATGGAGGCAGTAGAGGTCAGTCAGCTATTAGCAAAGATGCATAACGACTCTCGTGAATATTTAGCTGAACGCGCATGGTTCTTAATCCTAAAATTTGAGAATGATTGGTCCGATCAAACAATTGCAAATGCGCATAGATGTAGTCGCGCCAAGGTCAGAGCGGAAGTGGAAAAGGGTTTAGCGTATTTGGATGGAAAAATCGAAGTGCTAAGCGATTGACTTGGCAGCCATGTTTGTGTAGATTTGGTGTATGGTGGCAAGTTGTTATGTACTCACCAATAATTTAAAAGCTCATTCAAACATGGGCTTTTTTAATGCCTTGAGAAATGTTCCGTGAAAGCAATATCAAGGCACCCAATGGCGGCTTAACTTTATTCGTAGTGGTTTAAATTTTAATGCCGCCACCCAGATTTTACATACATTAAAGCTCGGTCTAATGACTGGGCTTTTTATTGTCTGAAATTTATAAAGGTGCTTGTGACATGCACAAGTTATTTAGTTGGAGAGTAGCCATGCCAGCATATGCATAAGGGTAGTGCGCCACCCTAAGGGCGATTTTGATTTGTGACGCTGTGCATTGTTCAGCTATAAGCACAAACGGTGAGATGCGGAAACCAGCCGTATAAATTGGTTTGAATCCAATGTGATTTCGTCACATATTGAGTTAGCCTTAGAGCCATAAATTGTGGGTGACACCCCGACTAATCAAGATGAAAGACGCAAAGCGGATCAATAGCTAACTTTGAGAAGTTTATTGTGTCGAGTAGCGCTAGATCAGTTGCCGAGCTGGTCAATATCGTAATCTAAGGCAAGGGTGTGGTAATTTGCCACATCCTTTTTTAAGCGCCATTAGCTCAGTTGGATAGAGCATCCGCCTTCTAAGCGGATGGTCGCAGGTTCGAGCCCTGCATGGCGCGCCAAAATTCAGGAGAATAAAGTGCTCCGATTGTTAATGTGTTTATTCGGCCTACATGGTGCGACAGAGATCGATTACACGGTTGATAATGAAGAAATCAAAGTGTGTCGTGACTGTTTGAAAGAAGTTAAGTAAATTAGATTCAAAAACATAAGCCTGATCATTAATTTGATCGGGCTTTTTTATTACCAAAATAAAGCAGGTGTGGAAAATGAATAAGTTTCAGAAAGGTAGTGCAGACAATATCTTGATTGGATTGATTGCAGTCTTCGTTATAGCAATCATACTGATCTTCTTGTTTGCGTGGCCACAATACAAAGTTTGGCAGCAAGGTATGGCAGGACAGGCTCAATTATCAAAAGCACAGCAATCCAAACAAATTGCAATTGAGACAGCCAAGGCTGAGCTTGAGAGTGCGAAATTGCGTGCAGAAGCAATCAAGGTAATGGGTAAAGCAGCACAAGAGTTCCCTGAGTACAGGCAGCAAGAGTTTATTGGTGCATTTGGTGAAGCTTTACGCGAGGGCAATATTAGTCAAATTGTATATGTGCCAACTGAAGCCAATATTCCTGTCTTGGAAGCAGGCAAGCGACCATCTTCTAATTAATCTTTTCCACTTAGCCGAACGTATTACGGCACATAAAACCCCGCTCAATATGCATATTGAGCGGGGTTTTTCTTTTCTTATTGGATGGTCTTATGACAGATAAGGTACAAGCGAAAAAAGACTTAGAATTTTGCACTGCTGAGCTGTCTAAGTACCAAAATTTAAGTCGTTCTGGTTTGACTCGGGATGAGATGCTGGCGATAGATGGCATAATGATTAAGTTGAAAGAGCGGGTTAAGAATCTAAGAACAAGCCTGTACGATTAATTAACAAATAAACCGCTCTTGTATAATTTCTTACATATCTATCCCTATTAATTGTGAGAAATGTATTCTTTTGGTATTGATAATATTTTTAATTATGAGAGTATAAAAAAAGAACAATAAAGAGGGATAAGTATGACTTCACAAGATGTGCTTGTAATCTCGGTTTCGGCTTTAGTCCTTACATTAATCATTTATGAGTTCGGGCAAATGTCGATGTTGTTTTAAGCGAACCACCTTCGGGTGGTTTTTTTATGTCAGGAGAAAAGAGATGTCGTGTAAATCATGTGAAGAACGTCGACAGAAGCTAAAGGCAATGTATGAACAGTCAAAACAGTCAATTTCAAATGCAATTGCTTTCCTTGGTGGGCGAGCTGGTAAAGCAGAACAGCCAAGTGTTGATACAGAACAATCAACTGATTCAGCACCTGACACAGCAGAGCAACCAGATCAACGAATTATTGTTAATACTCGAGGATCAGGAAGAGGAAAACGCTCCTAGATATATGGATGAATAACTATGTTCCACAGTATGAATGATGGGAAAGGCATTCGATATGTATATGTGAATGGCAATCGCATTAAGTGTGTGAAGTGGGCGAATGTAGATCAGGGATTAGTTTGTTTTATACCTCATCGTCGCTTTACCAAGAAAGATAGACGCAAGGGTGAAATATACACACGATTATTGCGTGGCACTGTGACAGTGGAGTTCATTAAGCATGAAGCTAAAACGATTGCAGAGCAGGCTTGATACCATCACACCCAAGCAACCTAGACCGCCAAAGAACTGGGGATCAGGCCGCGGTGGTAGACCTTGGCGCAGACTCAAAGAAAAGATTCATCTACGTGATAACTGGACATGCCAGCATTGCCGCCGTGTTACTACGCAATTAGAACTGGACCATATAGTTAATGTAGCCCAAGGTGGTACCGATGATGAATCTAACCTGCAATCGTTGTGTCCGCCGTGTCACAAAGATAAAACCTTAAAGGAGAGTCGGCAGTGAGCGAAAAATTAGTACAAGTATATGACCGAAGCAAAGACCGCAACATCTTCTTTAATCCCTCTAAAGTCGAAGCATGCGTCATTGAATGGACTGGCAAGAAGGATTACACCCAAGACATTCACACCTTCCATGTTTACTTAGAGTCTGGTCACACGCTGAACGGTGAAGTGAATGATGATGGGAAGAACAAAATTCTAAACGCAATAAACAGTGTGTAAGGGAGGGGGGAGGTCAAAAGTTCAAAACCTTTTGCCCTCGGACACCACCCACCATCTCACTTATAAAAAAATTTCCCATTTCAGCAAAAGTTAAAGCGAAAAGTTAAAGGTTAACCAATGGCACTAAGCGAAAAAATGAAAAAGTTTGCTCAGGCCGTTGTTGACGGCTTAAGCAACAAAGAGGCTGCAATTTCAGCAGGTTATGCAGAAAAGACAGCATCACAGGCAGGGTCAAAACTAAGAAAAGACCCTGAAATTATTGTTCATATCGAAAAGTTGAAGGCTGACAAAGAAGGCCGAAGTTTAACTTCTGAAAAACCGAAAGTTAAACCGATAGAAGCTTCAAGTTATGAAGATGAAGACCCAATCGAAGACCAGTACAGCACTGACGATCCTCTCGACTTCCTGATTAACGTCATGAAGAATGGCGGCAATGAGATGATGCTTCGAGTGAATGCTGCCAGAGCTGCTTTACCTTATGTACATGGCAAAGTTGCTGAAAAAGGCAAGAAAGAAACTAAAGAAGATGCGGCCAAGGCTGCAACAAAGTCAGGCAAGTTTGGCACTTTGAATAACCAATTGCTTAGTTGAGGTGGTTATGATTACAAAACCAAAAGGTGCAACGCATCTTGCAAAAACAATGTTTGGTTGGGCGTATGCTAAGAGTAAAAGTAGGAAGTGGTACGTTCACGTAAATGGCGTATGGAAAGAAGCTTATAGCCAAAATATCAAAGTAAAGCCAATTTAAGCCGCCCGCTTCGGGAGGTTTTTTAATGAGTTAAATTTATGTCAGCAATGCTCCCAGAATGGACAACATCCTGCCCAGACTGGGAGGAACGTATTGTCGCTAAAAAGTCACTCATGCCATGTGAACCGCTTTTCCCAGAAGTGGCTGATGTAGCAGAGCGGATTTTTAAAGAATTAATCTTGGTCGATGTGATGGGTAGCCCGAAAATGGGTGAAGTCACACTGCCATGGGTGATTGAGTTTGTCCGGGCGATCTTTGGTGCTTACGATCCGGTGCAGAAAAAGCGTTTAATTCGCGAATTCTTCTTGCTGATCTCTAAGAAAAATACTAAGTCCACGATCGCAGCCGGCATCATGATGGTGGCCTTGATCTTAAATGATCGTATGTCGGCTGAGCTTATTCTGTTGGCGCCCACAAAAGAGGTCGCGGACAATAGTTTTAATCCAATTCGAGACTTTATTCGAGCAGATCCTGAGCTTCAGGAAATGTTCAATGTGTCCGAGCACACCAAAACAGTCACTCACTTGGGCACTAATGCGACCTTGAAAGTGATTGCTGCTGAAAGTAATGCTGCTGCAGGTAAAAAGGCCTCAATCATTCTGATTGATGAGGTCTGGCTCTTTGGTAAAAGATCAAACGCTGAATCGATGTTTCGTGAAGCAAAAGGTGGTTTGGCATCACGGCCTGAAGGTTGTGTTATCTACCTGTCTACCATGTCAGATGAAACACCATGCGGTGTATTTAAGCAGCTGCTGGACTATGCCCGGGATATTCGGGATGGTGTAAAGGTCAATCCACAATTCTTACCGCTGATTTACGAGTTTCCTGAGTGGATGCTTGAGGCAGGTGAGCACTTAAAACCTGAAAACTTCTATGTCACCAATCCAAACTTGGGTGCATCGGTTGACCTAGATTACCTGATTAATGAATTTGAGAAAGTTAAGGATGCTGGCGAAGAATCGCTGCGTGACTTCCTTGCAAAACATTTAAACGTACCAATTGGCTTAAATCTTCGCGCCAACCGCTGGGCTGGTGCTGAATATTGGTTACAGCAATCTAAAAAATTCACCTTAGATAAGTTGATTGAGCAATCAGACGTTATTACCTGCGGGATTGATGGTGGTGGCCTGGATGATTTGCTTGGGTTCGCTGTACTGGGTCGGCATAACAAAAGCCGTAAATGGTGGCTCTGGAATCATGCTTGGTGCAATAAAACGGCAGTCGAGAGACGCAAAGAGAATGCGCCAAAATATGCGGACTATGAAAAAGAAGGCAGCCTGACCATTGTTGAGCGTATTGGTGATGACATTGACCAGTTAGCAGCGATTGCAAAGAAATGCTTTGACTCGGGCAAGCTCGACAAGATTGGACTCGATCCGCTTGGTCTAGGCGGGCTTTTGGATGGTTTGCTCGATGCTGGTATTCCTGAAGATAAGCTTATTGCAGTAGCTCAGGGTTTTAAATTAATGGGATATATCCTCACCACAGAGCGAAAATTAGCTGAAGGTAATCTTTACCACGCAGGGCAAGGCTTAATGACTTGGTGTGTTGGTAATGCGCGTGCAGTTATCAAGGGTAACGGCATGATGATCAGTAAACAGGAGTCTGGTGTTGGGAAGATCGACCCCGTCATCGCCATGTTTAACGCCGTGGCATTAATGAGTTTGAACCCTGAGCCCACAAATAAAGATTACGAAATACATTTCATATAACCGCCTTAATTGGCGGTTTTTACATTTTGGAGGGGCTATGTCTGCTCTACATAAGTCATTTGGCTCTTTTGAGATTAAAAGCGTCGATGAGGAAAAGCGAACATTTACCGGCACGGCAAGCACGCCGAATCAAGATCGATCGAAAGACATCATGGTTCCAAAGGGCGCGAAGTTCAAATTACCAATGCCATTACTATTTCATCACGACATGCGAAGTCCGATTGGTCATGTGACCAGCGCGAAAGTAACGGATAAAGGAATTGAAGTAGAAATTCATATTCCTGAGATCAAGGAAGAAGGAAAGCTGAAGGATCGCGTAGATGAGGCCTACCAATCTTTGAAGTACGACCTTGTGAAAGGATTATCTGTTGGCTTCCTGCCGAACTGGGATACCGCCGAGATGATTAAAGGCGGCGGTATTAAGTTTGAAGATTGGGAATGGTATGAGCTTTCACTTGTCACGATTCCAGATAACCGTGATAGCGGAACAGATTTTAAAAAAGCTTTTGAGGAACACAAAGCCGCGTTGGGCAAAAAACCTCAGACCGTTACAGATGGCGTTTCATCTGAACAAAAACACGTTGTTGTCAAATTAAATAGCCCAACAAAGGGTGGAGTGAAATTGGTATGAACAAATATTTAAAACAGTTGCTTGATGCTTTAGCTGCAAAAAATTTAGAGCTACAAGGGCATATTACAAAGTCATTAGATGGTGGCTCTACACCAGACGATGAAACTGAAGCGGCTATTCAAACTGTTGAAGCAGAAATTGCCGCGATCGAAAAGAATATTGAACGCGTCAAAAAACAAATCGCAGCTGCTAAACATGCCGCTGAAACGGGGACACCAGTTGCTGGTGAAAATGGTGAAGAAGCTATAGCCTCTGCCGAAGGTGATCCAGATCCAACTAAAAAGAAAACAGTAGTTACAACTGAATCCAATTTGCCAAAGGGTATTGGTTTTACTCAATTTGTTCGTGCAAAAATGTTGGCATGCCATGTTCAAAAGCAAGGTAACTTATTGACGGTAGTGGATGCAGCAAAGCAACTTGGGTTTGGTCAGGATACGGTTCAGTATATTGAAAAAGCTGTGCTTGGAACTACGACTGATGCTGGCTTTGCAGCACCATTGGTTCAGCAAGATACATATAAAGGTGATTTTTTAGAGCTGCTTCGTAACGCAACCATTTTTGATAAGTTGCAAGGTTATCGTACGGTGCCTTTTAATATCAAAATCAATGGTCAGGCTACTGGTGGGAAGGCTTCATGGGTTGGTGAAGGAGCTAAAAAACCTTTAACAAATCCAACGTTTGACAGCGTAGAAATTAAAGAACATAAGCTTGCAGCTATTACAGTGTATACCCAAGAGTTGCTGCGTCGTTCTGATCCGGCAGTTGATCAGTTAGTGTTAAACGATTTGATTGCTGCATCTAAAACGCTTATTGATGAAACATTCCTTGGTACACAAGAACAAACCGATGCAACACCAGCGGGCATTCTCAATGGTGTTGTTGCAGTTGCAGCAAGCGGTGAAACTGCAGAAGCAATTGAAGCTGATTTGTTGAAATTGATTGAGACGTTTGTTGAGGCGAATTTAAGTACAGATGGTGCGTACTTCTTAATGAGCGAAACACGTGCAATGCGTATCGCGTTGCTTCGTGATGCGTTAGGTAATACTTACTTTAATGGGATGAATTTCGCAGGCGCTGCCCGCTCATTATTGGCTATTCCTGTCATTACCTCTCAATCTGTTGGGGACCGAATTGAACTTGTGAAAATGAGTGAAATTCTTGTTGCTCAAGATGGTGGTGTGGATGTTGCCTACAGTGACCAAGCGACATTGACTGATGGTGAAACGACACATAACTTATGGCAAGAAAATAAGTTTGCAATTCGTGTTGAGAAATTCATCACATGGGCAAAACGCCGCCCGATTGCTGCAGCTTATATTCAGTACACCTAATCTTTATTCATTAGGTCAAAAACAGCTCCTTTATTGGGGCTGTTTTTATATCTAAGCATCAAAGTTGTTTAGCTATGAGAACAGTCTATGAAAATTAAATATTTAAGAAGGGCACCGCAAGGAATGCCTGGTGATGTTGCTGAAGTTCCAGATCTTCAAGCCAAAATCTTAATTAAGTTGAAATTTGCAGAACCTTTAGATGGTGAACCTTCAATTGAGTTCTTGAAGAACTTAAATGGAACCCTAGTTGTTGATGATTTTGGCAGTTTGGTTGAATTGCCTTTGATGGTTGAGCATCAATTAGAGAATATTCAACAAGCGGTGCAAGAAGATAAGCCAGTCAAACCCAAACAAAAACGTGTAAGTAAAGCAAAATAAGGCGGTAAATAATGGGCATTTTTGGCAATTTATTTAAGAAAAAATCGCTTCAAGGTGTTCATTCAGGCGGTGGATGGCACTCGATGTTTATCCATGAGCCTTATTCGGGTGCATGGCAAAAAAATGATGAATTAACCCGTGAAGATGTTACTGCACATCATGCTGTTTTTTCTTGTGTCTCATTAATTTCACAAGATATTGGTAAGATGCCGATTCAATTGAAGCGCCATGAAAAAGGTGTTTTGGTTAATGCAGATATACCAAGCAAATTCCGTGTTTTAAAAAAGCCAAACCGTTTTCAAATTTGGCAGCAATTTAGTGAACACTGGACAACGTCATTGTTGTTACGTGGCAATACTTATGTGCTGAAGCGCAGAGATATCTTTGGTGAAGTGACGGAGCTTGTTGTGCTCAATCCTGATCTTTGTAAACCACTGATTGATGACAACGGAAATGTCTTTTACCAATTGGGCAATGACAGACTTACACAGACTGATTCGGTAGTAATACCAGCATCCGAAATCATTCATGACCGTATTAACTGTTTTTATCATCCACTTGTGGGGCTAACCCCAATTATGGCGTGCTCATTGGCTGCGGGACAGGGTATTGAGATTCAGAAAAACTCTCGTAACCTTTTTCGTAATAACAGTCGTCCTTCAGGTGTTTTGACTACACCAGGATCTATCACTAATGAGAAGGCTGCGGAACTTCGTAAGCAGTGGAATGCAAATTATTCAGGTGCAAATCTTGGGGGTACTGCAGTACTTGGTGATGGGGTGACTTTCCAAACCATTACAGTAAGTGCGGCAGATTCTCAACTTATTGAGCAGTTAAAAATGACAGCTGAGATTATTTGCTCTGTCTTTCATGTTCCATTGTTTAAGGTCGGCTTAGGACCCACACCTACGGTTAAAATTTCAGATCTGAATGAAATTTACTATTCAGACTGTTTACAAAGCCCGATAGAAGCACGTGAAAACTTACTTGATGACGGACTAGGGCTTAAAGATAGTGGTTTGGAAGCATTTTTAGATATTAATGTGCTTATCCGTATGGACTCAACATCACAAATGGCACGCTTAAAAGAAGGTGTAGGTGCTGCAATCCTGACACCTAATGAGGCGCGTGTGGAGGTTGGGCTATTGCCGATTGTTGGTGGTGACACGGTTTACATGCAACAGCAAAACTTTTCACTGGAAGCACTTTCTAAGCGTGATCAGCGGGAGGATCCTTTTAATACAAGTTCAACCACTAAGACTGATCAGAAACCACCTGATTTACCTGAAAATAGTAGCGAGAAATCCCTATATAAAGGGATTTTTAGGACTGAAAATAAGTATGAGAATGGGTGTTATGTGACTTACAAGGGCTCATTATGGCACTGTGAAAAAGATCATTCGGGTGAATTTAGCCATGAAAACTTCAAATTAGCGCAGAAAAAATGGGGTGAAGAATGAGTATTGTAAGTATTGAGACCCTAAAGGAACATTTGCGCTATGACGATGATTCAAATGATTTAATGCTTCAGGGTTATTTGGATGCAGCAGATTCAGTGGTGCTGAATTACATCACTGATGAGTTTGAATCCAATTACCCCAAAGCAATTCATCAGGCAATTTTATTGCTGTGTGGATATTGGGATCAGTACCGCAATGCTGAGCAGGAAATGCCGGTAAATGGCAACTTCCTGCCAATGCCGGTACAAAGCCTGCTTTATCCATATCGTAAGCCTACAGCGATTTGAGGTGATCTATGGCCCAACGTGCCGGCGAGCTATGCCACCGTGTAACGATTCAGCATAAAACCACAACCTATGATGAATACAACTATGAAATCGAAGCTTGGGCTGAGTTTAAAAAGCTCTGGGGGAAGATTGACTTCCTTTCAGTGAAAGACTCTCTAACAGCCAAAGCCGCAGGATCAGAAACCACCGCTCGGTTAAAACTGCGCAAGCGTGATGATATTGACTCAAGTATGCGTGTCTTATTTGATGGTCAGACATTCCAGATCGTTTCACCACCCAAACTCGACAATGAAAATGGTCGAATTTATATGACGTTGGAGTTGTCATTAGTGGAGTAAGCCATGTCAGTAGAATTCAATATTGAAGGCTTGGATGAAGTTCAGGAAAAGCTGAAAAGACTTAGCAATCCTCGTTTGATGAAGAATGCTGCAAGGCGTTCCATGCGTAAAGCGATGGTGATTGTACGCGATGCAGCTCGGGCCAATGCAAAAGGTCTGGATGACCCGCAAACAAGCGAAAAGATTTGGAAAAATATTGCAATTGCCGCAGGGAAAACACGAAACCAGAATGAAGTGGTGATGCGTGTTGGTGTGCGTGGTGGTGCGTCATTCTCTAATCCAAACCCGCCTAATACGAGCGGTGGGGATACGCGGCACTGGCGCTGGTTGGAATTTGGCTCTGTGCACAATCCACCAACTCCATTTTTACGCCCAGCACTGCAAAACAATATCCAAGCCGTGACCAATAGCTTTGCTGAAAACTTTAATAAAGAAATCGACAAGGAACTCGCGAAATTATGAACATTTTACCCGTAGTTCCGACACTGAAAGCCAGTCCTGAAGTCACAGCATTGCTTGGTACCAGCCCTTTAAAAGTCTGGGAAGATAGTTCACCCAATAAAGCATATCCGTATGCAGTCTGGTCGGTGGTCACAGCAAACCCTGAAAATCATTTAGATTGTCCGGCCAACACTGATCATGTGTCATTCCAAATTGTGGTTTATGACACTTGTGCGCGTAGGGCTTCAAATATCCGTGCAGCAATACGAAAGGCTTTAGAGCTGCATTGCTATATCACAAGCATTCACCCAAATCACTTTGAACGCGATGGAGACACCAATATCTTCGGTCGTGGCTTTGATGCGAATTGGTTTTTGGATAGATAAAACTATTCTAGGATTGCTATATTGATAATATTAATCGCTACTTCGGCTCTTATTTGCTTCATCATATATGCGATCTGGCAAGAATCTACAAGTCCAAAAATAGAGATAAATAAATCTGAATGGGAATGTGTGAAGACTGAAACACGCATGATCCCAATGCTCGTTGGCAAGGTGGTAGTCCCACAGCCAAGACGAGAATGCGTCGAATATAAACGCAACTAAATTTTAACTCTTAATTAAACCGTCCTTATTGGGCGGTTTTTTTATGCCTGTTTTCAGGCAAACCACTGGCTAGAACGACGGTTCGAAAAGCACGTTTCCATGTTCAACGTGCCTGCCAGTTTCTTTTTTTGAGCATGATCAGGAGAATGCTATGAAGATGGTAGCGCAACCGCAGACTGTATTTTTTCACAATACTCAATTATCAATTGTTGAATACAACAACCAGCCTTACGTGCCAATGAAATTGGTTGTCGAAGGTATGGGTTTGGATTGGAAGAGCCAGCACAGAAAGCTTGCTTCAAATCCGAGATGGGGTATGGTCAAAATGACCATCCCTTCAAGCGGTGGTATTCAGGAGATGCTTTGTATTCCACTGCGAAAACTATTTGGATGGTTTAATTCAATCAGTGCAAACAAAGTGAAGCCTGAATGCAAAGAGGCTGTCATCAAATACCAAGAAGAATGTGATGATGTGCTCTGTAACCACTGGACAGGTAAATTGAATGCCAGACACAAAGCTTTTGATGAGCTGAATGCAATTGATATGGATGACAAGATATCAAAAGCAAAAGGAACTCTTTTTAGTCTTGGTATGCACCAGCGTAAACGCGAAAAGAAAACCAATAAGCAGAAGCGTCAAGACTGGATTAATAAGAATACCTTATTGCTTAATTTTGGTGCTGACCTATGAGTGATGATTTAGATGAATACATCGAAATGCGCCAAGAGCTTGAGGTAATGACGCATGCAGAACTTGTTGAAGAAGTCATCAATCGAATGAAATTTCAACAGCAAATTGTTATTGATAACTGGAATGAAAATAAAGAGCTTCGGAAAGAAGTTCAGGATAGTCGTAGATTTCTCGAATCCACTTCTGAAAATCTCAAAAAATGAAATGAAGACCTAGATGAGATTGTGGCAAAAGGCTTGTACTGGAAAAGATCCTTTTATGTCCTTTTGGTGCTCATGATCATTGTTCTTATTCATTCATTTATACAGACATAAACCCTGCCAAGTGCGGGGTTAATTATTTCCAAACCAATGCCACCACTCGGTGGCTTTTTTTATGCCTAAAATTGAGGAGTAGCTACTCATGGCGAAGAAAGGTGTTTTATCTCAGGGTACGCAAGTATGGATTTTACATGGCGATACTCCAACACTCACAAAGATGGACTGCGTTAAAGCCTTTGTAATGGGCGATGATAGCACCACAGAAATCAATACAACCTGTCTGGAAGAGCCAAAAACAGCAACATCAGACTGGGGCTTAACCACACCTGGTGAAGGTTCGATTCAAATCGATACAGACCCTAAAAACCTTTCACACATGAAATTGCTTGAGCTTGCAGCAGATCGTGCGGAAGTTGGTGTGTATGTGGGCTGGTCTGATGGTGATGCACCACCAACCGTTAGTAGTAGCGATGTCACATTGCCGACTACTCGCACATGGTCATCTTTCCGTGCAATTCTGCGTAAAGGCTCACCGGTATTTGATGCTGATGCTTTGGTAAACCATACAGTGCCGATGAAGCGCCAGACTGAAGTAACTGATGAATTTAAGGTGGTGACAGGTGGCTAAAACAAAGGCTAAAAAATTTGATATTAAATCTATTGGATCAGGCGCTCTTGTTGGTGAAGTCCGTAATGCAGTCGTAAAGTTTTATCATAATGGGCAGATAGAATCTGTAGAGGTTCGTATTAAGCAACTTCCCTTTGCTAAAACAGAAGACTTGCATCGTCGATTGAATAGCCGCGATAAGGGAGTTATTGCTGATTGGATATCTCTTGCACTGGTTGATGAAAAGGATGAATTGATTTTTACGCCAGAACAGATTGAGGAAAACTTTACGCAGTCTCTTGCGAATGAAATCTTTGCCGAGGTTTCTGGGCTTAAAGCATTGCAAGAGTATGCAGAAAAACTGGGAAAGGAATCAGCCATGAAGAAGAGCTCTGGGCAGAACTCGTCCTTAATGGGGTCGGCGGAAGAACAATAGCTGAAGCTAAAAGAAATATGACTTACAAGGAGTTTATGTTTTGGAGTCACTATCGCAATAAATACGGCTCATTTAATTTGGGTCGTCGCATAGAGCAGGGTGTGGGTAATCTATATGCGCTTTATTTCAATGGCAAGGTTGAAGAAGACAAGCGTGTTGATGCTCGCATCTTTATGCCGCATGAAACAATTCCAGGGCTGACTTTTGAAGAGCAGCGCATGCAAGCCATTAAGAAGAAATCAGGTTAGCTTGGTTTCTTTTTTAATTAGAAAGTATTGTTTCAGGGATTTAATAACTGATTATAATTTGTTATCTTTCGTTATGAAAAATGATCTATTGGAAATTATAATTGAAAACAGTTTTATTTGATGAGAGTACTCTGAGGGATACTTCTAGATACTGGGTTGAGGGTGGAATTAAACTTGGTCTTGATGATGAGCTAATTGAGTTAAATGAGCAATTTTTTGAGCATATACAAGCCAGTAGGAACTATGGGGATTTCTTAAAAAGGGAAAGTCTTACAACTTACATTGGGGTTTGTGAGGATGATTGCGAGCATCCAAATGTGGTTGCTTCGGTAGGATTTCATCGTCGTGGGCGCGAAGTAACGCTTAAAATTTTCGATATATACCTTAGTCCACAGCTTGATAGTTTGGTCGGTTCGAATTATGATGCCAAACATGCAGAATATTTGATCTTCATTGTTCAAACATTCTTGCAACATGCAGAAAGCTCTGGTAGTGCTACTAAAATTTATGCTCGCACTGATCATAGTCAGGCTTTTTTGCAAGTTTTACATGAAGCGTCAAAAATTATCCAACAGGAGTTGGATGAGGCAGGACTAAAAGTCGAATTCGAGGGTAAGCGCTGGCTTGCCTTTCGGCGTAAATAATCAAGCAGACAGGTGATCAAATTATGAACGTTATTTCATTGCACAATCATGTTCAAATTTCTCAAAAACAAAAAAAAGAAGTGAATGATCTTGTTGCAAAATGCTTTGAAATCGCAGCTCAACGTATGGGTTCTATGCGCGGTGTATTGCAGGGTGATATGAGTACTGTTTCGGTATCTAAATCAAGCAAAGCCGCGTAAATATCTGCCCTTCGCAAAACAAGACCACTCTTCGGAGTGGTTTTTTTGTGCTGGAATTAGTATCTTGTCCTAAACAGAAAGGGATTGGATATGAAAAAAATTATTTTATTGGCTTTGATTGTAATGGGAACTTTTGCCCATGGGCAGGATGCAAGCTTTCAGCACGAAATAATTCTTGCGGATGGTTCTTTTACAAGCATTCAAAAGCAAGCAAAGCTAAAAAAACAAATAGACCCTTCTGTTGAACAAGAGTTTTGCGAAGCTGCATCTCGATTTGCAAAAAGCACATTTAATGCTCGACAGCGTGGGGCTCCTGCCGCACAAATGTACAAAACAATCGATGCTAAAGACGAGAATGTTAGAAAAGCAATGCAGCATATTATAAATGATGCATTTCAATACCCTATGGGATTGAATGGCAAAGATTTAGATAAGGCATCCGTGGAATATGCTAATAAGTACTTTTTAGCATGCATGGCCTCTTAAGAGTATAGTTACAAACATAACCGCCTTCTGGCGGTTTTTTATTGCCTGAGGAAAAGTTATGGCAGCAGCATCCCTTGGTCGATTGACCCTTGATTTATTGGTAAAGCTTGGCTCCTTTGAGCAAGGTATGACCAAAGCTGAGCGCAAAACCAAACAAACCACCGACAATATGAATAAGGCCTTTGCAGGGTTTAAGCAACAGGTTGTGGATGCACTGGGCGGCACCCAAATTGGTTCAGTAATAGATAATTTTACCGGGAAGCTAGGGTCGGTGAGGGGCGGAGTCTTATTGGCAGGAGCTGCGCTTGCAGGGATGGCTGTTGGTGGTACTGTTATCGCTATGGGTGCTCTTTCTAAAATGGCAATAGAAATAGCCAAGACAGACGCTCAACTTCAAATATTGGCTAATCGTGCAAATACAAGTGTTAGGAGCTTTCAAACCCTTGAACATGCAGCATTACAGTTTGGTGTGTCTCAAGATCAGTTAGCCTCTATACTTGCGGATACACAAGAAAAACTAGGAGAATTCTCTGCAACGGAAGGCGGGGGTGCTGCTGATTTTTTTGATGCATTAAAAAACAACACCAAAATGACTGAAGACCAAATACGGTCTTTTGCTAAAACGCTACAGGGCAAAGATGGTATTGAGGCGATTCAAGCCATTAGTGACAAACTAGATACTTTGGATGTATCAAAACAAGAGCGAAGATTTGTCTTTGAAAGCCTGGCTAGTGATTTGGGTAATCTTGCTCCAGTTTTTGCTGAAAGTGGTCAGTTGCTCAAAGAGTATGATGAAGCCTTGGAGCAGGCCGGCGTATTGAGATCTAAAGAGGCTATGGAGCAATCTAGGGTGCTTGCTGCGCAAACCCAATCACTACAAACACGTTTTGAAGGATTTAAATCCCAGCTAGCAACCCAAGTGATGCCAGTGCTAAGCATTTTGCTTTCCCACTTTCTAGAAGGTAGTAAAAATGGCGCTCAATTCAATACCACACTAGCTGCGGTAGGCACAATTGCAAAAGGTGTTGGTGCTGTGGTTATTGGGGTGGCTGGTGCAATTGAAATCATCATTAATCAAATTAAAACCTTTTTGGCTCAATCAAAAAATATTGGTAGAACCGCCATGGCTGTCTGGAATGCAGACGGTTTTATTGGGAAGAGTATGGCGCTTGTGGGTGGTATTACGGGTTCTGTAGGTATTGCTCAGCAGAGCATCACAAGTTCTTTTGCTGTCCTAGATAAAACAGTTCGCGGTGCAGCGAGTATGTTTGATTCAGCAGCCCCTAAGATGGATAATCTGGCCGAGGTTTATTATAAGGCCGGAGCGGCGGCTAATGAAGCTTCTAGTGGTTTAAAAACTAACACCAAGCAGGCTGAAGAAAATGCCAAGGCATCTGAAAAGGCGGCAAGTGCAGCGGAAGAGCATGCAAAAGAGTTGGAGCGAGTTAGGCAGCAGCAAGCGCGCGAACGAGATCAAATTACCACAACCTACTCGACTGAATTTGAAAATATAAACTCGACAGAGAATGATGAGTTACTGCGTATTCTAAATGCCGGTTTTACGTCTGCGGATCAATCTAAGTTTACCAATTTAGCAAAAATGCGATTTGATGCTGAACGTGCAGAATACTTTAAATCCCTTAGTCTTGAATTAAACGAATATAAGTGGAGCGAACTGAAAAAGCTCGAATATGCGTACCAGCAAGACCGTGAGATTGCAGAAAACAGTACAAAATTTAGCGGTGTGGTTAAGGAGGCAAAGCTTAAATTTCTCGATGAACAGTATGCTTATCAGAAAAAACAGCTTGAAATTAATCAGGCCAAAGAGTTGCTTCAAACAAAACAACTTTGGATGTCTGCATCTGAATACGCTGAACAGTATTACGCATTAGTGCGGGAGGAAATTCTCAATACTGCAAGCTATTCCCCTGAAACTAAAGACGCAATGATCAAGCAGGCAAACATGCAGCAAGGCATGGAGCAAAATGCGGAGCGTGAAAATGTTTGGGCGGATTATCAATATCGTTTTGAGCCCGAGTCTCAGTACCAGCGAGATATTGATCTTTTAAAAGAGGCTCGTGATCAAATGTTGATAACTGAGGAAGAATATCAGCGTGATCGTATTGCCCTACAAGCTGGCTATGGTGGTGAATATCTTAATTCTTTAAGTGGTTTTTTTGGCTCAATGCTGGGTAAATCGTCTAGTGCGTATCAGGCATTATTCTTTGCTCAGAAGTCTTTTTATCTTGCTCAAGCGGGCATGAATGTCTGGAAGTCTGCCTCTGATGCATATGCCAATGAGCCAGGTACTGTATGGCAAAAGATGGGAGCTGCTGCACTCGCAACTCTTGAGTCGGGATCTTTCTTATCACTAATCGAAGCTGCAACACCTATGGGTATGGCCCACGACGGTATCGACAACATCCCGAAAGAAGGTACATGGTTGCTAGATAAAGGTGAACGTGTTGTTGATAGTCGAACGAATGCTGATTTGAAAGGCATGATTGCCAATCAGAAGAATGGTAGTGGGGATGTAAATATCACTGTCAATGTCACCGACTCAGGCGTAACAACACAATCTAATCAGTCAGATCAGAAGCAACTCGGTCAAATGATTGGCAATGCGGTTCGTACGGTGATTCGTCAAGAGCAACGTCAGGGCGGGTTATTGGCGAAGTAAAATACCTTAACTTTCCCAAAATCATGCATTACTATAAATTGGCTGAATTTTCAGCTAATAATGCATGAGGAAACAAAAATGAAAGATGGAATTTATTTCGTCCAATTCAAAAGTAATATTCAGGATTTCGGTACAGGCACTGTCGTTGTTCAGAATAAAATCATCAATGGTGGTGACTTTGGGTTTTCTTATAAGGGAAAAATCGAAGGCGATAAAGTAAACCTTGATATTCAACAGCACGATAGTTCTGTTTCATCGGTTATGGGGCAAGCTTCACAGCATGATCTGAAGTTAAATATTCAAGAAACTAGCAATGGTTATAATTTGGTTGGTGGTAGTGATTTTGCTCCAGGGGTAAAAATCACTGTAGAGGCTAAATTTATTGGTGATTTATTGGTTTAATTTTTAAGTAAAAGAAAGGGCGCATTAGCGTCCTTTTTTATTATCTAAAGGATAAGTAAAATGAAACAATTTCTAAGCAATGCATTTATTAAATTTTGCGTAAAATATACAGGAAAGAGCCAACAGCATTTAGCTAAAAAATGGGGCTTTTATTATTTTCTAACTCGCTCAAAAACTAAAGCCTACTGGCATACTGTTTTCTCTTAATGTCGCAACCTCATGCAAGAAAAAGCGACATGCACATAAGGCGGAGTTGTGCCCGTCAACTAATTCATAAGCCCGTTCTTTTTAGGACGGGTTTTTTATTGAGCAAATTATGAAAACGATAATGGCTATATCGCTAGCCCTAGCTATTTCCCTAATCCTATACGCAGCCTCTTTCTTAATTAACCCAAGTCACTACAAAATTTTCGTAGTGGCTTTTGTTTTTGGGCTGAGCTGCTCATTCTTATTGAGGTACAAAAAATGAAAGCAATTCAATTTAAAAAAACAGGCACATTTACTGGCAATGATGAGGAAATTCAGGCTCTTTTTGGTGGTCATTTTTGTTATATGGGAAAGGGTCGCTTAAAGGATATTGAAATGTACTTCGAGCGAGGAAGTCAAAGTTTACCAATTAAATTCAATGACTGGATTGTTGAGCTTACTGGAGTCATTTTGGTTCTAGATGACATGCAATATCAGGCGCTTTTACTGGAAACAGTAATCGTTAAACCACAGTCAGAACCAGCTAAAGACCTTGGTCAAATGATCAGTGATTCAATTAAGGCTGCGATCAAGAAAGACCAGCAACGAGGTGGATTACTTGCTGGCAACAAGTTTTCAGAAGGTGGCTACATCAAACCTCCATACATCACTGAAATGGAAAATCAGATTAAGGCGCTTTCAACTATGGTTTCAGCATTGGATTGCCGCCTTAATGTCCTGAGTGGTGGGAAATGAGCAACCAAAAATTCACCTGGTGTAATGACCTAGACAGCAACTCCCAAACCTCAAGCTTTAAAGTTCTTCAGTCCAGTTTTGGCGATGGATACACACAGCGAACGAGTGTTGGGATTAACAATCGGTCAGGCACTTGGGCATACAAAAAGACTGGCAAGAAGGCTTTGATCTTAGAGATTAAAGCCTTTTTTGATGCACATAAGGGATCTGACTCATTTCTATGGGATTCGCCTTTAGATGGCGAGGTTCGCGTAGTAGCAGGTGACTATATGCCAGTCAGTTTAGGTGGTGATGTCTGGTCAATCTCCACTACATTCACCCAAGACTTTAAACCTTAACTTCAATCAACTTTATGCCCTCAATCGAGGGCTTTTTTGTGGGCGTAAATTATGGCTAAGCAAACTATTAATCAAGGTACAGCACCAACAGGCGCAGGCGGTGATACTTTCCGAACAGGCTCGGCAAAACTGCAAGCGAATGACAATGAGCTTTACAACTATCTCGGCGATGGTACGAATTTAAATAAATTAGGTACTGCTGCTTTTAAAAACACAGGCACTCAAGCTGGAAATGTGATGGAGGTAGGTGCGTTTGGTTTGGGGTGTAAGAGCACTGATGGCTTGGTTGTTAAAAGTAAAACATTTTTAGATAACATGGATAATTGGCGATCAGGTCTAGATTGTTATGATGATCCATCCTTACCGAGTGGATATGGCAACGTGCTACGATTGGGCTTTGGTACTGAGGAGGCAAATCGCTGGTTACATGATTTGTTTTTCACAACAGGAGGTGAATTATATTTACGACATTCAACCAATAGCGCCATATTTGGTGATGCGGTCGCTTTCTTGAGCCGAAGAAATACAACCGTTGATTCTAATGGTTTTGTCAAAGCAGCATCACCGATTGTGAAGCTTTATTCTGAAAAAATAGATTTAAATAAAGAAGCTATCCTGCAAGATATTATTTTTGAAAAAATTGGTGTTGGTGATTATTTAATTAAGCGTTCAACAGGTTTTGCGCAAGAAGGTTGGTATGTTGAAACGCCAAAAGACGCTAATGGAAATTCATTGGTCGCTGTAGTCTATGAGCAGCTCGAAAACCAAGATATTTCCGTTAAAACCTATAAGAAAAAGTTTGATATAGAGACAGCCTCAATTGTTGCCGATCTAGAGCAAGCCATTGATATTCCTGTTGGCCGTTGGATTGATATTCGACTGCAAGAATTACCTCAGCCTGAATTTGTGCCACCTGTATCCAATACGCCAGCAAGTTTCCAACCTACAGGTATTTCACAAGCGGTTTCGGAGATGATGAATGGCACTGAACAGTGATTTCCAAAAACTCTATGTCGATGGACTGATTACGCTATTTGAACTCGATGCTCGCGCTTTAGGTGCGGGCATTTTACGTTTTCACGGCCATATTTCATATGAAGATTGGGAGCGTATTTATAGCCTGATTGGTTCAGATGGCTTGCTCGGGGACACAACTCAATTAATTGGTGAAGTGTTCGAGAGCGGTGAAAACAAAGTCTGGATGCGAAACATCATCTGGCAAGGTCAAGCCTTTGAGCCGATGGCTTTGGAAGTTTCAGGTTTGGAGATGCGCTCAGATGGTAAAGCATCAGCACCCACTTTAAGCATGGCGAACAATATTGGTGGCATTCATGGCGCAATTTCAGCTTACTGTTTACAGTTTGGTGATTTTGCAGGTGCAAAGCTCAAGGTCATTACCACACTAGCCAAGTATCTTGACGCTGAAAACTTTAGTGCGGGCAATGCATCCGCTTCAAATGAAGCAAAAGAACAACTTTGGTACATTGAACAAAAGACTTCCGAAAATGCCAATGCTGTGACGTTTGAGCTTTCAAATCCAATCGACTTTGAAGGCTTAAAAATTCCAGTTCGGCAGATTTCTAATTACTGCCACTGGTGCGCGATGGGTAATTACAGGGGGGAAGAATGTCAATTTACAGGTGCAGCCATGTTTACAGATAAAGACGAGCCAACGGACAACCCTGCGCTAGATCGCTGCTCTGGCCGACTGTCTTCATGCCGTATTCGCAATAATGAAATCCGCTTTGGTGGCTTTCCAGCGTCGAGTTTAATGTGATGAAACTAACCGCAAAACTTAAAAAAGCAATCCAAGCACATGCTGTTGAAGTTTATCCAAGTGAATGCTGCGGTGTGATTGTGAATAAAGAATACATCCCATGCCGAAACATTTCAGACAATAAAGATCAGTTTGAAATTCATCCTGAAGATTTAGCGAAAGCCGAAGATATGGGTGAGATTCAGGCTTATGTGCATTCACATCCAAACGCTTCAGCACGCGCATCCGATATTGATTTAATTCAAATTGAGTTGCATCAAAAGCCGTGGGTGATTTGCGCTTATCCCGACATTGAATTTCAAGTGTATGAGCCATGCGGATATAAAGCGCCTTTGGTTGGTCGCAACTATATTCACGGCATACAAGACTGCTTTGCCATTGTTCGTGATTTTTATCAGCGCGAGTTGGGTATTTATATCCCAGACTATGAGCGTCAAGACTTGTGGTGGGAGTCTAAGGAGAATCCCTCGCTTTATCTTGATAACTTTGAGAAAGAAGGCTTTGTTGAAGTGGATCAGCCGCAATATGGTGATGTCTTGTTATGTCGAGTCGGACGCACCGAGCATGTTAATCATGCGGTCATTTGGTTGGGTGATAACGGTATGCTGAAATCTGAAAAGACCGAGCCTTGCATTGGGTCAGCACTTATTTTGCATCACCCGTATGGCCGTAAATCCGTGCGTGAAATCTATGGTCCACAGTGGCAAGAGCGAGTTGCAAAGGTGGTTCGATATGCTCAAAACAATTAAGTTATACGGCATTTTAGCCAAAAAGTTCGGCAAAGAGTTTCGGCTCGATGTAGAAAATACCCGTGAAGCCATGCGTGCTTTATCGGTTCAAGTACAAGGCTTTGAACACTTTATGCTACATGCGCATGAACAAGGTTTAGAGTTCGCAGTATTTCAAGATGAGCAAAATATTTCTGAAGCCGAAATTGACATGAACACAAGCGCCAAAGTGATTAAAGTAGTGCCAAAAGTAAAAGGTGCGGGTGGTGATGGGGGTATCATACAAACTGTCTTGGGTGCTGTCTTGGTTGTAGTCGGGGTTCTGGTCACCATTGGTACCTTAGGTGGTGGTGCGCCATTAGGTGCTGCTTTGATTGGTGCAGGTATTGGTATGATGATTGGTGGTATTGCTATGATGCTCATGCCCAAGATTGATAATCAAGACCAAAACCAAGACGGCAACAAGGCCAATAAAGGCTTTGGTAGTGCAGTCACAACAGTTGCACAAGGCAATCCAGTGCCAGTTTTGTATGGTCAGCGTGAAGTCGGCGGCTTTATCGCAAGCGCTGGACAATACCCAGAAGATTTAATGTAAATATTTAAAAAACACAGGCGCAATAAGCGCCTTTTTTATTGTCTAGGGAAATGTATGAACGCAGTAATTAAAGGCGCAAAAGCAGGCAGTGGTGAAGCAAGAAAGGCGGTAATCGCACCCGATTCAGCACAATCTAAAACCTATATTAAAATTTTGTATGGCTTATCGGAAGGTGAAGTCGAAGGCTTGGCGAATGGTTTACAGTCTGTTTATTTAGAAGAAACGCCACTTCACAACCCGAATGGTGGATCAAATTTTCAGGATATTCAGTTTGATTTTCGACATGGTACGAACGATCAAACACACATTGAGGGTTTTCCTGATATTTCGTCTGAAACAGCGATTAATGTCGAATTGGTTTCTGGCACGCCTTGGGTTCGCGCTATCTCAAATACCGATTTAGATGCGGTGCGTGTTCGCTTTAAGTGGGGACCATTACGCCAACAAAATGCCGATAATGGCGATGTAAGCGGCATCACGATTCGTTATGCAATTGATTTGCAGACAGGTGGTGGCACATGGGCAGAAGTTTTAAACACTAAGATTTCAGATAAAACCTCAGCAAACTATGAACGCTCACACCGTATTGATTTGCCAAAGTCCGATACTGGTTGGACTATCCGTGTCCGTCGCATAACACCGAGCTCAACTTCAGAATATATCAGTGACAAAATGTATGTGGATGCACTAACAGAAGTCATCGACCTAAAGTTAAGCTATCCGAATACCGCCATGCTTGGCTTGCAATATGATGCTGAAACATTTTCTAATGTTGCAAAAGTTGCAGTCGATTTAAAAGGGGTTAAGCTTCAGGTTCCATCAAATTACGATCCAGTGACGCGTACCTATGCAGGCATGTGGGACGGCACATTCAAGCGTGCTTATACCAATAACCCTGCATGGATTTATTACGACATTTGCACATCAAAACGCTATGCTTTGGGTGATCGATTAATGGCTGCAATGCTGGACAAGTGGTCTTTATATCGCCTTGCCCAATACTGCGACCAAATGGTGAATGATGGCAAAGGTGGTCAAGAGCCACGCTTTACTTGTAACGTATATCTGCAATCTACCGAAGATGCTTATGTAATTCTCAGTAAACTGGCAGGCGTATTCCGTGCAATTTCTTATTGGGACGGCAATTCAATTGTCTGTGATGCTGATATTCCACAAGACACTTACTTCACCTACACTCGCGCTAATGTCATTGATGGCATGTTTGAATATTCGGGCACTCGTGCACGCGATCGACACACTGTTGCAAAAGTGGCTTGGGATAACCCTGCGAATCACTATAAAACTGAGTATGTCTATGTTCGTGATGAAGCGGCTATTGCAAAGCTCGGTGTGCGTATTGCTGAAATTGACGCATGGGGTTGTACTTCTGAGGGTCAAGCGCAACGTGCAGGGCTTTGGGCATTAAAGTCTGAGCAACTGGAAACTCGCACTGTATCTTTTAAAGTTGGTTTGGATGGTTATATTCCACAACCAGGTAAAGTAATTGAAATTGCAGATGAGCTTTTTGCAGGCCGCGCCAACGGTGGGCGTATTTCTGCTGTGAGTGCTGACCGCAAAATTATCACCTTAGATCGTGATGGCGTGGTGTGTCGTGCAGGTGATCGACTGGTTGTAAACGGTGAAAATGGTAAAGCGCAAACTCGAATCGTGTCATCAAAAATTGGCCGCAAAGTCACAGTCACAGTGGCGTTTGATAGCGTTGCTGCTGAAAATGTTTGGGTCGTTGATGCGCAAGACTTAAAAACAATGAAGTTTCGCGTCATGAGTATTACTCAAGACGACAAACATCAGTTTTCAATCACTGCACTACAGTATGAATCAGCAAAATATGATGCTATTGATTTCGGTGCTTTCATTGATGAACGCCCAATTTCAATCATTAATCCGACGACTCAAGCACCTGTCACCAATGTTTTAATTTCATCTGAAAACATGGTACAGCAAGGCTTGTCTGTTGAAACCATGCTGATTACTTGGGATCAAGCGCAAGGTGCTACAAAGTATCAAGTGGAATGGCGCAAGGATGATGGCAACTGGATTAAATTGCCAATTACAGGCAGTAATTCGGTTGAAGTACAGGGCATTTATGCGGGCAACTACGAAGCGCGTGTTACTGCGATTTCAGCATTTGATATTGCTTCTTTACCGACTTATTCTGTTTTAACAACTCTATCTGGCAAACAAGGATTACCGCCAGCGTTAGCAAATATTGCTGCGACTGGCATCTTATTTGGCTACCGTTTAAATTGGAATTTCCCTGCGACTGGTGCGCTCGATACCGCTTATACGGAAATTGAGATTGCAAGCACTGCAAATGGTGCCAATGCTGCGCAACTTGGGCTTTTCGCATACCCAACAAACAGCCACGTCATTCAAGGAATGCAGCCAAATCTAACACGTTATTTCCGTGGACGATTGATTGACCGCATCGGGAATATTGGCCCGTGGTCGCAATATACGAATGCAACCACATCGGCCGATGCGTCTGCTGTACTTGATATTTTGTCAGGCAAAATCACCGAGTCACAATTACACCAAAACTTGCAAACCAAGATTGATAAGATCGACACAATTGCAGGTTTGGATGGCGACATTGGTAATTTGATTGAAAATATTAGTGCTGTTCAAATTCAGACAGATCAAATCAGTGATGAACTTGCTTTGGAACATCAACAGCGAGTTACAGCAATTCAAGACTTAGACGATGGTTTAACGCAAGAAGTTTTAGATCGTAAGAATGGTGAAACTGCAATTTACGGCTACGTGAACACTTACAAGCTCAGCAATGACAATGCGCTCGCTAGTTTTCAGGATAGTCTTGATATTGCATTATCTGATTCATCTTTAGCGATTGAACAAACTCAAGCGTTAGATGGTCGGGTGAAAGTTGCAGAAGATGATGCTGGTAATGCCTTGTTCAACTCAGCAGGTGCTTTGCAGAAAGCCAATATTGCTATTGATGACACAAGAGCACTATCAAGTCTTGTGACCGAAGTTAAAGCAGTTGCAGAGCAATCAGCAGATACAGCAGACATAGCGGCAGCAGGAGCAGCCATCGCATTAGAAAAAGCAACCGCATCAGCAGGCAAGTCAGACGCGAATGCACTCAAGATTGAGGAAATTACTGTCGAACTTGGAACTAAAGCCAGTACAGGCGCATTGACTCAAACCAACGCTAGTATTGCTGAAGTTGACGACAAGGTTAAGGCAAACACCACTCGTCTTGACGGTGTGTATGCACAGGTGTACCCCGACCTAATCGGATCAACCGAAGGGTTTATTGGCTCAACAGGTCTTGCGGGGACATGGACTTTACAATCAGCAGTGATTGAAAATGACATGGCTTTGAGTCAGCGCATCGACACCACTGTTGCTGAGATTAGCGATACAAAAGCACTGGTTCAAAACGAAGCTTATGCAAGAGCGCAGGAGAATGAGGCACTATCATCTCGCATTAACACGCTAAAAGTTGATGTTAAGGGGAATAGGGCGGCAATCAAAACACTGGAAACAGCGCGATCGAATGACAATGAAGCCTTTGCTGGTCGGTTCGATACACTTCAGGCAAGCACAAAGACTGCGCAAGATACGGCAGATGATGCTCTTGATAAAGCCGACACTGCAACACAAAACATTGCAACTATTGAGCTTGAGCAGGGTGTCTTTACTGACAGGCTTGATGCAATCGGTGGTGAGATTAAGACAATTCAAGGTTATGTGGACGGTCAGCAGACAGGTATTGAAGTTGTTAGCGCTGTTGGCGACCTAAACAAGCTCAAGAATGAGATTGCAAAAGCTCGACTTGATGAGGACATCGCCAAGCTGCAAGGGCAAGCCGCAGCACTCACTTCAGCAGTAAATAGCTATGATGCAAGAATTGCTGAGATAACAAGTAAGCGCACAGCAGAGCAAGCAAAGGCGGATAAAAATCAGGAGTTAATTGATCTTTATACAAGCCAAATCGCAGAGCTAAACGCTGCTAAAGTTGATGCAAATGCACAGAAAGACGCTATTTCTTCGCAAGTTGCACAAATCACAGCAGATAAAGCAAGGCTAAACTCACTTGTTCTGACTGAAAGTAAGATTAAAGCACAACACACAATCAAGCTTGATAGCGGTGGAGTGATTTCGTCTTACGGCTTGGCGGTTGAGGAAAGCGGAGGTACGAATTACAGCAACTTTGTTATTCGTGCTAACTCGTTTGCTTTAGCGGGTCCAGCTAGCGAGGGAAGTACACCTTACTACCCATTCATTTTCCGCACTACACCCTACACTGATCCTTTAACAGGCACGGTGTTTCCAGTTGGTGCTTACTTGAAAACTGCTTTTATGGATTATGCATCAATTAAATTGGCGCATATTGATACAGCGAGTATTGGGAGTTTGAGTGCTGTTAGTGCCAACTTAGGTACGTTTGTCTCAGCGAGTGAAAATGGTAGCACTACTATTTCAGGTGAGGAAATTACTGTTAAAGATGCTGCAGGAAATATCAGGGTGCGTATTGGAGTGTTCATATGATTAACACAGGTATCGAGATTGGCGTCAAAAGTGGGACGCTTAGTGTATTTCAGGGTGTGCTACCAATGTCCTACATTGATGAGGAGCGCACACTGCCTAATATTAACTCTAACGGAACTTCAGCGTCATATGATTTCAGCATACCGAGTCATATTACAGTGCCGATGTTCTACGTTGTAATGGATGTTACAGGGGGTTATCTATACGATTTTCAGCACTTGGGTGGTACATCTTGGCGAATAAACTTCTATGGAATAAAAACATTCAATTTGGCTACGGGCGAAGTCGCACAGTGGGCTGAACCACTTGTTAAGGCGGGAACAAAGTTCATTATTGGAGGGCAGCGTGGTTAAGTACTTTGAGATACGCAACGATAACGTGAATGTTGTTATTGATGATCAGTTCGTTACACCCAAGTTTCTGATAAAAAAGCAAGTATTTACAGGTAGTACGTTGAAACCAGCGTCTAACTATCGGACACCTACAAACGAGTGGGCGTACAGCTACCAGCAGCATATACTTGCTTTCGGGTCGTCACTTCGCGCACTTGGTTTTGACTACCCAGACACCGAGGCTGGATTGACTGAAGTGCGCAGGCGTTTAATGGTGTTTGCACGCAATGATAACAATGAGGCTTTCCGTGCGCTAACATTTATACGGTACGATAATACTCTAGCTCGATACGAACTAGGTGTTTCTGTCGTAGCAGATACCCCAAACTCACCAATACAGTTATGCTTATATACCACCGCGAAAATGACACCAAGTAAGCTGGGAATGTTGGTATATAACGCACAGCAAGAATTGGTTTTCGACGCGCTTAAAGGGTATTTACAGCACGTCGGCACATTACATGGAGGGGTGCGTGTAGGCGCTGGCGTTGGAGTAGCTGCAACGTACACCCTAGCCCTGCCTGCGACTGTGAATCAGCAGCACTTATATATTTCCCAGCGTTCATCCCTTCCATTTTACGCAGCGTACCGCATTAGCAGCAGCGGGGTGTCCTATGCAAGCACGCACTACCGCCCTGTACTTTCTTTTCCTAACGCAACAACTTTACAAGTTCAACTGGTTGCTCAGCGAAATGTAAGTGGCAACAACCAATCACAATCTTACTCAGGTTTTTTTGAAAACATAATTTATTGTCCTTATGAGCATGATGTTTACACAGGCTTTGGAAACTAACAAAGACAAGCTTAATCGCACCCTCGGGTGCTTTTTTATTGACAAAAAATAGGGGGCACAATGCCAAATGACTACTCATCCGACCCACCAGTAGCGACAGCAGGTCAGTTGCTCGCTATTTCAGACAAGATCACCGACATATCCAAAAACATGGACAAGTTAGCTGAGATGCCTCAGAAGCTCGACCGTATGAACATGCAGTTAGAGCAGCTCAACAAAGAGCATCAACAGACACGAAATGACTTAACTCAAACGCGTGACAATCTGCAAGAAGATTTAGACCGAGCAAAGTCAAACTTCAAAAGTGAGATTAAGCAACTCAGAAACGAAGTTGATCCGAAGTTTAAGGAAGTGGATTCACAGATTAGAGTGCTGCATGAAAGTAAAACCAAGATCGACAGTATCACCAACCTTGTGCGCTTTGGTGGCATTTTCTTAGCAGGACTATTCGTCGTCGCTTGGAATACTCAAACGAGCAAAACAGACACGGTAAACACTCAAGCCACGACCAACGCCCAAAGCATCCAAGTTCTTGAAAAACAGTCTGATCAACTTTTAAGAACAGTTGAAGAAATCCGAAACAAACTTTATGAACGAAATGTGAGAGAGGAAAAATGAAATTCATCCCCGAAAACGTCTGGAAATATTTATCTGTAAAGCTCCCAATTATCGGAGCTTTTTTATTGGGTGTTCTTCCTGTTTTAATTCAAGAGGGCATCAACACACAACTCATTCCGACTGAATACCATGCTATTTTGCTTTCAGTTGTATTGCCTGCATTGGCGTACATTGGCCGTAAGATTGCACAGCCTAAAGTTAAGGGTAGCCCATAATGAAACACATATTTGATTTCCTGCGAAAGATCAGTGGTGGCAAACTCACCCAAAAGCAGGTTGATGCTGCAGATAAGTTAATTGCAACCGCCTATGATGACCTGAATGATATGCTGGGTATCGCCACAGATGAAATGCACATCAGCCCAAGTGGAATAGACCTGATCTGTAATTTTGAAGGTAAGAGACTTACTGCCTATGACGATGGAGTGGGAGTGTGGACGATTGGTTTCGGTACCACAGTTTATCCGAACGGCATTAAAGTTATGAAAGGTGATACCTGCACGGAAGCACAAGCTAAGACATACATGGCACATGATTTAAAGAAGTTTGAAGCTACTGTAAATAAGGCAGTCACAGTGCAACTTAATCAAAATCAGTTTGATGCACTGGTATCACTTGCCTACAACATTGGGACTAATGCATTTAGCAAATCGACGTTGGTTAAAAAGTTGAATGCCAATGATATTCGTGGTGCTGCAGATCAGTTTGATGTATGGGTGAATGCGGGCGGTAAACGTATGCAAGGGCTTGTGAATCGACGTGCTAAAGAAAAGGCTTTGTTTCTATCATGATCAAAGCATTATTGCTGTGCATCCTGCTTTCAGGCTGCACAGCACATTCGATTTCGACAAAGGTGCATGTCACTGTATGTGTGCAGTGTGTGAATTAATGAAAATGAGGTAAGACTGATTTATTGAATGACTACTTTTTTACAAAGACATCTGAACCATTTACAGAATGCCTAGTTGAAATGAATAAGGTCTTGACAGGTTTTTTGACAGACTGACGTGTAAAACAGTCATATTCTATTAGAAATTAAAAGTGCAAACCCTTGTATTCAAAAGGTCTGAGTTTGATTGAGTTTTATTGTGTTTGATGTTTGCGGGTTCAACTCCCGCCACCTCTTCAAACTATTTAAAAACTATGTATTAATAAATAAGTGAAATTTTTGCTATGAAAATGGGGGGACAAGTTTTCACATCTTTGTGCAAAAAATCCATTTACTGCCAAGAAAAAAGCGTTCAAGAAAGAGAAAAATGACATCTGACATACAAGAGCGTCGAAATGAGTAAGATCAAACAAAAATAGAAAAACAACCCGAAATTTTACATTTGTAATAGTCTCCTTATCTGTCCGTTAATATCAGCATGTTCTGTAATATTTACAGTTTCTAAAATGCACAAAATAAAATCACTGAATGTTATTAAAGCACAGTATTTTACCCATTTACTCTGCATGAAAAGTAAAAATATGTGCAAATTGCCCACATTTAACAATTTAACCTAAATAAATTTAAACGTTAAAAAATTGGCATAGCTCTTGCAATACAGCGCTCAAGAATTTTAATTGAATAGTAGGAGTGTTGAATATGAGCGCGCATGCAGAGTCGCCTTTAACAGAAACACCACTTTCACAACGTAAAGGCTTTTTCCCAATAGCCTTAGTGTTATTTAGTTTTACTTTTTTCACAGGAACTATGTTCGCTGGTGGAAAAATTGGGGTGGCTTTTGAGTTCACTGATATTTTGTGGATTGTAGCCATAGGCAACTTGCTATTAGGAGCTTATGCCGCGACCTTGGGATTTATTTCTGCACGTAGTGGCTTAAATACAGTTCTAATGGGACGTTTCTGCTTTGGCAACTGGGGCAGTAAATTATCAGACTTTATTTTAGGTTTTGCTGAATTAGGCTGGTTTGCTTGGGGAACAGCAACTCTGGCGATTTCACTTGGAAAAATATTAGGATTTTCTGACAGTTTACTCATTCCTTTGATGGTGCTATTTGGACTCGGTTTTTCCATTACAGCAATTGTTGGCTTTAAAGGACTTGAATATCTATCCCGTGTATCGATTCCTTTAATGTTTATTTTGCTCGTTACTTCTATTGTCTTGGCGACCAAAGAAATTGGTGGATGGACTGGTTTAACTAGTGTTCAACCGACAGAAACACTCACATTGGCAACAGCCATTACCATGGTATTTGGTACCTTTGCTAGTGGTGCAACACAAATTACCAATTGGACGCGCATGTCTAAGAGCGGAAAAATCGCGATTTGGGCATGTCTAGTGAGCTTTGTAATTGGTAATGGTCTAATGGTCCTAGCAGGCGCTTGGATGGCAATCGTTTATCAACAACCCGATATTGTAGAGGTCTTAGTCTTACAAGGGTTATCTATTGCTGCAGTAGTGATGCTTTGCCTGAACTTATGGACGATCCAAGGCCCAGCAATCTATAGTGTTTCAACTGCTGCTTGCCATATGGTAAGAAGTGAACGCCGTAAAACCATGGTGCTTGTAGCTGCTGTTGCGGGGATCATTTTAGCTGCTGCTGGTATGTATGAGCTATTGATTCCGTTCTTATTACTCCTTGGCGCAATTATTCCTCCACTTGGTGGTGTGATCATGGCGGATTACTGGATTCGTCATAAAGGAAAATATCCATTATTAGCTGAAGCAAATATTCCTAATTTTAACTGGATTGGTTTGATTGCTTATTTCACAGGCGCAATTGTTGCCTATGTATCACCATGGATTGCACCTATTGTGGGTATTGTGGTGGCATGTACCACTTATAGTGTGTTGAATTATTTATTCCCATTACGTCAGGAATCATCTGTCTTAAATATAGTAGATGCAGTGGAGTAATGCGATGAATATGACCGTTCAAGATATCCTGAATCTACCTTCACTTTACCCACTAAAATTATGTGGTGGAACAGAAAATATTCATCGGCCTGTCCGCTGGTTCTATGTAGCAGAAAATGAAGGAATCGCTGAATGGATTGAGGGTGGAGAGATTGTATTTGTTACGGGAATCAACTATACCCGTGATGAAAATAATCTCTTAGGGTTACTTGAACAGGCATATGAACGAAATGTAGCTGCGCTTGTCATTATGACAGGTCAGGAATATATCCATGAAATTCCACCTAAACTTATTTCACGCGCAAATGAGCTTGGTTTACCGTTAATTGAGCAACCTTACAGTTTGAAGATGGTTGAAGTTACGCATGCGATTGGTACACAGCTAGTTCAGTTTTCTCAAGTCAAAAAATCGAGTGAAGATGTAATCTCTCAATTACTGACAGGGGATTTTCCATCGGTAGAGACAATTCAACTTCGTGCCAAACAGTTAAAAATTAACTTACTTGGACGTCATGTGATTACAGTACTGCGCTTACACAATATTCATGCCTTGTTTCATACCGATACTGATGCTGTGCATGAAAATCATTTTTTCAGAATTAAACAACAGTGTTATGAAGCCTTGGAAAAATGGTCCAAACAGTGGAAGCAAAAAATTCCAGTCATCCGTCAGGGGGATCAGTTTAGTTTGGTACTCAACCTTGATGATCATGATATCGATGCGTGGAAAAAATCACTCATAGAAGTGATCGATCAAATGAGTCAACTTGATAATAACCTTAAGGTCTTTGCAGGGTTATCAAATGAAGTGAATTCTGCAGTGGCATTTCAACGAGGATTTTGGGAAGCATCCCAAGCTCAGGAAATTGCTTTTGAAATGCAGATGAAAAATAGTATTTGCCAATATCGTGATTTGGGGGTGCTAAAACTTTTAAAAGCGATTCCGAACAAAAGCGTATTGCAGCAATTCATGCATGAAACCGTGGGTATTCTCATTAGCGATAAAAAGCATCCATTTGTACTACTCGAAACGTTAGATGCCTGGCTTAAAGAAAATGGCAACTTAAATGATACAGCCAAACGACTTGGTATCCATAGAAACACCTTAAACCAACGGATTCAAAAAATTGAATCATTGACAAATCAGGTCTTAACTGAGGCAAATTTCCGTCTAAATGCTTCAATGGCATTACTGATCTGGCACATGAGTCATTAATTATTTTAAAAGGAACCAACATGAAAATTATCAATGCAGTTTTACGTCAACAAGAAGGGCTATTTAGTATTACTTACAACAATGGCATCTTTGAAGCCATTGAAAAACAGGCTAGTCTCATTCAAACAGTTGATGTAGATACTATCGATGCACAACAACAATTAGTCATGGCTCCTTTAGTTGATCCACACATTCATTTAGATGCTGTACTCACTGCGGGTGAGCCTGAGTGGAATATGTCAGGTACACTCTTTGAAGGGATTGAACGTTGGGGGCAACGTAAAGCCACGATCACTTTTGAAGATACTAAACTACGTGCTTTAAAAACGCTAGATATGCTCATTGAGCATGGTATTCAACATGTGCGTACACATGTCGATGTCACTGATCCAAGCTTAACTGCAATGCGAGCTATGCTTGAAGTTAAAGAAGAAATCAAAGATAAAGTGAATTTGCAGATTGTAGCATTTCCACAAGAAGGTATTGAGTCATTTAAAAATGGTCGTGCTTTAATGGAGGAAGCCGTAAAGCTTGGTGCTGATGTAGTTGGTGGCATTCCACATTTTGAATATACCCGTGAAAAAGGTGTAAGTTCAGTTCATTTCTTGATGGATTTAGCTGAAAAATATAACTGTCTGGTGGATGTACACTGTGATGAGATTGATGATCCAGCATCTCGCTTTTTGGAAGTTTTGGCAGATGAAGCACATGTACGAGGTATGGGGGAACGTGTAACAGCTAGCCACACTACAGCCATGGGATCTTATGACAATGCCTATTGTTACAAGTTATTCCGCTTACTAAAACGTTCTAAAATTAACTTTATTTCGTGCCCTACAGAAAGTATTCATTTGCAAGGAAGATTTGATAGCTATCCAAAGCGCCGAGGTTTGACCCGTGTACCAGAAATTGACCGTGCAGGCATGAATATTTGTTTTGCTCAGGATTCAATTCGTGATCCTTGGTATCCAGTAGGAAACGGTAATATTATTCGTATTCTGGATGCTGGCTTACATATCTGTCATATGCTGGGTTACGAAGACTTACAACGTTGCTTGGATTTTGTTTCATATAATTCGGCCAAGACTTTATGTCTAGGTGATCAATACGGGATTGAGGTCGGACGTCCAGCAAGCTTCATTATTATGCCGGCTAAAAATGATTATGAGGTTGTTGCGAATCAAACAAAAGCTATTTTAAGTGTGCGTAATGGTAAAATTATTATGCAAAGATATCAGGAGCAAGTGAACTTAACCAAAGTTGAGAATCTAACTACACCAGCATAATTAAATAAAAAACCGATGTTTATACATCGGTTTTTTCAATGTTATAGAGCTAATTTACTAAAGTTTTAAAAGCTAAGGGCTTTGTTGCACAAAGCTTTGAAAGACAGAGTTCGCCTAAATTCCTAAAACAACCTGATACGGTTTAAATCCTTCGACCACTGCTTTGGAAATCAACTGAATAAAAGCTTCAGTTTTTCCATAAGCCATCCATTGATCCAATGCTTCATAGTAAGCTAAACGATTCTCTACAGTAATCACACAAGGTGGATAACCAGCTTTAAGCAATTCGAGGTTCATCAATAGGCGTGATGTACGGCCATTGCCATCAACTATTTATAGTGAATACTGTGTATATGCGATATAAGTAATTGATAAATACCATCTTCTAAAAATGCATAGTATGTATTATTTATATGTATCTTAATTAAAGTGTTCAAAAGTGATTATTAATCAAACTAAAAAATATTTTCTAAAAAAGAAATAATTGGAACATTTAAGCACTTGAGCCAATCATAAAGCTCTAAAACATCAAGCCTCCTATCGAAATTTTCCACTTTTGCTATGTAGGATTGTGGCTTATTTAGAGATATGAACCGTACCAGGTTTGTCGGAGACTTTTTTATTTAAGTTAGGCCACCTGACCTAACGGGTTAATCTTATCATAGTACATTGCTTCAAACTCAAAAGGCGATACATAACCCAGTGCACTGTGTACACGCTTTTTATTGAACCAATCTACCCAGTTTAGTGTCGCAAGTTGTACATCTGCTAAACCTTGCCAATCTGCTTTTAAATATTCAATCACCTCTGTTTTGTATAAGCCATTCACCGTTTCAGCCAGAGCATTATCGTATGAATCACCAGTTGTACCGACTGATGCTCGTAAATTTGCAGCTTCTAAACGATTGGTATAGCGAATAGAAAGATATTGAACACCTCTATCGGAATGATGAATCACATTCTTAGGCATACCTCGATCGTGCAATGCTTGCTCCAATGCATCGAGCACCATATCTGTATTCATCCGTGTAGATACTTTCCATCCAACAATTGCTCGTGAGAACACATCAATAACAAATGCGGTATATACCCAGCCTGAATGAGTTTGAATATACGTAAAGTCACCCACCCATAGTTGGTTTGGATGATCAGCATTAAAATTACGTTTCACTAAATCATCTGCCCGTTTTTGGTCATCTCGGCTACGGGTGGTTTGTTTATTCTTACCTCGCCAAACACCTTGTATACCTAGCTTTTTCATTAATCGAGCAACTGTACAACGTGCAATAACATAACCCTCACGTTTTAATTTTTGCCAGACTTTACGTACACCATATCGACCTGAACTTTCCTTCCAAATTCGTTTAATTTGTTCAGCATGATGCTCATCATGTAGATCTCGTTTCGCTCGATGTTCTGGATTGTCAACGAGATCTAAAGCCCGATAATAGGTCGAAGCTGCAATCGGTAAAATTCTACAAATCGCTTCAACACCATATCGATCTTTATTGTTATGGATAAAATCCACCATTATTTGTGTGGGCGGTCGAGCTCCGCCTGGGCGAAAAAAGCGGCTGCTTTACGTAGAATCTCATTGGCGCGTTGCAGTTCTTTATTTTCGCGTTCGAGTTGTTTGATACGTTCTTGGTCTGAAAGCTGCTGTACTTTAACTGGATTTTGTTTATCTAAATATTTTTGATACCAAACACGTAGTGTTTCAGGAGTACAACCGATTTTAGGAGCAATAGCTGTGATTGCTGCCCAAGTAGAAGGATAATCTTTTTCAGATTCAATTAGTAATTGAACCGCTCTTTCTCTGATTTCAGGGGTATATTTTAATTTTGTCATCGGGATAGTCTCTCAGAATATTGACTCTCCGACAAACCCGGTACGGTTCATAGCTTTTCTTTTGTTTTTTTAGGTCTTTGTATTGGAATTTCTGTGGCGTCTACGATCACCACATTCCAGTCTATACCTTCGCCTTCAGGTAAATCCTTCGGCAAGTTAAAGAGATTAGACTTGATGAGGCAGTCCTCTACATGGCGGACAATTCTTGAAGCAGTGGGCTCTGACACACCATAGTTCGTTGCAATATGGAACAATGTTCGGTATTCACGCCAATAACTTAAGCACAGAAGGATTTGATCTTCTATGCTCAATTTGGATGGTCTACCTTTAGCAGGGACAGACAATTTCAGTTGTTCAATCATTAAATCAAAGGTTGACCATGAGATGCCTGTATATCGCTTAAACTGGGGTTCAGAAAGATTTTTTGAATCGACGTATTTCATCTGCAAATTATGCATGAATATTTAAGATTCTTCGGTACAAATAATCAGCAAAAGGTAGATCATTTTTTGATTTATGAAAGAGATCTAGTATTAATATCATCGGAAGTAGGTGGTTTTGATTCTATAAAAAAATTCATGTTTATTGTGTGAAAAAGAAATTAAAGCACGAGATTATATTAAATCATGAATTCGAGTTTGTTCATAATTTATAAGCCCATAAAATTATGGATCGGCATAAGTAGAATTTTGATACTATTGTATAAACTAAGTATAAACCAAGTCTTCATTTTAAAGACCTAAAACAACTTGATACGGTTTAAATCCTTCGAGTACCGCATCGGAAACCAAGTGGATAAATGCTTCAGTTTTTCCATAAGCCATCCATTGATCTAGGGCCTCATAGTAGGCCAATCGGTTTTCAACTGTTATTACACAAGGAGGATAACCAGCTTTAATCAATTCGAGGTTCATCAATAGACGTGATGTACGGCCATTGCCATCAATGAATGGATGGATACCTACAAAATCAGCATGTACTTTGGCTGCACGTTCAATTGGATGCAGCTTATGTGCTTCACTATTATACCAGTCTACGAATTGAACCATCTTGTCATTTAATAACGTGTAATCAAGCGGGGTAGACGTCGCACCTGATATCAGGACATTTTGCTGACGATAACGTCCAGCATTATCATCATCAATATTTTTTAAGATAAGCTGATGGATATTACGAATTTGCCATTCAGAAAAAGGCTCCTCTTTCCGAATGATATCTTCAACATAGTAAATTGCATTTCTATGGTTGATCGCTTCGAAGTGTTCTCTTAATGCCTTTCCACCAACAGTAATACCTTCGAGTACTACTTTTGTTTCTAGCAGGGTGAGTGTATTGCCTTCAATTGCATTCGAATGATAGGTCCAGCGGACAATAAGATCTTCTTGTAAATTTTTAACAATTGATGGAGAAAGAGGGCGATGTTGATCTAATTTTTTCTTTAAATCATCAATAGTTTCAAACATAACCTTATCCCTGAATTTATCTTAGTCGATCATACATGAAAAAAGAAATATCAGAAATGTAGTGATATATCATTACATTTTGTATTGATTATAAAAGTAGTAATTGGATGGCTTTCAATATTCTAGACACGAGACAGCCTCATTTTGAAAACCCATTATTGTTCATTTCCCCATACGCCCATTGCATGCTGTAGATGACCAGTTTTGACATAAAGCGTTGCGCCTGATAGACCTGCCTGAAATTTAGCCGCACTATTGATGGGAAGACGGACCCATGAACCTGCGGGATATATTTCAGTGCCGCAAAATAATTGACCTTTGATAATTAGCACTTCAATCCCTTGTTTTGATTTCTCTTCGAAAATCTGAGCAGGTTTTAGCTTTTCTAAATAGGTCTGTTCATGTTCCGATTGAAATAACGGGCATCTCATCCGATGTTTAGTAAGCTTCCAATTCGCTGGATCATTGGTATTAATTCGGGTGGGCTCTATCTCATGTTCGGTCATTTGCATCAGTTTCACAAAGATTAAACAACCAGCTTTACTGGAAACCTGATGAGTTGAATGATGGGGATTACGTAAATACCAGCCTGCCGGATAATCATCTTCAGCATTCTCTGTAAAAATGCCTGACAAGATAAGGACTTCTTCACCCAAAGGATGCTGATGTTCAGGAAAGGCAGATTCTGGCGCGTATTTCACAAGACTAGTTGCACGTGCTTTCTCATTGCCAATACGATCAAGCATCATTCTATCGACTTCACCTCCTGGAGATTTCACCCAATGGTAATCCTCTGGCTTGATGATGACGGGCTGTGAGAAGTCGGCATGAATAAACATAATGCTGTCCTGTAATGAAAAAACCTACGTATTTTAACGAGAATGCATAGGTTTATTTTAAAAGAAATAGCGATGAGTTATCTCACTGTTTCAGAAAAGATAAGCAGGTTAATAGCAGATATTACTCATTAAGCTATGCAATATTAATATTTTAGAGTTTAATCAACTGTGCTTTGTTTTTACATCAATGAGGAATGGCATGAGATATCAACCGCCTTATACGATCACCTCTAGAATTATTCACTTGATTGCACAAATTAGTGAATCAATAGGGCGTTTGACTGCATTAACCCAAATTCAAGATAGCCTTAAATTGCGAAAAGCAAATCGTATCCGAACGATTCAAGGGTCTTTAGCGATCGAAGGGAATACCTTGAGTACAGAGCAAATCACAGCGATCCTGAATGGCAAGACCATTATCGCGCCACCTAAAGAAGTTCAAGAAGTCCGTAATGCCCTAAAAGCATATGAAGAAATTCAAAATTGGAACCCTGATCAAGAAACACATTTGCTGAAAGCACATCAAATATTGATGACAGGACTGATTGATGAGGTTGGACAGTATCGCCATGGCGGTGTTGGTGTGATGTCAGGGGATCGAGTCGTGCATATGGCTCCGCCTGCAAATCAAGTGCATCGCTTAATGGGAGAATTATTGCAGTGGTTGGCTGAAGGCAATGAGCACCCATTGATTCAGAGTTCAGTATTTCATTATGAGTTTGAGTTTATACATCCATTTGCTGATGGCAATGGGCGTATGGGACGTTTATGGCAAACTTTAATCTTAAGCCAGTGGAATCCAATTTTTCTCAATATCCCTGTAGAAAGCTTGATTTATCAAAACCAAAAAGCTTATTACGATGCATTGCAAGCGAGCACAGATCGCTCAGATTCAGCACCTTTTATTGAGTTTATTTTGCAGATGATTTTAGATGCAATACTCAGTTCTGATGCCAGCGATCAAGATACCGCTCAAGCTAGGGTACAAGTTAGCGATCAAGTTAAACGTCTCGTCCAGAAGATGGAGCAGAAGGAATATAGCTTAGCTGAGCTTATGGCTCTATTAGACTTGTCCCATCGAGCAACATTCCAAAAAAATTATTTAACTCCAGCATTAGAAGCCGGTGTGATTGAACGCACCTTTCCTGATAAGCCTAAGAGTCCTAAGCAAAAGTACAAATTAAAAAATTGAACTATACTGAGGTGGATGTGATTATTAATATCATAATGAGCTAATTGTAATGTTATAATATTTCATTTATTTTTAGGTGTAATTTTCTGCTATAATGTCAGTACGCCACTTCAAATCCTGAATTCGGATTTGAACAAGATTTTAAAGTGATTCAATGCACTAAATCTAATTTAGGTCAAAATTGGGTCAATGAATTTTTTTATTCAATTAAAAAGCTTTAAAATAAATGAGTTAGGTTTTGAGTTCAATTGACGCTATCCGATCAGCAAAGATGAGAATTTGTATTATTTAATGAAATAAAATGAACTTTAAACAACATTTAAAATTTTTAATAAATAAGAGTAAAAGATTGATAACGATGACACAATCTGTCCATGTACCCACATAAATTTGCTTATTGATTGATGAAACAAAATAGTTCTACTCATGAGCGATTAGCTGATCGTTTAGCTAATATTTTGACCATGTTAAATATGGGGTCTCATTTGAGCTCGGCTTTGTTACACAAACCTATATCTAAGGCTTATTCCACAATATAATTTTCAAATGAATAAGCCTACACCTAAAATTTATCATACAACCACTTGGTCTTCATATAACCGAGCTCTCATTAATCATGTAAATATTGCCATTTGGTTTGATCCAGCTATGTAATGGTATGCTCAATCAAAAGGCAAACAAGGACGAAATCAAACCTACTCCGACGCTGCCATCCAATGCTGCTTAATGATTAAATCCTTATTCCGTCTGTATTTACGTATGGTCACTGGCTTTGTGCAAAGTCTGATTAAACTTTGCGGATGAGCAGCCCCGAATATCAGTGATATTCGTACACCACGCTTTGTAGAAGACAAAAGCATATTGATATTGCAATTAGCTACCAAAAAAGTAGCGATGGGCTGCATCTACTCATGGACTCTTCAAGCATGAAGTTTCTAGATGAGGGTGAATGGAAACGCAAGAAACATGGACCTCAATATCGCCGCCAATGGCGTAAGCTTCATATTGGTATCGATGCTAAAACCCTTCAAATACGTGCTGTACAACTCACCGCAAATAATGTCTGTGATTCACAGGTACTGGAAGATTTACTTGCTCAAATCCCTTTAGATGAACAAATCGATTCTGTCTATACAGATGGTGCTTATGACACAAAACGATGCCGTCAGGACATTGCAGATCGGCAAGCGCATGCGCTGATTCCACCTAGAAAAAATGCGAAACCATAGAAAGATACAAAGAACAAGCAGCTCGCTAGAGCGAAATGAATTACTTCGAACAGTTAATCTTGCGAAGCAGTGCTTCTCAGGCAGGGCACTATGGAAAAATGGTCAGGCTATCATCGGCGAAGTTTGGTTGAAACTAAGATGCACTGCATTAAATTATTAGGAGATAAACTCAGTGCAAGGAGTTTTGGTAGCCAAGTCAATGAGATCCATGCACGTGTAGCAGTCCTTAACAGATTTACGGAATTAGGTCGACCACTTACCCAAGTTACGCCTTAAATTTGGCTCAATTAGGGGCACTTTGCCTTTCAAATCTTTGTGCAACAACACCCTAAAAATGAAAAAAACCAGAAAAAATAGGAGCTTAGAGCTCCCATTTTTATATTAACTTTCTAAGTTCCTATGTTACTTTGAAGAATACTTCATCATAATGTCCGAATACAGCTATATTTTTTTGATTTCTACAATATCACTGGATTCAATGAGCGATTGGATATTACCAAATAAACTTTGAATATAATCAGACGCTATATGGATATCTAAATCCTCCCTGCTACGCCATTCTTCTAAGAAGAAATATCTACTCGAGTCATTTTCGCTAATATAAAGCTCATATTTCAAGCATCCTTCTTCGTGAAGCGTAGGCTCTATTACACTTTTTAAAAGCGCTTCTAACGTCTCTTTTTGATCTGACTTTGCCTTAAAGTTCGCAATTACTGAAATAGTCATTATTTCACCTTTAATTTGTTTTAGAAGTTTTCTAGTACAATTTTGCCTTTTGACTTACCTGATTCAAGTAACTTATGCGCCTTCTCCAAGTTTGCAGCGTTAATTTTGCCTAGATTTTGGTTGAGGGTACTTCTAATTTTTTGCTGGTCAACTAATTGAGCAACCTGTTGCAATAGATCACCTTGCTTTTCAATATCATCGGTTTCATACATTGAACGAGTGAACATCAACTCCCAATGGATAGAAATAGATTTAGTCTTAAACGGCATAATATCAAATGTTTGTGGATCATCGATCAATCCAAGCTTGCCTTGTGGTGCAATCAGAGAAACTATTTGCTTGATATATGTTTCTGTATGATTTGTAGAGAATACGTATTTTGGTTTTTCAATGCCTAATGTCTCGATTTGTGCATTTAAATCTTTGCTATGATCAATGACATGGTCGGCACCCAATGATTTCACCCAAGATTTCGTTTCTTCTCGTGACGCTGTGGTTATCACGGTCAGATTGGTTTTTGCTTTTAGGAGTTGGATAGCGATTGAGCCTACACCGCCTGCACCACCAATAATCAAAATACTGCCAACATCGGTTTCTGAAATTTGAAACCGATCAAACAACATTTCCCATGCCGTTATTGCAGTCAATGGCAATGCTGCGGCTTCTGCATTAGATACTGTAATGGGTTTAAGACTGACAATTCGTTCATCGACTGCTTGAAACTCAGCATTACTACCATCTCGGGTTAAATCGCCAGCATACCAAACAGAATCTCCTACTTTAAACGCGGTAACTTTTGAGCCAATTTCAACAATTTCACCAACAGCATCCCAACCTAAAATACGATTATTTGCTTCAGACGAATTTTTTCTCACTTTGGTATCAACTGGATTCACAGAGATTGCCTGAACTTTTACCAGTACATCATGCTCCTTAAGCGTAGGCTTCGCTTTTTCAATATCTACCAATGAATTTTTAAAATCATCATGGTTATTGATAACATACGATACGGCTTTCATAGATTTGTCCTCAACTTTAAAAAAATATAGTAAAAATGGAAGCGAAGTGCTCCCATTTTTTATTATTCAATCATTAAAACTCTTGGCTCGTTGGGCGCAAAACAATTTCATTAATGTCTACATCCGCAGGCTGTTCAATTGCATAAGCAATTGCTCGAGCGACTGAGTCAGCTGGTATGGCTTGTTTGTAGAAATCAGTAACAAACTCTGAACTTTCTTTATGAGAAGAACCGAATTTTAGTTCTGACTCAACTGCACCAGGCTCAATAGTCGTCGTTCTAATTGTTCCCCCAACTTCATGACGAAGTCCTTCAGAGATGGCTCTTACAGCAAACTTAGTATCGCTATAAACAGTACCGCCTGGACTAAATACTTTTAACCCTGCAACAGATGCGAGATTAATAAAGTGTCCAAAGTTTTGTTTTTGGAAAACAGGTAGGGTAGCTGCTATACCATAAAGAACACCTTTAATATTAATGTCGATCATACGATCCCATTCATCAACTTTTAGCTCACTTAATGGTGCAATAGACATTAATCCAGCATTGTTTACCAATACATCGATTTGACCAAATGCGCTTAATGCCTTTTCAATAAGTGCTTGTACTTCATGTGGTTTGGTTATATCCATACCAATAAATTCAGCTTGACCACCTTCAGCACGAATGTCGTGAACAATAGCCTCTAATTTTTCAGTACGTCTAGCACCAAGTACAACCTTTGCACCTTTTTTAGCAAGTAAGCGAGCAGTAGCTTCACCTAAACCACTACTTGCACCTGTGATAACAATAACTTTATTTTCTATATTATTCATACAAGTAACCTTCAACCTATCTGTCAATCATATTTGATGGATTAAGTATTACAGCCTTATTAGGTATAATAAATGAATAATATTATCTTTCAGAATTCCTATTTACGGAATAATTACCATAACACAGGATTGGACATGCAGAACAAATTGGAAATGATGCGTATCTTTTGTGTCGCAGCAGAGTCTCGAAATTTTAAAGAGGCAGCAACTCAGCTCGGTATTTCCCCGCAGGTAGTGACACGGGCAATAAAAGAGCTAGAAGAGCAGCGCGGAGAGATTCTGTTTTACAGGAGTACTCGACAAATTAAAATTACTGCTGATGGTGAGCGTTTGGCAAAGCAAGCACGTTTTGCGGTGGGATCGATTGATGCTCTGCTTGTAAAAGACACCAAGGAAAAACGAGATGAAATGCGTGGGACTGTCCGTCTTACTGTTTCGTCAGTGTTAGGGCGTAAATTGGTAGTACCTGCACTAGCAGAATTTGCCACACGTTACCCAGATATTGTCGTGGATTGTGTGCTAACAGATTCACACTCGGATGTGATCGATGAGCGGATAGATATCGGGATCAGATTTGGATTTTTGCCGGACAATCGATATGTGGCAAGGGAATTGGCTAAAGTGAACTTTTATTCTGTGGGTACGCCAGAGTTAATTGATAAGGTCGGAATGCCCAAAAAAATTATTGACCTTGATAAATACCCTCTAACAGCACTATTCGATCATAAAACAGGGCGTTACTGGCCATGGACATTCACCGAAAGTCGAAGCTTCACGCCATCAAAGCCTCGTTTTATTACAGATGATCTAGAAGCTGAATTTCAAGCTATTCTCGCTGGAGTTGGATTCGGACACATGCCTGGATTTCTAGTTTTGCCGTGGCTTAGGAGTGGTAAGCTCATTCAGATACTTCATGAGGAAACCTCTCCCGTTTGGCGCCTGTATTTATATCGTCCACAGCGGGGCCCGACACCTTTGCGAATCCGAGCATTGTTTGATTACTTAGCGGAAGTGTTGGGCCATATAGAAACCTGAATCAGATGGAACTAACCTTTTTTCTAGAAAGTAGAAATCAGATAAGACCATCATGTATTTAGAGTAACTACAATTTTTCCTATTTGCTGATTTGATTCAAGATAGCGCTGAGCGTCATGCATGTCCTCAAAGTTAAAGCAACAGTCGATCACTGGACGAAGATATCCTGCACCTATACTGCTAAGAATAAATCGTCTGGCTTGCTCCCTTAGAACAGGGTCATGGAGAACCTCAAGGAACAAAAAACCTCGCATGGTTAAGCTCTTGCGTAATGCAACTTTAAGGGGAAATGGTGTGATCTCCGGGCTAAGTGCACCATGCATAACCATAGTTCCTCCCAAAGACATCGCTTTTGCAATCTGTTCAATATGTGGCCCTCCTACAGCATCGAAGGCGACATCAAGATATTCTCCCCCCAAACGTGAAACAAGCGCCTCATACAAATCTGGTTCATCTTCACTGGCTATAACATTTTTAACACCGAGATCCAGTAAACGTTGCTTTTTCTCTATCGTTTGTGTACTTGCAATGACCTTAGCACCCGCTGCTTCAGCTATTTGTATCGCAGCTAGTCCTACGCTACTTGAAGCTGCTGTGATCAAGATCGTTTTTCCTTTCGAAACTCCACCAGCATGGATTACACCACCCCAAGCCGTCAAATACTGCATCCAGATTGAAGAAGCTTCTTCCCAGCTTAAACTATCGGGTTTGTGAACTAAAAAAGTTTCTGGAATCAGAAGTTTGTCCGCATATGTCCCATATTTGGCTAGATTGTCAGTCGGAAGAATCGATACTGCATCTCCTGGAGAAAATTGGCGTACACCTTCACCTATCGCCAGAACTATGCCTGCTCCCTCATATCCCAGACGAGAAGGGAATACTGCCTTTTGAATATAAGTACCACGCCGAAACATTACATCAGCCCGGTTAAGTCCGATCGTTTTCATCTGGATTAGAACTTCTCCTGCTGCTGGTAAAGCAACAGGAAGTGTTTCTAATGTCAGAACATCTGTATCTCCAATACTATTGAAGCGCCAAGTCTTGGCCTGAAGTGCGTTAAATGACATCAATCGCGACCTTAATATTGGCAGAGCGATCTTGAACAGCATCATGAGCCTCAATCGCTTGTTTTAGAGTAAAATGACGAGGATCAACAATAGGACGCAGTTTACCTTCCTCAACAAGACGAGTCGCGATCTTAAGGATATCACCATGATGAGCACGGCGATTGCCTGTTAACATCGGCATTAGGACGAATACGCCAGACACTGTGGCACACCGTAGAGATGAACTCGCTAAATTATGATTACCAAATGCAGCACAGCTGGTAATGTGGCCATAGTGAGTTGTCATGGAAAGTGAAGCTTCGAGTACTGGACCACCCACAGTGTCGTAAACAATGTTAAAACCTTGACCCTCAGGGCTTGCAGCAATAATGTCATCGGAAGATGCTGTTGTGTAATCGAGAGGTGTTGCACCGAGTTCTGAAATCAGTGATTGATCAGCTGTACGACCAGTCGCCCAAACATTTGCATCAAGTGCTTTTGCAAGCTGAACCACCATATAACCAACGCCACCAGCACCACCCTGAACCAGTACAGTTTGCCCTGGTTGGACCTTCGCATTATCCACTAAACCTTCCCAAGCGGTGAGGAACGTCAATGGTAGTACTGCTGCCTCGCGCATAGAGATATTCCGTGGCTTTAATGCGATCAGATCAGCATCTGCTACAACATATTCTGCTAAAGATCCTTGAAGACCACGAACGCCACCTATCAGACCGTAAACTTCATCTCCGACGTTGAAGTGGGTGACACCTTCACCAACAGCAGTTACAACCCCAGCCATATCCGTTCCCAACACGGCAGGAAGCTCTGGCATAGCATATGGTGCTTCACCAAGACGAATTTTATAATCAATAGGGTTTACACCACTAGCATGAATACGTACTAGAACTTGCCCAGCCTCTGGTTGAGGTATAGGGAGTTCTACACGTTTAAATTCATGATCACCAAAATTTTCTAGGATAAGAGCATTCATCATCTTATTCATAGTTGTTCCTTATTCTTAACTGGGGGATGATATGCACAGTACCAAAGTAAATTAATCCAATAAATGATATTTATAGGATTTAATAATTCCTAAATAATGAATAATAAATATCATCCGCTCACTAAAAATATTCTAGTACAGTCTGTAAAGGCAGTTTGATCTAAACTGTCGGTAGTATTTTCAAGGCTTGATATGTTCAAAATATCTACAAAGTGGCTAAAATTTGAAACATAATTCTAAAAGGTCACAGCATCACAAAGAACATGAGCCAAAATAAAAAAATGGGAGCTGAAAGTCCCATTCTTTGTGACTTTAGCATCAGCTCTACGATGTTAATTTAAAAAAAAACTAAAAACAGGGATAGAAAATTTTCGCTAAAGGTCTTTTTGATTTTCGATTTATAAAAAATATTGCTTTTTTTATACTATGGGGTACTATAGTATTAATGCTAGCAAGTAAGGAGGTCTGATGCCTAATCAGGTTGAAGACAAAAAAAAGATTCTTCTACGCGTCAGAAAGATCAAAGGTCAGACGCAAGCGATTGAAAAAGCGTTAGAAGACAATGTGGAATGTGGTGCAATTCTGCAACAAATATGCTCTGTGCGTGGTGCTATTAATGGTTTAATGAATGAAATGTTGGAGGTTCATTTAAAGGACACTTTAGTATCAGGTGAAACTACAGAACAACAACGAAAAGAAGAATTGGCTGAAATCGCCAAGATTCTAAAATCATATTTAAAATAGATCTGTATAAGGAATTATTCCATGAAGTCACGTGCTGCTGTTGCGTTTGGTCCTGGTCAACCTCTTCAAATTGTTGAAGTTGATGTTGCACCACCGAAGAAAGGTGAAGTATTAATCAAGATCTCCCATACCGGTGTGTGTCATACAGACGCATTTACTTTATCTGGCGATGATCCTGAAGGTGTTTTTCCGGCTATTCTCGGGCATGAAGGTGCTGGTGTCGTAGTTGAGGTTGGTGAAGGCGTGACTAGCGTCAAACCAGGTGATCATGTAATTCCACTTTACACCGCTGAATGTGGCGAGTGCGTATTCTGTAAATCTGGAAAATCGAACTTGTGTATTTCCGTTCGCGAAACTCAAGGTAGAGGCGTAATGCCAGATGGTACCACTCGTTTTTCCTACAATGGTCAACCGATTTACCACTATATGGGCTGCTCAACGTTCAGTGAATACACGGTAGTGGCAGAAGTATCATTGGCTAAAATCAATCCTGAAGCCAATCACGAACATGTCTGCTTACTGGGTTGTGGTGTCACAACGGGTATCGGTGCAGTACACAACACGGCTAAAGTACAAGAGGGTGATACTGTTGCGGTCTTTGGTTTAGGTGGTATTGGTCTAGCAGTCGTACAAGCCGCACGTCAAGCTAAAGCAGGACGTATTATTGTGGTTGACATGAATCCAGATAAATTTGCGCTGGCAAAAGAGTTTGGTGCAACGGACTTCTTGAACCCTAAAGACTACGACAAACCAATCCAGCAAGTCATTGTCGAAATGACTGGCTGGGGTGTAGATCATTCATTTGAGTGTATTGGTAACGTGAATGTGATGCGTGCAGCCCTTGAAAGTGCACACCGTGGCTGGGGACAATCCGTAATTATTGGTGTAGCTGGCGCAGGTCAAGAAATCTCTACCCGTCCATTCCAACTGGTTACTGGTCGTAAATGGTTAGGTTCTGCCTTTGGTGGCGTAAAAGGTCGTACGCAACTTCCAGGAATGGTTGAAGATGCCATGAACGGTAAAATTCAATTAGAACCATTTGTGACACATACGATGGGCTTGGATCAGATCAATGAAGCCTTTGATCTAATGCATGAAGGTAAGTCAATTCGTACTGTAATTCATTACGAATAATTCCGTCAGACCTTATAGTTTTCCATGCATGTGCATCATGAATGACATGCATGGAATCCTCTAAAACGGCACATTATCTGTAAAACCGATCTATCTGTGTAGGCATCGTGTATAGGTTCAACATACCTGCCTACATTTTAAATCTTTATCACTATTCTCTGTGGAGAATGTCGGACTCTTTGTTTACTGGATTTCTCATGAAGTCTTGCTCAACATAGGTAATTGATTATGGAAATAATTGAGAAACATGCTTCTTTTGGTGGATCGCAAGAAGTGTATCGCCATCAGTCAATAGCACTAAACTGTTCAATGAAATTCTCAATATATCTGCCACCTCATGACAAAGATGAGCGGTTGCCAGTTTTATATTGGTTATCAGGACTGACTTGCAACGAACAGAACTTTATTACTAAAGCCGGAGCACAAAAGTATGCGGCTGAACATAAAGTCATTATTGTTGCACCAGATACCAGCCCACGTGGAGAAGATGTACCAGATCATGCAGATTATGATTTAGGCCAAGGCGCAGGATTCTATGTAAATGCAACACGAGCACCCTGGTCACAGCATTTCAAAATGTATGATTATATTGTGGAAGAACTCAGAAACCTGATTGATCTGAATTTTCCGACCAACCAAGTCCAAAGCATTATGGGTCATAGCATGGGTGGTCATGGTGCATTAGTAATTGGGTTAAAAAATCCTGAGCTGTATAAAAGTATTTCTGCTTTTGCACCGATTGTTGCACCTAGCCAAGTACCTTGGGGGAAAAAGGCTTTCACACACTACCTAGGTGAAACCGAAACTTTATGGAAAAGCTATGATGCGATTGAATTAATCAAAAATACTGAAGTTCATTTACCTATTTTAGTCGATCAGGGAACAGCTGATGATTTTCTTGAAGAACAGTTAAGGCCTAAGCTTCTTAGTGATATTTGTTTGGAACAAGAATATCCTCTTGCACTTAACCTAAGAGAAGGGTATGACCATAGCTATTACTTCATTGCGAGCTTTATAGAGAAACATATAGAGTTTCACAGCAAATTCCTAGCTAAATAACTTTCATAGATATGAGGATGTACAATGTTGTTCTTGAATGCTTCTTGAGCAATATAATTTCCAGATGAAGAGGTCAGCTTATAAATCTAAGGACGAATCAATTGATCCTTATATAACTAAGATTGAATTTAATCATCTCATATCTTGATTTTTTGATTCAAATGTTAATGATCTTAACTTGAATAAATTCATAGCATTATGTCGAAATAAACATCCAAATTTTGGCTCTGCTATGGAAAATTGTTTTTAATCTTTGTACAACAAAACTTTCTGACATACATAAATTATCAATGTCAGTATGAGTTTTAATTTTAATCAATTGTGGAGTTTTAGTCATGCTTAAAACAGCTTTATATGTCCGTCTTGAAGCTAAACCGGGTAAAGAAGACGAAGTGGAAGCTTTCCTTAAAGCCGGTTTACCTATTGTAATGGAAGAACCTGCGACAGTTGCGTGGTTTGGCCTACGTCTTGGACCTACAACATTTGGTATTTTTGATGCATTTCCTGATGAGGCGGGTCGCCAAGCACATTTATCTGGCAAGGTTGCAGCTGCGTTGATGGCTCAGGCCGAAGAGCTATTTTCAGAGCCACCGTCTATTGAAAAAGTAGATGTTTTGGCGAGTAAACTACCAGCTTAAACCGACGCTTAAATGTATGAGGGTGCTGCCTGAAATTTCGAATGAAAGGCAGCACTTCAACCCTGTGAGGTTTGTCAGAGGCTTTTTATTCAAGTTGGGCTACTTTATTTAATGGCTTAATCTCATCATTTACATGGGTCAATATCAAAACAGGGTAAATAAACGAATGAATCCATGTACATGCCTTATATTGAACCAATCTATCTAATTTAGCGTTGCATTTGTACATCTGCTAAACCGTGCCAATCTACTTTTAAAATATTTAATCATTGCTATTTTGTATGAGCCATTCACTGTTTCAGCCAATGCGTTCACGACCATGTCAATAGTCATACATGTTGATACCTTTCATCCAACAATCGCTCGTGAAAATACATCAATAATAAAAGCGGTATAGAACAAATCTGAATTAGTTTAACCATCACTAAAGTCGCAAGCTGAAATAATTTTTATAAAAATAGACGACTGGTCTATTTTTATGTATAGTTAGCACATGGTGTAGGCAAAAGCCGTAGTGTTGTCCGATTTTTTAAAAGTTTATTTGATGAATAACGGTGGTTTTTCAAATCAATTAACTGATCATTCTAGGATAAAAATATGCTGAATTTTAACTTTTATAATCCGACCCGCATTATTTTTGGTGGCGATACAATAGCTAAAATCAATGACTATGTGCCTACAGAAGCAAAAGTATTAATGTTGTTTGGTGGTGAAAGTGCACGTAAGAATGGTACTTTAGCTGAAGTGCGTGAAGCATTAGGTGCAAGAGAAATTCATGAATTTGGCGGAATTGAGCCGAATCCGAGTTATGAAACCCTCATGAAAGCTGTAGAGCTGATTCGAGAACAAAAGATAGATTTCTTGATGGCTGTCGGTGGTGGATCGGTAATTGATGGTACTAAATTTATTGCAGCAGCAGTCAATTATACAGGGGATACATGGGAGATTTTAGAAACCCATGGTAATAAAATTACCCAAGCTTTGCCTTTTGCGAGTGTACTCACCCTTCCGGCAACTGGTTCAGAAATGAATAGCGGTGGGGTAGTCACCAGAAAATCGACCCAAGCCAAATTGTCATTTAGCAGTCCCTATGTTTTTCCGCAATTTTCCGTACTTGATCCGAATAAAACTTTTAGCTTGCCGACGCGCCAGTTGGCTAATGGCGTGGTCGATGCATTTATTCATGTCATGGAACAGTACTTAACTTACCCTGTGAATGCACAAGTACAAGATCGTTTTGCCGAAGGTCTATTGCAAACTTTGATTGAGATTGGACCGAAAATCTTGGAAGATTCAGCAGATTATGACACGCGTGCGAATTTGATGTGGGCTGCTAGCATGGCACTGAATGGGCTAATTGGAGCTGGTGTACCACAAGATTGGTCAACCCATTTGATTGGGCATGAGCTCACGGCTTTACATGGTATTGATCATGCTCGTACCTTGGCCATTGTGTTGCCGGCCAATCTACAAGTACGTCGTCAAGAGAAGCGAGAAAAATTACTACAATATGCGGCTCGTGTCTGGCAGATTGTCGAAGGTGATGAAGAACAACGTATTGATGCAGCTATTACCCGTACTCGAACCTTCTTTGAGCAACTCGGATTGCCGACTCGTCTTAGCAATTATCAATTGGGGGCGACAGATATTGAGATCATCATTACGCAACTCGAATCACATAATCTGACCCAGCTAGGCGAACATAAAAATGTTTCATTAGAGATCAGTCGCCAAATTCTCGAGACGAGCCTCTAAATAAGCGTATCTGTCGTGGTCACGCCACACGGCAAGTGATCATGCAACAATGCTCCTCAATTCTGAAAATTATCGAAGAAATAACATGAAAATTTTACTCGTTTTAACCTCACATGATCAACTTGGCAATACTGGTAAGAAAACAGGTTTCTGGCTAGAAGAACTTGCTGCACCGTATTACACCTTTATTGACTCTGGTGCTGAAGTTACGCTGGCGTCGCCTCAAGGTGGGCAGCCACCACTAGATCCGAAAAGTAATTTAGCAGATGCACAAACTGAAACCACTCATCGTTTTGAAGCTGATCCAACTGCAATGCAAGCATTGGCACAGACGCATAAACTTAGCGAAATTTCTGTAGCTGATTATGATGCAGTGTTTTATCCAGGCGGGCATGGCCCATTGTGGGATTTAGCAAAAGATCCAATTTCAATTTCTCTGATTGAACAGGCGATTCAGTCTGGCAAACCTGTTGCAGCAGTGTGTCATGCCCCGGGTGTTCTACGTCATGTGAAAGCGAGTAATGGAGCGCCTTTAGTTAGCGGTAAATTAGTGACTGGTTTCACCAATACTGAGGAGGCTGCTGTAGGTTTGACTGAAATTGTACCATTTTTAGTCGAAGACATGCTTAAAGAAAACGGTGGTCATTATTCTAAAGTGGATGATTGGCAAGTATATGTTCAAGTAGATGGCTTGCTGGTTACTGGACAAAATCCAGCCTCTTCTGCTGCAACAGCTACAGCATTACTTCAATTGTTGAAATAAAGAGTAGCGAGTGCCTGTTGTGGTGCTTAGCAGTGAATAAAACTTCTGACTCTGAGCAACTGGCGCAATAAGCAAAATAACCCTCATTTAATGGTGAAGGGCCTGAGTGAATAGCTTTACTTCCTTTATTTTTCTATATACAGGAAGGAAGGGTATTTTTTTAATTTAGATCAATTTAGTCATGATGACTTGGATACAATGAAATGAAAGCCAGCAAATTTTTTCAAAACTTAAGCTTAGGCCCGTATGTTTTGCAAAACCGTATTGTATTGCCACCATTAACGCGGTCGCGCAGTACTCAGCCAGGGAATATTCCAAATGAACTGATGGCAACCTATTATCAACAGCGTACCGGGGCAGGATTTATGGTCACCGAAGGTACGCAAATCGAGCCACGTGGTCAAGGCTATGCTTGGACTCCTGGTATTTACAGCCCTGAACAGATTGCTGGATGGCGTAAAGTGACGGAAGCAGTGCATGCTAAAGGAGGCATTATTTTTGCACAACTTTGGCATGTTGGGCGTGTTTCACATACATCTTTGCAACCCAATCATGCATCACCGGTCGCGCCCTCGGCTATTAGGGCTGACAGTAATGTTAAAGTCTTTATTGAAACCGGGCCCAATGCAGGGGCCTTGGCTGATCCTTCAATGCCACGTGCTTTAAGCAATGCAGAAGTTAAAGAATTAGTGCAACTCTATGCTCAAGCCGCGCGTAATGCATTGGCTGCTGGTTTTGATGGGGTTGAAATTCATTGTGCAAATGGTTATTTGGTAAATCAATTTATCTCTGCACATAGTAACCACCGTGAAGATGAATATGGTGGATCACTAAACAATCGTTTGCGTTTTTTACGTGAAGTAGTACAGGCAGTTGCTGAGGTGGTTGGTGCAGATCGTTTAGGAGTGCGTTTTGCCCCGCTATTTGAAAGTACAGAGGAAGATCGTGTTTACATGGGGTTAGTTGAAGATGATCCACATGTGACTTATATTGAGGCTATAAAGATACTTGAAGAAGTTGGGATTGCCTATTTATCGATTGCAGAAGCTGATTGGGATAATGCACCAGAACTTCCTCATGATTTTCGTAGAGATGTCAGAGACACTTTCAGTGGTCGGATTATTTACGCAGGTCGATATACGGCAGAAAGAGGGACTCGAATTTTAGAGGCAGGGCTGGCCGATTTAATTGCATTTGGACGCCCATTTATTGCGAATCCAGATTTACCCGATCGCATCGCTAATGGCTGGCCATTGAATGCAGTAGATGCAAGCACTATGTATGGTGGGACGGAAAAAGGCTATATTGATTATCCAGCTTACGCAGATTAATATCGACTAAGTGAGTTATTTTGCCAACCTTTATGGTTGGCAAAGTAAGAACTTAGGATTGCTGTTGCCAGCATAACTTCTTCTTAAAACAAATTCTTAAAATTTTTTATCTGGGTAATGAGCCAACCTGCCAGTGGGAAAGAAATCAGTTGCGTTACTGGCACTAATACTATGACTTCAATCAACACCATCATCGGGAAACTTTGATGCTGAGTAATTGGCTTTAATAAAGTGAGAACCAGTAATAGTGTGGGATATAAGCCTAAATAACCAACTAAAATACGAGTCATGAGGGCTTTAGAAGGAGAATTCATTGTGCGCTATACTCATTGATTGTAAATTGATCTAATAGCAACACATTAATAAGTAATCATTGGGCTGCTATCATTAATTATGTAATTGATATTTAATTTAATTTTTATGAATCTTCACTTTTTAATAGAAATTTAGTTGCTCTCAGCGCTTGATGTAATGGTGTTTTATCTTTTTGCAACTTACTCAGTAATGCTGCACCTAACCACATTTGGTAAAGTACTTGTGCCAACGTCGAGGCCTCAGTATCTGCTTGGATAGACTGATCCTGTTTACCCAAATCAATTAAAGCAGCAATACGTTCGATTACATCATCGACGCCAGCGGACATAATGGAGCGCATATCTTCAGATAGATCGGCAACTTCTGCGGCAAGTTTCACAATTAAACAGCTATCCGCCCAACCACACTGTGTTTCAGGATCTTCTATCCATAAATTAAAATACTCAATCAGCTTTTGATAAGGGGATTTATCGCTACGCCATACATTATTTAAACGGACTTGGTAATTATCTACATAATGCTGTACCAATTCACATCCGAAAGCTTCCTTGGATTGGAAATAATGATAAAACGAGCCTTTAGGGATCTCACAGCTCTGTAAAATTTCCTGTAATCCTACACCGGTAAAACCTTTATGCAAAATCAGGTCTGAACTGGTGTTAAGAATGTGTAAGCGCTTCGCTTCAGACTTTTTAATAGGAGTAGGCTTCATATTAATTATTTACTCTATTGTAAAAAATAGACCAGTCGTATTGTTTTTTATTATAACTCATCTACAATGGATGTAAAGAAATTTTAATCATAATTTTTGATTGTGAAGGGAAATATTTCTAAATAAAACATGGAGTTATATGTGTGAAAACAGTTATTAATCAACGCATCGTTTTAGCTAAACGGCCAGTGGGTGAGCCAAAACACAGCGATTTTCGTATTGAGCAAATTGAGCTCAATGAACTTAAACAAGGTGAGATATTGTTGAAAACCATTTACTTGTCACTCGATCCTTATATGCGTGGTCGCATGAGTGATGCTCCTTCATATGTAGCACCGGTTGAAATTGGCGAGGTGATGGTCGGTGGAACAGTCAGTCAAGTGGTGGCCTCTAAAAACCCAAAATTCAAAGAAGGCGAGTGGGTTCTTTCCGGAAATGGCTGGCAGGGCTACGCAATTTCTAATGGGACTGCATGTCAAAGCTTAGGTATGCAACCTGAACATCCATTTTGGGCATTGGGTATTTTGGGAATGCCAGGATTTACTGCTTATACGGGGCTGTTGGACATTGGTCAGCCTAAAGCCGGTGAAACTTTGGTCGTTGCAGCTGCAACAGGACCTGTTGGTGCTACGGTTGGACAGATTGGCAAAATTAAAGGTTGTCGCGTGGTTGGCGTCGCAGGTGGGGCTGAAAAATGCCGTTATGCAGTAGAAGAACTCGGCTTCGATGCTTGTATCAATCATCATGATGAAAATTTTGCAGAACAATTACAACAAGCAGCTCCCAACGGTATTGATATTTATTATGAGAATGTGGGGGGGTAAAGTGTTTGATGCGGTATGGCCATTGCTTAACTCTGCGGCACGTGTACCGGTGTGTGGTAACGCTACCGAGCAAGCACAAGGGCCAGACCGTTTACCGGGCTTTATTTCCACCCTTTTAAAAAAGCGTATTCGCATGCAAGGCTTTATTATTTTTGATGATTATGGCAGTCAGTATCCGGAATTCTATCAGCAAATGTCTGAATGGTTGAAAGACGGAAAAATCAAATATAAAGAGCATATGGTGCAAGGTTTTGAATCGTACCGGGTTTGTCGGAGAGTCAATATTCTGAGAGACTATCCCGATGACAAAATTAAAATATACCCCTGAAATCAGAGAAAGAGCGGTTCAATTATTGATTGAATCTGAAAAAGATTATCCTTCTACTTGGGCTGCAATCACAGCAATTGCGCCTAAGATCGGTTGTACTCCTGAAACACTTCGTGCCTGGCATCAAAAGCATTTAGATCAGCAAAATCCTATTAAAGTACAACAGATATCTGATCAAGAAAAAATGAAGCAAATGGAACGTGAAATTAAAGAATTAAAGCGTGCCAATGAAATTCTACGTAAAGCAGCCGCTTTTTTCGCCCAGGCGGAGCTCGACCGCCCATACAAATAATGGTGGATTTTATCCATAACAATAAAGATCGATATGGTGTTGATGCGATTTGTAGGATTTTACCGATCGCAGCTTCAACCTATTACCGAACTTTAGATCTCGCTGACAATCCAGAACATCGAGCGAAACGTGCTCTGCATGATTTACATCATGCAGAGCAAATCAAACGTATTTGGAAAGAAAGTTTAGGTCGATATGGTGTACGTAAAGTTTGGCAAAAACTGAAACGTGAAGGTTATGTCATCGCACGTTGTACAGTTGCTCGATTGATGCAGAAGCTAGGTATACAAGGTGTTTGGCGAGGTAAGAACAAACAAACTACCCGCAACCGAGATGATCAAAAACGAGCAGATGATTTAGTGAAACGTAATTTTAGTGCTGATCGACCTGACCAATTATGGGTCAGTGACTTTACGTATATTCAAACTCATTCAGGCTGGGTCTATACCGCCTTTATTATTGATGTGTTCTCGCGAGCAATTGTTGGATGGAAAGTATCTACACGGATGAATACAGATATGGTGCTCGATGCATTGGAGCAAGCATTGCACGATCGAGGCATGCCAAAGAATGTGATTCATCATTCCGACAGGGGTGTGCAATATCTTTCCATTCGCTATACCAATCGTTTAGAAGCAGCAAATTTACGAGCATCAGTCGGTACAACTGGTGATTCATACGATAATGCTCTGGCTGAAACGGTGAATGGCTTATACAAAACAGAGGTGATTGAATATTTAAAAGCAGATTGGCAAGGTTTAGCAGATGTACAACTTGCGACACTAAACTGGGTAGATTGGTTCAATAAAAAGCGTGTACACAGTGCACTGGGTTATGTATCGCCTTTTGAGTTTGAAGCAATGTACTATGATAAGATTAACCCGTTAGGTCAGGTGGCCTAACTTAAATAAAAAAGTCTCCGACGTACCTGGTACGGTTCAGTTTAGATAACACGATCAATGCTTTCAATGGTATGTTGAAAGGAGAAAACTTTGGCAAAGTGGTTGTAAAAATTTAAAAAATAGGAATTATCATGATCACACTACATCATTTAGATCAATCACGTTCTTTTCGCATTTTGTGGTTACTTGAAGAAATCAAGCAGCCTTATGAGTTGAAACGCTATTATCGTGACTCAAACACGCATTTGGCCCCTGACTCTTTAAAAACCATTCATTCTTTAGGGAAATCTCCAGTATTGGAATGGGATGGCAAAGTTATTGCAGAGTCGGGTGCGATCGTTGAGTTATTAATTCAGAAACTTGCGCCGCATTTAGCACCAGATATGGATGAATCTACCTATGTCGATTATCTACAGTGGATTCATTTCTCAGAAAGCTCGGCCATGCTGCCATTTTTGTTAAAAACGTTTAATGCGATAGAAACCAAGCAGGGTACGAAGTTGGTATTTCTAGAAAATTATACTCAAGTTGAGTTCGATAAAGTATTTGGCCATTTAAATGAATATTTAAAAGATAAAGAATTTCTAGTGGCAGACCGTTTAACCGGTGCTGACTTTATGATGGGCTTTGGACTACATGCTTTAGTTTATCATATGGGACAAGGTGGAAATTATCCCCATATCCAACGTTATGTAGCAGGTTTAAGCCAACTACCTAGCTGGCAAGCCGCAGTACAAATTGAACAAAATGGTGTGAAAAGGGCTTTGTTGCACAAAGATTTAAAAGATAACACTCTGCTCATTTGAACAGAATTCAAGTGACAACTTGGGTATGAGGACGACCTAATTCTGTAAATTTGTTCAATACGGCTATGCGTGCATGAATCTCATTCACCTGACTAGAAAAACTCCTTGCTGTTAATTTATCACCTAATAGTTTGATGCAATGCATCTTGGTTTCAACTAAACTTCGACGATGATAACCAGACCATTTTTTCCAAAGCGTTCTTCCTAAACGTTTAACTGTTTTCAGTAACTCATTCCGCTCTAAAGATCTCAATTTCTGATCTTTCCATGGTTTTGCATTTTTTCTTGGCGGAATGAGCGCATGTGCATCTCGATCTAGAATGACTTGTCTGCAGTGCTTCGTGTCATAAGCACCATCGGTATAGACCGAATCAATTCGTTCATCTAAGGGAATTTGAGCAAGTAAATCACCGAGTACTTGCGAATCGCTCACATTATTTGTAGTAAGCTGTACTGCACGTATTTGCAAGGTTTCAGCATCGATGCCAATATGAAGCTTACGCCATTGGCGACGATATTCAGGTCCATGTTTCTTACGTTTCCACTCACCTTCACCTAGAAACTTTAAGCCAGTTGAGTCGACGAGTAGATGTAGCCCATCACTACTTTTTTGATAGCTAATCGCAATATCAATATGTTTTTGTCTTCGACAAAGCGTACTGTAATCTGGTGCGGTCCAATTTAATCCACAAAGTTTAATCAGACTTTGAACAAAACCTGTGACCATGCGTAAAGAGAGTCTAAATAAAGATTTGATCATTAAACAGCATTGAATAGCCGTATCGGAGTAAGTTTGATTTCGACCTTGCTTGTTTTGTGGTTGTGCATACCACTGAGTGTTTGGATCAAACCAAATGGAAATGTTGCCCCGATTAATGAGAGCGCGATTATAGGAAGACCAGTTGGTTGTACGATAAGTTTTAGGAGTAGGTTTATTCATTTTGAAATTATAGGACTGAATAAACCTTATAGGCTAGGTTTGTGCAACAAAGCCTTTTGCACCTATAAAACTTGAGAAGGAGGCACGCTGTTATAGTTTTTTCAAGCCTTACTGTAGCTACTCATTCACACCAAAATAGCTGAAAATTTGACTCAAGAAGGGATCACAATCTTGATGGTGGCGTAATGTTTATAACACAGCAACTGAATACAATTTCTGAATTGGTTGAGGGGCAGGGTCTTTCAGATCAACTGCAACATCTACTTGCGCAGCAGTATTTAAACTTAGAAGCAACTTTGCTGCGTGCTAAAGTCTTACGTGATTTTTCAAGCGCTAAAGTTCAGTATATCGTGCAGTCTGCCATTCAAGCAGAACATGCCGAGGTCGCATTTTTATTTGCGCCTTTTATCTTGGCAAATTTAAACCATCCAGTGATTTATAGCAGTCCAGCCACGCCAACCGTACTCAATATCCTCAATCGTTACTATCAAGCAGAGCAAAAACAAAACCTAAAAATAGATGACGTGCTTGAGGCACTCAATGTTTATTTAGATTTGAGTGATAGCGTATTCAATGATGTCGATTTTTTCTATTTTTCATTGATCAAAGCGCTATGTCGAACTGATGTCTCGCAGATTTTTTTGGTGACATCATTGGTGCTCAATACACAAAAACTCGCAGAGCTGGAACAGTTTTTTAAAGTCAAAATCAACTATATTTCTACCCATCCACAAGATGTCATCATCGACAGTAGTGAATGGAATATGCGGAAATTGTTCTTTAAAAACAAAGATCAGCAATATATCGATTTATGTGAAAAATTCGCCACATTGAATGCGCAGTTATTGTTGAGTTATGGCAGTTATAACCAGCAGCAAGCGACCCAGTTGGTTGAAGATATGTTCTATGCCGAGCATATTTATGAAAAGTTATCGGTCTATGCCGAGTATATGCAGACCTGTCTACAACATGGCGTGTCCCGAAAGCCGGCGACTTTTTTCGCCTAACTTGCATTTTTGATCTCCCATTCAAAACAGCTTTTCTTTCAATTGATGCATATACCTAGGTCATCCCCATGTTTTTATACACAGACTTTGATCAAAATTTATTGAATGAACGTGTCGCACAGTTTCGCGACCAAACCCAGCGTTATTTAGAGGGAAAACTGACCGAAGAAGAATACCGCCCCTTACGCTTACAAAATGGTTTATATGTTCAACGTTATGCACCCATGCTACGTTTGGCAGTGCCTTATGGCTTAATGAACACAGAGCAATTGCGTAAGGTGGCTGAGGTTGCACAGAAGTATGACCGTGGTTATGCGCATATTTCTAAGCGTCAAAATATTCAACTGAATTGGCCGCAGCTTGCAGATGTCCCCGATATTTTGCAGGAACTCGCTACAGTACACATGCATTCTATTCAGACCAGTGGCAACTGTATTCGAAACACCACCACAGACCAATATGCAGGTGTAGTTGAGGGCGAGCTCACAGACCCGCGCCCCACCTGTGAACTAATTTGCCAGTGGAGTACTTTCCATCCAGAGTTTTCATTCCTTCCGCGTAAATTCAAAATTGCAGTTTGTGCACACCCTGAACAAGACCGTGCTGCCACAACTTTTCATGATGTTGGGGTCTATCTGGTAGAAAATGGAACGGGGGAGTTAGGTTATCAAATTAAAGTCGGTGGTGGGCTTGGACGCACCCCTTTAGCGGGACATGTGATTAAGCCATTTTTAGCCCGTGAAGATTTAATTGCTTATTTAGATGCCATCATGCGTGTATATAACTTGCATGGTCGCCGTGATAATAAATACAAAGCGCGTATTAAAATTTTAGTGAAAGCCCTCACTCCAGCGGGCTTTGCGGAAAAAGTGGAAGCTGAGTTTGCACATACTCAAACACTGCTCAAAGTTCAGCCTAGTGTTTTAGCGCAAATGGATGCCGTATTTCGACCGTTTGCCTATGAACCTTTAGATGCAGAAAATTTTGAGGCGTTGTTCCAACAGTATCCGAAGTTTAAACACTGGTTCAATATCAATACCCATGCACATAAAGTCGCGGGCTACCGCATCGTTACGATCAGCTTAAAACGGGCGGGTGTAGCACCGGGGGATATGACTTCCGATGAAATGCGTTTAATTGCAGATTTGGCTGACCAATATACCTTTGGTGAGCTGCGAACCACGCATGAGCAAAATATTGCCTTAACCGATGTACGCCAAAAGGATCTGTTTGAACTGTGGCAAGTCTTAGATCGTGGCAATTTGGCTCGTGCGCATATTGGCTTTCTGACTGACATGATTTGCTGTCCAGGTGGCGATTTTTGCTCCTTGGCAAATGCCAAATCCATTCCGGTGTATGAGGCGATTGCTCGCCGTTTTGATGATCTGGATGCTTTATATCATTTAGGCAGGGTCGATTTGAACATTTCAGGTTGTATGAATGCGTGTGGACACCACCATGTCGGTAATATTGGCATTCTAGGTGTCGATAAAAAAGGCGCTGAATATTACCAAATTAGTTTAGGCGGTAACTCAGATCATGATGCATCCATCGGTGATATTTTAGGGCCATCATTTCCTGTGGAAGATATTCCCGATGTGCTCGAAGAAATTCTAAATACTTATCTGGATTTGCGTTTGGAGCATGAATCTTTTTTAGAAACTTACAAACGTGTTTCGATCCAGCCGTTTAAAGCGCGGGCATATGCGGACATAAATTGAGATGTTGGACGACCGAACTCGGCTGAAGAAGTTAAACACTGCGAGCTACCAAATCATCATTATTTTGGCCGTTTGGAGCTGTGCTTATGTCTTACAAAAGTTGTTGAATTTGCCTGTGGCATCTGGAGTACTTGGTTTTTTTCTGCTGCTGTTCTTGCTTGAAATGAAGTGGCTGAAATTAGCCCACGTTGAACGCGGTGCCGATCTGTTGCTGGCTGAATTGCTGCTGTTTTTCATTCCGCCTGTGGTCGGTGTGATTCAATATCAGGATTTATTGATCACCAGTGGTTGGAAAATTCTGCTAGTGATTTTAATCAGCACCGCTTTAGTGATGATGGTTTCTGTATATAGCGTGCGGTTGCTGTTAAAGCAGCCAGAGCTAAATCAGGAACCAAAACAGGAAGATCAGTATGACTGAATGCTGGGGGCTTTTTTACTTGGTTTGGACCGTGCTGTGCTATTTCATGGCAAAGCAACTTTTTGTTCGAACACAAAAAATCTATTTATCCCCCATTATTGTTGTTCCTAGCTTGAGCATCGTACTGATCTTTCTTTTACAGCATCAGTTCCAAGACTATTACTTTTATACCCAATATTTGGTGGCCATGCTCGGTCCAATCACAGTGGCTTTTGCTATTCCTGTTTTTCGTTATCGCCGCATGATTCAGCAACATTTTAAAGTGTTGCTCTTCAGTTCTAGCCTCGCCATGTTGGTGGGTATTTTCAGCAGTTGGTTTTTGGCGAGCCTATTGGATTTTGATGACATCGTTAAAAATAGCCTGTTGGCGCGTTCCATTTCGATTCCTTTCGCTTTGGTGCTTACCGAAAAAGTGGGGGGCTCTATCAGCCTGATTCCGCTATTTACCGTGATTACAGGTTTGGTCGGTATGTTGTTGGGAGACCTCCTTTTGTTTTGGATCAAATACAAAAATCACCTTGCTTCTGGCGCAGCACTGGGTAATGCCGCACATGCTATGGGCATAGTTCGGGCAAGACAGCGGCATGAATTGGAAGGCGTCATTGCCAGTCTCTCGATGATTATTTCAGGAATCATTATGGTGCTATTTGCGCCATCGCTGATTGCAGTGACGAAGGATTTACTTGGCTTTATATCTTTTTAAATCAATAAGGAATCGAATATGAATCCTATGTCACATGCAAAGACAATCTTAAGCCCCAAAAGCTATCTTGCGGCCTTTGTCTTTATAGTACTCATGGTGGCGGCTGCCTATGGACTGAATGATCGTGAAATTATTCTGCCTGAAATGGCGGCGATGGCGGTTGGGCTGTGGGTCTATCGAGATAAACAGTGGCTCAATCAGCCAGATAAAATTTTTATTTTACCCAGTTTGACGGCTGTAATCGGCTTCTGCGTTAATTTGATGCCGATTTCATATCTGTTCAAACTGGTTTTGGTTCTCTGTGCCATGTTACTTGTGATGCGGATGTTTAACTATATATTACCGCCCGCACTGGCCACGGGTTTCTTGCCGATTGTGACCCAAGCCTATGAAATATCGTTTTTGATTTCGATTTTTGCCACCAGTTTTATCCTGATGTTGGGTGTTGTGCTCTTTAAACTGAACCAAGGCGTGGAGAGGAAAGGCAATTTTGATCGACGAAAAATAGGTGTATATGCCAGTATTACTTTAATCGGTTTTGCACTCGCTGCTATTTTCAAGGTTGAAGCGATGGCACTGATTCCACCGATTACAGTGGTGGTGTACGAATCATTAAATATGATGATGTATTCGTTGAAAATGTATCTTAAGCAGGTTGCTGTGTTGACACTGTCGATTTCAATGGCCGTGCTTATGCAGTTGTGGATTCAAGATTGGATCTTGCTCACCCTCATATATATGCCCTTGATGTTTCTTTTGCTCAAGCTCTTTGATATGCGAATTCCTGCAGTATATGCCTTTCCATTTTTGGTTTTCGTCTTTCCACAAGACAGTGTGATGCATTTACCTGTCGCATCTGGTCTGATGGCTGGTTTTTCACTCGGCTGTGTCTATATCTATCGCACCTATTTTCAGAATATGAGTGCTGAGAAATCCTATACCTAACTTGAGAGGAATGACATGATCTGATCATGTCATTTTATCTCTGGGATGGTGATATTTGCAGTATGGGCAGTGAGTCTCTTCAAATAAAAAGATGGTTTAAATCAGTCTGGATTTAAACCATTCAACTTTTATTCAAATGCTTCTGGATAAATACATTGGATCAAGGCATCTAAGGCATTTTGAATACGTTCATTGATTTCAAATGAACAATTGATCCGAATATGATGTGGAATATTATCCGTTTGATAAAATAATGAGCCGGGCGCAATGCTGATATTTTTCTCTAAGAGCTGCTCATAAATTAAATTGCCATTGATCTGCTCAGGCAAGGTAATCCATAAAAAATAGCCCGATGGATAATAATGAATTTGATAATCTTCAGACAAATATTCAGATAAATAAGTGTAATACTGATTTTTGAGACGTTTTAAGGTGTTACGCAAAGTTTTTAAGTGCTTTTCATAGTGTCGATGCGATAAATAATCAACCAAAGCATTTTGAATAAACGAGTTAACGGAAAGCGTGCTCATCAGCTGTAGATGCTGAATATGCTCCGAAAATTTACCCGCATAGACCCAACCAATCCGAAAACCCGCACCTAAAGTTTTTGAAAAAGAAGAGCAGTGTAAAACCAAATTTTTCTGATCAAAGTATTTCATCGACAGCGGTTTTTTATGATCAAAATAAAGTTCTTCATAAACATCGTCTTCAATTAAATAAATATCGCGCTCGTGCAGTAGCTTTGCCAGTTGGTATTTGATGTCGTCACTGACCGTAAAACCAATTGGGTTGTGACTGTTGAGCATCAGCAGACAGACTTTAATTGGATAACGTTCAATTGCATCTTTAAAAGCTTCAAGGTCAATACCGTGTTCTTCATGTTCAGGAATACTAATGACTTTCAGGCCCAAATGTTCAGCCGCTTGCCATGCGCCATAAAATATTGTTTTTTGAAGTAAAATGTAGTCACCCGGTTGGGTCATAGCTTGTAAGGAGAGGTTTAAAGCATCTAATCCGCCCGAGGTAATTACGATATCGGACGGGTCTGTTGGAATCCCTTGCATACAGTAGCGCTGCGCAATCAGTTTCCGCAGCTCAAAGTTTCCGGGAGGTAAACTTGGCATCTGTTCATAACTGAGACGGTGTTTGGCACGTTGTCCCAACGTTTGCATCAGCTTGGCAGAGTAGAGTAGTTGGCTGTTGGGAAAGGCAATGCCAAAGGGAACCATTTGTTCAGATTGGATCGATTTTAAATATCTGAAAATTTTAGAGTTGATTTCAATTTTTTCGTTGAGGATGACACTATTGGAGTTGCTTTCTGAGCGCGCATCGCCTGTCACAAAGTAACCGAGTTTTTCTTGTGAATAAATCAGACCTTGCGCTTCGAGTTCCTGATAGGCATTCATCACCGTCATCAGGCTAAAACCCGATGTTTCAGCTTGTTGACGTAGTGAAGGTAGTTTATCGTTGGCTTTCCAAAAACCACTTTCAATCAAATGTTTCAGGCTGAGCGCAAGTTTTTCTGATTTATACATATGGGTTCGCTGCAATTAAAAGGCACAGGACATGTATTGAAAGTCCCGTGCCTAATTCATAAAAAATGCTTGGCTGGTTTTAGTAAGCAAAACTCAGCAACAGCTTAAAGAAACCCGCAATCAGTGCGAGAGAAATAAAGCCAAAGCACCACAATAAAATAAACCATAATCGTGGGCTGAGTCGATCAACAAATTTTTTCATGTCTATCTCCTCAATTAATGATAACCCTGATCTCCTATACGTACTTTGTCACGGAACACCCAATAGGACAAGAAGGTATAGGCAATGATGATTGGGATTAAAATTGCAGCTCCCACCAAGGTGAACTTTAAACTTGACTCAGGTGCAGCGGCCTGCCAAATAGTGACCGATGGCGGAATAATATTGGGCCATAAGCTGATGACGAAGCCAGTAAAAGCCAAAAAGACTAAAGCCAAAGTATAGATAAACGGTTTTAGTTCATGCTGCTTTTTGCATGCCGATAGAATCAAGCCTACAAACAGTAAAACTAAAATTGGCACGGGGCTAAAATAGTATAGATTCGGCAGAGAGAACCAACGCTGCGCAATTTCAGGATGGGTCAGTGGCGTATATAAACTCACTGCACCGAAGATGATGAGCAAAGCAATAATCAGTCTAGGCATCAGATGATACATCCGTTGTTGTATCTCTTTTTCGGTTTTCCAAATGAGCCAGCCACAGCCTAAAGTGGCGTACATGACCACGACCCCTAGACCGGTAAAACATGTAAATGGCGTGAACCAGTCCCATCCACCACCGCTGTAAATACCATTGGTGGTCTGAATACCTTGGATATAAGCCCCTAAAATCACGCCTTGGAAAAAGCTCGATAAGATAGAGCCCCAGATAAACGCAAGATCCCAGAGGTATTTGGTGCGCGTGGCTTTGAAGCGGAACTCGAATGCTACGCCGCGGAAAATCAAAGCCACTACCATAAAAATAATGGGTAAATACAGTGCCGATAAAACAGTTGAATAGACCAAAGGAAATGCAGCGAATAAGCCAGCACCACCGAGGACCATCCATGTTTCATTACCGTCCCAAACGGGCGCGACGGTATTCATCATCACATCACGTTCTTGCGTTCCGTTCATAAAGGGAAACAGAATGCCAATGCCTAAGTCGAAACCATCCATAACCACATAGATGAGTACCCCGAGCCCGATGATACCGACCCAAACCAAAGCGAGATCAATCATGTGGTTTCTCCTTACTATTTTGAGCAGAGGGATCAGTGGTATCGATAGACTCTTCAACAGCACTGAGTGGACGTAGAGGGGTTTTAAAATGCCCCGGGCCAGTATCTTGTACGGCATCTAAAGGCGTAGAAAAAGCAGGGCCTAGTTTGATCAAGCGCAGCATGTAGTAAATACCCGCGCCAAAGACGACGGTATAGACCAGAACAAAAATAATCAGGCTCAAGCCGACTTGATCTGCGGTGACTGTATGCGATAAACCGTCTTTAGTTCGAATCACGCCATACACCACCCAAGGCTGGCGACCAACTTCTGTAGTGACCCAACCTGCTAGGAGCGCGATATAACCTGTAGGCCCCATGATGATGGCAAATTTATGAAACCAACTGCTTTCATATAAAGAGCCTTTTTTACGCAGCCACAGCGCTGTTAATGAGAGTAAAACCATTAACATACCCAAGCCAACCATGACACGGAAACTCCAGAATACAATCAGTGCATTCGGACGGTCTTCAGCTGCGAAGTCTTTTAAACCAGTGACCTGACCCTCTAGGGAATGCGTCAGAATCAAACTACCCAGATTGGGAATACCAATCTCAAGATCATTCGATTCTGTTTCCATATTCGGTAAAGCGAACAGTAATAAAGGCATGCCATGATCACGATTGGTTTCCCAATGACCTTCAATGGCTGCCAATTTTGCAGGTTGGTGTTTTAAGGTATTTAAACCGTGGTTGTCCCCAATCACAACTTGTAAGCAAGACGTGACCAGGACCATCCATAAGCCCATGGAAAAAGATTTTTTCACTAACTCATCACGACGACCTTTCAGCAAATGCCATGCTGCGGTGCCGACCACTAAAAGTGATGAGACTAGGAAGGCCGCTGCTGCCATATGGGCAAATCGGTAGGGGAAGAATGGGTTAAACACAATTGCCCACCAATCTGTGGGGACAATAATGCCATTTTCAATGGCAAAGCCTTGAGGTGTCTGCATCCAACTGTTGGAGGATAAAATCCAGAACATGGAAATACAAATACCGATAGCGACCATTAACGTGGCAAAAAAGTGGGCTTTGGGGCTGACCCGTCCCCAACCAATAGCATAATGCCCAAGAAACCGGCTTCTAAAAAGAAGGCGCTCATGACTTCATACGTGAGCAATGGCCCTGTGACGCTGCCTGCGATGCGTGAAAACTCACTCCAGTTGGTGCCGAACTGGTAGGCCATGACAATGCCTGAAACAACTCCCATAGCAAATGCCACGGCAAAAATCTTAATCCAGTACTTGAATAAGTCTTTATAAATTGGATTTTGGGTGCGCAGCCACTTCCATTCCAGCATGGCAAGAAAGCAGGCTAAACTAATAGAGGTTGCAGGAAAAATAATATGAAAAGAAACAGTAAAGGCAAATTGAATTCTTGCCAACTCAAGTGCGGTTAATCCGAGGCTCATTGCATCCTCCATGGCTGGCAGGAATATCGACGGTTCGATACCCAGTTGCTGTCTAAATCGGAATGATAAAAAAGCATAGATCGTTTCATTAAAAACTACCTACTTAAAATACTGATGATGATCTTGCATCAGGATGTCTAGAAGATGTAGGTACAAGAATTGGAGAGAAAAAATATAACAAAATAGAAAATTGCACTTAGTCTGTTATATTTTTTGAACTGTTTTTATGATCTATTCATTCTTATTACTTCATTAAAATATACAGAAAGTTTTGATGCTGAATTAGTTAAAAAATGTTATTCAAAACTTGCATAACACCTTGTTTGAAATAGCGTAGTTTGAATAAAACTTTTAACGAGGGAACTTTATTATAAAGGATAGTTTCAGTAGTAAAAGCTGAAGTCTAGCTGACAGCCATCGAACCGAGTATGTGCGAATATTTACACCTACAGGATAATGATATTGCGCTATCTATTGTGATTCGAAGTCGTTTGATACTTAAAATAGCTCTAAAAAGGGAGTTTGTAGACTCCCTTCAATATAGATAGTTTAACGCGCAAGGAAAGTTGCGGCTTCATCAATTAAATCAGCAACGACTTTGGGTTGAGACGCGAGTGAAGCATGACTGGCATCTAAAGAAATGACTTTTTGAGCATTTAAGCGTGAAGACATCATGGCTTGGTTTTCAGGGTGAATCATGCGGTCTTCAGTTGAAATTTGGTACCAAGATGGTTTGTTTTTCCATGCTGGGTTTGAAATGGTATCGCCAAAAGTACTCGCAACAGGGGCTTTCTGGGTGATGCCCATGACCAGTCCTTCATCATTCGTTAAGTCCTGACAGAAGCTTTCATGGTATTTATCGGCTTTGACCCAAAGGTATCCGTCACTGTCGGGTTCTAAGTTGGGGGCACCAACGGGTAAATGTTGCTGCGTAATGCCACCTGGACTTTCACCAGCATCGGGTGCAAAAGCTGCAATATAGACTAGACCCACAACATTGGGTTGATTACCCACTTCGGTAATGACCGCCCCCCATAGGAGTGGCCAACTAAAAGTACATCTCCTTGTACTTGTGCAATCATTTTACGGGTTCTTTCGACATCATCCGCCAAAGAGGTGAGCGGCAGTTCAACGGCACGTAAGGCTTCGTAACCTCGGTGAGATAGGTCAGTAATGACTTTCGACCAATGGGCAGCGCCGCCCCAAAATCCATGTACTAAAATAATTGTTGGCTTCTTATTTATCTTCTTATCCCTAGAGTAAAAATATCATCTTATCGTGAAAAATTTAGTGAGACTAGCTTGGTTTTATGCTTCTCTGTATTGTTACAATCAACTGATTGTAAGTTAAAGAGATGAGTGGGCTAAATTTTCGCAGTCATTTTTGAAAACATATTTATTATTTAAGTACTTAATTTTTATATTGAATCTAAAATTTAGTAAAAATAGGGCATAACCTTTTATCGGTTTATTTTAAGGGATTCTAGTATCTTTTATTAGATTTGAAGGTTGTAGGTTGAGTTGAGCAGCTTATGCCGAGGGGCTGACATTTATCAGATAGAGTATCCATTTCAGCTTTTGGTGCTGTCTAGAAATAAAGGGAAAGTTGTTTCAGGCGAGGACATCACTTTTGCAAAGATGAATGAGAGGTGTCTCTGCCTGAATATTTGCTTTTCTAGAATTGAGTGTCTAGAAATCAAATGAGGTTTGTAGATAATACGTTTGTGGCGCACCTACATACATTCCACCGACTTGATCCGCTGAACGAGTGTAGTATTCACGGTCAAATAGGTTCTTCACACCGAAGCCCACTTTGAGACCATTGAGTTGTGTGTTGGAAAAATCATAGGATGCCCGAACACCCACTAAACCATAACCAGGAATGTTGCCATAGCGTCCAGTAGCATCATGGGTGCCCGATGCGGTTTGACCAGATTGACCGTAGAAATTAGTGTTTAGTGTCCATTGATCAACTTTATAGTCTATTCCAGCATTGCCGACCAATTGTGAATAAAAGTCGAGATCTTGTCCTTTGTTTTCCCCAGCAGATGCGGTTGCTTTGGTGTAAGTGGTATTGGCATATAGCGAAATACCGCTGAGTTCGTCACTGATTGCACCGAGATTATATTTAAATCCGAACTCGGCTCCTTTGTGTTCAGTGGCACCTAAATTTGAGTAAGTTTGAGTTGCATCATCTCGTTTTAATTCATCAGAAAAATCAATATAAAACAGGGTGAATTCTAGGGATAGATATGGGTCTAAATAGTGTGTACCAATTTCATAATTATTGGCTTTTTCAGGTTGCAAGCCTTGCATGGTCAGATAGGCACCTGACGCATTGGTATTAGCCATTTGGCTATATTGTAGTGGTGCAAAAGATTTACCGTAGTTTGCAAAAATATTCCACAAATCATTGGCTTTATACATGACTGAAAAGCTTGGTAATACTGCATCATAGGATTTTTCAGCATGTACTCCGTTGAGTACCGATGCATCTTTATTTAATTTGTACATATTTTCGGTGGTTTTGATTTTCTCAAAACGAACACCAGGAATCAGAGACCATGCACCCACATCTGTGCGGTTGTCGATGAACAATGCATGTGCATCTGTTTTCCCGTCTGCTTTGGTCCAAGCATATTCATTTGTAGGGCCTGTGACCGTGTTATAGCTTGCACGATTAACCGCCTCTTCACTAGTTTCATGTAGATAGCGATAGCCCACAGAAACTTCATTTTCAGTAGTCCCAAGTTGGTACGCATGCGAATACCGTGGCTCGATTGCCGTCACTTTATAATTACGTGGCGCCGTTTGGTACAGTTTTGATCCACTACGTTCCATTCCTGCATCACGGAAGGTGTCAGTGTGATAGGCCAAAAGCTCAAAGGCATTGTCATCTTTTTTATAGCTGTATTTAACTGAACCGTCAGTACGATGCCCTTTCATATAATCATGATTGCGCAAGGACTGATATGGATTTTCAGCAAATTGAGCAGGGGTTAAACCTCCAGGCATATCTACATCTGCATCGTAGCGGTGTAGATTGGCTTCAATTTTTGCATATTCATCTATTGCATAAGCTGCTTTTAAGCGAATATCGTTGATGTCAGAGTCATCATTTTTATCGCGAAAACCCTCTCCATTAACGCCAGAATATAACAGCGCTAAGCCTAAACCGTTGTCTAAGGTTCCACCCACAAATAAGTTGGGGTTAAATTTTACATGACCGTTTTCTGCAATTTCTGTAGTGAGGTCTACCGTTCCAGCAAAGGTTTCAGGAATTGTACGCGAGTTAAAATTAATAATCCCTCCTACATTTTGTGGCCCAAAGCGAACAGAGCCCGCGCCACGCACCACGTCGATACTTTCAGTATTGCCTAAACTAGTGGGTGCTAAGGAGAGTTGTGATTGACCATAAGGGGCAAACGAAAGTGGAACACCGTCCACGAGTACCTGTGAGCGTGGTGAAAACCGTGACGTTAAACCACGGACACCGATGCTTAACGATGCATCACTCCCTGCTGTTCCTGCATTTTCAGGAGCTTGAATACCAGGCACAGTGCGTAAAGCCTCTTTGACAGAAGTTACGCCTCGGTTAATCAACTCATCACGCTGAATGACTGTACGCGCTCCAGCATGATTTAGTACTTTCTGTGCATTGGCTTCATCTAACCAGTTGCCTTCGGCTTGCACAATTATCGGGTTAAGCGTCACAGTAGGGTATGTATCGGCTGCATAAAGTATGGAGGGAAATAAGCAGAGGGTGAGGACTGATTTTTTGAAATGAGGGAGTAACACAAGAGATCCTTAAAATGATGTATAGGTTAAATGTGAAGAAAATACGGAGAATTTGTAAGTTTGTGAAATGATAAGCTGACTAGCGAGATCTGTAAATGATAATCGTTTGCTTTTTATTCAAGTGTTATATAAAAATTATTAGAATAAAGGGAATAGTGAAAGCACTTAAAAGTGAGGCGGCAATCTATACAAAATTTTTTTCTGAAAGGGCTCTGCAATATCAAACAGGCTGACAGTTTTCTAGAATATGAATACAGAAAGATAGATAAAAACGGTGGCTAACATTTGAGTAAAAATTGAACTTATTGCTGAGTTTAGCCTAAAAAACCAATGGCTTTCACTGGGAGGCCATTGGTTTTAGTGTATGTTGAATTTTGCTCAATCTGACATTAGTTTAACATTACAGATTGTTGGTCAAGTCCGCCTGAGTATTCATAGGCTTATCTTGAGCATGCTTTCCCCAGTTAAATTTCTGTGCACAGATGCCCAATCCAACAATAAACAGAGCAAGTAAACTAGTGTAAGTCACTTCTTTGAAGTAGGTGCCTTCCACAAGCATGGTAATGAGTGCGCCAATGATAAATGCGATGGCAAGATAAGTGAGCCAAGGGAATAACCACATTTTAAAGTCAATCACTTGTCCTTCGGCTTCTAATTTTTTACGCATACGTAATTGTGAGAAGGCAATGGTCAAGTAGACATACAACGCTGCTGTACCTGTTGCTAACATGAAGATGTCATAGACATTCATACTTTCAGTTGCAGTAAGGTACGTTGCGACCAGAGCAAATAATGACGAGACCAGAACGCCCATCCACGGACTACCATTACGGTTGATTGAACCAAAGCTTTTCGGTGCGTCGCCACGGTTGGACAGTGAAAATAACATCCGTGAGCAGGTATAGAGTGCCGAGTTAAAGCAGCTACATACCGAGGTCAGGACTACAAAGTTAACAATGTGTTTTGCTTCTGGAATGCCAAGTGCTGACAAAGTCACACTATAGGTTCCCCAAGTTGGATCTTTTAACAGTGGATTGTTATGTGGAATGAGGCATACGGTAATAAACATTGAACCGACATAGAACAACATAATTCGCCAAACCACCGAGTTAGACGCTTTACGGATTTCACGGGCAGGGTTTTCTGATTCTGCCGCCGCAACCGTAACAATTTCAGCACCGATGTAGGCAAACATAACCCCGAGTAAGGCGGTGATGACTGCCGAGAAACCATTCGGCATGAAGCCGTCCGCAGTTAAATGCGTGATTCCTGATGCAGTTGCTTGACCCCATGGCCATAAATGCATGATAGCCAAGCTACCAATCACTAAGAAAATCACAATCGCAATTACTTTGATGAGTGCAAACCAAAACTCAAATTCACCATAGTTTTTGACATTTTGTAAGTTAACCAAAACTAAGGACACAATTACGACCAGCATGTAACCCCAGATTGGGATAAAGGGAAACCAACTGTTGAGAATTTTACCTGCGACATAGGCTTCCCAGCCCATCAGCAAAGCCCAAGAACACCAATACAGCCAGCCAATGGTAAAACCAGCCCAACGCCCAATGGCACGATCTGCATAGGTTGAAAATGACCCACTGTCTGGATTGAGAACGGCCATTTCACCTAGCATACGCATGATTAACAGAATGAGTAATCCACCAAACGCATAGGCCAAAACTGCAGCAGGGCCTGCTGAATAGATAACATTTCCCGAGCCGATGAACAGTGAACCACCAATGACACCTGCAATCGAGATCATGGTGAGATGACGCGACTTAAGTCCATTTTTTAAGCCCTGAGATGCATCCGGCACAGCGCTTTGTTTAGGTGCTTCCATATAATTTTCCTTAATCTTAAGGAGGTAGTTTCAAAAGGGGGCAAAGCCTTTTTCGGACTACTCATCCTTTAAAACTGTAACCGAATGATCAGAGGCTTTATTATTATTAAGGCAAAAATGAATAAATCTGATATTTCTGTCAAAGCGTGAAAAATCACACTTTGGCTACAAAACGGTTACATGTTGTTTATGTATGCACCTAATCTCTCTTTTTTGTTCTCAGTAAACGAGAGCCATTTTTTAGCATTTGGAAGGAGCCAATTGCAGCTAAAATGTGAAAAGCTGGGGAGCCAATGTTTACTCTCATCTCAATAATTTATAGAATGAAGCAGCAAAACTTAGCTTTGTAACTGCTGCTTTAGTCGCAAGTCGAATGGTTTTAAAAAACTTAAGTATCTAATTTATAAAAATAATCAACTCAGCGTACGAACTCCTGCATTTCGCAGACATTTGAGTAACACACCAAAAGCCACCAATATTTCTTGTTCACGGACACAGGCAAAGCCCAATAGTAGTCCTTTCTGCCGTGTTGAATAATGCTTGGTATAGTATTGTGACAGTGCTCGAACTTTTACGCCTTGATCAAGTGCATTGCTAGCAATCAACACATCATCCATGTTGCTCGGCAGCTTTAAAATCAAATGTAAACCAGCAGCGGTATTGTATTCATGCAGGAAATCTGCCCCAAGATGACGTGTAATCAGGTCGATTAAAAAGGCGTGGCGCTTGCTATAGAGTAAACGCATACGACGAATATGTGCTTCATAATGGCCCTCACGGATAAACTCTGCCAAGACTTTTTGATCCAGTAAATGCCCGCCCCGATATAGTTCCGATGCCACAATACGCAGTGGTGAAAACAACTTTTTAGGGACCACCAAATAGCCAATGCGCAACGCAGGGTAGATGGTTTTACTGAAGGTTCCCATATAAATGACAGGTGCATCAGGTTCCAAACCTTGCAAAGAAGGGAAGGGCTGACCCGAGAAGCGGAACTCACTGTCATAGTCATCTTCCACAATCCAGCTTTTATGCTGGCGCGCGATGGCAATCAATTGTTTACGACGTTCTAAGCTTAAGTGAGAGCCTAAAGGGTACTGATGTGAAGGCGTTACAAAAATCAGTTTAGGCGGGGTTTTTGGGTCTAGGTCAGGAATAATGCCTTCTTGATCGACAGGTAAGGAGCGTAGATTCACGCCATTAATGCGTAAAATATTCCGTGCCCCCCAATAAGCAGGATCTTCAATCCAAATTTCATCGCCTGGGTCACTTAAGGTCCGTGAAACCAAATCGATCGCCTGGTGTGTCCCTTCAGTAATAATGATTTGATCTGCATCGCATTGCACCGAACGCGCAATTTTGAGGTATTCTGCCAGTTCTTGGCGCAGCTCTAAACAACCGCCCGCATTGCTATAAATAAGACTGTTAATTTCGGGTTCACGGCTGAGGCGGGTCTGAATACGGCTAAAAATATGGTGCGGAAATTCTGTGACATCAGGTGCACCGGGCACAAACGCGCCCCATTGGTAAGGCGATGCAGCTGAATAGCCGATGAGATAGGAACCGCGCTGCGACAAATTGTAATTCTGCTGGGTCTTTTTTTCTTGGGTTTGATTATTGGTATTTTCAGCTTTGACCAAAAAGGATTCAGGGAGTTTTTCAGCGACCCACGTGCCTTGGCCTGTACGTGCTTCAACATAGCCTTGCGCTTGTAATTGTTCGTACGCACTAAGTACGGTATTGCGTGAGACTTTAATTTCTTTGGCTAAGTCACGCGATGCAGGTAGGCGAGTTTTGGGTGCGAGCACACTGTCAATAATGGCGTTGCGTAAGCAGCGAAACAACCGCAATTGTAGGGTTCCGTCAATATCTTGCTGTAATCGTTGCAGTAAATAATCTCCAAGCAAGCTACGCAATTGGCTCTCTCCTACAATATTAAAATGGCTTTCGTGAGCGATCACCGTAAATGCAAAATTATCTCGTCAGGCAGCCGTTGTAAAGCATTTCGCTTGTAGACGTTGGGAGTAAATGCCCGCGACTAAGGGGCTGGAAATATACACAAGTCGCATCCAAAGCAAAAGCTTTTTTAGATGATTTACATAATCGAATACAACGGCTTGAAAATACAATTAGAAAAGCCTAAAGAAGGACATAAATGGTTTCTAGGTTAGCCTAGTCATTTGCTGAATTTTGGGCTTCTTTAGCATTTTGGGTGATTCGGTTGAATACCGTAATGGCCCTCTTGTATAAGTATGCCTTTTTTAAATTTATATTTTTTAAACTATTAATTTTTAATAAATAAATATTTTATCTGGAAAATAGTTATAAAGGGGTAGGGTGAATTGGCTCCATCTGTCTGATGAAAAGTGGCTCTCGTCTAGTGCCAATAAAAGCGCAAAATGCAATAAACCCCACGTCCTTTGTATATCAGCAAAAAGCATGATCGGGACGCTGAAATTTTATAAATGTATGAATCAAGAATGAGGATACAAAATGGACAGTAAACACTCTGCACTGAACGCACGTAAACTAAAAGCGACTCCTCGTGGCGTTGGTGTCATGTGTCAATGGTATGCGGAGAAAGCAGAAAATTCCACCATTTGGGATGCTGAAGGGAATCAATATACTGACTTCGCGGGTGGTATTGCGGTACTGAACACAGGTCACCGTCATCCTAAAATTATTGCTGCTGTTACTGAACAATTGACTAAATTCACCCATACAGCGTACCAAGTTGTACCGTATGAAAGCTATGTTTCTTTGGCTGAACGTATTAATGCACGTGCGCCAATTGCTGGTGAAGCAAAAACAACATTCTTCTCTACTGGTGCCGAAGCTGTAGAAAATGCAGTGAAAATTGCACGTTCTTACACAGGTCGTCACGGTATTGTGACTTTTGGTAACGGTTTCCACGGTCGTTCATTTATGACGATGGCAATGACGGGTAAAACTGCACCGTACAAACGTGACTTTGGTGTGATGCCTGCAGGCGTTTTCCATGCGCGCTATCCAGTAGAGTCAAAAGGCATTACTGTCGATGCTGCGATTGAAAGCATTGAAGATATTTTTGCTGAAGATATTGCGGCGCATGATGTCGCTGCTATTGTGCTTGAACCTGTTCAAGGTGAAGGCGGTTTCAACGTTGTTCCTGCTGAATTCTTAAAGCGTTTACGTGCGCTATGTGATCAACACGGTATTTTGATTATTGCAGATGAAGTACAGACAGGCTTTGCCCGTACTGGTAAGTTATTTGCCATGGATCACTACGAGACCAAAGCCGATTTAATCACTATGGCGAAAAGTCTTGGTGGTGGTTTCCCAATCTCTGGTGTGGTTGGCCGTGCTGAAGTGATGGATGCACCGAACCCAGGTGGTCTAGGTGGTACTTATGCAGGTAATCCAGTGGCTGTAGCTTCTGCGCATGCCGTACTGGACGTGATTGAAGAAGAAGGTCTTTGCGAACGTGCAAATGTATTGGGCGCAGAGTTGGTTGAAGTTCTGAATGAACTCAAACAGTCTTCGTCTACAGTCCAAGAAATTCGTGCGTTGGGTTCAATGGTCGCGATTGAGTTGGAAACGGCGGATCAAGCGAAAGCAATTCAAAACTATGCAATGCAAAATGGCTTGCTTATTTTGACCTGTGGTCGTTATAGTAATGTGATCCGTTTCTTATATCCTTTAACGATTCCTGCAGAACAATTCCGTGCTGGCTTAAACATTTTAAAACAAGGTTTTGCACTTTCTGCTGCAGCATAATTGAAGAGTAATGATGATGCTTCAAGCGCAATATAAAGATTTATTACAGCATCCAGATATTCGTTTTGATATGCCTGAAAATGGCGGTTACATCGAAGTCAAAGATGCCGCAACACATGACACTTTGGCATGGGTGAAATCCCATGACCGCGCGTCAGTTGAGCAAGTGATTGCTCGTTCTCAAAAGGCACAAACTGCGTGGAAAGCACAAACAGCTCTACAACGCGCTGATGTGCTTTGGGCTTGGTTTGATTTGATGCAGGAAAATAAAGAGTCATTGGCTCAGATTTTGACTGCTGAACAAGGTAAGCCTTTAGCTGAAGCACGTGGTGAAATTGGCTATGCTGCTTCATTTATTCGTTGGTTTGCTGAACAAGCACGCCGTATCGATGGTGAAGTTTTAACACCAACACTGCCGAACCAGCGTTTGTTGGTGATCAAACAGGCGATTGGTGTTACGGCAGCAATTACGCCGTGGAACTTCCCCGCAGCAATGATCACACGTAAAGCAGCACCTGCCATTGCAGCAGGGTGTTCAATGATTGTGAAACCTGCTGAGCAAACGCCTTTAACAGCTTATGCTTTAGAAGTGTTAGCACTGCGTGCTGGTTTGCCACAAGACGTGTTATTACACATCAGTGGTGATTCAAGCGAAGTGGGTAAAACATTGTGTGAAAGCGACACGGTGAAAAAGTTGAGCTTCACCGGTTCAACTCAAGTCGGTCGTATCTTGATGCAACAATGTGCGCCAACCATCAAAAAACTGTCTTTAGAATTAGGCGGTAATGCACCAGTATTGGTTTTTGATGATGCCAATCTTGAGCAAGCGGTACAAGGTATTATGGCCAGCAAGTTCCGCAATAGCGGACAGACCTGTGTATGTGCCAACCGTATTTATGTACAAGACGGTATTTACGATGCTTTGGTTGAAAAATTAGCGGTTGCTGTGACCAACTTAAAAGTCGGTGATGGTCGAGTTGAGACTTCAACCCAAGGGCCTTTGATCGACGAAGCTGCGATTGCAAAAGTACAGTCGCATATTGCCGATGCCATTAGCAAAGGTGCACAGGTTAAAACCGGTGGTCAACGTTCAAGCTTAGGTGGTACTTTCTTTGAACCGACACTTTTAACCGAAGTGACGCAAGAGATGAAAGTCGCGAAAGAAGAAACATTTGGCCCATTGGCTGCATTGTTCCGCTTCAACACCGAAGAAGAAGCAGTGCAAATGGCCAATGACACAGAGTTTGGTCTAGCAACTTACTTGTTTACCCAAAACACAGCACGTCAGTGGCGTGTTGGTGAAGCGCTTGAGTACGGTATGGTTGGCATCAACACTGGCGCGATTTCAAATGAAGTGGCTCCGTTTGGAGGTGTGAAGCAGTCTGGCTTAGGTCGTGAAGGTTCTAAATTTGGTATCGACGAATATCTCGAAATGAAATATTTGTGCGTAGACTTATCTGTTTAAGTTAGTCCAGTAACCATCAGTTAAAGAATCAGCCTTGCCCATTCAAGGCTGATTTTTTATGGGTGTATATTGGGAAAGAGTCGATCTATTTTAAAATATTGCAAGGTCTAATATTGGTTTGACCCTGAAACTTATAGTTTTGCGGGGTAGTGTTTGATCAACCAAATAAGATCACTAAAGTCATTATTTTTCATGATAGCTTGTGTCGCACGCTGTAAAGAAGTATCAATTAAATCACCTGATTGCCTATTTAAAATATTTATATGCTTTCATAGGCTTTGTTGCACAAACCTATCTCTAAAGGCTTATTCCACAATATAATTCTCAAATGAATAAGCCCACACCTAAAATCTATCGTACAACCAATTGGTCTTCTTATAACAGTGCATTAATAAATCGAGGAAATCTCTCAATTTGGTTTGATCCCAAGACGCAATGGTACGCTCAACCCAAAGGTAAACATGGTCGAAATCAAACTTATTCAGATACAGCCATCCAATGCTGTTTAATGATCAAATCCTTATTTCGTCTTTCTTTACGCATGGTCACTGGCTTTGTGCAAAGTCTCATTCATCTTTGTAGATTAGATTGGACAGCACCGGATTATTCAACCATTTGTAGAAGACAAAAGCATATTGATATTGCAATTAACTATCAAAAAAGCAGTAATGGTCTCCAGCTACTCGTCGATTCTACTGGCTTAAAGTTTCTAGGCGAAGGTGAATGGAAGCGTAAGAAACACCAACCTGAATATCGTCGCCAATGGCGTAAACTTCATATTGGTATAGATGCTGAAACCCTTCAAATACGCGCTATTCAACTCACTACAAATAATGTGAGTGATTCACAAGTGCTTGGTGATTTACTCGATCAGATTCCACAAGATGAGCAGATTGACTCTGTCTATACTGATGGGGCTTATGACACCAAGCAATGCCGTCAAGTAATTGCAGACCGACAAGCACATGCGGTGATTCCGCCAAGAAAAAATGCGAAACCTTGGAAAGATACAAAGACCAGCTCGCTAGAGCGAAATGAATTACTTCGAACAGTTAAACGTTTAGGAAGAACAATATGGAAAAATTGGTCAGGCTATCATCGCAGAAGTCTGATAGAAACCAAGATGCATTGCATCAAATTATTAGGCGATAAACTCCGTGCGAGAAACTTTCAAAGCCAAGTCAATGAGATTCATGCACGTGTGGCCGTATTAAATAAATTTACAGATTTAGGCCGACCTCACACCCAAGTTGCCACTTAAATTTAGATAACTTGGAAGAAGTTTAGCTTTTGAATGTTTGTGCAACAAAGCCACCTGTAGACCATAAGTACAATTCTTCTGTTTTGGCTTTGGATGCAACCACAGGTAAAGAGAAGTGGGTTTATCAAACCGTTCACAATGATCTTTGGGACTTCGATTTACCCATACAGCCAAGCTTGGTCGATTTTCCAATGCAAAATGGGCAAACCAAACCTGCTGTCGTCATTGGCACTAAATCTGGTCAGTTCTTTGTACTCGATCGTGTGACAGGCAAGCCTTTAACCAAAGTCATTGAACAACCTGTCAAAGCTGCAGATATTCCTGATGAGCAATACAGTGCAACTCAGCCACGTTCAGTTGAAATGCCACAAATTGGCAATCAAACTTTGACTGAATCGGACATGTGGGGCGCAACGCCATTTGACCAGTTGATGTGTCGTATTAACTTTAAATCGATGCGTTATGACGGTCTCTTTACTGCACCGGGTTCTGATATATCTTTAAGTTTTCCGGGTTCGTTGGGTGGGATGAATTGGGGCAGTATCGCATTTGACCCAACGCATCGTTATATGTTTGTCAACGACATGCGCCTAGGTCTGTGGATTCAGCTGATTAAACAAACGCCTGAAGACTTAAAACTTGAAGCCAGTGGCGGAGAGAAGGTCAACACTGGTATGGGCGCAGTGCCAATGAAGGGTACACCGTATAAAGTGAATAAAAACCGCTTTATGTCGGTATTGGGCATTCCATGCCAAAAACCACCTTTCGGAACCATGACGGCGATTGATATGAAAACCCGTCAAGTGGCTTGGCAAGTGCCTTTAGGTACGGTTGAAGATACGGGTCCAATGGGCATCAAAATGGGCTTAAAAGCGCCGATTGGTATGCCAACTATTGGTGGTCCAATGGCAACTCAAGGTGGTTTAGTGTTCTTTGCTGCAACACAAGACTTCTACTTGCGCGCCTTCAATTCATCTAATGGTGAAGAGTTATGGAAAGCGCGTTTACCCGTAGGTAGCCAAGGTACACCAATGAGCTATATTTCTCCAAAAACAGGCAAGCAATATGTGGTCATTTCCGCAGGTGGGGCACGTCAGTCGCCTGATCATGGTGATTATGTGGTTGCGTATAGCTTAGCCGATTAAAACGTTTTATTGTATGGGAAGCCTGCCGAGATGATAGGCTTCCCATTTTTATGGTAATAACAAGCAAGGAAATATTGTGCGATTAACTTATTTGATGCCTGCGCCTTTTAAACAAGCCTTATTGACAGCGGTTATTTTACAATCTATGCATGCTTATGCAGAAGCGACAGAATATCAACTTCCTGTCATCACCGTCCAAGCGGTACATACCGATAGCGAGTTGTTATCGACTTCTGCATCCATTCAAAAAGTCCAAGCGGCTACAGTACAAAACAATGCCAATGTGAACCTATCCGAAGTTTTACAAGGGGTTGCAGGCTTACAAATTAATAACCGTGAAAACTATGCGCAAGACTTACAGATTTCGATGCGTGGCTTTGGCGCTCGTTCGACTTTTGGCGTGCGTGGCATTCGGATGTATGTCGATGGTATTCCTGCGACCATGCCTGATGGTCAAGGGCAAAGTTCCAATATTGACCTCAATAGTTTAGATCACATCGAAGTAGTGACAGGGCCATTTTCATCTTTATATGGTAACTCATCAGGTGGAACCATCTTGACTGAGACTAAAGAAGGGCAAGGCAAAGACTCAATTCAAGTGGGTCTAAATGCAGGCAGCCACCATAAGCAACAAGCCAATATCCAATTACAAGGGGGTTCTGAACAGGCCAATCAACCCGCTTATGTGATTAGTTCCTCTTATTTTGATACCGATGGTTTTCGAGACCATAGTGCAGCACAAAAAGTACTGAATAATGCCAAACTGACGTGGAACTTAGAGGATGGCAGTAAAATCAACTGGGTGATGAATCGTGTCGATATTGATGCTGACGACCCACAAGGTCTAAAGCGTGAGCAGTGGAAAGCCAATCCCAAACAAGTCAATGATAGCAAAAATACCTATAATGTCCGTAAAGAAATTGAACAAACCCAAACAGGACTGACGTGGACTAAGCCGCTGAATGACCAGCAAGAGTTGTATAGCATGTTCTATTTGGGCAACCGACAAGTTGTACAATATCAGTCGATTCCAAAAGAGTTTCAAGAGAATGATCGCCATGCAGGTGGCGTGATTGATTTTGATCGGGATTATTATGGTGCAGACTTCCGTTGGACGGGTAAAGCGCTTTTACCGAATACAACTTTAGTTGCCGGTGTGGCTTTAGACCGGATGGTTGAAGACCGGAAAGGCTATAAAAATTATGATAATGAAAGTAACTTTGGTGTAAAAGGTGCATTACGCCGTAATGAAAATAATACCTTATGGAATTTAGATCCGTATGTACAAGCTTCATGGCAGTTCTTACCTACGTGGCATCTTGATACAGGCTTACGCTATAGCAATGTGCATTATGAGTCCGATGATCATTACATTGTAGATGGCAATGGTGATGACAGTGGCTCAACCGATTATCAAAAATTATTGCCATCTGTGGCATTAGGTTGGGAAATTTCACCTGAACTTTATGCCTATGCCAGTTATGGCAAAGGCTTTGAAACCCCTGCCTTTACCGAAATGGCTTATAACGCTGATCCTAAGAAATCGGGTATGAATTTTGCGTTAAAACCTGCGAGTAGTGATAATTACGAGCTAGGTTTAAAGTCGCAGAATCCATTCGGGCTCTTCACTTTAGCTGTTTTCCAGACAGATACAAAAAACGATATAGTGACAGCGGGAACACGTGATGGTCGTGCGACTTTTCGTAATGCAGATCAAACCACGCGACAAGGGTTAGAGCTTTCATGGCAACAAACGATCTGGAAACAGCTCAACATACAATCGAGCTTTAGTTATATCGATGCTGAATTTGATAGTTATACAGCAGAAATAGCGAATCCAGATGATTCAAAAAAAACTTATGCGAAAGCCATTAATAAAGGAAATAAGATTCCCGGAGTTGCCAAAAACCAAGCATTTACTCGTATTGCATGGCAACCTGAACAGGGTTTCCAAGCAGGCTTAGAAGCACGCTATATGGATAAAATTTATGTCGATGATATCAACTCAGATACTGCACCAAGTTATACCGTTTTGGCTGCCAATGTCGGCTATTTATGGGTAAACCGTGACTGGAAAGTAAACAGCTATGCCCGAGTCGATAACCTGTTTGACCGTAACTATGTTGGCTCAGTGATTGTAAATGACAGCAATAGTCGCTTCTTTGAACCGGCCGATGGTCGAAACTTTAGCGTTGGCATGAGTGTGACCAAAGCCTTTTAATAAAAATGGTTTGGTTAGGCAAAAATGCTGCATAGCCAAACCAGATGAATTGCGCCATACGACTGCAAAAAACGCTTTTGTATGGGCGCTTAATCTATTTATGGATTGCTTTGATATTCCTGAATCACTTCCAGCGCAGCGCGGAACGCCTCTTGAGTTGCAGGTGCGCCGCAATAAGGCAAACTGTGTAAAAGAACTTCTTGAATTTCTTCAACCGTTGCACCGTTATTTAGCGCACCACGAACGTGACCTTTCAGCTCAGTTGGACTTTTTTGTGCTGTCAAAAATGCAATGGTAATTAACGAGCGATATTTACGCGGTAATACACCTTCACGTTGCCATGTTGAGCCCCAAGCATGTTCATTAATCCAGTCCTGCAAAGGTTGGGTGAAAGGTACAGTATTGTCTTGAGCACGTTTAACAAAAGATTCGCCCATGACTTCTCTGCGAACTTTTAAACCATTTTCATAATCTTGTTGTGACATGGGAACCTCTGGATGTGGAATGCGAATATAGTAGCCGAGCGGTGTGGTTTTTCATCCGATATTTGGGTTAAAAAGATGTGCGCGGGAGTCATCATTCCCTAAATTTGGGAGTATAGAGATGCTCTTGAACAAGCTGATGATGGTTTTTATGTTTGATTTAAAGGCCATAAAAATACCTATTGGAAACTGAAAATATTTTTGACTGAGCCTAATAAGAAAGCAGCCGAAGCTGCTTTGAATGATGCTGTTTTGTACTTAAGCAGCTTTAAAGTCATTGATGATAAGTTCTAATCCAGTCGCTTTCTGGATTTGTTCTAGGCTCACATCGCTTGCCAGTTCAACCAGTTTCATACCTTCAGCAGTGATATCCATCACACCTAAGTCAGTAATGATACGGCTGACGACAGCTTTACCTGTGAGCGGTAGGGTACACTGAGGCACGATTTTAGGCGTGCCATCTTTGGCGCAGTGCTCCATCAGAACCACAACTTTTTGTACACCAGAAACCAAGTCCATTGCACCGCCCATGCCTTTGACTTTTTTACCCGGAATCATCCAGTTTGCCAAGTCGCCTGTTTCAGAGACTTCCATTGCACCTAAAATAGCAATATTGACATGTCCACCCCGAATCATGGCAAAAGATTCTGAGCTTGAGAAAAATGCAGCCCCTTTACGTGCGGTGACAGTTTGTTTTCCTGCATTAATCAAGTCTGCATCGACTGCATCAGGGGTTGGAAACTCATCAATACCGAGCAAGCCATTTTCTGACTGTAACCAAACATTGATCCCTTCTGGCAGATAATTGGCCACTAAAGTCGGTAAGCCAATACCTAAGTTGACATAAAAACCATCTTCGAGTTCAAGGGCAGCACGCTGCGCCATTTCATTACGTGTCCAAGCCATGATTAAGCTTCCTCTGCTTTAATGGTCAGTTGTTCGATCTGCTTTGTAGGGGTGGTGTTCAGTACCACACGGTTGATGTAGATCCCCGGTAAATGGATGTCATCTGGATCGATTTCACCAATTTCAACCACTTGTTCAACTTCGGCAATGGTGAATTTGCCTGCCATGGCACAGTCAGGGTTAAAGTTACGCGCTGTTTTACGGAATACCAAGTTACCGGCTTTATCGGCTTTGTAGGCTTTCACTAAAGCAACGTCCGCAGTAAGGGACATTTCTAAAATATGCGGACGACCATCAAAGTCACGGACTTCTTTACCTTCGGCAATGAGGGTGCCTACACCTGTTTGGGTGAAAAATGCAGGAATACCTGCGCCACCTGAACGTAGTTTTTCTGCGAGCGTACCTTGCGGAGTGAGCTCAACTTCAAGTTCACCATTGAGATACTGACGCTCAAACTCTTTATTTTCACCGACATAAGAGGCAATCATTTTTTTAATTTGTTTGGTTTCTAATAATTTACCTAAACCAAAGCCATCCACACCCGCATTATTCGAAATACAGGTTAAACCTGTGACACCTGTATCTTTTAAGGCATCAATTAATGCTTCTGGAATACCACAGAGGCCAAAACCACCCACGGCAACCGTTTGATTATTGGCAACCACATCAGCCAATGCTTCGGCTGCATTTGTGACGACTTTATTCATCTTTTATTTCCTTATCTTCCTTGCTTGTTATTTTTTTAGCATTGCGCTGCACTTTTTAGAAATTGAATCTTTCTAATGTATAATAAGAAAAACTCATTAATGCAGAATATTTACGAAGAAAAATAGATAAAAGAAGAGTCAAAGCATGTGTGAAAGCTATGCAAATAATCATAGGCTTATTCTGAGCTATTAAGGTTTAGCTTCAGTTTCGCCCAGAGAAGGGGGGAGAGCTTAGCTTAGAAATGATGCCAAAGTGTGGTTTCAATAAATTGAGACGACATGTTAGACAGTTCATAATCTTTTTTATAAATAATGCCCACCGCGAGTTGCGCTTGGTTGTCCTCAATTTCAACCAACACATTTTTTTCAAGATCGATGAATTTTTGGAAGTGTCGTGGAATAGCACTCACGCCCATACCGTAGGCAACAAAATGTGAAAGCGAACTGATTTGGTGGCATTCGACTTTCAAGTCCAACACCACTTGAAGCGCAGCACAATGTTCCTCAATCACATGGCGAATAATCGAGGGGTTTTGTAAGGTCACAAATGGACAAGAGCAGAGTTCAAGCCATGTCACGCTTTTTTGTTTGGCTAAGACGTGGTGTTTGGGCAAGAGAGCTAAAAAGTCTTCATTGAATATAGGCTGAAAAATCAGTTGGTCATTGGCCTTGGGTTCAAAACAAATGCCAATCTCAAAAATACCTTCTTGAACTTTTTCAATGATTTTTTCATTGGTGATGTCATGGATTGAAAAACTGATGTTGGGGTGCTGCTGTGCAAAATCATGCATCACTTCGGGGAGTACCGCATGAGTGGCAAAGGGCATTGAGGCAATATTTAAAGTGCCACGGTTGAGTTTAAAGCGCTGTTTGACATCTTTTTCCATATCCTCCCAGTTGGCCAGAAGCTTTTTGGCATAGGGAATGAGGGACTGACCTTCAGTGGTGATTTCTACTCGGCGCGTGTTGCGTTTAAACAGTTTTCCACCCAGTTCTTCTTCTAATGTTTTAATACTTAAGCTGAGAGCGGATTGGCTCAGACACAGTTCATTGGCTGCATTGGCATAATTAAGCGTACGTGCAAGGACCAAAAAGGCTTTTAATTGTTTGAGTGTCATGAGCTTCCCTGAGCAATGATGCAACACGATGTTGAATGAAAATGAACGTGTTTTTCTCAAATGGTTTACATGAAAAATACAACAGACGGTCAAAACAGATCAAGTGATGGAAGTGGGTGTTATTTTTATCAAGTCGTCAAAGCAGTATAAGTCGAACAGCATGATAGTCTGTAAAAATATGTTTTAACTGAATGAAAAATATAAAAAATAGTCATTTCGTGCGATTGTGAAATTTTACCTTTAACTTGATGCAATTAGTTTTATCAGTCTTACTAGGGCTTGGATATTAATCAATTTTTCTTCTTACTCAATGATTATTTTCAAACAATGCGTGGGTTTATATGCATTATAGTCTGACCCATAAGCTGAAATATTAATGCTCTGATGGATAAATATAGTACATAGATCAGAATGCAAATAGACATCTCGTCATGAGGGAAATAGACGGTCGATGAATGCGTATTCCACACAGGCTGATTGCACTGTGACTCAACTAGATTTGACATCATTCGCCATTAATATCACAGCACATCAAGACATATTTTCTTTAAGGATGGAGTAAAAAATATGTGGGATTTGGGTGTAATTTTATTGTCTCTTGGGCTACTGATGTATACAGCCTACAGAGGTTTTTCTGTCATTCTTATGGCACCAATTTGTGCCCTGTTAGCGGTTTTACTGATTAACCCCGCTAACGTTTTGCCTTTTTATTCAGGCGTATTTATGCCCAAAATGGTTGGGTTTATTAAAGATTATTTCTTGGTGTTTTTACTCGGTGCCATTTTCGGTAAAGTGGTTGAAATGTCAGGGATTGCAGAATCCATTGCCAAAACCATTGTGAACCTGATTGGTTCTAAAAATGCGATGTTAACTGTTGTACTTTTAGGGGCGATTTTAACCTATAGCGGCGTCAGTCTCTTTGTGGTGGTCTTTGCAGTTTATCCATTTGCAAATCAACTCTTTAGACAAGCCAACATTCCAAAGCGTTTGATTCCGGGAACCATTGCCCTTGGTGCATTTACCTTTACCATGGATGCCTTGCCGGGAACCCCGCAAATTCAAAACGTTATTCCGACGACCTTTTTTGGTACAGATATTTATGCAGCGCCGTTCCTTGGTTTGATTGGTGCGGTATTTGTTCTTGCTACAGGTTTGAGCTATTTGGAATGGCGTCGCCGTGTAGCTGCTCGAAATGGCGACGGCTATGCCACAGGTATTGAGCTGACAGAAGCCGAGCAACAACAACTTAAACAAAACTTAGATACAACCTCGAATGGTTCTACCGCGCGTCAATGGTTGGCTTTTGTACCTCTTATTTTAGTTGCTGTGACCAATAAGTATTTATCCACTGCGATTAAAGAGTGGTATCCAAACGGTTTTGATTTCAATGCCATTGGACTTGCAGCTTACACCGTCGATGTTGCCAAAACCTCTGCCATTTGGGCAGTGGGTTTAGCCTTAATTGTGGGTATTATCGCGGCAATTTCATTTGACTTCCGCCGTGTCTATACGGGCTTCAAAGATGGCGTCAATGCCAGTATTGGCGGGTCTTTACTTGCAGTGATGAATACCGCATCTGAATACGGTTTTGGTGCGATCATTGCGGCCTTACCGGGCTTTGCGATCATTAGTCATGCATTGGGCAATACCTTTACCAATCCACTGGTCAATGGTGCAGTCACCACGACAGTCTTGGCGGGTGTGACAGGTTCAGCCTCTGGTGGTATGAGTATCGCCCTCAGTGCGATGGCCGATCAATACAATGCTGCGATTCTAGCCATGGGAATTCCACCTGAAGTCATGCACCGTATTGTTGCGATGGCATCTGGCGGTATGGATACCTTACCGCATAATGGAGCCGTGATTACCTTGCTTGCTGTGACAGGTTTAACCCATAAACAATCGTATAAAGACATTTTTGCCATCACGATTATTAAAACCATCGCGGTATTTGTTGCCATTGCTGCCTTTACTTGGTTTGGTATTGTTTAAGACTTTGGAATGAAAAAAGAAGACAACGGAGTACATCATGAGTCAACTGTTAAAAGATAAAGTTGCATTTATTACTGGTTCAGCCAGTGGTATTGGACATGAAATTGCAAAGAAATTTGCCAATGAAGGTGCAAAAGTTGTCATTTCTGATATGAATGCCCAGAAGTGTGCTGAAACGGTGGCGGCACTTCAAAAGCAAGGTTTTGAAGCATTGTCTGCGCCTTGCGATGTGACCGATGAAGAGGCATATAAAACAGCGATTGAACTGACTCAGAAAACCTATGGGCGGTTGGACATCCTCATTAATAATGCGGGTTTTCAGCATGTTGCTGTCATTGAAGACTTTCCAACCGCGGTCTATCAAAAGCTGATTAATGTCATGTTGGTGGGGTCGTTCATTGGCATTAAGTACGCATTTCCAATCATGAAAGCACAGCAGTTTGGTCGCGTGATTAATATGGCCTCGATTAACGGTCTGATTGGATTTGCTGGCAAGGCCGGCTATAACAGTGCTAAGCATGGCGTGATTGGTTTGACCAAAGTTGCGGCTTTAGAGTGCGCACGCGATGGCATCACCGTGAATGCTCTGTGTCCGGGCTATGTCGACACGCCGTTGGTACGTGGTCAAATTCATGACTTGGCTAAAACCCGAAATGTCAGTGAACAAAGTGCATTAGAAGATGTGATTTTGGCGATGGTGCCGCAAAAACGCTTATTGAGTGTAGAAGAAATTGCGGATTATGCGATCTTTCTTGCCAGTGATAAGGCGGGCGGTGTAACGGGTCAAGCCGTGGTGATGGATGGTGGTTATACCGCGCAATAACTTAGCTCAGCACACGTTTAAAAATTGAGAAGCCTCGGATGTTCGTATCTGGGGCTTTTTTTATAGCGATAGATTTTGCAGAAAGACCTAGATTTAAATAGTAGTGAGCTTAGTGAATGCGTCAGTACATATAGAGTTATAGACTAAAGATTTTCAAATCCTTTCTCTTTTTCTGATTTATAGTTCAATGTTTAAACGTCTAGGATGGAAGATTTAATGTAGATCAATTAAATCAATAGATTAACGGTAAAATAGATGCATAACGATGATACAAATGAGCCTCAGAAATCACAAAATCAATAGGTACAGAAAACTCTCAGCACGGCTTCATTTGCTGATTTGGTATCAAAAAACTAAATTTTAATAAAAATAATTAGTTTTAAATCAATAAAAAAAGATGGTTTTATTTTTATCTTATTGAATGGATTATTCTTTTATTAAAGAGCATTGCAAATTACAGCTTCTGCCATACTTGATTTTCATCATCAAAAGACACCGTAAAATTAAAACGAGAGTCCGCTGTTACCAAGTAACCTGTAGGTGTTTTCATGAGAACTTTGAGCACAGTGCCTTCTTCAAAGTTAATGGGTGGAAAGTCTTCTTTTGTCAGTGTGAGTGGTTTGATCAGTTCAAGTACTAGGGTTTCCATGTCATAGATCCAATAGTTTTTAATGAAAAGATAGTAGCATGAAGTCATTTTAAAATGTGCAAACTTCATTCTTTTATACATAAAATCAACAAGTAATCGTATGGTTGTCAGAGAAATACCATCATTGCACTCGCTTTAAATCCTAAGCAATTTTTCAGTTTGAAACCCAAAAGTTATAAGCAATAAAATATTATTTTAAATCTGGGGTAAAGCCCGTTCGTATTTTCATAAGTTATTGAAATAATTTATTTTGATTGTGATGTGACTGATCAAGTCGGAAAATAATGTCCTGAGCTCTTGTGAAGGGGCATACAAATCAAATAACGTATAACCCAATAAGGATAAGTAAAGTGTACAAACTTGCTGTAATGCGATTGTACTAAATTAAGAAATAAGGATTAGTATGCACGGATTGCATACCTGAAACATAAAAGGGATATATATCGTTCATGTTTAAGTCATTTTTCCCAAACCCTAGATGGTTCTTCATTTCAGTATTACTTTGGTCGGTGATCAATGTCGTACTGTGGTACACAGGGGGAAATACATGGGGAAGCGCCATAGGTTGGCCGCAAGGATATGCAACGGCTGAACTGCCTATAGGAGTGAGCCGTTTTTGGTCTCCGTCTTTTCTGTGGTTCTATCTCTGGTTTTTTATAGCAACAACCTTTTTTGCCTTATTTTGGCGTTTTGTCTCAGACAATAAATGGCAACGATGGTCGATTTGGGGCTCCGCATTTATTCTGTTTAACATCTGGTTTGGTGTACAGGTCAGTGTTGCCATCAACGCATGGTATGGACCATTTTGGGATCTCATTCAAAGCATGCTTGGAAAAGGGGGGAACATTAAAGACCTATATATGGGTACTTTAACCTTCTTGTATATTGCGATGGTTGCGGTCACTTTCGCAGTGATCAATGCCTTTTTCACCAGCCACTATGTGTTTCGGTGGCGTACAGCGATGAATGAATACTACACCCAACACTGGGAAAAATTGCGTCATATAGAAGGGGCATCACAACGTGTGCAAGAAGACACTATGCGCTTTGCTACCATTTTAGAAGATTTGGGCGTTGAGTTGATCAAGGCTGTGATGGTGTTGGTAGCTTTCTTACCAATTCTATTTGAGCTTTCAAAGCATGTTCCTGAATTGCCTATTGTGGGTGAAGTAAAGCATTCCCTAGTTTGGGCTTCTATTATTTGGGCTATTTTTGGTACGGTCTTGTTAATGGTAGTAGGAAGTAAACTGCCAGGTTTAGAGTTTAACAATCAAAAAGTAGAAGCAGCTTACCGTAAGGAATTGGTTTATGGGGAAGACCATGCAGACCGTGCCCAACCTGCAACATTGGTCGAACTGTTTAGCAGAGTAAGAAAGAATTATTTTAGACTTTATTTTCACTATGCTTATTTTAACTTAGTCGCGACATGGTATCGACAACTAGATATTTTATACAGTTTGGTGGTGTTATTTCCCGCAATTGCAGCAGGGAAAATGACTTTGGGTTTAATCAACCAAATTGGTAATGTGTTTGATAAAGTACGAGAGTCATTTCAATATCTAATTCTGTCATGGAAAACCATTATTGAATTGCTCTCAATTTATAAGCGTCTGAAAGCTTTTGAATCGACTTTGGATGACTAAATATTTTTGATGTATCTCACCTGTCTTTCATGGCAGGTTTTTTATGTGCTCAAGCATCGTTTTGTCTGTAACTTCTGTTGTGTGGTTCAAACTAAATTTATGAAATGTTGTTGAGATTATCATAAAACAAAGCAGAATGATGTGTACGTCAAACTAAAATAAATAATAAAAACAGTTATTTAAGTTTGTTATTTTAGGCGCTTTCCGCTAATGTTTTTATGCGGGTGTTTAAGAGTAAAGTCGTAGTGAATTATAAAATTTTATGTGTATTTGGGGTTTTGGGGAGTGTGTTGCAGGGCTGTACCAGTCTGGGAAATATAGCACAAGCACCTTTTACAAATATTGCATCACCACAAGAACTAATCGTAGAACGAAAAATTAATGATATCGATAAAAACAGCAAAGAATACGTGTATCACACGGTAGGTGTAAAAAATGAAAAAGATATCGAGGCACTATATCCACGGAGCATTTTTAGTCAATATTGCCAAGCACATGGTGGGCGTTTTACTCAGACACAAAAAAGTAGTTTTAGCTTAGTGAAAGATCCGTGGGCGAAAAAATTACTTCGTACCTATAACAGTTTAAAACAGGGCACGGGTACTTTTCGTTGCCAACTCAATAATAGCGAACAGTGGCTGGTGAGTATTGAGGCAGTGTCTGAACGTAAACTGCCTAATTCAAATGATACGCGTGTGGTTAATCTACAAAGCAAAGTATTGACTGAGTCAGCACCACGAAGTATGACCCCTATTACGCCAAGCAAAAAAACGGTGACGAAGGCACCTGCCACCAAGGCAGAAGTGAAGAAAGAGGAAGAAAGCAAAAAAGAAGTTGAGCCTAAAAAAGAAAGCAAAGTTGAAGTACCACCTAAAGTCGTCAAAGCTGTAGAAACACCGCAGCAGCAACAGGCTAAACTGTATGTGGCTGCACGCCGTGATATTAACAGTGGACGCAACCAAGTCGCTGCCTGTAACAGTGCACAACGCGCATATAACTATGGTCGTTTGCCGGGGTCGGATGCCTCAAATGTCTATACCGAATCGGGCATATTAGTTGCACGTTGTTTAACGGGTATTCCAAGTTATAGCAGTCGTTTTTCCAACCCGAAAGGGCAGGCAAAATATGTTTTGCAGAACTTAGCCAAAAACCATAACCACACAGGTGCTAAAAATATGCTCAAGCAAATGAAGTAAGATTTTCGGCTGTTTGCGACCCAACTTCATGTGAGCACCTCAACCAAAGGAATAACATCATGAGTAATGTCCAAACACCAGCCACCTATTTTACTGCGCCTTTGCTGGATCAGACCGTGCAAGAAATAGACGTTGATATTTCAGCTCAGCCTTATTTTTACAACAATGGCGGAACACCCAAGTATTTAGCCGATGTATCAGATGCTATTGAGCTGATCCAAGCATCCTCAACCAACGCCCATATGAGTATGGGCCATGTTTATGATGTACCCAAAGAAATTGCAACGATCCAAACCCATTGGGGAGAGCAGACTCAGTTAGCATTCGCGGGAAACACTTTTGAGTTTATGCCACTCAAAGCCACGCCAGAAACTGCTGCTGCATTTGGTATGACTTTAGTGAAAGCTGGACAGGCGATAGAGGTGCAGGCTACGCAGAAAAAGTTGTCTCAAATTGAATATCAATATGGCATGTTGGCGGGCCATTTTTTTCCTTATGACCCAACTCAAATCAATCTAATCGCAAAAACCTTATACCCCTTTGTCATCACAGACTTAGAACATCATGACTTTCCGCATGTGTTTGCTTCGACCGATCAAAATCAATTGCCGTTGGTGATCTCAGCAGGACGATATTTTCCAAAAGACCGAAAAATTTACTTGGCTGACTTGTGGGTAGCACATGGTGATGCACTTTATATTCCTGAAATGCCGAAGCAAGTCGCTCCGGAATTTATTGATTTACATAATAACCGTAATGCTGCTTTAGCGTGTTGGAAGGGCGAAAGTGATCAATCTACGATTCAGATGCATACTTTGCTTGACCCCAAAGGTTATTTCTATTGGTTTTGGAATGCATGCCCGACCATACACCCACAGCTCACAGCCTTTGAAACTGCTGAGTTAAATAGGGAAATCGCTTGAATTGAGCGATTTAATTTTCTCCAACTACACGGTAATTTTACAGTTCCATAACAGGCTGATTGGCGGGCTTTGTGATACAAAGAATGCAATTGTTGATTGGAGTTGAGTTTATGTCACAGCCTGTTTTAAGCGTTTTACGTGGTCGGTCTTCTGCTATTTTTCGTCATGCTGTTTTGGCAGTAGCATTGTGTGGTTCAGTTCAAGTTGCAACGGCCAGTACTACAATCGACCAACTGAGTAATTGTTTGGTGAAGTCAACGACAGCAACAGATAAAACCACTGTGTTGCAGTGGACGTTTGCGGCACTGGCTGCACATCCAGATCTGAAAGTGTATAGCAATGTCACCGATGCACAGCGTACACAGCTAGATAAAAACTTAGCACAAGTCTTACAACGCATTTTGGTGGAGCAATGTTCAGCGCAGACCAAAGCCGTGATTCAAGCCGAAGGCTTACAAGCGGTTGGAGATAGTTTTCAGGAACTTGGACAGATTACAGGTGAGGAAATTTTAAAGAACCCTGAAGTGAAAGGGCAGTTGCAAGGTGTACTGCGCTATGTGGATTTGAATAAATTGGTGACGACTTTTTTAACCCCAGAGATTTGGAATAAGTTGGGTGTAACGAGGTAGTTCACTCTTTGAAAAATATGAATAGTGAGAGCGATTTATAAACTGAATCGAAAGCATTAATGTTATAAAAAAGTCATTAAAAAAGCTCCTTGACTCGAAGGAGCTTTTTTATTTTTGAATCTAAAAAGATGATAAACCATGCCATAAAAGATTCACTTGAGGAACAACACAATTAAATCGTCACAGTCGCTCCTAAAGCTTGAATAAACTGTGCCATCCAAGTAGGGTGTGCAGGCCAAGCAGGCGCTGTGATCAAGTGCCCATCAGTTACAGCTTCCGTCACTTCAATGTTCGCATAAGTGCCGCCTGCAAGTTTCACTTCGGCTGCGCACGCAGGGTAAGCTGAACAAGTACGGCCTTTGAGTATATCGGCGGCTGCAAGAATTTGTGCACCATGACAAACTGCTGCAATTGGTTTTTTCGCAGCATCAAACTCACGTACGATCTCAAGGATACGTTCATTCATGCGTAAATATTCGGGCGCGCGACCACCGGGAATGACTAAACCAACATAGTCCGCAGTGTGTACTGCTTCAAAGTTGTAGTTGATGGCAAAGTTATGACCGCGTTTTTCACTATAGGTTTGCTCGCCTTCAAAGTCATGAATGGCTGTAGCTATGCTTTCGCCCTCACTTTTATTGGGACAGACTGCATGTACTGTATAACCGAGACCCGTTAAAAACTGAAAAGGCACCATGGTTTCATAGTCTTCGGCATAGTCACCTACGAGCATTAAAATTTGTTTTGACATCTTTAAACCCTCTTTATTGTTTGTACATATTTATGTTCAATTTTGATCTAAATTAGCACAGTTCAGATGTCATTTTTAAGTCATTCACTGCTCTTTAGTCGTATAACTGAATTCATTTTTTATAAAAAAGCCCCAAGTAATTGAGGCACTTAAGTTGTATATAAAAGCATGATAAATCAATCAGTTTGCATACTCATGGATATGAAATTTACTATGCTAAGGTGTTATTAGTCTAATGTGCAGGCTTTGCCGTTATATTCATAATGGTTGACATCATATTTTTGACCATTCCAGCGGTAAACAGCAAAACAAAATCCGGGGCCACCATTTTCAATATCTGGCCAGCCGTCTTTCCCTTTGGTTTTTAGAAAAGTAGGGATGCCCATGTTTTCAAAAATGAGTTTCCAATTTCCATTTTTTTGCTGAGCAACGATGCGGTAGCCCGTACCCGTATTGCCATAGCACATGGTGCTGTAGTCTGAAATGACTGCGTCTTTTAGGCCGTCACCATTGAGGTCTTTATATGTGGTGATTTCACCTATGTTACAGCTACCTTCCCAGCCATGTTTGGTTTTTGAGAAGCCTGCGGCTTTAAAGATTTGGCTAGCTTCTTTAGCTGGAACATTGAGCTTGGTTTCTGCAAAGATGGTGGTGCTAAGGAGGGCAAGGGTAGAAACTGTTAGAATGGCTGTTTTCATTTTTGTCCTTTGATTTTTTGAAAGTAGTTAATTTTTTAGTAATGACATGGGTTCAGTGTAGCTGTTTTTTGAATGTTAGCTAGCTTGTTTTAGCTCTTACCTAGCGCGGTAGGTTTATATTAGTTTTGTAATTTTTTTGTATATAATAGGGAGTAATGAATGGTTAATGTGTTTTTATGATTGAAAATAAAGTGAAAAAATTATATTGGCTAACTGGAGCCCTTGTATTGGGTTTTATTAGTTATTTGGGTTGGATTTATTATTCTTTTTATATGGATGTTAAAGAAGTAAAAGATTCGGCTTTGCGCCATACTTTTGAAAATGGACCTTTTAGCCATCCAATAGCTAGTAATGATTATGTTTCAACTTGGGGCGCATTTGGGGACTTTATAGGGGGGACTCTTAATCCTATAGTTGGTTTATTGAGCGTTATTCTTTTGTTTTTAACTTGGACTGTAACAAAAGATACACTTTTAACAACAAAGAAAGAGCTTGCTGAAAGTGCTAAAGCTTTTAATGCTACTGCTGATGCTCAAAAAGAGATTCAAAGGACCCAGTCACTTCAACAGTTTGATACTATTTTTTTCTCAATGATCAATAATTTAAATAACGTCTATGCTGTTTTGAGCGAAAATAGTACAGGAAATAAAGAGTCTGAATTGGATAAGTGCTATAGAAAGTGTTTTGGAGATGACGACACTACTTTGTTAGAGAGACAATATTATATTGATGATAGTCATCAACTTAGAAAATTTTTTCTAATGCTTTATCAAATTATAAAAAATATCTTTGTACACGACAAAAAAAGATAACTCATTGAAATAATGGCATAATACTTGTTTTCTGACGACGAATATGATGACACATTTCAATGAGTTACATCTCATCTTAAACAAATATCTAAAGTGGAACAAGTCACATGCAAAATGTTTTACACTGATTATGCTTGCATTAATTGTAAAACAGACATGTAATCTTTCTTCTGCATCTAAAGCCTTACCCATCAAGTGCTTACCACAATCATTTTATCGACGTATACAACGCTTCTTTGCAGGTCAGTATTTCGATTATCGTCAAATTTCTCAGTTAATTTTCAATATATTTTCATTTGATAAAGTCCAATTAACTTTGGATAGAACTAATTGGAAATGGGGAAAACGAGATATCAATATCTTGATGTTAGCCATCGTCTATCGTGGAATAGCGATACCTATTGTTTGGACATTGCTCAATAAACGTGGAAATTCAGATACAAAAGAGCGTATTGCTTTGATTCAACGCTTTATCTCCATTTTTGGTAAAGATCGTATTGTGAATGTGTTTGCAGACAGAGAATTTATCGGTGAGAAATGGTTTACATGGTTAATTGAAAATGACATTAACTTCTGTATACGTGTTAAAAAAACTTTATTGTGACCAATCACTTAGCCAAGAATCATAAAATTAGTGATTTATTTCGTCATCTTCAAGTTGGTCAAACTGAATGTCGTAAACGACGTATTTGGGTTGGTCGAGTGAAACTGTATATTAGTGCGCTACGATTAGAAGATGGAGAACTTTTACTTGTTGTTTCTCCTATGTTTAATGCTTCTGCTATTCGTGATTATGCATTACGCTGGGAAATCGAAACGTTATTTAGTTGTCTCAAAGGACGTGGATTCAATCTTGAAAATACTCGTTTAACAGACCCTAGACGAGTCAAAAAATTGATAGCAGTGCTAGCTATCGGTTTCTGTTGGTGCTATTTAACAGGTGAATGGCAACATGATCGAAAAAAAGCGATAAAAATAAAGAAGCATGGACGACTTTCAGTAAGTTTATTTCGCTACGGTTTGGACTATGTTCAAATGGCTATTCTACGTTTGATTGGTTTTGGAAAAAAAGAAGAATTTAAGAAAGTGCTAGCAATTTTAAGAAAGAAAAAGCCTGATAGGACAAGGGTCCTATGAAATTTGTCGTGTACAGAGAAAAAATATAAAAAATAATATTTCTAATAATGAAAATTTTAGTGAGAAGGAAAAAACTGAGTTGATAAGATTATATGCGAATATACTGCGTTCTAGTTTAGATAATAAAATATTACAGTTGCTCCTTTTGAATATTTATGAAAGATTCGAAAAATACTCTGGCTATTTGAGAGACTTTAGATTTTTTGAACATATGGATTTTAGAAATCATAATGAAAAATATTATTGGAATTATGCTTTATTGGAGGTGGTTGTGAAGTTTGGGGAGCATTATTTCTATACATCTGATTGGTATAATGATCTTAAAAAAAATGATTTAATGAAGGGTGTTTTTCATTGGGGGGATGATTTTTATAATCAGAATCTTTTTTCAAAAAAATATTTAAAAAAATATTTAGATAAAAAAATTCGCATTTATTATCAAAACTCTTATGTTGAAATAATATTTGGAACTGATTCTATTAATGTAAATAACTTAAGATTGAGTTTTAATCAAGATGGTAATAGACATTTAAGTGCAAAAATAGATATCTTTAGAGATAAATTTCTATTGAAGAAAGATAGTTTGTATTACCAGTTAAAAGTTAGTCAAAACGATATCATGATATTAACAAGTGATTCTAAATTAAAAAACTTCTTACCTATAGAGAAAAACAAAATTGGTATAGTTGAAAAAGGAAACCCGCTTTAAAGCGGGTTTTCTTTTGAAACTAAATCAGATCAACCAATCAACTTCTTCATCAATTCATTCACTTGCGCAGGGTTAGCTTTACCCTTAGACGCTTTCATCACTTGACCAACAAGGCCATTGAAAGCTTTCTCTTTACCAGATTTAAACTCTTCAACCATCTTTTCGTTGGCAGCAAGGACATCTTTAATAATCGCTTCAATCGCACCTGTATTAGTTTCCTGCTTCAAGCCTTTTTCCGCAATAATTTCGTCCGCGGTTTTGCCTTCATCCCACATAAAGCCAAACACTTGCTTCGCAATCTTGCCGCTAATGGTGTTATCCACGATACGCGCAACCATGCCGCCCAGTTTTTCAGCAGAAACAGGAGAGTCTGCCAGTTCTAAGCCTGCTTTATTTAAAGCACCTGAGAATTCGCCCATCACCCAGTTTGCAGACACTTTACCTTGTGCAGCACCGCCAGCAGCAGCCACAACCACTTCATAAAAGTCTGACATTTCACGGGTCAGCGTCAACACATGTGCATCGTATTCAGTGACACCAAAGTCCGCTACGAAACGCTCACGACGCGCCGCAGGAAGTTCAGGCAATGCAGCACGAGCAGTTTCAATTTGCTCATCTGAAATAATCACAGGCAACAAGTCTGGGTCTGGGAAGTAGCGGTAATCGTTCGCTTCTTCTTTCGAACGCATCGAACGTGTTTCCATCTTCACAGGGTCGAATAGGCGCGTTTCTTGGTCAATCGTGCCGTCCCATTCCAAAATTTCCATTTGGCGTTCAATTTCGACATTGATCGCTTGTTCAATGAAACGGAATGAGTTGAGGTTTTTTAACTCGCAACGTGTACCGAACGGTTGACCCGGACGACGTAACGACACGTTACAGTCAGCACGGAATGAACCTTCTGCCATGTTGCCGTCAGAAATACCTAACCAGCGCACTAAAGTGTGAATCGACTTGATATAAGCCACCGCTTCTTCAACCGAACGCATATCGGGTTCAGACACGATTTCAAGTAAAGGCGTACCTGCACGGTTTAAGTCGATGCCTGACATACCTTCAAACTGGTCATGGATCGATTTACCTGCATCTTCTTCAAGGTGAGCACGCGTTACGCCAATGCGCTTTACCGTACCATCTTCAAGTTGAATGTCGATATGACCCAAGCCCACAATCGGGTTGTCCATCTGGCTAATTTGGTAGCCTTTTGGAGAGTCAGGGTAGAAGTAGTTTTTACGTGCAAACACAGACGCTTGGTCGATGTAGGCATCAATACCCAAACCAAAGCGAATAGCTAAATCGACCACTTCTTTATTTAATACAGGTAGTACCCCTGGCATTGCCAAGTCAACGAGGCTGGCTTGGGTATTTGGGTCTTGACCAAATTCGGTCGAAGAACCTGAGAAGATTTTAGATTGGGTCGCAAGCTGAGTGTGAATCTCAATCCCGATCACGACTTCCCAACCATCAATCAATAATGATTTTGGTTTAGCAGCATTTTTAGTCATTATGCATTCTCCTCAGCAATTGCCGCACGTTTCGTATGCCAATCCGTCGCTTGTTGGTACTGATGTACCACAGACAACAGTTGAGATTCTGACCAATAGTTACCAATCAGCTGTAAGCCCACAGGTAAATTGTCTTTGTCAAAACCAACAGGTGCATTAATCGCAGGAAGCCCCGCAAGGTTAACCGCGATGGTGTAAATGTCGCCCAAGTACATTTCAACTGGAGACAAGTTCGCGCCAATTTTATAAGCCGTGGTTGGCGCAGAAGGTGCAGCAATCACATCAACCGATTCAAACGCTTTTAAGAAGTCTTGTTGAATTAGACGACGGACTTTTTGTGCTTTGACATAGTAAGCATCGTAGTAACCCGCAGACAACGCATATGTACCAATCAAAATACGACGTTGCACTTCTGCACCAAAACCTTCAGAACGTGAACGTTTGTATAAGTCCATCAGATCAACAGGGTTCTCTGCACGGTAGCCATAACGTACGCCATCATAGCGCTGTAAGTTAGAAGATGCTTCAGCAGGGGCAATCAAGTAATACGTCGGCACATAAGCTTCAGTCATGTTGAGATCAATCTCAACCAAGGTCGCGCCCATGTCTTCTAACTTTTTCAATGATTCTTCAACACGTGCTTTCACGTCTGCATCTAAACCAGCGACATTGAAGTATTGCTTTGGAATACCAATACGTAGACCTTGAACCGAGGTGCCGTTTAGGTTGGCTACATAGTCATCAACATCTTTTTCAACCGATGTTGAGTCTTTCGCGTCATGACCTGCCATCACATTCATCAGGTAGGCACAGTCTTCAGCCGAACGTGCCATTGGCCCGCCCTGATCCAGTGATGATGCATAGGCAATCATACCGAAACGAGAGACACGGCCATAACTTGGCTTAAGGCCCGTTAAGCCACAGAACGATGCCGGTTGGCGAATTGAACCACCCGTGTCCGTACCTGTGGCAAATGGAGCTAGGTCCGCTGCAACCGCTGCCGCAGAACCACCTGAAGAACCCCCAGGTACATGGCCTAAGTTCCAAGGGTTTGCTGTAGCGCCGTAGAATGAATTCTCAGAGGTTGAACCCATTGCAAACTCGTCCATGTTCACTTTACCCAAAGTGACTAGACCAGCGGCTTTGCCTTTCGCTACAACGGTGGCGTCGTAAGGAGAGATAAAGTTATCCAACATTTTTGAGCCCGCAGTGGTTTTAATGCCTTGGGTACAAAAAATGTCTTTGTGTGCAATTGGCACACCTGTCAATGCGGTTGCTGTGCCTGCTTTAATTGCAGCATCGGCAGCATCGGCTTGTGCAAGCGCTTGTTCTGCAGTCACGGTTACATAAGATTTAACTTGTGTATCCAGTTTTGCAATGCGCTTTAAATAATGTTCGGTCAGTTCGCGAGATGAAAATTTAGCCCCAGCTAAACCCTCAGAGAGTTCACGAATCGATAAGCGATGTAAATCTGTCATGAGAAATGTCTTTACGTTAATTTTTACAAAATAATGGTTTAACTGAATAGAAATTATTCAATCACGCGAGGAACAAGGTACAAACCGTCTTGCACTTGCGGTGCAATAGCTTGATATTCATCACGATGATTGGTTTCTGAAACCACATCTTCACGTAAGGGTTGTGGGTGATCAAATGGGCTTTTAAGCGGCTCAACACCATCGGTGTCGATGCCTTTTAAGGTTTCCATCATGCCTAAAATTTTATTTAGACTTTGAGCATATTCAGCAGATTGCGTATCATCTAGCGACAATCGAGCAAGATTGGCGATTGCTGAAACTGTTTGTGCATTTAAATCTGCAGAATGCTGTGCATCCGATGTAGACATAACATCACCTGAGTCAGTATTAAAAAATTTCAAAATATCGTGCGTTATAATAAGCGATTGACTTGTTCAAATCATCACATTTAGTTAAAGTTGCCACCTTGCGTCCACATAAAGTTTAATCGAGAACGTCTCCGTGATTCTAAAAAGACTAATTGGCTTGTTTTCGCCCGATCTAGCCATTGATTTAGGTACAGCAAATACACTTATTTATGCACCAGGACGAGGCATTATATTAAATGAACCGACAGTTGTGGCAATTCGTCACAGTGGTTCACAAAAAATCGTTGCCGCGGTAGGTCTTGATGCAAAGCAAATGCTGGGCCGTACACCTGCAAATATCTCTGCCATTCGTCCAATGAAGGATGGCGTGATTGCCGATTTTGAAGTGACCGAAACCATGCTGAACCAATTTATTGGTAAAGTACATGAAAAACGTCTGTTCCCACCTGCACCTCGTGTTGTGGTGTGTGTGCCTTGCAAATCAACTTTGGTTGAGCGTCGTGCTATTCGTGAAGCTGTATTTAATGCAGGCGCGCGTGATGTTCGTTTGATTGAAGAACCAATGGCTGCTGCAATTGGTGCAGGTATGCCAGTTGAACAAGCATGCGGTTCAATGGTGGTCGATGTTGGTGGTGGTACAACTGAAATTGCGATTATTTCGCTTCAAGGTTGTGTCTATGCTGACTCATTACGTATTGGTGGTGATGTATTTGATGAACAAATCATTAACTACGTACGTAAAGCACATGGTTGCGTGATTGGTGAAACTACCGCTGAAATTATCAAGAAAGAAGTGGGTATGGCTTTACCAGAAGCCGATGCCAAAGCACTTGAAATTGAAGTTCGCGGCCGTAACCTTGCTGAAGGTGTGCCACGTGCGATCACTGTGACTTCGGACGAAATTACTCAAGCGATTTCTGATCCATTACAAAGTATTGTTTCAGCTGTGAAATCTGCACTTGAGCAAACGCCTCCAGAGTTGTCTTCAGACATCGCTGAGCGCGGTATCGTGTTGACAGGTGGTGGCGCATTACTCCGTAACCTCGATAAACTTCTTGCACAAGAAACAGGCTTACCTGTGGTGGTTGCAGAAGATCCTCTAACTTGCGTCACTCGTGGTGGTGGTAAAGTTTTAGAATTCTTCGATAATCCAAATCACGACATGTTATTTGTAGGCTAATAAAGGAATCGGCGGGTGCAAACAAATCTGTTTTCCAGACAACCGCCATCTTTTCGCTCATTTATCATTGCAGTGATCACATGCTTGGTCGTGCTGTTTTTTAACTGGCGCATGCCACATGTGATTCAGCCTGCAAGAGATGTCTTGTACGCCGCTTATAATCCAATTTATGCCGTAGCAAGTTATCCCGTGTTATCGCGAGAGTGGCTGAATCAACAAACCAAGTCTGAAGCTCAATTGCGCCGTGAAAATACCGCGATGCAGGCTGAGTTATTGCAGGCGCAGGTGCGTTTACAAAAATTATCTGAATTATCTGCGGAAAATACGCGTTTACGCGGTCTGTTAGATACACCTTTGATCATTGATGGTCGTATGGAGATTGCAGAAGTCATTGGAACCGATGCTGATCCGCTGCGTCATATTATTGTGGTAAACCGTGGTGCCAACAGTCAGCTAAAAGTCGGGCAAACCGTGCTCGATGACAAAGGGATTATGGGACAGATTATCAATGTCTATCCGCATAGTAGTCGCGTCATGTTGCTTTCAGATAAAGAACATTCTCTTTCGGTTCGCTTAGAGCGATCTGGAATGCGTGCCATTGTTTCAGGGACTGGAGATTTGGGTCATTTGAAAATGGAATACGTGCCGACCAGTGCCGAAATCAAAGTGGGTGAAAAAGTGTATAGCTCTGGTTTAGGTGAGCATTTTCCAGCAGGTTATCTGGTGGGCACCATTTCAAAAATCAGTCGTCATAATTCAGGCGAGTTTGCTCAAATTGATGTTGTTCCTGCTGCACAGTTAGCGGGTGGGCATCATGTCGTTGTGTTATTTTCCGATTCTTTAGCGATGGAGCAACCGCATGCCGATCGCTAAACTTCGTGCTGCCAAACAGCGCGATCCCTTATTTCCGATCATTTTTTCAGTGATCATTGCTTCAGTGTTGATGGTCTATCCCTTATCTTATGCGATCTCTGGTTGGCGTCCACTGTTTATGATGATGGTAATGCTGTTTTGGGTGTTGTGCCAACCGACATGGAGCGGAATCTGGTTTGCCTTTGCAGTCGGGATTTTCACCGATTTACTGCTCGATACACCTTTGGGCTTAAACGCGCTCAGCTTTGTCCTGATTACATTTGTGTCCCGTTTTTTAACGCGTGAACGTCGAATTATGACCTTTGCTAATATTTGGGTCATCGCCACCTTGGCTGTGGTCGCGCATCTGTTTATTACGTGGATCGCACAAATTATGATTGGGGCACAGTTTTCCCTTGCACGTCATTGGCAACCGCTGTTGAGTAGTGTGCTGACTTTCCCGATGGTCTATTTCATGTTGAAGAAATGGCGCGTTTAATTTTAGCGTCCAGTTCGCCCCGTCGCCGTGAGCTGCTTGAACAGCTCGGTCTAGTCTTTGATATCTATAGTCCAGATATTGATGAGTCTGTACAAGCAGGCGAGTCGGTAGCCGATTATGTAGAGCGGTTGGCATGCGCCAAAGCTGAGGCAGTACAGCTTCAATATCCTGATGCAATTGTGATTGCTGCCGATACCAGTTTAGGGGTCGATCAAGAGATTTTAGGCAAACCTGAATCTAAGCAGCATGCATTTGAAATGTGGGAAAAAATTTCTGGCCGTAAGCATGATGTATATACTGCGGTTTGTGTCCGTACAAATACGCAAATTTCAAGTATAGTAGTTCGTACTGAAGTCGAATTTCAGCATTTGAGCCTGAATGATATGGAAGCATATTGGGCTACATCTGAACCTCTTGGCAAGGCGGGAGCCTACGCCATACAAGGCATTGCAGCACGTTATATTCCACGTATAGAGGGAAGCTATAGCAATGTCGTGGGGCTACCGTTGCATGAAACGGTACAGTTATTACAGGCAGTTAAGGCACTAAATTAACTGTCTCAAAAGATTTTTTATAATGTTTTGAGTTTGTTATGTCTGACGAGTTATTAATTAACGTCACGCCTATGGAATGTCGCGTCGCGTTAATTGAAAACGGCACGGTCAATGAATTATTTATTGAGCGTACGGTGAAACGTGGTTTAGTAGGCAATATTTATAAAGGTAAAGTGGTGCGTGTTCTTCCGGGAATGCAGGCTGCTTTTGTTGATATTGGACTGTCACGAACTGCTTTTTTACATATTAATGATATGGTTTGGTCACGTAATCAACCCACCCCGAATGTTTTTGAGCTCTTACAGCCAGGACAAATTCTTACTGTTCAAGTCATGAAGGACATGCTGGGCACCAAAGGGGCTCGGCTTTCGACCGATCTTTCCATTCCTTCGCGCTATTTAGTGATGATGCCTTATGGCAATCATACGGGTGTGTCTCAACGCATTGAGTCTGAAGCCGAGCGTGATCGTTTACGTTCGATGATTGAGCGTATTCAAGCGGAACATAAACTTCCGGGTTCAGTGATTGTTCGTACAGCCGCTGATGGGATTGCGGAAGCTGCCATTGCGCAAGACATGGCTTATTTGGCAAAACTTTGGGAATTTATTCAGCGCAAGCAAATCAGTATTGCAGTGCCGTCGTTAATTTTTGAAGAACTGCCTTTACCCCAGCGCATTATTCGCGATCTTGCGAGTGAAAAGACCGCTAAAATTTCAGTCGACTCGCGTGAAATACATGGCAAGCTCCAAGAGTTTGTAGAAGAATTTGTCCCGAATATCAAAGAACGTCTCATTCACTATCCAGGTGAGCGCCCAATTTTTGACTTGTATAATGTCGAAGAAGACATTCAAAGAGCACTGCAGACGCGCGTTGCGCTGAAATCTGGTGGTTATTTGATGATTGACCAGACTGAGGCTATGACCACCATTGATGTCAATACAGGCTCATATGTGGGTGGTCGCTCTTTAGAAGACACAGTGTTTAAAACCAATATGGAAGCGACACAGGTCATTGCGCGCCAACTGAGACTACGCAATTTAGGCGGTATTATTATTATCGACTTTATTGACATGCAAGAGCAGGAGCATCGAACTGAGGTCATGACTCAGTTTGAACGGATGCTTGAGCAGGACCATGCAAAAACCAAAATTACACAGGTTTCTGAGTTAGGTTTAGTCGAAATGACGCGTAAACGTACACGTGAATCATTAGAACACTTATTATGTGAATCTTGTCCGACCTGTCAGGGACGGGGTTATGTGAAAACAGCTGAGTCTGTATGTTACGAAATCTTTCGAGAAATCATGAGATATACACGTGCGTATCAATCTCAGACTGGCTTTACTGTCGTTGCGCATCCATCCGTGATTGACCGTTTGTTAACTGCAGAAGCCCCAGCAGTCGCTGATTTAGAGCATTTCATTGGTCGTGTGATTAAATTTCAGGTGGAAAATTTATATACGCAAGAGCAATACGATATCATTCTGAGCTGAAATTGTAACAATATATGGTTAAATAGTTGTTACAACTGAAATTTTACTTTCGATCTTAGATTTTTAATACTAGAAACACGGAAATAGCCAAAGCTTATTCTCCCAAATAGGTTTAGCAAATGAGGTGTGATATGGGTGTTAGAGAAGCAATTATTCAACCTGGTTTGAAACATTTATTAGATACGAAAGTAACGCATAATGCGTATATTTTGGATGATCAGGGTAAAGAAGTACAAATTACAACTGCCATGATTCGTACTGCATGTCATCAATTATTAAAACAATGTCGTAGCATTAAAAACTAAGGGGCTTATCGAAGCCCCTTAGTTTTATTGATTATTCTTGTATTTCTGATTCGTTTTTTTGCGGCATCAACTGACCGTTTGCAACTTTGGGTCTTCGATCCCCACAATCGCCTCAAAGCGTTGAATCTCTTCTTCTAAGTGTGTGAGTAGATTCTGCATCTTCGGTAGCGCATTTCGACAAGCCGTCAAACCAACTTCAAGTTTATCTAAATAACTGGTCATGGTGATGTTGAGTGCCTGACCATCTAAAATGATTGAGGCAGGGTATAGCGCATCGAGTCGTGCCCCGTTCCAATACAATGGTTCACGTGGGCCAGGAACATTTGAAATTACCAGATTAAATGCTTGGCGCTTAGGCAGTAAGCCTGAGGCAATGTTGAGACCAGCCGCGCTATAAACAAACGCACTATAGTTTAGAATTTGGTTTGAGTTCATGCGTTTGAACTTTTCTTTGGCATTTTGCACACTACGACGAACAATTGCGAGGCGCTCTAGAGGATCTTCTTTATGTGTCCCTAAATTTGCCAAAATCATGGTGATACGGTTCGACATAGCTGAATCATCATCACGAACCGAGGCAGGCACCATGGCAATCAGTGGCTTTTTAGGCAGTGCATCTTGGGATAACAGATACTCACGTAGGGCACCTGAACAAATCGCCAGTACGATGTCATTAATCGTGACCCCTAGACTTTTAGAAATATGACGTAAGCGATCAAACTCAAAAGACTGTGCTGCAAAACGACGCGAAGAGCTAACCCGTTGGTTCAGAATAGAGCTGGGTGCTTGAAAGCTTGAAACATAATCAGGATTACGTCCCATATCTTTCATGACTGTTTGTGACAACTCATACATGACACGTGGTGTTGACCCAAGCTGGCCCATTACGCCATTCATTATTTTCTTAAAGCGGCTAACATTCGGTTCTTTTAAACGCTTCGCACGAGGGCCTTCAACACACCAAGGTGGCACAATACTCTTTGCATTTGGATCTTGTGATAATGATTTTTCCACCAAACGCATACCCGCAATACCATCCACCATCGCATGGTGAATTTTGAAGTACATCGCAAAACGATTCCCTTCAATCCCTTCAATAATATGACAGGTCCATAATGGTTTAGCGCGATCAATTAAACTACTGTGTTCTTGTGAAATGTAGGTGAGTAGTTCAAGAATACGCCCCGGTTGTGGGAGTGCGATATGACGAAAATGATGATCAAGATCAAACTCTTCATCTTCATCCCAAAACAAACCATTGAGTTTGTTGTTAAATGGAGGAATAGGAATGGATTTGGAGTTACGAATATCTGCAACTAAATTTTGAATGAAGCCGGCAGGTGCATTTTCAGGGATTTGGAATAAGAATAATCCACCCACATGCATGGGTTGTTGCCGTTTTTCAAGCGATAAAAAAATAAAGTCAATCGGATGTAATGGACGCATAGTCTGGATTGCCTCCCTGCAATATCTGACCGCTCCTATATGAGCAATCTTGTTAGAATTATAGAACTAAATCTAGTATATCGATTTATTTTACCAATGGGAGCGCTTTGTGTGTATCCATTGGTTGCGAAAAACCACTGCTTTGCAGTGGTTTTGGTCTTTACTTTTTCAAATTACCTGCATGCAGGCCACATTCTTTGTGTGTCGCTTCCTCCCACCACCAACGTCCTTCACGTTCATGTTGATTTGGTAACACTGGACGTGTACATGGTTCACAGCCGATAGAGATAAAACCGCGTTCATGTAATGGGTTATAAGGCACTTCCATCATGCGAATGTAGCTCCACACATCGGCACTGGACCAGTTGGCAAGGGGATTGTATTTAATTAACTGTTTACCTTCGCCTGAGAACCCCGCATCTGCTTGAACAACTGGAATTTCAGTTCGTGTGCCTGGGCTTTGGTCTTTACGTTGACCCGTAATCCAACCATCTAAAGTGGCTAATTTTTTACGTAAAGGCTGAACTTTACGGATACCACAACACTCTTTATGATCATCTTGATAAAAGCTGAATAAACCTTTTTCATTGACCAATTGTTGAACGGCATCTGCTTCTGGGAAACAAATTTCGATATTAATGTTGTAGTGTTTACGTACAGTCTCGATAAATTGATAGGTTTCTGCATGTAAACGTCCAGTGTCTAAGCTAAAGACACGAAAGGGTTTACCTAAGTTAGCAGCCATATCAATAAGTACGACATCTTCTGCACCTGAGAACGAGATGGCAATTTCACCCGTTTGATTCAGTGCAAGTGCTAAAATTTCACTTGGAGATTTATCAGCATATTCAGCTGCGAGAGCATCAACAAGATCAATAGTTGGAATGGTTGTCATGAGTATCCTGGCAATAGGCTTGGAATCTAACAAGACCTATATTACGTTATTTGCTGCATATTTTAATAGAGTTGAAATAAGCCACTTATCACTAAAAAATAAATGCTTATGAAAAAAATAGATTTAAAAAACAGCAATGCATTAGACAAATATTAAGCTATGATAGTTCAAAATTTTTCCACGTAAATAAAAGGGAGTATTCATGGAAGTTGTTTGCCTTGATCTAGAAGGGGTGTTAGTTCCAGAGATTTGGATTAACTTTGCTAAAAAAACAGGCATTAAAGCGCTTGAAGCAACCACACGTGATATTCCTGATTATGATGTGCTCATGACACAGCGTTTGAATATCTTAAAAGAACATGGTTTAGGTTTAAATGATATTCAAGAGGTCATTGCTGAGATGGGCCCATTTCCAGGCGCAAAAGAATTTGTTGAATGGTTACGTACACATTTTCAGCTGATTATTTTATCAGACACTTTCTATGAGTTTGCACATCCATTAATGAAACAACTGGGCTGGCCAACAATTTTTTGCCATAAGTTAGAAACTGATGAAAAGGGTATGATTACAGCCTATAAGCTGCGCCAACCTGACCAAAAACGTGAAGCAGTTAAAGGATTGCATGGACTAAATTACCGTGTGATCGCCGCAGGTGATTCTTATAATGACACCACTATGCTGGGTGAAGCGGATAAAGGTTTTTTGTTTGATGCACCAGAAAACGTGATTAAAGAATTCCCACAATTCCCTGCAATTCATGGTTATGCAGCTTTAAAAGAGGCAATTCGTAATGCTTCAGTTCGTGATATTCCTGCTTAATATATTGATTTTAAAATAATAAAAAATGGCGCAATTAGCGCCATTTTTCATTGAATTCAATGTTAGTTAACATAGATTAATTAAAAGCGATAGCCAATTTTCATACCATATGCAAGGGCGCTGTTATCTTCAAAGCTACCAACAACATTCCCACCTGTTTGTGCATCTGCATCACCTAACCATAGGTAACGTACGCCAGCAGCAATGAAATAGCTTTGTGCAGGGCTATATTGAGCGCCTAATCCAATACTCCAGTTTCCTTCTACAGGGCCAAGTGTCGTAACAGGGTTACCTGCTCCAGAGTCATAACCAACAGAAGCTGAACCAGCCCATTTATCATTAAACTTATGAGAAAGACCTGTTGTAATAGACCACTGATCATCTGAATAGTCGATTAGATTTTGTGCTTTACCTCTTGCAGCTTGTGTTGCAGCAGCTAAATATGTTGGCTTAACTGCAAATTGATCCCAATGTACCCAGCGAATATTTGCAAAAGCTAAGGTATCTTTAGCGACACCTGATTGCAAATCAATGTTTACAGACTGAGGTGTAACAACTTCTGTGTTTGAGTTGGGACGAACAACAGCACCTAGGGCAAATGTTTCTGAAGTATCAAGTTCATGTTTAATTTCAGAGCGATAAGTGATAGCAGCTCTAAGTGCAATTTCAGGAATAGAGTATGCGGCACCTGCAATCCAACCGAAAGCATCATCTTCTTTGAGATCTATGTCGTAGCCACCTAATAGACGAGTACCACCGTATGCGGCGCCACGTAATGAAACTTTTCCTTCAACTGTTTGATATACGGGGCCTGCATAAAAATTCCAGTTTTGGTTGGGTTGGTAACCAATCAGCGCAGTTAGATTATGAGTATCAACTTCAACAGAAGTTCCTTCCGTACCATTACCAAATGTACCTGCTGTTGATGAGTAGGTTGCATCAGCACCGAAAGGCTGATCATATAATAATCCTAGTGAAATATTATCGGTTGGCTGTATTTTAATCGCTGCAGAAGGGAAGTAGTAATCACCTCCCATATCACTGATTTTTTCATCTTTAACAATTGTAGAGGTACCTTCTACAGTTGGATCAATTACTGTAAAACCAGCTTCAGCATAGTTGCCTGATTGAAAAAAAGCAGACATTGATTGCCCAGATCGATCTAGACCGCCAGCTATGACAGAAGTTGTTGGGATTAAGCTGAGCAAAATAGCCGAGCGAAGAGCTGTAAGCTTCATAGGGAACATTCCTTGTTGTAGCTTTATGTAAGTGATTGGCACGAAAAGTAACATAAATACAAAAAGAGTAAATGCTCAACTACGGTTGTAAAATGAACTGAAAAGTTAAAAAATGTACTTGTGTAGAGTAAAAACACTAAAAAAAAATATTAATTTTATGATTTATATAGATTTATTTTTTCGCACTGAATGATTCGTTGAATATTATGCAAAATGTTTAAGTGTTGCTTTGTTGGCCAACTGAATCACAAGTGTATAAAAAAGAGCGTAGGTGTCATTGTTGAAAATGAAAAAACCATCTTTGCAGATGGTTTTTTCAGTATTAGTAATTAGAACTTGTAACCGATTTTTAAGCCATAAGCTAAAGCATCATTGTCATTAAATTCTGCAACATAAGTATCTGATCCGAAGTTAGATGCGACTTGCGCTTTTGCATCGCCTAACCAGAAGTATTTAACACCACCAGCGATAAAGGTTGCAGGTGTTGGACTATATTGAAGTCCTAAGCCAACATTCCAGTAACCTTCAGTTGGGCCAAGAGATGATATAGGATTACCTGCACCAGAATCCCAACCTACTGAGACATTACCTGCCCATAGATCATTAAATTTACGGCCTACACCTACGTTTGCTGACCATTGGTCATCAGTATAACCAACAATATCAAAGCCATTTGGGTTGTCTGGAGTCTGGCCTAGCGCACCTAGAGTATCTGCAACAGTTCCGAATTGTTTTAGGTCAATAGAAAAGTCTTTCCAATTCACCCAACGTACATTTGCAAAGGCAACTGTATTTGCCATGATCCCTGTTTGGAAATCAAGGTTAACAGATTGGGGAGTTGTAATATTTGCATCTGTTGCTACATCGTAAACAGGGCTACTGCCAACAAATGCTAATACGTTACTTTGACCATATTCGCGAGCAGATGCTTTGTGGTCAATTTCAGAGCGATAAGTGATAGATGTTTTTAAAGCAATTTCAGGAATTTGATAAGCAAAGCCAGCTAACCAGCCAACTGCACCATCTTCATCTAAATCAGCATTATATAAGCCAAGGCCGTTAGCTGAACCATATGCCGCACCACGTAATTGAACATTACCTTTAATTGTTTGATAAACAGGACCAGCATAAATGTTGAAATTTTCATTTGGCTGGAAACCAAAAATCATAGACAAACTTTGAGTGTCAACTTCTACTTCAGTTGCTTCACCGTTTAAGTGGAACAAACCTGTATTGAGACCAACAAGTGGGTCACTTGTTGAGTATGCAGCATCAGCACCAAATGGTTGGTCATAGATCAAACCAAATGAGAAGTGGTCTGTTACTTGTAATTTAAGAGCAGCTGAGGGGAAGTAGTAATCATCTCCCATGTCAGAAAGATTGCCGCCACCAGCAGTTGAAATAGCCTTCCCAGATACATCTGGATCTAATACAGAAATACCTGCTTCAAAGTAGTTACCAGGTTGCAAAAATGCAGAGATTGACTGACCTGAACGATCTAGAGCAGCAGCAAATGCCCCCGTCATTGGTACAGTTGCTAAAATCATTGCTGTCGTTAATGTCTTTAATTTCATTCTACGTCTTTCCTTGAGGTGCAAATGCAAATGTTTGTTGCTCATTTTGTGTTTATGTTTTTTGGCTTTTGGAGAAGTCGGTTAACCGAAATCATTTGTTACTCCGTGTCACAAAAATAGCACAATTAAAATAAGAGTAAATACTCTAGATATAACTAATCAGTTCAAAAAGTAATCACAATAGAGTTTTTATACTAAAAATATACATTTATACAACCTAAGTTAATGAAAAATATAAATATATAATTTGAAATATAAAATTTATTTTTTGGTTAAAAAATACTCAATTGAGTGTGAAAATAAATCCTTTTTGTGATGTTTATCACTGTTTTTCTTTGCTGTTTTATAATACAAAACCATATTTTGTAGATCATTTGTCGATTATTTTTATTTAGAAGATCGAGTTATTGTTTTTTACATGATTAATATGGTCTACAACAGCAATGATAATTGTTGCGGTTATATTGCGTTGTGTTATAAAAAATATCTCTGTACACGACAAATTTCACAGAACCCTTATCCTATCAGGATTCTGCCTTCTTAAAATTGCCAAAATTTCCTTAAACTCTTCTTTTTTCCCAAAACCAATTAAACGCTGAATCGCCATTTGAACATAGTCTAAACCATAGCGAAATAAACTCATTGAGAGTCGTCCATGCTTCTTTATTTTTATCACTTTTTTTTGATCATGTTGCCATTCACCCGTTAAGTAACACCAACAGAAGCTTATAGCTAACACCGCAATCAATTTTTTCACTCGTCTAGGGTCTGTCAAGCGCGTATTTTCAAGATTAAACCCGCGTCCTTTGAGACAACTGAATAAGGTTTCAATTTCCCAGCGTAATGCATAATCCTGAATAGCATTGGCATTAAACTGAGGAGAAACGACGAGTAAAAGCTCTCCATTTTCTAACTGTAGTGCACTTATATATAGTTTCACCCGACCAACCAAAATCCGTCGTTTACGACATTCAATTTGACCAACTTTAAGATGGCGAAATAAATCACTAATTTTATGATTCTTTCCTAAATGATTGGTGACAATGAAGTTTTTTTAACACGAATGCAGAAGTTGATGTCTTGTTCAATTAACCATGTAAACCACTGCTCACCGATAAACTCTCTGTCTGCGAACACATTCACAATACGGTCTTTACCAAAAATGGCTATAAAGCGTTGAATCAAAGCAATACGCTCTTTCGTATCTGAATTTCCACGTTTATTAAGCAATGTCCAAAGGATAGGTATCGCTATTCCACGATAAACGATTGCGAGCATCAGGATATTAATATTTCGTTTTCCCCATTTCCAATTGGTTCTATCTAAAGTCAGTTGCACTTGGTCGAATGAAAACATATTGAAAATCAACTGAGAAATTTGACGATAATCAAAATACTGACCTGCAAAGAAGCGCTGCATACGTCGATAAAATGATTGTGGTAAGCACTTGATGGGCAAGGCTTTAGATGCAGAAGAAAGATTACATGTTTGCTTTAAAATAATCACAAGCATGATGAGCGCAAAGCACTTTAAATGTGACTTGTTCCATTTTAGAGATTTGTTTAAGATAAGATATAACTCATTGAGATGTGTCATAGTATTCGTCGTTAGAAAACAATTATTATGACATTATTTCAATGAGTTATCTATTTTTGTCGTGTACAGAGAAAAAATATATAAAAGCTGAATCAAGTGTTTAGAACAAGAATCCTTAGTTTTAAATACGGATGAACGAGGTGCGATAGGCATTAAGCTGTGCAATCAGCACTCAATCTTGACTTAAATTAAGCTGTAGTTTTGTTATACCGTTAAAAGCATAATTTATTAAAAAATTTAGAGTTTTAGTTCGCTATCGCTCTACTGTGAACCATAAATGATTAGAAGGATGGGCTTTGTTGTACAAACCTATTCTTAAAGCCATCTTTAGCAATATAATTTCCGAATGAAGAAGCCAGCACCTAAAATTGACCGTACAAGCAATTGCTCCTCATATAACCGAGTTCTCATTAATCGTGGAAATATTGCCATTTGGTTTGATCTTGAAACTCAGAGGTATGCTCATTATTGAACAAAGTAGCAAAACCAGAAGTCATACAATATGGCTTCGACTTTTGTCTCTTAACTCGGTTGGAGGAACGCCAAACCAACTTTTAAAGTTGCGACTAAAAATAGATAACTCTGCATAGCCCAACTGTAGAGCAATATCCGTCAAATTCACATTGCCTGCATCAAGCATACGCAGTGCTTCTTTTTTTCGGACATTTTCGAGTATATCTCGATAGCTTGTTCCTTGCATTTTTAAAGCGCGCTGAAGCTTTTTCGGATGCATGCCCATACACAGCGCGATCTTTTCAATGCTGCAGTCTCCTGTCGCCATTAGCATGCGGACTGAACTCTCTATCAGTGCGGTATTGTCTTCAGTTTTGGTGCTGCTTTGTGTTTCAAGCTGCTGTACGATTAGTTGATTAATGGCATCTTCATTAAAATTATAGGGTTTATAGCTTAAAAAGCTTGCAGGAAAATAAAGTGCATCTTCATCGGTTTCAAACTCTACCTGACATGAAAAATGTGCTTGGAAAGTTTGAGCACCTTTTTGTGGTGCTTTTTGCTTGAAGCAAATTTTTTCTGCATGCCACTGCGGGCCAATCAAATCTTTTAAAATATTCGCGACAAGGCAAATGGCCAGTTGTGATTTTTGTGGTACATCGGTGTTGTATTCACTTAAACGCACAAAGTTCAGCTTACAGAGCAGAGCATTATGTTGCGAGACGTGGAAGACAATGCCTTCAGCATGTAAATAGACATATTTTTGCGCCACGCTTAAGGCTTCAAGTATGCTCGTTTGTCGGGACATATAGACGCCAATCAAACCGATTGTGCTAATATTTTGGAGTGCACCGAGTTTTAAACCGAAGCAATCATCCTGACAAGCTAAGGCCGCTTTTTCCAATAAATTTAAATAATGATCATAATGAATAAATGAATCTGGATCACGGAGTAAAGCAGGTAAAATCCCGATCTCTTTCAAGATTTCTATAGGGTTTATGCCATAACTACGGACTAAATCTTCAAAACCGCCGAGGCTGGCTGCACGAATATAACTTCCCATTACAACATTCCATGTTGTCCTAAAAGATCAATTTAGTGTCCTAAAAAGTCAAGCATAATTCAAGTCATTTGTTAAAGTAGGATAAGAGATTATCTCAAACAACATAGAAAAGAAGTATTGAATCACCATTTTTAGCCGTGAAAGGAAAAGCATATGCAACTTACGGTTCAGTCTCATATCGAGCAAACAGTGATAGAACAGACATTAAACGATTGTTTTCAATTACAGCGCAAAAGCTTTCATCAGCAAGGCATTGAAACGATTGCGCAACGTAAGCAACATTTACTGAATTTAAAAGCATTGATTAACAATCACCGTGAAGCAATTATTGACGCCCTGAATCGTGATTATGGCAATCGTTCACGTCATGAAACCTTATTGGCAGAAATTATTACTGTCACGGATGATATTAACGGTAGCATCAAACACTTGAAGCAGTGGACCAAAGTACAAAAACGACATGTCGATCATAGCTTGTATTTTGGTGCAAAAAACCGTGTGATTCCGCAGCCGCTGGGGGTGATTGGAATTATTGTGCCGTGGAATTTCCCCATTAATTTGATGTTTTCACAGTTGTCAGCCGTGTTTGCTGCGGGAAATACCGCTATGGTTAAAATGTCTGAAAATTCAAGACATTTGGCTGAATTACTGATTGAGTTAAGTCCCAAATACTTTAAAGCGGAAAAATTACAGATTTTCGATGAGACTGGTGAAGTGGGCATCGCGTTTTCAAAACTACCGTTTGATCACTTGATGTTTACTGGCTCTGGTGCGACAGGGCGTAAAGTCATGGCTGCTGCAGCACAGAACTTGACGCCAGTGACTTTGGAGTTGGGTGGTAAATCTCCTGCGGTGATTGATCCTGAATACCCTATTGAGAAAGCTGTAGAACGCATTATGTTTGTGAAACAGTTTAATGCGGGGCAAATTTGTACCAATGTCGATTATTTATTTGTACATGAGTCGAAGTTACAAGCTTTTATTCAAGCCGCGGCAGCGTGGGTGCAGGAACATGTGCCTGATATTCATAGCAAAGATTATACTTCTGTGATTGATGAGCGTGCCTTTCAGCGCTTAGTACATAGCTTGGCAGATGCTGAAGCCAAAGGGGCAAGTTTGATTAATTTAAATCAGCAAGAGCCTGATGCGGGGACACGAAAATTCCCACTGACTTTGGTGTTGAACAGCAATGATGCGATGGAAATCGATACGCGTGAAACCTTTGGCCCAATTTTGATGGTCAAAATCTACCAGAAGCCTGAAGAGGTGGTGGACTATATTGTGCAGCGTGATCGTCCATTGGCCTTTTATCCATTTAGTAATAACAAAAGCCTAGTCGAATTTTATATCAGCCGAGTTATGTCGGGCGGGGTTTCGGTCAATGATGCCTTATTTCATGTCGGGCAGCATGACTTGCCATTTGGTGGAGTCGGTGCCAGCGGGATGGGGCACTATCATGGTTATGAAGGCTTTTTGACTTTTTCCAAAATGCGTCCTGTGTTTTATCAGGCGGGTTTTTCGAGTTTGAAGTTTCTCGCGCCACCGTATGGAAAATTTGCTAATTGGCTGTTGAATTTATTGATTCGCATGAAGTCATAAGCGCTTAAATTTTAAAACCTCAACATCACTTTTCACTTCAAGATGGATATTTTGAAGTGAAGGAATTAGTGTATTTAAAAACAGAAAAATAAAACTATTAAAGGAGTTAATAGTATGAATAATAAAGATTTTGATTATGATCAAATCGTGATTGGCTCAGGTTTTGGTGGATCGGTCAGTGCTTTACGCCTCAGTGAAAAAGGCTATAAAGTCCTGATTTTGGAGAAAGGCTTACGCCGAGAAGACAAGGATTTTCCAACCACCAATTTAGACACTAAAAACTATTTGTGGCGTCCTGAACTGGGATTCAGAGGTACGATGCAATTTACTTTCACCAGTAAAACCACCATTTTGCATGGGGTAGGCGTTGGTGGGGGCTCACAAATTTATGCCAATGTACATTTAATTCCACCTGATGCAGTTTTTGAGTCCGAGGCATGGACCAAGATTCGTAAAGACTGGAAAGAAACCTTAAAGCCGTTTTATGGTCTCGCTCAACGTATGTTGGGTACAGCGAATAATACTTATACCAATATTGCAGACGACACGTTAAAAGAAGTTGCGAGTGAAATTGGATATGCAAATTCATTTAAAACGGTGAATACGGGGGTCTTCTTTTCTCAAGTAGCTGGTCAAGAAGGACAAGTAGCGAAAGATCCGTATTTCAATGGAGATGGACCAGATCGTAACTCCTGTATTTATTGTGGCAGTTGTATGTTGGGCTGTCGTAATAATGCCAAAAATACCCTGATGAAAAATTACCTATATTTTGCTGAGCGTAATGGCGTTGAAATTCGTCCAAGTTCAGAAGTGGTGAAAATTACACCATTGAATGAAGATGGTAGCGCAGGTTACGAAGTAATAGTCAAAGAAAGCCTTGGGAAACAAGTTCGTCGGTATAGTTTGCGCAGTCGTGGGGTAGTGTTATCTGCTGGGGTGATGGGTACGGTACCGATGTTGTTAAAAATGCGTGATCAGCATAAGACTTTACCCAATATTTCTTCATTGCTGGGACAGGAAGTTCGGACGAATTCAGAAACCCTGACCACAGTGAACAACACAGGAAAAAAACTGGATGATGGGGTGGCAATCAGTTCCTTTATTTCAGTCGATGCGGATACCAATATTGAGGTCACACGTTTTCCTGAAGGTGCAGATGCTTCATGGATTTATATTCCATATGTGCCGATGGTGACTGGTCAGGGCTTTATGCGCTTTATAAAGTTTGTGTTCACTACACTGTTGCATCCCTTAAAAACTTTTAAAGTACTACGCTATAAGGGTAAAGCCAAAGACTCTATTATTTTATTGGTGATGCAAAAGTCTGAAGCGTTTATTCATTTTGAATGGCGTAGAAAGTGGTATCGACTGTTCCAGAATAGTATTACTGCCGTGCAAAAAGAAGGGGACACGCCACTCACCGTTTCATTCCCTGCAGCCGAAGAAGCCACTAAAATGATTGCACAAAAGTTAGGTGGAGAACCGGGTTCTGCTCTTACTGAAATTCTACTGGGAACGCCAACGACAGCACATATTATGAGTGGTGTCGCGATGGGCAATGACAAGTCGAATGGCGTTGTGGACTTCACTGGTCAAGTCTTTGGTTATCAAAATTTACGCGTATTAGATGGTTCGATTGTACCTGGAAATTTAGGTGTGAATCCCTCACTGACCATTACCGCACTGTCTGAATTTGCGATGAGTCAAATTCCAGTGTTCTCCGCAGAGCGGGCAGCAAAGATTCAGCGTATTGAATTGAGTCAGCCTTTGGAGGGACAGGTGTCTGATTTGAAGGGTAGTGGGGATTTAGCCAGTGCATTAAGTAATGCTTAAAAAAGTGGATATGGTTTGGGCTGGTGATGGTGCCTAATAAGGCAAATTTGACATCCGAAGCAATACAATCTTGAGATCATTATCCCTCTAACGCTGTATGACAGCGTTAGAGGGCGTTGCTGATTTTATGGGCTATAATTCAGAAATTCCTAAGCTAAGAAGAGAGCGAAAAGCTATCTTACCTTTTTACCGATTAATTGGGGGGCATTACTGAGTCTATCCGTAAACCCAAAAGCCATAGTTTATTTTTTCTTGTTATAAAATATGACTAGTAAAATCAAAATAATCACTATGATCAAAGTAATCATGACTGTTTCCATAGCTTGACCTCTAAATCTTGTATTTTATCTAATTTTAACATGCTCATTCGATCACTATATATTCCAAAAAGATCATTTTTCATTCTTTAAATATGGATTTGCATATATATGATTATTCGTATATAAATATATATAAAGATTCAATTGAGTTTGAGCAAATGACTGCTACTCCAAAAGTGAAGATCTATCACAACCCTGAATGTGGTACATCACGCAATACATTGGCGTTAATTCGTAATGCCAATATTGAACCTGAAATCATTGAATATCTTGTCAATCCTCCATCTAAAAGTGAGCTCATTCAGCTGATTGCGGATGCAGGTTTAACGGTGAGAGAAGCGATTCGTAAGAATGTTGATGCTTATCATGATCTAGAGCTAGAACGTGATGATTGGATGGATGAACAGCTTTTAGATTTTATGCTTCAGCATCCAATTTTGATTAACCGTCCATTCGTGGTGACTGAATTAGGAACTCGTTTAAGTCGTCCGTCAGAACTAGTTTTAGAAATTTTACCACTCCCACAAAAGGGTGCTTTCACTAAAGAAGACGGTGAACAAGTACTTGATGCAAATGGGCAGCGATTGAAATAAAAATTTCATGGATATATGTGAATATTGATATATCCATATGTCAGAGTGAGTGAAAGTATGGATCAAATCAATTTCTTTAAATGTTTGGCTGATGAAACGCGATTCAACATCGTCATGTTGGTTCTTGGGAATAATGAACAGTGTGTTTGTGATTTGACTGAAAAATTACAGCTGAGCCAACCCAAGATTTCACGGCATTTAGCCTTATTACGCTCTTCTGGTCTTTTACAAGATCGACGTCAAGGGCAATGGGTCTATTACAGTCTCAATCCCAATTTACCCACTTGGTGCGTAGACGTACTTAACACCCTTAAAAATGCTGATTTACAGCCAAAAGTTGCTCCATCATTTCAACAAATCAATAGTTATTGCGAGTAGAACAAGATGAAATTCCTTTTTTTGTGTACTGGAAATAGTTGCCGTAGCATCCTGTCAGAAGTGCTGTTTAATAGTCGTGCGCCTGAAGGGTGGAAAGCTTACAGTGCAGGTAGCAAACCATCTGGACAGGTGCATCCATTGACCATTGAAACTCTGGAAAACTTAGGTCTTTCAACTGAAGGTTTGTGGAGTAAAACGATTGATGACTGCGAACAATACCAACCTGACGTTGTGATTACCGTCTGTGATTCGGCAGCACAAGAAGCATGTCCACTGTATTTAGGTGGAGCGATCAAGGCACATTGGGGTTTGGCTGATCCATCACACTTAGACTTACCTAAAGAAGAAAAACTAAAAGCATTCCAAGTGACTGTAGACCATATCAATCGTCGTTTAGATGCATTGTTGGCACTGGATACAGCGCACATGTCTCGTCCTGAATTGATTGCTGCAATCAATCAAATTTCGCATATTGAATGAGAACATCATGGCTCAACAAAGACTATCCTTTTTAGATCGTAACCTCACGCTATGGATTTTTATTGCTATGGCGTTGGGGATTGCGATAGGTGTGTTCTTTCCGCAAGCTTCTGTCGCTTTGGATAAAATGAGTGTGGATTCAGTCAATATCCCGATTGCGATAGGTTTGATTTTGATGATGTATCCGCCACTGGCAAAAGTGGACTATGCGACGTTGCCGCAAGTATTTAAGGATAAGAAAACACTAACTTTATCCTTAGTACAAAACTGGCTGATCGCTCCCGTGCTCATGTTTGCATTGGCAATCATATTTTTGCAGAGTTATCCCGAATACATGACAGGCGTAATCCTGATTGGTTTAGCACGATGTATTGCGATGGTTTTAGTCTGGAATGGTTTGGCCTGTGGTGATAATCAATATGTCGCAGCATTGGTCGCTTTTAACAGTATCTTTCAGATTTTGTTTTTTAGTACTTATGCTTGGTTATTCTTGACGTTCTTACCGCCTTATTTTGGCGTTGCAGGGCAAGTGATCAATGTTGATTTTTGGACCATTACCCATGCTGTTTTGGTTTATCTCGGTATTCCGTTTTTATTAGGTTTCTTAACGCGCTTAATTTTGGTGAAACAAAAAGGCGTGGAGTGGTATCAAACCAAGTTTATTCCGAAAATCAGTCCTCTAAGTTTGATTGCTTTGCTGTTCACGATTTTGGCTATGTTTAGCCTAAAAGGTGGTGATGTTGTAAGCCTGCCAATGGATGTTTTACGAATTGCGATTCCTTTAACAATTTACTTTGTATTGATGTTCTTTATTAGCTTCTTTATGAGCAAATGGATGGGCAATGATTATCCGAAGACAGCAGCAATCTCTTTTACTGCGGCTGGAAACAACTTTGAATTAGCACTTGCCGTTGCAATCGCCACATTCGGTTTAGCTTCGCCAGTCGCTTTTACAACGGTGATCGGACCATTGGTTGAAGTGCCTGTGCTGATTGCTTTGGTGAGCGTGTCATTGTGGTTAAGAAAGAAATACTTTAAAGAGGCCTAACGCTATGAATCTCCCAAATGTAGATATGAATCTTCTCGATCAACCTACTTTAGAAAAAGTACAGGCCAAAGTGCTAGATCATCCACCCTGTATTTTGCTGCTCTATGGCTCTAACCGTGAGCGTTCATACAGCCGATTGGCGGTGATGGAAGCTGGTCGTATCTTGGAGCAGTTTGGCGCTGAAGTGAAAATTTTTCATCCTAAGGGCTTGCCCTTACCTGAAGATGCGGATATGGAGCATCCAAAAGCCAAAGAACTACATGAACTTTTGGCATGGTCAGAGGGCATGGTGTGGTGCTCGCCGGAACGTCATGGCTCAATGAGTTCAATTTTCAAATCGCAAATTGACTGGATTCCACTGGCAGGTGGTGCAATTCGTGCAACCCAAGGCAAGACTTTAGCCTTGATGCAGGTGAGTGGGGGGTCGCAGTCTTTTAATAGCTTAAACCAGATGCGTATTTTAGGTCGTTGGATGCGTATGATCACGATTCCAAACCAATCGTCTATTCCCAAAGCTTTTTTGGAATTTGAAGAAGATGGACGAATGAAACCTTCAGCCTTTTATGATCGAATTGTCGATGTTATGGAGGAGCTGTATAAATTCACTCTGCTGACGTGTGGGCAGAGTCAGTACCTCACAAACCGTTATTCAGAACGAAAAGAGTCGGCAGAAGAATTATCTAAGCGTGTCAATCAACGTAGCTTATAAATTTTTAGATGATCAAAGATGTTGAAAAGTATCTTGATCAATTGAGCATTTGAAAAGCTCATTTAAACGCTTGAAAATTGTATGAAATAAGCCCAGTCTGTTGAGCAGGCTGGGTTTTTAAGTTTGATTATGATAATAAAGAATGGGAGCGATACTTTGGCTCAATTACAAGCAGAAATCGATGTGATTATTATTGGTGGTGGTCAGTCGGCACTTGCTACAGCTTATTTTCTCAAACGTAAAAAAGTTTCATTTGTGATTTTAGATGATCAATCGCAAGCTGGCGGTGCATGGCTGCATGCATGGCAGTCGCTACGTCTTTTTTCACCGCATACATGGAGTTCGTTGTCGGGTTGGATGATGCCAACGACTGAACACACCTACCCAACGCGAAATGAAGTGATCGAGTATTTGTTGGCATACGAGCAACGCTATCAATTTCCGACCATTCGGCCAGTCCATATCGATCATATTGAACAAAAAGATGACTATTTAGATGTGTATGCTGGCGAACAATATTGGCGAGCTAAAGCGGTGGTCAGTGCTACAGGAACATGGAGTCAACCTTATATTCCACATTATGAAGGACATGAGCGATTTGAAGGGATACAAATACATTCAGCTCATTACGTAAATCCAGAGCCTTTCATCAATAAAAAAGTGATCGTGGTTGGAGGTGGCAACTCTGGTGCACAAATTCTTGCTGAAGTCTCAAAAGTTGCAGATACCACTTGGGTCACAGTAACACCACCTCAATTTTTATCGGATGATGTTGATGGGCGGGTCTTGTTTCTTCGGGCAACGGAGCGTTTAAAAGCCCAACAGGAAGGTAAAGTGATCAATCAGCCTGTAGGTGGTCTGGGTGATATTGTCATGATAGACACTGTCAAAGAGGCCCGTGAACGTGGCGTATTACATAGCCGAGAACCGTTTAATGCATTTGAAGAACATTCAGTTGTTTGGGCGGATGGTACAACACAAGCCGTAGATGCTGTGATTTGGTGTACAGGGTTCAAAGCTTCACTGAATCATTTAAGAAGTCTTGATGTGGTAGAACCTGATCAAACGGTTGCTGTCCATAATGGGCGTTCAATGAAAGTAAATAATTTATGGTTGGTTGGCTATGGTGAGTGGACAGGCATGGCATCGGCGACTTTAATTGGAGTGTCCAGAACAGCAAGAGCTGCGGCTGATGAAATTGCTGCCTACTTGACTAGCTAAAACGTATAAGTTTAAAGGGATGCATAGACAGGTTTCATGCATGAACAATTCGATTTGATTCGATACGGAGGAGGACGGAAATAGAATTCGCCGTGAAGCAAATGGAAAGCAATTATTGATGATTGATAGGAGATTTAAGCTACTCTAAGTAGCTAATTAAAATAAGAAAACCTATCTATTGAAATCAGAAAAGCAGCCGAAGCTGCTTTGCGTTTTTTTATCATCGTTGAACTTGCCTCTAAGGCATTCACCATCAGCACAAATCAAATTGCCAGATTTAAGCATCTAGTTTGGCGGTACGAGAGTTATGGCTTAATTCATCTGCATGTAGGAAATGCGTATGCTGCGGCGCGCGTTTGGTTTTGCTCCATTCTTCCAGCATGTCATATTTCATTTGTTCAGTAATCATGGCAATTTTTTGTGGTGCTTTTTCATCGTCATAAGCCAATTCCAAACGATGGCCATTTGGATCAAAGAAATAAATTGAGTGGAAAATACCATGATTGGTAATGCCCAAGACCTCTATGCCATTGGCTTCTAGGTGTTCTTTAGCATCAATCAGTGCCTGACGGTCTTTGACTTTGAGTGCAATGTGCTGCACCCATTTTGGGGTGTTTTCATCACGGCCCATTTCAGGCTGGGTTGGCAGTTCAAAGAAAGCCAGAACATTACCATTTCCTGCGTCTAGGAATAGGTGCATATAGGGATCAAAGGCTTTGGTTGATGGTACATGGTCTTCAGCAAAGGCGAGAATGAAATCCATGTTTAGATTCTTTTTGTACCATTCCACCGTTTCTTTGGCATCTTTACAACGGTAGGCCACATGGTGGATTTTTTCAATTTGAATGGTCATTTTTATATCCTTATAAAAAACTTAAGCAGCTTCAGGTTGCATTTCGGGTGCAGCGTGTTGAAAGGCCTCTAAACTGTTGCAATGGGTGTAGATCGAACAAATTTTTGGATAACCCGATAAATCAAGATTAAAACGTAGCGCGTTATAGACTTGTGGGATCAGGCAGCAATCTGCTAGGGTGGGCTGATTGCCGAAACAGAATTTGCCATTTGACTGTTCCAACTGTGTTTCAAGGGCCTTAAAGCCCGTTAAAACCCAGTGTTTATACCAAGCTGTTTTCTGCGCATCACTTATTTCCAATGTACCCGTCAGGTACTGAAGTACCCGTAGGTTGTTGAGTGGATGGATATCGCAGGCAATACTCAAACTAAATGCACGGATCAAAGCACGTTGCTGCGAGTCTTGAGGGAGCAAGGCCATGTCTGGGAATTTTTCTTCTAAATATTCAAGAATACTTAGCGATTGAGTCAGAACAAAATCCTGCTCTGCCCATGTGGGCACCAGCTCACTAGGATTGATCTGACGGTAGCTTTCACTATGCTGTTCACCGCCATTATTGACTAAGTGCACAGGGACATGTTCAGCATTCAGACCTTTTAAATTCAGGCCAATACGAACTCGGTAAGCCGCAGAACTACGAAAATAGGTATACAGTTTCATGGGCAACATCCTAGTCTGCAATTATTGGGTAAAACCAAAATCCATTGCTGGCAGAATTTTGCCGCTGACTTCACCAAAACCAAGCCGCAAATCATCTTTTTCACAATAGCCTTTCATAATGACGGTATCACCGTCTTGAATGAAGTTACGCTGTTCGCCATTTGATAGCGTTAAAGGTTTGGTGGCATTCCATGTGATTTCGAGTAATGAACCATAAGAATCTGGGGTTGGTCCTGAAATGGTCCCTGAACCCATCAAATCACCGACCTGCAAGTTACAGCCCGCAATCGTATGATGTGTCAGCTGCTGAGCCATGGACCAGTACATATATTTAAAGTTGGTTTTGCAGATCACATCACTTTTTTCGTCATTCTCAGGCTGAATTTCAACCGAAAGATGAATGTCATAGCTGTTGCTGCTGTTGTCTTCACACAGATAAGCCAAAGGTTTTGGCTCTTGTTCAGGCGAACTGGTTTTAAATGGCTCAAGTGCTTCCAGCGTCACAATCCAAGGTGAAATAGACGACGCAAAAGTTTTGGCATTAAACGGACCAAGTGGCACATATTCCCATTGCTGCAAGTCACGAGCAGACCAGTCATTAAACAGCACCATACCGAAAATATGATCCCAAGCGTTTTCAATTGGAACAGGTTGACCCAGCTGACTTGCCTTGCCTACGATAAAACCAGTTTCAAGTTCAAAGTCGAGTTTACGGCAAGCAGAAAATACGGGACGTTCTGAATCTGGCAGCTTGATTTGTCCTGATGGACGGACAATGTCTGTACCACTCACAATGACCGAGCTGGCACGACCGTTATAACCAACAGGGAGTTCTGACCAGTTGGGCAGCAGCGCATTTTTCGGGTCACGGAACATGCAACCGACATTGGTGGCATGTTCTTTAGACGAATAGAAATCGGTATAGCCTGAGATGTTTACAGGCATATGCATTTTAACGTCTGATTGTTTGAAGAAAACCTGATCACGCAGGGTCTGATTATCACGAAGTTCAGGATTATCTGCGGACAACAAAACTTGTAATTCAGCGCGGACCTTAGACCAATTGGCTTGACCTGATTCAATAAACAAATTCAGTGTCGGCTGATTAAAGAGCAGTTTGCCATCTGCCACTTTGCAATAACCATGCGCTTCCAGTACCGCCAGATCAATTACCCATTCTCCCAGTGCTACGCCAGCACGAGGCTGCGAATTGTGTTTTTCACTAAAAATGCCATAAGGCAGGTTTTCTAGCGGGAAATCTGAATGTGCAGCAATTTCAACAAATGACTTCAAGCGTTTGCTCATGGATATTGATCCTTTCCGTGGAAAATTTAAGTTCTAGATAGAATCATACTTATATTTTAAAATTACGCAATAAATAATTTATTTATGAATAGTGTAAATTATTGAGCTATACTACTCTGAATGAGAGAGTCAGGTTTAGATGGCTCACATTTTTGATTTAAGTAGTACAATTCACCAATGGAGTTATGACAACTAATGCAGCTATGCAGGGTAAAGCGATGAGTGTTGAGGAAGAAAAAATACAGGGAGGGGTTCAGTCTCTGGAAGTTGGATTAACCGTATTAGATGCATTAACTGCACATAATGCACCGATGATGTTAAAAGAGCTGTCCGAAGTTTTATCCATGCATCCGGCCAAAGTACACCGTTATGTGGTGAGCTTGATTCGTAAAGGCTATGCTCAGCAATTAACGGATGGGCGTTATAGCTTAGGTGAGCGCGCACATGCTTTTGGGGTGAATGCACTCAAACGAACAGATATGCTGGAATTAAGCCAGCGTTATATTCAGGACATTCAGCAACGTCTGAATTGCAGTATTCATGTGAGTAAATGGTTTGCCGATGGCGCAGTCGTGGTTCAGTCTTTAGAATCTAACCATGTCTTTAATATTATTACCCGAGTCGGTTCACGCATGCCTCTGCTGAAATCTGCGACAGGGCGTTTGCATGCCTGCTATCAGCCTGAGCACATCATCAAGCCATTATTGGAAAAAGAGTGGAAAAGTAGCGCTAAACCAGAGCAGTATCCTGCAAATTGGGAAGATTTTTTAGAGCTGAAAGCGAAAATCCTGAGTCAAGGTTATGCTTCAGTCACAGGAGATATGATGGCAGGGATCAATGCGATTAGTATTCCAGTCTTTAATCTCACGCAGCAACTGGATCATGTCATTACTTGTATTGGCACAGAAGATCAGTTACCCGAACGACAAATGCAACAGGCAATTGATTATGTTCTTGGCGTACAGCGACAGATCGATGCTTTATTTCATCCAGCTGCTGCCATATAAAAGCATCGCTTACATTGAAAAGATGAATTAAGTTTTAAATCCACCCTCTGGTGGATTTTTTATGGGGTTGCGGAGGCAGACAGTCGAAATATTTGATTTTTTTTGCAGCACTGTCTAAAAGAAAGAGTGCATGAAATAGCTAGCTAAGCTGAAACCCTAGACTTAGTTGCCTTGATTCAAATTCTGAAAAATAACTATAAAAAGGCTTCTAACCCTAGAGTGAGAAGCCTAAGTGAACATGATATATTTTAAGCAAGCACAGACTCAGCGGAGCTTGCCGCTTTAAGCACAGTCGCCATCGACTCAGCCACATAATCAATATTGTTTAAATTCAGGCCAGCAGTACACATACGACCGCTACGGACTAAATAAATACCATAATCGTGTTTCAGCAAATCGACTTGTTCTGCACATAAGCCCGTATAACTAAACATGCCTTGTTGCTGAGTGAGATAGCTAAAGTCCATATCTGGTAGCGCTTGACTAAGTTTGTCTTCAAGTAAGCGACGCATCAGTAGAATGCGCTGACGCATTTCTTCTAATTCAGACTGCCATAGCTGAGACAACGCTGTGTCATTTAATACCTGACTCACCAATAACGCACCGTTGGCTGCTGGGCTAGAATAAATGCGGCGGACTGTCGCTTTAAGCTGGCCCAATACATTTTGGGCAATGTTTGCGTCATCACAGACAAAGCTCAAGCTACCAACGCGCTCACCATATAAGGAAAAGATCTTGGAAAAAGAATGGCTGACAATAAAGTTCATACCAGACCGATCTAGCGCGTGGATTGCATAAGCATCTTGTTCCAAGCCTTGACCAAAACCTTGATAGGCCATGTCCAAGAAAGGAATCAAGTCATTTGCTTTTAGAACCTCAATCACTTGATCCCATTCATGAGGTGCTAAATCTGCACCTGTTGGGTTATGACAGCAAGGATGCAGTAGTACGATACTTTGAGCAGGTAGCTGCCTTAAGGTATCTAGCATCGCAGTTAGATTTACGGCATGGGTGTCCGCATCATAATAAGGGTAGAAATGGGTTTGAACACCAGCGCCATTAAAGATCGCAATATGGTTTTCCCAAGTCGGCTGACTGACCCAGATATCGGACTGCGGAAAGTATTTGTTCAAGAAGTCTGCACCCACTTTGAGTGCACCAGAACCACCCAAAGTCTGAATGGTGACGACACGTCCTTGCTGACGGGCAGGGCTAGCCTGACCGAAAATGAGTTCTTGTGCAGCCTGATTAAAGCTCTTGAGCCCATCCATCGGCAAATAGACTCGGACTTTGTCATAGTCAGGAATTAAATGAGTATAGGCTTTTTGAACCGACTGTAGCTGCGGCACGATATTATCTTCATTATAATAAAGTCCGATACTGAGATTGACCTTATTCTGGCGCGTATCTTTGCTGAATTCCTCCATCAGAGAAAGAATCGGGTCACCTGCATAGGCATCAATATGTTGAAACATGAATACATCCTAATATGATAAATACGATATTACGCTTCTGGTAAGGAAGTGATTTTACTTTTTTCAAGCAACGCAACATGATCTTCTTGCTTTCGTTTAAAGAGATAAGCCGTCAGTAAAATCGCAATCCAGACTGGAATCATGAGAACTGCAATTTGCATATCTGGGCTACGACTCATAATGAGCAGAATACTCGCCATGAAGGCAATACATAAATAATTGGTAAATGGATAGGCCACACTTGGGAAGTGAGTTTTTACCTGCATGCGATTCATGGCTTTTTTAAACTTTAAATGTGTATAAGAAATCACGACCCAGTTAATCACAATAGCCGCTACGACTAGCATCATGAGTAAGTTAAATGCTTTTTCAGGAAATAAATAGTTAATCAGAACACATATTAAAGTAAAGAAAGCTGAAACCATAATGGCATTTACAGGAATACCACGCGGATTAATTTTGCTTAAAAATTTTGGGGCATTGCCCTGTTGTGCCAGACCAAGCAGCATTCGGCTGGTACAGTAATTGGTGCTGTTATAGACAGAAACAGCCGCGGTCAAAACCACAAAATTTAAAACAGCGGCCACGGTCTGGCTGCCTAAAGAGTCGAAAATCAATACAAAAGGACTACCGCCTTCGGCCATCATATTCCATGGATAAAGTGACAAAATCACGACTAGGCTTAAGATATAAAACAACAGGACGCGGTAAACAATTTGATTGACGGCTTTTGGAAGGGTTTTCTGAGGGTTATCTGTCTCTGCTGCTGCAATACCTACCAGTTCAATTCCACCGAAAGCAAACATAATCATGGCCATAGCTATCACTAAGCCTGTAATACCATTTGGGAAGAAGCCACCGAGCTGCCATAAATTTTGTAAGCTAGACTGGCTATGACCACTACCGCTGGCCAACAAGTAACTACCAAAAGCAATCATGGCAATAATTGCCACGACCTTAATGATGGCTAACCAAAATTCCATTTCACCAAATAATTTCACGTGCAGTAAATTAATGACATTAATGAAAATAAAGAAACCCAAAGCAGAAACCCACGTTGGAATATCAGGCCACCAGTAATGGATATAGAGGCCGACAGCACTGAGTTCAGCCATACACACTAAAATATTGAGTACCCAATAATTCCAGCCAGACATAAAGCCCGCAAATTTGCCCCAGTATTTATAAGCAAAATGACTAAAAGAACCACTCACGGGTTCATGCACAATCATTTCACCGAGTTGGCGCATCATAAGAAAGGCAATAAGGCCTGCGATGGCATAGCCTAAAATAACAGAAGGTCCTGCGAGTTTGATGGTTTGTGAAATACCGAGGAATAGCCCCGTGCCGATAGAACCACCGAGGGCGATGAGCTGAATATGACGATTACTTAAACCTTTTTTCAGGTTTCCTTGTTCAATATGCTGCATTTTTATTCTTCATCCATGTGAGATAAAGCCTTGAACCATGATGATGTTTAGTTATTTTTATATTGTCATCGGAGCAGACTTTAATTTTACGAGTATAGTTCTTGCACAAAAGTTAAATTTCCCTGTACATAAAACTATATGTACAGGGAAATTCTAGAAATCGTTTAAGCTTTAGATACATCTAAAACGCCACGTTTAATTTGGTCGCGTTCAATCGACTCAAATAGCGCTTTAAAGTTGCCTTCACCAAAACCGTCGTCATCTTTACGTTGAATAAATTCAAAGAAGACAGGGCCTAGCATATTTTGGGAGAAAATTTGCAAGAGGAGACGTTTATTACCGTCTTTAGTATTGCCATCCAGCAAAATGCCACGTTTTTGTAGCTCATCGGCAAGTTCACCGTGGTTAGGCAAACGCTCATCTAGCATTTCATAGTAGGTATTGGGTGGAGGTGTCATGAACTTGGCACCTAACGCTTTGAGTTTGTCCCAAGTGCTGATCAGGTCATCACAAATGAAGGCAATATGCTGAATACCTTCACCGTTAAATTCATTGAGGAATTCGGCAATCTGACCATTTCCTTTATCCGAATCTTCATTCAGCGGAATACGGATTTTACCATCTGGTGCCGTCAGTGCCTTGGACGTCAGGCCAGTATATTCACCTTTAATATCGAAGTAGCGAATTTCTTGGAAGTTAAAAATCTTTTCATAGAAATCAGACCAATACTGCATACGGCCTTTATACACATTATGGGTCAAATGGTCGATTTCATATAAACCTGTGCCGACAGGATGGGAGGGTACATCATCAAAGAAAATGAAGTCATTTTGGTAAATGTCACAATCGACGAGGAAAATAGGAGAGCCGCCAATCCCTTTAATTGCTGGGATATTCAGCTCCATCGGGCCAACTTGGTTGTAAATTGGTTCAGCACCAATTTCTATCGCCTTTTTAAATGCCTTTGCCGCATTCTTGGTACGGAAACCCATTGCACAGGCAGAAGGGCCATGTTCTTTATAGAAATAAGCTGCATACGATTCAGGCTGATAATTTAGAATGATATTAATTTTGCCCTGACGCCATAAATACGCATTTTTAGACTTATGCTTTGCCACTTTGCTGAATCCAATAGTTTCAAACACCGCATCTAGCTGACCATCTTCAGAAACAAATTCAATAAATTCGAATCCACACAGTTCTAATGGGTTGGCTAATTCATTCATACAACGTCCTCATTTCTTTTTTAAGCAATCCTATTGCTTATCTTTTTAACGATTCCTTTCAGAGCTAACGGACTGGTCGCTACAATTCTAGAGCGAGAGAGACAAATCCGTTTGTCTGAAATGGGGCACTTGTTCAGCAGCATTCTCAATGTTGAGTGAGCAAGTGTAGAAGTTTTAATTCATCATACTTGATCTAAATTATTATTCAATACGTAATTTGATTACGTAATAAATAAAATTGGCAAATGATTGACCTATAAATTAAATTAATATTATTCATAAAAATATTTTTTAAAATAGGGGGCGCTTTGTTATACCAAGATTTCAGAATGAAATCTGTGCTATAGCACTAAAATAGAAGGGAAAAATTGTGTATGAAATTTGGCTCATTCCGTGCATCTGTTGAGAACAGCTATTTGAAAATGAAACAGCTAAGCAACTGATTCGAGTGCGAAAATTAATTGTAAAAGATCAAGAACAGTGTGACTTACTAAAACCTGATTTGAAAACCCAGATGTAGGTGTCGCCGCGAGCGAGTTTGATCACGCTGAATTTTTTGCATTAGCTTGAGCGGCTGTTGAATCAGCGTCCAAGATTGAAGGGGATTATTAGTATCACATGTGATAAATCGAATTTTTAGTGTTTATGATTAAGCTTAGAGAGGTTGAAAACAACCATAAAATGGTGCGCTCTGCGGGACTCGAACCCACGTCGGTCGCTTAGGAGGCAACTGCTCTATCCAGTTAAGCTAAGAGCGCAAAAGTGCGGTTAATGTAGCTGATTTTACTCAAAAAAAATAGTTATTGCCGAAACAATAACTATTTAAAAATGAATATTTTATGCTTTTCTATACAGAATTTTGTATAGGACGAACATTAATACGATCCAAATTGGAATCATGATCACTGCGCCGCTTAAACCTTGAGTCCACATGATGTAAAGCACTACAGCAATAAATGCAAGAACAAGGTAGTTACTGAAAGGCGACCAAAGTGCAGGAAACAATGGTTTTTTCGCTTCGCTTTTCATGGCCTTCATAAATTGAAGATGAGTTAAGCTGATCATGGCCCAGTTCAATACCAAAGCGCCAACAACAATATAAATTAAGTTGCTGAGAGCATCTTCTGGCGCAAAATAATTCAACAGTACACAACCGAAAATCAGTAAAGCAGAGAACAAGACTGCTGGAATTGGCACGCCTTGCTTATTGGTTTTACTAAATATTTTAGGTGCATTGCCTTGCTGTGCTAAACCAAACAGCATGCGGCTGTTAGCATACATACCACTGTTATATACAGAAAGTGCTGCAGTCAAGATAATAAAGTTAAGCAAATGCGCGGCCCAACCAATACCCAATTGACTGAAGATCATTACAAATGGGCTCTTATCTAAGTCGCCAAGTTGTAATTCATTCCAAGGTACAAGCGATAATAAAATGGTCAATGAACCCACATAGAAAATGAGGATACGGAATACCACTTGGTTGATTGCTTTAGGAATTGATTTTTGTGGGTTATCAGCTTCTGCTGCAGCCATACCAATCAATTCAATACCGCCAAAGGCAAACATGAGGAAGGCGAGCATATAGAATAGACCTTCAACGCCATGCGGGAAGAAGCCGCCATGTGACCAAAGGTTGCTAAATGAAGCCGTGGAATCTGCGCCTGCCGTGGCCAAAAGATAAAGACCAAATACAATCATGGCGACGACGGCCGTGACTTTGATGATAGCTAGCCAGAACTCTGATTCACCGTAAAATTTCACATTACCTAAATTGACTAAGGTAATGATCACAAAGAAGGTGAGAACAGATGCCCATGCAGGAATATGGGGCCACCAGTAGTTGATATACTTCGCAACAGCGGTAAGCTCGGTCATGGCCACCAGAACATATAGAATCCAGTAGTTCCAACCAGCTAAAAAGCCTGCAAATTTGCCCCAGTATTTGTTTGCAAAATGACTAAAAGAACCAGCTACAGGTTCCTCAACGATCATTTCCCCGAGTTGACGCATGATTAGAAATGCAATTAAACCGCCAATTGCATAGCCCAAAATAATGGATGGGCCAGCAGATTCAATCACATGTGCGGAACCTAAAAATAAGCCAGTACCAATTGCGCCGCCCATGGCAATCAATTGAATATGACGGTTCTTTAAGCCACGCTGAAGTTGAGACGACTCTTTATTCAAGTTATTTCAGCCCGACAATGGATAAGTGTTTCCGATTGTAATAGATCGTGAAGAAATCGCATAGTAGCTCAAAATTCATGAAAAAAAGTTATTATTCATATGAAAAATAATGTGTAATGAATTGTAAATAAAAAACATACGAATCAATATATTAATTTTATTTAAATTATCAAATTGGGAATTTTATTTGGAAACCGGACGTTCACAAATGATGTTTTTTTAGACTTAAGTCTGTATTTTACGTAGGCATAGGGAAAAAAGGTATGATGATCCTAAGTTAAATCAGATCTTTTGACTTAACACAATGATAAATATGAAGGATTCAATAAAAATGAGTTTTGCACCGCAAATCAAAATTCCAGCAACGTATATGCGTGGAGGGACCAGTAAGGGCGTATTCTTTAAATTAGATGATCTCCCAGAAGCTGCGCAACAGGCTGGACGCGTTCGAGATCAGTTATTGCTCCGTGTAATTGGTAGCCCGGATCCTTATGCAAAGCAGATTGATGGTATGGGTGGTGCAACATCGAGTACCAGTAAAACGGTGATTTTAGCGAAGAGCCAACAGCCCGAACATGATGTCGACTATTTATTTGGGCAAGTGTCGATTGATCAGCCTTTTGTCGACTGGAGCGGAAACTGTGGCAACTTAACGGCTGCTGTAGGCTCATTTGCGATTTCAAATGGTTTGGTCGATGCTGCACGTATTCCCGAAAATGGCATCTGCACAGTCCGCATTTGGCAGGTGAATATTCAAAAAACCATTATTGCACACGTACCTATTACGCAGGGCCAAGTTCAAGAAACAGGTGATTTTGAACTGGATGGCGTGACGTTCCCAGCTGCAGAAGTGCAAATTGAATTTTTAGATCCAGCCGATGATGGTGAAGATGGGGGTGCAATGTTCCCAACAGGGAATTTGGTTGACACTTTAGAGGTTCCAGAGATTGGTTGCTTTCAAGCAACGTTTATCAATGCAGGTATTCCGACCATTTTCTTAAATGCAGAAGACATTGGCTACACGGGGAGTGAATTACAAGACGCAATTAATGGCGATGCTAAAGCTTTAGCGCGTTTTGAAACCATTCGTGCCTATGGTGCAAAACAGATGGGGCTGATTCAAGACATTTCTGAAGCTGCCAGTCGTCAACACACGCCTAAAATTGCTTTTGTTTCTAAGCCAAAACAATATGTCTCGTCGAGTGGTAAAACCATTACAGAGCAAGACACCGATTTATTGGTTCGTGCACTTTCTATGGGTAAATTACACCATGCGATGATGGGTACAGCGGCTGTTGCCATTGGTACCGCAGCAGCGATACCTGGAACCTTGGTCAATTTGGCCGCGGGAGGTGGAGCACGTGAAGCCGTTCGTTTTGGTCATCCTTCAGGGACCTTACGTGTGGGAGCGCAAGCGATACAAGAAAAGGGTCAGTGGGTAGTGAAAAAAGCTGTCATGAGTCGTAGTGCTCGCGTGTTGATGGAAGGTTGGGTGCGTATTCCAGCGGAAAGCTTGGAGTAGTGCTATGTAAAAGCCTCTCTCTGTAGAGGCTTTTTTATGTCAACTCTAGGTCTGTGATAAGAAGGCTAAAAATAACTAAGACCATGAGCAGTGAATTTTAGAGCTTGATTGCTTGTGTAATGGTTGCTTGAAATAGTAGAAAAGTCATTCTTATCACCTCGTCTGCAAAAATTAATAGAATACTGTGCCTTGTTTGTGCTTTCGGCATAGAGAAAGCGGGCAGAAAGCAGTATCATGCCAACAGATCATTTCAAATGATCGGCTCAGGCAAACTGAGTACCAGATTAATTTATCCTATTGTTATTCGAGGCGAATGTGTCAGCACTAACCGACGTATCAGCAAATGCACTTCAACAGGCTCAACAACGTATTCACGATGATTTATTGACTGCACTTGATGCTTTTTCAATTCCGGAACCGTTAAAGAGTGCCGTGCATCATGCGGTCATGTTAGGTGGAAAACGTGTGCGTCCTGCGCTGTGCTATGCCACGGCACATTTAAATCCAAACAATAATGCAGCTGCCGTGCGCCGCGCCGCTGTAGCTGTGGAACTGATTCATTGTTATTCCTTGGCACATGATGATTTGCCTTGTATGGACAATGATCTTTTGCGTCGTGGTCAGCCGACCTGTCATGTGGCTTATGGTGAAGATACGGCTTTGCTTGCGGGCGATATCTTACAGTCCATGGCATTTGAAATTTTAGGTAGCCGTCTGTTTGATGCTGGCCCAGTGGTTGATCAAGGTATTGTACTGAAGCAGATGCAAATTTTAGCGACAGCGAGCTCTAAAATGGTGTGTGGCCAAGTCCTTGACCTGCAAGCCGAAGGTAAACGTGTCGATCAGACTGCACTTGAAAATATCCATCGAAATAAAACGGGTGCATTGATTTCTGCTGCGGTGATGATGGCCGCGGTGACTGTATTTGACGGTTGCGATCAAGCGATTCCAAAGTTACGCGAATATGCACAGGCAATTGGTTTGGCTTTTCAGGTGCAAGACGATATTTTAGATATCATTTCAAATACAGATGTACTGGGTAAAACCGCAGGGAAGGATGAGCAAGTCGAAAAATCGACTTATCCAGCTTTGATGGGACTTGAGTCTGCACAAGACTATGCCAAAACTTTGCATGATCAAGCCTTTGCCGCTCTGGCTTATTTCCCAATGGATGCGGCAGCAGAACTTAATCAGATTTCACAGTTTTTATTGGCTCGCCAAAGCTAAGTTTCAGTGTTTAGATTAAAAAAGAGGACATAGCCTGTCCTCTTTTTTTAATGCTTGTTTCTTAGAGGCTTGAGTTTTTCCTCAACCACAATAAAAAAGACAGCTCGAAAGCTGTCCTCATTCAATCAAATCAAGCATCAGTTAGATGTCTTTACGTCCCATAACACCACGGATGGTACTTAAAATATCGGCTGGCAACACCACTGTTTTAGCATTGTTCGATTTAGACATGTCTTGCATCGCTTTGACATATTGTTCGCCCAACAAGTAAGCCACAGGAATTTCCTTGTCGCCCACAGCCGAAGTGACCATTTCAATGGCACGCTGAGAAGACTCTGCTAAGACCACTTGTGCTTCTGCATCACGACGAGACGCTTCTAAACGACCATCAGCTTCTAAAATCGCTGCTTGTTTTTCACCGTCTGCTTTGGTCACAGTCGCACGACGTTGACGCTCAGCCGCCGCTTGAGCTTCCATTGCAGATTGCATGGTTTGCGACGGTTGAATATCTTGGATTTCAACGGTTTTTAAAGTAATGCCCCAGTCCGAGATGTCATCAGAAATAGCCGCTTTAAGCTTAGCTTTGATGTGATCGCGCGATGATAATGCATCATCCAAATCCATTTCACCGACAATAGAACGTAGTGATGTTTGCACTAAGTTTTGAATGGCCCATGTATAGTTTTCAATCCCATACACTGCATTTACAGGTGCAGTGATATTGATGTAGGCCACTGCATTCATAAGCAAAACGGCATTATCGCGGGTAATCACTTCTTGAGAGGGAATGTCTAATACAATGTCTTTGGTCGTCACTTTATAAGCCACTTCATCGACATAAGGAATCACAAAGTTGAGACCTGGATTCAACGTGGTGTGGTATTTACCCAGACGTTGCACGATCCATTTATAACCTTGTGGAACAATACGGACACCTTTAAAAATGGTGACAGCGGCAAAAGCCAAAATTGCTAAAACGACAATAAATCCACCAGACATATGCTTAACTCACTTTTATCTATTTTCGTTGGTTGAGAGGTGTGCTTTGACCATTAAATCATTGCCCAGTATTTCAACGACACGCACTCGGTCACCGACTTGGACTTTATCTAAAGTACGACAGTTCCATTCATCTGAACCGAGTACTGGAATGGGAAAGCGAACGCGAATGTGTTCATTTTCAGGGCTGGCTTGAATCACCATGCCAATTTGACCGATGGTTGCTTCGCGAGACAGTCCTGCTTTGGTTTTGTCAGTCGAAAGCGGTTTAATAAACTTAAACCAAAGTAAAGTGCATAAAATCGACAAAATAATCCACGTCACAAACTGCGTGGTAACGCCCATCATGGGGAACATCCAGTACAGAATACCGACCATAATGGCCGCAATACCGAACCACAATGCGGCAAAAGCAGGCAGAATCAGCTCTGATAGGATTAACAGAACGCCCAATACAAACCAGTGCCAAGGCTCAAAAGCAAATTCCATACATCTACTCATATATTCGTTATAGGGATATAGATGCAGAAGCATCTATATCAATTTAGCAGATGAATAAGTCTATGAATATTAAAAATCAAATTTTTTAGAATTTGGCTTTAGGGGCAGGTTTAAAAGCATCTGGGGTCTTTTTAAAATCGACAATGGCTTTTTCAATCGATTTAATTTTGAGCTGTGCAGCTTTTTCACCTTCTAAAATAGATTGATTGCTGGCTTTTAAGTCCAAAGTGCCCAAGTGTCCGACTTTGGGTTGAATCACCACAGTCGCTTGGCTCAATTCTTCATTGATGCTTTGCTGCCCCATAATATTAATGGTCTGGTCGAGCAAGCCCCACATATTGAGGGGTTTGTTGCCGACAGGGCGCGCTGAAATATCAATCGCGATCACAATATCCGCACCCATGTCCTTGGCTGTTTTGACTGGAATTGGGCTGACTAGACCACCATCAACATACTTGGTTCCACCAATCACTGCAGGTACAAAAACGTTCGGAATACTGCATGAAGCACGTACTGCTTGGCCCGCATTGCCTTTGATAAAGTCGGCTTTACGTCCGGTGTCGAGACGGGTTGCTACCGCTGCAAAGCGGATAGGGAACTGTTGAATAGGTTTGTTGCCGACGTGTTTGTTGACATAGTCTTGCAGTTTTTGACCTTGAACAAACCCTTGGGAGTTGAGGGTTAAGTCTCGAATGTCCGATTCTTTTAAGGTCAAGGCAATTTGCTGAAGCTGGAAAGGCGTTTTACCACTGGCATAGATACTACCCACAAAACTTCCCGCACTGGTTCCCGTGACAATTTTAGGTTTAATACCATGCGACTCTAAAACTTTAAGCACCCCAATGTGTGCAAAACCTTTGGCACCGCCACCGCCGAGTGCAATCGCAATCACAGGTTCGCGAGCTTGAATGGGAGTTGTTGTTGGTGTTTTCTTTGATGCAAGATCACATCCTGCCATAGTCAGTGTGAGTGCACCAATCAGAGATAAACGAGCAAAATTCATGGTCAAAAATACTAAAACGCAAAACAAATAATGGTGCACATCTCAGCAGATTCGATCTTGATTTACTAGCTATTTTTTAAGCGTTTTTGTAAAGGCTTGGCCAACCATTTTGGGTTTTTCGCTGAAAATTTGCCGATATACAGATCTAAAATATGCTCTAGGTCTTGCTCAAAATCCCCAGTAGGATGAAACACACCCAAGCAGTGGATAGTTTTTTGTGCATAGTCAAAGGAAAACATCACAATTGGAATCTGTGCACCATACGCAATGTGATAAAAGCCACTACGGATGGATTCCGCTTGCTTACGTGTGCCTTCAGGTGCCATACCGACCCAAATTTTTTCTTTGCTGTGAATAATATCGATAATGTCTTGGGTTAAACCTTGGGCATGGCTACGATTGACTGGTATGACGCCAATCCACTCAAGTAAAGGTTTCAGCGGGGTATGAAACAAACTGTTCTTGCCAAAAATGGTGATTTGCAGGCCTAAGCCCAATAGAGCTGTAAAACCATGCCATGCATCGATATTTGAGGTATGCGGTGAAATAATTGCAACGGCTTTGGGGAGGTTGGGAAATTCGCCAACAAAGCGCCAACCTTGCGCTAAAAAGAGCTGCTTAAAAATAGCGCGAGTGAATGTAGACGAGTTACGACTTGGAACTTGATCTGGTAGTTCTGGAAAATATTGGTTCATTGTTATTATACTCAATCGACCAAGATGTATATCATCTCATCATAAGCACTGATTGGCTTGAATTCATTGGCAAAAAAAGTGAACGGATACCGATCTCAGATGAACATTTTGACCAATCCATGTATATAGGAACAGCATGCTACAGACTCGCAATGTATATATTTTGCTGTTTTCATTGTATTGGGCGCAGGGCTTACCTGTTGGGTTTATGACCCATGCCTTGCCTGTCATTTTAAGAGCACAGGGTGTGTCACTGGCACAGATTGGGGGCTTCGGACTACTGATGTTGCCGTGGTCGATCAAAGTGTTTTGGGCACCAGTGTTAGATCATTTTGGGATCACCCGTTTCGGCCACTATCGTAGTTGGATTATTCCATTACAGTTCCTTACGGTGCTGGTGCTGATCGGACTATCTTTCCTCCCGATTGATGGATTAAATCAACCTATTTATTTATGGGCTTTCTTTGTGGGCCTCCTGAGTATGAATTTGCTAGGGGCAACGCAAGATATTGCAACCGATGGATTGGCGGTCAATATTTTAAAAGGGGAGCAACAGCACTGGGGCAATACCTTTCAGGTGATTGGATCGCGTCTGGGTTTTATTGTCGGTGGTGGGGCAATCTTGTGGGCACTAGATTGGCTGAGCTGGCAGACCACTTTTTTGATGCTGGCGGCAATTGTCTTTATAAACACGCTGCCGATTTTAATTTATCCAGAGCCAAAACATCGAGAAGTTTCAGCAGCTCAGACCACATCTTTTAAATTCCAACAGATCAAAAACTATTTGGCTTATTTTGTCCAGAGTCCCGTACTCACAGCATGGTTAGCAGTGCTATTGAGCTTTAAAATAGCGGATGGTTTAGCAGGGCCACTTTTGAAGCCTTTAATGGTCGATTTGGGTCTGAGTTTTTCTCAGATAGGGCTTTATGTCACCATGCTGGGTGCATGTGCCGCCTTAATGGGTGCAGGACTTGCGGGCTATAGTTTGAAGTTGATTCGCGGTGCCACGGCTTTAGTGCTGTATTCAGTGCTTAAAATATTCAGTCTGGCGGCTTATACATGGTTAGCCTTTCAATATGAAAACCAGCACAGTATTCAGCCGTGGTTGATTTATCTGATTAATGCCTTTGAAGATATGACCTCATCGATGCTGCTGGTGGTCATGCTCACCCTAGTGATGCAGTACAGTCGTAAACATCTGGCAGGTACGGACTTTACTTTTCAAGTGGCGCTGATGGCTACTGTCAGTGGCGGTTTGTATAGTGTGAGCGGTCTATTGGGAGATTGGCTCGGCTATTTTAATTATCTGTGTATGATTGTAGTCATTGCGATGTTGAGCATGTGGTTTATCTTCAAATGGCGTGGCATTGCGATGCATTCAGACCTTTCATAATTCATTCATAAATAAATCATAAAAAGTGCTAAATAGTGACATAAACAATTAAAAAATATAACTAAATAATTTTTTAATTGTTCTGTCATATATGTCTGAACGGTAATATTTGTAACAAATTTACCGTAGGATATTTCGATAATGAAAACACAAATTGCAGCCGCAATCGCTTTAAGTTTAGTGGCAGGGGTAACATTCGCAGCACCTACTTTTTATGGTGAAATTGATGTCACGGCCGATTATTTACCTGAAGACAATGCTTCGCCAAATAAAGACCGCGATGTGGTCGAGCTGAATTCTAACAACTCCTTTTTGGGGTTAAAGGGCGAAGAGAAGCTGACAGATCGCTTAAATGCACTATACCAAGCTGAATTTACCTTCTATGTGGACAATGGTGGTAGCACGGATACTTTCGTTCCGCGTAATTTACTCGTTGGCTTACAAGACCAGAAACTTGGCACATTGAAAGTCGGTAAAATTGATACCCCCGTTAAACAACTGTCTTCAGTGGTAGATACCTTTAATAACTATGTGGCCAACAAAGCCGATGTGGCGGGGATTTTCACGGGTGAAAACCGAGTCGATAACGTGCTGGTCTATGAAACACCTGCTTGGGGAGTGGGCGCAGGTAAACTGAAAGCTGCGGCACTGTTAGCAACAGGTGAAGCTGGTGGTATTGAAAAATCTAAAGGCGGGGCAAAAGTTGCAGGGCGTGGTCTGGGCGATGCTTGGTCAGCATCAGTGGTCTATGACAGTAAAAAGTTTGTTGCAGGGGTTGGTTATGATAAGGCCATTCCGTCAACCTTTGCAGGACGTGGCACTTTGAATGCGTCAGTGCCTGAAGTGACTGGCGGGGTGGCAGGCAGTGCTTTTGCAGCAGCAGATACCTTACGCGCGATTGGTCGAGTAAATCTGAATAATGGTTTGGCACTGAAAGCCTTATATCAAACTTCTGAAGTGGCGGATGTACAAGGCAATGATGCTGCCGCGGCTGCCATAGACGATGCACAAGGCTGGTTGGTTGGGGCTGAATATAACTTACCGACTGCCAAAGCTTGGACAGTGAAAGCGCAGTACAGTCAAAACTCAACCAGCTTTAAAACATCTAAAGATGACTTTGATGCACAGCAGTTAATTGCAGGTGCTGATTATGCCTTTACTAAGCAAGTTAAAGCTTATGGTTACGCAGGGATTTTGACGCTTGAACAAGCATCATTTGAAACCAAACAACCTGTAGTAGGTACGGGCATCGAGTACAAATTTTAATGTTTAAGTGATAGAAAAAAGGCGCTGCACAGACAGTGCCTTTTTTATTTAAGCGAGTTTTAAGTTTAGAAAACTACATTGGGGCATCCGCTCAGCAAGACATGATTTAAAATGTTCAATTTGCAGTCTATTTTTAAAGAAGTTTCACTTTCGCGCTTTAACATCTATTTGGCGCTGTGGTTAGCCGTGGTTTTAAACGTGATGTTCTACAAGCAAGTTCAGTTGCTTACACCGTATCACGGTTTCAAAGCTTATGCCTTTATCGGCGCTACCATTTTGGTGGTGTTGGCTTTTTATCATTTGGTTTTTCAGCTGTTACAGTGGCGGCCGATGGCTAAAGGGTTGGCTGCGTTATTGATCATCATTGGTGGAATGAGTGCCTATTTTGTCAACAGTTTAGGCGTTTCGATCACACCAGATCAAATTCAAAACATGATGCAAACCGATGGAAATGAAGTGCGCGACTTGTTGTCATGGCGTCTTGTGCTGTGGATTGGGGCGATGGTGGTACTACCTTTAGTGGTTTTATTTAAGGTCAAAATCCGCCGTGATCCTTTTAAAACCGTGTTATTGCACAAGCTGTTCGGTAGTGCAGTTTCTATTTTACTGATTGCAGGCATGTTGTTTATTTTCTTTGTTGATTATGCCGCGATTTTCCGTGAGCATCGTGATCTCAAAGGGATGATTTCACCGCAAAATGCGATCAGTTCAACCCTGTCGTATTATAAAAAGAATCGACCACAGCAGCATTTACCGTTGGTGACTTATGGTGAAGATGCTCATTTGGTGAAGCAAGTCGGACAGCAAAACTTGCCGAAATTGATGGTTTTGGTGGTCGGTGAAACGGCACGTGCAGAAAGTTTTTCTTTAAATGGCTATGCGAAAAAGACCAATCCTGAGCTGGAAAAACTCAATGTCATCAACTTTAATCAAGTCAGTTCTTGCGGGACAGCCACTGCGGTTTCTGTGCCTTGTATGTTTTCAGGCATGCCACGTGAAAACTATGATGCACAGTTAGCGCACCACCGTGAAGGTTTATTAGATCTTGCACAGCGTGCTGGTTACAAAGTGACATGGATTGACAATAACTCTGGCTGTAAAGGCGTTTGTGATCGGGTTGAGCAGTATAAAATTCCAGAACCGATACAGAAAAAATGGTGTTCAGCCGATGGCGAATGTACCGATGAAATTTTGGTGGATAGCTTAAAAGCGTATATGGCTGGTATTGCGGCTGATGATAAAACGCCACGTTTAGTTGTGTTACACCAAATGGGCAGTCATGGACCAGCTTACTATAAGCGTTCAACGCCTAAGTTTCAGCCTTTCCAACCGATGTGCGAAACCAATGCCATTCAAGCCTGCACACCTGAACAGCTGAAAAATAGTTATGACAACTCCATTGTTTATACCGACCATGTGTTGAGTCAACTGATTGGTGTATTGAAGCAAAACTCAAACTTTGAAACAGGTTTTTGGTATTTATCTGACCATGGTGAGTCGACTGGTGAGCACGGTCTGTATTTACATGGTTCACCTTATGCTATTGCACCGAGTCAACAGACCCACGTACCGATGCTGATGTGGTTTTCAGAAACATGGCAAAAGCAGAATCCGCAACAAATCGCTTGCTTAGGGCAACAAAAAAGCCAAGAATTAAGCCAAGATCATTTGTTCCCAAGCTTACTGAGTTTACTTGGGGTAAAAAGTACGGTGATTGATTCAAAAAATAATATGTTAGAACACTGTACTGCGACCAAAGCGAGCGCTTAGACCATGTCAAAAATATTGATTATTGAAGATGATTTTATGATTGCAGAGTCCACACAAACGCTGCTGCGTTATCAGCAGTTTGATGTGGTATGGGTCAACAATGGTTTTGATGGTTTAAAGCAATTACAACAATATCCATTTGATGTGGTGTTGTTGGATTTGGGCCTGCCGATGATGGATGGGATGCAGGTCCTAAAAAATATTCGCTCGCTTTATCCGACTTTGCCTGTGCTGATTATTTCGGCACGAGATCAATTACAAAACCGAGTTGATGGTTTAAACCATGGTGCGGATGATTACTTAATTAAGCCTTATGAGTTTGATGAGTTGCTGGCACGTATTCATGCGTTATTACGTCGTAGTGGCGCGTTAAAACAGCAAAAACAAAGCCAGACTTTGAGTTATGCAGGTCTAGAGTTAGATGAAGATTTGCACTTAGCCAAATACAAAGGGCAGACCATTGATTTGTCGAACCGAGAATGGGCTATTTTAATTCCTCTGGTCAGTCATCCCAATAAAATTTTTTCCAAAACCAATTTGGAAGAAAAGCTCTATGACCTTGATTCGGAAATTAACAGCAATACCATTGAAGTTTATATTCACCATTTGCGTGCCAAACTTGGCAAAGACTTTATCCGTACCATTCGAGGTTTAGGCTATCGTTTGGGGCAGGTTGAAGCATAAAATGGCGAAGCCGACTCCTGTTTCCTTAAAGCGTCAACTAATTACCTATACCTCTTTATTTAGTATTGTGATGGGCTGTTTGTTGGTGATTGCAGCGTATCGCATTGCCCTTGAAGAGACCAATGAGATCCTCGATGCACAAATGCGTAATTTGGCAGAGCGTGTTGCAGCGCATGATCCCGCTCCAATTAAGAGTGAATTTGAAGCGGACAGACACTATCACGAAGAAGATTTATTTGTAGATGTCTGGTCGTATGGACTGCCTGAACAATGGCAACATGAGTTTGATTTATTAATACAACCCGTTAAAAAAGCTGGATTTTATACCCATCACACGGCACAGGGGCTATGGAATACCTATGTGCTGCCAACAGAAAAGTACCAGATTCAAGTCAGTCAGCAGCGCAGTGTAAGACAAAAGCTGGCTTTAGAGCTGGCGGCCAATATGTTGATTCCATATTTACTGTTTATGCCTTTGGCTTTATGGGGGCTGAGTTGGATTATTGGACGTAGTCTAAAACCCTTAGATGAGTTTAAAGCGGAACTTGCACAGCGTGAACCATATGAACTGAGTGAGATTCAGCCAGACGGTTATCCACTGGAAATTCTTCCGACCATTAATGAAATGAATCGTTTATTTGAACGCATTTCGCTGTCGCAAAAAGAACAAAAGCAATTTATTGCCGACGCAGCGCATGAGCTCAGAACCCCTATTACAGCACTGAATTTGCAAATGAAAATTTTGCTGCATGAGTTTCCAGAACACCAAGCCTTAAAAAACCTAAGTTTAGGCTTAATTCGGACTCAACATTTGGTGTCACAACTGCTCAATTTGGCGAAACAGGATGCTTCCTTACCAAGTTTAGAACCGACACAAAGGCTAGGGCTAAGTGATGTGGCGGTTGAATGTATGGAGCAACTGATGGAGCTGGCGCTAGCCAAAAGCATCGATTTAGGCTTGGAACAGCATGAAGCACTTTGGCTAGAAACTCAAAGTTCAGCCTTACATTCTATTGTCTATAATCTCTTGGATAATGCGATTAAATATACGCCTGAACAGGGTGTGATTAATGTCTCTATTTATCAGCAAGATCAGCAAGCCATTGTTCAAATTGAAGACAGTGGACCGGGCATTGAGCCAGAACTTTATGATCATATTTTAAAGCGTTTCTATCGCGTACATCACCATCTGGAAGTCGGCAGTGGATTGGGCTTGTCCATTGTCGATAAAGCCGCAGAAAAAATTGGCGCCAAACTGCACTTTGGACAAAGTGCAGGATTGGGCGGCTTACAAGTTCAAGTGATCTTTAAGCTGTAGTTTCGGCTTGAGTTGGGCTGGACAGTGTAAACTGTTTATAACACAGCGCATATGCCAGTACATTGACCAGCCAAATCACCCATGCCGTCCATAAATTGTGACTAAGGAAATGCGCCCCCCGCATCATTTGCGCCCAACCCATGACAAAGCCTAAAATCAGGGCAGCAAGCAAATAAAACCACGCGCGTTTGGGTTCATTTAGACGGTATACGAAATATCCCACAAAGAGCGCAAAACCTGTCGCGGCATGTCCACCAGGGAAACAATGTCCTGCGCTGGCAGATAAGTCCCAAAAGAAATCATGTGTCGTGGCTAGAGTCATGTCCCATGGACAGGCATGTGCGGATTGTGATTTTAAAATCCCAATGAGGCTGGTACTGATGAGGACTAAGCCAATGAAATAACCATTTTGCCAACGGCGGGGTTTGAACGCAGCCCATTTATACGAAGCGAGCCATTTCAGTAAATAAATTACATACACTGCGATGATGATGTCTTTAACATAACGATGATTCAGTTCTGCTAAGGCCCAGTCACGCTTTAGTGGAAAATGACCAGTTTGATCCATAAAGGGGTGAATCAGTTGTAAGTCGATGGTGCCCGCCACAGGGAAGAGCAGCCACAATACGGCAAAACCCAGCGTCAAAATAAAAAACTGAAGGATGAAAAAACGTTGCTGATCCGACACAAGTGAGGCCATGTTCTGAAAATAAGCGCTATTCCAACAGCGCTAGCTTAAACAAGGCTTAACATAAACCCTGTTTCATCTGCTTTAGCATGATCTGTGCTTTGGTTATCGTTTTAAGGCGAATACAAAGTGTCGGTTCAGTGTTACATTTGCTCTCAAATACATGAGGTTTAAACATGTCGATACGTGCTGTTCTATTTGATTTGGATAATACCTTGACGCATCGTGGGCGAAGTGTTGCGGCTTTTAGTCAAAGCCTTGTCGACATCTATCAAAGCCAACTTAACTGCGTTGATGTGGAACAGGTTGAGTCGATTGTGAATCGGATTGACAATGGTGGTTATCCCTTAAAAGAGCATTTAACCCATCCCAGCATCGGTGCTTCGGTGGCTTATGCGTTGCTACAGGAGTTAAACTGGCAGGTGGCTCCGCATTTAGAAGCGTTAAGCAATTTTTGGTTTGAACAGTTTGGTCGTAGTGCTGTGGCAATGCCTGAGGCTGAGCAAACACTGACCCGTCTAAAGCAAGCTGGATATAAACTCGCCATTATTTCAAATGGCGGTCATGCCACACGGCTGTCTATATTAAATGGCTTGGGTTTTCAGCATTATTTTGATGTGATCAATAGTTCTGGATTGTTTGGCCAAGCCAAACCCGAAGTTGATATTTTTATTGACACCGCACAGCAACTGGCTGTTGATGTGGAGCAGTGTTTATTTATCGGTGATCATCCTATCAATGATGTACAAGGTGCACAGCAGGCAGGAATGCAAGCACTGTGGTTATCAGGCTTTCATGTTCCTTCAGTACAGATGTCTGCACCGAGTATCACGGCATTGTCCGAGATTTTTGATTATTTAGAGCGCTAAAAGCCTCTTATCATGTTCAATACGAATAAAAAAAGCGGCCCATGTGAGCCGCATTAAAGTGGAAATGTGTTTAGAATATACTGTCATCTGAGTTGGCAGAGATTTTATGAATAGATAAATCTGCACCGCGAAATTCATCTTCTTGACTTAAACGGATGCCCATCGTGGCTTTTAAAGCGCCATAGACCACCAATCCACCAATAACAGCTATACCTATTGCTAAGAGCGTACCAATCAGCTGTGACATCATCGCAACACCGCCCAAACCACCAAGCCATTTTTGACCAAAGATCCCGACTGCAAGCCCACCAAAGGCACCACATACGCCGTGCAAAGGCCATACACCGAGTACATCATCGACTTTTAGCTTGTTTTGGGTGTAGGTGAAAAGTTTGACAAAAATCAGTCCAGCAATAGCGCCAATCACCAATGCCCCAATCGGGTGTACGACATCTGAACCTGCACAAATTGCCACGAGACCAGCTAAAGGGCCATTGTGTAAGAAGCCAGGGTCATTTTTTCCTGCGAAGTTGGCTGCTAAAGTTCCGCCAACCATGGCCATAAGTGAGTTAATCGCCACCAGTCCTGAAATAGCATCCAAACGCTGTGCACTCATCACATTAAAGCCAAACCAACCCACGATCAAAATCCATGAACCTAAAGCCAAGAACGGAATGGACGAAGGAGGATGCGCACTGACACGACCATCTTTTTTGTAGCGACCATCACGTGCACCGAGTAGAACCACAGCAGCCAGAGCGATCCAACCTCCCATAGCATGTACCACCACTGAACCTGCGAAGTCATGGAAACTTGCACCGAAAGTATCTTGTAGCCACTGTTGTAAACCAAAGTTGCCATTCCATGCGATTCCTTCAAAAAAAGGATAAACCAAGGCCACCAATAACACGGTTGCAATCGCTTGTGAGCGCATTTTGGCACGCTCGGCAATACCGCCTGAAATAATGGCTGGAATTGCGGCCGCAAAAGTGAGCAGGAAGAAACAGCGCATCAGGTTATAACCATGATCAGCTGCTAAGGTATCCCCGATATGGAAAAAATGGTGTCCATAGGAAATGTAATAACCTACAAAGAAGTAGGCAATTGCGGAAAGTGAAAAGTCCGTTAAAATTTTGCTTAAAGCGTTGACTTGATTTTTATGACGAACTGTCCCTAGTTCTAAAAAAGCAAAGCCCGCATGCATGGCAAGGACTAAAACCGCACCAAGAAGAAGAAAAAGTAAGTCAATATTTTGCATGTTTAGGTTCCATTTGAGTGCAAAATTTTGCAAAAAGAAACTCAGTATACTGATGCCTGTAATTTCGTGAAGATCTCAGCAAAAAGGAAATATTGATTAAGTTTTGCTTAAAAATAACAAGACTCGATATAAAGCAAAAGTGTGCACCATGATGGTGTTTGTGCATTGCAGTGGTGCATGGGTTAAAATATAAATTAATATTAAGTTTATGAATATATTATGTTTATCTAATTTTTTTATTTCAAATATACAGGTGTATATTTTATCTTTTGAGTTAAACCCAAAAAGTAGCAACACAAAAAAATGATAAAAAAATTCGGTTAGCAGTTATTGTTAGCTGAGTCTCCGTTGCTTTGTTCTCTTTGGGAACGCTCATGCCATGAGATGTGCGTGCTGATTGTGCATCAGTGAAAAATTTTAAACATGATTGTATTTTCTCATTCTTATTTTAATTTATCACGGCTTTGTTGCATAAATATGTAAGCATCTGATTTAAATAAATTTAATTTTGGATCAAAAAATAATCAAAACTTTTAAAATCATATAGTTATGAAATCTTTGTGCAACAAAGCCATTTATCACAGATAAAACATGAATAATCACATAACTATATGTAATTAATTGTAATTATTGTCATATATGATCAGTCCTATTTCAGCATTTTTCATCTACAACGAGAAAAAATAGTCGGGCAATATTGGCTTTTTGCTGAAAAGTGATGATTACAGAGTTTGCACAAAAAACAAAGACAAGCAGCAGAATTGGCATTTTAGGTTTTGCTGCTTGAGCGTGATTTCTTAGAGGATATTGGGGCGTTTTAAACTGATATTTTTTGATGGATTATGATGAAGAAAAAACTAATAGCAACATTGTTTGGTCTCCCATGTGTGATGGCTTGGGCCAGTAGTGAAGTAATTTCGGATTGGAGTTATCAAGCACAAACAGCACCGCAGTATTGGAGCCAGCTCAATAGCAAATACCAAACTTGTGCGGGGCATAATCAATCGCCCATTAATATCGAGCATGTGATTTCAGCAGACCTTGCACCACTTGATTTTGATTATAAAACGGCTGCAACGAGTATCGTGAAGCTTCCTCATACTTTACAAGCCAATTTTCAGCAAGGCAGTTATTTAAGTTTAGAGGGAGAACGATTTCAATTATTACAAATGCATTTACATAGCCCTTCTGAAAATACGATCCACGGCAAAAGTTTTCCGATGGAATTACATTTAGTTCATGCTTCTGAAAAAGGCGAGCTGGCTGTGGTTGCGGTGATGTATGAACAAGGGAAAAAGAATCAAGCACTTGATGGACTATGGCAGCAATATAGGCAACCCCAAAAAGCACTCAATTTAAACGCAGATCAATTTCTGCCGACACATCGCGAGTACTACCGCTTTAATGGTTCGCTCACGACACCGCCGTGTACTGAAGGTGTACGTTGGGTGGTCTTAAAAGATATTCAGCAGGCATCAGCACAGCAAATCACAAACTTCGCTGCACTGATGGGGTATCCGAATAATCGTCCTGTTCAAGCCACCAATGCGCGCTTGGTTTTAGACTAGAGCGTGAATTAAAAAAGCAGATCGTATGATCTGCTTTTTTTAAGGTGGGATAAGACGTCTGTACTAGTGCAAGATCTTGTCTAAGAACTGTTGAGCACGATCACCACGTTTGGTGTTAAAGAAATCATCTTTGCTACAGTCTTCAACAATTTTACCTTGATCCATAAATAACACACGGTTGGCGACTTGGCGGGCAAAGCCCATTTCATGGGTGACACACATCATGGTCATGCCTTCATGTGCCAACTCGACCATCACATCAAGAACTTCATTAATCATTTCAGGGTCAAGCGCCGATGTAGGCTCATCAAACAACATGGCAATCGGATCCATGCTTAATGCACGGGCAATTGCGACACGTTGTTGTTGTCCACCTGAAAGTTGTGCTGGAAATTTATGTGCATGTGCACTCAGCCCAACCCGTTCTAAATAGCCTAAGCCTTTCTTTTTCGCTTCAGCTTCAGAGCGTCCCAATACTTTAATTTGGGCAATGGTTAAATTTTCAGTAATGCTGAGATGCGGAAACAACTCGAAGTGCTGAAACACCATACCTACACGGCTGCGTAATTTGGTCAAATCTGTTTTCGGGTCTTTGATGGGTATTCCATCGACTGTGATTTGACCTTGTTGGAAGGCTTCCAGTCCATTCACTGTTTTAATCAGGGTCGATTTTCCTGAGCCTGATGGACCACAGACCACCACCACTTCACCTTGGCAAATTTGTGTGGTGCAATCGGTTAAGACTTGAAAATCGCCATACCATTTACTGACATTTTGGAGGTCAATCATTACTTTTTGGTCGCTCATACGCTTAACCTCCTTTGTAATCGTTTTACTGCATATGTGGCTAGCATACTGATGGTGAAATACACCAAGCCAGCAAATAAAATATATTGCGTTAATAGAGACATCAAATCGCCCCGCACGTAGTTGGTGCGGAAGAAGTCGAGTAGTCCAATGGCGTATACCATGGTTGAGTCTTGGAACAAGATGATGGTTTGTTGTAACAGCAGCGGTGTCATTTTGCGAAAGGCTTGCGGCAAAATGATTAAGCGCATGGATTGACCATAGGTCATGCCTAGTGCATAAGCCGCGGCAGACTGTCCTTTAGGAATTGATTGAATTCCTGCACGTACAATTTCCGAGAAATAAGCCGCTTCAAACAGCATGAACGCCACAATACTTGAGACCAAAGCGGTATCAATGGTCAGGTAATTTCCCGTGACTGTGGTGTAGATGAAGGGTACAGCAAAGTAGAACCACATCAATACCAATAGGAGTGGAATCGAGCGGAATAAATTGACATAGCCTTGGGCAATTAAATTCAAGATGCGAATTGAAGACAAACGCATCAGTGCCAACAGCGTGCCAATGAAAATACCGCCAATGGTGGCGATGATGACCACTTTTAAAGTGATACTTAAACCATGCCATAGGGCAGGTGCAGATAACTGCAAATCATGGGTAAATGCGGTGAGCCATTCCATTATTTAGCTCCTGCAATTAAACCTGGGACACGCAAACGTTTTTCAAGCAGCGTCATTAAGGTAATTAGGCACACGTTGATAACGATGAATATAATCGTGACATAGGTATAGATTTCGATGGTGTTCTGCGTATATTCGCTGATGGTTTTCATCTGCGAAATAATCTCGGAGACCCCAACCAAAGAGGCCACAGAAGTATTCTTGACGCAGTTGGTCAGCTCGGAGCTCAGAGGCGGCAAAATCGTACGGAAGGACTGCGGTAAAATGACATAGCGGTATAGTTGTGCGGTACTAAACCCCATGGCATAACCTGCATTGACCTGTCCTGTAGGTAAGGCTTCAATGCCTGTACGGACTTGTTCGCAGACACGTGCTGCGGTAAACAGTCCAAGACCGATACTGGCTGAAATCAACGCTGTTGTTCCTGCACTTAAATCGTTAATCCACCATGACTTAATCGGACCAGGTAAGAAATTCGGCACCACATAAAACCAAATAAATAATTGGATCAGTAGCGGTACATTACGAAAAATGGTGACGTAACCAGTGCCGATAGAACGTGCGGTTTTATTGGGAAGCGTGCGCATAATGCCGAGAATACTTCCGAGCACCATTGCAATGCTCCAAGCCACAATGGCAATAACAAACAGCCAGCCTAAACCAATCAAAATCCAACTGAGATAGGTGCTATCTCCGACGCCTGTGGATTGCCAAAGGACGCCCCAGTTCCAGGTATAATTCATGACAATCCCCTAAAATAGGTCAGGCAAAGAAACTTTGCCTGAGTGAACATTAATCTTTCCTTTATCGTTTACTGATCACGGTCATGTGGGTTTGCAATTAAAGCTTTAAGTTGGTCTGACATAGCAAAGTTCAGGTTAATATTTTTCGGTGGAATCGGTTGTTCAAACCATTTGTTGTACATTTTGTTAATTTCACCTGAGCTATAAGTGGCTTTAATTGCATCATCAACCACTTGCTTAAAGCCAGTATCGCCTTTACGTAACATACAGCCATAAACTTCTTGAATTGGTGCTGTACCGACAATGTGCCACTTGTTTGGATCTTTGGCTTTCGATTTCTCTCCAGCAAGTAAAATGTCATCCATCATAAACGCAGCAGCACGACCGCTTTGGAGCATCAAGAATGATTCAGCATGGTCTTTGGCAGAAATCACTTCACCAATACCGAGTTCTTTTTCATGCTGACGGATATAGCGTTCAGAGGTTGTCCCTGCTGTCGTTACTAATTTTTTGCCTTTTAAGTCAGCAAAATCCTTCACGCCTGAATCGGTTGCAGTAAGTAAACGTGAACCCACTTCAAAGAAGCCCACAGAAAAATCAACTTGTTGCTGGCGTTCTTTGTTGTTTGTAGTTGAACCACATTCAAGATCGACTGTGCCATTTGAAACCAATGGAATACGGTTTTGGCTGGTGACTAAGTTATAGCGAACTTTCAAATCAGGCATATTCAGCTTTTGTTTAACAGCTTCAACCACTTTGAGCTGTAAATCATGTGCATAACCGACTGGTTGATTTGGGTTGTCTGCGATATAGGAGAATGGAATAGAGGAGTCACGGTAACCTAAAACAATGGTTCCTGATTTTTTAATCTTATCTAAAGTGCCTGACTGTGAAGCATCTGCGCCAGTGCTAGCTGCATCCGTTGCAGGTGCTTTGTTGTCGCTACATGCACTGAGGCTCAGCGCAAGTGCACTTGCACAAAATAAGGCAGAAAGATTACGTTGCATGGTCATGTACAAACTCCTTTTGTTTGCAGCATCAATTGCATTGTTTTTATCAAAAACGTCAGAATTGGGTTAAAGCTTTATTCTGTGCAAAAGATGTTCTTTTTATGGTATTTTTTTACAGCTTAGTATGCATCTTAATCGAGATTGCTTTTGCTGCTCAAGAGGGATTTTTAATATTTTGTTAATAATGCTTTAAATAAGTGCATCGCTATATTCCTCTGATATTAAAAAGAAAATTATGCATAATGCGTGCCATTTCGAGTTTTCTAATTCATTTTATTAGGCTAATGTCTAATGCCACAGGGTTGGCTATGCGTTTCGTTATGGATGCATGACAGAATGGATTTTGTTCGTGTAGAACATGCTAAAACTGCAATAGCAAAGAAAAGTGCTTTATTTTGAAGATGATCCGTTTTATGACGCAGTATATAAAAGTCAGTTAGATTCGGTTTACTGTCCTACGTTTTCCGCAGCAGATTAAAAACTAAAAAATAAAAGCGACTGTACGTTATGAACAAATGACGGGGCACAATCGCAAGGGGAGGAGATGAGCAGGTGTGTATCGAGAAGTGCTTAGTGCACAAACATATCCATATATTCACGGATTTCAGAAATAGCCGTTTCAATATCAGTCGTCAGCCATGTTGGCTCAAACAGTCCAATATAGTGATCTAAACGGTCTTGAGGTACAACTAAACGCACAGGACATTCTTCTTCCAGTAAGCGCCAAGGAATGATGGGTGTTTCATTGTCTAAAAAGGCTTGCACATTTCGAATGTCAATAATCATGGCATTGACACATTCAGGAAAAGGCATCACTGAAAACTCTTCAGTACGACGACGGAAAAACTCCAGATCGCCCCATTTTAGAATATAACTAGGCTTAGAAAATTCAATAATACCAATAAGATGTTGGTCTCGCGTGTAGTGCAAATGACATTGGTGCGTAACATCAGTGTCTAAATCAAGCGTTACACTTTGTTGACGATATGCCATAAAGTCCAAAAACAGCTAAAACAAGGTGCATAATTATAGCGCAAATTCAGTTGAAGAGCGCTGTTCGCCAGACTCTTTTTGTCTACGCCTATATGAAATACTTTTTATATGACCTTTAACATTGATTTGACAGAAGAGTGACTGTTTTTAAAACCATAAAAAATAACAACTTAACTTAAAATAAAGCGCTTGTTTACTATCTCACTATGCTTTGAAACACAATGCTACACAAGCAGTTGTTAGTATGAGAATTCGACAACTTGATAATAGAAAATTGAGGGGGAGCTATGACACATGATTTCAATAAACCGTCCCATGTACAAACGCCAGAGGAGCGGCAGAAGAAAAAACGCGTGCCCTTGTATATATTGGCATTGGTCGGAATTTTCTTAATCGCATTATTATTTTATATGTTTGCAGATACCAAGCCAAATCCGAATGAGGCGCCTCCAGGACATCCGAATCCGAGTGCAGAGCCTGCAACACCAAATAACAGTACCACTGCAACAGCAGGTGACGAAGCGACAGCCAACGATAGCAATACAGCGACTGCAACTGACCGCTAAATGTGACTAAAGCCCTTGTAATGTACAGGGGTTTTTTCTTTAGCAGTCATCAAAAGGTATTCCATTTCGCATTCATACCTCATGGCAGACAATCACTTCAAAACTAAAATCTGTAGTTGAGCAAAGGTCGCTGTGATGTAGACACAACAAGAGGGAGAACAAAATGAATGATTATGTAGGGCATCAGGGTCGATTTGATGCGATGTATTATTGGGACCAGTTTCACCCGATCCTGTCCGCAATCGCCATCCTGATCATTGGTTGGATTATTGCATTATTGATTGCAGGTGCTGTGAAAAAGGTTTTAACCAAACTCGGGACCAACCAAAAACTTTCCAGTGCTACTGGCCATCGCTCGAATATTGAAAATATTATTTCTCGAGTTGTGTTTTGGCTGATTTTGATTATTGCGGTGATCGGTGCACTCAATGTTCTCAATCTCACCAGTGTAAGTGGGCCATTTAGTAATATGGTTCAACAGTTCTTGTTGTTTATACCACAATTGTTGGCTGCTGTTGCTGTGGGCTTTATTGGCTGGATTGTGGCAAAGCTGGTCAAAGTGGGTTTACAAAAAGGATTGGATCGGACTCAGTTAGATGAAAAACTCAGTCAGGATGTCGGAGTCAGTACGCTGAGTCAAAACATTAGTGAAATTGTCTATTGGTTGATTTTATTACTATTCTTACCCATTGTTTTGTCGATACTCGGTCTGACTGGGCTGCTCTTTCCGATCCAAAATATGGTCAATGAAGCCGTACTGTATCTACCAAATATCTTTATTGCGGGTGTAATTGTTTTTGCAGGTTATATTCTAGCCAAAATTGTACGGGGCATTATTGAGGGCTTATTGAGAAGCCTAGATGTACAAAAACAGGTTGAAAAAGTAGGACTGTTTAAAAACTCAGATTTGGCTAAAGTGCTCGGATCTTTTGTTTTTGCAATGGTTATTATCACAGCGCTGATTATTGCGTTTGAAGCTTTAGGCATTGATGCAATTTCTCAACCAGCGACGGCCATGCTGTATGAAATCATGAATGCGATTCCGCACATCATTGCGGCGGCATTGATTTTAATTTTGGCCTATGTAGTGTCACGTTTTGTTGCAAGCCTTGTGGTTGAAGTCTTGTCGGGAACAGGTGTAGATGACATTCCAAACAAAGTTGGCTTGCAACGTTTCTTAGGAAACACCAAAGCATCTTGCGTTGTGGGTTATTTTATTGTGTTCTTTACCATGCTATTTGCGGTCTCTGAAGCAGCAAATCGACTCGGCTTTGAACAGATCAGTGGTTTGATTGCGATGTTTATCCAGTTTGGTGCAAACATCCTATTGGGTGCAGTCATTCTGGGTGTGGGCTTCTGGCTGGCGAACTTGGTTGCTCAGGTGATTGAGCGTGGTGAATACAACAGCTCTCGTTGGGTGGCGAACATTGTACGTGTCTTGATCATTGGCTTGGTATTGGCGATGGGCTTGCGTGCAATGGGTATCGCAGATTCGATTGTGAATTTGGCCTTTGGCTTAACGCTTGGTGCGGTTGCTATTGCTTTTGCACTGGCTTTTGGTCTCGGTGGGCGTCAACCTGCGGAACGGGTTTTGACCGATTTGTTAGATAAAGCCAAAAAAGAAGGTACGCAACCGAATCCACTTTATCAGGCCAAAGCTGAAAGCACACAATCCGCACAAGGCAAAGAAGAGCATGCCTCACTGAAAGAGCAAATGGATACACCAACGGTTGCAGAGGAATATCAACATGCAGATGATATTCCAACTACAGCAGAGGTCGATCCTGCGCATAAACCTTTAAATAAACCTTTTGGTTCAACGGGTGAAGCTGAGCAAGATATTGATGTTCATCCCAAAGATCCAGACTAAATTAATCACCCTAAACACCGACCACTGATGGTGGTTGGTGTTTTTTATTGGAGTAAACCGATGTCAAAAAAAGCCCCAAATAAATACTTTGCCCCAATCATCATTGCAGGTATTACGGTTGGATTTTTTGTGAGTGCTTATAAATTTGTATTTGCAAAACCGAAGATCGATACAACAACACACGCTAATGTTGAAAAAATACCGACTGCGGCAACTGAAGGCCGTGATGCGGATGAATCTGATGAAAAATAATACAAAAGTCTATAGTGTGGAATGAAATTTAATTTGGTATGTTTGATGCATGTGGAATATGGATATTTCATAAATTAGAAATACTTACATGCCTATACTTTTGTGATAGCTGCATGGACATTTCACGATTTATTTTTATAAATTGCAGTTTAAAAAGGAAAAAACAGATGATACAAATATTAAAAAAAACGGTGGTGTTTTAAAAAGTATGCTGACATTAAATGAAGCCATTATTGATGTAAAAGAAGGTTAAGTCGAAGGCTTTAAAATGGTTTTCAAGCTTTTTGGAGAAATTGCAACTTCTTCTAAAACCACGCCTTATTCGATGCCTTATTTTGCAATTATTACCTTCAATTCCTACAGTAAACAACTTACCAATACTTTGCTTGCAGTTTTTAAAAGCAGTGATGAAACTGTCCCAATGATCACTTGCAATTCGGGTGTAGTGAATACCTAATTGTTTAAGCTTTGTCTTCAACCTTTGGACTGTAGCTAAATCTCTCTTACCCCAAACATAAGCAACAATCTCACCTGTTTCTCGATGGTAGGCGTAAATAAGCCATTGTTTATTATTTTTATTTCCAACAAAAGTCCAGAATTCATCTACTTCGAGAGATTCATAATGACTTTGTTTAGGCTGAATTTGATAGGCCGATTCAGTTAAAGTCCGTAAGACTTTACCGATACTAATGCGCTCAACTTCAGCGATATCTCGTATACCGCTGCCTCTGACCATTAACTGTAATATTTTACGAGTAATGCCAGAATTACATCCTAGATAGCTCAGAGCATGGTCACCAATAAACTGACGTTTGCAGTCTTTGCATTGGTAGTTTTGTTTCCCATCTACTTTGATGCCATTTTTCTTTATACTGTCACTGAGGCAGGTTGGACATTTGATTTCTAGAGTTATTTGCATTTCTCTATTTTATCAAAATTCAACCTGCTTTTTTTTAGCATACTTTTTGATACACCACCAAAAAAACATTGATGGCGAAACGTTCAGTGATCCAGCCGAGCCATGTCCATATTGCCATTGCGAAAATGGACTTAGCACTTGCCCGTCAGCGGAAGCAAAAGCAGTGCGTACTGCTACGCACTGATTATTTAGAATAATTTATCATTTAAGCAGATGGTTTAGACATATTCTGATGCTGCATGTGCAGATGACCATGCCCATTGGAAGTTAAAACCGCCCAAATGTCCTGTCACATCCAATATTTCACCCACAAAGTACAGGCCTTTTTGCTTTTTACTTTCCATGGTTTTCGATGAAACCTCGGTGGTATCTACGCCACCTAAAGTCACCTCAGCAGTACGGTAGCCTTCTGTTCCTGATGGTTTGACTTCAAATGCATGCAAGCGCGTTGCAATCTGCTCCAGTTTTTCATCTGACAACTGACCAATCGCTGTTTCAGCCAGCTCAGGCCAAATGAGGTTTTGCAGTTCAACCACCACACTTTTAGGAAAGTGTTCACCCAATAAAGTGCGAAGCAGGGCTTTGGGTTGACTCTGTTTCTTGGCTTTTAAGTAGTCGTGTAAATCCACGCTGGGTAGGAAATCAATTTTGAAGCTTTGTCCCACATCCCAATAATTTGAAAGCTGTAGCGAGCTTGGTCCACTGAGTCCTCGATGGGTAAATAAAAGAGCTTCGGTGAAAGAATTTAAATCATTCGATAAAGTTGCATCTACAGCATTGCCACTTAAGCGTGTGGTCACTTCTTTAAAACTGTCCGAGAAGGTAAAAGGCACTAAACCTGCGCGAGTCGGATACACATGATGACCAAATTGTTTTGCAATCTCATAACCAATGCCTGAACCGCCTAAGGTTGGAATAGATAAACCACCTGATGCGATTACTACAGATTCTGCTTCAAAATAACCCAGTGTTGTGGCAATTTGAAAACCTTGCTTTTCTAGGGCGGTGATGGCTTTCACTTCACAGTTGGTTTTAATGTCGACCAAACCTGTTTTTTCACACTCACTTAACAGCATAGCTAAAATTTCTTTAGCGCCATTGAGGGTGAAGAGCTGACCATGTTTACGTTCTTCATATTCAATGCCGTACTCACAAACGAGACCAATAAAGTCCCAATTGGTATAGCGGGTCAGGGCTGAAATTACAAAGTGCGGATTATGTGAAATAAAGTTGCTTGGCTCGACATAAAGGTTGGTAAAGTTACATTTACCGCCACCCGACATGAGAATTTTTTTACCGACTTTATTGGCTTTTTCTACCACCACCACTTTACGTCCGCGTTGAGCTGCCATATAGGCTGTCATTAAGCCAGATGCACCTGCACCTAAAACTAAGACATCATATTGATTTGTGGACATGACACACTCACGGGAGAATAAAGCAGGGCATTATAGACCATCTTTTTTGCTTTTTCAGGACTATCTAAAGCGTGGCTAAACGACCTTGCAGCCCACCTGAATGAATCACCAAAATGCGATGATCTAGTGCAAATGCACCTTGTTGAATTAAATCGGTTAAGCCCAACAGCATTTTGCCTGTGTAAATCTGTTCCAGTGCAATGTCATATTGCTGCTCAAAGTCTTGAATAAATTGCAGTAGTTCAGGCGTGGTTTTGGCATAGCCCCCACAGCAATATTGGTCGGTGATTTGCCAATTCCTTTTTTCGGTCAGTTGTTCGACTTCGGTGCTTAGGAAATCGCCTTTGAGTGCGGAGAAGCCCAAAATTTGCTGTTGTGAAGTACTGGCTTCAATCAGACCTGCAATGGTGCCACCCGTCCCCACAGCGCAACAAATCAGATCGTAATTTTGTCGATCTTCATCAGAAAGAATTTCTGTGCAGCCTTGAATGGCAAGGGAATTCGTCCCTCCTTCAGGAATCACATAATAGTCAGGATAATCTTGTTGTAACTGCACTAAATATGCTGGGCTTTGCTTTTGTCGATAGGCTTCACGGGTCACAAACTGCAACTGCATGCCGAATTGCTGTGCTGTATTTAGAGTTGGGTTTAAGGGTTTACTGGCTAGCTCTTCACCTCGAATAATGCCTAGACTTTCAAATCCAAATAACTGCGCTGTATAGGCCGTCGCGGCAATATGATTGGAATATGCTCCGCCGAAGGTCAGGAGTTTTTTATAGCCCTGTTGCTGTGCCGCCAACAGATTGTATTTCAGTTTAAAAAATTTATTGCCTGAAATGTGTGGATGGACCAAGTCCAAACGTTTGATGCTGATATTGATCCCACCAACGCTTATGTGCTGATAGGGAATGGACTGTGCAATCTGGTCAAACATAGGATTTTATCAACTTGGCTCAGAGCATAGTGTAAGTGAAAAGTCGTGGTTTCTGTACAGGGTTAATGCTGTGCAGATTGAGTATCGACCGAACTAATTACGGACATGCCGGGGCGTAAATTTTCAATGCCCGTTTGATTCGGGTCAATCGCAATCCGTACCGCAATGCGTTGCACCACTTTGGTAAAGTTACCCGTAGCATTATCAGCTTTAAGCACACTGAACTCTGAGCCTGCCGCAGGGGAAATTTGTTCGACATGACCTGTAAATTTCTGATGATTTAAGGCATCTACCGTGAACCATGCTTTTTGCCCAATTTTCATATTGGCAATTTGAGTTTCTTTAAAGTTAGCCGTGACCCAAGTCTGTTGTGGAATCAGATAGAGCAATTGTGTACCTGCTGCCACATATTGTCCCACACGCGGATTGACTTCACCCAGTTGCCCATCCATCGGGGCGATAATACTGCTGTAGTTTTTGGTGGTTTGGGCTTGATCCAGTTGTGCCGCGGCATTGGTTACTTGCGCTTTGAGTCCTGTTTCAGCCACTTGCGCGGTTTTGAGCGCTTCTTTTGCCACCAATACATTGGCCTGTGCTTGTTGCAGTAAGGCTAAATTATTTTGGGTATCGGCAAAGGCTTTGTCTTGTTCCGATTTAGACGCTGCACCTGTGTCTCTCAACTGTTGATAGCGCTGTTGTTGTGCTTGTGACAATTGATACGCTGCTCGCGCTTGTTCGACCTTGGCTTCTGCCGCGATAATATCGGCTTTACGCTGTGCAATATTTTGGGTTTGATTAGATAGGTTATTTTGCGCTTGATCCACTCCTGCTTCAGCCTGTGTGACTTTTTGGTCATAGGTGGTGGCATCGATATGCATCAATACCTGTCCTTTTTTGACGTGATCAAAATCACTGACCAACACATCTTTGACATAGCCGTTAATTTGCGAAGAAAGCACCGTGGTTTTGCCTTTGACATAGCTGTTGTCGGTTGACTCAACGGTACTGTCAAATGGCCCAATTTTCCATGCCCATAAAATGATCCCAATCCCGATGATGAGTACTAAAAACATCAAGATTAGCGTACGTTTCGCTGTTGGAATCAGTTTGCTCGAAGGTGGCGTAACCGTTGTTGCTGTTGCCGTCGGCTGTTCAGCCTCAGCCGCATTTTCAGAAGTTTCGGTTGTTTCAGTCGGAGCTGCTGGTTTTTGATCTTCAGACATAACAATTTCTCAATAAATAGGGAGCAGTGGCATTAGGTATGACCGATTTTCGCTTGTTGGCGCAGTTGGTATTGATTCCGTGCAATCAGTAATGTTCCCCACAGCAACAGCAGCATGGCCACGACGCCATTGAAGCTAATCACATCGTTATAGGCACGCACTTGAGCCTCTCGGGTTACCACCTGATTTAGATTTTTTAAGGCTTGTTGCTGCTCTAACTGCTGATCGAGCGTGTAGCTATGCGAACTTTGTTGATACGCTAAAAGACGCTGTGCAATCAATGGATTGGTTTCGGGCAGTTGTTGAATCATTTCGGCACGGTAGTTTTGAGTTCGAACCTGTTGATAGGTGGAGTAAAAGGATGAACCGACTAAGCCACCAAAAGTTTGGGTCGCTGAAAATAAAACAATAAACGTGACAATATGGGTGGGACCTTTTTGCATGGCGCTTAAGATCCCTGTGATCAAGAGTGGGCCAATAAAAACACCACTGGCAAAGCCCACCAAAAACTGACTACCGTAAAAGTTGGAAGGACGAATATCGCTGGTGAGGTGAAAATCCAACCCACAAGCAATCAACACCAAAGCTTCTGCTAACAGCAGGTGCCAAATAATCCGTTCACGTGAAAAAGTGATGGCACTAAATAAGGTTCCAGACACGATGCCGAAAAAGATCACCACATAGAGCGGAACAAATTGATCGGGGCCCATGCCCATAGTTTTGAGAAAATTTACCGCAGCATAGCTTTGCTCCGACATTAAGAAGCGAATTGCAAAGGCACCGATAATAAAACGAAGCGTAGATGATGTCCCCAGCCAACGCGTCATAATCAGAGGATTGACCCGATAATGCTCGTAGACCAAACCAATCACAATTAGGCTGAACCCTGCAATTAAAAGGTACGCCAACCACTTTGCTTCAAACCACCACAAGATTGGTCCTTGGGTCAGCACAATACACAAAAAGGCAAAACCAGGTGCAAGTAGTGCAAAGGTGAAGAAGTCCTGCTTTTCAAAAACAGCAATTCTTAAACTGCGCGGCAACTTAAGCGACACCACCATTGCGAAACAGCACAGGGCTAACCCAATTTCAAAGGTATACAGGACATTCCAGTTATTCACGTCAATGAGATAGGGAGAAATGATCCATGCTAAGGGAATACCGAGCTGTTGAAAGCCCAAAGCCAAATAGATACTGCGACCAAAATTTTCTCGCTTAAAGGCCTGCATAATGTAATACATGCCTAAGGAACTGAGAGGTGCTGCAACCATGCCGCTAATAAAACGTACCAATACCGCCATTTCAAAGGTATGCACAAAGACGTGTAAAACCAAAACCGCAATAAAAATCAGTAGACCAATTTCAGAAAATAGACGCAGACCATATTGCTGACGGGCTTTAAATAGAATTAGGTTAGCACTGACATTTGCCATGACATAAGCCGCAGGAATCCATGCCACCTCAGAAGGAGTGAGTCCATATTCACCCTGAATTAAGGGCAAATTTGCAGTAATAAAACCATTACTAAGACTCGCAGACAATGCGACAAATAAGCCAATAAAAAAATATATGAAGCGCTTAGGTGTGGAGTGTGCGATCACGGCAGGAGAGCCGGGCAGGGTTGGCTTTTCTTCGGGGGTCCAGTTTGGCGCGGGTTCAAGTAAACGCGGAGGCTGTGTCATGAGTTGTGACCTCTACTTTATGCCCGAATACCATTGAGTAACAGCTCAATTGCACGTTGTGCAAGTTGCTGTTGTTCTGTATCGGTCAGTCCCTGAAATGAAGTCCTTAAAATAGCCGTAATCATGGCGTAATCTTGGGTGGTTAAATCGGGGCGACACACGCCGTGCTGAATGGCTTGATCAATCAGCGGTTGCAAAATGGCATCGCGACGCGCGTAGATATCGACCATGACTGGATCATCACGCTCAATCACCCGCCAGTATTCCATCAGTGCAGTCAAATACGGTAAGTTATAGACATGGTTTTCAATTAAACGAATAAAACCATCTTCATATTGAGAAAACGCTTCTGCACGAACTGCGAGACGCTCTAAGGCTTGTTCCATCAATGCAATCACCAAGGCACGACGGTCATCAAAATTACGATAAAACGTCGCCCGTCCGACATTTGCTGCATCAATCACCTGTTGTAAGGGGGCATTGATACCGTGTGTACGAAAAACCTGAACTGCGGCTTCCAGCAATTCCTCACGGTTTTGTGCAGCACGCTGTTGACGACTGGTCATGGTGATTATTTCATTTAATTTGGAAGTGCTATTATTTAACGGACAAAAGTGTCCGTTGTAAATATTCAATCCTGTAAGATTTTGTAAATTACTTTGTCTTTTTCTAATTTAATCTAATTTCGATAAGAAATGGGCGATTCGGAAACGTCATCTGCAACCTGCATGGTGTAAATAAGATAATGTTTTATTCGCTATATTTTAATAAATCCAAGAAATGAACAGGTTTTGCAGATGACAATGGTTTTGCCTACTTTTGTCGAAACAAAAGTAGGGCGAGCCGCAGGCTGATGAAGAAATTGAATAAAACAAGATAAGACTCCGCCAAGATAGTTTTTTAAATACGTTGGATAAATATTTAAATCGAATTTTGGTTAACTTAAATCATTTATATTATTGTTTTATAAACGAATGATTGATTTTTCTTGAAATAAAAAAATACGCACAGAACCATCATGTAGATAGATAAGAGTTGTAACAAAGTCGATAGGATTGGAAAAATAAAAGTGCTATGCTGAAAGCACAATAATGATAAATGAGGGGATATGATGAAAACCTTATCTACCCTAGTATTAGTTTTATTGCTCACTCAACTGACCGCGTGTGATGCAAAAAAGGATTTGAATCAGCCTAGAACTGAGGCTCGTACCATGATTATTGGTGGTGTTCCTGTGCATGATCGTGATTATAAACTTCCATCACAAGAAATGGCTTTTAATCAGAAAACGCCTACACAGGCTGATGCGTACTAATAGGTAAAAATAGGGAGGCATATTGTCAGTACATGGTGGTGCAAGGTGCGATGTGCAGTATAAAAGATGCATTGTGCTACGTCAGATTTGTGAAAATGTGAAGTAGACGTCTTACTTCCTGCAAACGTTTGTTGAATTAAAGCCTTACAAACGTATAAAAGGCCTTGTACTCGCCCAATATGCCCAAACTGTTGTGGCTCAAATTGGCTAGATCAGTTCGATTTGCCAATTTGAAGCTTGAATCTCTAAGTTATTTTGCCTGAGTTGCTGGCTAATTGCATCCGCTTGTTTTTGCAAGTCTGCAACCGCAATGGTTTTAACCCAGCGAATTTCACTCGAACTATAACGACCATTTTCACGTCGTGAACTGTCGATGGCCTGTTGAATAATACGATGCTGTTGTGTGAGTAAATCACGTGTGTTTAAAACACTGAGCATGGATTGACCCGTGCTGGTTTTAGCTTGCGCATTGGTCGCATGAATTTTTGCAATCAGATGATGTAACTCTGTATTTACACTAAAGGCCTCACCCATCAGCGCATTAGGGTCTTCACTCAGTTCATCGCCTTCTTGGATTAGCACATTATTGTTGATACGTTGTTGTAAAGAGGCAAGTTTGGTTTGTAAATCACTACGCAATAAAAGTGCTTCTGCTAGTTTCATAGATTTATTTTTAAAGTTTTAGATAAGTCTTATGCTGCCTCTGTGCAATCAAAGCTGCAAGTGAGTTTTGTAATTTTATGAAATCTAAAATCATGAGAAAACGATAGAAAAGCACTTAGTCAGTTTCGGTATTTTGTTTAAAACGTGGAGATGTTTTTCCTATGTTGATTAGTCAATTTATTTACTAATGAGGTATAAAGTTTTATCTAATTTTTCTTTTTATCCAATTTAAAACTAGGTGTGTGCATTGCCTCAACTTTTCAATAAAGTACAAAAGGTGTTTGCGTAGGCAATAACCTTACTTTTGATAGGCCAAAAGTAAGCAAAAGCCTTTGTTATCCATACATAACATCCCTATTATGATGGATAACGTGTGGCATCCCTGCCACACTCGCGTATCCAAACGTTGCTTAAATTAAACTATGTATTAGTAGTGACATAAAGATGCTCTTATCGCTATATATTAAAAGCTTAGTGGAACACGGTTTCCAAAGCTTTCAAACCGACCTTTGGATCAAGCAGACCATTGTAAATTTCAGGGATTTCACGCTCCACCCCAAAGAATTCATAAATGGCAAGCATCGCTCCACGAACTGAATATTCCACAGTAAAGACTACGTCATCTTCAATTTCCACAAACTGTCCAAGGAAAGCAAAGTTTTGTGAGCCTTGCGGAATCACCTGTGGACGATCTCCCGGTTTACGGCAGGCAAACAGGGCAGAGGCGTATGGCATCATGGCTGTGGTAACATCAGTCGTTGTCAAAACATGATCTAAAATGTCGTCAAAACCGAGCTGTTTAATCAGTTCTGTTAGGATTTCTTGCCCTGTGGCTTCGGACATTGGTTTTTTGATGTAATCGCCTATATGGTCAATTTGGAAACCGTAGCCCCATAAGGTATATAAACCTTCAGGTAAGTCGGCAAAGTGTGGCTGTGCAGGAACCACAATGGATAAATGCCAACCCGACTCATACCAAGTCATCAGTGCGCCGGTACCTGGTTCATTGCCTGTATAGTCAATAATGCGTTTAAGCAACACGTCATCTTTCATAGTTAGTGTGAAAGACTCCCACTTATGTTCATCGACATTGCCATAAAAAGTCATTGGACGGCCAAAGTCTGGGGCTTTTTGTGCCAGTGTTTCCCAAAGTGTCCAGCCATGGTCTTCTCGATGACGAACGAGGGCAGGCACGTCATGATTACCACCATAACGTGAGTCCGCGGTAATGGAACCTAAAGTGAAAATAGCTAAATCATTGGCTTTCAGATTAATTTGCTCTGAGCCTTCAGGCAATTGTACATATAGTCGCGAGGCATGGCGCTTTTGAGTTTCAGCATTGGTAATGAAGTCCGCATCTGTGACATAGTGTCCAAAACGTACATCGACGCCTTGTGCGACTAGCCAACGCTGTAGGGGCAGAATCATCGAGTCATATTGATTGTACTTGGTACGTTTGACACCCGCTAAGGTATGAATGCGTGGCAATTCTTGAATAAAACGCAAGAAATAGCGTCTTAACTCTGCTGCACTGTGCCATTTTTGAAAAGCGAAAGTCGTGCGCCACATGCGCCAGAAATTGGTTTCAAAAAAGGCTTCATCAAAAAACTCATCAATGCGGCGACTGCCAATTTTTTCTTCTTTTGAAGCCAATAGGCGCAGCATCTGTGCACGATGTAGTGTATTCAGCCCAAGCTTTGCAGCATCCGCAATGACATGTTCGGCATCAATTAAACGTGCATTGGCGTGGGTTTTCAATTTTTCATTAAACTCACGACATTCTTCACGCACCGAAATGTCTGGATTTTCCAAAGATGGAATACTGGAAAATAAGTCCCATAGGCACAAATAAGTTTCATCGGTCAGCATTCGCCCACCACGTGTTACCCAAGCTTGCGCGGCATGCGGTGTATGTCCGCCATCCATCGAGCCACCTGAAATATCGAGTTCTTCTAAAATATGGATATTTTTGGCAGGGACTTTGGCATCACGGATCGCAAATGCAGCAGCAGCCATACCTGCAATACCACCACCAATGATCCAAAGATGGGACTGTTGTGCGTCTAATGGGGTGCGCTTCTTATTTTGCATGGTTCACCTTTAATTCTGATGTTAAAAATTATGAAGTTAAAAATGTGGTTTAGAGAAATAAAACCTTATAAATAGTAAGTCTTTTTATATATGAAAAATGTATGAAAAGGGAAGTAATTCCCCCATTATATTTTGTAATCGAAAATAAGCATATGATGGCTATTTTTAATACACATTTGTCTTTTTATTAAAATTGAATATGATCTAAATAACTGATTTTGCATTTTATTGTTGAGTAATTGCTCTATTGTTGTTTTCACGATTGCCTATGCTAAATTTCCTTAAAAATAGGCTTTTTTATTTATCATTAAAAAATATAATGGACGTACACGCTGCGGCTTGATCACGATATAAATGTGAAAAATAACTGATAAAGTGAATATCGTAAAAACTTTGTTTAGCGTAAAATCGCAGCTGATAAATTCTCTCAATTTAGAGGTCACTCTTGGAATCATTTTGGATTTTGGGCTCGATTGCCTTTGCATTAATGTTAGGCGCAATGAGCCCTGGACCGACGTCGATTTATGTAGCAAAAAATTCGATTGCGATTTCTCGAAAGCATGGCCTCTTTACCGCACTGGGGACTGGAACAGGCGCAGCTGTTTTTGGTCTGTTGGCTGTACTTGGTTTACAAGCCTTTTTGTTGGCAGTGCCGTCAGCGTATTTGGCCTTAAAAATTTGTGGTGGGATCTATTTGCTTTGGCTCGCATTTAAAATTATTAAACATGCCAAAGAGCCGATTGAGGCAGATCATTCCAGCTCAAAAGCAATGACTTTACGCCGTGCCTTTATGACTGGCTTAATTACCCAGCTCTCCAACCCTAAAATTGCGATTGTTTTAGCCAGTATTTTTACTGCACTTTTACCCAAAGAAATCCCAACCTATTACTATTTTGTACTACCTATCCTATGTTTCTTTATTGATGCGGGTTGGTGTTCGTTGGTTGCAGTGGCGTTGTCTGCTGAAAAGCCGCGCCGCGTGTATTTGAAGTTTAAAGCCGTATTTGACCGCGCAGCAGGGGCCGTGATGACGGTGTTGGGTTTAAAACTGATTTTTGGAATGAAGTGATAAGGTTCACAACAACAAAACTGGATTTTGTATAGGTAACTAAAAGCTAAATGGTTATAATCCCTTTGATTTTTTTAATGATTTTTAAATTAAAGATTTGAGGGATAAATTTTGAATAAATCTATATTTTTGGCCGTTTTGAGTGGCTTAGCATTATCTGCATGTTCAACAACAGAAACGTCAAAAACAATTCAATCACCGCAAGTAACAGCGGCAGTGGCGACAGTCAAATACGCTGGCACTAAAACGCCTGTTTCTGTAGGAAAATTTGACAACCGCTCAAGCTACATGCGTGGCATTTTCTCAGACAATGTTGATCGTTTAGGTGGTCAGGCGAAAACCATTTTAGAAACGCATTTACAGCAATCGGGCTATTTCTCTGTCCTAAACCGTGACAACCTTGCTGAATTAAAACAAGAAGCAGGCTTTACTAAATCATCTCAATCCATTAAAGGCGCACGTTATGTATTAACGGGCGACGTGTCTGAATTTGGCCGTAAAGAAGTTGGTGATCACCAGCTATTTGGCATATTGGGCCGTGGTAAAACCCAAATTGCTTATGCCAAAGTGAACTTAAATATTGTCGATGTAAAAACAGCAGAAATTGTTCACTCTGTGCAAGGTGCAGGCGAGTATGCACTCAGTGAACGTGAAATTTTAGGTTTTGGTTCTACTGCTTCTTATGACTCAACTTTAAACGGTAAAGTTCTAGATTTGGCTGTGCGTGAAGCGGTTAATAATTTGGTGTTGGATATTCAAACCAATAAGTGGTCTGCGCAGTAACTGGTTTGAATCAATGAAAAAAATCGTATTGGTTTTAGGTGTGATCTGCACCATGACTTTGGTGGGCTGTGTTTCAGCGCCAAAATCGTTATATAGCTGGGGCGAATACCCGCAGCAAACCTATTTGATGTTGAGTCTGCCAGAAAAGACTTCTCCACAAGAACAGATTGGCAAACTTGAAAAAGATATTGAAAAAGCCAAAGCCAAAAATGCAGCAGTGCCTCCGGGCTTGTATGCGCATTTGGGTTTATTGAATTTAAATATCAATAATGGGCCACGTGCTGTTCAGTATTTTGAGCTTGAACGCCAAACTTACCCAGAGTCGACAGTATTAATGGATCGTCTTTTGAAAAAAATGACGGCTCAGTCTGCGGTAGGGAGTGTGAAGTGAAAAATTTCAAAAAACTATGCATACTTGGCCTTGCTGTGACACTCTTCACAGGTTGTGCTACGACACCAAAAAGCAATCGTGACTTATCTGCATATCATGCCAATATGCCAAAATCCATTTTGGTGTTGCCGCCTGTAAATGAGTCACCCGATACACGGGCAACCTATGGGTATTGGTCTACTGTGACTTTACCTGTAGCAGAAGCGGGCTATTATGTGTTCCCCATTTCTATGGTCGATACGCTATTTAAAGAAAACGGCGTAACCAACGGCTATGATGCGCAGCAAATTCCAATTCAGAAACTCAATGAAATTTTTGGAGCGGATGCCGCACTGTATGTCAAAGTCAAAGAATATGGTTCTAAATATCAGGTGATTCAATCGACCTCGACCGTTGCGGTCGAGGCGAAATTGGTGGATTTAAAAACCGGAGCATTATTATGGGAAGGTCAGGAAAAAATCCAACAAGCCAATAATAACAACAACGCCGGTCTGGTCGGGATGTTGGTGGGTGCCTTGATTGACCAAATTTCTAATCATTTATCTGACAAAGCTTATGTACTGTCTAACAGTGTGAGTACCCAGTTGTATGCTCCGCAGTTGATGCAGCAAAAAGGGTTGCTATATGGACCTCGTTCTCCGCATTTTGTACAAAACTCGATGAGTCCACAGTAGTAAAAAAAATCCCCTCAAATGAGGGGATTTTTTATGATTTAACAAACTTATATTTGGTTTGAAGTGACTTTTAACTCTCAGGCAAAAGAAGAGATAATTTTCGTATAAATTAATCCTTAAAATGCACAGGAATCCATTGATAGCTTTTACCATCTGCTGAATAGATATGTCCAATAGCAGGGAATGGCAAGTGTGGTGCTGCAATGGTTTGCACGCCTTTTGCATATTCAGCAAATTGCTTTAAGCGGGTTTGCACTGCTTTTTTCGGGTCGATGTCATAATCAATAGCGGTTTCTGGCTTGTCGAATTGCACGGTATGAGAGTGCACAATGTCACCAATAAAGACCACCGTTTCATCTTTGGTTTTCAGCTCATAGCTAAAATGTCCCGGCGTATGCCCCGCGGTATTAATGACTTTAAATCCCTGAACTTGATCGCCCAATTGATACGTTTTGAAGCGTTGTTTGGCTTGATAAGGCACAATGGCTTGTTTAATTTTTTCAACAGTTCCTAAGTAGCCTGCTTGTTTTTCTTTCGGGAGTTTTTCGATTTGTTTCGGGTTTAGCCAATAGTTCGCTTCATCGCTCGAAACATAAACCGTTGCATTTGGAAAGTTTGCCACGCCATTTTGGCTAATACCACACACATGGTCTGGGTGTAGGTGCGTTAGCAAGATGGTATCGACTTGCTCTGGTTGATAGCCTGACGCTTTTAAGTTGCTTAACACTGAACCTAAATGTGCGCCAAAACAGCTCGCAGCGCCGCTATCCACTAAAACCAGCGAATGACCTGTATTTACAAGGAAGGCATTGACAGAGGTCTGTACGCCTTTGGCTTGGTCGGCAGCATATTTCTTTAAAATTTCATGGACTTCTTTTTCTGGAGTATTTTGAAATAATTTAGGCGACATGAAGTTTGTGCCGTCTAACAGGGCAGTGATTTGTACATCACCCGCTTGGTATTGGTAATAGCCTGAGACTTGTTTTTGTTGGGGGATTGGGGCAGGTGGGGAAAGAGCGAAGGATGAAACACTAATGAGACTGGAGCTAATTAAAGCGGAAGCAAGTAACTTATTCATTTATAAAGTTTCACAAAATTTGTTGAATTGTCTATTTTTTAGCATGTCATGGAGAACCTTTAAACTCCTTTTTATGGATTTTTATTTCAAGAGAATTATTTTTATCATTTGGCATTTTCTGACGTAGATCTTCAACAATTGCAAATACTGTTGAAAATATAGATGATCTTGTTAATTGAATTAAATTTAGGAGACTATTTTCGAAGTCAGTGATTTTTACATAAGTATGTGTAGAGTCATTAGAGAGTTCAAAAGTATCTGGAACTAGAAATAAAATATGATGTTCGAGAGCATTTCGCCAAACTTTATAGAAACCAAATTGTCCATTTTTTTCATTTAGATCAAAAATAAGACTGTTAATTGCAATCAAAGCAAAATTTTCTTTGCTTTCTAGGGCAGATTTATTCTGATGCCAAAAATTATTGAACGCAGTATTTTTCTCAATTTTTAGTGAAAAATACTGACACAAGAAGATTGCTAACTTATCTAATATTGAGAAACATAGTCTGAAACAAGTTCTTAGCTTTTCAGATCTTATATTAATGATTTCTTTGTCATCAAGTTCCGAATAACAGCTTTCATAATCAAACTTAGAGCTATTTGTGAATTTAGACTCATAGAACATTACTCGCATCAAGGAAAATTCGGCTTTCAATCGGTTGAGATATTGTTCATATATAAGAATATTAGTCGGAGAAATTATACCCTCTAAAAGAGTTAAATTATCTCGTTCATTGGCAATGCATGAACAATACATTCCATGAATATTCAGAGTTAAATTTTCTTCTATACACCATTGTCGGAATTGAGTCATAGAAGAATATTCTTTAAGTGTCTCAGCTTCTTCAGAATCTAAGTCTTTAGAATCTAATTGTTCAGTTAAAAAATTGACTTGATTTTTGTAGTAAGGTTTCCAGGTATTCGGAGTTAAATGTGAGTTACAAGCGAATTGAACCGTACCGGGTTTGTCGGAGGCTTTTTTATTTAAGTTAGGCCACCTGACCTAACGGGTTAATCTTATCATAGTACATTGCTTCAAACTCAAAAGGCGATACATAACCCAGTGCACTGTGTACACGCTTTTTATTGAACCAATCTACCCAGTTTAGTGTCGCAAGTTGTACATCTGCTAAACCTTGCCAATCTGCTTTTAAATATTCAATCACCTCTGTTTTGTATAAGCCATTCACCGTTTCAGCCAGAGCATTATCGTATGAATCACCAGTCGTACCGACTGATGCTCGTAAATTTGCTGCTTCTAAACGATTGGTATAGCGAATGGAAAGATATTGCACACCCCTGTCGGAATGATGAATCACATTCTTTGGCATGCCTCGATCGTGCAATGCTTGCTCCAATGCATCGAGCACCATATCTGTATTCATTCGTGTAGATACTTTCCATCCAACAATTGCTCGTGAAAACACATCAATAATAAAGGCGGTATAGACCCAGCCTGAATGAGTTTGAATATACGTAAAGTCAGCAACCCACAGCTGATCTGGATGATCAGCACTAAAATTACGTTTCACTAAATCATCTGCTCTTTTTTGATCATCTCGGCTACGGGTGGTTTGTTTATTCTTACCACGCCAAACACCTTGTATACCTAGCTTCTGCATCAATCGAGCAACTGTACAACGTGCAATAACATAACCTTCACGTTTCAATTGTTGCCAGACCTTACGCACACCATATCGACCTGAACTTTCTTTCCAAATTCGTTTGATTTGCTCAGCATGATGCTCATCATGTAGATCTCGTTTCGCTCGATGTTCTGGATTTTCACAGAGATCTAAAGTCCGGTAATAGGTTGAAGCTGCGATCGGTAAAATCCTACAAATCGCATCAACACCATATAAGTCTTTATTGTTATGGATGAAATCCACCATTATTTGTGTGGGCGGTCGAGCTCCGCCTGGGCGAAAAAAGCGGCTGCTTTACGTAGAATTTCATTGGCACGCTTTAATTCTTTAATTTCACGTTCCATTTGCTTCATTTTTTCTTGATCAGATATCTGTTGTACTTTAATAGGATTTTGCTGATCTAAATGCTTTTGATGCCAGGCACGAAGTGTTTCAGGAGTACAACCAATCTTAGGCGCAATTGCTGTGATTGCAGCCCAAGTAGAAGGATAATCTTTTTCAGATTCAATCAATAATTGAACCGCTCTTTCTCTGATTTCAGGGGTATATTTTAATTTTGTCATCGGGGTAGTCTCTCAGAATATTGACTCTCCGACAAACCTGGTACGGTTCAAATTTATACCCTTTAATTATTTCCATAATCATTTTTGCGGTGCGATGATCTAATAGTTGATCAAATTGCTTTAAACAAGATGTTCGATTAAGCCATGCTTGTGGATAGGGCGTATTTTCTTTTATTACTAAATCATAGAGTTTTAAAGCTTCCGAAAATCGAAATTGTTGTTTGAGAACATTTGCAAGATTAATTATATTTTGTTGATATAAATCGTAATTATCTTCTTTTTTTATTAATTTATAAGCCTTCCAATATAAGTTCTTTACATCATTAAATAATTCTATATTTTTGAAATTCACGTCATCTTCTGAATAACCACAATCATTAGCTAATGCTAATTTTCCATTTGCTAAATTATAATAATAGTTAATATTAGATTGATTTTCATAATGCTCTGAGTAAGTCTCTAAAATTTGGATTCCTTTAGACACGGCACTTTTATTTCTTAACGATGTGCCTGCATCTATAAATTGTCCAGCTAAATTAAAGAATAGACGTAATACTGATTCTGATTTTTCATATTTTTCGAGTTCATTCAACATTATCTCAGAACCTAACAAAGCTTCTTCATATTGTTCAGTATCAATAGAATAAGAAATAGCATTTATAGCTTCGTTGATTTTCTTTAATTCTAATCTCATTTTATTAACTTACATAAAAAAGCCCCACTAAAATATAGCAGGGCTTTTTATGGGTGTCTAAACCTTAAGACACTTTATCACCAGCTTTAGCACCAGATTCAGGTGAAATCACCCAAACACCTTCGCCATTGCCCGCAGCTAAAACCATACCGTTAGAAATACCAAAACGCATTTTACGTGGTGCAAGGTTCGCCACCATCACCACCAATTTGCCTTTAAGGTCTTCTGGTTGGTAAAACTCACGAATACCACTGAATACATTGCGCGGTTCAGCTTCACCAACATTTAAAGTCAGTTGTAGAAGTTTGTCAGAGCCTACTACCGTTGCAGCTTCTAAAACTTCAGCGACACGTAGGTCAACTTTCATAAAGTCTTCAATGCCAATCACTTCTGCCTCGCCAACTTTTGGCTCAGGCTTAGTCGAGGCTTTCTTCTCTTTTTTCTTCTCAACTTTTACAGGTTCAGCTGCAGCAGCTAAAGAGTCTTTAGATGCATCGACCATTGCCGCAACTGCTTTCGGGTCTACACGTTGCATTAAAGGTTGGAACAATGCAATTTCATGATCGACCAATGCCGTTTGAGCAGAAGCAAAGTCAAAGCGGTCTAGTTTTAAGAACGCTTGCACTTGAGCTGCTAAAGTCGGAAGTACAGGTGCAAGGTACACAGCCAATTGACGGAATAGGTTAATTCCTACCGAACAAACATTGTGTACTTGTTGCTCTTCGCCTTCAACTTTCGCTAAAGCCCAAGGTTTTTTCTCATCAATATATTGGTTGGCTTTATCTGCAAGTGCCATGATTTCACGAATCGCAGCAGAGAACTCACGTGCTTCATAGGCTTTAGCAATTGAGTCGCCCGCATCAATAAAGCTTTGTACCAATTCAGGCTCTGCACAAGTTGCACTTAACTTATTATCAAACTTGGTGTTGATGAATTTTGCACAACGGCTGGCAATATTCACCACTTTACCAACTAAATCAGAGTTTACTTTCTGAACGAAATCATCCAAGTTTAAATCAGAGTCTTCAACTTTGTCCGAAAGTTTAGACGCGAAGTAGTAACGTAAGTACTCAGGGTTCAAGTGTTCTAAATAGGTTTCAGCTTTGATGAATGTGCCGCGAGACTTCGACATCTTCTGACCGTTCACCGTCAAGAAACCATTGACGAATAAACCGGATGGCGTACGGTAGTTTGCACCTTCAAGCATTGCAGGCCAGAACAGCGCGTGGAAGTAAACGATGTCTTTACCAATGAAGTGATAGACTTCTTTGTCAGAGTCTTTCTTCCAAAAGTCGTCAAAACTTAAATCAGGACGTTTAGCTTTGATGTAGTTTTCAAAACTCGACATATAACCAATCGGCGCATCGACCCAAACATAGAAATATTTATTCGGTGCATCTGGAATTTCAAAACCGAAATATGGTGCATCACGTGAAATATCCCAATCCGATAAACCCGCTTCAAACCATTCATCCAGTTTGTTGGCAATTGAAACAGGTAAGCGACCTTGGTCACGCGTCCATTTTTGTAAATATTCTGAGAAATTCGGTAGTTTAAAGAAGTAATGATCTGAAGATTTCTCTACAGGCGTCGCACCACTTAAAGTCGATTTCGGGTTTAAAAGCTCAGTCGCATTGTATGTTGTACCGCAGACTTCACACGCATCGCCGTATTGATCTTCCGACTTACATTTCGGGCACGTGCCTTTAATGAAACGATCCGATAAGAACATGCCTTTTTCAGGGTCAAAAAGCTGGTTGACAGGACGGATGGCAATATTGCCTGCTTCACGGTTTTTCACATAAATTTCAGAAGCACGAGAGCGGTTTTCATCACTATGGGTTGAATCATAATGATCGAAATGCACACCGAAACCGTCAAAATCACGGATGTGTTCCTTTTGCACATTGGCAATTTGATCTTCAGGTGAAATACCATTGGCTTCGGCACGTAGCATGATGGCTGTACCGTGAGCATCATCCGCACATACATAAGTCACATCGTGTCCCATTGCACGCATGGCACGAACCCAAATATCTGCTTGGATATAACCGAGTAAGTGTCCCATATGGATGGGGCCATTGGCGTATGGTAGGGCGTTAGTGACTAAAATATTACGCACGGATATGACTCTCTCATTCGTATTTTATATAAGGTCAACGATTTTACCTGATGAATGAGGTAATACAAAGCGATGCTTCCTAAAAAGTAGAATAAAAACAAGAGATGATTTAACTTCTACATGTTAGTCTAACTGCAATTTTATTTATTTAATTTAATAGCATAAGGTAAATATGAGCATATTCTTATTGGAGAATGGTCAATTAAATGCCATACAAGGAACAACGTTTATCAATGAATCTATTTTAGAGCGTCAGCATTTACAGCAAGCTTTAAAGCAGAATATTAGCGTGATTGCAGCGGATTGCTTAGTTTTAACGGAGGAATATGCAGAATGGGATGCTTCACGTAAACGTATTGATTTATTAGCAATTGATAAACAAGCAAATTTAGTGATCATAGAGTTAAAACGCACCGATACAGGTGATCATATGGAGTTACAGGCCCTTCGTTACGCTTCTATGATTTCTACCATGACTTTTGAGCATGCATTGGATGTATTGGTAGACTATAGAAACAAAAAATGGAGAGGAAGGCTTTACAAAAGAAAATGCTAGAGAAACTATTGAGGATTTTATTGAATTAGATGCGATTAATGAAACAAATTTTGGTAATGATGTTCGAATCATTCTAGTTTCTGCTGAGTTTTCTAAAGAACTGACTACATCCGTAATATGGTTGAATGAGAGGGACTTGGATATTACTTGTGTTCGAATGAAACCATACAAATATCAAGATCAAATTTTGATTGATATCCAGCAAGTGTTACCTTTGCCTGAGGCAAAAGATTATCAAATACGAGCTCAAAAGAAAGCTGAAGAAAGAAGAGAAATACAGAAAAATCTAAATAGTAAGGATTATTCTAAATACTTATTTAACGGATTAGAGTTAAATAAAAGAAAACTGGTACTAGAACTAATTAAAACACATATTAAAAATAATAATATTTTATCTCTTGAAGATTTATTGTTTGATTTTCCTCAAGAATTAAGAAAGGGGAGAAAAATGTACAAGCGTTATGATGAAGTGATTCAGACAAATGATAAGAATAGATATTTTTCTGAAGTCGATGAGGTTTTAGATTTGACTGATGGAAAATTTGTTATTTCAAATCAATGGGGTGCAGGAAATATTCAGGCGATTTTAGACCGAGCTGATGAGTTGGGTTATGAGATAGAGATCGTTAGTGACAATGTTTCAGTAATTAAAGAAGTGATTTTTGGAGAGTATCAGATTCAGCAATTATCAAACTTAAGTATTAACATAAGCAAAAATCAAGTGCTGCAATCTGTTGCAAAACCTATATTAAGAGAAATTGCTATTAGAATTAATGTTGATTTAAATAACCTGAAAGGGAATGAAAAAAACACAAGATCATTAGGTTCTGACGTTATTCAGAGAATCTCTCAAATGGAAAAAGAAAGATAGAAAATTAGAAATGGTTATATATCCATTTTGCAATAACAGCGATAATACTTAGATTCAGCCCGTTTTTAAGAGTATGCCGTCCATGATCGATGATGATTTTGATTTCGACCAACCCGTGACCCGAATTCCGCAAAATCCACAAGCGACCAAACTATTGGGCAATCGTCTTTTACAACAAGCTGAACAATATCTTGCTTCAATGGGTAGTCGACCACATGCACAATTGGTCGAGTCGCTCCGTCAGCTCGAGTCTGAAGATTCGTACTTTGCGGTAATGGCGGATCAACTTGAGTATGAAAGTGATGAACCAATGGCCAATGACGTGCTCAATCTGTTGTTTTTCTGGCAAATGGCCAATGAAAAAGAAGCTGATATGACTAAGTTTCAGTTGCCCAATTTAATCCAAACGGACTATTTCCAAGCGACTTTGCTTGACGCTTACGACGCGATGGATTTGGGTGCATTCCAAGCTCAGCGCCGCAGCGTGATTGAAGAAATCTTAAAACTGTATCAACAGCAGTGTTATGCAGGTTGTATTACGGTTCTTTATGGTCAAATTGAAGGAATTTTGACGGATGCGCTGATTGAACATGGGTATTTAAAGCAAAATCAAACCAAGTTCGTCGATGTGTATAAAATTGTACCGGGTTTGAAAGGCCATGAAGTCAAAAGCCTATGGCATAAAGTTAAAATTGCCAGTGAAATCAATCCGTATTTTCTGAGCCTTGAAGCATTGAAAATGGATGCGAGTTCTAGTGTCACGGCCAGCCGTCATAATATGGTACATGGCGCAGACGTGACCCATTTCACTCAAGCCCGCAGTTTCATTTTGTTTATTTGGCTGTTTGCAGTTATTAGCTTTCTCAGTACCGTAAAGCGTTAGTCTCTTCCGTTGAGTGGTACAGGATGGTGTTTAAATTGCTGCATCCTGTACAGCTATTGTTTCCAAATGATGCAAATGACGTCAGCACTTAAAAAGCAAGGTATAACTCTGAGTTAACCAAAATTTTAAATACGAAAGAGGGCTGTGACATGACGAATGACAATAAACTCGATGATTTAAAAACCAAAGCGACTGAGTTGGGTGAAGATTTGAAGTTGAAAGCTCAAGCGGCAAAACTCGAAGGCGAGAAAGTACTGGAAGATGTCAAACATCAGGCCACTGAAGCCAAGCTAGATGCTGAAAAGCAGCTGACTGACTTAAAGCAGAACGCAGCAGAAAGTAAAGCCGAAGGCGATGCAGCTTTTGAGCAAAAGTTGGAGTCTGCACAAGCCAAAGCCGAGCATGCGAAACAAGTTGCACAGGAGAAATTGGATCACTTTAAAGTTGAAGCAGGGCATAAACTGGATGAGGCGAAACTTAAAGCCACTGAGTTAAAGCATGAGGCCGAAATTAGACTGGAAGAATTTAAGGTGCAAGCCACTGAAAAGTTTGACGAGTTGAAAAAGAAAGCCACAGAAACACTGCAAAAGTTTAAAAAAGACGACCAAGCTTAATCCGTCTGAAACGGCGAATGTCGGCCTTAAATGTTCGCTAATACTATGGCGTAGACTGTGTACTGAGTGCAGGGTCTGCGTCCAAGTTAAACCACATGATGCTCTGAATTTGATTGTTCACGGTGCGGATGGTGTAACGATAGTTTGCAATTTCATATACATATACCGTCTCAAGTGGGCTATTCGGTGCACTGTTGATTGGGGTAGAGGACATAGAAATCGGCGATAAATCGATTTTTTTCTGCATGTCTTGAACTTGATCACCGATAGTTACCGTTTGACCCGCAGGGGTTTTAAATGAATTGGTTGATGTACCTGCAAAACTAAAGATAGATATGGTGCAAGCCAAAACAACCACGGCCCAAAGTTTCATTATTTTCTCCCCAAATCGCGTAAAGATAGAACAACAGAATATAGATATTTTGCTATGCAATAACATCACCTTAAATGGGGAGATTGGATTGTACTTACAATTCTTTACGTTCAAATTTGATCCAATTCACCGATTTTATTTTTTCAGTTAGCTTAAGCGACTAAGCTTCGCCCTTTGATATTCAGCGTATAAAACCAACTAAAAAGCTAGGAATACTAAATTTCATGGCATAATCCATAAATACTGAACTTAACCTAAGTTCGTTTTGTGGTTAAACTATAGCATTCAGCTGAATACTCGAATTTGGAGTACATATATGTCGTGGCTTTCTTCTCTTAAATCAGTTTTTTCTCCTGCGCAGGAGGTAAAGGAAGAAGAAATCCAAACAGTACTGCAAAACTATATCTTGCCCAATTCAAACCATGCGTTGAAAGACCGCATTACTCAAGTGAATGTGCAGGGCAATATTCTGCAAATTACCATCAATACTTTTCCTGCCGAAGCAGATGATTTACAACAGATTCATGATGATTTGGCGGTTGCGCTTGAAGCATGCGGTATCAAAGAATTAAACATGCATGTGATTCAACAAAAAACGGGACATAAAGAAAAGTCAGGTGGCTGTGGACATCAGCATGCTGAAGGTGAGAGCTGTTCAAGCCAAGCAAAAGAGGCTGCACCGAAAAGCAATTTACCCCCAGTGATTGATGCTTCAGGCTCAGCAGCCCAAGCTGCTGCACAACCCGTTGAAACTGATCCAAACAATCCACCCATTCAAAAAGCAGCACCACAACAACGTGATGTGCCGAAGCATCCGCGTATTCAAAATGTGATTTTGGTGTCCTCGGGCAAGGGCGGCGTGGGCAAATCCACCACCACGGTAAACCTTGCACTTGCTTTGCAAAAGCTCGGCTTAAAAGTTGGGGTCTTAGATGCGGACATTTATGGTCCAAGTATTCCGACTATGTTGGGCAATGCGGGCAAAACGCCGATGATTGAAGCGGAAAATTTTGTACCCTTAGATGCCTATGGTTTGGCAGTGTTATCGATTGGGCATTTAACAGGTGATCATAATACTCCCGTGGCTTGGCGTGGGCCGAAAGCGACAGGTGCGTTGATGCAACTGTTCAATCAAACCTTATGGCCTGATTTAGATGTCTTGATGATTGATATGCCACCGGGTACAGGTGATATTCAGTTGACGCTTGCGCAGCGTATTCCTGTGACAGGTGCAGTGATTGTAACCACGCCACAGAATGTGGCGCTTATGGATGCGACCAAAGGCATTGAGCTATTTAACCGCGTACACATTCCAGTCATGGGTGTTGTGGAAAATATGTCGACCCATATTTGCTCAAATTGTGGATTTGAAGAGCAAATTTTTGGTACGGGCGGTGGTGATAAACTGTCTGAGCAATACGCTATTCCACTTTTAGGACGTCTGCCTTTAAATGTACAAATCCGTGAAAATGCGGATGCGGGTAAGCCTTCTGTTTTAGTGGAAGACAGTGCAGCAGACAGCTATATGCAGATTGCTGAAAAAATTGCAGCCGCACTGCCTCAGGCTGAAAAAGATCAGACTCGTATTTTCTAAATGAGCCATAAAAAAGCCCAACACATTAAGTTGGGCTTTTTTTTGTTTCTTTTTTAGGAGAGTGAATAGGACTGATTTTGTTTTTTGGCTTGCATAATATTAATGCTGATGGCGATCACCACCATCACAATCCCGATAATATCAGTCACAGTTTCAGGGATAATCATACATAAAGCACCTGCACCTAAGAAAATTCGCCAGAACCAGTTCAAACCAACTTTAAAGTAACCTTCAACTGCTGCCCCCAGTGCCAAAATCCCAACCACTGAGGTAAAGACAATACTCACAATAGTTGTCCAGGCAGGAAAAGCAAACTCACGTGCATTGACTGCGACATTGGCCGTATCAATCATCAGCATGGCAGGGTTATAGACGAACAGGAACGGGACAATGAAACCCGCTAAAGAAAGCTTCAAGGCTTGGAAGCCCGTGCGCATTGGGTCGCCCCCTGCGATTCCCGCACCTGCAAAGGCGGCTAAGGCGACAGGGGGGGTAATATTGGCAAACAGACCAAAGTAGAACACAAACATATGCGCCACTAGCGTGGGAATATCAAAGTTTGCCAAAGCGGGTGCAGCCATAGTCGCGGTAATGATATAGGCTGGAATCGAAGGAAGTCCCATACCTAAAATCATCGATGCAATCATGGTAAAGAACAGCGTTAAAAATAGGCTGCCTGCACCGATGCTCATAATCGAGGAGGTCATGACAGAGCCAAAGCTGGTCAGGCTCACCACACCAATAATAATCCCCACCACAGCACAGGCTGCCATGACCGAAAGGGATTGTTTTGCACCATCGGCGAGCGCTTCTAATATTTCTTTGAAGCCCATACGGGTCGATTTGCGGAAACTCGCCACAATCACAGTTAAGACAATGGTGTAGACCGCGGCATAACTGACAGGGATGGATTGAAAGAGGAAAAACACCAAAGCCACGATCGGAATAAGCAAGTGTCCTCGTTCCTTTAGGACATCTTTAACCCGTGGCAAATCCGCTTTCGGGACACCTTTTAAATTGTCTTTACCAGCACGGAAATGAACCTGCGCCATCACACCTAAATAGTAGAGTAAAGCTGGAAGGGTGGCTGCAAGGGCAATGGTGCCATAACTGACACTCGTGGTTTCAGCCATAATGAAGGCACTGGCTCCCATCACCGGGGGTAAAATTTGTCCACCTACAGAGGCACTGGCTTCAACAGCACCTGCAAAATTTTTGTGGTAGCCAATTTTTTTCATCAGGGGAATGGTGAATGAACCGGTCCCTACGACATTGGCCACCGCTGTGCCATTAATACTGCCCATAAATCCACTGGAAATGACGGCAACTTTTGCAGGACCACCTTGTTTATGTCCCGCAAGTGCCATCGCAAGATCATTAAACGGTGGTGTTTTAAAAAGTATGCTGACATTAAATGAAGCCATTATTGATGTAAAAGAAGGTTAAGTCGAAGGCTTTAAAATGGTTTTCAAGCTTTTTGGAGAAATTGCAACTTCTTCTAAAACCACGCCTTATTCGATGCCTTATTTTGCAATTATTACCTTCAATTCCTACAGTAAAAAACTTACCAATACTTTGCTTGCAGTTTTTAAAAGCAGTGATGAAACTGTCCCAATGATCACTTGCAATTCGGGTGTAGTGAATACCTAATTGTTTAAGCTTTGTCTTCAACCTTTGGACTGTAGCTAAATCTCTCTTACCCCAAACATAAGCAACAATCTCACCTGTTTCTCGATGGTAGGCGTAAATAAGCCATTGTTTATTATTTTTATTTCCAACAAAAGTCCAGAATTCATCTACTTCGAGAGATTCATAATGACTTTGTTTAGGCTGAATTTGATAGGCCGATTCAGTTAAAGTCCGTAAGACTTTACCGATACTAATGCGCTCAACTTCAGCGATATCTCGTATACCGCTGCCTCTGACCATTAACTGTAATATTTTACGAGTAATGCCAGAATTACATCCTAGATAGCTCAGAGCATGGTCACCAATAAACTGACGTTTGCAGTCTTTGCATTGGTAGTTTTGTTTCCCATCTACTTTGATGCCATTTTTCTTTATACTGTCACTGAGGCAGGTTGGACATTTGATTTCTAGAGTTATTTGCATTTCTCTATTTTATCAAAATTCAACCTGCTTTTTTTTAGCATACTTTTTGATACACCACCCTGGTTAAGAATGCAGCGTCAATTTTTCCACCCTTTAAAGCATCCGCGGCTTCTGCATAGCCTAGATAATCGACCTTCACGTCATTATAAGTAATACCAAAACCATTTAAGAGGGTGCGCGCATTAACTTCAACCCCTGAGTTTTGGGCACCGACAGCAATACGCTTACCTTTTAAGTCTTCAAGCTTTTTAATGCCTGATTTTTTTGAGGCCACAATTTGCACATAGTTGGGATAGAGTGCCGCAATTTGTTGGACATTATCAATTTTCCCACTGGCAAAACTGCCAGTGCCATTTAGTGCTTCGGTTAAGCTGTCACTCATGACAAAAGCCATTTCAACTTTTTTCTGTTTGAGTAAGTTAAGATTTTCTACCGATGCGCCTGTGGTTTGGGTTTTTGAATTTACACCGTAGGTTTTATTATAAATTTCAGCCAAACTGGTGCCAATCACGTTGTATGGGCCAGATGCACCACCTGTCGCTATGTTGACAAATTTACTTTGGAGTTTGTTGGATGCTTGTGCACTGGTTTCAGTTTGAGCATCGCCTGAAGTCGTGGTTTTATTGTCACTTGAGCATGCTCCTAGACCCGCAAGTGCAATTGAAAGTAGCGTGAGTTGAGTCCATTTTTTCATATACTTTTCCTCGTTTTATTATCTTCAAAGCCATTCACTTGGCTCTTTTATCCTTGACTTAGCGTGATCAGATTGATGAATAAAAATACGCATGTTTTAAAAAGTAACTGATTAAAAATCATTTGAATAGTTTTTTTTCATTAGGCATGTCTATTTGATTTATAAAATCATTGATTTGAAAAAAGAATAAAGCATGTGGCGTCATTTTTATGAATGCTAGATTGGGTAAGGGTCTTATACGTTATTTATGTTAAGTATTGAATGAAAATTAAAAAAACTGTTATCACGGTTCACTAAATTTGATTGCTTTCAGCATGGCAAGTCATTACGCTTATAGTTATATATATGTGGGTCTGTGAATATGGTCACTTGGTTTTTTATTGGTTTAGTGATAACCATTCTTTTAACTCCAGGACCGACCAATACCTTACTTGCCTCTTCGGGCATTCAAGTCGGTATTCGTAAATCATTGCGTCTCATTCCTGCAGAAGCTTTTGGTTATCTCATTTCAATCACGGCATGGGGCTTCCTCATTGGAAAAGTGTCCGTACATTTGCCGTTATTACCGACTATTTTAAAACTGTTCAGCGCAAGCTATATCATTTATTTGGCCATCAAATTATGGCGTACAGCCGATGTCGAGGTGAGTTTTAATCAACCGACTATTCGGGCGCGTGAACTGTTTTTGGCAACATTATTGAACCCTAAAGCATTGTTATTTGCTTCTGCCATTATCCCGACTATTGCGTGGACAAAACTGGATTATTACTTGTCACATATGTCGCTGTTTTTGGTGTTGATTGTTCCGATAGCTTTCTTTTGGACTTTTATTGGGTCAATTTTAGCGAGCAATAAAATTCGTTGGCTGAACCAATCCAACCTGCAAAAAACAGCGTCGCTGGTTTTGATGAGTTTTTCGATTCCACTGAGCTATTCTGCGATTTTAAGTTTTTAATTTAGTAATTAAAGACAGAAATTTTGAGAACTTAAACGCGCTTATTTTCATTGAAAGCGATTTCAGTTAAAGTACAACGCAATTATTGAAATTAAGCTTTTTTGGAAAGAATAAATGGCTATTAAGTCCGATCGTTGGATTCGCGAAATGAGCGAAAAACACGGCATGATCGAACCGTATGCAGAAAACCAAGTTCGTTTAGATGAAAATGGTCAAAAACTCATTTCTTATGGTGTGTCGAGCTATGGTTATGATGTTCGTTGCGCGCGTGAGTTTAAAGTTTTTACCAATGTTCACTCGGCAATTGTAGATCCAAAAAACTTTGATGATAAAAGTTTTATCGATATTGAAGCTGATGTTTGTATTATTCCGCCGAACTCATTTGCTTTAGCACGTACCGTTGAGTATTTCCGTATTCCACGTAATGTGTTGACTGTGTGTTTGGGTAAATCGACCTATGCACGTTGCGGTATTATCGTAAACGTCACACCACTTGAGCCTGAGTGGGAAGGTCATGTTACTTTAGAGTTCTCGAACACAACCAATCTTCCTGCACGTATTTATGCAGGTGAGGGTGTTGCACAAATGTTGTTCTTCGAATCTGACGAAGTGTGTGAAACATCGTATAAAGACCGTGGTGGTAAGTACCAAGGTCAAACAGGTGTGACTTTACCGAAGACCTAAGTTTTTGATATTAAAAAAAGCGGATCATTGATCCGCTTTTTTTATGGCAATTCATTCATCGGAAAATAAATATTATCGGACAGTTGGTTTTGCATTTGTGCTGAGTTTCAGCATAATCAATTGTGAATTAGAGTGCTTTGGTTGACGCAAATAAAAATTATAGTGCGCAGAGTAAAATGCCAAGCAAAGGATGTAGTACATAAAGATGCGGAGCATCGAATAATAAGGATGGTCGAGATGACGAATCGTATATATCCCGCAGGATTGAAAAAATCCTGTTTAGCTAGTCTTGTCGGACTCATGCTTGCGCAGCCTACATTTGCCCTTGAGTCACTTTCCGATGAATATCTAGCGGATACTACAGGTGAAGGCATTGCGTTACTTCCTGAAAACTTCAAGATGGTGTTTCAAGGGGCTAATGATCTCTCCACGGCTTCTAGTTATAACCGTGGCGTGGCCAATCCACAACAATACGACACGGGCTTTATTCGTATTATTCCTGTGGGTGAGAACTACTCCAAATATACCAATGCCGATGATCTGACCACGAAACGAACCAAAGCGGACATCTTTATTTATGGTTTAGCACTTTCACGGTCTGATAATAATGCCAATAGTCGTTTCAGCAATCAGGGCTTTACATGGGGAAGCGATGTTAACCCTTGGTTATTTCGCGCTGGCACAGCCACGGGGATTAAACAGTTTCATCAAGCGAATGCAAGTTCAGATGTGAGTTTTCTAGGGCTGGAAGCCCCTTTAGCGACCGTTCTAGCCAGTGACGCAGATAATAATATTAAATTAGGTTTATGGTGGGATGCTTTTTCACGAAGTTGGAATTCCCAAAATAAAGTGGACCCTATCACTGGTGCACCGACAACAACCAATGCGGCTGCGGATCCTGATTTAAGTTTAAATCAAAGAATACGTTTACAAGCGGTTGCCAACGGATTGAGTTTAAATGGTTCACAGGTTCGTATGTTTCAAACTCAAGCATCTACCTTAGACCAGCAAAATAAAACCTTTGGGATGGCAGCCTTACTTCGGATCAATACCAATGATGATCCATCTGGATTGGTCTATGCCAACAACGACGCAAATAAAGCGCTATTGAATGCTAAAGTCCTTCGACTGAGCACAGCTGCGACCAACGACGGTACGGCAGTCACACCCGCATTAGATCGTTCATTGGCTCCAATTTTTGATGCGAGTGAGGGACTTTATTTATACAGCCCAAATATTAACTTGGTCTTGGGTAATATTTATCAGCCTTTTGTTGTAGGTTCGGAAGGACGCAATATTATTCTCGAAGTCACGCGTATTCCGAATGTGCCTGAGATTTATAAGCAGATTTATAACTACTACCCAGATGTACAGGGTGGAAACAATGCTGACTATAAAGGATCAACCTGTAATGTGGCCTATTGTGGTTCGAATTTTGTTCAAACGGGGGCAGGGAGTACTGCGATTCAATACCAAGGAAATAACGCAACACATAGCAGTATTTCGATTGGTAGCGTGACACGAGATCCGACCACCAATACGCTTAAAGCCAATACGGCAACACAGTCAACTGGTGTGGTATTCCGCGGGATTGGAACAGCAGTTCCTGTAAATTTAGGGTCAGTTGCTATAGATGGTGTATTGATCCAACACTTAAAAATTAAGACCACAGGGTTATAGGATACTGACATGATGAAAAAATTATGTGTAACCATATTGATGTCTGTATCCATGTTGTCTCAAGCGGGTTTGGTAGATTTGGATAATAAGGAACTAGTCGGTGTGACTGGGCAGGGCGGCGCAGATCTGAGCTTAACCCTATCGATCAACCACCAATATGCCAATGATATGAGTTTAAATACGATCTCTAGGACCAATGGTGTAGATGCAAATGGGCGAGCTATTGTCACTGAAGCCTATTATCAAATGCGCGCAAATCAAGATTGCGCTTTATTAGAACTGTGTCGTATCGCCATTTCCCCAAATAATCATAAGGAAAATGGGCAACGAAAATGGCTGGTGTTTAAGCAGTTTCAAGGCACCATGCAAATTGATAAATTTTCGCTGGAAGGCACCACAATTCTGAATAAAGAAGGTAAGCCACAAACTGCGATGCTGTTAAAATTTTTCGATGATAAACCCCTCAAAATTCGTAACTTGGGTTTTGCTAGCCTTTCAGTTGAAAGTGGTGAAAATGGATATTTCAATACCTCAACGTATAACAGTTATGGTACGAGTAAAACTGTACCAACTTTTGATAAAGGTCAGGAACAAGGCTTTATGGGCTTAAATGTTCACGGAAACTTACATCTGGATGGAAATCTAAAAATCTTTAGCTATAACTGCTCGGGCACTGCGGGTAGCCGCTGTTAGACACATAGTTTCAAAAGGATATTGAGATGCAGAAAATAATAAAACTAAACCTTCTGACACTGTGTATCTGCGCAGCGAATCAAAGTTATGCATTACAAGCTTTGAATGATCAGATTTTAAGTGATGTAACGGGTCAAGATGGTATTTCAATTACCCATGAAGCTTCAAAAGTTGACATTAAACAATTGAATTGGGTCGATCCAGCGGAAGTCGGAAAAACACCGATTAAACTGGGTTTACATAATATTGACGTTAAAACGGCGACTGGTTATAACAACATTAAAACCAAACTCGATTTTGATGTGGGAACAACACAATTAGCCAATGGTACGCAAGGGGTTGGCATTCAGCTCTCTGCCAGTGTGTCACCTTTTACCGCAACGGCTGCCCAAATCATGCTGATGTGTTCACCAAATTGTGCAACGGGTGAAACGGATCAAAATTTAGGAAGTTTTAAGCTTTCAACTATTTCACCTTTTGAAGTGTATTTGGCAACGACGAATGGGCTGTTTAACCGCGACTCAAAGGTGCATTTAGATTTTAAATTGCAGAATGCGAGCATTAGCTATGGACAAAATAATCAAGATTTAACCTTAAAAGATTTCAATTTCAATTTATCTGCTGATGGATACCTCTATATCGATGAAACGGAAGGTGTAGTTCTCACCTCAAAGGGTAGTGTTGGCGATAATATTGTTGTTTTAGGTCGAGTGGAAGATAAGACAGATGTACATGACAGCCGTGTAGGCAATGCCACAAATCCGGGGTTAAACGTTGATTTACGTTATGGCTCAGCAAACTCGACTCACCGGAACTTAATTCGGATAGGGGCATCGGGTGCATTAACCAATGGCAAGATCGCGTTAAATGCTGACCAGACTGGTGTTGCTAAGTTTAATACGGTCAACCGTGTTAACGGTAATGTTCAAGAAAATGAGGTGGTTGCATCTGCAGGTTATGGTTTTAAGAATGCTGGCGGCTTACATTTAAATGTATCGGCTGACTTTACCCGTGCAGGGAATAGTTTGCTTGGTGCTAGCACACCAACAACGTTTGAATTAGGACACACTGGTACAGGCAGTTACGCCATCGAGTTTTCAAATTTATCACCGCTCAATGTACGTACTTCCACTGACCCCAATTCAGCAATAAACAGTCAAAATGCCTATATTGATTTTGGCCAGATTTATATCAATAACATTCGCACTAACTCAATGGGTTTTGTGGTCAATGACCAAATTAAGACGATATTGGGTGCACAAAACTATGAGCTGATTTATAACCCATCACCAACGGGCAATGCTTCAAATATGGCTTTTATTGCTGTACGTGGGCTCGATTTTCAAGCCATTGCACGCAAAGCCCGCTTTATTTCAGATAATTCGATTGCAGTAAACAATACTAACGAAGGGACATGGGGCTTAGGTATTCCGATTTATAACCTGAATGCCAATGCTGCATTTTTTGCCAAGAAATACACCAATACCGCTGGAACGGTGAAGGATGGCTTGGGCTATGATATCGCGGTATCAACCGATGGTTATGGTGAAGATAGTCAAGGCAACCCGAAAACAACGTCGATTATCGTCATTGATGGTGCGATGAGTAAGCATGGCGAAGAAGTTAACTACTATACAGGCTTACGTAATATTGACTCATATTTTAAAGCCAATGGTGTGATTGGTTTTAATGAAAATGAAATCTATATCAAAGCCGATAGTTTATTGTTTGCTGCCAATGCGGAAATTGCAATCGGGCAGCTTCCAGGTGCACTGTATAACTGCCCAGCAGGGGTGAATAGTTGTGCCAAAGAAGTCGTGCCGATTAATAACTTTGCCAAAAAAGATGATGTTCTCGCATCAATTGCTTTTATGTTAGATGGTAAAGGCGAACTCTTTATTATTCCAGGGCTTGAGGCCGTAGGCGGGACACCACAAAGCAATTATTTGTCATTTAAATCCAATTTTGAGTTTAATACACTGAGTAGCACAGACCTGAGTAATGAAAGTAAAAAAGGCAGTTTTATTAGTTTAAGTAATACCGATAGTAATGGAACAGCAACAAAAACCTCAAGTTTTAACTTAAACAAAATGCAAGGTCACTTGGGTTTGAATGGAAAAATTCATATGCAAAAGGACTCAGTGGTCATAGATAATCAAGTGCAATTTAACCATAAGGCATTAGCAGGGGGACAAGGGACTGCCTTTAGAACGGAGGTTGCATTGTCTCCAACAGGTACCATGCAGAAGGTTGCAGATATTGCCATTACGGGTGGGGCTATGCGTAGCACATTAGGGATTACGCCGCGCTAAAAAGGATGACAAGGAATAAATAAAATGAATAAGTCTTTAATTTCAATTCTAATCACAGCGACATTAGGCTTGAGTCAAAGTTATGCGATGACCGCTTTAAATGATGAGGAGTTGTCAGAAGTTGAAGGTCAGTCTTTGATGAACCTAGAGTTCCAGCAGGGGACAAATACAACCGATGCACAAGGGAAAACATATAACCAATCAAACATTGGTTTTTATAAGTTAGCTCTTAGTGCCGAATTGGAGTTGAATGCCAATATTAAAAAGCTTCAGTTGGGATGTGGTGGCGACAACAATTCCATTCGAGCCAACAGTTGTGATATTGATATCGATCATATTTCTTTAAGTGGACTACCTGATGATGCGAACTACACATCGGATCAGCGTGCAGCAACTTCGGCATTAATCACAAATCCATTTATTCAGTTTGCGATTAAAAATCCGACTTCAGCTGCAACACGTGAGGTGTTAGGCTTTCGTGTGAGTGCTGAAAAGATTAAAGGTTTAATGACCCTTGGTACAGAGAATACTTCTACGCCAAACGGCATTAATACCTTTAGTGGTTATATGAAAACTAAAACAGCTTCAGGTACTGCTGTAACAGAAGCTCGTACTATGACGTATGCGGATACGGGTTTACAAATTAAAGGGAAGGTTACAGGAACAATTTTATTTATTCCGACAACATTGGATTACACATCCGATAATTATAATTTAACCCTGAGTTCAACCACAGCACCTTTTACTATCAATTCGACAATTGTGTCAGGAACTCGAATGAAAGATGTAACTTTAAAAGGAAGCGGTACTGTTGGACAAATCAATTTCTCAGGTCCTCTTACTGCAACAGTACTCGGCGGCGTGCCTCTGAATAAGCAGGTAACAGGGAATATCACGGGATTAAAAACCGATATCACTGTGAATCAGAGTTTAGGTTTAATACATGCGCTGTATTTAAACAACCCTGCATCACTATCCTTGCAATCACAAGATATCTTATGGACAGGGGCTGCAGTTGGTGCGAATAAAGGATGGTGGCTAGCGATGGAGGATGAAGTTGAGCTAGGCAGCTTAAGCCCAACCACTAAAGTAGCAATTACCAATGAAGTCTTAAAACAAACCATTGCGGGCATTAATAAAGATTTAACTGAGCATCCACGGCCATGTGGAGATTTACTTTTTCAGTGTGCTTTGGGGAGTGACTTAGCAGTTGGTAATGTTCCAATGAATTCTACAACTTTAGATTTCCCACTGACTAATTTAAGCTTACAAGGGCAAAACTTTCGATCGAACTGCTACGGTGGATTAAAGTTCTGTTAAATATATAACGTCATAAAAAAATCCCGCGATATACGCGGGATTTTTTATTCTAAAATGAATTATTTTGCAATTTTCGCTAACAACTCGTCTTTAGAAATGTTTACAGATTCAGCATCGCGACGGCCTTTATATTCAAAAGTACCTGCATCCAAGCCTTTCTCACCAATCACAATACGGTGAGGAATACCTGTAAGCTCTAGGTCAGAGAATTTCACGCCTGGACGTTCGTTACGATCATCCAGCAATACATCATAACCTGCTGTCGTAAGTTCAGCGTACAGTGCTTCAGCTGCTTCTAAAGAACGTGGAGACTTATGTGCATTCATCGGCACAATGGCAACTTCAAATGGTGCAATTGCCGCAGGCCAAATAATGCCTTTTTCGTCAAAGTTTTGCTCAATTGCAGAGGCAACCACGCGTGTTACACCAATACCGTAACAACCCATGGTTACCGTAAATGGCTTACCATCTTCACCTAAAACTTTACAGCCCAAAGCTTCTGAATACTTTTGACCCAGTTGGAAAATATGCCCAACTTCGATACCACGTTTAATTTGCAGCGTACCTTTACCGTCTGGAGATGGATCACCCTCAACCACATTACGTAAGTCATAAACTTCGGTGAACTGTGCATCACGTTCCCAGTTTAGACCAGTCACGTGTTTATCAATCTCATTTGCACCCGCAACAAAGTCAGACAGTACCGATGCAGCACGGTCGACAATGACCGTTAAGCCTTTTTCAACTAAGCCTTGTGGTCCACAGAAACCAGCGGTTAAACCCAGTGCAGCAAGTTGTTCTTCTGTTGCAAAAGTTAATGGTGATGCAATGCGTGGATGCTTCTCCGCTTTAATTTCATTCAGCTCATGATCGCCACGTAAGAACAATGCCACTACAGGTGTTGCTTGGCCTTCTTCGGCTGCAATACCTTGTACTAACAAGGCTTTTACAGAGTGAGCAGGATCAGATTTTAAGAAGTTTGATACATCTGCAATGGTTTTTTGATTTGGTGTATCGACAACGTCTAAAGCTTTGGTTGGAGCCGAACGTTCACCGACCAAAACGGCTTCAGCCATTTCAACGTTTGCAGCATAGTCAGATTCAGTCGAGAAGGCGATATCATCTTCACCACTTGATGCTAACACGTGGAATTCATGTGAGCCTGAACCACCAATTGAACCTGTATCGGCTTGTACTGGACGGAAATCTAAACCTAAACGGGTAAAGATTTTGCAGTACGCGTCGTACATGATGTCATAGGTTTCTTGCAGTGATTCTTGGTTTGAGTGGAAAGAATAAGCATCTTTCATGATAAATTCACGTGAACGCATTACACCGAAACGTGGACGAATTTCATCACGGAATTTGGTTTGTACTTGATAGAAGTTTGCAGGCAATTGTTTATAGCTTTTGAGTTCATTGCGCGCAAGATCGGTAATGACTTCTTCATGGGTAGGACCAAGCACAAAAGGGTTGCCATGGCGGTCTTTGAAACGAAGCAGTTCAGGGCCGTATTGGACGTATCGACCAGATTCTTCCCATAAAGACGCTGGCTGAGTTACGGGCATCAGGACTTCGAGTGAACCCGCATTGTTCATTTCTTCATGAACGATCGCTGCAACTTTATTTAATACGCGAACGCCCATCGGCAGCCAAGTGTATAAACCTGAAGCCAATTTACGAATCATCCCAGCACGTAGCATTAGTTGATGTGAAATCACTTCTGCGTCATTTGGGGTTTCTCTTAACGTTGCAAATAAAAAGCGACTCGCGCGCATGGAAACTGTCCTAAAATTTTAAACTTTGAAAGTCAAAGATTATACGATAAAAAAATGAGGAGGCATGTCGACACCGCCTCAGAAAAATGTTGATTATTATGACATGATTTTACGGACTTGACGCAGCATAAAGTTGTTAAAGTCATCTAAATAGGTGAAGATCACAGGAACCACCACTAAGGTCAGTAGTGTCGATGTAATGACACCGCCGATCACTGCATGTGCCATTGGTGCGCTTTGTTCCCCCCCTTCACCTAGCCCTAAAGCCAGAGGCACCATGCCCATCACCATGGCGCTAGTAGTCATCAAAATAGGGCGTAGACGTGTTTTACCTGCATCAATAATCGCTTGATAACGATCAACGCCGTGATCCATGGCTTTTTTAATGAAATCGATCAATAGAATTGCATTTTTGGTCACCAGACCCATCAACATGATAATACCGATAATAGAAAACAAGTTCATGGTGGAGTTAAATAAGAAGAGCGCTAAAAATACTCCTATCAGCGATAACGGAAGGGAAGCCATAATCGCCGCAGGGTGAATAAAGCTATTGAACTGTGAACCTAGCACAATATAAATAAACACAATGGATAAGGTGATAGCGGTCATGGCATAGCCTGCGGATTCAGCCATGTCTTTGTTTGAACCTTGTGTGTCAAAGCTATAACCTGCAGGAAGGTCAAAGTTGTCTTCAATTTTTTTAATATCTGCACCAATATCGCCTGCAGGACGACCCGCGGTGTTGGCTTCGACTAAGACTTCCCTTGCTAGATCGCGACGATTAATCTGCGATGCCCCCAGACTTTGCTCTAAATGCGCAACGCTAGAAAGGGGAATCAATAAAGCTTGGCCATTGGCATCCGTTTTTTGCGATGTGAGGTAAAGGTTTTGTACATCACTAGGTAAGCTACGTGCAGTTTCAGTTAGGCGTAGGTTAACGTCATAGGTTTCGCCTTTGTCATCTTGCCATGTGGTGACATCATCCCCTGCAATCAGTGGGCGAATGACATTGGCAATTTGGTTGACCGATAGTCCTAAATCGCTGGCTAAGACCCGATTAATATGCACGCCTAAAGTCGGTTTAGGGGCTTTAAGTGAGCTTTCTAAGTCGACAATGCCTTTGACTTGCGCAATTTCAGCCATAAAGCGGTCTGATATTTTTTGCAATTCGGCTAAGTCTGGACCTTTGATAGAAATCATCACGGGTTTTTGTCCGCCCGATACCGTTTCATCTGCGGAGGCAATTGAGGTCACAGTAATGCCACCCACTTGTTGCAGGCGTTGGCGGAATTCATTGTTTAAGTCGGTTAAGCTTTTCTTGCGTTCTGTACGTGGTGTAACGGTTACGCGAATACTGACATGGTTTTTACCACGATCTGTAACGCCATTAATCACTGCATAAGTTGCTCGAACGTCAGGGTGCTGCTGAATAATTTTATCGACTTGCAGCAGTTTGGCTTGTGAATATTCCAAAGAGGCGTCGACAGGTGTTTCGAACTTAATCCGAATCTCACCTTTATCTGGAACAGGGACAAACTCTGTTCCAATTAGTTTAGATAAGCCTAATGCACCGAATAGCGAAGCCACAGCAATCATGAGGGTGATGAATCGGAAGCGCAGAGCAAGCTTGAGTAATTTCTCATAGTCATGGCTGAGATTATCTAGTTTGCCAGAAATCCAATTAAAGAAATGTTTGACTCGATTGGGTGGTTTATGCGGATTATGCTGTTCAGCCCAATGTGCAGATAGCATTGGATCTAAAGTAAAGCTGACAAACATGGAGATCAGCACAGCAGTACTGACGGTTACGCCAAACTGATAGAAAAAGCGCCCGATAATACCGCCCATAAATGCCACAGGTAAGAACACCGCAACAATGGTTAAGGTGGTGGCTAAAACAGCGAGTCCAATTTCTTTGGTGCCATCAAGGGCTGCTGTGACAGGGTCTTTGCCCATGTCTGAATGTCGCACAATATTTTCACGGACTACAATCGCATCATCAATCAGTAGACCAATACTGAGTGATAGTGCCAGTAAGGTCATCATATTGATGCTAAAGCCGAAGATCCAAATAAACGTCAGAGTGCCAAGGAGGGCAATCGGCAGGGTCATTCCTGTAATGGCTGTGGAACGGAATGAGCCTAAAAACAGCAGGACAATCAAAACGGCAAGAGCTGCACCTTCAATAATGGTACGTGCAACATCGGTGATGCTGTTACGAATGCCTTTGGATGAATCTACCACGACTTTTGCTGTGGTGCCTTCAGGTAACTGTTTTTGAATATCTGCTAAGGTCTCATAAGCACCATCGACCACGTCAATCACATTTGAATCGGAACTGCGTAAAATATCAATCGCAACCGCGGTTTTACCATCTAAATAGGCACTTGACTCAAGTTCGGCTTGGCTGTCTGAAATGCTTGCAACTTGGCGCAAATAAATCGGTACACCATTTTTATTGGCAATCACCAAATCGCCGAAGGCTAAAGGATGAATCACTTTAGACTTAATTTCGACCACAAGTTCACTGTTACCATGTTTCAGCGTTCCACCCGGAACCTCGACATTTTCAGCTTTTAGCGTGTTGATGATCTGGTCAATACCAATCCCAAAACTTTGTAATTTTTCAGGTTCAATCTGTATGCGAATTTGTCGCTTGGCATCACCCAACAAGTTGACTGTCCCGACACCAGAAACGGTTCTAAACTGTGGAACGATGCGCTGATCCAAATAAGAACTGAGCTCTTTTAGTGACATGTTTTGTGATTCAAGTACAATTGACATCACGGCATTGGCAGAAGGATCGTAACGTTCAACGATCGGGTCTTGAATTTCGTCTCGAAATTGTGCGGTGACCGGTGCAATTTTATCGCGGACATCTTGCGCGGCTATAGCAGAAGAAACATCGAGATCAAATTCAGCAATAATGGTCGATAAGCCTTCGCTAGACTGAGAAATGACCTGTTTTAAACCTGAAATGGTATTGATTTGGTCTTCCATTTTCTTGGTGATTTCAGACTCAACCGTTTCAGGCGATGCCCCTGGATAGGTGGTATAAACCACCACGAAGGGGAAATCGACATCAGGGAACTCCTCAACCCCCATTCTTTGCCAAGAGGCTAAGCCTAAAACCATCAGACAGAACATCATCATGATGGTAAAAACAGGATATTTCACACTAATACGGGTTAACCACATAGCAACAACCTTTTCTTATTTTATGGATTGATTGTCACCATTTGATGCAAATCTTTTTCATTAAACTTTATACGACTGATGCGGTCGCCAGTTTGTAGTCCCTGAACCACAGCACTGTTGTTGCTATAGCGTTGTTCCAATACTTTTATGTGAATACGTTCAATTTTATTGTGGTGAATCACCCAAACATAAGGCGAATTTTGTATATCATGAATGGTATCAAGCGGGATAATTTGGCCTGTTATGGACTGTGAACCAAGTATATTCCCCTCCACAAAGGTACCGATACTCAATGAATTAATACTTTCAATTGGCTGAGCAAAAAACTCAATTTGACGGTTTGCGGGGTCTGCAATCGGAGAAATACGAGTAAGCTTGGCTGTCAGTTTTTGAGGATTGCCTTGCAACCGATATTCAATTTTTTCTCCCAAACTTAAAGCAGCTTGTAGATCACTTGGAATTTTGGCCTGTATTTCTAAATGACTCGGATCAATGATTTCAAATAGGGTTTGTCCCGCGGATACCGTTTGTCCAGGTTCCACCTGACGTTGAGTAATAACCCCTGAAATCGGGCTTACAATAGTGCCATCGCGATCCGCTTTTTCTGCAATATCAACATTGGCTTGTTGCGCACGAACATTTTCTAATTGAGCTTGATAGTCTACAAGGCTTTGTTCATATTCCACTTTAGAAATAAAGCCCTGATCGAGTAAACGTTTTTTTCTTTGAGCCATGCTTTTTGCAAGATTGGCTTGGGCTTGAGTTGATGCAAGATTGGCTTGAGCTTGGGCAAGACGCGCAGCATTATCTTGATTGTTCAATCGAACCAACACTTGCCCTTTTTGAACAGCTTGTCCAACTTGAACTGAAACTGCGGTTGCTGTCGCTGTCACTTGAGCCTGAATGGAACTTTGATTGACGGCTCGAATAGTACCAGTAAAGGCTGTACGTTGGATAGAAGGCCCTTCTTGGAACTGGACCAAGTCTTGTGCTATCAGCTCGATTTTAGCTGTAGACGAAGTAGGGGAGGTGACTTCATCTTGTTTTTGGCAGGCAGAGAGGAGTAAGCACAAACACAGCGGACTGAGTTTTAAAATAGGGAGCACTTGGCGGCTTAATTTGTTTTTTATACGTAGTGCAGCCTGCATTGAGTCAAATCCTTTGGTCTAGCGGCGAAAGTCAGCACACTGTAAATAAGACGCAGATTATTCAAGTGTTTTTAAACGAGCAATAATTCTGTCGTATTCAGCCTTGGTATTACGATAGTGACTTTGTAACGATTGTATTTGCTCTTTTTTCATCACAATATTTTTGGAATTATAGTCAATCATATCTTGGAGTGGTTTCGGATTGCTTTTGCCTTTACGCATGTTCTCTTTTTCTTGGCGTAAGAATCCAATACGGTCATTCTGTAATTGTTTTAATTCATCTTGCTGGAACTTAATCTGTTTTAAAATATAGGAAAGGGCAGTATTGCGTTTTTGAGTGGCGACTTGGCTGCTAGTATAAGCGCGTTTTAATTTAAGATCTGACTCGCGTTGCTTGGCTGCTGCTGCACGTTGCGGCGCATATTGCGCATCTTTTTCTGCGTTGTATGGACGAGCCCGTTGAATCACTTGCATGTTGCTATCGAGTGCTTCATAACCATAACGAATATGGTTGGGGGTGACACTACTACTGACGTTCGCGATGCCTTTACTGTCGTAATATCGATACCAGACCGCTTTAGGTGGATCGGCCATAATCGAGATGGTCTGCAAACTTAGCAAAGCCAGCAAAATGACTTTCGCAGTCATCCTTTTTTTCACGATCAAAGCAAGTTTGTGATTAAACTCCCTAAGCATCGATACCCCCAGTTTAAAGTTGACTAAATTACTTATTTACAAGCAATAAATAGTGCTATATTAGTCCTAAATTTAGGAATAAAAAATATAATCAGTCAAAAAAAAATCGACGGGTATAGGAAAGTGTGAAGCCGTTCTTAAAAAGAAGATGAAGTGTGGTTTTATGCGGAAACTGTTCGTTGAAAATATAAGTAAATATATGTTAAAAGTGTACGTAACTTGTAAAGCGTCTACGAATCTGTTTCTACAAACATTCTAAAAATGGGAAGGGTCATATTAAATGGACGATAAATTCCAGAATCTAAAAGTAATGGTCATTGATGATTCAAAAACCATTCGTCGCACAGCTGAAACATTATTGCAACGTGAAGGTTGTGAAGTGGTGACTGCAGTCGATGGTTTTGACGCATTGTCAAAAATTGCTCAAGCCAATCCTGATATCGTATTTGTCGACATTATGATGCCACGACTAGATGGTTATCAAACGTGTGCATTAATCAAAAATTCACAAAATTATCAAAATATTCCTGTCGTAATGCTCTCTAGCAAAGATGGTCTATTTGACCAAGCCAAAGGGCGTGTTGTCGGTTCAGATGAATATTTAACAAAGCCGTTTAGTAAAGATGAATTATTAAATGCGATTCGTAATCACGTTTCAGCATAAATAATATAAGTGTAATTGGGGGAAAAAATTATGGCGCGTATTTTAATTGTGGATGACTCACCTACAGAGACATTCCGCTTTAAAGAAATTTTGGGGAAACACGGTTTTGAAGTGATTGAAGCGTCGAATGGTGCCGATGGTGTAACCATGGCTCAAGCTGAACTTCCTGATCTTGTTTTGATGGATGTGGTGATGCCAGGCGTTAATGGCTTTCAAGCAACCCGTCAAATTGCGCGTGGCGCAACAACAAAACACATTCCCGTAGTGATCGTCAGTACTAAAGATCAGGCTACAGACCGTGTATGGGGTAAGCGTCAAGGTGCGTGTGATTATTTAACCAAGCCTGTTGATGAAAACCAACTGATTGATGTGATTAAGCAACACCTGAACGCAGGATAAGCTCTATGGCAGCAAATGGATTTATCGAATTACTTCGACTTGCTAAACGTGGTAATAAAAACTACGTTTCAAACGAAAATGAGGTAAACCGCTGGTCGGGCATTGCTTTTGAGATGATGGGGCAATATTTCGTTGCGCCATTAGGTGAAGTTGCAGAGGTAATTTATCCTCCGAAATATACCTTAGTGCCAAATACTCAGCCTTGGGTTGTGGGTTTGGCCAATATTCGAGGACGTCTACTTTCTGTTGCTGATTTAGCGCACTATGTATCAGGGCATCGTAGTGCGTATTCACTAACTCAAAAAGTACTCTGTATTAGTCACAATGACCACTATGTCGGTTTAGTTGTAGATCAGGTTCTGGGGATTCAGCACTTTAATAAGAAAAGTTTCTTTTCTAAACATGAAGATTTAGATCGGAATTTAAAAGAATATTGCCAAGGGTATTTTCACCAACATAACCAACAATGGCATGTTTTCTTATTCAGTCGCTTATTAGACAATCCAAAGTATATGAACGCATCTATAAAATTTAGGTGGTGTTTTAAAAAGTATGCTGACATTAAATGAAGCCATTATTGATGTAAAAGAAGGTTAAGTCGAAGGCTTTAAAATGGTTTTCAAGCTTTTTGGAGAAATTGCAACTTCTTCTAAAACCACGCCTTATTCGATGCCTTATTTTGCAATTATTACCTTCAATTCCTACAGTAAAAAACTTACCAATACTTTGCTTGCAGTTTTTAAAAGCAGTGATGAAACTGTCCCAATGATCACTTGCAATTCGGGTGTAGTGAATACCTAATTGTTTAAGCTTTGTCTTCAACCTTTGGACTGTAGCTAAATCTCTCTTACCCCAAACATAAGCAACAATCTCACCTGTTTCTCGATGGTAGGCGTAAATAAGCCATTGTTTATTATTTTTATTTCCAACAAAAGTCCAGAATTCATCTACTTCGAGAGATTCATAATGACTTTGTTTAGGCTGAATTTGATAGGCCGATTCAGTTAAAGTCCGTAAGACTTTACCGATACTAATGCGCTCAACTTCAGCGATATCTCGTATACCGCTGCCTCTGACCATTAACTGTAATATTTTACGAGTAATGCCAGAATTACATCCTAGATAGCTCAGAGCATGGTCACCAATAAACTGACGTTTGCAGTCTTTGCATTGGTAGTTTTGTTTCCCATCTACTTTGATGCCATTTTTCTTTATACTGTCACTGAGGCAGGTTGGACATTTGATTTCTAGAGTTATTTGCATTTCTCTATTTTATCAAAATTCAACCTGCTTTTTTTTAGCATACTTTTTGATACACCACCAAAATTTATAAATTAATATCATTGTCGCGCGCGAAATTATAAGGGCGTAAATCGGGGAGAAGCTGCATGGGCTTTAAACTTAAAAAGAAAAATACGGATGGAAGCAGTAACCGCTCAGGTGGAAATGCTTTAGTGGCAAAACTTCAATCACAGACGGAACAGTTTTCACGTGTATTTGGTGATAGTGAAAAGTCCAAGCCATTAATTTTGGGTGCGGCATTTTGTATCGTACTGGCAATTTTCTTATTGTTGTACCTATTCTATAGCGTACCTCGAAATAACGAATTCACCCGTAGCTTGGGTGATTTACGTCTTTTATCACAAACAATTTCGCGTCAGGCAACTGAAGCAACAGCATCGGGTACACCTGAAGCCATTAAAAAACTGACAGAATCACAAAAGTCTTTTGCTGAAAACTTAGAAACAGTAAAAGATATTCACGCGAGTACAGACGCATTGCGTGAGGTAGATGCGCAGTGGAAAAAAGTTTCTGAAAATATTGATTTAATTGCGTCGCAACAAAAAATCATTAACCAACTCTACGATACCAACATTGCGATTAGTGAAAGTATTCCGGGGATTCAAGCCGAATACAACTTAATGGTTGACCAAATGGCACGTCAAAATGTGCCAGCCAACCAAGTCGTAATTGCAAAAAACCAAGTATTCATCGCGGAACGTATCCTACGTTCAATTGGTTCGGTATTAACGGGTTCAGACAACTCGCGTGAATCTGCGGATGACTTTAGCTCAGATACAGAAACCTTCGCGTCATACTTAAACGCACAGTTAAATGGCAGTGCGGACTTAGGTGTAGAGCGTATTAATGACCCTGAAATGCGTGACTCTTTAACCAGTATTCAATCTGAATATGATGATGTACTGAAGTCAGCAGCAGCAACCGTCTTAAAGAACTCATCACAAATCGTTAAAGTACGCCAAGCGTCATCATCGATTTTTGAACAGTCAGATGCTTTGTTAAGCAATTTGAACAAATTGTCAGGTGGTACAGGTTTAGCGATTGCAATTCCTGCCTTAGGTCTAATTCTAGCCCTGATTGCTTTCTTATTCTGCGTATTTAAATTACTCGTACTTCGTGGCGAATCTGATAAAAAACGTGTATCTCGTCTACAAGATGAATATGACCGTAACCAAAACGCGATTTTACGTTTACTGGATGAGATTGCCGATCTTGCAGATGGTGACTTGCGTTCATATGCAACGGTATCTGAAGACTTCACGGGTGCAATTGCCGACTCGATTAACTTCGCAATTGACCAATTACGTGACCTTGTATCGCGTATTACCGAAACTTCTCAAGAGGTTGCACAATATACGGCAAGTACGCAGGGGATTACCAACCAGTTAGCCGAAGCATCTGAACATCAAGCGCAAGAAATTGCGGGTGCATCTGCTGCGATTAACGAAATGGCAATGTCAATTGACCAAGTATCTTCAAACGCTGAAGAATCAGCGGTGGTAGCAGAACGTTCAGTAAAAATCGCTGCAAATGGCGCGAACGTTGTAAACCGTTCAATTGAAGGTATGGATATCATTCGTGAGCAGATTCAAGAAACCTCTAAACGTATCAAACGTTTGGGTGAATCTTCGCAAGAGATTGGTAACATCGTTGCCTTGATTAACGATATTGCCGACCAAACGAACATCTTGGCTTTAAATGCAGCGATCCAAGCATCGATGGCAGGTGAAGCAGGTCGTGGTTTTGCCGTGGTTGCGGATGAAGTACAGCGTCTAGCTGAACGTTCAGCATCAGCGACCAAACAGATTGAAACATTGGTAAAAACCATTCAGACCGATACCAACGAAGCTGTAATTTCGATGGAGCAAACCACGTCTGAGGTTGTACGCGGTGCGAACTTATCTAAGGATGCGGGTGTTGCACTGGATGAGATTCAAAACGTATCGGGTAATTTGGCGAAATTGATTGCAAACATTTCGGATGCAGCAAAGCTACAATCCGCGTCTGCAGGTCATATTGCAACTACGATGAATGTCGTACAAGAAATTACCTCACAAACCACCACTGCGACGTTCGATACAGCACGTTCAGTCTCTGAACTTGCAAATATGGCGGAAGCGTTACGTGAGTCTGTAACAGACTTTAAACTGCCTGATTAAGCGCTTGCTTTGGGGGTGGTATGCTGCTCATTGCTTGAGTGGCATACCAAAATCAGGATACACATCAACTCAATTAGTTTGAGCAAAAAGACTGGTTTGGGATGATGGTTATAATGAAGTTTATGCACCTTTTTTGGGTAGCTGACAACGCAAGAAGCCTTAGCTATGAAAGAAATATTAAAACATTTAGTTGAAACGACAACGCTTCCGGAAGATAGTTATCTAGATCAAGATGCAGAAATTCTTGAAATTTTTGTTGAAGAAATTGAAGAAATCTTCGTTGACTTAGATCCATTATTTGAAAAGTGGTACGCTGAACCGACACATCAAGAAACTTTGTTGAGCATACGTCGTCACTTCCATACCTTAAAAGGCTCTGGTCGTATGGTGGGGGCAAAGTCAGCAGGTGAAACAGCATGGGCGGTTGAAGATACCTTAAATCGTGTGATTTCAGGGGCTGTGCCTCTCACGGCAACGGTTCAAAAATTCGCTAAAACAGTATTCAAACTGTATCAATTTAAACTGTATCCGATATTCAAAGCGGTACAGGAAATTGATCTTGATCTTCGTCCATTGGTTTTAATTGGACAACAATTACAACAAAATCAAAGTTTAGAACCTGCTCTAGAAGAGTTGCTACAACTGTCTAATCATCTAAATAGTAATGATGTCGTGACGGGATTAGAGCTGAGAGATATCGAAGTGGCTGAATCTGAGCCGCAAGTTGCAGACGCATCTGAACAGGATGGTCAAGTGCATGATGTCCTAGAAGAAACTTTAGCGATCTTCATTGAAGAGGCGGAAGATCATTTAGCGACTATCGACCACTTCTTAAATGCAGATGAAGCCAAAGTACAAGATTACAATGGTTTAATCCGTGCTTTACATACATTGCGCGGTAGTTCGTCTATGGCGCAAATTGAGCATGTCTTTAATGCCAGCTCAAAAGTCGAAAATCTATTTAAAACCTTGGTTCAAGAAGAGATCGTTTCTACCTCGAAGGAAATCTCGTTACTCACCCAATATGCTGAATTTGTACGTGACTATTTACACGTGCTTGGGCGTGGTACGAACGAACAGCTTGACGTGATTTACGCCACGTTCACTACGGCTTGGGATAACTATGGTTTCAGTATTGAAGACGTAGCTGATGAGCTAAACCCACAAGGTATGGTCTCGAAGCTGATCGAGTTAAATATTGACCTGTTGCTTGATGCCGAGTTTGAGTTTGATCAGCGTGCTAAGGTTGAATATCCAGACTATATTCAGCACTTAGGTGAACAAGCAAAACAATTGCTGGAATTCACCAATAACCGTGCTGCTCAAGGAATTCATGATTTTACTTCTGAGCTATATGCGGGTTATCAAGCCTTACTGGAAAAGCCAGAATTACTCAATGTAGACTATGCATATGAGTTATTTGGTCAGGCACATCAAGAATTTATCCATTTATTTGACACTTTAGCTGCGGGTCAGCGTGTCATTCTGACTGAAGAAGTGCATAAAGTTCTGAATGAATTAATGGCCTTCGTACAGCAAGATGTTGAATCGACTTCGACGACGGTAATTGAACCTGTTGCTGAGGCTATTGTTTCTGGAAATACTTTACAACCAAGCCTTGATCTTGCGCAGATTTCGCAGCAAATTGCATCGGATCATCAGTACCAGCAATCGAATACGGCCAATACCGATTTTGATGATGATTTGCTTGATATCTTCTTGGAAGAAGCCGAAGAATTATTGATGGGGATGGATCAGGATCTCAATACTTGGTCTAAAAATGGCAATGATACCGCAGCGCTCAATAATTTAATGCGTTATTTGCACACCTTAAAAGGTGGTGCAAATATGATTTCTGCACCTTTTATTGGTTCAATTGCACACGAATTAGAGTCTATTTATGAGCGTGTGATTCGTCAGCAAATAGCCACAACGCCACAGTTGATCAGCATCATTCGCTTAATACAGGATGACGTCGCAGACCGAATTCAGGTTATTCGTACTGAGAAGGTTGATTATCCAGCAACAGCGACCATTAAGGTACTGCATAACATTCAGAGCTTAGTTGAGGGTACGACTGTTACAACTACAGTATCCGAGCCTTTAGTTGAAGCGTTTGTTGCGGCAGTTGAAGAACCTTTATCTAATATAGATAGAACGATTGAAGCTGAGGCAGCTGCGGTTGAGTCAGCAACTGCGATTGAAGAGCCGAGTGTAGTTGATAACACTGACGTTACTGTCGTTGAACAGCTGGATACTCCGTCACCTGTCCAAGAAGAAGCAGTCAACGCTGTTGAAGAAGCAGCTAGTCTTTTATCAATTGTTGAAGAAACCTTCTTGGAAGAAGCTGAAGAAATTTTAGCGACTACGGATGGCTTACTGAAACAGTGGACTGAACAACGTAGTGACCGTAGTGTGTTACTACAATTGCAACGTGCTGCGCACAGCTTAAAAGGCGGCGCGCGTATGGCGGAGAATGAACCCGTTGGTGCGATTGCTTATGAACTAGAAACCACATTTGAGCAATTTGCTGTACATAATTTCAGTTCAAACGTGTATGACCCATTATTGCAAACTGCATTTGAATGGTTAAAACAAGCCATCTTCAAACGTGATTTCAGTAATTATGATGGTTTGAAAAATAGCTTAGCATCTATTGATTATGTGGATGTGATTGCGCAATTACCGACGCGTGTAACTCAAATTGATTTACTCAATGCGGTACCAAGTTTTGAGTTTGTGCAGGGTGATGGTACGGAGCCGCCAGCAATGCTGGGTGAGTGGAAAGAAACGACTCACTTGGATGGCGGTAATGAGATGATCCGTATCTCAGCTGATTTGGTTGAAAAAATGATCGACCTATCAGGTGAAAATGCAATTAACCGTTCACGTATTGAAATGGATTTAGGTCAACTCGGCAATACGTTGAACGAGATGGAGCTTGCAATTAAGCGTTTGGCAGATCAGTTACGTCGAATGGAAGGCGAGCTTGAGAGTCAAATTATTGCGAAGCATGGTTCTGAAAACTCGCGCTACGCAGACTTTGACCCCTTGGAAATGGACCAATATTCATCGCTGAATCAATTGTCTAAATCCTTAGCCGAATCGGCTTCGGATTTGGTCGACTTCAAGAGCACTTTGGCTGAAAAAATTCGTGATGCAGAAGGCTTGTTATTACAACAATCCCGTATTCAAGCGGAGATTCAAGAAAGCTTAATGCGGACACGTTTGGTGCCGTTCTCACGTATGTTGCCGCGTTTACAACGTATTGTGCGTCAGACAGCCTCAACCTTGAACCGTCCAACGGAATTGGTCGTTCATAACACTGAAGGTGAGTTGGACCGTACAATTCTAGAACGTTTGGTTACGCCGTTTGAGCATATGCTACGTAACGCAATCGACCACGGTATTGAAGATGCGGAACAACGTAGTGCTGCGAAAAAATCAGCGACAGGCCAAATTGAACTAAACATTAGCCGTCAAGGTACAGATGTTATCGTCAGCTTTAAAGATGATGGTAAGGGTATTGATGAAAGCACGATTAAAGCGAAAGCGCTAAATTTAGGTTTAATTAAAGCCGATCAAGTACTAGATAAACAGGAAATTTTACAGTTTATTTTCCATCCAGGTTTTAGTACGGCCAAAGAAGTGACGCAAATTTCTGGACGTGGTGTTGGTCTTGATGTGGTGCAAAGTGAAATTAAAGCACTGTGTGGACATGTCACGGTTGAATCGGAAATTGGATTCGGCACAACCTTCATTATTCGCGTACCGACTACGGTGGCGGTGAGTGATGCCCTGATGGTGAAAGCCGGTGATCAACAATATGCGATTCCATTGGCGCAGATTGATCGTATTGTGCGTATTGCTCCAACAGCACTGGATCACTATTTCCACAGCAAGGATGACCAATTCAAAATTGATGGCGTGAGTTATAAGCTGCGCTATTTATCTGAGTTTTTATCCAATCAGCCGATTCCGCGTTTGAGTAATATTGGACATTCATTGCCAGTGCTATTGATTAAAGGCAATAGTGGACAAACCATTGCATTGTTGGTCGATCAGCTGATTGGTTCACGTGCGCAAATTGTAGTGAAGCCAGTTGGACAACAGTTTGCTAGCATTGGTGCAATTGCTGGTGCAACGATTTTGGGTGATGGCCATGTGTGTTTGATTTTAGATGGTCAGAACATTGCACGTCAGATTTTAAGTACCAAGCGTGTGACGCATGCAGCTGATCACCGTGACTTTGGTCGCCATCAGGATACACGTCGTTTAGTGATGATTGTGGATGACTCGGTCACGGTTCGTAAGGTCACATCGCGCTTATTAGAGCGCCAAGGCTTTGATATTGTGACTGCTAAAGACGGTGTCGATGCGATGGAGCAGCTTGAGAGCGTTAAACCAGACTTGATGTTACTGGATATTGAAATGCCACGTATGGATGGTTTCGAAGTGACGAACTTGGTTCGTCACCACGAAATTCACCAGAACTTGCCGATTATTATGATTACATCGCGTACGGGTGAAAAACACCGTGAACGTGCTTTCAGCTTGGGCGTGACACACTACATGGGCAAACCATTCCAAGAGGCAGAATTACTTGCCAACATTCAGCAGTTATTGGCTGAAAAGCAGGGGTAAATAAATGAATGCAAATGTTTCAAAGAGCATGAATGAGCAAATCAGTCAGCAAGAATTGCAATATCTGATTACAGTATCGACTGGTTTTATTGATGCTTATATCATTGAATGTCATGGTAAAAACCCCATGCTCTTGCCGCAAAATATTGTACTTTCAGCGCTCGATAGTGATACGCAAGTAAAAACGGTGGAATGGCATGATCTTCATCTGCCTGTTTATGCCATCAACCGTCCAGAGCAAATGGAAGGAGTGGCTCTGGTGATTGAAGGGGATGATGCTTCTCAGCGCTTTGCTTTGATGTGTAATGAAATGCCGAAGTCAATTCGTTTGCGTATTTCTGAAATTGTTGATGATGAAAGCCCTGTGAATGATCCCACCATTTTCCAGTTGGTGCGTATGGGGGATGAGACTTACCACGTACCGAATTTAAATAAAATTCAGGTCAGCTTAGGTCTTTCTACTTAAGTTTGAATGTAATAAAAAAGGAACTCAACTGAGTTCCTTTTTTATGTGGATTTGAATGCTTATGCCAAAAGGCCTTCTAAAATTTGTTCGTAAATTTCAGCAAGTGGTTCAAGATCAGCGACATTCACATGCTCATCAATTTGATGGATGCTGGCATTGAGTACACCAAGTTCAAGTACTTGAGCACCTGTAGGAGCAATAAAGCGACCATCAGATGTTCCGCCTGAGGTTGAAAGCTCAGTTTCTACACCAGTCACATTACGAATGGCATTTTTAGCCGCATTCACCAACTCACCCACTGGTGTTAGGAATGGTAAGCCTGAATGTGTCCATTTAATGTCGTAGACTAAACCATGACGATCCAAAATTTCTAAAACACGTGCTTTTAATTCTTCAGCGGTTAATTCAGTTGAATAACGGAAATTGAAAGTCACGGTCATGGTACCTGGGACGACATTGGTTGCCCCTGTACCAGCTTGAATATTGGACACTTGGAACGATGTCGCAGGGAAGTATTCGTTGCCCTGATCCCAAACCGTATCACAGAGTTCAGAAACGGCTTTAGAGGCCATGTGAATCGGGTTAATGGCCAAATGTGGATAAGCCACGTGACCTTGTTTTCCTTTCACTGTCAGTACTGCATTGAGTGAACCACGACGACCATTTTTAACAATATCACCCAGTTGATGTGTACTTGAAGGTTCACCCACCAAACACCACTTCATTTTTTCATTACGGGCTTCGAGTGTTTCGATCACTTTGACAGTGCCATTGATTGATGGGCCTTCTTCATCTGATGTGATGAGGAACGCGATTGAGCCTTTATGATTTGGATGTTTGGCAACAAAGCGCTCAGACGCAACCACCATTGCAGCCAAGGCAGTTTTCATGTCTGCACTGCCACGACCATAAAGCTTGCCATCACGAATTTCAGGGGCAAATGGGTCTGAGTTCCAAGCATCTAAATTACCTGTAGGAACGACATCGGTGTGACCTGCAAAGCAGAAGACAGGTGATTCAGTACCTTTTCGTGCCCATAGATTATCAACATCATCAAAGCGCATAGACTCAATGTTGAAACCAATTTTTTTTAAGCGTTCAGCCATAATATTTTGACAGTTGTGATCCACAGGTGTAACCGATGGCTGACGTAAAAGTTGGAGGCTTAAATCGAGAGTAGCAGAAGAGGTCATGCGCATTTCAAAGTCAATAAAACAGTCGGCACTATAATAGGCGATTAATCTCTGGAATGCGAAACTTAGCAATAAAAAACCTTATCGATTGATAAGGTTTTTATGCAAATATTAACTACTTGCGGATTTCATCTTGGGTTTTTTCAGCGGTATGTGATACAGCATTACCTGCTGAAGAGACATCTTTACCCATACCTTTTACGGTATTACAGCCTGTTAAAACAAAAAGCATCACGAGTGAACTTAAAACAATTTTTTTCATCTCTATCTCCAAAATTTTTAGTGTATTCATCAAATGATTTTGTTCTGATGTTGTTTAAGATTAAAAAATAAACACTTTAAAAAATAGCATGGTTTTACAGGAGATAAGTAAGCGTATGTTGCATTATGTATTTTTGTATAAAGGAACCTCTGCAAAATCAAGTTAAAATCAAGTTTGGATTTCGGTACATATAAAACTGATTGTTTTGATTTTGTAAGTACATTCCATTTGTCCACCAATGTGCATTTGGGCTACTGATTTCAGCATTTGGGCAAATCCATTCTTGACGTTGTAGGCGATAGTAATTCAAGTCGGCCTTTGGAATGATGTTACCCCAAGTGCCCAGTCGACGGTCAGGATTGAGCCAATGGGGAAGGCAGTATTGATTTAAAGCATCAACTGCCGTGAAACCATTTGTTAGAGGGAGAAAGAATTGTCCCTTTAAAACGGCAAAGCGCGTTTGAATGTCTGTGTCTAAAGCTTGCTGGAATTGAAATTGTTTATGGGTAAAGTGTTTTAGTTTTCGGTTTAAAGTATCAGTACGATTCAACCCATACCATGTGGTTAAGCTCAGATCTGTTTCACCTAAATAATATTTCAAGGCGACTTCCCAATGCTCGATTTGATTGGTTTCGGTATTTTTAATTAAGAAGTCCAGCTCACCCGTAGTCCGCGCACCATCAATGATTTGGATACTATGACCCAATAATTCATAAGCATGATAGTGATGATCCAGTAACCAAAACCACATGAACATTTCAAAGCGCAGACCCAGACGGGTACTTTTCAGTTGAGCAATAAAGTCTTCGAGTTCTTTAGGGTCTTGATCGAGCTGTTTAAGGCGAGGTAAATAGGTTTGAAAGTGCTGTTGCCAGATTTGTGAGGGATGAAAATGAAAAGCATGTTGTATATCGAGCTCTAACGGCAACGCAGACAAAATGTTTGGACTTGCTACAGCAAAAGCCAATTGGCGAACCAATGGATGCTTGAATTGGAGCCAAGGTTCGAACAACTGATGCTGTGAAATGAGATGCATGTGAGTGCCTTAAAAAAGAAGCTAAATATGCAGAAGGACAACGGATAAAATTAAAAAACACTTTATACTACCGCAATTCGGTGCTCAGGAAAGTGGTATGAAAACGTTGTTTTGGCGTTGTTTAGTGGTGATCTTTGTCATCCTAGGCTTTATCGGTGCACTGTTGCCGGGTATGCCAACAACTGTTTTTCTGATCTCGGCAGCTTGGGCTGCGTCTAAAGGTTGGCCACAAATGGATGCTTGGTTACTCAACCATCCTAAATATGGTGCAACGTTAAGAGCATGGCGTGCCAATGGCACTGTACCACGTAAAGCGAAGTGGTTTGCCAGTATCATGATGTTGATCAGTGGAATGATCATGCTACTGACCAATGCACCATTTTTAGTGAAATTATTTACCAATACCACCATGCTGCTTGTCGCAATATGGTTATGGTTACGCCCAGAACCCAATATATCAATAGATAAAAAACAAATAGAGGACAACTGATGTCTTATGTAATTGCTGATGCAGACGTCTTGATTGATCTGGCTGAACAAACTTTAACGCTGCCTAAAAAGAATAAATTTTATCTGATCTCATCGGGAAAAAATGGCATGGGTGAAACTGAAAATAGTGGTAAAACGCCGCGAGGTTGGCATCTGGTTGCTGAAAAGCATGGTGCTGAGCAACCGCAAAATGCCGTTTTTATTGCTCGAAAGCCTACTGGGGAAGTATACGACACCGATTTAGCCAACCAGTTTCCTGAACGGGACTGGATTTTGTCTCGGATTTTATGGCTGAGTGGTTTAGAAGAGGGCTTCAATCGTGGGGAAGGCTGCGATACCTATCAACGTTATATCTATATTCATGGAACACCTGATAGCGAACCAATGGGGATGCCGATGTCGCATGGCTGTATTCGTATGCGTAATACGGATGTCATAGAGTTATTTGAACTAATTGATTGCAATGCACTGGTTTATATTTCCGAACATAAACTTTAAATCTAAAAATAGCTGTTAAAAAATATGCAAGCTTATTTTATTGAGTATTCAACGCTGTAATTTAAAATATGAATATTGAGTAGAAGAAGGGGATTAATCATAGAAAAAGTGTATTTTGAGGAAAATAAATTTAGCGAATAATCATTTTAATTTTCGCAAATATGTTAAATAATAGGACTTACGCACTATTATTTATAGATTCTCTGTGGTAGCAGATGATTTTTATCGAGAATAAAGTCATCAATGAAGTTTTTGATAACTGGTCTAAATAATTTCTTCTGCCAACGATATACATTTTCAAAGATCCGCTCAAACTGGTTCTTTTGTATCTCGACGTAGGCCATCAAGGCTGAAAAAATATGATTCAAAATCAGTTTAGATCGTCTTACTTGAAACTTTTCAATATGACAAACCTGTTTAATCACCCGGTGATATTGCTCTATTTTCCAATGACTTGAATGTAATTCATGAAAACCCTCAAAGGACAATAAATCATCTTCATCTTGATGCACAATATAAAACCTCTGCTGTTCTTTTAACTGAGTCTTAAATAATTGTACAAAGCCAAAATCTTTGAGCCAGACCACTTGACCCTGATGGAAATTTGGCAATAAACGCAGTTGAAACCATTGTCCTTTTTCTGGGGAAACCTTACGGTTACAGTCGATACCAAACATAAATCGAATACCATATTTTCTTATGGTTTTTAGATTTCCAGTCGATGAATACCAACTATCACCTGTAATAAATTGAATCTTTGCACCCCAACTGAGTACTTCACTTAACATATCCATAAAGTAATCATTCTTGGTTTTACTTTCAGATTTGTCATAAATTCGGAAATTAATTGGAATATTTTGACCATTCTGATCTGTCGCATACAAGGTAATGAGATTAATACCCTTGACGGATCGGTGGTGTTTGCCTGACCAAAAATAGCTAACCAAGTCCATATGTTGACTATAGGGTTTATCTAAAACAGTATCATCAATACTGACTATAAGTTTATTATTATCAATATGTTGAATTGCTTCTTGATATAGGTCGTGAGGTGTGTAGTCTTCACGTTCTAGAAAGCGATTTACACTATCATGCGAGATGTTATAAGTCTCGGCAAGTTGTGTGCAGCTAATAGAGTTCGGTTCTGTCATGAGAAAGCCCATATAAATGGGTAATGTACAAGTTGCTGTAGAAGCATGTTTAATTCGTCTGATCACAGATACTTTATAAAGTATTTTAATACTTTTTTGAATCCGTCAATGCGTAAGTCCTAAATAACATACAGAAAACACTTGTTTTTATACCATTTGACCTATTTTTTAATCACTCGATTGCAAAAAAGTGAAAACAAGCCGAAAAGCGTTTGACAGCCTGTAAAGATTCTCTATAATGCACCTCACAAACGATAAAGACGTTAAGGGCGCTTAGCTCAGTTGGTAGAGCGTCTGCCTTACAAGCAGAATGTCGGCGGTTCGATCCCGTCAGCGCCCACCAAGCCTTTACGTTAAAGATCTTACGTGCAGCGGTAGTTCAGTTGGTTAGAATACCGGCCTGTCACGCCGGGGGTCGCGGGTTCGAGCCCCGTCCGCTGCGCCACTTAAGATTTTTAATATTGTTTGTACCACATTAGTGACTTTGTGTAAGTGCAGCGGTAGTTCAGTTGGTTAGAATACCGGCCTGTCACGCCGGGGGTCGCGGGTTCGAGCCCCGTCCGCTGCGCCATTTATACAGAATCCTTAATGAGGGCGCTTAGCTCAGTTGGTAGAGCGTCTGCCTTACAAGCAGAATGTCGGCGGTTCGATCCCGTCAGCGCCCACCAGATTTTTTGCGATGCAGCGGTAGTTCAGTTGGTTAGAATACCGGCCTGTCACGCCGGGGGTCGCGGGTTCGAGCCCCGTCCGCTGCGCCATTCAAAGAATCGATTAAATTTAAGTTCCTGAGCTTAAGTTTAAAAACTAAGACTGACAATCTTAATCAGGGCGCTTAGCTCAGTTGGTAGAGCGTCTGCCTTACAAGCAGAATGTCGGCGGTTCGATCCCGTCAGCGCCCACCATATTTTACGACGCAGCGGTAGTTCAGTTGGTTAGAATACCGGCCTGTCACGCCGGGGGTCGCGGGTTCGAGCCCCGTCCGCTGCGCCATTTAAAATATAAATTTAAGTCCCTGAGCTTAAATTTGAAAACTAAGACTGACAATCTTAAATCAGGGCGCTTAGCTCAGTTGGTAGAGCGTCTGCCTTACAAGCAGAATGTCGGCGGTTCGATCCCGTCAGCGCCCACCATATTCAAGCTGTAAAGCTTAATGACCCTAATTGCATTCGCAATTACCGTTGCAGCGGTAGTTCAGTTGGTTAGAATACCGGCCTGTCACGCCGGGGGTCGCGGGTTCGAGCCCCGTCCGCTGCGCCATTTTCTAGATCCCTTGTGCTAGTAAATGGAATCAAGCAAAATTTCTTTCTTGCATCATAAAAATAGCGACGCTATTTTTATTTCTCAAGGGCGCTTAGCTCAGTTGGTAGAGCGTCTGCCTTACAAGCAGAATGTCGGCGGTTCGATCCCGTCAGCGCCCACCATATTCCCTTATCGTAAAAACCTTGCTTATCTCAAGCTGTTTTCATACACTTCTGTACAATAATAATTTTAAAATATGACAGATTTATGAGAAACCCCTATCAACGCAAAGCTGCATCTAAACATCAAAATACTGCTTACGATCCTCTTGAAATCTATCGTCTTTTTATCGAAACTATTGTGCATCAAGGCCATGTTATTGCCTTATATCAAGATGGCTGGGCTTTATGTGCCACGCCAACCGGTCAACGTTCTTTTGCGATGTGGCAGAGTAAAGGTTTAGCGCAGCTTTTGGTGAAAGATAATTGGGCGGGCTACGAAATCCAAAGTATTGGTCTCAGTGATTTAGTCGAAAAAGTGATTCCATTCTTACGTTCAGAAAAGACCACGGTCTCGATGAATTTAAGCCCAGAAGGGCAGAATGTCTTGGTTGCACCAGAAAAATTATTATTAGATATCAAAAACTATTTATATCAATTTTCAATGCAGAAGCCTGAATTATTTAAACAATTACAATTACCGTCGCCACGGACAATCCGTCTTCATTAATTCATGAGGATTTCATTTTAGTATTCATTGAGTAGCCAACCACTCCAATATGCAAAATACTCACGTAACCATGCATTATAGCGAGTGGCAAGAGGTGTCTGAGCGCTGATCATGATAGGCGTTTGATAACCCTGACGTATGGCTATAGCACGACTACGGGGGATATGAAAATCGCTGGTCACAATAGCAATCGGTTGCTGTAGGGAAATATGCTGCTTGGCTAAAATCTTTTTACTATTGATCAGATTTAACTCAGTACTGGTGCTTTGATCTTCGGTGTAAATACGCTGTGCTGGGATATGGTGTACATCAATCAGATACTGCCGCATTGCTTCAGCTTCACTATTTTTTTGCTGAAAAGATAGGCCACCACTGACGACCACAATGCTGTTGGGATGTAGCTTGGCATAGTTTGCCGCTTGATCTAAACGGCTGGCCAATGTTGGACTCGGTTTGCCATGCTTCAGACCACTGCCAAGAACTACAATAGCGGGTGCAGCGACATGAGGGGTATTTTGTTGATTTGAAAAGCCTAAAAAGACGAAGAAAATGACTAAGCTAAAAACCCAAACAAAGAAAATCGCCCAAGCCCAACGCCATATTGATTGTCTGATTGTATTGCTTTGAATATAGGCGATAAGTTTAGGATAAGCCAGTGCATAAATGATTAGACCTAGTCCAATCAATAAGGGCAAGAGGGTGCCAAAATTAAAGCGTAGTTGTAAAACGAAATACAAGCCGTCTGCGAACAGTAATGACCCGATAATAAAACTAATGACTCTTTTTGATTTTTTCATACAGGCTTGTGGGTTATCGTTTGCATGATTCTAGCAAATTTACGCATGAAAAAACCGAGCGCTGTGGCTCGGTTTTTTCATTTAGACTTAGTGTTTAGTAAACATCGCGACGGTAACGACCTTCTTGACGGAGTTGATCTAATTTTTCTTCACCTAAGATTTCAATTAGCGCCGCATCGACATCGCTCGCCATCCCATTAATGCTACCGCAGACATAAATTACGGCACCATTTTCAACCCATGTTTTAAGCTCAGTGGCTTGTTCACGTAGTTTATGGTGTACATAAACTTTCTCTGCTTGATCTCGTGAGAACGCTAAATCTAAGCGTTGTAGCATGCCTGTGGTTTGCCACGCTTCAATCGTACTTTGATAGAAGAAATCATGTTCACGTTGACGCTCACCAAAGATCAACCAGTTTTGCGTATAGTCTAGGCGGGTACGTGCATGGAGTAGACTCATTAAACCAGCGATGCCTGTGCCGTTTCCAATACAAATGATAGGACGGTTGTCATTGATCAAGTGGAAAGATTCATTGGTACGAATACGTAGTGCGATAGGTTGCTGAAGCTCGGCATGTTGGGTTAACCAACCAGAACCTAAGCCCAGTTCACCTTCTGAATCTTGCTGTTGGCGTACGACCAAACGTAACACTTGTTGAGTCGGTACACTTGCAATCGAGTATTCACGTGTAGGTAAAGGGCTCAACTGTTCCAGTAAATGTTCCAAATTGGCAAAAGGCTCAATCTCTGTGTTGAGGTTCTTATCCCAAAGCGCTTGCTCAATCGAAATGGCTAAAGACTCAACGATGCTCTGTGCTGCAATGTGATGCTTTTGCATAAAGGCTTGGATACGTGCTGTACTGTTACCTGGTTGAACTTCAGCAATATCACCCGCTTGCCATGTTGCATCGAAGTTGGTTTTTAGCTCGATATTATAAGCATGTGCGCCAACGCTGTTTGGATTGAGCACGTCACGTTGTGCCAAAGTCCATTGATCAAAGGTTTTGTCAATATTCATGGCTTGAAGCTCAAGTTTGGTTGCAGAGGCAAGAGCACTGTTCCAACGTTGAATATCATTGTTATCTGCGTTGTTGACCTCAATGGTTGCAAACAAAGCATGAGCTCCATTGGCTTTTAACCAACCATCAATGCGATGCCCAAAACTACAATAGGAATCAGGATACTCTTGAGAGCCTAAAGCCAACACGGCATAGTGAAGGTGTGACAAATCCAAAGTTGTATTTAAAAATTTCTTTTCAAAACTACTGGCTAAGTCAGGTGCTTCACCCGTGCCATAAGTACTTGCAACAAAAAGCACTTGTTCGGCAGCTTTTAAGTCATCTTGCGTTAAGTGTTGTACAGCTTTAACACTTACAGGTTGTCTTGCTTCTTGTAAGCTGGTTGCAGTACGCCAAGCGATTTGCTCAGAAACACCTGTTTGTGTTGCATAAGCAATGAGCCATGGTTTCGCATGTGGATCAACTGGAACATTCAACGCTCCACCACGGGCTTGCTGAGTGAGTTTCTTCTGCTTATGACGTTTTAGATACAGCATCCAACCGGTTACAAAGAACAGTGGCATCATCAGTGATGCAAACATAGCAAAAAATTGATAAATTGGGCCAAAGAAGCTACCACGGTGTACAGGAAGCATACTGCTCATGATTTTTTCATTCAGCTTCTTCTGCTCATATAACTCCATTTTTTCAATTTTTGCAGTTTGATAATTGAAGACCGCTGAATTTCGCGCCCGCTCATGTTGTGGAATTGCATCTACAAATGAAAGCTCAAGTGTACCATCAGGCTTTTTCGGAATATTTAGGGTCAGGGTTGAATAGTCTCGACCAACTTGTGCGTTAAATCCTGTCCACGTTTGGGTTAAAGCAATTTGCACTTGTTCAGGAGATAAGCCTTTACGCTCACCATGTTGTTCGCCGTGGCCACGTTCGCCACGTGCAGTGTGCTCACCTTGTGGGTCGCGACCTTGCTCACGTGATTCGCCACCACGAGCACCAGCTTGTTCGCCGCGTGTCCCTTGAGCTGTACCTGCATTTGGGCGAGGTCCTTCTTGCATTTGTGCTTGTGGGCGTTCAACACCGAGGACTTTAAACATGCCATCACGCCACCAATCATAAGACCAGTACAGTCCTGTACAGGCCAAGATCAGATAAAAAATCACCACCCAAGTACCAACAACAGCATGCAAATCCCAAATGAAGTTGCGTCCTTTCAATTTAGGTTTAATAAAAAACCATTGTTTGATGGAATGACGTTTGGGCCAACGTAAGTACAGGCCACTCAATACAAAGAAAATAAGCATGAGGGTACAAGCGCCAGTAATTTGTTTACCGACAGGACCGACAGTTAAATTACGGTGCAACTGTTGAATAAAGTTAAAAAACTCACGGCCTTTAACTTCGGGTAGGACTTCAGCAGTATACGGGTTCACCATCATGTTATAACCACGACGTGCGCCTTCTTTCTCGATATTGACCGTACTTGAAGTGGTTGACTCTTGAGCAATCGTAATACTATTGATTTTGATGGCAGGATCTTGTTTTTGGAAATGTAGATACAGCTCAGCAGGGGTTAATTTATTGTTTTGTGTTGCTTGAACGGTATAGCTATCTGGGTTCATCCATTTTAAGATTTGTTGTTCATAAGAATAGATGGCCCCTGTGACACCCATAAGCGACAGGATAAGACCCGCAGTGATTCCCAAAAACCAATGCACTTGGAAAAATGTTTTTTTAAACATGGCGATACTTAATGGTGAGCGATTTGTTGTGCGGAAATTATACCTGAAGATTGAGAAGATAATATGGATTTAGAAATTAATATTTATTCTCATTATCATTTATATTTAATAGTCGAAGATATAAAAAACCTCCAAAAGTTGGAGGTTTTTTACAGAGTAGAAGCAGGACTTAAAGTGGCTGCGCTTCACCGACTGTTTCTTTTAAATGTTTACGAATCGTATTAAACGAGAAGTTTTTGCTATCCATGCGTTTTGGCAGAATGTATGCACCTTCTTGGCCTTTCACTTTGAATTTAATCAACAAAAACTCAGGTGTGTTGTACCATTCGTAGATGTCTTTCCAACCGATCGCACCGACACCTTCTTGCATGCCCATTTGCTGGCGCATAATCAGACCATGAGGTTGTACACCTAAACGAATGCCTTTAATTTCCTGAACTGGAAACTCATTCATTTTGCGCTTTACATACCATTCTAAACCGAACTTACGGACTAAAAGGTAAACCACGACACAGGCGATTGCGACCCAACAAAAGATGGTTGAATAATTTTTGAGTAAAATTAGGCCAAGAATCGAAAGGGCTGTAACGACAGCCATGATGATCCAAGCTTTCATGCTAATTTTGTTTGTGCTACGCCAAATTTTTAATTGAGCATCGCGTTGTTCAGCTTCAGTGATTTCATAGGTCACAGGCTGTAAAGTATAAGCGTATAAATTTTTCGCGGTCATAGTGAAAGTAACAGATTTAAAACTGCAAAAAGTTTAGCATCATTTAGAGCATTTCAGTGAGTATATTGTTCCAAAATCACCCAAATTATAATGAAGCCAGTTCTGTGGCCTCATGATCCCGTTCGTGGCTTAAACTTTGCTTCAAACGACTAAACTGATTCAAGATGCTAAACATCAACGAAAGCTGTTGTAAAATGATCAATGCTTTCTGATCTTCCTCATTATTTTGGCTTAAACGCTGACGAATGGTCTGTAGCATATTTTGCGCAGTTAAATCAGGCATTTCATCCCGCAGGAGCGCACCTTGGATATTGTCAAAAGCGCGATCCATCAATTCTAAAATTTCTGGGTCGTCAATTTTTTCACGATGTGCACCCAACGCTGCAATATAGCTAATAAAGGTATGATTGAGGCACAAGAATTCAAATGCCAAGCTCTTTTGCGTTGGGTCAAAGTCGGGCTCGGTGGCTAAAGTTGAAATGAGTGAAGCAACTTCTGCATCAGTATTGTGTGCCGCACGACGAACCACGCGATAATTCAGGCCATTGTTGCGTCCAGACTTATACTGTTCAATCACCTCAGCCAAATAATCACATTGAGCGGAAAGCGAGCGGTAAATTGTGCGGGGGAGGCGACGGAACTTCCAGTCAGGGAAAATGAAACTCACGCCTAACCATGCCAGACCACAGCCAATTAAGGTATCCATCATGCGCGGAAGAGCAGCTTCATATCCCATACCATCTAAGTTGAAATTAATCAGCGCCAAGATGGTGATGAAAGCGGTGGCTTGAGCGTATTGTTTACTGCGCAGCTCAAAGAAAAGTACCCCGCTGATAACCAATACGAGAAGTTGTCCTTCAATCGAAGGTACAAAGTACAATACGGCATACCCTAAAATGATTCCGACCAAAGTCCCTACGATACGTAAACGTAAACGACGTTTGGTTGCGTTGAAGTTGGGCTGACTGACAAATAGTGCTGTAAGTAGAATCCAGTACCCATATTCAATGTTGGTGACTTGAACAAAGATATATCCAACTAATAGCACGATAGACAGACGAATCGCGTGTCTAAATAAAACCGACTCGGGGGTGAGATGTTGTTTAATCCGAACTTTAATGTCATCCCAGCCTTTCAGGTCATCATCTTTGAGCTGGCTTTCGATATGTTTGGTTTTATCGAGCTTAATATTGCGTTCAGTTTCTAAATTACGTAGCTGCGCATCAATAGACTTTAAGTTTTGATACAGTGAAAACAGAGCATTGACCCAAATTTGGTCGTATTGTTGTTCGTCTCTGAGCTTTTCTAATGATAAACGGAGGTTTTCAAATGCATGTTTAAAGCGCTTATTATGGGTATAGGTTTGACGGTTTAAAATGCTGCTGCTTAAGTCCTTACAGGCTTTGGCTTGTATAGATAAGATTCGTTGAAAGCGGAATAAAATATCGCTGTGTTGAAAAATTTTCGCCAGTTTTTGATAGTCAATATGTGCTGAATCTGCACGCTCGTGAATATCTTGCGCCACAAAATAATATTGCAGACTGCGACGTGTATCCCGTTGTCCACGGTCACCTTTTAAACGGGTGAGTAGGGCGGTTTTCATGTCGTTGAAAATTGCAATTAATTTACCATTTTCCAACGACAGTTCAATCATGCTCTGTTGATAGCTGTTTGCTGTCATATCGACATCAAACAGGTTGGATTTGGCAAACAGAAAATCGGCGAGTGAGGAATAACACTTCGATAGATTGTCTTGTACCTGACGAACGGGAAAGAGCAGAAAACTGATAGTTGAAATAACGCTATACCAAATTGCCCCAATCACCAGCAGAGACGGTTGTGTATACCAGTTGTCAAAAAGTCCGACACCGAGCATGGAGTAAACCGAAACCACTAAGCAACCATAGGAAATGGTGGCATAACGACGTCCCAGTGAGCCCAGTAAAATCAGACCAATACACGAAACTATTAGACCCAGTGCGAATAAAATTGGGTGCGGAAATAAAAAGTAAATCGACGTTGCGGTAATGAAAAAGCCAATATAGGTAAAAATTAAATTCATGATTCGCACGGAAAAGCGGTCATCAATATCACTTAAACCCGCAGCAACAGCGCCGAGTGTCAGCGGAATAGTTGCCAGCTGAAAACCCATAAAATATGGAACAAAAGCCGTCCCTGCAAAAGTAATAACCATGCGGAGGTTATACATGAAGGTTGTATTATAAGTAGCCTGTTTTAGACTCGTCAGCCATGCTTTCAAAGGGCACCTTTGTTTGTCACTTGGGGTTGGACCATTTTCAAATATGAGAATATGTGAAATTTCACCTGCTCTGCTATAAATCATACTATGGAGCGTGTAAACTTGTCTGCAAACTCTCCTTCCAAAACATAAATTAATCCTATGCCGACTACACAGGAAAAAGCGGTCTATTCCAACGCTTGGATTCTCTTACTTGCTTCACTGACTGCACTCGGTCCACTGTCTATTGATATGTATTTGCCCGCTTTGCCACAAATGGCGAATGACTTTGGGGTAAGCACACAAATGGTGGCCAACAGCTTACCTGCGTACTTCTTAGGCTTGGCTATTGGACAACTGATTTATGGGCCAGTAAGTGACCGAATTGGGCGGAAAAAGCCGCTGTATTTTGGCCTAAGTCTCTACATTATTGCCAGTTTACTGTGTGTGTTTGCAAACAGTGAGTGGAGTCTCATTGGTGCTCGGGTTTTGCAAGCCTTAGGCGGTTGTGTAGGCGTGGTGATTGCCCGTGCTGCGATTCGTGACCGTTTAGATATGCAAGCCTCAGCCCAAGCATTTGCCAGTATGATGATCGTGACCACCATTGCGCCGATTATTGCACCGAGTTTAGGCGCGCTGGTACTGAGTTTCAGTAGTTGGCATAGTATTTTCGCCTTTTTGATGGTCGTTGGTTTGGGAAGCCTGTGCTGTGTACACTTTTTCTTTGAAGAAACTTTAGATCCTAAGCGCCGTTTAAAGCTTAACTTTAACCAAGTTTTAAATCTCTACGGGGCGATTCTGCAAGATTCGAGCTTTAGACGCCCGATGTTTGTTGGATGTTTTGCCGGGGCTGTACTCTTTTGCTATATCAGTGCTTCTGCTGCCATTCTGATGGATGGTTATGGCTTAAGTCAGCAAATTTTTGCCTATGCTTTTGGTGCCAATGCAGTTGGGATTATGCTGTTCTCGACTTTAAATAAACGTCTGGCACAAAAGTTAAGTGTTTTTCAGCGCTTAAAATTAGGCAGTTTTTTGCAACTGGCTGGTGTGGGGCTGTTGTTGGTAGCGGGTAGCATGACGCATGCGCCCTTATATATCGTATGTGCAGGGATGTTTCTCGCTGTCGCAGCAATCGGTTTTACAGGCCCAAATGCCATGGCGATTGCAATGTCTGAGCAGGGTGCACGGGCAGGAACGGCCAGTGCGATTATGGGCAGCATGCAATTTGGTTGTGGCCTACTTTGTGGCGTAATTCTTAATTTTCTACTTTGGTCGGCACTTTTGAATATGGCCATTGTCATGGCTATTTTTGTGGCTTTGGCTTTGTATTATGTGTTTAAGCTTGAGCACGAAAAAGCCTAAAAATTTAAGTCGTGACTATATAAAAAAGAGACTCATTTTAGTCTCTTTTTTATATTTAAATGAATGCTTTAAATCTCACTCATTGTTTAAGAATACTGCAAAATCTTCAACTGGTACGCCATGTGTTATAAAGCGATTGACGATCTGCTCTGGATCTGCATAACCTAGTGCCATGCCACAGACGAGTTCAGCATCTTGTACATTCAGCTCGATAGCATAAAAGTGATTCTATACGGCTCGTGACAAGAGTCTGAACCTTGTGCTTTGACTGAAGTCATGACATTTCTCATCATGGCAATATCCATTTTCGCGCAGATGTTTAAGGCTTGATTAACTGTGAAGAATAGCCCAACAGGTGTATCAAAAAATTGGTCATTACATGATTGCAGCTGTGCGATTTTCGCTTTTTCACCTTTTTGAATATTAAGCAAGCCATATAAGCCCCAACCATTTTCGCTGCGGTGCTCAATAAAAGGCGAAATCCATTTTTCTGGATAATATGCAAAAGTTTCTTATTATTAGATGTTTTTTCAGGATGTTCAGACGGTCTAAATTGAGTTTGACGAGTTTGCTCAAACATTTTGTTAGGAGTTTTCCTATAAGCACATCTATTTGCCATAGCCGTGTATTCGTGCTTGCGGATATTTTATTTATCATACTCAATAATCGTCTGAATAGTTAGGCTTTTTTGGTGCAAAGCTGTGATTTTGACCCATCATTGGGCATAGGTGGCTATCTATTAGACTAAGACTTTAGTTATAAGAAAAAAATATAGATCTCAAATAAAACTCAGTCTATATTTAAGAAAATATGAAGAATTGTTACTTAATTATTGCAAAAGTCTGTCTAAATTGTAATTTGATGCTTCAAAGCCAATCGCGAATAACATCAATTATCGTTTGAAATTGTGTGCATTAGACTTTAGTGGCAAGAGTAATAAAAGGTCATATCTTAAAACATCGAAATGTGCGATTTTTCATCTTTATAAGATTACTTTGCATATGAAAAGACCAAAACGGAATAGTCTTTTGTGCAAAAAATTTTACTGAAATGGAATTTTTGATTCACCATTAACAATGTAATATAGGAAGTTTGTGTATGCGTTTAGCCCTCAATAAAAAGCCATTTATCGCTCAAAGCCTAGCACTTAGTGTGGCTGCTCTGATGATGACAACAACTCATGCTGCAACTAAAGAACAACAAGAACTCGCTCAGTTACGTGCCGAAGTTGCTGAGTTAAAAGCTTTAATGCAACAGCAACAACAAGTTCAACAACAACAAGCCGTTCAGATTCAACAAGTCAAAGCACAGCCAGCTCCTGTAAAAGCTGAATCTCCACTGTCTTCGTTAAAATCTAAGTCTGGCGCAGACATTAACCTATATGGTTTTGTTCGTGGCGATGCAAATTACATTATTGAAGGTCAAGATGACGACTTTAACAAAGTTTCAAGTTCAGATGGTAAAACTAAAGACAAACTTCGTGCAACAGCAAAAACTACGCGTTTAGGTTTAGATTTCAATACCAATGTTGGTGGCGATAACAAACTTGGCGGTAAAGTAGAAGTGGATTTTGCGGGCTCGACTACAGATAGCAATGGTGCTTTACGTATTCGTCATGCATACTTAACGTATAACAACTGGTTATTTGGTCAAACTACATCTAACTTCCTGTCTAACCATGCGCCAGAAATGATTGACTTCGGGACTAACGTGGGTGGCGGTACAATTCGTATTCCACAAGTACGTTATGGCTTTAATTTAGCGCCTGCAACGAAATTATTTATTGCTGCGGAAGAAGGGAATAGCAATAGTGGTAGTTCAGATGCTGCAATTAAATATAGCGTACCCAACTTAACTGCGAAGTTGACGCAAGGTTTTGCTGATGGTAAAGGTTCTGTATCTGCGCGTGCTTTAGTTGAAAACTACAAATCTGCTAACGATTCTGATACCGGTTGGGGTGTAGCAGCAGGTGTAAATTATCAAGTAATGGACCCGCTAAAACTAAGTGCTGATGTTTCTTATGTTGACGGCAACAGCAACTACTTACATGGCAGCAACTCTGCATATGTGGTTAATACTTCAAATGGCAAGATCGCACAAAATGAAGCGTTTGGTGTACAAGTCGGTGGTACGTATAAATTCAAAGAGAAATTGCGTTCGACTTTAGCCTATGGCGCACTCTTTGCAGATGACGGCACAGATTATGCAACTAACCCAACAGCAAACGAAGAAGTTTACCAAGCATGGATTAACTTCATCTATTCACCAGTTAAGCCATTGGACTTAGGTGTTGAATATATCAATGGTAAACGTGATACCTTTGCTGGTAATAGCTACAAAGACAACCGTGTTGGCTTAATGGCGAAATACAGCTTCTAATCATGTGATGATATAGTTGTAGTTTAAAAACAGGAGCTTTAGGCTCCTGTTTTGTTTGAGTCGAGAAATTTATACAGACTAAATACATTTTGAATATAGACTTAAGTATTGGGTCAGAAAAAAATAAGTGAAATAGTTGGAAATTATTGTAAAAAAATAAAGATTATCTAAAAAAAATCTGCATAATGTCGGTCTTTCGCCCATATTGTACTTTTATTGGTTGTTTTTGAGCCAATATGGGGCGGTTTTGTGATTTTTTTCAAAAAACCGTATCTGTGTCCAAACATTATTGGGCATTACGTTATTTCAGTTTACTCATCGTGTAGAACTGAACATGTTATGCATCAGATCGCTTAGTTTGTTACCAATTTACCCATTGCCTGAATTTCCATACGCAAGACTGAGTTTGTCTCAGATTTACGAAATATCTCTTGAAGTATCAATGGATTCGGTGGCTTATTAGCCAGATAACAAAATCTAAGCATCCGCTTTATGGACAATTGTCATGGAATTTACTTTTAACGCTTTTTATACCTTGATTGCAGCCGTCATTGTTTTGTTACTTGGCCGCTTCTTGGTAAATAAAATTGGTTTCTTGAAACGCTACAACATTCCTGAGCCTGTCGCAGGTGGTTTAGTTGCAGCGATTATCTCCTTGGTTGTGCATAGTCTTTGGGGCTATAGCATCACGACCAGTAGCGAATTGCAAACAAGCTTTATGCTGATTTTCTTCGCCTCAATTGGCTTAAGTGCAAACTTTGCCAAATTGCGTGAGGGCGGGATCGGTCTGGTTATTTTCTTGATGGCTGTCGCTTCATTTATTGTGGTGCAAAACTTTGTCGGCATTAGCCTTGCAACTTTATTGGGTATTGACCCACTTATTGGTTTGATTGCAGGTTCAATTACCTTAACTGGTGGTCATGGTACTGCGGGTGCTTGGGGTGAAATTTTAGAAGTTAAACATGGTATCCAAGGTGCATTAGCTTTGGGTATGGCGAGTGCGACATTTGGTTTGATTATTGGTGGTTTGATTGGTGGTCCTTTAGCAAAGTTACTCATTAACCGCTATCAATTGGCGACACCACGTACCAATGAACAAATTGAAAAGAGTGATAACACGCCACTGACTGATATTAATTCAACAGAATATGTACCGTTTGAATATCCACATCGTGTGCGTTTAATCACTGCGGATAATGCGATTACCACATTAGGTTTGTTTGCAGGCTGTTTGGCTTTTGCTGACTTTATGACCGGCCATATGAAAGGCACAATGCTTGAGTTACCGACTTTTGTTTGGGCGCTTGCAGGTGGTGTGATTTTACGTAATGTGTTGGAAGGTATTTTCAAAGTTCAAATCTTTGACCGTGCGATTGATGTATTTGGTAATGCATCATTGTCGTTGTACCTTGCGATGGCGCTACTTTCGTTGAAATTATGGCAATTGGCTGACCTTGCTGGTCCGCTTGTGGTGATTTTAGGTGCACAAACAATTACGATGGGCTTATATGCTGCATTTGTGACATTCCGTGTGATGGGTAAAAACTACGATGCTGCTGTGCTATCTGCGGGTCACTGTGGATTTGGTATGGGTGCAACCCCGACTGCGGTTGCAAACATGCAGGCGATTACCAACATGTATGGTCCTTCGCACAAGGCATTCTTAATTGTGCCTTTATGTGGCGCATTCTTTGTAGACTTGATTAACGTGGCTGTCATTCAGTCTATTTTGCAATTTTTTAACTAATTGGAAATGCAATTTGCCCTAGGAAACTAGGGTTTTTTTGCTTTCAGGTCTCTCACAATAATTAGGATATCGAGATGAATGATCAATTAAATGAAACATTACTCGGGTGGGTGAATACACTGAATGGACCTCTGTGGGACTTTTTGGTGATTTTCCTTGTTGCGGTCGGTGTGTTTTACACCCTAATTACGGGTGCAGTACAGGTTCGCTTATTTTTGCACAGTATTAAGGTCATGAAATCAAGCCGTAAGGAATGTGATGATGATCATGGCATTACACCTTTTCAGGCTTTTGTCACTGGGCTTGCAAGTCGTGTAGGTGTAGGCAATGTCGCGGGTGTTGCGATCGCAATTGCGATTGGTGGGCCGGGTGCAGTATTTTGGATGTGGGTCACTGCATTTTTAGGCATGAGTTCGGCTTTTGTTGAGTCATCTCTCGCACAGTTGTTCAAGGTGCGCGACCAAGAAAATAAACAGTTCCGTGGTGGACCTGCCTACTATATTACCCAAGGCCTGAAACAAAAATGGTTGGGTGTAGTCTTTGCTGTTGCGCTTATTTCAACCTATGGTTTTGTGTTTAACGCAGTACAGGCCAATGCGATTACTGGTGCGACAGCACATGCATGGGGATGGGATAAAGCCAATCTAGCATTTGAACTCGGTGGCATTCATATTGTGGTGTCTTGGGTTGGACTAGGTCTAGTCTTGCTGACCGCAATGATTATCTTTGGTGGGATTAAACGTATTGCCAAAGTGGCAGAAAGTTTTGTGCCATTGATGGCCTTGTTGTATTTGGCAGTTGCTTTATATATTGCCGTAATTAATTACGCGATTTTACCTGATATCTTCCAGCTCATTTTCTCGAAAGCTTTTGAGTTTGAAGCTGCTGCTGGCGGTTTCTTCGGTGCGATGGTTTCTATGGCAATGATGATGGGGATTAAACGTGGTTTATTCTCTAATGAAGCCGGTATGGGTTCAGCACCGAATGCGGCAGCTGCATCGGATGTAAAGCACCCTGTAAACCAAGGTTTGGTACAAATGCTCGGTGTATTTGTGGATACCTTTGTGGTGTGTTCATGTACAGCGATTATTATTTTGGCCTCAGGACTTTATCATGATGCAGGCTTTGAAGGCGTAGCGCTCACCCAAATGGCTTTAGAGAGCCAAATTGGTTCTTGGGGTGATGACTTCCTTGCAACGATTTTGTTCATGTTTGCCTTTTCCTCAGTCATTGGTAACTATGCCTATGCTGAAGGGAATGTACAATTTATTAATAACAATGCCAAGGTGATGTTCGTCTTCCGTATTTTTGTTTTGATTATGGTGTATCTCGGTTCAGTGATGAGCGTGCCTCTCATTTGGAACACTGCGGATTTGTTCATGGGTATCATGGCCACCATTAACTTGTTTGCCATTTTGTTATTAACACCATTCTTATTGATGCTGTTAAAAGACTATTTGGCACAGCTGAAACAAGGTGTGAAAGAGCCTGTGTTTAAATTGGATAACCATCCTAAATTTAAAGACAAAGTGAAATCAGACATTTGGTAATCACTTAGTACATAAAAAAGCCTCTACATTGATAGGGGCTTTTTTATGGCTATTTAACCGCTAAAGTAAAAGAACAGTTGATAGAGTGCAAAACTTAAAATCAGGCTTAGCCAAATCGGGAGTTTGGTTCGAAGCAGTAAAATAACAGCGATTACAAAAACTAAGTCAGTCCAATGCTTGAAATAACTTTGTCCCATTTGTATCACTAAACACAGCAGTAAACTTACCACTGCCGCATTAATCCCAATCACGGCTTTTCGGATCGCAGCTTGCTGCATAAGCCAAGACCAATAGGGCAAGGTGGCAAAGATTAAAAAGAATGAGGGTAGAAAGATTGCTAAGGTGGCTAGAACCACATTCAGCCAAACAAAGGGCGTTAAAGGTAATAAAGCACCTAAGTAACTGGCGAAACTAAATAAGGGGCCGGGCATGAGTTGAGCCAGCGCATAACCTAAGTCAAATTGTTCGGCAGATAAAATATGGTTGGCGACGAAGTCCTGATGTAAAAGTGGCAAAATAATATGCCCACCGCCAAAAACTAAAGATGCTGCTTGGTAAAAACTGAACAGGCTCTGTGAGAAGAGTGAAGAAGATGAATGCAACACCATAAAAACTACAAAAGGCAAAACAAAGGCAATTAGCCAAAGATAAGACTGCTTTGCTTGGACTTTTGATTTTAAGCTGCTGTCTTGGAGCTTTGATGTCGAATCTGATGCGAAATAAATACCGACGAGAGCAGCAACAAAGATGACGATAACTTGGCTGAATGACCATGGCACAAAGTAAAGAAACAAGGTGCTAAGTAGCATCAGCACATATTGCCAGATAGTTTTGCAGAAATTTGTCAACATTTGCCAAAAGGCCCAGACCACCACAGCAAAAACGATCAACTGAATGCTATGTAGTGTCATCGCACTGAGTTGATTGAAATACTGCTGACCCAGTACCGCGAAACATGCCATGAGGAGCATAGACGGCAAAGTAAAACCGAGCCAAGCCGCGCACGCACCGCGGTAGCCTTGGAGTTGATAACCAATGGCAATACCCACTTGGCTGCTGGTCGGCCCAGGGAGCAATTGTGCGAGAGCAACCAGTTGGGTGTATTCAGCATCACTCAACCACCGAAGTTGCTGTACAAAATGTCGGTGAAAAAACACCAAATGAGCAGCAGGGCCACCAAAAGACAGGCAGCCTAATTTTAAAAAGTGCAGAAAGATGCGAGTGAGCTGCTGAGTGTGCATGTTGAATTATGCTGAAAAATTGAAACAGATTATAATAGGGGAATATGACGCTTTTACGAAAAACAACAGTACTTGGACTGCTGATTTTCATACACTATGCTGCTGGAAAATTTCGCTCTATCTCAACTTCGGTGAATCATGTTAAACATTAAACTTAGCCTTATGTCGTTTACATTGCTCGCTTTAGTCGGCTGTCAAAGCATGCCTAAAGTTGCTCAAGAAACGCCAAGTCAGGCTTTTTCAGCCGAAACTGAGTCAGGGGAAGCCCAAGAGCGACTCAACCAGATCAATTTTAAACAGCTCAAAAAAGAACAGAACCGTCCAATTATTGCCTTGGTGTTGGGGAGTGGTGGTGCACGTGGTTATGCACATATTGGCGCAATTCAAGTTTTAGAGCAGTCGGGGATTCGTCCCGACTTTATCGTGGGAACCAGTGCTGGTAGTATCGTCGGCTCACTGTATGCCAGCGGTAAAAATGCCAATCAAATTCGTGAGATTGCGCTGAATATGAAAGCCAATGACGTGCGCGATATTCGTTTGGACATGAAAGGTTTCTTTGATGGTCAAAAAGTTGAAGATTATGTTAATGAACAAGTGAGCGATGTTCCACTTCAGCGCTTACCTATCCCAATGTATGTGGTGGCGACGCAGTTAAAAGAAGGTAAAAAAGTCGTCTTTAACTATGGCAATACTGGGCAAGCGGTTCGGGCATCGGTATCGATCCCGAGTATGTTTATTCCAACCAAGATTGGTGCTGATGAATATGTAGATGGTGGTTTAGTCAGCCCTGTACCTGTTGATGTGGCACGCAAGTTAGGGGCGGATATTATTATCGCGGTCGATATTCTGGCGCAGCCAATGTATACCGAAACCTCAAATGTTTGGGGGCTGTTTAACCAAAATATCAATATTATGCAAAAGAACCTTGCACAAATTGAGCTGAAAAATGCCGATATTGTGATTCAGCCAGACTTACGTGAAAAGGTGCATATCTTTGATGTCAGCGGACGTGAGTTGACCATGCAAGCTGGGGTCGATGCAACCGTTGCACAGTTAGGACAGATTCAAAAAGTTTTTGCGCAGAAAAATTATAAGCAAAAATTGAATATTCAAAGTATTCAAGTAAGAACGCATTGATCTGGCGCGATGTAGAAATAAACCCTGAATGGGCTTTTCTATAACTCGAAATACAGTGGATCAGGCTCAAAGCCATTTATGTGCTAAGAAAATATCACAGCAACAATGTTTTTGAATAAATTAAAATTTAAAGAAGGCCTATAGATTCAAAAACTTAGTCTTCTTTATATATATTTTTTTGAATGATACTTAAATCACTATAAATAATAATGATGGTTTTGTTACCAAATTTAGCGTTCAAAACCGATATAATAAATGTCACATATCCTATTATCTTACCAATTAGAGAACGCGATGTCCCCATTAGATCAAATTGCTGCGGCTGCGGATGACCAGTCTGAACTCACTATGTCGGTCTTAATGACACCTGATATGGCGAATTTTTCAGGAAATGTGCATGGTGGCACCATTTTGAAACTGTTAGACCAAGTGGCATATGCGTGTGCGAGTCGTTTTTCAGGAAGTTATGTGGTGACCTTATCGGTTGATAAAGTTAATTTTAAAGAGCCGATTCATGTGGGCGAGTTAGTGACTTTCTTGGCAAGCGTGAACCATGTCGGTCGTACTTCAATGGAAATTGGTATTCGTGTTGAAGCACAAAATATTCAAAAGCGTACAGTACGCCATACCAATAGCTGTTACTTCACCATGGTTGCGGTAGATGAAAATGGTAAGCCAAAACAAATTCCTGCATTGAATTTGGACAATGACTGGAAGCGTTGCCGTTTTGAAGCGGCAGAACAACGTAAGGTCGCGCGCTTACAAGAGAACCATCATCCTTCGTGCAGTATTTATAAAAAAGCATCGCATAGTTAAGTTTTAAAAAAAGATCTCCTACACAGGGGATCTTTTTTAATGTCTGACGTTTATGTTTTGAATAGAAGCTTATATGGGAAAACTATGCAAATTTGGCTTTCTGCACCTGTTGATCTTGAACTGCTATAGTCCATGCGCATAAATAAAAAGAAACCAAGATAGGATATATCTTGGTTTCAAGTGACGCTAAAAAGTTGTTGCGATCCAGCAGGAGAGTAAAGCCACTGGATCTCTCAACATTTGAATTATTTAGCGGCTTTTTCTTGATTCGGTTGCTCTGCTGATGCTTCCGAAGCTGGTGCATTTGCACTTAAGTCTGTAGTTTCAGCTGTTTCTTGGGTTGATACTACAACTTTGTCTTCTTGAGCTGGTGCTTGTTGAGGTGCAGCAAAAGTTGCAAAGCTCGCAGCTGTTAAAGATGTTGCAATAATTAGGTGAGAAAGTTTCATGGTTTTGGCATCCTTATATTTTATAGATAAAAATAGTTCAGACTGATCATCACATCAATTTGAACTGAGCTTCATGCTATCGCCTGAATATCTGCGGTTCAATCGAAGCAACAATGTGAAAAGTGCACATTACCTAAAACTACAGATGATGAAAAAATAGTGAGCTTTAAGTAACAAGTAGAAGTTTTTTGTGAATAGATTGAGATAAAAAGAAGAATTAATGATCAATATGGATGTTTGAAAACTCACATAAACTGTACAAAGCATGCGAATTAAGTGCGAAACCCTAATTTCAGTATTGAGTAAAATGTAAGGAAGTTTGTCCAATAGGGGTATAAATGAATGAAATGTCAGCTAACTGAATGCTGAGTGTTCGATGCCATGGATTTGAGATGAGAAAATTGGTTATTTAAATTAAGATAAAGGCTTATTTTATTGTGCTGTTTTTATCATATTCCATGCTAGGTATAAAATTTTGAAACTGATGTCGATGCCGCAGGCGGTTCCTACGCATATTATTTCGGGCTTTCTTGGTGCAGGTAAAACCACTTTGCTCATGCATTTGTTAGGTCAGAAACCGGAACATGAAATTTGGGCGGTACTGATGAATGAGTTTGGGCAAATTGGCGTAGATCAACAGCTCATGCCACAAACGGAAGGCTATGCGGTGAAAGAATTACTCGGTGGTTGTTTATGTTGTAGCAGCCAACTACCGATGCAAATAGCACTGTCTCGTTTGCTTTCAGAACAAAAGCCTGATCGGCTGTTTATTGAACCCACAGGCTTGGGACATCCAGCACAGTTACTGGAGCAACTGACCGAGCCACATTGGCACTCGACCCTGCACATGCGTGCTCCGATCACCGTGCTGGATGGTTCGCGTTTACATGATCATGCATGGACAGTACAAAATCTCTATCAGGATCAATTAAAAGCGGCGCAGATTGTGGTGGTTTCGCATCAAGCTCATATGCAAAAAGCAGATCAAGATGCTCTTGATAAACTGCAAACCGAATATCAGCCTTACGCTCAGCAGTGGCTGATGGCAGAGCAGGGCAAGATTGAGCTTGCACAAATTGATTTTGACTACATCGGAACAAAACGATTTAAGCAGCCTTTACTGAGCGTTCAGCAACAGTTGAAAGCGACTCAACAAGATTTTCCCGAGATTAAACAGTTGCCGTATCACTATGTAGAAACAGCGCAAGGTTATAGTGTTGCGGGTTGGAAAATGCCGAAACGTTGGGTTTTTGACTTTTACGATTTATTAGATTTACTTTGTGAACAGCAAGATTGGCGACGGATTAAAGGAATTTTCCATACCAATCAGGGGTGGAAGGCATTTAATTTCAATCCTGAACAATTTAACTATCAAGATGTTGACGAAGGGATTGATAACCGAGTTGAGTTGATTATTCAAAAACAAAGAGATTGGATGAGTTTTGAAAGCGCACTTTTTGCATGCCGCATTGAGCAATGACTTAAATTGTTTTAAGCAAAAAAAGCCGAAATCTTATATGCTAGTCGGCAAATTTGAGGATGGTATGTATGGCGCTTAAAGCTACAATTTATAAGGCAGATTTGAATATTGCCAATATGGATGTTCACCAATATGGGGACTATCAACTGACTTTGGCATTGCATCCTTCAGAAACCATTGAGCGTTTGATGGTGCGTTTGTTGGCGTTTGCACGTTTTGCAGATGAAGCTTTAGAGTTTACCAAAGACTTATTTGAAACCAATGAGCCTGCGCTGTGGGAAAAGGACCTCACGGGTCAGTTGGTGAAATGGATTGAAGTGGGCAGCCCAGACGAAGATAAAGTGAAAAAAGCCAGTGCACGTTGTAAGCAAGTGGCGATTGTCACTTATGGCACAGCGGTCGATGAATGGTATAAGCGCAACAGTAAGTTGAAGACATTGAACAATGTAGAAATCTGGCAATTGTCGACTGCAAGTACTGAAGCAGTTCAAGCCCTGTGTGAGCGTACTATGCAACTTCAGTTGAATGTGATGGATGGTGAGTGGACCTTAATTGGTGACCATGCACAAGCCATTATTGAATGGACGAAATTGCAATAAGCATGCAGTTTAACTAGATTTATTGATTGAACAGGTTGGGAGCGAAAACATGAGCGCAGAATTAGAAATTATTGATTTGGTTGTCGGTGAAGGTAAAGAAGCGGTTAAAGGTGCTTTAATCACCACGCATTATACGGGTTGGTTAGAAGATGGAACCAAATTTGACTCATCTTTAGACCGCGGGAACTACTTTGAAACTGTGATTGGGACAGGCCGTGTCATTAAAGGTTGGGACCAAGGGATTATGGGCATGAAAGTGGGCGGTAAACGTAAACTCATCGTGCCATCACATTTGGCTTATGGTGAGCGTAAAATGGGTAATATTATTCCTGCCAATTCAAATTTGATTTTTGAAATTGAGTTGTATGATGTAAAAACACGTGATTAATCAAAAATATTGATAAATAAAAGAGTCAATTACAAGGATGTATTTGATTCATTTGTAAAAACACTTGGTTTTTAAGAAAAACATTTGTAGATTAATTATTAGGCAGAGCGTATTTAAGGGAAGAGTCGCTTTTGTATAGCTCATTGAGCAAACGTTCTTTGTTTGGGTTTGTTTTAAGCTGTTTGCTGGTTTTAAGTTTGATACCTTCGACGTGGGCACAATATGAAGCTGAGCCCACGCAGTATTATTTGCATCAAAAAAATGTCAATGACATTCAATTCACCGAACAAACCACCAGTTATTTAAAAGGTACATGGTCTTATTATGACCAAGAGCTGATTACTCGGCCCAATCCCAAATTAGTTTCAAAAGCAACGGAGTTGCCAATTTCGTTTAAGGAACTTACTGGCAGTAATATTGGTTACGGCACCTTTATTGCACATTTTAAAATTCCAGAGGAATTCATTGGCCGAAGATTAGCCATTCACATTCCCAACCAATCTGGAGCTTATCGGGTTTATCTCAATGGAGACTTTTTAGTCCGTTTGGGGGATGTTGCCGATAATGCAGAAGCACAACAAACAGAAAATGCACCGCGGATTGCTTATTTTGTTCCCGATCGTCCTTATTTCACCCTGAGCATACAAGCCTCAAACTTTAATAAGTTAGGTGGTGGACTTGAAAGCCCCATGCATATTGGCATTGCTAAAACGATTAATCGACATTATCAGCAACTGATGATGAGTATCGCCATGATCTGTGGCGCGGTATTTGGTGTGGGTTTGTTCACCACTATGTTTGCTATTTTCCGTGGTTCGGATGAGCGAAATAGTAGAGGTATTTTTGTCTTTGGTATTTTTATTTTATTTCTTGCCTTACACAATCTTTTTACCGCGCCTTATGCCTACACGACCTTCTTAGATATCAACTGGTTGTGGGGAATCCGCTTAGAATATTTATTTATCTATTTGGCGGTTATGTTCTTTTTGAGCTATATGTATTTGCTCAATCAGCACTATTTACAGCATTGGATTTACACCATTTCCATGTTGGTTTTGACCTTGAATATCGTCATTACCTTGTTATCCGAGCAAGTTGTTTTTGAGCTGCTGGCTTTTTATAGCGCTTTTTTCAGTATTATTATTTTACTGAATTTTGCCTATGGTTTTTACATAACCTTAAAGACCAAACAAAAGTATTCGAAGCTTAATTTTTGCGCCGTGATTGTGTTATGTATGTCGTTTATCCATGACTTTTTGCTGACCTTACATGTGATTGATTCTATTCATCTATCTTTTATCTCTACCAGTCTGTATGCACTTTTGGTGATGTTCCGACAATCACGTAACTATGCTTATCAGACTTACCATACCGAACGTTTAAATAATAATTTAATTGAATTGAATGATTCTTTAGAGCAAAAAGTGCAACAGCGCACCTCTCAATTACATGACTTAAATGAAAAACTCGAATATCAAATTCAAATTGATGCCTTAACAGGCGCCTATAATCGGCGTGCATTGAATCAGGAAATTCAGCAGCGCTTTATTGAAACACAACAAAATAGTCATGCAACTTTGGTTTTTGCCATGATGGATGTCGATTATTTCAAAAATTATAATGATTTCTATGGGCACCTAAAGGGCGATGAAGTTCTGCAAAATCTGGTCAAAGTGATTGGTGCAGTACTGCCACATAATGCCTACTTAGCACGCTATGGTGGGGAAGAGTTTGCCATTGTTTTCTCTGTACACGACAAATTTCATAGGACCCTTGTCCTATCAGGCTTTTTCTTTCTTAAAATTGCTAGCACTTTCTTAAATTCTTCTTTTTTTCCAAAACCAATCAAACGTAGAATAGCCATTTGAACATAGTCCAAACCGTAGCGAAATAAACTTACTGAAAGTCGTCCATGCTTCTTTATTTTTATCGCTTTTTTTCGATCATGTTGCCATTCACCTGTTAAATAGCACCAACAGAAACCGATAGCTAGCACTGCTATCAATTTCTTGACTCGTCTAGGGTCTGTTAAACGAGTATTTTCAAGATTGAATCCACGTCCTTTGAGACAACTAAATAACGTTTCGATTTCCCAGCGTAATGCATAATCACGAATAGCAGAAGCATTAAACATAGGAGAAACAACAAGTAAAAGTTCTCCATCTTCTAATCGTAGCGCACTAATATACAGTTTCACTCGACCAACCCAAATACGTCGTTTACGACATTCAGTTTGACCAACTTGAAGATGACGAAATAAATCACTAATTTTATGATTCTTGGCTAAGTGATTGGTCACAATAAAGTTTTTTTAACACGTATACAGAAGTTAATGTCATTTTCAATTAACCATGTAAACCATTTCTCACCGATAAATTCTCTGTCTGCAAACACATTCACAATACGATCTTTACCAAAAATGGAGATAAAGCGTTGAATCAAAGCAATACGCTCTTTTGTATCTGAATTTCCACGTTTATTGAGCAATGTCCAAACAATAGGTATCGCTATTCCACGATAGACGATGGCTAACATCAAGATATTGATATCTCGTTTTCCCCATTTCCAATTAGTTCTATCCAAAGTTAATTGGACTTTATCGAATGAAAATATATTGAAAATTAACTGAGAAATTTGACGATAATCGAAATACTGATCTGCAAAGAAGCGTTGTATACGTCGATAAAATGATTGTGGTAAGCACTTGATGGGTAAGGCTTTAGATGCAGAAGAAAGATTACATGTCTGTTTTACAATTAATGCAAGCATAATCAGTGTAAAACATTTTGCATGTGACTTGTTCCACTTTAGATATTTGTTTAAGATGAGATGTAACTCATTGAAATGTGTCATCATATTCGTCGTCAGAAAACAAGTATTATGCCATTATTTCAATGAGTTATCTTTTTTTGTCGTGTACAAAGCATTGTTTTATATAATGTCCCAATTGCGATTATTAGTCAGATTATGCAAACCGTTTTAGATGCAGTGCGTAGTGCGCGCTTTGAGCATCATAACCGCCTAGATGGCAAAGATTATGTAACTTTGAGTATGGGGGTGTCGTGGATGGATCATGAAACGATTTATGCCAATATTCATGACCTTATGAAAGCGGCCGATTTAAAGCTTTATCAAGCCAAAGAAGCGGGCCGTGATCAGATGAAAATGCCCAATGAATCCTATGAAAATGAGTGAATTTAGTTGAGTCATACTTCTGTTAATAAACCTTAGGATAAGAGTTTAACCATGGTCACCATTTTGGGATTTGGAATGTCTTGGACATGGATTTGAAAGCCATGTTTTTGATAAAAAGAGCATGCTGTTTGGGTGCTTTCTAAACTCATTTGGTGAATTTTTTTACGTTTAAGATGTTCAATAGCGGTTTCTAATAAGGCTTTCCCAATACCGCGCTGTTGTTCAGCGGATGAAATATAATTGAGTAAAATACGACCTTGATCACTGACCATAATAAAACCCACTACGTGCTGATTGAGTACATAAACCCAGCTGTCGTTATAGTGCATCCACATAATCAGGTTGGATTGGGTTTTATTTTCTAGCCAAATTTGAATCGTACTTTCATGGCGATGATGGTCTTTGATACATGATCGAATACTGTCGTGCACGACATTTAAAATTTCAGGAATGTCCTGAAGTTGGGCTGCCCGTATCATCTTTTCTTCTTAGAGCTATAGAAACAGCTATTTCATGCTAGCGACTGTATTTATTAAATTGAATTACTGTTAGTACGGATGTAACTTTGTTGTTCAATCGCACTAAGTTAATTATTTTTTATAGTGATTTTGTGAGTGAAAAATCACATATCGTGATGCCTTTCACGTTTGTGCGAATATGTGTTGAATCACTTGAATTGGTCTGAGAATCAATACCCAATTACAAGTCATCGAATTGAGCATTTGAGTTCATACGTAGTCTGTTTTAATTAATTTGGTGTTTATTTGAGCGATAATGCTGTATTTTAAAAGGGAATATTGGTTACGAGAGCAGGGCATGGCGACATTTTTACTGATGATTTGCATACTCATTGCTTTGGTTGCGGCATCTATTATTGTAATCAAAATTCAAAAAAAGCACCGCTTTCTGAAGCGACAAAAAAAGTGGTTGAATCGGAAGCAGCATCTGTGCAAATGGCAACGCATACCAATAGAGCACCTCAGGTTGAGCGTGTTATTGAAGTTGATGCTTATGAACAAGAGCTGTTCGATGACGTGGCGACTCTATTTTTAGATCAAGCGATATTGCTCACGGTCGAAGAAGATGCAACGTTAATGCAAAGCACATTATTGGTCAAAATGCCTGCGAAAACCCAGACGCAAATTCGCAAAATGGATTTAAATGAATGGTCTATTTTTTGGAGCTTTTATGATCAGTCGCTTGAATATTATGTAAGTCGTTATGGCATGTTTTATACGCATATTGACCGCAGTGGATGCGAGCATAAAAAAAGCTATCGTACTCGGGATTGATCTCTTGCTTAAGCCTCCACAGCGTCCATCACAGCTATGGATAACTGCTTAAGAATTCTTTCTGCAACATGAGTTAGATAGAAGTCATCCTGTTTTAAGCGTGTCATTAAGATTGCCCCCTCATAATCGGCAACACTGATTTTGGCCAGTACCTCAGCTTGAGCAATAGGCATGACTTGCTGAAAGTAGTGTAACAACGCCAGCTCCCAATCTTGAAAAATCGACTGAATTTTGAGATGAATTTGTTCGGATAAATGCGGGATTTCCAAAGACAGCATTCCGACTAAGCAACCTTGAACACCCGCACTAAAAAAGCGGACAGCTTGCTGGTGCAAGTGTTCAAAGCGAACGCAATACTCTAAGTGCGTATCACACAAAATGCTGAACAATTTATGGTTTAAGTATTGCTGGCTGACATGCAAAATATCTAAAACCAAAGCTTCTTTATTGGGATAATAATAATAAAATGCTGCTTTACTGAGCCCACAAGACTTTGCTAGTAAATCCATACTGGTGCCTGCATAACCATGGGTTTTAAAGGTTTGCATGCAATGCAACTGGATTTGTTCTTTACTCAGTTTTTGTGGGCGCATAGAGCTTTAACGTTCCGTAGGGGTTGGTGAGGATAAATAGCCATCGAAAGTGTTCAGCATATCGTCCCAGATGGCTTCGGCCCCCTGGCGGAAATATCCCATGTGTCCAATTTCTTTTAAGCCATAGTCATTGGCTTCAATATTGAGGTAATGCATGTTCGCATGCCGATAATGCTGCATAAATGCGTGCCTTGAGTTGGGTAAAGCCCAGTCATCATCCAGTGCTGAAACAGCATAGATTGGAGTTTTGACCTGCTCATACTGTTCCAGTAAGTGTTGTTGCTCGGGATCTGCAAAAAAGTAGGTCGGATTTTTACACCATTTTCGCCACTGTGTGTAGACATCTACAGGTAAATCGGTGCCCATTTTCAGCAGGCTCCAAGGCAGATAGCCCTTTAGTGCAACCATCGGGGGGAAAATAAGATTCCACATGACATGTACTTTCATTTTCTCCTGAAACGGCATATAGCCATGCCAACCCGCACCTGTGCCAAAGCAATACATCGCAGTGACTTGGTCATGGTTGCGGGTTAAACCGAGTGCTTGGCCTCCATAAGAGTGTCCAACCACAAAAATAGGTTTGTCATCTTTGCGGATAGAGTCAATGGCAGCCGACAAGTCTAGCTGCCCCCAGTCCAAATAGGACATGCTAAAACCTTTGAGTTGCTTCGGTGCAGAAAGCCCCACACCACGATAATCAAAAGTTAGGACTTGATAACCTAGAGCTACTGCATACTCAGCAAAGCGACGATAGAACTGCTGTGGTACACCTGTTGCACTGGCAACAATGATGTTGGCTTTGATCAGCTCAGATGAGCGATAACGTGTACCAACAAGTACATAACCATCGGTTGCTGAAAATTTTACAGTTTGTTTCTCTATTTGAATCGAATCTAAATGGGCGGTGGCTTGCATCATCGTTTCTTCTTTTTTGTTAAATCCTAAAGTCGGTTCCAGATTTCTGGGCTTTACTGTCCTTTAAACTGAGCAGGGCGGCGTTGTAGCATTGCCATGACACCTTCTTGGACATCTTGGGTTTTGAGTAGCGGGCTGAGGTGCTCTTGTAAATGTGCAAAGGCATAGTCTGCACCGTGCTGTACGGCTTGTTGCGCAGAAGCCAGCGTGGCTTGAACGGCGAGTGGTGCAGCTTTTGCAATTGATTCTGCAAGGCTCAATGCTCGCTCTAATGCAGCATTTGGCGTGGATGTTTCTACGACCTCGGTAATTAAATTGAGATCGAGAGCTACTTGTGCATTGAAGCTGTCACCTGTGAGTAGATAGCGCATAGCCTTGTTCCAACCCGCCGCTTGTACAAAGCGAACCGTTGCACCGCCAAAGGGTAAAATGCCGCGCTGTACTTCCATTTGGGCAAATTGTGTATTGGCATCGGCAATCACCACATCCGCATTGAGCATCAGTTCAATTCCCGCGGTAAAACAAAAGCCTTGGACTGCCACAACCACGGGTTTGGTACGAGGTCTTGAACTGGTGCCCCAAGGGTTAATTTGTGACGCGGGAAAGTCGAAAACGCCTGCAGTGAGTTTGGGTTGCAACTCAACCAAATCAAGCCCAGCAGTAAAGTGTTCTCCGTGCGCAAAAATTACAGCACAGCGCAGTGAAGGATCATCCTCATATTCGGTGAGGGCCAGTGATAAGTCATGAATCATATGACTATCGAAAGCATTGCGCTTGGCTGCGCGATCTAAACCAATTAAAAATAACGAACCGCGAACTTCGCGACTGACACGACCTTGTTGTTCTGACATTTTGATTATTCCTACATCGTTTTATAAGTTTTTAAACGATTGTTAGAAAACTGTCAAAACTTATGCGTATTCATTCTGTGACTCGATAGTTTGATCCGATTCCCCGAAAAAAGAGCGACGTTTAGATTGAGCGGAATTGTCTTGCCTTTATTGAGTTTTTTTTCATAATAGCAGCACTTCTTTGAATACCAGTTGAACCATGTCTAGCCTTGAAATATTTGCAGTCATCATTAGCTTAACTGGGGTGACGTTGACCATTAAGCGCAATATGTGGTGTTGGTGGTTTAACTTCGCTGCTTTCTTGTTATATGCCTATTTGTTTTATACCTATAAGTTGTATGGCGAAACCATTTTGCAGTTTTTCTTTGTAGTGGTGAACTTTTACGGTTTTTATCACTGGCTCAAAGGTAAACAACAAGATCATGAGATTCGGATTGAACCGATTACAGCTCGGCAAGTGATTTTGCAAATGCTACTTGCCGCTGCGGCTGGTGCAGTATTTGGTTTGAGCTTAAAGTATTTGACCGATGCTGCTGTACCGCTATTGGATGCGCAGCTCGCAGCGTTTAGTCTGTTGGCGACCTATTGGACCAGTCGTAAACATATTGCGACGTGGGTGCTGTGGGTATTTGTTGATATTGTTTATGTTGGTATGTTTATCTATAAAGATTTGTTCCTAACCGCGGCTTTATATGCAGGCTTTGTTGGCTTGGCAGCTTTTGGCTGGTGGCAATGGACTCAGGTACGCCATAAACAACAGCTAAAAAGTGTTTAGGCTAGGTAATGTTGATTGATTTTAAACACGCACAATTGGCTCAATTTGAGTCGGTCATCGAACGGTTAAAGGGAAGTCCAAAGCAATATTTGGACTTTGCTTCGGTTGCAGATTTTTATCAGGCCAATTGGCTGGGTGATTTACCCAGCAGTGCAAGTTGGGCGGTTACAGGACTGGATGATGGGGCCGAGCATTTTGATATTCGCTTGGCCTGTTTTGAGCGTGTTGTTTTTATTTATATTGCAGATGATATTGTCATACAGAATGGCACACATTGATATCTAGATCACGGTATAGTCGGTGCTGGAGCATCGTCTATATTTGACCCTTCTACAGGATGACGAGATCCAGTTTTTCAGTCCTGATCAGGGCATGGATGTTTACAAAAACAAAAAATAAAGGATTTAATGCTATGGCACATCAGTTTGTAGTCAATGCCACCATCAAAGGTGTTTCGTTGGATGACTTCCGTCGACTCGCAGCCAATATCAGCTTACATGAAAAGGTTTGTCGTCGTATTCCTGGTGAGAAGTTGGAAATTTTGGAGTCGAATAAAGTCGGCGATATTTATACCCTCAAGCGCGCGTATAATTTGGATGTCAATATTCCCGATATTGCGAAGAAATTTCTAAAAGATGCATTTCGTTTACAACGTACCGACGTCAGCAATTTAGTTGTGCTCAGTTCGGAAGTTCGTTTAGACCCCAACCTACCTTTAGAAGCTGTGTGCCAACGTAGTGTATCGGGTAATGATGAGCAGATTCACTTTCAACTGGAGTGGACGGTAAAAGTAAAAGTGCCATTGATTGGTGGTATGTTAGAAAAACATACTGAAGGCGAAATTCGTAAGTTTAGCCAAATCGAGCTTGATATTGTGGAAGATGAACTGCGCCAAAATCTGCATGCAGAAACCTTAAGCTAAAGGTTTTGACATCATATTTTCAAATTAGGTTATATAAAAAGAAAACCCTTCGATTGAAGGGTTTTATCATTTTAGTGCTTCGTCTCGAATTGAGCTCGATAAACCAAAGCTGTGAAGAAGCAAACCAAACAAACCAGCCAAATATAATACATCGCGCCAATGTTGCTATAGAGGCTGAGCCATTGAACCAAAGGCAGTGTGATGCCTCCTGCAATGGCATAGGCGACATTGTAAGAAAACGAAATGCCCGAAAAGCGGATCGGAGCAGGGAACATTTTGACCATGCTATAGGACACAAGCCCTACCGTGCCTGAAAAGAATCCCAAAAGCATATACAGTGCAAACACAGTAGTTGGACTGACTACACCTAAACTGTGATAGAAAATGGTTGCGATTGCTGCGACACCGAGCGAGCCAAAAATCAAGACCTTGGCTGCACCAAAACGATCAGCCAATATCCCAGCGAGTATGCATCCCAGCATTTGCATGATGATCGCAGCACTTTGCATTTGAAAAGCATCGCTACGTTCAAAACCAAAGGCACCCGTCAGTAAGTTTGGCATGGCTAAAATTAGGACCACCACACAAGCAGTTAAGAACCAAGTCAAGAGCATACCAATCACCATGGCGGTTTTATGACGGGCTAAGACTTGTTTCACCGGCATTTCTTTAAAAAGCTCTTTACGTGCTTGCATGGCTTTGAATACTGGGGTCTCTTTCAAATAACTGCGTAAATACAAGGCGACTAAGCCAAAAATACCGCCCACAATAAAGGGAATACGCCATGCCCAATCATGTATAGCTGCTTCACTAAACTGAAGAGAAATGAACAGTGACATTAAAGCACCGAGCAAGATGCCGAGAGACAAACCTGCCGTGAGCAAGCCATTGGCAAAACCAATTTTTTCAGAAGGGACATGTTCGGAAACAAAGGTCCAAGCCGCTGGAATTTCTCCACCAATTGCAATGCCTTGTACTACCCGCATAAGGAGCAAAAGCAGCGGCGCAGCATAACCGATCGTTTCAAAGGTCGGCATGACCCCGATCATGAGGGTGGGTAAAGCCATGAGCAAAATAGATAAACTAAAGAGACGCTTGCGCCCGATGAGGTCACCAAAGTGCGCCATGACTACACCGCCAAGTGGACGGAAGAAGTAACCTGCGGCAAAAATACCGTAAGTATTCAGCATGGCCCAAAATGGGCTGAGCCCTGCGGGAAAGAACAACTCAGAAATAATTTTGGCGTAAAAAACATAAATAACAAAGTCATAGAACTCAAGTGCACCACCGAGTGATGACAGCCCAAGGGTACGTTTGTCTTCTCTGGTCAAACGTGGTGTTGCATCCATGCGTATATTTCCAAAGCTAAATAAAGGTTTATATTTGATTTTAAAGAAGTCTTTTTTGAATGAATAATCAATCTTTCTTTACTGGGTTTGAACTAAAAATTATACATGAATCAACATCGTTGATTTGACGGTCAACGTAAATTTATAACGCAGGCGAGATAAAAGGCTTATGATATAAAAAGAATAAATAGGTATAAAAATTAGGATTTGTGTATGAGTGTCATTTTACCTGTTGCACAACGTGGTGAAGATATTTTAAGACTCAAAGCTGCTCGCATCGCAGATGCAGAATTTAATAGCGACTGGCTTATGCAGTTGGCTTCTGCCATGATTGCGACCATGTTAGAGCGGAGCGGTGTAGGTATTGCTGCACCACAAGTCTATATTTCAAAGCGGGTCATTATTGTGGCTTCACGGCCAAATTTACGCTATCCCGATGCACCAGAAATGGACGCCGTGGTGATGGTCAATCCAGAAATTTTAGAGTTTTCGCAAGCAACGACCTTAGGTGAAGAAGGCTGTTTAAGTGTGCCGAATGAACGCGGACAGGTACAGCGTGCGCAAAGCATTAAGGTGCTGTATCACACTTTGACTGGTGAAGTAATGGAAAGCACTTTTGAAGGTTTTCCTGCGCGCATAGTGCAGCATGAAATCGACCATCTCAATGGTATTTTATTTGTCGATCGCCTGAGTGCTTAGGCGCGAGTGTCATTTTATTCATCCTTATATTTAAACTGTTGCGGGGTCTGTCCCAAATGACGTTTAAACATGCTACTAAATGCGCTCGGATTGCTATAGCCAAGAGATCTTGCAATCTGCGCAACGGATTCACCGCTGGCAATTTTACTTAAGGCATGGGCAATATGCATTTGCTGAACCCATGCCCGATAAGACAGCTCAGTTTCCTTTTGAAACATGCGCATCAAGGTTCTGGAACTGGTGCCAATTTCATCTGCCCATGTGCTTAAATCTTTTAACTGATCGGGCGTACTTAACAGTGCTTGGCAAATATTCATTAAGCGTTTGTCTTGTGGCCACGGAATTTGAATGGGCAACAGATTGGCTTTATGAATTTCATCAAAAATTAAAATCTGTAGAGATCGTGACAGTTCATCAGAGCTGATCAGCTCGGAAGGTGGAATGTGTTCAATCGCATTTAAGCGAATCAATAGTTCATGCAATAACTTGCTGACCCGAATAATAAAACAATGTTGCCCTAGCAGTGCAGCTGCATCGGCTTGAACCAATGCGGTATTGAGTTTAACTCGACTTAATGAAATCACACTGTGTTCAACATGGGTCGGAATCCATAGTGCGCACATCGGCGGCACGATCCAAACGTGGTTTGGGGTGAACACTTGAATCATCCCTGTCGAAGCATACAGAAACTGTGCCCGCGAATGGGTATGCGCAGGGGTAATCTCTCGATAGGTATGCTCAGAAGAAAGCCCAATCACCAATTCGGACATTTCGGTTTGAATCAGAGAATTTGGCATGTGCAGTTTAAAATTGTCAGTTATACAATGATTATTGGAAGATAGTCTCATGAATGACATTTTACAATCAATGCCTGATGAAAAATACATGGAGTTTGCGAGGTATGTCGTCTTCAATTCAAATGAAAGAGGGTATGGGCGAAGCTACGATCAATGAGCAACCGCAAGGTATGATTATAAAAGTGGTGGGGGCTGTGGCTATTGCACATCTGCTCAATGACTTGATTCAAGCCGTTTTGCCAGCCATTTACCCGATGCTGAGAACCCATTTCTCGCTCAGCTTTGCACAAGTCGGATTGATTTCTTTGGTTTATCAAATTACGGCATCGCTACTGCAACCTTGGATTGGACTCTATACCGACAAACATCCGAAACCTTATCTGCTCCCACTCGGTATGGTGGTGACTTTTAGCGGCATTTTACTGTTGGCATTTTCACCAAATTTTATCGTACTGCTCATGGCCTCGGCATTGATTGGTGTGGGGTCATCCACCTTTCACCCTGAGGCTTCACGTGTGGCACGAATGGCATCGGGTGGGCGTTTTGGTACAGCGCAATCGACCTTTCAGGTGGGTGGAAATACGGGTACAGCGATTGGGCCTTTATTGGCGGCGCTGATTATTGTGCCTTTTGGACAGCATGCTGTGGCATTGCTCATTGTATTTGCCTTACTTGCGATTTGGGTGCTGTTTGGTGTGAGTCGTTGGAGCATCAGCCACAGTAAAAAACAGTTAGCAGCCAAGGCACAGCAAGTTCAAAGCAAATTACATGGACGTCAACTCGTCATCGCGCTGTCGACCATTTGCGTGTTGATGTTTGCCAAATTTACTTATATCGCCAGCATTAGTAACTATTTCACTTTTTATTTAATGCATAAGTTTCAGCTCAGTTTGCAAAATGCGCAGTTACATCTCTTTGCCTTTTTGGCAGCGGTGGCTTTAGGTACATTTGCAGGTGGGCCGATTGGAGACCGAATTGGGCGTAAAGCGGTGATTTGGGTGTCTTTTGTCGGCATGGCGCCGTTTGCATTGATGATGCCGCATGCCAATCTATTTTGGACGACCGTACTTTCGATTATCACGGGTTTAGTACTTTCCTCTGCCTTTGCTGCCATGGTGGTTTATGCACAAGAAGCCGTTCCGGGACGAGTTGGCATGATTGCAGGTTTAATGTTTGGTTTAATGTTCGGTGTAAGTGGTATCGCAGCAGCAGGGTTAGGATATTTAGCCGATGTAAAAGGTATTGAATGGGTGTTTGGCGTGTGTGCGTTATTGCCCTTACTCGGTTTAGCGACCTTCTTTTTACCGAAGACCCAAGCAAACTAACGGAATACGGCTGATCTTCAGTCTTAATCGCGCTACCTTATCAAACGAAGATAGCGCGATTGCATTTCGGCAGGATGATTATCGTTATGTAAATGCATTGGGTATGTATGTTTTGATTTCAGAGGATTGATGTAATGACTGATCCGAATGGTGTACTCAAATTTTCCTTGGGCTTAGACCAACTTCCATTTGAAATGGATGGACAGCATATACAGCTAGATCAAGGTTTAAGCTATATACAGTCAAACAGTATGCGTCATGGTCTGCTGGATGAGCTTGCGATTGAGTCGATGATTTATGTGATTGAGGAGCTGTTAGAATCTGTTCAGATGAAGTATGCCCAACCCAAGACTGCCATGACTTCAGATGGCTTATTCCAAAGGGTTTTAGCGTTGTTTTTTCCAGATCAGCAGCAACTTGACCGTGTGCAACTTGAAAGTGCTTTTACTACCTTTGTTGAGCGCAGGGAATACTATGTGTCTAAAGTGGCTGATGACGGTCTTTCTAGTTTGGTTTACTTTATTGTACTGCGGGAGATGATGCACCACTGGAATGTCGTGGAGATTCAATTCAAACAGCTTAATTTTGAGTGACATTAAAAGCGTAAAAAATACGGAATAGCAGATAAAAGTAAGCCGATACCACCTAGCAATGCGTTATTTTCAATAAAGTAAGGGAAGATCATTAAAACTAGACCTACAGTTAAAGGTATGGTCATTTTTTGCTTTTTGCCATACAGAAAATAGCCTAAACCAATTGAGCTAAAGATCACGCCTAGAAAGAGTTGGGTAGTATTCATGGTGATGTTTCGTACTTTGTTGTTCTCTGGCGGATATTATGCCAAGGTTCTTATAAGAAGATGCTTTGTACACGACAAAAAAAGATAACTCATTGAAATAATGGCATAATACTTGTTTTCTGACGACGAATATGATGACACATTTCAATGAGTTACATCTCATCTTAAACAAATATCTAAAGTGGAACAAGTCACATGTAAAATGTTTTACACTGATTATGCTTGCATTAATTGTAAAACAGACATGTAATCTTTCTTCTGCATCTAAAGCCTTACCCATCAAGTGCTTACCACAATCATTTTATCGACGTATACAACGCTTCTTTGCAGATCAGTATTTTGATTATCGTCAAATTTCTCAGTTAATTTTCAATATATTTTCATTCGATAAAGTCCAATTAACTTTGGATAGAACTAATTGGAAATGGGGAAAACGAGATATCAATATCTTGATGTTAGCCATCGTCTATCGTGGAATAGCGATACCTATTGTTTGGACATTGCTCAATAAACGTGGAAATTCAGATACAAAAGAGCGTATTGCTTTGATTCAACGCTTTATCTCCATTTTTGGTAAAGATCGTATTGTGAATGTGTTTGCAGACAGAGAATTTATCGGTGAGAAATGGTTTACATGGTTAATTGAAAATGACATTAACTTCTGTATACGTGTTAAAAAAACTTTATTGTGACCAATCACTTAGCCAAGAATCATAAAATTAGTGATTTATTTCGTCATCTTCAAGTTGGTCAAACTGAATGTCGTAAACGACGTATTTGGGTTGGTCGAGTGAAACTGTATATTAGTGCGCTACGATTAGAAGATGGAGAACTTTTACTTGTTGTTTCTCCTATGTTTAATGCTTCTGCTATTCGTGATTATGCATTACGCTGGGAAATCGAAACCTTATTTAGTTGTCTCAAAGGACGTGGATTCAATCTTGAAAATACTCGTTTAACAGACCCTAGACGAGTCAAAAAATTGATAGCAGTGCTAGCTATCGGTTTCTGTTGGTGCTATTTAACAGGTGAATGGCAACATGATCGAAAAAAAGCGATAAAAATAAAGAAGCATGGACGACTTTCAGTAAGTTTATTTCGCTACGGTTTGGACTATGTTCAAATGGCTATTCTACGTTTGATTGGTTTTGGAAAAAAAGAAGAATTTAAGAAAGTGCTAGCAATTTTAAGAAAGAAAAAGCCTGATAGGACAAGGGTCCTATGAAATTTGTCGTGTACAGAGAAGAAGATGAGAAAAATAGAGATTATTCTTTAGGGCGTATAGAGCAGTATTTGTTCCAAGCGATATGCTTAGACTAGGCATGTATTTCCTACATTTAAAAATAAAGAGAATTTAGATGCAACCTTACAATAAGAACTTAAAACAAGCCTCGCGTGATTTGCGAAACAATATGACCGATGTTGAACAACTGCTTTGGCAAAGATTACGCCGTAAACAAATTTTAGGATTACAGTTTTATCGACAAAAACCGATTCTTAATTTTATTGTGGATTTCTATTGTCCCGCAGCGAATTTGGTCATTGAGTGTGATGGTAGCCAGCACTATACGATTGACGGATTAGCAGCAGATCGGATTCGAGATGAAGCTTTGGCGCAGTTGGAGTTGAACGTGCTGAGGTTTGATAATGGGCAGATTTTGACTGAAATTGATGGGGTTATTGAACTTATATTTCAAACTGCCCAATCCAGAATCCCCCTAAATCCCCCTTTATAAAGGGGGACTTGCCGTGAATTTGATGGTGGTATTGTTTCGCGGAGTTCCTCCCTTTTTTAAAGGGAGGTTAGGAGGGATTAAAGGTCTCCTTCATATATTTTTTTAGCTTCTATGGCTTTATCAAGTTTCCTATGAATAAGAGATATCATTGATAAAGTATCGAGAGCATCTTGTTCATTGACTTCCCAAGTTATTTTAGGTGCGTGTGCAGTAGTATTTCTGAAAGTTCCAAATACACCTTTGAGTAAATTCATAAACCCTTTTTGTTCACTTTCATGGCTTTCAGTTGTTAAGTTATTTAATGCTAAATAAGGAATTTTACCTTTATATGAGAAAGCTTGATCAACTAATTCTGAACCGTCAGCAGTTAAGTTAGTTTTTATTCTAATTTTTTCTGCAATACTTTTAGTTGCTTCAAATACAGCATGAAAATAATTATCGACAAGTAATTCAGCTTTGCAAAAAGTAAGGATGTCAGAATGAATTTTTCGGTCTAATAATGTTTTTCTTAAATTTTGAGCTCGTTCTTCAGCTTCAGAAAAAGTTTTTACTTTATTTGTTTCTCTGATATCACCACTTTCAGTTAGTTCAAAGCCCTCAAATGACAATACATAATTTAGTTCGGTTCTTATATTTTTAAACCATTCTTTTCTATGGATGTGTCGGGATGGGCGTAGAACATATTTGATAAATGCTAGAATATTGTTGGAACAGCGATCTTCACTTTGCTTGGTACTAAGAGCATCATACAAACGTTTCCATTTTGTAGAATTCAATTGTGGGTCTTTGATGCTTGTTTCAGCAAGATATTTGGAAATTTCAGTTCCTGAAATCCCATTATTTGTATCACCCAAAATTTTACAAATACTTTCTAGGCTACCAAGATCAATATTTTTAATTATTGCCATCATTTACTTTAATTTTTAACGATTCATATATTCTAAGTATATGCTTGGGGAATATCAATTTAATCCCTCCCAACCTCCCTTTGAAAAAGGGAGGAGCTGTCACCTAATTCATTTGATACGCAAAAGTTCCCCTCACTTTGAGGGGATTTTTTTGATACGAATTGATTTTCTTTCCCCTTTGCCAAAGGGGGATTTAGGGGGATTCAATTAACCAATCGAATCATCTAAATTCGGTGCTAACCAACGCTTCGCTACATCCAGTGTCCAACCTTTACGTTTTGCATAATCCTCAAGCTGATCTTGAGAAATCTTACCCACGTTAAAGTATTCACTTTCAGGGTGCGAATAATAGAAACCACTGACAGAGGAAGGTGGCATCATCGCAAAGTGTTCAGTCAGTTTCGTACCGATTTTTTCTTCAGAACCTAACCAGTCAAACAACACCGCTTTTTCAGAATGCTCTGGACAAGCAGGGTAACCTGGCGCAGGACGAATACCAACATACTTCTCTTTGATCAATTCTTCATTGCCCAAAGTCTCATCGGCTTTATAGCCCCAAAACTCTTTACGGATACGCTCATGCAAATGTTCTGCAAATGCTTCGGCAAAACGATCGGCCAAAGACTGAATCAAGATTGCAGAGTAATCATCCCCTTTGGCTTTATATTCATTTGCCAATTCTTCCGCACCGAAGATTGAAACAGTGAAACCACCAAGATAATCGGTATTGTCTTTAGAAGTGCTAATAAAGTCGGCTAAAGATAAATTCGGCTTACCCGTGACTTTGTCAGACTGCTGACGTAAATGTTCAAAAGTATGCGTGACATTTTGCGCTGTTTCGTCAAACACGCTGACCGTATCTGCACCTGTACGTTGCGCAGGGTATAAACCAAACACCGCACGCGCATCGAAACGATTATTCTCGATCACATCTTTAAGCATGGCTTGCGCTTGATTATACAAATCCGTTGCAGCTTCACCGACAATCTCATCTTCTAAGATTTTCGGGAATTTACCTGCCAAGCTCCAAGAAATAAAGAATGGTGTCCAGTCAAAATATTCCACCAATGTTGCAAGTGGGTAGTTGGTGAGGACATGTGTACCCATCGTATTTGGAATTGGTGGCACATAATTCGCATCCACTTTAAAGCCATTTTCGATTGATTCGGCATAGCTGAGTTTGGCAGCTTTCGGTTGCTTATTGGCTAAACGTTCACGAATCTTGGCATATTCAGCACGATGCTCGGCAATAAAATTACCGCGCATTTCTTTCGAGAGTAGGGTGGTTGCCACACCGACTGCACGAGAAGCATCAGCCACATAAATCACCGCATCATTTGAATATTGCGGATCAATTTTAACGGCTGTATGCGCTTTCGATGTGGTTGCACCACCAATCAATAAAGGAATGTCAAAACCTTTACGTTGCATTTCTTTGGCTACAAACACCATTTCATCCAAAGATGGGGTGATCAAACCTGATAAACCGATAATGTCACATTTTTCATCAATCGCGGTTTGCAGGATTTTTTCCGCAGGCACCATGACGCCGAGGTCAACGATGTCATAACCATTACAGCCCAAAACAACACCCACGATATTTTTACCAATATCATGTACGTCACCTTTTACCGTTGCCATCAACACACGGCCTTTAGATTGTGCATTGCCTTTTTCGGCTTCGATGTACGGGTTCAGCCAAGCTACGGCTTGTTTCATCACACGTGCAGATTTGACCACTTGAGGTAGGAACATTTTGCCTGAACCGAACAGGTCGCCGACCACGTTCATGCCATCCATCAATGCGCCTTCAATCACATCGAGTGGACGTTTGGCTTTTAAACGGGCTTCTTCAGTATCTTCATCAATATAAGTGGTGATACCTTTAACTAACGCATATTCGAGACGTTTTTCTACAGACTCATTGCGCCATTCAAGATTTTCAGCTTCACGCTGCGCGCCACTATGACCACGGAATTTTTCTGCCACTTCAAGCAATTTTTCTGTGGCGTTTTGACCTGATTCACCTTGGTTTTGATTCAGAACAACATCTTCAACCGCGTCTTTCAGTTCTTTTGGAATATCGTCGTAAATCGCCATTTGACCAGCGTTCACGATACCCATGGTCATGCCTTGTTTAATGGCATAGTAAAGGAATACCGAGTGAATCGCTTCACGTACAGGTTCATTACCACGGAATGAGAAGGAGACGTTAGAGACACCACCCGAGATCATGGCATGCGGTAGGTTTTGTTTGATCCAACCTGTGGCTTCAATAAAATCGACGCCATAGTTATTATGTTCTTCAATCCCTGTTGCCACGGCAAACACGTTCGGGTCAAAAATAATATCTTCGGCTGGAAAGCCAACATCATTGACTAAAACATCATAAGAACGTTTACAGATTTCACGCTTACGTTTTGCGGTATCTGCCTGACCTGTTTCATCAAAGGCCATAACAATTATCGCAGCACCGTACTGACGGCATAAGCGCGCTTTTTCGACAAACTCGTCATAACCTTCTTTTAAGGAAATCGAGTTCACGACAGGTTTACCTTGGACGCATTTTAAGCCTGCTTCAATGATTTCCCATTTTGATGAGTCAATCATGATCGGTACACGAGAGATATCAGGCTCAGATGCAACTAAATTGAGGAAATGCACCATCGCATTTTGCGAATCGAGCATCCCTTCATCCATGTTGATATCAATAATTTGTGCGCCTGCAACGACTTGTTGCTGTGCAACCTCTAGGGCTTCAGCAAATTTTTCTTCACGGATTAAGCGTAAGAACTTTTTGGAACCTGTAACGTTAGTACGTTCACCGACGTTAACGAATAGTGAATCATCATAGATGTTAAATGGTTCTAAACCACTTAAACGGCAGGCAGGTCTGGTTTCTGGAATCTGACGTGGCTGAATGTCTTTAACAGCATTATAAATGGCACGAATATGATCAGGCGTCGTACCACAGCAACCGCCTGTAATATTGATCAAACCACTTTCTGCAAATTCTTTAATGAAGGCTGCGGTTTGTTCTGGGGTTTCATCATATTCACCAAAGGCATTTGGTAAACCTGCGTTTGGATGGGCAGAGACAAAAGTATCGGCAACATCAGCAATGGTTTTCACGTGCGGGCGCATGGCATCTGCACCCAAGGCACAGTTAAAACCAATTGAGAGTAAATCGCCATGACGCACCGAGTTCCAAAACGCTTCCGCGGTTTGACCTGTAAGAGTACGACCTGATGCATCGGTAATGGTGCCCGAGATCATGAGTGGAAGTTCACGACCAAGTTGCTTGAACACTTCCTTGACTGCAAAAATCGCAGCTTTACAGTTCAGCGTATCAAACACAGTTTCAATCAAGAGGATGTCTGCACCACCTTCGATCAAGGCATGCGTTGCTTCAATGTAGTTTTCTTTGAGTTCGTCAAAGGTGATGTTACGGAACGCTGGGTCATTTACATTTGGTGAAATAGAACAAGTACGTGAGGTTGGGCCAAGTACGCCTGCAACAAAACGTGGTTTATCTGGGGTTGAATATTTGTCGCATGCTGCACGCGCTAAACGTGCTGCTTCACGGTTGATCTCTGGAACGAGGTCTTCCATGTGGTAGTCCGACATCGAAACACGTGTGCCGTTAAAGCTGTTGGTTTCAATAATGTCTGCACCCGCATCCAAATAAGCTTCATGAATGCCTTGAATAATTTGTGGCTGAGTCAACACCAAAAGGTCATTGTTGCCTTTGAGGTCAGAAGCCCAATCTACAAAGCGCTCACCACGATAATCTTCTTCTTCGAGCTTGTGACGCTGAATCATGGTACCCATTGCACCATCGATAATAAGGATGCGCTCGGCAAGAAGTGCTTTTAAGGTGGCAAGTGTAGACATTCAAAACTCACAAACAGGTTTTCAAAACGTGCAATATTTTAGCAGAAAAGCAGGTTGATTGATGCCTAATTCAAGTGGTATTGGCTATATGGCAAATAAAAAAGGCTGATTTAGCTTTAGTTTTCACGAAAGTGAAATATAGAACCGCTATGTTAATAGATCAGAATAAATAGAGATGAAAAAATATTGATTAGAGCAGATTGTTACAGACAGTACAGCCAAATGTAAGAAAATAATTCAGCGTAATCCGCACCGAAAAATTAAATTTTGAGCCAGCACAGTGCGTTCAAAGCCTATAGGTGATTTACTGCTGATCTAAAATAAGCCAATTATGAAAAAATTGGCTTCATGTGACACGCATTTGTCATATAATTGTCACAATTAAATTGAACAATAGGGGATATTGATATCCTCTTTAGCCGTCTGCATGAATTCTAATATTCCTCCCGTCCAAGATCAGGTGCACGTGACACAGGTCAAGTCGACGAATGTGCACGTACCTACACCGAAATTTTTTATGCCGGTGTTTTTAACGGTCATTATTTCAACGCTAATTTATATTGGCTTTCAGCTTTCTGCTGACTTATCGCATGTTCCTGCACTGAATCTTTACTCTTTAATCCTTTTAGCAACGGCATTGTTTATTGCTTTGGGTTTTGAGTTTGTAAATGGCTTTCACGATACTGCCAATGCGGTTGCAACGGTCATTTATACCAATGCACTGTCTGCACCTGTTGCGGTGATGTGGGCAGGTTTCTGTAACTTTCTTGGGGTTATGGTCGCAAGTGGTGCAGTGGCTTACGGTATTATTGCGTTGCTGCCCGTTGAGTTGATTATGAATGTCAGCTCAGGCGCAGGTTTTGCCATGGTATTTGCCATGTTGATTGCTGCGATTTTGTGGAACTTGGGCACATGGTTCTTGGGTATTCCAGCATCAAGTTCACACACTTTGATTGGTTCAATCTTGGGTGTGGGCATCATGAACTACCTGATGCATTCAGGCAGTGGTGCTTCGGGTGTCGATATGGATCAGGTGATTAAAGTTGGTAAGGCTTTGTTGTTTTCACCAATGATTGGTTTTGCTTTTGCTGCGGTGTTGTTCTTATTGGTGAAAAAAGTCTTTAAGAAACAATTGGAATTGTTCCAACCACCTGAAGGCAATAAACCACCACCGCCACTGATTCGTGCCATTTTGATTTTCACCTGTACTGGTGTGAGTTTTGCTCACGGCTCAAATGATGGTCAAAAAGGTATGGGTTTGATCATGCTGATTTTGATTGGTATTGTGCCTTTGGCTTATTCTTTAAATAAGAATTTAGATTCACAGCACATTCAGTCATTTGCTCAACTTTCAGATCAAACTGCGGCTGTGATTTATCCGAATCATAATGATATTGCAGATGAAAAAGCCCGTACGGTGATAACGCAATATATTCAAACCAAAGAAATGACCCCAGAAGTCGTACCTGCTTTAGCAAGTTTGACAGATCATTTGGGTGAGCGTGTTGGCCATTATGGAGATCTTAAAGATATTCCTGAAGCTGAAGTTTCTGCACTACGTAATGACATGTACTTAAGCACGACAGCGTTCAAACGTTTGGATAAAGCGGATCAATTGCCAGCGATGTCTGAAGCAGGCAAGAAGACAGTAAAAGAATATCGTAGTAACTTAGATTCATTCTTACAGTACATCCCAACATGGGTGAAAGTGGCTGTAGCATTGGCTTTAGGTCTAGGTACGATGGTGGGCTGGAAGCGTATTGTGGTGACTGTAGGTGAACGTATTGGTAAAAACCATATGACTTATGGTCAAGGCATGTCAGCAGAATTGGTGGCGATGACCACGATTGCAGCTGCGGATGGCTTTGGTATGCCAGTATCGACCACTCACGTGTTGAACTCTGCGGTTGCAGGGACCATGGTGGCAAACAAGTCTGGTCTGAACTTTGCAACAGTAAGAACCATTCTTTCGGCTTGGATCTTTACCTTGCCAGCAACGATCTGTTTATCAGGTGGCTTGTTCTGGTTGTTTCTACAGTTCGTTTAAACTGATGTATAATAAGCAGTGATAAAAAACGCTACCTTGAGTAGCGTTTTTTATCACTGTATTTTATTGAAGCGGGTATTCAAGGTCTACTTTTTCAGTAAAGCAAATACTTTGTTGAGTGGTAGCTTGTCTGCAGCAAAACCATAAAGTGCTGCAAAGGGCAGTGCAGTACGTGCTAAATAAGCTACACGCCATAAGCCACCGTGATTGGCACCGTGCATCATCAGTTCTAGAGGATGTTCAAGTTTGTTCTCTGGATTGGCTACAGACTCAGGATTACGCAGATCATGGATCCATAAGGCCGCCATGATAGCATTGGTGGTTGCTGGCTTAAAGGCTTCTACATCAAACAAGCTCGCTCCATTAAATGCTGCTTTGAGCAGTGGATTTTTGGTGACAGAGTGTGTGGTGGTTGATGGGGCAATGTTGATGCTGACACGCTGACCTTCCGAGCGAGCAAGCGTTGCACGCCACTGTTGAATACGTTTAGCCAATGCATAGTTCGGCCCTTGTTCAATTACTAAACAGTCGGTGATGCCGTAAGACTTGTCATTATCCGACTCGACGAGGTCATGTAGGTTTTTCTTAAAGAACAGTTGCCCACTGAGGGTTGAAATACTCTTGCTGATCATCTGCTGCGTTTTAGAGCGTCCACTGAACTTTTGCTCAGACGCTGTAATCACTTCCTCTGGAACCGCATAGACGTCTGTAGGGGTGCACATATACATCAAACTGGTATCTACTTTGTGCGCACTGACATGTTGCATAATCGCATCCATCGCAACGGATACGCGGACATGCTTTTCACCATCCAAATATGCAATGGCGGCCAAATCTAACTGATGCGGGTTTTGTACCAACCATTGTGCAATTTCAGGCACTTGTGTTAGTAAATTTGCACCGAGTTTTTCTTTGAGAACTGACACCGGTGTTTCCGCGCTCAAGGCTTCAACTGATGGGGCATATAGCGTGGCATTACCGTGTTGAATGGTGTCTAAAATTTTGCTCCATACGCGTCTATTGGGTAGATCAACCGCCACAATATTGGCTTTCCATTGGGCTAACCATGTGAGTGGACCAGCTTCAGATGCCGCACCGAACAAAACCATCGTGCGGTCAGATAAATCAAACCATTCAGGATGTTCCACACAGGCAATCAGTGCTTCAGCGTGACTGGGTTCAATCACCCCAGCATCTAACCATGTTTGGATTTGTGCGAGTAAGGCATCACCTCTGAGTTGTTGGCCTTTATAAGGCACTGACCACTCAGGCGCAGCATCACTTTCACCTTTGAGTTTGATGGTGTGTAGCGGTGTAGTTTTAAGTGACATCACATCTTTGAGAAGATGCTTTTGGCCATCCCGATAAAACTCAAACACATTATGTGTTTTGTTGAGCCCATCTTGTGCCATTTGAATCGGTGCAATTTGATTACGAATCCCAAATTCAACTAAGGATTTAAAATAGCGAGGATATTGTTTACGCCAGTTCTTTTCTGTAAGTGCAGTAACAGAGCTTTGGTGATCAACATTGGCTAAGGCCTCTGCAATAATCTCTTTCCCTGTACGTGAGGTGCTAACTTTTTGTGTTTTCGAGTAAATTGGAAATTGAAGACCATCTAAGGGATTGGACATGCAAGAAATCTCACTGGCATTTGCTATTTATATACAGTTGTAAACATTATCTATGCCAAATCAAATTCCTGCTTGGCATTTCATGCCAAATTTATGTAAAAATATATGTAATAAAAAAGCCTTCTGAATAGAAGGCTTTTGAGTTTAGCAGCGACCTTTTTTGGCCTGTCCGGGTGGGCAGAAATCGCCTTGGCCATGAGGATAATAAGAACGATCAGGATCGACGATGATACTCCCTTCAGGGGTGTGTACCGCACAGGCTGTAAAACTGAGACTGATCATCAAGGTTGCCAATATAGACATTATTTTTATCGCAATTTCCTTGGTTTATAGTTGTCCTGATGTTCATTGTAAAAATCAGGACAACCCATTGCTGTAGAAAAATGTTACTGAGCCTATATGCGTATGGATGCAATCCACTTGCAACCTAGGGCTCAGCTTTAAAAAGGTAACTGGGTTAATTTGCTCAGAAAGTGTGGGATAAGACGCGGCTCTAAAATTAAGGTCATGATGACCCCATAAGCAGCTCCCCAAAGGTGGGCGCTATGGTTGATGTTGGAGTTGCCTTTTTTACCTGCCCAGATGCTATATGCCACGTACAACACTGCAAAAATAATCGCAGGTACGGGAATAAAAAATACAAAAATCAGCTTCCAAGGTTCAAACAACACATAAGCGAACAATACCGCAGAGACTGCACCAGACGCACCAAGGCTTGCCCAGCGCACATCATTCTTATGTTTTAAATAACTCGGTAAAATGGCAAAAATTAAACCACCCAAATAAAACAAAACAAAACCTAAGTCAAAGAAGTATTGGCGGTAAAAACTTTCAATAATGCTGCCAAAGAAAAACAGGGTGAACATATTGAACAGGAGATGCATGCCATCGGCATGAATAAAGCCATGTGTAATAAAACGATCGTATTGTCCACGTTGCATGGCAGGAGGCCAGAAAATCAGACGGTTCATCACGTTCTGATTTGAAAATGCCACCATAGAAATAATGACCGTAATAATAATGATCGTAACTGTATGATTAAAAGGTAAATCCAACATTTCTGAGATGTTCTACATATAACTATCTTGTGGTCATAATGCCATTAAATTGAGCGGAAAGATGAACTTTCACAATAAATCCGACAATTTTGGTTGATTTTTTTTAATTACCCCGCATCTTCAGTTAAAATAGCAACTTCAGCTTGAGGAAATGATTGTTATGTCGACTGAGAACAGCAGCACTGCAGTTGCAGAGGAAATTCCAAACTTATTGATTACTCCGACTGCACAAGAGTATTTACGTGATTTATTAGAAAAACAAAATACACAGGGCATTGCTGTACGTGTATTTGTTGAAAATCCGGGTACACCACGTGCTGAATGTTGTATGGCATATAGCGCGCCTGAAGAAGTGATCCCAACCGATTACCGTCAAGATTATCCAGACTTTCCTGCGTATATCGACACACCGTCTATTCCATATTTATTAGATGCGGTGATTGATTACAACAAAGACCGTTTTGGTGGGCAGTTAACTTTCCGTGCACCAAACTCGAAAGTGCCACGCGTCGGTCCTGATGCATCAATTGAAGAGCGTATTACGTATATTCTTCAGTCTGAAATTAACCCAGGTCTAGCTGGTCATGGCGGTAACTGTGCATTGGTTGAAGTTGTTGAAGATGAAGAGCATGGTTTAACGGCTGTATTAAAATTTGGTGGTGGTTGCCAAGGTTGTTCAGCAATTGACGTCACTTTGAAACAAGGTGTTGAAACGACTCTGCAACAACACATTCCTGAGTTACGTCGTGTGATTGACCAGACAGACCATACGCAGGCTGAAGGCGCGTACTTCAAATAAATTTGAATCCACTTTACCAAATAACCTCCTTAAATTAGGGGGTTATATTTTATCTAAAGCTAAAATGTAATTGAGAATAATTATCAATATTTATTGCAATATGTTTATCGTTTGTTAAAATGCCCTACGAAATTTACACAATCTCTCCTTCTTTTGTATTTTGGGTGTATGCGTTATGGGTAAAAATCTGACGAGATCAACTTTAGCTTTGGCTGTTGTAGGGGCAATGAGTTCATTTGCGATGGCAAATGACGTTGTGGAAACCACAAAAGAGAAAGAAGCAACACAATTACAGACGATTGTATTAACGGCTGAGGAACAGGTTAAGCAGTCTCTAGGCGCATCTATTATTACGGATAAAGATTTAGAAAAATTACCTGTTGTAAATGATATTTCTGAATATGTACGTCGGATGCCTGGCGTAAATTTAACAGGCAATAGTGCAACGGGACAACGTGGTAATAACCGCCAAATTGATATTCGCGGTATGGGCCCAGAAAATACCTTGATTTTGGTTGATGGTAAGCCTGTGAATTCGAGAAATTCTGTGCGTTATGGCTGGAGAGGGGAACGTGATACCCGCGGTGACTCAAACTGGGTGCCTGCAGATGCAATTGAATCTATTGAAGTATTACGTGGTCCAGCGGCTGCTCGTTATGGCTCAGGTGCCATGGGTGGTGTTGTTAATATTAAAACTAAAAAAGTCACAAACGAAGTTCATGGTTCGGTTGAGGTATTTACTAACCAACCTGAGAACTCAAAAGAAGGTTCGAGCCATCGAGAAAGTTTTAACTTGAGTGGTCCAATTATTAAGGAAGTATTGTCTTATCGTTTATATGGAAATTATAACAAGACAGATGCCGATGCTGCAGATATCAACCCACTGACAGAAAGTGGTAGTCGTGCAGCAGGTCGAGAAGGCGTTGAGAATAAAGATATCTCAGGGCGTTTAGCTTGGCAGATTAATGATCAACAGAGCTTGACTATTGACACTTCATTTGGTCGTCAAGGGAATGAATATACAGGTGATATTCAAAACAGTAATGCAGATGCAACAAATCCAGATTCTAGCTTTAGTAACATTGCGTACGTCAATGGATTGTTAGGTAAAGAAACTAATACGATGTACCGAGACAGTTATGCTTTAACCCATGAAGGAAAATGGGCATGGGGTGATACAAAATTATTGGCTCAATTTGATAAAACTAAAAATAAGCGTATTCCTGAGTCACTAGCTGGTGGGCCAGAAGGAAGTCCAAATTCATTTGATAAAAAAACGTCGGTGCTAGATACCACACGTTTTAATGCTGAAACCAATATTCCATTGGATATATTTCTTCCTCAAGCACTCACCTTGGGCGCAGAGTGGGTTGAAGATAAGTTTAGTGATGCAAGCAGTACAGTACAAGCAGATGCCTCTGGTTTGGTACAGTTGCCATCTGATCGTACTCACATGAAATCACGAATTGCTTCTGCATACATTGAAGATAACTTTAAAGTAACTGATGCAACAGATTTGGTCTTGGGAGTTCGTTTTGATGATCATAGTAAGTCTGGGTCAAACTGGAGTCCAAGTTTAAACATTACCCAAAAACTTGGAGATTACTTCACTTTAAAAGGTGGTATAGCAAGAGCATATAAAGCGCCAAATATGTATCAAAATGCAGAAGGCTACTTACTCTTTACACGTGGGAACGGTTGTCCTGACACCACAGCAACGGCTTCGGGAAGTTGCTATTTAGTTGGAAATGCAGACTTAAAACCTGAGACTTCTATTAACAAGGAAGTGGGTATCCAGTTTGAAAAAGATATTGTGAATGCAAGCTTAACGTGGTTCCGTAATGATTATAAAAACAAAATCACATCAGGTGACGAAGTTGTTGGAACGACAACCGTAGGTTCAACAACATATCATTTATTAGAGTGGACCAATATTCCAAAGGCTTTAATTCAAGGTCTAGAAGGAAGTGTTAGCTTAGATTTTGGTAATATTAATTGGACAAACAACTTTACTTATATGATGGATTCAGTGAATAAAACCACTGGAAATCCTTTGTCAGTTGTACCTAATTACACGATTAATTCGATTTTCAACTATGATATTACAGATCAATTTGATGTGAATTTCGTTTATACCCAATATGGTCGCCAAAAACCACGTCAATTTGCTGAAACGCGTAATACAACGATGAACACGAAAAGTGTGCCAAGCTATGGTATCGCAGGGATTAATGTTGGATACAAATTTACAGATCAATTTAGCGGTCGTTTAGGTGTGAGTAATTTATTTGATGAGCAACTTGTTCGTAATAATGACTTGAACCAAACCTACAACGAACCAGGTCGAGCTTATTATGCGAGCTTGAAGTATGCATTCTAAATTATGAAAGAAAAAAGCCGCATAATGCGGCTTTTTTTATCGTTTTAGAATCGCTTGTGCTTGGTCAGAATAATAAAACAGTTCTAAATAATAACGTGCTCGATCACGCAAGTAATGTGATTTGATGAGCTCTTGAATAATAGGATTCAATAAATCTTGAAGTTCATTTTGAATTAAAGCTTCGTCGATATTTAAGTCACGTAGGAGTAAATCAAAAGGACGTTCTTGGTTGCGAATGTACCAAGCATAAACACCATCATGCAGCTGTTGCTGCAGATAGTTAGTTTGACGTATATGTTCCCAAATTTCGTGACCCATAGCGACGGTTTGAGGCAAGTCTTGCACTTCTACATAATTTTTTAAAACTGATAAAGGCATGTCTTTGATTTTATGCCAAAGATTGGCTTGAAAATGATACAGCTTTTCATCATTAAAGTTTTGATTTAACACTTGTTCGCTCATTTGACTGAGTTTTAAGATGTTCTTTTGCAAATAATGACCGATGGTGTCATTTAGGTTTGAGTCCGTGACGGTTTCAAGTACCGACTTGCCCATTTTCATAAAACTAGAGACACCCGGCACACGTTTGGTCATGACGGAGTTGTTTAAATAGTCTTGAATTGAGTGCTGAATGAGCTGAGTAATCATGGCTGAAAAAGCTGGGTTATTTACCACAGTTTTAATCAGGCGTTGACGATGCCCACTTTTACTCGCGACATACTGCGCAATTTTGTCGATGGTGAGTACTGGAATCACATCGGCAATTTTTGTTGATTCATTGATGGGGTGAATCAAAGCAAATTTGATGTGCTCTGCAATTTGTGAAATCAGATGTTCTGTTGCAGGTGTGGCTAGGATTTGTTTTTGCAACAGCGCATTGATGTCTTCAAAGCTCCACAGTTGCTGCAAAGTTTGTTTTCTAAACCAGTGATAAAAGAGGGTGAATTCATTTTGTACGGTACTTGCTTGCGAAAACTCATGATCTAAAAAATTAAGATGAGCTTCAATGAGCTGCTCAATCATCGGGTGTTTCTGCATACGTACTCAACAAAATTAATTTAGTGGAATCAGTTTATCAGCCAATGGATTTTTTAACTTTTGTGTTTTTGCAAGAAAAGGCAGGTAGTGCTGTGCAACTGCTTGTTCTGCCTCCAAAAGTGGCATATGACCAACATTGTTAAGGATGACAGGAGCTTCAGCACGTTTCAATAAAGATTTGAGCTCATTCGCCACTTCGACATTAATAATTTTGTCCTGCTTACCCCACAAAATGAGGGTGGGTGCTTCAATGTTACGAGTCACTCGGGCAAAGGAGTCAGTGGTATAAATTCGGTTCAAGGTCACCAATTGATCAATCACTTTACTGTTTTTTTCAGCCTGAGTAATTAACTGTTTTTCTTGGGCGCGCTTTAAATAATAGGGCATTTTGATTGGGGTTTGCATGACGCGTTGCATCACATCATCCAAATCGCCCGGCTTGCTTACAATCAAGTGCTTTAAATATTGCGGGTCTTTGGCATAGTTGGTGTTGGCGTTTTTATAAATCCCGGCACTGTTCAATAAAAACAAACTTTGCGTGTCAAAAGGGTATTGCGCGGCATATAGGGTTGCAATAGAACCACCGATAGAATGTCCTGCAACATTGAGCTTATCTTGTATATGAATGGCTTCAACAAAACGACGGAGTCGCTCTGTGACATTTGGCATAGAGAGATCAAAATCATCTGGGACTTTGGTGTCGCCGTTGGTTGGAAGGTCAGGGATAACCACGTGGTAATACGGCGTTAGAAACTGTGCTACACGGTTCCAATTGTCCCGATTTCCAGCAAAACCATGAATCAGCAAAATAGTCGGTTTATCAACTGCACCGCCTTCGTTATAACTCCAAACGATGTCATCCACTTTAAGTGTTTTGGTTTTTAAGCCGGCGGTGACGCGTTCTTGTAGAAGGTAGCTTTGTAAACTGAGTTTGTCTTTGATGATGGTATTTTCGACCGCATGGCTGGCGAAAGGAAATGACAAAGCTAAGGCGAATAGACCGGCCTTTAGACTTTGTTTCAAGACGGATTTTGAGCGCATCATCATGGTTCATCCTTAAACGGAGATGAATGAAAAAACTGACCGAATAAGATAAAAATGCTCTGATTTTGAATAGTTTTTATGTTTATTTACAGGTCTGTTTGATTCTAATAGCTTTCATGCAAATGTCATTAATTATTTATTTGAAAGGATATACTGCATTTGGATAAAGTGTGAACTGCGTAACGATTTGTTTGAGATTAAATGCAAATTTAAAATTAAGCAAAAAAAGAAGCCGCTATGTTTTTTGCAAGTGACAATCAATTTCGCTGGGATTAAACTAGTCCAACTTAATAACAATCGGGTGGGAAAGGGAATGCTAACAGCTCAAGAAGCTTTAAGCCGTCTAAAACAAGGTAACCAACGTTTTGTAGCGGGTGAGACAACCCACCATAAGCAATTGTCTCACCAAGCACGAGCAGAGATGGCGGAAGACCAAAACCCATTTGCGATTGTACTCGGATGTTCTGATTCTCGTGTGCCTGCAGAAATGGTATTTGACCAAGGCTTGGGTGATCTGTTTGTTATTCGTGTTGCTGGAAATGTGGTTGCACCTTCGCAAGTTGGCAGTGTTGAGTTTGCGGCTGAGCGTTATGACTGTGCGGTCGTTGTGGTTCTTGGTCATAGTCACTGTGGTGCGATTCAAGCCACCATTGACACTTTGATGAACCCAGATAGCCCACCGTCTGCAAACTTGATGTCGATTGTAAACCGTGTCCGTCCTTCAGTTGAAACCTTGATGCAAACTGAACTGAAACATGATTTATGCAAACTGTCTAAACACGCGGTGCGTTCAAATGTATTTGCCTCTGTAAATCAGTTACGTCATGGCTCAGCTGTGCTTGAAAGTTTAATTGCCAAAGGCAAGTTACAAGTGGTTGGCGCTGAGTACTCACTTGAAAGTGGTGAAGTGGTTTTTTTTGACTTCTGATCAGCGGATATGATCAGAATAAAAGGCGCTCTATAAAGCGCCTTTTATATAGGGATAAGCCAAATTTAATAAAATAGGCTGTGCTTTGCCATTTGGATGGACCAAATCTTTTTGCATCAAGCTTTTATTTCCCGCTACACCTTCCAAGAAGAAGGGCAGCAATTTCACTTTGTATTGTTGACTAACCACTTTGTAATTATTTTCAAATGCCTTGCTATAGGCTGTGCCATAGTTTGGTGGCATTTTCATTCCCAAGACAACCACAGTTGCATTGGCTTTTTGACTCTGTTGAATCAGTTGCACTAAATTTTTTTGAATCATCTGAGGTGGTTGACCACGCAGCCCATCATTCCCGCCAAGCTCAATCACCACAACATTTGGCTTATGCGTTTGCAACAGTTTGGGTAAACGAGCCAAAGCGCCACTGGTGGTTTCACCACTCACACTGGCATTGACCACTTTGTGTTGTTTCGGATACTGTTGGTCTAACCGTTTTTGCAGTAAATTTACCCATGCTTGCTGTGGTTCTATGCCATAACCTGCACTAATGCTATCTCCTAAAACCATCACGGTTTTTGCAAAAACCCAAGTGGGGCTTAGGCACAGTGCAAGCAAAACCAAGTATGAACTGATACGTTTTTTAAATTTGCGATTTTGCACGAATATTTGCATATAGGGATGTTATGACCCAAGTTCATAGTGATGTAAGCATCATGCCACAAGTGATTATTTCTGCCCAGCAACTGACACAAAAGATTAAACTTCCGCAAAAAGAACTGACCATTTTCTCAGATTTGAGTCTGAGCATCGCAGCAGGTGAACAAGTCGCAATTACAGGACGTTCAGGTTCAGGAAAGTCTACCTTACTGGGTATTTTGGCGACCTTAGATCAGGCTAGCGGTGGTGAGCTAATCGTTTGTGGTGAAAGTATCTCCAAGCTCAACGAAGAACAGCGTGCGAATGTGCGTTTGAAGCATATTGGCTTTGTGTTTCAGTCCTTTCAACTGCTGCCACACCTGACTGCTGTTGAAAATGTGATGCTGCCGTTACGGCTTCATGCATCCTTTAACTTCGCTGAAGCGGAGCAACGCGCTTTGAGTTTGTTGCAAAAAGTTGGATTAGAGCGACAGGCCACCCAAACACCGAAGGTACTTTCGGGTGGGGAGCAGCAGCGCGTTGCAATTGCCCGTGCGCTGATTGCTGAGCCAAAAATTATCTTTGCCGATGAACCAACAGGAAACTTAGACAGTCAAACTGCGCGAGAAATCGAGCAATTATTGTTTCAATTGAACCGTGAGTTGGGTACGACCCTGATTTTAGTGACGCATGACCATACGCTTGCAGAACAGTGCCAACGGCATTTTGAATTACTCGATGGTCAGTTGATCGAACATCCTCGAACGGGAGGATAAAATGAATTCTCTATTTCAGCCCTTACTGAAGCAAAGTTTTAAAAGTAGCGGTGTGTATTTATTGATTATTGCATTGATTCTCGCAATCAGTGCAACGACCGCGTTGAAGTTTAGTAATGAGAAAATTCAAAATGCCGTAGCACTGCAAGCCGCTGAGATGCTAGCAGGGGACTTGGTTTTAACGGACAGCCAAAAACTCGACCCGAAATGGAAAGCGCAAGCGACAGCTCTCGATTTAAAACAATCTGAAGTCACTGTCTTTAGTTCGATGGCATATACCGATGATCAGTTTGTTATGGTCAATGTTAAAGCCATCGATCAAGCCTTCCCTCTGCGCGGAGAGTTACGTATTCAGCCTGCGGCGAAGCATATTGCTTCGGGTGAAGTGTGGTTGAGTCAACGTGCTATGGATTTGCTACGGGTTAAACTGGGCGATCAGCTGAATATTGCAGATGGTGTGTTTAAGATTACAGGCTTGATTGAGCATGACTCCAATCAGGAGTTAGGATTTTCAGGTTTCTCTCCCACGGTGATTATTTCAGAAGCGGATATTGCCAAGACCAATGCCATACAAGTCGGTAGTCGCATTGAATATCGCCTACTAATGGCAGGTACGGCACAAAATACTCAGCAGTTTGAAGCAAATTTTAAGAAGCAGAATGTATTGTCTGAAGAGGTCAGTGCGACAACTCAAAGTCCTAATGCGGAAGAACCACAAAACAGCTTACGCTTACGGAATGCCAGTGAGGGCAATACCCGTTTAATGAAACCGATTGAAAATTTGGACACATTTTTGCAGTTGGCGAATATCTTAACGATTTTACTGTGTGGAATTGCGATTGCTTTGACCAGTCAGCGTTTTGTGCAACAAAACCAAGATCACATTGCGCTATTACGTTGTATGGGGGCTGCGAAGTCACAAATTCTTTGGGCTTACCTTAGCTTGTTGGGTGTGGTGTTCTTGCTTGCCATGCTGGTCGGGAGTGTCGTGGGGGTAGGGCTGGGTTATGGCCTGTTACAGTTGATGTTACAACTGATTCCACACTTAAGTATTGCATTTTCAGCTTGGGATATGCTGCTCGGGCCGATTCCGATTGCCATGTTGACTAGTGCTGTGGTGCTATTGGGTTTTGTCTTACCAAGTTTTTGGGAGCTTTTGAATACTCCACCGATCCGTGTCATTCGCAGTCAAGAAAAATCAGTTTCGTCTATGTTTTGGATGTTACTTGCAGGCACGGCAAGTCTGGTATTATTTAGTATTGTTCTGACTGAAAACATGGTGCTGACAGCCATGGTGATTGGGGCAATTATTATTCTATGTGCAGTGTTATACGTTGTGGTCTGGCTGAGTTTGAAGTTCCTGCGCGGCTTGAAAAATGCGGTTTCTGCCTATGTCCGTACGCCTTACCAAACTGCGTTTCAGATTACCGCTTTGGCTTTAGGACTCAGTTTAATTACGGTTTTAGCCGTGCTACGAACCGATTTGTTAGAACGTTGGCAACAGCAAATTCCTATAGGAACGCCGAATCAGTTTGTATATGGTTTACCGCCTTTTGACATGCCTGAGTTAAAAGCGAAAATTGAACAAAACCATTGGAACAGTACGCCGCTCTATCCGAATATTCGAGGTAGACTGATTGCCAAAAATGGACAGCCTTTTGCTGCGGATTTGGTGAAGCAAAATAATTCCTTACGTCGCGAGCTAAATTTAACCCAAGCAGACCGTTATCCTAAAGACAATGTAATTGTCTCTGGAGTATCAAAACTGACAGCAAAAGGGCAAGTTTCGGTGGAAGCCAACACCGCAACAGAGCTTGGGATAAAAGTGGGGGATCAACTGACCTTTAGCTTACCAGAGGGTGTGATTCATGCCAAAGTGGCAAACTTACGAACTGTAGAATGGGAAAGTTTTAGCCCAAACTTCTTCTTTATTTTTGCGCCCCAAACTATGGATGAAAATGCGGGCAGTTATTTGGGCAGTTTCTATGTGCCTGAGTCAGACAAAGCGAAATTGGTCAGTATCATTCAACAATTTTCCAACACTGTCTTTATTGATGTAAGTTTAATTTTAGATGAAATTAAGCGCATCGTGACCGTGCTGGTGCAGATTGTCACGATCCTTGCAGTTTTAGTGAGTATTTCAGGTATTTTGGTTTTAATTGCGTGCCTGAACTTACTCATGGATGAGCGCAAACGTGAGGTGGCGTTATTACGTTCATTTGGTGGTTCCAAGCAAAAACTCAGAACTATGCTCAGTCTAGAAATTGGCTTTATTGGTTTTATGGCAGGTGTGGTTTCTTGTTTATTTGCTGAAGCAATAAGTGCAGTAGCATGTTATCGCATGGGATTAACCATTCAGCCACACTGGGAAATCTGGCTCATTTTACCACTGTTCATGACCTTACTCTGCGCGCTGATTGGGCGTTATCGCTTAAGTTATCTCAGTGAGATTCCACCTTTACAAAGTTTGAGAGAGATCAATCAATCGTGATTGATCTCTTAATATCTTAAGCGTTGAATCTTAGAAATTGAGCTGTTGACGCATCATCATTAACACTTCTGACCATAAGGGTTGAATATAGACCACAAGGTTTTGGCAGTGTAAGTAAAACCAATACGAACCGCAGGCTGCCAAAACAAGGCTCAGCAGCATAATCCAACGCTGCTGCGTTTTTTGTGAGAGATACCAAAGTGCCGCCAAAACAGCACCCATCAACATGCCGCCAATATGTGCGGCATTGTTAATCCCTGAAATCATAAAGCCCATGGCTAAGTTGATTCCCATCACGATGAGCAAAGTCTTTTTATCTAAAATAAAACGTTGCTGTGGGAGCATCGGTAGTAGCGATAGAACCGTCAGTGCTGCGCCCAGTCCCATGACGGCACCTGAAGCCCCTGCACCGACACGCGGCAAGAGTTCAGGGTTTGCTAAACCAACACGAATCAGTTCATAACTGTCTTGAATGGCAATATAACCACTGAGCAAGCTACCCATGAGACCAGCAAGAACATATAGCGCAAGAAAATAGACACGTCCAAACATTTGCTCCAGCACACTGCCAAAAATATACAGCGCCCACATGTTCAATATGAGGTGAACCAAGCCAAAATGAAAGAACATACTGCTCAATAAACGCATCGGTTCAGTCAAGAAGGTGAGCGGTGCATAGTCTGCTCCCCAGTGTATAGCATCAGCCGTACTTGGATTGCTGACATCCATGCCATGCAGTACTTGCCAAAAAAACAGCCCAACATTCACGGCAATAATGACGGCGGTAATCCACCATAAATGTACGTCGAATTTTGTTTTGATTTGCGGAGGTGTAAGCTCGGTCATGCTATTCTTGCTAAAATTTTGCTATATTTGCCCAAGCTTAGCATGAATAAAAATGATTTTTGGAGTAAGCCACTGGCATGAAAGCTTTTATTGTTCGTAGTTTGTTAGTCGTTGTCAGCTTCGTGCTTTTGGTACAGTTGTGGATTTTTGCAAGTCTTGCGTGGTGGCGGTACAAGCCAGTGGAAACCACCATGTTTATGCGAATTGATTATTGGTCTGAGCCATCTAAGCCTATTCAACACGAATGGCGTGATTATGACGAGATCAGTGAGTACATGAAAAAAGCCATTGTTGCGGCTGAAGATGGCAAATTTATGCAACATCATGGTTTTGACTGGGATGGCATTCAAGCGGCGCTTGAGCGTAATAATGACACGGGCAAAGTAGTTGCCGGCGGTTCAACAATTTCTCAGCAATTGGCCAAAAACTTATTTTTATATAACAAGCGTTCATTCATTCGTAAAGGTCAGGAAGCTGTTGCAACTTGGATGATGGAACGGATGTGGAGCAAAGAACGCATCTTAGAGGTTTATCTGAACTCGGTGGAGTTTGGTGATAATATCTATGGCGTGGAAGCTGCAACCCAACACTACTTTGGTAAAAGTTCACGTAGCTTAAGCCGAGAGCAGGCGGTCTTTTTAGCGGCCATTTTACCCAATCCGAAATACTACCAAGACCATCAAAATGACCGTAAGTTGCAAAACCGTGAGCGCATGATTCGAAAGTATATGCGCTATAGTGATATCCCTTAATTTGATTGATGTGAAAAAGCCCAAATTTATGGGCTTTTTTTTATGAAATTGTCACAAAATTGAAGCATACTTATCATGATAAAACGCATTCAAATAATCAAAGGTTAGCTATGAATACGGCAGCAAGCACATCTCCGATACTACAACCTGAATACGCGTATAACGATCGCTATATTAACCGTGAGTTATCGATATTAGATTTCCATTTACGTGTATTGGAACAAGCCGTAGATCCTTTACATCCGCTGTTAGAACGGATGAATTTCTTACTGATTTTTTCACGTAACTTAGATGAGTTCTTTGAAATTCGTGTTGCGGGCGTCATGGAACAGTTGGATCTGGGCAATGAAAGCCGTAGCCCCGATGGCTTAACCCCACGCCAAGTACTCGATCAAATTTCGCAAACCGCACATGCCGCAATTGAACGTCAGTATCGTATTCTCAATGATGAAATTCTGCCGAAACTACGTGAGGAAGACATTTGCTTCTTACGCCGTGGGGAACTGACACCTGCACAGTCTTCATGGGTAAAGAAATATTTCCAAGAACAGGTCGCACCTGTCTTAACACCGATTAGCCTTGACCCTGCGCATCCATTTCCGCGTTTAGTGAATAAAAGTCTCAACTTTATCGTGACTTTGGAAGGGAAAGACGCATTTGGTCGTCAGATTGATTTGGCCGTTGTTCCTGCACCACGTTCATTGCCACGTGTGGTTCGGCTACCTGATGAACTCACAGGTGGAAAAGAGCATCATGTGATGCTTTCAGCCATTATCCATGAGCATGTTTCTGACTTGTTCCCAGGGATGACAGCGACAGGCTGTTATCAGTTCCGTGTCACACGGAATGCCGATTTGGCACTCAATGAAGATGTGGAAGACTTAGCCAAAGCACTGAAAGGTGAGTTAAGTTCACGTCGTTTTGGACGAGCAGTACGTTTGGAAGTTACACAAAACTGTCCAGAACATATTTATAACTACTTGCTAGATGAATTTGATCTGCATCAGGAGCAGTTGTATAAAGTCGAAGGACCGGTGAACTTGGCGCGTTTATTGTCCAATTTTAAACGTCCCCATCTACGGTATGACGCGCATATTCCTGTTATTCCTAAAGTGCTGAAAAAGTCGGAAAGCATGTTCTCTGCAATGCAGAAACAGGATATTTTACTACATCATCCGTTTGAGTCTTTCGCACCTGTGATTAACTTATTGCGTGAAGCGGCACGTGACCCACAAGTGTTGGCGATTAAACAAACCCTATACCGTAGTGGTGCAGACTCTGAAATTGTACAAGTCTTAGCAGAAGCGGCGCGTAATGGGAAAGAAGTTACCGCAGTGATTGAGCTGCGTGCGCGTTTTGATGAAGAGTCAAATATCGAAGTGGCAAATGTGCTACAAGAAGCGGGCGCAGTGGTTGTTTACGGCATTGTGGGCTATAAAACTCATGCCAAAATGATTCTTGTGGTACGCCGTGAAAATAATAAACTCGTTCGTTATGTGCACTTGGGAACGGGTAACTACCATGCGGGTAATGCACGAATTTATACCGACTATGGCTTGCTCACGACCGATAAAGAGTTATGTGAAGATGTACACCGTATTTTCCAAGAACTGACGGGTATGGGGAAAATGGCGAAGCTGAAAAAGCTACTCCATGCACCGTTTACGCTCCATGCTCAACTGATTAACTTTATTGATGATGAAATTGCCAATGCCAAAGCGGGCAAGAAAGCGCAGATTATTGTGAAAGTAAATGCACTAACTGAAGTGCAACTGATCAACAAGCTATATGAGGCATCGCAGGCAGGTGTACAAATTGATCTCATTATTCGTTCAATTTGTTGTCTACGCCCAGGCTTGCCAGGGCTTTCGGAAAACATTCGTGTACGTTCGATCGTGGGGCGTTTCTTAGAACATACCCGTGTTTTCTATTTTAGTAATAATGGCGATGCGCGTATTTATGGTTCGAGTGCTGACTGGATGGATCGAAATCTATTTAATCGTGTTGAGGCATGTTTCCCAATTGAAGATCCTGCTTTGAAAAAACGTATTTATCAGCAAGGTTTGTTGACCTATTTGCAGGATAATCAACAAGCTTGGTTATTACAGGGTGACGGAACATGGCTTCGTGCGACACCAGTTGAAGACGAAACTGAGCATAATGCACAGCGTTATTTGTTAGATGTGATTAAATAACTTTAGAGAGGTGCTTGGGTCTAAAAAAGATTTAGGCACAAAAAAGGAGTCATGTTTGACTCCTTTTTTATGCACAAAAATAAACTTAGTGCAGATCTTGAGTAATTTTTTGCAGGATTTGTAATAGCACATCAAATTCGCTTTGTAGCGGGGTGCTTTTACGTGTCACCAAAGCCAAGATACGGCTTGGAGCAGCTTCAATTTGTTTGACCATCAAATCTGGATTCGCTTTAATCATATTGGTATGAATTGCGATTTCAGGTAATAAGGTAAAACCAAGATCAGCCGATACCATTTCTACAAGGGTCGGTAAAGAACTCGCTTTTAAACGATGGTCATTCTTACGTTCACCAATAGGGCAGGCACTTAGAGTGTGGTCACGTAAGCAGTGGCCTTCTTCAAGCAACATTAAACGCGAAAGGTCTAAGTCATCCAGCGATTTGGCTTGGCTTGCGATATCTGATTTATTGCAGACCAAAAATAAACTTTCTTTTGCGACCTCAGCAACTTTTAAGCCACGTGTATCAAAAGGTAGAGCCAAAACGACCATGTCTAAATTACCATGTTCGAGTTTTTCTACAATTTTCTCACTTTGCGCTTCGTGTAAATGTAGTTGAATTTTAGGGAGTTGCTTATGCACTTCATCTAACAATTGCGCCAAAATAAATGGCGCAATGGTTGGAATAACACCTAGATGTAAATCACCAGTTAAAGGCTCGCTCATTTCTCGGCTTAAACGCATCAGGTCTTGAGCATCTGCCAGTAGAACACGAGCACGAGCAACGACTTGCTCGCCTAGAGGAGTTAAGCGCACATTTTGGCGATCACGCTCTACAAGTACGCCACCGAGTAGGCGTTCAAGCTCCATAATCCCGCCCGACAAAGTCGATTGGGTTACAAATGAACGGCGTGCAGCTTCAGTAAAATGCAGCGTTTCTGACAGTGTAACGAGATATGACAGCTGTCTTAAGGATGGTAATGCAGCCATAGTGTCCTAATGATTATGATTTAAAGTGTTGTGCAAATAATTCGCTAAGATTTGGAATGAAGTGCGGTGGGATATCATGCCCCATTCCATCAATTAATTCAAATTTAGCGCCCATAATTGCCTTTGCAACGGCCTTTCCGTGACTAGGCGGGAGTAAACGGTCTCGCGAACCGTGTACCACAAGGGTCGGTTGTTGAATCTGTTTGTCCAGTTGCAATAAAGAACCTGTACATAATATTGCTAAAAACTGTTGAAGTACACCCGCAGGGTAATAACTTCGGCGATATAATTTGCGAGAAGTCTGAATTGACTCGATTGGATTGTGATAATCAGGCGAGCCAATGATCTTAAACACTTTCAAAGAGTGGCTTACAATTCCTTCTTCATCGGTCGATTCAGGTCGCCCAATTAGACTAAAGAGTTGCTTTGGAAAAGGCGGCGGCAGTAAAGGTTGGTTGTTACTGGTGAACATTAGGCCGAGCTTTTTGACCTTCTGTGGATGACGTGCTGCTAGAATTTGCCCAATCATACCCCCCATGGATGCACCAATCACATAACTTTCATCTAAACCTAAACGGTCTAAAAGCAGTGCCACATCGTCAGCCATGTCATATAAGTCATAAGGTGCACCACGGTTATCTAAACCTAAAGCAAAACGACCCATCAGTTTGAGGGTGTTTAAGCGTGGACCTTGATGTTTAATTTTTGAAGATAAACCAATATCTCGGTTATCAAAGCGAATGATACGAAAACCTTGATCAATCAGAGATTTACAGAAGAAATCAGGCCAAAATAAGAGCTGTGCTCCTAAGCCCATGATCAAAACAATGGTCGGATGATGGTCTTCGCCACCGATTTCGACATGGAGTTCAATACCATTGCCTAAGTCGACTTTGGTTTCGCGCATGAAAGAGGTATAGGGTGAAAGATTATATTGGAGTGCGCTATTCATTATTGTAATCCTCACATAAAGGACATCTATTGTTATAAATGTCCTTTTATTTAAACTCTAAATCTGTGCTGGAATCAAGTCTGGAACCAGTTTTGTTAATGCTAAGCGTTGTTTCGCTGCGGTTGCACCGAGCAGTACGAAGCCGCGAAGTGTACCTTGACTGTCTAGGGCTTTGGCAATCATGCCATCGTCTAATTCCTCAGTTTCCCAGTTCACCTCTGCATCGATTGGCGCAGGCAAAACAGTGAGCGGCGCAGCGGGTGTTTTAACGGCTACAGGCATAGCAGGGTAATGCACCGCAGTGGTCTCACCATTTAAGGTTTTGGCTAAAGCGCGTGCTTGTTGCATGATTGGCATGACATAAGGTAGCAAGAGTCCGTTCACTTCAGCACAATCTCCGACAGCGTAGATATGCGGCTGATTGGTCTCAAGTTGTGCATTGGTCAAAATGCCACGACTGGTTTGAATATCTGCTTCTTTTGCCAGGGAGATGCTCGGTTGTAAGCCAATCGCAGATAAGACTACATCTGCAACCAAAGACTGACCATTGGCCAAGGTCACAACATAGTCACCATTTTCAATTTTAGACACTTTTTCAACTGTAGTGCCAAGGGCAAAATGAATACCCGTTGCTTCAAGGTTTTCTTTAAAGGCACTTGAGACATGCGCTGGCAATAAACGGCCCAAAGGCTGGTTTGCCAAGTCGATGACGGTAGCTTGATGGCCTGTATGTTGTAAATCATTGGCAAATTCGCAGCCGATGAGACCTGCACCTAAAATGACTACACGCTTGTCTGCACGTTTTTCAAGTTCTGCACGGAAGGCTTTATAGTCGTCTAGATTGTTGACAACTTGAATATCATTGCTTCCATCACCAGCAATGGCTAAGCGAATTGGGTTTGCACCTACCGCTAAAACCAATTGAGAGTAGGGCTGTGTAGATTCAGCGCCATCTTTAACAAGAGTTAACTGCTGTTGTTCAGCATGAATCTCTTTCACCCAAGTATGCGTGGCAATTTGCATTTTCAGTTGTGTTGCCATTTTCTCTGCATCACCCAAAGCAATCTGTTCAGGCGCTTTGTTGGCAACAAAGGCATTGGACAACGTTGGTTTGGCATAATTAGTCGCATCATCTGCACATAGCATAAGCAGCTCTTGTTCAGGGTTCAGCTTGCGAAATTCACGTGCTACAGCATAGCCTGCCATACCTGAGCCAATGATGACGATGGGATGCATAAGGTTCTCCAGAGATTATTTTAAAGACGTAAAAAAAGACCATGCTGCATGGTCTTTAACACTATGAATTAGATTTCAACCATTTCAAAATCGATTTTTGACACGCCACAATCTGGGCAAGTCCAATCGTCAGGGATATCGTCCCATTTTGTTCCCGCCACGATGCCATCTTGTGGCCAACCTTCTGCTTCGTCATAAATCCATCCACACACGATGCATTGATACTTCTTCATTTGACTCTCCAAAACGCTGAACAAGAAAGGGTTCAGCAAAATAATCCATTACGCAAGCTGCTATTCATCTGAGTGGTTAGCATGCTTCGCTAACCTAAATTTTTACGCAGTTCTAATACGAATGTAAAGTAAATATCGGAGTTTAATGATTGAATCTATCGGCTAAAAGCGATAATCAGGACAAAACGTATCATTTAAAACCAGATCACGTTTTGCGAATGGGTGAAGGTTGTAGATGATTACATCTAAAAAAGATGCGTTTTTTCAGTCAGCTAGCCTTATAAAATTATTGATGTATAGACTAAGGTCGTGCTGTAAACTCAAAGTTAAATTGCTATTTTAATATTGAGTACATCTATACCTAATATTTATTAAATAAATGATTTAATTAAAAACAATAATTTACATAAATATTTTGGTTGTTCGGTCGGCTGCATAGCCAGTACTTGACTGTTTTTTTAACAGATAAAGCTGTAAAATTCATCTATTCCTTTTCAAATTTTATTGATCTCCTATGAACAACTTGTCTACAACGTTGTGGTCGCACATTCGTACGGTCCAAGATTTTCCAAAACCTGGGATTTGCTTCTTCGATTTAACACCATTGTTTATGAGCAATATTGAGCCTTTAACCGACGCGTTAATTGCAAGTATTCCTGCTGAACAGTTGGCGGAAGTAGACAGTTTTGTTGCTGTAGAAGCGCGTGGCTTTGTCCTTGCGAGCTTATTGGCACAGCGTTTAGGTAAAGGTTTATTGTTGGTGCGTAAAGCGGGCAAGCTGCCACCACCAGTGGTGGGCGTGGGTTATAGTTTGGAATATGGTTTAGACCGTTTAGAAATGGCAGCCAATACCCCATCGCAAAAAGTGATTATTGTGGATGACGTTTTAGCGACAGGCGGTACATTAAAAGCCGTTAAACAGTTGGTGGCAAAATGTAATCATGAAGTGCTCGGTGCCAGTATTTTTCTTGATTTGCCTGATTTGCATGCTGACTTAGGTTTAAAGATTTGGTCAGTGTTAGATGATAAATCGAAACCAGACTCTGTTGCTGCATAAGCACATTAAAAAGCCTTGGGACATCCAAGGCTTTTTTTATTTATATAAATATTGTTGTTCTAAATGTTCAATTAGCTGATTAATATTTTCAGGTTTAAGTAGTCGGTGATGTCCACCTTCAACCGCTTGAATCAACATATAATTTTCTAAAATTTCCTGTGCTGCATACATATCAATTAATTCATCTCCCAGCTCCAAGTAGGCCACTTGCGGTACATTGTGGTCTAAGTCAGTATCATTAATACTCGGATAATCATCGCGAAAGTCAGGGGCTAAGCGTGGGTTGGCAATCACACATGGAATTTGATGTAGCAGCGACATTTTCAATGCCCAATATGCACCAATACAATGCCCAACAATAATTTCAGGTTTTATTTTTTCAATAATATCGTCGTAGAAACTGGCTACGGTAGAAAAATTGAGATAGCGATAATCGATATCGATACAAAATTTCTGCTTTGCATCAATGGCATGGAACTTAGTGGACTCGCGTGAGGAGTCTAATCCATGCAAAAACAAAATTTTAGATTCGCATCTGCTCATGATTTATCATTCAATTAAAAAACTAAATTATTTTATGAGTGGAGAAAAGTTTACTTTTCCACGATTTATAATGTCCATTGTAGAGGGATTAACCGTGAAATGAAGTTAGCTTTTGGTCTAAGAAATAGACAGACCTTTTATACGGTGGGTTCTTAGCTCTGAAATAAACGGGATATATACTTTTTTATATACCGCATGGTTTTTGATGATGCTCATTCGTCTGGAATTCTGCTATGCTATGCAACTTCCGTTTTTTAATACATATACACGAGGCAGAGATGACGCAACAAAACGCTCAATCGACTTCTGAACAAGCCATTTCCGAAAACGATTTAATTGCACAGCGTCATGCCAAGTTAAAGCAGATTGAAGATCAAGCCAAACAAACGGGCACTAGCCCATGGCCAAACACGTTTAAACGTGAACATTATGCGCAAGACTTACAAGATCAATTTGCAGACAAAAGCAAAGAAGAAATTGAAGCAGCAGAGCATGTTTATGTGTCTGTAGCGGGCCGTGTGATGTTGAACCGCGGTTCATTCATCGTGATCCAAGATATGACGGGTCGTATCCAGTTATATGTAGCGCGTAAAGAGTTAGCACCAGAAACCCTAGAAACCATTAAGAGCTTAGATCTTGGCGATATTATCGCGGTGAAAGGTTATATTGGTCGTTCAGGTAAGGGTGACCTTTATGTACATATTGAACACTTTGAGCTTTTAACCAAGTCGCTTCGTCCACTTCCAGATAAATTCCATGGTCTAAACGATACTGAAGTTAAATATCGTAAGCGTTATCTTGACCTGATTGTGAACGAGGAAACACGTAAGACTTTTGAAATTCGTGCCAAAGTGGTTTCAGGCATTCGTGCGTTCTTAACTGAACAGCGCTTTATGGAAGTAGAAACACCGATGATGCATGTGATTCCAGGTGGAGCATCAGCGCGTCCATTTGAAACGCATCATAATGCTTTGGATATGCCACTTTTCTTACGTATTGCGCCTGAGCTCTACTTAAAACGTTTGGTGGTCGGTGGTTTTGAGCGTGTGTTTGAAATCAACCGTAACTTCCGTAACGAAGGTGTTTCGACGCGTCATAACCCAGAATTCACTATGATTGAATTCTATCAAGCTTATGCAGACTATAAAGACTTGATGGAACTTACCGAAAATATGCTTGAGCGTTTAGCGTTGGACATTTTGGGTTCAACTGATGTGCCTTATGGTGAAGAAGTATATAGCTTCAAAGGCCCATTCAAGAAAATTTCAATGTTTGATGCCATTCTAGCACACAACCCACAGTTCACGCCTGAAAATGTCAATGATCGTGAATTCTTGGCAAAATTTGTGCAAGAAGAACTTAAAGAACAGGTGAAACCAGGTTTTGGTTTGGGCAAACTTCAAACCATCGTATTTGAAGAAACTGTTGAAACTCAGCTACGTCAACCGACTTTCATTACAGAATATCCTGCTGAAACTTCGCCATTGGCACGTCGTAATGATCATAACCCACACATTACGGACCGTTTTGAGTTCTTTATTGGTGGTCGTGAACTTGCGAATGGTTTCTCCGAGTTGAATGACCCGATTGACCAAGCTGAGCGTTTTCAAGCACAGGTTTCAGAAAAAGACGCAGGTGATGATGAAGCAATGCACTACGATGCAGACTTTGTTGAAGCACTTGAGTACGGCTTACCGCCGACAGCGGGTGAGGGTATTGGTATTGACCGTTTAGTCATGTTATTCGCTAATGCAGCAAGTATTCGTGATGTGATTCTGTTCCCACACATGCGTCATAAAAACTAAGTTTGATATGAACATAAAAAGCCCGCATTTATTGCGGGCTTTTTATGTTTTACGGATTAATCTTGAAATAATTGGAATCCAAACTTGGGGTTATCATGTTGATATATAAAATCAACAAGCTGGTCTGTATTGAGTGTGCTTTTTAGTATTCTAGGTTGCGAGTTTGGTAAGTCATATACATAGAACGTAAATGAAACCTACACTAGGTATTTGTAGATGTATTACCTAGCAGAAACATAGATGAAGAATCGAAGCGTGAACAGGCTTAGTGCTTTGAATGAAGTTGATGTAATATTTGAGTTTATTTAGTGATATATTATTGTTAAATAAAACTTATAGGGCTTATCAATTTTGTTTTATATGAGGTTTTTGCATATAAATATAATAAAACAAGCAATAGTGTGTATAACTAAATCTTTATAATGAATATATATTTTTAAAAGTGTAATAAGTACACGATTTTTGTGAGTTGGTGCTGTCAATGTCATTAAATGAGGAAAGACTTACTCATCTTAAACAGCTTGAAGCTGAGAGTATTCATATTATCCGCGAAGTAGCTGCTGAGTTTGAAAACCCAGTGATGCTTTATTCTATTGGTAAGGATTCAGCAGTCATGCTGCATCTGGCGCTTAAAGCGTTCTATCCTGCCAAGCTTCCATTTCCGCTTCTACATGTAGATACAGGCTGGAAATTTAAAGACATGATTGCTTTCCGCGACAACATGGCAAAAACCCATGGCTTTGATTTGATCGTACATCAAAACAAAGAAGGGAAAGATGCGGGCATTAACCCATTTGACCATGGTAGCTCAAAATATACCGACATCATGAAAACTCAAGGCTTAAAACAAGCACTTGATAAATACGGTTTTGATGCGGCATTTGGTGGTGCGCGTCGTGATGAAGAAAAATCACGTGCTAAAGAACGTGTCTATTCATTCCGTGACTCGAAACACCGTTGGGACCCGAAAAACCAACGTCCTGAACTTTGGAATCTTTACAACGGTAAAGTGAACAAAGGTGAAAGTATTCGTGTATTCCCACTATCAAACTGGACTGAGCTTGATATTTGGCAATACATCTACTTGGAAAGCATTCCATTGGTTCCACTTTATTTAGCTGCAGAACGTCCTGTGGTTGAGCGTAGTGGCACCCTGATTATGGTTGATGATGAACGTATGCCTTTAAAAGAAGGCGAAGTTCCACAAATGAAATCGGTACGTTTCCGTACTCTTGGTTGTTACCCACTTACGGGTGCAGTTGAGTCAACGGCAAATACCTTACCTGAAATTATCCAAGAAATGTTGCTTGCAACCAGCTCTGAACGTCAAGGTCGTATGATTGACCATGATGAGGCGGGCTCGATGGAGAAGAAAAAGCAAGAAGGTTATTTCTAACTGTTTATAAATCTCTCCCCTTGCGCAGCAGTGCTGCTCATCTTTTTCTAAGAGAGGAGAAAAGCCCTTGTTTTGTAAAGGGGAAAGTCTCCCTTAACAAAGGGAGATTTAGAGGGATTAAAGAGATTAAAAACCGATTTCTAAAGAATATGTGGAGTTTTGAGCAATGTCTCATCAATCAGAACTGATTAGCCAAGATATCTTGGGCTATCTAAAACAACATGAAAATAAAGACTTATTGCGTTTTCTGACTTGCGGTAACGTCGATGATGGTAAGTCAACTTTAATTGGTCGTTTGCTTTACGATTCAAAATTGATTTATGAAGATCAATTGCAAGCGGTGACTCGTGACTCTAAAAAAGTCGGTACGACAGGCGATGCACCTGACTTAGCACTCCTTGTAGATGGTCTACAAGCTGAGCGTGAGCAGGGTATTACCATTGATGTTGCTTATCGTTATTTCTCAACTGAAAAACGTAAGTTCATCATTGCCGACACGCCAGGACATGAGCAATACACGCGTAACATGGCAACGGGTGCGTCAACCTGTGATCTTGCGATTATCTTGATTGATGCGCGTTATGGTGTACAAACTCAGACGCGTCGCCATACTTATATTGCAAGCTTACTGGGCATTAAGAACATTATTGTTGCGATTAACAAAATGGACTTAGTTGAATTTTCTGAAGCGCGCTTCAATGAAATTCAGACAGAGTATGCAGGTTTTGTTGCACAACTCGGTGACCGTAAGCCAAACAACATTATCTTTACGCCTATTTCAGCATTGAATGGTGATAACGTTGTCAATAAATCACCAAATACGCCATGGTACACAGGCGAAACTTTGATGGGTACGCTTGAGTCTGTGGAAATTAACCGCAGTTCGGTGACTAACGATTTCCGTTTCCCTGTGCAATATGTAAACCGTCCAAACCTCGACTTCCGTGGTTTCTGTGGTACGGTTGCGTTGGGTGATGTATCTGTAGGTGACAAAATCGTGGCTTTACCATCGGGTAAGTCATCAACGATCAAAGAAATTGTCACTTATGATGGTAATTTAGAGCGTGCCGTTGCAGGTCAAGCGGTAACCTTGACGCTGAATGACGAAATTGATATTTCGCGTGGTAACGTGCTTGTACGTGCAGATCAAACTGCGCCAGAAATTTCACGTTCAGTGAATGCTACTGTGGTCTGGATGGCAGATCAACCACTGGTGATTGGTAAGCTTTATAACTTAAAAGTAGGCACGCAAACTGTTCCTGCAAAAGTGACCGCAATTAACTACCGTACCAATGTAAATACATTGGAAAAAGTACAAGTGGATAGCCTTGAGCTGAATGCCATTGCCAATGTCACTGTTGAGTTTGATGCGCCTGTCGTATTTGATCGCTACCAAGACAGTCGTTATACAGGTTCGTTTATCTTCATCGACCGTTTAAACAACGTGACGATTGGTGCGGGTATGGTGGAAGAGTCTGTGGAATGGTCTGCATACAGCAACCCTGTCACAGCGGAAGATCGTGCTGCACGTTTAGGTCAAAAACCTGCTGCGGTAACTGTATCTGTGAAAGCACTTGAAAATGCACAAGTACTTGAAAACTTGTTAATTCAACAAGGTGTGGTTGCGATTGCGAAAGCAGGTCTAACTGCTGATCAGGTTGCACTAGTACGTGAAACAGGTGTGGTTGTGGTGACTGACCTTGTCGATGGTACAGATGTCGCATTCACTCAAGATGCGGTTGAAGAGCTAGCTGATAAAATTGTTGAATTGGTTCGTCTATAAGAGATTGAGCTGATTTGAAGGAACCCACCGTAAGGTGGGTTTTTTTATTGAAAAATTAAAAAATAGTGGTAATAATGCATGAAAAATAAACGAGTTTAGTTAAATGTTTAAAAGTTTGACATTGAAAAATTTTAGAAATTTTGAAAATATTTATATTGAGCTCAAAGATAAAAATATAATTTTAGGGATGAATGATGTTGGTAAAAGTAATCTATTGCATTCATTAAGAATGATATTTGATAGGAAGATAAGATTAGATGAAATACATAGTAGTGATTTTCATAATAAAAATATGGGTTCGGCTATTGAAATAATTGTAGGTTTAGATATATCACATTTTGATGGAGATGATGTTGAAAAGCTTATAGCTAAAGTACAAGAGGCAAGAACACAAGAAGAATCACAAAATTTTTATATAAAGCTAAAAATAGATAATAAAGAAGATGAGGGAGCTTTAAAGCAATTTTATTGGGGAGATGATTTAGATAATTTAAGAGAAATAAAAGCTAAAGGCATTAACTATTTGGTTTTAGATGATGTATTTAGCGTGGTTTACATACCTTCTCACGTGGAAACAGTAAGGGTTTTCAATGATATTAGAAAGGAAATTTTAAAAGATATAGAAGAAGTTGAACATGACTTCATTCTCAAAAATGAGATAAATGAAAATTTTCAAAAGATAAATGAAAAGATTCAAGAGTTGACAACGGTTTGTAAAATTGAAGAAGTGATAAACACTAATTTAAAAGTATTTGATGATGCATACAAAGTAACAATTACATCTCAATCTGTAGTTGATGACTTATACAAGCAACTTAAAATTTATACAATTGAAAGTGACCATGATCATCTTTATCCAGCATCTGGAGATGGTCGACAGAAGAAAATAATGTACGCAATGTTACATTATTTTTTAGAGAAAGAAGCTATTAAAAAAATTCCCATCTTAATTCTAGAAGAACCAGAAAATCATTTATTTTTAAGTGCGCAAATAGACTTATCTAGAACATTATTTGATGATTTAAATATTAAGTATATTTTTTGTTCAAGCCACTCATCTGAGCTACTGTATCATATTGGTATAGATTGTAATTTAGTTAGGTTGTATCGCCAGAAAAATATGCCCTTAAGAAAAACTATCAGTAGTTCGGCACAGATAAGTAGTGAATATCATAATCTAAAAAAAATGTATGCTGAGGGGCTCAGTAAAGGATACTTTGCGGATTGTGTTTTATTGGTTGAAGGTTATTCGGAAAAACTTTTGTGTGATTCTATTTTAAGTTGTGTACTCAGTAAAAACCAGTTTCAAAAACTGTATGTTTTACCAGTGCTTGGTACAAATTTTAAACCATATAGAGATTTACTTAAAAAACTTGGAATCAAGATTATCGTTCGAACGGATAATGATATATATAAGAATGATATTTATGGATTAAAACGCTGCTTAAAAATAGTTAATAAGAACCTTACTGAGATCATTCCTGAAGAGCTAAAAGGTAGGAAAGATGAAGGTGAAATAATTTTGAATAAGAAGAAGAAAGATCTACACAAACACTTTCAACCATTAATTGAGAATCTTAAACTGGAACATGATATATTTTTGGCTGAAATTGATTTAGAAAATGATATTGTAAATGCTTTATTGGATGAGGGAATAAGTAATTGTTCGCTTAATGGTGAAGTTGTTGATTTAGAGGAATTGAAGTCAGAACTTCAATATAAAAAATGGCACAATATGTTTTTATTTTTAGAAGAAAATGAAGAACTATTTGAAATAATATTCAAAAATTCAAGATTTGATTTTTTAAAAGAAGTAAAAGCATGCCTAGTTTAGATTTTACATTGGAACAACAGAGAATATTAGATTGTACTTCGGAAAATATAATTGTTTCAGCTTGTGCCGGATCTGGAAAATCTTCTACATTAGTTGAAAAAGCAAAAAGGGAAATATTGCTAAGTCGTCCATGGAAGAAATTGGCAGTACTTACGTTTACAAATAAATCTAAAGATGATTTGATTTCTAAAGTAAATCATCCATCAATTATCATTACAACATTTCATGGGTTTATTTTTGAAAATGTTTTCCCTTTCGACCCATATTTTTGTAATGAAGTTAGGGAGTCTTTCCAAAAAAGAGCTAATACATATATTGAGTGGTTAGATGCTTTTAAAAATAATAAAATTATCATGGGGTCTAGTGGTAAAAATGATTTTGTACTACAGCATGCTCTTTTTCTACTTAATAAGATAAATTTAAAAAAATTTTTGAAATCGAAATTTCATGCTGTTTTTATTGATGAGGCGCAAGATAATAATATCCAGCAATATTCTATTGTTGAATTTTTAATAAATTGCAAGATTAAAATCTTGATGGTTGGCGATCCTAATCAGACTTTATATGGCTTTAGGGGAGCTTGTTCTGAAACCTTTAAAAAATATAAAGATGATTCTAGGTTTGATAGTTTTATTTTATCTGAGAACTTTAGATGCCATAATATTATAAATGAAATTGCTATATCATATAGTTTCCCAGATAAAAACTATTGTGAGAATGGGAAAGGTTATATAGTAACTAATCTCAGTAAGTTGGATGAAATTGTTGAAAAGCTTCAGTATGAGTCGATCGCATTTTTAAAAAAAACTAATTATGATTTGCATGATTATGATGGGAAGTTTTCCATATTAAAGGAATTATCATTTTCTAGAGATGTTAATTCCGGAGTACAGGAAATTGCAATATGTCTTTTGAAATTAAAATTTAAAAAAAAATATTTTTTTTATAACGTAATGGAAGACTTACAGGTAGATATTGATAGATATAAACAAAAAGAGATAGATAAACTTAAGGATGATTTAAACACGTTTATTAAAACAGAGTCTTTTGATTTATTGTATATTTTTTTAGATATGATAAATTTTGTTGAACTAAGTAGTCAAGTATATGAAAGCTATTGTGCTTTAAGTAAATTAGAAGAAACAAAAAATTTCTTTCGGGATACAAGAAGGCATGTGACAATGACTATTCATTCATCGAAAGGGTTAGAGTTTGATAATATTATTATAAGAAAGGATGATCTTTATCATAATGGAGTACTTCAGAAAAATAACTTTTATGTGAGTATGACTCGAGCTAGAAATCGTGTTTTAGTAATTTTATGATTCTTGAAGAAGAAATTAATAAAAACTAATTTTTAATTCATATTTTAACTAATCGAATCACAACAAGTTAACTTTCTTTATTAAATCGTTTTTTCAGTTTATTCACATAGCGCTTAAATGGCCAAGTAAACTGCTTCACAAAACTGTTTGGAATTTTATAGCCGACGGTGCCGTATACACTGGCCAAATGATTAGGCATATAAATCGATTTAAAAATCACGTCATAAAGTGGAATAAAGGCTGCATAATTTTTATCAATCGCAGGCTTTTCGGAAGAATGATGCCAGTGATGAAATTCAGGTGTTGCAATCAACCAGCGCAGATAGGGAAAGCGGAAACGCACGTTGGAGTGAATAAAAATGGCATGGAAAGAAATAAAGACCAAATAAGCAAAGACAGCAGACGTATGAAAACCTAACAAGAAAATTGGTAAGGTTGCGATAAAACGGGTCATTAACACTTCAACGATGTGTAAGCGTGAAGAGGCTAGCCAGTCCATTTGTTCCGTTGAATGGTGAATGGCATGAAAGCGCCATAAAAAATTCACTTCATGCATCGCACGGTGTAACCAATAGGTGGTGAAGTCCACCACAATCAATAACTCAATAAACTGCAACCAAATCGGTTGTGCCTGCATATAAGGCACAATCGGATTATTGGGAATATGTGTGATCCAATACTGAATAGGCATGACCGTTAAAAACGAAAAAAGCTGAATGCCAATATGGCTAAACATGAAATATTTCATGTCTGTGACCCAGCCAACGCGCAGAATTTTCTGTTCAGTGTTCTTCGCAAAGAATCCTTCAAGCGGAATAAAGACTAAAGCAAGGATGATTAAAGTAATAACGAAATAATCAAAACCTGCATAAAATGGCAAAGTGGGTAATGTCGGTGCTTTGATTAATCCACAACCTAAAACAGCCGCTAAAATGGTGATACATAAACCATAAAAACCATATTTATTCTGTTTAATGATCGCACTATAGGTACCAAAACCAGCACTGATGATGATACCGAACAGTAAGGTGTAGTAGAAAACATCATAGTGTTTGCTATATAGCGGGCGTAGTTCTGGTGTGGTGAGCACAGTGGGGAATAAAAAACATAAAGCAGCAAGAATACCCAAAAAGCCTAAGGAAATAGAAAGAAATGCACTGATCTTGCCTTGCCCAGCATTGAGTTGTAGGTTTTCAAATTTTTTTCTAAGTTGATCTGTCATTTTAATTTAATTCTGAATTTTAGGAGTTTTGTCAGAGTTCACTTGAGGGGGGGTGAACGTGAAAACAGAGGTTAAATTTTAGCGGTATTGCAACTGTTCAGCAATCTTATCTAAAAATATCAAGTAATCCTTCACGGTTACCTATTTGATTTTAAATTTTGATGTTCTATTTCAGGGCTTGAGGTTGCAATTCTTAAAAAACAACTTAAGATATATCTTAGTAATTTAAAGATGTATCTTGTTTATGTCTAAAGCACAAAAAGTTGAACCCTTTACTGATTTGGAAATAGCGCCAGTGTTACGTAAACAGCGCCTATTTGAAGTGGGTCAGATGAAACTTTTAGCCTTACATCTCATTTCATTTGCACCTAAATATGGCTATGACCTCATTAAAGAGGTGGGTGAAATTGTGGGAGGGGGCTATTGCCCAAGTGCAGGAACGATCTATCCAACCTTGAATTATTTGGAAGAGCAACAGTTTGTTCAGGTCGCATTAGATGGCGCTGAACGTAAGCAATACCGTATAACAACCTTGGGTTTGAAGCATCTTGAGGTTGAGCAAGCAAATGTGGAAAAGATTTTATCTCGTTTCGACACGCGTAAACAAATTCAAAATAATGAACAATATCTTGATATTAAACGTGCGATGGAAAATCTCAAAGCTTCCCTAAAGCTCAAGATCCAACACAGTGAGCTAAGTGCTGAACAAATTCGTGTTATTGCAGAACAAATCGATCAAGCAGCAGTGAATATTGCACGTCTCTAGGAAAACAGAATGAAACAACATACTTATGAAGTCACCCTCAAACACATTGCAGATGCTCAAGGCAACCCATCGACCTATACCGATACTTTGAGTTTTAACACCTACAACCACGACGATATTTTTAAAGTGTTACAGGTGATTCAAAACAGTCAAATGCTGGATGCTGAAGCAGCGAAATCATTTGCTGTTGGTCTAAAGCTCTTTAGTGAGGTGATGCTAGAGCATAAAAACTTTCCACTCTTTAAAGATTTTATGCCACATTTTGGGCAGTTTATGAAAACTTTAAAACAAACCGTTAAAACGCCAAGCCAAAGCTAATTTTTATTTACTCAGGTCGATTATGTTCAACACGCTCCCCAAAATTCATATCAAACACTTAAATTGGTTAATGCCTTTATTGCTTTCAGGTCTGATGAGTGGTTCTATTTCTGGTTTTAACTTGCTGCTAAATAAAGGCTTAGTGCATAATTTCTTCAATCTTTGGCTCAAAAGCTGGAGCTTATCTTGGTTGATTGCATTTCCTCTGATTATGGTGTTTTTGCCTTTGGTTCGTAAATTTCTAATGCAGTTTGTATCTTTGCCTGATCAGCCACGCAACTGAATACCTGTGTTTTTCATTTGGCCCGAATCGTTCTAAGTAATGCTTGAGAGGGATGTCGAGAGCAGTCGCAGCTTGCTTTTTTTATCAATGATCAGCGCTATCACGTAGCAAAATAGGCTTCACACTATACATAAGTACGGTGTTCTTCATTTCAATTTATTTCTATGATCAAATAGGTCTATGAAACTTGAAAAATATCGTAAGAGTTAGGAATAAATCATGTCACAAGAAACGATGCAACAGGTCATTATTACAGAGCCGGGTGGTGTGGATAAGCTGGCATATGAAACAGTGACGATCCCTGAAGCAAAAGCAGACGAGGTCTTGGTTAAGGTTCATGCGTTTGGTATTAACCGTCCAGATATTTTACAGCGTCAGGGTTTATATCCAATGCCGCCTGGGGTAACGCAAGTGCCAGGACTTGAGGTTGCAGGTGAGGTCGTTGCAATTGGAGCTGAAGTTACACAGTTTAAATTGGGTGATAAAGTTTGTAGTTTGACCAATGGTGGTGGTTATGCCGAGTATTGTGTAGTTCCACAAAGTCAAACTTTACATATTCCAGAAAATGTAAGTTTTGTGGAAGCGGCGGCTATTCCTGAAACTTTTTTCACGGTCTGGGCGAATGTGTTCCAAATGGGTAAAGCTAAAGCAGGGGAAGTGGTGTTAGTACATGGTGGAACCAGTGGTATTGGCACCACGGCACTCATGTTATGTAAAGCATTGGGCATTAAAACCTTTGCAACCGTTGGCAGCGATGAAAAAGTACAAGCCATTGCAAATTTGACAGATGCCATCAATTATAAAACCCAAGACTTTGAACACCTGATCAATGAGAAAACGGATAATGCTGGTGTGGATGTGATTTTAGATATGGTGGGTGCACCGTATTTAGAAAAAAATTTGAACTTGCTCCGCCGCGATGGACGTTTGGTTTATATTGCCTTTTTAGGGGGGGCAAAAGCCAAAGAGGTTAAGTTGGGGCAAATTATGATGAAGCGCTTAACCATTACAGGCTCGACCATGCGTGCACGAAATACCGCTGAGAAAGCGGAGATTGCACAAGGTTTACAAGATCATGTAGCACCGCTATGGGCCAAAGGTGAGTGCTTGCCAATGATTTATCAAACTTTTGAGTTCGATCAGATTCAAGCAGCACATGCGTGCATGGATACGGGTGAGCACGTGGGTAAAGTTGTGGTAAAAATTCTGTAATATTTCTATAGTATAAAAAGTAGAGCTGACCTAGTGTCAGCTTTTTTTTGCCTAAAATTTTGCCAAAAAATAAAAATAATGTACTGAAAATAGAAAATAATTTAACAAAGATTAAAAAATGATAATTGTTCGACACAACCTGTCAAAACTGTGGTGTAAATTTGCAACTAAATTTAAACCTGACAAATTTACGTGGTTTTAAATGAAAAATAAAACAGAAAAGAGGGTTGTCATGAAAATTTTATCGACATCATATACACATGCGCATGGTTTCCGTGCGCTCAAGCGCTTGCATAAGGCGGTTATCTATAATAGTGTTTTACCTGATGAGTTACATAAGCTATATAAAGCTTTAATTCATTTTGAGCGTTATATAGAGCGTTTAGCGCATCAGCAAACTGTAGTAAAGAAGAAGAAATCTAAAAAACATTGATCGATTTTTTTTTGATAAAAACATGACATAGCTTGAAAGCTGACCGTTTGTCTTTTACTTAATATTATTCAGTGACTTATATTGAATATAATGCTTAGGCATTTAACTATAAATAAAGACACAACATTGATTGTGCAGCGAGGGCAATATGAAGCGTAAAGCTTCAACACATGAACGCCTTGCGGAGCGTTTAGCGAATATTTTGACTAAATTAAATACTGGATATCAATTAGGGGTTGCAGAACTAGCACATGAATTTCAGGTGAGTACGCGAACGATAGAGCGAGATTTTGATCGTCTCAATACGTATTTGCCTTTACTTCAAGATGAATATACCAAGAAGTACTTCTTAGATCCTGTTTATCTTGGGCGCTTTAAGCTACAAGACATTCAGAACTTTGCGCAGCTTTCTGGGATTGGTGAGCTCTATCCATCTCTAGATATGTCTTTTCTACGTGGCCTGCTTGATGAGCGTGCGAATCAAGTGTTCTCTGCCAAAGGTTATTATTATGAAAATGCACAGCAATTTGCTGAACATTTTCAGGTTTTTGCGGGCGCGATTCATAAGCGTCAAAAAATCAGTTTTATTTATAATGATCGTTTACGCCATGTTGACCCGTATCGTTTAATTCATCATCAGGGAAGTTGGTATTTGGCCGCAGCTGTAACTGATGAATTACGTGCTTATCGTTTAAGTAAAATAGATCAAGTGGTTGTACATGAGTCGGAGCTTTTCGAGCACCATTTAGAAGTTTTGACCCAATTAGAGCTCAGTGAGGGGATTTGGTTTGCAAAGCATAAGCAAACGGTGAAAAGATCGGTGCGACCTGAAGTTGCTTTATATTTTAAGCAACGTCTGTTATTGCCAGAGCAACAAATTGTACTAGAAGATGCATCAGGTGGTTTATTAATTGATTGTCAAATTTGTCATGAAATGCAACTTTTACCTTTGGTACGTTATTGGATTCCATACATTAAAATTATTGAGCCAGCTCATTTTCAAGAAAAATTAGAACAAGATCTGCAACATTACTTATTACCACCCTTATCGTGATAAACAAATGAGATATTATTTTTAAGAGAGTCAATGTGCTCTCTTTTTTTGTGCATTGTATTATGCTTTTTCTATAGGCATAAAAAAACCAGCTTAACGCTGGGTTCTTTATATGCACCATACTTAGAAGTATAAGAATGGTGCCCGAGGCCAGACTCGAACTGGCACGCTTTGTGGGCGGGGGATTTTAAATCCCCTGTGTCTACCGATTTCACCACTCGGGCTTTAACAAGATGGAGGCGGAGGTCGGAATCGAACCGGCGTCCACGGAGTTGCAGTCCGCTGCATGACCACTCTGCCACCCCGCCGCGTCTTGTTGATGCGTATATTAGCAAGCTCTGAAAAAAAAACAATAGTGCTTTCATTCGTATGCGCATAAAAACAGCATATAGCGAAAAATATTTAAAATTATCATGTATTATGTGCAAAATTGATTCATATCAACACTTGGAGATGTGCCGTGGCATTAGTTTTAGATGGTCGTGCATTGGCAAAACAAATTGAAGCTGACTTGTTAACTCGCGTTGAAGCGCTCAAAGCAAAATCAGGTCGTACCCCAATTCTTGCGACAATTTTGGTGGGTGACGATGGTGCATCTGCAACTTATGTTCGTATGAAAGGAAATGCCTGCCGTCGTGTTGGTATGGACTCACTTAAAGTTGAACTGCCAAAAGAGACCACCACTGAACAATTGTTGGCTGAAATTGAAAAACTGAATGCCAATCCTGATGTTCACGGTATTTTGCTTCAGCATCCAGTGCCTGAACAAATTGATGAGCGTGCATGTTTTGATGCAATCTCTCTTGCCAAAGATGTGGATGGCGTAACTTGTTTTGGTTTTGGTCGTATGGCTATGGGTGAGGCAGCATATGGTTCTGCGACACCCGCAGGTATTATGACTATTTTGCAAGAAAACAATATCGAAATTACTGGAAAGCATGCTGTCGTTGTAGGACGTTCTGCAATTTTAGGTAAGCCAATGGCTGCGATGCTACTTCAAGCCAATGCGACCGTAACGATCTGTCACTCACGTACTCAAAACTTAGCTGACTTTGTGAAACAAGCTGATATTATCGTGGGCGCGGTTGGTAAGGCAGAATTGATTCAAAAAGATTGGATCAAACAAGGTGCAGTAGTTGTTGATGCTGGTTTCCATCCACGTGATGGTGGTGGGGTAGGCGACATTCAATTGGTCGGTATTGAAGAAGTGGCTTCTGCGTACACACCTGTTCCAGGTGGTGTTGGCCCAATGACGATTACGACACTAATTCGTCAAACGGTTGAAGCGGCTGAGAAAGCTTTAGCTTAATTATTTTAAGTGGTCTAATGCTGCCTTGAAGCCAGTATTAGATACACGAAAACGTCATTCGCTGTTGTTTGAGTTAAGACTTTATTGTTTATTGAATGTTTCTGCGACTATTTTAAATAGATGGTGGTGTTTAACGAGTTCAGCGAATGACCATGGTTTTGCCTACTTTTGCCAAAACAAAAGTAGGTCTAGCCGAAGGCTAATTCCTCAATCCAAATCTTAGCTGCAAGATCCTGCAGTAAAAGCATAAAAATACTCAACAACTTATGAGCTGTACTTTCCAATTCCCCAAAGCCCCAGATCATTTACTTCAAGCCTTGCATGAAGTGATTCCACACTGTGAATTGCTTGCGCAACAGCTTCCTGAAACATCTATTTCCCTGTGGCTCATTCCTCCCGTATTTCCAACCGATAAACTGGATGATGAAATCATTCGTCGCATTTGGAATGAAACGCCATATTGGATCTTTTGTTGGGCTTCAGGCCTAGCCATGGCGCAGTGGTTACTGGCAGAGCCTCATCATGTCAAAGATAAGGTGGTGTTGGATTTTGGCGCAGGTTCAGGTGTGGTGGCGATTGCAGCCAAAATAGCGGGTGCAAAACGTGTGATTTGTTGCGATATTGATGCAGTGAGTTTATATGCTTGCCGTGCTAATGCGGAACTCAATAACGTAGAGCTAGAGTATTTGGATGACTTGTATCAATCGGAACCAGTTGATGTTCTATTGGCTGCCGATGTTTTATATGATCAATGCAATCGTTTCTTTTTAGATGAGTTTTTAAAGTTTGCACCTGAAGTTTGGGTGGCAGATAGTCGTGTTAAAAATTTTAGTCATCCGCAATACATGAAGCTTGATGAGCGTAGTGCAACAACTTGGCCAGATCTAAATGAGTCACCAGAGTTTCGTAATGTGAGTTTTTATCGAACGTTAGATGCTCAAAAAGGGCACTAAGCCCTTTTTTATATTAGAAGGTCTTAAGAGCAGGTATAGCGTACAACATGTAGTGTGCTTGGGCGTGCTTCAAGTGACTCACGTGTTGCAATGTTCTCACCTTGGTGTAAGTCGGGTGTATTGCTTAAACCGAAAGTGGCACGGGTTTGACCAATTTGGCGGCCATATTCGGGAACATCCGCTGCGGTGTTAGGAATTTCATTAATACTTAAAATCGCCAATTTATAATTCTTTTGTGAACCTAAAACTTTTTGGCAAGCACGTTGTAATTTGTTTTCATCGAGTTGCTGATTTTTACGAGCAGCAAGCGTATAAGCAAGGGTAGCACTCGATTCGGATTGATGTTCAATTTGATAGCCAACATTGCCATTGTATTGGCGAGGCGTGCTTTGACATGCAGATACTGCTAAAACGATACAGCTTAAGCCTAAAAGTTTATACGTATTTTTCATATAAAAAGTTCCTAACATTATTCTTGTTCTTAGTATGCCATACGCGGGTGTAATTCACGATAATTCAATCGATCAAGTTTCGGCAAAAAATTGATCAGACATAAAAAATGCCTTCATTCGAGAAGGCATTTTTTATGTCTAGCTTATTAACTTACACACTTACTTTAAGCATCAATGATCGGTAATCATACTGTGCTTTTTGGTGTCTTTCATAAAGATATAAGTCAGTAGAGATAAACCAATCATGAAGGTGATGTAGTAAAAGAAGTAGTTTTCATGTCCTGCATTTTTAAAACTCAACGCTACAAGCTCTGCTGTGCCACCAAAGATGGTATTTGCAATCGCATAAGGTAGGGCAACCCCTAGTGCACGAATATGTGCTGGAAAGAGCTCTGCTTTGACTACGGCATTAATTGCGGTATAACCCGTTACAATTACCATACCGCTCATACATAGCATGAATGCGGTTGTTGGACTGTTGGTTGAACCAAGACCGTTGAAAATTGGAATCGTGAACAGTACACCCAATACACCAAAAGTGATCATAATTGGTTTACGACCAATTTTATCAGACAGTGCACCCACCACAGGTTGCAATAGCATGAAGACAAAGATTGCAGCTGTGGTGATCTCTGTTGCTGTGGTTTTCTCAAAACCTGAGGTGTTGACTAAGTATTTTTGTAAATACGTGGTAAAGGTATTGAATGCCAGTGTTCCACCTGCAGTCAGCATAATTACGGTGAACGCTTGCTTTGGATATTTGGTAAATAAAGCAAGTGCGCTAGATTTTGGGCCACCATTTTTAGCTTGTTCCTGTGCATCTTTTGAGGATTGGGTTTCAACCAAACCACGACGAATCCAGAACACCACAATGGCAAGTACAGCACCAATGAAGAAGGGAATACGCCATCCCCATTCAGATAACTGTGCTTCGCTCATGGTGCGTTGTAAAATGATCAACACACACAGCGCCAAGAGCTGACCTGAAATGAGAGTCACATACTGAAAACTAGAGAAGAAACCACGATGGTTTTTCCCAGCCATTTCCGTTAAATAGGTTGCGCTTGAACCGTACTCTCCACCAACACTTAAACCTTGCAATAAACGGGCAAAGAGCAATAAGGCAGGTGCGAGCATACCCACACTGGCATAGGTGGGTGCACAGGCAATAATCAAAGATCCTACACACATTAAAGATACAGACAGGGTAAGACCTGATTTACGTCCTTTACGGTCTGCATAAATTCCCATGATCCACGCGCCAATAGGACGCATCAGGAAGCCCAGTGCAAAGACGGCTGCAGCTTGTAAGAGTTTTACCGTGTCATCCCCTTCAGGGAAAAACTGTGGCGCGAAATATAAGGTAAATGCGGCATAGACATACCAGTCATACCATTCAACTAAGTTGCCAGCTGAACCACCGAGAATCGATTTTAAACGGGTTTTTTTATCGATGCTTACTGGAGCAGTTTGGGGAGATAGATCAGTCACAAAAATTTCCCAAGGATAAGTTCGGAAAATACATCTTTTAACTTTTTTAAGTAGAAAAAGTTAAAACAATATATTTTAAGATTAAACAAAAAATTCTGTTTCGTTATACGCCCCTTATCCTTGGACTTCATTCGACTTTAGTCTAAATGTTGGTATGATTTATATGCTGTTAAGTTTTTCTAATGAATATCTTTATTTTAATGGGAAATTATCGTTTTACTTATCTAAAACAAACTCTTGTGGTTTTTTAATATATGAATAGTCAATTAAAATACAAAGGGTTATAGTGCTTTTTTATTTTATGGTGAATGTTGATTTTTAGAAAAGAAAGTGTTTTTAGCTTGGAAATTAGTCGACTTTTCACTGAATAGTCAAAATTAAAAATTAAATTGTAAAAATAGATGCAGTTATTAATTTATTTAGAATAACGAATTTTCTCTGATTTGACTGGCTTTGGAATATGACAAGGTTGGATTTTGATGTTAAGTTTAGCGTGAAGAACAAAAATAACACAATAACTCAATGAGAGAGGTGAATATGCAAGACACAGATGCCATTTATGATATTGCCGTTGTAGGCGCAGGCATCAATGGGGTGGGTATTGCAAATGATGCTGTAGGCCGTGGTTTAAGTGTTTTCGTCTGCGAAAAAGATGATTTAGCTAGTCATACCTCGTCAGCCAGTAGCAAGCTCATTCATGGTGGATTGCGTTATCTCGAACAGAAAGAATTTCGTTTGGTGCGTGAAGCGCTATTAGAGCGTGAAGTACTTTTAAAAAAAGCCCCACACTTGATCCATCCTATGCGTTTTATTATGCCGCATTTGCCTTATTTGCGCCCTGCATGGCTAATTCGTTCAGGCTTATTTATCTATGATTATTTGGCAAAACGAGAAACATTAGAGGGTTCAGAGCTTGTTCATTTTAATGTCGACAGTCCCTTAAAAGACACCATTAAACGTGGTTTCGAATATTCAGATTGTACTGTGGATGATGCGCGTTTGGTGGTAGTTAATGCAATCCAAGCGCATGAGTTAGGGGCTCAAATTCGAACACAAACCCGATGCATTTCTGCAGTTCAGCAGGAGGGTGTGTGGTGTCTAACCTTAGAGCATCAAAAACAACACTACCAAATTAAAGCTCGAACTTTGGTTAATGCAACGGGTGCATGGGTCACAGATTTTATTCAACAACAACTGTTCCAAACACCAAAGGCGGGTATTCGATTGGTTCAGGGCAGTCATATTATTGTGAAGCGTTTATACCCGGAACCGCATGCGTTTATTCTACAAAATGATGATCAACGCATTGTGTTTGTAATTCCTTATTTAGATGATTACAGCCTGATTGGTACCACGGACGTAGAGTTTGAGGGTGATGCAAATTATGTCCACATTACCGAGCAGGAAACGGCTTATTTGATTGATGTGATTAATGATCATTTCAAGCTTCAATTACAGCCAGAAGATGTAATCTCAAGCTTTGCAGGTGTAAGGGCACTGTATGATGATGCAAGTACACAAGCCTCTAAAGTGACACGTGATTATGTACTGGCAATGTCTAAATCTGTTGCGGATGAAGCGCCATTGTTATCTGTTTATGGTGGAAAGTTAACGACTTATCGAAAGTTGGCGGAAGCGGCTTTGCTACAGCTAAAACGTTATTTTCCACACATGAAAGTAGAATGGACGGCTGAGGCAAAACTCCCTGGTGCAGATGGTTTTAGTTCAGTCGAGGTTTTATGTGCAGAGTTGATGCATGAAATCAAAGGGCTAGAGTCTCAAACAGCACATCGTTGGGCAAACAGTTATGGTAGTCGAGTGTGGCATATGCTTGGTGAGAACAAAGATGTACAAACTTTAGGTCAGTCTTTTGGCCATGGCTTGTATCAGCAAGAAGTGGATTATGTGGTGAAACGTGAGTGGGCCATCAGCAGTGAAGATATTTTAAAACGACGGACTAAACTGTATTTAAAATTTGATGCACTAGAAACTCAAGCTTTAGACATCTACTTGCAGGATTTACACCTACGTCGTATGCAAGGCGATGCTGCATAATGTTGATTGCATGTCATGGTTACACTTGATTTTGTTCTATTAAAAAAGCCGCTATCGCGGCTTTTTTAGATTTAAATTTCGATACCGCCGAGCTGTTTACAGTCTACAGGTGTCTTCCATTTTACAGCCGTTCCCCAAACGACTGGGCGGACAATACGCCAAGGCCAAAAGCCAAATCGTTGGCTGGCATTATAGTTAATGACGACGTTACCACCGACTTGATGTGCACGTTCAGCAAAACGCGGATAGAGTTCAACCACGCTGCCATAAGTGCCTTTAGCGACTTTGATGCGCTTTTTGATTTCAAATTGAGTTGAATCCGGTATGCCTTTGATTGCGCAAATATGAAGTTGTGGTTACTTCTGTGTAAGCCATGTCTAGCGTGATAAATTTTTGTTGAGTTATAAAGTTTTAAAATTATAAAGAGATTAAAAAAAGACCGCTTACGCGGTCTTTTTTGGCTTAATTTAAAGATTAAGCAGATTGCTTAACAGCATCTAAAAGTTCGTTTTGGCGAGCTTTAAGTGCCGCTGGTAGGCGTTCACCAAGTTTGTCGAATAGCTCAGTATGGCTTTCAAGCTCTTTGATCCATTGATCTTTATCTTGAGAAGTCACAAGGTCAAACTGGGCTTTAGTGAAGTCAGAACCTGTCCAGTTCAACTGTTCATAAGTTGGAACTAAACCAATTGGTGTTTCAACTGCATCAGCACGGCCTTCACAACGGTCAATGATCCACTCAAGAACACGCATGTTTTGACCGAAACCAGGCCATACGAAGTTGCCTTCAGCATCACGACGGAACCAGTTCACGTTGTAGATGCCTGGAAGTTTGTTCCCCGCAGCTTTAGCTTTCGCTGCAACTTCTTCACCAAGCTCTAACCAGTGAGAGAAGTAATCCGCCATGTTGTAACCCGCAAATGGAAGCATTGCGAATGGGTCACGACGAACAATACCTTGTTGGCCAACAGCGGCAGCAGTTGTTTCAGAGCCCATAGTTGCAGCTTTGTAAACACCATCTACCCAGTCAAATGCTTCTGAGATTAGAGGCACTGTGTCCGCACGGCGACCACCAAAGATGAACGCTGAAATTGGAACACCTGCTGGATTTTCCCAGTCAGCATCGATAGAAGGACATTGACCCGCTGAAACAGTAAAGCGCGCATTTGGATGAGCTGCTTTTTCACCAGCAACATGTGGTTGACCTTTCCAGTTGGTTAGGTTGGCAGGTGCTTCTTTAGTAAGACCTTCCCACCATACTTCACCGTTGTCAGTTACCGCAACGTTGGTATAGATGACATCTTTAGTCAATGTCGCCATGCAGTTCGGGTTGGTCTTGGTATTTGTACCAGGTGCTACACCGAAGAAACCTGCTTCTGGGTTGATTGCGTATAAGCGACCATCTTCACCTGGTTTGATCCAAGCAATATCATCACCTACAGTTTCAATTTTCCAACCTTCGTAGCCAGCTGGTGGAATCAACATCGCGAAGTTTGTTTTACCACAAGCAGAAGGGAATGCCGCTGCGATGTAGTGTTTTTCGCCTTGAGGATTAGTCACACCAAGGATCAGCATATGTTCTGCTAACCAACCTTGTTGACGACCCATAGAAGAAGCAATACGTAAAGCTAAGCATTTTTTACCTAACAATGCGTTACCGCCGTAACCAGAACCGTAAGACCAGATTTCACGTGTTTCTGGGTAATGAACGATGTATTTTTCAGGGTTGCAAGGCCATGCAACATCTTTTTCGCCATCAGCAAGCGGCGCACCAACAGTATGTACGCAAGGAATAAATTCACCGTCTGTACCAAGAACGTCATAAACAGCTTTACCCATGCGAGCCATTTTAGACATGCTAACTGCTACATAAGGAGAGTCAGTTAATTCGATACCAATGTGCGCAATATGAGAACCCAATGGGCCCATAGAGAACGGTACTACATATAAAGTACGACCTGCCATTGAGCCGTCAAACAAACCATTTAGACGAGCACGCATTTCAGCAGGCTCTTCCCAGTTGTTTGTTGCGCCAGCATCTTCTTGTTTTTCAGAGCAGATGTAAGTACGACCTTCAACACGAGCAACGTCAGAAGGATCAGAATTAGCAAGATAAGAACCAGGATGCGTTTCTTGGTTAAGCGCTTGCATTGTGCCGTTAGCGATCATCAAGTTGATATAACGTTGATATTCTTCTTCGCTGCCGTCACACCATTCAATTTTCGCTGGTTTTGTTAATTTTGCAATTTCTTCCACCCACGCAATAAGCTTAGGGTGACGAACGAATTCTGGTGCGTTCACTTGGGTCATGGTGAGGCCTATCTCAAATATGTACACGTTTGTACAAAGTACAATCTCAGCAATAAAATTTACTGCAGAGATGAAAAGATGAAAAAAAAGTGGCTGTATTAAAGCATAATTTGATAAAAAAAATAAGACCAAAGGCGTATCTAAATTATGAACAGTTCGATGGGGTTGCTTCATTTTAACTATTAAAAAACAATAGTTTGGTTTGATTTTTTGCTTTTATTTTGTGTATTTATTATATTTATGAAGATTATTCATTTAAGATATTAGTATTAAAATCATATGCTTGCATTTATTTTGTGATTGAGATTTATTATTGATTAAATAAATGGTAATCATTTGAATTTTACATAACAAAACTGTTAAGTGTTGAATATTTGGACAAAAATAGAGCAATTACTTCAAGTTTAGGTGCAAAATGTCAGAGCAACTCAAACCTTTATCACTTATTTATAATAAAAAATCAGGTTTTCATGCCGCAAATAAAGATGAAGTGTATGAACAGTTGGTAGCAGATCTGAGTACCGCAGGTTTTGAAATACAGTCATTTGAGTTAAGTGAGTGCATGAACTTTGATCAGATGATGCAAGAGATTTTACTACGCCATCGTCAAGCGGAAAATGTAGGGGTCATCGTTGCTGCAGGTGGGGATGGTACTTTAAATGCAGTTGCATCTAAATTGATGGGAACGGATATTCCCATGGGGATCTTGCCTCTAGGTACATTTAACTATGTTGCACGAGTGTTGAATATTCCGCTGGATTTATTAGACGCAGCCAAAGCCATTAGTGAAGGGCAGCCACGTTCTGTACATGTGGCACAGCTGAATCAACATATCTATCTGAACAATGCTAGTTTAGGGCTTTATCCTTTATTTATTCAAAAAAGAGAACAGTTTAATAAGCATTTTGGACGTTTTCCATTGCATGCGTATACCTCGGCATTGGATGTTCTCATCCGCGACCGAAAAGAGTTAAAACTTGAAGTAGAAGTCGATGGACAGCGCTATCCAGTGAAAACGCCATTGATTTTCTTTGGCAATAATCAGCTTCAACTGGCTGAAATGAAACTACGCATTGCCAAGGCGGCGGAAGCAGGCAAAGTAGCGGGCGTGGTAGTAGCAAAAAGTGATAAGCGGACTTTGTTCAAGACCTTATGGCAGCTGATAAAAGGCAATTTGGATCAGGCTTCCGATGTCTATAGCTTTGCAGCAGATGAAGTGATTGTTCATTCAAAGCGTAATAAGCTCACGGTTGCGGTAGATGGAGAAATTGTCACGATGACACCACCGCTGAAAATTACAGTACGTAAGCATGCGCTGAATATCATGGTTCCCGCATGATTTTACATTTGTCGGATTTACACTTTGGAACCGAACGCGAAGCCTGTATGCAGGCCATTCGTCAGTTATGTGAGGAACATCCTTTTGAAGCCGTAGTGGTCAGTGGGGACTTGACCCAACGTGCACGGTTTATTCAGTTTTATGCTTGTCGGCAGTTTTTAGACAGTTTAAAGCTACCGTATTTGGTGGTGCCGGGGAATCATGACATTCCGCTTTACCATGTGTGGAATCGTTTTTTTAGCCCCTTTGCACGTTATCAACTGTTTTTTGGGGGGATGGAAAACACCTTAGAAACTGAACATTTTTATGTCATTGGAGTGAATAGTATTCGTCGGCGTTACCATACGCGAGGGCATATTTCACTGAGCCAAATTCAAGAGATTGACCTAAAATTGCAGCAAGCACCTGCACACAAACTTAAACTGATCGCCGCGCATCAGCCTTTTTATACTCCGCCAGACCATAGTCATTGTGTGAAAGACTGTCCAATGCTTGGTCGTATTGCGTTGGAGCAATGGAGCCAACATGGTTTAAATGGACTCTTACATGGGCATTTACACCACGCTGCCGTTTATGATTTGAATCAGATTTATCAACTTGGGGTATCGCATCCTGTGCTGGATATTCATGCAGGAACGGCAACGTCTTATCGTTTACATGCGGGCTTGCCCAATAGCTTGAATATTATTTTGCCGAATGCCGATGTACAACATTTTAGCTTTAACGCTGAAACAAATCGCTTCGAGTTGATGCAGCAAAATACCTCAGATTGAATCGAGTGTCTAAACTTTGATGAGGTTTGCTTAAAAAGAGCGCAAAAATATAAAAATATTTTGTGTTTGCCCTTGAAGCGTTTTATTCCATCCCCACAAAAGTGTCATATCAAAATTTTGTTGATGACCTAGGAATAAGAAGTCATCTTCACATCGTAAACAATGGCATTTTGAAAATGTCTATGGAGCTAGAAATGAGCAAAATTCGTCCTTTACATGACAACGTTGTGATTCGCCGCGTAGAAAAGGAAACTAAAACTGCGGGTGGTTTAATTTTGAGTACTTCTGCTGCTGAACAGCCAGCTCAAGGTGAAATCATTGCAGTAGGCAATGGCAAAATTACAGACAATGGCGTTCGTGCTTTAGATGTAAAAGTGGGCGACAATGTACTGTTTGGTGCATATGCAGGCACTAAAGTTAAAGTTGAAGGCGAAGAACTTCTTGTGATGAAAGAGTCTGATATTTTAGCGGTTCTTGAAGGTTAATTCAGAACGTTCATTTGCTGTTTAAGCAATACAATTGATTAAAATTTAAGAATATTTGGAGTTTAGTATGTCAGCTAAAGACGTAAAATTTGGTGATTCAGCTCGTTCTAAAATGATTGCAGGCGTAAACGTGCTTGCAGATGCTGTAAAAGTAACTTTAGGTCCTAAAGGCCGTAACGTTGTGATTGACCGTTCTTTTGGTGCACCGCACATCACTAAAGATGGTGTAACTGTTGCGAAAGAAATTTCTCTAAAAGACAAATTTGAGAACATGGGCGCTCAATTGGTTCGTGAAGTATCTTCTAAAACCAATGACATCGCTGGTGACGGTACAACAACTGCAACTGTACTTGCTCAAGCAATTTTAAATGAAGGCATCAAGTCTGTAACAGCGGGCATGAACCCAATGGACTTGAAACGTGGTATCGACTTGGCTGTTAAAGCCTTAGTTGCTGAAATTAAAGCAACAGCAAAACCTGCTTCTGATACCAAAGCAATTGAACAAGTCGGTTCAATCTCTGCAAACTCTGACGAAACTGTAGGTAAACTCATTGCACAAGCAATGGAACGCGTAGGTAAAGAAGGCGTGATTACCGTTGAAGAAGGTTCAGGCTTTGAAGATGCTTTGGACGTTGTTGAAGGTATGCAGTTTGACCGTGGTTATATCAGCCCATACTTTGCAAACAAACAAGATACATTAACGGCTGAACTTGAAAATCCGTTCATCTTGCTTGTTGACAAAAAAATCAGCAACATCCGTGAATTAATTACTGTACTTGAAGCTGTTGCTAAAACAGGTAAACCACTTTTAATCATCGCTGAAGATGTTGAAGGTGAGGCTTTAGCTACACTTGTTGTTAACAACATGCGCGGAATTATCAAAGTATGTGCGGTTAAAGCGCCAGGTTTTGGTGACCGTCGTAAAGCAATGCTTCAAGATATCGCAATCTTGACGGGTGCGACTGTGATTTCTGAAGAAGTCGGCATGACTTTAGAGCAAGCTTCTCTTCAAGACTTAGGTACTGCGCACAAAATTACTGTGTCTAAAGAGAACACTGTGATTGTTGACGGTGCTGGTGATGCAGCTCAAATTGCTGAACGTGTGACTCAAATCCGTGCGCAAATTGAAGAATCGTCTTCTGAATACGACAAAGAAAAACTTCAAGAACGTGTTGCTAAATTAGCGGGCGGTGTTGCTGTAATCAAAATTGGTGCAGCGACTGAAGTTGAAATGAAAGAGAAGAAAGACCGTGTTGACGATGCACTTCATGCAACGCGTGCTGCAGTTGAAGAAGGTGTGGTTGCTGGTGGTGGTGTTGCACTGGTACGTGCTGCAGCTGCGCTTGATGGCGTAAATGGTGCGAATGACGATCAAAATGTAGGTATCAACATTTTACGTCGTGCAATTGAAGCACCACTTCGTCAAATCGTTGCCAATGCGGGTGATGAGCCTTCTGTTGTGATCAACGCTGTGAAAAATGGTGAAGGTAACTTCGGTTATAACGCTGCTACTTCTGAGTATGGTGACATGCTAGAAATGGGTATTCTTGACCCTGCGAAAGTAACGCGTTCTGCACTTGAGCATGCTGCATCTGTAGCAGGTTTAATGTTGACAACCGAATGTATGATTACTGACGTTCCAGAAGACAAGCCTGCAATGCCTGATATGGGCGGCATGGGTGGTATGGGCGGAATGATGTAAGCTGCCTATATTTTGATTAAACTACTGTAATTTAATATAATTAAAATTTTATTAAATAAACTTACTCACAGTGTTACTCACATTTGAGTTTGTTACAAAAAAGGTCACAAATTTTATTTGTGGCCTTTTTTTAATTTTATAGTCCTATGCTTAGTTTTCTTCAAGAAGTCATAGTATGGATTAAGAATTTGACTACTAGATGAGTGGATATGTTAAAAAATCAGGCACTTTTAGTCATAGAACAACATTTACGTCAATCTGGCGTAAGAATGGAATCTTCCTCATGAAGAATACAGGCAAGCACATAACTATTAAGCCAGTAATTTTTACGCCCATCTTTTATTGGTCTTTTCACACGACCGCTTTTAATTCGATCATATAGTTCTTTTTCAGAGATATTCATTCTCAAAGCAAATTCAGCTGTAGATACGCGCCTTTCTGTGTTTGTAAGATCTATGCATACACCCATATAAATCATCTCCTTTATTATCTGGTTTTAATAGATACACTCTTAAAATAAAGATTATCAAATCAATATAAAAAAAGATGAGAAAAGTTTAAAAAACAAAAAAAAGGTTTATTTTTTAATTTATTATATCAGTAAAATAATCTTAAGTTTGTTTAGATGGATATTCATTAAATTAGAAATGGTTTTTTGTAAAGTGATTTTTAAAAAAATATTATTATAAAGTAAGAGAGTTAAATTTTTGGTGGTGTATCAAAAAGTATGCTAAAAAAAAGCAGGTTGAATTTTGATAAAATAGAGAAATGCAAATAACTCTAGAAATCAAATGTCCAACCTGCCTCAGTGACAGTATAAAGAAAAATGGCATCAAAGTAGATGGGAAACAAAACTACCAATGCAAAGACTGCAAACGTCAGTTTATTGGTGACCATGCTCTGAGCTATCTAGGATGTAATTCTGGCATTACTCGTAAAATATTACAGTTAATGGTCAGAGGCAGCGGTATACGAGATATCGCTGAAGTTGAGCGCATTAGTATCGGTAAAGTCTTACGGACTTTAACTGAATCGGCCTATCAAATTCAGCCTAAACAAAGTCATTATGAATCTCTCGAAGTAGATGAATTCTGGACTTTTGTTGGAAATAAAAATAATAAACAATGGCTTATTTACGCCTACCATCGAGAAACAGGTGAGATTGTTGCTTATGTTTGGGGTAAGAGAGATTTAGCTACAGTCCAAAGGTTGAAGACAAAGCTTAAACAATTAGGTATTCACTACACCCGAATTGCAAGTGATCATTGGGACAGTTTCATCACTGCTTTTAAAAACTGCAAGCAAAGTATTGGTAAGTTGTTTACTGTAGGAATTGAAGGTAATAATTGCAAAATAAGGCATCGAATAAGGCGTGGTTTTAGAAGAAGTTGCAATTTCTCCAAAAAGCTTGAAAACCATTTTAAAGCCTTCGACTTAACCTTCTTTTACATCAATAATGGCTTCATTTAATGTCAGCATACTTTTTAAAACACCACCAAATTTTTAAAAACGCACACGGCTTAGCCGACCCTGAAAAAAAGGTCGGCTATTAACGCATACTGCTTTTTCTGTTAGTTTTTTTATTTACTCATCGTAAATTAAGAATGGATTATTTAAATTGAGTAAAATTGAATTCTTTTTGTTGTTAAATTCTCTTCCAGTTTCTGAAGTACTAAATTCATTTATCTCTTCAGTGTTAAATGATTTTCTCTCAAAATAATCATGCATTAAATAGAGTTTCATGATCTCAAATAATATATCGATTGGATCATCATCATTATTATTTAATTTAAGAAGCGACAATAATGTCCCACCAATAAAAAATTTTTGATGATTCTCTCTATTTCTCTTTTTAATATTTTGTTTCTTTTCTAAAGCATCATCCGTGTCTAAGATGTTTTGATGGATTTTTATTTTTATATCATCGGGTAATTTTGACATATAATTGTCTAACATTTTTTCAGCTAAAAAATAATGTTCAAGCACTGGTGGAACAACTTCTCCGAAATAACTATAATCTAAAATATCGCGTTCTATTTTTGTGATCGATTTTGGATCTTTTTTAGATATAAAAAGAAGTTTATTATCATACGTCTTTCTTTTTTTTGTATATAGATACGTTTTTCTGATTAATTGTTTTTCTTTATCACTCAGTTCCCCTAATTTTTTTTGTTCGATTAATTGAATGACATCATAATGTGAACTTTCGAATGTAGCATTATTCATTGCAAAATATTCGATTGAATTAATGTGGTCTTGTGTTGTTAATGCTGTATGACTCATTGTGATATTTTCTCACTAAAAATATAAAAATTTATATCACATGTTAATTTTAAAACTTGAGAAAAGTTGAAATATTCAAAAAAATTGCTGCTTTTTTTTCTACTCACTGTTAGTCACTTTTAGTTTGCTGTTAGTTTGAGCTGTTAGTGGTGAGAGATAAAAATCATTTTTTGCGAATGCAAAAAAAAGATTTTTATCTCGTCTCCGTGTTCATTAAAATTTTCTTTCAGAAAATTTTAATGAACACTACGGCTCGTCCTGCGGAGCACTTTTAGTTAGTTAAGTGTTTGTATTTAAATGATATTATTTATTAAATATTCGAAAATTTACTTGAAGTGGCTAAAAATTGCACAAACGCCTGTTACACGTTAAAAATTGGGGCTGTTACATGTTTTTTTGCTTAAATTTCGTTCGGTGTTACACGTTAAAATTTCTGTTGTTACACGTTAAAACTGGGGGGTGTTACACGTTAAAAGTACATACATTTATGATGCTGATATATTTTCTAGGACTTACGCATTGACGGATTCAAAAAAGTATTAAAATACTTTATAAAGTATCTGTGATCAGACGAATTAAACATGCTTCTACAGCAACTTGTACATTACCCATTTATATGGGCTTTCTCATGACAGAACCGAACTCTATTAGCTGCACACAACTTGCCGAGACTTATAACATCTCGCATGATAGTGTAAATCGCTTTCTAGAACGTGAAGACTACACACCTCACGACCTATATCAAGAAGCAATTCAACATATTGATAATAATAAACTTATAGTCAGTATTGATGATACTGTTTTAGATAAACCCTATAGTCAACATATGGACTTGGTTAGCTATTTTTGGTCAGGCAAACACCACCGATCCGTCAAGGGTATTAATCTCATTACCTTGTATGCGACAGATCAGAATGGTCAAAATATTCCAATTAATTTCCGAATTTATGACAAATCTGAAAGTAAAACCAAGAATGATTACTTTATGGATATGTTAAGTGAAGTACTCAGTTGGGGTGCAAAGATTCAATTTATTACAGGTGATAGTTGGTATTCATCGACTGGAAATCTAAAAACCATAAGAAAATATGGTATTCGATTTATGTTTGGTATCGACTGTAACCGTAAGGTTTCCCCAGAAAAAGGACAATGGTTTCAACTGCGTTTATTGCCAAATTTCCATCAGGGTCAAGTGGTCTGGCTCAAAGATTTTGGCTTTGTACAATTATTTAAGACTCAGTTAAAAGAACAGCAGAGGTTTTATATTGTGCATCAAGATGAAGATGATTTATTGTCCTTTGAGGGTTTTCATGAATTACATTCAAGTCATTGGAAAATAGAGCAATATCACCGGGTGATTAAACAGGTTTGTCATATTGAAAAGTTTCAAGTAAGACGATCTAAACTGATTTTGAATCATATTTTTTCAGCCTTGATGGCCTACGTCGAGATACAAAAGAACCAGTTTGAGCGGATCTTTGAAAATGTATATCGTTGGCAGAAGAAATTATTTAGACCAGTTATCAAAAACTTCATTGATGACTTTATTCTCGATAAAAATCATCTGCTACCACAGAGAATCTATAAATAATAGTGCGTAAGTCCTATTTTCTATAAAAAAACGCATTATTTTTTCATTTTCTGTATCAAACGAATAAAATTTTTGAATAATTTTATATGCTCCATTTTCTTTATTTGAAATTGGATTTGTATATGTATTATTTTGATTTACGTCATAATGTGAAAGAACTAAAAATTCAGCATAAAAATTTGCGTAGAGACAAATTTAGACATTCTTCAGAACTCGGTTATCACTACATTACGCGAACATTATATTTTTCAACGCATAAACAAGATATTGAAGAGCTTGAATATACAGCATCAGCCAATATGCCAATCTGGGCAGCTGATTGCCCCGAAGTATTTTGGAATGCAGCGGATCAATATGAAAGTATGAAGGGGAGGACATCTACGCATATTACCGTGGCTCTGCCGAAAGAACTCAATTATATGCAGCGGATAGATTTATCAAATCAACTTATATATGAATTCTGCGGTCAATATCAGATGCCCTACAGCTTTGCCATCCACAATCATGTTTCAACCCTAGATGGGCGTTATGAACAACCACACCTACATTTATTATATTCAGAGCGAAGTATTTATGATGGCATTGAACGAACACCAGAACTGTATTTTCAAAGACACTGTCCAAAGAATCCTGAGAGAGGCGGTGCCAAGAAACTAACAGCAGATGTAATTGGTCTCGGTCGTCATCAAATTAATCATTATCGAAAAATCACAGAAAATGTCATAAATAAATTTTTAAAAGAATATGCACCCATTAAAGAGGTGGAGATCTACGGAATTAAGTTCCACGTCGAAAATAAGGTCTCATGTTTATCGAATGAAGATTATAATCAAAAAAATGGGACAAATTTAAAAGATGTTCCGCAAATACCGAGGCATTATTTACATAGTAAAGATCCGAATATTCAAGAAAAAATTCAAATGGTTAGGCAAACAGTTAAAGAGATTCGAGAAGCGAATTTATATGAATTGCATCAAGCCGAGTATCAGCTTGAATTGTCCAGAAAAAATCAGTATCAATATGAAAATAATGATATTGTTCAGAAGCCAAAATCTAATGATTTCGACTTCTAATTTATTTTGATTCTCAGTGTAAGGATAGTTTCTAATAAGCAAGTTCAATCTGGATAAGATGAACTTGCTTACTTGATTAAATAGCTGTCGATTTGCAATTGCTCAAGTGCATGCCATTGATAACGATCCTGACCTGAAAAATGCTGTTTGATATAGGCAATATGTCGAATCACGTGTTTCTGCTGTTTGAGTAAATGCTGAATGCGCTGATCTGCATAATGAATATCAACGCGCTGCTGCAACAGCGCTTGATAAAAATGACGATAATCAGGGTTCATATTTTTCAAAATTTCATGTGATGCAATTGGAGAGCGTGGCTGACTCAATCCTTGTGCCGTCGTATTTCCAGAAATGACAATTTTCGGTTGTACGGAACTTTTCGCTGGTCTTAAGGACTGTGTGGGTGTATCTGTCTGAGTTTTGAGAGTGTGAAACGCGTGTTGAATTGACTGCGTTAGCGTATCAGCTTGGGTGTCTTTAAGTGGATTTGTACTTCTTTCAGGCTTTGTACCAGTTGTATTTGTCATTTGCACCGACGATTGCGGTTGAGCTTGAGTTTCAGTATTCGGCTGGATCAGTTGCTTTAACTTTCGATAGTTAATTGAATAAAAGTTGGTTTGAAGCCATTTATTTTTTGAGAGCTTTTTAATCACTAAAATCTCCGCTTGTTTTAATTTAGCGACGATCCGTTTGATTGTGGAGACACTATAAATCCCCAGAGTTTGTTGCCACTGTTCATAGCTATGAAACCAATACTTTTTTCCTTTGTGGACTTGAGCATCACTGTGTTCTAAACAGTAGTGCAGCTTTTGTAAAAAAGTCGCGGCTGCGACGCCATACGCTTTTGCAAGCGTAGGCGAAGCAATTAAAGGGTAGTCAGAGGGAGCCAGCAGAATATGCTGATTATGCTTCATAACGTGCTCCCAAAAGACGCTCAGCACGTTCAATCAGGTTTTGACGTTGATGGGTGCGGAATGCCCAGAGCGATGGGGTATGATTATTTTGATTGAGTTTTGCGACTTCAGCGATTTGTTCATCATTCATCTGGCGCATACATTGACGAATAATTTGGTGCGCATGTTCAAGCTCGGTCAACAAGGAGTCTGCAGTATCGAGTGCTTGATAAAGATGGGTTAGACTTTGACGCTGGGGATTTGAAATGCTTTTGCCAAGTTCAACAATCAGTTGAGAGGCTTGTTTTTTAGATGTGCAAGTGTATGCACCATGAAAAGTAGCGTTCATAGCAGTAGTCCTAGATAAGTTTTAAATACTTACCAGCATTACTTCTCACGGTAATGGTGGCAGCGAGACAGGGGTGAGAATACTGAATCTAGGATCAGCCAACCTTACGGTTGCCCTATCAAGCTGCCATAACGACTGCTAAAACAGTAGACAAAAAAATAGCCGCGAGTGCGACATTAATTTGCACCTAGATTGTATCAGGTTCTCACGCCTGAACACAGATTTTGCTGTGTCCTATAAGCTTATCTGCGTATCCATTGCACTGTCAACGCTGTATTTGCATATTTTTACAAAACGCTACATTTAATTAATTCATTGATTAAGCTTTAGTTATTGGGGAAGTCTGACGGCTGGGTTTACCTATGATGAACAGGAGTATGTCGTTGGATACGGCAGGGCTTTTCTTCAGATCCACTTAAAAAAGTGAATGTTTGGTGAAGATCTATTCAATCATTTTATTCATTTATTTTATTACAGAAGAGCAGTTCATTTTAAACCGATCCATAGCATCAAAATCAGCCCATTGATGGTTTTAATTTGAGCTTATGGGTGAAATCAATAACTTAACTGAATTTATTCAAGGCGATCATGTGAATTTTATCGTATCGCGAAATTGACTAAAGCGCTGGATAAATCTAATATGAGCTCGCTGGCCTACATTGCCAGTCGGTTTTGACAGACCGATTCATCTAGCACATGAGGTTTATATTTTTGGATATAAACTGAATGTGGGAATCTTCACGTCCCCCTTTTTTTCTATGGTAGGACGGAAGGGGGACACTTTCGGGTGTGCTGATTCCTAGATGATCAGTCTGTCAACCCCTTTTCGTTCTGCCACCATTATTTGACAGTAATTTGGTAGAACTTCTATTACATCTAGGAGCTTCTCATGCTGTATCCATCTATTCTTTATTGTGCCTCCGCACCTGTTCAACCTTGTTGTGTCATTCAACAGGGCATACAGCACTGATTTTAATTTTTAAGCTGTATTAAAAAAACATTTTTACACGAACAATCTCTAAGGTGGATGGCTCAATCACGCCTATAAAAAATACTTATTTTTATATCCCCTTGTGATTGTCAATTGCATTGAACATGCGGGGAACAATGATGTCTGAATTCACTCAACCAAAAATCATTCCAATCGAAAATCGCCCACCAAAATCCAAAGTCTTTGTAAAGTGCATCGTGGTGCCAATCGTCATCTTTTTAATTATGGCCAAAGTCTTTTCCTTTAGCTGGTTTGGTTCTCTATTCTTTGGCATCTGGCTGTTATGGTTTGTGATTGTTTATTACTTCTATACATATGGCAATACCTACTTTGCAGGTATGACGGAGCAACTGACCCGTCAAGGTGAACAGTTTAATTATCACAATCGTGGGGTCTGGATTAACAGTCAGCATAAAACCATTATTCTGTTTGATGAACCTGAACAGCGTTTAGTGAAATACCCATTTGACTATATTACTTCGGTTGGCCACTTCAACTTAGTTGAAGATAAAGTCTCTTATTCCAGCACAATCACCAGCAATCCGATGACGGGAACGCATATCCACCATCACGAACATCGCAGCCCAGTCAAAAGAGAATACCAAGTCAATATTGGAACACGCGACCCATTCAAACCGCATTACTGCCTTAAAGTGTTGTTTCCTTGGCGTAGCCCCAAAATGGCCAGTGAAATCCGCCAACTGCTGTCGGCTGATCATTACCAATAAAAACCAAGAATAAGAGGGAGTGTAAAATGATGAAACGCATAAAAAAGGGGACACCATCCATTAGAACCACCACCTTGATGCTGGCCATCAGTATGGCGATGGTTGGATGTGGTGGTGGTTCAAGTTCTGGTGGAGTAGAAGACTCAAATAATGGCAGCACTTCACCTCAACCCGTGACGTGTGCTGAAACAGAATATCTACAAGAAGGAATCTGTAAAAACAAGACAGCACAACGCTTTGAACCCTTAGAGATCCATCGCTTTCTCAAAGGTCAGGGCTATCAGTTAAATCTGAAGACGGATCAAGATCTGACCCTCAGTTTTAGCAGTCAGAGTCCAAGTATTTGTGACTTCGAACAAGGGGAGCTCAAAGCCTTAGATTTGGGCGAATGTAGTTTAAAACTGACACAGGCAGGAACCTCACAGCTTCTGCCTGTGAATAGCACAATGGTGGTGGATGTCATTGAGAATGATGCAGAGGATCTTAAGGATCTGAATGCCTGTCAGGCAGGGAGGCCCAGTGAGGCGGAGCGTCAGCTGTTTATCAATACCTTGAATGAGATCCGTGCCTTACACCATCTGCCGAAAGTTCGCTATGACCAAGCCTATGAAGATCAGATGATGCAAGCCTCTATGTTACTGGCGGTGAATGAAAAGACCTCACATTATCCGGATCGTACGTGGCGCTGCTTTAGTGATATTGGTTATCAAGGGACTTCGACATCGAACTTGAATTTTGTTCAAGCCTATCAGCCTTTAGCCAGCTACGGTGCAGATACCCATGTGATTAATTGGTTGATTGAAAAAAACTCGGTCAGCATTGGTCATCGACGTCATCTCTTAAGTCCCTTCCTGAGCAAAACTGCCTATGGCGAAGTCTCTAATACTGAGGCTAAAAGCGTAGCGACCATCTTAGGCGCTGCCATGAAAGTGGTCTATCCCTATGCATCGCAAACCCTAAGCACCACGATGCCGAAAGGGGTGATTGCCTATCCATATCATGTGTATCCGAAGAAATTCTTTTCAAAAACTGAACCTTTATCCCTGTCGATATTAGTCAATCCACAGAATGCCTATGCCAATAATCAAGTCGATTTTTCACAGGCGAAGCTCACAGTGACGAGACGGGATAATCAGCAAGCTCAAACGATCAGCAACATCCAGTATGACAATATCAGCTATGGTTTATTGGCCAATAACCTGCAATTTCATTTTAGCGCAATGGAATACAACGTGATCTATGACGTTAATGTGCAGCATGTGATGGTAGATGGAAAAGCTGAAGACTATGCTTACTGGTTTAAAGTTGATGATCAGTCTGGTGAACAACGCTTATCAGGAGAACAACGCTCAGCAGGAGAACCATCCGATGACATTTAAGTTGAGATCATTTTTACTCGCCAGTGCTTCATTGTTGGCATTGCAGACTGTGGTGGCACAGCCTGTGACTTTAGAGCAGGGCTTAAACTGTTTGGATTGGGCCAAGCAAGAACAGTCTTTTAGCAATCAACTGGCCACGGGCGATTGGACGCATACAGTAGCATCTAAGCTAACAACGCTGCAACAACAATTTCAGCAGCAATACACCCAGCAAAAATCAAGCGTTGTGGATGATCCAGACGATGAAAACTACTGTGAGGATTGTCCTGAAATTGAGGTTTATCTGCCCAAAGATCAACGCAATCCGATTCAACGGATTGAGGCTTTGATGCAGGTCAGTGTAGCTGGGGCAAGTACCTCGATTTATCGCAATGATGATATGGCCCAAACCAAAGATAACATTGAAGCGGGTTTAAAGATTCAGTTGAGTCACTATAGCGGGCAGCAATTTAAACGCTTTAAACAGCAGTGGGATCAAGCCTCAGCACATGACAATGAGAAACGAACCAAGACCCGGCAGGTCTTTCAACAGTATCCGCATTTAAAGGTGTTTAACGGAGAGGTCTTTCAAAACGGAAAGCGTTACAGCCCTAAACAGATTTACATCTATACCCAGCACTATAAACGGGATGTTTCTGATCTGACCGACATGATTGCCTATATCAGTCTGTATGACCATCCCGTGAATCCATCACAGCACATATTACAGTGTGGCTTTATTGACAATCTGTTTTAAACCACTTCAACTGAATAAATAACGAGTAGCATCATGAAAAAAATATTTTTAGCGGGCTTATGTCTCAGCCTTTCAAGCTGGGCTTGTGCGGGCGCCAAAGAAAGCCTGATCGGAAAGCGTCTGGTGATGGACATTCCTGAGGTTCAATGTGCCGGCTTGTCCTTCTCGAAAAATGGCAAAGATGCGGCGATGTATGCAGAACTGGGACAATGTCAGGATCCCTTACATCTTAGAGTCAGATGGTTAGATGACAAGACTTTTATTTTAATTGAAAAAGTACGTCTCAATGAAACGTCTCCGCCCCGTAGCTTTTTATACAAAGTCAAAAGTATCAATCAGGATTATGTCCAGCTGACAGAAATCTGGACAGGGTGGGGAGACTCAAAAGACGATACGCTGGGTTATTATTTTAGATAAAGCATTTAAAACAATGATCAAGACAGGCCCTTGCTGAGACAGGGGCTTTAAAAGCAAGAAATGAATGGTTTGATCAGTATTAAAGGAATTCGATCATGGTGTGTAGTCCAATATTTTATCCAGCAAAATTTGAACAAGAAGGTCAAGCTTACAACGTCTCATTTCGGGATATTCCAGAGGCAATGACTTGCGGTGACAATTTCGAGGATGCCCTACAGATGGCCAAAGATGCGCTGTTCACCAGTATGGACTTTTATCGTGAAGAGGATCGGACTTTACCTCCACCGAGTGAATGCCAAGAAGGTGAGATCATGATTGCTTTGGATCTGGCACTGAAATAAATCTCAGATGCATCAAAAGTGAGGAGATCGAGATGGAAAGAAAAGAACATGAATATTTAGAGCAACACAAAGACTTAGAGCAAACGACAGATATTTTATGTGATGTTTGTATGGAATCCACTCAACTGAACTATGCTGTCCTGTCAGCCAATTGGGGCAGTGGGTCGAAGCATAATGGAGAACAGTATGAACTGCATTTATGTGAGGCGTGTTTCTTCGCTACTGTCGTAACGTTAAAAAGAGAGCATCGGGTGAAGCAGATGTTTAATGATGATTTTAATGAAGCTGCCTTAGAAAAATTTGGTCTGAAATAAGTATATCAAGATGACGGATTGTGCCTATAGACGACAATATTAAAAGACTTTTAGTAGAAGCTGAATTGAAAAACTTATCAGCAGGCTCTGTGTTTTCTATTCAAGATATCAGTGTTGCTCTTTCTAAGAAGCAGCTATTAAGCTTTTTATCTGCCTATCTGGATCAGGGGGAGGTCAGTCAGGTTATCCCTAATATTTACTATAAAGTTAAATTCTCAAATCTTTTTAATCCGCCGAGAGCCTTACCCCCAGATCTCTCCAAAGTGTTAGCCGCGATAACTCGATTAACCGGTGAGACGTTTCAATATGATGGAGGCTATTGTGCCAATCGTTTAGGTTTAAGTACTCAAGTGCCTCTATATCATGTCTTGCATACCAATGGCTGTTCAAGGCGATTCAAACTGGCTGGGGTAGATGTGGTACTGAATCACACGGATGATCAGCGACTGCTCCAATACCCTTTACAAAAAGTAGGTATGGCGATCTCTGCTTTGTACTATTTAGGACCAAATGTTGTGGATGATAAGATCATCAAAGCGATCAAAGATCAGTTATCACCTGAGGAGTATGCAAAGTTACTTTCAGCCGATTTACCGAAATGGATCAAAAGGTTGACGAGTGATTATGAAAATTGGACTGCTACCTGCATTAGGCTCTAAATCTCTTGCTTCAGTATTTAATGCTAAGAATGTTTTGAATTCCTCATATTTTTCCTGAGTCCAATAAACAAGACAGTATTTAGTAATTAATGGGTCTCAAATATTGTATACATTGATTTTAGTTATACTATCTTGCAGTAGTTTATTTCATACTACTTGATGATATTTTTACATACTAATTTTTAATTCACAGGGGTAAAGACGATGTACTATTTCGCAGAGGATCCCTTCTAGGTAATGTTACCTAGGAGGAACAATGAAAAAACTAAAACATCAATACAAGCAATCAATACAAAGTACTCGACACGATTATCTTTGGAAGGTTTACCCTAATGTCAGAAGTTCTATATTTAAGAAATTTAGTACTCAGCAAGAGCTTAGCTTTTATTTTTTGCATCGTATTGAATACAAAAGCTATTCGCTTAAAATTCGTGTAGCACGTGGTACAGGCTTACCTCATGTTTGGGATGATTTTCCGACTTGCGTTTATAAAGTTGCTAAAAGTTGGAAACATAATTCTAAGAGAGCACATCAATACTACAAAGAACATGAACAAAAATAAAAAATGGGAGCTGTTGATCAGCTCCCATTTTTGTTGTTTCGGCATAAGCCACTTAAGAAAATAGGGCTAAAATTCCCTCTTTGAAAAATCCGATTGAGTTTATCCTAGACAGTTTTAAGCAAATATCGGTAACTGTCAGATTAAGTCAGAACTAATACAATTTAATCCATCAACACCTTGCTCAGAATATCTTTTCCACCACTTACGTAAGAAGATTAGAGGTAATTCAGTGTAAACAAAAAATCTCTTTCAGGCTTCTTTTTTCACAACAAGTTTTTTTTTCTTCTTAAAATTCTAATAAATAGAGCAAAGCATTTTGTTGTATTAGCGTGCTTTGTATACGTAGATATATGATAGTCTCGTTATGCTATAAAAAGACCTCTAGAAAGAGGTCTAATTTCAAAATTAACCATTGACTATCTCCCCACCATTCACATGTATGACTTGCCCAGTAATATAGCTTGCATCGTCAGAGGCTAGGAATAAATATGCAGGAGCGACTTCACTTGGTTGGCCCATTCTACCCATTGGGGTATCTTTACCAAATTTTTCAACTGTTTCAGCATCAAAGCTACTTGGAATTAACGGTGTCCATATGGGACCCGGTGCCACACCATTTACTCGAATTCCTTTTTTCTGCTTCATTAAATGGTTAGAAAGACTACGCGTAAATGTTGTAATAGCACCTTTGGTACTTGCATAGTCAATTAACTCATCGTGACCTTGATAACTCGTAATACTTGTTGTATTGATAATACTGTCCTCTTCTTTCAAATGAGGAAGTACTGCTTGAGTCAGATAAAACATCGAGTAAATATTTGTTTTAAATGTTATTTCTAATTGTTCTATCGTTATATTTTGAAAGGGCTTTGTTGCACAAACCTATCTGTAAAGGGTTTTTCAGCGATATAATTTTCAAATGAAGAAGCCTACACACAAAATCTACCGCACAACCAATTGGCCCGCATATAACCGAGCACTCATGAGTCGCGGAAATATTGCCATTTGGTTTGATCCTGCTACGCAATGGTATGCGCCATCAAAAGGCAAACAAGGGCGAAATCAAACCTACTCCGACGCAGCCATCCAATGCTGCTTAATGATTAAATCCTTATTCCGTCTGTCTTTACGTATGGTCACTGGCTTTGTGCAAAGTCTGATTAAACTTTGCGGATTAAATTGGATAGCTCCAGATTACACCACGCTTTGTAGAAGACAAAAGCATATTGATATTGTAATCAGCTACCAAAAAAGTAGCGATGGGCTGCATCTACTCATGGACTCTACAGGCATGAAGTTTCTAGGTGAGGGCGAATGGAAACGCAAGAAACATGGACCTGAATATCGTCGCCAATGGCGTAAACTTCATATTGGTATAGATGCTAAAACCCTACAAATACGAGCAGTTCAGCTTACAACCAATAATGTCAGTGATTCACAGGTGCTTGGTGATTTACTTAATCAGATTCCACAAGATGAGCGGATTGACTCTGTTTATACCGATGGAGCTTATGACACCAAGCAATGCCGTCAGGTCATTGCAGATCGGCAAGCGCATGCGGTGATTCCACCTAGAAAAAATGCGAAACCATGGAAAGATACAAAGAGTAGCTCGCTAGAGCGAAATGAATTACTTCGAACAATTAAACGTTTAGGCAGGACACTATGGAAAAAATGGTCAGGCTATCATCGGCGAAGTTTGGTTGAAACTAAGATGCATTGCATCAAATTATTAGGAGATAAACTCAGTGCAAGGAGTTTTGATAGCCAAGTGAATGAGATCCATGCACGTGTAGCAGTCCTTAACAGATTTACGGAATTAGGTCGACCACTTACCCAAGTTACGCCTTAAATTTGGCTCAATTAGGGGCGCTTTGCATTTCAAATCTTTGTGCAACAAAGCCTTTATAAAATGTATTCTGTTTACATCTATATCTGAAATTTATTTCACCTAACTGATATCAGAAGTAGCACAAATGGTTAGGCTGAACTCCATAGACTACAGTGGAGCGTTTCTATTAGGCAATACTTATGAAAAGTCACTATTACTATTGAGCATATGGTGTTTTGTAGTGTAGTAGATCAGTTCACTGTTTGGGGGAATGCAGGAGGTAAAAGTATGCAAGGGCTTATTAATCTACATGCTAAAGAAAAGGCTTTGTTTCTATCATGATCAAAACATTCATGCTGTGCATCCTGCTCTCAGCCTGAACAGCGGATTCGATTTTGATAAAGGTACATGTGACTGTCTTTGTGCAGTGTGTGAATTGGAATAGTCCATTTGTGAGGGCTGATTCGAATAATTCTTTTATGGAAAGTGGGGATGATTATCTTTTTTTTTGATCCCAAATGCTTTTCTCCATGCTAGTGGGCAGGTGCCATATTTTTCACGAAAATTTTTTCTAAATGACACAGTATTATTAAAACCTGAAAGCTCAGCTATCTTTTCGATAGACAAGTTTGTCGTTTCTAAGAGTTCACAACTTAATCTGATTCTTTCAGTATTCAGCCAATCGACTAAGGTCATACCTGTAGCTTTCTTAAAATGCCGTGTGAACGTCCTACGTGTCATATGTGTCCGTTCAGCTAGGCTTTCAATATTATGTTGTATAGCTAAATTCGTTCTTAAAAAATCAAGTAATAGGTTAATTTGTGCATCTTGACTCGATTCTGCTACTGGTTGTTCAATAAACTGAGCTTGTCCACCTTCACGGTGAGGCGGAATTACCATTACTCTAGAGACTTTATTCGCAATTTGTGCATTATAGATTTCACGTACCAAGTATAAACAGCAGTCTAATGCTGCACCTGTTCCAGCAGAGGTTACGATCCTTTGGTCTTCTACATACAAGGCATCATGATCAAGCTTAACCTGTGGAAATCGCACACAGAAATCTTGTTCAGCCATCCAGTGTGTAGCTGCTTTTTTATGGTCAAGTAAACCAGCATATGCCAATGCATAAGTTCCATAGCATAACCCTACAAGTCTAATTCCAGTCTGATATGCACAATTTAGGGCATCAATAAGTACTTGTTCAGGCTCGTGATTAAAATCATCCCACCCAGGAATAATAATAAAATCCGATTCTTTAATAAGTTCAATCCCGCCATCAGGCATAATCATCATTGATTGTTCTGTTTTTACAGGCTGACCATCTATAGAAAAAATTTTAAGGTCAAATAAGGGCTTATCTTCAATTTTGATATTGAAGATAATATAGGGGATAGAGAAGTGAAATGGATTTATATTGGGATAGACGAACAATCCAATCACTGGTATAGCCATTAAACCTACCTCTCTAAAATAATAAATATAGCATTTTGTCCCAATAGTTTCGATGATTGTCCTTCAGGACAATTTTTTTGTTTGATATTTTCTATCATGATCTAGGTATGACTAAATGATTGGATCTGGAACATGAATAAAATTGTAAGTAGTTCACTTATTACACTCTCTCTAGCAATGGCCTCAGTCCATTTATCTGCGAATGATAATGTGGTTCAGCGAGATACGTCTAAAGTTACGTATATACAAGAAATTCGCAATGCAACGATTAAAGTAACCTATGCTGATACGACTTTTTTAATTGACCCAATGTTTGCTAAAAAAGGATTCTATGAAGGTTTTCCTGATACTCATCGTAGCTATTTACGGAACCCATTAGTCGATTTGCCTATCAAGCCCGAAACGATTTTAGAAGGTGTGTAGATGCGGTAATCGTGACCCATACCCATCTAGATCATTGGGATGATGCAGCACAAGCGACTATTCCGAAAAACATGCCGTTGTTTGTACAGAATAAAGAAGACCAGAAAATCATTCAGTCACAAGGCTTCAAAGATGTTCGTGTATTAACTCAAGCGACCTTTGAAGGGATTAAGCTCACTAAAACTGGTGGTCAACACGGTACTGATGCCATGTACCGTATTCCTAAGCTTAAAGCTGGATTAGGTGAAGCAATGGGTGTGGTATTTGAAGCTGCTGGCCATGAAACTGTTTATGTGGCAGGAGATACCATCTGGCGTTCTGAAGTTGATCAAGCGATTCAAACATTTAAACCTGATGTGATTGTCTTGAATACAGGTAACGCCTTGGTTGATGGCTTTAAAGAATCCATTATTATGGGCAAAGAAGATACTTATCATGCAACTCAGAAAGCACCAAATGCTAAAGTGGTTGCTGTTCACATGGATGCAATTAACCACATGTCGGTAACACGTGCTGAGCTTGCAGATTACGTAAAGGACAAAGGAATCCAAGATAAGGTTTTAATTCCTATCGATGGTGAAACGCTTTCTTTCTAAAGTGACTTAAAGAAGTGGAAGCATTCCACTTCTTTAAAACATAAGTAGAACAAAACAAATATTAGTTAAGTAAAGGAATAGGTATGTCAAAATCAGCTTTATTAGTTATCGACTTACAAAATGAATATCTACCTACAGGTAAATTAGAGGTGGTCCCACATGTTTGAACAACTAAAAGCTTATTTATAAGTGATACTCTGCTCTAGTTAAGCTACCTTATTTTGTTGTGGTAGCTGGTCATAGTAAAACTCATCTGGAGTCATTTTGTCCAGACTCGAATGAGGTCGTTTCAAATTATAAAATTCAAAATATGCGTTTAATTGCTTCTTCGCATCCAAAACATTGCTGTAGGCTTTGAGATACACCTCTTCATATTTAACGCTCCGCCATAATCGTTCAACCATCACATTATCAACCCATCGACCTTTACCATCCATACTGATTTGAATGCCATTTGATTTCAATACATCAATAAATGCATCACTGGTAAACTGACTGCCTTGGTCTGTATTAAATATTTCAGGTCGACCATATTTTTCAATAGCTTCATTTAATGTTTCTATGCAAAATGTAACCTCCATACTAATCGATACTCTATGCGCAAGTACCTTGCGGCTATGCCAATCAATCACAGCACATAAATAAACAAAGCCTTTTGCCATAGGGATATACGTTATATCCGTAGACCACACTTGATTACTGCGCTGAATAGCCAATCCTTTGAGCAGATATGGATATTTGCGGTGAGCTTGATTAGCCTGGCTTAAATTTGGTTTGCAATATAACGCATTAATGCCCATTTTCTTCATTAAAGTACGTGTATGACGTCGTCCTATATGATGTCCTTGACGATTCAACAAATCACGCATCATCCGGCTACCTGCAAAAGGGTATTGCATATGTAACTCATCCATACACCGCATTAGCTTCAGATCTGATGCACTCACAGGTTTTGGGCGATAGTAATAACAACCACGGGAGACTTTCAGCAGCTGAGCTTGCTTAGATACTGAAATCTGAAGTGAGTCATCGATTAACTTTTGTGGTTGAAGCGGCCCAGTTTCTTCAACACACCTTCTAAAAAATCAATTTCTAATGCCTGCTCACCGATTTTTGCATGTAGTTTTTTTAGATCGATGGGTGGTTCTGTTGGAGCTTTTGATTGATCGAAAGCTTGCGAGGAAGCTGAAATCAGTTGATTTTTCCAGTCGATAATTTGGTTTTGATGAACATCAAATTCAGCACTCAATTCAGCAAGTGTTTTTTCTGCTTTAATCGCAGCAAGTGCTACCTTAGCTTTAAAATCATTTGAATGATTTCTTCTTGGTCTACGTGCCATAAAATACTCCATATATTGATGTTTATAACATCATTTGGGGAGCAAAATATCACTTATAAGTGTTGTTCAAATTTCCTGATCCACCTCTATTACCATTGGTAAATATTGAACAAGCTGCTGCTAATGCAGTGAAAGTAATTGCGAAAGCCCGTCAACTGGGTACTCAAGTGATTCATGTGCAACATATTGCTGATGCTGAATCTCCTATATTTGAACCTAGCTCAAATAGTATTGAATTTCAGGACACAGTTAAGCCGCAAGAAGATGAAGCTGTAATCATTAAAAATCACATCAATGCGTTCTTAAATACGAATCTCAAAGAAATTTTAGATAGCAATCAAGTGACTGAGTTAGTCGTGATTGGTGCTATGAGCCATATGTGTGTTGATGCTGCTGTTCGTGCTGCTTCTGATTTTGGTTACAAGGTAAAAGTTATTCATGATGCTTGTGCAACGCTAGACCAAGAATTTAATGGTATCAAAGTACCTGCTGGTCATGTACATGCAACATTAATGGCTGCTTTTGAATTTGCATATGCTCAAGTAATATCAACTGAAGATTATGTTAGCTAAAGACTAAGATTTTAATATTGTACTTTGTTTATAATTTTTATTGTAATAATCAATATCCTATATCAAACCATGATAGAGTTAAGCGCTCTATCATTGTTTTTTATTACTTTGACTCACCTAAAACAAGTTGCCTAACTTTAACTGCTTTCTCGAAGTGATCTAATTTGTGTTTCATAATCCACCAGTGAGCAGCCTCCATTAATAGTTCTGGATTATCATTTTTATTCTTGAAGAAAGCATAAAAGGATAGACCGACATTTTCTCCTTTTTTCTCAATTTTCTCGTTGCACCCACGAATAAAAATTTCTTTTAATTCATCTCTCATTTTTGACCTACTTCAATTGTTCAATTTCTCTAAAACCCGTATTCCTGCCGATTGTTTTAGTTTACTGTTCCCAACACTGGAATCATTCTAGGTCCAGCCTGTCTAGCCTTACCAATAATCTCAACCAGCTCATCATAAGTCAGCTCAAACTTATCCTCACTGTCAAAGACATAGACCATATTCTTGTCTTTGAATTCTTCAGGAGTAGGCGGCACGAACCGCTTAGGAATTAAAATCTGTGCCAATTGTTCATTTGAAAGTTTAAATAAATGCATAGTCTTATCTCACTCTAAAGAGTTCATTCCATTCGGTTAAATAGTTTGGGGATTTGCGTTCTTGATTCATTTGCCAGTGTTCTTCTTTTCGCCCACACAAGCCCAACGACAGCGTGTTCTTGCCATACTTGTGGGTGATGTGATCTAAGGTGTCGGAGAGCTTGGCTCGCTTAATCTGTAGAGAATAATCGGTAAATAGGTCAGGGGAGAATTTGGTTTTAGGTATGATCTCCATCAGGATGATGCCTGCCTTTTTATACTTAAATCCGGGTTTGAATATTTCATCAATGGCCTGCATTGCTATGCGGGTAATCTCTAATACATCATCGCTGTGTTCATGTAGCTGCATAATCACGTAAGGTGTGTATTTTGCACATTTATCAAAGCGACCAGTTTGAATAAACACCCCAATCATTTTGCATAGGAACATATCATCCCGAAGCCTTGAGACAGCTCTTTGCACATATAAACGCACTGAGGATTTGATATTTTCAATGTCGTAAATCGGTTGGCCATAAGATTGGCTACTGATGATTTGCTTTTTAGCAGGCGCATCACTCTCTAGATCGATGCATGAGATCCCATTCAACTCGCGTACAGTCTTTTCCATAACAATACTGAACTGCTTTTTAATCTCTGCTGGATGCGCTTGAACTAAATCCAAAACGGTACGGATATTCATTGTATTGAGCTTTTTACTGTTCTGGCGACCAACTCCCCAAACCTCGCCAACATCGATCTGTGCAAGCATGGCTTCAGTTGAGCAGGGATCCATATCGACCAGATTGCACACTCCATTAAAGAACTTATTCTTCTTGGCTAGATGATTGGCAATTTTGGCTTCAGTCTTTGAACGTCCAATGCCCACACAGCAGGGTAAAGTGAGCCACTGCCAAGCAGTCTTGCGAATGTCTTGGGCATAGTCGGTTAAATCAAATAAGTGCTCATAGCTGGTGAGATCCAAGAAGCATTCATCAACTGAATAAATCTCTTGCTCTCCTGGTGCAACATACATCCCCAGTAAAGTCATAAAACGACGAGACATGGCCCCATATAGGGCAAAGTTGCTGGAGAACACCTGAACATCATGCTTCTTGATGATGTCTTGAATCTGGAATACCGGCACACCCATTTTAATACCAATGTCTTTGGCTTCTTGGGAGCGCGCCACGGCACAACCATCATTACTCGAGAGAACAATGACCGGACGATTATTAAGGGACGGATTAAAAATACGCTCACAACTGACGTAGCAGTTATTCACGTCCACTAACGCGAATATACGATTTTCAGCTTTCATTTTTTATACTTCTTATTTGCTGGTCGAGCGTCTATAAAATTGCTTGAGGTTGAAAGTCACAACCCCTTGGATAGAGATAGACTGGCTGTCTTTAGGAATAATATGCTCGTAAGCTGGATTTTCAGCTCTCAGCCAAATAGGGGGAAGTTCATAGTCTTCATCCCCAAACATTTCTTTGATTTCTTGTTTTGACATCTTAGCGGTCATCATTAACCGCTTAAGTGTTATTTCACGCTCATCGATGAGGGCTAAAACGATATCTCTATGCTGTGCTGTAATGCTCTTATCGACCAAGAAAGGGTCATCGATTTCAAAACCAGCGTAAAGCATAGACTCACTATCAACCCGTCCCATAAAAGTGGATATGGGGTTGAAGATAAGAAAGTCATTTAAGTCGATCGACTTATCGATATGGTCTTTGGTACCAAAAGCAGGACCAGCTGAAAAACGTTCCAGTGCAGACGGAATTTCGAGGCGGGTTTTGACTGAAATTTCTTTAAGATCAAACTTAGAGCCTAGCTCATGCTTTTTTTGTATTTTTTCAAAGACAGCATTGACTGTAGGACTAGGAGCACCATCGGGACCCATGAGTGTTTGAAGGAATGACCAGACGTCATCCGAGAAATAGATCGGTAGTTTCTTTGACATGTTTGACTCCTACGCTACGAGGCGTGTTTGGAACTGAACTCTTTTTTTAGAATAGTCTGCGCTGAATTAAATTTCAAATTTAAAAGCTGTGGATAATCAAGGCACCTTCAAATTAAATTAGGTTGAGCACCATTTTCGGATAAGTGGGATTTAGGGAAGGTGATGTACTCATCCTGCATTTCAAAGAAGAACTCATGCGCCTCTTTAAAGCTGCAATTCAGCCATTCTTCGCGGTATTCGTCAGGGATTACGATGATCGAGCGCTTCTCATCTTTAGGTTTATGGAATTGCTTCATAAAGGGGTGTTTATCGGCATTGATGGTGAGCATGCTCATTGATCGGATTTGCTCCCCATCGATGACAGCATTCTCGTATATGGCCGCCACAGTAAAGGGCATGCCATCCTCACGTGCAATCCCATACCAGTGAGATTTCCCGTCAATGTATTTAGGCTCAAAGATGGTTTCGACAGGGATTAAACCAAATTGAGACTTATGCCAAGCCTCCCTAAAACTGGGTTTTTCAGCGACCGTTTCAGTCCGGGCATTGTATGTGTACTTGCCGAAATTCTTTTCCTTGGCCCACTTAGGAATCATTCCAAAATTAACCGATCGCCATTCGATCTTGCCGTCATTGGAAAAGATCAAAGGAGAGGGATAGTTAGGAAATATGTCTTCAGGAAATTGCAATTGATCAGGTTCAGGGAGATCTATCAGGAATGCACGATTCTTTCTTATCGCTTCGAAGTTTGCGCACATAGACTTATCCCTGTTTATTCTTCATGATCATCGCTCAAATAGTAACCCAACTAAGAATAAAATGATTTCAAAACAATTTAGTATCGTCAACGCAGTGCTCACATAAGAATTTGCAGTATTAAACCTAAAAACAGTGAGTTTTACATATCTATAATTGATACTCAGCTCTACAAGTCATATTTATTTATATAAGCTATACTGGTGATGGAATCGCTATGACTAATAAACAAACGCAAGAGTCCAATCCTCAAAAAGAATCAAACGATGACAAGGGTGATCAGAAAACCTATCAGAATCCAGATCCTCAGAAAAAACCAAATGAAGAGCCTGAGAATCCACTTAAAGAGCAAAAGTAGATCAAAAAGCCCTCGTCGAGGGCTTTTTGAAATCAAATGCTTACACTACTTTTAATCTCAAATAAATTCATGCTGGAATAGCTGCGACAACTTTTTCTCTATCCCACAAACGGTGATTTTGAATAGCTTGTTTGAATTGATCTTGGATCTCTTTAAAATTTTGAGTAGAGAATAGAGCTGCATCCTTAGTGAGCTGAAACTCATCTATTAAAGCGCATTTATCACCCAGGAAAACAATGGGCTTGAGATGTTTATATGTCTCTAATACATAATGTTTAGAAACTCCATCAGCCTTAAATACTTCTAAATTATTCCCATCAATCACGATTACGGCATCATAAGTCACTGAAGGCTCGCCATTTTGTCTTCCATCTACTGGTATTTCATTGCCATCACTAGATTTAACAGGGGCTGCGTTCGGTGCTAAAGTTTCCACAATAGCTTTTTCTGCTTCAGCCCATATTTTAATATCATCTATTGATGACGCATTTACACCGTCATGAACGAGCAAGGCAATTTTTCGCTGTTTAATATCAGATGCAGGAAAAGATGAGGTACTTAATCTTTTCGAAGATGCAATTACGGGTTGGTGCAGACTATCTTGCTGTTTAGGGGGAGTTTTAATACCTAACTCTTTCGCAACATATTCAGCTAAGTCCAAGTCAATATTAGCTAAGACAGCGTAAACTACACGTCTGCGGATATCTTCCGATTTAACCTTAGATAATTCAAAAGAATATGCATCCTTAATATGCTGTTGTTCATGTTTTTCCAAACTATGGTAGTGCATTGTGGCTTGCGAGAAATGATCAGCGAAACTTTCTGGTCGAACTCTTAGTTTGCTGCCTTGTACTTCTTCAGGATGTGTCTTGAAGGCACCACTGTCATTAGGTGATTCTCTTGGCCAATTTTCATCAACAGAATTTGGTTCATAATTTGCCTTTCCTTTATAAACTTCGTGATTAGCATAACCACCTCGTCTATTCGTATGAAAAGGACAAACGGGTTTGTTAATTGGAATTTGATTAAAATTTACCGTACCTAGTCTGTGTAAGTGAGTATCCGTATAGCTAAATAGCCGTCCTTGTAAAAGGGGATCGTTACTAAAATCTATACCTGAGACAATATTTGCAGGACTAAAAGCAACTTGTTCTGTTTCTGCGAAAAAATCATCTGTATTTTTGTTTAAAACAAATTTACCTAGTGGAGTGACAGGTACAAGTTCTTCTGGGATTAATTTTGTAGCATCTAAGACATCAAAGTCCCATTGTTTTGCATCTTCTTCAGAGAAAATTTGTGCGCCTAATTCCCATTCCGGGTAATTGCCACGCTCAATAGCATCCCACAGATCACGTCTGTGAAAATCGGGATCTTTGCCATTAATTTTTAAGGCTTCATCCCAGACGACTTGAGCTAACCCTTGCTTTGGAGTCCAATGGAATTTCACTAAGAATGCTTCATTATTCTTATTAATCAATCTAAATGTATGAACACCAAAACCTTGTATAGAGCGTAGATTTCTTGGAATTGCTCTATCAGACATTATCCAAGTAGTCATATGTGATGCTTCGGTGTTTAAAGAAATAAAATCCCAGAAAGTATCATGGGCAGATTGACCAGTTGGAACTTCATTGGCATCTTCTGGTTTTACTGCATGAACAAAGTCCGGAAATTTAATAGCATCCTGAATGAAGAAGACAGGGATATTATTCCCCACCAAATCATAATTTCCTTCTTCAGTATAAAATTTTATAGAAAAACCTCGTACATCTCGAACGACATCAGCCGAACCTCGCCCACCTTGAACTGTAGAAATACGGACAAAGATAGGAGTTCGATTATTTGTGTCCGTTAGGAACTTAGCTTTAGTCCATTTTTCATTACCGGTATAAGCTTGAAAGTAACCATGAGCACCGACCCCTCGAGCATGTACAACACGTTCTGGAATACGCTCACGATCAAAATGAATAAGTTTATCCCTTAGAAGAAAGTCCTCGAGAAGAGTAGGGCCTTTCTCATTAATTTTTAGACTATTTTGATTATCAGCTACGGGAACACCTAAAGAAGTGGTAAGAGTTTTACCTATAGGATCCACGTATGCTTCCTCAGAAAGCTGGTCGATTTTTGGTGTATTTGGTTCTTTCATATCACATTCTCTTATACATTTGCTTTATAACGTTTTATGAAAATAAGTATTTATTTTCACGTAAGTTAATGGCTTATTTGTTGACGGATATTTTGTGCTTATACAATTTAATAGGTTATCTACAATCGAATATGAGTTACTTGCAAGAAAACTCTTTTTTGGATCAAAGATACCCATATAAACTTTAAGTATTTACGCTTTGAGTAAGGTAAAGAAATGTGTATTTTTTGTTCGCTTAAACTATTCATTTTAAATAATATTGAATTAATCTAAGTCAAAACAAAAGCTTATTAATTTTGATATTCCTCACAATACAAACAGGATTTAGCCCATTTTGTATTTTGACAGCGAGGGCATTCTTCATTTAAATGATTTAAACGTTGGGTTTGACCACACAACATACAAGAATAAAAGTGATCGACATTATGATGATCTGCGATTTGGTATTCATCGGGAAACAGAGGAAGGCCCCATTTTATATTTTCTTTAGAATATGGGATCACGCTTAGGCAGCCATCAGTCTCAAGCAGTGCTATTTTAACTTGTCCGAGATGCTCTATTTTTTTTTGGCGCATTTCAGCAAAGAATTCATCGTATGAATACTTTTCTTGCTTAATATCCTCAACAATCAGTAAACCATTTTTGACGATGTATATAGGTCGACCTTCCAATACGGTCTCAATAGCATCGGATTTCATCATTAAATAAGTTGTTAAGCGATATAAAGCCATAATTACTGCAAAAACGATGACAGCATGTATGATCGGAACTTCTTCATAGAACATAGCATCGCCAGCAGCAGATCCTAAACTAAGAATAATTGCGATTTCAAAGATGGAAAGTTGCCTAACACCACGTTTACCAGAAAATCTTAAAACTAAGATAATCAGGAAGTACATCAAGACACTACGAAGTACAATTTCTGCTGCAAAAGTAAATGTAGTATCAGCTAATAGTATTTTTATAAAGTCCATTTTACACCTATTTAATTATTATTTAGATGTGCTGATAATGAGCCTAAAAGGCTCATTATCATTATATTGGCTTACATTTTGTCCCATGCATCTTTAATCGCATGTTTGGCTTGTTCCCACTTTAAGCGTGATTCAGCCTTTAGTTCTTCCCATTTTACTTTTAGATCACTTTCTGAATCCTCAAATCGTGCATCAGTACCACGCTCATTTCGGGCATGCTGACCTAATTCATAGGCTGAACGAAGATCACGGTCATAATCCACATCAGGAAGTTCTCTTTGGATATCGCCGTAATATGGGCGGTTTGAATAATCTGTACGCCAATCATGCTTGATTGGGTTTTCGTCTTGATGGTCATTGATAGTCATAATGAACTCCAATTCTATCCAACTAAGAATTCAAAAAAAATTCATAGTTGGATTTAATTAATGAATGAGTTTAAGAATTTAATAATATTATTCAACATGAAAAACTATTATTTCTGTTGAGCGTGTTGGTCATTTTTCTGGTTTTGGTTCGGTTGTTTTTGCTGATTCGGATTTTTTTGTGGTTGGTCTGGTTGCTGTTGCTGTTGTTGCTGATCTGGCTTTTTTTGCGGTTGATTTGGCTGCTGCTGTTGCTGATTTTTCTGCTGTTGATTTTGATTAGTCATTTTACTGAACCTCATAAGATTAGAATTAATCTACATTAATTAATCAGTAGATTTATTATTAATATCATAATTTGTGTTTTAAAAAACATCAGAGGTGTTACATTTTAATTTTTGAGTTAAATTGTGTTTGTTTTAAAGGTTTAGGTGTTGATAATAAATGGAAATATATATTTTGTTTTTTACAAAAGGCTAACAATGTTAAATTTTATTCTTAATTCAGATTTATATCTTTTTGATTGGATTTGTGTTTGTAATTTATTGATTTTTTTGAATTTGAAAAAATAAAAATCTGTGTTGGATCAATGAAATAACGAAAGGAATAATAACGGTGCTTGTACTTTCAATAAATAAAGTTAAAAATTTTATAAATTAGATATAATGCTTTTTACTAATTTTAAACACCATAATTTTTTTAATTCCAATGAGTGTGATTTATATCACAGATTGTGAAATGTTTCTTTATTTCAAATATTATAATTATTTACTTAAATTTTTGTATTTTAAAATAAATAAACTAAAGGATTACATTTGTTAACGTTTCTTTTCAAAGTTGTTAATTAATTAAGTGCAAGTGTCAATTATGTTGGTATAAGTTATTTACCGCGAGAGAATTATAATGCCTACTGCAGTAAAAGAGAGAATTTTAAATTTAATAACCGATGCCCATCAGAAATATTTTGAAATAACACAATTTTTCTTAGATCCATCAGTGTCGCGTTCTGCAAAAGAGTTGAAAGCTTTTCATTTCCTAGAAAACGAAATACTTCATTTGGATAGTGATTTCTCTGATTTTCCTACTAATGTTGATCAATTGGCAGTCTGGATGCAGAAACAAAATAAAACACAATGCTTGCATTACAAAGAGTACTTAGAAAGGCGTGAAAATGGGAGTGCAAGGGAGTTTTTTGGAACTACAAGTAAAGCTTATGAGTTTTTATACAAAGTAGCACCGACCAAACGTGTAGACGGGGCTTGGCTTTATAGCTTTACACAGTACTGGAATGATCCAGCTTTTAGAGACTTTATACAGATATATGTTGAGGAGTTGGGGTTAGGTTCCAGTCAAAGTAACCATGTAAAACTTTTCAATAAATTACTTCTATCACTTGGTCTTCATCAATTTTCAATGAATTTGCCTGATGAATATTATCACCAGTCAGCAATACAATTAGCTTTAGCTTATGCTCCATCAGATTTTATACCCGAGATTGCAGGTTTTAATTTTGGATACGAACAACTACCACTTCATTTACTGATTACAAATTATGAACTTAAAGAGTTAGGTATTGATTCCAAATATTTTAACCTACACATTACAATTGATAACTTTGATAATGGGCATGCTCAATTAGCTACAAATGCGATTAAATGTTTAGCCAAACGCTACCCAAATCAATCCGAATTTATTCGTAAATTAAAGATAGGCTTTTTATTGAATAATCGGGGAGTTAGCTCAGTTCAAATAATAAAGAACCTAAATACTGAGCGAGTGGTTCTGGAAATTTTCAAGAACAAAGCTTTGGTTGGAAAGCACATGCATAATGAGAAATGCAAGTTTAATAATAAGTCTGTAAATTCATGGCTATCAGAAGAAGATCAGGTTGAGGAATTCATTAGTGAGCTAATAAAAATAGGATGGATTAAGCTTAACGAAGATCCAGAACATAGCCGATTTTGGAAGCTGATCAATGAAGAAGATGGGAAAATGTTTGGAGTTTTCTCTGCTGCAGAAAAAACTTTTATTTATGATTGGATTGCTGGTGCTAATTTAAGTAGACGCATTAATCCAGTAAATTCAGAATATATAAAAAACTTTATAGAACTAAATGATTTTAGTTATTTGTCAGAAAAAGAATTATCGCTGTTACAGCAGCAAATTCAGATATCTACAAATACTGGGCATAAAATTAGCAAATTGATGCCATATTTAGCTCCACATCAACATCACCAAGAGATTGGTTTATGGGCTACGCAAAAAGTAGTTGAGTATATTTTCCCATTCTTAGGCAGTAATTTTAAATAAGAGTAGGCTAACTTATTAATTTATACAGAATAGATGTAGTCTATGACAAATAGATTGCATCTAGCTATTTTTTACAAGTATGAAATGAAATACCTATGACTCAAACGGACATTGCGAAGGATTAGGGCTTTTTTGAAATTACTTACAAAGAAATAAAGAGTACGATCAAAGTCTAGCCGTACTCTTTATTTTACGATAATTTAAATAGCTTGCCATTGTTGCTTAACTTCTTCTGAATTTTTAATCAGAACTACTTTGTCATCTTTGACCTCACCAATCCATGCCGTTGGGATCAGATGATGCTGATCATTTTCATCACGCGTCAGTTTGAGTTGGCTATCACCTTCGAGATGATCAACTGTTCCGACTTTGGTACCACAAGAAGCAATTACATCTGAATGTTTTTTAATATCTTGAATATTTAAAGTACTCATTTCTTAAACCTCTTTTATAAACATTACAACACAGAAGCCTTTAAGCTACTGCTTATTTCATCATAATTGTTGGATTTTAAATAATCCTTACATGATGATTTTATAGATTCACATAAACCTACTATTTAGTTAACAATGAAACAAAAGAAATAAATAGTTAAATAATTACGAATAATTATCTTTTCATTACAATTTATCTATTTAACTAAACAGATTATTTCAATTATTATTTAAATAAACTCATTTGAATTAAAATTTTAAGAATGAATAGAAAAATATTTATAAAAGGCTCAACTTTAGACATATTAAATCGCTTTGAGCAGTATTCAGCTGAAGAAAAGCTAAGTCAACGTCCGATTGTGTTGAAACAGTTGATTCATTCTGTTGGACGATTGCCTGAACCTGCTTCGGGACAAACCTATCAACGCTGGCAAATTTTTGCCCAGATAGCTGGCTTTGACCTAAGTTTAGGAAAGCTTTTTGAGTCCCATTTTGATGCTTTAAGTATTTTGCATGAACTCGGTTATCAACATGAAATCAATGAGGAGACATGGGCTGTTTGGGCTGCCGATGGTGGACCCGTGCCGTTACAGGTCGAAAATGGGCTTTGTCATGGAATTAAGCCGTGGTGTTCAGGCGCTGAATTTATTCATAAAGCATTAATCAGTTTTAAAGATCAACAGGGGCAATCTCAGCTCTGCATTATTGACCTCAACCAATCATTGATCACCATTGATCTGGCTCACTGGCAAGCTATAGGCATGAAGGGAACACAGACCGCAAGAGTCAATTTTCAGGGGATAGCAGTCAAACTCATTGGTCATCCCAATGACTACCTTGATCGTGTTGGTTTTTGGCATGGTGCTGCGGGTGTTGCAGCTTGCTGGTACGGTGCCGCGGTACGGTTAGTGGATGAGCTACAACAAAGTTGCCTTAAAACCCCTAATCCTTTTAAGAAAATGTATTTAGGGCGGTTGGTAACTCGACTTGCTGTAACCCGACAATATTTCCAATATATCGCGCAACTGATTGATAGCCAACCCAAGCTTAGCCATGAACGGGATGTACGGATCTTGCGTGCGCAGGCAGAACAAAGCTGTTTGGAGGTTATTGAAGGGGTAGGAAAAGCGCTTGGAGCACGGCCTTTTTGTGAACAAGCAACTTTTGCCAGCCTAATGGCTGATTTACCTGTATTTATTCGGCAAAGTCATGCGGCATTCGATGATGAGCAAATTGCTGAACGATGTTTACAGGAGCAAATATCATGGCAGCTCTAAAACATGCTTTAGTCGAAGATCGTATTATTGAAGGGCAAGGGACCTCCCGAGAACAATGGCTGCATGCATTTGAGCAGCAGCCGCTTTCTCTACTCAATTTTAAAAAATTTCAATCTAAAAGAATCTTGATTGTCGCACCCCATCCAGATGATGAGATACTGGGGTGTGGCGGCTTGATGCAACAATTAATTATGTTGAATTGTCAGTTGGTGATCGTTGCCGTCAGTAATGGGACACAAAGCCATCCACATTCAACCAAATACAGCCCAGATCAATTAGATCAAATTCGCCCACAAGAAAGCTTAGCGGCTTTACAGTGTCTAGATATTTCTGAATATGTTCAACGTATTGCATTAAATTTACCAGACGGGCAGATTCATTTGCACAGGGAACATCTGTGGCAAGAATTAGACAAGTTGGTTAAAGCGGAAGATATTTTAATTTGTAGCTATGCACTGGATGGGCATCCAGATCATGAAGCGGTAGGAAAGACTGTACAGGCATTTGCTCTAGCTCATGACATATCATATTTACACGTGCTGATCTGGGCTTGGCATTGGGCGCGACCACTAGATCCGCGTATCCACTGGCAAAAGGCTAGAGCTTACAACTTAACTCAGGCCCAATTAATCAAAAAACGTCAGGCCATCATGCAGTTTAAGAGTCAGATTGAAGCTGATGAAAGTACAGGCAATGCTGCGATTTTATCTCCAGCAATCATCGAACGTTTGTTAATGCCTTGGGAGGTTTATCTTTGTGAATGATTCTAATCAATATTTCGAAGCCTTATATCATCACAATAATGACCCTTGGGGCTATGATTTACATTGGTATGAAGCTCGTAAAAGGCAGATTTGTTTGGCATTGCTTACTCAACAGCGTTATTCATCAGTGTTGGAAATCGGCTGTTCCAATGGCCATTTAAGTGTACATTTAGCCAAACGCGCTGATCAGCTTTTATGTCTAGATTTTTCTGAACATGCTGTTCATTGGGCCGCTAAACGTTTACAGAATTTGAAGCATGTGAGCGTTCAACACCAAAAAATTCCTGAATATTTTCCTGAACAGAAATTTGATCTGATTGTCATCAGTGAAGTGGCCTATTACTTATCAAGCAATGAACTGCATGAACTGATCGATCAGCTCCAAGACAGTTTAACGCCACAAGGTGAAATCCTGTGTTGTCACTGGCGTCACGCCATTCAGGATTTTGAACTAGATGCTTATCAAGTCCATCATTATTTAAAACAATCTTTGTTGTTCACTCATTATTTAAGTCTGAATGATCCAGATTTCACCATTGATATCTGGACGGTAAATCCTTCATCTTTGGCAAAACAACAGGGCTTAGTATGAAAATAGGTATTGTTATCCCAGCCCATAATGAGGAACAGAATTTATCCGCTTGTTTGCAGTCAATTAAACACGCTATACAGCATATAGGTCACGGTCAGGTCGAGATTCTAGTGGTTTTAGACAGTTGTACTGACCAGTCCCTCATGATTGTAAAGTCATATCAAATGAATTGGCTTGAATGTAATTTTGCTTGTGTGGGCAAGGCCAGAGACCTTGGCATTAGGCAGCTAATCGATCAAGGAGTTACATGGGTCGCTTGCACGGATGCTGATACAATTGTAGATCCAGATTGGTTACTATGCCAAATGCGACATCAGCCAACAGATGCTATTTGTGGAATCGTTATACTGGATGATCTTAGTCACTTATCAATACAACAACAGCAAAAATATCTGACGCATTATCAAGACATGATGGATCATCAACATATACATGGGGCGAATTTAAGCTTTAGTGCCGAAGCCTATATTCAGGCGGGAGGCTTTGAACCTATTCCTTGTCATGAGGATGTCTCATTAATTGAAAAATTTATTAAGCAATGTTGCAAAATCACTTGGAGCAATTTGGTTCGCGTCACCACTAGCAGTCGATTAAATGGACGTGCACCTGAAGGTTTATCGTACTTTTTAAAACATTTATAAAATTGACCTAATTCGAGAGAGAAAGTTAATCCACAGCTTTAGCGGGTGACATATATTATTCAGCTTTATAAATGAGCTATTTAATTCTGTCATCTTTACAAAATTTAAGTAAATTCATATCTTTGCCTAATTAAATTGAAAAGCTAAGAAGAAAAAGTGTTAAAAATAAATGCTTTAATTTTATTTGGATAAGTAATAATAAGTTATTGATATATATAAATTTTATTTTTGTAAAAAATACTGTTTTTAGATTGGTTTTGTGTATAATTTCGTCATAAAAGCCTCTGTGGATTTATAGAACTTCTCTATAGATTAGCAGGGGTTTTTCTATGGCGATTTATCCGAGATGGACGCTCTGAGTTAATTTGTGTGGATGGTATTAAATGATCCTTTTTTCCAGAACTGCTCTTATTGATCCTGAAATTCAATTAAGTGCTCAACGTCTTTCAACTCGTTTTAGCTTTTTCGGTCTTGGTTTCGCCACGGCTGCATGGGCGCCGCTGATTCCTTTTGCCCAGCAACGTTTACATTTTAATCATGCCGATTTTGGTTTGTTGCTATTATGCAGCGGCTTAGGTGCAATGCTAGCTATGCCTGCAACAGGTAAAATTGTTCAGCGTGTTGGTTGTCGTGTGCCGATCGGTTTCGCTTTACTCTTGCTTGCCGTTTTATTGCCAAGCCTAAGCTTATGGACCACGCCGTTAATGATGGCGATCACCTTATTCTTATTTGGTACAGCAGCAGGAAGTCTGGGCGTTGCACTCAATATTCAGGCCGTAGTGGTTGAGAAAAATAGCTTAAAATCATTGATGTCTGGCTTTCATGGTATGGCGAGTCTAGGCGGATTAGCTGGGGTACTGACGATTACTGCATTGCTTGCTTTAAGTATTTCGGCTGTTATGAGCGCATTTGCTGTGAGTTTACTGTTGGTAATTATTATTTTTCTTTCAGTGCCATACAGCATAAAAGCTGTAGAAAATACCAGTCTTGAAGCATCTTCGAAAGTGAAAAAGTCGATACGCCAGCGCCTGCCACAACCTTTGATTATATTAATTGGTATTGCCTGCTTCATCATTTTCATGGTGGAAGGCGCGGCGATGGACTGGAGTGGTATTTATTTAACGCAACAATATGGAGTTAATACCACTTTTGCGGGATTGGCGTATACCTTCTTCGCGATTGCCATGACCACAGGACGTTTTACGGGGCATTATCTGATCCGTTATTTTGGTGAAAAAAAGCTTTTAACCTATAGCGCGATTTGTGCAACTTTAGGTTTAGCTTTGGTCAGTATCGCGCCTTATTGGTGGCTGGTTTTAGTGGGTTATACACTGGTTGGGACAGGTTGTTCTAACATCGTCCCGATCATGTTTTCCCGTGCTGGACGTCAGACGGTGATGCCGAGCGCAGTTGCATTGTCTTGTGTTTCGACCATGGCTTATACGGGTATTCTGGTTGGACCTGCTTTCATTGGAATGGTGAGTGAGCTGATTGGCCTAAGTACAGTGTTTATGGCACTATCGGGTCTATTATTATTGATTGTGGCTTTAAATCGGTTTACTTATGTGAAATAAGCATCATAGTGAATTGAACTGGCAATATCTGGATACTGCCAGTTCCTTACAAATCGAAGTACTATAAATTTTGATAAATAGGGTTAACGTTACGCATTCCCAGGAATCTGAAATCCTGCATAGCGGTTTTGTTCTGTAAGTCGTTAAGAAATGCATTGCGCCAGTCATTAATATCAAAATCTTTTAAACCTTTCATTAGTTGTTTGTAGCGTGAAATACGTTCTTGTCGTGGCATTTCCAGTGCTGTTTTTAAAACATCGACCATTGCCGTTTTATCGGTAGGATCAACCAGTAGTGCTTCTGACATATGCTCTGCAGCACCTGCATATTTGGATAGAATAAGTACACCAGGATTTGATGGATTTTGCGCGGCAATATATTCTTTCGCGACCAGATTCATCCCGTCTCGTATTGAACTGATCCAGCACACATCGGCTTGACGATAGATTTGCATCAAATGATGATGTTTTATTGCATCATAAATACATTCCACGGGTTGCCACTCTTCCTTTGCAAATTCCTGATTAATCATCTCGATCTTAATCTTGAAACGCTCAAATAAACGTTGATAAGCTGGAACTTCCAAACGACATGGGCAAGCAATTTGTAAATGTTGAATATGCTGCTGATACTCAGGATATTTCTCTAAGAACTCTGCATAGGACAAAAAGCGTTCCAGTAAACCTTTTGAATAATCAATCCGATCTACGCCGATAATGGTTTTTGCAGCATTCAGCTCTACTGGACGGGTAAGGAAGTCTTGTACATCAATAAACTTATGGGCCGCTTTTTGAATCGCTGTTGGATTTACACCAATTGGGTAGCATTTAATTATGGTTAAACGTTGATGGTAGCTTAACAAAGTTTGTTGAATTTTCTGTGCGTTCAATAAAGATGTGCATACTTGCATACACACTTTTTGATCTTTATCTGTTTGTAGACCCACCACATCGTATTGGCATAGATCCTCAATCAATTGTTGAGCACATGGAATTTTTTGCCAGATAAATAAAGGTGCAAAAGGAATGTGCAGGAAAAATCCAATTTTATTCTGCATACCGAGTTCACGGCAATATTTCGCCACACTTAAAAAATGATAATCATGAACCCAAATGGTATCGTCTGGATCTGCAATTTCGGCAAGTTTTTGAGCGAATAAAGAATTTACTTTTTGATATCCTTCGTATTCTGATGTTTTAAACTCAATCAGGTCTGAACGATAATGCATGGCAGGCCAAAGTGAATTATTGGCAAACCCTGCATAATAATCTGAATATTGAGAATTTGTTAAAGGACAGGTGACATAATCAACTTTATCCTTCCGAAAAATATTAAAATGTACTTCCTCTTGCTTATGAACTCGTTCGCCATTCCATCCGAGCCATACACCACCAATATCATCTAATGCATCTTGTATAGCGACTGCAAGCCCACCTGCGGTAGTTTTTTGCCCGTTGGGAATAGTGACTCGATTCGATAAAATAATTAATTTAGACATGTTTTCTCTCCATCTAAGTTGTTGTTACCCTTAAAATTGTTATCATGGCTTCGAATATGGTCTAAAAATAATTCTAAGAAATCATATACTTGCTTTGTGTCTTTAAGCTGATATTTGGCATGGGTAAGCCCTTGACCGACTTTGATTGAGATGCCATCTTCCAACTGATTCACAAAATAAAAACCATCTTCGTCCGTAACGTCATCACCAATGAAAATTGGTGTGTAAACCTCATACTGGTTTAAATGAGCTAAAACTTCCTTGATTGCCAAGCCTTTATTGGCTTGAACGGGTATTAATTCATAAACGAATTTCCCTTGAATTAATCTTAGGTTGGGGAATATCTTTTGAGCTTCTAACATTATTTTTTTTGCTATATCTTCGAGCTCTGGAGCTTTCCTATAATGCAACGCAATTGATGATTTCTTGTTTTCAATCAGTAAACTTGGATAGGCGATACATGCTCGAGCTAAAATTTTGTAAATATTTGAAATTTCTAAGAAACTCTTTGGTGTATGTAATTTTTTTTCATTTCCTATATATATTTCTAATCCATGCAATGCGGCAATTGGAAGATCAATGGATTCAAATAATTTACGTGCAGAATCAATATCTCGTCCAGTCACAGCTATAACAGGAATCTTCTTTGAAATAATTTGTCTTAAAATATTTAAAGTCTTAGTCGGAATATAACTATCGATAGGATTTAATTGAAAATCAGATAAAGTGCCATCTATATCTAAAAATAGACATGGCTTATTGTAATTTGAGCTAAGCTTATCTCTTAAAGAGTTCAAGTATTCTAGTTTTGAAATTGATTTATCTATTATGTCTCTCAATTTTTAATATCTCATATTGCGATTATATTTTATTATAGATCGATATTTTTTTTATAATACTTAAGTTGTCAATAAGCAAACACAAGCAGAACGTAATTTACATTAGTAACGCTTAGAATACATCGTAAATCTTTCTTACATGTTTAATAAGAATTCATTTTTTATATTTATTATGTCTTTGTTACACAAAGACATATAAGTTGAAGTCGCTTTATTGCATAAATTTCTTCTTGAAGGTTTTTTCAATAATATAAATTCCAAATGAAGAAGCCTGTACCTAAAATCTATCGTACAATGAATTGGTCCACCAATAACCGAGCCTAATAAATCGAGGAAATATCTCGATTGGATTTGATCTTACAACTTAATGGTAGCCTCCTCCCAAAGGTAAACATGGTCGAAATTAAACTTATTTGAACACATCTATCCAATGTTGTTTTAATGATCAAATCCTTATTTCATCTAATGTAAACCAAAAAGTAAAATCAAATTTTCCCATATTATTAACTTATTATTCCTTAAATGTCTCATTCAAAGCATTTTGCACTGCGTCCACACGTGTTTTACAGGCTTTGTATGCCACCATAGACTCTTCAACGATTTTCATTAAATTATCAATGTCGGGCTCTTCCTGTGACTCCAATAGCTCGGCATTCTTTTTAAGGACTCCATAGCCTTCCTTGAAAGAGAGTTCTTTTTTACTCATTACCAATTACCTTCATTACATTTGCTTGAATGGTACCATCCTGTAATTCGACCTGGATGTTATCACCTGAAATCTGTTGAATAGAGCGAATAGCTTTCCCTTCACTACGAACTATTCCATAGCCTTTAGCCAGCACGTTTCGCGGATTCTGGATTAGGGTTTCACGCATCAGCGATTCGACTTGATTCGTTGCCAGTTTGATCTGTTGCTGGGCTAAGTAATGTAGGATGCTTCGCATCAAATCTACGCTCTTATTTGCTTCATTAATTTGCCCATGCGCAAGCGTCTTAATCACTCTCATGTATTGATCATTTTGGCTTTGGTACGTCGTGATTTGATGTTGGGATAATAGCTTAATGGTTTGGAATGAATCTAAGACACCCTGAGTCCGTTCAGCGATAAGATTACGAATACCACCAATTACCTTACTTGGTGTGTCAAATGAACGGTTTGCAACTTCATCCAATATCGTACGGTCTTTCTCGTGACCAATACCGACCCAAATCGGAACGGTTCGTTTGGCCAACAATGCTGCCAGTTCGAAATCATTTAAATAGGCAAGGTCGTTCACAGCACCGCCACCACGGATAATCACGATGAGATCGGGTGGCGTATTGAAATCAGTAGCCCATTGTCTCAGACCATTACTTAGAGAAGTGATGATACTCTGTGCTGCCGTGTTCCCTTGAAATGTGGCTGAATAGTATTTGAAATGACATACACCAGATTTTTCTAAAGCATCAGCATCTTTTTTGAAGTCACCTAAACCTGCCGCATTCTCAGGAGCAATTACCAGGACATTCTGAATATCAAACGGAGTAGGAATGAGCTTATTTTTATTTAACAGACCTTCAGTGGTTAGTCTTTCTAATATTTGTTGATAACGCCGTGCAATGTCTCCAAGGGTATAGCTTGAATCAATATCTTCAACATTAACTGAAAAGCCATACTGTGGATCAAACTTGGCTCTGACTTTTACCAGGACATTTAAATCTTTTGAAAGCTCTACACCGCTTTCCCTTTCAAACTTAAGCACCATTTTTTGAGCTGTAAATTTCCAGATGGTTCCTTTACAACTCGCTATAACTTTGTCGGTACTTTCATCCTTTTCAGCTAACTCAAGATAGTAATGTCCGCCCTTAATATTTAGATTACGGATCTCAGCTTTCACCCATACAGGCTCATTGAAAGTAATTTGAATGACTTCCTGTACGGTTGATAGATAATCACTGAGAGAAAACTGAGGTTCAGACATTAGATCAATTATTTGAAGTGCTTAGATGAATAGTATTAAAGCAAAGCCAGAAGTGCAAATTGAGAATATGCTCACTTGACCCTGATCAAGGTATATGGCATATTTCTGCTATAGTGGACGTACATATGGAAATTCACTTAATTACCGTAAAAAGCTCATCATTTGATGGGCTTTTTTTGTTGCTAGATAATTTGGAATAAAATGTGAATGAGGTCTCAATATAAACCAAGTATATTAGTTGGTATTAAGTTCTCTATGATAGTTAATATCAGTTTATACCTGCACCTTCCCCAAGTTGCAGGTTTTTTTTCTTCATTTTTTATTCGATTAATGATTTAATTATTTTGTTGTAAATAAAAACAACGATTCCTTGTTTCGGCGCAAAAGACCAAGGGGAAAGCCTTACAGAAATGTAGGGCTTTTTTAATAGGAGCTTAACTTAAATCGTATTGGTATAAATTTTAATTTTTTATCAGATGCTTAGTCGATAAAGTGCGTTCAAATAATTGCGCTTTTTTGTTGTGATATATTTTAATCATTACTTACAACAAGAAGAATAGAAATGAATATTTATATCGGTGGTGATTTAGATGGCAGGGTAATAGTGCTTGATAAACCATGTTTTAATGCTAAAAAAGTAAACAAGACAAAAGCAGCAAACTACATTAAGCAAATGTATGTCATACATGGTGACGTCTATTATTTTTGGCGTGATGCTGAGCTTAAATTATTGGAAGTTACTCAACGTATAGAGATCTTACTGGCAAAGACTAAGCGAAAATCTATTTAACTGTCCCTGATAGTAAGTTTTTTATTGTCTTTATCCGTAAAAGAAATTAGTTTAAATTGAACCAATTGTTAAAATAATTATGAGAACGGAAAAAATGAATAGAAAATTTGAACTACATGTGATTAGCCAGATCTATGACTTTTTAGTTGAAAGAGAGGCGTTTACCTCACTAAACCTTGATCGGAAAGTTACGGAGTTTTTTCGGGAAGTACATGTAGGGCGAGAAGAAGATTTTACAATTCTTGAATCAAATAAAATCTCAGGAAACTTTGGTGAAGTTTCCTATATCAATTTATTGAATGTCCCTAATTTCAACGATAAAGATAAATTTCTGAAATGGGCACATAAAGCTTTAAATTTATAAGTTGTAATAAATCAGTGTAATTTAATAGGAATTGTTTCATTGTTTAACAAATTCAATTACATAAATAATAATGTGGTTACATTATGAACAGTAATTCATCATAAGGCGGTTAGATAAATACAAATCACAGTGATATGTTTGAATCAAAAGTTCTACATGGATGGAATTAAAGATGAAATTCTTAACTTTGGTGAGCATAGGTGCGGTAGCAACTTTCTGTTTATTGTTAAAGAGTCACACTACTGAAAATTCATTTCATTCAAACTTCGATAAAGTTGTTCGAAATGCTGTCTTACAGGGATTCATATAAATATAGATGCCTAAGACATATACTTTTTAGGTACTTAAAGGAGGAATAAGATGATCAGATTATTAATGTGTATATTTGGCCTTCATGGTGCTAGAGAGATTGATTACACAAATGACCATAAAGAAATTTGTGTATGCCGAGAGTGCTTGAAGAAATTTAAAAGTCCTCATGATTAGGTATAATTTCTTTTTATAAAAAGACTGCCTAAAAAATCTGAGCATATAACCTCAATTTGGACAACCGAGCAGGATATTTTCTTAATTGAAAATAGTGTTATGGCGATTGAGGAGCTTATCAATCATCTGCCTTTTACTGAAGATGAAATTATTAAGCGCAAAGAGGTACTAGGTCTCACTAGAAGACATAGACAGATGCGTAAACTTTTAAGCAATCCATCTTAAGAGAGTTCTAAGCCTCTATTTTTTTAAATGGATCAGACATAAAAGACCCTGTTCGATATCTATTATTCGCGGAGGTTTTTTCTCTCTTATGAAATGTTGTTATAAAACTTTATACACTTAATCAACGTCACAGTTACTTTTATAAAACCTCTTACATGTCTATCCCTAGAATTTGTGATAATTGTTTGCATTTAGAGTCAAATGCATTCTTAATGACTAGAGCATTAAATAGAACAATAGAAGGAGATGGATATGACCTCGCAAGAAGTACTCGTATTTTCAGCCTCAGCATTTGGTCTCACATTACTCATTTATGAGTTTGGACAGATGTCCATGATGTTTAGTTAAACCACCTTCGGGTGGTTTTTTATTGCAAGATATAACTACATCACAATATGGATAGAATATGTAAACTGGTTAAATTTTAGTGTAATTGTGAATTTACAATATTTACTGGAAGTTTCATTTACGTAACAAACGAGTAATTAATTATTGATTATGTATTCACATAATAGTTTAGGTATGATTTATATAAAGGAAATTATCATGCCACAATATCTAGCTTTGGCTGAAAAAGTCATAAAAGACATTAAGGATGAGGTTGGTATTGAAAGGGATCAAAAAGGCCTTTTCACATTGATAATCCTCAAAGTTAGAGAGTATACCCACTCAAGTAATTTAAAAGTTGATCATGAAATTTGTGCGACCATTTTTGATGATGAGAATAAAATTGAGGGTATTAAAAGGTTGGATTTAACCCTAATTCCTCGAATCTCAAATGAAGATGAGTTTCTGTTATGGTTAGCAGGTTTCATACAACATATTACTATTGATGAGAGTAAGAAAGACCAGATTCCACTATCTATAGTTATGAAGGGCTTTGTTGCACAAAGATTTAAAAAATAAAATACCCCTAAGTGACTCAAATTTAAGGCACAACTCGGGTGTGTGGTCTGCCTAATTCTGTAAATTTATTTAATATGGCTACGCGTGCATGGATCTCATTCACTTGGCTTTCAAAATTCCTAGCACTGAGTTTATCGCCTAATAACTTGATGCAATGCATCTTAGTTTCAACCAAACTTCGCCGATGATAGCCTGACCATTTTTTCCATAGTGTCCTGCCTAAACGTTTAATTGTTCGAAGTAATTCATTTCGCTCTAGCGAGCTACTCTTTGTATCTTTCCATGGTTTCGCATTTTTTCTAGGTGGAATCACCGCATGCGCTTGCCGATCTGCAATGACCTGACGGCATTGCTTGGTGTCATAAGCTCCATCGGTATAAACAGAGTCAATCTGTTCATCTTGTGGAATCTGATCAAGCAAATCACCAAGTACCTGTGAATCACTGACATTATTGGTTGTGAGCTGAATAGCGCGTATTTACAGGGTTTTAGCATCTATAGCAATATGCAGTTTACGCCATTGCCGACGGTATTCAGGCTGATGTTTCTTACGCTTCCATTCGCCTTCACCTAAAAATTTTAAACCCGTAGTGTCGACGAGTAGGTGTAACCCATCACGACTTTTCTGATAGCTTATCGCAATATCAATATGCTTTTGTCGTCTACAGAGGGTGGAGTAATCTGGTGCTGTCCAATTCAAGCCACTGAGTTTAATCAGGCTTTGAGCAAAGCCAGTGACCATACGCAAAGAAAGACGGAATAGAGATTTGATCATTAAACAGCATTGAATCGCTGTATCGGAATAAGTTTGATTTCGTCCGTGCTTGCCTTGTGGTTGTGCATACCATTGGGTATTCGGATCAAACCAGATTGAAATATTCCCTCGCTTGATTAAAGCTTAGTTATACGAGGACCAATTTGTTGTACGGTAGATTTTAGATGTAGGCTTCTTCATCTGGAAATTATATTGCTGAAGAAGCCTTCAAGAATAGCTTTGTGCAACAAAGCCAGTTAAAGCTACCAAAGCAGGCAAAGTGAGCTTTGGTCATCAACTGGTAGAAAAACTCAATATTGCCACAATTGCAGGTTTGCCTTTTGCTATTGCAATGTATTTTTGGGCAAATCGTTTGATTCCCGTACCATTTGATGGACGTGCGGATTGGGAAGTCCATAGCCTGTTTATTGCATGGTTACTCACTCTTATTTATGCAATTTTCCGACCATTGATGAAAGCATGGCGGGAGATTTTAGCTTTTGCAGCCTTAGCTTGGTTACTACTTCCTATTTTAAATTTTTTCACAACAGATCGGCATTTAGGTGTCGCCATTCCATATGGCGCTTGGGTGTTAGTTAATATTGAAATCGGATTGATGCTTATTGGTCTATTATTATTATGGGCAACATTGGAAGTACAGAAAAAAATAAACACCCCTATACCAATAAAAAATCGGCTAAACGGATAGTCAATGATGAAATTTTTTAATTTCTCTGACATTGTAAAATATCGTTGGATGGTGTTTGGTCGTTGTTTTCTAGCAGCTGTGGGTGGATTTTTGATTGCTAGCATTTCGGTATCTTTAATTGCATTGAGTTCTGAGCAAAAAGCACTTGCAACCTACACAGGTTTAATCATCAGTTTTATCATGTGGTTATTAATCATTATTTATGTATTTAGTGTCAAAAGTTCGATTAAAGCATGGTGGGCTATCCTAATAATTTTAATGGTTATGGCTACGGTGAATTGGGGCTTAAAACAATGGATAGTTTAATGTTTGGTTTGTCGGTAATTACTGTTTTTGCGACCAATTTTATCGGTATGGCAAACCTTAATTTTGCGATGGATAAAGCTCACATACAATTAATCAAATGCAAGCCTTTCTGGCTACCTGTCACTTTCCTAAAGCCAGTGTATTTAAGAGTTATGGGATGGATTTTTCTAGCTGTAGTCTTGAAGCTAAGTATTCAAATATGGGGCTTTTCGATTGGATTGGCAGCATATTTTGGTGTATTGACGTTTGGGGTGGGAGTACTGGTTTTTTTACTCAGTTATCAACTAGCATGGGTTATCAGGCTAGTAGGTTTGGCTACAATACTATGCATATTTTATGTAGGAATAATAATTTATTATAAATCAAAATTGTAGCTGGTAATTGGAATGATGTGGTGTGCGTTTAAGAACACCACTCTTTCATATGTATACTTTATTTTAAAGTAGTTTATTAATATTCCCATTTATCAATCATATCAGCCCATGTTTGTAACATAGCCTTCCTGTCTTTCAGCCACTTGGCATGATCATAAGAGGCACGTGTTTTGTTGCCTTTGGCATGGGCAAGTTGTATTTCTACCCAATCAGTATTGAAATTTGCTTCATGTAATTCTGTCGATGCTGTAGCACGGAAGTCGTGCATAGAAATATGACCAATACCCAAATTATCTAAAGCAGAATTAAGGGTGTTCTTTCCGATCATGGAGATTCCATCATCGCCGGGAAAAATGTATTCACTGTTTGGGTAAAGAATAAATTGTTCCTTTAGAATTTCAATCAATTGACTTGATAAAGGAATTATATGAATACGATTCTTTTTCATATTTCTTTTGCCAGCTAAGACTTCTTCATTAGTTGCTCTAGGAATAATCCAAGTTTTATCTTCAAAATTAATAAATGTTTTTTTAGCTCTTCGTACTTCAATTGTGCGGAGCATGCTGTAAAGCAAAGTTAAGATAGAGTTTTTAGTGCTGGTACATCCTCCGTAACTTTTTATGGTTGGAAGAATGATTTTTTTATCTTCATCACTGAGTGGTTGGGCATGTTGAACATCAGGTCTATGGATATAACGTCTTAATGCATATGTGGGGTCGGTAGTTATTCGTTGGGTAATAATTCCATACTGCAGTACTTCAGCACAAATCTGTCGTACAAATGTTGCTTTCACTTCTCCAGTACCACGTCTACTTTTGCGTATGCGTGTAATAGTGTTGTCTATAATGGTTCTAATATCACTAGAATTGACATCCTTGATAGGGGTTTTTCCTATAACCGGATAAATGTCTTTAGAAAAATATCGAGTTCTATTCATAAACCAGTCTTTAGATTTTCCTGTTTTGTACTTCTCTAGATATTCTTCTGCGACATTTTTAAAGCTATCTGCATTTGATTGAATAGCAGCTGTACGCTCTTCTTTCTGAAATTGAATAGGATCAGTACCTTTAGCTAGCTTTTCTCGATACTCCATTGTTTTACTACGTGCATAAGCGAGACTAATTTCTGGGTATTGCCCGATGGTTAGCATTTTGGCAATATTTAAATAACGGTATCTATACCGCCAAAATTTGGCACCTGTGGGACGTATCTCAATGCATAAACCGGAATGATCTGCAACTCTATAAAGTTTTTCTTTAGGCTTTAATTGTTTGATTTTAAGATCGTTTAGCATGGTGTGTGAGTAACAAGTTTGTTAATTAGATTTACTCACGATCTTACTCACATTTTTTTGAAATGTCATTGCATGCTAGGTTATACAAGGTGAAAATAAAAAACCATGTAAAACAATATGTTGCTTTTGATTTCTGGAAAGGTGATATATAGTAATAAAGCAGTGAGGAATGATGTAATTCTAACCCTAATTAAATAAGTGTTTGTAATTTATTCATAGTTATTCACATATATTTGAAAAGAAAAAGGTCGCTCCATGAGCGGCCTTTTTTATTGAACTTTTTGATCTTTCTGACTGTGTGAATAAAAACAAAAGATAAGACGGAGACGTACCAGCGCATAAGGTATGAATGGATCATTTAAAAATTCATTACTCAGCTTCACTTTTTATAAAATATGTCTGGTTTAGGTTTAACTGAATGGTGTTTAGATTCGAACGATGACGTAGTTCAAGTATATAACGACCATAAAAAATGCAATTACCATTCTTTTGAGTGGTTTCTCTATTTTCAAAGTTTGATAACGTGCTCTACCAAGCGATGCGACTGTGTGAGATGGGTCAGTATTTTTCAGCATGCCTAAATTGGAATTGGCTGTTGATTTTTACTCTTACACGGTAGCTTTGCTGATGAAAATTAAGCTTAGGGATAAGACGAGAATGAATTATAAAACATTGAAATTATCAAAAGATTTGCAAGGTCATCTTATAGCCTCCTTCCTGTTGCATGTCTAGTGGCAATAGTCACTCGGGTTAATCTATTCAAAATACAAAACGGCTCTAGTCTTTAGCAAACTTCATGCAGTGAATGGAATGAAACTACCAGATCTCTTTTCGCAGAATGACTTGTGTACATAGTTTTGCACAGTTGTGAATTTGTGCCTGAACGTTGAAAAAAATGAGGACTCTAAAAATGCGAATGATACCTATACAAGCTGAATCTCCGCCATTAAGAAGCCTGCAAGTGCAGGGACAAACCTATCGCTATCACGTGATGATCAAACCCACTGGGGCACAGTGCAATTTAGACTGTAGTTATTGCTTCTATTTGCATAAACAAGACATGTTACAGCAACCAAAAGTTCCGCGTATGTCTGAGTCGATGCTTGAGTTACATATTAAGCAATATATCGAAGCGCAAACGGGCAATGAAGTGGTTTTTAGTTGGCAGGGTGGTGAGCCTACACTTATGGGGTTAGAGTTTTTCCAGCGGGTGGTTGAGCTGCAAAAAAAATATGCCAAACCTCATCAGCGTATTGAAAATGATTTACAAACCAATGGCACTTTACTGGATGAAGACTGGTGTGCATTTTTAAAACAACATGATTTTTTGGTGGGTTTATCCATAGATGGGCCTGCCGAGTTGCATGATATCCATCGCTATAACAAAGGTGGAAAACCGACGCATGCCAAAGTCATGCAGGCTGCTGCGTTATTGCGCCAGTATCAAGTTCCGTTTAATGCCTTATGTGTGGTGAACCGTGATAATGCGAAACGACCGTTAGAGGTTTATCGTTTTATCCGAGACCAAGTTCAACCGCGCATGATTCAACTGATTCCTGGAATGGAAAGTGCCCAGTTTCAACAGACAGCACCAGGCCATTGGAATCCTCAAGATTTACCTAAATTGGGCAGTTCAGCAGCACAACCGGGAAGTTCAGATTCTGTGGTGACAAACTGGTCGATTGCTGCCGATGATTGGGGCATATTCCTTTCAACTGTGTGGAAAGAATGGTTACAGAAAGACTTTGGGCAGGTCTTTATTGACCAGTTTGAAAACATGGTTTCCATGATGTTTGGCTATGGGGCGCAGAAATGTGTGTCGGGTCAAATTTGTGGCAAATCCTTGGCGGTTGAACACAATGGCGACTTATTTTCTTGTGACCACTTTGTTTATCCCGAATACAAATTGGGCAATATTCACGAGATTCACCAAGGTGATTTGGTTTTTTCTGAGCAACAAAAGAAATTTGCATATGCCAAATCCAAGTCACTGCCAGAATACTGCCAAAAATGTCCATATCTTCAATATTGCTGGGGAGATTGTCCAAAAGACCGTTTCCTCAAGACCCCGGATGGAGAGGCGGGTCTACATTATCTTTGCTCAGGTTTAAAACGTTTTTTTCATACAGCGCTATTGTCAAAGAATGAAATTGCTAAACGGATACGGCCGCATTAGGGAACTATTGTCACTAGTTTTTAGAAAAACATTTTTCTAAAAATTAAATTTGTAAGGCACTGATATCGTTTTGCGTTTAGTGCCAATTGGGTTTGAAACAAGGATGAAAATTCGTTTTATACGAATTTGTTTAAGGAAAATACCATGCAAAAAAACTTAATTTCTCGCTCTTTAGCTTTAGTTGGCGGGGCATTGCTGTCTTCTGCATTGATGGCGAAACCACCCAATATTTTGGTGATTATGTCTGATGATGTAGGGTGGCAGAATGTCAGTGCTTATAGTCATGGTGTGATGGGCTATAACACGCCGAATATTGACCGTATTGCCAAAGAAGGCATTATGTTTACCGATTATTATGCGCAGCCAAGTTCAACCGCTGGACGTGCAGCCTTTATTACGGGTCAGTATCCGATTCGTTCAGGAATGACCACCGTAGGGCGTCCAGGTTCACCTTTAGGGATTAAAGCTGCAACGCCGACTTTGGCAGAAGTGCTAAAACCATTGGGTTATATGAATGGTCAGTTTGGTAAAAACCATTTAGGTGATCGCAACGATAGCTTACCGACGGTACACGGCTTTGATGAGTTTTTCGGTAATTTATATCATTTAAATACGGAAGAAGATTCGGAACAGTATGATTATCCAAAAGATCCTGAATTTGTGAATCAGTATGGAACGCGTGGTGTATTGCATTGTTATTCGTCTAACGATAATGATGAAACTATCGATCCTCGCTTTGGCGTAATGGGTAAACAAAAATGTAAAGACTCAGGTCCTTTAACCCGTAAGCGCATGGAAACGGTGGATGATGAGTTTATTGCAGCCAGTGTTGATTTTATGAAGCGCAGCAAGAAAGCAGATAAACCGTTTTTCGTTTGGTTAAACCCAAGTCGTATGCACATGTTTACCCATTTACGTGACTCACATCGTTATTTGGCGGCGAAAGCCACTTCAGAAGATGATTTATACGGCAGCGGTATGATCGAGCATGATATGCAAGTCGGTGCATTGTTGGACGATATGAAGAAGATGGGTGTGTTGGATAACACCATTATTGTTTATACCACCGACAATGGTCCTGAGCACAGTGCCAAAAATCATGGCGGAACCACGCCATTTCGTGGTGAGAAAATGACCACTTATGAAGGTGGTGTTCGTGTCCCTACAATGGTGCGTTGGCCGGGACATATTCCTGCTGGACAGGTGAAAACAGGGATTCAAGCCAATATGGATCTGTTCACAACATTGGCAGCCGCAGCGGGTGACTCAAATGTTGTAGAGGAAATGAAAACCAATCGTAAGCAAATTATTGATGGTGTGAACAATCTCGACTATTGGACAGGCAAATCAAAAGAAAGTAAACGTGATAACTTCTTGTATTATCATGAGTCGACTTTGCGTGCAGTTCGTATTAATCAATGGAAAGTTCACTTCGAAACCAGTGAAAATTATTACGACCAGTATCAAAAGCAAAAGTTTCCAATTATGTACAACCTTCGTCAGGATCCATTTGAGTCTTTTGATAGTATTAGAGATCGTTCAGACATTATTCAAACCAAACAATGGATCAATGAGCCGATGCAGAAATTGCTTGGTTCGCATATCAAATCGTTAATGGATTATCCACCGGTACAAAAAGCAGCAACTTTTGACTTTAGTGAAGTGATCAAAAATATGCAGAACCAAAAGAAGTAAATTATGAAAAAAGGTAGCTGAAGTAATTTGGCTACCTTTTTTGATGCTTGGATGAAATTTATGCGGTGATATTTAAATAAGCAATTTAAATCATTCAGAATGTTGCGAGTGTCTATTCCAAGGATTTGGTGAGTTTAAAGTTGGACTCAGGTTGATCCAGTACTTGGCCTTTATCGCCACGCATTTCAATAAATTGCGCACCAATATAATAAATACGGCTATCGCCTGATGAGTCGAGTTGAATCATCTGATCAGAGCCATTCAAAAATTGAAATGAACCTTTCACTTCATTGACATAATTATTATTCGATTTGCCTAAAATTTTTTGTTTCAGCACAAAATGATGATCTAAGGTCAGTTCAAGTTCAGTGTCGATCCCAGAACAATCGTGACAGGGCAGAACCCCTTGATATGTGCCTACCCAATCTAAGGCATTTGCTGTGTCTGGTGTATCCATCACGGTTGCGCTAGCACTGTCGTCCATAGATGCCGTGACATTGTGATCTGGTGGAGGATTGTTTTCATTTGGCTTTGAGCATGCAGTTAACATGGTGAGAGATAGGCATAGTGCTAAAACAGTCTTTTGCATATACAGCACCCGATATTACTTAATGTTTAGTTTTACCTTACAGGAGTGCTGGAGATGAAACTGTGAAGATCTGTGAATGCTTATGTATCTTCAATAAAGAATACTATTCACGTATTTTTACCTTTAATCTCAAAGAGCCTGATTTTTCCTGAAATATTTGGAATTAAATAAAATATACGTTTATAGATTAATTGTTGTTTTATTGAGCGTCTCGCCGTGTATTTGATCAGCAGCATTGCTAGAATCGGCGCGGATTTTCAGTAATGTGGTATTTTTTGTGTTCGAAAAGCTTGCAGAACAAAGTTTGGCCTTAATGGGGTGGCAGATTGATAATCATTGGGATTTGAATATCGATCAATGTGTAATGATTGCAGCGCCACATACCAGCAATTGGGATGCGCTGTACGCTCGTTTGGCATTAAAGGCCTTAGGTGTGCATGTCCGTATTACTATTAAAGACAGCTATATGAAACTGCCATTTGGGCCATTTGTTCGTGCAATGGGCGGGATAGGTATTGACCGTCGTCCAAAGCATGAAGGTGAACCACGTCCAAGTATGGTGCAACTCATGAGTGATCTTTTTAAAGAACATCCTAAGTTGGTGATGTTGGTTACCCCTGAAGGGACACGTGCCAAGCAGGAACAATGGAAAACAGGTTTTTATCATGTTGCAGTCAGTGCAGGTGTTCCAATTGCGTTAGCCTATATGGACTATGCGAAGAAAAAAACTGGAGTGGGTAAAATTATTTATCCTACGGGTGACTATGAAAAAGATATGGCTGAAATTATGGCATTTTATGCGCAAATTTCTGCTAAATTTCCTCAAGGTTTCAGTGTCGATACTCGTTATCACAACGACTCAACTGTGTCTTAACTTCAAATTTAAGTCATATGAAATAAAAAAGACAGTTTTCGAGCTGTCTTTTTTATTGCTAATCGTATTTTAAAGACTTTGCTGGGGATTGGGTAAAACCCCACCTAGTGACTGGCATGCGGCCGTATAACTTTGTAGCTGTGTTTCAATCACTTCGGGCAGTGGCAGGTCAAAAATTTGATCGCCATGTTGATAGCTTTCTACATAGGATTGGGCTTTTTGTTTGCTGCTGGCAAGCACTTGTTCATGATAACTGGTCATACTGCTGTGGTCTGCCTGATCGTGCTCTATATTTTGACAGTTAAAAGATTGGAGAAGTTTTTCAGCTTGTTTTATTTCTTTGGATGAGCTTATGGAGCAAGCACTGATAAAGCAAAAACTCAGTAGTGCAAGAGGCAGTTTCATATATGGTGAGCGATGGGTTGGAAGGTGCGCCAATTGTATAAAGATTTGTGAAGCTGGAGGAAGTCTAGTAGTGCCAAGTTGTTTAAAGATGAGCCTATATTGACACAAAATACACAATTGCTGACCCAAGCCATTGCCAAAGTTCAGAGTCAGGTTTTATAGCACTACAGAAAGCGATAGCTGATACATAGAAAACAGCCTGAACTAAACAATAAACCCAGTACCGTATGTTTGAACTGCCGCTCAGAAATTTTATAAAACAATTGCGCGCCGAGCATGGCCGGTAGACTCACACTCAAAAGTAAGATGCCCATATAGGGCAAATGTTGCAAGTTTAAATTTCCGCGGAGCAGATAGGTGAGTAAGGTGAATAGCTGAATGGCGAAATTAAAATGCCTTAAAATTGAGCGCTGTTGCTCTTTAGGAAGGTTTTTTAACATGACCCAAGCTGAAGGCAGTGAGCCACAAAAGCCTCCCACCCCACCCAATACACCCCCAAGAAAACCAATACTGCTATCGGCGTATTTTCCAGAGTTTTGAATGAAGCGAATCTGGGGATTAATTAGCATCAATGGACACCAAAGAATCAAAAAAATTCCTAGTATCAGTTTAAAGGTCTGTGCTTGAATGATGTCTAATAGATAGGTTCCCAATGGAACGCCAATCAGACCTGCAAGGATATAAGGTGCAACGAGGCTTTTATCAAGTTGAAAGGCAGATTCTGACTTTAAGGAAATCAGGTGACTCCAGACTGAGGCGAACACCACCAGAGGCGCTGCGAGCTGAGGTGCCAGGATCCAGACCCAAAATGACATGGCGATTAAGGCAAATGCAAAGCCTGTGAGTCCCTGTACAAAACCCGCCACCATTGCACCTAAGATAAAGATCAACCAAGTCATATGCGATATATTTAAAATTTTAGCGAGTGTACGGTTTTTTGATCGGTCTACATAGTTTTAGACATGTAAAATGACTGAAACCTTAGCTTGATTTTGAATATGTATATTGATCTTCATACATAGCGTAGCTCAGAACCACACTAATATTCGCTAAGACCACTTTCTTTCGTGATGGCGTAAATCAAAAGGGCATAAAAGTGTCTAGATTATGGACAAACCACCACTTTCTTTTGATATAAGCCTGCGCGAACAGTCCCAGCTTTGGTGCTCTTTATTTGCACCCACGACGTTGGGAGTTTTAATAGATTTAAATCTCGATCGGCTTCCACATAAATATAGCCATTATTTTGAATCAGAGGATCAGCCAAGAGGGCCAATTCTTCCCATAGCTCTAGGCTATACGGCGGGTCTAAAAAGACCAAATCAAACTGTTCTTTTAAGGTGGCTAATGTTTGCTGTGCAGTCGCTACTTTTAACTGGGCACGGGACTTAGGTACTTTAAGGAGTTCCAAGTTTTGCGTTAAAAACTGTGCTTGACTGCGGTCAGGTTCAATCATCACTACTTTTGATGCACCACGTGATAAGGCTTCAAATGCCAACGCACCTGAACCTGCACAAATATCCAAAACATTGGTATTTTGTACATCCCACATGAGCCAATTAAACAAAGTCTCACGTACGCGATCAGGCGTAGGGCGTAAACCTTCAATATTGGCAAAAGGCAGTTGACGACGTTTCCAGTCCCCTCCAATGATGCGGAGTTGGTTTTTCATAATTAGTCTGACTCCACAGGTGCAGAAGGTGGTGTAGCTGAACGGCTTGTATTTGCCGTTGTTGAAGCGGGTGCTGTATTGGAAGTACTGGTTGGCGTAGCTGCACTTGTCCCAGTTGTGGTCGCTGGTGGCGTGCTACCACTTGGTAATTCACCCGGTTTAATCCCCGCTGTCATCAAACCACCACTAATTTGATGGTTTTGTGGACGAATTGGATTTTTATGACGTGTGAGCAGCCAGTAGTCTAAGATCGGACGAGCCAGCTGTGCCGCAGAACCACCATGACGACCATTTTCCCACACTACTGCAATCGCAATTTCAGGGTTTTCCGCAGGTGCAAAGCCCACGAATAAACCGTGGTCTAACTGCCGTTCGGTTAACAGGGCTTCATTGTAGCGTTTGCCTTGGGCAATACTTTTGACTTGTGCCGTACCGGTTTTACCTGCAATTTTATACATTGGCGTGCGAATGCCACGTCCAGTCCCTGTTTCAATGACATCGACCATGGCATCACGCATTTGTATCCAGTCTTGATCGGTGCCATTGAACTGGATTCTGCCATCAGGTGCATTTAAGTCTTTATGTGGTTTTGCGCCTTTACTTGTTTGTAAAACATGCGGAATCACATGTGAACCATGGTTGGCGGTAATGGCTGTTGCCATAGCCAATTGCAGCGGTGTTGCTGTAAAAGCACCTTGTCCAATACTCACTGAAATGGTTTCACCTTTGAGCCACTTGGCATCACGGGTACGCATTTTCCATTCAGGGTTGGGGTAAAGGCCTGTACTTTCACTTGGTAAATCCACGCCAGTTTTTTCACCAAAGCCAAACTGGCGCATCCATGTGTTCATTTTTTCAATGCCCATACGGAACGACAGAATGTAGAAGAAGGTATCGCAAGAGACTACTTGTGATTTATGCAAGTTGACTACGCCGTGACCTGACTTTTTCCAGTCGCGGAATTTATGCGAATCGCCCGGAAGTGTGAAATAGCCATGATCGGAAATGGCCGTGCCCCAATCAATTAAGCCATAATGAATACCACCTAAACCAAACATCGGTTTAATGGTTGAGCCGGGTGGGTAAGCGCCTTGTACAGCACGGTTATATAGCGGTTGATCGAGGTTATCGCGTAAACCGCTATAGTCGGTATGACTAATCCCCGTGACAAACAGGTTAGGGTTAAAACTTGGACTTGAGACCAAGGCCAGAATTTCACCTGTACGTGGATCCATCGCCACGATTGCACCACGACGACCTGCAAGCTGCTCTGAGGCAACCGTCTGCAAGCCATAATCGAGTGAAAGATATAAGTCATTACCACGAACGGGTTCTTTGCGACCTAAATGGCGCAACACGTTACCGTGCGCATCGGCTTCGACCGACTCATTTCCTGGTACACCATGCAGCAAATCTTCATAGGAGTTTTCTACCCCAATTTTACCAATCAGGTTAGTGCCCGCATACAAATCTTTATTGATACTTTTTAATTCTTTATCGTTAATTCGACCTACATAACCAATCACATGGGCAAATAGCTCACCATGTGGATAGTAGCGCGTCATCTGGGTTTCGATATTAACCCCAGGGAATTGATACTTAACTTCGCTAAAGCGAGCGATATCATTTTCATTGAGATTAAGTTTAATGGAAACGCGTTCAGTTTTACGTGAGGCTTTAATACGACTGTTAAAGCGCTCAATATCATCTGGTGTGAGTTCTAAGATTGGCGTTAAACGTTCAATTGTGGCATCAATATCCGTCACATCCGCTCGACTCATCGTCGCGGTAAAGACTGGATAGTTGTCCGCCAACAGCACACCATTGCGGTCATAAATATAACCACGTGCAGGGGCTAAAGGTTGTAGGCGGATACGGTTTTGATCGGATGCAGTTGAAAACTCGTCAAATTGAACCAGCTGCAAATAGGCATAGCGAGTGACTAAAATCAGCAAGAAGAAAACCACAATACCCATGGAAATAAAGGTACGATTTCGAAAAATGCGCTTTTCTTGTTGGACATTTTTTAAAGGAAAGTGCTGTTTCATACCAAATCGACTTAAACACATGGATAAAGAGGAAAATACCTGCGCGCTATTCTAACGCATGTCACACTGTTTTGATATTTGTTATCGCTGCTTCTGCTTTTCATTTTTGCCTAAATTTTGACTTTATAGACATCAAAAATATAAATTGCTGTATATAAGTGTTTTATAAATTCTGCTACAGTCAAAATCCTGTAAAAAGGGACCAATTACTAAAATAACATTACGGATAATGGTGACAATAATGACAAGAATTTATCCAGTGTTGGCACTTGTTGCCTGTGCAAACGTAGCCTACGCTCAAGATAATTCCTTTTTGCCAGATGCGAAAATTCCTGCTGGCAGTGCTCAAACGTGGAATGTAGGGGCTGGTGTAACGCAGAAATTACTGCACACCAATTTGGAGTGGGTGAATCCTTATGGCATTGCATACGCAAAAGCTGGGGTATTTATCAATGATGATTACCCTGTAGGTGGTCAGCTGGGTTTTAGATTTCCAGTTCATTTTACTGGTAAAGATAAAAATGGCTATTATCTCGGTGTTTACGCAGGGCATATTGACAGCAAGAAAGTAGATGGCGAGTACGAATCTCGCCTTGGTGGTGGTGTAGATCTTGCTTATGTGTTACTTAGTCCTGAGCGAATCAGCACTTTCAGTGTGGGGATTGGTGCAGGGGAAAAACTCGAAGCCAAATCGGGCTATGTGGTTGCAGAAACTGAACCGAGACTACAATTTTCCTATACTCTAAGTTTCGGTTTATAGACACAATATCTTTTTTAAAACGCTATATAATTCAGTTAATAAAATTAAATATGGAAGTTATGCATGCTTGAGTACGTCAATCAGTTGTGGCAAACCTTTTTGAATCGACCCGATTTTTGGGCTGTACTCAGCATTATTCCTGTGACTGCTTTTGTGACTTGGGCACACGTTTGGATGGCCCTGAAAATGGTCTTTTACCCGATTACATTTTGGGGGTTTCATATTGGGCCTTTGCCTGTGGGTTGGCAGGGTATTGTGCCCAGAAAAGCGGGGCGTATTTCAGGCATCATTACGGATAACACCTTATCTAAACTTGGTTCTTTGCGTGAATTTTTAGATGCAATGGATCCTGAGGATATGGCGCGAATCATTGGTGAGCAAGTTGGTTTTGAACTTGAGCACCTGATTGATGAAGTCATGATTGACCGTAATGCTGTACTTTGGGAAAACTTACCTTATTCGATTAAGCGTCGAATTTATGCGCAGGCACACAAACAGCTTCCGGCTGTGCTCAGAGAATTAGTGACCGAACTGACCATGAACGTCGAGTCACTTGTGGATATGCGCGATATGGTGGTCAGCCAAATGGAAGGTGACCGCAGACTAATGGTGCGTATGTTCTTGAAAGTGGGTCAGAAAGAAATCAACTTTATTTGGCATATTAGTGCCCTCATTGGGATGTTCTTTGGTATCTTCCAAATGATTGTTTGGTTTGTGGTGCCATGGCATTGGACCGTGCCATTTTGGGCCGCGGTATGGGGCTTCTTAACCAACTGGATTGCGATTTGGATGGTGTTTAATCCAATTGAGCCACACTATGTTCGATACTTACAACTGACTGAATTAACAAAAGATCGTAAGTTTCCATGGATTAAACCTGTGATTCCGCGCATTGGGACTTATAATGTACAAGGCGCTTTCATGAAGCGCCAAGAAGAAGTGTCTGATGTGTTTGCAAGTGTAGTCACAGAAGACCTGATTACGTTAAAATCCATCATGACTGAAATGATGTATGGCAATAAAAAAGACAAGACCCGTCGTATTGTCAAACGTCATATTAATGAAATCATGGAAACGCCATTGGTGAGAACGTCTTTGCAACTGTCTTTAGGTCCACGTGAATACGCAAAACTGAAGACGGACTTGATTGATCGTTCAATTGAAATTACGATGGTGCCTGTATGCGACCCAGCGTTCAATGCGAGCCGTGCACAGAAAATCTATAAAATGTTTAGAGACCGTATTCGAGAGCTAACGCCGAAAGAATTTCAAAACTTATTACGTCCTGCATTTCAGGAAGACGAATGGATTTTGATTTTATTGGGTGGGGTAACTGGCTTCATTGCGGGTACAATACATTTGTTTGTAGCTTTCTTATAATTAGATGCTAAAAATATGTCGAATTTTTCGATATGTACAAAGTGTCAAATACATTGTTTAAATGAGGATGTTTTTTTATGCGCATTATCTTACTCGGACCACCTGGAGCAGGTAAAGGTACACAAGCTCAGTTGATCTGTAAGCGCTACAATGTCCCACAAATTTCAACCGGTGATATGCTCCGTGCTGCAATTCGTGAAGGAACTGAACTCGGTCTACAAGCTAAAAGCGTGATGGACAATGGTGGTCTTGTATCTGATGAACTGATCATTGGTTTAGTGAAAGAACGTATTGCGCAACCTGACTGTGTAAATGGCTGTATCTTTGATGGTTTCCCACGTACCATTCCTCAAGCCGAAGCGCTTGAAAATGAAGGTATCAACATTGATCACGTGATTGAAATTGATGTTCCTGACGAAGAAATCGTACAACGTCTTTCTGGTCGCCGTCAGCACCCTGCATCAGGCCGTGTTTATCACATCGTTTACAATCCACCTAAAGTGGAAGGTAAGGACGACGAAACTGGTGAAGAGCTGGTACAGCGTCCAGATGACCAAGAAGCAACGATTCGTAAGCGTTTGGGTTCATACCACACTGAAACTGAACAGTTGGTTGGTTTCTACCAAGGTCGCGCAGCGTCTGGTGAAAATGCACCAACCTATGACAAGCTGAATGGCTTACGTCCAATTGACGAAGTACAAGCAGATTTGTTCGCGATTCTTGATCAAGACAAATAATTGCATGTTTTAAACATGGCAATGTTTTGACATTGAAAGAGCTCTAAGTCATATTAGGGCTCTTTTTCTTGATCCTCTAAAAATGGAGTCGCGTGTGGCACAAGTTGGAATCATTGTTTTAATTATTGTTGCTGCGGCGGTATTGGTGGGTTTGTTTTACATTAGCGTAAAAATGCTACGCGATGTCAGTAAACAAGAAAAAATGTCGAAGAAGCAGCCAAAACGTCAGTTACATCCGAAGTTGCAGCAAGATTTCAAAGATAAATCAAATCAAAAATAAAAAAACTGAACTTTAATGTTCAGCTTCTATCGTCGTTGTGGCAATACGTGCTGCACCAAATTCAAAACGATCTGGCCAGTTACACACATCTGAAACAATACACTCATGGCATTTCGGTTTGCGTGCAATACAGCAGTATCGACCATGTAAAATCAGCCAATGATGTGAGTCGACAATAAATTCTTTCGGTATGACTTTCATTAAACGGTGTTCGACTTCAAGCACATTTTTGCCGACTGCTAATCCCGTACGATTGCCTAAACGAAAAATATGCGTATCGACCGCCATCGTCGGTTGTCCAAAAGCAGTATTTAACACCACATTGGCTGTTTTTCGTCCTACACCGGGCAAGGCTTCTAAATCCGCACGATTGTTTGGCACGATGCTGTTATGTTTTTCAATCAGTATCTTACAGGCTTTAATGACATTCTCAGCCTTTGCATTATATAAGCCTATGGTTTTAATATAGGTTTTTAAACCATCGACCCCTAAGGCATAAATAGTTTCAGGTGTATTGGCGACTGGAAAGAGTTTATCTGTAGCTTTGTTGACACTCACATCTGTCGCCTGAGCAGACAAGGTCACAGCCACCAACAGCTCAAAAGGACTCGAATAATTTAATTCAGTTTTGGGATTTGGGCGTTGTGCACGTAAACGTTCAAAAAAGATTTGAATTTGCTTTTTGGTCATGTTTTTTACAGGTTTTCCGCTTGTCGTTAGCATGCTTTACGCTCCCTGTAACTGATGAAGCTGTTGGGTTAAGTCATCCAACAACAGACGTTTTTTTTCATCTTCACGAACGCTGAGTTGCTTTTCTAATTTTTTAATTTGTACGCGTAATTTCGCCAGCTCAATCGTGGATTTTGCATCAAGCTTTGCTGCCATTTCTGGTTCTTTTTCAATGATCTGAATATCAGGTACAGCATCGTTCTGTGCTGAAAACTGGGCAAATAAAGCCGTATCAATTTCCGCACGAACCACTGGACCTTTACGGTGTAGGCGCTGTTTTTCTTCACGTTGAATATGTGCGTAATAGCGTTGTCTTAAATCATCTTGCTCAGCTTTGCGCAAGATTTCCGTTGGTATGCCGTCTACATCTGGAATAAGGTCAATACAGTCGACAGGACAAGGCGGGATACACAGTTCACAGCCTGTACACAGATCAGTCAAAATACTGTGCATGAGTTTACCCGAACCAATAATGGCGTCTACAGGACAGGCACTAATACATTTGGTACAACCAATGCATTCATCCTCACGAATGATTGCTTTCATTCTCTGTGGGCGGCCATCGGCTTGAATAGGCCAAACACTTTCCTCTGCAATTAATGCTGGTCGGTTTAGCAACTGAGCCAATGCATCGGCTACAGGCTGCCCGCCGGGTACACATTTATTGGCTGCTTCACCTTCGCTGATGGCTTGGGCATAAGGCAGACATCCATCACGATGTCCGCAGAGTCCACATTGGGTTTGGGGAAGGAGGGCATCGATATTTTGGATCAGGGAAATGTGCGAATTCATGCGTAAACCAATCCTGCAACTGAATTTGCAGAGATATTAGGAGAAATAGGTAGATCACTGAATTTTACCATGTTTTTTTTGATTAATCCTGTGTTCTAAAATGGTTCATTAACTGCATCATTTTTGAGCAAAAAAAGATTTTAAGCCTGTGTTTTCATTGGTGTTTTTTTATAACAAATTTCTAGGTATATTTTATATAAATAATTGTTATATAAATGATAAATATGTTTTTTTATAGAAATGTGTTGTGAATTGTTGGTAAAAGATATTTAATTGTTTGCGCCAAAATTTAACATTGTTTATAAAATTTGACCAATTTTGATCCATTTTCTGCTGAGGATTAAGCGTTGAAATATAACAGCCTTAATGAGTTTTTAGATTACGTGAAAACACGTGATGAACATCAACCCGAGTTTCTACAAGCGGTAGAGGAAGTCATGACCAGCCTTTGGCCGTTCATTGAAAAAAATCCTCGTTATGCAGACCACGGTTTGCTAGAGCGTTTGGTTGAGCCAGAGCGTGCGATTCAATTCCGTGTTTCATGGGTGGATGACCAAGGTCAAACCCATGTAAACCGTGCTTTCCGTGTTCAATACAACTCGGCGATTGGTCCATTTAAAGGTGGTATGCGTTTTCACCCATCGGTGAATTTATCGATCCTAAAATTCTTAGGCTTTGAGCAAACCTTTAAAAATGCGTTAACCACACTGCCAATGGGTGGTGGTAAAGGTGGTTCAGACTTTGATCCTAAGGGTAAGTCTGAAGGCGAAATTATGCGTTTCTGCCAAGCGCTAATGATTGAGCTATACCGTCACCTAGGTTCAAATACGGATATCCCTGCGGGTGATATTGGTGTGGGTGGCCGTGAAGTGGGTTATATGGCTGGCATGATGAAGAAGTTGAGCAATGACACTTCATCTGTGTTTACGGGTAAAGGTTTGACCTTTGGTGGTTCTTTGGCGCGTCCTGAAGCAACGGGCTACGGCACAGTGTATTTTGCTGAAGAAATGCTGAAAACCCGTGGCGACTGCTTCCAAGGTAAAACAGTCGCGATTTCTGGTTCGGGTAACGTAGCGCAGTACGCTGCTGAAAAAGCAATGTACTTAGGCGCAAAAGTCGTTTCATTGTCTGACTCTGCGGGTACGGTATATGTAAAAGCAGGCTTTACCGATGCTTTACTTGCTGAAGTGATGGAACTGAAGAATGTGAAGCGCGGTCGTATTTCTGAGTTTGCGTCTAAGCATGGCTTTGAATACTTAGAAGGTCAGCGTCCATGGTCTATTCCATGTGATATCGCATTGCCATGCGCAACTCAAAATGAGTTAGATCAGGCGGATGCTGAAGTACTCCTTACAAATGGAGTGATTTGTGTCGCTGAAGGGGCAAACATGCCTTCTACCTTAGATGCAGTCGAAAAATTCGTTGAAGCGAAAATTTTATATGCACCAGGTAAAGCATCCAACGCGGGTGGTGTTGCGACCTCTGGCCTAGAAATGTCACAAAATGCTTTGCGTTTGGGTTGGACTTTTGAAGAAGTCGATGAGCGTTTACATGCGATTATGAAAGAAATTCACCGTAACTGTGTGAAATACGGTACACAAGCAGACGGTACTGTGAACTATGTAAATGGTGCCAACATTGCAGGCTTTGTAAAAGTTGCAGATGCAATGCTTGCTCAAGGCGTATTCTAAGTTTATATACACTTAGAAAAATCCCAATAAAAAACCGAGGCTTTAGGCCTCGGTTTTTTTCTAGGTCATTGAACGATTACAATGAACCTTTTACCGCTTCACGTTCAATAATCATGTCTTGAACATAAGCATATTTTGATTGGTCAGCCGCAGGGTTGGCAATTTCAAAACGTTTAACACGTACGATTTGACGCTCTTTCGGATTGTGGGTGAAACCATCGATATGGTTATAGAATAACGTCCAGTCTTTATCGACCTGCGTTTTTACGCCATTTTCAGCATATTTAATTTCACGAACTTGTAGGCATTCCATACGGGCAACACCTGCAGAACATGTTTTGGTTTCTGGTGAAATTTCTAAGAAAACAGTTTCACCTTGGCTTTGATATTTCGATTCAGCAGTTTGCTTACCTGTGAATACAATTTTTTCACCCTTTGCCGATACCACGGTCAATGTTGGTGCATCAGGATCATTTAGGTTTAAAACAAACGGTGCTTTACGGTTATCAAATAAATCTGCTGCAACACCTTCTTGAGCCATGGCTTTTGGTTCACATGCCATTTGAGTCGCCATCAGGTTACCCGTTACAATTTGATTGTTTTCAACTTTCCAACTGGTACCCATACCGTTACAACTGGTTGCAATGCCTAAGCGACCTGCTTTTTTGTCAAAGTTTAAAACCAATGGTTTAGGCGCATCTGCGGTGTTTGCACTCCAATGGTAGTTTGCGAGTGTTTGATCTGCATTTTGTTGTTGTAGTACAGACACAGCCAAATCTCCTACTTTTTGAATATCAGATGATTGGCAAGCAGCCAGTGCGAGTGGGAAAAGGGCAATCGCTAAATATTTTAATTTCATGGGTTACAAGTTCTTGATTTAAAATAACAAGATACATGATATCCGATGTTGTTTTTAAAAGAATGGATACATTCAGTTCTTTTGGGTTTCAAAATGTATCCATAAATATTTTTTTTTAATATATAAGTAAAATTTATACATTAATCAAAACGGTAAATGTCCATGCCCAGTGCACCCATGGTAAAACTACTATGCACAATATTGAAACGATGACCTGTACCCATCGCAAAGAATATTGGGGCAAAGTGTTCCAACGTTGGGTGGTTACGACGGACAAAAGGAATCGATTCCCAGTCTAAAATGGCGTCAAAGTCCTGATGGCTAAGTTTCGCGACGACATGATTACGAAACGTCGATGCCCACTCAGGTACCGCTTGTGACTGACCGTGCCAAGACAGCTCAGCTAAGTTATGGGTAATACTCCCTGAGCCAATCAGCAAGACCTGCTGTTCGCGTAGTGGTGCAAGAGTTTGTCCAATTTTATAAATCTCCTCTGCCGACAGATTCATCGGGAGTGAAATTTCCACCACAGGGATGTCTGCATCTGGATACATATGGAGTAAAGGCATCCAAACGCCATGATCACGCGGACGAGTACTGTTTGCATGAGCTGAAAAACCCGCTTCTGCCAATAAATGTAGAATTTCTTCGGCTAAAACAGGCTGACCAGGTGCTGGGTAGCGAATGTCATAAAGCTCAGCAGGAAAGCCTCGAAAGTCATGCCATGTCTCAGGACGAACTCCAGTACTTACTTCAAGTGAGTTACTTTCCCAGTGAGCGGACATAATCACAATTGCTTGTGGTGTCGGTAAGTTTAGGCCTAAACGATGTAACGCAGGCCCAACTTGCTCTGGATTCAACGCAAGCATGGGTGAGCCATGAGAAATGAATAAGCCGGGTAGCGTTTGTAAGTTCATTGTGAAAGCCTAATAGCAGAAGATGAAAAGAATTTTGTCAGATTCTTATCATCTGTGTAATGGGGGAAATATCAACGTATTGTTCCAAAAAAAGAACAATAGTTGAGTTTAACCTGCACGATGATAAGGGTGATTATGGTTAATACTCATAGCTCGGTAGAGTTGTTCAATCAGCATCACGCGAACCATCGGGTGAGGTAAGGTCAGTTTGGATAAAGACCAATGCCAAGCAGCTGCTTTACGTACTGCTTCAGAGTGACCGTCAGGCCCACCAATTGCCAGTACAATATCATTGCCCTCAAGCATCCATCCTTTCATGGTTTCTGCCAGTTTTTCGGTGCTAAACTCACGACCACCGACTTCTAAAGCAATCAGCACTTCGTTTCCTTTCATTGCATTTAAAATGCTATCACCTTCAATTTGACGGTATTTTAAAATATCTGCTTCTGAATCATTTTTACCGCGCTTTGCCATTGGCAGTTCAATAATCTGCGTTTGCACAAAAGGTTGAATACGTTTGAAATAATCTTCAAAACCAGTCAGTACCCATGCAGGCATTTTTTGACCAATGGTCAGAATACGGATTTTCATAATGGGTCATGTATAAGGAGACGATTCATTATAACGGTGAAAGCAAGGCTTTGCAGTGAGACGAAACAAAATGCAATTGAATTCACTGAACTAATGTTGCTTAATTCAACAGATGAGAGGAATAAGAAATACTTGGAATAATAACAATGTGGCTCAAAACTTTAAAAAAACAGGCTTTTTTGTTGATTGTTGTACTGGGTACTTTCACAGGGCAGGTATTTGCAAGCAACGTCAAAATGGCTGATGAACAAAACCTACAAGTTTATTTGGAGCAAGTGATTGGTCAGGGCAAAGCACGTAACTATAAAAACCTTGATGAACTGAATCGTGTCTCTGCATGGATCAAAGAACAAATGCGCTTATTGGGCGTCCCATGTCACTATCAAAATTTTACTGCCAATCAGCAAATCTACCGAAATGTAGTGTGTAGTTTAAACGTCGGACGTCCAGACCGCGTGATTGTCGGGGCGCATTATGACGTCTTTGGCGATCAAGATGGTGCAGATGACAATGCCTCTGGTGTTGCCGGCGTGATTGAAACGGCACGTATTTTGGCAGAGCAAAAGGCTAAACTACCCAACAATGTGGACTTTGTGTTCTATAGTTTAGAAGAACCACCGTTTTCTAAAACTGAACAAATGGGCAGCTATGTGCATGCGAAATCAGTTCAGTCACAAAAAGATAAGATTAAAGGTGTGTATATTTTAGAAATGATAGGGTTCTTTAGCGAACAAACCATCCAAAGCTATCCTGTGGGCTTAAAGTGGATTTATCCAACCCATGGTAATTTTATTGCTACAGTGAGTAATGTCAGTTCACGTGATTTAGGCGCAGGATATTGTGCAGCGATGCAGAAACTTGATCAATTAGAATGTCAGCGTTTGGTTGCACCAAGCTTTGCCAATGCTTTTGATTTTTCAGATCATTTGAATTATTGGGAGTTTGATATTCCCGCAGTCATGATTACCGATACGGCATTTTATCGAAATGGTCACTACCATACCAAAGCAGACCGCTTAGCGACGTTGAATTTGACCAAAATGGCGAATGTGATCGATGGGCTGGTACAGCATTTATTGAAACCTTAATGTATTTTGAGCAATAAAAAACGCAGTTCCCAAGTAGCGAGAACTGCGATAAAAGGTCATCCGTCTGGAGAATCAGATGACCATGCAATTTCAAATCATCAATAAAAAGAAACATACAGCGCGTATCTGTTCTTATTATTTATATCGGGCTTTTTATCGATTTTTCAAGTCTGATGGATGATAGTGGAAAAGGTTTAATACAAAAAATCAAACAAGCTAGGCAAAAATTTGGAGTTTCATCCGTTTCACGTCATGGAATGTAGGCCAATCATATTTCCTTCGCTATCAAAGGCCAGCACAATAAAACCATATTCACCAATGGCAGTTTTTGCTTCATGAATTTTTCCACCAGACTCAACAAGCCGGCTCGCTTCATTCGCACAATCATCACATGAAAAATAGATTAAGGTACTGTTTTCTCCTGCGGATAGGCCTGGCATTTTCACCAGTGCACCTGAAGCGCCATAGGCTTGCATATCTGACGGGAAAGCCCACATTTGCAGTGAGTTATCATCCGCTGGTGGGGTTAATTCAGTTAATTGAATATTAAAAACAGATTCATAAAATTGTTTGGCACGAGATAAGTCATCCACATAAATTTCAAACCAACCAATCGGGTTTTTCATTTTAGTTGTCCTACATGTATCCCTTGATCAAATTATTGTAGGAAATAAAAGCATAAAGATGTGTGGTGTTATCTACAGTAAATTGTAATAAAAAAGAGAGCCGAAGCTCTCTCTTTACGATGCGGAATTAGTGGCGTGCAGCTTTTTTGCCTTCATCGACCGCTTTGACAATTGGTGCTTTGACCAAAGGCTCAGGCATAGAGGTCAACGCCAGTGGTAAAATCTCATCAATCGACTTCACCGCTTTAATCTCTAAACCTTCTTTAACATTGTCAGGGATTTCAGATAAATCACGGACGTTGTCTTGAGGAATGAAGACCAGCTTAATTCCACCACGGTGTGCAGCCAGAAGTTTCTCTTTCAAGCCACCAATGCGCATTGCACGACCACCGAGACTGGTTTCACCTGTCATGGCAATATCAGGGCGAATTGGGATGCCTGTGAAAGCAGAAACCAATGCAGTTGTTAACGCTAAACCTGCAGAAGGGCCATCTTTTGGTGTTGCACCTTCTGGTAAGTGAACGTGAACATCGGTTTCTTCGGAACGTGTCGACTCGATACCCAATTCATCTGCACGGGTACGCACGACAGTCATAGCAGCAGTAATCGATTCTTTCATTACATCGCCGAGTGAACCCGTGGTAATGAATTTACCTTTACCTTTGACCGCTGCAACTTCGATGGTCAACAACTCACCACCGACTGAAGTCCAAGCCAAACCGTTAACACGACCGACTTGTGCTTCATCTTCCGCCATACCAAAGTCAAACTTATGTGGACCTAAGTAATCTGGAAGATTGGCCGAAGTCACATCAACTTGCAGGTTTTTTGCCTTTTTGCTGACCGCTTCTTTTACAACTTTACGGGCAATTTTAGACACTTCACGCTCTAAGCTACGAACACCCGCTTCACGTGTATAACGTTGCACGATGTCACGAATCGCTTCTTCGTGAACAGTCAATTCTTTCGCACGTAGACCATTGTTCTTCATTGCTTTCGGAACAAGGTAACGCTCAGCAATATTGACTTTTTCATCTTCGGTATAACCCGGTAGACGAATCACTTCCATACGGTCAAGCAATGCTTCTGGAATATTCATGCTGTTGGCAGTACAGATGAACATCACTTCAGACAGGTCCAGATCAAGATCTAAATAGTGATCGTTAAACTTGCTGTTCTGTGATGGATCGAGTACTTCAAGTAACGCAGACGCAGGGTCGCCGCGGTAGTCTTGTGCCATCTTGTCGATTTCGTCGAGCAAGAACAATGGGTTCTTCACGCCAACTTTCGTTAATGACTGCACAATTTTACCCGGCATCGCACCGATATAGGTACGACGGTGACCACGGATTTCCGCCTCGTCACGCACGCCACCGAGTGCCATACGTACAAACTCACGACCTGTTGCTTTGGCAACCGATTCACCCAGTGAAGTTTTACCTACACCTGGAGGGCCAACCAAACAAAGGATTGGGCCTTTGAGTTTTTTCACGCGAGATTGAACCGCTAAATATTCCACGATACGATCTTTCACGTCATCTAAGCCGTAATGATCGGTATCCAAAATTTCTTGCGCTTTGCTTAAGTTAATGCTGACTTTGCTAGCTTTATTCCAAGGCGTATCTAAGATGGCCTCGATATAATTGCGCACCACAGCCGCTTCGCTAGACGCAGGTTGCATTGCTTTGAGTTTACGGAATTCGCTTTCAGCTTTTTTGCGCACGTGTTCAGGCAAATCAGCTTCGGCAAGACGTTTTTCAATTTCGGCAACGTCATCTTCCGCGCCGCCATTCATGTCAGAAAGCTCACGCTGAATGACCTTCATCTTTTCATTGAGGAAGTATTCGCGTTGATTTTTCTCCATTTGACGCTTCACTGAGTCATGTAAAGTTTGCTCAATCTGTTGTTCTTCAGATTGTTGCAATAAATACGTCATCAGTTCTTGTAGATGTGCTTCGAACTCATCGTGTTCGAGGAATTTTTGCTTTACATCAATATTCAGTGGAACACGGGTCGCTACGAAGAATAACAATTGCAGTAAATCGTCAATCTTGTTCGCTGCAGCAATCAGTTCACGTGCGTTACGTAGTTTTGCTTCAGCGTATTGTGCAAACAGGGCACGTAATTCTTGAACACGTGTTTCTTGCGTTGTTTCGTCAATGTGGACTGACATTGGGCTAAGCGCATGTTCTGCGGTTAGATAATCATTTTCATCAATGATTTTTTCTAGCTTTGAACGATGCAAGCCTTCAATTAATACTTTTATACAGTTTTCATCATTTTCATGATTCACAACTTGCACAATCTTCGCGACAGTACCGTATTGATATAAGTTGTCGTGATCAATTTCTTCTGAAAGAGAATCTTTTTGAGCAACTACAAATACTAGATTGTCACTGTTACGAGCCACATCAACTGCATTGATCGATTTTTCACGACCTACAAATAGCGCGATTTGCATGTATGGATACACCACCACATCACGTAACGCTAAAAGTGGTAATACACTTGGAACCTGAGGCTCTAAGGTTTCTTGATTCATAATAATTTCAGACATGGGCACTCCTAATGAGTGACAACGGTGTTGCCATGTTTTTTATAGTGATGGGTATTTTAAAAAATACAAGGGCAGGTCAAAATAAATTGTATAAAAAATGACTAAACATGTGATTTTTAAGTATTCTCAACAGTCAAAAATGTCAATTTTAGCGCTTGAAGCGTAAATGCTGTTGAGGGGTCAGCAGTCCATCTAAAGGTTGATCCCATTTTTCTCGAATCAAGCGCTGTGGCACCAACTGGAAGTGATGAGCCAAACCAAGACGAAATGGACGGTGATAGCGTGCAGAAGCCAAGGTTTTATCGTAAAAACCACCGCCCATGCCAATGCGTGTGCCATAAGGATCACAAGCCAATAAGGGCATGAGTAGCAGGTCTAAATGTGAAACGTGCTGACCACGTGTTGCCATAGGCTCTTGCATACCTAGCGGATGGTGTGAAAAGCGTTTATTTTGAAATTGATTGCGTGAAACTTTGACCCACACCAAGCGCTGATTCATATTGCAAATCATCGGTAAATACACCGACTTTTTTTGATGAAAGCAATATTCAATGATTTTATGGGTCTGAATTTCCCCAAAAGCATGTAGGTAGATCCCAATACGGGTGGCATGTTTGAATTCGGGCACACGTCTTAAACGTTGTAAAATTTGCAATTCGGACTGCTGCTGTTGATAGGCGGAAACTTGTCTGCGTTGTTTGCGAAGCTGTTTTCTGAGTTGGGCAAGTTCAATCGACATGGTGAACGCAGTCCTGAGTATCGAAATAGTGAGTGTTAAAGTGAGCGCCAAATTTAAAAGATGGCATCTGTTTATGGCGTAGCCGTTGAACCTTTTTTCAGTTCTTGCAAAATTGGGCAGCAACTGTCAGTGGTGGTTTTACATTCATCCACCCAAGTTGAAAGACGTTGTTTCAAAGCATTCAGCTCTTGAATCCGTTGATCAATTTTTTCAAGTCGTTGCTGAATCACATGACGGACTTTTTCGCGATCGTCCAGTTGCAAATGCAATAGATCTTGAATTTCACTGAGCTGTAAGCCCGCATCTTTGCCTTTTTGAATAAAGCTTAAGGTTTCAATGTCTTGTTGGCTGTAATAACGATAGTTTTGTGTGGTTTCAGGAATGCGCATGAGACCAATTCGCTGATAATAACGAATCGTTTCCACATTCACCTGACAGTGTTTTGCCAGCTTGCCGATAGTGAGCATAAAATAATCTCCAAAAGGCTTGACTCAGTACCTAGGTACAGACTTTATGCTAACACAATCAAAAAATAAAAGGTGAGTCAGAATGAGTGAGCAACACAAAATGTCTTGCTGTTCTAAACAGAAATTAGCGCCGATGGTGGTGAATATCGATCCTGTCTGTGGGATGACGGTCGCAGAAGACTCTCCTCATGTGTATGAGCATCAAGCAGTTCGTTATTTGTTTTGTTGTTCAGGCTGTTTAAAGAAATTTTCGGCCAATCCAGAGGCTTATTTAACATCAGAAAAAGCGCCCAGTGCTTGTTGCAGTAAACCCAAAGTAGATTTAGCTGAGGCATGTTCTCAGGCGAAAGAGGAAGGCACATTAGTTGCATCTAAGGGTTGTGGTTGTGGATCAAAACCTGTGTCAGATGCAGAGAAGACCACATTTATTGACCCTGTGTGTGGCATGACCGTCAAGGACTTAAGTAAACCGCATACTGAATGGCAGGGGCAAAACTACTACTTTTGTAGTGAAAAATGTTTGCAAAAGTTTATTGCAACCCCAGAGGCTTATGTAAAGGCTGAACGTTCAGATTCTGTAGTTAAAGCCTCAGGTTGTTGTGGTTCGACCTCGAAAGTGGCTGAGGAAAAAACGTCTTATTGTGCGCCCAAACCGCAAACAGAAGCAGACAGCAAAGCCAGTTGCTGTACACCCAAGCCGAAAGTAGAAGCTGCCAAAAGTAGCTGCTGTGGTGGTGGGAAACATCAACATGAACACAGTACTCAATCGGCGTCAGCAGAGTCTATTGACCCGGTGTGTGGCATGTCCGTTGACCCAAATACAGAGTTAAAAACTGATTATCAGCAACAGACCTACTATTTCTGTAATCCTTCTTGCTTAGACAAATTTCAGGGAGATCCTGAATTTTATCTGATTCCACCCGATCAGCGTCCTGTGCCTGAAGGGGCTGCTGATATGGACTATACCTGTCCGATGGACCCTGAAATTGTACAAAAGGGACCGGGGACGTGTCCGATTTGTGGTATGGCACTCGAGCCGATGCAACCGACTTTAGATGATGCACCGAACCCTGAATTGGTGGATTTTAGCCATCGCTTTTGGATGACCTTGCCGCTGACGTTGATTGTATTTGTACTGGCGATGGGTTCACATATTCATAGTTTCATTTCACCGCATATTCAGCCGTGGATTGAGTTGGTCCTAGCGACTCCTGTAGTGCTATGGGCGGGTAAACCGTTTATTGAGCGTTGCTGGACCTCGTATAAAACCCGCAACTTAAATATGTGGAGCCTCATTGGTGTCGGGGTGTTGGCGGCCTATATCTATAGTGTGGTGGCAACGATTTTCCCAAGTGTGATTCCAATGGAAGCCAAAACGGGGCATGGCGTTGCAGTGTACTTTGAAGCAGCCTGTATGATCGTATCTTTAAGTTTGCTTGGTCAAATCATGGAGCTGAAAGCACGTGCCAAGACAGCAGATTCACTCAAAGCCTTACTCAAACTGCAAGCCAACACAGCCAAGTTGGTTCAAAACGATCAAGTGGTTGAAGTGGATATTGGCATGGTCAAACAAGGCGATATTTTACAAATTTCCTCGGGTGAGCAGATTCCACTAGATGGTGTGGTGGTGGAAGGCAAAACCTATGTCGATGAAGCCATGATGACAGGCGAACCTGTACCTGTGAAAAAGCAAATGCATGACACGGTGATCGGCGGTACGGTCAATCAACAAGGCAGTATTCGTATTCAAACCACGGCGGTCGGGGCGAATACTACTTTGGCGAAAATGATTCAGACGGTGGCAGAAGCACAGCGTTCTAAAGCACCGTTACAACGTTTGGCCGATGTGTTTGCCAAGTATTTTGTGATTGTGGTGTTACTGATTAGTGTGTTGACCTTTGCCGCTTGGATGGTGTTTGGTGGTGCACAATTTGATTTGGCACTGATGTGTGCGGTGGCGGTACTGATTATTGCCTGCCCATGTGCGCTGGGTTTGGCGACGCCAATGTCAGTGATGGCCACCACCGGTCGTGCGGCACAAAAAGGGGTACTGTTTAAAGATGCAGAGGCGATTGAAGCTTTAAGTAAAGTGAATACGCTGATTGTCGATAAAACAGGGACTCTGACGGAAGGTAAACCGAGTCTTAAAGAAATTCAGTTGCTCAGCCCAAATGTGGAACAAGCACAAGTAGAACAGTGGATTGCCTCGATTGAGCAGTATTCTAGTCATCCGATTGCACAGACTTTGACTCAAATAGTTCCTGCACAGCAATTGCTTAAAGTGGCAGACTTTGAGGATGTGACTGGTTTTGGCGTCAAAGGGCAGATTGGCGAGCAAACCCTCTATATTGGTAGCCAAAAGCTGCTTGAACAGCTCGGCATCACTTTAGATGATACTTTGCAAAGCCAGTTGAACCAGCAGCGTGCGACAGGCAATGTGATCAGTTTCTTAAGCAATAGCCAAGAAGTACTGGCTTATATTGCTATTCACGATGCGATTAAAGTCAATGCCCAGCAAGTAATTCAGCAGTTGATTGATGATGGTATTGAAGTGGTCATGGCAACAGGTGACCATGAACAAAATGCCCAGTTGGTGGCTAAGGAATTGGGTATTCAACAAGTCTATGGCAACTGTACGCCAACTGAAAAACTGGAGATCGTGAAGAAATATCAGGCTCAGGGTAAAATTGTGGCGATGGCGGGAGATGGCATTAACGATGCACCAGCCTTAGCGCAATCCAATGTCGGAATTGCCATGGGAAACGGAACTGATATTGCTAAACAAACCGCGCAAGTCACCTTAGTTAAAGGCGACATTCGTGGTGCAGCCGATGCACTACATATGGCGAAACTGGGTGTTCGTAATATGAAACAGAACCTTGCTTTTTCCTTTGTGTATAACGGTTTGGGTGTACCTGTTGCAGCAGGAATTTTCTATCCATTGACGGGTTTATTACTCACCCCAATGTTCGCTGCGGTGGCGATGTCACTGAGCTCACTGTCCGTGGTTTTAAACGCTTTGCGCTTACAGAAGAGTAAATAAGCACTTTTAGATTTTACAGTCTCTTTTTAAGTTGAGTTTTAAAAAGCATCTTTTAAACAAAGGTGCTTTTTTTATGATGATTCGTGATGGAATGAAGAGTAGTGCGAATAAACATTAAGCCTTTCAAGCGTTTTTTCTTAATTCAACTTGATTTAAATAGCCTTGATTGGGTTAGGCCGAGTCAATTGGTTAAAAGATGCAAAATGGATGTAATTGGGCAAGAGGTAGAGTTTTAATGAGCGTCATCTTGTGAGTCATTTTGAAATTATATAAAACAGGAACTTAAAAAATAGTGATAACTGCCGTACTATAAGCGGGATGGAGTAAAGGCAGGATTCAGGGTGAATTTAAAAAATCTAGCAGCATTTTATTGGGTTGTGACTTTAAATAGTTTCAATAAGGCTGCCACAAAATTACAAACGACCCAACCTGCCGTTTCACAAAAAATCACCTCTCTTGAAAATGATTTAGGCTTTAAAGTACTCGATCGCAGTTTTCGACAGCTTAAACCCACCCATAAAGGCATGACCCTGTTTAAATATGCTGAAAAGTTTATGCGTTTGGAAACCGATTTGGTGGCTGAGCTGACTGAAAATCAACACCTAACAGGAACAATTCGTTTAGGTGTTTCTGAGACGATCGTTTATACGTGGTTGGTTGAATATATCGAAAAAGTACAAAAAGAGTTTCCCAAAGTTTCTGTGGAAATTGTGGTGGATTTAACCCCAAATTTGCAAGAAGGTGTGCGTACAGGGGATTTGGACATGGCCTTTTTGCTGGGTCCGACTTTGGCTTTCGAGTGTGTGGAGCAGGCGCTGTGCGACTTTGAACTGAGTTTTTTGGCAGCTCCATCTTTTAAAGGTGGTGTGGGCCAAATGTCGTTTAAGGCATTAATGTCTCATACCATTTTAACTTACCCGAAAATTACCTATCCCTATAAAGAGCTCAAGGCCAAAATGAAAGAGCAGGCACTAGATGAGCCGCTTTCAATTACCAGTTATTCGCTTGCGACCTTATTGCGTCTTGCAGAGCAAGGTTTGGGGATCGCCGTTGTGCCGACCTTAACGGCGCTAAAGGAAATTACAGATGGTCGTTTAGAGATTTTAAATACACCGATCCAGCTCAAAACCTTTCATTTCACCTCGATTTATATGCAAGGAAATGATGCTGCCTTGAAAGAGAAATTAACCGATGTCGCAGTCACTGTTTCTGAAAGTGCAATGAAAAGACTGCTTGAGAAAATTAAAAAATAATTGAGGCGTACGCAGTTTTTTGACAAGCGACGTTTCTTTATCTCAAACCGTAATTTGTTTGAAAAACTATAAAAGCAGCTTATCGTGTGTGATAAGTAAAATTTATCATTAGACTTTTAATAAATAAAAAACAATAAAATACAGTTATTTAGTTTTAATAGTGGAGGTAAAAAGTCGTATTGTTCATCGCGCTTGCCTATGTTCTTATTTCAAATAGAAGATTTGATCCGCCATGGCTTTGGTTGGGCAACAGGGAATCTTTGTCAGTTAAAGGGATTTAAGAACAGAATTTGTAAGCAAAATGATGTTCTTGGTTCAACTTGAAAATAGCGTTATTAAGCTCAAATGGACGAGGAACGCATTAAATATGTCTTTATTAAAATCTTCTTTTTTATCAGATCGCCAATGGGCCATTGTTGCTTCAATCTTCATGATGGCAACCTCTGCCATGGGACCTGGTTTTCTAACTCAAACCGCGGTCTTTACTGTGAAATTAGGTGCGGCGTTTGGCTTTGCCATTCTCGTGTCTATTTTGATTGATTATGTAGTTCAGCAAAATATTTGGCGTGTCGTAACACTGACGCAAATGCGTGCCTCGGATATTGCCAATAAAGCCTTGCCGGGCAGTGGTTACTTACTGGCTTTTCTGGTCATTTTGGGTGGCTTCTTCTTCAGTATTGGTAATATTGCAGGCGCAGCTTTAGGTCTCAATGCATTATTTGGTTTGGACACTAAATGGGGTGGCATTTTAAGTGGTGCTTTAGCCATTTTAATTTTTGCTTCAAGAAAAGCCACCTTGGCCATGGATAAAAGCATGATCGTTTTGGGGTTGCTCAAAATCATCTTGATTATCATTGTTGCCGTCATTGTGATGCCACCTGTGGGCCAAGCTGTTCATCAAACGTTTGCACCCGACCAGATTGATTTTGCCATCATCACCACGATTGTCGGTGGAACGGTCGGCGGCTATATTTGCTATGCAGGCGCCCATCGTTTACTGGATAAAGGCGCGGTTGGCCCTGAAAATATTGATGAAGTCGCAAGAGCTGCAACCAAAGGTATTGTGGTTGTGGGCATCATGCGTTATGTGCTGTTTTTAGCTTTCTTGGGCGTGGTGGTGAGTGGTGCAAGTATTGATTTAGCCAGCCATGATGCCAATCCCGCAGCGCAAGCTTTTCAATATGCCGCAGGGACTTTTGGTTATAAATTATTTGGTCTGATTTTCTGGGCAGCAGGGATCAGTAGCACCATTGGTGCCGCTTATACTTCGGTTTCATTCTTTACTGCATTTAAGAAAAACCTCAGTCCAAAACAAACCAACTACACCACCATTACATTTATCTCTTTAGCTTTACTACTGTATGTCCTACTGGGCGCAACCCCTGCTGGATTGTTGATCTTCGTTGGTGGTTTTAATGGTTTGGTACTGCCAATTGGTTTGACTATTTTTGTTTATGTTGCCGCTTGCCGTAAAGATATGATGGGGAATTATAACTATCCAAAATGGTTACTTATTTTGGGTGTACTCACATGTATGTTGACATGGTGGATGGGCTATATGTCCTTTACCACAGTCTTTAATTATTTAACCAAACTTTAAGCCAGTAGACGGTGAAGTGATAAAGGAATTAAGCCATGTTTGTAGATTTAAATAGTGACTTAGGTGAAAGTTTTGGTTCGTGGAAAATGGGCAATGATGACCAAATTCTACCTGTGGTGACAAGTGCCAACATTGCATGTGGCTTTCATGCAGGAGATCCGCTGGGGATTTTAAAGACACTGCGTAAAGCTGTTGAATTAAATGTCACGATTGGCGCGCATGTATCTTATCCAGACCTCGTCGGTTTTGGTCGCCGCAATATGGATGTATCACGTGATGAGCTGATTGCCGATGTGTTGTATCAAATCTCTGCACTGGATGGTCTAGCTAAAGTGGCTGGTTCTCACGTGCAATATGTGAAACCACATGGCGCACTGTATAACACCATTGCACACGATCACGCTCAGGCCGCTGCGGTGATTGATGCTATCAAGATGTATAACCCAGAACTGGTTTTGGTGGCACTGGCTGGTTCCCACTTGGTTGAGCAAGCACGTGCAGCAGGTTTAAAGGTTGTATCTGAGGCTTTTGCAGACCGTGCTTATAACAGTGATGGCTCATTGGTTTCACGTCGTTTGGACGGGGCTGTTTTACATGATTCGGCCTTTGTGGCACGCCGTGTGGTGTCTATGTTGAAAAATGGCGGCGTTGAGTCGATTGATGGTGTATTTACCCCTATCCAAGCGGACACGATTTGCTTACATGGTGACACCGCAGGTGCTTTAGAGATGTCGGCTGCGATTAAAGCTGAACTGCTAAATCATCATATTGAAATTCGTCCCTTTGTCTTAAAGCATGAGGAACTACGCAATGTATAAGGATATCCGAGTCGATTCAGCGCAGCTTGAAGCCGCTTTAGCTGCACGTTTAAAAATCCGTGCAGGCTTTGACAAACCAACGGCGGGTATGGCTGCGGGCATGACGCAGGTCAATATGATTTCGGTGCCTAAAGATTGGGCTTATGATTTTCTACTGTATGCACATCGCAATCCGCAAAGCTGTCCTGTTTTAGACGTGTTAGAAGAAGGTGTTTATGCTACAAGACTGGCAGAAAACTCAGATATACGCACCGACTTTCCACGTTATCGCATCTGGAAAGAGGGTGAAATGGTCGATGAAGTCACGGATGCGAGTGACATTTATCATGCACATCCTGACTTGGTGACGTTTCTAATTGGTTGTAGTTTCTCTTTTGAAACAGCACTGCAGGAGGCGGGCATTGAAGTTCGTCATATCCATGATCAGACCAATGTACCGATGTATTTGAGTAATATTCAATGTCAGCCTGCGGGTCGTATTTCGGGCAATATGGTGGTTTCTATGCGCCCAATTCCATCCCATCAAATTGCGGATGCCGTCAAAATTACAGCACGGATGCCAAGTGTGCATGGTGCGCCTGTACATATTGGACATCCTGAAGGTTTAGGCATTCGTGATGTGAATCAGCCAGACTTTGGTGATGCTTCACGTATTGAGGCTGGGGAAATTCCAGTATTTTGGGCTTGTGGTGTAACCCCACAAGCAGCGGTGATGAACTCAAAAATTCCTTTTGCCATAAGCCATGCACCCGGTCATATGTTGATTACCGACATTCCTGATCGTGCATGGATGGGTTAAGCGGCACTAAAGAACAATTAAAAGGATAGGCATATGCGTTTTTTATCGGTAAACGCGGATTGTTTTCTTATAGAGCTTGCCAGCCTAGAGGAAACATTGGCGTTGTACAATAAATTGCACACGATGCAATTGAATGGAATTAAAGACTTAGTCCCTGCTGCAAAAACGATTTTGGTATTTTTTAATGAAATCGAGACCACCTTTAAAACACTGGTTACTTCGATTCAGACTGTAAAAATTGGTTCAGGTGTTGAGCGTAATGTCCAAGAGCTGATTATTCCTATTTGCTATACGGGCGAAGATCTTGCTCAAGTTGCAGAGTTACAAGGGCTTTCAATTGCTGATGTTATCTTGAAGCATCGTCAAAGTGTTTGGAATGTGGCTTTTATTGGCTTTGCGCCGGGCTTTGCTTATATGAGCAGTCCCGATCGACCTTTTACAGATATTCCTCGTTTAGCCGTACCACGTAAAAAAATACCGTCGGGTTCTTTGGGACTGGCAGGACAATATTCGGGGATTTACCCGAAAGATAGTCCGGGAGGCTGGCAGCTGATCGGTACGACTGTTGAAAAAATGTGGGATCTAGAGCGTAAAAATCCAGCGCTATTGTTACCAGGAATGACGGTCCATTTTGAAGATGTCACACATCAACCAACCACGGTTAGCGTAGCACAGCAAGTCACTCGTACAGTTGAGCCCAAACAATCCATGCCTTTGTTTACGGTAACTGCACCGAGCCTACAGATGCTGATTCAAGATGAAGGGCGTTTTAACCAGACCAAGATAGGGGTTGGTGTTGCAGGGGCGATGGATGTATCGGCGATGCACAGTGCAAATCGAATTGTTGGTAACCCAACTCCGACGCCTGTGATTGAAGTTTTAAATGGTGGTTTGAAAGCCAAAATGCATCAGTCCGCAGTCATTGCGGTTACGGGAGCGATTTCAAACATCCACGTGAAATTTAGTGATGGCCAAAAGGCTGACTTTGGTAGTTATCAGGCGATTGCCCTTGATGAAGGTGATGAATTTCAGATTCAAGCACCGACGGCAGGACTGAGGAATTATCTGGCGATTCGTGGTGGTATCGACGTGCAGCCTGTGCTGAATAGCGCCTCATTTGATAGTTTGGCCATATTGGGGCCAGAACCTATAAAAATGGGGGATACGGTTTATCAAGGACAGGTTGAAGTTTCAAATATCAGTATTACCGAAATTGCGAAGTTACACTTGCCCAAAGTCGGCGATGTGGTTGAGCTCGACATTGTGATGGGACCGCGAACGGATTGGTTCGAAGCGGAGAGCATTGAGCGCTTATGTCAGCAAGCTTGGCTTGTGACGAATGAAAGCAATCGGGTTGGACTGAGACTTTCAGGTGAGCAGCCGTTGCAACGCAAAATTACCCATGAGTTGGAAAGTGAGGGAACTTGTATTGGTGCCTTACAGATTCCGCCAAGTGGACAGCCTGTATTGTTTATGAATGACCATCCTTTAACTGGTGGCTACCCCGTGATTGCGGCTGTGGCGAAGCACCATTGGGACTTGGTGGCGCAGATTCCAGCAGGTTGCCAAATCAAATTTAAAAAAATGACTGAATTTACAGATTTTGAGAATGAATGATGACTACTGAAAAATTATTAATTGCAAACCGTGGTGAAATTGCCGTTCGTATTATTCATGCTTGTCGTGATATGGGTATTAGCTCAGTTGCGTTATATGCCGATGATGATATGGATAGTATGCATGTCGAACTGGCGGATGAAGCATGGGGGCTGGCGGGTGCAACTGCACGTGAAACCTATTTAAATATTCCAGCCATTCTTGAGGTTGCTAAAAAATCTAAGGCGACCATGGTTCATCCGGGTTATGGCTTTTTATCTGAACGTGCTGAATTTGCACAGGCCGTAATTGATGCAGGCTTAAAGTGGGTCGGGCCGTCACCTAGCGCCATTGAAAAGTTGGGTGATAAAATTGAAGCACGTAAGATAGCCGCTTCAGTGGGCGCACCTTTAGTTCAAGGCACACAAGACCCCTTGAATAATGCTGATGAAGCACTCGAGTTTGCAAAGCAGTTTGGTTTACCTATTGCGATTAAAGCCGCATTTGGCGGTGGTGGTCGCGGTTTAAAAGTTGTTTGGAAACTGGAAGATGTAAAAGAGCTGTATGATTCGGCTGTACGTGAAGCGCAAGCTGCCTTTGGCCGCGGTGAGTGTTTTGTTGAGCAATACTTAGATCAACCACGCCATGTCGAAGCGCAAGTGATTGCCGATCAACATGGCAATGTAGTGGTTTTAGGTACACGTGACTGTTCTCTACAACGTCGTAATCAGAAGCTGATTGAAGAGGCCCCAGCGCCTTTTATCAGCGATGCAATTTATGAAGAAATTTTAACTTCGGCTAAAAATATCTGTCAGGCAGCCAACTATGTCGGTGCGGGTACCGTTGAATATTTGCTGAGCCGTGATGGAAAGCTTTCATTTTTAGAGGTTAATACCCGTTTGCAGGTGGAACATCCTGTTACTGAAGAAACGGCCAAAGTCGATTTGGTGGTCGAGCAAATTCGTGTGGCTCAAGGTCATGAACTTTCAATCAAAGAAACCCCGAAAGTGCAAGGGCATGCCATTGAGTTTCGTATCAATGCTGAAGATCCTGCTCGTGGCTTCATTCCTGCATTTGGTGTATTGAGTTTATTTGAAGCACCTTTTGGTCAGGGCGTACGCGTAGACACAGGTGTTCGTACTGGTTCTTTGGTGTCGAGTCATTTTGATTCGCTCATGGCAAAACTGATTATCACTGGCCCGACACGTGAGGTTGCTATTGCTCGTGCTAAACGTGCGCTGAAGCAATTTAAAATTGAAGGGGTTGCGTCGGTTTTAGACTTTCACCGTGCTGTATTAAATGAAGCTGATTTTACCGAAACATTTAATGTCCATACTCGTTGGATTGAAAATGATTTTAAACAGGACTTAAAGCCAACGAAACGCAGTATTCCGAATCATCAACAGCCGATGTTACTCAGCTATATTGAAATTGATGGGAAATTACATCGTTTAGGCTTACCTGCGGGCATGTTTGCACAAAACCCTGCAATTATATCTCATGACCAACCAGCTACAGAAACAGCAGTGAGTGCTGAACACTTACTTGCTCCAATCAATGGCGTAATTAGCGCTTGGAAGGTAGAAAACGGGGAGCAGGTAGTAGAGGGGCAAGTGGTTGCGATTATGGAGGCCATGAAAATGGAAGTCCCTGTACTTGCACATCAAAGCGGAATGATTCAATTGACAGCTTTGCAAGGCACAACTTGTCACGCAGAGCATATTATTGGATCGATTTGCTAAAAAAATAAATCATTTGAATGAACCTGATGCAGCATTCAGCTAAGTCAGGTTTTTGTTTGGAAATTTTTAAAAATTGAGGGCTGGTTAGCTTTGCTCTATAGAAAAATAACTTGATAAAGGTTGAATAGCCAAATAAAAGCGTTATTTAAAGAGATAGAAATATTCAATAATCATTTTGTTTGGTAACTGGAAGACAAGATGAAAACGATAAAGTTAAAAAATAAAAGAGTATTAACGATGTATGTAATTATTATTTTTAACTAAATAAAGTACTCCGAAGATGCCGCTGCATGTGTCGTTACCCTGAACCCGATGAGTTCAAGGTGGACGCGACGTATACTTGCTGGGTTTCCCACATGAAAGTGGGCATACACTCTAAATATACAGAACACATCCATAAGTTTAAGTATCGGCAGGGGAATAGACCCGCTGGCGAACACCTCAGAGTTGCCTTAAGTATAACGAATATCACACTGATGGCAACTCATACACCGCTACGAACTGTAAACAACTGGAGTAAGTGTTGATACTTTATTCAATTAAGTCGAGTTTAAACAAGTTCTGCAACCTCATCGATAATATTTGCCAGTAATCGTTCTGCGTGTGCATACTCTTGTAGTGTTTTATTCATCGACAACACTTCTTGCATTAATTCTAGTGCCACCATAATGATAATTTTACTGGGTTCTACCCGTGGCGCTTTACGGCGAAACTCATCATATTTATCATTTAAAAGCAGAGCTGCACGTTCAAGGTCGGCTTTTTCTTTTTCCGTTGTGACTAAACGAAAGCTATGACCTAAGACACGTAATTCAACGGTAATTGGTTCGCTCATAATTAAACTTCCTCGCCAGCTTCAGTAGGGTGGGCAAGTTGTTGAATTTCTTGCGCGTGATGATCTTGCTCTGTGCCTAAAACAGCCAAACGTTGGATGATGGCTTCGACTTTAGCTTTGGCATGCTCATTTTTTTGTAACAATCTTTCACGTTCTTGCTGAAGTGCTTGGATTTCTTGCTGAGCTTGACGCTGATCATTGTTCATTTTTTCTTTAATTGCACGTAATTCATTACGTTCAGCCAAGATTTCCTGAAAGCGATTTTTTAAATCCGTACAACTTTTTTCCAAACGACTATAACGATCGGCCAAAGCAGTCGCATCAGTGTTTAAGTGTTGATATTGGGTCTGAGCGCTGCTTAATTGCTCAGTTAAATCATCAATTTGTTCTTGCTTCTGGGTAATTAAGCCATTTTTTTGCACAACTTGAGAACGGTGCTGTTCTTCAGCATCCAGTTTAGCTGCATTTAAAGTGCTATTTTCACTTTCAAAATGAGCAAGTCGCGTTTTTAAAACGCCAATATGCGCCTGTAGACGCTGTAATTCTTCTAACATATCGTGGTCGCACAGTGCTGCAAACAAAGGTAATATATAAGAAGTATAGAGATTGGATAAACGAATGCAAGACGATATTTCAGGTTGGTCAGAATGGCAGCCAAATTTTTCTAAAATTGAAGAGATTTCTAGCCCAAGTGAGTTACATGGTTTACTCACAGGTATCATTTGTGTAACTCAGGCACCGAGCCGTGAAGAGTGGCAACACATCCTCACGACTTTGGAAATTCCAGAGTTAAGCGAAGAAGCTTTGGCGTTGTTAGCCGATGAAGCAGAAGATGTCGCACATGCACTTTCTGACGATGAATTGGACTATTTACCATTACTTCCCGATGACACACATACGCTGGCAGACCGTGTACAAGCTTTGGCTGATTGGTGCGCAGGCGTAGTGCTGGGCTTTGGTTTGGCGTCTGGTCATATTCGCCCAGATGAAATGGAACTGATCGAACATTTACAAGATGTCGCGGCAGTTGAGTTTGAAGAAACCGATGATGATGAAGAGGGTGAACAAAGCTATCAAGAATTATACGAGTTTGTACGTTTAATTCCTGTGAGCTTATCTGTAGGCCGCAAAAAGATTGCGGTAGAGGAAAGTTCGCTGCTTAAACACTTTCATAACAAGCAACAAATCGACCGTTCTGTAACAGAAGCGAACAATGTTGTAGAAATGTTTACGCCGCATCGCCCAAGCTGATTGGCATAAGACTTGCTGCGCGTACATGATAGGGTGCGCGTGGCAACTTTATTCTTTGGTATAAAAAGGACAGATCAAACATGAAACTAACGCAAGTGGATTTTCAGGAACGCCGTGACCGTTTGGCTGCACAAATGGGTCCGAACAGTATTGCCATTATTGCAACCAGTCCAGTGGCGATGCGTAATCGTGATGCAGACTATAAATACCGTACCGATAGCAGCTTCTTTTATCTAACTGGTTTTGCTGAGCCCGAAGCCGTGGCAGTCATTGAAACCTTTGCCGAAGACGATGAAGACGGTTACAGCTACAGTTTGTTCTGCCGTGAGCGTGACCGCGAGATGGAAATCTGGAATGGTTACCGCGCAGGTGTGGATGGGGCGGTAGAAGAATATGAAGCTGACGAAGCGTATGCGATAGATTTGTTAGATGAAGAAATCATTGAAAAACTCTTAAGCAAAGAAAAATTATTCTATCGTATTGGGCAACAGCCTGAATTTGATGCGCGTGTAGCAAAATGGATCACGACTGCCAATGGTGAGTCACGTCGTGGGACTGCTGCACCTGCACAAGTGATACAGCTAGACCGTATTTTAGATGAAATGCGTTTGTTTAAGTCAGAACAAGAAATTGCATTGATGCAAACAGCTTCTGATATTTCCGCACAAGCGCATACTCGTGCCATGCAAGCCATTAAGCCCGGTATGATGGAGTATGCTCTTGAAGCTGAGCTTAATTATGTATTTGGGCAAAATGGCTGCGTGCCGTCGTATAACAGCATTGTCGGTGGTGGTGAAAATGCTTGTATTTTGCACTATGTAGAGAACAACAAAGAGCTAAAAGATGGCGATTTGGTGCTGATCGATGCAGCGTGTGAGTATGAATACTATGCTTCCGACATCACCCGTACTTTCCCCGTCAATGGAAAGTTCAGCCCTGAGCAAAAAGCACTTTATGATGTCGTCCTTGATGCACAACTTGCCGCAATTGACGCAGTGCGTGTAGGGAACTCGTATAAAGAACCACATAATGTTGCTGTGCGCATTTTAGTCCAAGGTTTGCTTGATCTGGGTATTATGCAAGGTGATATTGAAGAGATTATCCAAAAGGAAAGTTTCCGTCAGTTTTATATGCATGGTACAGGACATTGGCTCGGTATGGACGTGCATGATGTCGGTTCATATAAGCAAGAAGGTGTGTGGCGTGCCTATGAAGAAGGCATGGTGGTGACTGTTGAACCGGGCTTGTACATTGCGCCTGATGATGAAACGGTCGATGCGAAATGGCGTGGTATTGGTATTCGTATTGAAGATGACATCGTAGCAACCCAAAACGGTCCACTGAATTTGACTGCGAAAGTGGTGAAGTCGGTAGAAGAGATTGAAGCGTTAATGGCGCGATAAATATAATTTACTGTATAAAAGCCGATCATGTGATCGGCTTTTATTTTTTATAAGGTATTTATGTTGAATAGAGAACTATAATATTTATAAATAAAAATTTTAGTTATTTCATCATCATTTTTATTCACAACAGAAATTAGGCAGCATGAAAGATTTATCTAAGTTAAAGCATAGGATTCAGGCAAAGACGTTAGATTTAGTTACACAGAGAAATGGGGCTTCAGTGTATCAAGGGCAATCCTCTCAAGGAGAAGTCTTTATCAAAATAGCAAATATTCAAACGGCTAATGATCGTTACTGTGAAATCTTAGAAGCTCTCAAAGAATTTCCACTAACACCAAAGGTATTAAATAAGTTTGAATGGGAAGGTTCTTCTATCCTTGTCATAAGTGCCATAGAAGGTACTCAAGTCGATCAAGCATTAAAGAATTGTACGCGGGTACAGAAAATCTCTTTGCTTGGGAATGCAGGACGAGTGAACCGTACCGGGTTTGTCGGAGACTTTTTATTTAAGTTAGGCCACCTGACCTAACGGGTTAATCTTATCATAGTACATTGCTTCAAAATCAAAAGGTGATACATAACCTAGTGCACTATGTACACGCTCTTTATTAAACCAATCTACCCAGTTTAGTGTCGCAAGTTGTACATCCGCTAAACCTTGCCAATCTGCTTTTAAATATTTAATCACCTCTGTTTTGTATAAGCCATTCACCGTTTCAGCCAAAGCATTATCGTATGAATCACCAGTCGTACCGACTGATGCTCGTAAATTTGCTGCTTCTAAACGATTGGTATAGCGAATGGAAAGATATTGCACACCCCTGTCGGAATGATGAATCACATTCTTTGGCATGCCTCGATCGTGCAATGCTTGCTCCAATGCATCGAGCACCATATCTGTATTCATCCGTGTAGATACTTTCCATCCAACAATTGCTCGTGAGAACACATCAATAATAAAGGCGGTATATACCCAGCCTGAATTTGTTTGAATATACGTAAAGTCTGCGACCCATAGCTGGTCAGGCTGATCTGCACTAAAATCCCGTTTCACTAAGTCGGCTGCTCGTTTTTGATCATCTCGGCTACGGGTGGTTTGTTTATTCTTACCACGCCAAACACCTTGTATACCTAGCTTTTGCATCAATCGAGCAACTGTACAACGTGCAATAACATAACCCTCACGTTTTAATTTTTGCCAGACTTTACGTACACCATATCGACCTGAACTTTCCTTCCAAATTCGTTTAATTTGTTCAGCATGATGCAAGTCATGTAAATCTCGTTTCGCTCGATGCTCTGGATTGTCCGCGAGATCTAAAGTTCGGTAATAGGTTGAAGGTGCGATCGGTAAAATTCTACAAATCGCCTCGACTCCGTACAGCTCTTTATTATTATGGATAAAATCCACCATTATTTGTGTGGGCGGTCGAGCTCCGCCTGGGCGAAAAAAGCGGCTGCTTTGCGTAGAATTTCATTGGCTCGTTGCAGTTCTTTATTTTCGCGTTCAAGTTGTTTAATGCGTTCTTGGTCTGAAAGCTGCTGTACTTTGATTGGATTCCGTTGATTTAAATGCTTCTGATGCCAGGAACGTAGTGTTTCAGGAGTACAGCCAATCTTGGGTGCAATTGCTGTGATTGCAGCCCAAGTAGAAGGATAATCTTTTTCGGATTCAATCAATAATTGAACCGCTCTATCTCTGATTTCAGGGGTATATTTGGGTTTTTTCATCGGAACATTCTCTCAGGAAAGTTGGTCTCCGACAAACCCGTTACGGTTCAGAGCTTTGGGCGAACTTCATCGTGCGCTTCCACAAACGCGCATATTGAATATGAGGTTCTGGCAAGATCGTGATGGCTTATCAACACATTGGGTATTGTGGAAGCAACAATTAGAATTAATGATCTCAAAATGGATGTCACGTATAAATCCATTGTCATCTGATTATCATGAGTTTTGCGACCAATTGAATGAGTTACGAAAATACGCTAAAGCGATATGTGAGCCGACACAGCTTCATTTACTGCATTGTGACTATAAAGGTCGAAATATCCTTGTAGACAGTGAAAATCGAATTTCGGGTATTATAGACTTCGACGCTGCTCGTATTGGAGATGCGGTCTATGATTTAGCTAAAATTATTTGGGTGGATATAGATTTCTCTGATTTAGAATTACGAAATGCTTTTTTAGAGGGTTGGGAATGTACGTATAAGCAGACTGTGCCTAAAATGAAATTTCTATTCTATGTTGGCATTCAATGTCTTGCAGCAATCGCTTGGACAGATCAAAATCCTTCCGCTGATGGGACAAATCCTATTTTTCGTGCTTCCGCAATTCGGACGCTGAGAATTGCATTAAAAGAATTAGAGATGCTTGATTAGATTCTAAGACTCTTGTTTCGTATAAGTGCCATTATGTTAAATAGGGGAGAAACTAAGCTAAAATTAGGGTTTTAATTTAGAGAAAGTAATGTCTCAGATAAAAATTTATGCTTTAAATGAAACAATAGAATTACATCGTGATAATTTAAGTAAAGCTATCCATCAGGCTTTAGTTAAAGAATTAAAATACCCTGAAGAGAAAAGGTTTCAACGTTTTATCGCACTAGAATCTAAGGATTTTGTATATCCAGTAGATCGCAGTAAATCTTATATAATTATTGAAATTTCTATGTTCGATGGACGAACAAAAGAGACTAAAAAAGCATTTATTAGGTCTCTATTCGAAAATATAAACAATCTATGCGGTATTGATTCAAATGATGTTGAGATAACTATATTTGAAACTCCTAAAGAAAACTGGGGCATTAGAGGGAGAAATGCGGATGAACTACAGTTGAATTATAAGGTAAATGTTTAAATTTTCTAAAATTAACATAATACACCTTATACGAAATTATTGAAATTTATCCTTCTTAATCAATACTTTAATTAAAGTTGTTCTAGTGCTCTGAACCCTAGAACGGCTTTTTATTGATTCTTCACGTTCCACGCCTACTATTTAATCAGAGCTCCAGATTTTTCATAAGTTTGCTTAAACCGTGTTCTGAACAAGTTTTGATGAAAATCGAAAAGACTGTCTTTTCAAAAATCATGACATGACACTTTACGGTGAAAGTACGTAAAAACATCCATTTCATTATAAAAAAGAAAATCTTTGATGTAATATAAATCCATTAAAACTTATAGGTATTTGAAGTTTTTGACTTTAGGTACGCCATAAAAAGGATAGAAGCATGCAACAAGAAGTCATCATAGTCGGTGGTGGTATGGTCGGACTCAGTCTAGCGTTGATGTTAGCCAAACAAAACATGGCAGTGAAGCTTTTAGAGGCGATCAAATACCCAAATTATGATGATGTAAACCTTGCGCCATACCATTCTAGCTTTGATGCACGAAACAGCGCCTTGTCACGTCGCACAGTTCAAATTTACCAAGAACTGGGTTTATGGAACGCTTTACAAGAACATGCAACACCTATTTTAGAAGTGAATATCACCGAACAAGGCAGCTTTGGTAAGGCGCGTCTTAAAGCAGAACAAGAAAAAGTCGAAAGCTTCGGGCAGGTCATAGAAAACGCATGGCTTGGTCGTGTACTACTGACGGAAGTTCAAAAACAACCATTTATTGAGCTGATTGATGGTGTACAAGTCACCCAACTGACCCAAGATGCCGATATGGCATACATAGAAGCGAGTCGTGGAGAAGAACAACTGTCATTGCAAGCAAAACTTGTCATTGCTGCAGATGGACGTGATTCATTCTGCCGTAAAGCCTTAGGAATAGGTGCTTCGGAGCATGATTATGATCAAGTCGCTATTGTGACCACGGTACAAACCTCAAAACCGCACAACCATGTGGGTTTTGAACGTTTTAGTAGCTTAGGGCCATTGGCATTATTACCTCTTCCTGGAGAATACCGTCGTTCCGTGGTTTGGCCTGTGAAAAAAGGCACAGAAGGTGAATGGTTGGGCGATGAAAATGACCAGCATTTCTTAGATGCTTTGCAAGAAACTTATGGCGACCGTGCAGGAAAGTTCCAAAAAACAGGTAAGCGTTTTAGTTTTCCATTGTCACAAGTATTAGCAGAAAAGCAGGCCGTAGGACGGTTGGTGTTAATGGGCAATGCCGCGCATACCATTCACCCCGTTGCCGGGCAAGGTTTTAACCTGTGTATGCGAGATGCACACGTCTTAGTACGCTATTTGACGGAGCAAATTGCGCAAAATGCCGATTTGGGCGATGCCGAAATGCTGCAAGCTTATGAGGCTTCACGTTTGACCGATCAACAACGCGTAATTAAGTTCTGTGATTCGGTGGTACGAGGTTTTAGCAACAGTAATCCAATCTTAAAGTTTATTCGGAATACTGGTTTGGTCGCGTTTGATACGATTCCAGGCATTAAACCGCTCGTTGCCAACTATGCCATGGGACTAAAAGCATGAGTCATGTTCAAACTGATGTTTTAGATGTGGTGATTATTGGTGGTGGTTTGGTTGGTGGACTGACCGCCTTGCTTTTGGCGCAAGGCGGTGTGCAAGCTACCGTACTGGATGCTGCACCTATTTTAGATGAACAAAAAACCTTGAGTGTTGCAAACCCACGTGTCTTGGCACTCAGTCAAGCGACGATACACTTGCTTAAAACCGTTGATGTTTGGGACAAGATTGCCCGCCAGATGCCGTATAGTGGCATGCAGGTGTGGAATAAAAATGGCTATGGTGAAATTAACTTTGGTCATGCGTCCAAGAAGGAACCACAAGGCGAACAAGCACTCGGTTCTATGGTTGAGCCAAGTTTGCTTAATTTAGCGATTCAACAGCAGATGCTTGCTGTACTCAACGATTACCGAACTCAGGTTAAAGTTGCCCGTGTAGAAGAAGGTGTTGGGATGTGGTATATCCATTTGGCCGATGGTACGGTGTTGAAAACCAAACTGGTGATTGGTGCAGATGGTGCAAACTCTTTTGTACGGGAACAAGCGTTTATCGATATCGATGTGCTGGATTACAAACAGGCTGGTTTAAGCTGCGCCATTCGCACGGCACAGCCTCATCAACACGTTGCACATCAGATTTTTTTAGAAATGGGACCTTTAGCATTTTTACCAATGGCGAGTTTACAGCCAGAGCAAGCAGGGCATTGGCAATCTATCGTATGGACGCTCCCCGATGATTATGCAGAAGAATATGCTGCACTTTCAGATGCTGAATTTACCCAGCTGTTAACGCGAGAAAGTCATCACATGTTAGGCGAAGTGTTGGAAGCGACACCTCGTGCCACTTTCCCACTCAAAGCACGTGCTGCACAGCAATATGTTAAAGCAGGCTTGGCTTTAATTGGTGATGCGGCTCATGTGATTCATCCGTTGGCGGGGCAAGGTGTGAATATTGGTTGTCTTGATGCGGCTGTACTGTGTGATGTATTACTACATGATCTAGCACGTGGCGCGTGGGCACATGAGCAAACACTGAAGCGTTATGAACACCGCCGTAAAGGACAAAATGATGCCATGATGCATAGCATGTCTGCCATCGGTTGGATGGAAACCACACAACTCTTTCCTGTGGTGTGGGCACGAAACTTTGGTTTGAAACAGGTTGAAAAACTGCCTGTATTAAAAGATGCTTTTATGGCACAGGCCAATGGTTTAGGGTTGCTCAAAGAGACGCGTTATGCTGTCTAAGAACGGAAGTGTTATTTTTTAGGCAGTCGTAAAATAAGATTACGATTTTGATTAAAAAAGATACGATTTTCCGTTGAATAAGACTATGCGAAAGGCTGAGAGCTTGTTAAATTTCAACATAATTGGAAACCAGTAATTCATGGGAACCTAAAATGTCATTTGTGGGGAGATTAAGATGACTGATTCAAATGATTATGATGATGTAGAAGACTCAGCAGTCGACGAAGATGAAGCTCAAGCAGCGGAAAAAGGCGCATCAGATTCTTCTGATAATGTTGTAAGTGATGGTGATGTTGCCGAAGCTGAAACACTGACGGTGACTGCAAAATTAAAACAACGCCAAGCACTTGAAGACGAAGTTGCGGCATTCCTTGCTCGCGGTGGCCGAATTACTGAAGTGCCAACAGATGAGTCTGCGAAAGACTAAGAGAGTTAAAAACACCACGCCTGACGTGGTGTTTTTTTTTGTTTTTTAAAACTGATGTACAAATCACTTATACTTGAATGAGTCCTGTCGTTATTTTTTATGGTAGACAAAATGACTACTTTTTCAATAGACAGGCTATGCCTGTGATGATTGCGCCAACTGTGGCTAAAAGCATGTCTTGGTGCGCGTCCCAAATATCACCTTGTTGTCCATTGTAGTTTTCAGCATCTTCAGGCGATAAGCCCATCGCAATAAACCATTCAATCCATTCGTAAATGAGGCTACTTGCCATCACAAATTGAATGACCAGCAAGAATAGGGTGAGTTTAGAAAGTTGAGGCAGCCACACTTGAAACAGACGGTAGAAAAACGGGTAGAGCAGCAAACCGTACGCTAAATGTACAAAGCGATCATACATATTCCGCGTCCAACCGAAACTCTGGTTGAGGTCTAGATTTAAATACTGCATAGACCATTCATTATAGGGCACATAAGAATATAGATAATGCGCACCGAGTATATGAATCAGCAAAAACCCAATATATAGCATAAAACTGATTAAGCTGAGCCCCATTTTATAAAGACAAATGATCAGCGTCACCAACATGAATACGGTTCCGACCTGATGCAGAATATAAGAGCTGACTTCAAGGGGGTGGATCGATGCGAAAGCAATGGCGACAGCGAGTACAATGAGCGCAACCCAATGCGGTTTTTTCAGTTGATAGTCAAAGTGAGCTTTCGTTGTTGTACTTTTAAGGATTGTCATCATTTTTATTGGTTTTTCAATTATGCATATAGGAGATTCTTGTTTGCATTATAGATAAAAAAGCGAAGCCTAAGCTTCGCTTTTTTCAATTTCTAAAAATTAGATTTTAGAAATTAAGTCAGCAACTTGTTTTGCTTGTTCAGCTGCGTTACCTGTATAGGTTGCAGGTGTCATTTCCGCTAAACGTGCGCGGTCAGCAGCAGGGACAGCTTCAAGTTCATTACCATTGACGAAGTCAACCATCATGTCACGTGTCATGGCTTGACCACGAGTTAATGCTTTTAGTTTTTCATATGGTTTTTCAACGTTGTAACGACGCATTACCGTTTGAATTGGTTCAGCTAGAACTTCTTGCGCATTGTTCAAGTCTTCATCAATACGTGCAGCATTCAGTTCAAGTTTACCAATACCTTTTAAACAGGCTTCAAAAGCGATCAAGCTTTGTGCAAAACCAACACCCATGTTACGTAGTACAGTTGAGTCCGTTAGGTCACGCTGCCAGCGAGAAATTGGAAGTTTTTCGCCAAGGTGCGCCAGTACAGCATTGGCTAAGCCTAAGTTGCCTTCTGAGTTTTCGAAGTCAATAGGGTTTACTTTGTGTGGCATCGTTGAAGAACCCACTTCACCATCTTTGAGTTTTTGCTTGAAGAAACCAAGCGAGATATAACCCCAAACGTCACGGTTAAAGTCGATCAAAATCGTATTGAAACGACGTAAAGCATCAAACAGTTCCGCCATGTAGTCATGCGGCTCAATTTGAGTGGTATATGGGTTAAAGCTTAGGCCTAAAGACTCAACGAATGCTTGTGAGTGTGCAGGCCAGTTGATGTCTGGGTAAGCAGAAAGGTGAGCGTTATAGTTACCTACCGCACCATTAATTTTGCCTAAAAGCTCAACTTGTTTGAATTGTTTGATTTGGCGCGCAAGACGGTACGCTACGTTTGCCATTTCTTTACCCAAAGTGGTTGGGCTTGCCGTCTGACCATGTGTACGAGACAACATAGGTTGGTCAGCATGCTTTTCAGCCAATGCCACGATTGAGTCAATGATTTGCTGCATAGATGCAACCAATACATCACGACCACTTTTCAGCATTAATGCATGAGACAAGTTGTTGATGTCTTCAGAGGTACACGCAAAGTGAATGAATTCACCCGCATTTTTAAGCTCTTCGATGCCTTCAATTTTTTCTTTCAGGAAGTACTCAACGGCTTTGACGTCATGGTTCGTGGTACGTTCGATATCTTTAATACGGTTGGCATCGCTTTCAGAAAAGTCAGCAACAATTGCATCAAGTGCAGCATTGGTCTCAGCACTGAAATCAGGCACTTCAGTGATTTCTGGACGGTTTGCAAGCGCTTGTAACCAACGCACTTCAACAGTCACACGAGCATGGATTAAACCAAACTCAGAGAGGAAAGGACGAAGCGCATCACATTTGCTAGCGTAGCGTCCATCTAATGGAGAAAGTGCGGTTAAAGCGTTCATAGCGATTCCTTAAACTTTGGAATTAAACGTAAAACTAAAAAGCCCGTCGATCATGTGTTAAATCACCTGATACTGTAAACGAGCGAGATCTTGAATATCTTTGAGCAATTTGCGTTTACTAAACACCATGCCCCATGAACTTCCACCGAGCTGACGCCATAAATGTGCCATTTGTAAGCCAGTGAAGAGGGAAGCTCGAATGCGGTTGGTATGCGATGAGTCTTTAAATGCTTCTGCATTGCCCCGCACCATAATGCGTGGGTTAATTTGCCCGGCGGTATCGACGTAGGTTTGTGCGAGGTTGGCAATGATGCTTGGGTGTAAATAGTTATTATCGAAAAAAGAAAGCTGTCTTAAGATTTTTTGTTGGGACTGTTCAATAATTTCAACGAATTTGGGGTTGCTATACACTTTCTTTTCGAGTTGTAAGAGTGCCATGGCATAGGTCATGGGAAGTTTAGCGGTGGATAATTTGGGAATTCGAGTTTTGGGTGAGGTATTAAAGGGCTGGGTAATGCTACTTTCTAAGGTTTTCAGTCCTAAGGAGATGTCCGCCAGTTGATGAAAGAAGTCTAAAGTTTGTCCACTTTGGTTGCCCTTCGGTCGGATATTTAAACTGGCTTTAATCAACTGCTCTAAATAGAAGTTACCGCTTTCCCCAATACTTTGCTGACCGCTTAAGGCGGTCATATGCGTTAGTTGCGCGGACTGAAAAACAGCCGCCAACGCCAAAGCTCGGTTTTGGCGTTCGTTCAAAGTTTGAGGCTGTTGAAACGGTAACTCAGCCATGTCTTAAAATCCTTTAAATAAAATCAGGTTTAGGAGCATTGGTATGATGAATCACGCCACCGCCTAAACAAACTTCACCTGAGTAGAATACGACACTCTGACCCGGAGTCACAGCACGTTGGGGTTCATCGAACTCAACACGTACGCCACCTGGGGTAGTCGGATCATTAAAGATCACACAATCTTGGTCATCTTGGCGATAGCGCGTCCGTGAGGTACAACGGAAACCTGTTTCAGGAATCTGCATTTCACCTGCGACCCAGTCAATTGTTTCACTCCAAAGTGTAGTACTTTGCATGAGTGGATGTTCATGACCTTGACCAATCACCAAACGGTTGTTTTCAATATCTTTATGTAGAACGAACCATGCGCCTTCAGCCACACCTTTCAAACCACCAATACCAATACCACCGCGTTGACCGAGCGTATAGTACATTAAGCCGTGATGTTCACCAACCTCTTTGCCATCATCTAAGACGATTTTTCCAGCTTGTGCAGGTAAGTATTGTTTTAAGAAGTCATTAAAACGACGTTCACCAATAAAACAGATGCCTGTTGAGTCTTTTTTCTTCGCCGTGACTAAGTCATATTGTTCCGCAATTTTACGTACTTCAGGCTTTTCAATTTCACCGACAGGGAACAACGTCTTATTAATTTCACGGCCATGCACAGCATGTAAGAAATAGGTCTGGTCTTTGTTTTTATCTAAACCACGCAGTAAAGGTGCGTATTCCTCACCTTTAGAGTTGGTCATAGTTTCGCCGCGACGTGCATAATGACCAGTCGCAATAAAGTCTGCGCCCAGTTGCATAGCATGATCTAAGAACGCACGGAATTTGATTTCTTTATTACATAAAATATCTGGGTTTGGTGTACGGCCCGCAGCATACTCCGCTAAGAAATGCTCAAATACCCGATCCCAATATTCCATAGCAAAGTTAGCGGTGTGTAACTTAATCCCTAGTTTGTCACAGACGGCTTGAGCATCGGCTAAGTCTTCCATAGCCGTGCAGTATTCCGTACCGTCATCTTCTTCCCAGTTCTTCATGAAAAGACCTTCAACTTGATAACCTTGTTGAAGAAGAAGAGCAGCAGAAACAGATGAATCTACACCACCCGACATACCGACGATGACACGTTGTTGCATAGGACTAGGCATCCAAACTTGAAATAAGGGGAGAATTTTGGTGCTCATAAACGAGCGATAAAGGATATTTTTGCCCCGCGAGTGCGTCTTGAACCGCTTTAATCACCAATGGACTACGTGCACGGGCCGTTTCGAGTAGTTCATCCAAAGTCATCCATACTGCACCCACGATACCTGTATCGAGTTCAGCGGTTGGACTGTGATGAAGTGACTGCGCTAAAAAGCAGAAACGATAATACGTGCGGTCTGGAAACATGGGTGGTGTATAGGTATAAATGCCCAATAACGCATCTATAGACACTTCATGTCCAGTTTCTTCCATAGTTTCACGAATGGCAGCTTCGATGAGTGTTTCACCTGATTCAACATGGCCAGCAGGCTGGTTAAATACAGTGTGTGTCACACCCGCAGTATGCTCTTCTACAAATAGAAATTTTCCGTCTTTTTCAACAACAGTTGCGACGGTGACGTGAGCTGTCCAAGCGGTCATATAAAAGCACCATGGGGTAAAAGGAGTATTCTACAAAATTTAGGCGGTGGTGGCTATGTTATGAATATAAAATTAGTAGCTTAGTTCCAAGCTTTAGGTATTGTCTTCATCCGCTAGGCTATGTAGGTATTGTGGTGGACTTGGACTGCCAAGTTACCAGAGCTGATTATTCATAATGATTTAAAAGAAGGGCGTTTGGTCAAAGTGATTCCAAACTGGGAGCCAAAACCCGAAATGATTCATTAATTGATTTTTTAGTGACAGCATTTGAGAAGTATTAATCCGCAGATTCAGCATTTTTGAAGGGAATATTGTTATTTGATCTGATACGAAAAGGGGAGCAAAATGCTCCCAATGATTATGACTCTAAATAATGCCCCGATACTTTGACATAGTTTTGTGCTGAATACGGTAAGAATGCCAACTCTTTTTCTGTTAGAGGACGAACTTTTTTGGCAGGACTACCGACATATAAATAGCCACTTTCCAGTACTTTCCCTGGTGGAATTAGTGTTCCTGCGCCAATCATCACATCGTCAGGAATGATGACATCGTCCAAAACAATGCTATTGATACCAATCAAAACCCGATTGCCGATCGTACAGCCATGTAAGGTAACATGGTGACCAATCGTGACATCTTCGCCAATGATTAAAGGCGAGCCATTTGGTTTGTCCGCTTTTTTATGACTAACATGCAGCATAGCATGGTCTTGTACATTTGAGTTTTTACCAATCTGAATATGGTTTACATCACCACGAATCACGGCAAAAGGCCACACAGAAACATTTTCAGCCAAGATGACATCACCAATCACTACCGACATTTCATCGATATAGCAGTTGTTGCCAAGCTGTGGAGTGCTGTTCAAATAAGGGCGAATATTTTTAGCCATGTTGGTGTTCTGCCTTTGCGTAGGTGCCCATTATAAAATAAAAAAGCATCCAGACCGAGGTGTGGATGCTTTAACTTAAGTCTAAATATTACTTAGAATAAGTTTGAGAAGAATTGTTTGATGTGGTCAAGCATACGTGCAAAGAAACCTGCTTCTTCAACATCTTTCAGCGCCACAAGTGGTTTTTCAGCAATCACTTTACCATCAAGGCTTGCTACATATTTACCAACCACTTGTCCTTTTTTCAACGGTGCAGTCAGTTTCGGTTGAACCACGAGTTGTGTTTTGATTGCGTTGGCTTGACCTTTAGGCATAGTCACATTAAAGGTTTCAGCTAAACCAATTTGTACGTCACTTTCTTTACCAAACCACACTTTTGATTTTGCTAAAACTTGGTTCGCAGCTTGAACATTTTTAGTTTCAAAATTTGCATAACCCCACGCTAAAATTTCACGTGTTTGCGTTGCGCGTTCTTGCATGCTTGGCGCACCAAAAATCACAGAAATCAAACGCATTGGGCCACGTTTAGCCGAAGTTGTTAAGCAATAACCCGCTTCGTCAGTATGACCAGTTTTTAAACCATCGACACTTGGGTCAGTATAAAGCAAGGCATTACGGTTGCCTTGTTTGATACCGTTAAAAGTAAATTCTTTTTCAGAATAAATCGGATAATATTTTGAACTGTCGTGAATGATGTGCTGTGCAAGCGTTGCCATGTCTTTAGCAGTGGAGTAGTGACCTTCAGCAGGCATACCTGTTGAGTTCATGAAGCTGGTATTGGTCATGCCGATACGTTTTGCTTCAGTGTTCATCATGTGAACGAAAGTGCCTTCGTTCCCAGCAATGTGCTCAGCCATAGCCTTAGATGCATCATTACCCGATTGGATGATAATGCCGCGTAACATCTCTAATGCAGTCGCAGTACCATTTAATGGCACATACATACATGATTCCGAACTACTACCACGACACCAAGCAGACTCGTTCATCCGAACTTTTTCATCTTCGGTTAGCTCGCCCGCCAACAACTTTTGCTCAATAATGAAACTCGTCATCATTTTTGTCATTGACGCTGGTGCTAATTTTTCATTTTCATTTTTAGATGCGAGGATTTGCCCAGTCTCATAATCCATCAGCACATATGATTTATTATTTAGTTCTGGTGGTGAGGATAAGACAGTTGCTGCAAATGAAATGCTTGGTACGAGTAATGCCGCAGCAAGGGCGCTTTTTTGAATCATTCTAAGGGGTTCCGATTTCTTTAGTATAAGCACGAGAGCTTTGCATTTTAGGACAAAGTTCTGCCGACTTCTACGGGAGAAATCGGCTTATTTCAAAGATATTGTAACCAATTGGTATTATTTGCTGTAAGTGCTCAATTCTTTACAAATTTCTTGGTTTTTCGCTTTACCTGCTTTTTTCGCATCGGCTTGAGCTTCGGCTAAAATAGGCTTAAATTTTTTCTCTTTGCTGAGGCTTTTAAGGTATTCAGTCGGGTTTTTCTGTTGCGGTAGATATTCTTTGGCCAAAGTGTTGTAGCCATTTTCAAACTGACTCTGGTCTGAAACGAGACTTGGACAAACTTCTGATAGGACATAAATTGCAGCCAACTCTTGCTGCGTCACTTGTTGCAGTGGAGTTACTTCAATATTTTCGTCTTTATTGGCCGCATGAGCCGAACCGATAGCAATCAAAGAAGAACCACAAACTGCCAAAATCACTTTTTTCATTACATTTAAATTCATTATAAACCCTAAGTGCATACATGTTGTTGCCATAATAGGATGAGCTTAAACAAATTTTAAGTAAATGTAAGCGCAAAAATGTATAGAAGCTGTTGAAGTCGCTTCATCGTTTTTACATTTTTCAGTCCAATAAAAAAGGATGAATAACCCCATTATTCATCCTTTCTTTGCGATATAGATGTAGAACTTGAATTAACCTTCAAAGTTTACAACGTCATCACATACTGACTTTTGTTCTGCTTTGTCAGTACCATTTGCATCTGTACGAGCTTCTTTCAGAATCGACTGGTATTCGCTGTCTGACTGTAATTTTGCATAGGTCATCGACTTATCTGAGTAGTCTTGTAAATAGGTTTGAATTAAAGTTTGAATGTTGCTTTCAATTTTAGGGCCTTGACCCACCAAAGCAGGGCAAAATTCGGTCATGACTTGCGCTGCTGCAATATCTTCTTTCACGATGGTGTTGGCTTCTTCTGTGCTTAATCCCTCTAGTGCAAAAGCAGATTGAGAAATCATGATAGCCATGCCTAATCCGAAGAAATTACGTAATGTTAAGCTTTTAATCATTTTTAAAATCACATATTTATGGTGGATGCGGAGACTCAATATATATATTTTCAATTAGAATTCAATGAAAAGTTCTGACCAGTCATTTTTTAATAAAGTTTTTTGTTTTGGACTTTTTAATCGCCAATGATCATCCTAACGACTTCTAATCTTCAGTTTTGGCAGTCTTTAGGATGATCTGCTTGTTGGTGCAGGAATAATATTTAGGGATAAAAAATGCTTACGATAGGTAAGCAGTGAACTCAATAGCGCTTAGATGAGAGCTATTGGGTTTGATGTTCAAATGATCAAATATTGAGAGCTAAAAAGCACTATAAGCTTCGAATAGCCGTAATCTCATCTTGTGTAATGTTGAGTGACTCTAAGAATTTTTGATGCTCCTCAGGTTCCATCTCTTCAAATTTTTGATGCCACTTAATCATATCTTCTTTTGATAAACCTGCTGCGATCATAATCTCTACCCATTTGGCTTTATTCACGAACTTTTCCTTTAATAAAATGGACTTTTTCAATAACTCAATGATGGCTTTTTGATGAGCTCTTAAGTTATTGATCTCTTGTTCCAATGCCCGAAAATGATTTTCCAAGATCTGCCCTTGGGATATGCTAAGTGGTTCTAAAAGCAAGCGAATATCTGAAATGGATAGTCCGTAAGAACGGTAGGAGATGATGCTTTTAAGACGCTCAATTTCACTTTCACCGTACCACCGGTATCCATTTTCAGCGATTAAGCTTGGTTTTAATAAACCCTGTTTCTCATAATAGAGAATAGTCGTTCTGGATAAACCGAGTTTTTTCGCTAAGCGAGATACAGTAAGCATAGTTTCCATCATTCGTTCATTGTTCCATTAAGCTAAACCCTTTACTTATAGACGGGTCAATCAGGTGAATTCAAAAATATCGCAAATTAAACTGATGCGAACAGAACATTTGCCATGGCTTATTTTACAGCTGTCTTTACGGGTAGCGAGTAACAACAGCTTAGGTGTTTAACTCAGCTCAGCTTGGTTTCAAGTCCATTTAGAAAGCGGATGAATAAGTCTATGGACGTTGTGTTATTGAAAGCCATAAACAGCCTCTATGGGCGAGGTCTTTGAAATTTAAGATTGGTTTCAGTTGTGAGCACTATTATTCAGCATAGACAAAAGAATAAGGTTTGGGTGCGTATCATGACTGAAGAAAAAACACTGCATGAGGTGCTGAGCAAGGTGCCTGAAGTCACTTTGCTGTTTTGGATCATTAAAATTGCGGCAACAACTCTGGGTGAAACAGCGGGGGATGCCTTATCCATGTCGCTTAATTTGGGATATATCGTAAGTACGGGTATCTTCGCCGTTATTTTTGCAATATTCGTTGCGGCACAGATTAAGGCCAAAAAATATAATGCATTTTTTTATTGGTCTACAATCATTGCAACAACAACTCTAGGGACAACTATAGCGGACTATGTTGATCGTACCTTAGGACTGGGCTATTTAGGTGGCAGCTTAATCTTATTTGGCCTGCTTATTTTATCTTTATTGGCGTGGTACTACAGCAGCGGGTCAATTGCGGTACAGAGTATTCAATCTTCTAAAAGTGAAGCGTTTTATTGGCTGACCATTATGTTTTCCCAAACATTGGGCACAGCGCTAGGGGATTGGACAGCAGATACGCAAGGACTGGGCTATACCAGTGCAGCACTTATCTTTGGCGGTTTACTTTTATTGCTGACGATGCTTTATATGTGGACCAAAATCTCTAGAACTTTCTTATTTTGGGCTGCATTTGTACTCACGCGACCATTAGGTGCCGTACTGGGGGATTTCCTAGATAAGCCCATTAGTCACGGAGGGTTGGATCTGAGTCGATTTGGCGCATCCTTTGTTCTATGTGCTTTTATCGTCTTTTGTTTGGTGGCTTTTAAACCCAAAGCAGCAGCGATTGCTCACTAAAAAGCTCTTAGCTTTAACACCTGCTCAATGCATGATGATCCATACAAAAATCGCTATTCTTCATTGTGTTTTTTAGTACAGAACATTTTAAATTTTAAGGTCTGAATAGAGATAGCTTTCATTTGAGGGCTATTTCAAGTTTTAGTCATAGAAGTGTCATTTTATAGCTAGAAAGTTAAACCTTATTCACCCTCAGATATTTTATACTGTCGTTTAATATTTTGTGTTTTCACTCCCCAAATGGACGAGGCCGTTCTACTTTGGTGATGCTTAAAACTTTTCATGCTATCAAAAACTTCTAGCACCTCCCAGATAAAAGGGTCGTGGCTTTGCTTGACCTCAAAAGAAATGCAGCCTTCTTCTTGATGAGTTAATTCAATATGTTCTGGAAGGAGTTTCATCACCAGATGGACTTCTTCTTTAGACACACAGATTAATAGGCCATCGAGTTTAACCATAGGACTCCTTATTGATCTCCGACATTGTTAGCGTTTGTTTGTTTAGCCGAATTCATTTCATGTCTGACGCGACTAATCTGGTCATATATGACTTTGCGCATTCGGTTTATCGCACCCAGTGGTTTATGTTCAGCTAATGCATGCCATGGTGTAAAGGATAGGTTTTCACAAAACTTATTTTGCTCAGGGGTATCAAAAACTTGCTGAGGAATACGAATAGTGGCCACCTTATAGAAGGGAGCTTGGTCTTCTTTCCATTCCGTCATCGAGTCTTCAACAGACATTGCGCTGGATGTCCGAGGTTGTACTAAAAACTCCATGCAGGCATCACGATCTTGTAACGTCGTTCGAAGTGTCTCTCTTAAAAAGTCCTTTTGAGGAGTAGCTGGAATCGGGCTAACAACGCTTGAACATGCACGAGCAGAGTACTTTACTGCTTGACGATGATCGCCGACTCCTAACTGATAGGGAACCATAGACCAGTATCTGGTTTGCAGTGGATTTGAAATTTTATTTCTAGTGTTCAAGGCAATCCAAGTTCCTTTGGCTCCTAATGCAAAAGGGACATGCAGTTTTTTTAGAAATCGATCACTATTGATATCTTGTATAAATGATAGATAACGAGCGGGGTCATTTACAAAGAATACAGGGTGATTGATCATAATGAAGTCTTGCGTAGCCGCAGGTTCATCTAAAAGGTTTTTCTCTGGCACGGCTAAAAGTTTGATCGCCATGCCGCGTGCATCTTTTTTTATATCCGCCTGTTTTGCATTACTCGATCCATTCGAAAAACGAATCCATGCTTGATAAGTTTTTCCTGGAATAAAAACACCATAAGCCATGTTTTGAGGCAATGTCTCATTTATTTTAAATTCTGCACGTACGCAACCATGTGCTTTAGGGTGCGCATCACGTAGCGCGATATCTGTGGAATATTGTTTTCGGATCGTCATTTCAATGATGTTCGCGATTTCTTTAGCAGTGGCGGCCTCATTTGGATAAAGACTTTCACTTAGACCCAGATCTACATCTGGGTATATAAAATCTTTAGGAGAAGTCAACATTACAGGTGGTGTATTCGCATCTACGTTAGCAGTGATACCTGTGAGCAATATTGTATGAAAAAGTAGACCTAAACGCATAGGCCTTGCGGAGTTAGGCATTGATTGTCTCCTTGCTCTAAAGCTGGATTTTTTTAATTTTTAGCCTGATGATATGAACTTGTTTAGCCTTATTTAAGACACAGAATCATGATTATATCTGTGGCATTTTTTTATTCATGGCTACTGTCTAGAGAAAACTTAATGAGGAGCTACTCTGAGTGGTGCTGAAAATTTGACATTGGTTTAAAATTTGTTCGAAGATGTTTATCTCCCCCAAAACCAATAATGATTATAAAAGAGAACGAGCATGAGCGAAAAAAATCAAAGTCATGAATGTTTAGTCTGTGGGCAGAAATTCCTCATTAAAAACCTCATTCCTATGGGGGCAATACGAAAATCTATTACCGAAGAAATTTCACATGATTTTCCAGAATGGTCGCCTCAAAGTTATATTTGCCAAGCAGATTTAACTAAGTATCGAATTCAGTATGTTCATTCACTGTTAAAGTCTGAAAAGGGGGAAGTGACTGATCTTGAATATGAGGTGATTAAAAGTTTGCAACAACATGAAGTGATCACCAAAAATGTTGAAAATCAGTTGGATCAAAATTGGACTTTAGGGGAAAGGCTGGCAGATAAAATTGCGACCTTTGGTGGTAGTTGGGCTTTTCTCATGTGCTTTGCTACTTTCCTAGCCATTTGGATTATTGTCAATACAGTGGTCATGGTCACGCATCCTGCCGATCCATATCCCTTTATTTTATTAAATTTAATTTTATCCTGTATTGCAGCGATTCAAGCTCCTGTGATTATGATGAGCCAAAACAGACAGGAAGCCAAAGACAGATTGCGTTCACAAAACGATTATAAAATTAATTTAAAGGCAGAGTTAGAAATTCAACATTTAAATGAAAAACTAGATCATCTGTTGATGCATCAGTGGAATAGGTTAGCCCAAATACAAGAAATACAACTGGATTTGTTATCCGAAATGAGTAAAAAACGCGAATAACTTGGCTCAATATACTCATACTTAAAGCGTGTTTTTATAATAGTGTATACTAGCTCAAACCTGAGCTGATAGTTACAGATATTTGCTTAAGACTGTTAGGTTAAATTTGAGCTTAATTCTTTTCAGCCCAAATACGTTTTTCATGGAGTAATGTTGCAAATGGCATTCTGCCATTGAGTGGTAGGATTAAACCAAATTAATATATTTACTCGATTGATTAAGGCTTGATTATAAGAGGATCAATTCGTTGAGCGATAAAATTCAGTTATAGGTTTTTTCATTTGAAAATTATATTTCTGAATAAGCTGTCAAAAATAGGTTTGTACAACAAAGCCGTGTAGAAATAGAACGTTTAATAAGATATGAGTTCTTCTAAGTTTTTAATTAAATATTTAAATCATTTTTTATATTTGATTTTATGAATGTGTTGTGATAAGGGGGGGTAATGTGAAATTTATAATATATCCAATTTTAATAATGGTTATTATTCAACCTTTTATTAGTGATTATTTTTTTGAAAAAAGAGCAAGACAGTTGGCGCTAGATGATAAAAATATTATTAGGGGGTGCTTGTTCTTAGAGAAAAAATATCGTCATAGAAATAGTAGTGATTTTTTATTATATGATGTGAATGTTGATGGTAAAGTTTATAGTACCATGGATATAAGTATTAGTGGTTTTCCATATTACGCTAAAAAATTTGCTTTTGAAAGAAAAATGGATGTCAATATTTCTTGTTATAAGATTGAATATGTAAAAGTTGGTTATTGGTTTTTTGAAAGGAGGTATATATATGATTTATCTTAATGAAAACAATATGAATGTTTTTTAATGGTTTTAGGCTTGGTTAGGTTTTTAAAATAGTTTTTTTTGATTTTTTATAAATATAGATGAATTAACATGAGTAAAGTTGGAGGTGAAATAAGTAATGTTTTAGAGATAAGCTGTGATACAGTAGATAGTGAGCTAGCGAATGCAGTTAGCAGTAGAAGTATTGGATGAGGCCGTAACAGATTCTGCCTTTTTTTCTTTTTTCATCAACAGGGTTTATATCGTCTTTTAATAAGATCCTAGATTCATCTTTCTTTTACATGCTTCAGCTAGACAGACAATAGCATATTCACCAAAACTTACCATTCCTTCCTTTTAATGTATATTTGAATCGCCAGATTTTCTTGCCAGTGGGTCTAACTTCAATGTATAACCTTTCTGCATCAAGCACTCTATATGCTTTTTCTTTAGACTTTAGTGATTTTATTTTAGTATCTGATAGCATTAAGTTACCCGCAAAAGTCTCGGTTTTTTGACAGATTAGTGCGAACTAATACAGACTAAAATAGATTAAATTTAAAGTTAAATAAATGTTTTTTTTATATATTTTCTAAATTAATATAGATTTAAGAAGATTCATCAGTGAATATTTTATAATAGCTAATGACGATGGTGTTTTTGCACCAGGTATTCAAGCGCTCGCACATGCTTTACGTCCATTAGGTCGCGTGGTGATTGTAGCACCCGAAAGTGAACGCAGTGGTTTTTCCAGTGCTTTAACTTTAGATCGACCTTTACGTCCAATCGAAATTGCATCCGACATGTGGGCAGTCAATGGTACACCCGCGGACTGCGTCTATTTGTCCATGAATGGCTTATTTGACTTTGAGTTTGATCTGGTTGTTAGTGGCATCAATAGCGGGGCAAACTTGGGTGATGATGTACTCTACTCAGGTACAGTTGGAGCAGCATTTGAAGGGCGTCTAATGAAACAGCCAGCCATTGCGGTATCACTTGCGGGCCCTGAAGTGCGTTCGTACAATCGTCCAGAAGATTATCATCATGCTGCACAGTGGGTGCATGACTTTGTGAAACAAGGTTTGCCAGCACTGCCACCACGCCATATTTTAAATATTAATATTCCAGATGTCGCTGAGTTACAGGGCGCTAAAATTACTTATCAAGGACGTCGTCGTCAGTCTAAGCCGATTACCAGTCATGTTGACCCACGTGGTCGTCAAGTGTACTGGATTGGGCTTGCAGGTGAAGCTGTGGCGGAACCGAAAAGAGGCTATGATGAGGTAGAGTCAGACTTTTTCGCTGTGGCAAATGGTTTTGTGAGTATTACGCCTATTCAGATGGATGCAACCAACTATGAAGTTTTGCATGCATTACAAGGGCAAATAAGTGCTTAAAAGGCGCTACAGCTGAGCAATACAAGGAATGTATTCAGCTGTTTGTTATAACTTTGTGAAAATACGCGCAGAGATACTATTTTCACATACTTTTTTGCTAATCTTAGCGCAAATTAAACTGATTATTTTTTGTATTTTTAGAGAGTAAGATAAATGTCTGTGTTGTCTCAAATTCGTTTCATTGCAATTCCTACAGCACTACTGAAAACTGTCGTGTTATCTACTGCTGTAGTTTCAACTGTTATTTTGAGTGGTTGTGCTTCTAAACCACAGGTTAACAATGCGACACGTTTTGCGAAAGCACCAGACTATTATACAGTTCGTTCAGGCGACACGCTGAGCGGTATTGCAACTCGTTATGGGCTGAGTTATACCTCTGTTGCGGACATGAATGATATTGCTGCGCCGTATCGTATTTATGTGGGGCAGTCATTACGTTTAAAAGGTTCGGGTAGCCCACGTACAACCACGACGCAACCTATTACACAAACCGCCCCAATTCAACGTCAAAATGTTGGTCTCCCGAGTCAAAATACGACCACCACAACCACAACAACTCCTGCTAAAGTACCGACCGCACCTGTTGCGAGCTCGAAAAGTTCAACTTTACGCTGGGTAAAACCAAGTAATGGCGCTGTTTTGCAAGGTTATAATTTAGCAAATAATGTAAAAGGTATTCGCTATGCTGGTAACCAAGGTGATCCAATTTATGCAGCAGCAGATGGCCAAGTGGTGTATGCAGCAGACGGATTGAAAGAATATGGGAACTTAATTTTGGTTAAGCATATTGATGGTTATATCACAGCATATGCACACAACAGTGCGATGAATGTGAAGAGCGGTCAAAATGTGACGGCAGGACAGAAAATTGCTGAAATGGGATCCACAGGTGCAACGCGCACCATGTTAGAGTTCCAAGTACGCTTAGATGGCAAGCCAATCAATCCGACTATAGTTTTACCATTAAATTAAAAAATTTGGATGCAACGCAAAAAATTCACCGTATAATACAATGAGTTGTTTTTATCAAATAGATGAAAACTTCTCATGAATCCAGAGAGAATTTTATGTTAGATCAACTACGGGCAATGGGTGTTTTTGCTTGTGTTGTCGAAAAGAGTTCATTTAGTGGTGCCGCGCGTGAGTTAGGCATCACTACAAGTGCTGTGAGTCAGCAAATTCGTTCTTTAGAGCAAGAGATGGAAGTTGTTCTTTTACATCGCTCAACAAGAAAGTTGAATTTAACTGAAGCAGGCCAGGCTTTTTTCCACAGCTGTCAAGAAATGCTCGCCGCTGCTGAACGTGGCAAAATACGTATCAATGAATTGCGCGATGATCTCGTGGGTGAGCTGCGAATAGCCACTACGCCAGAGTTGGGTGCCAATCATGTGATTCCTGCTTTGTCGCATTGGATGTCTGCACATCGCGGATTATCTATTCATATTGAAGCAGATAATCATTATGTGGATTTGATGAATGGGCGAATTGATATTGCGTTAAGAATGAGTCCAACGGTTGACGATCAAAGCGTACATGTCGTGCCATTGGCGCGCGTGGAACAGATTTTGGTTGCTTCACCGAGCTATTTGAATCAGTCTGCACCAATTTCACGACCTGAAGATTTGAAAAATCATGATCTTATTCCGATCACGATTATGAAAAATAATCATGATTTTGATTTTAAAAATGTGGTGACAGGTGATGCGGTTAAACTTGAGATGAAATCAAGAGTAGCCAGTAATAATATTTTAGTAACAAAGACTTTATGCCAACATGGGCATGGAGTTGCACGTATTTTATATTTAGATGTGCAAAAAGAATTGGTTAACGGTTCTTTAGTGGAAGTTCTTCCAGAGTGGAAGCTCCCTAACTTTACGCTATATGCCATCATTTCAAAGCATGAACAACAGCCGATGAAGATCCATCGTTGTTTGGATGCATTGAAACAATACTTTTGCCAACTACCCGGCGGTCGTATTTACCAAGAAGCAAGCTAATTCGATAGAGATTGTAACTGACGATCAGTCAACCCATACACATGCTTATAAATTTTAAATGACATAACTACATAATTTGAGTTAAGCGGTTCACATGGAACCGCTTAACATGGAGAGCAGCAGAGAAAGGCCAAAGCACTTACGTCTGTTGCTCTTTATTTTTTCCTTCAAAAAAGCAATACTTTTATTTTAAGTTCAAGCTATCGAAGCCTATTCAGCCTGATCTTGCGTTAGCTCTAAAGCGCGCTGGTAAGCAATTTTCTTTTTGATGCCAGTCAAATCAGCCGCTAACTGTGATGCGGCTTTCACTGACAAATCTTGTAAGAGGCGCGTTAAAAGCTGGTCGAGTTTTTCTTGTGCCATATCTTTTTCAGTGGTCGCGCCACCAACAATCAATACAATCTCACCTTTTTGTTGATGATGATCGTTTGCAATAAATTCAACCAACTCACCTAATGTCATTTTCTTGATGGTTTCAAAGGTTTTGGTAATTTCACGAGCAAAACCGACAGGGCGGTCAGCACCAAAGACTTTAGTCATGTCACTGACACTGTCTAAAATACGATGTGGTGCCTCATAAAAAATCAGGGTTTGCGTTTCGTCTTTGAGTTTTTCCAAGCTTGCCAGTCGTTGGGTTTGTTTAGAGGACAAAAAACCTTCAAAGCTGAAACGATCACTTGGTAAGCCCACTGAGCTTAAAGCTGCAATGGCAGCACATGCGCCCGGTACAGGGATTACGCGGATATTATGCTCTTGTGCCGCACGAACCAATTTAAAACCTGGATCACTGATAAGAGGCGTTCCTGCATCACTGATAAGCGCCATATCTTCACCTTTCAACAAACGCTGAATAAGGATGTCAATTTTGTTGTTTTCGTTATGATCGTGGCATGCGGTGAGCGGTGTTTGAATATTAAAGTGTTTCAGTAATTGTGCTGAAGTTCGTGTATCCTCAGCAGCAATGATTTTGACTGATTTTAGTACATCAATTGCGCGGTAAGTCATGTCATCTAAGTGCCCAATAGGGGTTGCGACTACAAATAACTGGGCACTCATGGGTTTTCTCCGCGTTGCAAAATAATAAAATGATAGGTTGGCTTGAGTGCTTTGATGCATTCAACCGATACCGCGATAAGCATTCTACCTGAATTGTCCGTCGTGGCGTGAGTTAGAATATTGTCGGCGATGGATTTGCAGGAGTCGGGAAGACATTCGATTGAAATCTAAACGCCAAGAAGGCTTTAAAACGTAGAATGAAATGAATTGTTTGGTTCGAGAGACTCACAGCAGTGGTTTTAAATATCAAGACGTGAGATTTTTGATCGAAATTGAGTTTTTCGAAATGTGATGATTAAAAAAATAAAAAACGAAATGGGGGAAGATAAAGAGATGAAGCTGGGACAATGGGCAGAGCAACAAGCTTTGACGGTGTTAGAAGAACAGGGTTATGTTCATGTGCAGTCCAATTATCACTCGCGCTTTGGTGAAATTGATCTGATTGTACAAAAAGGGCAGGAATTGGTTTTTGTTGAGGTCAAAGCACGTTCAAAAACGCGTTTTGCACAGGCTGCTGAAACAATTTCCTATTCAAAACAACGCAAAATAGCAAAAACGGCCATGTTTTTTTTACAAGATCATCCACATTTCCAGCAATATTATTGCCGCTTTGATGTGATTTGTTTTGATTTTTTTAAAGAAATTGCAAAAACCATACAGCAAGATTTTTCAAAATTCACTTATGATCAGCAATGGATAGAAAATGCTTTTACTTTTGATCAAGACTTTATTAATCTTTGAACAAAATCAAAGCTGAAATGCTGAATTAAAATAGTTTGAAAAGTTGAGGAGTCTTGCTGAGTGTTCAATCGTATTGCAATGACCGTATTATGCGTCGCAAGTTTATCTGGATGTGCAAGTTTCATTTCGGGTGGGACAGGAACAGCCGCTGTAGGAACAGAAAGCGGTGCACGTTCATTAGGGCAGGTCTTTATTGACTCTTCAATTGAGCGTACTGCAAAAATTAACTTATATAAATTGGACAGCCGTTTTAAACAGTCACGTGTCAATATCGAAAGTTTTCATGGGAATGTCTTGTTAACAGGACAAGTACCCGATCAACACTTACGTCAGTTGGCTGAAGACAATGTACGTGCGATGTCAGATGTCAAAACCGTGCATAACTACATTACAGTTGGAAACCAAATTAGTTATAGCACCATCATGCAAGACACCTCAGTTACGGCAAATACCCGTGGCTTGATCATGAAAGCTGCTGTTGTTTCAGATGCGAAAGTGCGTATTCACACCGAAGATGGTGTGTTATATGTGATGGGGCGTTTAAATGGTGCTGAAATCACCGATTTAAACCAAGTTTTACAGCAAGTGGGGAATGTTACTAAAATTATCACATTGGTGGATAATATAGAGCAACAGTCGCAAACGACCAGTGCGTTTGCATCACCAATGATTAATTCAACACCGACAGAGCAAACGCCTGTTGCGATAGACCCAGACCAAGTTGAACCAAATAATGTTCAATAAGCTTCAGCCTTTTGTTCAAAGACTGAATCGTTCGGTAGAGTATGCAAGATTACTCTATCGTGACTTTCGTATTTATGATGTAGGTAGTTATGCCCTAAACCGTTTAACACCACGTAAGGGTTATTCGGTCCAAGAAAATGTGGCCTATGGCTTACGCGCGCGACACCGTCTAGATCTGTTTCGCACGCAAAAACCGCGTGAACACCGTCCTCTGATTGTATTTGTGCATGGCGGCGCGTGGATGCATGGCGATAAAAAAGATTATCGTTTTATTGGTGAAGCCTTTGCCAAAGAAGGCTTTGATGTGGCGGTGATTAACTATCACTTGGCGCCTGAGCATATTTTTCCTGCCTCTATTGATGATCTCAGCTTGGCTTTAAATTATCTCAATGTGCATCAGCTTAAATATCAAATTTCAACGGAAAAAGTGGTGTTGATGGGGCATTCTGCGGGCGCGTTTAATGTGATGTCTGCGCTCTATCATCCGAAGCCATATGAAATACAATGCCGCAATCAAATTACCGCCATTATTGGTTTGGCAGGCCCTTATCATTTCGACTATAAAGGCGATCCAATTTGTGCAGATGCTTTTGATCAGAACAGGCCTTATCAGGAAGTGATGCCATATTATTTCGTCGAGTCGAATACGGTTAAACATTATCTGTTGGTTGCAGAAAATGATGATGTCGTCGGGTTGAGTAATGCCGTTGATTTGGATCGTAGGTTGAAAGAAAAAGGCAACTACAGTCAACTTTGGACGGTGCCGCGTATCGGTCATATTTCAATGATTGGTTCGGTATCGAGTTTGTTTAGTCGTTACTTCACGACCAAGCAAAAAATTATGCAGGCGCTAGAGGATGCGCTTAAGCACTAATTGGGTTTTAAAGTATATTTGTTGTAGAGATGGTGAGTGAGCTTACAGCCACTCACGTGTATCATCTGCGACCGTTGTGCCTTCTGTCGCATGCATGATCATGGCATGTGCAATGCTGCCTTTGAACGGAATTTCAGGCAGTTGATCAAACTTAAAGAATTGGGCATCACTGATTTCTTCTTCTTGTAAGCAAAGTTCACCCGATGCGTATTCTGCTTTAAACGCAATCATTAGGTTACTTGGGAAAGGCCAAGGCTGACTCGCTAAGTATTGAACATTTTTAACTTGAATGCCGACCTCTTCCAAGGTTTCGCGGCGTACCGCTTCTTCTAAAGTTTCACCGACTTCAACAAAACCCGCAATCAAACCATACATATTGCTACGGGTATTACGCGCATTTTTTGCCAACAGAATTTCATCTTCACCTCGTGTAATGACGGTGATGACACAGGGTTGTACCCGTGGATACTGATGATAACCGCAGGCAGGACAGATCATGGCATATTCGCTGGCATGTGCTTCTGTGGCGTGGCCGCAATGACTACAAAATTTATGATTGCGACGCCATTCTAGCAGTTGAATAGCTCGGCTGGCCTGTTCGAATTGTTTGGTGCTCCAGAGTGGAAGCAACTGGCGAATTGGGATGAGTTCTAAGCCTTCAGGAATCGGCTCATTGTCTAGCAGGTCTCGGGCAATCACTTGATCACCCGAGTGAAAACTTAAATCACTTGCTAGCTTTTCTACACGAGGCAATTGAAAGTTATGATCCACCAACAATTGTTGTTGGTGAAAAATATAAGCAAGTGAAAGTTCTGACATTAGGCAACAGTCTTTAGTTTTTGGCTACTGTCCAATGCTACATCAAACATACTGTGTAATACAGGCTGTTTGTTTTTTAAGTTATCAATCAGCATATCTGCACTTGCGAGTGCATCAAGTACATGATTCACCTGAGCAGCAGTGAGCGCAGTTTCAGCCGTGATTTGTTGTTGCACAAAATCTGCTGAAATATTCAGGGCTGTTTGACCATTTTCTGCGCCTAAGAACAACATTGCGCCCGCAACTTCACGTAGTTGCGCAGGAGTATTCTCAAGAACAGTTAAAACTTGTTCTTGCTGATATTGCGCCAACGCTTGACTACTTAAGTCAATAGACGTTTTAGCCTCTGACAATAACGCAGCATGGGCTTCATCTAAACGGTCTAGTGAAATATTCATGTTGTTCACACGAAGCTGTAGGCGGCTTGAAGTATGGTGACGTTCTAACACTCCAATCGAGTTCATTGCCGACAAGATCACGTTCATCAACTGCTGCGCAAAACCTTCATCTTTCAGCATATCGGCTTGACTAAGTGATGTTGCTTGACGGTTTAAGTCATTATGCGCTTCATTTAAGTTCAATACTTTGAAGATGTTCGCCAAATCGACCAGTTTTGCTTGGAGCTCTTGGGTCTTCTCTGGGGTCATGTTTTGGTAGTTGTACTCAATGTCATTGCGGATTTGAGACATTTCGGTGGTTACCAAATCACTAATGGTATGCATCGTGTCGAAATCTGGGCCATACAGATGACGACTGAAAACTTGCAGCTGCGTATCTGTGAGCAGGTCGTCGCCAATATTGAGTTTGCCACGGATGTGTTGAGAAACTTCGTCTTCTTGGCTGATACATAGGCTGAGAATGTTGGCAAGATCTGTGAGGCTGGCTTTGAAACGTTCAGGCGCAGTAAAGAACTGTGCAATGTTACGTTCGATGCTAATCAGAGTGCGTAAACGTGGTTCATTAATGAGCAATTGTTCAATTTGATTGAGTGCAACATAGACCAAGTTCCAATACTGTTTACTCGGCGTTTGTTCTGCTAGATCCGCTAAATAAGTGCCCACCAATTTCATTGCTTGTAAATCAAGTTCGCTTTCTTCTTGTTTCAGCATTTGACTTAAAGACAGCTTGTACAGGCGGTGAACATATTGAGATTTTTCAAGACTTGGTGCTTGAGGGAGGCTGAAATCTGGGGTGATACAGTCTAGTAATGACTCGATTTGCTGACCTTCTTGCGTTAAAGGCTTTGCTAATGCAATTTCAAGACGGTTTAAGGTATCGAGTAAAAACTGTGGAATTTTCACTTCTCTTAAGCAAATGAACTCAATATAGCGCTTCAGCATGGTCGTGCCTTCGCTGAGTGCAATCACATCTTGCGTATTAATCTGTGCAGGATTCCCCATGATCTTGCGCATAAGCTCTGCGGAATATTCAGCAATTTTGGCCAAGCTCGACATATCAATCAATGCAAGCACTTGAGCACATTGCTCAAATTGGTTTAATGCATCGTCAATTCCAAAAGGTAAAGTCTGATCTTCTGCTAAGGTGCTCACAGCTGATTCAACCAGCTTAATGGAGTTATCCACTTCATTTTTTATTATCAGCAGCGCCGTTGGATCAAAATGAATAGAGGTTTGGTAAGACATTGATCTGCACCTATCCTAGTGTTTTATCGTGTTTATATGCGGCCCAAACAAGGCATAGCAACTTGTTCATCACTATAGCCTAACTGAAAAATCTTGTAATACAAAAGTTAACAAAAACTTTAGAATTTATTTGGCAAAAAAGCAGGGTGTGCCGTGTTTTTCTTGGTATTGTTTGACCCAAGTCTCATGTGCTTCAAGTTCTTCGGCTGAAGGGTGAATTACCGCCAGTTCAATATCTAGTGTTTGATGCTGACTTTGCCCATTTTGTTGTTCACTATGTGACAGGGCATCCATATCAAAGGAAACCTGACCACCTGTCATAGCCAAGTAAACGTCGGCTAGAATTTCAGCATCCAGTAAGGCCCCGTGGAAGGTACGGTCACGCTGTGGAATTTCGTAACGGCGAACTAAGGCATCGAGTGAGTTTTTTTGCCCCGGATGCTTAGATTTTGCCATCGCGAGGGTATCTGTCACTACACAAACTTCAGAAAGCGCAACAAATCCTGCACGTTTGAACTCCATGTCTAAGAAGTTCATATCGAAGCTTGCATTATGCGCAATGATTTCCGCACCTTTGAGATAGGCAAATAAGGTGTCGGCAATCTCTTGATATAGCGGTTTATCTTTTAAAAAGTCATCAGAGATACCGTGGATATTTTCAGAGTCGCCCACAGGTTTTTTTGGATTGATGTAGATATGAATCGAGCTGCCTGTGAGCTTCCGGTTCACCATTTCAATCGCACCAACTTCAATAATGCGATCGCCATCTTGATAATAGAAACCTGTAGTCTCTGTATCGAGGATGAGCTGTCGAGGTCCAAAGACCTCAACCTTACGTGGAGTAATCACAATTTGTGGATGTTGTTTGAGTTGTGTTAAATCCACACTTGCCACAACTTCAGGCGTTTGTTCAATGGAAGGCACCGTTGTAGCAAGTTCTGGTTCAGCGACTAAACTTGGCTTTTGTTCTGCAACGTGTATTTCACTTTCGGTTAAATCTTCGCTGTCATCGGCTTCTTCGTCATCGAAACCCAAACCAAAAGGGTCGTTTAACAACCAGTCTGGTTCAACTTTTTTTTTATCTACAGACGGTTCTGTTGTCGCTGTTTTAGACTGACGAAGTTGAGCCTGTGTTTGATCGGCACCGAGGTTCGCCAATTGATCTGCCATTTCGTTACCTTCATGACCTGCATGGCCTTTGACCCAGTGCCAGTCGATATCACGGCCTTGGCAGGCTGTATCGAGTTTTTTCCACAAATCTGGATTTTTAACGTCTTTCCAGTTTTTCTTTTTCCAACCCGTAATCCACTCGGTAATGCCGCGTTTGACATAGGTTGAATCTGTCCAGACTACCAACTTCGCATCGGTTGGGCAAAAAAGAATGCCTTCAATGGCCGCGGTGAGTTCCATACGGTTATTGGTGGTGTTGTCTTCACCGCCACACAGTTTATGTTCTTCAGTTTCTGTAATAATGTACGCGCCCCATCCCCCAAGACCAGGGTTTCCACGACAAGCACCATCGACATACAGGGTAATTGTTTGTGACATACACAACTTCCGTAAACTGAAAATTAAAACTAAGCGGGCACCATTGTATAACGCAAATGCACTAGAGAAGTGTATAAGATGCAGCTTTTTTAATTTCTTGTAACATTTATACTGATTTCAAGTTAAATTAACGCCTTGTGTCTGCGGCGTGCTTTACTACAATGGCAGATCTAAAAAATAAATTTTATACGAGTTGTTTGGATTTTCTTATGTATAAGTCAGCTGCCATTTTTGGCCAACCGATGTTACCGACATTATTTAAAATTACAGTACTCGGTTCAGCTCTCGCGACACTTGGACTGGCTGGTTGCTCCTCGACGCAAAGTGCAACGCAAACATCTAAATCCAAACAAGTCGTATCAAACTACTTAGACGCAAATAGTCTAGATTCTTTAGAAGATTTACTTTCTGCAACCGACATGCGTGCGGTGGAAGGGGATCGACTGTTGGTGTTAAAGCACGGTGACGTTTGGAAGCGTATGACCGTGGGCTTTAAAATGAATAGCGATCATTGGAATCCGCGCATTGATGCACAGCGTGGTTGGTTCATTTCACGCCAACCGTATTTGGACCGTTTAAGTGCACGTGCTTCACGTTATTTGTATCACACCGTTAAAGAAGCCGAGCGTCGCGGATTACCAACAGAGCTGGCTCTTCTGCCTGTGATTGAAAGTTCGTATGATCCTGCTGCAACCAGTAGTGCTGCGGCTGCGGGCTTATGGCAGTTTATTCCAAGTACGGGGCGTATTTATGGCTTAAAACAAAGTAGCCAATATGACGGTCGCCGTGATGTGGTCGAGTCAACACGTGCCGCGTATGAGTTCTTGGGCAGTTTATATAACCAGTTTGGTTCGTGGGAACTTGCCCTAGCAGCTTATAACGCAGGTCCGGGCCGTATTCAACAAGCGATTAACCGTAATAAAGCCGCAGGTTTGCCGACAGATTATTGGTCATTAAAACTGCCTGAAGAAACTATGAACTATGTGCCACGTTTCTTGGCGGTTGCGCAGATCATTAAAAATCCAAATGCCTATAACATCAATTTACCACCGATTGCCAACCGTCCGCACTTTAGAGAAGTTACTGTGGGCGCGGTGAGTCTAAATGAAGTCGCGTCGATTACCGGTTTAAGCCGTGCCGAGCTGTATCAGTTAAACCCGGGACACCGCGGTGAATGGATTGATGGTGCAAGTCCAATGCGGATTTTAATTCCTGCGGATTTGAGTCCTTCAGTGGATGTACGTTTGAAAAAATTACAGGGTGGTTCAGGCGGCTTGTGGGCATCTGCAAATACCAAACTGCCTGAAAATAACCAAACGATTCAACCAAGCAAAATTGAACCGCCGACCTTAAACACCAAAGCGATCACACCGTCGAAAACTACACCACCTGTTTTAGCGACGACAACAACAAAAACCACAACAGGAAAGCCTGCCACTTCGTCTACAGTGACGTCGTCGAGCAGTACTGCTATTGCGACGCCTACCCGTGGTTCAACGCCTAAAGGGTCTAATGCACTGGCTGCTTTTGCTGCCAATAGCGATATTCCAAGTGCGCCGCGTATTCCAGTTGCGGTTACGCCAGCGACCCCAGTGAAACCAGTTTCCGTTGAACCACCAATTTCAGCAGCAGAGCGTGAGCAGTTAACCGCGGCAATTCAAGCCGAAGGTCAAAGCAAAACTGTCGATGAAGTTCTGAAACCAGTTGCGACCAAAGCAGAGCAAGCTGAAGTGGTAGCTGAAATTCAAGCTTTGGCCCCTCAAGGCACAGAAATTGTGGATCCTTTAGATGGTAAAATTAAACTCACCGCAATTCAAACCAGTCAGTCCGTGGCAGAGCTGCAAGGTAAAGAGTTAACCAAAGGTTTTGCTTATCCAAAATCTGTGGCTGACAATACCCGTTTAGATTCAGATGAAGTGAAACGTAATCAAGGCAAAAACTTTGTTAAGACCGACTCTGAAATTGTGATTGTGCCGCCAAAAGGTAAACGTTCAACTTATACCGTACAACCGGGTGATACTTTGGCGCTGATTGCGGCCAAAAATGGGGTGAACTGGCGTGATGTGGCGAAGTGGAACCAAATGGATGCCAATGCCATACTTTATGTTGGTACATCGATTTATTTATATGATGCAAAACCACAAACTGAAAAAGTTGAAGTACGTTCTACAGTGAAAGCTGAGACTAAACCCGAGAGTTATACCGTTCGTGCCAATGATACCTTAACAGGCATTGCGGATGAGTTTGGTTTAAGCTTAAAACAGTTGGCTGACTATAACGGTTTAAGCGTAACGAGTGGTGTACGTGTGGGGCAAAAGCTTTCTTTAAAAGAAACAGCTCAATCCCTTACTAAATCCAACGATGAAAAAACTAGCAGACCAACCAAAGTGGCAACCCAGTCGTATACGGTGAAACGTGGCGAATATCTGAAACTGATTGCAGACCGCTATGCGCTGTCAAATCAAGAATTGGCAGATTTAACACCAGGTTTAAATGCGGGCAGCAACCTGTTGGTGGGACAAAAAATTAATGTGCCACTCAATGAGGTCAAAAGCTTGACGACAAGTAGTGCCAAAGCATCTCTAGTCAAAGCTGAGCCACAGTTCAAAGTTGAAAGTTATAAAGTACAACGTGGTGACACATTGTATAGCATTGCATCACAGTCGAAGATGAGCTTGTCGGAGTTGGCTGATCTCAATAATCTTTCAACCAATAGCGGCTTGCAAGTGGGTCAAAGTATTAAGATCCCTGCGGGTTCAAGCGTGCCAGATACTTATACCGTTCAGTCTGGAGACTCATTAACTGCGATTGCTTCGAAATATAATTTGGGTATGGATTATATTGCTGACCTCAACAACATGAGTCGTACAGCGGGCTTACGTGCGGGTCAAAAACTCAAATTAACGGGTGAAGTGCCTGCTGTTGAAACGCCGAAAACAGTCGAAAAACAAACTACTGCAAGTAATAACTCAACCGATATTCACGTTGTGAAATCGGGTGAAACCCTAAATAGTATTGCGCGTAAATATCACTTGCAACTGAACTATTTGGCTGCATTAAACAACCTAAGCCGTACAGCCAATGTTCGTGTCGGTCAGCGTTTGAAAATTGAAGGTGATGTTGATCCCGCGCCGATCAAAACAGAAACAGTGGCAGCAAAGCCACAAGCAACTTCTAGCCGTGCAACTGAAGCTTATAGAGTGAAGTCAGGCGAGTCGTTAAACTCAATTGCAAACCGTGCTGGGATGTCTGTGTCAGAGCTTGCTAGTTTAAATAATCTGAGTCCGCGTGCGGGCTTACAAGTTGGGCAGACCATTCAAATTCCAAAACTGATTTCACAGTACACAGTGAAACGTGGTGATACCTTAATTGGACTGGCAAGCCGTTATGGTATGGACACTTCGCAATTGGCTGAGCTCAATGACATTAAACCGAATACGCAGTTGCGCATTGGCGATGTAATTAAGGTGCCGAACTAATATTGAGTTGAAATGCAATTTCAGAGAACGCCCCGATGAAGGTTAGAACAACATTCTTGCTGTTCAGCCTTGTAGCGATTCCATTAAAGGCATGGTCTGCACTGCAGACCATGCCTTTTATTGCACCTTATGCTACGCCGAAATACAGCCAATTGGATTATCTGCCTTATGCCAATGTGCAGGCGCCAAAGGGTGGCGAATTAACACGTGCAGTCATCGGGAGTTTTGATAACTTAAACAGTATGAATGGTCGCGGTACTGCGGTTGAGGGAACCAATTATTTATTTGACTCACTTATGAGTAGTTCTTTGGATGAGCCTGCGGTGATGTATCCGTTGCTGGCAGAAAAGGTCAGCTATGACCCGAAAAACTTTAACGCTATCATTTTTCATTTAAACCCAAAAGCACGGTTTAGTGATGGCAGTCTTGTTACCGCAGCCGATGTAAAGTTCAGTTTTGATATCTTTCAAAGCAAATCCAATTTTGGCTTACAGATGTATTTGTCAGATTTAGCCAAGACAGAAGTGTTGTCCAAATACAGCGTCAAAATGCATTTTAAAACCCGAAATAATGTGGAAATGCCTTTGATTGTGGCCAGAATGCCAATTTATTCCAAAAAAGACTGGCAAGGCAAAGACTTTAGTCAAACTTCGGTCAAACCGATTTTAGGTTCAGGCCCTTACCTCTTAGAGAAAATCAATGCAGGGCAGCGGGTTATTTATAAGCGTAATCCAAAGTATTGGGCCAGAGATTTAAAGGTCAACCAAGGGCGTTATAATTTTAACCGCGTGGGTTATGTATATTATCGCAGCAAAGATATTGCTTTTACTGCGTTTAAGGCGGGTTTATATACTTTGCATGAGGAAGAGTCCGCACGACAATGGGTGACTGCTTATAACTTTCCCGCAGCGAAACAAGGTCTCGTTAAAAAATATCGATTTAAGCATTTCAATCCGATACCGACGCAAAGTTTTGTGTTTAATACCCGCCGTCAGCCTTTTCAAGATATTTATTTTCGCCAAGCTTTAACCTATGCCTACGATTTCGAATGGCAAAACAAGGCGATGTTCTATGGGCAATATCAACGCCTGCAAAGTTATTTTTCTAACAGTGAATTAGAGGCCAAAGGTGTGCCTTCGGCTGCTGAAATCAAAATCTTAAAGCCTTATTTGGCGAAATTACATCCTGTGCAGCGCGATGGTGTTTTAAAGAATTGGCGTTATTCGGCTTCGGATGGATCGGGTTATAATCGAAATAATTTGCTTATCGCACGACAGATTTTATTAAAAAATGGCTATACATATAATGCCAAAGGGCAATTGTTGGATCGGAAGAACAAGCCGATTCAGTTTGAGTTTCTGATTCAGCCGAGTGATGCTGTGCGTGAAATTACGCCTTTTGTTCGCCATCTAAAGCGCCTAGGAATACAGCTGAGGATTCGACAGGTTGACACACCGCAGTATTATGAGCGGATGCGTACTCAAGATTTTGATATGACCCTACAAACGATGCCACAGTCTTTGACACCGGGCAAAGAACAGGTGCAACTGTGGGGCAGTGCTTCAGCCCATCAGGTGGGAAATTATAATTATTCGGGTATTCAAAATCCGGTGATTGATCAGATGATTCAACAGTTGATTCAAACGCCTGATCGTAAGCAAGTGGTCGTGCAAACGCGTATTTTAGATCGATTACTGCGTGCAGGTTATTATCAAATTCCAACCTATGGTAAAGCGGATCAATGGTATGCCTATTGGAACATGTATCAAAAACCGGCACGAAGTCCACAGTTACATGTCGGGTTGGATTATTGGTGGAGTGATGCCAAACAGGCGAAAACGGTGAGTCAGTATTTAGGTCGGGCAGCCAAGCCATAAGCTTGCATAGGGGTTTTTGAGATGCGTATGTATATATTCAAAAGGCTGTTGCTGATCGTTCCGACCTTATTTCTGATTTTACTGATCAATTTTGCTGTGATCCAAATTGCACCCGGTGGTCCTGTTGAGCAAGCCATTCAGCAAGCGGAAGCTATGCAAACTTTGGGTAATCTGCGCAGTGCAGGTGGAGGCTCAAATGTCTATCAAGGCGCGCAAGGACTCAGTGATGAAATGCTCGCAAAGATCAAAGCACATTATGGTTTTGATCAGCCTATGCATATACGCTTTTTTGAAATGGTAAAAAATTATGCGCAACTGGACTTCGGTACAAGCTTTTTTAAAGACCAGCCCGTTACAGCGCTGATTAAGGATAAATTACCTGTATCCGTGTCCTTGGGATTGTGGAGTGCTTTGCTGATTTATCTGATTTCCATTCCTTTGGGCATCAAAAAAGCCCGATTGCATGGCACAGTGTTTGATCAGTCTACATCGCTACTGTTGGCAGTGGCCTATGCAATTCCTGCGTTTATTTTTGCAATTCTCCTGATTGTATTTTTTGCAGGCGGTTCTTATTTCCAATGGTTCCCCTTACAAGGTTTGGTCTCGGAAAATTTTGCGGATTTGTCGTTATGGGGCAAAATTAAAGATTATTTTTGGCACATGGCTTTACCGCTTTTGGCGATGGTGATGGGTGGCTTTGCCACAGTGACTTATCTCACCAAGTATTCGTTTGTGGAAGAGCTCAGCAAGCCTTATGTGCTGACGGCACGTTCCAAAGGCCTGACTGAGTCTCAAGTGTTGTATGGTCATGTGTTTCGCAATGCGATATTGATTGTGGTAGCAGGCTTACCTGAAGCTTTAATCGCTTACTTCTTTGTGGGCAATTTATTTATTGAGATCATATTTAATCTGGATGGTTTAGGCCTATTGGGCTTTGAAGCCATTGTGCAGCGTGACTATCCTGTGATTTTTGGCATATTGTTCATTTTTACTTTGTTGGGCTTGCTGCTGCGTTTAATTGGCGATGTGTTGTATCAGCTGATTGATCCGCGAATACATTTTGATTCGCAAGGGAGAGGCTGATGTCACCTATTTTACATGCAGGTTTCAAACGATTTAAGCAAAATAGGCTCGGTCTCAGTTGTTGTATTTTATTTCTTTGTGTTTTTGTACTGTCTTTAGCTGCAGAGCTGATCGCGAATGATAAACCGCTGTTGGTAAGGTATGATCAGACCTTATATTTTCCAGTATTGAAACACTATCCTGAAACGACTTTTGGCGGTGTTTTCGAAACTGAAACTGAATATAAAGATCCAGTGGTACAACAGCTGATTCAAGCAAAAGGTTGGGTTGTTTGGCCGTTGATCCAATATTCATATCAAACTCCCAATGTAGATTTGACTATCCCTGTACCGTCACCACCCACGATGCAAAATTGGCTCGGGACAGATGACCAAGGTCGTGATGTCTTGGCACGCGTGTTGTATGGTTTACGTGTCTCATTGCTGTTCGGTTTTATTTTGACTTTCAGTTCAGCTGTACTGGGCATAGTGATTGGAGCAATACAAGGTTATTACGGTGGTTGGATCGATTTAATCGGGCAGCGCATTTTAGAAGTGTGGGGTGGGTTACCTATGCTGTTCTTGGTGATGATTTTAGTCAGTATGTTTAGCCCAAATATTTACTGGCTGTTTTTAATCATGCTGTTATTCAGTTGGACAATTTTAGTTCCACTGGTACGTGCTGAGTTTTTAAGGGCACGTCAGTTGGACTATGTCCGTGCCGCGCGAAGTTTGGGTGTGACCAACCGAGCCATTATTTTTCGGCATATTTTACCCAACGCGATCAGCTCGAGTCTGTCACAACTGCCTTTTATCTTAACTGCCAATATTACAGCGCTAACAGCACTGGATTTCTTGGGTTATGGTCTACCGCCTGATGCGGCATCATTGGGCGAGCTTTTGTTACAAGGGAAGAATAATTTAAATGCACCATGGTTAGCACTGTCTGGCTTTTTCAGCTTAGCCATTGTGCTTGCGTTGTTGATGTATATCGGGGAGGCTTTGCGCGATGCATTTGACCCTAGACGATAATAGGACTGCTCACATACTTAAAGTGAATACACTGCGCATTCAAAGTGCAGAACGGGTATTGGTCGATCAGCTCAGTTTTGAACTGTATGCTGGGCAGACTTTGGCGCTGGTTGGAGAGAGTGGTTCAGGAAAATCGATCAGTGCTTTAGCCTTGATGGGTTTATTGCCGAAAGCATTGCAAGTGCACGGCTCAGTACTGTTAGACGGAAAAGAGCTACTAGAGTTAAACGATGCACAATTTAGGTCGATTCGTGGGCAAAAAATCGCAATGGTTTTTCAAGAGCCGATGACTGCCTTGAATTCTTTGCATCGGGTGGAAAAGATCATTGCCGAGACTTTGTGGTTACAGGGCTGGTCTAAAATGCAAGCTCGGCAACGTGTAATTGCCTTGCTGGAGGATGTGGGCATTCCAAATCCTGAAAGTGTGTTGCAGCGTTTTCCTTATGAGCTGTCTGGCGGGCAGCGTCAGCGGGTCATGATTGCCATGGCACTGGTGCAAGAGCCTGATATTTTGATTGCCGATGAACCCACCACAGCACTAGATGTCATGCTGCAAGTTCAAATTTTAGACTTGCTGAAGTCTTTACAACAGCGCCATAACATGGCCATGATTTTGATTAGCCATGACCTCAACTTGGTGAAACACTATGCTGATGATGCCGTGGTCATCCATCAAGGTAAGGTCGTAGAGCAAGGGGCGGTTGCGCAGATTTTTGAGCAGTCGCAGTCTACTTATACTCAAAACTTACTCAATCATTCTTTTGGTCAAGCCATTAATGTACAAGATGCAGCACCTTTGCTCTGCTTAAAACAACTTGAGGTTAAATTTCCGATTAAAAAAGGCTGGTTTAATCGCACGACACAGTATCTTGCTGCGGTTGAAGCTTTGGACTTGAGCTTGGCTCAAGGGCATTCGTTGGGAATTGTTGGGGAAAGTGGTGCAGGCAAAAGTTCTTTGGCACTGGCTGTAGCAAGGTTGATTGAAAGTCGAGGGCGGATTCTGTTTGGAGAACATGATTTAAACCAACTTTCGCAAAAAGCATTACGTCCGCTTCGCGGTGATTTTCAAATCGTGTTTCAAGACCCGTTTGCAAGTTTGAATCCACGCATGAGTGTTGAACAAATCATTGCAGAAGGTTTGACTTTAAAACCTTTGTCTTCATTTGAGAGGACGCAATGTGTTGAGAATGTCTTAACTCAGGTGGAGTTGCCAGTTATATTTAAAAGCTATTACGCGCATGAGCTATCCGGTGGACAGAGACAGCGTGTGGCTTTGGCACGAGCCTTGGTGCTTCAACCGAAACTATTGATTTTAGATGAACCAACTTCGGCCTTAGACCGAAGCACGCAGCGTTCGATTGTGGCGTTATTACGCCGCCTACAACACGAGCAGGGTATGAGCTATTTGTTTATTAGCCATGACTTACAAGTGGTACGTGCACTCTGCCAACAAGTTTTGGTTTTGCGACATGCCAAAGTAGTGGAATTGCAAGCCACTGAACAACTTTTTGAGCAACCGCAGTCTGACTATACGCGTCAATTGATTCAAGCCAGTCAGTATCAGTAAAATCATTTTCTAAATAAAAGATCAGAAATTTTGACAAAATGAATTGTCAAATTCTCTTGACTGTAGCCAAAAAACACATAGAGTAAAAACACTAAAAAATATTAAAGGATGAATTTTCATGAGCCAGCTTGCAAGCGCAATCGACATTGGGCAGGTCCATTTTAAAAATAAGATGATTAAAGGGGCAATGAGTGAAGCACTGGCTAATCATGCTGGCCAGCCGAATCATTTGCACTTAGGCTTGTATGAGGCTTGGGCAAAAGGAGGCCTAGGCTGTGCCATTACAGGTAATGTGATGGTGGACTTCCGAGCTAAAAATGAGCCAGGCGTGGTGGTGATTGAAACCGAGCGTGACTTAGAACCACTAAAACAATGGGCTGCGATTGGTAAAAAACATGGCATGGTGCAATTGGTACAGTTGTCACATCCGGGCCGTCAATGTCCTAAGGGCTTAAATAAGGAAACGGTTGCACCTTCAGCAGTACCATTTAGTCCCGCTTTATCAATGAGTTTTGGAACGCCGCGAGCGCTTCGTGAAGATGAAATCCTTGATATTATCCAGCGCTTTGCAACTTCAGCTGCCATTTGTGAGAAAGCAGGCTTTGAAGGCGTGCAATTACATGGTGCACATGGTTATCTAATTAGTCAGTTTTTATCGCCGTTGACCAATAAACGCCAAGATCAATGGGGTGGCTCTGCTGAAAACCGCATGCGTTTTTTATTGGAAATTTATAAAGCAGTACGTGCAGCGACTTCAGAGCAGTTTATTATTTCGGTCAAACTCAACTCGGCAGATTTTCAGCGTGGTGGAATCTCGGAAGAAGATGTCATTGCGACATTTAAAGCGATTGATGCGGCTGGGATTGATTTGATTGAAATTTCAGGTGGTAGCTACGAAGCACCTGCCATGGCTGGGGTGAAGCAAGAAAAACGTAAAGCGTCGACCATTGCACGTGAGGCTTATTTTTTAGAGTTTGCTGAAAAAATTCGTGAACAAGTCCAGTGTAAGTTGATGGTGACAGGTGGTTTTCGTACTGCTGCGGGTATGAGCGCAGCCTTAGAAAGTGGCGCGTGTGACTTTATTGGGATGGCGCGTCCATTTGCGGTTGAACCCGACGTGACCAATCGTTTAATTGCAGGGCAAGATGTACGTTATGCAGTCGATAAGATCAAAACAGGCATTTCAATGATCGATAAAATGGCGATTATGGAAGTGATCTGGTATGCCGCGCAATTTAAGGATATCGCAGAAGGTAAACAACCAAATCCGAAACTGTCACCGCTCAAAGTGTTTTTTAATTATTTAAAAGGCAATGTAAAGGCGGTGATTAAAGGGCAAGTCAACTCTAGAAAGTCAGCTTAAGCATAGCATTACTGCGTGATAGACCAATAGTGTTCAAAATCAGAAGCAGACCATTGCCCATGTGCCATAGCAGCATCGAAGGCAGGTCTGCTTTGTATTTGGGTGAAATAGTGTTGAATGGCCTGATACTGAGCAAACTGCGGTGTGGCATAACTGGCTGCATAGAGTGGAAACCACATTAGTATATCCGCATAACTAAACACATCGCCTGCAAAGTATGCATACGCGCTTAAGTGGGTATCAATTTCTTTAAGTTGTCGATGTAGCTCAGGGTTTAAATAAGCATAATTGAATGCGCTTTGAAAGGCCAAACTCACAAAACGTACAACCAAAGGTGTTTGTTGCTTAATGTGTTGGAAAACTTGTTTCAATGCCAAATTGGGCATGAGACTGACATCGCTATAACGACTATAAAAACAGAAGTTCCAATACTGTGTATGGTCATGGGGAATAATCAACTTCTGGTGTCGTTGGCATAAATATTCTACGATTGCGCTGCTTTCCGTAAGTCGTATCGTCTGAGTATTATGTGGAATGTCGAGCGTTGGAAATTTCAGATTTGTTTGTCTAGCTTGTGTTGCATCATACAGTTTGAGTTCATAAGAAAGCTCAAGTTCCTCGAGTAGCCAAAGAATACGCTGTGAACGTGAGTTTTGAAGATGATGTAAGATCATAAAGATTTTTAGTTTTAAGTGATTGATCGTGTCTATAAAAAGAAGAATAAAGGAAATCTAGGATGAAAAATAGAAATGTTGTGATTTTAAGTGCTGTTTTACTGTTGGTAAGTCCTCAACTGCTATGGGCGAATATGTCCTATCAAACGGGCGATATTATTTTTCATGTTTCGAAGTCTCAGCAAAGTTTAGGGATACAAAAAGCGACCAAGTCTCGTTATAGCCATATGGGTTTAATTGTTAATAAAGATGGAAAAGCATGGGTTTTAGAGGCAGTTCAGCCTGTGAAATATACAGCACTTCAGCAGTGGATTGATCGCGGGGTAGAGCGGCATTATGTGGTGAAGCGTTTTAAAACGAATTTGACTGTTCAGCAAAAGCAGCAACTAAGCAAGAACGCAGAACAATACTTAGGCCAGCCTTATGATCTTTATTTTGAGTGGGACAATCGTGCTTTATATTGCTCAGAAATAGTCTGGAAGGCCTATCATGATGCTTTAGGTATTGAGTTGGCTCCGTTATCCAAACTGAAGCAATTTGATTTAAGTTCGTCTGAAGTCAAGCAACTCATGCAACAGCGATATGGGCAAAACATTCCCTTGAATGAAACTGTGATTGCACCACAGACTATTTTTGCCTCGACCGCTTTGGTTGAAGTCGATCGTAAATGAACAGGGAATAAAAAAGCCCAAGTCATCATGCTTGGGCTTTTTTATGAGATGACTATAGAAAAAAATCAATCTCAAATATGGCGTCCCTACGGGGATTCGAACCCCGGTTACCGCCGTGAAAGGGCGATGTCCTAGGCCTCTAGACGATAGGGACAGTACAGAAGTGATGTTTTAAAACCGATTACTTTTGATCTTAAGTAATGGCGTCCCTACGGGGATTCGAACCCCGGTTACCGCCGTGAAAGGGCGATGTCCTAGGCCTCTAGACGATAGGGACTTAATAAAACTTTACTTCTGAAATTGGCGTCCCTACGGGGATTCGAACCCCGGTTACCGCCGTGAAAGGGCGATGTCCTAGGCCTCTAGACGATAGGGACGTTTCAGAGGTGGGCGTATATTAGGTCGAAAACAGAGGGGTGTCAAACGCTTTTCTCTAAATAATTCCAGTTTTAAGTGTTGAGTGCATAAATTTAAAACAATCTAGATAAAATGATTAAAAATCATATGATTTAAGCCGATTTTTTAAGCAAACTTAGCAAGTTGTTGATGAACTCGGGATGGTGTAAATAGCCTTCGATTAGATGAGGATGAGCAAGATCGGTGGTGATTTGCTTGTTGATAATGGCGGGTGTAAAAGCAAACGGTTTTTGGTTCAGTGGAAAAGCACTCAGAAAATCAGCATCTGAATAAAAATTGATCCAATCGCCATATAAAGCTGCAGGCCGTTGAATAGGTTGCTGCAAATGACACTGAATAACGCGAAAGGCAAGTGGTGAACCGAGGGTAATTAGTGCTTGAATCTTAAGTTCGGGGTGTTGAATTAAATAAATATAGGCAATCACGCTGCCTAGAGAGTGGGCAATCACAATATTGGGTTTCGTACCGTGTAAGTGCTCATGCAGACGCGTATGCACGGTGTGGATGAAGTGTGGATTGGATAAATATAGATACGCTTCCATCAAAAAACGATGAATAAAGCTACTATGCAGCTCTGGGAAGTGGTTGATTAAACTAGCTAACTCACGTAAGGCCAGATCTTTGCCGAGGAGGCTAATGTATTTAATTTTATTATTGAATGAGAGTTCATCTGAAATTGTGAGCTGAGGGTTTTTAGAAATTTCAGCTTGATGTTCGATATTGGGTGCAGCGGTGTGCGTCAGGTGAATAGGATGTAAAAAAGAAAAAGGAGACCAATGTTGTGGCATGAGGGTGCTGGCATTGAGGGTGTTTTCTAAATGCTGACGTGTTAGAAGATCTCCATAAAAGGCCAGCCGACTGTGCCGCTGAAGATAGGGAAGGTCATCTGCGCGGCCAAGTTCGCTCAGTACCTGTTGTAAGATCACAAGCCAATGTTTAAGCAGGGTACGTGCAGTCTTGTGCTGCTGATTCATCCCATGAATCCATACAATATTCATCGTGCATGCACCGATGATGTACTTGATCAAAACAGTATAAAAAAAGAGCGACCGAAGTCGCTCTTTTTAACAATACGGATTAAGTTTTCTTGTGATAAAAGGTGTAATAACTGGCATAACATACTGCAATAAACAATAAACAACCAAAGAAACTAATACGCATACTTGGATCAAACACCATGCTGACGCAGGTGATAAAGCAGAAGATAAAGCCAAGGATTGGCACAATAGGAAACAGGGGTGCTGCAAAACCTAATTCTTCTTTTTTACGTCCTTGTTTATACCATTGGCGACGGAAGTTAAATTGGCTTAAGCAAATACTCATCCAAACGACGACCATGGTAAACGCTGCAATACCCAGTAAATTGGTAAAAATGGCTTCAGGTGCAAACTGTTCAGACAGTAAACCTGGCATACCCCCAATCATGGTCACGATGACTGCCACATAAGGGACACCACGTGCATTGATTTTTGAGAAGACTGCTGGTAACTGCTTTTGGTAAGATAACGACCACATCATACGCGAAGCGGCAAATAGTCCTGAGTTCGCAGCAGATAGCAACGCAGTGATAATCACAAAACGAATGATATCTTCAGCATAAGGAATGCCAATGTGTTGGAATACGGTTACAAATGGACTGCTACTCACGCCTTCAGCTGCTAAACCTGCTTCTTGATGCGGAAGGAGTGAAGTCACGACCAAGATGGTACCCACAAAGAAAATCAATAAGCGGAAAATCGCAGTATTGATGGCTTTGGGTACATTCTTAGCAGGATCTTTGGTTTCACCCGCAGCAACACCAATCAGCTCTGTACCAGAAAATGCAAAGTTCACGATCAACATGGTGGTAAAGATAGGGAACAAGCCTTCTGGGAACCAACCCTGAGCCGTTAAGTTGCTAAATAAAGGCGCAGCTTCATAGCCTCTGTAGCCAATCACGCCAAAAATAGCGAGTAGACCCAATAAAATAAAAATAACAACGGTGATAACTTTGACTAAAGCCAACCAAAACTCAGATTCTGCGAACCATTTGGTCGAGATCATATTTAAACTAAATACAAAAGCACCAAATATTAAGGTCCACATCCACATTGAACTATCTGGAAACCACTCCTGCATGAGCAGTGCAGCAGCTGTAAACTCGGTTCCTAGCGTGACCGACCACGTTAGCCAGTACAGCCATGTGATGGTATAACCTGTACCTGGTCCGATGTAGCGTTTGGCATAGGCGCCAAATGAGCCAGACTCAGGCATATGAACAGCAAGTTCCCCTAAACACAGCATGACCATATATGCAATGATCCCGCCGAGGAAATAAGAAATAATGGCACCTACAGGCCCCGTTTGTGCAATGACTTCACCCGATCCTAAAAATAGGCCAGTCCCGATTGCGCCACCAAGCGAAATCATAACCAGATGTCGAGTACTCATAGCGCGTTTTAAAGGCGCAGAATTGCCCTGATGCGAAGCATCATTCGGAGATGAGTGCATAAGCGTTAATAAGTTCAGGAATGAAGCGGGCTATTGTAGTGAAAAACTGCAAATCTGCAATGAAATAATAATAATTATGAATAAGTGTTGATCGGATAAGATCAAGATATGGCGTCCCTACGGGGATTCGAACCCCGGTTACCGCCGTGAAAGGGCGATGTCCTAGGCCTCTAGACGATAGGGACGTTGCGAGGTGATGCGTATATTAAGGATTAAAGGCCTATTTGTCAAAAGGGTTTTTGCTCTGTGATGGTTGAAAGTTCAAACATTAGGCAAAACAAGTAATTAAATTGAATGAATTTTTTATTGCTGCAAAAGTGAGCCCAAAAAATAAGCTTGAGCTCACTTTGCTGAAGGTACTTAGTTTTTATTATGATAGAGCCAATAGTAACTAGCATAGCAAGCCGCCATAAAGAGTAAGCAGCCAATAAAACCTGAAAGCATTTCAGGGTCAGCCGCCATACTTAAGCCTGTTGCTGTACAGCAGATAAAGCCTAGGATCGGAACCAACGGATACCAAGGGGTACGGAATTTCAGCTCCGATAAAGCCCGACCTTGCTTTAACCATTGGCGACGAAAGTTAAACTGACTCCAGCAAATACTCATCCAGACAATCACCATGGTAAATGCTGCGACACCCATCAAGTTCTTAAAAATGACATCTGCACCAAACTGCTCTGAGAGTAAGCCCGGCAAGCCACCAATCATGGTGACCCAAATGGCAATATAAGGCACGCCAGATTTACTTACTTTAGCAAAAAGCTTGGGGAGTTGGTTTTGTGAGGACAGGGCCCACATCATGCTTGATGCAGCATATAAGCCTGAGTTCGCGGTTGATAATAATGCCGTGATAATCACAAAACGGATAAAGTCTTCGGCATAGGGAATGCCCATTTGGGTGAATACAGTCACAAATGGACTGCTGCTTAAGCCGCCATGTCCACCTACTTGCAAACCTGTGTTGGTGTAGTTAAGTAGCGAACTGATGACAATGATAGTACCAACAAAGAAAATAATGAGGCGCCAAACCGCGGCATGAATGGCTTTGGGTACATTTTTTTCTGGGTTTTCAGTTTCACCTGCGGCAATGCCAATCATTTCTGTGCCATTAAAAGCGAAATTCACAATTAATAAGGTGGTAAACAAAGGAATAAGGCCATTTGGTAGCCAGCCCTGTGCGGTTAAGTTGTTAAATAAGGGTGCAGATTCATACCCCTGAAAAGGGATGATACCGAAAATACAGGCAAAGCCTAATAGAATGAGAATAAGTACAGTTGCGACTTTAATCATGGAGAGCCAAAACTCAGACTCTGCAAAGGCTCGTGTTGAACTGAGGTTTGAAATCAGGACGCCACTGGCAAAGATCAGTGTCCATAACCAGATCGACGTTTGTGGGAACCATTCCTGTACCAAAATGGCTGCTGCGGTAAATTCGGTACCGAGTGTTGCCGACCAGCCGAGCCAGTACATCCACGACACCATATAACCTGTGCCAGGGCCAATATAAAGTGTTGCAAAGGCACCAAATGAACCAGAAACAGGCAAATGTACTGCAAGCTCTCCAAGGCAAAGCATGACCATATATGCGATCAACCCGCCAATAATATAAGCCAGCACAGCACCAAGAGGGCCTGCCTGAGAGATCACTTCGCCTGAGCCCATGAACAGGCCTGTACCAATGGCACCACCAAGCGATAACATGATCAGGTGGCGTGTGCTCATGGCACGTTTTAATGAGGTATTTTACGGTGAATCAGTTGAAGACCGCGAAGGCGGCGTTGCAGATTGCATAGAAAATCAAACAATGGGCTTAAAGTTATATTCTAGTTTTTAATAAGATGAAAAATCACGTGAATTGAAATTTTCTAATGAAATCTCAGTATTAATTTAAAAAACAAATGTTTAAAGTCGACTTTTAGTGGTCAGGTGTTGGATAAGAAGGGCTGTTCTCAGCACTTGGGTGTATTTCTTCTGCAACAGGGTCTTGTTTGGTGTTGTTGGTTCCTTGTTGGACAAACCATAGATAAAAAATAGAAGGTGATAGAATCAATAAAAAGATTAAAAATTTCTTAAACATAACAATCAACCTTGAAAAACACGAAGCATCGTATAACTAGCGCATGGTTAAAATTGAAATGAAATATCGGTGTTCAATTAGAACTGATTAAATGAAAAGTGGTGTTTTCTAGAAATAGAATAAGATGGCGTCCCTACGGGGATTCGAACCCCGGTTACCGCCGTGAAAGGGCGATGTCCTAGGCCTCTAGACGATAGGGACGTTGCGAGGATGGCGGTATCCTATTGATCCGCCACCAGAGTGTCAAGTAGGTGCGGCGCGAGTTTGTTCAAAATATAACAGAACAGTTCGGCGGTCTTTTGAGTGTCGTATAAAGCCGAGTGGGCCTCTCTACCATCGAACTCAATCCCTGCTTGAATACATGACTTCGCAAGAACGGTTTGACCAAACATCACAGCACTTAAGGTGACGGTGTCAAATACAGAGAAACTGTGAAATGGGTTTTGATTTTTAGTCCCTGTACGTGCAATCGCTGCCTGTACAAAGCCTAAATCAAAGTGGGCGTTATGACCGACCAAGACCGCATGTGTACAGTTCTGTTGGCGACGGACTTCATTGACGGCTTTAAAAATACGTTTTAATGCTGTTTTTTCGTCTTCAGCCATAGCCATGCGCATGGGGTTAAAGGGATCAATACCAATAAAGTCTAATGAGCGACGGTCTAGATTTGCACCTTCGAATGGGTTGATATGCGCATGATGTGCAGGACCCGGTACAAATTGACCTTCTTCATTATAAATAATCGGAATTGCGGCAATTTCCAATAAGGCATCGGTCTGTGCATTAAAACCTGCTGTTTCAACATCGACAACAACAGGTAGAAAACCACGGAAACGCTGACCAATTATTGGCAATGTTTCATTTGTCACACTTTTCTCCATTGAATGGTTTTACCCGCATACAGCGGAATAATTTGTTCACCATCCAAATAGTCTAAACTCTCAGGGATGACTTGGTCTTCTTTTACCAGTGTAATTGTTGAAGTATTGCGCGGTAGACCGTAGAAGTCTGCACCAAAGTGGCTGGCAAAACCTTCAAGGCGTTCAAGTTTACCCACTTGATCGAATGCTTGAGCATAAAGTTCAATTGCCGTTGGTGCGCTGTAGCAGCCTGCACATCCACATGCATTTTCTTTAGCATTTTTAGAGTGTGGTGCACTGTCTGTGCCTAAGAAAAACTTAGGGTTGGCACTGGTCGCAACTTCGAGCAAAGTTTGCTGATGCGTTTGGCGTTTTAAAATGGGTAAGCAATAGAAGTGCGGTTTAATGCCACCAACCAACATATCATTACGGTTAAACAGTAAATGCTGCGGAGTAATGGTTGCAGCCACATTGCGGTCTTGTTCTAAAACAAAGTTGGCCGCTTCACTGGTCGTAATGTGTTCTAAAACCAACTTCAGTTTTGGAAATTGTTTTAGCAGCGGAGAAAGAACTTCGTCTAAGAAACGTTTTTCACGATCGAAAATATCGACATGATTGTGTGTAACTTCGCCATGCAGAAGTAATGGAACCTGATGTTCTTCAAGTTGCTCAATGACAGCATAGACTTTACGAATGTCACTTACGCCATTGTCTGAATTGGTGGTCGCGCCAGCAGGGTAGAGTTTAATCGCATTTACAAACTCAGAGTTTTTAATTTTCTTGACTTCTTCAGGCGAAGTTGTGTCAGTAAAATACAACACCATACGTGGGTCGAAGGCATTGCCTTCTGGTACGTGCGCCATGATGCGTTCTCGGTACGCATTCGCTTCCTCAACCGTTTTAACGGGAGGTACGGTATTTGGCATACAAATAGCGCGTGAAAACTGTTGGGCTAAATCGGGAACCGTACGTTGTAATGCAAGACCATCACGAAGGTGAGCGTGCCAGTCATCTGGCTGGAGAATCGTAATCGTATTCAAGGCGATTTCTGTCAAAGAAATAAAACAGATGATAATGCATATACGCCAAAAATGGTAATGACAAATAAAGGCATCTTGTCTGATTATTATGATTCATCTTTGTAAATTTGTGTTATTTTTAAGCAACCACAAGAATTAAATCTGGTCTGGTATGGAATATAAATACAACCTCGCCAAACTTCAGTACGATAAAGAAAAAATGGAAGAGCTGATTACACGACATAACCGTCGTATTGGTCAGGTTTTTCCTCAGAAATTAGAACAAGAGTTTTGGCGATTAAACTTAGAGCGCGCGCGTCGTAATATTAATGACTTTCTTTGGTCTGGTGTTTTGGCTTATTTTATTTTTGCCATTTTCACGATTCCGGGGGATTACTGGATTATTGAACAGTCTCATTTTAAACAAGATTTTATTCATTGCTTACTGGGATTGCTGAATGGTGCTGTCTGTCTTTTGTTCCTTTATGTTTTTTCACATTTTACCAAGCTGAAGCCTTTTTTTGCTTATGCAGCCATGTTTGCTGTGTTTTGGGCTGTGGTCTCTACGACTTGGTTGACCATGTCGGTGCATACTGAAGCTTTGCGTCATCAAGCGATGATGATCATCTGCATGATTTATGTCTTGGGGTATTTGCTGACTGGAGTAAAACCAGGATATATTTTTATCACTGGCGTAGTGGCTGCTGGGGTTTCATTTTTAGTCCTGATCTCGACTTTGGTCAAGTTTGATGCGATCGTGATGGGGCGTGTGATGCTTGGTAGCTGTTTGCTGGGGTATATCATTAGTCGTATGATTTATGCTCGCGAGCGCATCATTTTTTTAAATATTCGCCGCGCTAAAATTAGTGAAAAAATACATCGAATACATACTTCAGAATTGCTGCATTTGAGTCAGAATGATGAGCTGACGAAGATATCAAATCGGCGTAATTTTGACGAAATGATGGATACTTATTATGAGCAATCACGTCAGGATGAAACACCCTTGTCGATTTTGTTTATTGATGTTGATTTTTTCAAAAAATATAACGACTGTTATGGTCACCAAAAGGGCGATGATGTGATTTCATCGATTGCAAAGTCTATTAAAAATGCGATTCGGCATATGGATTTTGTGGCGCGTTATGGTGGCGAAGAATTCGTAGTTTTATTGCCAGAAACCGATGCACATGGCGCTTATGCGGTTGCTTCGAATATTTACCGAGCGATTGAGCGGTTGGAAATTCCGCATGAAATGTCTGAAGTATCGCCATTTGTCACCATTAGTTTAGGGATTACAGTCTTTAAAGGCGAGGTCGATTTGAGCAAAGTCGAGTTGCTAGGGATCGCAGATCAGGCTTTATACCGTGCCAAGCAATTAGGACGTAATCAGATTTATTATCAGCCTTTAACCACTTCTACTTGTACGGAATAAATCACTGAATAAAAAAACCGCTCTTATGAGCGGTTTTTTGACATTCAACAAACTTATTTGTTTTTGTCTTTTAACTGTGGAACAGCAGAACCAGTACCGACTGCAAGTAAACCAGTATTGGTATAAATACCAAGTTTCGCACGAGTATCGGTAATGTCCAAGTTACGCATAGTTAACTGACCAATACGGTCCATTGGCGTAAACATTGAATCGCCTTTCTCCATCGTCAAACGCTCAGCTTCATAAGTGAGGTTTTCAGACTCTGTGTTCATGATGGTGTAGTCATTACCACGACGAAGCTCTAAAGTCACAGTACCTGTGATGGCTTTCGCAACCCAACGCTGTGCAGTTTCACGAAGCATTAATGCTTGAGAGTCGAACCAACGACCTTGGTAAAGTAAACGACCTAAACGTAGACCGTTAATACGGTATTGTTCAATCGTGTCTTCGTTATGAATACCTGTAACCAAGCGCTCATAAGCAATATGTAGAAGTGCCATACCTGGTGCTTCATAAATACCGCGAGATTTTGCTTCAATAATACGGTTTTCGATTTGGTCAGACATACCTAGACCATGACGACCACCAATACGGTTGGCTTCAAGGATGAACTCAACAGGGTCTTCGATACGTTGACCATTGATTGCAACAGGGAAGCCTTCTTCAAAAGTAATCGATACTTCTTCAGCTTTAACTTCTACGTCGTCTTTCCAGAATGCAACACCCATGATTGGGTCAACAATTTTGATCCCTGCATTGAGGTATTCAAGATCTTTTGCTTCGTGGGTCGCACCCAACATGTTTGAGTCAGTTGAATACGCTTTTTCTTTTGACATTTTGTAGTCAAAGCCGTTGTCGATCAAGAATTGCGACATTTCAGCACGGCCACCTAATTCATCAATAAACGTTTGGTCTAACCAAGGTTTATAGATTTTAAGTGCAGGGTTGGTCAACAAACCATAACGGTAGAAACGTTCAATATCGTTTCCTTTATATGTTGAACCATCGCCCCAGATGTTTACATCATCTTCTTTCATTGCGGTAACAAGCATAGTCCCTGTTACTGCACGACCCAATGGCGTCGTGTTGAAATACGGTACACCACCAGTTGAAATGTGGAACGCACCACATTGAATTGCAGCAATACCTTCAAGTGCAAGCTGTAAACGGCAGTCAACTAAGCGAGCTTTTACTGCGCCATACGCTTCCGCTTTTTTTGGAATCGCATCGTAGTCGTCTTCATCAGGCTGACCTAAGTTTGCTGTATAAGCATAAGGTTCTGCGCCTTTTTGTTTCATCCACAAAAGTGCAGCTGAAGTATCTAGACCACCAGAGAAGGCAATACCAACTTTTTTGCCAACTGGGACATTCTGCAAGATAGTTGCATTATCAGTCATTGTTAATCCTAACGATATAAATATAGGCACCGAGAATGGGTGGCCTGAAAGAATAAATATGTCCGCGATTGTAGCACTTTTCCAAATGGTTTTTCTAAAAAATCATAGGGCTTTAAAAATATTAAAGCTCATGTGCATATCGATACTGTTGAAAAATTTCTGGAGAAAATCGGTTTCTATATTGTGTGCTCACTTTTTGTCTTTTTAGAAGATGTTTAGGCTGTAAATTAATCAGAAAAGTGGGGAAGTTGGTTTGGTTTTAAATTGGTATGATCAATATTGTGTGATTTTTCCATTTTTTGAGTATTAAGCTGGATTTAAGTTCGGTGATTATTTTTTATATTATTAGACTAAAGTCTAAAATTGGCATTATTTTCATAAAAATATCAGTAAAAACAATGATATTAATTTGATTGAAATATGATCTAGTTTATGAAGGTAGTCAATATTGGTCATACCAATATTAACTTTTAATTGAAGTTTTACTTCATTTTAAATCAAAATAAGCCAAGCATAAGTCATTATTGGTTTGTTTCTCTTTACGGTTGCTTATATTGGTCTGTCCAATATTGGCAAAAGTGCCAATAATATGCTCAAAATTAAATCTTAGTAAGCATTTCAAGGAGATGACAATGCTTCAATGGCAGCAAATGTATGACCCGATGGGGAATATTTGGATTTCAAGTCTAATTGCACTGATTCCGATTATATTCTTCTTTTTGGCGCTCGCGGTATTTCGTTTAAAAGGCAGTGTGGCAGGTACGATCACTGTTGTACTTGCACTTCTTGTCTCTTTATTTGCCTATAAGATGCCGGTGCTGATGGCATTCGCATCGATGGCTTATGGTTTCCTCTACGGTTTATGGCCGATTGCATGGATTATTATTGGTGCGGTATTCCTGTATAAAATTTCAGTGAAGACAGGCCAGTTTGACATCATTCGTTCTTCTATTCTCTCAATTACTGAAGATCAGCGCTTACAAATGCTGTTGGTGGGTTTTGCTTTCGGTACTTTCTTAGAGGGTGCTGCAGGCTTTGGTGCTCCTGTGGCGATTACCGCAGCATTATTAGTCGGTTTAGGCTTTAAACCGTTATATGCAGCAGGTCTCTGTCTAATCGTAAACACAGCACCTGTGGCTTTTGGTGCAATGGGTATTCCAATTATTGTTGCTGGACAAGTCTCTGGTGTTGATACGATGGAAATCAGCCAAATGGTGGGCCGTCAGCTACCATTTATGGTGCCAATCGTGTTGTTCTGGATTATGGCAATTATGGACGGCTGGCGCGGTGTTAAAGAAACATGGCCTGCAGTTGTGGTGGGTGCAAGTAGCTTTGCAATTGCACAATACCTAACTTCTAACTTTGTCGGTCCAGAATTACCCGATATTACGGCTGCAATTGCATCCTTGGTTTCTTTAACGATTTTGTTTAAATACTGGCAGCCAAAGCACATTTTCCGTTTTGCAGATCAAGATGCAACGATGAGTGAAGATGTGGCTGCACAAAAACAGCAAAAATACACTGTAGGACAAATTGCAAAAGCATGGTCTCCATTCGCGATTTTAACTGTGATGGTGACGATCTGGAGTGTGAAACCGTTTAAGGATTTATTTGCCAAAGACGGTGCATTGCATGATCTCGTGATTTCAATCAAAGTGCCATTTTTGCATCAAATGATTCAAAAAATGCCACCAGTGGTTGCTGAAATTAAAGATTATGACGCGATTTACAAGTTTGATTGGATCTCGGCGACAGGAACTGCGATCTTTATTGCAGCATTGATCACCATTGCCTATTTGAAGATGAAACCGAAAGATGCTGTGGTAACTTTTGGTGAAACTCTGAATGAGTTGAAAGTTCCCATTTATTCAATTGGTATGGTGTTGTCTTTTGCTTTTATCGCAAACTATTCGGGTATGTCTTCGACCTTGGCTTTGGCCCTTGCACATACAGGTTCAGCATTTACGTTCTTCTCGCCTTTCTTGGGTTGGTTGGGTGTATTCCTCACGGGTTCAGATACTTCTGCCAATGCACTGTTTTCAGCACTTCAAGCCACTACGGCTCAGCAAATTGGTGTGCCAGAAGTTTTACTGGTGGCAGCAAATACCAGTGGTGGTGTGACCGGTAAGATGATTTCACCTCAATCGATTGCGATTGCGTGTGCGGCGGTAGGACTGGTTGGTAAAGAGTCTGATTTATTCCGTTTTACCTTAAAACACAGTATAACGTTCACAATTATGATGGGTATTATGATTACTCTACAAGCCTATGTGTTCCCATGGATGATTCCATAACACAAATTGTGTATCAACGTTAAGGAAAGCAGATGAAAGTCTCCGATAAAGCTGTACAAAGCCTGCGTGTATTGATTGAACAAAGCAATATGCAAGTTGGAGACCGTCTGCCTGCTGAAAGAAAACTGTGTGAACAGCTTCAAGTCTCTCGCTCTTCTTTAAGAGAGGCCATTTCGCAGTTGACCAGCATGGGTATGTTGGTCAGCAAAGTGGGGGCGGGGACTTTTTTAAAACAATTACCAGCAACTTGGTCCAGTTATCAAATCGTACAACCGATTAGTAATTTGATGAGTGAGGATCCTGCCTATCGATTTGATGTGCAAGAGGCGCGCATTATTTTAGAAGGTGGAACAACTTGGTATGCAGCACAACGCGCAACCCAAGAAGATCTGGTGAACATCAGACATCATTATGACCAGATTAACCATTTTCAGGCTTTGGGAAATGATGACGAAGCGGCTCGTGCAGATGCGAAATTTCATTTAGCGATTGCTGAAGCCTCTCATAATTTGGTCTTGATTCAGATGATGCGTGGTCTGTTCGATTTGTTGCAGTTCAACGTCGCTTTGGGACGTCGAAAAGTCTATAGCGAAGCACACCGGTTTGATCAATTGCATGATCAGCACTTTCAAGTCATGAATGCAATTGAACGTCGTGATCCAGAAGCTGCACGTAAAGCAGTCTGTGGACACATTGAGTTTGTAGTACAACAGGTGCGAATGATTGATGAGGAAGAAGCTCGTCGTCAGCGCGCCAGTCGATTAAACAGGATATAAGCATGATTATTTCTTCTGCCAATGACTACCGTGAAGCGGCACGACGTCGTTTACCGCCATTTTTATTCCATTACATCGATGGTGGTGCGTATGCAGAATATACCCTGAAGCGTAATGTAGAAGATTTGTCAAAAATTGCTTTGCGCCAGCGTGTATTGAACGACATGTCTGCTTTAAGTTTAGAAACCAAACTGTTTGATGAAACTTTGTCGATGCCTGTTGCATTATCTCCTGTGGGTTTAACAGGCATGTATGCACGCCGCGGCGAAGTTCAAGCTGCGGTCGCTGCAGATAAAAAGGGTATTCCATTTACACTGTCTACTGTTTCAGTATGTCCAATTGAAGAAGTGGCACCTGCGATTCAGCGTCCAATGTGGTTCCAGCTCTATGTACTACGTGACCGTGGTTTCATGAAAAATGCCTTGGAACGTGCTAAAGCGGCAGGATGTTCAACCTTGGTGTTTACTGTGGATATGCCTGTTCCGGGAGCGCGTTATCGTGATGCCCACTCGGGTATGAGTGGCCCGAATGCAGCAATGCGTCGTTATATGCAGTCGTGTTTCCACCCACACTGGGCGTGGAATGTTGGCATGATGGGACGTCCGCATGACTTGGGTAATATTTCCAAATACTTAGGTAAGCCTACAGGTCTAGAAGATTATATTGGTTGGTTAGGTTCTAACTTCGATCCGTCTATTTCGTGGAAAGACCTTGAGTGGATTCGTGAGTTTTGGGATGGCCCAATGGTCATTAAAGGAATTTTGGATCCTGAAGATGCCAAAGATGCAGTGCGTTTCGGTGCAGATGGGATTGTGGTTTCAAACCATGGTGGTCGTCAGCTCGATGGCGTTTTATCTTCTGCACGCGCACTTCCACCAATTGCAGATGCAGTCAAAGGTGATATTAAAATCCTCGCGGATTCGGGTATTCGTAATGGTCTAGATGTTGTGCGTATGCTGGCGTTGGGTGCAGACACGTGTATGCTTGGTCGTGCCTTTGTTTATGCTTTAGGTGCAGCAGGCGGTGAAGGTGTTTCAAATCTTTTAGAATTGATTGATAAAGAAATGCGTGTTGCTATGACCTTAACAGGTGCAAAAACCATTGCTGATATTACGTCTGACTGTTTAGTGAAGTTAGAACGAGAGTTGGCTGAGTAAAACTCTCTAATAAAAGCGAATGAATATAAAGAAGCATCCTTTGCCTCATTTTGAATTAAAAATTTAAGTTCAATTGCGTAGGCGATACCTTACTTTTCAAAGATGAAAAGTAACAAAAATCTTTTGTTGGGCGAGGGGTACGTCCTGTACCCCCGCCCAACGGCGACATCCATGCCGCCACACGACATCGAATACCGTGATTAATACGCTTAAAAAATGAATGAGTTATTTCATAATCTAGCTTTATTGAAAAGCTCAAAAAATTAATGGGCAGGATATAAAATGCAATCCAATTTAGACGCACCGCAAACTATTCAAAAACTCATCACCATTGTTGGTAAACAACATGTTTTAACTGACGATAAAGACACACGTTTATACCGCCAAGGTCGTCGTTACGGTGCAGGGAAAGTACTAGCTGTTGTTGCGCCAGGTTCATTACTGGAACAGTGGCAAGTACTGCAAGCCGCTGTTGATGCAGATTGTATTGTGATTATGCAAGCAGCCAATACAGGTTTGACCGGTGGTTCAACGCCTTTTGGCGATGACTATGACCGTCCTGTAGTTCTGATCAGCACGCGTCGTTTGGTTGGCATTCAGGTTATTAATGACGGTCAGCAAGTGATTTGTCTACCTGGTGCAACACTAGATCGACTTGAAAAAGAATTGGTGTCATTTAATCGGGAGCCGCATTCGGTGATTGGTTCATCGTGTATTGGAGCTTCAGTTTTAGGTGGCGTCTGTAATAACTCAGGCGGTGCTTTGGTGCGTCGTGGTCCTGCTTATACTGAGCTGGCATTGTATGCCCGTGTTAATGATGAAGGTCAGTTAGAGTTGGTGAATCATTTAGGGGTAAATCTCGGAGAAACACCTGAAGAAATTCTAAGCAAGCTTGAAACTAAAAATTATCAAATCGGCGATATTATCAATAACTCAGGTTGCTGCGCATCGGACCATCGTTATGGACATGATGTTAAACAAGTTGATGAAAATACGCCGGCACGTTTTAATGCCGATCCGTCTCGTTTATATGAAGCATCGGGTTCGGCAGGTAAAGTGTGTGTTTTTGCCGTACGTTTGGATACCTTTGAAAAAATTCCAAGTCAAGTATTCTATGTCGGTACAAACTCACATGATGATTTGACTGAAATCCGCCGTTTTTTACTAAAAGATTTGCCGCGATTGCCGATTGCAGGGGAATACATCCACCGTGTGGCTTATGATATTGGGGCGGAGTACGGTAAAGACACCTTCATGTTCATTGAAAAACTCGGTACAGCCAAAGTACCTGCCGCATTTGCAATGAAAGATAAGGTCGATGCGTACTTAGAAAAATTTGGTGTGAAAGGTCTGTCAGATAAAGTCCTGCAATTGATCACCAAATTTTTGCCCAATCATTTACCGAAACGGATGAATGTTTTTCGTGATCTGTATGAACATCATTTGGTTATTCGGATTGAAAATCAAGATGTCGAGCAAGTTGAAAGCTTTTTAAAATGTTATTTTCAAGATAAAACCTCAGGTGATTTTTTCCACTGTACAGAGGAAGAAGGACGTAAAGCATTTTTACATCGCTTTGCCGTTGCAGGTGCAGCAATTCGCTATCGGGATACGCACCGTTCAGAAGTTGAAGATATTGTGGCTCTGGATATCGCATTGCGTCGTAATGATCGCGAGTGGGTGGAAACCTTACCCAAAGAGATGGATGATCTGATTGTTCATAAACTCTATTATGGTCACTTTTTATGTCATGTGTTCCATCAGGACTATATTGTGAAAAAAGGCGTAGATCCTTTGGCGATGGAGCACCAAATGTGGCATTTACTGGATGCTCGTGGGGCGGAATACCCAGCTGAGCATAATGTCGGACATTTATATGTAGCAAAACCTGCACTACGAACGCATTATGAAAAGCTTGATCCAACCAATAGTTTTAATGTGGGTATTGGTCAAACCAGTAAGCTGAAGCATTGGCAGTAAAGGGCTTTGGTCTAAAAAACTAAACCAGTGAGGGCAACGTCACTGGTTTTTTATTGTCGTATGTTTTTGAGAGCTCAGTTGAATTGACCGTAGATGCCAAGAATTTTTTATAAATTGTCATCCCAATATTTTAAAAAACAGCTAAAGTAGTATGCAACAAGTTGCAAAGCCAAAGATAAGGATTCATGATGACAACCAATAGCTATGCACATATTTTAAAACCCTTACATTTGGGTTTTACCACCATTAAAAACCGTGTGGTGATGGGCTCCATGCATACGGGCTTGGAAGATCGTTTTTATAATTATCCAAAATTGGCAGCATACTTCGGTGAGCGTGCTAAAGGCGGTGTCGGCCTGATCATTACAGGCGGGATTTCTCCAAACCGTCAAGGTTGGCTTCTTCCTGCGGGCGGGACGATGAATACGCTGGGGGATATTGCTCCGCATCGTTTAGTGACACATGCGGTACATAAGCATGGCGCAAAAATTTTAATGCAAATTTTGCATGCTGGACGTTATGGCTACCAACCTTTTGTTGTGTCTTCCAGTCCAATCAAGTCGCCGATTTCGCCTTTTAAACCGCGTCAAATGTCTGAAAAACAAATTTTGAATACCATTGATGACTATGTTAACTGTGCCAGTCTTGCAAAAAAAGCAGGCTATGACGGTGTAGAAATTATGGGTTCAGAAGGTTATTTACTGAATCAATTCTTAAGCCGTCATGTGAACCAACGTGAAGACCGTTGGGGTGGGCCGATTGAAAACCGTATGCGTTTTGCGGTCGAAATCGTCAAAGGGATACGTGCACAAGTTGGTGAGAAATTTATTATTTGCTTCCGTTTGTCATTACTCGATTTGGTGCATGATGGCAATACCATGCAAGAAGTAATTACCATTGCGCAAGCACTAGAAAAAGCAGGTATTACTTTGTTGAATACAGGAATTGGCTGGCATGAAGCACGTATTCCAACTATTGTGACTTCTGTGCCACGTGCTGCTTTTGTTGACTATACTGCGGAAGTGAAAAAGCAAGTGGCTGTGCCAGTGATTGCTTCAAACCGCATCAATATGCCAGACACGGCAGAAGAGATTTTGGCATCGGGCAAAGCCGATATGGTGCAAATGGCACGTCCGTTATTGGCCGATGCTTTTTGGGTGAATAAAACAGCGACCAATCGTGTCGATGAAATCAATACGTGTATCGCCTGTAACCAAGCATGCCTAGATCATACTTTTAAAAATCAGCGTGCAACCTGTTTAGTTAACCCGCGTGCGGCGTTTGAAACTGAGTTGGTTTATTTGAAAGTGAAACAACCGAAACGAGTTGCGGTTGTTGGTGGTGGCGTCGCAGGTATGTCAGCCGCGACGGTTGCAGCCAGTCGTGGACACCAAGTGACTCTGTTTGAAGCAAGTCATGAGGTGGGTGGACAGTTCAACTTGGCAAAAGTTGTACCCGGTAAAGAAGAGTTTCATGAAACCATTCGTTATTTCAAAGTACAGCTTGAAAAAACTGGCGTCGACTTACGTTTAAACACCAAGGTGAATCGTGAGCAGCTTGAGCGTGAAGGCTTTGAAGAAATTATTATTGCAACAGGCGTTGTGCCACGTGCATTACGTATCGAAGGGAGTGATTCACCGCAAGTCTTGTCTTATGCAGAAGTGTTACGCGGCGCACCTGTCGGTCGAAAGGTTGCAGTGATTGGTGCTGGAGGGATTGGTTTTGATGTGTCTGAGTATTTATTGAAACCAGAGCATCAACCTCAGCCACAACCGCTTGCAGATTGGCAACGTGAATGGGGCGTAGATCCAAACCCGAATTATGTTTCTGAAGGAGGCACGCAGGCCGCAGAAGTTCATCCGCCTGTTCGTGAGATTTATTTATTACAGCGTAAAACCTCTGCACTTGGAGCAGGTTTGGGCAAAACTTCGGGCTGGGTACACCGCGCACAGTTGAAAAAGCATGCAGTACGTATGTTACGTGGGGTTCAGTACAAAGCTGTGACTGATGAAGGGCTTTGGGTCGATATGGCAGGACAAGATCAATTGCTCCGTGTTGATACTATCGTTGTGTGTGCAGGACAGGAGTCTGTGAAGGATCTGATGCCAAGTGTTGAGCAAAATATGTTAGCGAATTATCACATTATTGGTGGTGCTAAATTGGCAGCTGAGCTAGATGCGAAGCGTGCGATTCGTGAAGGTGCCGAAATCGCCTCGAAATTATAAGCTTTTGATGAAACAATATGCAGTTGGTTGCTTTGACGGTAAGTTTTACTTGTCATGAAAACAAAAGCTCCGTATGATGGCGCACATGGAAGCGTGGCAGAGCGGTTTAATGCACCGGTCTTGAAAACCGACGAGGGCTTATACCCCTCCGTGAGTTCGAATCTCACCGCTTCCGCCAAATTAGAAACAACAAAGCCCTGATAATGTCAGGGCTTTGTTGTTTCTAATTTGTGTAACGTAAGCAGATAATAAGCAAAAAATAGATCTCTTGCGAAAGTCATTATTGCAAGTTTATCCGGTTTACGAGTGCAGCAATTAAGTTAATGCGTAAACCGAATCTTTTCCGTCTATTTCGATAGCGTTCACTTAATATTCTAAATGTTTTCAATTGACTATTAATGTGTTCGATCACAACTCGTATTTTTCCAATCATTTTATTGTACCTTTTCTCAACATCAAATAAGGGTAAATTCTTCTTTTTCTTTATTGGCATCAATAATTTAAAGCCATCTTGCTCTAATCCGTAGTACCCTAAATCGGTCATAACATATTCACAATGTTTGAATTTCTTAACCGTTTTTCTTGCCAATTTAATATCATGCTGACTGCCATTCGATATATCTAGCCCTATGATTTGTTTGCTGTTCGGATGATAGATCACTTGTGCTTTTAGCGTATGTTTCTTCTTTTTACCACTGTAGAACTTACTCTGATTTTTTTTTCGGACGTTCTATTGAACATTCTGTCGCATCAATAATGACCCAGTTAAAGTGTTCGTCTGCTGTGGTAATGCTTCGTTTTGGCAGAGTAAAACGTCTTGATTTCATCAATGCATCTTCAACCTTTTTAATGGTTCGATTCACATTACTTTCAGCGATATGGTAATTTGCCGCTAATTCCAGTTGAGTGCTGTAGTTCCGTAAGTAATTGAGAGTTAATAACAACTGATCCTCTATATCTAAAGTATGAGGACGACCTGATTTCTTTTTGAGTGATTCTGCTTTTTCTAAAACCTCTACCATTTCAGTAAAAACTTGTCGAGGTACGCCAACCAAGCGTTTGAATTCAGAATCTGAAAAACGATTTAATTTCTGATATCTCATGAAATTTATATTGAGGTGGTTTTTACTTTCGCAAGAGATCTAATAAATACTTAACTTATATAAATTGTTAAAATCAAAAAAATTAAATCATTTAAAACGGAATAACTAACTGATGACACCATTTTCAATCGAGTTAGCAATTGAGAAAATTGTAGATAAAAATTCTAAAGAAAACTTTCTAGAAGTATACAAGTGCTATGAAGCTGGGTGCTATAGAGCTGCTGTTGGCTTACTGTGGTCTGTAGTTGTAACAGATATAGTTTCAAAATTGCAAAAGGTTGAAATCGATTTTAATGATTCCACAGCCCATAAAATTTTAGCTGAAATAAAAACTAAACAACAAAAAAGAGAAAAAGGAAGCGATTGGGAGCAGTCTATTGTTAAAGATGTATATGAACGAATGAAATTTTTTGACCAAGATACATATGAAAATCTTCTACATTTACAAAAGAAACGTCATTTATGTAGTCATCCTTTGATTCAAGAAAATGACAATAAACTTTATACCCCGACTCCTGAAGAAACAAAATCTTTTTTACGACATGCATTAGAAGATGTTTTGACAGTTCCAGCTGGCTTTTCAAGGCACGCTTTGACCGACTCTATTTTGGGGGAGATATCTAAATGGCTTTGTTGCACAAACCTATCTCTAAAGGCTTATTCCACAATATAATTCTCAAATGAATAAGCCCACACCTAAAATCTATCGTACAACCAATTGGTCTTCTTATAACAGTGCATTAATAAATCGAGGATATCTCTCAATTTGGTTTGATCCCAAGACTCAATGGTACGCTCAACCCAAAGGTAAACATGGTCGAAATCAAACTTATTCAGATACAGCCATCCAATGCTGTTTAATGATCAAATCCTTATTTCATCTTTCTTTACGCATGGTCACTGGCTTTGTGCAAAGTCTCATTCATCTTTGTAGATTAGATTGGACAGCACCGGATTATTCAACCATTTGTAGAAGACAAAAGCATATTGATATTGCAATTAACTATCAAAAAAGCAGTAATGGTCTCCAGCTACTCGTCGATTCTACTGGCTTAAAGTTTCTAGGCGAAGGTGAATGGAAGCGTAAGAAACACCAACCTGAATATCGTCGCCAATGGCGTAAACTTCATATTGGGATAGATGCTGAAACCCTTCAAATACGAGCAGTTCAGCTTACAACCAATAACGTGAGTGATTCACAAGTGCTTGGTGATTTACTCGATCAGATTCCACAAGATGAGCAGATTGACTCTGTCTATACTGATGGGGCTTATGACACCAAGCAATGCCGTCAGGTCATTGCAGATCGGCAAGCACATGCAGTGATTCCGCCAAGAAAAAATGCGAAGCCTTGGAAAGATACAAAGACCAGTTCGCTAGAGCGAAATGAATTACTACGAACAGTTAAACGTTTCGGCAGGACACTATGGAAAAAATGGGCAGGCTATCATCGCCGAAGTTTGGTCGAAACCAAGATGCATTGCATCAAATTATTAGGCGATAAACTCCGTGCGAGAAACTTTCAAAGCCAAGTCAATGAGATTCATGCACGTGTGGCCGTATTAAATAAATTTACAGATTTAGGTCGACCTCACACCCAAGTTGCCACTTAAATTTAGATAACTTGGAAGAAGTTTAGCTTTTGAATGTTTGTGCAACAAAGCCCTACAGCAGTACAAAATTGTTTTCGGGGGAACCATGGGGGCAGGAAAATCTGCTGCCATTCAAGCATTGTCTGATATTCCTGTCGTGACGACAGAAGCAGTAAACACTGATACTGCAGCGCACCATAAATTTTTGACCACTGTAGGTATTGATTACGGTGAAATTAGCCTTGATGACGGTACGCAGATCGGCTTGTACGGTACCCCAGGTCAAGATCGTTTTGATTTTATGTGGTCTATTGTCTGCAAGGGTGCAATGGGAATCGTGATCTTAATCGATCATAGCCAAGCAGATCGTTTAAAGGATTTAGAGTTTTATTTAAAAGCATTTGAGCAGTATGGATCAAATGTGGTGGTTGGCATTACGCATTTAGATCAAGAAGATCAGCATAAGCTCAAAATTTACCGTGATTGGATGCAGATCCATCAAAAACAATTTCCGCTGTTTGCCGTTGATGCGCGTGAACAAGATGATGTTTTACTGATGATTGAAACACTAATTACAACACTAGAAATGCAAGCTGAATCTGCAGTTGCATAGGTAGGATAAATGAATAGTTCACGTGAAATTCCGCAAGCACTGATTGAGTCTGCCCATATCGAGTTACAACGTTTTTTAAATACCGTTACAGGCATCGACTTTGTGATGTTGTGCTCATCGGATGGTTTTGAGCTTGCTTTGGCTTCAAAGAAAAATATCGACAATACAGGAAAAATCGCAGCAGTCAGCAGCTCCATCTTGGCTATGGTGAATGCATTTATTACAGAAATTCAATTGTTGGGCTGCCAAACCATTACTCTTGATGCGGACAATGGCAAAGTGTTTTTAACTGCTGTCCACCACCCACAGCATCCGATGGTCATGGTGGCGGTCACCCACACAGATATTTTGATGGGGCAAATGCTGTATTACTACAAAGAGTTAAGTGCACGATTAAGCAGCGCGCCGCTCAGCCTTGCATCATAAGAAATTCTATATTTTTTGATTTTTAATTATATCAATCGGCGTGATGCCGTGATTTAAAGGGTGAGGTTGTCGTGGGTTTAGGCATGAAAAACGTATTAAATATTGCAGTATTTGGTTTAAGTTTAAACTCGTTAGAGCAAATAAAAGAACAAATTTTACTGTCTTTACCTGAAAATTTGAATGTGAAATGGGTCAATCTTGCTGAGCAAAAAATCGATTTATTGCTGGTCAATGATGTGTTTTTTAATTCACCAGGCATTCAAAAGTTGCTGACCATTCAAAACATTGTGTATTTGCGTCTGGTCAAAAAGGTTGAAAATGCAGGGCACATTGTTGGAGATCAATTGTTCTATCCATTTTCAAACATAGAGCATTTGCACGATTGGTTATCTAGAAAATTACTATCACAACATGAACTTACCGCGCATGTGAAATCAACGCTTGAAGTCATTATGCCTGTTCAATCTGTTATGCCTACAGTGCTGAACCCAGTAATGACCACGGCACAGGTTTTTAGCGAAATTTTTACACCACGTAATGGTTATATTCAGTTGTTCGATGCCCATGGTTTTCTCGCTTTGGTCGATACGCGGACCGAACGTGTTTGGGTCGAGCCGAATAAAGAGATTCAGTTTAATGAGACCTTGAACCAAACGTATGCAACTGCACAGTTGGTCCAAGATACGATTAAAGATAAAGACGTTTATGATCTAAGAATTTGGCTGTGGAAAGTGGTGAATGCTTCGTCTGCGATTCAGTTACCGCAAGTCAGCTTGAATCAGAACTTTAGACTTGAAATATGGCCTCAGTTTGAAAAAAATTTACAACGTCGTGACTTTTTAAAGATGGCAACCTGTTTTTCACAAGGCGCACAAATTGATCAAGTAAAACAGTCCTTAAATTTAAGTAATGAAAGGGTATTGAATTTTGTAGCATGTGCTGTTCTACTGCAATTAGGTCAGTTTGTTGATCAAAATCAAGTGAAGTATCAGATAGATACACAACAAGCAGAAACAGGGCAAGTAAATAAATTACGCGGTTTTATTGGGAAGTTACGTAAGAAACTGGGTCTTTAAATTTTTTGGGGTAACCCTATAACTAGAGGTAAGAATAAGATGGCACGTGTTAGTTTAGATGCGTTAACAGGGATTGATGGTTTTGTTGCTGCTGCACTGGTCGACAGTGACAGTGGCTTAGCACTCGCGACTCAGGGGAGTGGTGTAGACTTAGAATTAGCAGCAGCAGGTAATACTGAAGTTGTACGTTCTAAGCGTAAAGTTGCGAAAGCATTACAATTAAACGATAACATTGAAGATATTTTGATTACTTTGGGTAAACAATATCATTTGATTCGTCCGCTTGATAGCAATGAAACATTGTTTTTATATTTGGTACTTGACCGTACCAAGTCTAACTTAGCGATGGCGCGTTATGAGTTAAAAGGCTTTGAGAAAGAGCTTGATTTTTCTTAATTAAATAGCCGAGTTATCTGTGCCAGTGTATGTCAATATGCTGGCATTTTTTATTCGGTATAGTAAGTTTTATAAGCAGTTTGAAACGTCCCCACATGAAGCTTGACCAGTTCTGGTAGTGCTTGATAGCCGCCAGCTAAAACAAACATCAAAGGCAGTTGGTGCTTTTTGGCCAAGCGAAATACAATTTCATCGCGTTTTTCAATCAGTTCTGTACTGAACCATGATGAGCCGCAAGGATCATCTTGATGGCAGTCCATTCCCGCCTGAAAGATAATTAAATCAGCGTTCCAGTCTAGGGCACGTTGAAAAGCTTGATGGATCGCTAAAATGTATTGGCTGAAGTTCCCTTGATGTTTATGCACATGATAGGTTTCTGAACGTTCGTAGGTCGGACAGCCAAAGGCCAGCCCATAAATACTATAATTAAAAAAGTTGTCAAAACGGCTGGTAAATTCTGCCGTACCATTACCGCCATGTTGATCACAGTCCAGCACGAAAATACGTTTATCTGGAAACTGTTGTGCGATTAAAGCTAGCCCGTTAAAGGTACAAAAAGACCCACCATGTTCGTAAACCGCATGATGAAAGCCTTGTGCGATATTGGCCGAAATTTGATGTTTGAATGCCAATTCTGCTGCGAGAATTTGCCCTGCATTAATCTGGTAAACCGCATCACGCAGTTGAGTATTCCAAGGCTTAAAACCTTGGAAAGTGGCTAGCTTTTCAGGGAAGCCTGTATCAAAAGCATCGACATATTTTGGATCATGCAGTTGTTTTAAAATATCTATGGAGAGCTTTTCAGGGCGATGGAACTCTACGATACCTAGGGGATCTAAAGCATCGGCCACAGCGCTCAGTTTTTCCATACTGTTGGTATGGGTCTGAGCATAATAATCTGGTGAGTAGCAAACCTGTAGCATGCGTTTAGTTCCGTATTTGCACGGTCGCGACATCAACCAATTGTTGTAGGCGTGTGGTTCCCGGACTAAATAAACCATTTTCAACTTGCTGCTGATAATGCGTTGTAAAAGCACGTGCACGATTTTCAGGAGAAATGGCTAAGGTCGTGAGTCTTAAAAACCAAAAGCCGTTGATCTCAGAATAGGGGATCACATAGCCTTTATATTGCTGGTTTTGAGTTTTGTTTTGAATGGCTGTGCGATCGTAGTTGACTGAGAACAATGAACCCGCAGGCAAACATACCCCATTCATCAGGATCGGTTTGAGGCTAATACAGGAATGATCATCTCCCATATTGAGTTTTTCTAACAATAAGGGCTGCTGTTGTTCATCCACAAAAATATTGAGTTCGCCCTGTCTTAAGACGCGGCCATGGGCAATTTTAAGAAAGAAGTTTTCAGCCATGGGGCAAGAACCGACTTTCGGTTTTTCAGCCAAGGCTTCGAGCTCAACCAAACCTGTTTTCGCTGTGCTTTGCGGGAGAATAATATCGGCAATGAGTTGGCACAGAATCTGAGTTTCTTCCAGTTGCGCTTGTGTGCTGATACTGCGTAATTGTAGTTGTAACTGCCGTTGACGTTGCACTTGCTGAGCAAATTCAGAGCTTTTTTCGGTTGCGAGCAGTGGTTGAATTTGCTCATTCAAATCTAAATTATGCCAATCAGAAATCATGTACTGCGATTGCTCAAGCAATACTTTTAAGGTCTTGGTTTCGTATTGGTCAAACAGTTTTAAGTCGGCAAAATCTTGGCTGAGTCTGGGGCTGTTAATATAGTCCGCTAAAACACGTGTCGCCTGCGTATAGCCGCAACCGCGACGTTCTGTTTGGTGGGAGAAATGCTCATTTAACATTTCGGTGAGTTTGCTTGAAAGCGGGTGAACGTGTTGTTTAAAAAGTTGAATAATTTCGTGATCAGTTTCGCGCATCCTTGCCCCAAAAAAATAAATTTAAAATCTGTTTTATTATACAGTTATATATCAAATTACTATTGATATTGAAATAAAAACCAGCAGGGACTACGACATTTATTTTGGCAGGATAATCATTGTTTTATTTGGTATGAACTCTTATTAAAGTGTCTTTTATTGAAACTACAAAGGTCAGCTTATCTTCGGTGTGGAATTCAGCCGATACATCTGTGGTGTGGTGCCTAATTCAGCTTTAAATGTCCTACAAAAATTCGCTGTCGTGGAGTAGCCCAGCTCAAAACTAATTTCGGTGATGCTTTTGTTGGTGTGCATCAGCAGATGCTCAGCACGGCTTAAAATGACCTGCTTACGAATGGTATTAAAATTGGCATCCTGCTTTTTTAAGTAGCGCTGCAGGGTTTTACTTGAGATATTCAACATTTGTGCACAGTCTTCAAAACTTGGCGGAGGAGATGCTTCGCGGAGCATCATGCTGATCCAGTCAATAATCTCTCCATCTAAACTGATTTGTTTCAGTTGTTCGCGGCACTGTTGTTCCAAAATGTTCAATGAAAATGCATCTGCTTTGGGGAGTTTAGTGTCTAAATTATCCGCTTGAATAAAGATTTTAATGCTAGGACGAATGAGTGTACCAAAGTGAAATTGAGCGGGCTTGAGTTGCTGTAAAGCTTGTACATAAGTCGGTTGAAACACGGATAAATGAATGTCATAGGGTTTAACTTGGTGATTGAGCAATTCAGCAAAACTGCTGCAAAAACCCACTGCAATGGCTTCTAAATGAAAATTCAATGTGAGCGTGCTCATGGCTTGCAGCGGGTGAATGTCCAAAACCACGACGTTTGTTAACTCAGTCACTTTTAGTCGAAAGTTCGGCATGATTAAGCTGAAATATTGCGACATCACGCCTAAGGCTTGCATAACATTTTCACAGCTGAGTAAGGCATAACCCACTAAATGATGGGCGCTCAATTTTAAGGAGCGACCGAGCTCAAAGGCCAAATCACGGTTTTCTGGAAATTTAAGTAAATAGCTGACTAAGGTTTCAATTTGTGCCAGAGAAAGCTTGGCATCCTCCTGTTGTACATAGCTGCTCAAATCCGTTCCTAACAGTTGAAAAAGTTCAGTCAAATCCATCTCGCGTTCCAGCAATAAAGGCAGCAAACGCAAATAATATCGGGCTGGAATAGATGGAATGTGAGGATTCATATTTTTAAAGTGATGTCTTGTTTTGAATATATAGTGTCCGAAAATGAATAATGATCACAACTGATTTTACCAATAATGAGCAAGCGTTCTATCTAAAATAAAAAGGAGTTCCGCATGAATGCACTGACCTTGCTTGAGCAGCAGCACAGTGAACATCAGTTTAAGGATAAAAAACGGCATTTATGGTTATTTGGTTTGGCGTACCCGTGTATTGCTATGGGTGCTTTGGCAGGCTATCAGTTTGGCCCCAAAAAATTACGTTCGGTGTTTGCCTCGACAGGCCCGATTTTTATGCACGTGGTCATGCCAGCTTTGGACAAATTGATTGGTGAGGACAGCGAAAACCCACCTGATGCCGCAATTGCAGCCTTAGAGGCCGATCCCTACTATGCCCGTATTTTGAAGTTGTTTATTCCACTACAATACACTGCCAACTTATATGCTTTATACCTCGCCAGTCGTGATAGCACTCCAACGCATGATCGTGTGCTTATTGGTACGTTATTGGGTGTATTGAATGGTGTCGCGATTAATACTGCACATGAGCTGAGTCATAAACCGAATAAATTAGAACAAATGTTGTCGCATTTGGCATTGGCACCGACGGCTTATAATCATTTTCGAATTGAGCATCCTTATGGGCACCATCACCGTGTGGCGACACCTGAGGACCCAGCTTCTTCGCAAATGGGCGAGTCTTTTTGGCAGTTTTGGCCGAGAACGGTTGTGGGCAGTTTTAAGTCGGCAGTTGAAATTGAAACTCGACGTTTAGAGCGCCAAGGTCTTGGTTTTTGGTCACTCAAGAATGAGTTGTTGCAAGGTTGGGCGATGTCAGGGCTTTATCATGCGGCGATGCTGAAATGTTTTGGGAAAAATATTGCGGTCACCCAAGCCACTCAAGCTTTGTACGGTATTACGTTATTTGAAGTCGTAAATTATATTGAGCACTATGGCCTAAAGCGGGAGCAGCTTGAAAATGGCCAATATGCACGCACCCAGCCAGAACATAGTTGGAACAATAACAACTTGGTGACTAATCTATTCTTGTATCAGTTGCAGCGTCACTCTGACCATCACGCTTACCCAACGCGGAGTTTTCAAACCCTAAGAAACTATGACGACGTACCGCAGCTTCCAGCAGGTTATGGAGCCATGATTTTACCGGCACTGATTCCGAAGTGGTGGTTTAAATTGATGGATCAACGGGTGGTGGAGCATTATGCCGGTGATTTCAGCAAAATGAATATTTACCCTAAAGCCAAACAGAAAATTCAGCAGAAGTTTGCGGGATTGTTCGCTCAGTCATCCTCTATACATGAGGACTTAACATGAAATGCTATCAATGTTTGGTTTGTGGATGGATTTATGATGAGCAACTCGGATGGCCACAAGAGGGAATTGCCGCGGGTACGCCATGGCGAGATGTCCCCGAGAACTGGAGCTGTCCTGACTGTGGGATATCTAAAGCTGACTTCGATATGGTCGAGATTTAAACAATAGATTTGAATGCATTCTGTATAAGGTGCTGCTACGGACTGTGGCCGCACCTAAAACCTTTCTATTTGATAATTTATTTTGCTAAACCATTCTAGAACCATTCTTTCGCATGGTTGCTCTGCGCTTTAAGACTGCTAATCTTCTGAAGCAGATTGAATGCTCCGTCTCAGAGTGAAAATCGTAAGTCATGTTTTAAAGAAACCCACTATTAAGGACGATTGTGGGTTTCTTTAAAATCTAAAGCATATTTAAAAAAGATCGATGCGAAATCGAATGATAGTAACGAGATAAAACGTTCGAAAATAACAGAGATAGAAAAGTCTTGTAGTGGATTACAAGAGAACAAAGCTTAAAAGGATGTATAGCTATGATGAATCAGAAGAACAGAACCGCTGTTATCAATTTTCAAATCCAATTAACACTGAAATGTGTATATCCAAGCATACGTTATTTATCCCTCACAAATACGCCATAAAAGTCGTCGAGTTTTATACGCCTTAATACATATTTGAGGCCAACAAAAAGGATTAAGTCATCCAAGATTTAATCAAATATGGTGAGTGCTTTTCATAGGAATGGTCGGCATTTGCTGTTTTAAAACGCAACTAAAGAAATAGAAATGAAATTGAATCAGAAGTATCTCATTGGGGCGATACTGTCCGTATGTGCAGGCCAAACCTATGCTACGGGTCTTGAGCGTTCTCCACAACAAATTGATGCTTTGTTTGAATCTGGCACCTATGCAGAAGTGGGCTACACGCATATTTCACCAGACGTGACTGGTAAAGATGCCAGTGGTAATAATATCTCTGATATGGCTGAAGACTTTCAATCACTTAATTATGCAGTAAAAACGGACATCAATCCGAAGTTACGCCTTGCGGTGATTTATGATGAACCTTTTGGTGCCAAAGTAAAGTTTGAGGGTGATAATAATTTCATTGCAACAAACCATCCAGCAGCAGATGCCAATACGCGTGTAGATGTTAAATCGAAAAACATCACAGCACTTTTAGGCTATAACCTAAATAAAAATGTCATGATTTATGCTGGCCCAGCACTTCAACAGCTTCAAGCCGATGTTCATTTACGTGGTTTAACTTATGGACCAAATAGTGGTTATAACAACCATTTTGATGATATAGCTGTCGGTTGGGTTGCAGGTCTAAGCTATGCTAAACCTGAAATGGGGATTTTGGCCTCATTAACCTATCGCTCGGAAGTTGAGCATAAAGCAACGATTAAAGAAGATGTTCCTTTGGCAGATATTGTATTTGCAGGAGATTATTCACACAGTAACTCGGGCACGATCACGACTCCTGAGTCTATCAACTTAAACCTGCAAACAGGTCTGAATGCGACCACAGCAGTTTATGCAAAAGTCCGTTATGTGCCGTGGGGGGACTTTGCCTACTATCCTCCAGTATTAAAAGCATCTACTACAGCTGCATTGGGCAAAGGTTTGCCTTTAGTTGACTATTCAGAAGATCAAACCTCAGTTGAACTGGGTGTTGGTAAACGTTTGACACCAAAGCTCGCGATTTCTGTATCAGGTTTATGGGACTCTGGTGCAGGCGACCCTGCTCCAACTTTAGGCCCAGTAAATGGCTATTGGGGCGCTGGCTTGGCAGCGAAATATAATATCAACCAAAAGTTGGCGTTCAGCGTAGGTGGTCGCTATATGTGGTTTGGTGATGCGGAAGGTGAAACTTCGGATCGTCGTATTGTTGGCGAGTTTGAGGACAATACAGGCTATATCGTGGGGATGAAACTCTCTTATAAATCTAAATAATTATCTCGCTTATTACTTGCTTGAGGTTTTGCCTTCTCTCTGAAATGTTGGGAGAAGGTTTTTTTATAACAGTATTAAATTATTTGTCTAGTTGTTTGTACTATCATAGCGTTTACGGAGTTGACTTTATATTTTTCAGTATTTTGAACGAAGTAAATCTATATTAAACAATTCTTTAAAGTATTCGGTTTTTTACCATGAAGATGAAACATCGTGACTGTTTATTCAGATGTATTGCAGAGCAACATAGTGTTGAGCTTGTGCAACGGTTATCATAGAGTCAACAAAGCGTTGGAAGACATTATGAAAATCGTGGCAGATGAAAATCTCGCATTTACCGATTATTTTTTTGCCGAATTTGGTGAAATTGAGCACAAAGCAGGGCGTACTTTAACACATGCCGATGTTGTAGATGCCAAAGCACTGTTGGTGCGTTCCGTAACTCAAGTCAATCCAGCATTAATCAATAACACCACACTTCAATATGTGGGTAGTGCAACCATTGGTACAGACCATTTAGATATTGAAGCCATTGAGAAACAGAATATTCAATGGGCGAATGCCGCAGGTTGTAATGCGCAGGCGGTGGCTGAATATGTAATTACGGCTTTACTCCATCTCAATCCAGTATTGCTGAACGCTAAAGAAAGTTTTACTTTGGGCATTATTGGTCTAGGAAATGTCGGTTCTCGCTTAGCTTATATGGTCAAACTATTGGGCTGGAATGTGATCGGTCATGATCCTTTTGTACAGCAAGATGCGATTCAGCAGGTCGATTTAAATGCCTTATTAAGTACTGCTGATGCGATTTCATTGCATGTGCCCTTAACCAAAACAGGATCACATCCAACCTACCATTTGTTCAACGCCGAAGCTTTCGCTGCGATGAAAACGACAGCAATATTGATTAATTCTGCGCGTGGGCCTGTAATTGAAGAGCAGGCTTTATTGGCCGACATCGAAAAAACACAGCGTAAAGTGGTACTAGATGTCTTTGAGCATGAGCCTGTGATTTCTGAACAAGTGTTGAATGCTGTGAGTCTGGTGACGCCACATATCGCAGGTTATAGCTTAGAAGGCAAAGCGCGTGGTACACAAATGATCTATGAGGCTTTCTGTAAAACCTTTCAGTTTGAAGCACATAAAAGTTTCGAGTCGCAGTTGCCTGTATGTGCTCAATATTTTGAAGGCCAAGATTTGAAATCTGTACTTCAACAGCATTTAAGGGAAATCTACCCGATTGCACGAGATGACCAAGCCTTACGTGCTTGCTTAAAAGAGGGGATGATTGACCAAAAAGCCTTTGATCATTTAAGAAAGACTTATCCATTACGTCGTGAATGGGCTGCACAAGGAGGGCCGAAGGCATGAGTCAGGACGTGATCCATTATCAGCCAACCTGTGACTTAAAAGCCATGCGAGCGCGTGCGCAAATGTACAGCCAAATTCGTCAGTTTTTTGCTGAACGTGAAGTGCTTGAGGTTGAAACCCCGATTTTATCTCAAGCTGGTGTGACCGATGTGCATTTGGCTTCGGTTCAAGCACAGCGCCATCTACAAGGCAAACAACAAACGCATTATTTGCAGACCTCACCTGAGTTTGCCATGAAGCGCTTATTGGCCAGTGGTAGTGGGCCGATTTATCAAATCTGTAAAGTTTTCCGTGATGATGAACATGGTCGTAAACACAATAGTGAATTTACCATGCTGGAATGGTATAGACCGAATTTCAGTTTGAAGGATTTGATGTTTGAAGTGACAGACTTATTGAATGTCACATTAAAGCAGCGTTTTGGTGAGGTTCGCCCTACCATTTTGAGCTATAAGCATGCGTTTATGGATCGTTTGGATTTGAACCCACTGCAAGCCAGTTTGAAGGAGTTAAAAGACTGCTGTAATCGCGTGGGTTTAAATTTGGACTTGGGTGATGACCGACTTGGCTATATCGATTTGCTCTTTTCACATTTTGTAGAGCCAAGCCTAGGTTTTGATACGCCCGTATTTCTAACCGATTTTCCACCAGAGCTGGCCTCGCTTGCCAAAACTAAAACGGATGAAGATGGTGAATTAGTTGCAGCACGTTTTGAGCTGTATATTGAAGGTTTGGAACTCGCCAACGCATATGATGAGTTGATCGACGCGGAGGTGTTACGTTCACGTTTTGAAGCCGATAATGCTGAACGTGAAAAGTTAGGCTTACATGCGATGCCGATCGATGAGTTTTTATTGGCTGCTTTGCCTCAAATGACCGCATGTGCAGGTATTGCTTTAGGTGTGGATCGTTTGTTAATGATTGCAACTGAACAGATGCAGTTGGAAAAAGTAATTACCTTTCCTGCATCCATTTCTTAAGTGAAATTAAATAAAGCGCCGATTGTGGCGCTTTATTTGAGTCGATCAAGGTTTAACTGTATTGAGCCTTTAACTCTCCAATCGCGTGTATTCGACGTTCAATCAGCATTTCACCAATATCAGGGCCTTTGATATCCGCAGGCAGGTCTTGTGCTTTGATATTTCGCACCACATCCATCACCTTTAAAATATATGCAGACTGTGGGTATTCACGATCTTCAAGCCCTAAACGACCACGTGAGTCACATTCACAAGCTTGTACAAAGGCTTCAACCCGTTCTGGACGACGTAGTACATCTAAGCGTTGCAGTAAGCGCCACAAAGTGCCTGGTTTTAAGGTCAGGGCTTGATGACATTTCAAATGTTCTTTACAGACCGTAATTGCGAGCTGCTTCATCTGCGTTGGAACTTTTAGGCGCTCACACACTTCTGTCACAGGCTTGACCCCACGTTCTTCATGCATGATATGACGCGGTAGCTCGTCCACAGGTGTCAAAGCTTTGCCTAAGTCATGTACTAAAACAGCAAAACGAACATCCAGTGCGTAGTTGGCACGACACGCTTGTTGTAAGGACATCATGGTATGAATACCACAGTCAATTTCAGGGTGATATTCAGGGCGCTGTGGAATACCGTAAAGGGCCTCGATTTCTGGAAAAAGCACTTTTAAAGCACCACAGCGACGTAGCACTTCGAAGTATTCATCGGCATGATCTTCCATCAGAGCACGAGAGGTTTCTTTCCAAACGCGTTCAGGAGTCAGTGCCTCCAGTTCACCCGAGTCTGCGAGTTGTTGCATCAGTGCCAACGTTTCTTCGGCCACCGTAAATCCTAGGGTTTTATAACGTGCAGCAAATCGTGCAACACGGAGGACGCGTAGTGGGTCTTCTACAAAAGCATCAGAAACATGCCTTAAAACACGGAGCTCTAAATCGCGTTGGCCGCCATAGGGGTCATACAGTGTACCTTCCGCATCCATGGCGATGGCATTGATGGTAAGGTCGCGTCGAATTAAATCTTGTTCTAAGGTAACGGTACTGTCGGTATAAAACTCAAAGCCATGATAACCCTGTCCCGACTTACGTTCGGTGCGGGCAAGTGCATATTCATCTTTGGTTTCAGGATGTAAAAAAACAGGAAAATCTTTACCTACAGGTTGGAAACCCTGGGCAAGCAGTTGTTCAGGCGTTGCACCGACAACTACATAATCTTTTTCGTGATAGGGGTGACCCAGAAGCTGATCTCGGACCGCACCGCCTACTAAATAAACTTGCATGAAAAAACCTCTATTCTTGCAGCCATCATGCTACAGAATAGAGGTTTTCTCAAGTCACAAGATACGAGTATAACGACAAACAATTATTCGCCGTTTTTCTCCGCTTCTTGAATTTCCGCTACAGTCAGCGCAGTCATATTCACTAAACGACGTGTTGTTGCTGTCGGTGTAAGAATATGAACTGGTTTCGCTGCGCCAAGTAGGATAGGGCCAATGGTAACATTATTACCTGAAGTTGATTTCAACAGGTTAAATGAAATGTTGGCTGCATCCAAGTTTGGCATGATCAATAGGTTCGCAGAACCTTTGAAGCGCGAGTTTGAGTATGCAAAGTTACGGATGTTTTCATCCAATGCCGCGTCCGCATGCATTTCACCTTCAACTTCAAGTTCTGGCGCGATTTGCGTCAAAATCTCAAACACTTTACGCATTTTTTGCGCACTTGGATCAGTTTGATCTGAACCGAAGCTTGAGTGAGAAAGTAGAGCAACACGTGGTGTCATACCAAAACGACGTACTTCTTCAGCAGCTAAAATTGTCATTTCAGCCAACTGTTCAGCTGTTGGGTTGGTGTTGACATAAGTGTCAGCAATGAACAGGTTACGGTCTTCAAGCATTAAAGCATTCAATGTAAAGAAAGAGTTGTGACCTTCTTTTTTACCAATGATGTTTTTAACGAAGTCTAAGTGAATGTCGTAGCTTGAATACGTACCACATAGCATACCGTCTGCTTTACCATGTTTCACTAACATCGATGCGATCAAGGTTGAACGACGACGTGCTTCACGTTGTGCATATTCAGGTGTTACACCTTTACGCTGCATAAGCGTGTAGTAGTCATCTGCAAACAATTCGTAGTCAGGATTTTTTTCTTGATCCACAATAGTGATGTTCACACCATGTTCAAGACGTAAGCCTAACTTTTTAATGTTTGCTTCAATAACCGCAGTACGACCGACTAAAATTGGTTTTGCAAGATCTTCATCGACCGCAATTTGTACTGCACGAAGTACACGTAAGTCTTCACCTTCAGCATAAGCAATACGTTTCGGATCAGATTTTGCTTGAGCAAAAATAGGTTTCATCATCAGTGCTGAGTTATAAACAAACTCAGAAAGACGTTGACGGTATGCAGAGAAGTCTTGAATTGGACGACTTGCAACACCTGAATCCATGGCCGCTTGTGCAACAGCAGGTGCAATTTCTAAAATCAGACGCTGATCAAGTGGGCGTGGAATTAAGTAATCACGACCAAAAGATGCAGATTTTTCACCATAAGATGCCGCATCTGCTTCAATGTGTGCCATACGCGCAATCGCATAGACACATGCAATTTTCATCTCTTCATTGATAGTGGTTGCGCCTACATCAAGAGCACCACGGAAAATGTAAGGGAAACAAAGTGCGTTGTTTACTTGGTTTGGATAATCTGAACGACCTGTTGCCATGATCACGTCATCACGAACTTCGTGTGCATGTTCAGGCAGAATTTCAGGATCTGGGTTGGCAAGTGCGAAGATAATCGGATCTTTCGCCATTACTTTAACCATTTCTTTGGTTAAGATACCCGCAGCAGATAAGCCGAGGAACATGTCTGCGCCTGCAATCACGTCAGCCAGTTGAGTGCCTTCAACATCTTGTACATAACGTTTTTTAGAGTCGTCTAGACCTTCACGTTTTGTTGTAAGTAGACCTCGTGAGTCTGCAACAATAATATTTTCTTTTTTTGCACCAATGGCACAAAGTAAATCTAGGCAAGACAGAGCTGCAGCCCCTGCGCCTGAAGCGACGATTTTAATTTCGTCAATTTTTTTGCCATTCAATTGCAAAGCATTCAGCAAAGCAGATCCAACGATAATGGATGTACCATGCTGATCATCGTGGAACACAGGGATATTCATACGTTCACGAAGTTTTTGTTCAATATAGAAGCATTCTGGTGCCTTGATGTCTTCAAGGTTGATGCCACCAAAAGTCGGTTCTAATGCAGCAACAATATCGACAATTTTGTCAGGATCATTTTCTGCAATTTCGATGTCAAATACATCAACACCTGCGAATTTTTTAAATAAAACGCCTTTACCTTCCATGACAGGTTTAGAAGCCAGTGGACCAATATTACCTAGACCCAAAACGGCAGTACCATTTGTGATTACGGCAACAAGGTTCCCACGTGCAGTATAAAGCGCTGCTTTTGAAGGATCTTTTTCAATTTCAAGACATGGTGCTGCGACACCAGGTGAATACGCCAAGGCTAAATCGTGTTGGTTGACCAGCTGCTTGCTAGGTGTAACGCTGATTTTCCCTGGGGTTGGGAATTCGTGATAATACAAAGCTTGCTGTTTTAATGATTGATCGTCCATCTGAATCTCTTTGTAGCGTGGGTTAGCCAGCGGAGCTGGTAGTTTTTAGTAGACAAGACCGAATATACCATTAGTTGCTGGCATATCCCAGTGATAGCTGGTGCTTTTTAAGGCAAACTTAGAGCTAAAACAGTCTGATTTATATTAAGTATGTATACGAGGGTGTGTCGAGATGATCTCTTAAATATTGGGTAGCATCGAGCTGCGGAAGAGGTTTGGAAAATAAATAACCTTGCGCGATATCACATTCTAAGTTTTGTAGGTAACTCAGTTGTTGTTCGGTCTCAATTCCTTCCGCCACCACGGTCATACCCATGGCTTTCCCCATGGCAATCATGGCGCTCACAATGGCTTCTTGTTTGCAGTGCCCAATTTTTGAAATGAAGCTTCGATCAATTTTTAAAGTATCGATTGGGAAGTCAGTCAGATAAGACAGCGATGAATAACCTGTGCCAAAGTCATCTAAAGAAATATGAATGCCACGCGATTTGATGGTTTCAAGGAGGTTCTTCACCGCTTCCGAGTTTTCAACCAAAGTGGATTCTGTAATTTCTAATTCGAGGCTACTACCACTGATTTTATATCGATCAAGGGCTTCATCTAAGTCCTTTAAAAGCTGTCCACGTTGTAATTGTTGGGCAACCACATTGACCGAAACGCAGATATTATCAAAACCCAATTTATTCCATTCTTTGATTTGCTTAGCGGTTTGTAAAATTACAATGCGGCCAATATCTGAAATTAAGCTGGTTTTTTCTGCCATCGGAATGAATAGACCCGGTGGGACGATGCCTTTGGTCGGGTGATTCCAGCGTACCAACGCCTCAAAACCATAAATCTTCTGATTGTGAAAGTTGATTTTGGGTTGGTAATAAACCACCAACTCATTGTTTTGTATTGCTAGCCTTAAATCGCGTTCTAAATAAATTCCTTCTTCTAATGCAACGGTATTGCTCAGGCTGTAGAACTTGGTGGCATTTCCACCTAAACGTTTTGCTTCACTCAGTGCTTGTTCTGCACAGTTGTTTAAGTAGTCCAGCTGACGACCATGTTCAGGGTACTGCGAAATCCCCATTGAAAGCGTAATAATGTGCTCTTGACCAAAAATATCAAAAGGTAGGCTAAAGGCTTTGTTAATGCGATCAATATGTTCCTGAACGGAGGGGCGAATATGAGAGACCTCATATACAATTGCAAAATCGTCACCATTTAAGTGAGCCACTATCAAGGCTTCAGCATTGGTTAAACGAAGGCGCTGGGCAACTTGGCGCAGCAGTTCATCTCCGCCATTATTGCTTAAGAATTCATTCAATGGGCGGAAACGGTCGATATTGAGCCGAATAATCGCCAGTTGTTTAATGCTGTCTTGTTGAGAAACCAAATACTGATGAAGCTGATAGTTATAGTAAAAACGGTTGGGCAAATCGGTCAGCGTATCGTAGTTTTCTAAATAGGAAAGACGCTGTTCTTGTAGTTTACGCTCGGTTAAATCGGACACGATACCAATATAATGCGTGACACGATCTTGCTCGTCGGTAATGGCATTCAGATGCATCCAAATACACAGCTCTTTGCCTGATAGGAACTTTTCATTAAGTTCACCGTCGTATTCGCCTTTTTTTAGGAGCTGTCCAATGATTTGGTTATGTGTGCTGCGTTGATGCGACTTATAGTTTGCAACAATATCAAACAGATGTTTGCCATTAATTTGTACAGCTTCAAAGCCAGCCAAACGCTCAAAGAACGGATTTACGTCGATATAACGCAGGTCTTCATCTAAGATGAAAATCCCTTGTTCAGCTTGTTCAAGGACGCTCGCTGCTAGTCGAAGACGTTCTTGGTTGCTTTTTTCATGTTGAATATCGCGTCGAATACCGACCATTTGTAACGGTTTTTGATTGATTGGATCGCGAGCAATGACGCGTCCCGTGTCATGTACCCAGTACCATTTCCCGTTATTGTGTTGCACACGGTAAGTCGCTTCATAGCGGTCTGAATGACCCCGTAAATGACTTTTCATTGCAGATTTAAACGGGGCAATATCATTTGGATGAATTAGGTACTGAAGCTGAAGTTGATGCTCTGTGGAATTTTTAAGTACTTTTTCTTGTTTGTGATTGGTCAGGGAAATGAGCCGATCTTTAATATTCCAATCCCAAGGACGGATACCTGAAATTTCATGGGCAAGCGATAGGTTTTCTTGCTTATTTTTTAAGTCTTTATTGATTTGATTTACGTCAAAGGTTCGTTCACGTACTTTTTGCTCAAGTAATTGATTATTCAGTTGTAACTGTTGTTCAATTTCTTTGGATTTATTCATTTCGTTTTGTAGCTGTTTGCATAAATCATCGGTCCAAGCGACTTGTTTTTCAGCTTCTTTTTTCAACTCTCGATTTTTAATTGAGAGACGGGATAAGTGCTGATTAATACGGTTGGTGGCATTGGCACAGAGCAAAATCACAATCAGAATAAAGTTCACAGCAAGGTGAAAAAGAGTATGATTGGCATCGAAGTTGATAAATTGCGAGAGGACATAAGGGGTGATAGACGGAATAAAAACCAAACAAAAATAACTGATGCGTTGCGTTAAATAGGTGAGGCAAACGGTCTGTGTGACAATCACTAAAAGTGCAGATAAGAGTAGGGCATTTGTATAGTTAAAATTGCCAGATAGGCTGGGTAAGTAGTAGTAGATACATACGACGCCTGCTGCAACCAAAAGACCAATACTTAAACAGATGCCTTGAATCCAGCGGTGTGCATGTTTGGCAGAGTGATTTTTCGGGTTGAAATACACGGTGTTCACGAGCCAAAAAATACTGAGAATAAACTCGGAAATAAAAAACCACAGGTTAAAATAAAAAGAATCTTGAGAAAAATTATAGTGATATGCACAGAAAATATAAAAATTAAGAATCAGTAAGCTACTGATGAGGAAACGAAGATGGCTAATGGAATGCGATATTTGCGCAGTCTGCAAGTGCCGATCAAGATTTTCTGTAGAAATATCTGGCATGAATCGCGAAACCTTATTTTTTTTATGACCCAATGGCGTTGTGTTGTGTCTTTTTTCAAATTTAAATGCATTGTGTAAAACACAATCAATTTATATTTTGATATAAGTCAAGGGTAATATTGTTGTACATCATAATCAATATATTAACAGAACAAAAGGGTGACTCTGCTGTTTATGTGATTTAAATCACTAAATTGTAGTTGAGGATTGACAAAGCGACGACAGGTGCTGTCTCTGTACGTAATACACGCTCACCAATACACCAGCTGATAAAACCGTGCTCATTGGCTGTTATAATTTCAGCCTCACTTAAACCACCTTCAGGCCCAATGAGTAGTGCAATGTTTGGTGTCGCATGTGCCAATACGTCGAGTTTTTCTTTATTTGGGGCGAGTACAAGTCGCGTCGCAGGTAATTCAGATGCAAGCCATTTTTCCAAACTAACTGGTGCAAGAATTTTTGGCACAAGATTCATGCCACATTGTTCGCAAGCCGCAATGGCAATGCCTTGCCAATGATCAATCTTCTTTTGGTCGCGGTCATATTTCAAACGCATTTCACAACGTTCAGACGTTAATAGTTGAATTTCGGAAACGCCTAATTCAACTGCCTTTTGAATGACATAATCCATACGGTCACCTTTACTCATGACTTGACCGAGTAAAGTTTTAAACGTAGGCGTACGATTGGTTGGGTTAAAAGCAGTGACCTGAACTGATGCTGACTTTTTAGCAACGTCATTTAAGGTCACTTCATATTCGCCGCCTTGTCCATTAAACAAAGTAGCCGTTTCACCGACTTGAGCGCGCAAAACTTTGACCCAATGGTGAAACACAGTTTCAGTCAGTTCGACAGTGTGATCAACATTGAGTTCTGCTTCCATAAAAAAACGAGGCATTCGGTTTTACTCTCAAATAGGGTGAATCTAGTTTAAATGCTTATGCTAAACCGAGGTCTAGTACAAGCTGGCGGGTAGGGTCAGTGGTGTTCATGGTGTAGAAGTGCAAACTCGGTGCGCCACCTGCAATCAGGCGTTCACAAAGTTTCACAATCACTTCATGACCAAATGCTTTGATGCTGGCAGTGTCATCACCATAGGTTGCCAGTTGCTTACGAATCCAACGTGGAATCTCAGCGCCTGTACCATCTGCAAAGCGAATCAAGTTGCTGGCATTGGTAATTGGCATAATGCCTGGTGCAACTGGAATGTTCACACCTTCTTTTTGAATGCGATCGACAAAGTAGAAGTAGGCATCTGGATTAAAGAAGAACTGAGTCAGTGCGGCATTCGCACCTGCATTGGCTTTGTCGCAAAAGCGTTGAATGTCTAGGTCAAAACTATCTGCTTGAGGGTGCATTTCTGGATAAGCGGCAACTTCAATTTTGAAATGATCGCCCGAATGTTCACGAATAAAGCGAACCAAATCCGTGGCATAAGGTAATTCGCCTAGGCCAACTTGACCTGAAGGTAAGTCACCACGCAGCGCCACAATACGGTCAATGCCTTGATCTTTATAAATGTCGAGTAACTCTGCAATACGTGCTTTGTCATCACCAATACAAGACAAGTGAGGGGCAACAGGTGTGCCTTTACCATTGAATTCAGCAATGGCTGCTAAGGTGCGTTCACGGGTTGAACCGCCTGCACCATAGGTAATTGAGAAAAACTCTGGGTTTAGCAGCTGTAATTCTTGGTGTACGACTTTCAGTTTTTCTGCGCCCGCATCCGTTTTGGTCGGGAAAAACTCAAAAGAAATAGGAATGTGTTTCGACATGTTCAAATCCTTTTTATAAATGCTTTTTATTTAGACCTCTTCCGAGCCCTCTCTTGCGCATAGCTTTAAAGCAGTGCTTAAAACTCGCTTCACAGGAGAGGGGACTTTCACTATAAATTGAATTAATAATGAAAAGTCCCTTCTCCCACTGGGAGAAGGCTAGGATGAGGGGAAATATAAAACTTAGTATTTATAAGTATCTGACTTGAATGGGCCTTCAACAGCAACGCCCAAGTAATCTGCTTGTACTTGAGTCAGTTGAGTCAAAACACCACCAAAGCCTGCAACCATTGCTGCCGCAACTTCTTCATCTAATTTTTTAGGAAGTAGTTCTACGCGAATCGAGGCTTGCTTCTGATCTTCTGCAAGATCCGCAAATTTTTCAGCGAACAAGTGCATTTGACCTAGTACTTGGTTGGCAAAAGAACCATCCATAATACGTGATGGGTGACCCGTTGCATTACCTAGGTTAACTAAACGACCTTCAGAAAGAAGGATCAAGTAGTTATTTTCATCTTCTGAACGATAAACTTGGTGAACTTGTGGCTTCACTTCAACCCACTTGTAACCACGTAAGTAGTTGGTGTCGATTTCAGTGTCAAAGTGACCGATGTTACATACCACAGCGCCTGCTTTTAATGAATCAAGCATTGCAGCGTCGCATACGTGGTAGTTACCTGTTGTTGTTACGATCAGGTCAGTATTTTGAAGAAGGTCTGCATTTACATCTTCTTTTTTACCAGTCTGTACGCCATTTTTGTATGGAGATACAACTTCGTAACCGTCCATGCATGCTTGCATCGCACAGATTGGATCGACTTCAGTGACACGTACAATCATGCCTTCTTGACGAAGTGATTGCGCAGAACCTTTACCTACGTCACCGTAACCGATCACAAGCGCACGACGACCAGATAAAAGCATATCCGTACCGCGTTTGATGGCATCATTCAGTGAGTGGCGGCAACCATATTTGTTGTCATTTTTAGACTTAGTTACTGAATCGTTGACGTTGATTGCAGGAACTTTCAAAGTACCGTCACGAAGCATTTCATACAGACGTTGAACACCTGTAGTCGTTTCTTCAGTTACGCCGTGAATTTTTGCAATTACTTCAGGGTATTTTTCATGAACAAGGAGGGTTAAATCACCACCATCATCCAAAATCATGTTGGCATCCCAAGGTGTGCCATTTACATTGATTTGTTGTTCAAGACACCACATGTATTCTTCTTCAGTTTCGCCTTTCCAAGCAAATACAGGAACACCAGAAGCCGCAATTGCAGCAGCAGCATGATCTTGAGTCGAGAAGATGTTACAAGAGGTCCAGCGAACTTCTGCGCCTAATTCAACTAGGGTTTCAATAAGAACCGCAGTTTGAATGGTCATGTGGATACAACCAAGGATTTTTGCACCAGCAAGTGGTTTTGCAGCAGCATAACGCTTACGTAGGCCCATAAGTGCTGGCATTTCTGCTTCAGCAAGTTTGATTTCTTTACGGCCGTAGTCAGCGAGTGAAATATCAGCAACTTTGTAATCTGTAAATGAAGCAGTAACCGCGTTCATCACGATCTCCTAATATAAAAAATTGATCATTCAGTTCGCGGATGCCGTTGTTGATTCAAAAGGGATTTGAACCGGATCGTCGAGCCTAGCGATTTCACATTTATGTACCTGTGAAAAAGTCGCAGCATCCCTCGACTAGCGAAGTATTGTACTTGGAAATTGATTCAGTTCCAACGATGTTTTGTTTATTATCAACACAATCATCTTTTTTGAATTGTGTTATGGCTTTGAATATCCCTGAATCCTTAATGAACCTTGAAGCTAATGGCGGTATTTATGCGGTATGGATGCTACTCCAGCATTTATATATCGATGCGGATATTGAACAGTTGATAGAGGTCTGTGGTTACGATGCAGAAAACGGAACGACAACCATTGGCTTGGCAGTCGGATTAAAGAAATTTGGCTTTGATGTTCAATTTTATACTGATGAAGACCCAGAGCTTCAAGCACAAGAAAAATTGAGTTATGCAGAAGCTGAGCAACTAAACCTGCCAGTTTTAGCGGCCATCAATTACCAACAAATTCAACAGGCATTTGAGCAAAATAAATTTATCATTGTCTATTATGATACTTTAGATGGCATTGGAAATCATTCACTGGTTTATTCTATAGATGAGCAGGAAATCTGTTTCTTTGATAGTTTTGATGCGATGCCTGCATCTGTATTTGAACAGCAACGTCAAGTCGAGGGCATCTGCCGACAAGTGATCGTGCTTGATCATTCAAGCGCTCGCATGGAAACAGCACAATAAACATGAAAAGGAGGCATTAAATGAAAAAAATCCTTGGACTATGTGTGTTCATCTCTATGCAGATCAGTGCGAATGACAGCACGGGTTTTGTGGCAACGGGCGGTGTGCAATATCTGAAAAATCCAAAAATCAGTATGCAAAGTGAAGATTTGTTTATCAGTAAAAACATCATTCGGGTGAATTACCAATTTAAAAATCTTACAACTCAAGATATTACGGAAACTGTTTTATTTCCCTTGCCGCGTGTGGGCAGTTCGCGTGAAAGCGATTTTGCGCATACCGAACAATTGATTCAAAGCTTTAAAGTACAAGCCAATGCACAAAAGATTCAGCCAGAAACGCATGTGCGTGCATTTTTACCCGCTTTAACAGCAAGTGGGGACTTCAATTCCAATGGCGAAGTTGTCGATGTGACTACGGGTTTGAAAAAATGTGGTTTTTCCGATCGAGATTTGATGTATCCGTGGTTATTGCAACAAGACTCTACGCTTAATCAGCGTTTGTATCGTTGTCAGGACAAAACAGTGCAGCAGCTTTTAAAGCCCTATCAGGCGGATGATGAAATTTATTGGGAATCGCAAATTATTTATAGTTGGCAGCAGAAGTTTAAGGCCAATGCGTTGACCCATGTACAACATGAATATATGCCATTGGTCGGTGGTTCGGTCTCTTTATATCCTGAAGAGGATGAGAAGATCTATTGTATGGATCAAAACTTTAAAGCAGGTTTGAAAAAGGCCAAGTCGCAATATGCACCTTATCAAGCCTTGGGCTATATCTTAAAAACGGGTGCAAATTGGGCGAAACCTATTCAAAGTTTTAAACTGACCATTGAGCGTGACCCGAATGAGCTGGTTTCATTTTGTTGGAAGGGTCAGGTGAAAAAGATCAGTTCGACACAATTTCAAATGACAGAAAAGAATTTTGTGCCGAAGCAGGATTTAGAGATTATTTTTGTGCGTAAGTTTTAAGTCCAATTTTTTGGGCGTTCTTTTGTTTCGGCAAAAGAACCAAAAACATTTGTCTTCCGAAAAATCTGTTTACTTTCTGAATGCAGAGCGCCTTTTGTTGCAAAAAACAATTCATTTTAAAGGCGACTACTTCGTCTTACGCTGCAAATAAAAGCATTGCTTTTAATCTTGCTGAGGTTGCGGATGACCTTATGGCGTATCGAATGAAATTTAAAAAATGCCAGTCAGTTTATTCACTAACTGGCATGACATCAAAGGATGGGCTTTTTACTTATTCTTGCTCTGCGGCATCTGCTTTGTCGTGCCAGTATTTGGCTTTTGCTTCATCAGCATCGACACCTAGCGCATTTTCATAAATGAATGCCAAGTCACGCATGGCTTGAGCTTCACCCAGTTCCGCTGCTTGTTGTACCAGTTCAATCGACTTAGCGCCATCCTTTTCAACCACATCACCACGACGGTAAAAACCAGCCAACTCTAATATTGCAGTAGGGTGTTTGAGTTCAGCGGCTTGTTTTAACCAGTGATGTGCATGTCCAAAGTAGGTTTCAGCTTCGCTTGGATCTTCTTCGCGAAGTTCTTTGGCATAAAAAGCATAACCTTCACCCAGCCAATACATGGCTTCCACATGACCCAATGCTGCTGCTTTAAGCGCCCATTCTTCTGCAAACGTAATGTCATCTTCATTTTCACTTTGCATATACAGTTCAGCAAGTTCAAATTGAGCGTCACTATTACCTGTTGTTGCAAGGTTGACCAATTCAGCAGGAATTTTAGGAGATTTAGGCATACAAATAACCAAAGATTTAAACTGTGGATAGCCTAATGCTTTCAAGTAAAAAAGCCAATCCGAAGATTGGCTTTTAGGTTCAGATCAGGTGCAAAGTTAGGCTGAATATAAATAAGAGTAAAACTGAAACAGCGATATTCTTAATTTTTTGTTCAAAATAACTTAAGCAAAGTCCAACAAACAGTGCAGCGAAGCTAATTACGCCGACCCAATAACTGATTTCGGTGCTCCAATGCCCTTGCGTTAAGCAAATGAACAAAGAAACAATTAACAGTAACCAACCCACAGTGGTTGCTAAGCGTGTTTGCTGAAGTGTCAGTTCTTTGCTAAAGATTTGCTTTTGATGTTTAGACATACTGCTGGCAAGTGCAAAAAAACCTAAAGTTGCTAAAGTCCAAATGATCAGAAACCAAATCATGCTTCGGCCTCCTGAAGGGGTGCTTTCACTTTTTTATTCGGCAAACCTTGATGTTTTTTCACTTTGTCATAAGCGAAATAGAAGATCACTGCCATTACCCACATGGCTAAATCAACCGATGCAATCATCCACTGGCCTTGCGCAATGCTGTTCCACAAAGCTTGACCACCTGTCATCAAGTTGACCACTGGCAGCAGGGCGAAAGCGAGTGTTGCCAATAAAAGTAAGTCTAACCATGCTTGGCGGTGGGTACGGAAAATGGCATAAATTAGCGTGAGTAACCATACGGTAAAGAAGCTACGAATTTCCCAGTTCAGGCGCATTTCTACATCTGCAGGAATGAAACGGTTGGCATAAAAATATGCCGCGCAGGCCAAAGGCAAACCAATAATGGCCGCAATATTCAGGACTTCAACCAGTCGGAAACCAAACGATTTATAGCCTTGTTTCTGCTGTTGGGGTGCACGTTTTACACACCAAAGGATCAGACCTGTCGCCACCATGAGCGTGCCTAAAATACCTGAGCAGAATAATAACCAACGCAGTGCTAAGTCGAGGCCACGCGCTTCGTGTAAGACGGTGACCACGTTATATATGCCACTTGGAATCGATGGATTTTTGATTCGTATATTTTTATCCGTTTCATCTTGACCCGTGACCCCATTATAGTTGAGGGTTGCATACACATTGCGATGCGCGACGCTTTCAGCACGCAAGGCACGCAACTCAATTTTGGCTTGGTCTGTATTGGGTGAAATAATGTTAATTGAAGCAATTGGATTGTCTTTCCACTGTTGTTGTACCGCCACCATAATTGGTGCTAAGTGTGTCAGTGGCGCAGGGCGGAGTTCGGGTTTTGGACGTTCCTCACCACGACCTTCTATATGTTCACCGCGTTGCTGTCCGCGTTCTCCACGAGCCGCTCTTTCGCCTTCGCGTTGACCTCGATCTTCGCGCTGCACATCTTCAGCCTTTTGGGGCTGTTCAATCATGCTGGCCTGTTGGTCACGTAAAAACTGTTGTCGATTTTCATACGCTTGGTTAATTCCCCAAGGCATGAACATAAACATGAGCAGTAGTAGGCCACTAAAGGTAATCATTAGATGAAAAGGCAATGCAAAGACAGCGGTTGCGTTGTGTGCATCTAGCCATGAGCGTTGACCTTTGCCAGAGCGAAAGGTAAAGAAATCTTTAAAGATTTTTTTATGGGTAATGATGCCGCTAACAATTGCGACCAACATGAACATGGTGGCAATCCCGACCAACCAACGCGTCCAAAGGCGGGGTAAACCGTACAATTCAAAATGGAAACGATATAGGAATCCACCACCACGCGTATCCCGTGGTTCAATCACTTCACCAGTCGCACTGTCTAAGGTGAGGCGTGTTCCACCACGACGTGCTTTCGGGTCTTCACCAACGGCACGAATAGTCACTTCAGTTGTGGTTTGGCGTGAGTTGGGTAGTTGAATATTCCAACTGCTTGCATCTGGGTGGTTTTTCTGTAAATAGTTGAGCGCGACCTGCATTTGTTGCACTTGAGATTGTGCGGGGACAGATTGATGTGTTTCTGGTTTCATCCAAGTAGAAATTTCATTTTGGAAAAAACTCAGGGTTCCAGTCACAAAAATTGCATACAGCAGCCACCCTAAAATGAGACTGGCCCATGTATGCAACCACGACATGGATTGGCGCGGTCCTTCCGCTTTTTGATCAACACGCATTGAAAAACTATCCTAAAAATTTGAGTAGGGCATACAGTGCAATACATGGCACAGCAATGCCGAGCGTTGCTTTTAAGGTTTTTTGAACCATAAAGACCCAAATAAAGGCAGCACAGTTAAGACAAAATGCAATGAGTGTGGCGCTCATGGCCGCATTCACAGGATTTGTAATAAAGACTTTAGCAATGGTTAATGCAGAGAGTGCAGCAAGGAGATAACCTCCAAGCAAGGCAAGTGCAAATCGATACAACACCATCAGACGGTAGCTAAGTGGTGTGTCGACTTTCTTCTTTTTGGCAGGCTTCGGACGGACTTTTTCCGAATGAACCAAGGCATCAATTTGAGTGGTGCTATTCATGGAAGAGAGTTGGTGTATTAGTAAACGATATCGCAAATGATAACAATTATTATTTAAATAAAATAGATGGTAACTTTATTTATTTTTTCTGTAACGCTAAGTGAGTTTGGTGAACAGAAAAACTTGGATTGTAGTCGCTGCCTTTTTAAATAGATTTGATTCTTATTGTTATTTCTCTAAGAAATGGCTACACAGTGTTACCAAATCACGTTATACGCTGTTTTGTTCTGCGTTAGTTTCATAGTCAATACTTGGGCGAATTTGGAGGAAAAGATGGCTGCTTTTATTAATGCCGAACAGGCAAAAATTATGTCCAACCAAGCGTATTTAGATATTGAAGTCTATAAATTACGTTTAGCCTCACTAATTGAGGAGAGTGCGAAACAGGGAAATACTGCGGTATTTACCGTATTGCCAAAACATTTACCCTTAGAAGATATTCGTCATCTTTCAGCAGAACTTACCCAACTGGGATATCAAGTCCGTTTGGAAGTGGAAGAGTTCTACTATCGTTTAAACGTGTATTGGATTTAAAACTTCGCTTTGAGGTCTTGGTTTATATTGTGTGGATAAAATAAAAGCCCGTAAACGGACTTTTATCTTTTAGGAGTTTCAAAAACCGATGAGAGGGTTATGGTTGAATATCGGAAGCTTTTGTATGGTAGGGATTCTTTAAATCTAGTGTCTGTTCAAGCTCATGATCGAAAATATCGGTGAGCATACTGTCGAAGCGTTGAGCATTGTAATGAATCAACTGATCCGCTTCCTCGGAGCGGATGAATCCTGTTTCAAGCGCATGTTGGATATGTGATTCAAAATCTAAGCCTTCAAATTGTCCTTTGGACTCCGCTTTTTTAAACTTCGTCCACAGTGGATCAATCTTTAATGCTGCTTGGAAGGCATTTTCCATACGCCCAAAGACGTCATTGGGATCGGTATTATAAAAAACATGCTGCTTCAGTTGTTCACGGAAAGGATTATTTTCCATAATAGCAAGTCCTAATTGCGTTTTTAGCTGATCACTTGGTTGCTGGGCAACACGACCAAAAGGGAAACAGATGAACTTGACCACACAAGCTGCGGCTCGCATAGGAAAGTTTGCGAATAGTCCATCAAATGCATCTTGAATTTGGACAAATGCTTTTTCTAAAGCCAGTTGAACATGCTGTTGTTCCACCTCACTACGTTGTCCTTTTTCATAAAACTTCAAAATAGCGGTCGCGATAAATAGATGGGCATGAATGTCAGCCAAACGCCCTGAAAGCATTTCTTTGCGTTTAATATCGCCTGCAAGTAAGCCTAAACACAGGTCTGCGGTTAAAGCAAAGTTTGCACTGTAACGGTTAATGGTTTTGTAAAAAGGACGCGAGAAAGCATCTGTCTGTGCGGAAGCATCTGAAGGGCCACCGAATATGCCATAACTGAATGAACGGGCTGTTCGGTTAAAGGTATAAGCCAAATGTTTAAAAAGTAGCGTATCGAAAGGCGCTAAAGCTGCCTTTGTATCTTCTGCTTGGAGGAGTTGTAGCTCTTCATATAAATAAGGATGACAGCGCATTGAGCCTTGACCAAAGATCATTAAAGAACGGCTTAAAATATTGGCCCCTTCAACGGTAATTGAAATGGGGATGGCCTGATAATTCAGTGCTAAAAAATTGCGTGGCCCCATTTGTACCGCCCGACCACCAACGACATCCATCCCATGATTGACAATTTTACGCATGGTTTCGGTGGCATAGTATTTGGCCATAGCTGTCATCACAGCAGGTTTTCCACCTTCATTTAAACCACAAGTCACCATATAGCGAAAAGCTTCTAACATATACGCACCGCTGGCAATATCACTGGTGGCTTCTTGCACGCCTTCAAAATGTCCTACAGAAATTTTAAATTGTTGGCGAACTTTGGCAAAAGCACCGACACTTAAATAGGCCATTTCAGCTGAAGCAGTGGAGAGCGCTGGCAGGGAAATCCCACGACCTACGGCTAAGCATTCCATCAGCATGCGCCAACCTTTACCTGCATTTTCCACCCCACCAATAATCCAATCGAGTGGGATAAAAACATCTTGTCCATCGACCGTGCCATTCATAAAGGGTGAACCAGGATTATGTCGCGCACCGACTTGGACACCGTCATGACTGGCAGGTAATAATGCGCAGGTGATGCCATATTCAGTTTTGCTTGCATCGCCTAATAGTCCATCAGGGTCATAGAGTTTAAAAGCGAGACCAATCACAGTCGCAATAGGCGCCAGTGTAATCCAGCGTTTTGAAAAATTCATACGTAAACCGAGTACTTCTTGGCCTTCAAACACGCCATAGCAGACCACGCCTGTATCAGGGATTGCACCCGCATCTGAACCAGCCTCAGGACTGGTTAAACCAAAGCAGGGGATTTCTTCACCCTTAGCGAGTCCTGGTAAGTAGCGTTGTTTTTGTTCCTCAGTTCCATAATGTAAAAGCAATTCACCTGGGCCTAGAGAGTTGGGCACCATACAACTGACCGCAGTGGTCAGTGAACGTGAAGAAATTTTGCTCATGATTCGGCTTTGTGCAAAGGAGCTAAACGCACGACCGCCGTATTCTTTGGGAATAATTAAACCTAAAAAGCCTTGTTCTTTGATGTATTGCCATGCCTCAACAGGAAGATCTTTTAAGTGGTGATGAATTTCCCATTCATTGAGTAAACCACAAAGGTGTTCAACTTCATGATCTAAGAAGGATTGCTCTTCAGCGGACAGAGTTGGATAGACATAACCATCAAATTTTTTCCAGTCAGGCGCACCCATAAATAATTCTTTTTCCCACCAACTAGTGCCGGCATCCAATGCTTCGCGTTCGGTACTGCTCATACTCGGCATGGCTTTGGCTAAAGCTTTATAGGCAGGTTGCGTGATTAAAGACTTTCGTAATGGATCAATAACCACAATCAGGCTGAGAATAATTAAGGGCAGACCTAGAAGTAATGACCACGGACTGATAAAAATAGCAGCGAAGAGGGATGCAAAAATAATCATTGCAGTTGCCATTAAGCGACTGAGTTCAAAATAAAAAACAGCCCAGAGGATACAGATTAAAAACAGAATGGCGAAAATGAAACCCATTGAAACCTCCCGTTGTTTACACCGTGAGGTCAGTCATACGTTTTATAGAATTCCACGGAAAATAAGGCAAAACGTAGACTAAAAAGGTGTAATAAAATGAATTTGATGTGATGTGTAGCATCACGATTATTTTAGACTTTGAATTAGATTAGGATGTTTATTGAACAATGACTGTGTTAGAAATGTATGAATACGTAATTGAAAAATATAAAGAACGAAGATCGTAATAAAAAAAGCCCTCATATGAGGGCTTTTAATTCTTGCGTTTTAACTGTTTAACACCACAGCAAATTAAGCTTCAATCGTTTGGACCGCAATCTTTTTCGCAGGATCTGCTTTGCGACGTACTGCTGGTACAGGTTCGCCATAGTATTGACGGTCAGCGAAGTAGCTTGAACGAACCATCGGCGCTGCCCAAATATTTCTAAAGCCCAACTTTTGACCATGCGCAGTGTAGCGTTCAAACTCTTCTGGTGTAACGAAGCGGTCAATCGGCGCATGCTCTTTAGAAGGCTGTAAATACTGACCAATTGTTACATAGTCAACGCCATGTGCATGCAAATCATCTAAAAGTGAAATGACTTCTTCTTCAGTTTCACCAATACCGACCATCAAACCACATTTGGTTGGAACGTCAGGGCAATATTCTTTAAACATTTTCAATAGATTTAAAGAGTGTTGGTAGTCTGAACCTGGACGCATCGCTTTGTATAAACGCGGTACCGTTTCAATGTTGTGGTTAAACACATCAGGTGGACACTCAGTCATAATGCGAAGCGCAATGTCCATACGACCACGGAAGTCAGGTACCAAAATCTCAAGTAAAGTATTCGGGCTTAATGCACGTGCTTCTTTAATACAGTCAACAAAGTGTTGTGCGCCACCGTCAAGTAAGTCATCACGGTCTACAGACGTGATCACGGCATATTTTAAACCTAAGTTTGAAATTGTTTCAGCCATGTGACGTGGTTCGTCTGCGTCAAGTGCATTTGGACGGCCATGTGCCACGTCGCAGAAAGGACAACGACGTGTACAAATGTCACCCATAATCATAAAGGTTGCAGTACCGCCACCAAAACATTCAGGTAGGTTTGGACATGCAGCTTCTTCACAAACGGTATGAAGTTTTTGTTCACGTAGGGTTGATTTAATGCGTTGCACTTCTTCGGGTGCTGCCATTTTCACGCGAATCCAATCCGGCTTACGTGGCGTTTCAACCGTAGGAATAACTTTTACAGGTATACGCGCGACCTTTTCTGCGCCACGAAGTTTGATACCCTGCTCAGGTTTACGGTTTTCAGACATATTCAACTATTCCACTGTTTTTGACGGGGGAGATGCTAAAAATAGCAGTATTAGTATAGCGGAAATGCGAATTGATAGGGCGGAAATACTATTCATTTACTAAATGTGGTTATCACTTAATATATGTAAGCTAAATACAGCAAATTGCCTGCAATTACGTCATAATATGCCCAAGATAAGTAATAAGTTTTTGAAGAAGGAGCGTTGAATGCCACGTAAAAAAGAGGTCGTTGGTGGAACTTTCGTTAAGTACGATGCGGTCGTTCTAGGTTCAGGCCCTGCGGGTGAAGGCGCGGCAATGAAACTTGCCAAATCTGGAAAGCGTGTTGCGATTGTGGATGTACGTGAGCAGCTCGGTGGTAACTGTACCCATGTGGGGACCATTCCAAGTAAAGCTTTACGTCAAACGGTATCGAGTATTATCCGTTATCGCCGCGACCCAATGTTTAAAAAAATGGGTGACTGGCGTCAGTTTACAATGAAGCAAGTGCTTCAAAATGCACATAAAGTGATTCAACAACAGGTTGATACACACTCACGTTTTTATGACCGCAATAAAATTGATATTTACCATGGTCGTGCCTATGTTCAAGACCAAAATACGGTTTTAGTGTTTAGCCCTGAAGGCATCAAAGAAACGATCATGTGCAAACAAATCGTGATTGCAACGGGTAGCCGTCCATACCGTCCTGCGGCGCTTGATTTTAATCATCCGCGTGTATTCGATTCGGACAAAATTTTAGACCTTGATTATTCGATCCAAAAAATCATCATTTATGGTGCGGGTGTGATTGGCTGTGAATACGCGTCTATTTTCATTGGACTCGATCATAAAGTTGACTTGATTAATACACAGCACAAATTGCTGAGTTATCTAGACGATGAAATTTCTGATGCTTTGTCTTATCACTTACGTCAACAAGGGGTCTTGATTCGCCATAATGAGCAGATTGATCATCTTGAAACGTATGATGATCACGTGGTGCTACATTTACAAAGCGGTAAGAAAATTAAAGCAGATGCTATTTTGTGGTGTAACGGTCGCTCTGGAAATACGGATGGCTTAGGTCTAGAAAATGTGGGTATTACGCCAAACAGCCGTGGTCAAATTACAGTCAACGATCAATACCAAACCGAAGTGGAAAACATTTACGCTGCTGGTGATGTGATTGGTTGGCCTTCACTGGCTTCTGCTGCATATGACCAAGGTCGTTGTGCAGGTGCAAACATGAGCGGTGAAGTGGGGGTAGAGCCTGTGGTTGATATTCCGACAGGAATTTATACCATTCCAGAAATTTCTTCGATTGGTAAAACTGAACAAGAGTTAACCGAAGAAAAAATTCCGTATGAAGTCGGCCAGGCTTCGTTCCGTCATTTGGCGCGTGCGCAAATTACAGGTGACACAGTGGGTGAGTTGAAAATTTTATTCCACCGTGAGACTTTGGAAGTGCTGGGTGTACATTGCTTCGGTAATAACGCTTCGGAAATTATTCACATTGGTCAAGCGGTGATGAATAGTCCAAACAATACCATCAATTATTTCGTAGAAACGACGTTTAACTATCCGACGATGGCTGAAGCATATCGTGTAGCGACTTTAAATGGTATGAATCGTTTATTCTAATTTTTATAGTATTTTCAGAGGCCTGTAAGTTTAGACTTGCAGGTTTTTTTATACCTAAAATTGCTATTTTTTATTGTATGTCTCAATGTTTAAAACTTTTCACCAACTTGTGCGGTGGTAGGTGAGTGCGACAACTAAGGGGGAGGGAAGCAACTCTGCTTATGAGATACAAGTAATTTTGTGGGTGCCATGTTGCGTAGAACATGGAAAGAATGATCCAGTGATACGGCGTAGCAGATAATCTAGGCATAAAAAAACCAACAAAGTTGGCTTTTTTGAATTGGGCTGCGACGTGAAATCAGTTACAGGATGAACTGATGTAAGAAGTAGGCAGAAATCATCATGCCTAACACAAAAAACATGCACGAATAAGCGTCAAGCTGATAGCGCTTTTCTAATTGATGTTCAACATGCTGTATATTTTCTTCTTGCATAATTTTCATGGAAGTTTTTATTCCGATTTAATTATCGTTAAAATCCTATTGCATGTTTGTATTTTTAACATAAAAAAATGCTTAAATAAAGTACTAATTAAAAATAATCAGATTTCCACTATACATAATCACTTAAATATTCAAGTTTATGCTGAGTTAACCTAGAAGCCAGCAGCTACCAATAACTAACTATCTGAAAGTCAAAGAACTTAGGATTTTATTATTCATCGTTAAAATAAGATAATTGAATTTAAAACTGTGGATAAAAGTTCTTTTAAATGAATTTAAAATACTAAGAGATAATAACATATGTGGATAATTTTTATACAAATGAATTCAAATTAAAATAAATCGTACTGATATAAATAAAGAAGCCAACGCAGCCTATACATCGATCTTGCATAGTTTACGTCGGCTTATTTTTATAAATTATTGATTTAATGCATAAATATTGGCTTGAATCCAAATATTGCCGCGAATGTATTGTCCGATATTAAAGTTGGCATACTCTGGATTTTTAGTGGCAATACGAATCAGTGTTGCAGGTTGGTTGTCTTCATGAATCAAGGCAACATCAAGCAGAGTGTAGTCTTGTTCCATAAATTGCATGCTGGTTTTGCCAACAATATTCCCTTGGAACCATGCTTCATCTTCCTGACCGATCTTTTCGCCATACAAATAAGCGACCATTTTTGAAAAATCGACAGTCACAGGTTCTTTGTCGTCATCTGACTTTGGTTCCCATGCATCAATCTGTTCTTGTAGGTTTGCAGGAGCAATGCCATTGTTTGCTGCCAAAATATCGTTCAAGGCACGATGATGTTTAATCGATGCAGGGTCATCAACCACCAGTTGCTCGTGCTCTGCGACTGCTTCTAGTTCATATGCCCATGCATTGAGATGTGCAATATAGGTTTGGTCTTTTTGGTATTGAGCATGATTGACGCTATACAGGCTGTCATAAGCGTAGACGATGCTGTTATTGCCTAAGTTTAAACGTAAAACGGCTTGTGTGTTGGATTGACCGCGAATGATGCGTTCAACCACAGCAGACACTTTATAGGGGCTATTAAAACTTGGAAATGCAGTTTTAACAGCCTTGGGTTTATTGTCTTCAACCGCGATGACTTGAGTCAGCTGAACAGCCGCTTGACTTGGACCTTGAATGAGCCAGCAATCTGCATCCATATCTTGTTCAGTCTGGCATAAACCCATCGGCATGATTGGTGCATTTAAAGCTAAACCTAACCATTTAGGGACATCTTGTGCAGGGTTATCTGTGAGTAAATTCCAATGCTCGACGTGGCTACCAAAGTTTTGGTCATCAATGGTGATTATTTCTGGACTATTTTGATTGTTCATATGCACGATTGAATGAGGTTATATATCCCTATTAAATCGAGGGTTATTTCTATATTTCAAGTCCTATATTTTATTTTTACTGGAAAATCATCAAAAAAGACTAAAGCCTTACTTTATTTGACAGACAAAAGAACAAAGTATTTCCTTGTGATACTTAAGAAGTATGACACAAGCTTTGTATTAGGGATTTTGAGCGGTTTTATCTATTATGCTCAAGCACTGAGTTTGTTAGACTAAGGCAGTTTCTTTTGTTTATGGATGTGCAGTGCTGCCATTTAAACTCTGGGTCGATGCAGATGCATTGCCTAAAATTTTACGTGAAGTGATTTTACGTGCTTCAGATCGTTATCAGCTTGAAGTGACCTTTGTGGCCAATCAAAATGTCGGGATTACGCCTTCCGTTCGTATAAATTCAATTCAAGTGATGAGTGGAGCCGATGCCGCTGATAAAGAAATTATCGAACGCATGAAAGAGAATGATATTGTGATGACACAAGATATTCCGCTGGCGGCACAGGTGATTGAAAAGGGTGGAATCGCAATTCATCCGCGTGGCGAAATCTATACTACCGCGAATGTTAAAGCCCGCCTACATTTACGTGATTTTATGGATTCATTACGTGGCGCAGGTGTAAATACGGGTGGGCCACCGCCTATTTCTGAGCGTGATAAACGCGAATTTTCTAGTTCTTTAGACCAAACCATTCAAAAGCAAAAACGCAAAACCGCCATTTAGCATCGAGCTGATTATGTCTTCTAAAGCCAATCTGATGGCAACCTATGGATTATTGGTTTTTATTTGGTCCACAACGCCTTTAGCGATTGTGTGGAGTGTGACCGATTTACATATGCTGTGGGCGTTGGTATTACGTTTTTTCATCGCGTTGCCTTTGGCGATTTGTTTGTTACTGGTCTTAAAGCGACAGTTCCCCATCGATAAAGTTGCTTGGCATAGTTATTTGGCTGGTTCTTTTAGCTTGATTGGTTCCCAGTTTTTTACCTATGTTGCGACTAACTATATTAGTTCAGGCATGATTGCATTGATGTTTGGCTTAGCACCGATTATGGCAGGGCTGATCGGATGTTTTTACTTTAAGACCTATTTGAGTGCGATGCAGTGGCTTGGGATGTGTATTGCACTGCTGGGACTTGCGATCATTTGCCTTGCAGGTACAGCACAGCATGTCCATCCGTTTGGGATTGGGTTGATGTTACTGAGTGTATTTTCTTATGCAGCCTCTATTTTTTGGGTGAAAAAAGTCAATGCGAATATTGAACCCGTTGCACAAGCGACAGGTTCAATTTTGGTGTCGACATTGGCGGCTATATGTATTGTGCCGTTTATTTGGCAGTATGCACCGCAGCAAATTCCCGATTTGAAAACTTGTTTGGCGCTGCTATATACGGTCATCATGGCGTCATTGATTGCGATGTTCTGTTATTTTAAATTGGTGCAGAAAATTCAACCCACGACTTTATCGCTGACTACCGTTATGACGCCGATGATTGCTTTATTTGTAGGTGCTGTGCTGAATCAAGAAAAACTCTCGATGATGGTGATTGTGGGTGCAGTGGTTTTATTGTCAGGTTTATTCGTTTATTTTTATAAAGATCTTCAGGCAAGTCGGAAACTTGCCCAAAAGTTAAAAAGCCAAAACTAGTCCAAGGTTCTGGCTTTAATGATCTTCGACAGCCAAAGAAATACAGTCGGCCAACTTGACACGATCTTGCGGGTGTAAGGTAATAAAGTATGCTCCCGTACGGCACTTACCATTTTCCTCTTCATTGCTGTACACCACTTGCGCTATGGCTGCAATATGGAAGAAGTTTTCAGGGTGGCTCAAGGTTAAGTGGATATAGGTACCATCTTGAACTTGTTTTTCGCTATAAAAGCTCAAACCACTTTCAGAAAAATTCACATGTTCAGGTGTAGGTAACATGGTTTGTACAATTGTGTCATACAAAGACCCCGTGATCAGGTTTAATTTCTGGTTAAATAGGGATAAGATTCGAGCAATTTGTTGATCTTTTTCAGATAATTGTTCTAATTCGTAGTTTAGTGCATGATCAAATTGATCTAATTCTGCGAGTAGTAGAAAATAGCGCGGTAAAACAAAATTAGGATCGTAAGGGTCATTCAGGGCAACATCATCAGAAATGATCTGATAGTTAATTCTCAAGGCCGCATCGATTCGTGACATCACACGACGTTCTGTTTGAACGTTTTGATGCTGTAAATTTTCCATAATTATGACCTCGGACTAGATGGTATGTTTAAACCAATCTCGCTGTATATAGGGTTGAGATATACTCGCGCACGGCGTAGCAACCACTTTATTTCTTTTATTGCACTGGTTTCGATGATCGGTCTGACACTGGGTGTGGCTGTACTTATTACAGTCTTATCTGTAATGAATGGTTTCGACCGAGAGCTGAAAACACGTGTACTTGGAATGATACCTCAAGCCACTGTTTCTTCAACACAAATTTTAACAGATTGGCCTGAACTTGCAAAAAAAATTGAGACAAAGGAACACGTCACAGGCGTAGCACCGTTTACTCAATTGCAGGGGATGCTTACGGCACAAGGCCAAGTGGCTGGAATTATGGTCACGGGGATCGAACCTCAATATGAAAAAAAGGTTTCGATTATCCAAGATCACATGGTTGAAGGCGGTATTGATAACTTAAAAAAAGGTGAGTTTGGTATTGTTTTAGGCAAACAAATGACCGATGCCTTAGGTTTAGGGTTAAATGATAGTGTGACTTTGGTTTTACCGGAGGCAACACCTTCACCTGCGGGTGTAGTGCCGCGTTTTAAACGTTTCAAAATTGTGGGCATTTTCAGCATTGGTGCTGAGGTCGATTCGATGATGGGCTACATTGCCTTGAATGATGCATCTACTTTGTTACGCTTACCTGATGGCGCGCAAGGCATTCGCTTGAAATTGGATGATATTTTTGCAGCACCTAAAGTGGCTGATGAAATTGTGATGGATCTGCCAAGCGGTTTTTATGCTTCGAATTGGACCTATACTCATGGCAATTTGTTTAGTGCGATCCAAATGGAAAAGGCTATGGTGAGCTTATTACTCTTCCTGATTGTCTTGGTGGCTGCATTTAATATTGTGTCATCCTTGGTGATGGTTGTGACCGATAAAAAATCGGATATTGCCATATTACGTACCCTTGGCGCCTCACCTGCGACCATTACTCGTATTTTTATGGTTCAGGGCACGATTATTGGTGTGATTGGTACGGTGTCGGGTGCGATTCTCGGCATTGTTTTCGCCTCTGGAATTAGTGGTTTTGTGGGTTGGTTAAACAACGTGATGGGACTGCATCTGTTTGATGCCTACTTCATCAATTACTTACCATCGTATTTAAGATGGCAAGATGTATTAACCATTGTGTCCCTGTCTTTAATTTTAAGTTTCCTTGCAACAATTTATCCTGCAATGCGTGCTGCAAAAATCCAACCCGCGGAGGCATTACGTTATGAGTAAAATTGTTTTAGAAGCGCAAAATATTGAAAAGCACTTTACCGATGGTAAGTCGACTGTTGAGGTGATTAAAGGTCTCTCTTTACAAGTCAAAGCAGGTGAATTTGTCTCGATTGTGGGGTCGAGTGGTTCGGGTAAAAGTACTTTGTTGCATGTCTTGGGTGGTTTAGACCGTCCGAGTTCGGGCCAAGTGTTTTTGCAGGGCAGTCGTTTTGACAGTTTGAATGAAGCTGAGCGTGGTTATTTACGTAACCAACACTTAGGTTTTGTTTACCAGTTTCATCATCTGTTACCTGAGTTTACGGCTTTGGAAAATGTGGCAATGCCACTGATGTTACGTCAAGGCACCAACTTTAAAGATGTACAAAAGCAAGCCGAATATTTACTCGAACGTGTAGGATTGACGCATCGTTTAACCCATAAACCGGGTGAGCTTTCGGGTGGGGAACGTCAACGTGTTGCATTGGCGCGTGCATTGGTGGCCAAGCCAGCATTAATGATGGCAGATGAACCGACAGGCAACTTGGATCGGAAAACAGCAAGCAAAATTTTTGAACTGCTGATGGATTTACGTCAGGAGTTCAATATGGCGATGTTGATCGTGACGCATGATGAACAACTGGCTCAGTCCGCCGATTCTATTTTGCATATGCAAGATGGTCTTTGGGTCAATGACTAGGCTGAGTGCCGATAAAAATATGAGATAAAGCCACTATCTATTGAAGCCCACTTCGGTGGGCTTTATTATGGCGCCAATAAAAAAAATAATTGAATAAAAGAATGAAGCTTTTATATGCTGCTGCTTGGATTGTAGGAATTGCATTGATGGGGCAGACCGTCCCTATTCTAAATCACCTTTTTTACCCAGCGCTGATTTTGGTCATTGTACTTTTGCCGTTACAGTTTTTTCTCTTTAAGCACAAACACGCCCTTATTTTACAGTTTATATGTGGATTGATTTATTCCATGTTGTTTTTAACTACGGGATATCATTATGCACAATCAGCTTTGCAACAGCGTCTAGCCTATAAAGAAACAAAAGTTGAAGATGCTGAAGTCATTGTTTATATAGCAAAAATTAACCAACTGGGTGCTGAGACTATTCAGCAAGAAATACAGGTCTTGAACCGACATGTGCAACCAGTGCAGTGGCTGGGTTTTCAAAAACGAATATCGGATGAGCAAGCGGTCTTGGAACTTGGGAAATACTACCGACTGAGAGGGGAAATACGTCCTGCGCATAGTTATGCGGTGCAAGGTGTATTCGATGTTGAGCAGTGGTATCTGCAACGTAATCTCATGTCTGGTTTCAAACTCAAGCACATACACCCCTTGTCTGAGTCAGAAATTTCTGCATTAGGCTATACCAATTATTTAAGAAAACAGCAGGGTGTACTCAATAAAATTCAACTGGGTATAGAACATCAGCGATTAAACATTCGTCATTTTATTTATAGCCAGCCCTTAAGCCATAAGGGCTTAATTCTAGCACTCCTGACTGGGGATGAAAGTTTCTTAGATAAGGAGACGACAGCACTTTTTCAACGCTTTGGCATTAGCCATTTATTAGCGATTTCTGGGCCACATGTGCTGATCTTTGCCGTGATGCTGTGTTGGCTGTTACAAAAGGTGCTGAATCGTTATTGGCCACAGATTTTTCTAAAAATCCCACGACCTTATGCATTGTTACTGCCATTTTGTTGCTGCGTATTGCTGTATTGTGCCTTTGTCGGTTTTGAGATTCCTGCACTCCGTACTTTACTCAGTTGTTTTTGCTTAAGTGTGTTGATTTGGCTCAGGCAGAAAATTTCAGCTTTGACGTTACTCTTATTGAGTGCATCCCTCCTTTTACTGTTTGATCCTTTTTCAATTCTATCAGCGGCCTTTTGGTTGTCCTATGGTGCGTGCTTTGTGCTTTTACGCATTTATCAAACCACTATTCGGCTCGATTTAACTCGCCCGCAGTCTTGGCAGAAAAAACTCGTTTTTAGCCTAAAACTTTTGGTTGAGTCGCAGTGGAAAATATTTGTGGCTTTGATGCCTTTGGTGATTATTTTCTTCAAGCAAGTCTCATGGGTGAGCCCAATCAGTAACCTTGTCGCTATTCCACTGATCAGTTTACTGGTTGTACCACTGGAGGTTTTGGCAGCATTTACTTTTTATCTTTTCGAACCGCTGAGCAGCCTTTTGTTTCAGTTGGCAGATTGGGTGCTGGTATTTTTATTGGGCATACTCAATGGATTGGATGCGCTACTACCGATTAAGTTGTACCCGATTGCGCTCAATACTTGGCAAGTCATTTTACTGATTGTGCTCTCAATCATTGTTTTTATGCCCAAACCGAGTCTACCAAAATCATGGCTGGTGCTAGGTTTGATTCCTTTGTTGGGGTTCAGTAGCCAAAACCGTCCTTTTGAGTTGATCGTACTGGATGTCGGTCAGGGACAAGCGGTGTATATGCAACATGGGCAACAGCATGCCATGATTGATGTTGGTGGCTCCTATGATGAATCGAAGTTTAGTGTTGCTAAGCAGATTATTCAGCCATTTTTATCGAAGCAAGGCGTGAGCCAGTTAGATCAGCTAATACTTACACATTTGGATCAAGATCATAGTGGAAGTTATGCCAAATTAAAAAATGAGTTATCGATCAATCAAGTTTACTCTAATCAGCAATTGGATGTGGCAACTACGTCAAACTTTAACTATTGCCAACAAGGTCAGATCTGGCACTGGTCTGAAAAAGTAGAAATCAAAATTTTGTCGCCGAAAGCCAATCAATTTGCACAAGTGCCGTATCAGCAAAATGAGCTATCTTGTGTGGTCTATATACAGGTGAAGGATGTACAGCCTTATCAGTATTTTCTGATTATGGGCGATGCTGGCTGGCAAACCGAGTTTCAATTATTACAGGATTATCCGGACTTAAAAGTTGATGTATTGGTCTTGGGGCATCATGGCAGTCGGCATAGTTCAGCCTATGCATTTTTAAAACATTATCAACCGAAATTAGCAATTGCCTCAGCAGGGTTTAATAACCGTTATGGACATCCAAGTACATTAACGCAAGCCCGTTTGAAAGCTTTAAAGATCCCACTCTTAACAACAGCAGAGCAAGGCAGTATCGGTTTTATTGCGCAGTCTACAGGGTTTATTGAGCTGACGGCACAACGTCAGACTCGACAGTGGTTGCAGTCGGCTGAGTCTGTTGTTCCATACGCAGTTGCTCTAAACGTGTCACAGCCTCATTAAAGGGAAGGTTATACAGTGCTCGAAGTTTAGGGTTGGCCTTAAAGCGCTTATAGGTCCAATGATAATGCTCAGGATAACGATGGACCAAGTCCTCAATGGCTTGGTGAATGACGAAGGTGCCATCATTGGCTGTACCTTGATAAATACTTTCGCTGATTTCTTCAATGTACATATCAAAGCCATCATCATTACGAATAGCATAGAGCAGTAAAGCCTTGGCTTTGGTTTTTTGAATCAGTTTGGCGCTCAGGTTGCTTGAAGCTAAAGGAAAGCCAAAATAAGGAATCATTTCACCGCCTTGTTTTGGGGTATGATCAGGCAGAATTACGGTCGTCCCCCCTTGTTTGAGCGCCTTAAAAATTTGGCGTACCCCCGATTCATCGGTCGGTACAAGGTGAGCGCCTTCACGACTGCGCGCCTCACGAACAAATAAGTCAGCACCAGGATCCTTGACCGGTTTATACATAATGGTCATTTCAGTAAATTGGGCGACATAACTATTCATAATTTCCCAAGTCCCAAAATGAGGTACGATTAAGACTAAACCTTTCTGAGCGGCAAGCGCCTGATGTAGCAAATGTTCGCCATGTACTTTTTGGACGCGTTCAATATTTTTCTGATTGCTTGAACCCCAAATACTAAAAAACTCAAAATAGGTGGTCAGTTCATTACGTACTGCTTGCTTCGCAATCACTTCGCATCGCTCATCACTCAGCTCAGGCAGCGCAATTTTTAAGTTGAGTCTGAGAGCATCATTGTTTTTACTGATTTTTAAAAGATTGACTAAGCCTGCTAAACTCTTAGCAAAAAAACGTGCAAATTTAATAGGTTGTTTGCTTACAAAATGCAGTAAACGATAAGTCGAGTTTTGCTCTTGTGCTTTAGTCATTCTTTAGAGTCAATGGTACATGTGGATAAAAACATAAAATATTATAGGCTAAAATAAACTGTTTCGACAGTTTTGTATAAATCAGTGTATATAATGAGGGCAATTTTATTCAAGTTTGGATTGTTATATGTCCGATTGGCCACCAAAACCAGAAAATGAAACGCCGAAACAACAGCCTGTACATGAACAACCGACAGGAAATGAATGGAAACTTTTAGAGAAAGCCGTTTTAGCTTCCGTTGAAGAACAACGTCGTGCACGTCGCTGGGGCATCTTTTTCAAATGTCTAACTTTTGCCTACCTTTTGTTTATTCTGATTGCCATGACCAAGAGCTGTTCGACCAGTGGTACGGATGCAACTGCATCTAAACATATAGCTGTAGTTGATATTGTTGGTACCATTGCCGCTGATGAGCAAAGCGTAAACAGTGATGACACGATTAAATCATTAAAGAAAGCTTTTGAAAATAAACAAAGCCAAGCGGTGGTGCTCAATATTAACTCACCGGGCGGTTCTCCAGTTCAGTCGGATGAAATCTGGCAAGAAATTCAATATTTGAAAAAAGCACATAGCGATAAAAAATTGTATGCGGTGATTGGTGATACAGGTGCATCAGGTGCTTACTATATCGCATCTGCTGCGGACGAAATCTTGGTGAATCCTTCGAGTTTAGTGGGTTCAATCGGTGTGATTATGCCGAACTATGGGGTGAATGGTCTCATGCAAAAACTGGGTGTTGAAGACCGCACCATGACCTCTGGTCAAAACAAAGCTTTATTGTCAATGACACAACCTGTTAATCCTGCGCAGCGCGCACATGTTCAAGGTGTACTTGATAATGTACACGAGCATTTTATTAATGCTGTGAAACAAGGTCGTGGCAAAAAGTTAAAGTCGAACGATCCTGCACTTTTCTCAGGCCTTTTCTGGACAGGGGACCAGGCGGTCAAACTGGGTATTGCGGACCGTATTGGTAATTTACATACTTTAAAACGTGAACTAAATACCGATAAAGCGATGGATTATACGGTGGTACATAGCCCACTAGATGCAGTATTAGGCCGTTTAGGTGCATCGATGGGAGCTGGTTTTGCATCTTCACTTTCAAATCAAATGCAATCTGAACAGACCACGAAACTCCAATGAAACCTTTAATTCATTTTGCGCACGCCAATGGCGTGCCTTCTAAGGTCTATCAGAAATTATTTGATTTACTGTCAGATCAGTATGATGTGATCTATGTCCCTTTATTAGGGCCAGATAAAAACTACCCGATTGATAACCATTGGAAAAGCTTAACTCAGCAAGTGATTGAAAGTATTGTTCGTCAGGCACAGGGTCGTAAAGTGATTGGTTTGGGACATTCATTAGGATCAGTGCTGACGTTTCAGGCGGCGTTACAGCGTCCTGATTTATTTGAACAAGTCATCATGATGGACCCGCCTTTGATCATGGGCAAAGCCTCGTTTGCATTACACTTTGCGAAGATGTTGAAGTTAAAAATGGTCGATACCATGTCACCAGCAGCGCTATCCTTACGGCGTCGTGACCATTGGGAGAGCCGTGAGCAAGCAGCTGAACTTCTACGTCCAAAAGGCTTTTATAAAGACTTTGATCCAGACTGTTTTCAAGCTTATATTGACTATGCTTTAACGGAAGATCGCGTCCGTGGCGGTGTTGAACTTACGATTGCAAAAATGGATGAAGTTCATATCTTCAGAACCAATCCTTCTTTATGGTGGCTACCTCAGTGCAAACCACAAGTGCCGATGCATTTAATGATTGCTGAAAAAGGTCCTTTTATTGGTCCGGGGTTTCCACAAATAGTGAAAAAGAAATTTGGCATTCCTTATCAAATCGTTGAGGGAAGCCATATGTTTCCTTTGGAGCGACCAGAAGAAACGGTTGCTTTGATTAAGATGCTGATTCAAGAAAATGTTTAATAGTACTTTTCAGCAGCCATAAAAAAAACGCCTCCAAGGAGGCGTTTTTTATTTTTAAAATTTGCAAAACTGAATTGGCTCGTGCATCAGTGTACCGCGGTAGAGAACACCTTGGTCTGTATGCTGAATCGTTTGTGTACAAATCCATTCTACCACTTGCGGGTAGATGATATGCTCAAGCGTATGTACGCGCTGGGCCAAACTATTCACACTATCATGTGAACCAACTTTCAGTACACCTTGTGCCAAAGCTTGACCTGCATCGAGTTCAGCCGTCACATAGTGTACGGTACAGCCATGCAGTTGATCGCCAGTATTCAAGACGCGCTGATGGGTATGCATACCTTTGTAATGCGGTAGAAGAGAAGGGTGAATGTTGATCATTTTCCCTTCCCAAGCACTGACAAATTTCTCACTTAAAATACGCATAAAGCCAGCAAGAACCACCAAGTCCACATCCCAATCGAGTAACTGTTGATGCATGACATCATCAAAAGCTTCACGATGAGGATACTGTTTGTGTTCAATGACCGCTGTTGCAATACCTGCATTTTCAGCACGCTGTAGCGCATAGGCTTCAGGTTTGTTGGAAACCACACCCACAATTTGGCCTGACAGATTGGCATCAATCAAGGCTTGAAGGTTTGATCCACTTCCTGAAACCAGAACAGCAATTTTAATCATACGAATTAAGCGAATACCACGCGGATTTTTTCGTCTGCGCCTTCAACTGACTCAGCATTGTCTACGATATGCCCCATAGTGAAAGCTTTTTCACCCAGGCTATTGAGTCGTTCAACTGTTTTGTCAGCATCAGCAGCATCGACAACTAAGACCATGCCTACGCCACAGTTGAATGTGCGATACATTTCGAACTGTTCAACACCGCCTTCGCGCTGAAGAAGTTTAAACAATTCTGGCCATTCCCAAGTTGCCTCACTCACAACAGCTTGAGCACCATTCGGCAATACGCGTGGTAAGTTACCTGGTAAACCACCACCAGTAATGTGCGCCATTGCGTGTACATCAACTTCTTTTAACAGTTGAAGAATAGGCTTCACATAAATACGTGTTGGTTCCATTGCAACATCAGCAAGTGGACGACCATCAACGATTTGCGTCAAGTCAACGTTTTTCACGTCTAAAATTTTACGAAGTAGAGAGTAACCGTTTGAGTGAGCACCACTTGATGCAACACCAATTAAAACGTCACCCGCTTTGACTTTAGAGCCATCAATAATTTTGCTTTGCTCAACTACGCCTACACAGAAACCTGCCAAGTCGTAATCTTCGCCTTCATACATGCCAGGCATTTCGGCAGTTTCACCACCAACCAATGCACAACCAGCAAGTTCACAGCCTGTACCAATACCAGTAACTACGTTTGCAGCTACATCTACATTAAGATGGCCAGTTGCATAGTAGTCAAGGAAGAATAATGGCTCAGCGCCACATACAAGAAGATCGTTTACACACATTGCAACCAAGTCTTGACCAATCGTGTCATGACGGTTCAAATTCAATGCTAAACGTAATTTTGTACCAACACCGTCTGTGCCAGATACGAGAACAGGTTCTTCATAACCTTTAGGGATTTTACAAAGTGCACCGAAGCCACCTAATCCGCCCATTACTTCAGGACGAGTAGTACGCTTCGCGACAGATTTGATACGATCGACTAACGCGTCGCCCGCTTCAATGTCGACACCTGCATCTTTGTAGCTTAAACCAGTGTTTGGGGTAGAAGTTGAGTTGCTCATAATGAAGTCTCCGCATTCGCGGGGCGATTATACCTGAATATACGAAACACATATGTTATTTCTGCGCTAAAATGTTATCTTTGCTAAAATATTTTTCTCAATAACGATTAAATCTGACAAAGGCGAGATTGCATGCAAGATCGTACACTTAAACGTATTTTTATTTTGGCAGGAATCGCGCTCATACTCTGGGTGTTGTATCTACTCAAGCCTGTTGTTTTACCTTTTATTGGTGCATTTTTAGTCGCTTATCTGTTTAGTCCACTGGTCGATAAACTGCATAAAATTGGCTTACCACGTTGGTTATCTATTAGTGCTGTTTTTATCGGTATTGGTGTTGTCATTACATTGGCATTTTGGTATTTGGTTCCACTGGTGTGGGAACAGTTGATGTATGCAAAGAACAGCATTCCTTCAGGTATACATTGGGCAAATTATAAATTCCTCCCTTGGTTATCTGACAGTTTTAATTTGGTCCCAATGGAATTAGATGTTGACCAGATTTCAGCTGCGATTATGGAATATGTACAGACCAACTATAGTGCTGACAGTATTCAGGCTATGATTGCCAAATTGGCTCAGTCTGGACTGAACTTCATTCAGATTGGTGGTACGGTTGTACTGATCCCAATTATTGCATTCTATTTCTTGTTGGATTGGGATCGCATGCTGGACAGTTTCCGTCGTCTTATTCCACGGCGATATGAAGAACAGACCTTAGTCATTGTTAAAGAATGTCATAGTGTACTTGGTGCTTTTGTCAAAGGTCAGTTCTTGGTCATGGTGCTCTTGGGCGTGGTCTATGCAATGGGCTTACAGTTAATTGGACTTGAAGTAGGTTTGATTATTGGGATGGTGGCTGGGCTGTGCAGTATCATTCCTTACTTAGGTTTTGCTGTCGGGATTATTGCCGCAGTGATTGCAAGTTTATTCCAGTTTGGTATTGATTGGATGCAATTACTCTTGGTTGGCGTGGTCTTTATGATTGGTCAGGCAGTGGAAGGTTATATCCTACAACCGTTCTTGTTGGGCGATAAAATTGGCTTGTCTCCAGTTGCTGTGGTATTTGCAGTGCTGGCTGGTGCACAATTGGGCGGTATTTTAGGAATGTTAATTGCATTGCCTGTCGCTGCTGTGATTGTGGTCTTATTAAGACATGCACGTGAGTTTTATGAAAACAGCCCAATGTATAGTACATCTACTTATGTTGTGCAAGATTCATCAGCGGGTTCAATTACGATTGAAACAGATGAAGTCGATGTTGATATTGAACTAAAAAATCAAACGGTAAAAGCTCAGCAAGCATCTGAAAATTCAAGTAAGATTGATCAGATAGACCATAAAGAACTTTAGGATATACAAACCAGCATGCGTCAATTGCAACTAGATATTGAACCCCAACTCGATGCCCGAATCAGTGATTTTTCTGGGCCGGGATGGGGGCCTGTTATCGATGCGATTCGTCAGTTACATGCAGGTTTAATGAATCGTTTTTATGTTTATGGTGGTGCGGGTTCTGGAAAAAGCCATTTACTTTCAGCAATTTGTGATTCTTATTTAGATGTAGGTAAAACAGCGATTCAAGTTTCATTACTTGAGTTGCTGGATGCGCCAACTGAAGCAATTACCTCTTTAGAGCGTTTTGACCTTGTCGCTTTAGATGACATTGAAGCCATAAGTGGTGTGCCGCATTGGCAGAAAGCGGTTTTTCACCTGATCAACTACAATAATGAAGAAGGCGGGCAGTTGGTGTTCTCTTCTCGTGTTGCGCCGATTGAATTAAAACTTGAACTACCCGATTTACAATCTCGCCTGACGCAGGCTGTAAGTGTGAAAGTACCAAACGGAAGTTTGTATGCCGATCGTTCTACACTGGTGATGTCGGTTTTATCGCGTCGTGGGATTCATATTGATCAACAGATTATTGATTATTTACTCTCGCATGGGCCACATCAAACCTCGGTGTTATTGCAAAGTTTAGAACAACTGATTCAACTGCTTAAAGGTGAGAAAACCAAACTGAGTAATGCAAACCTCAGACAAATTTATGCGCTAATTGACGAATATCGGTAAATCATAATATTACTTGAGAAATTGTCCGAGCTGTGACAGAGTACGAAAAATTGTTAGATATTGCAGGGATTTTGCAATCTAAGAATAAAAAGAAAAGATAAAATAAAAGCAAGGAGATCGTTATGCTCAAGAAGAGCATAGGTGTAGCTACGCTATTGGTGGCGAGTCATGCCTATTCGGACAATATTAAGGTGACCATCACTGACGATATTGTCAAAAATGACACGGAATGTTCACTTCGCGAAGCTATCGACTATATTAATCAAGGTATGCCTGAGGCGGGTTATTATGGCTGCGGGGGCAAAGATGCGATTTCCACCGTCATGCTTGAGAAAAATAAAACCTATTTGCTAAATACCCATCTTGCGATCAAAAAAGATTTAACACTCAGAACAAGTTATGACAGTTCTGTGGGGGAAGAAACTGTTCAGGGTTTAAGTAATGCCATCTTAAAAATGAATGGTTCTGACAATTTATTAAGGGTTGATAATGCTGAGAATGCTTTAATTCGTGTGTTAGTAAAAGAGGTTACTCTACAGGGCTGTGCGAAAGACTGCGGTGTGAATCAAGGTGGTTTAATTTATAACAATGAATATTTAGGTCTTGAGTACGTCAAATTAACAGGTGGTTTTGCAGGGCAAGGGGGGGCGATTTACAATGTCGCAACCTTGCTTGAAGATGGTACCAGTCGTAGTCTAGTCGAAATTCGCGCTACTCTGGTTGAACAAAACCAAGCGGTACAAGGTGCTATTTTGTATGGGGAGGCGCCTTCTTTTCGGATTTATAATTCAGTTTTCAAAGAAAATAAAACAACAGATGCAAGCAGTGCCAATATTTACTCTGTCAATAATGCAGCGGTTAAAGAAGATATAACCTTATCCAGTTTAGCATCACGTCTGGTCAGTAGCACCTTTGTGAAAAATACAGGTTATGTCGTCAATGTTCGAGATGGCATGGCTTTGAATAACTTAACGGTGGTGGGGAACAGTAAAGGGATTTATTTCAATCCATCTACAAACTTGGCTTATCTGGCCAATAGTATCGTTTTAGGAAATAGCGAAAATACTATCTCAAAAAACTGTGCTGGGGATTTAAGTAAAGCAGTCCTTCAGAACAACTTAGTTACACAAACTGACTGTGGCAGTGGAGCGAGCTATTATCCGAATGAGTTTTGGTCTGGCGCCTTGATTGCAGGCAGCGATGTGGTGGGTGAGTGTAAAACCATGTCTGCAGATGCTGACAGTTTATTGTGTCCTTATATTGTTCCCAACCAAAAATTTTTAGGCTATATCCGTCCACGCATTTTAATGAGTCAGACACATTGGTTAGATTCTCCAATTGTGAATAAGGGGAAAGTGGTTGTAAACACAACAGATTCTTTAATTGGTTGTGAAAATTCAGATCAACGCGGTGTGAATCGAAATACGAACAATACCTTTTGTGACCGTGGTGCAATTGAGATTGAAGTCCCAACCACGATTAGTTTAATTGGTGAAGATCTGATTGCGGGGCAAGTAGCTAAACTTTCTGTTGCAGATCTGCTAGGCGATAGTGATCTACTGTCCAAAACCGAATGTGCAAGTTTATTCAAATTAGCTAAAGCACCAAATGGTGAAGAATGGCAGCCGGGTTGTATGCGGGTGCAGCAGACTCAAACGGTATCGAAAGGCAAAGTGGTGATTGATGAACTAGGAAATATTACTTACACGCCAAATGGAGCATGGCATGGTGCTGATATTTTCAGGTTACAGTTGGTCACAACCACAACACGCTTTGATGAGCATGTTCCGTTCATTGAAGTGAATGTACAAATTGTACAGGAACCGCAAAATCATATGGAAAGTGACAAAATTAAAACCTCTGGGGGAAGCACAGGTATTCTGAGCTTACTGGGGTTATTTGCTTTAATTTTGATGCGTCGAAAATAAAAAGAAAAGGGCGAACATGAAACACTTTAAAAAAGGACTATTGGGTGTCATGGTTGTAGCTGCTATGACATTAATGGCTGCAGAAGATAGAACAATTCTTGTCAACACATTTGATGATGAAGATAATGTGAACATGAATCAATGTTCACTCCGTGAGGCAATCAAAACAGCCAGCTTAAACAAGGCTTATGGTGGCTGTAGTGCTGGGAATACCGGTTCAGGTCAAACCGATTATATTCAGTTAGAAGCTGGGACGTATAAACTGAATAAGGAAATTGTTCCCGAGTCTAAAGTGGTGATTTTTGGGAAAAGCCCATATTTAGATCGTGAAAAAAATCCCATCACTTTTAAGTATCCAGCGCTAGGTGAGTTGACTTCACGGATTGATGCGGGTGGAAAGTCACGTTTATTTAATACCATTAGCAAGACCAGTTTGACGCTAGAGAATGTGATTTTAGAAAATGGTTATTCGGCAGATGAAGGCGGTGCTTTATTGGTCGGTGGAGCATTAACCTTAAATAATGCACAAATTCTAAACTCAAAGTCCGATAAAAAAGGTGGAGCACTCTATCTCGTTGGTCCTGGTGAGCATCAGGTGACTGTAAATAATAGTGTATTACAAGGCAACCAAGCGACTGTGGGTAGTGTTCTTGCAATGCAATGTTATGCAGGGCTGTTGGATGTAAAAACCAATATAGAGTTTAGAGCGAATAGTATTATTTCGAATGGTCAGATATCGAATCTAAATGCATTCGATTTTTGTGGTAACCCAAAAGTTGCTATGGCGAATAATACCATTGCAAAAAATACGGTAAATGCAACAAATGGAAGCATTTTGTATGCCGTCAATACCCGAGAGCATAATCTAAGTCTTGAAAGTAGTTTCTTATTGTCAAATAACACTATTGTAGAAAACAGTGCAGCGAGTGTTTTGGATTATGATGATTTTGGTATGAAGTCAATGTATTACAATGTGCTTGCATATAATGGAAACACATCATGCCGCTATGTCGGTTCTCAGACACTATCCGATAAATATGATGCAGGTGTGACAGCCGGTTACAATGCGCTTGATACGGTGACCAGTCAGTGTGAACTGGCAGCAAGTGCACGAATACTCGATGGTACGACAGATACTAATATTGATGTGAAAAATGTAGCTATAGGAAGTCTACTCAGTTCCTTAACTTCGCCATCAAAATATAATTTATTCCGCCCAATGTATTTCCCGAAAGTGAATAGTGGTGGAGTTGATTTACTCGATACCAACAGTAAATTGAGCTGTAATGATAGTGACCAGCGTGGTCTAGATCGTATTGTCGACGGAACATTGATGTTAGCACCTGCGGAAGCTAACAGCTGTGATATTGGATCGGTTGAGTTGCGTCGTTTAGCAGCAGCTGATATTGCTGATTTGAAAAATAGCTCGCAGGCAGAACGTCTTCAGGCTTATGAGAATAATATTAAGGAATTGGAAGAATTAATCGCCAATAAAAACACCAATCCAGACTTTTTGATCGAGTTTAATGAAGAGTTAAAGCGTTATAAAGAGCTTTTAGCGGCAACCAAACTACATCAAAAGTACCGAGCGATTTATGTCGATCCTTTCCAGTTTGTCTTGCAAGATGAGGCTGTGGTCAACACTGCTGATGGAACGTCTGCTTTAAAAGAAATGAACACTGAGAATTATACCATTACTGAAACTCAGGTATTAGGTGTAGGTGTGCTCAGTGCCAAAGATGGTGTGCTGGATACCTCAAAGCTCAGAGCGGATCCAACTTTACGCTGTGAGTGGAAGGATGATTTAAAACAAATCATGATTTATCGCACCGATGGTAAGCCTACAACAAGCACGGAATATGTGTATTGCCAATATAGTGTAAAGAGTAAGGCTACGCAGGCAAGCTCTTCGGGGATTCTAAAAGCGGAGTTTAGCAATATACAACCGATTGCCAAAACGGATGAATACACCCTGAATTATGGTGGCATTTTAAAACTCAATGTAAATCCACTGGCAAATGATAGTGATGATGGTGATGGGCCAATTAGTACAGTCGCGGCAGAACATCAGCGTCCAGCATTTCACCGTGATGCGAATGGAAAGGATCTTGCTATTCGTATTGTACGTCAGGATGCAGGCATTAATATTAAGCCAGAACGTACAGGTTCTTGTCCGGGAGAGTATGAAAAATATGTATGTTATGGCGGCAATATTGAAGTTGAAGTCCGCAATAATTTCAGTCCATTCCCTTATGAAATTGAATATGTGATCTATGATGCAGAGGCTGAAGAGTCTAAATCTGCGATGATGTATTTTACGAACACCGCTAAAAATACCAATACGGAAGCGAGTGGCGGTGGTGGTGGCTCAATGGGTAGTGTTGGGGTGCTTGGATTGTTGTCATTAGCGTGGCTTAGACAACGACGAAAAATATAAATGTAAGCATAAAAAAATGCCTCACATGAGGCATTTTTTTATGAGCGTTTCTATACTATTTATATTCGGCTAGGCATCTTAATGTGTAGCAGTGTTACTATGGATGTATTTATTGATATATTCATTTCGAATATTCACACGTTCATCTGCATCTGCTTTTTGCATGCGTACACGTAAATCACGTCGTTCTTGGGTGCTCATCTGTTGCCAAGTCTCACGCATTTTTTGCTTTTCTTGCTCAGGTAGCTGAGTAAACCAGTCCATACGTTGTTGCAGGGCTGCACTTTGCGCATCGGGCAGTTCTTTAAGAGATTGGTAACGTTGAATCAACGCACGCTGTTCTTCTTCAGACAACGATTCCCATGTTTCAGACACTTGGGTGTCTGCATCTTTGGAAAAAATCCAAAAACGATCAAAACCTGCAAAACTGGTTTGTAAAAAACCTAGCGTGCAAAGTGCGAAAGCGACACGTTTAGCTGCCATGTGGAACAGTGTCCTCACCTAAAACCAATAACATTTCTAAATCTTCAACCATTTGAGGTGAAAGTTTAGGAGTCGAAACCACTTGGTTGTGTGGTTTTTCATCAAGGGTTACAGAGTTCGGAAGTACGACAAAACCAGCAATAGCCGCAGCTAAAGCAAAACCTGACATTTTCCAAAGGCCATAACGTGAGGACTTTTGATCTTGAATGTCATCAAGAACATGTTGCATCACCACGGGTTTGTTTTTGTGGTGTTGCGCGAGCCCATCAAGTTTGGAGGTTACTTGCTTTAAGAAATCATCTTTCATTCGGATGATCCTCCTAGATGTGGATTCAAATGTGCGAGAGCATTGCGTAAGCCTTGAATCGCACGGTGGTAATGAGTTTTAACACTGCCTTCAGAGCAATTCATGATTTGCGCAGTGGTTGCAGTATCAAAACCTTCCCATGCACGTAACATAAATGCTTGCTGCTGACGAACAGGAAGACCCGCAATGGCTTCTTGAATTTCATCCGCAGTGACAGCTTGACTTAAAAAGTCTGAAGGATTCAGCGCTCTTTCATCGACCACCTCATTGACTTCAAAATCGTCATCATCAAGACTGACTTTTTTAAAGAAAGAAAACGGTTGTGCTCGACGTGCTTCTTTACGACGCCAATCCTGTAACTTGTTGGTTAGAATGGTATAGAACAGGGGATACCATTCTTCCGTAGATCGATCGGAATAAGATTTGTGTAATGAAATAAAGGCTTCTTGCACCAAATCCATGGCGATACCCTGCTGGTTTTGGGTAGCACTTTCCATCATTACTAACGCACGACCAGTCACTTCTTGCATGAAGTTTTTTAGGCGAGACTCGGCGGTACTCTTAAGAGTACTAGAATCCTGCGTTTTAGACTGTTTGGGTGCTAAATCCATAGAGATGGAAAATCCTGTCATCGGATACCCACCATTATTTCCTCGATCATGTGCTTATAACGTTGGAAATAATGGTTTGGTTGACAACACAAGTAATTATTTTGTCTAGTGTAATCTATTTTTTCTGCTGAGCCGACTTTAGTTAATATAACTTAACGATTTTAAAGTCGTTGTCGTACCATTTCAAAAAAGCAGATTGAACCCGCAATAGCGACATTGAGAGATTCTTGGCCACCGGGCTGTGGGATGCTCAGTGCTTGAGCATGTGCTAAAGCAAAGTCAGAAACTCCTTGGCCTTCATTGCCTAAGATCCAGACACAAGCTTGTGTTAAATCTTTTTGATATAAACTTTCAGCCTGATGTGAGCTGGTTACATACACTGGAATTTCAAAGCGTTCGAGTACATCTTCGATGGCAACGTTTTCATAGGTGTTGAGTGAGAAGTGTGCACCCATGCCTGCGCGTAATACACGTGGTGACCAGAGTGCAGCAGAACCTTTGGTACAAATAACTTGCTTAATACCCGCTGCAGCAGCAGAGCGGAGTAGTGTACCTACATTGCCTGGATCTTGAATGTTTTCCAAAATCAAGGTATCTAAGCTAAAGTCTACACTTTGGCTTGAACTTGGTAAGTCTACAACTGCCAAGAAGGGTAAAGTCGTTCCTAATGTGCTTAAGTCACGATATAGGCTTTCAGCAATGACAAAAACAGCACCCTCATATTCATCTAGAATATCGCAAATATCAGGGTGTTCGAGTGCATTTTCAGTGGTGAAAATAGAATTGAGTTTCTTCTTTTTTTCAACCCAAGCTAAGCCTAAGTGTGTCCCTTCAAGCACAGTTTGACCTTGCTTTTTACGGTAGCTACTTTGCTCTATTAAACCACGGAGATGTTTAATCTTTGGGTTGTCTTTTGATTCAAGGAAAATAATCGACATGGAGGAGACTCATGCGCATAACGCGTCAGATGGCTATGCGCATTTAAAAAAATTAGTTGTGGTAGCCAGTCACTAAATCGACTTCGTTTTTAGAACCAATAATAACAGGGACACGTTGGTGTAGGTCAGTTGGTTCGATGTCTAAAATACGAACGCGACCCGTTGTAGATGCACCGCCAGCTTGTTCAATTAGCATACTCATAGGGTTTGCTTCATACATTAAACGTAGGCGACCTGCTTTTTTCGGATCTTTGAGGTCGTATGGATACATGAAAATCCCGCTACGGCAAAGAATACGGTGAATGTCGCCCACCATACAAGCCACCCAACGCATATTGAAGTCTTTCTCACGTGGACCTGTTTTACCTGCGAGAAGTTCTTCAATATAACGTTTTACTGGGTTTTCCCAGTGGCGTTGGTTTGATGAGTTAATGGCATATTCTTTGGTATCTACTGCCACTTGAATATTTTCAGAGGTGAGCAAGAATTGTTGAGTTTCTGGGTCAAAGGTAAAGAACACCGTACCTGCGCCGACTGTTAGTGCCAACATGGTTGATGGGCCATAAAGTACATAACCCGCAGCAACTTGCTGGTTGCCTGCTTGCATAAAGTCTTCAGCTTGTGTCACTGCATTTTTTGCAGGCAAGATTGAGAAAATAGTACCCACACACATATTGATGTCGATGTTGCTTGAACCATCAAGTGGGTCAAATAAAACTAAATATTTGCCATTTTCTTGAGCTGGCGTGAATTCATCCAATTCTTCAGACGCTAAGCCACCAACTTGTGGGTGAACTTTTAGAGCATCAATCAAATAATCATTTGAAATCACATCCAGTTTTTTCTGTTCTTCACCTTGCACGTTTTCATGCTGTGCGCTACCTAAAACACCTGCTAAAGCGCCTTTTTGTAAAGCTTGATCGATAGTTTGGCAAGTAGCAGCAATGGTGCTAATCACTTGTGCCAATTCAGGCGTAAGATTTCCCATTTGTTGTTCTAAAAATTGGGACAGATTGAGATATGACATAAGGGGGAGGACTCCACTAAAACTTGAATACGTAACAAAATCAACATTGCGCTATATTTTAGTCGAGAACGAGACAAAAGAACAATTAAACTCGACTATTTGCTGCGATTTTACCCTTGCAAGTCTTGTGGAAAGTGCTATGTTGATGGAAGGAATATCAGGTAAAAATAGGAGCACAACAATGACAACGCAAAAATTTGATGCGACTCCAACGCCGAGCGAAGGGATTAACTTAGATGATATTTCAGACGATAGCGTAAAAAAAGCGTGGAAAGACTACGAAGCAAAAGCTGAGTATAAAAAGTTCAATAAACATGACATGATTGAATCTATGCAACATGCTGAAGAATCTGATGAAAATCCCAAGCCTGTACAAGTTTAAGTCATAAAAAAAGCGCTCATCGAAAGGAGCGCTTTTTTTATTTCAGTTGTAATACCAGCATTATTTTAAAAGTGGTGGAACTGCTTCGTAGTTAATTTCTACGCGACGGTTTTCTTTCCATGCATTTTCGTCATGGCCTGCATTGATTGGCATTTCTTTACCATAACTAACGGCTTCAAGTTGGTTTGGACTCACACCTGTGGTGATTAAGAAACTTTCAACCGCCTTGGCACGGCGCTCACCCAATGCCATATTGTATTCACGTGTACCGCGCTCATCGGTATGACCTGTTAACGCCACACGCGAATTTGCATTTGCCATTAAGAACTGCGCATGAGCTTGTAGCGTTTGGTAATCATCATTGCTGAGGTCGCTACTGTCATAGTCAAAATGCACAACGCGTTTTGCTAAAAATGCTTTGTTGGCTTCAGTTACGCCTTTTGCCGATGCACCTGCAAGATTTTGTGCATTTAAAGCAGCATCTTCACTTAGACCTTGAGTATTGACTGTGGTTGAACCATTTGGGTTTTGACCCGCTTCAATTGTCGCAGCGGGTTTGCGGCTCGCACATCCTGTAACTACAAGAGCAGTCGCTAAGATTGGAAGGGCTAAAAGTTTGATCGATTTCATTCTTCATCTCCATGAAAATTGATGATTATTAAATGACTAGTCATTAAAAAAGTTATTTGGGTGCCCAAGCGGGTTCACGGACTTCACCTTGTTCACTTGGTAAATTCATACGGAAACGGCCATCCAGTGACATGATCGATAACAAACCACGTGAACCTTCACGCGTTGCATAGACCACCATCTGCCCATTTGGGGAAAAACTTGGTGACTCATCCAAACTGGTTGGCGTTAAAATATTTGTAACACTTGAGTTTAAATCTTGAATAGCGACTTTATAGTTACTACCGCTTGGGCGGTGGACCAGTGCCAGCTTTTTGCCATCGGCACTGAGCGTACCACGTGCATTGAATGCGCCACGGAAGGTCAGGCGGTTATAACTGCTATTTGCCAAGTCATAACGGTAAATTTGTGCAGAACCACCCCGGTCAGAAGTAAAGATAAATGACTTACCATCTGGTGCATAACGTGCTTCAGTATCAATAGCACTGTCATTGGTCATACGTTGCAGTTGACGGGTTTCCAAGTTCATTTGGTAAATTTCTGGGTTGCCATGCATAGAAGCGGTGAACAACATACTTTTCCCATCTGGAGAGAAGCTTGGTGCGCCATTTAGACCACGGAAGCTAGCAAGCTTTTCACGCGCACCTGTCGAAAGGTCTTGGACATAAATTGCAGGGCGTTTGGTTTCAAATGAAACATAAGCAATTTTCTTGGCATCTGGTGTCCAAGCAGGCGATAAAATTGGATCGCGTGACGTTAAAATTGTACGTGGTTGCTCACCATCAGTATCCGCGATTTGTAGTGTATAGCGTTGTTCCGGTGTAGCTGGATTACGTAGCACATAAGCAATACGACCGCTAAAGTCTCCTGGAATACCAGTTAATGCTTGATAAATGGCATCACTAATCATGTGTGCAGCAGAACGAACGCGTGATGCTGGAACAGTTAATAATTCATTTAAAAGATATTGTTGTTTTTGGACATCATACAGTTGGTAATGAACCTCGTAGCTACCATTTTCAGTGGTTTTTACTGTTCCTGTAACGACATATGGAACACCTGCAGCCTGCCAGTTGGCTGCGTTCGGATTATTCATGCTGGCGGTTGCAGGTAAATTTTTTGAAGCGCTGGTAAATTTCCCTGAGCGGTTTAAATCCGTTTCAATAATGGGATAGAGGCTACTGTCATTGCTAAAAGGTACGATTGCAATTTTAGGCGCTTCTTCAGGTGCTTTTGCAATTTCTAAATGAAGCTGAGCATGCGCTTGAGTCACTAAGACTGGGCTGAAAGCAGTTAAAATGGCTAGGCTAAGAAGGTGTTTACGCGTCATTTCCATCATTCGTTATTTACTCAAACAAACGGCTTTTATTGTGGGTTTAATTGTTCTACATAATGGCATGATTTTCTAATATTAAAAGCATGAAATTATGACTGATCTGTTATAACACTGTGAAAAATGAGTAAGAATTAAGTCGTTGAAGCGTAAATGCAAAAACGCATAGGTAGATATGTGTGATAAGGGGGGAGTGGCGATTTGCTTATATGGAGTGCAATATCGACTGAAATTAAAGATATTGCACGGATTGTTATTGAAAGCTAAAACAGATTAAACGTATATAAAATAAGTTATTTGAGTATATAAAAGTACTGAGATTTAGGCTAAAAAAATCCCCCTGACTGTTCAGAGGGATTTGGGTTATTTTGCAGTAAAGGATGAGGTAAAGCTTTGTGCTTGCCGGCGCGCTTCTGGATCTGAAGGCATTGGATAGGGTGCAGCAGAACGAACAGCTGCTTCGACGCTGGCTTTCATGTCAGGGTCACTGGAGCTTACGAGCACAGATCGTACAGCACCACTATCCGAAAGCGTGACACGTGCAGTCGCGGTTTTACCCGTTGAACCTGCTGGGGTATCCCAAGCACGCTTAATTTTATTCTCAAAGTCGCGCTTAGCCGTTGAAGCAATTTGCTTTGCTTCTGCTTTCTTTTGCGCGGCTTCTTCGGCAGCTTGTTTTGCAGATGAAGCACGTGCTTCTTCAGCCGCACGCTCTTTCGCTTCAGCATCAGCTTTACGTTTTGCATCAGCGGCAGCCTTGGCTTTTTCGGAATCAGCTTTGGCTTTTGCATCAGCATTTGCCTTAGCTTTATCAGCATCAGCTTTACGTTTCGCATCAGCGTCAGCTTTGGTCTTCGCAGCATCTGCTTTAGCTTTAACATCAGCGGCGGCTTTCGCTTTGTCTGCATCGGCTTTACGTTTTGCATCAGCGGCAGCCTTGGCTTTATCTGCATCTGCTTTGGCCTTTGTATCAGCGTCTTGCTTCTGCTTTTTAGCGAGATCCGCTTTCTTTTGTGCCTCTAGCTTCGCTTTTTGTACTGCCTCTGCTTTTTTCAATGCTTCTAAGTTTGCTCGGCGTTTGGCATCTGCTTCGGCTTTCGCCGCTGCATCTGTTTTGGCTTTCTCTGCATTTTTAGCTTGCTCCGCTGCACGGGCAGCAGCACGTTCTTGCTGAGCTTGTAGTTTTTCAGCTTCAGCCTTCGCTCGTGCCTCTAACTGCTTTTGCATTTCTGCTTTACGCGTTGCCGCTTCAGCAGCTTTGGCATCCGCTGCTGCTTTTTGAGTGTCGACCTTTGGCACAACGGGTGTTATAGGTGGTGCAGTTGGGATCACAGGTGCAGGCTCTACAGCGGGCGGAGCAGTTTGTGTGACCTCTTTTGCTACATTTTCATGCGCTGTTTCAGTAAACTCTGTTTCTTCAAGCGTAACAGGCTTTAAGTCCTCAGGTTTGATGAGCACAGTTCTAATTTGCTTCGGTGGCTCTGGTGGTTTACTCATACCAAGATAAAGTAAGCCAACAACAGCAATCACATGGACACCAAAGGTAAATCCAAGCGCGATGGCTTTTTGTTTAAAAGGTGGCTTTTTAAAATCTTTCATAAATTACTTTAATGGCTCTGTGAGTAATCCAACTTGGCTGAGACCCGCTTCTTGTAGGCTGTTCATGAGCGACATGACTTCGCCATAAGAGCGTGACTGTTCACCTTCCACAACAACGGTTAAAGTTTTATTTTCAGCCTGAGCTTGTTGCTGTGCTTCACTTAAAATAGAGGTCAATTCAGATAAAGCCAAAGGTTCAGCTGAACTGTGTGTTTTATATTTAAGGAAATAGCGACCTTCTTTATCTAAGCTGACCATTGCAGGTGCATCTTTTGATTCAATGGGGTTGCCATTGGCCTGAGGAAGATCGACATTGATGCCGCTGGTAATCATGGGTGCGGTGACCATAAAAATCACTAATAATACGAGCATGACGTCAATATATGGGACGACGTTCATCTCACTTTTTAGTGGTTTCTTAATGCGCTCGAAGCGTCCTGAACGTTGAATTGCCATTAGTCATGTTCCTTAGTTTCACCCAAAGACTGACGTTGTAATAACGCAACCATTTCTTCTGCAAATAAAGCACGATCGGAGTAAACTGTTTCGCCTTTTCCGGTGTAATGGTTAAATGCCAATACCGCAGGAATCGCTGCAAATAAACCAATCGCTGTAGCAATGAGGGCTTCAGCAATACCGGGTGCAACCGTGGCAAGGGTGACTTGATCTACGTCTGCTAAACCGATGAATGCATTCATGATGCCCCAAACGGTACCAAATAAGCCAACATACGGGGCAACAGAACCAATGCTGGCCAAAGCACCTAAGCCTTGTTCAAGTTGGCTTTGGTCACGACTTAGACCGACGCGTAAAATACGTTCTGTGCCTTCAATGGTTTGTGCTGGAGCAGCATTGCGTTTTTTGAGTTTTAAAAACTCGCCTAAACCTTGATAAAAAATATCCTCAAGGCCGACACGTTTGGAGTTAAGTTGCGCATTGTTATATAGCGTATTCAGTTCAGCACCCGACCAAAAGATTTTTTGGAAATGGTCATCGTCTGCCTGTGCTTTTTTATAACTCATGTGTAACTTGGCAATCAGATACCAGCTAAACAGCGAGGCCAAAAGTAAAGCCAGCATTACCAGTTGTACGACTGGGCTTGCTTGTAATATTAGATCTGAAACTTGAAGAGATGATTCGAGTTGAGTTGCCATAGTTACTACATGTGCCAATAATTTTTTTAGTCTTGTCCTAATTCTTTTAGAATCAGTTCGCGGATTTCATCGGGAAGTCGACGTGGTTTCATTTCTGAACTGATACATGCCAATTCGACCTCACCAGATGCAAGCATGATTTCACCACGATAAATATTTTGTTGCAACACAAATGACGTAGCCTTACACGAAACAACACTTGCTGTAACAGTAATTAAATCATCCATTAAAATTGGACGTGAATATTTCACATTAATTTTGTGTACAACGAAGTTATAGTCTTTTTGATGCCAGTAATGATCTACACCAGAAGCACGTAACCACTCAGTACGGGTACGCTCCATAAAGCGAATATGATTGGCGTGGTAAACAATGCCACCTGCATCAGTATCTTCAATATAGACACGAATGTTGAATTCAAATTTATTCGCCATGAGAGTATTCCGTTTTTCCAGTTGTACGAGTCGATTTAGATTGACTTGGCGCTTTTATATTTAAGGACAGGGTCTTAAAATTGATGCACGTCAAAGTACTAATGCGTCGCAGTTTAGCATTATGAGATTTCACTCCAATGGCACAAGATGTCAAATATTGTGATTCATAACTGTTGGGGGAGTTGAACGCTGTATGGCTATAAAAATATAAGGATAAGGGAATGAATGGTTATTTTAAACTGCTGCTTATTTTGGCTGTGGCATTTGCGCTGTGGACATATTGGCTTAAGCCTGAGCAAGGAAGCAGAAGTTTAGAGTTATATTCACCGATTGAAAATGTACAGCAAGTTGAAGGCTACACAATTACTTCCTTAGAACCATATGCGGGAGAGTTTCGTGTGTTGGCGCGTGAAAACTATAGGATGGGTCGTGAAGCAGAGCTGAGTCCTGTGGATTTTGCTTTGGGTTGGAACGAGATGGCGAAGCCTGAAGTCTACAAGCAACTATCTATTACACAAAGTAATCGTTGGTATTATTGGCGTTATGAGAACAATCCACCCATTCCAGTAAATGACATTGCCTCGAGTAGTGCCAATACGCATTTGATCCCAGCCAATAAAGTTGTTGCACAAAAGCTTGCAGATATTGATGTGGATGACATGGTTTATTTAAAAGGGCAACTGGTTGAAGTTAAGTCGGCTGATGGTTGGACGTGGCGCAGTTCACTGAGTCGGACAGACACAGGAAATGGGGCGTGTGAGTTAATGCTGGTGGAGGATGTGAGAGAAATTTCTTCTTTATAAACCTTACTTTGTGTTCAAGCCTATTTGAAGTTTAGTATGATAAAGCCACTTGATAAGTTAAAAATAAGTTTGAAATATGCCTAAGCAAGATTCTAACGATATAGTAATTCAACTTCCTTGGACAGTGCCTCAACAACCAAGTGTGCAAACAATAGTTTTCCAGCAGCCTGCTAAAACACATATGGAATTAAATGCTTCTACAGACAAAACGGCTATTTTGTCTTTTGCACTTTCTGTTGTGATTGCATTAGCTTTAGGTGGCTTAGCTACTTGGTTGGCATATTGGTATGGACGAAAAAGTTTTGATTTAACGAAGCAGTCTTTTGATGCGGTAATTAAGCAAATAGAAAGTTCTGAAAGACTAATGATGGAATCAAATAGTAATTTAATTGAAAATCAATATAAACAATTACTTATGAAGAATAAAATAGATGGTTTTAATAAGGATAGAAATGAATTTAAAAGATTGGTAGTTGATTTTCTAACTGAGGCGGAAAATTTATCAACATTTATTGGATTTACTGCGATGGAAAGTATAAAGATTGATTTATCAAAGCATGTTCAAAAGGGTACGTATGGTTATGAAATATATAAAGAACTCCAAGGAAGATTGAAAAATATGCAGGCTTTAAAGGTGAAAATATCATTTGAAGTTTTTTACTATACTGCTGATTTTCAAACTGAGGTAAATCTAATTTTAAGAGACATTGTTTTAGATGGTGCTTTATTAAATAATGCTCTATTACGTAAAAGTAGTACATTGCAGGAAGACATTAAAGCATATAGAAATCACATTGCAAAATTTAAACTCATTGCAAAAAAACTTTTAAAAAATGAGATGGTTTTAGATAAATTCATAAACTAAGCCTATTTTTCAGGCTTAGTTTTTTTGCTTAATGTTTCGGTTCAGGCGGTGTCATACCAAACTGTAAATATGCCATATTGGTGGCAATACGACCACGGGCTGTCCGCATCACATAACCTTGTTGAATCAAATACGGTTCAATCACGTCCTCTAATGTACCTGAGTCTTCAGCCATTGCAGCTGCCAAAGCTTCTACACCACCAGGGCCGCCATCAAAACGTTCAAGTAACATACTCAAATAACGACGGTCTAAAGTGTCTAAACCATCTTTATCGACATTGAGCATATCGAGTGCACGCTGAGCCATATCTTGTGTCACTTCACCAGTACCTTTGACTTGTGCATAGTCACGAACTCGACGTAGTAAGCGGTTGGCGATACGCGGCGTACCACGTGAACGACGTGCAATTTCTGCTGAACCTTCACGTGTAATAGGTACATCCATCAAATTGGCAGAACGAGTCACAATATGCGTCAAGTCAGCGACGGAATAGAATTCAAGGCGTTGCACGATGCCAAAACGGTCACGTAAAGGAGAGGTGAGGAGTCCAGCACGTGTGGTTGCGGCAACTAAAGTAAAAGGGGGTAAGTCGAGCTTAATTGAACGCGCTGCAGGACCTTCACCAATCATAATGTCGAGTTGGTAGTCTTCCATGGCAGGGTAAAGAATTTCTTCAATCACGGGGGAAAGACGGTGAATTTCGTCGATGAATAGCACATCACCTTCTTCAAGGTTGGTCAGCATGGCTGCCAAATCCCCAGCCCGTTCTAGTACGGGGCCTGAAGTCGACTTGAGGTTTCCACCCATTTCACGCGCAATAATATTGGCAAGTGTGGTTTTACCTAGTCCCGGTGGACCAAAAATTAAGGTGTGATCGAGTGCTTCACCACGACCACGGGCTGCGCCAATAAAAATTTCCATTTGCTCACGAACCACGGGCTGACCGATGTAGTCATCGAGTGAGGTCGGGCGGATAGCGCGGTCGATATGATCTTCGGGTTTTTCGGAACCACCGATGAGACGGTCTTGCATATATTATTTAAACTTTAGGTGAATATGCTTTGTAGCAAAATGTCAGAAAAGAAAGTATATACCTTGGCGGAGTCTTTCCATTTTCAAGCGAAACTCAGGAATAACCTGCGGTTCGCCTTACTTTTGTTTTGCAAAATGAGAAGCAATGCTTCGCAAGAAAACCACTTGCGGTGCAATGCACCTCATCGCAAAACTCATCGAATGAAAGTTCTTATCGACTATATCGCAGAAACATTGATCTGCAAATGTCTCCTGACTCGAACAGTTGCCAATGACACTTACGTGTATCAAATGTCGTCTTGATTGAGATGCTTTATTTATTCATCGATTTGAGTGCAGCACGGATGATGTCGCTTGCTTCAGTGAAATCACCTTTTGCTGCATTGACCAATTTCTGTGCTTCTAAAGGTTTATACCCTAAAGATTGTAAGGCCGCTTCAGCTTCTGCCACGGCAGAGTTACCTGTGAACTGAATTTGTTCAACGGTTGAGTTGCTTGGTGCTGTACCTGAAGACATCGCTTTAAAGCGATCACGTAGTTCAATCATGAGGCGTTCAGCGGTTTTTTTACCCACACCAGGTACTTTAACCAGTGTATTAATATCTTCATGCTCAACAGTATGAATCAGCATATCGACACTAAGCGTGGATAAGATACCTAAAGCCATTTTAGGGCCGACACCGTTGACCTTTAATAGGGTGCGAAAAATGATTTTTTCTTGTTGATGTAGAAAACCATAGAGCAGTTGAGCATCTTCACGCACGGCAAGGTGCGTCCATAAGGTAATCTTCTGGCCTTTTTGTAGTTGGCAGAAGGTTGTCAGTGGTGTATCAATTTCATAACCGACACCATTTACATTTAAAAGTACGGTGGGTGCTTCTAGTGCGAAGACTTCACCAATAAGACATCCGATCATGTTGTGTGATTCACTTTTTTATCAATGGTTGCATAGTAGTGAGCATTGCGCAGAAAGGCAAAAGGCTCACGGAAAATTGAGTTCGGATTGATGGCTTTATCATCAAACTGGATGTTGATGACACATTTAAATCAATCCTGCCTTATTGCCTTGTAACTCTTGAGACAAGTTGTACGCTTGGTGGTCTGAAAATTTAGAAATAATATCTAAGACCTGCATGATATTTTCATAATGGTTGCTACCAAAGTGCGCACCAGAACGACATAAAATAGCCATTAAGCGTTGTTCTTTAAAGCTCAATGTTTTATGCGGTGTAGTGAGCGGAATAAAGGCATCTAAAATGTTTTGTAAACTTTGATGGGCAATAATTTCCAAACCAGCTTTTTGTGGGTGTTCAAATATTTTATTGCGGGCTAAATCTTTTGCACGGTTAATGCCTAACTCAATATCAGCAGCGCAGTATTGCAGTAAGCTGCCAGCCAGTTGTCCGTTTAAAATTTCAAAATGATGCTTAGCAAAAGCCGATGTGACTTCTTCAACCAGACGTTTCATCACGCGCCCGCGCAGGGCTGCAATTTTTTGCTGCCAAGTCGTATCTGGCATCGACAGTTCAGTTGGTGCGCTATATTCACCAAGCAAGCTTAAAAAAATCGGTTCAACTTCTTCATAAGACAACATGTTTAAAATAATGCCATCTTCAAGGTCAATCAGGGCGTAGCAAATATCATCTGCTGCTTCAAGTAAATAAGTCAGTGGATGACGACAATAATGATATTCACCCAGTTGAATCAGTCCGAGTTGCTCTGCAATTTGTTGAAGGATTTCTTTTTCTGCCTGATAGCAGCCAAATTTGGCACGTTTACTGGCAGGGGTATTGCCTTGTGATTCGATGGTTTTAGACAGCCACGGATATTTTAAATAAGCGCCCAGTGTTGCATAGGTTAGACGCATGCCACCATCATTAGGGTGATAGTCAATTTTAGTCAGTAAGCGTAGACCTTGGGCATTACCTTCAAACTGACGCACATCGGCTTGTTCTTCTGCGGAAAGTTTCTCTAAAAAGTTTCCATGTGATGCATCGTCAAACCATTCGCGAATGGCGTATTCACCTGCATGGCCAAACGGGGGGTTCCCAATATCATGTGCTAAACAAGCTGCTTGAATAATGGCTCCAACATCGGCAGGGGAAATCCAAATTGGCAGTTCGTCCTTGATCTTTTCCGCTGCGAGCATGCCAAGAGAGCGTCCAATGCAGGAGACTTCGAGCGAATGAGTTAAACGGGTGTGAATGCCATCGTGTTGAGTCAGTGGATGGACTTGGGTTTTTCGGTTCAGTTGGCGAAAACTTTGGGAAAAAATAATTCGATCATAATCTTTGTGAAATGGGCTACGTGCCAATTCGGTATTTTGTTTTTTACTTCCAATACGAACTGTTGAGAGCAGTTCCAACCAACGCATTTGCATCATTTATCGTTATTCAGTGAGTTATTGGCTTCATCATGCCAAAAAAGTGTGACGAGCTCTAGAGGGCTGCGACATAAGTTGTCTTTTAATTTATGCAGTATGAAGTTTTCAGAAATAGAACATCTTAAAGCAGTCCTGTTTGTTCTCAAGCAGGCTGTCAACTTCGTTATTTGCAGCTTAAATATCAATTGAAAATGGTTTTTAGAACCCAACAAAAGCCTAAAAGTCGGGCATCTTTGAAATTTATTCCTTAAAACATTTGTTACTAATCATGTTTGATTTTTAAAGTCAAAGTAAATTGATCTTTTAAAACAAAGAAATCTCACTTTTTTAAGTCGTAGACGACTAGCTGATTTTGGCAATACACAGTAGAATATGCGCTCTCTTCAAGTCACATTGAGGTAGGTTGTCTAGACCTGCCCGTGGAGCCAAAAACAGCATGTTTATCGTTGCCGGTGCACCTGCACACTCTTCTTTTAAGCAAACACAACTTTTAACACGTCTATCGTCTATCAGTTCTGTTCAATCAATAGAAAGCCAATGGGTTTACCTTTTCGACCAAGCGCTCGACGAGCAACAACAGCAATCTGCTTTGCAGCTATTAAATGATGGCGCAACCTTCCAAGTTCGCGAAGCGACAAGTGATGAAGTTCAAGTCCTTGTGACGCCACGTGTAGGTACAATCTCGCCGTGGTCATCAAAGGCAACGGATATTTTTGCTAACTGTAATACCCCGATACACCGCTTAGAACGCGGTGTTTTGTTTACTTTAAAAGGTATTTCTGAAGTATCGGATGCAGTAAAACAAGTTTTACATGACCGTATGACTGAAAGTGTGTTCAATCAAATTGAAGACGCTGCTGCATTGTTCTCTGAAACTGCACCAAAGCCTTTAAATGCAATTGACATATTAGGTCAGGGTAAAGACGCTTTAGTAAAAGCGAACTCTGAGTTTGGTTTTGCACTCTCTGATGAAGAAATTGATTATTTAGTTGCTGCTTTTAACAAGCTCGGTCGTAATCCGCACGATATTGAACTGATGATGTTTGCTCAGGCAAACTCAGAGCACTGTCGTCATAAAATCTTTGGTTCTGAATGGACAATTGATGGTGAAAAACAGCCATTGTCATTGTTCCAAATGATTAAAAATACTTATAAAGAATCACCGACAGATGTATTGTCCGCATATAAAGACAATGCTTCGGTGATCGTTGGTTTTGATACTCAGCGTTTCTATCCAAAGAAAGATGAAGCGACGGGTCACCACGTTTATAAATACAAGAGCCAAGCCGCTCACATCTTGATGAAAGTGGAAACGCATAACCACCCAACAGCGATTGCGCCATTTGCGGGTGCTGCGACTGGTTCGGGCGGTGAAATCCGTGATGAAGGTGCAACAGGTCGTGGTGGTAAACCAAAAGCAGGTTTAACAGGCTTTACGGTTTCAAACTTAAATATTCCGGGCTTTGAACAGCCTTGGGAAGAAAACTACGGTAAACCATCTCGTATGGCATCTCCGCTTCAAATTATGATTGAAGGCCCATTGGGTGGTGCTGCGTTTAACAACGAATTTGGTCGTCCTGCTTTAAATGGTTACTTCCGTACATTTGAACAAAATGTAAATGGCGATGTAAAAGGCTTCCATAAGCCAATTATGATTGCGGGTGGTTACGGTAACATTCGTCCAGACCACGTGGAAAAAGATGCGATTCAACCGGGTGACTTGCTGATCGTTCTTGGTGGGCCTGCAATGCTGATCGGCCTGGGTGGCGGTGCTGCATCTTCTGTAGACAGCGGTAAACTCGGTGAAAACCTAGACTTCGCTTCTGTACAACGTGAAAACCCTGAAATGGAACGTCGTTGCCAAGAAGTGATTGATGCATGCTGGCGTATGGAAGACTTCAACCCAATCGTGTCTGTGCATGACGTGGGTGCAGGTGGTATTTCAAACGCAATGCCTGAGTTGGTGAATGACCACGAACTGGGTGCGATTCTTGATTTACGTAAGATTCCATCACTTGAGCCGGGCATGTCTCCAATGGAGATCTGGTCAAACGAAGCGCAAGAACGTTATGTATTGGCGATTCGTCCAAGTTCTTTAGAATTATTTGAATCATTATGTGCACGCGAACGTTGTCCGTTTGCCGTTTTAGGTGAAGCAACTGAAGCGCGTCAATTGACAGTGAACGATCCATTGTTTGATAACAAAGCCGTGGATATGCCAATGCAAGTCATGCTGGGCGGCACACCTCGTATGAGCCGTTCGTATGAAACGATTGAACGTCAAGGCGACGACTTTGATGCTTCTAAAGTCACAGATTTGAAAGATGCGATTTACCGTGTACTTAAAAACCCAACGGTTGCATCGAAATCATTCTTGATCACCATTGGTGACCGTTCAATTACAGGTATGGTTGCACGTGATCAGTTTGTAGGTCGTTGGCAGGTTCCTGTTGCAGATGCAGCAGTGACCACAACAAGCTTACAAGGCTATACAGGTGAAGCAATGGCGATGGGCGAACGTCCACCTGTTGCATTGTTAAACCCTGCGGCATCTGCACGTTTATCGGTTGCAGAGTCGATCTCGAATATTATGTCTGCAAAAATCGACCAGATCAGTGACATTAAATTGTCTGCGAACTGGATGGCGGCGGCAGGGCAAAAGGGTGAAGACCAAGCTTTATTTGAAGGTGTAAAAGCCATCGGTATGGAAATGTGTCCTGCACTCGGTATTGCAATTCCAGTGGGTAAAGACTCATTGTCTATGCGTACTACTTGGAATGATGAAGGCGAAGACAAATCGGTGACTTCACCGATGTCAGGTGTAATCACAGCCTTTGCGCCTGTGACTGATGTACGTAAAACCTTAACGCCTGAATTGAAAAATGAAGAATCAGTACTTGTGCGTATTGATCTTTCTAAAGGTCAGTTCCGTCTAGGCGGTTCTATCCTTGCTCAGGTCTATAAAGCTATTGGTTCAGTGACACCAGATGTGGATAGTTTTGACGACTTCAAAGCTTTCTTTGTCTTGGTTCAAGACTGGAACAACCGCGGCTTAATTAAGGCTTACCACGACATTGGTGATGGTGGTTTGCTTGCAACTGTTGCGGAAATGATGTTTGCAGCACGTCTCGGTGTGGCTTTAGAAGATCAATCAACTGAAAGTTTATTTGCAGAAGAAATTGGTGCAGTGCTTCAAATCAGCACGTCTGATTGGGCAACACTTGCAGAAGAAGTTGCGGCATCTACATTATGCGATGCAATTACGGTCATTGGTACGGTAAACAACACCGATCAGTTGACTGTAAATGGCTTAGTGCTTGAACGTGCAGACTTGCAAGTGGCGTGGACTGAAGTGTCACATCAGATCCAACGTTTACGTGACAACGTAGAAACAGCGGATCAAGAATTTGCATTGATCACGGATAAATCACATGCAGGTATTATTGCAAAACCTACATTTGATTTGAACGAGCCAATCGAAGCGCCGTACATCAACGAACGACGTCCAAACATGGTGATCTTACGTGAACAAGGCGTAAATGGTCATGTTGAAATGGCTGCGGCATTCGACAAAGTTGGTTTCAACACTGTAGATGTGCACATGAGCGACTTACTTGCAGGTCGTATCAGCCTAGATGACTTTGAAGGCCTTGTGGCATGCGGCGGCTTCTCTTATGGTGACGTCATGGGTGCAGGCGGCGGCTGGGCGAAATCAGTTTTGTTCAACCCAAAACTTCGTGACCAATTTGAAAAATTCTTCAACCGTGACGAAACGTTCTCTCTTGGTATTTGCAACGGCTGCCAAATGTTGTCGCAATTGGCTCCACTGATTCCGGGTGCTGAAGCTTGGCCGCGATTCCATCGCAACACTTCTGAGATGTTTGAAGCGCGTGTGGTCAATGTTCGTGTTGAAAAATCGAACTCTGTCTTGTTAGATGGTATGGAAGGTTCAATCCTACCGATTGCAGTTGCACATGGTGAAGGTCGTGTAGTGACTAGTGCAGATAACTTGGCTGCATTAAATACAGGTAATCAAGTAATCTTGCGTTATGTCGATAGCCAAGGTAACCCAACTCAACACTATCCAATGAACCCGAATGGTTCTCCAGAAGCGATTTCAGGTGTTACATCGAAAGATGGTCGTGCAACGATTATGATGCCGCACCCTGAACGTAACTTCCGTGCAGTACAGCATTCTTGGAAGCCTGAAGAGTGGACGGAAGATGGTGCATGGTTACGTATGTTCCGTAATGCACGTAAGTTCATTGGTTAATCTGAAGTCTGGGTTTTGAAAAGCCACCTTCGGGTGGCTTTTTTATTGAATCGTTTTTTATTTTTTTAATTCTCCCGCTGAAGTTGGTTTAGATTTTGCTTTTATATTTATGTAAAAGTGATATTGTGTAATAAATGCACAAATATCATGCACAATAGAAGAAAGATGGATCACTAAACAATTTCAGTATCAACACTCATGTATGAGGTGATGACATGATTAAAACAGTTACATACGAAGCAGTAGATAAGTCTGCATTGCGTAAAAAAGGATGGAAGTTGTTTGCTGTGATTTTGAGCTTGCAATTGATCTTTTTGATTTTGGGTTATGCATTGCAGATGTGATTTTTGAAAGTTAAAGAACCAACGAAAGGTGGATTTTTATTGATGATAAGATATTCAAAAATATTTATGGCTTTATTTTTATATACTTATAAAATATTTAAAGTTTGAATATTTAAGATTAAAAATGACAGATTTAATAAAAACAGTTTCATTATTACAAGAGTTAATCATCTCTAGAGTCTTAGACAAATTAGAGCAAGGCTCTGACGAAGCATTTATTCAATTGAGAAATGAGCTGATTAAAATTAATAATCTAAAACCTTATCTTCCAACATTAGTGAAAAATTCTAGATCTTTAGATCAGGCGAATGACTATTTAAAAAATACTTTTAATGGTTATGAGGAATGTAAACAACATATCTATGATGATTTTAATGAATTGTTCGATGTCTTGGAAAGTTTAGATACAACTCCATTAGACCATCTAGTGATGAATAAAATTGAAGGTTTAAGTTCTGATTACATTCATCAAATATGGGGTAAAGCTTTAGAAAGACGAAGTACAGATCCCGAAGGGGCAATTACGTTGTCGAGAACATTATTGGAATCTACTTGTAAGCATATATTGGATGACTTCAATGTTGATTATGGAAATAGTCCTGATATTAATCATTTGTACCGTCTATTAAACAAAAAGTTGAACCTATCTCCATCACAACATACAGAGCAAACTTTTAAGCAGATTTTGGGCGGTTGTAGTTCTATTGTTGAGGGATTAGGTGCATTAAGAAATAAAGTTGGTGATGCACATGGACAAGGGCAGAAGAATTTTAAACCATCTTCGAGACATGCAGAATTAGCAGTGAATTTAGCAGGAACCATGTCGGTGTTTCTTTTCTCAACTTGGGATATAAGAGCCGAGTCCGAAAAATTATCAAATTCTCATAAAGAGTAGTTCCATGCTCAAACTTATTTACTATGTTCCCGAATCACATCTTGAATCTACCAAACTTGCGATTTTTGAAGCAGGGGCAGGTGGTATAGGAAACTATGAACACTGTGCATGGCAGGTTTTGGGTACAGGCCAGTTTAAACCTGTAAAAGACGCAAATCCGTTTATAGGTGAGTTGGATGCTTTGGAGAAAATTCCAGAGTGGCGGGTAGAAACCATTGTTCCAGAGGAGAAAGCTGTCACTGTGGTAAAGGCTTTAAAATTAAGTCATCCCTATGAAGAACCAGCTTTTGAGTTTATTCAAATCGTGGATATTTAATCTTAAAAGAAGTTTGTGGCGGAGTCTTAAGGTTTAATATTTAATTGAGACTTTAACCTTCGGTTCGACCTACTTTTCTTTCGGGAAAAGTAGGCAAAACCATTGTCATCAGCAAAACTCGATTGCTTTTATCATATGATTAAATAAGTCGCAGAAACTCTATGATAGGTATTTAGGTTAGCTCGAACAGTTGCTGATGACCTTAACGCGTATCAAACTTTTGCAATCACTATAATTAAGGTAGCAACTAAACCTTCTGAATAAATAACTCACGATCAAAACGGTACTGCGGGAAAAATACACCGTCTTCTGCACGCTCACCTGCACCAATCACCATCACAGGGTATTGTTGATCATTCAGATTTAACAGTTTACGCACCAAAGGCTCATCAAAACCTTCCATCATACAACTATCGAAACCATAGGCACGTAAAGCTAGCACTAGGTTCTCACAAGCTAAAGCTGTAGTTTTACTTGCCCAAAGCTTAGCATCGGCTTGATTAAATGCAGTAACAGGAAGTTGTTTATCAAGTGTACGGGCTACTTTAAATGCAACTTTTTTGAAGTTACCCAATGCATTGAAATAACCTGTTTTATAGTTGTATGGAATAAAGCGGTAATACTTTTGAATCGCTGGTGGTGCTTCGGGAAATGGAAACTCGGTGATATTTAGTTTCGCCATCTCATCAACACGATCTGTTCTAGCGACACATACGATTAATTCGGATGCGGTTTTAGCAGCAAGTTGTCCTAAACACGCTTTAACCAGCTGCTTTTTCTTACTCGGATTTTGCACCACATAGAATGTCCAAGGCTGTAAGTTTGATGAATTGGGTGCAAGCAACGCTAAATCTAAGCATTCATCTAAAATTTCACTTGGAATCGGTTTATCCGTGAACTTACGTACTGAACGACGGCTTTGGATGACTTTCTTAAAATTTTCAACATCGATGTCTTGTGGGGCAGGCTCAAAGTAACGCTTTTTTTCTGTAGTGTTTGACATAAGAAGTTTTCCGAATAGGTTCTTAAATATTTTGGGACGGAAAATAAAAAAACAACTGTGTAATATGAAACACAGTTGTTTTTAGTGATTCAACGATGAACGATTAGTTGAATTGGGTGAAATCAGGTTTACGCTTTTGCATAAATGCTGATACGGCTTCCATCATTTCTGGAGAGCCGACACGATCCATGAAAATTTCAGCTTCATGATCAATCCAAGCCACAATTTCATTTACATTGTGCTTCATTAATGCCTTAGACTGCACTAAAGAGGCTAAAGGTAAAGCAGACAACTGTGCCGCTTTTTTAGCTGCTGCTGCATACACATCATCTTCAATACTATTCACAAGGTTTGCAGCAACTGCAGTTGCACTGTCAAACTTCTGAGCGGTCAGCAGTAATTCAGCAGCTTTGTGATAACCTGCTTGTTCTACCAATAATTTGCTTGAAGCACCTTCTGGAGATAAACCAAGGCTTACAAATGGAATCTGGAATAGGGCAGTGTTGTCGCTATAAACCAAGTCACAATGTAACAGGATCGTTACCCCAATACCAATCGCCACACCACGTACAGCCGCAATCAACGGTTTAGAAAATTTTGCCGCAGATTTAAGTAAAATAAATGGAGGGCCTTCAGCCGCAGGTGCTTGACCTTTTTGCGCTGCAGATTTCATAAAATCTTGCATGTCGTTGCCTGCGGTAAAGTCCGCGTCTTCACCACGTAGAATGACAGCACGAACGCTATTGTCTAGATCTGCTTCATCTAAAGCTTTTGCGATCCATAAATAAAGTTCGCCATACAACGCATTCTTTGCTTCAGGACGGTGAATGGCTAATGTCAGTACGCCATTGTCTAATTTTGCATTCAAATGTTGATGAGGTTGTTGAATACAGCTCAGTGTCATCGTACTATCCTTGCTAGAAAGTTTGATTTAATTTTATGGGCTCATTATGTCGCATAATTTTATGATCGACACAACTGACCAGTTCATAAAAAAGTAAAAGATTTATGCCATATACATTTGATTATCTCGTATTCATTGGTCGCTTCCAGCCATTTCACTTGGCGCATATGCAAACCATTAAGATTGCTTTAGAGCAAAGTGAAAATGTCATTTTGGCTTTAGGTTCTGCGCAAAATGAACGAAATACGAAAAATCCATTTTTAGCATCTGAACGTGAAGAAATGATTTTATCGAACTTTTCAGAAGCGCATCAAAAACGGATTCACTTTGTACATGTAATTGATGTTTATAATGATGTTAAATGGGTGCAATTGGTAAAAAAATTAGTGAATCATGTAGTCACACCTGATTCTAAAGTTGGACTCATTGGCCATTTTAAAGATGATTCCTCCTATTATTTACAGCTTTTTCCTGAATGGAAAATGGTTGAACTCGATAGCCTACAAGATGCGATGTCTGCAACACCTGTTCGAGAAGCTTATTATCGAGGTGATATTTTAGAGCAGGCGTTTCCACTGGGAACCAGTGATTTTTTACATAAATTCCAACAAAGTGAAATATATAAACAGTTACAACACAAATTTTTAACTCAGGACCCATCCAATTTAGACTAAGGTTCTCAGTCGAATAAAAATATTTCGACGAGGATCGAGTTCAATGGATAGAAAACAACAGACGAAACAGATTGCACGTCATGCGGTCATTAGAAATGCTTTGATGATTGCAGGTGTTACATTTGCATTCAGCACTCAAGTGCAAGCCCAGTCATGGACATTGACGCCTCAGAGTAATGTAGGCTTTGAAATTAAATCCTTGGGTGTAACCGTTGTAAGAGCTAAGTTTAATCGGGTGCAATCTAGTATGCAGTTTGATGCCAAAGCACCACAGCATGCTTCGACGCATTTTGTCATGGATGTAAATAGCCTAAGCTTGAGTAAACCTTCACTGAAAAATATGATTTTGGGTGAAGATTTGTTTTATGCATCCAAGTACAAAACCGCTAACTTTAAAAGTACCAGTTTTAAAGATTTGGGTAATGGTCAATATAATATTGCCGGAAACTTAACACTTCGCGGCATCACCAAGCCTGTTAGCTTTAGCACGACCCTAAAACCAAGTGCCAATAATGCCAATCTACTGGATGTCCAGTCCTCAGCCGTAATTAACCGAAGTGATTTTGGCATGAAAAAAGCCATTGCAGGTGTAGGCGAAAAAGTGAATATTCAACTGTCAGGGCAGTGGAAAGTGCAATAGAGGCTTAATATCTTAAAGACCTATATTCAGGGCTTTATTAATTCATCGCTGCGTGAGCCTGTTCAATCAAGAGATCTGTTAGCAGATTTAACTGCACCGACTGCTGTTTCCAATGATGCCAATACAAAGGCAAATCGATATTGAGTTGAGGATCCACCTCAACCAATGAGCCATCCGCCAAACGCGGTTTGGCTTGGTAATAGGGTAACCAACCGTAACCGAGTCCCATCGTAACCGCATCAAAAAATGCACTGGAAGACGGAATAAAGTGATGTGGATATTGAGTTGGATTGAGGCCAAACTTTTGTTGGATATACGCGGTGTGGAGTTGATCTTTTGCGTTAAAGATCAGTGCAGGAGCTGCACGTAGAGACACCCGGTTAACGCCTTGTTTAAACCATTGCTGTGCAAAAGTTGGGGTGGCGACAAAACGATAGTTCATATCGCCAATGTATTCGGCTACACAGCCTTTCATGGCTTGTGATTCATCTGTCACGCAGGCATTCACCAAACCGGCTTCAAGTAAGTGATGGGTTTGTGATTGGTCATCAACCTGAAAATGCACCACGATCTTTTGTTCAATTAATGTTGACTGTAGCAAGGGCAACAACCATGTCGCTAAGGAGTCGGCATTGGTTGCAATGTTGATTTGATAAAAAGCAGAGGTGTTCATATGACCAGTGAGGTTCTGAATGAAACTTTGCTCTAACAGTCGGCTATGTTGCAAATAATGTAGCAGCGATTGACCTGCTTGTGTCGGGCGGCAAGGTCTTTCGCGCACAATTAATAAATGCCCCAAACTTTTTTCTAGGCTTTGTACGCGTAAAGTGACGGCTGAAGCAGTAATGCATAGCTGTTCAGCAGCAAGGTCAAAACTTCCTGTTTCTGCTACAGCTAAAAATGCGTCGCATTGTTTATGATTCAGCATATCGGGACTCACTTTAAACTAAAAATATTTTAGTTATATTGATATTTTCTAAATAATACTTAATTTAACTAAAAATGAAAGATAATCCTGACATCATCAATTAAGTTGAAAAGTCAAAATGTTAAGTACATATGTACAAGGGCTTGCAGTTGGGATGAGCCTTATTATTGCTATTGGGGCTCAAAATGCATTTGTGCTAAAACAGGGGCTTAAAAAGCAGTTTGTTTTTTGGGTATGTTTTGTCTGTGCATTGTCGGATTCTATTCTAATTGTCTTAGGCGTTTCGGGTTTTTCAAAAGTGCTTCAGCACTATCCTGAAATTATTCAGTTTGCCAAATGGGCAGGGGCACTTTTCCTGTTTTGTTATGGATTCCAACATGCACTGCGGGCATTCAAATCACAGCAGGGCTTGGAGGCAAGTCCCATTGAAAAGCATCAACTAGTGAATATTGTTTTGCTGTGTTTGGCGCTGACTTGGCTTAATCCGCATGTGTATTTAGATACGGTTATTTTACTGGGTTCAATTTCAACACAGTTTGAGCAACCTGCGTACTTTGCTCTAGGAGCAGTGTGTGCGTCTTGGTTGTTTTTCTTTGCTTTGGGCTATGGGGCTCGTGTGCTTATCCCTATTTTTGCAAATCCGAAAGCGTGGAATGTGCTAGATGCGATCATTGCTCTGGTGATGTGGGGAATCGCCATTTCACTGCTTGCGAAATGAAAAGCGTGTGCAATAAAAAACTATAAATTAAAAAATCACAAAAAAACAAAGCCCGCATCTGCGGGCTTATGTACATTAAGCTTGTAATGCTTTTAAGTCTTCTAAAACTTGTTCAGCATGTCCCGCAGCTTTTACCTTACGATACTCTTTAACCAGCTTACCGTTATGGAAAATAAAAGTTGAGCGCTCAATACCCATCACTTTTTTACCATACATATTTTTTTCTTTAATCACATCAAAGTGTTTACACAGCACTTCTTCTTTGTCGCTAATTAAATTAATGGTTAAAGCCTGCTTTTCTGTAAAATTCTGGTGCGCTTTAACCGAGTCACGTGAAACACCAATGATTGTGGTTTGTAGGGCATCGAACTGATCTTTTAAACATGAAAAACCAACGGCTTGAGTTGTGCAACCAGGCGTTGAATCTTTCGGGTAAAAATACACAATCAGCCACTCAGTCGGCACTTCAGTTAAGTTCACTTCACCCGTTGTGGCTGGAAAGTTCTGATTTGGAAGTTGGATGGTATCAGTCATGTTCTATCCTTAAATGTCGCATTGTTCTAATTCAAGTGGTAAAAAGGCATAATTTTCGTGATACAGAATATCACCTTTAACGACCGAAAGTGGATGTTTGAAAATTGGGCCATCAATCACCGTGGTGTGGAATTCACCCGCTTCGCCGCATGGATCAATGCCTCTTGCAACAAGTTCATCGACATATTCAAGGCTAAGTACTTGACCTAAGTCTTCAACTTTCATGCCTAAGTTTAAGTTGACAGTAACGATGATGCTTTGAAATCCAAGTCGAATAAACTCATGCACAATGTCTAAACGTGGACATTGCCATAGTGGCATACATAAACTGAGCTTACTTTTATCACACACAGATTGATTCCATTCAGCATGTGCCATTAAATCAATATCGCCTGTGACTAAGGTTTCTGCTCCAAGAGCTTGAGCTTTTCGTAACAGTTGAATGAACTGGTTTTCATAGTCTTGCCACGTTGCAGAGGCACTGTAGATGGGAAGTCCAATTGCTTTTGCCTGCGCATGAATAATATCGAGAGACATCCCATGTGAGCGTGATTTCAGACCTTGCTCTTCTAACATGACAATTAATGCAACAGGTTCACCCATTTGCATAGCTTGGTATAAAGCAAGGCTGCTGTCTTTTCCACCACTATATGACGCAACAAATTTGCGATTTTGGGCGCGTGTATTCCATTCGGTGAGCATATTTTCAGGTTCTATCTATTTTGAACATATAAAAAAGCCTGCATAGAGCAGGCTTCATTCACATTCAGTGTGTCCCGTCCTGAAATAAGTTTACACCTTTAAGAGGCTTATTTTATGGAACATGAACGAGAACAAAGAGTTAAACGTACACAAGGTGATTATAGCTTTGCCTTTAAAATGATGGTTGTACATGAAGTAGAAAAAGGGCAAATTACTTATAAACAAGCTCAGGCAAAATATGGTATTCAAGGAAGATCAACTGTGCTGGTATGGTTACGCAAGCACGGACAACAGGACTGGACTTCGAATATGCCGCCTTCTTCTAAACGCCAATTAACACCCCAACAACGAATCCGCCAATTAGAAAAGCAGTTAGCCGCAGAAAAGCTTAAAACTGAATTTATTCAGGATGTGATTTATCACATTGATAAAGAATGTGGGACTGATCTTGGAAAAAAGTATACCGAGCACGTTTCAAAGATTGGCAAAGCCAAAGAGGACTAAGCGTTTCACGTTATTGTCAGTGGTTGGGAATCACCCGACAAGCTTATTATCAAGCAGAAAAACGTGCTCAAATGACTGCACAAGCAACTGAACAAATACTTGAGTTGGTTATGGAATATCGTTGTCTCATGCCAAGTATCGGAACACGTAAGTTGTATTGGCTTATTAAAGGCAAATTGTTGCAGCGTGGTTTAAAGTGTGGACGGGATCAGTTATTTAAAATATTGAAAGAGCATAATTTATTGATTCGCCCCAAGCGTCGCTATACAAAAACTACGGATAGCAAGCATTGGATGAAGAAGCATCCAAATTTATTAAAGGATTATTCAGCAGTGCAAGCCAACGAAGTCTTTGTTAGTGATATTACTTATGTTGAGAGTGCTGAAGGCGTACATTATTTATCATTGGTGACAGATGCTTATACCCGTCAGATTAAAGGTTATAAGTTATCGAATGATATGCGTGCGGAGAATGTTATGCAGGCTCTACATATGGCGATGCAGCATGTGACGGATCGAGCGACTAGGATGATTCATCATTCAGACAGAGGCTCTCAGTATTGCTCTGAGCTATATCAATCGGCATTGCACCATTATGGGATATGTCCTTCCATGACAGATGGATACCTTGCGAAACAGTGTTTCTCATATCAAAATGCATTAGCAGAGCGGATTAATGGAATATTAAAGCAGGAGTTTTTAACTACACGATGTCAAACCATGAAGGAGTTAGATCACTTAATTACGGAATCTATCATGATTTATAATTGCTATAGACCACATTTAAGTTTAAATATGAACACCCCGAATCAGATGTATGAGCAAACTAAAACCGAGCTAATTGCTTAACTCGGTTTGAAGTGGAATACTGTCAATCTATTTCAGGACAAGACAGTGAATTATTTTTTCGGAGCAGCTTTCATTGCTTCTTCAGTTAAAGATTTTAATTTACCTGTTAACTGTGGACCGAAACATGTTTGCAAGTCTTTATTTTGCTTTTGTACAAAAGCTAAAGTAGATGGGCTTTTCTTTTGGTTGATCGCACTTTGGATTTCCCATTTTTGTGCATTGGTCAACTTACCATCAGCTTCAACTGCACAAGTACAGTATTTGCTTACTTCTGCTGCGCTAAGCTTTTTGCTTTTTGCAGTTTCTTCTTTACAAACATTAATTAATGCCGATTTTACATTGCTGCTTTTATACGCTTCTTGTAATTTGTTCGATTCAGCAGCATTTGAAGCTGTAGCGAACAATGCAGCTGCAGACACCAATGTAGAAAGCAAAATGTTTGATTTTAAATTTTTCATAAACTGTACCTTGTCGTTACGGTATATAACGCGTTGGGTCTGTTACGCCAGCATCTGCAAAACCTTCTTTACGAAGACGGCAGCTGTCGCATTTCCCACAAGCACGTCCTTGGTCATCTGCTTGGTAGCAAGACACCGTTTGACTATAGTCTACGCCATGTTCTATACCTAAGCGAATAATATTTGCTTTGGATAAATGTAACAGAGGTGTTTCAAATTTAAGAGGTTTTCCTTCAACGCCAACCTTGGTTGCAAGGCGAGCCATGTTGGCAAATGCCTCAATAAATTCAGGTCGACAGTCAGGATACCCTGAATAATCAACAGCATTAATACCAATCACAATGGCTTCGGCATCTAAAACTTCTGCTGCTGCTAGGGCATAAGATAAGAAAATCGTGTTACGTGCTGGAACATAAGTTACAGGAATACCGACTTGTTCATGATCTGGAACATCAATGCTATGGTCTGTTAACGCAGAACCGCCCAAATTACCTAAATCGATATTAATGACACGATGTTCTACGCCTGCTTTTTTTGTCAGTTCGCGTGCGGCATCGAGTTCAGTGGTAGAGCGTTGACCATACATAAAGCTCAGCGCTGTACAGTCATACTGTGCTTGCGCCCATGCTAAACAAGTTGTTGAGTCTAAACCGCCAGATAACAAAACTATGGCACGAGGGCGCATACAAATTTCTCCAAATATAAATTAAAGATGAATAGGCAATGTATTAGCGACCAGTTTCGTCATTCCAAAGCAACTTGTGGAGTTGGAGTTGGAAGCAAACAGGGAGATGGTCTTCTAATATCCATTGCGCTAAGTCACGTGCAAGTTGAGGTAAACGAGCAGCACCTTTCTCAACTGCAAAAGCAGGAGAGAACCATACTGTGCTGACTTTTTCATTGAGTTTATAGTTTTCAACTTGCTGTTTTGACCACTCATAATCCTCACGGTTACAAATTACAAACTTGATTTGATCGTGCTGGGTTAAATGGTCGAGATTCGAAAGCAAATTTCGTGCAACTTCACCTGAAGTTGGGGTTTTCAAATCTAATACTTTTGAAACACGTGGGTCAACCTTAGACACATCTAAAGCGCCACTGGTTTCTAAAGAGACTGCACAGCCGAGGTCAGCAAGACGTTGCATTAAAGGCAACGCATTGGGCTGTGCAAGAGGTTCACCACCTGTCACACAGACATAAGGGGTTTTAAAATCAAGCGTGGTTTGAATAATCTGATCTAAAGATTGACGTTCGCCACCTTCAAACGAGTAGGTCGTATCGCAGTAGGTACAACGTAGTGGACAACCCGTTAAACGAATAAAAACTGTTGGCAGTCCTGAGGTGTTGGCTTCTCCTTGCAAAGAATAAAAGATCTCCGTGATACGTAGACCCGCAGAAGGATCAGAAACAGGGATAGCAGAAGATCGAAGCGTATTCATAGCAAAATTAAACCACAGGTTAGAAAAACAAAAATCTCTACGGCTAGTCTTAACCGTAGAGATGAGGAACTTGAGTTCCGCACGACAACGAAAAATTATTCGTCGCGTAGTAAATCGTTCAAGCTCGTTTTAGAACGTGTTTGTGCATCTACTTTTTTCACGATGATTGCAGCATACAGGCTGTAAGTACCGCATTTAGAAGGTAAGCTACCTGCAACTACAACAGAACCTGCTGGTACACGACCATAGTGAATTTCGCCAGTTGCACGGTCAAAAATCTTAGTCGATTGACCAATGAACACGCCCATCGAAATCACAGAACCTTCTTCTACGATCACGCCTTCTACGATTTCAGAACGTGCACCGATGAAGCAGTTGTCTTCAATAATCGTTGGGTTTGCTTGAAGTGGCTCAAGAACACCACCAATTCCTACACCACCAGATAAGTGAACGTTTTTACCAATTTGAGCACATGAACCAACAGTTGCCCATGTGTCAACCATGGTGCCTTCGTCAACATATGCACCAATGTTGACATAAGAAGGCATTAACACCACGTTTTTCGCTTGGAAAGAGCCTTTACGTGCAACCGCAGGAGGAACAACACGTACGCCAGCCGCTTTAAACTGTTCTTCAGTCCAACCTGTAAATTTGGTATCTACTTTGTCGTAGAATTGAAGGTCACATGACTCAATTGGTTTGTTGTCATTTAGTTTGAATGATAAAAGCACAGCTTTTTTCACCCATTGATGAACAACCCACTCACCATTAATTTTTTCAGCAACGCGCAATGTGCCGTTATCTAAACCTGCAATTGCTTGTTCAACTGCTTGGCGAATTTCAGCAGGGCAATCTGCTGCTGTAAAATTAGCACGGTCTTCAAATGCTTGTTCAATAATTGTTGAAAGCTGCGACATCGATGTTCTTACCAGAAAAAAATTTTCCTGATTTTACACTATATTGAGACAGGAATAGATAAAATTTAGAACAACTTGGAGTTTATCCTTGGCTAGATAAAGCAAGTCAAGTTGAGCGCTAAATTGTTGAAGTTTTGAAAATAAAAGCTTTTGCAATAAACAATAAAAATAAATTTGTATCAAAAAATAACATAAACCTAGCACATCTTGCATAGATACTGAACGCATTATGCTCTATAATATTTCACATGAAAAACGAACGAATGAAAATTCATCAAAAAGCTTTAGTTTGAGGAGAAACCCAATGAAAACTTTACATACAATTCTAGCCGCTTCGGTATTGGCAGCAGCTACAGGTTCTGCAATGGCAGATACAGCTGTGGTACAAGATGGTTATGCGTTTGATCGTAACCAACTCATTCCAACAGGCGTACGTGCTGAAGTCGGTACAACAGGTTATGGCGGTGCCTTACTTTGGACTGCAAACCCATATGTGGGCTTAGCGCTGGGTTATAACGGTGGTGATATTTCTTGGTCGGATGATTTATCAGTCAATGGCTCAAAGTATGACTTAGACATGGACAATAACTTGACCTATTTAAATGCTGAGATCCGTCCGTGGGGTGCAAGTGCTAACCGTTGGGCTCAAGGCGTTTATGTCGCTGCTGGTGTTGCTTACTTGGATAATGAATATGGTTTGACTAAAAATGTTGGTAGCAATAGTTTAGTAAAAGTGAATGGTGAACGATTCACTACAAATTCTACTCAAAGCGCCAAAATTGATGGTACGATGAACTACGATAATAATATCTCACCATATTTAGGCTTTGGTTTAAATGCACCAGTATATAAAAATATTGGTTTATTTGGTGAGGTAGGTGCTTATTATACAGGCAATCCAACAGTTAGCTTAAAAACATCTGGTGATGATCAAATCATTGGTCACAAGGGTAATACATTAAAAAGTGCTGTTGAAAAAGAGCAACGTGATATTGAAAACAAAAGTAAGTATGAGTGGATGCCAGTGGCTAAAGTGGGTGTGAGCTACCATTGGTAATTCAAGTCAGTGTTTGAATGAACAAAAAAACGAGTTTCGGCTCGTTTTTTGTGTTTTAAAAGCGGTGTGCTAATTTCAAGTGATAAACCCAAGCCTCACGTTGTTCGAGTGAAGAAAAACTTGAAATTTGCGTGATGAATGACTGTGGTTGTACCGTGTCTGGCTTAGTAAAGTGCAAATAATGCAGACCCGCAATCATAAACGTTTTGGGGGTGAAGTGATAAACCGCGCCCGTACCCACACCAACATAGCCGTCTACAGGGTTTAAGCTTGAGGCAGGATTACCCGCACCAGAATCCCACAATCCTTCCACCGCAGTGATCCATTTGGATGACCATTGATGGGCAACCCCCAAACGGGTCGACCATTGATTTTTTTGGTAATCAATCAGGTTGAACTGATTACCTAGTCCTTCAGATTGCAGAATTGCAGCAAATTGAGTGGGTTGAATTTTAAAATCTTGCCAATTGACCCATCGCAATGATCCGTACAGAAAATTTTGTGCAGGTAAACCGGTGTGAAAATCTAAATTCACCGATTCTGGGGTCTGAATTTCCGTTGCTTGTTGTGGTGCAATCTCTAAAGGAAATCCCCAAATACTTTCGCTTGCATTGGTCCTGTGTTTGATTTTAGAGCGATAAGTGATTGCTGTATTAAATGCATATTCAGGGATTTGGTAGCTTAGACCTGCTAACCAACCCCACGCATGATCTTTGGGAAAATGTGCGTGATAATCAAAAAAGGTATAGTCAACTTGTGTACCAATTTTCAGATCACCTGAAAATGACTGGTAACTTAGACCTGTAAAGAGGTTCCAATGTTGTGTGGGTTGGTAGCCGATTAGCGCTGTGATATTTCTTGAGTCAAACTTAATATCTGCATTTTCTATAGGTAAGGGTTCACCTGAAAGAATAGGACTATAGTGATAATCCACATCAACAAAATAAGGTTGGTCAAATAATAACGCCACAGAAATTTGTGGATGGGGTTGTAATTTTAATGCAGCTTGGATGAAGTGTTGATGATTGACTAAATTGCCTGTTGAAAAATCTTGAACGCCTAATTCCGCAATATTTTGTTGATGCTGGACCTGACCTGAAATATTGGGATCTACTTGGAGCAAAGCAACTTCCGCATAATTACCTTTTTCAAATAATGCATGTACCGATTGAGCGCTACGTTCTAAAGCTGCGGCAGAGGCATAACTTAGCGGCAGGACATACAGCAATCCGACAAAAATGTGAAATTTCATGTTGCGTCCTTGGTCTAAATTATAGAATCGTGTTTAAAATCAAATTAAGTTTTTTATTTTTGATTATATTTTATTCATTTTTCTTATGAATTAAAATCATTATTTTGATTATTTCTAGGTGTATAGAATAAGCAAGAGTTTTGCTAAAGATCAAAAAAGAGAGCCTAGGCTCTCTTATGTATTGCGGTTTTATTCTTCGGGATAGGCTATACGTTTTAAAGCTTTAATATCGGCATTTGGTGCACATAAAGAAATAAACTCATAGCCATAGCCACGTAGTAAATGTCCTTTGCGAACCGCAATCCATGTGGTGTTTAGCCCAAAAATATCAGTTGGAATTTGTTTTAAACGGTAGTCACGCTCAACGTCATAGGCCACATTATTGACAATACCAACACCCATATTAAGCTCAACATAGGTTTTAATCACATCGGCATCTAAAGCAGACATTACGATGTCGACATCTACACCTGCATCTTCAAAAGCTTTGTCAATTTTTGAACGGCCTGTGAAACCGCCGTGATAGGTAATCAGTGGATATTCCGCCAAGTCTGCAATACTAATATTTTGTTTGCTTGCCAGTGGGTGATTTTGCGGGGTAATAATACTGTGCTGCCAATTATAGAACGGCACGCTAGCCAGATTGTCCTCAGTGGTGAGTGACTCAGTTGCAATACCAATATCAGCTTCACCTTGTAGAAGCATTTCGGTAATTTCAATAGGGCTGGCTTGCTGCAAAATAAGATGAACCTTTGGAAACTCTTTTTTGAATTGATTAACAATCGGCGGTAGCACATAACGCGCTTGCGTATGTGTAGTTGCAATCGTCAAAGTGCCTTCATCGACACGGTTAAAATCATCTGCAAGACGTTTAATATTGTCTGCGTCGACCAACATGCGTTCAACAATGCCCAGTAGTGCTTGACCTGGTTCAGTTAAACCCAGTAAGCGTTTCCCTTTACGAATAAAAAGCTGTACGCCTAATTCATCTTCTAGGTCTTTGATGTGCTTACTGACGCCTGACTGAGAGGTATATAGTGCAGCAGAGGCTTCGGTGAGGTTGAAGTTTTGTCTCACCGTTTCTCGAATAATTCTGAGTTGTTGAAAGTTCATAGTTTTGGATCTCTTTTATGATGAATGAGGCATTCAACATGCCCCATTCAATTGGTCTTAAGCCGCAGGTTTTGCAAATAAATGCAAGTTTGATGGGCTTAACCATACCGTTTGATTAGGTCTAAATTGGTGTAATTTTGCTTCTTCAGAAGTCAGTGAGATTTCAATCAGTTTGCCTTGGCGATCATGGAGCTCTGCAACCACTTTGCCCGCGATCCATAATTCTCGAACGAACGTTGCTTGGATGGCATTGTCTTGCGGCTGTGCATGGATCCTTAATTCATCTGGACGGGCAAAGGCAATCACGTCGCCCGAAGGTGCATTACGTAAAGAATCTAATTGAATACGGTCTTCACCAATTTGGATCGTCCCTGCGTTATTTTGGCCTTCGAAACGGTTCGCTTGACCTAAGAAGTCAAACACAAATGGCGTTGCTGGCTTTTCATAAACCTCGCGGGGTGATCCAATTTGCTCAACATTCCCTTTATTCATCACAATGATTTGATCCGCGACTTCTAAAGCTTCTTCTTGGTCATGCGTTACAAAGATAGAGGTGATATGAAGTTCATCATGCAAAGTACGTAACCAACGACGGAGCTCTTTACGTACTTTTGCATCCAAAGCACCAAAAGGTTCATCTAGTAACAGTACGCGTGGTTCAACTGCCAAAGCACGTGCCAGTGCAATACGTTGACGTTGACCGCCAGAAAGTTGAGCTGGGTAACGATCTGCCAAGAACCCCAATTGGACTAAGTCCAGTAAACGCGTGACACGTTTTTTAATCTCAGCTTCAGATGGGCGTGTTGCACGTGGGCGAACGCGGAGACCAAAGGCGATATTGTCAAATACGGTCATATGGCGAAACAAGGCATAGTGCTGAAATACAAAGCCAACTTCACGTTCACGTACGTGTACATTGGTTGCATCTTCACCTTCCAAGATGACTTGACCGCCATCTGCGGACTCAAGTCCCGCAATAATACGAAGCAGGGTGGTTTTACCACAGCCTGATGGGCCGAGTAATGCAACCAATTGACCATCAGGAAAATCGAGAGAAATGTTATTCAGCGCATGGAACGCACCAAAGTGTTTTTCAATATTTTTAACTTGAATACTCATGAGGTCATTCCTTTAAATTGTTGAATTATTATGTTTGTTTTGCTTTTCTTGGCGAATCTCAACCCATGTTTTTAAAACTAGAGTCACAATCGCTAAAAGCGCCAAGAGGGAAGACACAGCAAAAGCCGCACTGAAGGTATATTCGTTATAGAGAATTTCGACATGTAAAGGCAAAGTATTGGTTTCACCACGAATATGACCTGAAACGACCGATACCGCACCAAATTCACCCATTGCACGTGCATTACACAGAATGACGCCGTAAATTAAACCCCATTTGATGTTGGGTAGGGTTACTTTCCAGAAGGTTTGCCAGCCTGATGCACCCAGTACAATAGCAGCTTCTTCTTCTTCCGTACCTTGAGCTTCCATGAGCGGAATAAGTTCACGTGCAACAAAAGGAACGGTGATAAAGATCGTTGCTAATACAATGGCAGGAACGGCATACAAAATTTTGATGTCGTTATCCATGAGCCAACTACCAAACCAACCTTGCGTACCAAAAATCAGTACCAGCATTAAGCCCGCGATAACAGGGGATACTGAAAATGGCATATCAATAATTGTGGTTAAGATGGATTTACCACGGAAGTTAAATTTGGCCACACACCAAGCTGCTGCAACACCAAATACCACATTTAGTGGAACTGCAATCACCGCGGTTAATAAAGTGAGTTTGACTGCGGAGAGCGTGTCTGGATGAACCAAGGCTTGTGCATAGACACCGACCCCTTGTTTAAAGGCCTCAACGAACACCAAAATCAGCGGTAAGATCAAACAGCTCAAAAAGAACAGCAGAGCAATCGTAATCAGGGTGTAGCGAACCCAAGTTGGCTCACGTGTTGCATCACGCGATTGTAGCTTTTCAGCAAGCGCATTACTGTTGATATTCATCGTGCTGTTCTCCCTGTACGACGGCTTGCCCATGCTTGTAACAAGTTAATCAGGAATAAAATGGCAAAAGACAGTACCAACATGACGACTGCAATCGTGGTTGCACCTGCATAGTCATATTCTTCTAGGCGCGAAATAATCATGAGCGGTGCAATTTCTGTTTTAAACGGTTGGTTCCCGGCAATAAAGATCACTGAACCGTATTCACCGACGCCGCGTGCAAAGGCAAGTGCGAAACCGGTGATGAGTGCTGGAAATAAAATCGGTAAAATCACTTTGGTCACAATCTGTAAACGGTTGGCACCTAATGCTGATGCTGCTTCTTCTAACTCTGTTTCCAAGTCACTGAGAACAGGTTGCACAGTCCGCACCACAAAAGGAATACCAATAAAAATCAGTGCCAATGTAATACCAATTGGGGTATAGGCCACTTGAATCCCTAAAGGCTCAAGATACTGACCGATCCAACCTGTAGGCGCATAAAGCGAGGTGAGTGCAATACCTGCAACCGCGGTGGGTAAGGCAAACGGCAAGTCGACCAAGGCATCTACAATGCGTTTACCCGGAAAACGATAACGAACCAGACACCACGCTAGAAGGAGACCAAAAACCACATTAATAAACGCGGCGATCAGGGCTGTACTAAAACTGAGCTGCAAAGATTTTAAAATACGTTCTGAACTTAAAATTTCCCATAAACCATCCCAACCAATGCCTAAAGATTTAATGAAAACAGCGGACAATGGAATAAGAACGATTAATGACAAATATGCTAGGGTAAAGCCTAGAGAAAGACCAAATCCTGGCAGCACTCGGGATCGCTGCGACATGATTACTCCTCAAAGAGAGAAAGCTGACCTAAAAAGAGTCAGCTCAAATAAAACTGAATTTCGGCACAAGTATCATTTACAGCGTTTAAATTGCAAATTTAAATAAATACTTGCTTTCATTGTAAAAACTAATGTTTTTTAGCACACTTTCTGAAATCAAAAAATCATAAATTTCAGGGAATGGTCCAAAACCTGACGCAACATTAATATGTCCGACTTGCCCCAAGTTCTTAGGCCTAATTTTCCATGCTTTTGCCAGTTGCAGCGCATCTTGAAAATTAAGCCAAGGATCATTTTCACTGATGATCATTTGGGTGGGAACTTGCAGCTTGAGTTGGTGGAAATATTGTTGATAGTCATTTTGGCTATCACGAGCAAAGCCAGCATCACCAAAGCGAGCAGGGTTAGCTGGTGCAACCAGAACTAAATTTTTGATTTTTTGATTTAGTTCAGGATGCTGTGCTAAAGCAGCGACTGTCGTTAGACAGCCAAAACTGTGCGCCACAATTTGAATCGGTTCCTGAATGGCTTGAACCGTTTTGACAAATTGTTCAATCCACTCATGGAGTACGGGTTTATTCCAATCCTGCTGCTGTACACGAGAGCATGACTTGAGCTGACGTTGTAACCACGATTGCCAGTGGTCATGTTCACTCCCACCCACGCCCGGTACAATTACAGTATGAATCATGTCGATGCTCCCTTACAGCTATTTACTGGACTCGGTTTTATTTCGTCGTATTGGCTTTCACAATTTGGTCAAATACACCACCATTTTCAAAGTGCTGTTTTTGTACCTTGGTCCAACCACCAAATTCTTTATCAATGGTCACCAACTTCAACGGTTTGAATGTGGCTGCATATTTTTTCAAGACAGTTGCATTACGTGGGCGATAGAAGTTTTTCGCCGCAATTTCCTGTCCAGCAGGTGAATATAAATAGTTGAGATATGCTTTCGCCAGATTCAGATTGCCGTCTTTTTCCGCATTTTTTTCAACAATGGCAACGGGTGGTTCTGCCAAAATAGATAGCGAAGGCGTCACGATTTCAAACTTACCCGGTTGTTCACGGATTGCTAAGTGCGCTTCGTTTTCCCATGCTAAGAGAACATCACCGATACCGCGTTCAGCAAAAGTTGTGGTTGCGCCACGTGCACCTGAATCCAGTACTTTGGTATTTTTATAAATTTTACGCACGAATTCTTGTGCTTTTGCATCGTTACCCGCAGGTTGATGTTTCGCCCAAGCCCAAGCTGCTAAGTAGTTCCAGCGTGCACCACCTGATGTTTTTGGATTTGGTGTAATAATGCCAACACCCGGCTTAACGAGGTCACCCCAGTCTTTAATGCCTTGAGGGTTACCTTTACGGACGAGGAACACGAGAGTTGAAGTATATGGTGTCGAGTTATTGGGTAATTTCTTTTGCCAGTTGGTCGGTAAAAGTTTTGCTTTTTCAGCAATCACATCGATATCTGCTGCAAGTGCAAGTGTCACAACATCTGCACCTAAACCATCAATCACTGAACGAGCTTGTTTACCCGAGCCGCCGTGAGACTGTTTAAAGTTGATGTCTTGTCCTGTGCGTTGTTTCCAATAAGCGCCAAACTGTTTGTTGACGTCTTCATAGAGTTCGCGTGTTGGATCATACGACACGTTAAGGAAATCTTTTGCTGCAACACCAAAAGATGTGACTGAAACTAGCGCTGCTAGTACCCCAATTTTTAACTTAGATAAGCTCATGTGAGACCTCAAATTTTAAACGTTTTTAAACATGAGGCAAGAATACTGCGAGTCTTATTGCTAAAAAAATAATAAAAAATGAATTTTATATGAATAAAAAAGAAAAAGAGTTCTGCCTAGAATTCATTAAACTAAAGCAGAAAATTGTTTCAGGGTAGATTGGCATGCATTGCTATAAAAATGCACAAGAAATCAAACAAATAGAATTATTAGATCGTGCATTTCACTATGGAGATGGTTGTTTTAGTACAGCGCGTATCCGTGAGGGTGTGATCGAACTAGAGCCTCTACACATAGCGCGCTTGAAATTGGCCTGTGAAAGACTGTTGTTGTCAGCAGATTTAGCCTTTATTCAGCACAGCATCGTGCAATTAAAGCAAACCCATGCACACTTAAACGGCACGCTGAAAATTATTATTAGTCGGGGTGAAGGGCAGCGCGGTTATAGTTTGCCCACACAGCCTGCTGACGTTTGGATTTTTTTCTATCCGCAAGCATCAGAGGCTTTTACATACAGCGAAATTGATTCAGGGATACTGCAACATGCGATGGGGTTAAGTATGCCGCAAATGGTGGGTGTGAAAAGCTTAAACCGTTTAGAGCAAGTCTTACTCAAGCATGAAGCAGAACAGCACGGTTGGTTGGAAGCTTTGGTCACAGATGTGCAAGGTTCTGTCGTTGAAGGTGTGAGTAGTAATTGTTTCATTCTGCTAAATGATCGATGGATTAGTCCCGAACTTCGTTATAATGGCGTGCACGGTGTCATGCGTGCCGAAATATTGGCACGGATGCAGCAACAAGGGATTAGCTGTGAGCTGAGAATGATTGATATGGAAGAGATTCCACGCTTTCAAAGTTTATTTTTCTGCAATGCCTTGAGTCCTATGAAAATAGCCAAAAGTTTGAATCATCAGCATTTAGATGTTCAGCCGTGTATAGATTTGTTCCATCGTCTTCAACTTAATCAGATGCAGTAGTATGTCCGCAGCCAAAACCAAGTCGAAAAAGAAAACGCAACCACCCCAACGCAAAATGAAAGGGGTGTTATTGATTGCTGTGAGCATCATTGTTTTATTGATGATTGTACTGTGGTCGAGTTTATTTAAATCCTATCCTGTTGAGGGTAAAAAGCAGTTATTGGCAATTAACTCTGGCGATACCTATTCCGGTTTTATTGACCGCTTAGCCAAAGAAGACATGGCTAGTTTTCCTATTATTTTAAAGCTTTACCAAAAAATATTTATTCATGACACGTTGAAAGCCGGTGTTTACGAAGTGCGTGAAGGTATGAGCATTCGCCAAGTTTTGGATATGATTTCCAATGTCGATAATGCCGAGATGAACCGTATATTGGTGATTGAGGGGACGACCTTTAAACAGCTGATCGAGGCGTTGAAAAAGGATGCATTGGTTAAAAAGGAAGTCTCCAATTTACCCATGGATCAGCTTTTAAAAGCATTAGATATTCCGTATACGCATGCTGAAGGACTTTTTGCCCCCGATACTTACTTCTTCGCCAAAGGGGAGTCAGACAAAAAAATCTTAACGGATTTATACAAACGCCAAATGAAAGCTTTAGATGAAGCGTGGGCAAACCGTGCGGCAAATTTGCCGTATAAAGACAAATATGAAGCCCTGATCATGGCCTCTATCATTGAAAAAGAAACCAATGTTGACCGCGAACTGGAGCAAGTTTCAGGTGTGTTTGCGCGTCGTCTTCAACTCGGCATGCGTTTGCAAACGGATCCGACCGTGATTTATGGCATGGGCGATAAATATACAGGCAATATTACCCGCCAAGACTTGCGTACTCCAACGGCCTATAATACTTATACCATCAATGGTTTACCTCCTACGCCAATTGCTTTACCAAGTAAAAAAGCCATTGAAGCTACCATGCACCCAGATAACAGTAAAAACATCTACTTTGTTGCAACGGGCAATGGTGGGCACACATTTAGTGAGACTTTAGAGCAGCACAACCAAGCTGTAAAAGAGTATCTCAGTGTTTTAAAAACCAAGAAGGATGAATAGATGTTTATTAGTTTTGAGGGCACAGAAGGTGTCGGTAAAACCACACTGATTCGCAAAATTTATGAGCATCTAGAACAACAAGGTCAGCAGGTTGTTTTAACGCGTGAGCCAGGTGGTACACCGATGGCTGAGCAAATTCGTTCGCTACTATTGTCTGTCAATCATGAAGAGTCGATGTCGAATGATACTGAACTGCTACTGATGTACGCGGCTCGCGCACAGCATTTACAACAAGTGATCATGCCTGCTTTAACGGAATATAAAACTGTATTGTGTGACCGTTTTACCGATGCCAGCTTTGCTTATCAATGTGCAGGACGTGGTTTAAGCCAGTCGAAGCTGCAACTGCTGAATGAAAATTTTGTCAGCCATATGCCAAATATTACATTTTGGCTCGATGCCCCGATTGAGACAGGCATGTCTCGTGCGCGGGAAAGGGGAGCTTTGGACCGTTTTGAACAAGAAAAAGTCACTTTCTTTGAAAAAGTTAGAGCAGGTTATCAGCAGTTATGGGAACAATATCCTGAGCGGGTTAAACGCTTGGATGCAACACAGTCACCCGAGCAGGTTTTTGCACAAGCGTTGCAATACTTAAACTAAAAATAAGCCTGAAAAGTTATTTCAGACTGTAGTGAAATGCATTTTTCTTTTATAGTCAGTGACAAAGGACTGTATGTTGAAGGAAAAATGAAAAGTAACTTAACTGAGATTGTGGCTTTTTTAGAAAAGGAATTTCCGCAAAGTTTAGAAAAATGTCGTATCGAATCTGTCACTGAGCGCGCAGCAACAGTTGTATATCAGGTCGATGAGCGCGATTTGAGACCGGGTGGAACGGTTTCAGGCTCAACCATGATGACTCTTGCAGACTATGCATTGTATATCGCCATTTTAGGGGAAATTGGGCTGGTCGGTTTAACCGTGACCACCAATTTATCGGTCAACTTTCTAAGTAAACCTGCAGCTTCAACAAATATCCGCGGTGAATGTAAGTTAATGAAAGTTGGCAAAGCATTGGTGGTTGGGGATGTGTGGTTGTATTCAGTGGGTAAGGATGAACCCATTGCACATGTGGTGGGAACTTATTCTATTCCACCCAAATCCTAAAAAATGTCTGAATAAAAAAGCCTGACGAATCAGGCTTTTTTTAAATTAGTTATTCACTAAAGGGGTTTCAACTTTAAAATTTAAAGGGGTGAGTACGGTTTTACGCAGTTCATTCGACAGTTCAGGGTAGTCTAAAGTGTAATGTAGCCCACGTGATTCTTTACGCTCCATAGCACAACGCACGATCATTTCAGAGACTAAAACCAAATTACGCAGTTCAATCAGATTTTTGCTGACTTGGTAATCTTGGTAATACTCGGTAATTTCTCGCTTCAACATTTCAATGCGGTGTAGCGCACGTTCAAGACGTTTCGTAGTACGCACAATGCCGACGTAGTTCCACATGGTTTGACGGAGTTCATCCCAGTTCTGCAAAATCACCACATCTTCATCAGGATTCATCACTTGCGAGTCATCCCAAGACGGAGCAGTTGGAGATTGGTAATTAGAATCAAAACTTTTTTCGATGTGCTCTGCTGCACTCATGCCATACACAAAACACTCTAACAGTGAGTTACTGGCCATACGGTTAGCGCCATGCAAACCTGTGTACGAGGTTTCCCCAATCGCATAGAGACCTGCAATGTCAGTTTGACTATGTTCATCAACCACCACACCGCCACAGGTATAGTGCGCAGCAGGAACAACAGGAATCATTTCCTTGGTAATGTCGATGCCGAGTTCAAGTAAGCGTGCGTATAAGGTTGGGAAATGTTCTTTAATAAAACTTTCGGGCTTATGGCTAATGTCGAGCCATACGTGACGAATTCCTAAGCGTTTGATTTCATAGTCAATAGCTCGCGCCACAATGTCACGTGGGGCAAGTTCTGCGCGTTCATCAAAGCGCAACATAAAGCGTTCGCCATCGGGTAAACGTAAATAAGCACCTTCACCACGCATTGCTTCAGTAATGAGGAAAGAGCGTGCTTGCGGGTGGTATAAACAGGTTGGGTGGAATTGGTTAAATTCCATATTGGCCACGCGGCAACCCGCACGAAACGCCATGGCAATACCATCGCCCGTTGCAATGTCTGGGTTCGAGGTATACAGATAGGCTTTCATGGCACCGCCACACGCCAGCGCGGTAAAAGGGGCTAAAAAGGTATGTACTTTTTCAGTCTTTTCATCGAGTGCATAGAGTCCTAATGCACGATTTTGTTCTTCCAAGCCCAGTTTTTGAGAGGTAATTAAATCGATGGCGATGTAATTCTCAAAAATGGTGATGTTGTCTTTTTCAATCGCACGCTCAACTAAGGTGGTTGAAATGGCACGACCTGTAGCATCTGCGGCATGAATAATACGGCGTTGAGAATGTCCACCTTCACGTGTTAGATGCAATTGTTCTTGATCATCAAGGGTAAACTGCACGCCGTGTTTCAGTAGAAAATCAACAGAAGGTTTACCGCCTTCAACGGTTTGCTTTACGGCTTCGGTCTCACACAAGTGAGCGCCCGCAATCATGGTGTCATCAATGTGCTGTTCGATGGAATCCGTTTCATCTAAAACAGCGGCAACGCCACCTTGTGCATAGAAGGTACTTGCATCGGTCAGGTTTGATTTTGCAAGAACAGCAATATTGAAATGTTGAGGCAACGATAAGGCCAAGCTCAGGCCTGCACCGCCACTTCCCACAATAATCACATCAAAATGATGTGTTGTGTTTAAATTAGACATGTCCATCAGCTAATTTGGAAAAAGTTCGCTAATGACAGCGCTTTTTTCACGAAAAGGCAAGGGTAAAATCTCTACAATTGATGGGAAATATAAATAAAGAACGTATTTTTTAAGCAAATTTTAAGCTCTTGTTTATACAAACATAATAGAACATATTATTACCCAAGACAGACAAAGATTATGCTAAAAACGCTAATACATAAATTGATAACAAACATATAGGTCAATACTTGATATGAAAAGTCGCGCGATACAAACTGGTTTTTTTGCTGTTGCATGCACAATGGCTGCGGTGCAAACACAAGCAGCACCTGTTGATTTCTCAAACTTAGTTGAGCAAGTTAGCCCTGCGGTAGTGAGTGTCAATGTGGTTAAAAAGATGACTCAAGAAGAGTTACTGCAGCAGCAAATACCTGAGATTTTGAAGCGTTTTTTTGGTAATCAAGTCATTATTCCGCAGCAGCAAGCGCCGCAAGAAAAAACGGCTTATGGCAGCGCATTTTTTATTAGTAAAGATGGGTATTTACTGACAAACCACCACGTCGTAGAAGATGCATCGAAAGTCACGATTATGTTTAATGACCGTCGTGAACTGGATGCAACTGTAGTAGGTAGTGATGAACGAACGGATGTGGCCCTGCTTAAGGTGAATGGTACGAATTTTCCATCACTCCGTGCTGGCAATGTTGATCAATTGCGTGTAGGTGAACCTGTGCTTGCGATAGGTTCACCGTTTGGTTTTGATTACTCGGCTTCGGCAGGAATCGTGAGTGCGAAAATGCGCAATATGATGGGGGAGACATCGGTACCCTTCATTCAAACCGATGTGGCTCTCAACCCAGGAAACTCAGGCGGTCCGTTATTCAACCAACAGGGTGAAGTGGTTGGGGTGAACTCGCGTATCTTCAGTGGTACGGGCGGTTATATGGGGCTGTCTTTCTCGATTCCAATTGATGTCGCAATGGATATTGCTGACCAACTTAAGAAAACCGGCAAAGTGACCCGTTCTTATTTAGGCTTCAATCTACAAGATCTAGACCGCAATTTGGCAGAGTCTTATAATTTGCCAAAACCTGAAGGTTCATTGATTACCAATGTTCAGCCGAATTCACCTGCGCAGAAAGCGGGACTAAAAGCAGGCGATATTATTTTAAAATTCAACGGAACGCCGATTTCACGTACCTCTGAGTTGTTGAACTATTTAAATCGTACCATGCCAAATCAAACGGTACAGCTTGAAGTACTGCGTGATGATAAAAAGCGTAATATATCGGCAACATTAACCACAGCACCAGATGATACACCTGCAAAATCAGATACAGTTACACAAAGTAAAGGGCCTGTGTTAGGTATTGCTATCCGAAATTTAGCACCTGCTGAATTGTCACAGCTCAATGTGAAAGGTGGTGTGTTAATTCAAGAAGTGAAACGTGGCGGTGCAGCAGCACAGTCAGGTATGGCGGCTGGTGATGTGGTCACTCACATTAATAATAAAGTCGTAAAAGACACCAATGATTTTGTCCAAGCGGCGTCTGAGTTGAAAAAAGGTCAGGTTGCCCGCGTTGGAATCATCCGACAAGGCACACCAGCCATTTTAGGGATGCGCATCCAATAAGCGAAAAAAACCACTCTTCGGAGTGGTTTTTTATTTTTTGCAATTTGATGATGTCTGTTATTTGCGTACACTGCCATCTTCATAAGGATATTTAGATTAAATAGAGTGTTTATGAGTAGTATTTTTGACTTAAGACTTCAGGTACAAGCAGAACATATCGACCAGTTAGGCCATGTGAATAACGTGGTTTATATGCATTGGATGCAGGATGTTGCAACAGCACATATTGATGCACTGGGTTTAGGCTTAAAAGAATATATCGAGTTAAAACATGCCATGGTTGCGGTTGAGCATCATGTACAGTACCGAAAAGCTGCATTTAAAGAGGATGAAATACTCTTACGCACATGGTTTGACGATATAAACGCATTATATTCATCGCGCCAATATGTGTTTTATAGACCCAAAGACAATAGCATTTTATTTGTTGCTCAAACTAAGTGGGCTTGCGTAGAGATTGAAACAGGACGCGCGAAACGTATGTCACCTAGTTTTACCCAAGCTTACCAACCGCTTGCAAAAGATGTGAATGCCTTAGATTTTTCAATGGATTATTCAAAAAGCCCAGTGAAAAGCGAAAACATGTAAAAAAGCGTCAGAGTTGTGAAAAGGAAGCGTATTAATATGGATACTTTAAAAAAACCATCTGTTATAATCCTTCGCAATTTCTATTCGGCTTTTGTTGTGCATCGAAATTTGTCTGCATAACGCTTCATTTTGTTCAAGGTAGCCCATGGCGCAAGCTAAAAAATCTGTTGATATTAAAAATATCCGTAATTTCAGTATTATTGCTCACATTGACCACGGGAAGTCAACGCTCGCTGATCGCTTTATTCAAACCTGTGGTGGTTTGCAAGATCGTGAAATGCAAGCACAAGTACTTGACTCCATGGAGCTTGAACGTGAGCGTGGTATTACCATTAAAGCTGCGTCGGTTACTTTGTATTACACTCATCCAAATGGTCAAGAGTATCAATTGAACTTTATTGATACACCAGGGCACGTCGATTTTTCATATGAAGTATCACGTTCATTGGCTGCCTGTGAAGGTGCATTGTTGGTTGTAGATGCTGCGCAGGGCGTGGAAGCTCAGTCGGTTGCGAACTGTTATACCGCAATTGAGCAAGGTCTCGAAGTCCTTCCTGTACTAAATAAAATTGATTTACCACAAGCTGAACCTGAACGTGTGATTCAAGAAATTGAAGACATTATTGGTATTGAAGCAACTGAAGCGCCAACTTGTTCGGCAAAAACAGGTCTTGGGATTGATAGCGTTTTAGAAACCCTTGTTAATGTCATTCCTGCACCTACTGGTGATCGTAACGCGCCACTACAAGCTTTAATTATCGACTCTTGGTTTGATAACTACTTAGGCGTGGTTTCTTTGGTACGTGTGAAAGAAGGTCGTGTGCGTAAGGGCGACAAGATGTTGATGAAATCAACAGGCCAAACGCACATCATTACTTCTGTGGGTATTTTCAATCCTAAGCATACTGAGACAGACATCCTTGAAGCGGGTGAAGTTGGTTTCGTAATTGCAGGGATTAAAGACATTTTTGGTGCGCCAGTGGGTGATACGATTACCCTTGCCAACACACCAGAAGTCAAAACCTTACCAGGCTTTAAAAAAGTGAAGCCGCAGGTGTATGCAGGTTTGTTCCCAATTGATTCAAGTGAATTTGAACCGTTTCGTGAAGCTTTGCATAAACTTCAGATCAATGACTCGGCGTTATTCTTTGAACCTGAAAGCTCAGATGCTTTAGGTTTTGGTTTCCGTTGTGGCTTCTTAGGCATGCTACATATGGAAATCGTGCAAGAGCGTTTAGAACGTGAGTATGATTTAGACCTCATTTCATCTGCACCAACTGTGATTTATGAAGCGGTGATGAAGAATGGTGAGACGATTTATATCGATAGCCCATCTAAAATGCCAGATGGTTCAACGGTCGAAGACTTACGTGAGCCGATTGCTGAGTGTCATATCCTTGTACCGCAAGAGTATTTAGGTAATGTCATGACTTTATGTGTGGAACGCCGTGGTGTTCAAAAAGACATGAAGTTTATGGCGAACCAAGTTTCAATTACCTTTGAAATTCCAATGGCGGAAGTGGTGATGGACTTCTTTGATAAATTGAAGTCGTGTTCACGTGGTTTTGCATCGCTCGATTATAACTTTGTACGTTTTGAAAGTTCATCATTGGTAAAAGTCGATGTTCTAATCAATGGCGATAAAGTCGACGCCTTGGCAATGATTTGTCACCGTCAAGACGCACGTCACCGTGGTATTGCATTGGTTGAAAAAATGAAAGATTTGATTCCACGTCAAATGTTTGATGTGGCAATTCAAGCGGCCATTGGCGCACAAATTATTGCTCGTTCAACCGTAAAGGCAATGCGTAAAAACGTATTGGCGAAATGTTATGGTGGTGACGTTTCTCGTAAGAAGAAACTGCTATCGAAGCAAAAAGAAGGTAAGAAACGTATGAAGCAAGTGGGAAGTGTAGAAATCCCACAAGAAGCGTTCTTGGCTGTGTTGAAAGTAGAAAGATAAAAAGGTAGGAATATAAGCCCATGGATTTTGATTTTAATTTGATACTTGTTCCTGTCACACTAATTTTCTTTTTGGTGTGGTTGCTCGATAAGTTTGTATTTAAACAACGAGCGACGAAAGGCAAGGGAAATGAAAATTTTGTCATTACGTGGGCTTATGATTTCTGGCCAGTCCTTGCGATTGTTCTATGCTTACGTTCATTCTTTTATGAACCTTTTAATATTCCTTCCGACTCGATGGTCCCGACTTTAGAAACTGGTGACTTCATCTTGGTCAATAAGTTTGACTATGGTGTGCGCCTACCGATTGTGAATAAAAAAGTGATTGATGTGGGTGAGCCTGAGCGTGGTGATGTGATTGTCTTCCGTTATCCACCGCAACCGACGATCAGCTATATCAAACGTGTAGTTGGTATTCCTGGCGATCACATTGTTTTTGATCATGGCCAATTAACCATTAATGGTCAAAAAATTGCTAAAGTTCCTGTTGAATTTAGTCGTGAAAAAGACCGTTTAGATACGCCTACTTCGATATATCATAAAGAAACGATTGGCAAGCATACCTTTACCATGCGTGAGTTAGAAGGTGTTAATGTTGCACGCCAAGCACCGTATATTAACTTTGTAGAAAATGGTAAATACTCTGCTGAAAATGGTTTATATTGGGAAGTGAAAATAAAAGAAGGTGAGTACTTTGCGATGGGGGATAATCGCGACCAAAGTGCTGACAGTCGTTTCTGGGGAATGGTTCCTGAACAGAACCTAACAGGTCGTGCATTTTATATTTGGATGCATAAAGAACCTGGCTTTAAGTTGCCGTCATTTAACCGTAACGGTAGCATTGACTAATATCGATTCGGAAAATAAAAAATGCGCAAGAATCAACAAGGGGCATCTTATATCGCCATTTTATTTGCAATCATGGGGTTTGCATTTATGGCGAAAGTGGCAATTGCAGTTTGGGCTCCCTATTTTGATGATCGGATGATCAATAGCCAAATTGAGGAAGTATTTCAAAGCAGCCCGAAAAATATTCAGCCCGCGGAGTTTGAGAGTCAGCTTTCAAAGCGTTTGGATATGAATGGCATTCGTGATGTGAAGATTAAAGAAATTATGCAAGTCACCAATACCGAAGGGTTGCAGGTGAAAAAGGAGTATGAGGTAAGAAAACCCTTCTTACTGAATATAGATTTAGTATTAAAGTTCGAGAAAAGTTTTGATCAAAGCTCAGTCCAAGCTAAGTGAAGCCCGCTTAGCGAGCCGTATCGGTTATCAGTTTAAACAACCTGAGTTACTTCAGCTTGCACTGACCCACCGATCGGTGAGCCACAAATACAACTATGAGCGCCTAGAGTTTCTAGGCGATTCTTTGTTAGGGATGATTATTGCGAATTATCTCTATAAAGCTTATCCGACTGAGAACGAAGGCCGTTTGACGCGTATGCGTGCAACCTTGGTTCGTCAGGAAGCTTTAGGTAAAATTGCAAATGATTTAAAACTGAGCCAGTCACTCATTTTAAGTACAGGTGAGTTGAAATCAGGTGGACATCATCGCGAGTCCATCCTTGCGGATACGGTTGAATCGATTATTGGTGCAATCTATGTGGATTGTAGTGATTTAATGGTGTTAGAGCCGATTGTGTTAAAATGGTACGAGCCATATTTAGACCATATCGAGCCAACCGATCAGCTTAAAGATCCTAAATCTCGTTTACAAGAATATCTTCAAGCACGAAAAAAAGCTCTCCCAGTTTATGATGTGGTTGATATTCAAGGTGATGCACCCAATCAGCATTTCAAAGTGGAATGTAAAGTGGATGGATTGTCCGTTGTAAGTGGTGAGGGCACCAGTCGCCGTTTTGCTGAACAAGCTGCTGCGGCGGATATTTTAAAACTTTTGGAGCAGTAATCTGCCATGTCAAATTCTTCCGATCACATCGATGCTGATCACGAGTCGCAAAGCGACAGTAATGATTTAATTAGCCAGTTTTTTAGCGAACAAGGCACAGAAATCCCAACGGATTTTCGTAGCGGCTTTGTGGCAATTGTCGGTCGTCCAAACGTAGGCAAGTCTACGTTGATGAACCATTTATTGGGTCAAAAATTATCGATTACTTCACGTAAGCCGCAAACTACGCGTCATAAAATTGTGGGGATTGACTCACGTGCAAAATCTCAAGCGGTCTTTGTTGATACACCAGGGATGCATAAAAAAGAAGTACGCGCCATCAACAAAATGATGAACCGTGCTGCGTCTTCTGCTTTGCGTGATGTCAACTTGGTATTGTTTGTTCTGGATGCAGACAAGTGGACTCAAAACGATGAACTCGTTTTGGAAAAACTCAAAAATGCAGAGATGCCAGTGATTCTAGTGATCAATAAAATTGATACACTTGAAAATAAAAACCATGCATTACCCTTGATTCAAGAGCGTGCAAAATTAATGAATTTTGCTGAGATTGTTCCTGTTTCTGCACTACGTGGTGCAAACTTAGACCATCTGCGCGATACCATTGAAAAATATTTACCTTTTCAACCACCGATGTATTCATTGGATCAATTGACAGATCGTTCTGAGCGTTTCTTGGCATCAGAAATTATCCGTGAAAAGATTATGCGTCAGTTGGGTGAAGAGCTACCTTATGATTTAACCGTGCAAATTGAGTCGTTTAAGACTGAAGAAGCAACGGTGAATGAAAAAACAGGTCGTCCTAAACCAGCATGTACATATATTGATGCAACGATTTTTGTAGACCGCCCAGGCCAAAAAGCGATTGTGATTGGTGAAAAAGGCGCTAAGCTTAAGAAAATTGGTATGGATGCCCGTATCGATATGGAAAAAATGTTTGAACAAAAGATCATGCTGACGCTTTGGGTTAAAGTGAAAGGCGGCTGGTCTGATGATGAACGTGCATTAAAAAGCTTAGGTTATAGCGATATCTAAGTTTTAAGAAAACAAATTTTTATAGGGATGGTGTTATGGTCAAAGTGTTCGCAGTAATGGCTTGTATGTTGTTTTTGCAAGGTTGTATACACAAGATCGTCACCGTTCCTGTAAAGATTGCGTATAAAACCACAAAAGGCGTGGTGAAAGGAACCGCAGCGGTGGTTGGTGCTGTTATCCCAGATGGGGATGATGAAGACAGTGAACAGAATGATAAAGATAAAAAAGATTAGTTAATTCCTCATGCGCAATGAAGTACTGCATGGTTATTTAATTCACCACAGAAAATACCGTGAACGTAGTCATATTGTGCATTTATTTACCCAAGAGCATGGGCGAGTTGATGGCATTCTAAGACAAACCCCGCCGCCACAATATCAGCCGATTTGTTTACAAGCTTCGGGTAAATCTGAACTCAAAAATTTTACAAAACTTGAAATTGTCAATCAGCCGATTTTTTTCTTCGGGGATGCTTTTTTTTCAGGTTTTTATCTCAATGAGATTCTGCTCAGACTATGTCCACTTGAAGTACAGATGGAGCAAAGTTTTGCTCAATATGCACATACGCTAACGCAATTACAACAACTGGCGCAGCAAGCAGATCCCAATCAATTTTTAAAACAAATTCTAAGACAGTTTGAGCACGAACTACTGGAAGATTTGGGTTATGCCTTAGATTTTTCGACTGATGCCAATCAACTAGAAATTCAATCATCACTCAACTATATATTCCAGCTGAATGAAGGCTTTATTCCTACTGCACAAGCTTCGCGAGCGACCTTAAATGGACAGCAAATTTTAAGCATGTGCCAATATGAAAAGGGTAGGGATTTTGGTTTGGAACAGTTACAATTGCTGACCAAGTTGTATCGACAAATGATCAGTTCATTGTTGGGCGATCGCCCCTTAAAAAGTCGTCAGTTGTGGATTCAGAACACTCAAACTCAATCGTAATTAGGAAATGAATATGGCTGCATTACTTGGTGTAAATATTGACCACGTGGCAACTTTACGACAAGCGCGTGGAACGTCTTATCCTGATCCAGTCAATGCAGCGCTGATCTGTGAGCAAGCAGGGGCGGAAGGGATTACCTTGCATTTACGTGAAGACCGTCGTCATATTCAAGATGATGATGTGCGTCGTATGCGCCCAGCACTTAAAACACGTATGAATTTGGAACTTGCAGTTACAGAAGAAATGATTGCATTTGCCAAAGAAATTAAACCGCACCATGTGTGTTTCGTTCCTGAAAAACGCCAAGAAGTGACGACCGAAGGTGGTTTAGATGTGGTTGGACATTTTGATGATGTCAAAGCGGCGACTCAAGCGTTGTCTGAGATTGGCTGTGATGTGTCCTTGTTTATTGATGCTGACTTTGCACAAATTGATGCAGCAATTGCTTGTGGTGCACCAACCATTGAAATTCATACAGGCGCTTATGCTGATGCAGAAACACCTGAAGCTCAGCAACATGAGCTTGAACGTATTGTTAAAGGTGCTGAATATGCAGTATCAAAAGGTTTAGTGGTGAATGCTGGGCATGGGCTCAACCTTGAAAATGTAACGCCAATTGCGCAAATTCCACAGATCCACGAATTAAACATCGGCCATTCCCTAATTGCGGATGCTATTTTTGTGGGCTTGGAACAAGCTGTGCGTGAAATGAAAGCAGTGATTAAAGCTGCACGTTAATTTTAAAGTTTTTAAGATTTGAATATGTCGAATATCAATTATGATGAACTCATGAAGCCCGTCATGGATTTCTTGGGCTGTGAAACACCTAAAGCTTGGTTGACTGAAGCACTGAATAATCTTGATGTGCTGATGCAAGACCATGCGAATTGTGAGAAGAAAGCAGCAGGTACAGCGATGAACCTGATGTTTCGTTATAGCTTTTTTACCGATTTGCAGGTCAAGCTTGCGCAACTGGTTCGTGAAGAAATGCTGCATTATGAGCAAGTGCTTGAATTTATGAAAAAGCGCGGGCTAGAGTGGAGCAATCTGAGTGCTGGTCGTTATGCGGGTGGTTTACGTAAAGAAGTGCGGACTTATGAGCCTGAGGCTTTAATTGATATTTTAATCATTGGTGCCTTTGTAGAAGCACGCTCTTGTGAGCGTTTCTACGCGTTAGCACCTTTGGTGGATGATGAGTTGGGTCGTTACTATCGCTACCTTTTGAAGTCTGAATCACGCCATTTTGAAGACTATTTGGCTTTGGCTTTAGAGGTTGCGCAAACGGGGAAATTGAAAAATCCGAAAGAAGATATTCAAGACCGTATTGAACATATCCGTAACGTCGAAAAAGAGCTAATTAGTACACCTGATGATGTGTTCCGTTTCCATAGTGGCGTGCCTGTGGAAGCGGCTTAGGAATAAGCGGGTGAATGCTACAGTTTGTAAACTGTTCAAAATTTACAGATTCTCAGTGTAGATAGCCTTGACTCATTAAAAAGCCCAATTTTATCGATTGGGCTTTTTAATTAAAGAAGGGTAGATGTGATGTATTGAGAGCTGTAATTCCTTTCCATAAAATCGCGAAATATGAGTCAGTGGAATGAGTTGTTTAAGTATGGATGTTTAGTGATTTTGAGGATGATTTATTGTACTTTTTTATATCTTCCACGTTCCACCATTGCACATCATGAAAAATTGTTGCATCAGAAAGAGTATTTCGCAAAGTCTCAGAGACATGACTTAATTGGGTTGAAAGATCTATTTTCTTAAAAAAATATTTTTTAATGATTGGCTGTGGTGGGTGAATAAAAATTAAAAATAAGTTGTCATTTTTCTCGTAACGATTACATCTAATAAAGTGGGATGACTAAAACTAAGTAAGTATCCTCAATCTTCATTGTGAATTGTAGCGATCCCTAGTTGTTGTTGATTGAATTGTTTAGCAAGATGTTGGGCTAATAGTTCACCAATAATTTATCCTTCCCATTTTTCATTTTAGTTGCTGTGATTAGGAGGGGATCTGAACGAACATCCATATGTGTTTTAAATGTGCCCATGATTTTTATTGTGAATCATTTTTTAGTGTTTTTAAGATAAGTTATTTTTCGAGAGTGGCCTAGTTCTGGCTTTCTGTTGGGTTTAGCTGGAAGATTTACATCTTAAGCAGCGAAACTTTTAAGACTTATAAAAGAAGAAAGCCCACGACATATAGTGTGGGCTTTCTAGAATTTGGCTCTCCAACCTGGGCTCGAACCAGGGACCTGCGGATTAACAGTCCGTCGCTCTACCGACTGAGCTATTGGAGAATCTGCATGCGATTATAAGGACATTTCATAGTGGGTCAAGTCTAAAATGTCATGTTGTTGTCATTTTTATATTGGATGCTTTTTATTTGAACAAAAAAATCATTTTCAAAAAAAATCGTATTGAAGTGCTTGCAATGTTGAAAAGTCGTTGATAGTCTGATTTCAACAACAGAGCGTTTAAGTGAAAACTTAAACAGTGTGGATTTATAACCAACTTGCCAGCACTAAAATGGCTAAACAGGAGAAAGCGAATGAATACGCTTACCATTTCCGATATTTTTACAAACCTAGCTGATTACCAAGATCAGTATCTCTCTATTATTTCAAACCCTGAACAATACTATACCCCTGTAGAGTCTGCCTATATTGATGTTTGGCCAGTCGGTTGTACAGACTTGTATTTGGGTGATTTATTACAACTTTGGTTTAGTGAGCGTTGGCTGGTCAATAGTCCTTGTCAGTTACTTTCAACACAGTCGACGACTACTCTTAAAAAGACTGTGCAGCGAGAACATGATCTGTATTTGTACCAGTTGTCAGGCAGTGCTTTATCAGGTAATAATCGTTCAAAAGTCTGGTCTGCTGCTGAAGGTAAAAGTTTAGACGTGAGTTTAGACAGCGCATTTAAATACTATTGTATTTATAAAGGAGTTGAGCGTCCTGATGCCTCAAAATTGCAGACGCTGAATACGTTTAAAACCGCAATTTGATCTGTCGTGCTGCATTAAAGTTTTCTTTGACATGAAAAAGGCACTGAAATTTATCAGTGCCTTTCGTTTTTAGGAACGAATAATCATACAGGTGGCTGTGGCATGGGCGTAGAGTTTACCATCTTCATCTACAATTTTACCTTCAGAAATACCTAAGTTCTTACTGATGTTGATCACGCTGCCGATGGCAAGCAGTTCTTTGTCTCTTGGAATCGGTCGGCACATTTTAATATTCAGATCAATGGTGCCATAGCCAACACCAGCTTCAAGCATAGTATGTATGGCACAACCCGTCACTGAGTCGAGTACTGTTGCTGCAAAGCCACCATGCACGCCACCAAGCGGGTTTAAATGACGATGATCCGCTTTTGCTTTAAAGCTAATTTTCCCTTCAGAAACTTCAAAAGGCTGCATGGGAATGGTTTCACTGATACTTGCGGGTGGAATTTTTCCTGTACACATGGCTTCTAAGAGTTGTAGTCCTGTCATTTCTTTGGGATTCATCTTGTTCATTCCTATATTTATCTATGAGTTCCTTTTGGCTTTGTTGCATAAATATGTAAGCATCTGATTTAAATAAATTTAATTTTGGATCAAAAAATAATCAAAACTTTTAAAATCATATAGTTATGAAATCTTTGTGCAACAAAGCCGTTCCTTTTTGGAACTTGTTATCTAATTAAGCAAAATTCAGTCTTCTCGTCAATATTGAGCATTGGATTGATCAGTACAAAATCAACGAAATCGTAATCATGGATTGAGCTCATGCTATGAACATATTGTAGGGAAAAGATTTAGGATTATTCATTTTGATAATTTGAGTGTTGATAGAACGGAGCAGCCTAAACGTGAGCATTGTTTTAAAATGGTGCACAAAATTTATACACTCTTTTGTTTTTTATTTATATATAAGATAAACAAGGTTTTAGTAATTTTACACAGTCTTCACATGAAGAAGGAACTCACAATGAACGTGTCCTGTTTATGCGGTAAAACTAAGTTCCAAGCCGCACTCAAAAATCATGATGTGCATGCTTGTCATTGTTCTATGTGCCGCCAGCAGTCGAGCGGGGTACTCATGAGTATTGATGTCGAACCCAGTAGTTTAAAGTTTGACAATCAAGAATATTTAAAATTATTCAAGTCGTCGGATTGGGGGGAGCGTGGTTTTTGTAGCGAATGTGGCACGTCACTTTTTTGGCGAACTCAGGACGGCAGCTATTGCAATATCAATGTATTTGCGATGGAAGAACAGCCAAAAGATTTAAAGCTTACAACAGAAATATATATTGATAATAAGCCTGATTTTTACCAATTTAAGTATTCTACAGAGCAGCTCACTGAAGCGGATGTAATTGCTTTATTTTCACCAGATGATGCTAAATAATAAGGTATTCAGGTTGAATCATCTGAGTTACACATTGATATTTCTGATAAATTTCATGAGAAAAACTCTCTAGATTTAATAAGATATATTCGATATATCTAAAGCAAGCTGTTGAATAAGGACGCTCAAACATGCTGCTTAAAATTTCCATTGCAATGTTGGCCTTTGCAGCCAATTCGGTGCTATGTCGTTTAGCGTTGGCTGAGCAGCAGATTGATCCGATGAGTTTTAGCTTGCTTCGGGTCTGTAGCGGTGCAATGGTGTTATTTCTACTGTATGTGCTCACTACTCATAAGGCCAAAATAGAGTGGAGTATAAAAAACGGGTTTTTTCTTGCCTTATATATTGTGGCTTTTTCACTGGCCTATTTGCATATCGATGCGGGCGTTGGTGCATTACTCCTATTTGGGACAGTTCAATTAAGTATGGTCGGTTATGGCCTGTGTCATGGTGAAAAAATCAATTTGCGACGCGGGTTGGGGTTGGTGATCGCTATTTTAGGTCTTTTGATTTTATTGCTACCAGGGGCCTCGGCACCTCCTTTAGGCTATGCTGCATTGATGGTACTTTCAGGCATAGGTTGGGCAATGTATAGCATTGCAGGTAAAAAGATGCATAACCCACTGGCCAGTAGCTTGGCAAATTTTGTAGTGGCGATTCCTTTTGTTGTCTTGGTTTATTTATTTTTTTACACACAGAGTTTTATTAACCTAAAAGGTATGCTGTTGGCGCTCTTATCTGGTGGTTTGGCATCGAGTGGGGCATATGTACTTTGGTATGCCATAGTGAAGAAAATTGATCGGGTCACGGCCAGTAGCGTGCAATTGTCCGTGCCATGTTTGGCGATTCTGGGTGGGGCATTGTTTATTGGGGAAGCGTTGAGCTTCCGAATCATCATTTCCGCGACGATTGTTCTGGCAGGCATTGCCTTGGTGATCTCGGCATCATCTCGCAATAAAGACGTAGATACCATAGATTCTGCTGGTACTACACGGCTCTAAAATTATTTAAACGGGCTTAAGAGCAAATTTTTCAGATTTTGATTAAAAATAAAAAACCCGCGAATTTCGCGGGTTTCTCTAATCTAACTTTAAAGGGTTAAATTATTTTTCAGCAGCAATTGAAGCAATAGCAGCATCTACGCCTTCGATTGAATCAGCCGCTTTCTTGATACGTGCAAGCGCATCTACAAGTACTTCGTCAGCAGTTGCATAAGAAATACGCATGAAACCGCCTAAGCCGAATGCATCACCAGGAACAACGGCAACGCCAGTTTCTTCCAATAACCATTCAGAGAATTCTGTACAAGATTTTAAGCCTTTCGCACGAATTAATGGACGGATGTTTGCATATGCATAGAATGCACCATCAGCAGGTAAGCAAGAAATACCGTTGATGTCGTTCAAACCGCTAACAACTAAGTCATGACGGCGTTTGAATGCTTCAATCATAGGCTCAAGAACGTCTTGGGGACCATTCAACGCAGCTTCAGCAGCAACTTGTGAAATAGAAGTTGGGTTTGAAGTTGATTGAGATTGGATTTTTTTCATTGCGCCAATAAGCTTTGCAGGGCCCGCTGCATAGCCAATACGCCAGCCAGTCATTGCATACGCTTTAGACACACCGTTTAACACGATTGTGCGGTCATAAAGGTCTGGTGCAACTGTTGCGATATTGTAGAATTCGTCATCCCAACGGATTGGTTCGTACATATCATCAGAAGCGATGTAAACTTCAGGGTATTTACGAAGAACGTCAGCCAAAGCTTCTAATTCAGCTTTAGTGTAGATCATACCTGTTGGGTTTGATGGGCTGTTTAAAACCACTAAACGCGTTTTGTCTGTGATCGCAGCTTCAAGTTGAGCAGGTGTGATTTTGAAACGTTGTTCTTCACCACATTTTACAATAACAGGAACACCTTCAGCGATAATCACCATATCTGGGTAGCTTACCCAAAATGGTGCAGGGATGATTACTTCATCACCTTTGTTTAACAAAGCTAATGCTAAGTTAAAGAATGACTGCTTGCCGCCACAAGAAACCAAAATTTGGTTTGCAGCATAATCAAGGTTATTGTCACGCTTGAATTTTGCAATAATCGCTTTTTTAAGGCCAGGCGTACCATCTACAGCGGTGTACTTTGTGAAACCGTTGTTAATCGCTGCAATTGCTGCATCTTTGATGTGTTGTGGGGTGTCGAAGTCAGGTTCACCTGCGCCCAAGCCAATAACGTTCTTGCCAGCCGCTTTTAATTCAGCAGCTTTGTTGGTAACAGCAAGAGTTGGGGACGGTTTGATGGCATTCACACGATCAGAGAGACGTACGTCCACGGCAGTATTCCTTCTTATAGGGTTTAAAAAATAAAAAGCACACTATCTTAGCTTAAAAAACTCAAGCAAGGCGTTTAAAAACACAGATTTTCTGCAAAAAACATAAAAAAAATTCAATTTTGAATTAATGATTTCAAAAATGTACAGAATTAGGAAGTTTCTCGCATCTTTATGAAAAAAACTTTAAAATAAGCGCAATTTGATGAGAGTGATGGTCATGAGTAAGCAACAGCCTACTTCAAAAAAACCTTTGGTGAATCTCCCATTCCCAATGCCAAATGCAGAACAAAGTGCTGACGATGTTGCACATAATCAGGTTCGTCCAAAACCTGAACAATATGCAGATCGTACTTGGATGCCACCACGTGGCACCCGTCGTTCAATGGGTAAACGTTGATTCGCCATTGAAATAAAAAAGCGCCCTGGTTAGGGCGCTTTTTTATTGATCATTCGTTGGGTTGTAATTACTAACCCGTCGATCATTTTCTGCATAGTAGGTTTTTTTGTGTTCATACATCGCAGTGTCGGCACGTTTAAGCATATCTTCAACCCGTTCATTTGGCTGGCTGGTGGCAGTGCCAATCGATACACTAATAGGTTGATGATTGTTAAATTGGTTATCCACCATTAAAAGCTCATGCAAACTTTCAATACAATGGTTCAATGCGGCTTCATCGGCGGCAGGTAATAGCACCACAAATTCATCTCCACCGATCCTTGATGCTGAGTATTTTCAATTAACTGATTCAGGGTATTACCCATACGGCGTAATAAGCTATCACCTTGATCATGGCCGAGGTTGTCATTGATTGCTTTTAAGCCATTCATATCTAAGAAAATACAAGACACAGGGCGTAGGTTGTTGCGCTCAAGTCGGTTAATTTCAGTGCTGTAGAAAGAGCGGTTATAAAGTTTGGTTAAGACATCATGTTTGCCCAAGTACTCAAGATAATTCTCGGCTTTTTTACGTGCAGTAATATCGGTGAGCGCCAGTTATACCATACCCCAATCGTCTTCGAAGCCTGGAAACACGGCAAAATGTAACAGCACATGGCGAATACTGCCATCGAGCGCGTAATTGACCGCTTCGCAGTTATGTTGAATATTGCCATCCCATAGTTCGAGCAACTGATGTCGAAAGGTCTGTTGGGTTTCGTTCTGAAAGACTTTATGCAAATTTTTAAGTAAATGGTCTTTGTCACGTGCAGCAAATAAATCGAGTGTGGCTTGGTTGACATCAGTAACCATGATGTCTCTGAGGCATTCATTAATAAAGTCATTGTGGACATCAAGGAAAGTTTTAAAGTCACTGATCCCCAAACGACGTAAATGATCTAAACGTGCTTTGACTCGGCTAAAGTCCTCAACCCAAAGCGAAGTAGGCGAGTATTGAAAACGTGCTTCAGCAATTAAACGACTTTTTTCTTCTAAACGTTGTGCATTGGCATAAGGCGTGATGTCTTCCGTGGTGATCAAAACCAATGAAAGATCGTGTTCATGACCGGGAAGTACTGTTCTGCGCAGTCGAATGTCAAGGCGATGACCTGTAAGCGTATAGTTTACAGCAGTATTTTCAAATAAGGTCTCACCATTCCAAAGTGCGACCAGCTCATTTAAATGAGTGCTTGACATATCTGCTTTAAAAATTTGCGCAAGGTTTGCGGTTAAGTCTTCAAAACTTTGGGCTTCAAATTGTTTTAAGGTTTGCGGGTTGACATGCAGGACTTTAATTTTATGTGCACAACTTAAAATACGTGATTTGTCTTCCAACAGAAACGACGCAATATCTTCAACACCTTCACTCCGCCAAAGATCGAATTGTTTTTGTACTTCGCTAAAGTCTTCTAACCACATGGCAATGGGAGATAATTCAAAAATAGGAGAGTCCAATAATTGCATTTATATCTCGTTTTTATGTCGGAATTTAAAGCAGTATAAGCGCTAAAAAAACTTTTTAAAATAATGTGATAAAAAAGTTATTTTTAAAATTTATGTGAGTTTATGGAGGGATTTAGTCAAAAAATGCATATTGATTGCTCATAGAAAGTGCATAAGCTCCAATGGTTTTGGAGTTTAAAGAGCGTATATGCTGATATTGATAAGCGCTAAATACTTTGAGGTCGATAGCGAAAAGTTTGTGATTGTTGATATTGATGGTCGCGCCAAGATAAATTGATCACCAACAGGTTTGGAATTAATACCATGAAGAATAAATACATCAAAAAATTGCTTCGTTGTTGTTGGTAGATGCGCATGAAGTCTTGGCTGCTGATGGTTGTGTTGTCTGTTGTGACCGATAACACTAAAACTTCTGGGTAGATAAACTGACGGCTGTCTGTGTAATAACTAATACTGACTTTTTGTTGTTGAAAGTCTTCTAATAGCGGGCAGCTCTTAAAGCGATCCATAAAATTACAAACCAGTCTTAGTGGTTGCTGCTGAGAAGGTTCATTTAATACAACATCTTCATAATGTGATTTATTGCGCCCAGAGCCTACAGTGTAGCTATTTAAGAGAATTTGGCCCTCGACGTGTTGCGGGTTGGGTATATGTTTTGCAATACGCACAGCCGAATAGTCAGTAAATTTGCTGAGACTGGAAAGTGAAAAAACATTAATGATGAAGAAGGGCGCCGTCATGAATAAAATATTTAACAGGAGGTTGTTCTTTTTTGATTGTTCGTTCTTTGTCTTTTTGAGGAAGGATAAGCATACAATGAAGATAAAGTAGACAGGGGATAGATTTATAAAACTAAAATCCTGAAATTGAGGCAGTTGATAAAATGCAATCAGCATGACAACGGCAATAGCCATACTGAAAAGAGCATGCTTGCTTCTTTGGGATTTGAAGGCTTCAAGCTGTCTATTTGTTCTCACGATTTATTTAAATTTTTGAAAAGTATGATTATGATTCAGAGTGTAAGTGAACTTTTAAAAGTTAAAAAGGGAAAAGCAGGTACAGTACCGTCACATATTTTTTGTCGTAGTTGGCGATTGGAGGATATGTGAAGTGTTCAACAGCTCTATTATTTTTAACTAAAAAAGCCAATCTGATGGATTGGCTTTTTGAAAAGATTGAATTTAACGTGAGGCTTTCCGCGCACGATGTTCAGGCTTCGGTGGTGCGATTTCTCGTGTGCCTTGCCAAACTTCAATGAAGTCTTGCTCATTGATATTATAAAGTTCCAACAGCGCTAGAATGGCACCACCAAAAAGCATGCGTCCCTCAGCATTGGTCTCAAAATCAAATATTTTCCCAGACAGCGCATGTAAAATATCTTCAATTTCAAACACACGATCACGGCCATTACTGTCGGTTGGATACATGCGTGTGTTGAGAATAATTTTGGCTAAACTTTTTTCATTATCGGTTAAGGCCAAATGCTGAATCAGCATGTCATCATTTTGGGTACTGAAAATCACAGCATCGTTAAAAATAGTATGCAAAAACTTTTTACTTAGACGTGGCAGAGTTCTTTCCACAAATGGGCGAAATGATGCGGGGAAAATAACATTATGAGAAATGCCTTTAAACATAGGAGCAATTTCTTCAACTTTATAACCCGCAATACCGCAGCCAATAGAGGTTAGAAAGTAAGTTATTTTAGGATGATTTTTGGTATAGATTTTAAAGTCATCAATATAGTGTTGAATTTGCGAGAGCGGCATTTGTTGTAAGTGTTCGTTCATGGTGGGAATGGCATAACTTTGCCCTGACCAACCACGTCCGACGCCTTTGATTGCGCCAAAGTGTTCAAGTGCAGTTCGGGCAGCGCCATCCGCATGTTGACCTGCCATGTTACTACCAAACACAAATACGGTATGTTCATCTAGGTTTTTGACGATGCTTTCGTCATGATATTGGTAAGTCATAGGCTCTGATTTTTCGCTCTTCTTCACTTCATGTTGCCCTTGAAATACGGGGGGGTCAAGTGAAAAATCTTTGTAATATTTTCAGTAAATTACATTAAAAATCTAAAAGCGAGAATTGCTCGGGATTGAATCTGTTAAAATAGTCGGTTGAAGAAGCAAATCTTGGGATATGTCTGTGAGTGAGAAACAACCTTTTGATTTAGTCACCAATTACCAACCCGCAGGTGATCAGCCGCAAGCCATCGAAAAGCTTGTTGCTGGAATAGAAAAGGGCTATCACGACCAGTTGTTACTTGGGGTTACGGGTTCTGGTAAAACCTATACCATGGCCAACGTGATTGCGCGGACGCAACGTCCGACCATTGTCATGGCGCATAATAAAACCTTAGCCGCACAGCTTTATGGTGAGTTCAAATCTTTCTTTCCGAACAATGCCGTCGAATATTTTGTCAGTTATTATGACTATTACCAACCTGAAGCCTATGTGCCATCTTCAGATACATTTATTGAAAAAGATTCAGCGATCAATGACCACATTGACCAAATGCGTTTATCCGCGACGCGTTCGCTCTTAGAGCGTCGAGATGCAATTATTGTTGCTTCAGTTTCTGCTATTTATGGTTTGGGTGACCCCAATGCCTATATGAGCATGCTGCTGCATATTGTACAGGGCGATCGTATTGCACGTGATGATATCATTCGTCGTTTGGTGGAAATGCAATATAGCCGTAATGAGCTTGAGTTTTTACGCGGAACCTATCGTATCCGTGGGGAAATTATTGATATTTTCCCTGCCGAATCGGATCAGTATGCGATTCGGATTGAGTTGTTTGATGATGAAGTCGATTCGATTCGTTGGTTTGATCCACTGACAGGCAAACTGGTACGTAAAGTTCCGCGTGTAACCATTTACCCAAAAAGTCACTATGTAACACCTAAAGATAATCTAGAGCGCGCCATCGGCACGATTCGTGAAGAGTTAAAAGAGCGTTTAGGTTTCTTTCGTGCACATGACAAATTGCTTGAAGCACAGCGAATTGAGCAACGTACCCGTTATGATTTAGAAATGATGCAGCAGTTGGGCTATACCAACGGTATTGAAAACTATTCACGTCATTTATCCGGTCGTCCCGCGGGCGAAGCGCCGCCAACCTTATTTGATTATGTTCCTGACGATGCCTTACTGATTATTGATGAGTCACACGTGACTGTGCCGCAAATTGGCGCGATGTATAAAGGTGACCGTTCGCGTAAAGAAAACTTGGTGAATTATGGTTTCCGTCTTCCTAGTGCTTTAGATAACCGCCCAATGCAGTTTGAAGAATGGGAACGGATTACGCCAGCAACGATTTATGTCAGTGCTACACCAGCCAAATACGAGCTTGAAAAAGCCGAGCAAATAGCTGAGCAGGTGGTTCGTCCTACAGGGTTGATTGACCCCGAAATTGAAGTACGTCCGGTATTGACTCAAGTTGATGATGTGTTGTCTGAGATCAATATCCGTAAAGATTTAGACGAGCGTGTCTTGGTTACCACCTTAACCAAACGTATGGCAGAAGATTTAAGTTCGTATTTGAAAGAGTATGGAGTCAAAGTTGCTTACCTGCATTCAGATATTGATACCGTTGAACGGGTGAAAATTATTCATGACTTACGTTCAGGTGTCTACGATGTTCTCGTTGGGATCAACTTACTACGTGAAGGCTTGGACATGCCTGAAGTGTCTTTGGTGGCGATCTTGGATGCTGACAAAGAAGGTTTCTTGCGTTCTGAGCGTTCTTTGATTCAAACCATTGGTCGTGCAGCGCGTAATGTAAAAGGCAAAGCGATTTTATATGGTGATCGGATTACTGATTCGATGCAAAAAGCCATCGATGAAACAGCCCGTCGTCGTGAAAAACAAATGGCCTTTAATGAGCTGCATGGCATTATTCCGCGTAGCACCATCAGACAAAATAAAAAGGATATTGATACAGGTGAAGTGCTGACAGATGATCAAGTTGAAAGTGGTATCACAGATCAACACCAAACGCTCAGTGCAGATGAGCAGCACTTGCTATCCGATCCGAAACTTCTTGCCAAGCACTTAAGCAAGTTGGAAAAAGAAATGTTAAAAGCTTCTAAAGAGCTACAATTTGAGCAAGCTGCGCGTCTGCGAGATGAAATTTTGCGCTTAAAAGCACAACTTTTAGCCTAAGTTGCATTTACATAACGCTACAGTAATTTGGGCAGAAAGCATTATTTTTTAAAGAGATGTTTATTTTTAGATCATAAATTCTGAAATATTAAAGGTACAGTTTATGTCTGCAAATCTTCCAAAGGCGGGTTTTACACTTGCCAAAATTGCTGTTGGTGGTGCTGTTTTAATAGGGTTAGGCATGGCAACCATGGCTTATGCCCAGAGCAAACCCTTAGCCGTGGTGGATAAGGTTGAATTAGACCGTTATTTGGGTGTTTGGTACGAAATTGCACGTAAGCCCATGTACTTCCAAAATAAATGCGGAACTAATGTCTCGGCTACTTATACCCTGAATGAAAATGGCAATGTGACCGTAGATAACCGCTGTTATGCTCAAGATGGCAAGCTAATGCAGTCCATAGGTGAAGCATTTGTACAAAACCCACCTTTTAATAGTAAGTTGAAAGTGAGTTTTTTACCTGAGGTGGTGCGTTGGTTACCTGTGGCACGCGGGGATTATTGGATTTTAAAAATTGATGATGACTATCAAACGGTTTTAGTGGGTGAGCCACGCCGTAAATATATGTGGGTGCTTTCTCGCTCGCCACAACCAGACCAAAAAGTTATTAATGAATACTTAGAATATGCAAAGTCAGTGGGTTATGACTTGAATGATTTGATTCATACCAAACAATTGCAAAAATAAAATTTATTAAGCCTTGAAAGCCATGCTGAAGCATGGCTTTTTTAGTTTCATATACGTATTTTAAAACTTGAATAATAAAGCTTTATACAGTCGAACGCTTTATAATTGGCGCCTATCAAAAAATCGTGTAAATCAATGTGGAGTGAAGGATGTATAAAGGTGTTGCACTATCGGTTTTAGCATCCGTCACTTTTGGAGTTTTGTATTTTTATACCTTTTTTTTAAAGCCCTTAGATAGTGAGCAAACTTTTGCTTGGCGTATGCTTTCGACCTTACCCTTTTTAACCGCATTCATGTGGTGGAGTGGCGATTTAAAACTCATTTCGGAGTTGTTTAAGCGTATGTTTAAACAACCTTGGATGATTGCTTGGTTATTGTTTAGTTCGATTTTATGTACCACGCAGTTGTGGCTATTTTTATGGGGGCCCATGAATGGTCGTGGTCTACAAGTATCACTCGGCTATTTTTTACTGCCTTTGGTCATGGTGTTGGTTGGTTGCATCCTTTACAAGGAAAAACTATCCCGCTGGCAAATGGCCGCGGTAGCCTTTGCTGTGCTTGGGGTGGGACATGAAATTTGGCGTATTGGTAGCATGGCATGGGAAACGGTTTATATCGCTTTGGCTTATCCTTTGTATTTCTTCCTGCGCCGTGTTTGTAAAACGGATCATTTGGGTGGCTTCTGGTGGGATCTGTTTTTAATTTTACCTGTCGCGTTTTATTTGGGCTTTGTGCATAGCGATAGTTTGGCTTTGATACAACATTTTCCACATCTGATTTTGGCGGTCATTGGACTGGGTTTCTTAAGTGCAATGGGACTCGGAAGTTATATACTCGCGAGTCGTTATTTACCTTTTGTGATCTTTGGTTTGCTGAGTTATTTGGAGCCTGTTTTACTGGCGGGAGCATCAGTTGCCATGGGAGAGCGTATAGAGGCAGGTGAGTGGTTTACTTATATTCCAATTTGGTTCGCAGTCTTATTGCTTATTATTGAAGGTGTGTTGCATTTATATAAACAGCAACAAAATAAAAAACAGCTCGAACGAAATATTGAGCATTTTGAAAAGCAGCACCATTCAGACTAATTTGATGATGTTCGGAGCTGTCATTGCGCTGGAATTTGGGCAATAAGCATGTTTCTGATTTGTTTCTTGCCTTTTAAAAATAGTTGACTGTTTGATAAAACATCATTTGTGTAACTGTTTATTTTTTATCTAAAAAAATATTTTTTTAATTTTTATACTGAAAAATCATAAGACTAAATGCAATCATTTCTTAAATTAATAATGAATATACGACAAAAAACATCATGCATTTACAGCTTTCGATTCAAACTTGGCGCTAAATCCTTTACAATTGTTGGGTTTTAAAATTTATGCTTAGATTAAATTAATTAGAGGACGTATCTGTGAGCAAAGAGACTATCATCGCCCTACACGCAGAACACCAAGGTCGCTGGAAAAACCGTGAAGAAATCGCGGAACAAATGATCGCATTGATCGGTCAGCTTTACCGTGAAAAAAATATTGTGGTTTCAGTGTTTGGACGTTCTTTAGTTAACCGTTCAGTTATGCAAATTTTAAAAGCGCACCGTTTCACTCGTATGATGGATGTTGAGCTTTCAGTTGTACACACGTTCCCAATTCTTGAAGCGTTGGCTAAAATTGAAAATATCGGTACTGCTGAAATTGATCTAGGCAAATTAGCCGTTGCGTTTAAAGAGCAAGGTGGCGATGTTGATGCATTTGTTGCAGCCGCTGTTAAATCTGTAGAAGGTCGTGCGACTTCAGTAGAAGGTCGTGACGTTGTTCTTTACGGTTTTGGTCGTATCGGTCGTATTCTTGCACGTTTAATGATTGGTCAGTCTGGTCTTGGCCGTGGTTTGAACCTAAAAGCGATTGTGGTTCGTAAATCATCTGATGGTGATTTGGAAAAACGTGCGTCTTTATTACGCCGTGACTCAATCCATGGTCCTTTCTCTGGTACGATTTCTGTTGATGAAGAAAACGAAGCAATCATTGCCAACGGTCAATTCATTAAAGTGATTTATGCGTCGAACCCAACTGAAGTTGATTATACCGATTATGGTATTAGCAATGCATTAGTGATCGACAACACAGGTAAATGGCGTGATGCGGAAGGTCTTGCTCAACACCTTAAGTGCCCAGGCGCTGCACGTGTGATCTTGACTGCACCAGGTAAAGGCGACATGAAGAACGTGGTGTTTGGTGTGAACCAAGCAGATATTCTTGATGAAGATACGATTATCTCTGCTGCAAGCTGTACAACCAACGCAATTACACCAACACTTAAAGTTTTGCATGACAAATACACAGTGTTGAATGGTCACGTTGAAACAGTTCACTCGTTCACAAACGACCAAAACTTAATCGACAACTACCATAAAGCAGACCGTCGTGGTCGTGCTGCAACGTTGAACATGGTAATTACTGAAACAGGTGCAGCTAAAGCAGTTGCTAAAGCACTTCCAGCACTTCAAGGTAAACTGACAGGTAACTCTGTACGTGTTCCAACACCAAACGTTTCACTTGCGATTTTGAACTTAACTTTAGATAAAGAAGTTGATCGTGATGAAGTGAACGAATACATTCGTAAAATCTCAATCAGCTCTAGCCTTCAAGGTCAGATCGGTTATACCAACTCGACTGAAGTTGTATCATCTGACTTTATCGGTTCGCGTACAGCAGGTGTATTTGACGCGCAAGCAACAATCACTTCGGGCAACCGTTTAACTGCATATGTTTGGTACGATAACGAAGTAGGTTATAGCTGCCAAGTTTTACGTATTGCAGAGCAAATGGGCGGCGTAAGCTATCCAAAAATTCCAGCTGAAACAAATGCATAATTTGTAATAGCGACTAAAAAGAGCCTCAATTGAGGCTCTTTTTTTGCGTTGTTGTTGTGGATGAGGCTAATCAGGTGCGTTGGGGGACATAAGTATTGGCTTGAGTGCTAAGAGTTGCCAATGTTTAATCCCTAGTAATTTACTTAGAATAATCAAAATGTACTGTGTAAAATAGGGCGATAAAAATTAAAGAGTCTGGTTGGTATACCGTCCCCAATGACTTTCTAAGCTGACAAAAGGATGATATTTGTCAGATAAAAGAAAATAAAACAAAAGGAATTTGAATTTGCAAGTGAAGCATGTGCTAAGTGGATTGGCATTCATTGTGTTGGCATCTGTATGCGGCGTGCTTATCGCTATTTGGACGTTTAAACACTTTAATATTTATATTCCCTTAGAAAATCAAAAAGTCAGTATTGATCTGCAAGAGCCTTTACAAGCTGAGGTTAAAATTCATGATGCCTTAGATGTGGATGTGACAGGGCGTGTAAATGCAGAAATTCCGATTCGTGAAAACCTGAATATTCCCCTGACCCAAACGCTGACTCCACGGGTGTATTTTGATAATCAGGTTCCGATTAAAACCACCATTCCAGTGCGTGAAACCTTGAAAATTAATCAGAATATGCCTGTAGATACCAAGGTACAGGTGAAAGTCATGGGGCGAGATGTGACTTTGCCTTTAAAAGGCAATATTCCTATTCAGCTGGATGTGCCGATTCATATCGATGTGCCGCTTGAACAGCAGGTACACCTCAAGTTTGATGCACCTGTGAAAACTGTACTGAAAGAAAACCTACATATTCCAGTCAATACAGTGATTAAAACCAATATTCCAATACAGGGACATTTAAACGTTCCCATTAAAACGGCGTTGAACGCTTCGGTGGATGTGCAAAATACATTACCAATTGAAATCAAGCAGGGTGAGTTGAAAATTCCACTTAATAGCTTGCAATTACTGCGTGAAAAACCTCTACCTCAAGAACACGTGAAGCCATAGGGGGGAGTATGTGGATATTCCAGTCTGCGAAGCGGCTTGTACTGAGTTTTGTGTGCGTTGTAATTTTAGTGGGTGCGCTGTTTTGGTTGTACCTGAATATTCAAGCCAGTATGCAAGTGTCTGCGAGTGAAGCCCAAATTCAACTATCAGACTCCTTGCCGACACAAATCCAAGTGGGTAATTATTTAGAAACCCAATCCGTTGGGACTTTAGATACGCAACTGAAAATCGATCAGAAAATCAATCTGCCTTTGACTGGGAAATATTTGGCAAATTTAGAGTTTGAAGTAGAAGTACCCGTTTCAGTATCTGTTGATTATCAAACTGAGGTACTCATTGATCAAAACATGCCGTTGGAGACAACTACAGATCTAATTTATCAAAATAAACTATTGCCTAAGTTCCCACTCGCTTTAGATATTCCGATTAAGCTGGCTGTACCATTTCATTTAAAGCAAGACTATCAGATCCCAATCAAAATTATGTTTAATGGCTTGGTCTATTTTGAGTTCAATGAGCAAGTACGACTGCATGTGTTGCATCAGTTTGCGCCACAGTTAAATTTGAATGACCCAATGACTATGCGCAAAATAGCAAGCTTCAATGCCACCATGTACAACATAGAGCGAAGCACGACCGCAAATTTGGAAATGAATATGACACTACCCGTGAAGAATATTCATCCATAAAAAACACCACCAATCATTGGCGGTGTTTTCATGTGAAAATCAAAAGGGTGGCTTAAAGTGCAGCTTTGATCGCATCTTGAATGTTCGTAGTTTTACGTCCAATCAATTGTTCTAGGTCTTGACTGTCACTATACATTGCACCTTGTATAGTTTGAATGTCTGCATCAACGATGACCTCAACTAAGCCAGCAGGTAAGCTCGCCTGAATTAGGCCTTGAGTGTATTCTTCCGCACTTAGGTTTTGATAATTAATGGTTTTACTCGCTGCTTGACCAATCAATGTTGCAAGCTCTGAGAGGCTAAAGCTTTGTGAACCTGCTAGTTCATAGGTTTGATTATCATGGACAGTTGACGTTAAGACTCTCGCTGCAGCTTCAGCATAATCTATGCGTGATGCCGAGCTAATGCGACCATCTTGAGCTGCTCCAAAAAGCGTCCCAATTTCAATGGTGTGAGCAACACCTGCAAGGTAGTTTTCGCTATACCAGTTATTTCTTAAGAAGGTGTAGCGTAGTCCACTATCTTGAATCAGTTTTTCAGTTTCACGGTGTTCTTGGGCTAAGCCGAGTGGCGATGTATCTGCACGTAGTAAGCTAGTATAAGCAAGATAAGGAACACCGACCACTTTTGCAGCATCAATCACTGCCTTGTGCTGAGGTGTACGGCGACCGACTTCATTTGCAGAAATGAGTAATAATTTATCTATACCTGATAGAGCAGGGACTAAAGTTTCAGGTCGGTCATAGTCAAACTCACGCACTTCAATATTTTGTGCTGTGAGATGTGTCGCATTGGCTGGGTTTCGCACAAGCGCAACAATGTTGCTGGCCTCAGTTTGTAGTAAAAGTTTTTCTATCACAATAGAACCCAATTGGCCTGTTGCACCTGTGATTGCAATTTTCATAAGTCACCTATATTGGTTGTTTTCTGTACTTGATGGTTTTATCTTAATCTGATAACTTACTAAATGAAAGTACGTACCAAAAAGTAAGTAATAAACCAAATGGAGAGAAATGATGCACACCTATGCAACAAGCAAACTATTAGGTCAAGTTTTATCCACTGAGTGCCCATCTCGTGACATATTGGAACATCTTACGAGCAAATGGTCAGTACTGGTGTTGCGTTGTTTGAGTGATGGCGTACACCGTTTTAGTGAATTGAGACAGCGTATAGAAGGGGTGAGTGAGAAAATGCTTTCTCAAACCCTTAAAACACTTGAGCAAGATGGTTTTATTTTACGGACAGTTTATCCTGTAGTTCCACCTAAAGTTGAGTATCAATTGACGATACTGGGCTCTCAAGCGGCCGAAAAAACCATGTATCTAATTGGATGGATTGAAAAAAGTTTGCCTGAGATCTTGGAAAATAAAGAGCGAGTCTCAGCTTTAAAATAATGACTTAACATCAAAATAAGCAGAATAAATGGTTTGAATTAAGTGAGTTATAGGTTTCACAAAAAGTCATAGATTTGCTTGTAACAGAGTATATGCTGCTTAATTTATGTAAGTTGAGCATGGGATTAGGTTGATTGTTTTCAGGTACAAAACTGAAGAAAATCAAGAGAAAAAGAGCTAAATGCACGTTTTTAAGTGATTTGTCACTAAATTTCATGTTTCGCTCAATAATTCTATTCGAGAAATTTTGTAAAATATGGCAGAATATGCGGTTTTAAAGTATTTAGAGGATTGGCAGCATGCGCTTTGTTGATGAAGCAGTCATTACCGTAGAGGCTGGCGACGGTGGCAATGGCGTAGCCAGTTTTCGCCGTGAAAAATTCGTACCTTTTGGTGGTCCAGACGGTGGTGATGGTGGTCGTGGTGGTAGCATATTTATCGAAGCTGATGATAATACCAGTACCCTTGTAGACTTCCGTTATACTCGCCGTTTCCGTGCGGAACGAGCTAAAAATGGTCGTGGCGCGAACTGCGCAGGCCGTGGTGGTGAAGACACCGTATTAAAGGTTCCTGTAGGTACAACCATTGTTGATACTGACTCAGGTGACATTATTGGCGACTTGGTTGAAAGTGGTCAGCGTGTGCTTGTCGCAGCGGGTGGTGATGGTGGTTTGGGTAATACTCACTTTAAATCATCGACGAACCGTTCGCCACGTAAGTGTACCCATGGTTTTAAAGGTGAATTCCGTGAAATTCGTTTAGAGCTAAAAGTACTGGCCGATGTTGGCTTACTAGGTATGCCAAATGCAGGTAAATCGACGTTTATTCGTGCCGTATCAGCAGCAAAACCTAAGGTTGCAGACTATCCATTTACTACGATGGTTCCAAACCTTGGTGTGGTCGATGCAGACAGTCACCGTTCATTTGTAATGGCGGATATTCCTGGCTTGATCGAAGGGGCTTCTGAAGGTGCGGGTCTTGGTATTCGTTTCTTAAAGCACTTGGCGCGTACGCGTATTTTGCTTCACATTGTGGATGTTCAGCCGATTGATGGTTCTGATCCTGCATACAATGCAAAAGCGATCTTGGGTGAATTAGAGAAGTTCTCTCCGACACTTTCAAAGTTACCTATCGTTCTAGTGTTAAACAAAGTTGACCAACTTTCAGACGATACGCGTGATGAATGGTGTCAGCATATCTTAGATGAAATGCAGTGGGATGGTCCTGTATTTAAAACTTCAGGTTTGATGTCTGAAGGGACAAAACCAGTTGTGTATTATCTGATGGATCAAATTGAGCAACAACGTGAACGTGAGCTTGAAGATCCTGAGTATGCAGCAGAAGTGAAAGCATTCCGTGAGCAGCTTGAAGCTGAAACACGAGAACAAACGATTGCCGCTAAAGAAGCATATCGTGAAATGCGTCGTCAACAACGTCTTGCAGGCCTGTTGGCTGATGATGATGAAGACGATGATGAAGATGACGGCGAAATGGAAGTGTTTTACGTACGTTAAGCTCGTAATGAGTAACTGAGGACAAGATGATAGAAGTGGTAGATGGGCAACGTAAGCTCGAAGCTTGTAAACGAATCGTTGTTAAAATCGGATCATCTTTACTCACAGCAAATGGGCAAGGTCTAGATATAGATGCAATTTCGCATTGGGCGAAACAAATTGCAGATCTACACAATGCAGGACATGAGATTATTCTGGTGTCGTCAGGAGCTGTGGCTGAAGGTATGGTTCGTATGAAGCTAGACAGCCGACCCACCGATCTACCCAGTCTTCAGGCGTGTGCTGCCATTGGTCAGATGGGCCTTATTCATACGTGGTCAAGTGTGCTTGAAAAACACCACATTCAGACTGCGCAAGTGTTATTAACCCATGATGACTTGGCAGACCGTCGTCGTTATTTGAACTCATGTGATGCTTTACAGAACTTGATTGAATGGCATGTCATTCCTGTAATCAACGAGAATGACACGGTTTCGACCGATGAAATTCGCTTTGGTGACAATGACACGCTGGCCGCAATGGTTGCAGGTCAAGTCCATGCAGATTTGTTAATTATTTTGACTGATCAGCAGGGGATGTTCGACTCAGACCCACGTTCAAATCCAAACGCTAAACTGTTCCATACTGTGCGTGCTCTAGATGAGAGTTTGTTTGATATGGCTGGCGGTGGCGGTAAGTTTGGTCGTGGTGGGATGTTGACCAAAGTCCGTGCTGCACGCTTGGCTGCAAAGTCTGGCTGTCCAACGCTGATTGCCAGTGGTGAAAGCGACAATGTGCTTGCACGTTTGATGGATGGTGAAATGCTTGGGACATTGTTTATTACTGACAATGACCGCATTACTGCTCATCAACAGTGGTTAGCAGCTCACTTACAAACTGCGGGTCGTTTGGTGTTGGATGATGGTGCTGTCAAGGCGATTAAAGATAATCATCGTAGTTTACTTCCAGTTGGTGTGAAAGCTGTGGAAGGGCATTTTGAACGCGGTGACGTGGTTGAATGTGTTGATATCCAAGGCGGACGTGTTGCGGTTGGACGTGTCAACTTTAGTTCGCGTTCTGCGGAGTTGGTAAAGGGCTTGGCGTCAGATAAAGTTCACCAAGTCCTAGGTGAAGCACGTTCACTTGAGATGATCCATCGAAACCACATGGCGATCTACTGATTTAAACGCATTAAAGAAATCCCGCTTTCGAGCGGGATTTTTTGTTTTAAAGCAAAAGTTATTTGATATAGCCTTTTTGAATAAGTGGCTTAAATAAGTAAAAGTGAATGGTGAGTACCCATTGCATGATTTTATCTTTATAGAGATTCCAAAGCTTTAAGCCAAAGAAGTTTAAGGCAAAAGCCAATAGAAAAGCGCCGAGCATATCTAAAGGGAAGTGCACACCAAGATAGACGCGTGACCATGCAACCAGCCAAGCCATGAACAAGAGAAAAATTCCCAGTTTACGCTGTGCAGAGAATAGATAAGAAAATGCGATACTGCTAAAAATCAGCATATGGTCACTCGGGAAAGAGCCATTGCGTGCATGGTAAATGAGAGTGCGTCCGACCTCCATGACGAAAGGCCTTGGGTGATAATACACATGAGAAATACATTGACTGATCAAAATGGCGATACTGGTAAAAATAAACGCCTTCAATATCTGCTTTTTAGTGTCATAGTTACCACGTAGCCAAAACCAAGCAAACAGTAAAATCATGCAATAGAGCAGGTCATTGGCGATGAAAATGGCAAAATGAATGCTGGTATTACTGGCTTCAGGAGAAGCATTAATCCATGAAAAAAGCGATAAATTAAGTTCTGAAAGAGTCATGAAAGTGGATTGTGTTTATCAAGTACGGAAGAGAGTCATAATTTTGTCATATTGTTAAAATAAAAAAGACCACAAAAATGTAGTCTTTTTTAACAGTTCAATGTAGTTGAACTAATTGGCTTTCAGTTTTAGAAATCAAATGACGTTTGAAGGTAGAAGGTACGTGGTTGCCCTACATATTTTCCGCCTGTTGAGTCAGTAGAACGTGTGAAATATTGTTTATCAAACACGTTTTTAACGCCACCCGCGATTTTTAAACCGTGGAATTGCTCACCAAAGTCATAGGCTGTACGCACGGCAAAAGTGGAATAACCAGGAATATCACCTAATTTTCCATCAGCCGATTCGTCAGTTTGATAGGTATCACCCGAACCTGGAGAATGCTGCTTAGATTGGGCAAACATATCTGCATTGACGCTCCATTGATTCACTTTATAGCCTAAACCAACATTTGCTGTATGGCGTGAGTAGAAAGGAAGGTCTTTGTCTTCAAAGTCACCTGCTTCAGCCACAGCTTTGGTGAAGGTGTAGTTGCTATAGAGTTTTAAGCCCTCAAGCGCATCGGTCAAATAAGCAAAGTCATAAGCCAGACCAAGTTCTACACCTTTGTGGCTGGTTGCGCCTAAGTCTGTCCAAATGCCATTGTTCTGGGCATCGCGTTCTAAAATTAACTCTTTTTTGAAGTCTAAATAAAACGCGGTTAATTCTGCATTTAGACCATTGCCTAAATATTTCGTCCCAATTTCATAGTTGTTGGACTTTTCAGGATGCAAGCCATCCGTTGTGCTTTGCGCAACCCCACCTTCTAAACGTGCCAATTGGTTGTATTGCTGTGGGCCGAATGAAACGCCCGCATTGGCAAAAATGTTCCAATTGTCTGTCGCTTTATACATGACCGATAGGCTGGGTAAAAACTCATCTGAATCAATTTTTGGAGAAACGGTATTAACTGCTACGCCTTGGTTATAGGCAGTAAAATTGTTATGCGTTTCAATTGATTCAAAACGTAGTCCCGGTGTGATGACCCAGTTCCCTAAATCGAAGCGGTTATCTGCATAAATTGCATGTGCTTTAGTGCCCCCTTCACTTGTGGTACGTGCTTTAATTTCGGTCACAGGTGCATTCAATGCATATGTAGATGAGCGACCTGAGAACTCAGAACTATCTTCATCTAAATAACGATAGCCGATAGTAAATTCGCTATTTGAGCTACCTAATTGGTATGCACGAGACCAGCGCGGTTCAATGGCAAAAACTTTGTAGTCGCGTGGAGAGGTGTCCATACGCGAAGTCGTTGCACTAAGATCTGTCTCTAAGTCGCTCGTGCGAAATGAGTCAATATAATAGGTCAGCAATTCAAAGTTATTTTTTTCATCTTGATGGGTATAGCGGAATGACACATCTGAGCGGCGACCAGAAAAATAATTACGTGACTTATTTGACTGATAAGGGTTTTGTGCATATTTTTCGGCAGTTAAGCCTTCAGGCATTTCACCATAACCTTCATAGTGATGTAGGTTTAAGGCAATCGCATCCGCATCTGTAATTTGATAGGCCGTTTTTAACATGACATCATCAATGTCAGTTTTATTATTGGCTTCACGGTAGCCATCACCTTTTGTACCCGAATATAGCAGAGCAAGGCCTAAACCATTATCTAAGGTTCCGCCTACAAATAGGTTCGGGCTGTATTTAACTTGATCTGTACCCGAAGCATATTCGGTCGTTAGGCTGATATTACCTGCAAACTCTTGAGGAATCGCGCGAGTTGCAAAGTTAATGATACCGCCAACGTTCTGCGGTCCAAAACATACAGAACCTGCTCCACGAACCACATCCACAGATTCAATATTGCCTAATGATACCGGTGCTAGAGAAAGCTGAGGTTGTCCATAAGGCGCAAATGATAGCGGAACACCGTCAAGCAGTACAGTAGAACGAGGCGATAAACGAGAGGCTAAACCACGAACACCAATATTGAGTGAAACATCACTCCCACCAGTACCATTATTTTCTTGGACTTGAACACCGGGCACTTGCTTCAGGGCATCTTTAATTTAAGTCGCAGCAACTTCATCTAAGCGATTGCGATTAATAATCGTACGAGCGCCTGCATGCTTTTGCACTTTCTCTGCATTGGCATCTTCTAACCAGTTGCCTTGTGCTTCAAGTTTGATGGTCGGAAGCACATTGTTGCTCGTTGCTTCAGTGAGTTCTTCTGCTTGTGTATAGGTCAAGCAGCTCATAGAAAGTCCAATCGCAATACTGAGTTGTTTGGCTTTGAATAATCTGCGATCCTGCAGATGAAGACGTGATGAAATCATTCTTTTGTGCACAATCCATAATAAAGAGCGCGGTTATCATATGCTGAACTTTGTTGAAATCAAATAATAACCATTATCACTTATTGCAATTAAAACATTAAAATTAATAGGCGAATTAAAGTTTTATTGATGGACACACAATAAAAAAGCCACGTTAAACGTGGCTTTTTAGATGAATTTGAATGAAATCTGTTATTTAAGTTGAACAGTACCATTCGCATTCACAGTGATTTTAGATTCACCGCCAGCTACATCTTGCATTGGCGCATCAGCTGCTGCAAATTTTGCACTTTCTGCACGCATCATGACTGGGCGGGGGTAGTAGTTGCTGGTATTAATGTTTAAGTTAACTAAGTTATAACCTGACTTACTCCATGCTTGTGCTAATGATTGCGCACGCTGTTGAAAGTTTTTCGATGCTTCAACAATCAGCTCATTTTCCACTTTCTTACGTTGTGTGTCGGACACACTAAAGCCGATTGACTGCGTTTGGAAGTTTTGCTGTAGCTCACCAATCAACTGACTTGCCGCCTTAAAGTCTGTGCTTTCTAAATTAATTTCTGCACGACCACGCCATTCTTTTAGCTTTTGGTTGTCATCATTATAAATTGGGTAAGTGCTTTGAGAGCCTGTTTCGACTTTTACACTTGGGTATTTGCGTGCTAAAGCAGTGGCTTGATTCATCAACTGTGTAATTTGAGTAGCCAGTTCAGCAGGTTGCTTATTGCTGCGTTCAATGTAAAGCGTTGCATTCATTAAATCGTTGGATACTTGGCGTGTTGCCTCGGCCTGAACATTGACAATATTGTAGTTCAATTGGTTCTCAGACTGAGCAAAAACTGCTGAGCTAAATAAAGCACTAAGAGCGATTGCTGGGATGAAGAATTGACGCATTTTTATTCCTTTTTTATTTAGGAGGAGTTTTGCAACGTTTGTAAAAAAGCTTAAAGCCAATTTGTGGTGAATTTGCGAAAATATTGTGGTTCGATTGTAAAAAAAGGTACAAAATATTTTTCAGAAAAACCTAGATAAAGTGATTTATTTCAAAAACTTATTTTTTGACCAGGGTGAGTATTTTGAAATTTTGTGGTGAAGTTGAAAAATAAATAAATTCATCGTCTATTCTTTACGTTGTCACACTATAAGAGGATAATTTAAGCTATGGTTTGGCATGATATATTTTTTTAGTAAATTTCTGGCAGATAATATCCAAAAGCTGTTTATTTTATTGAAAATTTCTGTATCATCCGCCTCCTAGTTATGAAGTATCCAAACGCTATCTGACTAGATTTATAAAGCGCCGAGTCAAAGGACCAAAAGTCACCCGACTTATTTCTTTCAACCCATATCAGAGATGGTAATTCGATATGAGCGTTTCTTCTGTAAACCCTGCCACTAATACTACTAACGAATACTATTTGACTCGCCAAAGTCAGATGGAATCCAATGTTCGTAGCTATCCACGGAAATTACCGTTAGCGATAGCCAAAGCATTAGGCTGCTGGGTTACTGATGTTGAAGGTACAGAGTACCTCGATTGTTTAGCTGGGGCAGGAACATTGGCTTTGGGCCATAATCATCCTGCGGTAATTCAAAGTATTCAAGATACACTTGCAAGTGGTCTTCCTTTACATACTTTGGATTTAACGACACCTTTAAAAGATGCATTTACTGAAGCATTGCTTGAACAATTACCAGGCGGTAAGGAAGAGTATTGTCTACAGTTCTGTGGTCCATCGGGTGCAGATGGCACGGAAGCAGCAATTAAATTAGCGAAAACGTATACCGGTCGTAGCACAGTGATTAGTTTCTCTGGTGGTTACCATGGTATGACGCACGGCGCTCTTGCAATGACAGGTAACCTGTCTGCGAAAAATGCTGTAAATGGTTTAATGCCAGGCGTTCAATTTATGCCGTATCCGCATGAATACCGTTGCCCACTTGGTTTAGGTGGTGAAGCGGGTGTGGATGCTTTGACTTATTTCTTTGAAAACTTCATTGAAGATGTTGAAAGTGGTGTAACCAAGCCAGCTGCTGTTATTCTTGAAGCAATTCAAGGTGAAGGCGGTGTGGTAACAGCGCCAACCAAATGGTTGAAAAAAATCCGCGAAGTGACTGAAAAGCACAACATTGTGTTGATTCTTGACGAAGTTCAAGCAGGCTTTGCACGTTCAGGCAAAATGTTCGCATTTGAACATGCGGGTATTGAACCTGACGTTGTTGTCATGTCTAAAGCCGTTGGTGGTAGCTTACCGCTTGCTGTATTGGGCATTAAACGTAAGTTTGATGCTTGGCAGCCAGCAGGCCACACGGGTACTTTCCGTGGTAACCAATTGGCAATGGGTACTGGTCTTGCAACGATCAAAACCATCAAAGAACAAAACCTTGCGCAAAATGCACAAGAACGTGGTGATTTCTTACAAGCTGAATTTAAAAAGCTTGCTCAAGAGTTCCCATGTATCGGTAACGTGCGTGGTCGTGGTTTGATGATTGGTGTTGAAATTGTTGATGAGCGTAAACCAGCGGATCATATGGGGTCTTTACCTGCAGATGGTCAACTGGCAGCAGCGATTCAAGCGGCATGCTTTAACAACAAGTTATTGTTAGAAAAAGGCGGTCGTAACGGTACAGTGATTCGTTTACTTTGCCCACTTATTATCACTCAAGCTGAATGTGAAGAAGTAATTGTTCGCTTTAAGAAAGCAATTGCTGAAGCACTTGTTGCAACTCGAGGCGCGTAATCATGGTTGATTTTGCAGAACACCGTAAGGCGTTACTCTGCAATGATGCTGCATCCATTGCTGACTATTCGTCAGCAATGGACCAAGCGACTAAAGCAGTTGCAGCATGGTTGCAAAATGACAAAATGTACACAGGTGGTAGCATTAAAGAGCTACGCAGCGCGATTGCATTTAATCCTTCTAAAGAAGGTTTGGGTGTACAAAAGTCACTTGAACGTATGGTTGAGCTTTTCTTAAACAAAAGCTTAAAAGTCCATCACCCGCACTCGCTCGCGCATTTGCACTGCCCAACTATGGTGACTAGTCAAATTGCTGAAGTGCTGATTAATGCAACGAATCAATCGATGGATTCTTGGGACCAAAGTCCTGCAGGTTCATTGATGGAAGTTCAGTTGATTGACTGGCTTCGTCAAAAAGTGGGTTATGGTGCAGGTCAAGCTGGTGTGTTCACTTCTGGTGGTACACAGTCAAACTTGATGGGTGTACTGCTTGCACGTGATGCATGTATTGCGAAAAACTGGAAAGACGAAAACGGTAATCCGTGGTCTGTACAGCGTGATGGCGTGCCAGGCGATGCGATGCGCAACGTCAAAGTCATTTGTTCTGAAAATGCACACTTCTCTGTGCAAAAGAACATGGCGATGATGGGCATGGGCTTCCAATCAGTCGTGACCGTTCCTGTGAACGAGAACGCGCAGATGGATGTGGATGCATTTGAAAAAACCATGGCTCACCTTCAAGCTGAAGGTAAGATTGTGGCGTGTGTGGTTGCAACTGCGGGTACGACCGATGCAGGTGCAATTGATCCACTGAAGCAAATTCGTGAAATCACCAACAAATATGGCGCGTGGATGCACATCGATGCGGCATGGGGCGGTGCTTTAATCTTATCGAACAATCATCGCGATATGTTGGATGGTATTGAGCTTTCTGACTCAATTACGCTGGATTTCCATAAGCATTACTTCCAAACCATCTCTTGTGGTGCGTTCTTGTTAAAAGACGAAGCGAACTATCGTTTCATGCACTATGAAGCTGAGTATTTAAACTCTGCTTATGACGAAGAGCATGGCGTGCCTAACCTCGTGTCTAAGTCACTTCAAACAACACGTCGTTTCGATGCGTTAAAGCTTTGGATGACTGTTGAAGCCTTGGGTGAAGAACTGTATGGCTCTATGATTGACCACGGCGTTACTTTAACTCGTGACGTTGCTGATTATATCAATGCAGCTGCTGGTTTAGAGATGTTGGTTGATCCACAATTTGCATCTGTATTGTTCCGTGTGGTTCCAGAAGGCTATCCAGTAGAATTGCTTGATACCTTAAACCAAAACGTTGCAGACGAATTGTTTGCACGTGGTGAAGCGAATATTGGTGTCACTAAAGTGGGTCAAAATCAATCTTTGAAAATGACGACTTTAAGTCCAGTTGCGACTTTAGATAACGTGAAGAACCTGCTTGGTCTTGTCCTTGCAGAAGCGGATCGTATCAAAGGTCCAATCGCAGATGGAACCTATACACCTGCAATTGCTTAATCGATTGTTTGTGTTAAAAAAAAGGAGCTGATATCAGCTCCTTTTTTTATATGTTGTAAATATTAAAATGCATAACATCTATTGGCTAAGCATCTAATTTTAATTATGTTGGAGATGCTTTATTTTTCTATGAAGTAGTTTTCGATATCTGCTTGAACTATGATTTTCAGGAAAATGAACTTCAATAGTTAAGACTAAAGCTAAATATTCGGGCTTTTGATTTTCAATAGGCAAATGATTTTCTTCATGAATTTTTAAGTTAAAGGTATGACCTGCACGACAGGCAAGTCCTTGTCATAATCACGGCAATTTGGGGTAAATAAATGTGTTTGGCTAGCGCTCATGGGAAAAGCCGCATTCATATGACTTGTCAAGCTTCTTACGAAAAATGAAAGGTTAAGGCGGCAGTAAAGGGTAGATGAAGCCCAAAATCTCCTTCATTGAGCTATCTTTTAGAAAAAAGATAAAGCGGTATCGTCAGAAATACCCATTATTCGGACAAATATTTCTAAAAATAAGAAAGGTACCTGAGTCTAAAAGTCATAAATTGGCTCTTGTATTCAAGATGAGCATGCTATTTTTCAGTAATAAATAAGGGATAAAAGGTAAAAATTAAGACCTAAATGACGCTCAATTTTCTAAATATGACACCACTCATTTGTCATTTATAGGTTATGAAATTCTGACAAATGGCGAAAATTTATATGGATTCTGCATATGGGTATACGCAAATTTTTATAGATTAGAAGGGCTATTCAATGTTAAAGAAATCAAAGTCTATGGAGTTCTTTTTTGCTTTATGTATTGATTCTAAATGTGTTTTATTTTTTATAAAAGCGTAAAAGATGTTGATGTAAAATGAATTATGCACTCTCGGTATATCGAAATAAGAAAAATTCTTTACGTGTTTAGAGTGGGTGAAATTGAACAAAGTGTAACGAATCATGGACAAATAAAAATAAACATCATGAAAGTGTCACAATGCTGTAACTTGCTTGTCATATTCTGAAATCAAAATGCAGTTATCCAAAAAAGTACAAGACTGAATAAAAAGTGGCGTACTCCAAAATGTTTAATATGTGAGATAACAAATATGCGCTTAAACCATATCGCACTTGCAGTAGTAGTTTCTGGGGCAGCTGTAGCAACCACGGCAAATGCAGCTCGTGACACAATCCAAATTGCGGGTTCTTCAACAGTTTTACCATATGCAAGTATTGTTGCTGAAGAATTTGGCAATACTTTCCCACAATTTAAAGCACCCGTTGTTGGTTCTGGCGGTTCTTCAGGTGGCTTAAAACAGTTCTGTAATGGTGTGGGTGATAACACAATTGATATCGCAAACGCATCTCGTAAAATTAAAGATACAGAATTAGCTGCTTGTAAGAAAGCTGGTGTGAACCAAGTGATCGAAATCAAAATTGGTTATGACGGTATCGTGTTCGCTTCAAATGCAAGCAAAGCAGCATACAAATTACGCCCACAGCACGTCTATGCAGCTTTAGCAGCGCAGTTACCATCTAACGGTAAAATGGTTGCAAACCCTTATACACGTTGGAACCAAATTGACAAAAGCCTTCCAAACGAACCAATCACTTTAGTGATTCCAGCATCAAACCACGGTACACGTGAAGTGTTCCAAGAAAAAATGGTTGATGCAGGCTGCGAAACTTATGCAGCAATCAAAGCAATGGATAAAGATGCACAAAAGAAAGCATGTTCAACTTTCCGTAAAGACGGCAAAGTGATTGAGATTGCGGGTGACTACACTGAAACTTTAGCGCGCTTAAAAACGTCGCCTAGCGCAGTAGGTGTGTTTGGTTTAGGTTTCTATGACCAAAACCGTGACAAGTTACGCGTAGCTACAGTGAACAATGTTGCACCATCTGAAAAGACTATTTTGAATGGTTCATACCCAGTTTCTCGCCCACTATTCTTCTACGTGAAGGGTGAGCATTTGAAATCAATCAAAGGCTTAAAAGAATACACTGAATACTTCATCAGCAAGAAAGTATCAGGTAAAGGTTCTAAGCTTGAGCGTGCAGGTTTGATCTCAATGTCAGACAAAGAGCGTGCAGCAGTTCTTGCGAACTTTAAAGCAGGCAAAGCGGTTAAGTAATTAAGCGTAGAAACAGTCAACGGTAGGCAAGTCCTACCTTTGACGTTTTTTACTAGGATTAAGTTTTTTCAAATAATGAAAATTGAAAGAACCGTGGAGAATACATGAATCTGCTACTTATAGGTGTGTTATTGGCACTGATTGCCATAGCCTATCAAATGGGCTTAAGCCAGAGCCGTAACTTAGCAGGTAAAGGAAATAATTCTGCAAAATTACACTCACGTCCGGGGTATTACGGTGCGTTAGTGGCTTTGTGGTGTGGTATCCCTGCTTTTTTAATTTTGATTGTTTGGAATATTGTTGAACCAAATGTTTTGAATCATGTGGTACTAAATCACGTGCCAGCACAAGTCGCTGCAACTTTAGATGCTGCTAGTACAGATGTGTTGATCAACCGTGTGGAAGCGATTGCCTCAGGTTTTGGTGTCACAGACACACCAGCCGCGTATGAGCTTGCTGCTGCGGAGCAACTGGCGAAGTTTCAAAGCATTGGTACATTTGCCAAAATTGCAGTGGTGATTTGTGCGGCACTGGCAGGTTTAGTCGCTGCGAAAAAGCGCATTGCAACTCAGTTTCGCGCTCGTAACCAAGTTGAAAAAGCCATCAATGTTGCACTTGCGCTCTGTTCTGGTGTCGCGATTCTAACTACGATTGGTATCGTGATGTCGATGTTCAGCGAAGCGATGCGATTCTTCCACTTTGTGAGTCCACTCGACTTTTTCTTCGGTACAGAATGGAACCCTGGCTTTAGTACTTCAGGTAGTGCAGACGGCAGCTATGGTTTGCTTCCGCTACTTTGGGGCACCTTAATGGTCAGTGGTATTGCACTCTTAGTTGCAGTCCCTGTGGGTTTAATGATCGCAATCTATCTTGCTGAATATGCATCTTCTGGTTTCCGCTCATGGGCAAAACCAACCATTGAAGTGCTCGCAGGGATTCCAACCATTGTTTACGGTGTATTTGCACTGATGATCATTGGCCCATTCTTTAAAATGCTTGGTGAATCCGTTGGTTTACACATCAACGCAACCAGCGCACTCACTGCTGGTTTCGTCATGGGGATCATGATTATTCCTTTCGTTTCATCGCTGTCTGATGACATTATCACGCAGGTACCACGTGCATTACGTGATGGCTCATTAGGTTTGGGTGCGACAAAGTCTGAAACCATTCGTCAGGTGGTGATACCAGCAGCACTTCCGGGCATTATCGGCGCGTTCTTGCTTGCAGCATCACGTGCCATCGGTGAGACCATGATTGTGGTGCTTGCAGCAGGGAACAGTCCTTTACTGCATGCCAATCCACTTGAAGCTATTTCAACTGTGACCATTACCATCGTAAACCAATTGACAGGTGATACTGACTTTGCAAGCCCGCAAGCTTTGGTGGCATTTGCACTGGGTCTGACACTCTTTGTGATTACGCTTGGTTTGAACATTGTTGCACTGTACATCGTGCGTAAATATCGTGAGCAATACGACTAATGACGACTTCTAATAGCACAGCAGATCAAGTATTTGATCCACAACTTGCGGCAGAATTACGAGAAAAGCGTAAGCAAACGATCAGTAATTCATTGGCAAAACGTCACCGTAAAGAAAAAACCTTTCGTTTCTTTGGTTTCTCGGCAGTGATTGCAGGTTTATTCTTTGTCGCGCTACTTTTTGGCAGTATTTTATCAAAAGGCTTACCTGCTTTTTGGCAAAGTAGCATGAGTTTACCCGTGTACTTTGACCCTGCCATTATTACGACAGGTGCAAAACCTGTACAGCGTGCAGGAGAATCTCCAGCGCAGTTTGAAGAGCGTTTTATTGCTTGGCAAACTGAAATGGGTATGGTGGATTGGGATGCTTTAATCGTGAATGCCATGATTGCAAAAGACCCAGCACTTGCTTCTAAACGCGATGATTTGGCTTCTTTGTACACCAGTTCTGAAGCGTATCGCTTACGTGATATGGTGATGAAAGATCCATCATTGGTCGGGAAGAAAGAAGACATTAAAGTACTTGCCGATGCAAACGTTGATGTGTGGCTCGCAGGAAATATTGACCGTAGTTTGCCTGATGAACAGCAACAGTTGAGCCCAGAAGTTCGTCAACTTGCCGATGAAATGAAAGCTTCAGGGGTAATGGAAAATACTTTCAATACCAACATCTTCGTCAGTCCAGACTCGCGTAGTTCTCCTGCAACTTCAGGTTTAGCAGGGGCATTCATGGGATCGCTGTTCATGATGTTGATCGTGATCATTATTTCGATTCCAATTGGTGTGGCATCTGCAATTTATCTCGAAGAATTTGCGCCTAAAAACTGGATCACTGACGTCATTGAAGTCAACATTAACAACCTTGCCGCTGTACCATCAATTGTCTTTGGTTTGCTCGGTGCTGCGATCTTTATTGGCTGGATGCATTTACCGCTTTCTGCGCCATTGGTCGGTGGTTTAGTGCTGAGCTTAATGACTTTACCAACGGTGATTATTACGACACGTGCATCGTTGAAAGCTGTACCACCATCAATTCGTCAGGCAGCTTTAGGGCTAGGTGCTTCACGTGTACAAACCGTATTCCATCATGTTTTACCACTTGCACTACCGGGGATTCTAACGGGTGCAATTATTGGTGTAGCACAAGCATTAGGTGAGACTGCACCGCTGTTATTAATTGGTATGAGTGCATTTGTTGCAAGTGTACCTACAACTCCATTTGATCAATCGAGTGCTTTACCTGTACAGATTTTCTTGTGGCAAGGTAATGAGCTGCGTAACTTCTTCGAAGGACGTACAGCAGCTGCGATTATTGTTCTGCTTGCAATGATGATTGGACTCAACAGTATTGCAATTTGGTTACGTAAGAAATTTGAAGTCCGTTGGTAAGTGAGGGCAAAATATGAATACCGTTGTTAAAAATTCCTTAGATCAGGATCAAACAGTGAATCAAGAACACACTCAATTTACAAACCCAAATACGACCTCAGGTCAGCAGGGTACTTCTTTTGTGTCGCAGTTCGATACACAGACTTCTGCTAAGAAAGATCAGGCACAAGGACAAGTCAAACTCAGCACTTCAGATGTACATGTTTACTATGGCGAAGCTGAAGCGATTAAAGGGATTGATTTGAATATCTACGAAAATGAAGTGATTGCATTTATTGGGCCATCGGGCTGCGGTAAATCGACCTTCTTGCGTACTTTGAACCGTATGAACGACACCATTGATAGCTGTCGTGTGACGGGTAAAGTGATGTTGGATAATCAAGATATTTATGACCCAAACCTAGATGTGGTACTGCTTCGCGCTCAAGTAGGTATGGTATTCCAAAAACCAAACCCATTCCCAAAGTCAATTTTTGATAACGTGGCTTATGGCCCTAAACTCCATGGTTTGGCGCGTGATAAGTATGACTTAGAAGAAATTGTAGAAAACAGCTTACGTAAAGCGGGCCTTTGGGATGAAGTCAAAGACCGTTTAAACCAACCGGGCACAGGCTTGTCGGGTGGTCAGCAGCAGCGTTTATGTATTGCACGTACCATTGCGGTGAGCCCTGAAGTGATTTTGATGGATGAGCCATGTTCAGCGCTTGACCCGATCGCAACAGCGAAAGTGGAAGAGCTTATTTCTGAGCTTTCAACGCAGTATACGATTGCAATTGTGACGCACTCGATGCAGCAGGCTGCACGTGTATCAGATCGTACCGCTTACTTCCATTTAGGTGACTTGATTGAAGTGAACTCAACCGAGAAAGTCTTCACTCAGCCAGATCATCAGCTAACTGAAGCCTATATTACCGGTCGTTTCGGTTAATACGCACAACTTGAAATATTTGAAAAAACAGAGCCTAAGTGCTCTGTTTTTTGTTATAAGCAGATATTAAGTCTAGTGACTAAAACAGCCATGATAATGGGCATTGTGTATTGCAGTCATATTGGACAATAGATGCGAAGATGTGCTGTCTGAGATATTGACTCATCTTATAAATGATTAAATGTGAAAGATAACGCATTACAGAATAAAACAAAAAATGGCTATTGAAAAAAAATGCCATTGACCTAATCTAGGTCATATACCGACGTATTATTTTAGAGAATATAATTTCTATGTTATTTCATTTACCGAAACTTCCCGCTGAAATTCGAATTACACATTTAAATGCGCGTATTAATGAACAACGTAAAAAAATAGCGCAAACAACAGCCTCTAAACTAGAGTTACTGCAACTGACTCAGCAGTTAGCGAAAGAGTCACGTCATCGTAAAAAGGCCAATCAAAAAGTTTATATTCTAGATTTTAAAGGCGATACTGCGGCAACATCGGTAGAAAGTTTACGTGAAGAAATTACCTTGATTTTAGCGACAGCCAAAGCAGGGCGTGATCGCGTTGTGGTACGTCTAGAAAGCCCAGGCGGTATGGTGCATGGTTATGGTTTGGCTGCTGCACAATTGGTTCGTTTACGTGATGCAGGTTTCAATCTCACGATCTGTGTCGATAAAGTTGCAGCGAGTGGTGGTTATATGATGGCATGTATCGCCAATCAGATTATTGCTGCACCTTTTGCGGTTGTTGGTTCAATTGGTGTAGTCGCGCAAGTTCCTAACTTTAATCGTCTGCTAAAAGAACACAATATCGATTTTGAACTGTACACAGCAGGCCAATATAAACGTACAGTGACGATGTTTGGTGAAAATACAGCAGAAGGTAAGGCGAAGTTTGAAGAAGAGTTACAACAGACGCATGTGCTGTTTAAACACTTTGTTGAAAAATATCGTCCACAGCTCAATGTTGAGAAAGTAGCAACAGGTGAGCACTGGTATGGGCAAGATGCTTTAGATTTGAATTTGGTCGATCAGTTACAAACTTCAGATGCTTATTTGCTTAATTTGCTGACCGATCATGATGTTTATGTCATCTCAACGCGTAAGAAACCGACTTTAGGTGAGAAGTTAGGCTTACAAGCTGCGCAAATGGCAGATGCTTTGGTACCAGCAGTCATGAATAAAGTGATGGAAACCTTAACTAAAACCAATGCAAGTTTGGTGCAAATGCGTGATCCAAAACTTTAATATTTAGTTGGCCGATTCATTTCAAAAAGTCTGGTTCCGAAATATGCAAAAAGCAATTTTAGAACCAGACTTTTTTGGCTTAAGCCAAGTACGCTTTAATCATTTTCACTAGACGTTCAATCAGTTGATCCGCCTGATCTTTGGTAATATTCAAGGTCGGCAGTAAACGCACCACAGAACCCGCAGTAACGTTAATGATGGTGTGGTATTCATCACGAGCGATGTTGACCAAGTCACCACATGCTTTTGGTAGCTCCACACCAATCATCAAACCAAAGCCACGGACAATCACATTTTGATCGGCAAGTTGCTTACGCAGTTGTTCTACGATGTAAGCGCCTTGTTCAGCTGCATTTTGTACAATGTTTTCTTTTTGCATAATGTCGATGATGGTATACACCACACGCGAACCCAATGCTGAGCCACTATACGTTGAACCGTGGTTACCTACGGTCAATACGCCTACACCACGACCTTGAGTCATCACCGCACCAATGGGGAAACCATTACCTAAACCTTTGGCTGTGGTGAGTACATCAGGAATGATGTTGGTGTGTTGGTAGGCAAAGTATTCGCCTGTACGGCCATTACCTGTTTGGACTTCGTCCAACATCATCAGCCAGTTATGCTGATTACAGATCTGACGAATCTCTTCCAAGTAGCTAAAGCCTTGCGGAGCAGTGTTGACCCCACCTTCGCCCTGAATTGGTTCGACAAAGATTGCGACAATGTCAGGATGATGGATTGCAGCTTCTTCAATGGCTTCAATGTCGCCGAATGGGACACGAATAAAACCTTCAACCAATGGGCCAAAGCCTTCTTGGACTTTTTTGTTGCCTGTTGCCGATAAAGTTGCCATGGTACGCCCATGGAATGAGTGCTCTGCAACAATGATTTTTGGATTGGCAATGCCTTGCATGTAGCCAAATTTACGAGCAATTTTAATTGCACCTTCATTGGATTCTGCACCACTGTTTGAAAAGAATACTTCTTCCATGCCAGCAACTTCAGCAAGTTTTTGTGCTGCAGCCGTTTGCCAAGGTACTTCAAACAAGTTACTGGTATGAATGAGCGTTGCCGCTTGTTCTGCAATCGCTTCTGCAATGACAGGATGTGCATGGCCTAAACCACAGACTGCAATGCCCGTTAGCGCATCAAAGTATTCAGTACCATCTTCTGTGTACAGATAAGAGCCTCGACCTCGGACAAAGCTGATCGGCTGACGGCCAAATACTGGCATCAAATGAGAGGGTTGATCAGTTTGTACAGGAGCAAGGGTAATGTTATTCATGACTAACTCTTATCTGTTAGAGGGGAAGTGAAATCCAATATTAAGCAATTATGCTTGTAGTTTTAAAGCCTAAATCTAAATAAAAGTCGAAATATTGCTTTAGGCATACTGTTTTTCTACGTTTTGGGTATAATGCGGGTTAGATTAGTTGAGGATTGATCAATGACTGAACAAGCACGCGATACCGAAGCGTTAATTCGTGACCAAATTGCAAAACACGCTGTACTTCTTTATATGAAAGGCACCCCACAGTTTCCACAATGTGGTTTCTCTGCACGTGCTGTAGAAGCGCTTAGTCAAATTGGTCGTCCGTTTGCTTATGTGAATATTCTTGAAAATCCAGATATTCGTGCTTTGTTACCACAAATTGCAAACTGGCCTACATTCCCACAGTTATGGATCAACGGTGAGTTGATTGGTGGTAGTGACATTATTCTAGACATGTTCCAAAAAGGTGAATTACAACCTTTAGTTGAACAGCATAGTCCAGCACCTGAAGCTTAATCTTCAGTTGTAAAAAAGCGCCATTGAGGCGCTTTTTTTTGTTTGAGGGAAAGGGTTAATCCGCTGTAGTTGCTGTACTTATGGTTTCAGGAGTTTGTTCCGCTGCATTTTCAGTTGCAACTGTCTTCTTTTCAGCTTTTGCCTTTTTTTTGTCCTTCTTCTTTTTTTTCTTTTTCTTCGGCTCTTCTTCAAACTCAGCACCATCTTCAATGGCTTGCCAATAATCTAGCTGATCCATCACCGCCGCATAAATAGACTTCTTGGTATAGCGTCCTTTCTTGTCTAAAGTGCCGACTGGTCGAGCCATAAGTAGTTCAAGCGCTTGATCAATCGTATCTATAGCATGAATGTGGAACTGGCCATTTGAAACCGCTTCAATCACATCTTTACGTAACATTAAATGTTGCATGTTTTGGCGTGGAATAATCACACCTTGCTTGCCAGTTAAACCTTGAAGTTTACATGCATCAAAGAAACCTTCAATTTTCGCATTGACACCACCAATCGGTTGAACTTGACCCAATTGGTTCATTGAGCCAGTAATCGCCCAAGACTGATCAATCGGTAGCTGACTAATTGCAGAGATTAAAGCGGAGAGTTCAGCAACCGTGGCGCTATCACCATCGACTTGACCATAACTTTGTTCAAAAGCAAGCGCGGCAGAGAAGTGTAGGGTTTGTTCACGACCGAAGTGTGCTTTTAAGAATGAGGACATCAATAGCACACCTTTCGCATGCAGAGAGCCACCGAGCTCGACACTACGCTCAATATCTAGAATATCGCCGCCGCCTTGATACACGGAGGCTGTTAAACGTGACGGTAAGCCAAACTCGACATCCGCATAGTGAATGACAGAAAGTGCGTTAATTTGGCCGAGGCGGTGTCCGCGCGTTTCGATGAGCTGTGTACCACGTGACAAATCCTGCCAATAGAGCTCACGTAAATAGCCTAAGCGATATTTGCGATGATCTAATGCCATATTAATGTGTTGATCCGAGACCATTTTATCGCCTGATTGGAAGGCGTGATGATGCGCCTCACGAATCAAATCACCCAAAGTGAGGGCATGCAGAGATAGGGAGCTTTGATCTTCGGCTTGACGACTAGAGTCGGTCAAAAGCGCAGAAAGGGCAGATCGATCAAAAGGAAGTAGTTTATCGGCCTGTACATAGTCTGCGATCAGCTGCATATAGGCTTGTTCATTTACTTCATTACGTTGCAACGTATCAGTAAAGTCGGCACGGATTTTAAAGACACTGCCAAGCTCAGGTTCTACTTCGAGTATTTCATAATAAATTTCAGGCTCAGCCAGTAAAACCACTTTCAAATTAAGCGGGATTGCTTCAGGTTCAATTGAGATACTTCCTGTCAGTGTCAACATATGTTCAAGTGAAGAAAGTTTTAACTGGCCTGATTTTAAAGCACGTTTTAGACCTTGCCATGCATAAGGCTGTTCAAGCAGTTGTTCTGCTTCTAACATTAAAAAACCACCATTGGCTTTATGCAATGTCCCTGGGCGGATTAGGGTAAAGTCTGTAGTAATGGTGCCATGTTGAGTCAGTTGCTCTACATGGCCAAGTAAATTGTAGTGAGTTGGGAAGTCTTCAAAAATAACCGGTGCACCAGCATTGGGTTTATGCGACACAACGACATTGGCTTGATAGCGTGAAGGGATACGACTAAACAGGCCTGGGGTAAAGTCATCTTCTTCTTGTTCGAGTACAACCTCGACATTGTTAATAATGTCTTCAGCATAATATTTTAAATAGTCTTTTAAGCCCTCAACCTCAGCAAACTTAGTCAGTAACTGTTCGACTTTAGGTAATAAAACTTGCTTGGCAATATCGCGGTTCAATACTTGAACTTTATCGCGGGCATCTTCCTCCAAGTCGCCTAAATGCATGCCTAAACGCTCAAGTTTTTTATCCATATGGCGTATATTGGCATTAATTTCAGAACGCTCTTTCGAGCTTAACGCATTGATGTCGGCCTGCGTCATTTCCAATACTTTATCGTCTACATACTGGACGGGAATAAAGCAGTGCTCATCATTACGAGAGATCAGTTTGAGGTCGAGTTCTTCACCTTCTTGAGTCAATTCAATCAAGGCTTGTTGCTGAACGTCACCCGTTTGTTGGTGAATGGCTTCTATACGGTTGTGGTAGGTTTCAGCAGTAAAGCGGCGCTCGAGCTGCTTTAAAGTGGTTTGCCATGTTTGATGTAACATGGTTTGAAATTTTACTGCCTGACCCGCAGGCAACTCTAAAGCAATCGGTTGACGTGGGCTTTTAAAATTATAAACGTAAACCCAATCGTTCGGTGTTGGCATATTTTTGGCGTGTTGTTGGAGTAACCGCTTGACCATGGTGCGCTTGCCCAAGCCAGCTGTCCCTACGGCAAAGATGTTATAGCCAGAGTAAGGTAATGAAATGCCTGCTTCAACTGAAGCACGTGCACGGTCTTGCCCTAAAAAATTATTGAGCGGTTTAATACGACGCGTTGAGGCTGGAATCTTATCCAGAGCAGGGGTGTGCGTCAGTTGCTCTGCTTGAAGTTGTGTCTTTGCTAAGGTCGTTTGAATTTCGGGTTGGTCAAATGCTGAACTAAGGTTGTTTTCTGGATTTTCTTGACTATTTAATGCGGGTGGTACAGATATAGAAGAGCTCATTTGATCGTGTTTTTGGGTCACTTTGAAATCCGAAACTAAAGATTGCGTTAGAAACTTAAAGGTATACAGGTTTAATGCAAAAGATCAAGCAAAGTCGCAGTGTTTGTCGACAAAAATAGAACATTGATTTTATAAATCAGGTTGAAACAAATTGTATTAAGGGTTTGAATAGCAGCATTGGTTTTAAGACAACAAAAACGTAATGACAACACAATCTTCAGGATGGAAATCCGCCTTTACTGCATTTTTAGATCGCCGTGCGTTGATCATGCTGTTTTTGGGTTTCTCAGCAGGTATCCCAATCCTATTAATTTTCTCGAGCTTATCTTTATGGCTAGGGGAAGCAGGTATCGATAAGAGCGCTGTGACTTTTTTTAGTTGGGCAGCTCTGGGTTATTCATTCAAATTTGTTTGGGCCCCTTTGGTTGATGAATTACCTGTACCGGTGCTGACCAAATTATTGGGTCGTCGCCGTGCGTGGTTATTGATCGCGCAACTGTTAATTATCTGTGCCATATCTATCATGGCTTTTTCAGATCCGTCTCTTGGTCAGAGCTATCTTTACCAGATGGCTGCGGGTGCTGTGCTTTTAGGTTTTTCTGCCGCGACACAAGATATTGTGATTGATGCCTATCGTATTGAGCTGTCAGAAACGCAAATGCAAACGGTGTTGGCTTCAACTTATAACGCTGGTTATCGCATCGGGATGATCGTTGCGGGTGCGGGCGCGTTATTTTTAGCGGCTTATTTGGGTACAGCCAAAGGCAACTATATTTATGAGGCGTGGAAGTGGACGTATTTGGCAATGGCGGCGGTCATGTTGGTCGGGATTGCAACCACATTATGTATACGTGAGCCACAAGTTGATCGGGTACGTAAAGAATATAAACGAGTAGATTATTATCGTTTAGTGGCAGTTTTCTTTGTATCTGTGGTGAGTTTTGTACTGAGTTATATTTACTCAGGCAAGCTCACAGAAATGCTGATTCAGCTCTGGTCCATCAAAGATAGTTTTGCACTGTTTTGTTTTGAGGCTTTACGTTTTATTGGCTCTGGCGCTGTTGCATTTGTGGTGGGTTCAAGCCTTGTCAAAATGGGTGCTGTGAATAAACAAATGGCCTATGAAACATGGGTGAATCCTGTTGCTGACTTCTTTAAGCGCTATGGCGTGAAATTGGCGTTGGTATTGCTATTGTTGATTGGTTTTTACCGTATTTCCGACATTATTGCAGGTGTGATCTCCAATGTGTTCTATCAGGACTTAAACTTTACCAAAGAGCAGATTGCTGAAGCGGTGAAAGTTTATGGGGTGATTTTTAGTTTGGTTGGTGGTTTTTTAGGAGGACTACTGGCGCAGCGCATGAACATCATGAAGCTGATGTTTGTCGGGGCAATTTTGGCCAGCTCAACCAATCTCATCTTTATTGGCTTGGTCAAATCAGGACAACCTTTAAATGATGTTGTGATCAATGTCGGTGAGCAAAGTTTCAAAACTCAAGCGGATGAGACAGGTGCATGGGCAATTAAGGTTCCTGTTGAGCAACTTCAGGCAAATGAACGTCTAACTGCAACGGCCAGTTTTCAAAATGATACTTCACAGCCTGTCTCGGTCACATTGCCTTATATTAGTCAACCGGGTGCATCTACGGCATTGCTCTTGCTTCCGATCACGGCTGATAATGTGATTGATCAACGAGAGTCTGAAGGAAGTATCGTGGTACGAGGTCAATACCTTGCTACACTGGCTGAAAACCAAAGTATTAAATTGAGCTTAGATGGTCAAAGCTTTGATGCAAAGTTAGACAAAGAAGGTGTGTTTAGCGCAGCAATCCCTGCTCAACTGCTTCTTGATTCAAACTCTAAAAAGCTGAATGCCGTATTGATGCAAAATGAGCGTGCGCAACAACACACTGCACTGAATTATCAGGTGGATCCTGAAGCTGAGAAATCTGCAACTCTAGATGTTGATCTTCAACCGATTAATTTGAATAAAGCAGTTGATGGGCAGTTAGAAGTTAAAGGGAAGGTGATTAAAGAATATAGTTCAAACTGGCTGTATTTTGCGATTATTGTCGATAACTTGGCATCAGGTTTAGCTGGTGCTGCATTTATTGCATTTCTATCAAGTTTGACCAGCGTATCTTTTACTGCGGTTCAGTATGCGATTTTTAGTTCATTGATGACGTTGACACCTAAAATACTAGGTGGATATTCAGGGACAATTGTGTCCAATATTGGCTATCCAAATTTCTTCTTGCTGACCACACTCATTGGGATCCCAATTTTAATCTTAGTGGTCTGGGTGGCGAAACTTCTACGTGAGCATGCCGCTGAGCAAAGTTAAAGCATCGATTTATTTCGAATGAAAAAAGTAGCCCTTGTGGCTGCTTTTTTTATGGTTGAGGTTTGAAATATAGAGCGGCATTGCCTATATTGGGTGGCTGAGAATAAATCATGAGGAAATTCCAATGCGCATGCTACATACCATGCTACGTGTAGGCAATTTAGAACAATCTTTGGCATTCTATACTGAAGTGCTTGGTATGACTTTACTTCGTAAGCGTGATTATGAAGAAGGTCGTTTTACTTTGGCATTTGTGGGTTATGGTGATGAAGAAAATCATACGGTTTTAGAGCTGACACATAACTGGGATACGGACAGTTATGAACTGGGCAATGCTTATGGTCATATAGCGATTGCAGTAGACGATGCATATAAAGCTTGTGAGGAAATCAAAGCGCGCGGTGGTAATGTCGTGCGTGAAGCCGGACCAATGAAGGGTGGCGTAACGGTTATTGCCTTTGTAGAAGATCCAGATGGCTATAAAATTGAACTGATTCAACAAGATAATAATGCACGTAATAACTAAACCGTTATTCGGTCATATGCAGCGTGTATGCACAGTATTAATTAAAAAAATATTGAACATATTCTGTAAAAGCTAGCTTTATTTATATAGCTCAGTAAGATGAATTTACCCAAAGGTAAATTAGTCACTGGGCTTTTTCATTTTTAGAGGAATGACAGGATGTTGGTATGTTGAAATTATTGGCACTCGATCGGTTTACGTTATTGCTATTTGTTATGGTGCTCTTAGCCAGCTTTGTCCCTGTTTCAGGTCAAGCTGCCAGTGTTTTTGGTGTACTGACGACGGTCGCGATTGCAATATTATTCTTTTTGCATGGGGCTAAACTATCCCGTGAAGCCGTGATTCAGGGCATGATGCATTGGAAACTCCACGCGTTGGTTTTTGCATTTACCTTCATCCTTTTTCCCGTTTTAGGTTTGCTTGCTAAACCTGTATTGGTACCACTACTTGGGCAGGAGTTGTATTGGGGCTTTTTGTTTATGTGCTTTTTGCCATCGACAGTACAGTCTTCAATTGCGTTTACTTCGGTCGCGCAAGGCAATGTGGCTGGGGCGGTATGTAGTGCTTCATTCTCGAATTTGATCGGGATGTTTATTACTCCTGTGATGGTGGCCTTTTTCATTTTGGGGCAATCAGAGCATGGTTTTGATCCAACCTCGTCTATTCTTCAAATCACCTTATTGCTGTTGGTTCCCTTTGTCCTTGGACAGCTACTTCGACCATATGTCTTTCCGTATATGCAAAAAATGCCAAGCATCGTCAAAGCATTCGATCAGGGTTCGATATTAATGGTGGTGTACGGTGCTTTCAGCGGTGCTGTGGTGGCCGGTCTATGGCAAGAGGTGAGTGTTGGTACTTTAATCTTATTGATCATTGTCTGTTCGGTCTTATTGACGATTATTATGTTGCTTGGGTTGTTTTTACCACGTTTGTTAGGCTTTAATCGTGCCGATCAGAAAACCATTTTTTTCTGTGGCTCTAAAAAGACTTTGGCTAGTGGTGTTCCGATGGCACAGATTCTTTTTATTGGACAACCTTTGGGGATGATTGTTTTACCGATTATGATTTTTCATCAAATACAGCTGATGGTGTGTGGGATTATTGCTAACTATTGGGCCAAGCAATCTGAAATTGAAACGAAAGAATAATTGGCTATCTGATACTATATCTCGTATAATATTTGCCACTTGTTGTGCTTAGCCCTGACGGTATCCGTCTCGGTGGGCCAAAAGAATGGTCTGTTATGGTGTTGATCTGCAACTTAATTTAATTAAGTGGCCCTTTCCTCAATTTTGAGAGTGATCAATTGCGATGACAGCAAAACCTTCTTTAATTTTTATGGAGTAATCGACGATGCGCGCCGATATTCACCCAAAATACCAAACTTTAGTTGCTACATGTTCTTGCGGTAACGTAATTGAAACTCGTTCAGCACTTGGTAAAGAAACTGTTTACCTGGACGTATGTTCAGCTTGCCACCCATTCTACACTGGTAAGCAAAAGAACGTTGACACTGGAGGTCGTATCGACAAGTTCAAACAGCGTTTTGCTGGCATGTCACGTTCTATCAAACGCGACTAATAGCAAAAGAAAAAAACGGGCATTTGCCCGTTTTTTTATGCCTATGATATTTGAATACAGAGTCATGGGGCTGCTAGTTAGACCATATAATAAAAAGACCCCGTATAGGGGCCTTGAAATTTAGAGGTCAGTATCCAAGGTCAAAGCTTTACTGATCCTGCACATCAATCAGATGATCGAGTTTCTTTTGGAAATAATCGCCTTGAATAAAGCGGGCATCGACATTCCATGCATTGGCAAACGACGTCATATCATTCAGATCACGCAGCATAATTTGAATGTTTTTCAATTGATGGTATACCGCAACTTTTTCTTGCAACTCTTCCGTGTTGGCGTCGCTACTGAGCATGCGAGTTAAGTTTTCATGTAAAGTGAGATTGTTGATATCGAGCTGACGTAGGATAGATTCACTATAAATACTATTACCAAAGTCACGAATCGAAACTTCAGCACCATATTGGCGAAGTTGGGTAATGTATTTTTGCGCTTCAGCAATGTTCTGGCTGATATCATCCTCAGAGAACTGAAGGGTAATTGGGTGACTTAACTTACTGCGTACAATGGTAATCAGTTTGGCGATAAATTCAGGGAAAGAGCGGTCATTCAACAGTACGGCTTTGTTTAAATTTACAATCAACTTTGCTTCAGGATACTGAGTGATAAAATTGTGTAGCTGTTTACACGACTCAACTAAAATCCAGCGGTCAAGTTTAATAGACAGTTCGTGGTCTTCACTTAACTCTTTGAGACTCGATATATCTTTACATGTGTTACCATAAATAAAGCCACTGGTAACCTCATAGGTATATAAATTGGTGTCTTCTTTGTCATAAAGTTGTTGATATTTAAGATGAATCTCGCCACGCTCCAAAGCTAGATGTAAAGCTTTAAGTACCGTAGGTTCATTTGCTGTTTTCTGGGTGTCTAAAGTATCGCTGACTGTAGGATTAATCAACTCAATCACAGGCATATCAATACTGGCTTTTTGCTCAATTTCGCAATCGTCTTGATTGGTCGGTAAAGCGGTTTTAAAGGCTGAGCATAACAAGTTTTCAAACTGATCTTGATTTGAAATTTCCCCTTTCAATAAAGTATAGCCAATGCGCAAATTTACTGGATAGCTATTGTTTTCTACGGTAATGAGTTGTGGTTTGGTGAGCGCATTTAACGCAATCAGCTTAGATTCAAGTTTGGCCTGTGATTCTGCTTGGAATAAACCAACGATGGTTTGCCCACCCGCCTTAAACAGAGGAATATGAGTCTGTTCATTTAAAAAGCTGTAAATATTGTTAAAATAATCACGCGTAGTTGCCCAGTTGGCTTTAAAAATTTCATCTGGACAAGAGCTGAGTGCAAAGCTAACCAAAGCATTCTGATCAGAAGGCTGTTTGGTCATAGCACGGTTAATTTGTTGATACGTATTAGGTTGTATCGCATGCTTTTCAGTGTTGGCTGATGGAGCAGCAGGGCGTTCAGATTCGACTTCAATCGTCAGTTGGAGAGCATCATCTTCAGGTGCAGCTAAAAACTCAACTTTTAAAGGATTTTGAGTTTGGGCATTGCTATTGAGAGTAGCAACTTCAAAAGCGCCTAAATCAAACTGACCTTGTGAAATTTTCTTAAAACGGATTTTGAAATCGTTTACATCTTTCGGCTGGAGAATATCAAGCAGCGGTTGACCAATAATATCATCTTCAGAGCTTAAGCCGAACAGTTGTAAGTATTCAGCATTGGCTGAAACATGAATCCCTTCTTGAATTAAAGCAATGGCTTTATTACTTTCTTCAACTAAAGCCTGTGCTTGGCTTTGAGCCGTTTCAAGCTCATTCATAAGTTGTTGTTGGCTTTGCAATAAACGACTTAATGACAGCGCACGTAGTAGACCTAAGTAAAAGTTATCCGCTTCTTCTAAGTCCAAAATATCATAGACCCCTTTACGAATAAAACTTGCGTATTGGGTTGATTGATATTCATCTGGCTTTAATAAAATCAGCGGTAAATTGACTTGGTTAGAGTTGCGAATCAAAGTTAGTGCTTGTTCATACTTTAAGTCATAAGCGCGACCAAAAATCACCACATCCCAAGGCAGATGAAGCTGTTTTTCAAAGTTTTGTAAGTCATCCAGTAAAGTGGCATGAACTTGATGATCGCTAGAAGTTAAAAGGTCACGAATTTGGTTATAACGGATCTGATTATCATCAATAATGAGTAAACGTGTTTCCGTACGTTTTAACTTTTTAGATAATAATGGATTTCTCACTTCAATGCTTCCCATAAATCGTGATTCTTAATAGCATTCCTTTGCTTTTGAATAAAACTTTGAACCAATGGTTCTTGTTGGTCATTCAACAATTCATAATCAAAACGAATAAAACTTTGTGTAATTAAATGTGCTTTTACTAAATAAATTTTAAGATCTTCATCACCTAGGCGTAAGTGAATGGTTTGTTTTTCTCGGTACATATTCGAACCTGGGACAATAAGACTAGTCTGTACTTCATCAAGCTGGGACGTTTGTACCAATAACGCAGGTTGATAGTTCTGAGTGGTTCGGTCTGTTTTTACCATTACGGCACATGGGAAAAGATCTTGCGCTAAGATTTCTAACCCTAGTTCCAAGCTTTTTTCACTTGATTGTTTAATCCAGCGAATCACACCACCGCGCCATTGGCTATGCGCATTTTCTTGGACCAAAATAAACTCACCTGTTTTTAAATGTGCAGGTGTTGGTCCAGTCCAACGAATACGGTAACCATTCACACTAATATCTAAAACTTCGGCAGGGTAGATTTGTTTCGATTCACGATCAATCATACGAGCAGAACTTGTCTCCACAGGAATATTACTGTTCATGGAGTTGATCACGTGACTTTCATTCTGAAAGTTGTAGTTACCTTCTAGCTCTAAAGTTTCATTAAAGTTCTTGCCTTTAGACAAATAGAAATGTGCGACTGACAGGCCAAAACAAATTTGTAATTGAGCAGAGTATTCATAACGCTCATGCTTACGTTCAATGTTATTGGTCAATAAGTTATGAATGTGAAAATGCAGAGCAGGGGTAAGGAAAATCTTCTCATCGCGAGACAGTGGCTCAGCGCGTTTGGTTTGCATCTCTGAGAGATGATCAAGCAGGGCTTGCGTCGAGATAAAAATATTGGGTTGAATATGACTGTTTTTTTGAGAATTATAGGTCGGTGGATAGTCTTTTGATGCATCGACAATATAGCGAGATAAGGTGGTTTCTTTAGGTAATATTTGAATCAGTTTCGCCCAATCAAAACTACACAAAAATAGCCCTTGAATCTCACCTGGACGGATTTGATGGGTATTAAAAATATCCAATAGAATGAGCTGCGCATAGGCTTGGCTAATATTGTTGAGTTGATGCTGTGTACCTTGTATTTGATTAATGTTGGTCAAATAGAAGTTATTTTGGATAGCAGAATCTAAGAGCTGATGAGCCGCTAGCCACTGACCCGGAATAGGGGAACTATAGAGCAAGTGTTGTTGGTACAACAACAGTGACAGTTGTTGTAAAGCATAATAACTCGATACGGTTCGAGCCGTTTGTAGGTTCTTTTTTTGATTAAAAGCAAATAGAGAAAACTTATTTTGAGTGATTTGCTGAGAAACACGTTTTGCAATGTCGATATAGACTTTAGCAAAATGACTACGCATTAATAAGGCAAGCTCAATAATATGGTCATTTCGGTCAGTGGTGATGAGGCCTTGATTAAAAAAATGTTTCTCTAAACTGGTAAGCACATTTTCCAAATTCGGATGCAGTACTTGAACCAAATCAAAACGAAGTGTTTCACTGACTTGAAGCTCGGAGACTTCAAGTAATGCTTGAAATAAGGAACGAGAAGAGTCACCCAATTGTAAAATGGATAAGTTTGCTAACCATTCTTGTAAGCCTTTGACTGTGCTTGGGCAAAAACTAAGCTTATCCAACTTTAATTCGGTTGGTTTTTGGAAGATATCTGAAGTACTCGTCGTCATCATCGTTATTATTTAACTCAAAAAGTTGAAACCCCGAAAAGTGGTGTCTTATTCTTTTCTCCCGCAATTTCCCTGACCAGCTTGGGAACCAGATAGCCGGGTAGATTCGCCAATAATCCTTGGTATAAGAAATCAATATCTTGCGGGTTTAAATCAAAATGGTGAGCCCCTTTTACTTTATCTAAAACATGTAAATAGTATGGCAATACACCTGCATCGAATAAACGGTAGCTCAAATCTGTCAAAATTTGAACATGATCATTGACCCCTTTCAACAAAACCGCTTGATTGAAAATGGTGATTTTTTCTGCGACTAATTGCTGTAATTGACGGCAGGTAAAATCATCCAATTCCGATGCATGATTTGAGTGTACCACTAGAATAATGCGCAGCCTACTGTTTTTTAAGATGGAAATTAGCTCATCGTCGACACGGTTAGGCATTACGATAGGAACTCGTGAGTGAATTCTCAAAAATTTAAGTTGAGGAATACTTTCTAGGCGTTCAATCCATAATTTTATTTTACGATTGGACAGCGTTAAGGGGTCTCCGCCACTCAAAATGACTTCATTAATGTCAGGTTGCGACTGAATATAGTGTTGAATATTGATCCAATCTTCTGACTTTGGCAGGTTCTCTTGATAGGGGAAATGTCGACGAAAACAGTAACGACAATGAACGGCACATGCCCCAGTCAGTGTCAGTAAGAAACGAGTTTTATATTTGTGCAAAACACCGGGTTGTTGGTTGGCTTGTTCCTCACCCAAGGGGTCGGTCACGAAGTCGGGATGTTCTTCAAGCTCAAGATGATGGGGCAGGACTTGAAGGAGTAAAGGATCAAGCGGATTACCTTTTTGCATTCTTGTCACAAAAGCACGGGGAACACGGAGTTTAAATTGGGTTGATGCAAGCAGTGCGCCTGACAGCAGTTGCTCAGGAGAAAGCTCTAGAATGTTAAGTAATTCTAAAGGATCGGTAATTAAATCACTGAGTTGAGCTTGCCAATTTTGCTCTTGGTACAAATAATGAGTCATGCAATAAGGGGTCAAATACTAGGACAAAAGAAAGTTAGGTCATCAAATCGGGTGATGTCGAAACGAGTTGTTCTGATGTGTGTGGTCTAAAAAGGCTTTTTCAATGCACAAAAACACGCGGAACAGGGCTATTTTATCAAGATCTTCGGCTTATAGGCAGTGGATTTTCATTGCTTCATAACACCTTGCTCATTTACAATGCGAGGCATCAAAAAAGATGCCCTATCTTTATGGCCCTGCTTTTCAAAGCTTTGGTGTCTAAGATAAAGACATAAATATTTAAGTTAGTTAGTTTGGAGTGCGCCAGTCATGGCCTATTATTCTACGAATGATTTCAAGTCAGGCCTTAAGGTTATGCTTGATGGTAACCCATGTTCAATCATGGAAAATGAATATGTAAAGCCAGGTAAAGGTCAAGCATTTAACCGCGTAAAACTACGTAATTTACGTTCTGGTAAAGTTTTAGAAAAAACATTTAAGTCTGGTGATTCTTTAGAAGCGGCTGACATTGTAGAAGTAGAAATGGAATACTTGTACAACGACGGTGAAATGTGGAACTTCATGGATCCTGTATCATTTGAACAGATCGCTGCTGACAAAACAGCAATGGGCGATGCTGCAAAATGGTTAAAAGACGATTCAAATGAAAAATGTACCATTATGTTGTTCAATGGCGTGCCATTAACAGTAAACCCACCAAACTTCGTAGTTTTGAAAATTGTTGAAACTGATCCGGGTGTACGTGGTGATACTTCTGGCGGTGGTGGTAAACCTGCAAAATTGGAAACAGGTGCTGTAGTACGTGTTCCATTATTTGTACAGCAAGAAGAAAGCGTTCGTGTAGATACTCGTACTGGCGATTATTTAGAACGTGCATAATGGTTTAAAAATAGACTATTATCTGAAGGGATGATGAAAATCATCCCTTTTTTTATGCCAAAGTATTAGATTAAAACAAGGAGATGCAGAGTAAAGTCGCAAAGGAAAACAGCAGTACCTCGAATAATTAAAGACGCTGATTGAATGCAACAAATATGAGGGATTGAAATGGAATCTGTTCAGCCGAAGTCAACCCTGACTTCAAAAATCATCTGGCTACTGGTAGCCATCGTCGGTGCAGTCTCTTTTGGGATATTGGCACTGAGTCGTGGTGAGCATGTCAATGCCATCTGGCTCGTACTTGCTGCGGGCTGTATTTATAGTATTGCTTATCGCTTCTATAGTTTATTTATTGCAAATAAAGTTTTTGAGCTTGATGAACGTCGCTTAACTCCCGCGCATCGTTTGAATGATGGTCTGGACTATGTTCCAACCAACAAAAGTGTTCTATTTGGACATCACTTTGCAGCGATTGCAGGTGCAGGTCCATTAGTAGGGCCTATTTTAGCAGCGCAAATGGGCTATTTACCGGGCACGATTTGGTTACTTGTCGGTGTAGTGCTTGCAGGTGCAGTACAAGACTTTTTGGTGTTGTTTATTTCTACCCGTCGTGATGGACGTTCACTCGGTGAAATGGCAAAGCAAGAGCTTGGAACGTTTGCAGGTATTGTGGTCATGCTTGGTGCATTGGGGGTAATGATTATTATCCTTGCTGTTTTGGCACTGGTCGTGGTCAAAGCACTTGCACACAGCCCATGGGGCGTATTTAGTATTGCGGCAACCATTCCAATTGCGCTCTTTATGGGGATTTACATGCGTTTTATCCGCCCGGGTAAAATTGCAGAAGTATCTATTATTGGTTTCGTCTTGATGATGCTCGGCATTGTCTACGGTGAAAATATTGCACAGCATCCATATTGGGGTGCGCTCTTTACACTGTCGGGCACTCAGTTGACATGGGCGCTGATTATTTATGGTTTCGTGGCTTCGGCACTGCCTGTGTGGTTATTGCTTGCGCCACGCGATTACTTATCAACCTTCCTAAAGATTGGTGTTATTGCAGGTTTGGCAGTCGGTATTATTTTCGCAATGCCAGAAATGAAGCTACCAGCATTCACGCAATTTATTGATGGTACTGGCCCTGTGTTTGCAGGTTCAATGTTCCCGTTCTTATTTATTACCATTGCATGTGGTGCAATTTCAGGTTTCCACGCTTTAGTGTCGTCTGGAACTACGCCGAAACTTGTGAACAATGAACGTGATATTCGAATGATCGGATATGGCGGTATGCTCATGGAGTCATTTGTTGCAATCATGGCCTTGATCTGTGCAGCAGTGCTTGATCCGGGTGTGTATTTTGCGATTAACTCACCAGCCGCTTTACTGGGTACAAGTGTCGACACCGCAGCTGAAGCTGTTCGTAACTTAGGTTTTGTTGTTACTCCAGAAACATTAACTTTACTGGCTCAAGAAGTGGGTGAAAGTACCATCCTTTCACGTACTGGCGGTGCGCCAACTTTTGCCATTGGTATGGCTCACATCATTACGGAAATTTTCAATAGCCGTGAAATGATGGCGTTTTGGTATCACTTTGCCATTTTATTCGAAGCACTTTTCATCTTAACAGCTGTTGATGCGGGTACGCGTGCATGTCGTTTCATGGTGCAAGACACAGTTGGGATTGTGATTCCTGCGGTGAAAAACTCACATAACTTTTTCGGAAACTTGTTGGGTACAGCAGTTGCGGTTTCAGGGTGGGGCTTCTTTGTTTACCAAGGTGTCGTCGATCCGCTCGGGGGCATCAATAGCTTATGGCCACTGTTTGGTGTGGGTAACCAAATGCTTGCGGCAATGGCATTGATCTTAGGTACGGTTATCCTCTTCAAAATGAAGAAAGAGAAATATGTATGGGTCACGATTATCCCGACAGTATTCTTGTTGGTAACCTGTATGACCGCGGGCTGGCAGAAAATTTTCCACGAAAATCCAAAAATTGGTTTCTTGGCACAAGCTGAACGCTTTAACAATGCAATTGCAAACAATGAAATTTTAGCACCAGCAAAAACGGTTGCTGAAATGCAAACTGTTGCGATGTCGAATCAGATCAATGCTGCACTGTGTGGATTCTTTATGATTGTGGCGATTGTGATGCTGTTTGCTGCGATTAGAGTGATTCGTCGTGCATTGGCAAGCCCAGTTCCGACTGTGCATGAGGCAGAAGCCATTTATCGTGATCCTGAAGACATTCAGCCATCAAAAGCTGGACATTAAGGAGAGTCAGATGAATCTAAAATTTGCTAAAAGTGGAAAAACGATGATTTATAAAATCATTAAAATGACCGTGATGTCGCAGAAAGATTTGATTCTGAACCCTAAAAATTGGTCTCGAATTGCGACGCTGTGGCAACGTTTGCAGCAAAGTTTCCGCTTGATGGTAGGGGTGCCTGACTATCCAAACTATTTGGAGCATATGAAAAAGCACCATCCTGATTTAGAAGCGATGGATGCTAAAACTTTTTATCGTCATTGTGTGGATGCACGTTATCCATCTGCAACGAATGGCATGAAAAAGTGCCCTTGTTAATGTAATGAATCAATTGAAAGACGGCACTTCGGTGCCGTTTTTTTTTGTGAAAAATCGAGTGAAAATAATCAATTACATGCGGTTGTTCGTGTTAGATTCGACAGTGTACTTTTTTGCATGAAGCAAGTGGTGGCATCGTAGATTAAATCATAACGAATACGGAGTGTGAGGCATAAAAGGTTCATGTCGTATATCGGACAGCTTTTAATTGTTATAGCTCTTAAAATACTGGAATGTTTGCAAAGGGAAATTGAATGAAAATATATATTTATGGTGCTGGAAGCATTGGATGTTATTTAGGCGGAAGTTTGGCTGCTGCAGGTAATGATGTTACTTTTATCACGCGTCCACGTATTCATGCAGAGCTTTCCCAATGGGGCTTAGTCTTAACCGATTATTTAGGCAAAAATATCAAACTTGCACCTCATCAACTAAAACTAACGACCGATCCGACTCAGGTTGTGGATGCCGATGTTATTTTAATTTGTGTGAAATCGGAGGCAACCGAACAAGTTGCACATGAACTCAAAGAATATTTAGGGGCTAAAACACCGCTGATCATCAGCTTTCAAAATGGCTTAAGCAATGTCCCTATTTTAAAAAGAGTTTTGCAAGAGCAGATGATTTTAGAGGGGATGGTTCCTTTTAACGTCGCTACTCAAGAAGCTGGGCATTATCATCAAGGTACCTCTGGTGCATTAAGTGTTAAGCAATATCCGAATCAAAATTTGCTTGAGAATGCATTTCAAAAAGCAGGTTTAGAGATTGTTTTTGAAAAAGACATGCTGGCTGTGCAGTGGGCCAAGCTTTTACTTAATTTAAATAATTCAATCAATGCATTGTCAAAAAAACCACTAAAGGAGCAATTGTCGATTCGTAAATATCGCCAATGTGTGGCAATGGCGCAGCAGGAAGCTTTAGCACTGCTTGATTCTGCTCAGATTAAACCTGCAAAGTTAACCGCAGTTCCGACCCATTTGATTCCAAAATTGCTGAGTTTACCCAATCCACTATTTAAATTATTAAGTCGTAAAATGTTGGCAATCGATCCGCTGGCTCGGTCGTCTATGCAAGATGATTTAATTGCAGGCCGTCCCACAGAGGTCGACTGGATTAATGGTGAGATTTTAAAACTCGCAGAACAATGTGGTAGACAGGCGCCAATCAATGCGCGACTCATAGAATTGATTAAGCAAGCAGAGAAATCATCTCCTTCATTTTCAATGAGTGCAGATGCTTTAAAAGATCAGTTGAAATCTGCAGCGAAACAATAACTTGAACTGAGGGAGATTATACATACGCAAATCATTGAAGATTTATAAGGATCATCTTTGAGTATGGTTGAAAAACCTGTATGTTAAACCTTGATTTATATTTTGATTGGGGAGAATAAGGTGTTTTGGGGAAAAGAAAAAACGGTAGAAACGCAGCAACATAGCATGCTCGATGAATCGCAGTTAAGTGTTTTTTATCCAAAAATCCAAGAATTTCTCAATCAAGTTAATCAAATCGTTTTAGATAAAAATCAACAAACCCAATTGGCCTTATGTAGTCTGTTAGCAGGTGGGCATATCTTATTTGAAGACTTGCCCGGTTTAGGCAAAACCACATTGGCCAGTAGCTTGGCCCATTTGGCTGGTCTTCAATTTAAACGGATTCAGTTTACCAATGACATGCTGGCAAGCGATGTGATTGGGGTGAATATGTTTAACCAAAAAGAACATCAGTTTGAGTTTAAACAAGGGCCAATTTTTACTCAAATTTTACTCGCAGATGAAATTAACCGCTGTAGTCCGAAAACACAGAGTGCACTTTTAGAGGCGATGGAAGAGGGTGTGGTGACGATTGATTCAAGTCGTTATGTACTCCCACAGCCTTTTTGGGTAATTGCAACGCAAAACCCACTTTTTCAAAGTGGAACTTATGCACTACCAGAGTCACAGCTCGACCGTTTTCTTATGCGGCTATCTTTGGGTTATCCATCACGTCAGGCAGAAAAGGCTTTATTGCAGCAACAATCCCGTCATGACTTGATTCAGCAGTTGATGACTGTATTCTCCGAACAAGACATTCTCGCCTTACAAGCTTTGGTGCCACAGATTTATTTGTCTGAGGAAGTCTTGGATTATATTTTAGATTTGGCGGCTGAAACCCGTAAAGGTCGACATGGGTTATCTACACGTGGCGTACTGGCTTTGAAGAAAGCAGCACAAGCCTATGCTCTGGTTAAAGCCCGTGCATTTGTTACACCCGATGATGTACAGGCTGTATTTGTCGCAGTGACCGCGCATCGTATTGGGCTGGGTGAAGCTGAAACTGAGCAGCTTATGAAGCAAGTCAAAGTTCACTGATAGGATAAGCTGACGCATGCTGTGGCAAAACTGGATAAATAAACGCTTTAAATTTAAGGCTGAAAAACAATTGACCCAAAAAGATGTACTGGTGTTTATTTATCAGCAAGGATATGTGTATGTGGTGCTGATTTTAATCACCTTTATTGCTGGGGTGAATTATGCCAATAACTTAATTTTAGCGTTTTGTTTTTTAATCAGTGCTGTGCTGTGTATGAGTTTTTATTTGACCTTTAAACAGCTACATGGCTTAAGTATTGACTTTGTACTACCTGAAATAGGACAGGTTGAGAGTGCATTGCAATTACAAATGTATTTCAAACAACAGCATTCACAGCCTCGATACCTTTGGCTCGCTTATGCTGATCATATAGAGCAGTTGTTTATTCAAGACACTCATCAGGTGGTCGATTTAAATTTCTTTCCAATAGAACGCGGGCGGTTTAGTTTTCCAGAGATTAAAATCTACTCAACATATCCGTTTGGCCTCGTTCGTGCATGGAGTTATTTTTTCATTCAGAAAACCCTGTGGATCGCGCCTAAAACTAAGTCTTTAGCGGCAGAAAATAAACAGCAACAGCACAGTTTTGAACCGGACATGGATGAATTTCGAGAATTGCGAAATTTTAAAGAGGGTGACTCTTTACAGGCGGTTTCATGGAAACAAGTGGCACAAGGACAAGGTTTATTTATTAAAGTCTTTGAACAGCATCAGGATCAACACAGTTTAGAAATCCACTATGCACATATGCTGAGTCCTTCACATGAAGAAAAATTAAGCTTAATGATGGGCTTGGTTGAACAATGTGAGCAGTTGCAGTATGCCTATGCACTGTATTTACCCCATAGTGAATTAGCCAAAGGGATAGGGCGAGAACAATACCTTCAAGCCAAATTACTTTTGGCGCAGGCATAGCGAGCACAGTATGCATTCTTCTATTCGTATTGCCATTGTACTGACACTGAGTTTGATTTGGATCACACAACTAAGTTTTAGCCCTGTGTTATTGAGTGTCATTTTTGCCATTTGTATCGGTTGTCTATGGTATTTCATGAAATCCACGGGCAACCATTTTCCGAAATGGGCAATTTACATTTTGACCCTTGTTGCTCTAGCGGTCACTTTTTGGAGCTATCAAAGCTTTTTAGGGGTAGAAGCGGGCGTAGCTGTTTTAAGCATATTTCTCTTTGCTAAAGCCTTAGAAACAAAAACGCAGCGTGATGTGATCATTTTGTTTAACTTTGCTTTATTTGTTGCGGCAAGTATGTTTTTACATAGTCAGTCATTTATGACGGCTGCCATGGTTTTGCTGTGTTTATTGAGTTGTTTGTTGGGGCTGTATCGAGTGCAAACCCATTCTTTTGCATCTGAAAATTCGAATCGTCTGGCATTACGGCAAGATGCAAAACACGTTATTAAATTTGTAGGTTTTGCACTGCCTTTTTTTTTGCTGCTGTTTATCTTTTTTCCGCGCTTACCCCCACTTTGGCATATTCCAATTCCTGAAAATAAGGCGGTGACAGGAATGAGTGACACTATGTCACCTGGAGATATTGCGCAATTATCCCAGTCCAGTCATTTGGCTTTTCGTATTATTGGTGATGTCACTCAGCTCCCAAATCGTTCAGAGCTTTATTGGCGCGCGATGGTTTTAGATCAATATGATGGGCAAAAGTGGACCAGTAGTTTTATTAACCAACAAAGCATTGCGGATGATACCTTAACGCAAATTTCAACATTCAAAAAATGGAACTATCAATATTTACCTGCTGATGTCGCGATTCCGTGGATTATGGCATTGGAATATTCACAACCCTTAGAGCGACGTTATCAGCTACGTCAGGATTGGAGTATTCAGGCTTATCGTCAAGTGCAGCGTGTGGAACCTATTGCATTGCAATGGATGGGAAATGTTCAATTTGGCCAAAGTGAATTATCTAAAATACAACGAAGCATAAACTTAAAAGCGCCTGAGCACATGGACTTGAAAGCGCAGCAATTGGCACAGCAGCTGTTTAAGCAAAGTGACGAGAACCCGAAACGTTATATCCAAAATGTTTTGCAATGGTATCGCAACAATGGTTTTAGCTATACCTTGCAACCGGGCTTGTTGGGTCAGCATCGTATTGATGAATTTTTGTTTCAATCCAAACAAGGTTTTTGTGAACATTATGCTTCTAGCTTCTAGCTTCGTGATGCTGATGCGTTATGCGGGAATTCCAGCGCGTATTGTGGTTGGGTATCAAGGTGGTCAGCCTTCACCAGATGCAAAAAGTTGGGAAGTTCGACAGTTAGATGCGCACGCATGGACGGAAGTCTTTGTGGATGGGCGCTGGAAACGCTATGACCCAACAGCCATGATTGCACCGCAGCGTATTGAACAGGGTATGCAAGATTTAATGAGCCAAGATACCAGTGTTTGGGGTGAGAGTAGTCGATGGCATGTACAGCGCTATTCGGTATTAAACAAAATGCGCATTTGGAGTGACTATGTAAGTTATCAATGGCAAAGTAAGGTGGTTGGCTATAATGCAGAGACTCAACGAGGTTGGTTACAGAAGCTAGGACTCCAATCCAGTTATTCATTGGTATTGCTGATTATGATTAGCATTGGTGGGCGAATTCAAACATGAGGTGCGACAGTTTCAAAAGCCATATGATAATCAACAAGCTGAGCAAATTTCTCTAATGGTGTAAGCCAATCTAACGCTTTTCTAGGACGAGTATTCAGTGACATGGCAACTTGATTTAAATAATGCTGATCTGCCTGATTTAAATCAATCCCTTTAGGTAAATATTGCCTAATTAAACCATTCATATTTTCGCATGTGCCTTTTTGCCAGGGTGAATGTGGGTCACAGAAATATACATCTATGCCTAAATCTTCTTCGAGTATTTTATGTTCTGACATCTCACGTCCACGGTCATAGGTCAACGTTTTACGCAGTTCTGCAGGTAAATATTTCAGAGCTTCAGTTAAAGCCTTGCGCACTGATTCTGCCTTTGCATCAGGTAATGTTGCCAAGATACAGAGCCGTGTATTTCGTTCAATAAGTGTTGCTATCGAACTTTTATTGTCTTTACCTTTAATTAAATCAGCTTCCCAATGACCCGGTATTTTTCTTTCTTGAACTTCGGCTGGGCGCTCATGAATAGTTTTAATATCCTGTAATATAGAATCTTTTTTAGGTTCACCGTTAGCTTTTCGCTTTTTATTTTCATGACGTAGACAGGATAATAAGTCTTTTTTCAACTCACCCTTGGGTAATGCTCGTATCGTTGAATAAATCGTTGTATGGCTTACATTCATTGTTTGATCCAAATCAGGAAATGTCTTTAAACGCTTTGCTATTTGCTGAGGAGACCATAAACAACGGATCGCTTCAACAATAAATTTCCAGAGGATTGAATCGATTTTGAGTTTTCTGTGACCACGTCTACGTCTAGCAAAAGTGTTATCAGAAGCATATTGAGCTTGATAAACGTCATTGATGCTATTTCTTTTAAGCTCACGATAGATCGTACTAGGATGTCTTTTAATAAGTTCAGCAAATTTTCTGGCTGAAAAGCCTTCTTTTCTTGACTCAAGCATTAATGCAGTACGATCTTCAAAGTTAAGATGATGGTATGACAATTTTATATACTCCATAAACCCTTTAAATTAATTAGGTGGTTTATGTCGCACTTCAAGTTTTACTCTGCCGTGGATTAGTTTTACTGTACTGGTGCGCTATATTTTGGTGTAAACGTGCTCAAACTTCTGAATATGACATTGTCATTCAATCTTTTTCTCGAAGCTTAACAACTGAGCAGCGTAAACAAGATGCCGAAACGGTAAACAAATGGTTGTTGCGTTTAGCTCAAGACGTTAAACCTGAACAGCAAGTTTTATTTAAGCAGGCGGGTGATTATTATCAACAAATGCGTTATTCCAATAGGTTGAATTCAAAAAGCATTCAACAATTTAAACAGATGCTTAAAACTTGTGCATCTGCTTTAAAAAACAAGAAATAGCGCTTGTCATACTTTTTAAAAGTGAATATTATGCTTTTACTTCAGGTGTATAGCTCAGTTGGTTAGAGCGCTACGTTGACATCGTAGAGGTCTCCAGTTCGAGTCTGGATATACCTACCAAGATATATATTGAGTAAAATCAATATTTTAAGGGGGTATTGTAACGATATTTCCCTGTTTTTATTGTCAAATAGGTCAGCTTTGGGTAATCAAAATACCCAAAATTTGCATTAAAAACTGCTTTATATTTCGCTTTCGGGCGCCGTTTTGAGATGGTCGTATGTATCTCAAGATGGATGGCGCCCGTTTTCGGCACCAAATATTGAGAGTTTATTAATATGCAAAAACCTGTCAAACGCGGCAATGCATGGCGCATCCAAGTTAAATACAAGCATCTTCGTGATGCAGCAACAAGAGATACCTCACAAGAATGTATTCAATGGGCGCACAAGCGACTCATGGAGTTACAGCTTGAGTATGAAAAGCAGCTCAAAAATTTAGATAAACCCCAATACACTGTAAAGCAGCTATTTAATATCTATTACGAAAAAATTGGGCAGTTTACCAAAAGTAAAGTCTACATCAAAAATCACATCAAATATTTAGAACGGTATTACGGCAAACTCACCGAATACTCAATTTATGATCTCACTCCAAAGCTAATCACTGAAAATAGAGAAAGACGATTGCAGTATGTGAAAGCAGGGACTATTCATAAGGAAATGAGCCTTGGATCTTCTGTTTTCACATTTGCAGTACGTGAACTATTTTTACTGCCTTCAAATCCATTCAATTTGGTTAAGAAGCCAATTAAACCACCTGCACGAAAGAACCGTATAAGCCAAGATCAAATCAAAATGGTTTTGGTGGGTTTAGATAATTATGAAGAAGGTATGGTGCCGAAAACACCAGCGCACTATGTAGCTTGGAGTTTCTTATTTGCATTGGAAACTGCCATGCGTAAAGGCGAGATATTAGGAATTGAGAACCAACATGTCTTTCCTGATTATGTTCATTTGCCTGATACTAAGAATGGTACCTCACGAGATGTCCCACTAACGACAAAGGCAAGAGCGCTATTAGATCTACTGCCTAAGCGCGAAGGGTTACTGGTCAAACACAACTCCAATTCGTTTAGATTGCTTTGGCAGCGTAATTTAAAGCGTGTCGGACTTGCTGGAGCATTTACGTTCCATGATTCACGTCATGAGGCCATTACATGCTTTGTGAATAAACAAAAATTGCCTGTTGAGATATTAGCTAAATTGACTGGGCATAAAACCATTGGGGTTCTTGTGAACACATACTACAACCCAACGGCTTCTGAGATAGAAAAAATGCTAAATGCTGCTTAAGATATGCCCCATTGAATGGGGCTTTTTATTATGCAAATTTCTGATTTATCATTAAATGAATTAACAACAGTAATTTTGCGTGAATTTTCTTCAGAGAGGAGATCGGGCTCTGATATTGTAAAACTATTTAATTATTTAGGGTTCAGTGATGATTATTGGGAGTTGAATAAAAAAGGGGAATTTGGTAGTAGAAGGGACTTCACAAATAAAAAGCTTGCTGAGATAAATGGAACTTTTAAATTAATTTCCTTGATCGAGATTTTGGTTGATGATCGCCAAACACAAAATCCTGATGAGATTGCATGTGAACTCAATAAAATACTGAAACATGATGGTTTATTGCTTTATAAAACTGAGAATGAAATCTATAAAATTGGTGGAAAATCTACTCAAGAGGATTTACAGCTCAAGCCTGTTTTTGAAAAAATAGAGAAAGAAATAATAGAACATATCAAAACAAGTAAGTATTCCGTATGGGTTGCGGTTGCATGGATTACTTCTAAGCCGATAGCTGAGGCACTTTATAGGCAACATCAAAAAGGGGTTAACATAAGAATTATAGTGAATGATGATAGTTTGACTGAAAGCAAGGGAATACGCTTTGAAAAATCTGAGATCGAATACTATAAAATCTCACCTAAAAATGGCAATTTCAATAATTTAATGCATCATAAATTTTGTGTTATTGATTTCAAGAAAGTTATTACGGGTTCTTTTAATTGGACTGTGAAAGCATCATTTAATAATGAAAATATAACTGTGATTGAACAAAAAGATCAAGCTGAGAAATATGCGGACGAATTTATAAAGCTCATCAAAGATTTACCAAGAAGATAGAATTTTTTATTTGGCATTGAGTTCAGCGCATTTATCTGCGGGTAAATTATATGAAATTGCCAGCAATCAACTCTAGCCCAATCTTGCGCAGATGACTGGCGTCGGTGAAGTTGAAATTGATGGCGCGTCTATGCCTGCGGTGCGGATTACTTTAAATCCGAATGCACTCATTGCACAGGGCGTTTCATTGGAACAAGTCCGTACTGCAATTGAAAAAAGCAATACAGTACAAGCATTGGGCGTGGTTGAAACCGATCAACTTCGTTGGCAAGTCGCACTGTCGAATGATTTAAAACAAGCGCAAGATTTTGCCAACTTGGTGATTCATCGTAATGCTCAAGCCATCGTTCGTTTAAAAGATGTGGCTGAGGTGCAAGACTCTGTTGAAAACCGCTATGTCAGCGGTTTTCATAATGGTCAACCTGCGGTGATTATCAAAATCAGCCGTCAACCCAATGCCAATACCGTGGCGACCATTGATCAAATCAAAGAAAAACTGCCTGAATTAAAATCACTGATTCCCGCAGACGCACAATTGACTACAGTGATGGATGGTTCTGAAATCATTCGCGCAGGTTTAGCGGAAGCCCGTGATACGTTGTTATTTTCCATGCTGTTGTTCATTATTGTCGTTGCTTTGATGTTAGGGCATATTCAAAGTGCTCTTGTGCCGGGTATTGTCATGTTGGTGACTTTGGTCGGGGCGTGTAGTTTGGTGTATTTGGCAGGCTTTTCGCTCAACAACCTCTCCATTATGGCGGTGATTGTCGCTATTGGCTTGGTGGTGGATGATGCGATTGTGGTGCTGGAAAACATTAAGCGTCATATTGAGCAGGGAGACTCTCCTGTACAGGCTGCTATTAAAGGGATTCAGGAGGTAGGGCTGACTTTAGTGGCCATGAATTTGGCTTTGGTGGTGATTTTCATTTCAGTGCTGTTTATGGGCGGTGTGATTGAGCGGCTTTTCCGCGAGTTTTCACTGACCTTAGTTTTTACCGTGGTGTTATCCGTTTTTGTTTCCTTGGTGTTGACACCAAGCTTATCTGCACGCTGTTTAAAACCGCTAGAGAGCGACCAACAACAGCCTTTATATCAATTTAGCCATCGTTGCATGCAGCAGTTCAATCATGCTTATTTAACATCTTTAAAATGGATGCTAGCACATGGCTATGTTGTGATTTTGTTTTGGTTAGGTGCGATTGGGGCTTCATTCTATGTTTATCAGCACCTCCCTAAACGGGTATTGCCTGAGCAGGATACAGGACGGGTTGAGGCTTTTGTTCGTGGTGATGACGGGTTTTCCTTTCAAATTATGCAACCCAAAATTGCAGCCTTTAGCCAAAGCTTGCTGAGTGATCCTGCTGTAAAAGATGTGGTTGGAACTTCAGGCGGAGCAGGTGGAACCACAAATTCCTTTTTCATGGTGAGTTTAAAACCCAAATCGGAACGTGAGGGGCAAAGTTCACATGCCATTGTCGAGCGTATGAAAAAAATGCGCCGTGGCAGGCTGGGGCAATTTTCTCAGCACGTGTGGAACAAGAATTAGAACTGGATGATCCTTTTTCAAGTGGCAGTGGTCAAGATTATATGCTGTTACTACAGTCAGACGAGGTTGCACAGCTACGCCAATGGGTACCGAAAGTCGCGCAGGCCATGCAAAAACTGCCTGAACTTGAGGAAGTCGAAACCATGGGGGATGAAGGTGCACAGCATGTCACCCTAGATGTAGACCGTGAAGCAGCACGTCGTTTGGGCGTCGATATTGAAAGCATTTCGAGCGTACTGAACAACTCATTTTCACAGCGCCAGATTTCAACCATTTATGATCAAATCCAACAGTTTCATGTGGTCATGGAAGTAGATAAGCACTTCACGGAACATCCTGAATCCTTAGCCAATGTACAAGTCCCTAATAAAGTTGGACAGGCTGTGCCGCTACGTAACTTTGCGACATGGTCTTATGGAATTACCAATGATCGAGTGTATAGACGTAATCAATATGCCGCGATGGGTATTGGTTATGTGGTGAAACAGGGCTATAGCTATGAACAGGCCGATGCCGCGATCCGATATGTCTTAACTGAAGTGATGTTGCCAAACAACGTTTTTATGACCACGGATAAAGATGTAGAAGCAGAAAGTTTACAAGCGGGCTTAAGTACACCGTTACTAATTCTTGCAGTGATTGTGTTGATTTATATCGTGCTTGGGGTGACCTATGAAAGTGTGGTTCATCCGTTAACGATTTTATCGACCATACCCGCTGTGGCTTTGGGCGCACTGTTGACCTTATGGATCTTTAACTTTGAGTTCACTCTGATTGCATTGTTGGGCATGTTTTTACTGATTGGTATCGTGGTGAAAAATGCCATTTTATTGATTGATTTTACTTTATATGAACGGCGTGCAGGAAAGTCAGCATATCAAGCTGTATTGTCTGCGGCGGCTTTGTGTTTTCGCCCGATTTTAATGACCAATACCGCAGCATTATTGGGTGCAATTCCGCTGGCTTGTAGTTGGGGTAAGGGGGCTGAGTTACGTCAGCCTTTAGGTGTGGTCATTGTGGGCGGCTTAGCGCTTGGGCAGCTCTTAACTTTGTACACAACGCCTGTTTTGTATTTGCTCTTTGAAAAATGGGCTGAATCTTGTTCGAGATTTAAACGTAAATTTGTGCTGCAAAGCTTAGGCAAATAGATAAAGAAATAGGAAAATAGAATGTCAGGTTTGGTTTATAAAAATGTCTTCAGCCTAAGTTGTGTGTTGTTGTTGACTGTATGTAGTTCTACAGCCGTAGTACGCCCTCCCGAATATAAAACACCGTTGATTCACGCGGATGAGCAATATAAATATGCTGCGCTCAATTGGACAGAAACAGCAGGCTTAAAAGGCGCGACAGTCGCATGGTGGAATATTTATCAAGACCCCGTTTTAAGCCAACTGCTGCAACAGTTAAATGCAGAAAACTTAAATTTGAAACAGGCCGAGGCACGTTATAGACAAGCCAATGCTTTACTTGAACAGCAAAAAGCCAGTCGTTCTGTCAGTCTAAGCTTAGAAGGTGCTGCTAAACGTAATGGAGTAAAGCATACTTCTCCAAACAGTCAGTTTAGCACAGGGGTTCAGGCCAGCTGGATTCCCGATGTTTGGGGACGTGTGGCGAAAGCGATAGAGGGACAACAGGCAAATTTAGAAGCGGTGCAGGCGGACTTAGCCGCAGTAAAGTTGAATCAACAGTTATTGGCGACTGAGGCCTATTGGAACATTCGTGTTTTGGATGCGCAACTTGATGTATTACAGCAAACCCAAAAAAGTTACGTACGTTCAGTGCAAATTTTAAAAAACCAATATACAGCAGGGATGATTGCGCGGGCAGATGTGATACAGGCAGAAACACAGTTAAAACAAGTGCAAATACAGCAGATCGAAACGCAGCGTGAACGCAATTTACAGGAAAATGTGCTGGCGGTCTTGCAGGGTAAAAGTGTGGTTCAGTTTCAACTGGTGAAACGTCAGCAAGGTCTGAGTATTCCTACTGTTCCTGCACAGTTACCCAGTCGCTTACTCATGCAACGTCCTGATGTGATTCGTGCAGAGCGGGAGCTTGCGAGTACACATGCACAGTTAGGTTTAGCACAAACGGCATGGTTGCCAGATATTAATATTGGTCTTAATGCGAGTTTAAATAGCCAAGTGTTAGGTCAGCTGTTCCAAGCCCCCTGCATATTTATGGTCTACTGGATTAGAAGCGGCTTCGGTTATTTTTGATGGTGGAAAACGGCAAGCTGAAATTGCCCAAGCGCGGGCAAGTTATGATGAAAAATTAGCAGCCTATAAGTAAGCTGTACTTACGGGCTGGAAGGAAGTTGATGATGCTTTAATGCAAACTTCAAGTTTGAAACAACAACAACTGGAGCAAGCTCAGTTACTGCAACTGACTAAAGAAAATGAACAAGTGGTGATGCGACGTTATAACGCAGGTTTAGTCAGTTATTTGGAAGTGGTCACGGCGCAGAATTTAAGGCTGCAAGCTGAACAGAGCACATTAGAGTTACAACAAATGCAATTAAAAAATACAGCGCAATTAATGACTGCTTTGGGTGGGAATATTTCCTAAACACTTGCTTTCTTTTCACATGGTTATTGGCCCAAACGAAATTAAGCCTTACATCTTGGGCATCAGATGTAAGGCTTATGCTATTTATTTGAAAGTAACAATAAAATAGAAAGTATGTGCTATTGAACACGAACTTTTATGACACACCGTTTATAAAAACAGTGCGCCTGACATTGCTCCAAAGAGCATGACCCACAGTGGATGAATTTTTTTAACTAAACTTAAACCAGTAGCGACGATAACGATTGCAATGAGTAACCAGTTCTGAGCAGATGCAGTGGCAATAATATATGCACTGACTAAAACCAAGCCAACGGTAAGTGGTTTCAACGCCTTTTCAAACATGCTACGTAGTGGATGATCCTTAAACTGATTCCAAAACTTGAGTGCAAATACAGTCAGTACAGAAGAGGGCCCAAACTTCGCTAGTGAAGTCACAAACAGTCCAGCAGGTCCAGCCACATGCCAGCCGACCAGTGGCACAATCATCATATTGGGGCCCGGAGCCGCTTGAGCCATGGCAAACATGGTGCTGAACTCTGTGGCAGTAAGCCAACGATGCACTTCAACCACTTGATGTTGCATTTCAGGCAAAATGGCATTGCCGCCACCAAAGGCCAGTATAGAAAGCTGGGTAAAAACGATGGCTAAGGTGATTAAAATCATGCGTTTTTTCCTCTTTTTTTCAAGCTTAAGACTGCGACATTGATGCTGACTAAGATCAGTAACGTTAATGCCAATGGAATCTTAATAATCAGCATAAAGACAATGGTCAGCGCAATGGTAAAGATCGTGAGGTAACTTTTCAGAATGGGTTTCAGCATTTTTAGCCCCATGGCAAACAGTAAACCTGCTGCTGCCGCTGCCAGTCCCTGTATCATATGCTGAATCACGGGGATACTTTGAAATTGGCTATAGAGCTGATACAGCAAAATCACAATCACCGTCGGTGCAAAAATTAACCCGAGAACGGCACTAATCGCACCTTTAACCCCCTGAAACTCATAACCAATCGCAACGGCCATATTAATGATGTTTCCTCCAGGGAGGATTTGACAGACACCCAATAAGTGCGTGAACTCTTCCGTGTTGAGCCATTTTTGGTCTTCTACAACCATTTGATGTGCAAGTGGCAATACGCCACCAAAGCCCATGAGTCCCAGCTTCATAAAGCCTGCAAATAATTCCCGTGAAGTTGGATGGGTTATTTGTTCAGCAGGGAGCACTTCAGTGTTCATGTCTTTCGCCTTTTGTGGAATGTGCCCAGTATGAACCTGTAGAGATATGTTGAAAAATGCTATTTTTGACGTTATATATACTGAAAAAGTATGTTTAATAGGGTGGACATGATCGATATTCATAAACTCAGAGCATTTGTTGCAGTGGTAGAAGAAAGTAATATTTCGCATGCTGCTGTTCGTTTGAATATGCAACAACCACCGTTGACACGGATTATCAAAAGCTTGGAAGAAGAGCTGAATGCTCAACTGTTAAAGCGTTTGCCACGTGGTGTTGAGGTAACGGAAGCGGGCAAGGTATTGTACAAAGAAGCCCTTGCGATATTGGCGCATGCACAGTTAATTCCTAAACGTGTGCAGGATATTTCTTTGGGGGTCGAAGGTCAGATTAATATTGGCTTTACCAACTCGGTTGGCTTGCATCCTTTTTTACCGGCCTTGCTGCGTAACTTTCGGGAAACTTTTCCACGTGTTTCAATTCATCTGGAAGAAGATGGCAGTAGCTCGCTGATAGACTCCATTAGTAATGAAAAAAATGACATTGTGTTCTTACGCAAACCTGCACCGATTGGCCTTGGTTTAACCAGTCTACATGTATTAGATGAACCGCTCATTGTGGCCTTACCAAACAATCATCCTTTGGCTGAACACGCCGAACCGATTCACTTGCTGGATCTTGAACCGCATGATTTTGTGTTATACCGACGTTTAGCTGGACAAGATTTATTCGATAATATTTTGGCCAGTTGTTACCAAGCTGGATTTAGTCCCAAAATTGTACAAGAAGCGCCACGTTTAACCTCAAGCTTAAACTTGATTGCTGCAGGGATTGGTTTATCCATCGTGCCTGAGGCCATTCGTGACTTTTGGAATAAGCAGATTGTTTATAAAACACTTAAGGCCAATAACCCATGTATTGCGCCGATTTATGCAGTGTATAAAGAAAATATAGACAATGTCCGTTTGCAACACATCTTAAAGTTATTGCAATAATCTGTTGAATATTGAGCACCTTATTCTGCCTGACAAGAGCTGGCTTAAAGTGCTAAGGTAGAGTGATAATGTGTTGTATCAAAGTGTTATACCTATAACGAATGCTCGTATGGAGCAAAATATAATATTTAGCAATATGAGGTGTTTAACCCATGCTTTTTAATAAGGTTTCTTTTGCACTCACGGCTCTACTTTCTTCCACTGTGGTAATGATGAGTGGTTGTGCAACTAGTCTGTCTAGCACCACTTCAAACACACAACAACAGTCGCAAAATGCCTTATTGGTCTATGGTGGCCCCATTTTAACCATGCAAGGCATGCAGCCCAGCTATGTCGATGCCATGTTAATTCAAGATGGAAAGATCCGTTATACAGGCACATTGTCTGAGGCTGAAAAGCCTGCGCCACAGGCGAAACGCTTAAACTTGAATAACAAGACCGTCATCCCTGGCATCATCGATGCCCATAGTCATTTAAACTCTGTCGGTATGCAGCAAACTGTGGCAAATTTATATCCGCCGCCAGATGGCAAGGTGGTGAGTATTGCCACACTTATCCAAGAAATGAAGGCGTGGGCGAAGCAAAATCCAACCTTTGTCCAAGCCACTTCTGGTTGGATTATTGGCAATGGTTATGATGATGCCCAGCTACAAGAGAAAGCTCATCCGACAGCCACAGATTTAGATCAGATTTCAACGACTCAACCGGTGCTGATTTTACATCAGTCAGGGCATTTGGCCTCTGTGAATCACAAAGCGCTAGAGTTGTTAGGCCTTAATGAAAAAAGTAGCAACCCCAGTGGTGGTGTGATTCGACGCGTAGTGGGGACCAATATTCCGAATGGTGTACTGGAAGAAAGTGTTGTGATTGAAGCCATGTTACAGGCTTTTAAAACGGTCCCACCTGAAATGATGCAGCAGATGGCGTTGACTGCGGTACAGACCTATATGAAAAATGGTTATACCACGGTACAAGAAGGACGAGCTGATCGTGGTACTTCAGAACTTTGGCGCAGTTTGGCCAATCAAAACAAATTAGCCATCGATGTCGTTTCTTATCCTGATATCAGTTCTGAACAGGCGTATATGCTTGAAAAAGGTGTAAGCAAAAACTATGTCAATCACTTTAGAATTGGTGGCGTGAAAATTAGCTTAGATGGTTCACCCCAAGGTAAAACGGCATGGTTAACCGAACCTTATGTGGTTCCGCCTGAAGGGAAAGATAAGAACTATCGTGGCTATCCTGCATTTCCAGAGCAAAAAACAGTCCAGCAAATGATTGATTTGGCTTTTCAAGAGCAGTGGCCAATTTTGGCACATACCAATGGTGATGCTGCGATTGATCAATACCTCAATGTGATTGCCAATGCGCAAAAGAAATATGATGCCTCACAGCGAAGAGATGTGATTATTCATGCGCAAACCATGCGAGAGGATCAACTGGATCGGGCGAAACAGCTTCACTTGATCCCCTCATTTTTTTCTTTGCATACCTACTACTGGGGCGACTGGCATGTAGCACAAACCTTAGGTGAAAAGCGTGCTGAACACATCTCTCCGACAGGTTCAGCCTTAAGAAAAGGCATGATTTTCACCGAGCATCACGATGCCCCTGTTATCCCACCGAAAAGCATGATGGTGCTGGATGCAACGGTTAATCGCACCACACGAACAGGCAAAGTTTTGGGTGAGGCACAAAGTCAGCCCGTATATCGCACTTAAAACGATGACGGACTGGGCTGCATATCAGTATTTTGAAGAAGACATCAAAGGCACATTAAGTACTGGGAAATACGGTGACTTTGTTGTTTTAAGTGACAATCCAATCACAATTGATCCGTCTAAAATCAAAGATATCAAAGTCCTTGCAACCTATAAGCAAGGACAGTTGGTTTATCAAAGATAAAGTTGTTTAGCGGCTTGTAAACCTGCGACTGAAAAGGTCATGAGATGTTTGACCAAAAGCGCAGGTTCAAGTTTGGAGACATTTTTAAGTGGGCTTGGCCCATTTGCATCTGCCAAAATCAGCATCATACAAGGCGCGACCGTGCTGAGTACACAAGGCAAAAGTGCAGGGTGGTTTTCATCAATCCCTGAAACTTGGCTAATAATTTTTTTGACCAAAAGAAACTTTCGCGCACCATCATTTTGCATAAACGTGTATAGGTGGGTGGTCGGTGAAAAAAGTTCACGAACAAACACTTTGCTGTGCCAGACATCGGTTTCAACCAATTTACCGATCAGGCTTTCAAAAAAAGCTTCTAGTTTTTCAGTAGGCGTTTTAGAGCTGTTAAGTAAGGTCAAGAGTTCTTGTTCATCAATATAATGCGTATGTGCTTCGGCAAGTACGGCACGATATAACCCATCACGACCATCGAAGTGATAGTTAATGGCAGCCAAATCGACTTCGGCCAGCTTGGCAATGGCTTTACTCGTGGTTTTTGCAAAACCATCCTGAGCAATTAGGCGGCCAGCAGCATCCAAAATTTTCGATTTGGTTAAATCACCATCGCTACGTCCAGCTCTAGACATTATTTACTCTGCATCAAAATTTAGACTTGAAGTATATCTTTCTTAACTGAATTGTTATAGTTTAAATTAAATTTAAACTTGTATTAAAACTAAGCGAAGGTTTGGTGTACATGAACAAAAGTAAGTTCATACTGCTGGTTGGGGTATTGCTCATTGCTGTAGCGGCTGCATTTTTGTGGTTCAGTCGAGACAAAGCCGATCCCGATCATCTGGTGTTATATGGCAATGTTGATATTCGACAAGTCTCGCTGGCATTTGAAACGGCTGGGCGTATTCAAAGCTTGGCTGTTCAAGAAGGCGATCGCGTTCAAAAAGGTCAGGTTCTTGCCGAACTAAATACCAAATCCCTTACTATACAAGCACAGCAAGCCCAAGCGCAGTTACACGTTCAACAGCAAACCTTAAATGAGCAAGCTGCGGGCAATCGACCTGAAGAGATTACCCAAGCGAAAGCGAAAGTACAGTCTGCCCAAGCCCAATTTGAAAATGCCGATAAGCAATACCAACGTTTAAATGTCTTAAATCGGAGTACTGCGGGTCAAGCGGTGAGTAAGCAAGAGGTTGATGCTGCAAAAAGCAATATGAAAATGGCGGAAGCGGCCGTCGGTGAAACCAAAGCCAACCTAGAGTTACTTTTGAAAGGTGCACGCACAGAAGATCGTGAAGCGGCTAAAGCACAATATGAATCGACCAAGGCCAATCTTGATTTGATTGATTACCAAATTACTCAAAGTAAGCTGCTAGCACCTGTGAATGGCGTAATTCGTGCACGTTTACAAGAAGTTGGTGATATGACGACTTCAAACAAGTCCGTCTATACCATTGCCCTGATCCATCCTAAATGGGTGCGTGTTTATGCCAGTGAAATGGATCTTGGACATATCAACATGGGCGCAGCAGCACAAGTCATTCGTGACTCACAACCGAATCAGCCTATCACAGGAAAAATTGGTTATATCTCATCTGTGGCGGAATTTACCCCGAAAACGGTACAGACCGAAGATATTCGCACGACTTTGGTTTATGAAGTCCGTATTTATGTCGATGACCCGAATGACCAACTGAAGATGGGACAACCTGTGACGGTGAACATAGCCAAATCATCGCGCCCAACTGCCACGAACAATCCTTAAGGCAGGGGAATATGTCGATGTCAGTAGAGAGCATTGTAATTGCCACGGATTTAAACAAAACCTTTAAAGCAGAACAAAAAGGTTTGGATGATGTGCAGGCTTTGCAAGGCATAAATATGCAGATCAAGGCAGGGCAACTAACGGCTTTGGTCGGGCCTGATGGTGCTGGTAAAACCACATTTTTAAGATTGATCGCAGGTTTATATAAGCCAACCGCTGGAAGCTTAGAGGTCTTAGGAATGGATGTCGCCAAAGACCCGCAATCTGTGCAAGATCGTATCAGTTACATGCCGCAAAAGTTTGGTTTGTATGATGACCTCAGTATTCAAGAAAATTTAGACTTGTATGCGGATTTGCATGGCGTGCCAATGGACGTTCGCAAGGAGCGTTTTGCACGTTTGCTCAAGATTACCGACTTGGCGCGCTTTACTGAACGTCCCGCAGGAAAACTCTCTGGGGGCATGAAGCAGAAGTTAGGTTTGGCCTGCACTTTAGTGCGTTCACCTGAACTATTGCTGCTGGATGAACCAAGTGTCGGTGTCGATCCACTCTCACGCCGTGATTTGTGGATCATCATTGAACAATTGGTGAGGGAGGAGAACTTGAGTGTCATTCTCAGTACGGCGTATATGGATGAAGCTGAGCGCTGTCATCAGGTTTATGTCATGTTGGATGGGCAAGTCTTAAAGCAAGGTACACCCGACGAGCTGACGGCTCAGGCACAGGGACAAACATGGCAAGTAAAACCCAGACCTGACATGAAGGCGCGGGTGTTACAAGCACATTTACTCGATAATCAATATTATATTGCCGATGCAGTTCCCAAAGGAGATGTAGTGCGTTTTATTACGCGAACTGAAAGCCCATCACTTCCAGCAGATCTCTTGCCCAAAGGCGTTGTTGCGGAACCGAGAGCAGCAGAGCTAGAAGATGCATTTATGTTGCTTTTACATGAGGCGAAGCATACTCAAAAAATGGTATTGGCACAGGAAAATTTAGCTTTAGACCCTTCAATAACTTTGATAGAAAACTCTGATCCACCACAAGTGAAAACAGAGCAGAATGTAAAACAGCAGCTCGAAAAACCTGTGATTGTGGTGAAGGATTTGGTACGCACTTTTGGTGATTTTACCGCCGTGGCCAGTACCTCGTTTGATGTATCCCGCGGCGAAATTTTTGGTTTGCTTGGCCCCAATGGTGCAGGTAAGACCACGACGTTTCGTATGCTCTGTGGCTTACTGCCCGCCAGCAGTGGTGTGTTGGAAGTGGCAGGCATGAATTTGCGTACAGCTCGTGCGCAGGCAAGGGCAAAAATTGGTTATGTATCGCAGAAGTTTGCCCTGTATGGCAATTTGAGCGTACTGGATAATCTAAAGTTTTTTGGTGGTGCTTATGGCTTATCGGGCAAACAGTTAAAGCAGCAAATTGATAAAGTGTTGCTTCAGTTTGAACTTAAGCCACATGCTAAAAGCGGTGATCTACCAAATGGTTTTAAACAGCGTTTGTCGATGGCAGCAGCACTGTTACATCAGCCTGAAATTATATTTTTGGATGAACCGACCAGTGGTATTGATCCATTAGCAAGGCGCTCTTTTTGGTACACCATTGGAGAGCTGGCGAACCAAGGCATGACCATTATTGTGACCACGCACTTTATGGAAGAAGCTGAATATTGTGATCGGATTGCGATTCAAGATGCAGGGAAATTATTGGCGATTGGCACACCTCAACAGATTCGTGGGATGGCGCAGTTAGAGGGTGTAAACGATATGAATAGCGCGTTTATTACCATCGTTGAACAGTCCCGTGCGGACATGCAGGCTCACTGAGGAGCGTCAGATGAATCATTTCGCAGCTTTCTGGACACGACTGTTTGCCTTAACACGTAAAGAATCTAAACAGCTGCTTCGTGATAAAAGCAGTATGGCGATCGGTTTCATTCTACCGATTATTTTAATTTTACTGTTTGGTTATGGACTGTCTTTCGATTTAACCAACGGACGAGTCGGGGTTGTGGAGCAACAGCCCACGCCACAGAGTCAGCAACTGATGAGTGGGTTAAACGGTTCTAGATACATTACTGTCAAGCACTATCCCAGCTTTAGCCAAGCTGAAGCCGCAATGGGCAAGGCTGAAATTGATGCCATCGTCAATATACCCAGTAACTTTGCGGAGCAATATGCAAAGGGGGCGGGTGCTGTTCAGGTCATTACCAATGGCCGTTCGACCAGTATTGCTTCGGCTTTGCAGGGTTATATTACCAGTGCGATCAATACCGCCAGTTTGATACAAGCAGACCGAACAAATGCAGCTTCGGTGGGTGGCATTATCAGGGTTGAACAACGTATGTGGTTTAACGAGTCTGCAAATAGCACATGGTTTTTAGTACCGGGTTTAATTGTCTTAATTTTGACCTTGGTCGGAGCATTTTTAACAGGTTTGCTTATTGCACGTGAGCGCGAGCGCGGCACTTTAGAAGCATTATATGTTACGCCCGTACGTCCTCTAGAAATTGTACTTTCAAAACTGGCGCCCTATATCGTGATTGGGATGATCGATATTGTGATGTGCTTAGTTGCAGCACATGTTTTATTTGATGTACCCATCCGCGCATCACTGCTCTCTGTCATGAGCGCTTCTTTTTTATATTTAATGGTGTCGTTACTGCTGGGTCTGATGATTTCAGGCCTATCAAAAAGTCAGTTTCAAGCCAGTCAAATGGCACTCCTTGCCAGCTTCATGCCCGCTTTGATGCTTTCAGGTTTTGTGTTCGATACACGGAACTTACCGCTAATTGTGCAAATCATCAGCAATGTTTTACCTGCAACGCACTATATGACTTTGATTAAAACATTATTACTCGGTGGTGATGATTGGTCTTTGTGGTTCAAAGAATGTGGCATTTTACTGATCTATATCGTGCTATTCACAGTAATGACCGCGCGTACACTGAAAAAGCGCTTGGGCTAACGAAAGGAAGAATGGTGTTATGACAACGTTAATGCGCTGGTTTCGTTATCTTTGGGTGCTAACCCGAAAAGAGTTTTTAGCCATTTTAGCCGATCCTGCCAATCGGGTGACCTTAATCGCGCCTGTATTTATCCAAGCGGTCTTGTTTGGTTATGCCGCAAGTTATGATGTGAATCATGTTGATTATGCTGTGCTGGATCAAAGCCGAAGCCAAAGCTCACAACAAGTTTTAGCGCATTTAGATGGTTCAGGAATTTTTAAAAGAACAGCAGATTTGCAGAATAATCAACAAATCCAACAGGTGATTAATGATCGAACAGCCTTGGCGGTCATCACCATTCCTGCTGATTTTGAGGATAAGCTCAATAATAATGAGTCTTCGCCGTTTCAAGTGATTCTAGATGGGAGAAACTCATCGACCGCAAGTATGGCTGGTTCTTACATCAGCAATGTGGTGGGGCAGGTCAATCAAGAGCGTTTGGGAACCAACTCCGCGATCACGGTACAAGCGCGGACATGGTATAACCCGAATGTCGAGTCGAGATGGGGCATCATGCCATCTCTGATTGCAACTTTAAGTATGATGCAGACACTGTTACTTTCGGCACTTTCAGTAGCACGCGAGCGTGAACAAGGGACTTTTGATCAGCTCTTAGTTACACCTTATACTCCGACGCAGATTATGATGGGGAAGGCCATTCCGCCGATTATTATTGGGGTTATTCAATCCTCCATTATTTTGGCAATTATTCTGTTCTGGTTCCAGATCCCGATGAATGGCTCCTTGACCTTACTTTATTTTGGATTATTTATCTTTAATATTGCCGTTGTGGGTGTGGGACTGTCGATTTCAGCGATTGCACTGAATATGCAACAAGCCATGCTGTATACTTTCTTTTTGATCATGCCTTTGACACTTTTATCTGGTTTACTAACTCCTATACAAAATATGCCAGAAGTGTTGAATTGGCTGACTTATGCCAACCCGCTACGCTTTGGTATAGACTTGGTACAAAGGGTGTATTTGGAAGGTGCGAGTTTTGCGCAAGTGAAATGGGACTTTGTACCGATGTTGGTATTAGCCATAATTACCTTGCCTTTGGCTGCGTGGTTATTTAGAAATCGTTTGTCATAAGAGAGTGATATCTCTTATGTCTCACTTATCGATACAGACTGTGACTCCGCGTTTGACGTTAAATAATAGACCTCTTGCGAAAGTAAAAACTACCTCAATATAGATTTCATGAAATATCAGAAATTAAACCGTTTTTCAGATTCTGAATTCCAGCGCTTGGTTGGCGTACCTCGACCAGTTTTTAGTGAAATGGTCGAAGTTTTAAAAGAAGCAGAATCACTTAAAAAGAAATCTGGGCGTCCTCATACTTTAGCTATAGAGGATCAATTGTTATTAACACTCAATTACTTACGGAATTACAGCACTCAATTGGAATTGGCTGCAAATTACCATATCGCTGAAAGTAATGTGAATCGAACTATTAAAAAGGTTGAAGATGCATTAATGAAATCAAGACGTTTTACCCTGCCAAAACGAAGCATTACCACAGCAGACGAACAATTTAACTGGGTAATTATTGATGCGACAGAATGTTCAATAGAACGCCCGAAAAAAAAATCAGAGTAAGTTTTACAGTGGTAAAAAGAAGAAACATACGTTAAAAGCCCAAGTGATCTATCATCCGAAGAGCAAACAAATCATAGGAGTAGATATATCGTTTGGCAGTCAGCATGATATTAAATTGGCAAGAAAAACAGTTAAGAAATTCAAACATTGTGACTATGTTATGACCGATTTAGGGTACTATGGGTTAGAGCAAGATGGCTTTAAATTATTGATGCCAATAAAGAAAAAGAAGAATTTACCCTTATTTGATGCTGAGAAAAATTACAATAAAATGATTGGAAAAATACGAGTTGTAATCGAACATATTAATAGTCAATTGAAAAGATTTAGAATACTAAGTGAACGCTATCGAAATAGACGAAAAAGATTCGGTTTACGCATTAACTTAATCGCTGCACTGGTAAACCGGATGAACTTGCAATAACGACTTTCGCAAGAGGTCTAATGCAATCAATATCGGTTCATGATCAAAAAAAACGATTTTTGCATTGTATTTCTGGCTTAAGCTTTTTATTATTGCCCGCTTGTTTTCGCGATCAGCTTGGAATAGAACCTTGAGTAATTTTCTAACCGAACACCTGATTCATCGAGATGAGGACTTTATGGTCATCCATAAGCCTGCAGGTATACTCACCGTTCCGGGGAAGACAGAAGACTTACAAGATTGTATGATCAATCGTTTAGTCAAACTAGAACCTAAAACACTACTGATCCACCGTCTTGATCGTGATACCTCAGGTATCTTGGTTTTTGGTCTCAGCCGTTGGGGACAAAAATCCATTTCTCGTCAGTTTCAAGAGCGCCAAACCGATAAAACCTATCAAGCGATTGTGGCTGGTCATTTAGAGGGTCAGGGCACTGTTGATGTGCCTGTCATTTATGATCCGTCCCGTCCACCGTTACATATTGCAGAGCTCAGTCATAACAAGCCTGCTGTGACAGAGTGGAAAGCCATTGAACATTTTGAAATACAGGGTCAGCCCGTGACTCGTGTAGCACTCACCCCCATTACAGGGCGCTCGCATCAACTTCGTGTACATATGCAGTTTTTAGGTCATCCTATCGTGGGAGATACGCTTTATGCTGCGCCTGACCAGCAAGATTTGATGCCGCGTTTGTGTTTACACGCAGAGCGTTTGAGTTTTCATCATCCCCAAACAGATGAACGTATCGAATTTATTTGTCCAGTACCATTTTAAGTACGTGGAATCATCAAATTTGCTCACTTTTTTAGTGAGCTTTATGTCAAAATATATTGCTTAAAGGTGTATAATTTTGCTCAAATATCAAACAATGTTTGAGCATTAAATTTGCAGTCCTAACTTGTAGATAAAGGTGGAAAAATTGCAGCAGTTTGCTATTGGTCAACGTTGGTTATCAGATACAGAAACAGAACTAGGTCTAGGAGTTCTTATTGATGTAGATGAGCGATCTGTCAGCATCTTATTCCCTAAAAGTGATGAAACACGTGTATATGCACGGAATAATGCACCTTTATCACGTATCATTTTTAACGTGAACGATGAATTACAAGATCAAGAAGGCACCAAGTGGACGGTTGAATCACATGAAGACCGTCATGGTGTGGTGCGTTATAACGTTGTTCGTCGCTTAGAAGATGGCACGGAAGAACGTAAATCACTGAATGAGACTCGCATTGGCGCTCAAATTCAGCTGTCTAAACCGCTTGATCGCTTATTGGCAAGTCAAATTGACTATAAAGAATGGTACGACTTACGTATTGAAGCGATGCTAATGCAAGCCAATATGAAGTCGAGCCCACTGCGTGGTATGGTCGGTTCGCGTGTCGGTTTGATTCCTCATCAGTTGTATATTGCACACGAAGTGGGTCAACGTTTTGCTCCCCGTGTTCTTTTAGCCGATGAAGTGGGCTTAGGGAAAACCATTGAAGCTGGGTTGATCATCCATCAACAGCTTAAAACGGGACGCTCTGAACGCATTCTGATTTTGGTGCCAGATTCACTGCAATATCAGTGGATGATTGAAATGCGCCGCCGTTTCAATTTGCAGTTCTCTTTATTTGATTTAACTCGTACGGCTTCAATCAAAGAACATGACCCTGAACTGAATCCATTTCTGACTGAACAATGCATTATTGCCTCAATTGATCTGATGATTGACCATGATGATTTGCGTGAACAAGCTCTAGAAGCGGGTTTTGATCTGTTGGTGGTCGATGAAGCACATCACTTGATGTGGAATGAAGAAGATGGCGGTAATGATCGCTATGACCTCGTTGAAGAATTGGCAGAAAAAACACCGGGCGTTTTATTGTTAACGGCAACCCCAGAACAGCTGGGTGTGGAAAGTCACTTTGCGCGTTTACGTTTACTTGATCCACAGCGTTTTAGTTCGCTGGATCGTTTCTTGGATGAAGAAACCCAGTATCAACAAACTGCAAAAATTGCTGAAGTACTGATGTCAGATATGCCACTTGAAGAAGGGCATTTAGCTGCATTGGAAGGTTTGTTAGGGCATCGCATTGAAGATGCACCAGAACAACGTTTCCGTGCCATTCATGAGCTTTTAGACCGTCATGGTACAGGGCGTATTTTGTTCCGTAACACCCGTGAGGCCATTCAAGGTTTCCCAGGTCGTGACTGTCAGCCTGCACCTTTGCCTGCACCAGAAAACTGGTCTAAAGATGGTAAATTGCGTGAACAAATGTGGCCAGAAGAAGCGCAGCTTGACGGTGCGTGGATGGAAGCTGACCCGCGTGTCATGTGGCTCATGGAAAAACTACGTACAGACTTAAAACACAAAAAAGTATTGCTCATTGCACGTACTGGTCCCGTGGTTGAAGCGCTTGAAAATGTACTCCGTTTACATGCGGGTATTCGTACTGCAATGTTCCATGAAGGCATGAGTTTGCTTGAGCGTGACCAAGCGTCGGCTTACTTTGCTGAAGAATCTTATGGTGCACAAATTTTACTGTGCTCTGAAATTGGTTCTGAAGGTCGTAACTTCCAATTTGCATCAGATTTGATTTTATTTGACTTGCCTGCAAACCCAGATGTACTTGAACAACGTATTGGCCGTTTAGACCGTATTGGTCAAGAAAATCGGATTCAAATTCATGTGCCGTATCTAATTGGAACAGCACAAGAACGTATGTTCCGTTGGTATAACGAAGCATTAAATATTTTCAGTAATATCTCGCCAACTGCTCAAACTTTACAAGAAAACTTTATTGTTGAATTGAAAGATTGTTTACTGACAGATCAAGGTCAGCAGTTTGATGACTTACTCGAAGCAGTTAGCGTACAACGTGAAGCCTTAGAAGCAGAGTTACAATCAGGTCGTGACCGTTTACTTGAATACAACTCTTGTCGTCCAATTGTGGCGCAAGAAATTGTACAAGCGCTTGAGTCTTATGATGACAACACCACTTTGCCAATGTTTATGAAGCGCTTTATGGCGTCGACAAACATTGATTTTGACGAGCAAAGCAACGGTACAGTCATCATTAAACCAACCGATCAAATGCAAGTTCAAGGTTTAACCTTGGACGAAGAAGGCATGACTGCGACCTTCTACCGCGATCAAGCTCAGATACGTGAAGATGCTCAGTATTTAACTCTTGAGCATCCATTTACTGAAAGCGTAATGGAAATGATCAACACTCAAGGTTTTGGTAGTACCAACGTTGCAGTGTTGAAGTCAGCTGCTTTACCGCAAGGTTCAGTATTGTTAGAAGTGTGGTTTAAGGTCGATGTGGTTGCGCCGAAAGCATTGAATTTACCTTCAAGCTTACCGCAGCAGCTGGTTCGCGTCTTGCTGAGTGAAAAGGGTCAAGACCTGTCGCAGAAAATTGCCCCTGAAATCTTAAAACCATACTTGCATCATTTGGATGGTAATAGCTGTCGTCAAGTCGTGAAAGCACGCCGTGAAGTGATTGAGCAGCGTTATGTACAAGCATTAGAGCTTGCACGTGCGGCTTTACCAAGCTTTGTGCAACAAGCGAAAGAAGTCTACGGTAGCAAGTGGCAATACGAAATTGACCGCCTGTCTTATTTAAAGCAGTTTAATCCGAGTATTCGTGAAGATGAAATTTCGCGTCTACAAAAACTGCAAAAAGAAGGTCTCGGTTTGCTAGATGGCCTATCGGTCACACCAGAAGCAATTCAAGTGATGGTTGTGGTTAAACCATAATTGGAATTGCTGTATGAAAAGCACCTTCGGGTGCTTTTTTAATGAGTCCTTAAAAAAATGGATGTCTAAGTTGTATTTGAAAAGTAATCCATTGAAATTTTAAGCGCTTGCTTATGCTAGAATTTTCGCCATTAAAACTCTAATGTATCGAACAATAAATTATGTCTAAAGCTTTAGTAACAATGGGTTCAAAAACAACACATGGTGGCATCGTCACTGAGTGTGAGAACAGTTTTGTGATCAATGGTATTGCTGTGCACTTAAATGGAATGAAGCATTTTTGTCCTAAGTGTCGAATGGTGGTTTCTGCGATTGCAGCAGATCAGAGTACAACGGTCTTGGGGCGTGCTGTGGTGATTGCAGGAGACAAAACCAACTGTGGCGCTACTTTTTTAGCTAATCAGAACTTAACTGTTTCTGCAAAGTAATGTCAGATCTATTCCGGAATATTTTTAAAATTGGCCGAAGTGATCAAAGTCTATGACTTAGCATTCATCCTGCGCCATTTCGTTTAGATTGAAAAACGATTATGGTAAATAGGCTATAAAACAATAGATCTGAATGACATGAGCAAACCAGCCTTACACTTTACCCATGCAAACGGCATTCCCTCGGGCAGCTATCAAAAATTCTTTCAGTTTTTAAATAAAGATTTTGATGTCAAAGCGATTCCGATGATTGGTCTAGATCCGCACTATCCTGTGGAATACCGTTGGGAAGCATTGGTGGACCAAGTTATTTCAGATATTGAATAGCAGTTTCCACGGCAACAAGTGATTGGTTTAGGGCATTCTTTTGGTTCTTTACTCACGCTTATGGCGGCTTATAAAAAACCACAGTTGTTTTCGCAAGTGATTATCATGGACCCCCCGTTTGTGATTGGTTCCAAGGCCTTTTTATTTGAAGCGTTACAAAGGCTAGGATCAAAGTCCATTGAAAAACTTACCCCAGCTGCAGTGACTGTCAAGCGTCGTGATCATTGGGAGAGTATTGAGCAGGCCAGTCAGGCGCTCAGACCGAATCGTATTTTTAAAGACTTTGATGAACAGTGTTTTGCGGACTTTATAGCGTGTGGTTTAAAAAGTGATTCGACTCGAAATGGGGTGACGCTAACCATTCCCAAACATACTGAAGCTGAGATCTTCAGGACAGTGCCTGCGTGGTGGTGGCGTACCCCACGCAAAGCACCTGATATGCCGATTCATGTGTTGACTGCAAAAGATAGCCATTTCTATAAGCAAGGTTTACCCCAAGGGATGAAAAAAACCTATGCGATCGACTATAGTGTGCTTGAAGGTGGGCATATGTTTCCGCTAGAACAACCGAAACAGACCGCAGAATTTGTGCACCAGCTCATTAAAGAGCAACAGCGAAACAAATAATAAGATATTTCAGCGAATCTGTTGGGTGTAATCACAGATTAGCGAATCATCGCTTCATCCAAATGACGCGAACCTTCCAAAATCATGCGAATCATGATCATGGTTTGTTCAGCCATTTTTTTACGCTCTACACTTGGCATATCAATCACTTTGGCACCCATATTGAAAACCAATTGGGTGATTGCCATGGACACCAATTCAGGGTGGAAGAGTTTGCTATTATTTAAACGTTCTAAACGAATTAAATCATCTTTGAGTTCTTGCTGGAAATAATTCAACTGTCTTTCGACCGCATTTTTATAAGATGCTGAACCCGTATATGCTTCGCGTAATAGCAGGCTTAAGTTGCCGTCATCCGCATCTAGTTGTTCAATAAAAACTTCGACTGAGCTACGAATAATACTTTCTTGGCGAATGGCCTTAATCCGTGCTTCATGCAAAATTTGGCGTAGCACAACACCTGCACGTTCAATCAACTCAATAGCAAGTTCATCGGTATCTTTAAAATGACGATAAAAACTATTCGGCGCAATGCCTGCTTCACGTGCGACTTCACGCAAGCTCAGGGATGCAATACTTTTTTCAGGACCAATCAAATTTAAAGCAGCTTGAAACAGTTCATCTTTTGTAATCGTTGCTTTTCGACCAACACTACGTGCAAGCACTGGTGCATGTTTTTTTGAAGCTTCATGCTCTGTGTTGGTTGTATGGGTTTGAATGGTGGTCGGTTTCATATTTATCAAGTAATTAAATCAATCGGTTCATTATAGCCCCACTGGTCGGCATTGTGAAACGAAACGAAACAATCAGAGTATATATACAAATATATATACATGTGTATAATAATTCAAAATCTATGGCGTGGTCCTTTACTATGCAGATCCTTGAAAGAACTAAATCTCCTTTAACTGAGTATGCTGAGAGTGTTATAGACCGACACACAGCTAACTTTTGGCTTCAAAAAATCAACCCACTTTGGTCGATACACCAAGCTTTGGGTAAAGTGGTAAAAAAAGAGCAAGTTGCACACGATATGGTGAGCTTGACGCTGCAAACCAATCGTCATTTTCAAATGGGGCAAGCGGGGCAACACCATCCTGTATATGTCGTGGTTCAAGGCGTACGTTATGAACGTACCTATAGTTTGACCCAGATTGATGCGCAACATGTCTTACTGAATGTAAAAATGGTAGACCAAGGCAAGGCAAGTCATTGGCTATGTGAGCAGGCTCAAATCGGCGATGTTTTAGAATTCGGTCAGCCTTATGGCGATATGCAATTGACTGTAAATGATCAACAGTTAATTTTACTTGCTGCGGGCAGTGGTATTACCCCCATGCTGAGTTTACTGAAACGTTTAGAGAAGACCGCTAAGCTTAAAAAGCAGCCTGTACATTTGATGTATTGGGTGAAAAAACATACTGATGCAGCTTTCAAAGCATATTTTGAGCAACTAGCAGCACAATACTCAAACTTCACATTCAGCATGTTTTATACCCAAGAGTCAGATGAAGGTGAGCGTTTAAACCAAAACCATATGTCTGGATTGGATCAGATTGAAAATGCAACGGTATATGCATGCGGCCCTTCAGGTTTTGTGGCTACGGTTGAGCAGCTTTTCGCTCATGCCAATACCTTAAAAACTGAAGCGTTTAGCATGAGTCCATTTGCAAATGATGATGTTGGTTTTGTGAATATTACCTTAACAAAGTCGAAGAAAATTTTAAGCATTCCCAAAGGTCAATCCATTCTTTCAAGTTTGGAACAGCAAAATGTTAAGCCTCAACATGGCTGCCGTATGGGAATCTGTAACAAATGTGCCTGCAACAAAGTTGAAGGTTCGACTAAAAACTTGGTCAATGGTGCACAAAATTCTGAGCCTGGAAATTTTCTAAAAATTTGTGTCAATACGGCACAAACCGATCTTATTGTTGATTTATAAGGGGAATAAATACAATGAATATGCCTGTTAAAGTTGAATATTTTAAAAACCCGAAGAATCGTGAGTTAACGACATTTGAGTTGGATGAACTTGCACGTGAGCTAGATGCCATTAAGCAAGAAGTACTGGATGATATTGGCGAGAAAGATGCGCAATATATTCGTCGTGTCTATGCAGCGGTGCGTTATGCATCTATTGCAGGTCGTGCATGTTTATTTGCAGGTTGGTTCCCACCTGCATGGGTGTTGGGCACGGGCTTGCTGAGTTTTGCCAAGATTATGGAAAACATGGAATTAGGTCATAACGTGATGCACGGTCAATATGACTGGATGAACGACCCTAAGTTTAATGGTCAAAACTATGAGTGGGACATCGTAGGTACAGCAGACAATTGGCGTCAGACCCATAACTACAAGCATCATACCTATACCAACATTAAAGGAATGGATGATGACATTGGCTATGGTCTGCTTCGATTATTCCCTGAACAACGTTGGAAACCGGGCTTTTTATTACAACCGATTTATAGCATTCCATTTTGTTTGTTGTTCCAATGGGGCGTTGCGATCCAAAACTTGGAATTAGGCAAATACTTCAAGGGACGTAAAAGCAAAGCGCAGACTTTAGCTGAATGGAAACCTATGCAGCGCAAAATTGGTAAACAATTGTTTAAAGATTATGTGTTTTTCCCACTCATTGCAGGACCTGCGGCGTTGCCTGTCTTTACGGGGAATTTGATTGCAAATGGTATCCGTAATATGTGGACATTTAGTGTGATTTTTTGTGGTCACTTCACCAAAGATGTGGAAGTTTTCCCGAAAAAAGTACTGGAAAATGAAAGCCGTGGTCACTGGTACATGCGACAAATTCGTGGTTCATCGAATTTAACGGGTTCTGAAGCATTCCATATTTTGACGGGGCACTTAAGTCATCAAATTGAGCATCACTTATATCCAGATGTACCTGCGCGTCGTTACCGTAAAATGGCACCGAAAGTACAAGCAGTGTGTGAAAAGTATGGCATTAACTATAACAATGCCAGCTTAGTAAAACAGTATGGTAGCGTCATCAAACGTATTGTGAAATATGCATTTCCCTTTAAAAAGTAAGTAAAAAAGCCACTTCATTTGAAGTGGCTTTTTTTGTTATTTACTAAATTGACGTAAGGTCTTTACCAGATGATGGTAATCACCTTGTTTGGCGATATTGAGCACATGTTCAATTTCGTGTTTTAACCATTTTTGTTTTGAAGCATTAAAAGCGAACTTCGCCAATAATACAAAGGGGCTTTCACCGAATTTAATCGAAAGACCTTTGACATACTTGGGTGGAGATAACTGTTCCATACTGATGCCTTTTTATAATTTAAGTGGAATGGTTCTCAAAATATTTTTATTAGGCAAAATTTATCATAAATATATTTTTTGGTAAATAAAACATACTGAATTTTAATAATAAATATTTTTAAAAATTTAATATGGCTAATTATTAACCTGAACTTAATAATTAGCTTATTTGACGATGATTTGATGTTTCTGACAAGTCAGGAAGACTTAAATCTGTCCCTACCAAATAGCTAAAATCAGCTAAAGACAACATTTGTTTATCTTCAATGCTATTTCCATAAGCATAAACGGCATGATAACTATCCAGCGCATATTTTTCTTGGATACGTTGAGCTTTGTACTCACAGCTACAGTCCGCAGTCAGATAACGCCCTGTATAGTGTTGCTGGTCTTGTTCAACTTGGGTACAGATCAGTTCAATTGAGAGGATTTCACACACATATTTTAAATAGATATCAATTGAAGCAGAGACCAAAACCACATCATCGCCCAAACTTTGGTGTTGCTTTAGTTGGCTATAAAGTGCTGGATTAAGTCCTTTGATTAAGAGTTCTGCATAGCGTTTTGCATAAGCGTCAATTTCGCTCACTTCAGCTTGCTTAAACATCGCATGGAAAAGTTTAGAGCGCATATGATGGGCAGGATAAAAACCTAAATAATAACTTTGAATATAAGGCAGAACTTTTAAGCCTTGTAGAGCAATATGCCGTTTCGAGTGTACATAGAAGATGAACCCCGTAAAACTGTCTTTGTCATACAGGGTGCCATCAAAGTCAAATAAGGCTAGATTTTTATGCGCTTTGCACGTTGCATGCATGTTTGATAACGTCCATTGACACGAGTGGCAAACCAGTTGGTATTGTAGTCACGGCTGAGCTTTGGACCAGAAATGACGACTTCTGGCATCATGGCATAGAAAGGTTCTTTTTTAGTGACTTCTTGATAAAGCTTAGCCACAGCACGATAGGTGGCTGTATCTTCAAATTTCTTCTCTTTCTCTTTTTTCAGGTCAGAGCGAATTTGACGTGGAGTAACCAAAATATTGTGCTGAGCGAAAACACTGATGAGTTCACGCTCTGATTGACTCTTTGCAGATTTAGGTGAGCCATCTTTGCCATAAAGTAACAAGTCACCGTCTAAATCAAGTTCAGCTTCAGTTAAGTCATTCAACATACTTTGGAAGGCTGCATTTCGACTTGAGTACATACCTGAGTTATAGTCAGCAAAACGGTAAAGCGGTTTGTCATAGTCAGCAGGGTACATCATCAGTCGGTGGATGCCGTAGTACAGACCACCATATTGGCTATAAAGGTCGGTACGTAGGTCAGCCATGCTGCCACCTTCGCGTTTATTGTCTTTGGCATAACCGATATGCACTTGCATTGAACCCAATGTAGTAATTGGGTTCATTTTTTCGCCCACGTCTTGACCCACAAGTTTGGCTGCACCTGTGAGTGCACTGACGTGATAGTGCTTTGACATATAGTCAAAAATTTCACGGTACAGTTCATCCAGTTCACGTTCTGTTTTAACGCGGCGCATTTGGCTTAAATAGTTATCTTCAGGACTCGGCTGCTCTTTTAAAACCTGTTGGAAATAGCCTGCAATGGTGCCACCAATGGCATCACCGAGCTTATCTTTAAATTTTTCATCTAAGCGATCTTGGACTTCTTTAACCGCTTTTTCACCTAAACCGTAAACTTGTGGGTCTGCAACAAAGTTAGACTCTTGATCAACCACGGCAATGATCGAACACATATTCTCTTTATTTTGCGGAATACCAAACTGCTCTGAAATATCGTATATATCTTCAGCCCATGAACGGCGGTCATTTACGCGTCCGGGAATGATGCGTGCGATTTGTTCAGCATTGAGCTTAGGCTCATCATCTGTCCACCATGAACGATCACCGCAGGCGGTTAAGCCTATAGATATGGCCAAGACACTTAGTGTTTTTAAACCAGAAGAAAGAAACAGCTTTTTATTCATAAACAGAGAACACATGATAAAAGGTGAGCCGAAACAGCAGGTGCAGTATACTATGTCGGTCGAAAAAGTGATGAATTTATATGTATATTGGTCGGTATCAACTGTCAAATCATTTGGTTGTTGTTCCTATGGCAGGTGGGTTGGGTTATTAAGAAGAATGAATATTATTCAGTCTGTTATCTGTTTTATTATGACGGATGGCGCAAAATTAGTGTAATAGATTGAGGAGAACTTAACTTATGATTTTTCCATTTTTTGAGATTCGTTTTTTTAATAAATTAAACAGAAAATAGTTCAACGAATAGAATAGACTTCCGTCATAAATCAAAAAACGTACAATTTATTTGATCTTAAATTAATCAGCAAAATTATTTAATTCAAGAGATAATCCTTGGATGAAATTCAAAGATATTCAAAAATTATCAGACGTTAAGTTTCGTAGGCTTACCGGTGTTAGTTGGGCTACATTTAACCTCATGTTGGCCGAGCTAAATAAGCATTTACCTCGTCATATTGGTAAAGGACGACCGCATAAATTACCGTTGGAAGATCGTTTGCTCTTATGTATAGAATATTGGAGAGAATATCGAACATTTTTCCATCTTGGTATGAGTTACGGTGTATCTGAAACGAGTGCAATTCGTATCACACGTGTTATTGAAGATACCTTAATCGGTTCTGGAAAATTTAACTTGCCAAAACAACTTCCTAATCGAGATGAAGTGGATTGGGAAGTTGTTGTGATTGATGCCACTGAAATATTAGTTCAACGTCCAAAAAAAACAGAAGAAATGGTATAGCGGTAAAAAAAAGCGACATACCTTTAAATTTCAGCTATCTATGCACTATACAACAGGTGAAATACTGAGTGTATGTGGAAGTCATGGAAGCATGCATGATTTTAAAATATTTAAAAAAAGCATGAGGAAATTAAAATTTAAGCCCTTTTTTATCGTTGATAAGGGGTATTTAGGGATAAAGAAATTGGGTTTTGGATGCCTCATGCCATCTAAAGCAAAGAAAACTGAAAAACTAGATTCTGAATTAAAAAAGTTAAATAGAGAGATTGGTCGTAGACGAATTCAAGTAGAGCATGTATTTGGAAGGATGAAATGTTTTAAGATTTTATCTTGTGTATATAGAAATCGTCGTAAAAGATTAAACCTGCGGTTTAATTTACTTGCTGGCATATACAATTTAGATTGGGTGAAAGATAAACAATTAAATTGATTGAAAAATGATTTATGAAGGAAGTCTAATGTAATGATATTCTAAAAACAAATTTAAATTAATATTTGAAAAATAAAGTAAAAGGGGGCAGAGTAAAACTTGAAGTGCGACATAAACCACCTAATTAATTTAAAAGGTTTATGGAGTATATAAAATTGTCATACCATCATCTTAACTTTGAAGATCGTACTGCATTAATGCTTGAGTCAAGAAAAGAAGGCTTTTCAGCCAGAAAATTTGCTGAACTTATTAAAAGACATCCTAGTACGATCTATCGTGAGCTTAAAAGAAATAGCATCAATGACGTTTATCAAGCTCGATATGCTTCTGATAACACTTTTGCTAGACGTAGACGTGGTCACAGAAAACTCAAAATCGATTCAATCCTCTGGAAATTTATTGTTGAAGCGATCCGTTGTTTATGGTCTCCTCAGCAAATAGCAAAGCGTTTAAAGACATTTCCTGATTTGGATCAAACAATGAATGTAAGCCATACAACGATTTATTCAACGATACGAGCATTACCCAAGGGTGAGTTGAAAAAAGACTTATTATCCTGTCTGCGTCATGAAAATAAAAAGCGAAAAGCTAACGGTGAACCTAAAAAAGATTCTATATTACAGGATATTAAAACTATTCATGAGCGCCCAGCCGAAGTTCAAGAAAGAAAAATACCGGGTCATTGGGAAGCTGATTTAATTAAAGGTAAAGACAATAAAAGTTCGATAGCAACACTTATTGAACGAAATACACGGCTCTGTATCTTGGCAACATTACCTGATGCAAAGGCAGAATCAGTGCGCAAGGCTTTAACTGAAGCTCTGAAATATTTACCTGCAGAACTGCGTAAAACGTTGACCTATGACCGTGGACGTGAGATGTCAGAACATAAAATACTCGAAGAAGATTTAGGCATAGATGTATATTTCTGTGACCCACATTCACCCTGGCAAAAAGGCACATGCGAAAATATGAATGGTTTAATTAGGCAATATTTACCTAAAGGGATTGATTTAAATCAGGCAGATCAGCATTATTTAAATCAAGTTGCCATGTCACTGAATACTCGTCCTAGAAAAGCGTTAGATTGGCTTACACCATTAGAGAAATTTGCTCAGCTTGTTGATTATCATAAGACTTTTCAAACTGTCGCACCTCATGTTTGAATTCGCCGGGTTAAGATCTAAAATTAGATCAAAAAATGTACTTGTAATAATAATGAGGGGAATATGGAAAATTTTATTAATAGACTAAGAAGCCATATTGAGCATGTGAAAAAAGTAGGGGGCCACTGTACTACAGAAGAAACAACTAAGCAGGCTTTAATCCTTCCTTTATTAGATATTTTAGGTTTTAGCCCTTATGACCCGACCAAGGTGCTTGCAGAATTTGCAGCTGATTTTCCAGGTGTGAAATCTACAGAAAGAGTTGATTATGCTCTTTACTGTAATGGGCAACCTGTAATGTTTATTGAAGCAAAACCTTATGTTGCTAATTTAACGAATCATGCTCCGCAGCTATCTAGATATTTTAATAGTAGTTTAGGGGTGACGATTGGCGCGATCACAAATGGTAAAGAATGGAGATTTTTTACTGATTTAATTAATCCAAATGTGATGGATGATAAGCCATTTTTAACAGTTGATTTTACGAAGAATAAAGCCGAGGTTTTGACACAGCTAGCTGAGTTTAAACATGATAATTTTCATGTAGAAAAGCTACGCTTTTTTGCTGAAGAAAATCAATATATCCAGCAGTTTAAAACTGTAATAAAAAGAAGTATTAATGAAGTTGATATTGATTTTGTTCGCTATGTGGCTCAACAAGCAAGTATTCCTCGTCAATTAAACACTAAATTTTTAGAGTCAATTCAGCCTTTTGTAAAACAAGCTGTTGAGCAGCCAATTAGTGATACCGTTGTTAAAGGACTATCCTCGCCTACAATTATTACTGCCCAGCCAGTTGAACAAAAAGTAGAGGAGACTATTGAGATTGTGTCTGAAAGCTCAACGCTAGCTGACATTGTTAACTCTGAAAATGAAAGAATTGTGACTACTGTTGATGAACAGGAGTTAAGTCGTATTGTGACAGAGCTCTTTCCTGAAGTTGAATTGGTGGCTAAAGACACAGAAAGCTATTTTAGCGTGCTGTTTCAGAATAAAAATAATCGTTGGTTATTTAGATATGATGTAAATCGTAAGAGACCAACCATTCAGTTTGCAGTAGCAATTGATGACTATCGAAAAAAAGAGTTAGAGCGGGCAGGATTGGAAGTGCAAAATAACGGTCAAGTTTTTTTAGATAAACCTGAACACATATATAGAGCCGTAGGCATTTTAAAAGATTGCTTGGATTACTGTAGTAATGATGACAACTTTAAAAGAGCATCTAATTCCTAATAGAAAAAGCCACTTTATAAGTGGCTTTTTCATAGCACAGTAAAAACTTCATACTTGAGAGATAGGATAGATCTTATTTTGTCATTACAAGTCATCCTTGGACGTGACCGTCGTGCAAAGATATCAAAATGATGTTTCTAATTTTCGATGAACTATGAATAAGAGTTATGGAGTACAGCCAAAGGCTCGGCAACAAGCCTCAAAAGCTAATCAAAGAGTAGGTTTTTTTATTTGTGCTATAGTTTAATTGTTACTTAGCAGGCAGAACAATATGAATATCTGTATTGGTGGTGACTTGGATGGTCAAGTAGTGATTTTAAATAAGATGCGATTTAATGCAAAAGAGATAGATCAAAATAAATCATCGAGCTATATCAAGCAAAAGTACGTTAAGGGCGATCAAGTCTTTAATTTTTGGCGACATGCAGAAATGAAAATATGGGATGTTACTCATCAAGTTGAGTTGATTTTAGGAAAGAAAAATTAGCTAGAAGTGGGCAAATAAGCTTTATTCGCTTTTAGTGAAGATTTTCTTATCAATATGGATGAAAAAGCATTTCATGTGGGGTTGGGTGGTAGCAATAAAATAATATGTTAAGGTCTATCTATTGCGCGCTAAAAAGCTTATAGTGATAGTGTATTAGAATTATTTATTTTATTGTATTTACTAAAGTTATTTCGCAATTGATTCAACTCTGCGGTTTATCCGATGTATATGATTTAAAAGATTAATTCTTATATTTTTCAAAATTTAAGAGAATATTTATGTCAAACATTACAACTGGTACCGTTAAGTGGTTTAATGAAACTAAAGGCTTTGGTTTTATTTCTAGCGATACTGGAGAAGACGTTTTTGCACACTTTAGCGAAATCCAATCAAACGGTTTCAAAGTGTTGAATGAAGGTCAACGTGTTCAGTTTACGATTGTAGCTGGCAAGAAAGGCCCTCAAGCAAGCTCTATCACAGTAATCTAAGAATATTGTGAATTAAAAAACCCGCTTCAGTTAGCGGGTTTTTTAATGGCAGCTTATTTACTATTCGGTTGTTCAGGCGTCGTACGCTCACTATCTTTAGGCGGTGAATGGCTTATTTAAAAAACATATGAACAAATATTAATTGATCTATAAGAAATCTTTTGAAGGACTTATTAAGAATAGTAGAAAAATCCCTAGATAAAGGGATTTCAATGCCAAGTAATCAATATGAGAATAGGAATGAGGTGAAATTGTGATATTTGCTATGACACCGTAAAAGACTCTAGGAACGAGTTTAGTGATGAAAGTGTAAAAGCTGACTCGGAAAAATGGAGTGATCTATGAGTATTGTTGAATTACATGAAGTGAAGTGCCACTTACACTATGCCGATGATAGCAATGATGTTTCATTAAAAAGCTTTATTGTTGCTGGTGACGCTATAATTAAAAACTACATTACAGATAATTTTGGATCGGAATATCCATCTGCCATTAAACAAGCTGCTTTATTATTAATCGAATACTGGGAACAGCACAGAAAAGATGGGGGTGAGGTGTCTGTGAATGGTAACTACCTTCCGATACCCGTACTCTCTTTGCTTAATCTATATCGTAAGCCCACTGTTTGATAGGTGATGTAGATAATTGTATATATCTTTAGGTAGGTATATTTGAAATTATGATAATTGCAATTGAGAATTATTTGCATTTATTGGGTTTGTGCGTTAGAATCAATTTCAAGAATAAAATTTGACAATGATGTTTCATTAACCCAGCTCTATTGATTCTCCAGAGGCTGGGTTTTTTATCTGCTTTAACAAAAAATAAAATTAGGTTAAATTATACCGATTGTTAAAATAAATATGAGAAGAATAGACCATGAATAAAAAATTTGAATTACATGTACTCAGTCAAATCTATGACTTTCTAATTGAAAGAGAAGGATTTACTGCTCTGAATCTTCATTTTTAGGTTATGGAATTTTTTAGGGAGTTACATGTGGGGGATAAGAGGGATTTTATTGTTTTGGCCCCGAATAAAATCTCAGGTAATTTCGGTGAGGTTACTCATATTCACTTATTAAATATTCCACATTTCCATGAAAAGGAAAAATTCATTCATTGGGCACATAAAGTTCTAAATCGCTAAGCGCCTAATCTGTAAAGAAAGAAAATAATATTGTTTCATAAATTAAACATTGAAATCTTTAGATTTTGATAAGTTATATTTTTAAATCGTGCTAGGCAAAAATGATGAAAATATTTGCAATAGTAAGTTTAGTTTTAATGCTGGGATTAACGGCATGCCAAAAAAGAGATACAGATACGAAAGAGCAGGATAAAACTACAACGCCACATTCCATGGATAAAGATCAGTAAGAAAAAGCTTGCCAAATGGTGGGCTTTTTCAAGAGTTAAAATGGTATAGTAGTGCTGTCATTTAAGTACTTTTTTCTATGTCTGAAACCTATAAATACATTTACACCCAAATTAGTACATTTGGATCATTACCTACACATAAAGTTCTTATAAGTAGTGTAGGAAGGAAGACAAAATTAGTTTTCGCTGATAATACTTTTGTTTATAGTACTGTTTCTAATTGGGCTTTAAGTCATTCGGGTCTTGATTCTAGGAAATCAATATGGTCTGAAGAGCCTAAGTCATTTTTAGACAGTGAAAAAACAAGATTAAGCATCTATAGAGCCTCACATCCTGCTTTTATCACTGAAGCAAGCATTGGTTAAGCACTAGAATTTGTATGTTGCTCATGTAATAACTGCTTATATTACAAATAAAGTTTGCTTTGTGGGTGCTTAGGGCGTATAAAGCTAACTCGTTGATGCGGGATGGAGCAGTCTGGTAGCTCGTCGGGCTCATAACCCGAAGGTCGTTGGTTCAAATCCAGCTCCCGCTACCAACGAAAAAGATTCAAAGTTTATAGCCTAGTCTTCACAGATTAGGCTTTTTTTATGGCTGGTTAATTTTATACATAGCGGTTTTTAAGAACGTGCTTTTATACAAGTTACTGGAATGGTGTGTAAGCAGTGAAAGCACAGTATTTCTAGAAAATATCAGAGTTGTAAGTGACGTAAAACAGGTTTAAGTTTTATTCTGATTCTAAAGGCATAATGGGTTTTCCAAATAAACCAATATTTTTATCCCCCCATTGTTTTAATGCAACCAAAATAGGTGCTAAAGAAGTGCCTAGTGTTGATAATCGGTATTCTACTTTAGGAGGAACAACGGCATAAACCTTTCGTAGAATCAGTTGATCCTCTTCAAGTTCACGTAATTGTCTAGTGAGCATTTTTTGAGTGACATTTGGAATTTTCTTCCTCAGTTCATTAAACTTTAAAACATCATCTTCTAATAAATGCCATAAGATAATACTCTTCCATTTACCATCAAGTAAGCCTATGGCAGCTTCAACAGAACATCCTGGTGTGCAATCAAAACGCGAATGTTTTAGCTTACCCATTTCAATAGTATCCTTTTGGTAACTATAAGACGAATTTGTCTGTATAACGGCTTTGTTGCACAAAGATTTCATAACTATATGATTTTAAAAGTTTTGATTATTTTTTGATCCAAAATTAAATTTATTTAAATCAGATGCTTACATATTTATGCAACAAAGCCCTTTGTGAGTATTAAAAATCTTAAGTATGGAGGATTTTGTATAGTTGTGATTATTTGAATACCCAAGAGCTATTTCACTGTTCCTGCTTTTTGCATTTCTTGGTAAAGCTGATCAAGATAATGTTGTTGTTGGACGTTATCTTTAAAGTATCGTTGATAATTCACACTACAACTATCGATATCGGCGATATTATTGAGATTGAATGTCCAATCATCCGTATTTTTAACACGAATGCCTAAGTCATCACTACATTTCTGCCAAAGTTGAGAAAAGCGCGTCTGCTTATGGCTTGGGAGTTGGTTGAAACGTGCATAAACGCTGAAGCCTTTCATTTCTGAGTTAAAATATTTGTGAATAAAACCAATGGGTACACCACCCCAATTCATTGATTGATCTTCTGGGAAGGAAATTCTGATGAGTTTTTTTTCGTTCAGTAATGAATCTTGTTGGCCTGATTTAAAATGTTGTTCTTCATATTCTAGTTTTGTGCCTATAGGTACATTAATCTTTTTCACGATCATTGGTTGTGTCGTGATGTAATAGGGATAATCAGACCTACTATTGCCGCCTGTAGGGTTCATATTGCCAACACATGCTCCCAAATTTGAGAGTAGGGCGATGCAAAAGATTAATCTAACTTTATTATTCATTATTGATCCTAAGAAACTGTATTTAAAGGCTATTTTATTTATCTAGAATACACACATAGTACACCTTATGCGAAACGTTTGAAATTTCACCTCTAGCCTCAATATTTTGGTTCAAGCTATTCTAAGGCTCAGCACACGACTAGGGCTTTTTTTAGATGCTACACTACTATTTTTAAGGACGTTTCAATTGATTGCAGGAAACACCTAATATAATTAAAATTTATGACAGCTATAAATAACTTGAATATTTATTTTTTTCATGTATACTTGGCCTAACTAGAAAAAAGTAATGTTTAGTAAATCTTCTTTAAGTATCGCAGTTTTAGTCATAATCCTCCGTTGTTTCAGATATTAAGCTCCACTTTTATTATTTTCAAAGTTACATCTAGTCATTTATTTTTGACTAAAATTATTAAAATTCAGCAGGATATATTATGTCTACTACAGTTACCGGTACAGTTAAATGGTTTAATGAAACTAAAGGCTTTGGTTTCATTCAACAAGAATCTGGTCCAGATGTTTTTGCTCACTTTCGCGAAATCGCTAGTTCAGGCTTCAAAACATTGCATGAAGGCCAACAAGTGTCATTCAGCATAGAGCAAGGTCAAAAAGGCCCAAATGCTGTAAATATTGTTGCTTTATAAGAAGCATTAAATATAAAAAAGCACTGAACAGTGCTTTTTTAATGACTAAAAATTATTAATTAAATATTTATTCCTTGGTGGAATATATGAAAAAAACTGGTGAAAATTGAAAAAACTTAATACCTTAATTGCTAAATCTTCAAATGGTACTGAAATTATAGTCTCGCTAATTCCTCTGAATAAAATGCAAAATACCCGTGATGGATTGAAATCTATTGAAGTGGGTAAGCGTGTGCTGCTTCAGTCTGGAATCGAAGTAGACTTAAATTTAGATGGTAGAACATTCTATACCGCTTTAAATCAATTATTTAAATTTAACTATAAAGTTGCCTAACTAAATATTTGATTATATTGTTTTTTAAATGAATTAATATTATAAGTATAGAAAAAATGTTAAAGAAAAATGTTACTGTCAAAGATCAATTCGGTACTGAATACTCTATTCAGGCAACTGTAGATAAAAACTCTTGCAGCACAATGTTGCATTCAAATTTAAGATATATTACTGTTGATGGCGAAGACATTCGTCCTGGTTTTGAAATGTTCTTCCAAAGTCTAAATAGCGGTAAAATTTTCAAGTTGATCTGAACGTTATTAGTTTTAATTTGGTCGTGACGACTAATACTACAATATCCTAAACAACCCAAATCATTCCTTCTCAAATCTATTTAAATTATAGAACAGTTATTTTAGATAATTTGCAGAGGGCTATGTCACACAGAACACGTTTATTAATAAATAGTTTAATGACATAGCTAAAATGTCTTTTTAGCAAAAATATTTTGTAAAAATATGGATTTAGGCACTTTTACTATATGAAGGCTATTGATTTATGGATTGTTAGCTTGTCCACGAGGAATTCTTAATCTCCAAATTTCTTCCAATGATTGGTTTCTCGATGCAGCCCTTTGCCTATTATTCGTTATATTGCTAGCTCAATTCGCTCCTAAATGAGTTCCAAAAGCGTCTTCCGCAAATAAGTATTTATAAACCAAATCCATAGCTGGTTTCTGCCGTATAACAATAATAGCTATATCATATTTGAGCTCTTTGAAAGTAAGTATAGAAATACTAGCGTATGACGATCAACACCTGTTTGAACTGAAGGCTGCTTTTTCGTATTAAAGATAGAATTTACTGCATTAAAAAATATCTCTGTACACGACAAATTTCACAGAACCCTTATCCTATCAGGGTTCTGCCTTCTTAAAATTGCCAAAATTTCCTTAAACTCTTCTTTTTTCCCAAAACCAATTAAACGCTGAATCGCCATTTGAACATAGTCTAAACCATAGCGAAATAAACTCATTGAGAGTCGTCCATGCTTCTTTATTTTTATCACTTTTTTTTGATCATGTTGCCATTCACCCGTTAAGTAACACCAACAGAAGCTTATAGCTAACACCGCAATCAATTTTTTCACTCGTCTAGGGTCTGTCAAGCGCGTATTTTCAAGATTAAACCCGCGTCCTTTGAGACAACTGAATAAGGTTTCAATTTCCCAGCGTAATGCATAATCCTGAATAGCATTGGCATTAAACTGAGGAGAAACGACGAGTAAAAGCTCTCCATTTTCTAACTGTAGTGCACTTATATATAGTTTCACCCGACCAACCAAAATCCGTCGTTTACGACATTCAATTTGACCAACTTTAAGATGGCGAAATAAATCACTAATTTTATGATTCTTTCCTAAATGATTGGTGACAATGAAGTTTTTTTAACACGAATGCAGAAGTTGATGTCTTGTTCAATTAACCATGTAAACCACTGCTCACCGATAAACTCTCTGTCTGCGAACACATTCACAATACGGTCTTTACCAAAAATGGCTATAAAGCGTTGAATCAAAGCAATACGCTCTTTCGTATCTGAATTTCCACGTTTATTAAGCAATGTCCAAAGGATAGGTATCGCTATTCCACGATAAACGATTGCGAGCATCAGGATATTAATATTTCGTTTTCCCCATTTCCAATTGGTTCTATCTAAAGTCAGTTGCACTTGGTCGAATGAAAACATATTGAAAATCAACTGAGAAATTTGACGATAATCAAAATACTGACCTGCAAAGAAGCGCTGCATACGTCGATAAAATGATTGTGGTAAGCACTTGATGGGCAAGGCTTTAGATGCAGAAGAAAGATTACATGTTTGCTTTAAAATAATCACAAGCATGATGAGCGCAAAGCACTTTAAATGTGACTTGTTCCATTTTAGATATTTGTTTAAGATAAGATATAACTCATTGAGATGTGTCATAGTATTCGTCGTTAGAAAACAATTATTATGACATTATTTCAATGAGTTATCTATTTTTGTCGTGTACAGAGAAAAAATATAATAAAAAGTTTTACATTGAAATTAATAATAATTATCATTCTCAAAAATATTTTACAAAAGAGGAATAAAAATGCGCTTGTCTCACTTTAGTCTTTGTTTGCTCACTACGGCTATTTGTACTCAACTTTATGCAAACGATATGACTTCAGCATTAACTGAAGCAAAAAAAACAGAGACTAAACTTCCAACTATCGTGATGACAGCAACACGTACACCCAAAACTATTGCTGAAATTTCAGGAACTGTCCAAACCATTTCTGCTGATGAAATTGCTCAACAGGCTGGCCCAGGTCGTAAAGTTGCAGATGTTTTGGCGCAACTGGTTCCATCTTTAGCACCAAGCAGTGGAACGAGTAGTAATTATGGTTAAACTATGCGTGGACGTAATGTACTTGTAATGATTGATGGGGTATCACAAACGGGTTCACGTGATGTGTCACGTCAGTTAAATAGTATTAGCCCAAATATGATTGATCACATTGAAGTGGTTTCTGGTGCGACCAGTATTTATGGTTCAGGTGCGACAGGCGGGATTATTAATATTATTACTAAACGTGCCGATAAATCAGAACCAGTTAGTTTTCAAGCCAAATTGGGTGTGACATCGGCAGATAACTTCCGAGGTGATAGTTTGGCTTATCAAGTTGGACAAACAGCTTCATTTGCAAATGACAAAGTTGATGGTTTTTTTGGCTTAGACTATACCAATCGTGGCTCACAATTTGATGGTAATGGGGATCGTATTTCATTAAGTCCTTGGCAGGGCAGCACCATGGATACTGATACTATTGATGTGAATGGTCGTTTAAACTTTAATTTAACTGACAACCAAAGCTTAAGTTTTGGTGCTCAGTACTATAAAGATGAACAAGATACAGAATATGGGCCTGATTATTCTTATTTACTTACCAAAACAGCTCCATCTTTAAAAGCGGTCAAAGGTTGGAGCTTAGATAATCAGCCGTTTACTGAACGTTATGCTTTTAATACGCAGTACCAAAATCAGGATTTTTTAGGACAAGTTTTGAATGTTGAAGCATACTATCGAAATGAGAAGTCACGCTTCGTACCTTATGGTTATTCAGCTGACGGTGTTAGTGTAAAGCAAAGTCAATCCAATGTGGATTACGCAGGTATTCGTTCAACTTTACAGTCTGATCTTGTAGTTGCTGACCGTGATTTAAAACTAACTTATGGCTTAGACTATGATTGGGAAAAAGACCATCAGTGGGCAGACTACTACACGCCAAGCAATAATGGTTTAGTTTATACCCCAACTGGAGAAAAACAAGGCTCAGGACCAGATACTGAAATTCAGAATATTGGTACCTTTATACAAGGGGACTATGCCGTAACTGATCAGCTTAATATTCAAGCTGGGGTACGTTACCAATATGTTCAGGCAGACACAGACAGCTATTTAACTGCACGTAAGCCATATACATTAATGGCGGCAGACTCTACAGATTCAGAGAAATTTCTGTTTAATCTAGGTGCTGTTTATAAGCTAAATGATGTACAACAAATTTATGCTAACTTCTCTCAAGGCTATAGTTATCCAGATGTACAACGCGTATTGCGTGACGTTGCAGCATATACTTTAACCACGTCTGGTATCGCTCCAATCACTGTGAATAGCTATGAACTAGGCTGGCGCTTAAATCAAGACACAGGCTTAAATTTGGGCTTAACAGGTTTCTATAATAACTCTGATAAAGTCGTTCAATTTAACTCGAATCGTTCTGTAAATGTTGTCGACACAGATCAGCGAGTTTATGGTGCGGAGGCAACAGTAAGTTATCCATTTATGGAAAATTATAAGGTGGGTGGCACTTTAGGTTACACAAGAGGCCAGTATAAGGATGTGGCCAATAACTGGCATGAGTTAAACGCTTTTGCAGTATCACCAGTGAAAGGCACATTGTTTGCAGAATGGAATAATGAAGATGGCTATGGTGTACGTGCTCAAATGCTTGCAATCAAAGGAACTGACAAAGCCTATAAAGATGACTTAGAGTTAAAAGCAGCTGGACTGAGTGATAGTAACAGTGCAGCAGAGATTAAAGGTTATACGACTATGGATGTATTAGCACATTTTCCAGTAGCGAAAGGCCGTATGGACTTTGGTGTTTATAATCTATGCGGTAATCAATATAAAACTGTATTCGCCCAACAAGCAGCAGTGACCAATGCCAACTCATTGTTAGCGATCCCAGCGGAAGGTCGTACTTTTGCACTAAGTTATACCATTAATTACTAATGGTGCCTGAAGCATGTTATGTAGAACTTTTTAATTCTATCTAAAATAATCGGGATAACATTTTTAGTTAAATTCCTAAGATTTAACATATAACATCATTATTTTATGCAAGGCCATTCTAGAGCTCATGGAACTAGAATGGCTTTCATGTAATTTTACTCATCTGAATTATTTTTATGATTAATACCTCAAACTAACTCCCCATCGAATTACACGCGACGAGAAGGCAACTTACAAGACCTGATTGTAAACTTCGAATCTACAAATTTTTAGGGGACTTGAGAGGATATGTATGATCTGTCCTCATAATCTATAAATACAGAATATACGCATAAACACTCAATCATTTTGAGTAAATATTCTATTTGTGTAGAAATGTAAATGATAATTAATATACAATGATTCTCATTTGCAAATGGTAGCTTGTAGTATGCAATATTTCCCACCTAATAAAATTTGGCTTGTCGTTCTTTTAACTCCTTTATTTAGTTCATCTCTTTATGCAGCAGCATCTGAGCCAGTAGCAAGTTTAGCCCCTATTGTGGTACAGGCTGAAGACGAGGAGGATGCTACGGAAAACAGTAAAAAATATAAAAAGAGTAAGTCTTCTCAAGCAACCAAAATGAATATTGCATTGAAAGAAACACCTCAGACAGTGACTGTTGTTACACAGCAAAGAATGCAGGATCAAGGCTTAGCGACTGTTGCAGACGTGATGCAACAAGTAGCTGGTGTAAGTATTGGATATAACGATAGCGAACGCCCAAATTACAACGTTCGTGGGTTTGCAGTCGATAATATTCAAATTGATGGTATTGCATCATCTTATTCAGGTGTTAGTGGTTCCGTAATTGCTATGCCTGTGTTTGATACGGCAATTTATGATCACATTGAAGTTTTAAAGGGGGTAAATGGCCTAAACACTGGGCTGGGTGAGCCTTCTGCATCAATTAATATGGTCCATAAAAAACCAACACAAGAGCTTAATGCACAGCTTGGAGCAAGTTACGATACTTTCGATGGGCGAAGATTTACTGGAGATATTAGTGGCGGGCTGTTAGCTGATGATAAACTTAACGCACGTTTAATTGTTGCGACATCAGACGGTAGAACAGGGAAACATTATTATGAAAAGAATACAACAACGATTTCAGGATCATTAACGTCTAAACTCACTGATCAAACTCAACTTACTTTGGGTATTGATTACCAAGATGATGACCCTCACAGTCTTGGTGGAGGTGTACCAATTTTCTATAGCGATGGGAGTCAAACTAGCTTTTCATCAGAAGATAACTTTGGTTCGATGAACTGGGTGAGATGGCAACGTGAATTACAAAATAGTTATGTGTATTTAGACCATAACTTTAATGACAGATGGAAGGCTAAACTTTCATTCAGTCGACAGGATCTGGATGCATTTGCTAAAACATCATATGCATACAATGGAAACTTAAACAAAGATGGCACGGGTTTAAGTTATTCACATTGGGCATCTGAAGGGGATTTGAACCAAAATACATATGATTTAACAGTCAATGGACTATTCGATTTATTTAACCGAGAACATCAAGTGGTCTTTGGTTTTAATGGTTGGGATAGAGAAGCTAATGAATATGGACTCACTTACCCTACTTACTCAGCAGGAAATACAATTAATGATATTGAACATTTCTACGGAAATGCATCTCCTGATTTCAAACCAGAAAGAACGGGTGTAGACAAAACAACAGACACCAAAATGTTTGGAACTTTTATTAATACACGATGGAACATCGCAGACAAGTTTAAGATTTTCACCGGTGGACGTATGTCTGACTGGGAGACTAAAACCCGTAACTTCAATCAAGGCCAACTCATCAGTACGACTTCAAAGCAAAAGCAATCTAGTATTTTTGTGCCTTATGTGGCTGCTACGTATAACATTTTTCCAACTAGCACTATTTATGCAAGTTATACCGAAATCTTTAAACCACAGTCGAGTTTAGATGCTAATGATAATTTCTTGGATCCTGTTACGGGCAGTAATACAGAGCTAGGTTTAAAAAACAGTTTCTTTGATGATCGGCTAGACGTCAATGCGGCAGTTTTCTATGCTCAAAAAGACAATGTCGCTGAACAAATCGCTGGGACTGGGTTAAATGGCATTGAAGCGCGTTATAGAGCTGTGAAAGGTGCTAAAACGAAAGGCTTTGAAGTTGAAGCATTAGGTCAACTTACGGATGCATGGACGCTTACATTTGGATATGCATACAATGACACAGAGGATGCGAAAGGCAAAAAAATTAATACCGCAAATCCAAAGCAAACAGCTAAATTCAATACAAACTACCAGTTTAGTGGTGATCTTTCTGGATTGAGAGTTGGCGGTAGTTTAAATTGGTATGGTTCAAGCTATGATTATATCAATATGGGAACACGAGCTCAGCCTAACCTAATAAAAGCGGAACAAGAAGATTATGTTGTAGCAAGTTTGTATGGTGCTTATGATCTTAATGAGAAAACCCGTGTGTCACTAAATATTAATAATTTATTTGATGAGCAGTACTACACCCGCATCATTGCAAACTACAAAACTGGCTATATGGGAGACGGCAGGTCAGCTGTAGTTGCGTTAAATTATAAATTTTAAAATGTATGAAGTCGCATTTTTTAATGAAGGTTAGAAAATGCGACTTTTTAGGATCTAGAGTTTTAATATCGAGCTTAGAAAGTTTTAACTGGGGTAACTTATCGCTTTAAATGGATTTTAGCTTAAGGTACTGAGTGTGGAGATATACAGTTACGACCATTTGCTTTAGCAAGATATAATTGCTCGTCTGCTCTTCGTAGAACTCTGGTTTTAAGCTCTTTCCTTTTCCAAGTCACTACTCCAAAGGACATAGTCACTTCTTCAATCCTCGGAAACTTACAAGATTCAATGACTGTGCGTAGTCGATCAGCCATTTTCAAAGCTGAATCTAGTTTGATACTTGGTAATACGATTAATATTTCGTCTCCTCCCCAACGAATGAGAGTGTCCTTGCTACGTAAATTTTTGGAGAGCTCATGCATGACTTGTTGTAAGACCTTATCTCCTAATGCATGACCATGAGTATCATTAATGGTTTTAAAGTAATCGATATCAGCCAATAACACGCAGCAAGAGTTATCTTCATTGCACATGTCTTTTTGAATGGTATAGTCCGCACGCCAAAAAACCAATACAATACTGATATGAGTTATCCAATACATTTTAGAAAGAAAATATTAGCCAAGCTTGAAGAAGGTCAATCTATCCGAGCGGTTGCTCAGCACTTCGAAATTAATAAAAATACAATTGTCGAATGGAAAAAGCGAATCGAAATAAAAAGAACTCGACCAAGAAAACCATCTAAAGTTGATGATGATGCCTTACGTGCAGATGTTGAGCAATATCCCGATGATTATCAATATGAACGCGCTGCTCGTTTTGGTTGTGCTACTTCTACAATTGGAGATGCGCTCAAGCGTCTAAATATTACAGTTAAAAAAAGACCTTACGGCACCCGAAAGCAAAAACAGAACTCAGAGAGCAGTATTTAAAAGATTTAAACCGATTAAGGTATCAACACCCGATCATCTATCTTGATGAAAGTGGATTTAAATCTCATGAACATAGACCTCATGGTTATTCAAAACAGGGAACTCCTTGTTATGGAACATATAATTGGCAATTAAAAAATCAGGTGGTGTATCAAAAAGTATGCTAAAAAAAAGCAGGTTGAATTTTGATAAAATAGAGAAATGCAAATAACTCTAGAAATCAAATGTCCAACCTGCCTCAGTGACAGTATAAAGAAAAATGGCATCAAAGTAGATGGGAAACAAAACTACCAATGCAAAGACTGCAAACGTCAGTTTATTGGTGACCATGCTCTGAGCTATCTAGGATGTAATTCTGGCATTACTCGTAAAATATTACAGTTAATGGTCAGAGGCAGCGGTATACGAGATATCGCTGAAGTTGAGCGCATTAGTATCGGTAAAGTCTTACGGACTTTAACTGAATCGGCCTATCAAATTCAGCCTAAACAAAGTCATTATGAATCTCTCGAAGTAGATGAATTCTGGACTTTTGTTGGAAATAAAAATAATAAACAATGGCTTATTTACGCCTACCATCGAGAAACAGGTGAGATTGTTGCTTATGTTTGGGGTAAGAGAGATTTAGCTACAGTCCAAAGGTTGAAGACAAAGCTTAAACAATTAGGTATTCACTACACCCGAATTGCAAGTGATCATTGGGACAGTTTCATCACTGCTTTTAAAAACTGCAAGCAAAGTATTGGTAAGTTTTTTACTGTAGGAATTGAAGGTAATAATTGCAAAATAAGGCATCGAATAAGGCGTGGTTTTAGAAGAAGTTGCAATTTCTCCAAAAAGCTTGAAAACCATTTTAAAGCCTTCGACTTAACCTTCTTTTACATCAATAATGGCTTCATTTAATGTCAGCATACTTTTTAAAACACCACCAAAAATCAAACCAATGCAATAGGAGCAATCCATGAGGGTAAGTTATTTGCAGTGGGTTTATTTGATAGCAAAGTAAATTCGGATGTATTTTATTTTTGGGTAGATCAGTTTTTATTACCAGAACTACCCTCGAATAGTGTAATTGTCATGGACAATGCAGCCTTCCATAAACGACCAGATATACAAGATCTATTAAGCCAACATGGGCATCAAATACTTTGGTTACCACCTTATAGTCCTGACCTTAATCCTATTGAAAAAATGTGGGCATGGGTGAAAGCAAAAAGGAAAAAATGGTTGGTTAACTCAATAGATAAGCTTTTTAGTCGTTTCTTTAACGAGTGTATGGGTAAATAAGCGGTTTGACTATATCTAGAAGATGTTCACCATAGCGACGATTAAAAATACTCGTCAAACTGTCGTAATTGGCCCACTCTTCAAGTTGACGCTTGATCTCGATATGATGATTAATATTTCTACCGATACTCACATTGTGTGTAATTGTGCCATTACGGTCTTTTAGAGGGGATGAAACGAGCTCTAAGAAATGCTTTTCATATACATGGTCTTTATTTTCAATATCCTGATTTTTTATTCTTTGTAGTTCTATCAGCTTTTGATCATGTGGATATAATTTTGTGATAGGTTCATCTTTTAAATCTGCTAGGGTGTAGCACGAGAGTTCCTCTGCGGCATGATTCATAAATTTAATTTTAGCTTGATCATCCGTGATCACTATCGTATCGGGTGTTGTATTGATTGCTGCAACCAGCATCGCTTGATATTTAAGACTTTCGTTTTTTTCCGTGATATCTCGTTGAACGGATACAAAATGGGTGATTTCACCTGTTTCAGTTTTAATCGGGGAGATGTTCCACTCTACATCGTACGGTGTTTTATCTTTGCGATAATTAATCGTATGGTTATGGAAAAATAGTCCATTAGATATGCAATCTTTTAATTCCTGAATCACGGTTAGATCTGTCTCAGGCCCTTGTAAGATACGGGGCGATTGTCCAATTAACTCTTCTTCGCTATAACCTGTCATTTCACAAAATGCTGGATTGCAGAAAAGGATGTGTGGGCCATTATTCTCAAAGCAGGCATTTGTAATGACGATCGCATTAAATGATTGCTGAATAGCCATAGTCATTAAACTATTGAATTCAGTCGCTGTTAATTTTTTGTGTTCAGAATATTGAGGCATATTGGAGTGAATCACTATGTTTCTTTATTGTTTTCCTTGTTCTTCTTAATATCATAAATTAGACTTTAAATTAATGAATAATGCTGGTTTATGATTTATACAATAGACCTCTTGCGAAAGTAAAAACCACCTCAATATAAATTTCATGAGATATCAGAAATTAAATCGTTTTTCAGATTCTGAATTCAAACGCTTGGTTGGCGTACCTCGACATGTTTTTACTGAAATGGTAGAGGTTTTAGAAAAAGCAGAATCACTCAAAAAGAAATCAGGTCGTCCTCATACTTTAGATATAGAGGATCAGTTGTTATTAACTCTCAATTACTTACGGAACTACAGCACTCAACTGGAATTAGCGGCAAATTACCATATCGCTGAAAGTAATGTGAATCGAACCATTAAAAAGGTTGAAGATGCATTGATGAAATCAAGACGTTTTACTCTGCCAAAACGAAGCATTACCACGGCAGACGAACACTTTAACTGGGTAATTATTGATGCGACAGAATGTTCAATAGAACGTCCGAAAAAAAAATCAGAGTAAATTCTACAGTGGTAAAAAGAAGAAATATACGCTAAAAGTACAAGTGATCTATCATCCGAACAGCAAACAAATCATAGGGCTAGATATATCGAATGGCAGTCAGCATGACATTAAATTGGCAAGAAAAACGGTTAAGAAATTCAAACATTGTGAATATGTTATGACTGATCTAGGGTACTACGGATTAGAGCAAGATGGCTTTAAATTATTGATGCCAATAAAGAAAAAGAAGAATTTACCTTTATTTTATGTTGAGAAAAAGTACAATAAAATGGTTGGAAAAATACGAGTTGTGATCGAACACATTAATAGTCAATTGAAAACATTTAGAATATTAAGTGAACGCTATCGAAATAGACGGAAAAGATTCGGCTTACGCATTAACTTAATTGCTGCACTCGTAAACCGGATAAACTTGCAATAATGACTTTCGCAGGAGATCTAATATAATCAATAGTCTATAAAATTATTTATATGGTTACCTTTGCCATGTACTGGAAGATGTAATTATCGATGAATTTATGGAACACTCTAAAGGATATTAGGGCTATCTACATACATCATAATAAATTAAAGGTAGCAGAGCATAGTGTTTAGAAAAGATGATGTAGCACAAATGTTCAACCTGAAGTTTTACAAAGGATGTAAGGAATACTTGAAGCGATGAAGGATGTTGTATTTAAAAGTACTTTAATCTTCAAGATGTTGGAAATAGTGGATAGGCAGGCAATTGATTTTTAAGGTTTAAGTCAAGCCTAGCCTGAATAAAAAGCAGAGCATTCTATTTTTCTTTACATTTTTCGTTTAAGCTTTTTTTTAACAGCTCCGTTTTATAAAAATATGGCGGATTCAAGCGGCAAGTGCAACAGTATAAAAACCAGCCATAACTTCACTCGGTGTATACCAACCTAGTGTTTTTCTAGGACGATGGTTGAGTGCAAATTCTATCTGCTCTATTTGTTCGTTTGACACGCCATCAAACGATGATGATTTTGGCAGATATTGACGGATTAAACCATTCGTATTTTCATTTCTAGCTCGCTGAATAGACTTGTAAGGATCAGCAAAATACGTCTCTATGCCAGCATCAGTAATTCTTTTGTGTTCGGAAAATTCTTTGCCATTATCAAATGTCACACTATAAGCATGGCTCATTTGTAAACGATCTAATGCACAAGTAATCGTTTGAGAGGATGCTCTTGTTGGCCCTAAATGAACAATATGTACATACAGGCTCTTTCGATCAACGAGAGTCAATAAAGCACCTTTATGATGTTTACCAATCACCGTGTCACCTTCGAAATCTCCTAAACGTTGTCGTTGATCAATGACCTGGTGTCGGCAATGAATACTTGTTTTATCAATGATTTGACCCCTACGATCCGTGTTTTTGTAACCGCGTTTTCGATATTTCTTCTGATGCCTTAAATGTAGATGAAGTTTACCGCCTTTTGATTTATCTTGATAAATGTACTGGTAAATCCACTCATGTGAAGGTACATCCAGCCAACCGCGTTGTGTTAAAGCACCTGAAATTTGTTCGGGTGACCAGTCCAAACCAATCAAATAATCAATATAAGCGAAGGCAAATGCTGTCATTGATGATGAAGGACGGTACCGTCTTTGACTTGCAAATTTAGCTGCCTGTTGAGCTCTATATCCACGTTGCCCAGTATTTCTTTTTAATTCACGGTAGATGGTTGATCGTGAACGTCCTAATTCCCGAGCAAGGGTAGCGATTGAACTTTTACTTTTCAAAGTAGCATAAATTTCGTATCTTTCATCTTGAGAAAGTTGGGTGTATTTCTTCATTGTGTGCTTTCCAATTGCGAGTTGAAAAAGTCCAATGATTCTACGAATACACCTAACTTTTTCAACTAACTACAAATGTGTTGCACTTGGGATTTGAATCTGCGTATTTAAAACTTAGGAAAAGCGATGAAGAATAACTATCCAAAACCTATAATAATCATGCATTGGATTACCTTTGCTTTAGTTACAATGGTATATCTGACTGCAGGTGATCCCACAATAACAGACTGGAAAGGCCAGATTTATGTTGCAGGTGGGATTTTAATATTTATTTTATTTTTCTTGAGATTGAGTTTTGTTTTTCTGTATAGAAAAAGTATTCCTAAAACTGAAATAATTAATTCTTACCAGATAATGTTATTTAAAACGGTCAGATTTTTCCTTTACTTAAGCTTATGTATTGTTCCAATTGCGGGGTGGATGACATTATCGAGTTTTACTGATAATTTCCACGTTTTATCTTTAAATTTACCGCTTTTGAGTACTGTTTGGGGGAGTGACTATATTGCAGATGCGCATAAATTTTTAGGGAATCTCTTTATTGCGCTCGTGGGTTTGCATGCCTGTGCGGCATTGGTTCACCACTTCATTTTCAAAGATAACGTCTTAAAAAGTATGCTTTTTAAAAAAATGATGTGATTTAGAGGCTATCTGATGGCTGCCTTTTAGATTCGTCTGGCTTTTTTATTATGAGTATTTCATAGTCACATAACACATGATAAAAGATGAGCCGAAAGTGTAGATGCAGTATACTGTGCCAGTCGAAAAAGTGATGAATTCATATGTATATTGGTCCGTATCAACTGTCAAATAATTTGATTGTTGCTCCGATGGCAGGCGTAACTGACCGTCCATTTAGGTCTCTGTGCAAATACTTTGGTGCAGGGCATGCTGTCAGTGAAATGATGACATCAGACCAAACGTTACGGATGAGTAAAAAAAGCTTATATCGTGCTAATTTTGATGGTGAATTGGCGCCTATTTCAGCACAAATTGCGGGATCAGACCCTAAAGATTTGGCTGAAGCTGCACGATATCAGGTCTCAAATGGTGCTCAAATTGTGGACATTAATATGGGGTGTCCTGCCAAGAAAGTCTGTAATAAGCTGGCGGGTTCTGCACTTTTAAAAGATGAAGACTTGGTGGCTCGAATTTTGGATGAAGTTGTGGCTGCAGTTGATGTACCTGTCACACTTAAAACTCGTTTGGGTTTTTTGAATGGTCATGAAAATATCTTACGTGTAGCGAAACGTGCGGAAGAGGCGGGTATTGCCGCGTTGGCGTTGCATGGGCGCACCCGTGAAGACATGTATTTGAATACGGCTCGTTATGATTTGATTAAAGAAGTAAAACAGCTCATTCGTATACCAGTGGTTGCCAATGGGGATATTGATAGTCCAGAAAAAGCCAAATATGTACTCGATTATACCGGTGCAGATGCAATTATGATTGGTCGCGCTGCGCAAGGGCGTCCATGGATTTTTCGTGAGATCGCACATTATTTGGAGACAGGTGAACATTTGGCTGCACCAAGTATTCAAGAAGTAAAAGAAGTTCTACTTGGACATCTTGGCGAATTGTATGCATTTTATGGGGAATACTCTGGCTGCCGAATTGCACGTAAACATATTGCTTGGTACACCAAAGGTTTACGTTCAAGTAATGAGTTTCGTCAGAACATGTACAAAGTGGAAAGTACAACTGAACAATTTAAAGTGGTCGCAGACTACTTTGACCAATTACTTATTCATGGTGAAACCATGAATGACGTACAAGTTGAACAGGTCAATTTATTGGAAACTAAATAAATAAAGCTCCATTTATGGAGCTTTAAGTGAATAATATGACTTAATAGCTGACTTGTTGCATTTCAACCAACAGTTGGTTAATTAAGTCAGGTGCTTCCATGGCACGAATTTGAGAAACATTCGTGCCTGCCCAAAATGCACCAAAACCTTGATCACCTTGTTTAGTCGCTGCGGCATGTAATTGTTTCCCTAGATCATAACAGTATGGGTATGCAGCAACTGCAGGGCGGTTCGGTAGATCAATCTGGGTATGCCAGTGACCCAGTAAGCCGCGAGCAGGGCGACCTGAAATACTGGCACTTATTTGTGTGATGTGCTCATGGAAAAGTGCATGACGGTAGGCATCATTGGCATTTGATGTTTTACATTGTACGAAAGCTGTTCCCAACTGTACCGCACTCGCACCTAGACTTAACATCTGCTGAGCCTGTGTACCATTCATAATGCCACCCGCAGCAATAATCGGGCACTGACAGTGCTGCGTCAGAAGTTGTACAAGGTCGACTGTACGTATTGCACTATCAAAATGTTCATTAAAAATCCCGCGGTGTCCACCTGCTTCTATGCCTTGAGCAATAATAAAATCAATCCCTGCTGCTTCAATGGCCCGTGCTTCTGCTAGGTTGGTTGCAGAAACCATGGTTAAAATGCCAGCATCTTTTAGCGCCTGTATTTGATGCGGATGCGGAATACCAAAGTGGAAACTCACGGCTTTAGGGCGAGTTTCAAGCACGACATTTAAAAAGTCATCATTGTCCAAAAAGCTAGGATAAATACAGTGCAGTTGCGTGGGTGGTTCTGCATCGTATTGTTCAAAATGAGGTCTTACAAAATCAATCCATGTTTGTGCGATAGTTGGATCAAGTTCGACACTTTGATGACAGAAAAAATTAACTTGAAAAGGTTGTTCGGTCAGTGCTTGAGTTTTTAAAATTTGGCTACGTGTGGCTTCTGCGGTGTTTGCGCCTAATCCAAGTGAGCCTAGCCCGCCTTGATTTGAAACCTCCGCTGCAAGCTCTGGTGTAGAAACACCGGCCATCGGTGCAAGGAAGATAGGATGTTTAATTTCAAGACGTTCTAATAATAAAGACATGTACTTGCTCCTTTTACATATAGACACTTTGCCCAAGCACTGCAAAATTGGCAAATAATATTCAGTATTTTCTCGAAAAATATCTAAACCAATCACGTTTATTTTTCGGTTTTTAGCGACAGGCCATGTCGTTGGGTAGGTACGTTGGTAATGCTTTTAGTCTGAAATTTTTTATACTTTTATTTTAGATTTTACCGAGGATCGTCATGACCGATCGTATCCGTGAAAAGCTACAGATTTTAGCTGATGCAGCTAAATATGACGTGTCCTGTTCGTCCAGTGGTAGCAATCGTAAAAACAAAAACCAAGGTTTGGGAAATACAGGAAACGGTATTTGTCATAGTTATACAGAAGATGGTCGCTGTGTTTCATTGCTTAAAATTCTATTTTCAAATGTCTGTATTTTTGATTGTTCCTACTGTGTTTCTAGACGCTCTAACGATGTCAAGCGAGCCGCTTTTACTGTACAAGAAGTGGTGGATTTAACCATCAACTTTTACCGCCGCAATTATATTGAAGGTTTATTTCTCAGTTCAGGTATTTTTAAATCAGCTGATTTCACTATGGAGCGAATGCTGCAAGTGGTGAAAAAGTTACGTCTTGAAGAAAACTTTAATGGTTATATTCACCTAAAAACGATACCTGGTGCTTCCCAAGAGATTATTACCGAGGTGGGCTTATATGTAGACCGCATGAGTATTAACTTGGAAATGCCGACAGAAGTTGGTTTAAAACAGTTTGCACCAGAAAAATCGCATGCAGAAGTACAAAAGGATTTAGGTATTGTACGCGATCGCTTAATTCAGTTGACTGATGAGCGGCGTGTGATTCAGCATGTGCCGAAGTTTGTACCAGCGGGACAAACCACTCAGATGGTGGTGGGCGCACATCAAGAAACAGACAAAGATATTATTTTAATGGCAGATCATCATTACAAAGTGTATCAGCTCAAACGGGTATATTTTTCAGGTTATATCCCAATCAATGAACAGGAAAAAATGCTTCCTGTTGTAGGTTCTGCACCGCCATTATTAAGAGAAAATCGGCTGTACCAATCGGATTGGCTCATGCGTTTCTATGGTTTTGATGCGCAGGAAATTGTGAATGATCAGCATCCGAATTTAGATTTGGACATCGACCCGAAGCTAAGTTGGGCACTACGTAACCCTGAGCATTTTCCTGTTGATATTCAACATGCAGACTATCGTATGATTTTACGTGTTCCGGGGATAGGTGTTCAATCGGCTAAAAAAATTGTGCAAGCTCGTCGTTTTGGGCAGATTTATATCGATCAACTAAAGCGTATGGGCATTGCTTACAATCGGGCACAGCATTTTATTCGCTGTGCAGATACGCCAAAGTTTAAAAAAGAACAACAAGCGAACCAGATTCGGCAGCACATTTTGCAATCGGGGCAATCTAAATATCAAAAACAGCTTTCACCTCAACTGGGCTTTGGTTTTTAGTATGTCGATATATTGCTTTGATCAAAGCATGACTGGGTTGCTGAGTTGTGTGTATAGGAGCTTTCAGTTTAAAGATTTTGACGTCAAGCTTGCATCTAACAATTCCCAAGCCAGCTTGTTTGATGAGTGTATTGAGGTTGCTTCAAATGATGAACACGCAGAGCGAGTTTGGCGGGGATTAAAACAAAAAATCACAGCTGAGAGTCTGCGATCTTTTTATTATTGCTTTCTGTCTGAGCAGGAACAGGCACATCAACATCTTTTTAATTTCTGTATCTATGTGTTTAAAAATACACATGCGGTAAATCATAACTATGCGCATACGGATGTATTGGCTGTTTCGCAGTGGGCCAAACAAGTGGGCAGGGAAAAGCATCGTATGGAAGCTTTTGTCCGCTTTAAAAAATGTCAGGATGGATTGTTTCTAAGTTTGGTACAGCCAGATTTTAATGTTTTACCACTGATAGAACGGCATTTTAGAAACCGATATCAAGACCAAAGATGGTTGATTTATGAGGCGGATTCAAGCGGCAAGTGCAACAGTATAAAAACCAGCCATAACTTCACTCGGTGTATACCAACCTAGTGTTTTTCTAGGACGATGGTTGAGTGCAAATTCTATCTGCTCTATTTGTTCGTTTGACACGCCATCAAACGATGATGATTTTGGCAGATATTGACGGATTAAACCATTCGTATTTTCATTTCTAGCTCGCTGAATAGACTTGTAAGGATCAGCAAAATACGTCTCTATGCCAGCATCAGTAATTCTTTTGTGTTCGGAAAATTCTTTGCCATTATCAAATGTCACACTATAAGCATGGCTCATTTGTAAACGATCTAATGCACAAGTAATCGTTTGAGAGGATGCTCTTGTTGGCCCTAAATGAACAATATGTACATACAGGCTCTTTCGATCAACGAGAGTCAATAAAGCACCTTTATGATGTTTACCAATCACCGTGTCACCTTCGAAATCTCCTAAACGTTGTCGTTGATCAATGACCTGGTGTCGGCAGTGAATACTTGTTTTATCAATGATTTGACCCCTACGATCCGTGTTTTTGTAACCGCGTTTTCGATATTTCTTCTGATGCCTTAAATGTAGATGAAGTTTACCGCCTTTTGATTTATCTTGATAAATGTACTGGTAAATCCACTCATGTGAAGGTACATCCAGCCAACCGCGTTGTGTTAAAGCACCTGAAATTTGTTCGGGTGACCAGTCCAAACCAATCAAATAATCAATATAAGCGAAGGCAAATGCTGTCATTGATGATGAAGGACGGTACCGTCTTTGACTTGCAAATTTAGCTGCCTGTTGAGCTCTATATCCACGTTGCCCAGTATTTCTTTTTAATTCACGGTAGATGGTTGATCGTGAACGTCCTAATTCCCGAGCAAGGGTAGCGATTGAACTTTTACTTTTCAAAGTAGCATAAATTTCGTATCTTTCATCTTGAGAAAGTTGGGTGTATTTCTTCATTGTGTGCTTTCCAATTACGAGTTGAAAAAGTCTAATGATTCTATGAATACACCTAACTTTTTCAACTAACTACAAATGTGTTGCACTTGGGATTTGAATCTGCGTGATGAAAGAAGAAATTTTGGAATTTATTATGATTTGACAGCTGTGCATCAGGTGAAGATGGATGTGGATCAAATTGATCATGCACACAAAGTCGGACACAGCCAGTCCTTTAGTGTTGAATTAGATGATGATGAGCTGCTGTATGACCAGTTATGGAAAGATTATTTTAAAAGTATCAACATCGAGGCAAGAAAAAATATCAAAATACATGTGCAATATGTTCCTAAACGCTACTGGCGTTATATGAATGAAAAAACAATCTAGCGAGATGTAAGCAGGGAGGAGTTGGTTCATCATTTCTATGACGTTTTGGGCTGCTATGATGAAGAAGAACAGACGTTAAACAATTCATACTAATTCGAGGCTAAGCTTTCTCACCTGTAGACTTGAAGCGCAACCGTCAGTAATGGTGCATCTGAGTAGTGGCTCAGAGAAAAATGTGCAAGCTTAAAGTTGATGATGAATGATGCTTCAAATAGTAAAAAGCCCATTCAATCCATGGGCTTTTTACATTTTTAATAGGTAGATTGTTAACGCTTATCGTGTTGTTGACGTTAAACATGCACATTAAATAGTGAACCAATCCAACTGGCAAACAGCATCGCAAAAATCCCCCATAGCGTCACACGAAATGCGCCTGTCCACATAGATGTCCCAGAAAAATAGCTTGATAAAGCCCCTAAACCGAGTAAAGACAGTACGCCTGTAAGGGCAACTGACTGAGTCAGATAGCCTTGAGGGCTTAAGAGAATGGCCAGCATGGGAAACAGAGCGCCCAGTGAAAAGGCGAGGGCAGAAGAGCCCGCGGCTTCAAGTGGTTTAGCACTGGTATTTTCATGGATGCCTATTTCATCACGTGCATGTGCAGACAGTGCATCATGTGCGCTGAGTTGCACCGCGACTTCATGTGCTAGCTCGGGTTCTAGTCCGCGTTGTATATAAATTTGAGTCAGTTCTTTAAGTTCTAAATGCGGGTTTTTATCTAATTCTCGGGCTTCATGTTTTAAGTCAGCTTCTTCAATATCTGATTGAGACTTCACCGAAATATACTCACCCGCAGCCATAGAGCTCGCACCTGAAATGAGCCCTGCAATACACGTGATGAGTAAGGTATGGCTGGTTGCGCCACTGGCCGCCATCCCCATAATCAAACTGGTCACTGAAATGATGCCGTCATTGGCACCCAATACCGCTGCACGTAGCCAACCAGTACGATGAATTAAATGAGGTTCAATATGGTGAGAATAGGACATGACGATAGATCATCCTCAAAGTTTTAAAGTTATGATTTATTTAATAATGCAAGTTTCATCTACTATAGCATAGCCCATAAAAAAGCCTCCGAGTGGGAGGCTTTTTTAAGCTTAGAAATATTATTGCGCTTTTTCTTTTACATCAGCAGCGCCTTGTTCTACTGCACCAGCAACATGAGCTGTTGCTTCTTTAGAGGCATTTTTAACATCTTCAGCAGCAGCTTCTGTTTTCGCAGCAGCTTCGTCAGCGGCAGCACCAATTTTTGCAGATGCTTCATCTGCAGCTTTTTGAGTGTCAGATACGGCTTCACTTGCAGCTTTGTTAATGTCATGACCTGCTTGTTCAGCAGCATTTTCAAGGTGTTCACCTGTCGTTGCACCTGTTTCAGGTGCTTTTTCTTTTGAACAACCCACTAAAACAACAGCAGCAGCAAGACCTAAAGCAATAAGTAATTTATTCATTTTCATATCCTTTTCGTTTTATACCCAAAAGTAGGGGTTGGGCAAAATATAATCTAATTTGAATGTAAAGCAGACTACATTATTGTTAAAAAAATGTAATTTTTTATAAAAAACAGCGTGATAAAAAGGCTTATAAGCTGAGTTGCCTATAAGCCTTTAGCAGAGAAGCGTCTGAGAGGATTACACGCCAGAACGAATAATATAATCAAAAGCAGACAGAGCGGCTTTCGCGCCTTCACCTGTGGCAATGATGATTTGCTTGTAAGGTACTGTCGTACAGTCACCTGCGGCAAATACACCTTTGACATTGGTTTCGTTGCGATCGTTAATCACAATCTCACCACGGTTTGAAAGCTCAACTGCTGTTTCTTTGAGAAAATCAGTGTTTGGCAATAAACCAATTTGCACAAAGATCCCTGCAAGCTCTACCGTATGTTCTACATCAGTTGCACGATCTTTATATTTCAATGCTGTCACTTGCTTACCATCACCCACAACTTCAGTCGAGAGTGCATTTAGGATCACTGTGGTATTAGGTAAGCTATGCAATTTGTCTTGCAACACTTGGTCAGCACGTAATTTGCTATCAAACTCAACCAAATTCACATGTTCAACAATCCCCGCAAGATCAATCGCAGCTTCGACACCTGAGTTACCTCCGCCAATTACGGCAACACGTTTGCCTTTAAACAGTGGGCCATCACAGTGTGGACAGTAAGCAACACCACGAGTACGGTATTCTGCTTCGCCCGGCACATTCATTTCTCTCCAACGTGCGCCTGTTGAAAGAATTACTGTTTTAGATTCAAGCTTCGCACCATTTTCTAAAGTGACTTCAACCAAGCCATTCGCTGTCTCATCTGCACCTTTGATGTTAGAAACACGTTGTAAGTTCATGATGTCCACACCGTACTCACGTACATGTGCTTCCATTTCAGCAGCAAACTTCGGCCCTTGAGTCTTTTGAATCGAGGTATAGTTTTCAATGTCCATGGTATCCATGACTTGACCACCCATACGTTCAGCCACAATCCCGGTTTTAATGCCTTTACGTGCGGCATAAATGGCAGAGGTATTTCCCGCAGGACCACCACCAACCACTAAAACATCAAAAGCCTCTTTGGCATTGAGTTTTTCAGCTTCTTTGGCCGCAGAATTGGTATCCAGTTTGGCAACAATCTCTTCCAAGGTCATACGGCCTTGACCGATATGGTTGTTGTCTTGGAACACCATCGGTACAGCCATGATTTTGCGTTCTTCAACTTCGTCTTGGAAGAATGCACCATCAATCATGGTGGCTGTCGTGCCTGGATTGTAAATGGCAATCAGATTTAAGGCTTGCACCACGTCTGGACAGTTATGACAGCTTAAAGAGACAAATACATCAAAGTCAGACTGGATGCCTAAACCTTTGATTGAAGCTAAAACTTCATCCGATACTTTGGGTGCATAACCTGAGGTCTGTAACAATGCCAAGATCAAAGAGGTAAACTCATGCCCCATCGGTAAACCCGCAAAGAAGACACGTGGCTCTTCACCAGCTTTTGCCACACCGAAGCTGGGTGCACGTGAGTTTTGACCATCAAAACGTGCAGTCACCAGTGGAGACAGTGCTGCAACTTCTTCAACCAATTCTTTGATTTTGTCTGATTTCTCAGAACCGTTCAAAGTCGCAACCAATTCAATCGGACCTTCAAGGCGTTCAAGAAGTGTTTTTAATTGAGCTGAAGTATTTTGATCTAACATGGTTAAGCTCTCCAAAGCAGTCTATAAATTTATTTGATAGAAGAATCATAGAGTAAATCTAAAAATAGATAAAACAGTTTGTTTTTATTTTAGTAATCGGTTTTATAGATTTAAAGATATTTTCTTCAATCATTTCATAAAGCTATATGGGGGATTTAAATGATTTTTCAAGTGATTTACAGTTTAAGCCGTATAAATTAGGTATGATCAAGACAGTTAAAAAATAGGGAAGCAAGTGATGCAATTACAGCGCGGTATCTATCAGCATTATAAAGGGCAACTGTATCAAGTTTTACATGTAGCGACGCATAGTGAAACCGAAGAAAAACTGGTGGTTTATCAGTGTTTATATGGGGATTACTCGATTTGGGTACGTCCACTTGCCATGTTTACTGAAACGGTAATGCTAGAAGATGATCGTGAAGTTGAGCGCTTTAAACTGATTCAAGAAGTATAAACAACGCTAAGTAAAGTAGAGGGGGATTGGATGATGCATGCAGAATTTTTGAGTAAAGTATCGGCCTTATATCATCGCTTTCAAGAACATGACAGTACGCAAGCAGATCGCATTGCGCGCTTTCGCAATATTGAGCCTGAGTCTGCACAGTTTTTGGCGCAACTGGTTCATATTCAACAGCCTAAGCAGATATTAGAAATAGGTACATCAACAGGTTACTCAACCTTATGGTTGGCTTATGCAGCGCAACAAGTTAATGCTCGATTAACCACTTTAGAAATTGATGCTGAGAGAAGTCAACAAGCCGCTGCTCATCTTGCAGATTTCAATTTATCCAATGGCGTTGAGTTTTGGGTGGGTGACGCAGCTGAATATTTGAAGCAGTCACAAGCCATCTTTGATTTTATATTGCTAGATGCTGAGCGTGATGCTTATGTCGACTATTGGTCAGATTTGAAACGACTAATGTGTGTTTCACGCGGAGTTTTGGTGGTTGATAATGTTTTATCGCATGCAGATCAAGTCACGGACTTCATCGCGATTATTCAGCAGGACGAGCAGTTTAACCTGTCTACATTAGCGATTGGTGCGGGCTTGTTGGTGGTGACATGGGATCATGAAAAACAATCAGGATAAATCCTGATTGTTTGAGATTCAAAAATTAATGAATACTTAAGCGCGTAAAGTGCAAATCATATTCTAAATATTTATGAACAAAGGCTGTTTTATTATTACATCGAACTAAGTTGTTATAAATAAATTCAGGCACAGGGTGGTAGAGCTCGCCTGAACCATCGGCATAGAAAATTTTTAAATAGCGTGTGGAAGCGTTGTATTTCCAAGATGTTACCGCAATTGTCCCCATAAGCGACTCCCCATCATGTACATGGAATCACAGCAATGTGGCTGCTTAATTTAAACTTATGCCAAACTTAAAAAGCGAAGTATTACAGTTTTGTAAATAAAAAAACCGTACATAAAGTACGGTTTTTTAAAGTGATCAATTAGCGCATTTTCGCAAGGAAACGACCTACTCGGGTAATGGCTTCACGTAGTTCATTTTCAGCAGGTAAGAACACTACGCGGAAATGATCTGGTGTTGGCCAGTTAAAGCCTGTGCCTTGAACCAGAAGTACTTTTTCCGCACGAAGTAGATCAAGCATCAGTTTTTCATCATCTTGAATTGGATAGATTTCTGGGTCCAATTTCGGGAAGCAATACATTGCACCTTCAGGCTTAACACACGATACGCCTGGAATGTCATTCAACATTTGCCAAGCAATATTACGCTGTTCGTATAAACGACCGCCTGGACGAATTAAATCATTGATTGACTGGTAGCCGCCTAAAGCAGTTTGAATGGCATACTGTGCTTGGTGGTTGGCACACAAACGCATAGAAGCCAGCATATCTAAACCTTCAATATAGTCGACTGCACGCGACTTATCGCCTGTGATGGCCATCCAGCCTGAACGGTAACCCGCAATACGGTATGCTTTAGATAAGCCATTGAAAGAGATACAGAGTTGGTCACCAGCTAATGCAGCGACAGAAACATGTTCAATACCGTCATAAACAATTTTGTCGTAAATTTCATCTGCAAACAAAATCAAATCGTGCTTTTTAGCCAATGCGACGATTTGCTCAAGTACATGGCGTGGATAAACTGCACCTGTTGGGTTGTTTGGATTAATAATCACGATACCGCGGGTACGTGGTGTGATTTTACTCTCCATATCCGGAATATCGGGATACCAAAAGTTTTCTTCATCACATTTATAATGAATAGCTGTACCGCCTGAAAGATTTACCGCAGCCGTCCAAAGGGGATAGTCAGGCATTGGCACGAGCATCTCGTCACCATCATCTAACAAGCCTTGCATCGCCATCACGATCAATTCAGAGACACCATTGCCGATATACACATCATTGACATGCATATCTAAGATGCCTTTTTGCTGATAGTACTGACAGATGGCTTTACGCGCAGGGAAAATCCCTTTTGAGTCAGTATAGCCCACTGCATTTGGCAAGTTTAAAGCCACATCATTAATAATTTCTTGAGGAGCTTCAAAACCAAACGGCGCAGGGTTACCAATGTTGAGTTTGATAATCTTATGGCCGGCTTCTTCCATTTCATTGGCCGCTCGTAACACTGGTCCACGGATGTCGTAGCATACATGCTCGAGCTTAGACGATTTTTTTATTTCGCGTGGGGTTTGGAGAGTGTTCGGCATTTTGATGTTCTCGGAAAGAGTGGAGGTCACTTTTGCATAACGGTATAAATAACTTTTAAATGTTTCAGTTGTCACCAAATCGAGATCATGTTCGTCTCTGAGTAAAGCAACAATTTTTTCATGCGTAAATCCCACCTGTTGATATTGTTTAATCACAGGCAGTAGATGTTTAAAAATAACGCTCTTTTTTTGCGACATTTTTTAATCCTGAGCAAGAATGTCAATAAGACTAACACTAAATTTGCTCACAAAAAAGCATTTAAGAAAATAAATTGCTTCCCGTTTTTGTGAATTGCTTTCTTTTTGCTTTTATTGGAATTATAGGTCTTTTGTAAATTGTGAACTAAACACTAGAAATTTTAAGATGAATCACGTAAATATAGGATTATCCTATTTTAAATAGCAAGATAGAAAGGGACGTAATCATGGGAAAACTCAATAAAACAGACCGAGAATGGCAAAGAGAGTTATCACCTGACGAATTTCGCATTACGCGACAAAAGGGGACGGAGCCAGCTTTTACGGGGAAATATTGGAATACTAAACAAGCCGGCACTTATGTATGCCGTTGCTGTGGTACGCCATTATTTAATTCTGAAAATAAATATGACAGTGGTTGCGGCTGGCCAAGTTTTTATAAGCCACTCAATACGACTGTGATAGAAGAGCATCAAGATACAACACATGGCATGGTGCGTACTGAAATTGTATGTCATCACTGTGATGCTCATTTAGGCCATGTTTTTACAGATGGACCTGAGCCTACAGGTTTACGTTACTGTGTAAACTCGGCTTCATTAGAACTAGAAACACAAGAAAAAAGTGATGAGGATACTTATCCATGACCAACATTTATCAGTTTGAAGCGGAATTGTTAGATGGAAAAAATAAATCCTTTGCTGACTATGAGGGCGAAGTGCTGCTCATCGTCAATACGGCCAGTAAATGTGGTTTTACACCACAATTTGCGGGATTAGAAAAAATTTATGAGCAATATCATGCACAAGGGTTTGAGGTGTTAGGTTTCCCTTGTAATCAGTTTGGGGGGCAAGATCCGGGAAGTAATGAGCAAATAGGAACGTATTGTCAGAAAAACTATGGGGTGACTTTTCCCATGTTTTCCAAAGTTGATGTTAAAGGCCCAGAAGCCCACGCCATATTCCGTTATTTAACCAATAACAGCAAAGGGATTCTCGGCAGCGGTATTAAGTGGAATTTTACAAAATTCTTGATTGGTAAAGATGGCAAAGTAATTAATCGATATGCGCCAACCACCAAGCCTGAAGCGATTCAGGCAGATATTGAAAAAGCATTACAACAATAATCGGTTGATGTGTCGTCAGTGATGAAAGAGCAAGGTACTTCAGTTGAATTTTGGAGTGATCCGCGCATGCCTTATGTGGAAACACGTCGGGCGTGTGCAATTCGTACTTGTTATAAAGCCCATAGTCATCCGACATTTTCAATTGGAGCGGTGGATCAAGGCAACAGTATTTTCACTAGCCACTTTGGTGGAACGCAACAAATAGACGCTGGTACTTTGGTATTGGTTCCTGCATATGTAGAACATGCGTGTAATCCTGTTCCAGACATGCTCATGATATCTGGATGATTAAAAATAAGGGACATATATTAGGCCTCTCATTTTTAGAGTTGATTAAAAGGAAACCTCCGTTATGGGAGGTTTTCTTTTTAGATGAGCTTATTTATAAAATTGCTTTAAGGCGAGCAATGACTTGTTCACACTGTGCAAGATCTGCAACTAGCGCAAGACGCACATGGTTTTCGCCTGGGTTGCCTTGCTCAGTATCGCGTGACAAATAACGTCCAGGAAGCACTTTGACATGTGCTTTTTCCATGAGCATTTTTGCAAAAGTTTCGTCATTATCTACTTTCAACCAGTAGTAAAAGCCTGCATCTGGTTTTTGTAGGGGCAGTATATGGCCTAACTCCTTTTGAAATAAATCAAATTTTGCACGATATTGCACGCGGTTTTCTTCAACATGCGCTTCGTCATCCCATGCTGCAATCGAAGCCAATTGGTGCTGTACAGGCATCGCCGCACCATGATAGGTACGGTATTGTAAATAAGGTTTGAGCAATGCTGCATCACCCGCGACAAAGCCAGAACGCATACCCGGTAAGTTTGAGCGCTTAGACAGTGAGTGGAATACGACACAGTTTTTGTAGTCATCTCGGCCTATTCCAGCACAAACTTCGAGTAGGCCCACAGGTGCAGTATCAAACCAAAGCTCTGAATAGCATTCATCCGATGCAATCACAAAACTATATTGGTCTGACAGTGCGATTAATTTTTTGAATTGTTCTTTTGATAACACCGCACCAGTTGGATTGCCCGGTGTGCAGACAAATAATAGGGCAGTTTTCTCCCAGACTTCAGCAGGTACAGCATCAAAGTCACCGAGATAACCATTTTCTTCGGTGCAATTTACAAAATAAGGTTTTGCCCCAGCAAGTAAGGCTGCACCTTCATAAATTTGATAGAACGGATTAGGCATAACCACATAAGGCGCATCTTCACGATTTACTAATGCTTGAACAAAAGAAAAGATTGCTTCACGGGTGCCAGAAACAGGCAATATATTGTTTTCTGCACTAATCTGATTAAGTTGAAAACGACGGGTTAGCCAGTTTGCAATACTGGTGCGTAACTCGGGTATACCTTTACTGTTTGGGTAGGTCGATAAATGCTGAAAATTATCGATAATGGCTTGTTTCACAAACTCGGGTGCAGGATGCTTAGGCTCACCAATTGATAATGGAATGAGGGGTAAGTCTGCGGGAGTAATATCCTGAAATAGTTTATTCAACTTTTCAAAAGGATAAGGATGTAAAAGGGATAAACTCGAGTTCATGAAACAAAATACCAGTGTGTATTGTTAATGTTGACCACAGACCTGACTAGAGGCTTCATCTAAGGCTGATTTTAGTTGTGCAGCAAAAGTTTCAGCTTCAGTTTCGGTCATGGGTTGACCATCTTTTTTGGTGACAAAGAAAATATCTTCGGCACGCTCACCTAGGGTGGCAATTTTAGCAGAGTGAATATCTAAACCTTGCATCATAAACAACCCGCCTACTTTGGCAAGTAAGCCGGGATGGTCAAGTGTTGCAATTTCGACCATGTTTTGTTGCAGTGCTTCATTCAGCGTAATATCAACGGTGTTTTCAATGTCAAAATGACGCAGCTGACGTGGTATGCGACGTTGCATGAGCCCAGGGTATTTATCTGAATTGGCTAATGCATCTTTTAACGCTGACAGCACTTTGGCTTCACGTTCAGGGTCGGTTAGCAGCGTACCAAAACGGTCAAGCACGACATAAGTGTCTAAGCTAAATGCTTTGGTCGCGGTAATAATACGCGCATCTTGTACGTCCAAATTCATACGATCGAGAATAGCAACCGTTGTTGCAAACAGGTTGGGCTGATCTTGGGTATAAATAAAGATTTGTACCGCATCTTGAGCAAATTTACGCTGTGCACGCATCAAAACCAGCGGTTCAGGGTTGTCACCGTGTTGTAAAATAGCACGTGTGTGCCAAGCAATTTCATCGGCAGATTCTTTGAGGAAATATTCATCCCCCAGTTCTTGCCAGACTTTTTCGACATCATCTAGTGCAAACTCTTCGACCAGTTGTTCGCTGGCAGAAAACTTAGTGTCCTCGATGAGCATTTGATAATCCACAGGACGGCCTAAACCTGAGCGAATCACGTCACGTGCATGGGTATAGAGCTGACGCATGAGAGATGCGCGCCACGTATTCCAAAGTGAAGGATTGGTGGCATTGATATCCGAAACTGTCAACGTATATAGATAATCGAGATGTTCCATGTCGCCCATTTTCTCAGCAAAAGCTTTAACCACATCGGGGTCAGAAATGTCTTTCTTTTGAGAAGTGACGGACATGAGTAAATGGTTTTGGATAAGCCATGCGACAAGGTTGCATTCACGCTCGGTAAAACCATGACTACGACAGAATTCAATCGCATCGGTTGCACCTAGCTCACTATGGTCTCCGCCACGGCCTTTAGCAATATCATGGAAAATGGCAGCCAAATAAACAATGTCACGACGTGCTAGACGTTGGAACACTGAACTGACGACAGGGAAGTCTTTGGCAAACTCAGGTTCTTTGAAACGGTTTAAGTTGCGCAGTAATAATAAAGTATGTGCATCCACTGTATAGATATGGAACAAGTCATACTGCATCAACCCCATAATCTGTCCAAATGCAGGAATATAGTTACCTAAAACGCCATAACGTTTCATTGCTACCATGGTTTCGTATAGACGATGAGGTGAGCGAATGATAGCCATAAAGAGGGCTTGATGCGCTGGATTATCTCTATATTTTTGGTCAATGCGTTTAGCTGCCAAAATTAACAGTCGTAGCGTACGTGCTCGGATGCCAGTAATTTCAGGTCGATTAGCCAATATATAGAAAATTTCTAAAATAGCACTTGGGTTCTCAGAGAAAATCTTGTGGTGTTGAACGGCCAATTTGCCGTCGACCAGTTTAAAATTTTCATTGATTTCTTCAATGTTACGCTCATAGTTCGGCAGGCGTGGGGTAATCACAGATTCATTGAAATAAGCCAACAGCATTTCATTCAGCGTGGTGACTTGTTGCGCGCTTCGATAATAACGCTTCATGAATTGTTCAATCGGATAATTCGGTGATTTACCTTCTTCACGCACATAGCCAAACTTTGCGGCAATGTCACGTTGATAGTCGAACAGTAAACGGTTTTCATCACGTTTAGTGAGGCGGTGTAGGTGATGACGAATTTCCCAGAGGAAGCTTTCGGCTTCTTCTAATACACCTAACTCAAACTCCGAAATGAAGCCTAAATGCACCAAGTCATAAATACGGTTGACGCGGAAATGCCGTTTAGCAATCCAACCAATTTGGTTAATGTCCCGAATGCCACCCGGCGCGTTTTTAATATCGGGTTCTAGATTACTTTCCGTAAAGTTATGCTGTGCATAGCGTTTGGCCTGTTCTTCCATTTTTGCATCATAGAAGGTTTTATCTGTCCATGTTTGCGAAACAATGCGTCGCGGCCATTTGGCTAAGTGTTCATTGCCTGTAATTAAACGGGACTCAATGAGGGCAGTAGCAACAGTTAAGTCGGAGGTTGCTTGTTCAACACAGTTGGCAATGGTACGTACACTAATGCCGGGCTTGAAATTGCCGACATCCCAAAGTGAGGAAATAAAGACAGAAATGAGCTTTTCTTGTTCTTCGCTAAACTCATCCTCAGACAAAATCATGATGTCTACATCTGAGTAAGGTAGCATCTCTCGGCGACCGTAACCACCGACAGCAAATAAACTTAAGTCTGTCTGATCGAGTTTTGCATATTTCCATAGGAAAATAAGCGCTTCATCGGTCATATTTGAACGCGTTAAAATGACATCGCGGATGGATTGGCCATGATCAAAACTTTCTTGTAATTGATTTTCGACATCACTACGCCATTGATTAATCGCTTTGATGTCGTGATTGCTGCTGACATAGTTAAGCAGTGGAGAAGTATTGATCATGAACCGTATCCGTATATTTTAACAACGCTTAATTTTGATGAACGCTAACCAGTCCAGCAGCTTGTACTGCTAGTTCACGCGCTTGGTCAGTTGTTTCAGCACGTGCTGTCGCAACGCCCATACGGCGACGTGTAAAGCCTTCTGGTTTTCCAAAAATGCGCAAATCAGTATTTGGGTTTGCCAAAGCAAGATTTAAGCCAGAAAAAGATAAGTTATTATCATCTACGCCTGCATAGATCACGGCACTCGCAGCAACGCTATGACGTGCTGTATTGACAGGTAGACCCAAAATCGCACGTGCATGTAGTTCAAATTCACTTTGGAACTGAGAGGCAAGCGTCACAAGACCTGTGTCATGTGGGCGTGGTGATACTTCACTAAACCACACTTTATCGCCTTTGACAAAGAGTTCTACACCGAAAATACCACAGCCACCCAATGCGATGGTGACTTTATTGGCAATACGCTTTGCTTCGTCGAGGGCCACTGGCGACATGGCTTGAGGCTGCCAGCTTTCAACATAGTCGCCCGCGTCTTGGCGGTGACCAATTGGGTCGCAGTACGAAGTTTCAATTTCACCTGTTTCTGGGTTTTTTGAACGTACTGTTAATAGCGTAATTTCAAAATCAAAATCAATTTGAGATTCTACAATGACAGTCCCTTGATTTACACGACCACCTGTTTGTGCATATTTCCACGCAGCATCCACTTCTGAAAATTCTTTTACGCGGGATTGGCCTTTACCAGAAGAGGACATGACTGGTTTAACAAAGTTTGGATAACCAATGTCATCACATGCAGCACGGAAAGATTCTAAAGTATCTGCAAAACGGTAAGCCGATGTCGGTAAGCCCAGTTCTTCGGCAGCTAAACGACGGATGCCTTCACGGTTCATGGTTAAATTGACCGCTTTTGCAGAGGGGATGACTGTGGCAATATTTTCTTGTTCGATTTCAACCAATACTTGTGTCGCAATGGCTTCAATTTCGGGAACAATTAAATTCGGCTTAACGTCCTGAATGAGTTGTTTAAGCGCTGTCGCATCTGCCATATTTAAGGTATAGGCATAGTGTGCCACTTGCATTGCAGGAGCATGATCGTAACGGTCAGCAGCATGAACTTCTACACCTAAACGTTGTAAAGAAATCACAACTTCTTTCCCAAGCTCTCCAGAACCCAATAGCAGAACTTTAAATGCTGAAGGCTGAAGTGGAGTACCAATAGTAACGCTCATGTAAATCATCCATGCTTGATTTTATGGGCTTTTAGCATAGCAGAACTCTTAAAAGTCTTCAGGGTTCATTCACATAAATTAATGATATTGTCCAACAATTTTTTTTATAAAGCTGCGCATTCCAAAGTCAAAATTTTCATGCAAAAGGATGCTCAATAAACTTTTCCAATCAAGCTTGAAATGTCTTGCACAGCTGAGCGCTTCAAATAGTAAATCAGATTTTGATGGATGCAAGATATGGGTTAAAAAGGCATAGGAATATAGGTATAAACCAAACCATAGCTCAGTGCTGCGGTGAGTGTAGCGGGGACAATTTGCTTAAACTTGAAATAAAGTCCGGCTAATACGACGAAGCCGACTAACATGGCAAAACTTTTATTGGGTGTATCTAACAGTGGTGGCAAAGTTGCAACCACAAGCATTGAACTAATCGCCGCAATACCAATCGAACCCAATGCAATTTTTAACCATAGAGCACCGCGCTTTTGTGAACCTTGCTGGAACTTTTGAATGACGAAGAATGGGCCAAAGCGTGAAGCAAAATTTGCAATACCCACTACAATGCCGACCAAAATAATTTCGATATTCATGCTTGATCTCCCATATGTTCAGGGTCTGGTTTTTTCAGTACATAGTGCTTAAACAAGCCTGCAAAAATACCCGAACTGATACCAATAAAAATCGCAGCAGATAAGTCAATAAAATAGCAGGCAATGGCAGATACAAGAATGGTCACAGCCACCACAAAAGTGTGTTTCTTTTCAAAAGCTGCCAATAAGAAACTTAAGAACAGTGCTGGTAATAGAAAGTCTAGAGCGGCTTGTAAAAACTGGGGTAAATGACTGACTTGGTCTGCAAACATTCCACCCAGAAAAGAACCTGTAGCCCATGCGAGCCAACTAAACAGGCTTAAACCGAGCATCCAAGACTCAGACCACTCTTGACGGCGTTGTGACAGTTTAATCATACCTGAGGCAAAGACTTCGTCGGTTAGCCCCCATGACCAAATAGCGGTTTTCTTTAAGTTCAGTTTATCTTGAATTAAGTTTTGTAGTGCAGGGCCATAGAGTAAGTGACGAATATCTAAGGCAATCACAGTGAGGGCAGTCATCCAAATAGATGTTCCACTACCCAATAGGGCAACCACTAAAAACTGACTGGCCCCTGCATACATTGAGCAGGATAAAAATAAAGCCTCCCATGCATTAAAGCCAAACTGGGTTGCAGATACACCAAAGGCAAAAGAAACAGGCAGATAGGTAAAGATAATCGCTTGGCTATCCTTAGCCCCTTGCCAAAAGCCAGCAGCTTGTGCAGGAGTGGGATTAAGTTCGGACACAACACACCTTGAAGAAGACTTTATCAATAGGTCAAAATTGATTGTGTATTGTAACTGAATTCACTAGCATAGTGCCCAATTGTTTGTTGAGGCGTTTAACCATGTTGAAGCTCGAATTACGTACTTTAGGGCTGGCTGCTATAATTGTAAGCAGTTTACTTTTGCAAGCTTGTGGGCAGTCAGAGCAAGCTCCTGAACAAAAAGTAGAAATTAAGGCTGCGCCAAAAATTACCAATGACGCGACGGAATATGCCCAGCGTGCTTGGGTGTTTATTAATGAAGTAGATGGCTTGGTATATAACAAGCAACTGGATCAGATTGAAGCTAAAGTCCGTCATCCTGCACGTAAACTCAGTACGGACTGGCGTATTAATGTCAAAATGACAGACTCAGTGACCGAAGGAAAATACGCACTGTGTCGTAAAGCCTTGACCAGCTTAGAAGTGTGGGCACGTGAGACCTTAGACGGTTCTTCGAGTGTTGCACAGAAACAGAGCGATTATGAGCGTGATAAAGCACAATGTCGGGGCGCAATTGATAACCCCAGTTTAGGCAATACTGACCCTAAAAAAGTGGGTGTCTAAGACCGATATAGCATGATTAAAAGCGAGTTTTAAAACTCGCTTTTTTATGGTTGTAGCTTTAATGAATAATATAATAAAAATAGTAAATTATCCCAATGCAGTAAAATATCGGAATTGAGTCGAATTTTGAGGGTTAATTTAAAAAATTTAGCTGTTGCGATGTTTACATTAGCTATCTGTCAAACACAGTGACAGCAGTCTCAAGCCGGGGAGACGAATAGCCAAGACATTAGGCCGTGTAGCAATATTTCTATACATTCCTTCTATGTGAATTGCACTCTTAAGGCGCACACTTGATTGTCTATTCTGAGCTATGTGCAATTGTATGCAGCTTTGCAGGATCTAAAATCTTAATCTTTTTAAACGCAATTGCCAGTATTCCTTGTTTTTCTAAGTTTTGAAGTTCTTGGTTAATCGTTTGGCGTGAACACATCAGCATTTGAGCCAGTTGCTCCTGTGATAAATGAATTTCATCATTGGTAATCGATAGATGGTTGCCATAACCGCTTAAAATAAACAGTAAGCGTTGAGCCAGTCGTTGACTGATATTTTGACTTTGGATTGCGATTAGTTCTAAAAAGGCGAGACGTAACTTCTGCGAAGCAAGCTGTGCAATATGAAACCAAAATTCTGGGGTGGCTTGGATAAATTCCTCAACATCGCGTTTAGGTAGATGGAGCAGGGTGCTTTTTTGAATAGCAATCGCATCGTGCGAACGCGGTTGCTGATCTATTAATGAAATTTCTCCAAACCACATAATCGGTTCAGCAATTGCTGCAACTGCTTCTTTACCTTCAATGTCGACATGACCTAAGCGAATGGCACCATTCAAGACTGCATAGATGCCATCAAATAAATCCCCAGAGCGAAAAACAGCTTGGTCTTTTGCAACGTCAATATATTTGGCATGTTGCACAATATACTGTTGATAGGCTTGTGGTAGTTTGGCGAACCAATTGTTATTGAGTAACTGTTGTTGATGTTGAACTTCCAGCATTCCGCGTCCTTTCGTGATTGATCGAGCAACTTGTCAGGTCGACGACAACTTGATGGGCTGTTTTCCTTTAAAGTTATTCTATATCGTGATCAATATCATGCAATAAGGAAATACAGTATGAGTAAATTAGAAAAATTATTAAGTCAGTATGCAGCTTATCATCTTGATCATAAAAATATCGTGACCCACTTTGTGGGGATTCCGCTGATTGTGTTTTCAATTATGTGTTTAACCGCAAGAGCTGGCATGACTATTGGCAGTTTTGAAATTACCTTGGCGATGGTTTTGATATTAGCGAGTATTGTTTACTACTTAAGCTTAGATCGAATTTTTGGTGTGATCATGCTAGTGATCTATGCCATGGCTTATCCATTGGCGTATAAAATTGCACAGTTTGATTTGGGGCTTTGGTTAAGTCTCAGTATTGGTATTTTTCTTGTCGGCTGGGCGTTTCAGTTTGTCGGGCATTTCTATGAGAAGAAAAAACCAGCCTTTATGGATGATGTGATTGGCCTAGCCATTGGTCCACTATTTGTTTTGGCGGAAATGGTGTTTATGCTTGGTTTTAGAAAAGACATTGAACAACGCATGTTAGATGAAGCGCGTAAACAGCGTGCTGCAATGGATAACAAGCATGTATCTGTGGCATAACATTAACTGAATTATTTTATCGATAAAAAAGCCAGTGAATTTCACTGGCTTTTTTTTATGCTGTTTTAAGATGTCTTCGCGACTTTATGTATATCTGGTTGAGCTTTGGGTGTATTCGGGTTTGAAGCATGAGCATCTTTATGGGATTTATTGGTCACATCATTGGCTTTCATTGAATCATGTTTCACCATTTTATCCTGTTTCATGGCTTGATCGTGTTTGGCCGTTTTGGCTTGTTTCATTGCCTGATCATGTTTCGTCACGTTCATGGTTGCGACGCACTTACCACCTTTATGATTTGCACCTGTACCACCCGACAGTGTTGCTCCTTGTGGGCATGCAAATGCTGTAGCGCTAAGCGTTGTGAATAAACCTGCTGCAATAAATGTGCTGATCTTTTTCATTTTCGTTTGTTCAATGAAGGCATTAGTGCCTGTGATTAAATTAGCGATAATGTAAAAGAATAGAAGTTAGAATATTGTGTGAGATCCAAACGGATCAGGTGCTCATATGTTATTTAATGCTATTTTTAAGCTTGATTTAAGCTTATAAAAAAACCCGATTGGTATCGGGTTTTTTTATACTCGGAACGACTTATACGTTAAAGCGGAAGTGTAGAACATCACCGTCTTGAACGATGTACGTTTTACCTTCTAAACGCCATTTACCTGCTTCTTTCGCGCCTGCTTCACCGTTGTATTGAACGAAGTCGTTATAAGCAACACATTCAGCACGGATAAAGCCTTTTTCGAAGTCAGTGTGGATCACGCCGGCCGCTTGTGGTGCGGTTGCACCCACTTTAACGGTCCAAGCACGAACTTCTTGTACACCTGCTGTGAAGTAAGTCTGTAAACCTAAAAGACCGTAGCCTGCGCGAATTACCACGTTTAGACCTGGCTCTTCCATGCCTAAAGCTTCAAGGAACTCAGCACGGTCTTCATCTTCAAGCAGTGAAATCTCGGCTTCGATTTGGTTGCAAAGCGGAACTACGATTGCATTTTCTTCAGCTGCAAGTTTTTTCACAGCATCTAAATGCGGGTTATTTTCAAAACCATCTTCTGCAACGTTCGCAATATACATGGTTGGTTTTAAAGTCATTAATCCAAAACCACGAACCAATTTACGTTCGTCATCATCTAGGTCAGCTGCACGAGCAGGTTTGCCTTCATCAAGTAAAGGTAAAATTTTGTCTAAAACCGCTTTGGTTGCAAGCGCTTCTTTGTCGCCACCTTTTGCAGATTTTGCTAAACGAGTCACTGCTTTTGTCACAGTTTCTAAGTCAGCAAGTGCAAGTTCCGTATTGATAGTTGCGATGTCATCAAGCGGGTCAATTTTACCGTTAACGTGAATGACGTTTTCATCTTCAAAACAACGTACAACGTGAGCAATCGCATCCGTTTCACGGATGTTTGCAAGAAATTGGTTCCCCAAGCCTTCACCTTTAGATGCACCCGCAACTAAACCTGCAATGTCCACGAATTCCATCGTCGTTGGAATCACACGCTGAGGTTTTACAATCGCGGTAAGTTTGTCTAAACGTGGATCTGGCACAGGAACGATGCCTGTGTTTGGTTCAATTGTACAGAATGGGAAGTTTTCAGCAGCAATAGCAGCTTTAGTCAATGCATTGAAAAGTGTAGATTTACCAACGTTCGGCAAGCCGACAATACCGCAATTAAAACCCATGAAATAACTCACAACGTGTTATATAAAAATTGCCAGTGATTTTACATGAAAGCCATGACAAAGTCAGGTCTCAGGCGAGAAGAATCAAAGTTGTAAATCATGTTGTGGGCAGAACTTCCTCATTTAAGCCCTATATACGAGCCTTTTCTTTTAATAAAGAAACCAGATTTAAGAGGTCAGTTGCATGTAGATTATTGTCTATGCAAGAACTAGAGTCTTTCAATTGAGCTGAACCATACTCAAAGGGGCGTTCAATATACGCCGTCAGAAGTCCACAGCTACGCGCTGCGGCAAGGTCATCTTGATGGGTGGCAACCATCATCACTTGACTCGGTACAACATTGAGTAAGTCTGCGACACCTAAATAGGTTTGGGGAGAAGGTTTGTAGGCTTTGAAATTTTCAGCAGAGAAAATAGTGTCCCAAGGCAATTTTGCGTACTTTGCTAGATCGACGAATAAGCGAATGTTGCCATTTGAAAGGGTGCAAATAATATAATCTTGTTTTAATTGATTGAGTGCAGCGACTGTATCTGGCCAAGGGTTGAGACGATGCCAAATAAAATTTAAATCCATTTTTTGAGCTTCGGTCAGTGTGGATATTTGATATTTCACTAAAAGCTCATCCAAAATGAGACGGTGAATATCATCAATGGAGATCCACGGCTGCTGACCTGACAAAACCTGATCCATTGCAGGTCGATAGCCTGCTCGCCAGTCTAATGCAAATTGGTTGGCATCAATGTTCAAGGCTAGACTTTTCACTTCTTGAACGATTGAAGAATGCCAGTCCACAACAGTTCCAAAGATGTCGAAAGCGAGTACTTTAATTTTAGGGGAATGATGCATATTGAGGTAGTTATTCTTATTTAGCTTTGAAGATACGTTATAGCTTATTCATTTCTATCTGTATATTGAGAGCTATATTTTCTATGTGAATTTCAAAGAAAAACAATGTTGATTAGACTGCTGTCATAAATCAGAAGCGATTATAAATGGGTAGTGAACTTCATATTGAAACACCCTCCTCAGAAAAAGGAGGGCTAAAAAACTTAAGTGGACAGTATAGTCTCTGCTTTATATAGGAAATGGGATTAAACCTTCCTTTTATCGAGTTGATTTGCCAGATTGTCTCCAATCACTTGCACACACATCACCAAAATCACGAGCACGACAATCACGGCCAACATGATCTGCATATCAAAACGCTGATAACCATAACGATAGGCAATATCGCCTAAACCGCCAGCACCAATTGCGCCTGCAATGGCAGAGGAGTTAATCATGGTCACAATGGTTACGGTAAAACCTGCGACAATTCCAGGAAGAGCTTCAGGTAACAACACATGCCAAATGATTTGAGTACGGTTACAGCCGATAGCTTGCGCAGCCTCAATCAGCCCTTGATCTACTTCGCGTAAACTGACTTCTGCAATTCGTGCAAAAAAGGGTGTTGCTGCTAAGGTTAAAGGGACAACTGCTGCCCAAACACCATAACTGGTGCCTACAATCCAACGTGTGAGTGGAATGAGGGCCACCATCAAAATCAGGAAGGGAACGGAACGGGTGATATTCACCAACCAGCCTAAGCTATGGTTAATACTTTTGGAAGGATAAATGCCATGCTCAGAGGTACTGACCAGAACCACTGCCATTGGCAGACCAATGAGTAAGGCAAAAAACGCAGATGCGCCGACCATGATTAAGGTGTCGATAGTGCCTGTCAGTAATAAATCAATGAGTTGGTCGTGCATAGCCAAGTACCTCTACATGTGTCACATGCGCTTTTAGTTTTTGTAGTAGCGATTGAATTTCTAAGTTCTGTGTAGGAACAGCAATAACCAATGTTCCTATTAAATGGTTCTGGATGGTGTCGACCTGACTTTGATATAAATGCAAAGTTTGTGGAAAGTGTTCTAAAATTTGTTTTAGGTCAGGAGGATGATGCGCATCTGACGTCGAGCGAATTTTGAAAATGGCATGTGTATCGAGCTGCGTAGGTTCAGCATTTAAACGAAAAGGCAAATCGAGTTGTTCTAGATTTAGTAGTTCTTGCGTAATGCCTTGTTGGGGTTGAGAGAACACCGACCAAACTTCGCCTGATTCCACAATTTCACCACCATCAATGACCATGACCTGATCGCAGATTTCCCGAATCACTTGCATTTCATGGGTAATCAATACAATGGTGATACCCAGCTTTTGATTAATCTCTTTGAGTAGGGACAACACTACAGAGGTGCTTTCTGGATCGAGCGCAGATGTCGCTTCATCACAGAGTAAAATTTCAGGATGGTGAACCAATGCACGGGCAATGCCCACGCGTTGCTTTTGACCACCAGACAGTTGTGATGGGTAATGCTGTGACTTATCGCTTAGCCCAACCAACTGTAAAACTTCATTGACACGTTGTTCGATGTTTTGTTTAGGATAATTGGCCGCTTTGAGGGGCAGTGCAACATTTTCATAGACTGTTTTGGCAGACATTAAATTGAAATGCTGGAAAATCATACCAATGCGTTGGCGGAGCTGAATCAGCTCAGCGTGGTTCAATGCTGCCAAGTCTTGCTGATGAATATGGATATGACCTTCACTGATACTTTCTAAACCATTTAAGGTGCGGAGCAGGGAAGATTTACCTGCACCACTTTTGCCAATAATGCCAAACACTTTCCCTGTCGGGATGTCTAGGTCAATATTTTTGAGTGCGTGTACAGTTTGACCTTGTACTGCATAATGTTTGTTTAAGTTACGAATTTTGATATGTGGAATTGAAAAATCCACATGAGAACCAAAGCTGACCATTCTTTTTCTCCTTATTTCCAGCCTTCAAACCACAGACCTTGGCCAAAATCACGGTCTAAAATTTCTTGAACGTGTTTTGAGTTTTGGAATGCTTGCACAAAGGTCGCAAGTTTCTGGTTTTGATCTGGATAGTCTTCACGTGTCACAAATAAAATGGCGTATTTCTTGTCTATAGGATCAAGAAAAAGGGCATGATGAGGATCTGTGACTTTGGCCATTTTTAAATAATGCGGGAAGCCAAAAATTAAATCGGCATCATTAAACGCATGAGCAGTTTGTGGGCCTTCTACTTCAATAAACTGAAGCTGTTTAGGATTGCTCACAATATCTTGTACAGTAGATAGTTCATTGTTGAGGTCTTTGAGCTGAATCAAACCTGCACGATGCAGTAAAATTAGAGCACGTGCCGAGTTTACAGGGTCATTGGGGATGACCACACGTGCTTGAGTTGGTAGTGAATCTAAGGACTTATATTTTTTTGAATACAGTCCGACATGACTTCCTGTTCCTGTGGCGAATGCATGCAGATCATAATTTGTTTCGCGAATCGCATTGCGTAGAAAGACACTTTGTTGAAAAAAATTGGCATCAATGTCACCATTTTGCACAGCAACATTTGGCGCATGCCAGTCAGAGAATTCAACCAGTTTGACTTGAATGCCTTGCTTTTTTACATCATCTGCCACGCTTTGCAGCAGTTCGGCATAAGGTGGGCTAATACCAATCGTTAAGACATCATCTTGCGCATGGCTTTTGCTATAGCGGTAACCCGCTAGAGAAAAAAATGCCACGATGATGCTTAAGCCAATCAGCCATTTTTTTCGATTTTGAATGAAAGATTGCGTCATTGCTTATACTCACTTCCAACCAGGGAACCAAAGTTTTTCACCAATTTCACTATTCAAAGTCTGTTTAACTTTGTCAGATGTTTGATAAATCTTGATGAACTTTTCAAGTTGTGCCGCTTTCTCTGGATGTTGCTGTTGGTAGTCGTCACGCACCACAAATAAAATCGAATACAGGGTATTGGTGTTGTCATCTAAGATCAGTGCATCATTTGGGTCGATGGTTTTTGCAAGACGTAAATAATGTGGATAGCTAAAGACCAAGTCAGCATCATCAACGGCACGCGCAGTTTGTGGACCTTCAACTTCAATAAACTGGAGCTTTTTAGGATTGCTGACAATATCTTGCAGGTTGGATAGGTGATTGTTTGGATCTTTTAAGCTAATCAATTTAGCCTGTTGTAACAGTAAAAGCGCACGACCTTGATTTACTGGATCATTTGGAATAACTGTACGTGCATTTTCAGGAATCGCAGCAATCGAGTCATATTTTTTTGAATATAAACCGACGTGTGTGGTGACGCCTTTATCCAGTGCTTTGAGTTTAAATTGGGTTTCTTTGATGGCGTTATCTAAGAAGGGCTGATGCTGAAAATAGTTGGCATCAATATCACCATGGTTGAGCGTGATATTGGGGGTATTCCAATCCGAAAACTCGACCAGTTTGACGTTGATGCCTTGCTGTTTTGCTTCTTCCACAGCCACCTTTAACGGATTGGCAAAGGGTGGGCTGATCCCAATCACCAGTTCAGTGTTGCTCGATTTTTTATGATAAGACCACGCCACCAGTGCAATGACGATGGCGGCGACAATTACCCCAATAACGGTAAATTTTGTTTTTGCAGTTTGAGCCATGATATTTCTCGTATTTTAAAATTTATGCGGTTTGTTTTTGCTGTGTTTTAGGATGAGAGCTCGAGCTTTGACATCGATACTGCTGTACTGGGTGGTCTGCGGCCAGTCGGTCACCTTGAGCGAATAATTTGTGGCGTAAACTACCTGTTTCATAGGCGGTTTTATAACGTCCACGCTCTTGTAATTCTGGGATGACCCAACGAATAAAGTCTTGATGTGACTCTGGGGCAACGGTTCGTGTGAGATTAAAGCCGTCTACGCCAGTTTCATCTAAGAGCTGAATGAGTTTCTCTGCTACAGTTTTTCCACTCCCGACGATCAGTGGATAGCGTCCACCGAGTACATGCTGGGCTTTCAAATCAGCTCGCGTAACTTTTTGTTCTTTAAATTTGTTATTGACCGAAGCAATGCTATTGGTTTGTTTATAAGGAATCGCTTCATCATCTGCGAATTGGCCCAAATCAATTCCGACCGAACTGGAAAAATGAGCCAAACCTGCTTCTGGACTGGCATAGCGAATATATTCTGTCAGTTTTTCTTGTGCGAGTTCGTCCGTTTCTGCCGTCACTATACTAATGCCAACAAAGAGTTTAATAGCTTGCTCATCACGTCCATGGCTTAATGCAAGCGCACGAATCTTATCGACTTGCTGTTTCAGTTTTTTAGGCGTGTCAGCACCAATAAACATGGCTTCAGCATGCTGAGTTGCGAAAGCTAAGCCTTTACTTGAAGCGCCCGCTTGATAAAGTACAGGCGTCCGCTGAATAGATGGAGAAACTTGAAAAACGCCCTGACTTTGGAAAAATTTGCCTTGATGCTGTATGGCATGAACTTTTGACGGATCGGTAAAGACACGGTTTAATTTATCTTTTTGTACGGCATCGTCTTCCCAAGAACCTTCCCAAAATTTATAGCAAAGTTCGAGAAACTCTTCAGCTTGTTCATAACGTAAGTCGTGATCTTTTAAACCTTTTTGACCAATTAATCGTTCTGCGCTGTCTAAGTAACCCGTGACAATGTTCCAACCAATACGACCGTGGGTTAAATGATCGAGGCTCGCAAAGCGTCGTGTAAACTGATAAGGCGACTCATAGCTCAGATTTACAGTGACACCAAAACCTAAGTGCTGTGTAACGGCAGCCATAGCAGAAACGAGTGTACTTGGGTCATGGCTTGGAAGCTGAATCGACTCTTTTAGGGTTAAATCAAGACCATTTTGATAAACATCGTAAACACCCGTAATGTCGGCGATAAACAACCCATCAAATAAACCTTGCTCTAAAGTTTGCGCCAAATCGGTCCAATAGCTGAGTTCATTAAAACGATGTGACTCATCGCGTGGGTGTGTCCACAAACCGTGATTGATATGACCTACGCTATTCATATCAAAGGCATTCAGGATGATTTGCTTCGACTTGTTATTTTGAGATGATAATGTCATTACAATGTCCCTCTGCGTGGCGGAAGTACACCATTAAGAAGATAATTGGCAATGAAGTAATATTTCCAACGTGACGCATCATGTAGCGTGTGAACACGTGCATTACGCCAAAAGCGGTCTAGGCCATCTTCACGCTGACTACCACGACTGCCTGCCAGTTCAATCAATTTCGAAGCGGCTTTTAATGCGGTTTCTGTACTGTGTGCACGAACTTTCGCTACATCCAGTGATGCTTTAGCAATGTTTTCTATGGTTGGATAAGGACGTGCTGCATCGATTGAGCGGGCCGCTTGTTTGAGTAAGACTTCACTGGCACGAACATCGGCAATTACTCGTCCCAGTTCAAACTGTGTTAGAGGATCATCGGTTGCCTGTTCAACAGCAGAGTCAATCCACGGACGAGCCTGACGCACACGAACCAGTGTTTCCTCAAAAGCAGCACGCGCGATGCCTGTTTCAATGGCAGCATGCATAATTTGAGCAAAAGGCCCAACCAGAGTCGGTCTAGAAAAAGCGGTATCGAAAGGAACAATATCTTCAGCATCTACAGCGACATGATTGAATTTGACTGTACCGCTGCCTGTGGTACGTTGACCAAAACCCGACCAATCATCAATCAGTTCGAGTCCTTGGCTACTCCGTGGGATAAAGACCAGAAACTCTTTGTCATCGGCATCTTTGACTAAAGTGGGGATGCGGTCTGCAAACAGACTACCTGTGCAATAAAACTTTTCACCATTGACCACATAGCCTTGTTCAGTTTGGCTGAGTGCAGTTTGTTTTTGTGTTGCATTTTTAGTTTTAAACTCTGCCAAGGCATTACCAAAGCGTGCACCTTTTAGCACTTCTGCATAGAGTTTACGCTTTTGTTGTTCAGTACCGTTGTTACGTAAAACCTCTAAGGCATAGAAATGGTTCTGGGGAATTTGTCCAATCGAACCATCCACACCACTCATTAGTGCAATAATTTGCGCGACCGTATAGCTGGAAACATTTGCGCCCCCGAATTCCTTCGGTACAGTAATCGCCCAGAGCCCAGATTGACTGTAGGCTTCGATTTCCTCAAAAGGCAAAATACGTTCCGCATCACGTTGGATAGCCTGTTGTTTAAACTGCTCAGCTAAATTTTTGGCAATCTCTAAGGCTTCGGCATCGCTTTGAATAATATGTGCATACGCTGCATTTTTGGATTGAAGTGGAAGAATAGGTTGAAATGAAGTCATAATGTTCTCCTTAAATCCAGGCGTGGCGAGCAGGGAAAGTGTTGTTCAAATAGTAGTTACCCAGTGCATGCAGCTTCCAGCGGATCGGGTCGTGTAAGGTATGCACACGTGCATTGCGCCAATGTTGATCTAAATTATGTTGGCTTAGGCTCGAACGACTGCCGCCAAGCTCTAGGAGTTTTTCAGAAATTTGTAGTGCAGCATCATTAGCATAGACCTTTGCTTCGGCGACTAGAATGGAAGCTTTAGCTGCTTGTTCGGCACTGACAATGCTCAGTCGGTCGAGCTCATCTAAATATTCAGCAGCTTCATCGAGCAGTAAAATAGCGGCATCCAACAGGACAGCGGATTTGCCGACTTCTTGTAAGGTGTAATGTTCAAAACTGGCTTTCTCAACTTGCGCATCGACAATTGGTCGGGCTTTTTTCACTGCTGACAAAGTGTCTTCAAATGCGGCTTCTGCAATACCGACATCAATTGCAACTTGCATTAACTGCGAGAAAGCACCACGGTAATTGACGTCTTCAACCAGTTTCCGCTCATCAAAGATAAGTAGTGGATCGACTTCAACCCGTTGTAATTTTACTGTGCCGCTTGAAGTTGTACGCTGACCAAAACCGTTCCAGTTATCAATGACTTCCACACCTTGTGCTGTGGCATCAACAAGCGTCAGTACCACATATCCTTCAGGGTGAATGGCTTTAATAGCTAACCAATGGGCAAAGCTACTGCCTGTAGAGTAGAACTTTTCACCATTGACATAGTAACGACCATTTTCAATGCTTAATGTTGTACTCAGAGTTTTAGTGTCTTTGGTATTGCGTTCAGGGCCGCCATTGGCAAGGCGTTTGCCGTTTAATATTTCATTAAAAATAAACTGTTTCTGTTGTTCGTTGCCTAAGATATCAATCATGTTAAGCAGCGCAATTTGGTTTTGGGGAATTTGGCCGACACTTGAGTCGGCTTTATTAATAATGCGAAAAACCTGAGCTAAGGTTTTGTTGGAAACAAATGCGCCTCCAAAAGCTTGAGGAATACGAATACCACCTAATCCTTTTTGGCTAAATAACTCGACTTCAGCAAAAGGGAGTTGACGGTTCTGATCACGTTGATCCCGACCTTCTAAGGCAAAGTCAGCGACATGATAGGCTGCATTAATTGCGTCCTGATCATTTTGTATCACGTGAATATTTTTAGAGAGTGTATGAGACATAAAAGCACCTTTACTTAATGCCTATACGCTACTTGGGATTGCTTGAATGATTAAATGAAGGATTTTGAATTACTTAGCAGCTAAAAAGTTAAAAACAAAATATGCTAAGTTTAATCATTTAGAAGATATGTTAAGAATTTGAAAAATAAGGAATAACTAATTTAACGGTGGGGTAAATAGTATGATCAAAGGCTTGCTTATCAAGATTTGAGATATTGTAGAGAAAAAAACGTATAAATTTGATCTCTGTACACGACAAATTTCATAGGATCCTTGTCCTATCAGGCTTTTTCTTTCTTAAAATTGCTAGCACTTTCTTAAATTCTTCTTTTTTTCCAAAACCAATCAAACGTAGAATAGCCATTTGAACATAGTCCAAACCGTAGCGAAATAAACTTACTGAAAGTCGTCCATGCTTCTTTATTTTTATCGCTTTTTTTCGATCATGTTGCCATTCACCTGTTAAATAGCACCAACAGAAACCGATAGCTAGCACTGCTATCAATTTCTTGACTCGTCCAGGGTCTGTTAAACGAGTATTTTCAAGATTGAATCCACGTCCTTTGAGACAACTAAATAAGGTTTCGATTTCCCAGCGTAATGCATAATCACGAATAGCAGAAGCATTAAACATAGGAGAAACAACAAGTAAAAGTTCTCCATCTTCTAATCGTAGCGCACTAATATACAGTTTTACTCGACCAACCCAAATACGTCGTTTACGACATTCAGTTTGACCAACTTGAAGATGACGAAATAAATCACTAATTTTATGATTCCTGGCTAAGTGATTGGTCACAATAAAGTTTTTTTAACACGTATACAGAAGTTAATGTCATTTTCAATTAACCATGTAAACCATTTCTCACCGATAAATTCTCTGTCTGCGAACACATTCACAATACGGTCTTTACCAAAAATAGAGATAAAGCGTTGAATCAAAGCAATACGCTCTTTTGTATCTGAATTTCCACGTTTATTGAGCAATGTCCAAACAATAGGTATCGCTATTCCACGATAGACGATGGCTAACATCAAGATATTGATATCTCGTTTTCCCCATTTCCAATTGGTTCTATCTAAAGTCAGTTGCACTTTGTCGAATGAAAATATATTGAAAATTAACTGAGAAATTTGACGATAATCAAAATACTGACCTGCAAAGAAGCGTTGTATACGTCGATAAAATGATTGTGGTAAGCACTTGATGGGTAAGGCTTTAGATGCAGAAGAAAGATTACATGTCTGTTTTACAATTAATGCAATCATAATCAGTGTAAAACATTTTACATGTGACTTGTTCCACTTTAGATATTTGTTTAAGATGAGATGTAACTCATTGAAATGTGTCATCATATTCGTCGTCAGAAAACAAGTATTATGCCATTATTTCAATGAGTTATCTTTTTTTGTCGTGTACAAAGAAATTTGATAAAGGCTGTTGAGCATTTGCTAGGCAGTTTTGAGTAAAAAGTACATTGTAAATCCTAAATACAGTGACTAAAGTATCCAACTGAAATAGATGGCTTTTCTGAAAAGTCAAAATAGAAAAATAAATGTGGAGCATTTATGAGAACTTTATACCAGTTTCCTTTATCTCATTTTTGTGAGAAAGCTCGCTGGTTGCTCGATCATAAAGAGCTAGATTTTGTTGCACAAAATGTGGTGCCTGGGGTTCACCGGGCTTTTGCACAGTTAAAGACCGGTCAAAATAAACTGCCTATTTTGCGTGATCAGAACAAATGGGTCGCTGATACCACCGAGATTGCATTATATCTTGATGAGCGTTATCCAGAACATCGACTGTTACGTAATGAAGTACAGCTTCGTAAAGAGGCTTTAGATGTTAATGCACTAGCCAACGACTTGGGATTGCATGTGCGTCGTTGGGGGTTGGCCCATGCATTGTCCGATAACGATCAATCGTTACAGATTATGTTGGGCGAAAAGGGCTATTTACGTAAATTTGAAAAATACACTAAACCTTTAATGAAAACATTGATGTCGAAAGGCTATGAGTTGAATGCAGAGAAAATAGAGCATTCCAAAGCCGAAATGCAGCGTTTAATTGAAGTATTGAATGAGAAGTTAATTGCTAATCATGGACGTTACTTTGTCGGGGATCGTTTAGGTTTGGCGGATATTGCTGTGTGTTCGATGTTGGCGCCTGTACTGGAGATTAAAGGGACACCTTGGGAAAAAGACCATGAGGAAAGTCTATCTGAAGAATTTAGTGCTTATAAAACCTATTTAACCAATTTACCCTTGGGGCAGTATGTTTTAAGAGTCTATCAAACCGAGCGCAATGCTCGAGTCGACTGGCGCGGCGTTTAAAATAAGCTCAAGCCAAACAAGGCAAAGGTGGTATGTGATACATACAGCCTTTGCCTTTCTTGTATTTTCAATATCATTATTTTGAGAAACTGAATAGAAATTTTCTCAGTCTATTTAACACGTTGTAAAAGATCATGGCACTCTTTGTCTAAAAAAGCTGATATCTTTTTATTAATCTGAAAATATATGAAAAAAAACTGCAAATAAGCTTTATCTTTCATTTGAAATGCTTAATATGAAATAAACACCTATAAACATAAGTTGTCATGAGAGTTAAATAATGGAATTAGATCGTTTTGATAAGCAAATTTTAGAAATTTTAAGTAATGAAGATATCAATCTAAACGAATTATCAGAGCGTATTAATTTATCGGTCAGTTCGGTGCATCGTCGTATTAAGCATCTGATTGATAATGCGATTATGACTAAAGTTAAGCGAGATATTAACTATCAAAAACTCGGGTTTAGCCTACATGTTTTACTCCAAGTATCTTTGAGTAAACATGATACCGACACTTTTTCCAAGTTCTTGGAAGAGTTGGAAAGCATTCCTGAAGTGACCAATGCCTTTTTAGTGACAGGGCAGTCAGCAGATTTTATTGTTGAAGTTGTGGCAAGAGATATGGAAAATTACAGTGATATTTTACTCAAACGCATTGGTAAAATTGAGCATGTGGTAGCACTTCATTCAAGCTTTGTGATTAAAGAATATAATGTATTTAACTGTAGCGGTTTGTTGAGTAAGGTTTAGCGTATGCTGAGGTTCTATGCAGCTACTGAGTATCAAGCATCTTGCCATTAAAAATTTGTATACTACCAGCGACAACTTTTAGCTTTCATACCCAAAGCACAGATTGAACATATTGGTTCATCTGCCATTCCTTATGCAGTTTCTAAAGGTGATTTGGATATTTATGTGGCTGTTGATGCTGTAGATTTTGACTCAGCCATCGTTAGTATTTCCAGTTTAGGTTTTGTTGAAAAGCTTGATACTTTAAGAACGCATGAACTGTGTATGCTAGAGTCGCTACAGCAGGATGATGTTGCTATTTAATGGGTCGTGAAAAACTCTCAGTGGCAAAGTTTTTTGATCTTTCGTGATCGCTTGTTGAAAAGTCAGAATTTAGTCATGGCTTATAATCAATTAAAACAAGACAGCCAATATTTAACGATGGATGAATATCGATTTAAAAAAGCAAAATTTATTGACAGTGTATTCAATCAGCCATAAAAAATGCGCTCCCAAAGCTATATTTGAGAACGCATTTTTAAAGCAGAAGATTAGGCGTCTAATTCTGCCAATACCGCGTCAGAGAATTCAACATTGGTATATACGTTTTGTACATCATCTAAATCTTCAAGCATATCAATCATTTTCATAATCTTTTTCGCTTGATCGATATCGGTGATTTCGGCTTTAGTTGAAGGGCTCATGACCACTTCAGCATTGTCCGATTTTAAACCTGCAGCAGTTAAAGCATCTTGTACATCACCAAAAGATTCAGGTGTAGTAATGACTAAGATTTCATCTTCATCGACTTCGATATCTTCAGCACCTGCTTCAAGTGCCACGTCCATGATTTTATCTTCTAAAGACACATCTTCAAAAGTGATCTCACCACGTTTTGTGAACAAGAAAGCAACTGAACCGTTTGTGCCTAAGTTGCCATCTGTTTTTGAGAAACAGTGACGGACATCCGGTACAGTACGGTTTAAGTTGTCAGTCATGGTTTCCACAATAACTGCAACACCACCAACACCATAACCTTCGTAAGTAATTTCTTTTAAATCATCGTTATCTTCGCCACCAGCACCACGTTGGATTGCACGGTTGATAACGTCACGTGTCATATTTACAGAAAGTGCTTTTTCTACAACTGCACGAAGACGTGGGTTGCTTGCAGCATCACCACCGCCAAGCTTTGCAGCAGTTGTTAATTCACGAATAAATTTGGTAAAAAGTTTACCACGGCTAGCATCTTGTTTTGCTTTACGATGCTTAATATTGGCCCACTTGGAATGACCCGCCATGCGAAATATGCTCCTTGTAGATTGGCTTTGTGCCTATCAAATTGTGCAAATTCTACCATAAGCACTTTTTTATGCGAAAGTAGGTGTTTTTCTGAAAATCGCCTGAACAAACAAAAAAAGAATTAAAATTGTTTGAAATAAAGCCAGTTATTTAAAATTTACCTTGTGAGGCAGTTCACTTTAAAAATTAACTGTTGGGAAACACCCACAGAGACCTAAAAGAATAGCGTCTTCACATTCTTTTAGGTTAATTAAACGACCTTATTGTGCAGCAGTTTTAGGTTCTGGAATCTCAATATCTAAACCAACATGCTCTTTATAAAGTGCTTTAATAAGCGTTAAGTCATGATCTAGGTCTGTAGGGTAGATTTTTCCAAAAATACCGCCTTGCTTGGTTTTTGAGTTCGCGTACATCAGTACAATAGGGACATTTGCTGCTTTAGCAATATGCCAAAACCCAGTACGAATAGGTTTACGTACTTCACCTGTTTTGGCGCGTGTCGCTTCAGGTGCAATGACTAAATTGAATTTTTCATTTTGACTAAAGTATTCAACCATTTGAGACACAATGTCTTTATTTGACTTACGATCGACCGCGATGCCACCAATGGCTTCGAGTATGGGCTTCATTGGCCCTTTGAATAATTCTTTTTTAATCAGGGTATGGATTTTCATATCGTAGATTTGAAAAATCGCCAGTGACAAGACAGCATCCAACATAGAAGTATGTTCAAATCCAATAATGACTTGCTTGTCTTCCAAAACGTTTGGTTCTACATGATATTTCCAGCCTGTGAGTTTAAACGCAGACTCACCAATGAATTTTTTTAACATGACCATAAAAATACAAGTGTTTTTTAAAGAGGCTAATGTCTGCTTGTTTACGGTTTGAGTCAAGTCCTACTTGATTGCACTTACCACTTTTATGAATGGGCTTGAATCCTAAGTAGTTGAAGAAGTAGAGGGTGAAAATGGAACATTAAGATGTTTTAAATCTAATCAAATAGAAAATAAATATGGTGAAAATGAAAATACCACTATTCATAATCGAAATGAAAGATTAGACTTTGGTCTAAGATTAAAGTGTGCATTTTCACACTTTAACTTTGGTTTAACAAAGTTCAGGATTGTTAAAATGGCTTATCTTTCGACTTTTTTATGTGCAATCGTTCTCTTTTCTTTGGTGGTTATTTGGTCAATTGTTGAGTTTTTCATTGAGTCACGAAAAAAAGAAAAAGCCGGTATTTAGTTTTTATCCAATTTAATTAAATTTTATTATTGTAGTGTTTATAAGTGCTTTTGAGTCTTAGTATGTAACTCAAACATCGTGAAAGACCTGATATGTCAGTTTGATGATGTAAATTCCCCTGATTGTTTGGATAGTGTACAACCATGTATGAAAAAGCTTGTCTTTTGAAAAAATCTTCGATAGTATTCATTTCGCCTGAACTTGTTGATATATAACAAATTCAGCATATTAGGGCCTATAGCTCAGTTGGTTAGAGCAGCGGACTCATAATTCTAAATTCTCCTATAAAATTCGCAATTTCATACAATATTTCGCAATATCCTGCATCTTAAATAATCCTCAAATACCTATATTTACAGCATATTGCAATATCTGACTATCTATTACGATCTACGGAAATAGCTCTAGCGTCTACAATGAGTCTACTTGAGGTTCCAATTTGTAGACTCTAAGTAGACTTACTAAAATATAAAATCATATTCAAAAATAAAGCCCTCAACTGAGGGCTTTTTATTAGGCTGTGTGTTGGAGCCGGTTGCTGTCCATAAATTCTAAAACATCACTTTTTCGATAGAGTACTGTTTTAGCTGTCGGTTTTGAAAAGGGTATTCCACCACCTTCACATCTCTTCTTTTGCAGCCAAGCCAGTGAAATATGAAAGGTTAGTGCAATGGCTTCGGGTGGAAAATCCGCTTCAGGCGGAGCATTGCGAAAATCTTTAATTACAGCTTTTTTTTCGCATGCGGACATTTTATCGATTTTAGTTAAACGAGCCATTTAAGATACCTCCTTCTTAATATCAATTAACTCAAACGGTAATTTGGTGTCCAATCCTGTGCATTCATCCTTATATCCAAAACTTACAAGGATGTGATAAAGGGCAGAGGCTTGCTCCACCGTGAATGTTTTGGTTGTGCCTGATTGACCTATAACAAGTGGTGCGAATTCTTCGGCAAGTTCTTGGGCGATGTGTTGAAGATCCATCAAGACACCTTCTTGAGAAGTTGATGCTTCATATTTTTAACTTTGGCCATTAACAAACAAGACTCATTATTTTCAGGATTAGCCAATTTTTGATAACTCTGGTTGTATCGAACCATATCGGTTCTACTCATCAGTATTAAGTTATCTAACCGGCAATCTGTTTTATCCTGATTTTTAAATGCCAATACTTGGTTCATGGGAACGGGGCCATTTTCTTTTTCCCAAATTACCCGGTGTTTCAACTCAAAGACATTCGGCTCTGCTGTTTTGATAAGTACATAGCCATCTTTAGAACAAATACGCTCGTAACCAACAGGTTTTTTATTCCAGGATATTTGGCCCTTTTTAAAGTTTCCTGAGTTTGGTTTGCAGACACCTTTGGTGCCTGTATTCCAAGGTTTTGAGCCTTTTTCAAAACAACCAGTTCGTCCAGATTTCCATTTGTTCCTGGTGCACAGGGATTTAATCTGATCAACAGAAAATTCACTCCCAAATACACCATTAACCTTTTCAGTGAGATCCTTTCGGCTTAATGTGCAGTTGGCTTTAATAAAGTCCAGTTGCTCTTGGCTGTAATGGATAGCGCTACCTTTAGCCATAAATCACCCAATTAAGTTCTGTGGAATTTCAACTGAATCGGCGTTTTTAAGCCCACGATATTCAGCAACCAATTTTGCAGCGTTTAAACGCATATTATTGTTCTTAATAACTTGTTCACTAATTTTCTCAATTGCCTCAGCTTTTTGAATTTCAGCTTCAAGTTCTGTACCTTTTAGGCTTGGATTACTTAGACGATCGAGCTGTGCAAATAGAACAGCATTTAGATCCATTGGTGTATTGTTCATCCCGCCACCTTCATTTCAATATAGTTAGAATCTTGGTAATTCACGTATTCTTCATACGGTGACTGGCACGCCGCATTACCCGTTAAATCATTCTTTACGAACACATAGCTCAGCGATTTCTTTGTACCTTTGCCTGAGAACGTACAGCTACCGTCAGCCAGCACTTTCTTTACGTAGCCCAATAATTCAAGCCAAATCATGAAGGCAAAGGCATGCTTGTTTTTAATTTTGAAGATCATCGATACCCCCACGTATTAACAAAGTTTTGAATACAGTCCTCAATTCCAAAGAGGTTGATGTTTCTATATGTTCTTACCCGCCCGTTGTGCTGAATTAACAGCACACGGGTAATAGAAGAGTAGGTGTAGCTCATGCAATGGCTCTCCCTTGTCCTTGGGTAGTATTGATGATGTGAGCTTTTACATTCTCAAAATGTTGGGCTTCAATGCCTAATAGGCTATCGATCCCTTGGTCTTCACAATAGGTCATAACATCAATGCCGGCTTGTGCTAGGAGGTCTTGCAACTCATCACGTTGAGCTTCTGATATCCCATTAAATTCAGGAGGTTCTATCCATGTATCGCGGGGTATATCGAATGTGCAGCCGAGTACTTTCGCTCGAGCAAGCATTGCTTGACGCATGTTTTGATAATAAGTGTGTTCTTTGTCTAGCTTTAGGGTCTCGGTCAGGTGATTTAAGTCGCTTGCATAAACTGCTTCTTCGCAGCTTTGTTTCCAGTTATCCAAATCCTCAAGTGCTTTATTTAATGCAATTTGAGCAGGGGTAAGCGTGTTGATATGAGCCTTCGCATCTGCAATTAAGTCTGCAAGAAAAGTAGGGTGTAACTTAAGATCAGGTACCCAAACCTCACCAGTCTCGCCACCTAAAGCACCAGAATTTTTCGCATGGTGTGTTGGGGATGGCTTGAAGTTAATGACTCTCGCATTTTTACCCTCACCAGTAGTTACAGTGGTCAAATAACCCATGATGTCTGCAATACGGTAAAGTTCATTTCGGTTCTTACCACCAAGCTCAGGACGGTAGATGATTTGATCACCGCTTTGGTCTTCTGAGGCATGGGCAATAAAGACGACATCCTTACCAAAGCTTAAAAGCGTATTGATGTACTGCTTAAACTTCATATTTGCTAAGCCTTGGGCTTTTAACTTGAGTGCACCATCTTGCTGACGGTTATTTGCTGTTTTGAGCAAATGTGTCTTGATGGATTCAAGCATTGCGCCCACAGTATCAATAACAACCGTATTGAAAGGTGCTAAGTCTTGTTCAGTAATGTTTTCAATATCTGACCACTGCTGAACTGGAACAACAGCTCCGCGACGAAGTTCACCAGTACGGTGTGCACCGCGGTCAAAGTCAAACGAAATTGCTTTATCTGCGGTAAAACCTAGAGACGTTTTACCAAGCCCCGGATCTGCATAGATGTAAGTAATAATCGCGCTAACGTTTAATGCTTGGTCTGCTGGAATAATAGGTATAGTCAAACCGCTTAATTACCCATACACTCGTTAAAGAAACGACTAAAAAGCTTATCTATTGAGTTAACCAACCATTTTTTCCTTTTTGCTTTCACCCATGCCCACATTTTTTCAATAGGATTAAGGTCAGGACTATAAGGTGGTAACCAAAGTATTTGATGCCCATGTTGGCTTAATAGATCTTGTATATCTGGTCGTTTATGGAAGGCTGCATTGTCCATGACAATTACACTATTCGAGGGTAGTTCTGGTAATAAAAACTGATCTACCCAAAAATAAAATACATCCGAATTTACTTTGCTATCAAATAAACCCACTGCAAATAACTTACCCTCATGGATTGCTCCTATTGCATTGGTTTGATTTTTTAATTGCCAATTATATGTTCCATAACAAGGAGTTCCCTGTTTTGAATAACCATGAGGTCTATGTTCATGAGATTTAAATCCACTTTCATCAAGATAGATGATCGGGTGTTGATACCTTAATCGGTTTAAATCTTTTAAATACTGCTCTCTGAGTTCTGTTTTTGCTTTCGGGTGCCGTAAGGTCTTTTTTTAACTGTAATATTTAGACGCTTGAGCGCATCTCCAATTGTAGAAGTAGCACAACCAAAACGAGCAGCGCGTTCATATTGATAATCATCAGGATATTGCTCAACATCTGCACGTAAGGCATCATCATCAACTTTAGATGGTTTTCTTGGTCGAGTTCTTTTTATTTCGATTCGCTTTTTCCATTCGACAATTGTATTTTTATTAATTTCGAAGTGCTGAGCAACCGCTCGGATAGATTGACCTTCTTCAAGCTTGGCTAATATTTTTTTTCTAAAATGTATTGGATAACTCATATCAGTATTGTATTGGTTTTTTGACGTGTTGACTATATAGCCATGAGTATTTCCCCTTATCTCGAACCAACCCAACCCATACGACGCTTAAAAGCCCTGCGTTCGCTGAGAGGAATGTGTGTACGTTGCAGTGCTATCGCTAACTCTTTACGTCGCTGAGCATCTTTAACCCAAGGCAGGCTCTCTAAGCTTTTGCGTAAATCACCATTAAGGCTTTCCTGTTTAAGCAACCAGCGTACGTATGGTTGGTCTAAATCAATAAGGGCGGTACCTTTATGCTTACCGAAGTTAATTACTTCGGGAGTTTGATTATTTAGCGCCATAAGATACTCTCCAGCTTACTTAGGGCCACTAGGTCTAATTCATCTTGAATTAAAAATGTTTTAACCTTCCCTCCAAAGAAATACTCTTTTCTTAAGCCTATTCCGTTGTGAATGAATCCATGGCTGCTACCCAGATCAAGCTCATCACACTCGTCAACAAAACTTGTCCCAAATACCTCTTCATACAATTCATCAAATTGATGCAAGGGCATGTAGTAGCTAGCGATGCGGCGATGTTTTAAAGCGGTAAGGTCTGCTGCGTCAAAAACATACTCAGGGAAGCCAAGGATGGAGAAGCAATTCTCCCCAAAACCAACTACCACAACATTTTCAGCAGTTAAGTCGACCATCGTTTCTTTACAGATTTTCACCCAATGAGGTGCGAAAATTAATTTGTCAAAATTAGTCATCAGCCTGCCTCCACTAAACGATGCTTTTCGATATAGCCTTTGATGAGGGCATTGAAGTTCTGATGGTCGATGTGGTTTGTGAAGTCGTTGTATGGATTGCCTAGGGCATCTGAAACGGTCACTTCATTAAGGCTGGTTACGTCTACAGCTGTGAATTCACTACCTGGTACGCCGTAGCTGTCAGGAAATGCCTCAACTTCAAAACGTGCTGTAACGCGGAAACCATCTAAACGAATAACAGCTTCGCCGTGGTTTTCACCAGTCATGCGTAATGCAAGAAGTTGATATTCAGAAGCGGCTACGTTTGCGACGATAGGTTGAGCAGCCTGAGGTGCAGTTTTAAACCCACAGCTAAGTACGCCTATTGTTACAGCCGCTACACCAAGAGATATCTTGATGGTATTGAAAGGGGATAAGGTTTTGTTCATAATTGATCTCGCAGTTTCTGTAAAAGCACACATGATTTGACGGTCGGTGTGCTTTTTTAATGTCTGTGAGATAAATATGAACTAATGGTTCAATATTGTCAAGAACCAAAAGTTCAATAATATGCATAATTGAATTATTGGTTCTTATTTTGTGTTTTAATAGACAAAAGAAAACCCACTACCAAAGGTGATAAAAATGAGTCTTTCGGATGAAATATTTGAATGGCGTAAGCAATTTATTGAAAAACTAATATTGAGTGGTGTGAAGCCAGAAGATGCGAGGGTGTAGACAGATGCAGCACAGGCACTTATTTATAAGGATTGTATAGTTACAGCGACAATTGAATGTCCTATTGAATTTGTAGAAGAGTTAAACACCATTCTTCTGGATTTCTCGCAAAAGAATGGTTGTCTTGTAATTGCTAAGGCTAGTTACTAGACGAGAGTTGCCCAGCTGTAGCTGGCTTTAATCGGGTTCTACTTTTGTCGCACTCACCCTTAACTTCGGAGAGTGAAGCTTCATAGGTTTTAACCCAGTCAGATGCAGTAGTGTCCTTATTGGCAAGTTTTGATTTAGTAAGCTCTAACGCTAGGGCTTCTATAATTTCAGGTTTCATATTTTCTCCGATATTTATGGGTGTTTGAGAACAATGTTGGTGCAGAGCCTCAACTTCATAATATCAGGGAAAATATGGATTTTTAAAAAGAAAACCCACCGCTGGGGTGGGTTGTCCTAGAACAATAATCTTATTTTTTGTATTCAGTAATACTGATAGGTTTGTCTTTCATAAACTCTACAATACCTTCACCAGCTTTGAAGTGAATTGAAACACCATCATCATTGGCCAAACGCATGCCACTTCCTGAAATAGCTCGCTTAAGGTGATAAACCTTGCCAGAATTATCTGTCATTTCTGCAGTTTCAAAATTATCCGAAGATTTCAATTCAACTGTAAGATCCATTGGACCAGTAAAGTTAATTACCTGAGTTTCAGCCGGAGTATTGCTCACAACTTTTTCTTGTACCACTTCGTTTTTTGGATTTGAAGTACAGCCAGTAATTGCTAATCCTAACAATGCTGCACCTAACAAATATTTCATTGATACTTACCTTTCTATTTATGAATCATAGGTATCTTTATATTAATTATTATAATGTAACATTTAAAGACAAGGTTACACTTACCTTAGATAAAGAAAACCCGCGGATAGCGGGTTAGTGATGCTTTACTTAGTTATTACAGACCTGGTCATGAGAGGTCTTAAGTCCAATATAAAGATTTAATATTTCAGAAGTAAGAAAGCTTTAGCACTGAATAGCATCTTTCTCTTTGTAGTGATCCAAAACCAAATCCATATCAGCCAAAAGTGCAACTTCAGAGTATTCACCGGGTGATAGCTTCAACAAGTTAGGCATATAGTTTTTTTGATACTCGCGCGGGTATAGTCAAATCATTATAAAACCAATACAATGGTGCAATGAGTTATTCAGAACATTTTAGACGTAAAATTTTAGCTAAGCTTGAGGAAGGTTATTCTATTCGAGCGGTAGCTGCACAATTTGAAATTAATAAAAATACCATTGTTGAATGGAAGAAACGTATAGAGATTAAAAAAACTCGTGTACGTAAACCTTCTAAAATTAACGATGATGCTTTACGTGAAGATGTTGAAAAGTATCCTGATGCTTATCAATATGAACGTGCTGCACGTTTTAATTGTGGTGTTTCATCTATTGGTGCTGCATTAAAGCGCTTAAATATTACAGTTAAAAAAAGACGTTAAGCCATCCTAAAGCAGATACAAAGCTTAGGGATAAATTTATTCTGCAAGTGAATGAATTAGAAAAAAACCATCCGATTATTTATCTGGATGAAAGTGGTTTTAAGTCACATGATTACAGACCTCATGGCTACTCACGAAAAGGAGTACCCTGTTTAGGGCAATATAATTGGCAATTAAAGAATCAGACCAATGCTATTGGAGCAATCCATAAAGGGTATTTCTTTTCAGTCGGTTTATTTGACTGCAAAATCAATTCAGATGTTTTTCATTTTTGGATTGAGCAATTCCTCATACCAGCATTACCTGAAAATAGTGTAGTGGTTATGGATAATGCAGCATTTCATAAAAGAGCAGATATTCAGGAGTTATTGGAACAACAAGGGGGCTTTGTTGCACAAAGATTTCATAACTATATGATTTTAAAAGTTTTGATTATTTTTTGATCCAAAATTAAATTTATTTAAATCAGATGCTTACATATTTATGCAACAAAGCCACCGCAAAGTGTAAAATGGTTATACGATCTTAATCATAAAGGTCTATTGTTGGTAGATGATTCTTTCCAAAGAAACTATGTGTGGAATAGAAAAAATCAAGTGCAGTTAATCGAATCTATTATTATGGGATTTCCTATTCCTGAAATTTATATTTGGAATATTGGAACTGATGAGAATACTGGAGATACTAGATATTCTATTGTTGATGGACAACAAAGAACAGGTGCAATTTTTCAGTTTATATCGAATCAGTATAAACTATCCGATATTTCGCTGAAAAAAGAGAGTGGTTGTTTTGATAGAATAAAAAATAAATATTTTAAAGATTTACATGTTGATGATAAAAAAGCAGTTTGGGCATATATTTTCTCAATTCGACTTGTAAGAAATAGTGTGGATCGAGAAAGCATAGTAAAAATGTTCTTAAGATTGAATAGTAATAATTTGACTTTGAACCCTCAGGAGTTAAGAAATGCTGAGTTTGAAGGTGAATTTATGAAGGTTGTTTCGATTCTTTCTGAAAGAGATTATTGGGAATCAAATCAAATATTTGGTATTTCTGATAGACGAAGAATGAGAGATATATCATTTGTAAGTACTTTATTAGTTTTCATGAAGCAAGGCATACAAGAGGATGTAACAGAAAAAAATCTTAATAAAATATATGACTTATATAATAGATCTCCTGCGAAAGTCATTATTGCAAGTTTATCCGGTTTACGAGTGCAGCAATTAAGTTAATGCGTAAGCCGAATCTTTTCCGTCTATTTCGATAGCGTTCACTTAATATTCTAAATGTTTTCAATTGACTATTAATGTGTTCGATCACAACTCGTATTTTTCCAACCATTTTATTGTACTTTTTCTCAACATAAAATAAAGGTAAATTCTTCTTTTTCTTTATTGGCATCAATAATTTAAAGCCATCTTGCTCTAATCCGTAGTACCCTAGATCAGTCATAACATATTCACAATGTTTGAATTTCTTAACCGTTTTTCTTGCCAATTTAATGTCATGCTGACTGCCATTCGATATATCTAGCCCTATGATTTGTTTGCTGTTCGGATGATAGATCACTTGTACTTTTAGCGTATATTTCTTCTTTTTACCACTGTAGAATTTACTCTGATTTTTTTTTCGGACGTTCTATTGAACATTCTGTCGCATCAATAATTACCCAGTTAAAGTGTTCGTCTGCCGTGGTAATGCTTCGTTTTGGCAGAGTAAAACGTCTTGATTTCATCAATGCATCTTCAACCTTTTTAATGGTTCGATTCACATTACTTTCAGCGATATGGTAATTTGCCGCTAATTCCAGTTGAGTGCTGTAGTTCCGTAAGTAATTGAGAGTTAATAACAACTGATCCTCTATATCTAAAGTATGAGGACGACCTGATTTCTTTTTGAGTGATTCTGCTTTTTCTAAAACCTCTACCATTTCAGTAAAAACATGTCGAGGTACGCCAACCAAGCGTTTGAATTCAGAATCTGAAAAACGATTTAATTTCTGATATCTCATGAAATTTATATTGAGGTGGTTTTTACTTTCGCAAGAGGTCTATTATCATGATTATAAATAAACAATAAACCATGCACCTTATAATCAGATGCACCTTCCAAGTATAAGGTTTGCCATTCTTCGCTTATTTCTGAGCATTCTACTTGCATTGAAAGACTCTGCAAAACTTCGCTTAGATTTAAGTTGCTTAACGTACTTTCTGAAAAACTTTTTAGATCCGTATGAATATAAGTTACAGTATTTGTATATGGGTCATTATAATAAAAGACAACGTCTGCCGGATGTGTAGATTTTTCATGCTCAGCATTTTCACATTTCCAATTAAGATCTTCAAAGGTACACTTCTTCCATCCAAAATAATTAAATAGCTCTTCAGAGAGAAGCGCAGCCATTTTTCCAATATTACTTGTTTCAGCCATTTTTAATCCTAATTTAGTTAGATATCCTGTACAACAACCCAATAACCTTACCCAAGCCGCATATAGCGGCTTTTTTATTTACCCAGCCAACAAAAATTGATTTAGGGTTTATAGCGCAGAATACTTTTCAAAAAACTCATCTATCCATCCTTGTGCCACTTCAAGATTGGTTATGTCGGCCAGCTTCAGATTAGTGCCTTCCTCTTCATTAAAGCCCTCAATAATCGCTTCAAATATGTTTACTTCACCAATGACCTCGTGTGCTATTTCCGCAGGGTCGTAGCTTTGTTTGGCTTTTTTGAGCGAGGCTATTTGTTTATCAATTCCTGCACCAATTTTTTCTAATGCCAATTTGAATTCTTGACGATTAATTGTTAGCGCAGTTTTGGATTTGTTAAGTGTTGCGATCATTATGTTTTCCTTCTTTAAGGGCTTTTATTACACAAAAAGTTGAATTCGTTTAAATTTTTTATTCATATCAATTTGGCTTTTATAGAATTTATCTTTATCAATTGCTTCAATAAAATCGTTAAAGGTACTGGCTTCAAGAAGTCTATAAATAAATCTCTCACCAGTCCTAAGAACCACGGTCAGCAAGAAGTGCTGATAAAGCACGTAGCTGATATTGCGCGAATTTACTTCAATTCTTTGCATGTTTGGTATTTTGTTTCCTTATATTTGTGTGCTTTAAATAGCTTAAAACCCAAGCTTTGATGTGCTTGGGTTTATTCTTATTTATTAAAGCTTCTTAGGTGTTCAACCACTACCCCAATGATGCGAATCTCTTGCTGAGTTGAGTTCATGGTTGGAAAGTCAGGGTTTAATGGAACTAGCTCAAAAGTCTCCCGCCCATGTTCGTCATAACCGATTGCACGGTATTTTTTAAATGTAGCTTCATGACTACCATTCTGAGCAATTACATAACAACCAGGATAGGGCGGTTTTGAGGCATCAACCACCAATTTTTCGCCAGGATTAAAGTCTGGCGTCATGCTTGCACCTGAAACCTCCAGCGAGAATACACACTCAGGTTTTGCACTCTGATAAGTAGTGTAAGTCTCACTTTTGGGATTGAGACCATCATATCCAACATCATGAAACAGTCCTGCTTGAACGTAATCCAATACGGGAATTTTGCGTAGAGGTGATGTATCAGGGCGAACGTTGCCAAAGCTTGATTCTGGCGTTGTTTGAGTTGGGGGCTCTCCATCACCATTGAGTAACCATTCAGCAGATACGCCCAGAAATTTGGATAATTGAGGGAATTTTGACGTTTCAGGCATAGCTTCGCCTTTTATCCACTTGCCAGCCCCTTTATCTGATATCTCAAACTCTTTGCTGAGAATTCTTGCTCGACCACGAACAGGGTAGCCTTTCAGATCCATAGCTTCATTTAATCGTTTAGCAAAATCTTCTTTGATTTTATCTGTTGAAGTATTCATTAAAATTACCGATGAACCAATGGTTCAATAATAATAAGTATTGAAAGAACTATCAGTTCTTGTTAAAGTTGAACTATAGGTTCAATAATGGTTAGGGTTATGCTTACTATAAAAAGTGCAATTACATGCGCTGGTGGCGTGAAAGTGGTTGCTAAATCAATAAACATCACCGAAAGAGCAATCTATAAATGGATTGCAAGAAACACGCTTCCATATACAGATTACAAGGGCGAAACCGACTATGCGGAGCAAATTTCTGCATTAACAGATGGTGAGCTATCGAAGTCGCAAATATTAAAAATTGGCTTGAATAAACAAAGCGATCTACCTACACAAGTGGTGAAAGTATGAGCCTTGAAAAGAAATCTACGCATGTCCGTTTGTCTCCTGAAATACATGAGCGAGCTAAAACTCTCGCTGAAATTAAGGGTAAAGACCTTGCTCAGTACCTCGCTTTCTTACTTGAAAAAGAAATCGTGGGTGAGTGGCATGTTCTTAATTTACAAGCAAAATCTTTTGAGCGCTTGGGATTAGCAGCCTTAGTAAGGGACTTGTCAACCGAAGTCAGCTTTCTTGAGGGATCGGAAGGGATTCACGGGAATTCACACAAAGAAAAAGCCTGATCGCAGAAATCAGGCTTTTCAATTCATTAATTATCGGAACCAATGAATATGAGAACAAATTTAGCACAACAAGCAATTCAAGACAATGCAAATAACGATTTCTTACAAGGGGATACGGTGGTGCTAATCGCTCCAGTGACTCTAGTGAATCGTGTTTTTGATACGGGAGATTTACTTTCCGTTGAGTACACAACCTCACTGGGTGGTATTGGCGTTACAACGAATGGAGTGATCGTTGTTGTTGTAGATCCAACAGAGGTTCGTCATGCAACAACATTGGAGCTGAAATTAAAACGCCGACTTTCTCTGACCGAGCAGAGTCTGGGTGAAGTGTCGTGATTAAAAAAAGAAAAGCCCGAGAGTTGAGATCGGGCTTTAGCATTCAATTCAGAGGGTAAATCTTAATGAATATGCCGATGATAACACAGTTTCAAGAAAATCAAAAAACGATGTCGAGTCGTGAAATTGCTGAGCTATGTGAAAAAGAACACTTTCATGTGAAGCGTGATTGTGAGGTTGTATTTCGTGGCCTCAATTTAGATGCATCCAAATTTGGATGTACCTATTTGGACTCTATGAATCGTGAGCAAACCGAGTATCTGCTAGACGAAGAGCTAACAATGACTCTGATCACAGGTTATAGCATTTTATTGCGGAACCGAGTCATTAAGCGCTGGAAAGAACTCGAAGACAAAGCATCAAAACCTGTCGAACTCAGCCGAATGGAACTAATCCAATTGGCCTTAGCTGCTGAACAAGAAAACCAAGCGCTTAAGGACCATGTCGCCGTGTTAGAGCCTAAGGCACAGGTTATGGATGTGATTGCAGACACTGTAAACACGTATTCAATTCGTGATTCAGCAAAGACCATCGGGATTCAAGAATCAAAGCTCATTGACTTCATGTTGAAGAAGCGCTGGGTGTTTAGAGAAAACAGCCGTCACCGACGGTTATGTGCATATGCACAACGAGTAGAGCAAAAGGTAATGGTAAACAAGGTTTCACAGGTGATTGCATGTGTAGAGGGTGACAAGGTTTACACCCAAGCACGCATTACAGCCTTTGGATTAACAAGATTAACGGCACTCGTTGCTGCTGCGGGTTTATTAAACAAATGAGTCAATTCACTCCTAACAGCTTTCAGGTGCCTAACGCCTTTGTAGACGACGTACTTTGTCAAATTGGAGTGTGCTAAATGAGTTTATTCAGCACTGGCCATGATGTCGTGGATCAGGTTGGTAGTGTTCACCTTGAAGGCAATATCTTGCCGACCAGTTGGCTTAGTACATTCGTTTTAGAGAGTGGAAAACCCGATTTAAACGCTATCGTTGTGCTTTCAGAAATCGTTTATTGGCATCGACCTACAGTGGTGCGTGATGAATATTCTGGCCAAGTTGTGCGCGTTAAAAAGAAGTTTAAATCTGATCTTTTGCAGCGTTCTTACCAGAGTTTTTCTGATCAATATGGCTTCTCAAAACAGCAAGTCAAAGAGGCATTTGATCGTCTCGAGAAATGTGGGGTGCTAAAACGTCACTTCCGAACAATTGAAGCTAACAATCAGAAATACAACAATGTTTTGTTTATTGAGCTCATTACACCTGTGCTTTTTGAAATGACCACCCTCCCACTTTCAAAAGGGGGAGGCTCCCCATTTGAAAAGGCAGACCCTCCCCATTTCAAAAAGGGGACAAATACAGAGACTACTACAGAGATTACTACAGATATAAACACACAACAGGAATTGCCTGAAAATTCAGCTCAGGATGATTCATGGAAACCTGATCAAAATTTCCTAAGCACAATTTTGCTTCAAACGAAATTCAGCCATCGCGTAAATGAAATTTTAACCATGCCTGATTTCCAGTTTCACTTGGGTAGTTTCAATGCGCACTGGGAAAACAAAATCCATCTCACCGAAAACCAAAAAACGAGAAAGTTCGCAGCTTGGTTGGTGCAGGAATTTGAGAAGCAAGTAACCAAGACAGAGCGTGAAGGAAGAAAACCAAAACGTAAACAATCTTCTGAAAAACCAAATAACCGCAATGTGAACGATCCTTGGGGTGAAGTTCAGAACTATGAACCAGCAACAGGTGATGTGGATACAAGGGGGCTCCTATGAACGCAATCGCACCGCTTAGTTTTGATATTCAGCAATCAACAGAATTTTGCCAGTTGCACCAGGCACAAATGGTTTCTTTCCGTGGTAAGTCGTTCTGCAAGCAATGCTCAACAGAAGCGCTTAACAAAGCTCAAGCAGAACATCACAACGCCGTGAATGCGATGGTTCGTGAAAAACACTTCCAAGGCGCAAAACTTCCAACCCGTCATGCGAACAGTGGGTTCAGAGAATACTTGGTCGCGAATAGCGGTCAGCAAAATGCAAAAACTCAATGCGTCACATTTGTGAAAGATTTCACGAAGGGGATCAAGCGCAACTTAATCATGATTGGTCGCACCGGTACTGGGAAAACACACTTAGCTTGCGCCGTAGCTCGAAACATTCTCGAGACCCAAAAGTATGCCCGCTATGTGACCTCTGAAGACATGGCCAATGAAATAGCGAATGCATGGACCAAGGCTGATGATAGTGAAGTAAACGCTGTTCATCGCTTCACTGAATACGATCTATTGATTCTTGATGAATATGGATTGCATGACCGCCATGAAAACCGTCTCCAGCTGGTGCACAAAGTTCTTTACTCACGTTATGACGCTGGCAAGCCAACCATGTTGATTTCAAACATGACAGCACATGAATTGGAACAAGACCTTGGTGATCGTCTCTGGTCCCGTTTTCAGCATGATGGCTTGGATGTGGTGGAGTGTAATTGGGCAGATGAACGTGTTGGGGGTGAAGTGTGAGCTATAAAGAAGACCATACGATAAATATTGATACTGTGGAAAATGTCATTAAGTTTTCACGCAAGTCTGAACGTTGCACATGCGAACATAAAAACATCCAGATATCAGCAGAAGAAAATGAAGTTTTATGCACTGACTGCAATGTTCGCTTAAACCCGGTCTGGTGGATTCAAAAGCACCTTAAGCACCTCAATCGGGCTACAGAAAGAAATAACAGTGTTTTATCTGAGGCACGGGAAATTTATAAAAAACTGGAAAATAAAAATTCATTCATGTGCAAACACTGCCATGAAGTGAATCTGATTGACTTCAAAAAATTACCGAGCAAGGCAGCAATCACACGCGGAATATCTGTGGTTGAGCAGGATCATGTCGGTATGACCGTGGAGATTAATTGATGAAATACCTAAGTGATAACAGTGTTATTGATTTGGTCGGCACTCCAGTGAATCAGATTGCAATATTTGAACGTGTGATCCATGCGCTCAAGGCAATTGAAACCACCCCAATAGCAACGGTATCTGAACTTCGCAAAACAGCATTAAACGATCTCAGTTTAAGAACAGCACAGCGATACCTGAAGGATTTAGAGCAAGCTGGGTATATCAAATGAAAAGATGCAGGTTTTGCAGATGAATCGCGATTCTTTTTAACGGATAAGGCGAAGCAGTTGTTTGAGGTGAAGGGATGAATAAAGGCGACCGCGTAAAAGTAGATTTTATTGGTGAATCCGCAACAATTTATTCAGGCAAACGCTTCACTGGTTGCGGCGTATTAGACCGAGTTGAAGATGGTCGCGTATTTGGGCGCTTGGATGATGGAACGCCGTTCATGTGTTTGTGTGCTGATGTGGAGGTGGTTGAGGGATGAGTAATAAAGACTTTCTACTCTGTCTACTGCTTAGTGCATTTGTGTTTTTCGCAATCAAGTTTTTTTGGAAGTGGGTAAACGGCGGTTTTAATAATGGCGCTGTTTGGGAGTGGATGAATCGTGGCTTTAGTTTTGGACTAGGATTTTGCTCTGCATTGGTTGTAGTGATTTTGGTGATCAAGTTGATTTCGGGTGACTGATGACAAGCAGCTACTCCATTGCTGAATACAAAAAAATGATCGGTGCGAATAAACCTAAAAGAGGATCTAAGCGTCCAAAGGTAAAAGGTGAAAAAGTACAGAGTGAGGGTGAGGTGATATTGGCCACAGCCTTGAGGGCTTTGAGAATCGAGTTTGAGCAGGAGTTTAAATTTCACCCTACACGTAAATGGAGAGCTGATTTTCATTTGAAGGGCAAAAAGGTATTGGTCGAAGTGGAAGGTGGGATCTGGAGTAATGGTAGGCATACAAGGGGTAAGGGGTATTTAGGAGATTTAGATAAATACAATGCAGCAACAATGATGGGTTATCAGGTAATACGGTTTAGCACCGAGCAAGTGAAAAGCGGCAAAGCGATTGAGCAAATAGAGAAGATGGTAGGGGATTTGGGATGAAACGTAGGAATAATGACTGGCTTTGGATTGCTGGTTTCATCTTATTGATGATTCTTGCTGTTGCTGTAAATACGTGGAATACGGTTCAGGTTTGCAAAAGTCAGGATGTGTACTGGGTTAATGGTACTCAGCATACATGCAAATTATTTAAATGAGTGGGTGATGGAATGAATGCAGTTATGGCAGATAAATTTGAACAATTTGAATGGTTGACTCATGGCATTACTGCAAAGTCGCCAAACTTTGAGCCACAAGCTCATGGCACTGGGGAGAAGCCTTTGAATTATGAAGACCGCTTGGGTGCGATTGCGAGTATGGAAACACAGCTCGCAAAGTCAGTTACAGCACTTATTGTCTTTGATGGGAAGTGCGAAAGCGATTATGAATATGTGCGTATGCACCTGGTAAATATCATGCTTCAAAACGCCGTGGCTGATAAGAAACGGGAGCCTGAGCAAATTACTATGAATCACTTGGCTTACTTAATTGCACGCATGGTTATAGATTTTTCTTTAGATCCTGGATTAGAGGAAAATTACACAGCTAAGGGTCGTTTATATTATGCGGGAGTGGGAGCGCGTCAAATGTCACTCAAGGCCTATGATTGCACATGGAAAAAATATGAAAAGTTAATGGATATGGCAATTGAATCGGCTATAGATGAGGCATCTAAAGCAATTAAAAAATACAAGAAACTGACATATATGGACGCTTAAAATAATACTAGGAAAATTTTACTGACTAGGCTATAGTTTCACTATACTGGTCGTATTACGGTTTATCCGAGACCAAGACTTAAAAGCTCACCATTTGGTGGGCTTTTTTTGACATTGTTTGTTCATGAAAATAAGCAATAATGAATTTTTGTTTTGAGCTTTAACTGAAATGGCAATTCTAACTGTCAAGAAATTAGATGATACTCTTAGTGAATTAGTAGTTAACGGCAAAAAACCTGAAAGGATTTTGTTGGGTTATAAAGTGTATGGCGAGCTAATGAATGATCGTAGCTTTTTTGAGGAGGTAGCAGGGTCGGCAATGGATCCAAACAAACGAAAATATAAAAATATTAAAATTAAGGTTACCCAAGACGAATACCAGTTTGAAGTGAAGTGTTCAAAAGAGTAGGTTTAGGCATCAAGGAAAGCTCGCCAAATGGTGGGCTTTTTTTTATTCCTAAATAATTTGGAATAAAATGTGAATGAGATCTCAATATAAACCAAGTATATTAGTGGTATTAAGTTCTCCATGATAGTTAATATCAGTTTATACCTGCATCTTCCCCAAGTTGCAGGTTTTTTTTGCTTCATTTTTTATACGATTAATGATTTAATTATTTTGTTGTAAATAAAAAAACAACGATTCCTTGTATCAGCGCAAATGACCAAGGGGAAAAGCCTTACAGAGATGTAGGGCTTTTTTATTGCTGTATACAAATTGCATGGGCTTTGATGGGCTTTTTAAACAACTAAGATGGTATAGTGACACTCTCTTTTAAGTGCTCCTCTATATGCCTGAAATCTATAAATACATTTACACACAGATTAGTGTATTCGGTTCATTACCAACACATAAAGTTCTTATAAATAGTACACATAACAAGACCAAATTAATTTTCGCTGATAATACTTTTGTTTATGGGGCTGTTTCTGATTGGGCACTAGGTCTATCCGGGCTTGATTCGAGAAAATCAATATGGTCAGAAGAACCCAAGTTGTTTTTAGAGGGTGAAAAGAGAAGATTGAGCCTCTATCGAGCATCTCATCCAGCATTTATAACTGAAGCAATTTTAGGGTAGGCTTAAGATATTTTGAATTTCGTTAATACTATAAGTGCTTATATTTCAAATAAAGTTTGCTTTGTGGTTGCTTAGGGCGTATAAAGCTAACTCGTTGATGCGGGATGGAGCAGTCTGGTAGCTCGTCGGGCTCATAACCCGAAGGTCGTTGGTTCAAATCCAGCTCCCGCTACCAACGAAAAAAGATTCAAAGTTTATAGCCTAGTCCCCGTGGATTAGGCTTTTTTTATGGCGGCTTGACTTTATTCGTAGTGGTTTAAATTTTAATGCCGCCACCCAGATTTTACATACATCAAAGCTCGGTCAAATGACTGGGCTTTTTTGTTGCCGAAATTTGGCAACCCTATCCTGTGAGTGTGCCAGCTTACAGAACATGCCTTGAGTAAACGCCTAGATGGTTTAGGCAATTCCAGCTAGGGCTTGGCAACCCGACCTTAAAGAGAATGAAAGCAAGTAAAGTTAACCGTGCATGTAAGGTTGATGTGATTGTGAGTAGCGGTAGATCAGTTGCCGAGCTGATTAATATCGAACTATAGGCAGGGGTGTGGCAGATCACCACATCCTTTTTTTATTGCCCTGAGAAATATTAGTGTAATCACACCAAGTTAAAATGCTTGATTAGCCAGGAGTAAAATCATGCTTAGATTACTGATGTGCTTATTCGGCCTGCATGGTGCGACTGAGATCGATTACACGGTTGACGATGAAGAAATTAAAGTGTGCCGTGATTGCATGAAAGAAATAAAGTGACTTAATTCAATTTAATCGTTAAAACCACTTAGTAATTAATAGTTTATTTTTAAAACGAGTTAGATCTCAAATATAATAGGACTTACGCACTATTATTTATAGATTCTCTGTGGTAGCAGATGATTTTTATCGAGAATAAAGTCATCAATGAAGTTTTTGATAACTGGTCTAAATAATTTCTTCTGCCAACGATATACATTTTCAAAGATCCGCTCAAACTGGTTCTTTTGTATCTCGACGTAGGCCATCAAGGCTGAAAAAATATGATTCAAAATCAGTTTAGATCGTCTTACTTGAAACTTTTCAATATGACAAACCTGTTTAATCACCCGGTGATATTGCTCTATTTTCCAATGACTTGAATGTAATTCATGAAAACCCTCAAAGGACAATAAATCATCTTCATCTTGATGCACAATATAAAACCTCTGCTGTTCTTTTAACTGAGTCTTAAATAATTGTACAAAGCCAAAATCTTTGAGCCAGACCACTTGACCCTGATGGAAATTTGGCAATAAACGCAGTTGAAACCATTGTCCTTTTTCTGGGGAAACCTTACGGTTACAGTCGATACCAAACATAAATCGAATACCATATTTTCTTATGGTTTTTAGATTTCCAGTCGATGAATACCAACTATCACCTGTAATAAATTGAATCTTTGCACCCCAACTGAGTACTTCACTTAACATATCCATAAAGTAATCATTCTTGGTTTTACTTTCAGATTTGTCATAAATTCGGAAATTAATTGGAATATTTTGACCATTCTGATCTGTCGCATACAAGGTAATGAGATTAATACCCTTGACGGATCGGTGGTGTTTGCCTGACCAAAAATAGCTAACCAAGTCCATATGTTGACTATAGGGTTTATCTAAAACAGTATCATCAATACTGACTATAAGTTTATTATTATCAATATGTTGAATTGCTTCTTGATATAGGTCGTGAGGTGTGTAGTCTTCACGTTCTAGAAAGCGATTTACACTATCATGCGAGATGTTATAAGTCTCGGCAAGTTGTGTGCAGCTAATAGAGTTCGGTTCTGTCATGAGAAAGCCCATATAAATGGGTAATGTACAAGTTGCTGTAGAAGCATGTTTAATTCGTCTGATCACAGATACTTTATAAAGTATTTTAATACTTTTTTGAATCCGTCAATGCGTAAGTCCTATATAATACATATTATCTTACCGATTATTCAAAATCTCCACATTTTGGATTTCAAGTTTCGCCCACATCGACCCCAATGATGTGGGTTTTTTTTGACTAAAAAATTGCCGAACGTATTACGGCACATAAAACCCCGCTGAGATAACAAACTTGGCGGGGTTTTTCTTTTCTTATTTGAACTATCCGAAAATACCGGAGGGTTGGGATTTATGGCAGATCGTGTACAAGCGAAAAAAGACTTAGAATTTTGTAGTGCTGAGCTGTCTAAGTACCAAAACTTAAGCCGTTCAGGTTTGACTCGAAATGAGATGCTGGCGATTGACGGCATCATGATTAAGTTGAAGGATCGGATTAAGAATTTACGTGAAGCGCTATATGGATGAGAAAGATACAATTAAAATGATGCATTGCGACAAGATATAATGCCTTTGACAAACATCAAGATTGCCTATCGACTTTACATGTGGTAACCGAAAAACATTGACCGAATATTCTCAATGGAATACTATTCGCATATACCGCTAATAATTAACGGTTCTGCGCGAATCACTCAACCTAATCAATAAAGTGTCTGTATATGTGTTTAACCGAAATTGAAGCTAAGCGTAAGCTTAGAGAAATTGCAAAAGACACTAGAAAGATCAAACTAACAAAACATGTTAGGGAGAGAATGCAGGAGCGCGGTATCTCGCTTAAACAGATTATTTGCTGTTTTGAGCACGGAGATATTACGGAAGGTCCATACCCAACTACTCATGGAGATTGCCAACTGAATATTTCGGTTCGCACTGCGGGAGAGTTCATTACAACCGTGGTTGTGATTAAGGTTCGTGAAAACGGGGACTTTTCCATTGTTGTTACTACATTTAAAGAATAGGCACAGTTATGTATCACTATGAAGAGTGTGGTTTAAGCAATGTTTGGCTTGTTGATGGTTTTGAAATTGAAACCGATGAAGAATATGGTGAATTGGTGTCTATTGCATCAGTGAACGAACTTCATAAAACAATTGGCCTCTATTTGATTAATGAAAAACCAGAACTAAATGGTGAAGAAATTCGCTTCTTGCGAAAAGAACTAAATCTTTCGCAGAAAAACCTAGCAGGCATTTTAAGCGTCAACGAGTCCACTGTTCGTAACTGGGAGAGTGATCGCGTAGAAATTGGGAAGCCTGCCGAGCTTGTCTTGAGAGCATTATATAAAGAGCAGGCCCATGGGGGTGGTGCTCTTATAGAAATGATTGAGAAGCTTAATCATCAAGAACGGACTCATGAGACTGATAATATGAGTTTTTCGTATTCTCGGAACCGATCATGGAAACACAGAGAGCATGATGCAAGATAACTAAACCACCTTCGGGTGGTTTTTTAATGGGCGCAAAATATGAACGCAGACGACTACTTCCAGAAAACCAAAAAGCGCCCACCTAAAACGAAACCACGCTCTAAACCTTTACCAAAGGCAAAAGAAAAATACCTAGAAGCTGAAGAAACTCTATTCCAAGAATTAGAAGAACACCTGATTGGCTCTGAGCGCAAATTTCAATTTGAATCCACCAAAAACTGGCGATTTGATTTTTATATTGTGAAGTTGCGACTTCTGATTGAAATAGCGGGTAGTCCTTGGGCTGTCGGGCGTGGTGGACGAAAGATAGCGAATGCATTTAATAAATATGATTTGGCTGAAGATATGGGTTACAAGATTCAACGTTTTGAGCCACATGCAATTGAGTCGGGTAGTGTGATTCGTTGGATTAAGTCGCAGTTAGAGAGAATAGAAGATGGAACAAATCAGACCATTCCCACCGACGGATCTAATCGATCAGGCTGAGGAAGAAGAAGCAATTCGCCTTGCACCCGCCGTGGAATTAAAAGAATGGGTGATTAAAAACTTTCTAACCATTGGTGGTCAGCTCCACAATCCAGATCATGACCATATCTCTGAGTTACTACACGACCATGAAACCTTTTTAGCATTTGCTTGGGCATCATCTGCATGCCAGTCAAAAAAGCGCATGGTATTGGGCCAATGTGAAAAAGTGAATCGTACCGGGTTTGTCGGAGAGTCAATATTCTGAGAGACTATCCCGATGACAAAATTAAAATATACCCCTGAAATCAGAGAAAGAGCGGTTCAATTATTGATTGAATCTGAAAAAGATTATCCTTCTACTTGGGCTGCAATCACAGCAATTGCGCCTAAGATCGGTTGTACTCCTGAAACACTTCGTGCCTGGCATCAAAAGCATTTAGATCAGCAAAATCCTATTAAAGTACAACAGATATCTGATCAAGAAAAAATGAAGCAAATGGAACGTGAAATTAAAGAATTAAAGCGTGCCAATGAAATTCTACGTAAAGCAGCCGCTTTTTTCGCCCAGGCGGAGCTCGACCGCCCATACAAATAATGGTGGATTTTATCCATAACAATAAAGATCGATATGGTGTTGATGCGATTTGTAGGATTTTACCGATCGTAGCTTCAACCTATTACCGAACTTTAGATCTCGCTGACAATCCAGAACATCGAGCGAAACGAGATCTACATGATGAGCATCATGCTGAACAAATTAAACGAATTTGGAAGGAAAGTTCAGGTCGATATGGTGTACGTAAAGTCTGGCAAAAATTAAAACGTGAGGGTTATGTTATTGCACGTTGTACAGTTGCTCGATTAATGAAAAAGCTAGGTATACAAGGTGTTTGGCGAGGTAAGAATAAACAAACCACCCGTAGCCGAGATGACCAAAAACGGGCAGATGATTTAGTGAAACGTAATTTTAATGCTGATCATCCAAACCAACTATGGGTGGGTGACTTTAGTGTGCCGCAGCAAGCGGCGTAAGAGATGAGGGTATGGCCCCTCGCTATCGGCTTGCAGGAGCAGGTAGCAAACCACCATAAGCGGCTTGGATCAAAAGTCCCGGTCGTGAGCGTTATGGAAAAGGCATCGTAGAGATGTCAGGTAAGAATTAGGAAGGCGAACAACAGTGAACTGCCGTTCAAGTGTCGAAAGTACTCAAATGACATCAAAACCGGGGATGGAAGTTACCCCGCGATTAGTTTGGCCGTTACCTGCTTACGGGCCATTCGGTGTCCGGCGTAGAGGCAGCGCGATCCTAATTCAGGCTCTTACGTTGAACTGCGGGAACCTTCGGTGGCGATGTCAAGCGAAAGGCACAAGCTCAAAAGGCAAGGCTGATAATAGCAATGCGTCACCAAGGGGCGGAGCAACTCGTAGTAGTGTTGAAGTTACTGTAATGGTAATGGAGCGAAGGGGTTGCATTATCCAGGTCTACGGATTTGTCAACTGTGCAAGCAGGAGGAGCAAAACTTTATGACCAAACCATTTAATATTCCTAAAGCGTTAATCTGGGAGGCATTTAAAAAAGTCAAAGAGAATGGTGGCGCTCCAGGCGTTGATCATGAATCTATTGAGCAATTCGAAAAGCATTTAAAGAACAACCTATACAAACTATGGAATCGACTTTGTTCTGGCAGTTATTTTCCACCGCCAGTTAAGGCTGTTCCGATTCCAAAGAAGTCAGGTGGCGTGCGTATACTAGGTATTCCAACAGTTGCAGATCGAGTCGCGCAAACAGCAGTTAAGCTCTTATTAGAGCCGAAAATTGATCCATCATTTCATCCAAACTCATATGGATATCGTCCGGGGCGTTCTGCCCATGATGCAATTGCGATAGTGAGGAGACGAAGTTGGGATTATGACTGGGTTGTGGAATTTGATATCAAAGGTCTCTTTGATAACATCGACCATGATTTACTCATGCGTGCACTCAAGAAACACTGTGAAATTCCATGGATTCTTTTATATGTGCAACGTTGGTTAAAAGCACCAATGCAACACATAAATGGCCATCTTTTAGAAAGGAATCGCGGCACACCACAAGGTGGTGTTGTGAGTCCTTTATTGGCGAATTTATTTATGCATTATGCTTTTGATATGTGGATTACGAAACATCTTCAAAGTGTACGGTTCTGCCGTTATGCAGATGATGGCGTAATTCATTGTCGGAGTTTATCTCAAGCCAAACTTGTTTTACAAAAGATCGATGCACGATTTCGTGAATGTGGTCTCGAATTGCATCCAGACAAGACAAAGATTGTTTATTGCCAAGATATTAATCGTCGTAAAGCATATCCCGATGTTCAATTTACTTTTCTCGGGTACACGTTTAGGCCCCGTAAGGCTGTGGACAAGTATAAAAGAGTTTATGTAAATTTCTCTCCTGCAGTCAGTCGTGATGCACTTAAAGCAATGCGACAGACTATTCGGAAATGGCATCTACATCTGATGTGTAATCGCGAATTAAGTGATTTATCTGCAATATTCAATCCAATTCTTCAAGGTTGGCAGCAATACTATGGTCGATTCCATGGTTCAGCAATGTCAGCGATCTGGCAACACATGAATGCTTATCTTATACGCTGGATGAGGCGTAAGTATAAAAACTTGGCCCGTCATAAAAGACGGGCTAGATATGCCTTAGGGCGACTTGCGCGTGATTTTCCAAATGCCTTTGTGCACTGGAAAATGGGATGTTTACCATCGGTTGGATAATGGGAGCCGGATGAGCTGAGAGGTTCATGTCCGGTTCTGCGAGGGGCTAAGGGTGAAATTCCCTTGGTCTACTCACCCGTATATTCAAACTCATTCAGGCTGGGTATATACCGCATTTGTTATTGATGTGTTCTCACGAGCAATTGTTGGATGGAAAGTATCTACACGGATGAATACAGATATGGTGCTCGATGCATTGGAGCAAGCATTGCACGATCGAGGTATGCCTAAGAATGTGATTCATCATTCCGATAGAGGTGTTCAATATCTTTCTATTCGCTATACCAATCGTTTAGAAGCTGCAAATTTACGAGCATCAGTCGGTACAACTGGTGATTCATACGATAATGCTCTGGCTGAAACGGTGAATGGCTTATACAAAACAGAGGTGATTGAATATTTAAAAGCAGATTGGCAAGGTTTAGCAGATGTACAACTTGCGACACTAAACTGGGTAGATTGGTTCAATAAAAAGCGTGTACACAGTGCACTGGGTTATGTATCGCCTTTTGAGTTTGAAGCAATGTACTATGATAAGATTAACCCGTTAGGTCAGGTGGCCTAACTTAAATAAAAAAGTCTCCGACAAACCTGGTACGGTTCAAAGTGATGTTTAACCAAGGTGGATGGAAGAAAGCCCGGCAAGAACAGCAGATGCGGGACTGGTTTGGTTGTGTACCTGTTTATCTCATCACTATAGATGCATCATTCTGTGAGCAAGCTTCAGATCATGATTTTTGTGCACTGATAGAACATGAGCTTTATCACATTGGCGTAGAACGTGATCAAGATGATGAAATCATGTACAGCGACAATACTGGCTTACCAAAGCATTACCTAGCTGGCCATGACGTTGAAGAGTTCTACGGTGTGGTCAAACGCTGGGGTGCAAGCGACAGTGTTAAACGCTTAGTCGAAATCTCAAAGAATGCGCCGTTTGTATCTGATTTTAATGTATCTGCGTGTTGTGGGAACTGTGTCATAGGTTAATTTTTTTGCCCACTTTCCTTGACGTACCTTGACGGATGGAGAGAAATGGCAAGACTTAAAAAAGCAGAAAAAATCTTTATTGTTCGGTCACTTGCACAGTTTATGGAACCATCCCTAGTAGTAGAGGCTGTCAAGGAAAATTTCAAGATTGATGTGTCTCGACAACAGGTTGAATGTTATGACCCAACAAAGACTGCAGGTGCAGATCTATCGCAAGAGTTAGTGGATTTATTCCATGAGGCTCGGCAGAAATATATTGATCAACCGATCTACAACATCATCGGTGCAAACGACATTATTCAATTGCAAATCTTGAGTGACCTTTTGGTTTCCAAGAAAGGCAATGTGGTGATGTCGATTAAGCTGATTGATCAAATTCAAAAGATTGTGAAAGGCCACTACGAGCGTAAGTTAGAAATTACAGGCAAAGATGGTGGTGCGATTAAAACTGAAACAGAGCACAGCCAGCGCCCCGCTATGTATACCCCTGAGCAGCTTGCAGGGATGTCAGCACAAGAGCTATCTCGCTTAGCAATTAATGGCAAATTATGAGTTACGCAATTGAAGAAATAGCGCCCCTCATCAAAGAGTGGACGATGAACACACGTTTGCCTGAAGTCATTGCTGAGATGACCAGACGATACTATTACCGAGCCGTAATAGAGCAAAGTGAACTCAGCATTCAAGCAGAGATATACAAGTGCAAGAATGATCCAGCACATTGGTTTAATCATTGGGTGTGGACCTACGATCCAAGGGGGATGCCTTTTGGATTACCGGCAAATATTCCGTTTGTACTTCGCCCTGGTCAAGTTGAATTGGTCGACTGGTTACTTGAACGTGAAAGCACTCAAACCCATGGCTTAATTGAGAAGAGTCGTGATGAAGGTATGAGCTATGTTGTGCTGGGGTTTTATCTGCACCGGTGGCTATTTGTAGAGGGTTTTGCTGGTGGTGTAGGTAGTCGCAAAGAGGATCTAGTTGATAAAAAGGGTGACCCTAAAACGCTGTTGCATAAGTTCCGAGATATGTTCTCAAAACTTCCTGATTGGATGAAGCCGAAAAGTTTTGTCGAAAAGGTCCACGACAACTACATGCGTATTATCAATCCTGATAATGGTGCGACCGTTACGGGCGAGGCTGGAGACAACATTGGCCGTGGTGGACGTACCACTATGTACTTTCTTGATGAATGGGCATTCGTAGAGCGTCAAGAAGCTGTAGATGCAGCTATATCGCAGAACACCAACGTTCATATCAAGGGATCAACTCCAAACGGTATCGGGGACAAGTTTCATCAAGATCGATTCAGCGGACGTTACGCCGTGTTTACGATGGCGTGGCGGGACAACCCAGATAAAAACTGGACTGTCTCACTCCATGGGAAGCTGATTCATCCGTGGTATGAAAAGCAAATTGCGACGCTTGACGACATTGTCTTAGCCCAAGAGGTTGATATTGACTACGCCGCTTCAGTTGAGGGTGTATTGATTCCATCGGCATGGGTTGAGGCTGCGGTAGATTCGCATATAAAACTCGAGATTCAGCCATCAGGTGAGCGTAATGGTGCACTTGACGTGGCAGATGAGGGTAAGGATAAAAACTCCTTTGCCTCACGTCACGGCATTGTTCTGCAGTATTTGGATACATGGTCAGGCATCGGTGATGACATCTTTGGAACAACCCAAAAGGCGATTGATATTTGCTTAGAGCAAAAACTGAATTTGTTCTTCTACGATGCTGATGGTTTGGGAGCTGGAGTTCGCGGCGATGCCCGAGTTATTAATGAGCAGAACAACGCAAAAGGAATTGATCAGATCCAAGCAGATCCGTTCAGGGGCTCGGGTGCAGTACATAACCCAGAGCTTGAGATGGTAGAGGCTCGGAAGAATATAGATTTCTTCGCAAACCTAAAAGCTCAAATGTGGTGGAGTTTGCGTATGCGCTTCCAGAACACTTACAGAGCATTACAAGGCATGCAATACGATCCTGACGCACTTATCTCACTATCGACTGAAGATTTAGATAAGCGCGAACTAGAGCAACTCAAGCGCGAGTTATCACAGCCGACCTACAGTAAAAACGGTGCTGGCAAAATCCTTGTAAATAAGCAACCCGATGGTGCCTTATCACCTAACCGGGCTGATAGCGTCATGATCTGTTTTAGTGATATCAAACCACCTGCACGATTAAGACCAGGAGGGGGAGGTTCACGAAGTTTCTAAAAGGTTTTTAAGATGGCAAAGAAGTCAGAAAGTAAGAAAACAAAGCCTAAATCAGCGGGCTTGATGACAGAGGTTGCTGTTGAGAACCTTGCATTCACTTTGGGTCGCAAAGCTGATATTGACGAAGTACTTCGTCAGGCTGGACTAACCCGGCAACGATTATCAGTCCTTATGGTAGATGATGAGATTGCGCAGGCCATGGAGACGCGTCTAGATGCAGTTCTCAATGCGCCGTGGCGATTTGTTGAAGATCACGGTGAACAAACGGTTTTTCTAAAGGATTTGTTCACTCGTTGGCATGCTGAAATCGTCTCAGGTGCATGGGAAGCTTGTCCTTATGGTTATTCGGTTATGGAAGCCAACTATGCACTTACCAGTGATAGTAAATTCGCCTTAAATGAGATTGTAGTTAAGCCTCTAGAATGGTTTGAGCCCAAGAATGATGGACGTTTAATTTACCGACAAAATGCTACAGAAATTGATGTGAATGCCAAATATCCACTCAAGTTCTTTTTGACACGCCGTAAACCTACATTCAAACAGCCTTATGGTGATCCATTACTGTCGAAGCTTTATTGGCTATGGTTCTTCCGTACCAATACAACAAAGTTTTGGGTCAAGTTTTTAGAGCGCTTTGGCACACCAATATTATTGGGGAAAGTTGGGGGTAAAGGTCGTAAACAGGATGATATTGATGCGATGACTGCGGCTTTACTGAATGCTCATGCACAATCAGTTATGTCTATTGGCGCAGAGGATTCGGTAGAAACTATAGGTGGAAGTTCTTCTAATGGTGGCAGCACAGCATTTGAAGCCTTTGATAATGTATTAACCCGCCGTATTCAAAAGGTGGTCTTAGGCCAAACGCTCACAAGTGGGACTGATGGTGTTGGAAGTCGAGCTTTGGGTGAAGTGCATAACGATGTTCGCTTAGATAAGCGTAATTCAGACCTACGCATGATCACGCCTACGATTCAAGAGCTCATAGACGCACTCTGCCTGCTGAATAACTTTGAAAAGCACACAATTGTCCTGGGCGGTGAGCAGGATCTTAAGGTCGCTGTTGTTGATCGTGATATTAAGCTTAAAACATTAGGTGTTGAGTTTAATGATCAATATGTGATTGAGACATACGGCATTAAGGCTGAACACTTTAAGATGAGTACTAGCGCTGCCGTCCCTAACACTCAATTTAATGCACTACCTCACCAAGCATTCAGCTTTAAGGCATCAGTGCAAAAGCCATCACCTGAACAGCAAGAGGTGGATGAACTAACAGATGCTCAAGATGATTTACAGCTATTAACCAATGAGCAAATTAAACAGTTAGCGGCTGAGTCTGAAACACCAGAGGCTTTGCTGTTCAATTTATCTCGATTGATACCTGGTGCAACAAAGTCGCAATTTACAGCGCATTTGGATCAGGCTTTATATGCTGCAGATGTATTGGGGTATGCAACAGCAGCAAAGGGGAAATAGATGCAACCAGTCACGTTTCTTGAAGCGCTGTATTATGCGCATAGTAAGAAAGTGGTGCTGCCTGATGAGTTTTACTCTATGGATCTTAAGACGCGGCAGATGGCGACTACGGTTAGCTTTCTGTCGAGTCTTGAACAAGCTGAGTCGGTGATTAAGTCACTTAATAAAACATTAGCATCGAGTGGCACCTTTAACGATTTTCAGAAGCTTATAGCAGAGTCTGGAATCATTTTACCTAAGCATTATCTGGACAATGTATTTCGGACCAATATCCAAAGTGCCTATGGTCATGGACGTTGGCAGCAACAGCAACGAAATAAAGATAAACGTCAGTATCTGATGTATTCGGCTATCAATGACTCACGTGTGCGTCCTGCACATTTGGCATTGAATCGAATTGTACTGCCGATCGATCACCCATTTTGGCTCACACATTACCCTCCCACTGGATTTCGCTGTAGATGCACGTGTATAGCATTAACTGAAGCCCAAGCGCTTAAATACGGCATTACACCTGATGATAAGTTGCCCGAAGTTGCAGAAGCATTGGACTGGAGTTCACATCCTTTGCAATTTGGAGAATTTGAGGCTTTGGTGGATCAGAAGATTTCTAAGTCATTACTTGATAAGGAATATCTACTGGAGCAGAAAGAAGCAATTAAGGCCGAATGGACTGCATCCAAAAAGCTCACCAGTCTGTTAGCCCCGATGAATGATAAATCGAGAGATTTATTCAACACGGTGGCCAATACGGTTATTCCTTTAGATCCATCCATCAGACCGAGTGCAATTAAGACTTTCTTGGATTATGTGCAGGGCAATGATGCTGCAATCACGAACTACCTAAATGCGTCTGTAAGCTCGAAAGCGGACGATGTTTTAAAGCATTGGCTCAGACAGGACATGCAAGCATTAAGCGCCGTGGCGAGTAATTCAGCTGCAATTGTGACAGGTGGCGTGACCTTGCAGCATGTAGTGGCTTATGAGGTTGGGCAAACGATTCAATTTAATTCGCCATTACTGTTAGCTGAAAATGCTTCCGATGTGGTTTTGCAAATTGAGAATGCTAAAGGACTAGGCATTGATCTAAACGAATTGAATGCTGGGCATGGCGTATTAATTCCAATGGGATTGTCGTTTGAAGTGGTTTCGATTGAAACATTGAATGGCAAGATGATTTACACACTTAAAGCATTGGTGAATTAGATGAAGCTTATTTAAAAAAATGGAATGAGTGTCTTATATAAAAATGGCATGTCATTAACTGGAATGAAAATCGATTCAATTGTCGCGGAATCTAAAGAAGATCGGGCAGAACTTCGAATGCTTTTAACGAGTGCATTAAAAGTAGATGAGCGCGGTTGTCATGCATTAGGTCATGACTTTGGATCAAATGCTTTATGTCAAAGTTCAGATGTGTCAAATGGAAATGTGGCTTTAGGTGTTGAGCCCAATGGGAGTAACTCATTAGCGGATGGCGATACTTCACAAGGCATCCTTAAGCTAGATTATTCTGTCGAAGAGAAGTTACGAATTATCGAAACACTATCTAGCGCGATTCAACGGAATGAGCCAATGATATACCCACACACAAAAGAGGCTGAAGGAAAACTTTTAGCCTTAATTCAAAGCATTTAAAACCACCTTAGTAGGTGGTTTTTTTATGGAGCATGAAAATGCCAGAAGAGGACAATAATCCTAATCAGTACTGTTTTCAGCTTGGGCAACTAAGTGTTGATGCAGAACAAGAGGGTAAAAAGAAACGCACATTTTCAGGAACTGCGTATAGCGGTGAGGTCATTACTGATCACTGGTATTGGGATCGAATTATTTTTGATTTGGACTCAATGCAATTGAAAGGTCGTATACCTGCTTTACTCGAACATCGATCAAGCCAACGAGCAGGTGCAATCAATACGCATTCAATTAGTCATCAAACTGGTTTAACGGTTTCAGGTGACTTGATGAGTAATGAATTTGGCACTCAGGTTGCTCAAGACTCTGATGATGGTTTTCCATGGCAAATGTCGGTGCGTATCGATCCCTCAGCCATTGAAGAAATTCAAGCAGGCTCATCAGTCTCGGTCAATGGGAAAAGTCATCAAGGGCCAATCACCGTATTCCGTGGCGGCCGTATCCGCGAAGTGTCTTTTTGTGCCTTGGGTGCAGATGACAATACAAACGCCGTGGCAGCAAGTCACGCACCTAAAAACTTTAATCAACCAGAGGACACAGACGTGACCGAATTAGAAAAGGCGCAAGCCCGTATCCAAGAGCTTGAGACTAAAAACTCTGAGCTTGAAACCCAAAACAAGCAGTTTGCTGCAGCCAAGCGTGAAGCAGAAATTACTGCTTTAGGTAAAGATCTGGGCAAAGAATTTAGTGCGGAAGATATTACCGAGATGAAGGCATTAGATGACTCTGCATTTGCATTCTCAGCTAAACAACTTCGTCAATTCTCAGCAGGTACTCAGCCACCAGCTGGTCAACAGCAGCAACAAATTCCATCACACCTTACTCACTTGTTCAGTCACCAAGCTACAGGTGGTCAGGGTGGGCAAGGTGGTAATCAAGGTGCTGTTGATAAACACAAATTCACAGCTGGTGCTCAAGCATTCGCAGAACAAAAGGGGAAATAATCCATGGTTACTCACTATATACCGCCTATCACGGTCACGTCACAACGACTGATTCTGGATAATGAAAAGTTACGTCGTGCTAATGCAAAAGTAACGACTGCCACAGCATATAAATACGGTGATTTGCTAACACTATCTGCTGCTAATGTGCTGACTCATGCTACAGACGAATCTACTTGGGATGTGATCTGTGGTCAGGATGTCACTGCAGCAGAAGCAACAATCAAAGCAGCTGATGGCATTGAAATCCCGATGTATTACGGTGGTGTATTTAACGTTGAAGCTGTATCACTTGATGGCACTTTACTTAACACTGCTCAATACGATGCAGCACGCGCCAAAGCAACCAAAAACAAAATCGAACTTTCTAAGGTGTAAATAACATGCCACAGTCTTTTAATCTTGAAGGCATCCCACTTGAATTGCTTGATGTGGGTGAGCTTGCGTTAATTCATAATAACTATCGACCAATGGATACATGGTTATTAGATCAGCTTTTCCCAAATCGTCCTGTTTTTGATCGTGATGATGTACCACTTGCAGAAGTGAGCTCTGAGCACGATTTAGCTCCACTTGTGTCACCACATCAACCAGGTAAACCATTTGATACTACACAATCTGGTGAAGTGCGTACTATTAAGCCTGCTTACTACAAACCAAAAAATCAGGTTACGCCTGCAGAAACTTTTGAAATTGCTTTGCTGGAGCGCTTACGCAGCGCCGGTATTATTTCTACAGGTAATCAAAAATTATCTGATCAAGAAAAAATGCTGATTTCCCAAGTTGCCGTCATGAAGCGTAACCATGATGCGATTGATAATTCAGTTTTAATGATGGCGATTGATCTTCTGAAAAATGGTAAATATGTCCTTCATTCAGATGACTATGAGTACAACTTAGTTGATTATCGCCGTGATGCCTCTCTGACATATACGCCGTTGACTAAGTGGAACGAAGCGGGTGCTAAACCGGTTTTAGATATCCGCACTATGCTCGAGCGTCAATTGGCAGCTGATGGCGGTGAAGCCAAAAAAGCAATCATGTCTGGCTTGGTATGGGCTGCATTATGGAATAACGAAGAATTCAAGAAAGAATTCATCACGCCGTACGCTGGTATTTCTGTTCCTGTTACACCAAGCTTTGGTGTCAAAGAGTCAGCAACTCTCAAAGGGACATTTGATGGAATCGAATTCTGGGTATATGACGCAACTTACCGCAATAAAGGTCAGGTGAAGCGCTTTATTCCAAAAGATTACTTCTCTTTGATTTCTGATACCAACGGCTCAGTGGCACATTGTAAGATCAAAAATATGTTGGCCAACGGTGTTGCTCAGCAATACTTTGACCGTCAATGGTACTGTGAAGATCCAAGCGGCATCATGTTGATGACAGAATCTGCTCCATTGGTCGTGCCTTCTAACAAAAATGGTGTAGTCGGTGGTACCGGCTTTATCACCCTATAAGGAGTAAGACATGCCGAAGTACATCGCAAAACAATCCATCGGGCATTTTATGCCAGGTGATGAATTCAAAGGGCTTGAAGATAAACAACTTCAGGCCCTTTTAGCATCAGGAGCTATTGAAGAAGAAAAAGCTCCAGAACAACCTAAGGCTGATGGTACTGCTGCCCAGCTTGCAAGCCTTGCTGCAGAAGTGGCAGAGCTGAAAGCAAATGAGGTAATCCTTATTGAGGGTAAGGATAGAGCCGATGCAGAAGTGGCAGAGATTCAAAAGAAAGTTGCTGAACTTGAAAAGGCTTTAGCCACATCAGAAGCCGCTTTAAAGAAAGCTACTGCCGAAGCCAAGAAAGCACCACCAGCTGATAAATAAGGTGACCTATGTACGCGACTCGAAATGACTTAGAGGCGCGTTTTGGTGAAGGTGAGCTTCAACAATTAGAATCAATGCAAACTGTAGGTAATTCGATTGAAGAAGCGTTACAGGATGCATCCGAGGAAATTGACAGCTATATCGCTGTTCGATATGTCCTGCCTTTGCCAAATACGCCTAGTACGTTGAAACGGATTGCGTGCAACATTGCGCGCTACCGGCTTTATTTTCAGCAGCCAATTGAAGAAGTTGAAAACCGCTATAAGGCGGAAATTGACTTCTTGAAACGGGTTGCTGATGGTAAAGCAACATTGAATATCCTAAACCCTCAAAATGAAGTCACAGAAGAGAAGCCCGCAAGAACGCCAGCCACAATGCCAATCGGTACTACATATCGTGGCGGTGTTTTTGGTGATGCTGTCTTAAATATGATGCCTAGCATCAAGTGAGGCTGATATGTCAGGCGTAGCAATTACGATTGAAGCGGATGGTGAATCTGCTGTGATGCAGGCTTTGGCGCATTTATCTGATTTTGATCAAAACAAGTCAGTATTATTCGACTCAATTGGTCAGGCAGTGGTGGAGAATATCCGCAATCGCTGGGCAGATGGTGTGGGTCTGGAGGGTAAATGGCGTTTATCTAGGCGTGCAATGATCAAGGGTGATGTCACCTTGGTTAACTCATCTCGCCTCAAAGACTCCATGACTCATAACGTTCTGCCCAATGGCTTAGAAGTAGGTACTCATGTTAAATATGGCGCTATTCATCACTTTGGTGGCGAAATTAAGTATGAAGCACGTATGCGTCGCACTTACTTTCGGCAGGATCTGCGCACAGGCTTGGTGGGTAATAAATTTGTGCGTAAGGCTCGATCTAACTTCATGCAGGAAACTCAAGGGAAAGCGTACAAAGTGAACATGCCTCGTCGTCCATTCTTGGGATTGACTGAAACAGATGATCGGGAAGTATTGGATTTAATTGTGGAGCATTTGACAGATGAGTAATGAAGATAACTTCTTTGCTGTACGTGGTGAGATAGCTGAAAAGCTAACTGAAATTGCAGATTTTAAAAAGATCTACACACCAGCCAACTCTGCAAAAATTACGGAACTTTCTCAGGTTACGCCAAACGCCCAAATCTATTACCGCCGCATTCGCAAATCTGATGAAGCTGTGCGATCGTCAGTAAACATGCTCACTCAACAGTGGGAAGTCACGATTTGCGAACGTCATGCAGCATCACAACTTAGTGATGGGTCTGCAGTACTGGATCGAGTGGGTTTGCTGACGATTAAAGCTTTAAAACTTTTATCGGGTTGGCAACCTGCATCCAGTAAGCGCCCTTTAGAAATGGTGGCGGTAGAAGAAGACTATTCACCAACGTGTGTCTACATTACATTGGTGTTTGAATCAAAAATGTTTGTTTAGGAAATCATATGCAGAAGCAATACAAAGCCCGGCAATCTGTCGGGCGATTTCATTCAGGGGATATCGTCGGTGGTTTAAGCGAATCTCAAATTCAAGATTTATTACAGCGCGGTGTAATCGAGTTGGCTGAGCCTGCCTCAAAACAGAAGCCTGCACCAGCCAAAAAAGAAGAGGTGAAAACCGATGGCGAATAAACCAGATTTAATCTCGCTCCAAGGTGAGTTGTTTTTAGCAAAAATGATTAATGGTCAGCCTGCTGCACTATTATCGATTGGCAACACGCCAGAGCTCCAGCTTCAGATCACCTCTGAATCAACAGATCACTATGAATCTAAAACAGGTCTGCGTGCAAAGGATGCAGTACTGCGTAAGCAAACCGGTGTATCGGTTAGCGGAACTTTGGAAGAGGTCACCAAAGAAAACCTAGCTATGGTACTCAGTGGTAAAACACTAGAAATCCCAGAAGCAACAATTCCTGAAACAACATTAGGTGCAGTTAAAGCTGGTGAAATGATTGATCTAGGGACCCGCAACTTATCCGATGTGGCTTTTAAAGGCCCTGCGGATGCGGCAATTGCTGAAGATAAATATATCTTAGACGCCGTGTTTGGAACGGTCATCTTTAATGAACCCATTACTGATGTGAAATGGTCAGGTAAATCTGGTGCGATTACACGTACAACGATTGCTACCAATCTAAGCGAGGAATATCGTTTCTTCTTTAAAGGGGTCGATACATATCTGGGCGATAAAGTTGCAGTGACACTATGGCGCCTAGAATTATCTCCTGAAACGGAATTTGATTTAATTCATGAAGACTTTGCAAGTTATAGCTTTGAGGGTGAATGCCTTGCAGATATCACTAAAGCGAACGATGCTGAATTAAGTATCTTTGGTCACATTGAGCGCTTCTCTGTAGCAGCATAAACCCATTAGGCACAAAGAACCTTAGGCGCATTAGCGTCTTTTTTTGTGCCCATAAAAAGCAAAAGCCCAGCGACTGCAATCGTTGGGCTTTTTATTTCCATAACCTTAGCAAAGATCAGAAAAAACTTGTATGAATGATTTTATCACAAACTTAAATGGGTTGTTGAAAATGACGGCAGATATTTCTATGTGGCGATTAGCATTTTTGTTACTCGCGGTGATTGTTTGCATATTTGCTTGGCAGTCACCACAATTTTTCAAAGCTTATCTGGAATACAAAAAATACAAAAAATACAAAGGTGATATAGGTGAATGAGTTCTTTGTGGCCTCAAATCGACCTGTCAGTGTTGGTGAGCTATCGGTGCACCAGCTGCAGATGCATAACTTTGATGAATGGCTGGGTGTGGGGCAAGTTATTAAAGACTTTTTGGATAACCACCCAGATGAGACCGTACAAAAGATCTTTGATGAACATCCTTTTGAATCGACACAGTTGATCGCCTATTCTCTAAAATGTAGTAGTGAGCAGGCTGTTGATTTATTTAAGCAAGAGAGCAAGCTCAACATCTTATTACTTGATGCTGCGATAAAAGTGAATGAAGCTTTCTTTGGCGAACCCAAGCCGAAGAAACAAAAACGCAAACGTTCGCGGAATACTAAACAACCAAAACAGCCTAGCTGGTTTGAGACTTTTCAATACCTAACAAAAGCGGGTCATCGCAACGACGATATCATGCAGATGAGTTATGGGGCTTTCATTGGTTATCTAGAGGCAGCTCAGAAACAACGATCACAAAGCTTACTCACTAACACAAACCTAATGCGTGCTGCTCAGCATGCCAAGGATAAAGCTTATGCCAAATTGACCGACGAACTAAAGTCAAATGACGATTGAGTTGTGCTGTGAATTTTAGCAGGTTATGATTTATCCAATTATAACGAGGGGTAAATTCATGAAAAAATTATTAATTACAGCTGCTTTGATGTCTGTTTTTACATTAGCAAATGCGAATTTAGCAGGGGCAAGCATTAACGGTAAGCAAGTTCGCAAAGGCCAAAGCTATGGTGAAGTCGTTGCAGCCGCAGGCCAACCAGTATCTCATTATGACTACGTTAAAAATGTCGGTGGTAAAGACGTTTCAGTACGTGAACTAAGCTATGTAGATGGCAGCAAAACTTTTACTGTTGTGATTGAAGATGGCAAAGTTACTACGATTCGTAGTGGGCGTTGAGGTGGGTATGGGTAAGCAAGTCGTTGAGTGTAAAAATTGTAACAATGTGGGAGAGTCAAAACTTAAAGGGAGCACTTTGATCTCCTTTGTTTTGTTTTGGTTCTTTGCGATGATACCTGGCATTATTTACATGATCTGGCGTCGGGGTGGAATAGGTGTTTGTAAATTTTGCTCAAGTGATGCTGTTACCCCTTATAGCGGTAGGCGCACAAGAGTTGTTCAAGATAATGTCTTCCAGCCAAAGGAGATTGACACTAGCCCAAACGAGGTTAAGCAAATCAATTGCCCTGACTGTCGTGAATTAATTAGATTCGATGCGAGGAAGTGCAAGCATTGCGGAAGCATGGTAGAGAGCAATTAAAAAAAGCACCTTAGGGTGCTTTTTTTAATCTCAACAATCATGTTTTTTAGTTGGTTAAATTAATGCGAGAACCATCAGGAAGTTTAGCATTAATTTCAAGATTAGCCCCAAGCACTTGCACATATTGGCGCAGCGTTGAAAGATGCATGTCTGCACGTTTTTCCATCTCTGCAACAGTTGGTTGCTTGATATGCATTGCGCCCGCTACTTGTGCTTGTGTGAAACCAAGCTGCTTGCGCAATTTAGCTAAACGCAGTGCTGTAATCATTTCAGCAGCTTTAGCCCCAACAATAGCTTGGTCAGCTTTGGAAAGTGTATTCATTAATTCGCTGATGGGTTTAGCCATTTTTCAACTCCTTTAGATATTGCCGATAACTCTTTTCCGCTATTGGAATCATACGATCATAAAAGCGCTTATCACCTGTTTTATTGCCACCACATAGCAGTACCGCTTGACGTAATGGGTCAAATATAAACAGGATGCGGTAAGGGTCGCCAGAATGTTGTACACGTAGTTCTTTTAAGTTCTTTAATTTACTGCCTTTTAAGGTATCTACGTGTGGCCTTGATAGCAGTGGCCCATATTCCTCAAGCACTTTAATGCTTGCGAGTATGTCGATTTTTTCATCAGCCGAGAGTTCCAAGAACCACGTTTCAAAAGGTTGTTCAAACAGAACAGTCCACATAGTTTAATCCTTACTACATGAATTAAATATAGGTTAAAACCTATAAATTAGCAAGATGATTATTTTAGCTCTCAAATAGTATTTGATCATTTATTCGCACCGCCTTAGAGCGGTTTTTTAATGCCAGAATTTGAGGTCTCAATGTCAAAAAATCTAACTTTTAAACTCATCATGGATGGTGACAGCAAAGGTCTTGTGGCTGCAGCCAAGCAATCTGAAGCCGTTACTAAAAAGGTTTTTGACAGTATCAAAGCTGAAGCAGATCAGCTGAAGCAGGCAAGTACTGATACAGCTAAGACTCTTGGGAGTATTGTCCCAGAGAAAAGCAAGGAATTGGCAGATGGCCTAACTAAATCTTTAAGCGGTGCAACTCAAATCATTCGCGATGCTGGAGATAACGCCAAAAGCGCTGCAAGTAACTTCACTGATTTTGGTAATAAGTCTGTAAAAGCTTTGGCATTCTTAAAATCAGATTTAGAAAAAGCGAAGAGCAGACTTGAGGCCTTTTCAAAAACAAAAGCCACTCCTGCAGATATTGAGATTGCACAAAAGCAAGTAGACCAACTTGAGAAAGAAGTTCAACAGGCTGAAAGTGCATTTATTGATTTTCACACAGAAGTAGGTAAGGCAAATAATTCCTTAAAGCATACAGATACAGCGGCACAGACCGCGCAGAAAGGATTGAATGGTGCAAAGTTTGCTGTAAATGCTCTTGCTGGAGCTATGGCGGCACTAGGGGTTGGGGTTGGAATACGTGAATTAGCTCAAACAGCCGATACCTATACCAATCTATCAGCGCGTATCAACATTGCCACCAAAGAAGGTGGTGATTTCACATCAGCAATGGCTGGTGTGCATCAAGTTGCTCTGATGACAAACTCAAGCTTGAGTGCAACGGGTGACTTATTCACGAGATTAAATGCTGTTGGTAAAGACTTAGGAATGACCCAACAGAATTCCCTTGATTTAACCAAAACCATTAATCAAGCGATTCAAATTAGCGGAGTATCTGCACAAGCAAGCGAAGCATTTACACAGCAATTTATCCAGAGTATGCAGCAAGGCACCTTACGTGGAGAAGAATACAACTCCATGATGGAGAATGGTTATGGTGTTGCAGAGGCTTTAGCTAAAGGTTTGGGTGTCACCACTGGTGAACTTAAGAATATGGCTGACAATGGAGAGCTTGGAGCAGAGCGTGTCTATAAAGCCCTACTGAGTCAGAAGGATGCTGTTCAGCAAACCTTTGATCAGTTCCCAACTACCATAGGTAATGCGCTTACTAAGATTTCAACACAATGGCAAATTCTTATTGGTGAGATGGATCAGGCGAATGGATCGAGTGCCAAGGTTGCAAATGCTTTATCTATCATTGCTGATAATCTTGGGATTCTAAAAGTATTCTTTGATGATGTGGCAGAAGGGGTTGGTTATTTCACATCTAAGTTTAAGGATATTGAACCAAGTACATTAGATGCCTTAAGGAATACTCTTGCGCAAGTTTATGAAAATATTAAGCTAAATATTAAGTATGTTGCTGATTTTGGTGAAACTGCTTGGAGTGCATTTACAAGCGCAATGGATGCAATCTCACCATTATTTAATGCGTTAGTCGGTGGTGGAGAGGATGTAAGTGGGTTCACAACCCTCCTTAATATGCTTCGCATGGCAATGGCCGGAGTAAGTGATGCTTCTTTTGGCTTAAATGTTGGGTTAAAACTTCTATTATCTGGTATTCAATTTTTAGCTGGTGGCATCTACTCATTAGCCGCTGCTACCTTAAGGTACATACCTTTCATGGGGGATTTGGCTGACGAGGCGGAAAAATCCTCAGACCGAATGTTTGCACAGGCGGAGAAAAACGCTAAAGGTGCCATAAAACTTGCTGAAGACCATAAATGGGCTGTGGTTAAAACCTATGAGGATATTAACAAGACTCAAGAGCAAAAGAATTCAGAAAGCTTGGCTCAATCCAAAGTAACTTTAGACCAACTGCTTGCCGACCAACAAGCCGAAACTAATGGTAAAAAGGCCTCTGAAGCAGAAAAAATGAGCGCTGTTCAAGCCTATGCAGAAGCTGCCATCAAAGCCAATAATGGTGTAATGGATGGCGTGATGCAGGCTGACCTTATCACCAAGGGTTACATCGTCACTATTGATGAAGCTGGAAAGGTCAGTGTTCAGGCTGGTGTTAGTGCAGCACAGGCAGCAGAAAATGCGAAGGTTAAGGAGGAAGCGCTCAAGGTTGCCAAGGAGAATGTTAAAAAGGCGGACGAAGAATATCTGGCTTATCAGAAACAGGCAGCAATTGAGCGTGCAGCACTTGAACAGCAGATTGAGCAGGCCAAAAGAACTGGCGATTTGAATGCACTCGCATCTGCACAAACCTCGCTTGCTGGGATTGATACAAAAGAGGCTGAACTTGCTAACAACAGGACTACTCGTATTAATGAGCTGAATCAGCTTAATTCTGGAGCTGGACAGGTTGTTGAGGGTGCAGCAGTTCGCGCTCGTAAAGCTGCTACCGCATTAGGTATCGATCTCGATATAGCTTTAGGTCGGGTTTCTGAAAAGTTTGCAGCAGATCAAGTGCATTTGAATAATTACGCAAATGGATTTGATGAGCTAGGTCTAAAGGGTGAGCAGGCAACCAATGCGCTTTACGCTGGTTGGGAAAAGTGGGTAGCGGGTGCTAAATCACAAGTCGAGCTTGATGCAGCTAAAGCTAAGCTTCTATCGTTTGGCGAACAAGGCAAATTATCAACATCACAAGTTGAGATGGGCTTGCAAGCCATTAAGCGTGCTGGTCAGGAATTGCCTGCTGCTCTAAGCCCAGCTGAAGCCGCAATGGCGCGACTTGGAATTCAATCAAAGAAACAACTTGAACTAGCTGCTACCAATGCCTTAACGGATCTTGATGCTGCAATAAAAAGTGGCGAAGCAACTCAAGAGGGATTGCAGCAAGCGTATGAGAAAACGATGCGTCTAGCTGAGGCATCTGGCAACGCTCAGCTAATTGCAGCGGCTAGGGCTAAAGCCGCTTATCTTGGTTTGGAAGTTCAACTCGATGCCACAGGCAAAGCCACTGTTGCTAAACTGGGGGAGATGCAGCAAGCCGCTGTTGCTACTCAGCGTACTGTGAGTCAGGTGAGTCAAAGTTCAGCAACATCATCAACTCAACCTGAAATAAGCCCTGAACAACAAGCCACCAATGACCACTGGGATGATTTCAAAGCTAAGATGAAAGCGCGTACTGATGAGCTGAATGCAAAATCACAAGCACGTAGTTCAGGTGGTGGTGTTGGTTCGTTATTGTCAGGTAGTAGTCAATTGGCTCAGCAAATCCCTGTTGCCCCCGAGGCTCCAATGATTGCAAGCTCATTTGATATAGAGGGGATTGAAACAATGCAGCCAACTGAAAAGAAAATTCTAGAGATTCAATCTGGAGGTAAGTCAGCTGAACTACAGGGCACACCTGAAGCGGTGGATGGTATGGAAGACATACTTCGTGAATTTGAGATGCTTAAACGGAGCATGTAATGAAACTTATACGAAAACTGACATCAGAAACCGTCCCACTAGAGGACGGTTTTTTATGGTCGGATGAATTTGATTGGAAACCTGTTGAGCAAAAGCAAGAGCGTTCAATTAGCGGTGCTTTGATTGTCCAAGAAGGCAAAAAACTTTCAGGTCGACCAATCACTTTAGCTCCACCCTTATCAGGTCAAGGCTGGATTAAGCGAAAGCATTTACGGACCATTTTGGAATGGTCAGCATTAGGTGAGCAATTCACGATTGAATTTGAATACCTTCATGATCAGCGCCGCTTTAATGTGATTTTCAATCATGAGGCGGGTGCGATTGAGGCTAAGCCTGTTAATGAATTTCCAACCGTTTCCGAGGACGACTATTACGTGGTCACCATGCGTTTTACAGAGGTAAGCGATGCCAATTGAAACTAATAATTTAAAGCTCCTTGAGTCAGAACGCATTCGTACAGATGCTGAAGATGGTGGGGGTAAATACTCAGGCCGTGAAATTGTCGATGGTCAAAGCAATAACCTATTCAATGATATTTCTGAGATGGATCGAACCACGGGCCGTACTTCTATCCAAAAGATCTATGCTGCGGTGGATACAGCAGATACCGATGCTTTGATGGGGGCGACAGTATTTATCTCTCAGAATGCGCAAGATCCCAATGTCTCCGCCGTGTTATTCAGTACCGATAGTTGGACGGATGAACGTTCGAGCGCTCAAAACCGAATTGAAAATTACTTGGCCAAGGGTGCGCAGATTGCCGGCACACCGTTGGACACGCATTGGCAAGGCATGAAGTCTTTACAAGTGGCGATGTTTCCTCAGGAGGCAGAGTCATCGATCGGCAAGTCGATTGTGTTGATCTCAAATGAAGGTAAAGCCTTAGAAATTGAGCAATTCCTACGGATTACTGAAGTATCAACACGAACAGCAATTATGATGGTCGACGGCAAACAGGTGGAATATAAAATTGCTACTTATGGCCTGAGTGATGCATTGAAAGCCGATTTTGTGGGCTTGTCTGCGAAGCAATGGTATGGCGGTGAAAAGAGCACCACCACTATCCGTGACACCATTGTGGCGGATACAGGTAAGTATTATTCCAGTGCCAATCTTAAAGAAGCTGCACAAGTCGGTGACTATTCTGTGGTTGCAGAGGATGTTTATACGCAGTTGGTTCCCTCTGCACAGACTGAAACCCCTATGGTGAATATCAATGCTGCAGGTGATTCTGTGGCCTTGGTAAAAGCCAAGAATGGTGTGCTAAGCAAGACTTTTAATAATGTCACCATTAATACCGTGTCGAGCTTATATGTCGGCTCATCGGTCATGCCAAAATCAGTTGAGTTTACTTTATTTGGTTCGGCGGTTATCGACGTGGGCGGTGAACTTAAAAATGCCGCTGGTACTTCCATTGGTACCATCAACTATCAAAACGGCTCTATTGTGTGGAATGCAAGCGCAGGGACAGGTGCCACTAATTTAACGATAAACTTTATGCCTGCTGCAGCGGTGACAGCTCCAGTTGAATCCGATCTTATCTATGTCAATCAAGAGAACATCGGTTTTAACTGGATCCGTAATTTGGTCCCGTTGCCATCGCCAGGCAGTTTGCAAGTATCGTACTTGGTACAGAATCAGGTCTACACGCTTCGAGACAATGGTGCAGGGCAATTACGCGGTGCTGATTCATCCTTTGGTTCAGGCAGTATTGATTACGATACCGGTACCATGTCATTAACGACAGGTGAACTTGCAGATGTCGGCAGTGCAATCTTGATGACATGGAGCAATATGATCACGGCTCAGGAGCGTTCAGGATTAACCATCAATAAAGCCTATGTTGAGATTCCCGTAAATGCTTCGATTGTGGCAGGTACCTTAACCGTTGACTGGTTATTGAATGGGGTCACCAAGACAGCAACCGATAATGGCCAAGGGCAATTCACAGGGGATGCCACAGGTACCATTGATTATGCTGATGGTATGGCCAAGCTGATGCCGACCTTATTACCTAATGGTGGTACCACGTTCAATGTATCAGGTCAGAAAGGGGCTAAGTCTTCAATTCAAGTGACTGCGGTACCGACCAGTGGCAGCATCTCAATTGAGTTGGACAATGGATCTGCGGCACTCATTCCTAAGTCTGTAAAAGTACGTGTACCCGTCAAGTATATGAGCTACACAGGTGAGGTTGAGCTGCGCGATATGCCAATTGATGCCTCTACAGGGCGTTTAATCAATGGTGCAGGTCAGCAACAAGGCACGATCAACTATGCGTCGCGCACAATGAATATCACCCCAAGTACTACACTTGAAGCGATCGAGCGTGAGAAGATTATGCGCCCTTATTATGGAACGCATAATACGTCTCAGGAGGCAATTGCGGCAGGTATGCTAGGGATGACTATTAAGTATGAAAATACAAGTGAGACGCATACTCTAAGCCTGAATGAAGTGGCGACTGCGGTGACGGTGAGTGTCTCGTATCGAGATAGTTCAGCGGTTCAGTCGTGGTCGGATACCATCATTGGTTCTGTTCTAAAAACGGATTTAACAGAAGGCTTTGCTGAGCAGATTCTTGCAGGTTCGGTTCGCTTTACACTGGCTGATTCAACCTATGTTGATAAACTCGGATCGCTTTACCGTAATCCCTCAGTGACCACGGGTGCGGGAACGGTAGCTGGCCAGATCCACTATGGAAATGGTGCGGTCGAGTTATCCGCTTGGGATGTAGGTGGTGCGAATAATCCGACCTTAGAGACCTTGGTGACTCAACTAGAAAGTGTGCAAACCAACCAAGTCTCATACCGTGCACCGATGATCCCTATCCGGGCGCAGTCCTTAACTTTGTCAGCAACCAAGGTGGAAGGCGGGGTATTGAATATCACGCCTGATGGCTCGGGTACGATTGATACAGCAGAGTGCGATGGCTTCTTTAACTTTGACCAAGGCTATGGCCAGTTTGTTTTTCGGCAAAAGATTGAAGTGACTTCTGCCAACCGTGCTGAAATTATGGCGCAAGATTGGTACGTGGCTGAGCTTGAATATAGCAAGGATGGCAAGCAGTGGATTCATAAGCCGATCATGGTTTTACCTGAAACCATTAAATACAGTGCGGTGGGTTATAGCTATATCCCGATTGATGCGGAGTTACTTGGATTGTCTGCAGTGCGTTTACCGATTGATGGGCGAGTTCCGATTTTCCGATCGGGCGAGATTGGGATTGTGAGTGCAAGTAAGTCGCAGGAATTACCTGATTATATTGCTGGCCAAACCTACCCATTGAATGATGCACGGATCTCCTGGTGCGAGCTTGAAGATGCCGATGGTATTAAAATTCCATTTGATATGTATGTGGTTGATTATGACTACGGCAAAGTGACTTTAAACGGTGATTTTGCCTTAGGTAATCTCACAGGACCACTGACAGCCAAGTATCGCTACCAAGATATGGGTTTAGTTCGTGATGTTAAAATCAATGGCCAAGTGACTTTCACCAAGCCTCTGACGCACAACTATGATCCAGCGCATACCATCGTCGGTTCTGCACTGGTAATTGGTGACATGCAAGCGCGTTATACCCGAAAGTTTGTACAGGCGACTTGGGACAGCCTGTGGAAAGATGAAGCAGTGGGTGCAGCCATCTCAGCGAATTACAACGACACCCTGTATCCGATTGCTGTCACCAATCAGGGCAATATTCAGGAGCGTTGGGCGATTGTCTTTACCTCGAATGATGCATTCCGAATCATTGGTGAAAGCTCTGGCCAGATCGGAACTGGAGTGCGTACTGAAGATTGTTCCCCAATTAATCCAGTCACCAATGCCCCTTACTTCACTATCAAGAAGGAAGGATGGGGAAGTGGTTGGGCAAGCGGAAATGTGCTGCGTTTCAATACCATTGCTGCTAATCATCCGATCTGGGTAATCCGCACAGTGAAGCAATCTGAACCAACTGTTATGTCAGATCAATTCCAAATCATGCTGCGTGGTGACATTGACCGCGTAGTTTAAAAGTTTAATCAAATATGGCCGCCTTATGCGGTCTTTTTTATGAGTAAATAAAAATGGCAATGAAGCAGACACAAACTAAATTATTTGACTTTTCGGATGTAGGTTTAGACTTTTGTGCGGGTTCAAAAAACCTATTTCCAGATCGTTTTAAGAAGATGTTGGCACTAGGCTATAACGAGCAGACTGTTTCAAGCGTGGCGATAACTGGCAATCAGGTTACATTAAGTTATGGTGTATCACACGGCTATGTTGCAGATCGTGTTTTAAAAGTCAATGCACCTGAGCTTTTAAGCATCAATGGTGGTGAGTTTGTTATTGATAGTGTGACTGAGAATACAGTCACAATGACGATTGATGGTGCGCCAGCATTAATTGCAGGCAATTTCACAACTAAGGTTGCTTCGCTTGGGTATCAACTTGTATATGAGCAAAATCCTGTTCAGCTCTATAAATTTAAAGCACTTGATGAAAGTGATCTATTTTTGCGACTGGTATTTACAACCGCTTTCACAAATAGAAATACCGTCTCTGTTTGCATTGGGGCGCACGCTGATATTGCTACGGGTGTTATTACTGATCAAGAGTCTTATGATTTGACTCGCAATAACCCTACTGAACCGTACCAGGTACGTCGGAGACTTTTTTATTTAAGTTAGGCCACCTGACCTAACGGGTTAATCTTATCATAGTACATTGCTTCAAACTCAAAAGGCGATACATAACCCAGTGCACTGTGTACACGCTTTTTATTGAACCAATCTACCCAGTTTAGTGTCGCAAGTTGTACATCTGCTAAACCTTGCCAATCTGCTTTTAAATATTCAATCACCTCTGTTTTGTATAAGCCATTCACCGTTTCAGCCAGAGCATTATCGTATGAATCACCAGTTGTACCGACTGATGCTCGTAAATTTGCAGCTTCTAAACGATTGGTATAGCGAATAGAAAGATATTGAACACCTCTATCGGAATGATGAATCACATTCTTAGGCATACCTCGATCGTGCAATGCTTGCTCCAATGCATCGAGCACCATATCTGTATTCATCCGTGTAGATACTTTCCATCCAACAATTGCTCGTGAGAACACATCAATAACAAATGCGGTATATACCCAGCCTGAATGAGTTTGAATATACGTAAAGTCACCCACCCATAGTTGGTTTGGATGATCAGCATTAAAATTACGTTTCACTAAATCATCTGCCCGTTTTTGGTCATCTCGGCTACGGGTGGTTTGTTTATTCTTACCTCGCCAAACACCTTGTATACCTAGCTTTTTCATTAATCGAGCAACTGTACAACGTGCAATAACATAACCCTCACGTTTTAATTTTTGCCAGACTTTACGTACACCATATCGACCTGAACTTTCCTTCCAAATTCGTTTAATTTGTTCAGCATGATGCTCATCATGTAGATCTCGTTTCGCTCGATGTTCTGGATTGTCAGCGAGATCTAAAGTTCGGTAATAGGTTGAAGCTACGATCGGTAAAATCCTACAAATCGCATCAACACCATATCGATCTTTATTGTTATGGATAAAATCCACCATTATTTGTATGGGCGGTCGAGCTCCGCCTGGGCGAAAAAAGCGGCTGCTTTACGTAGAATTTCATTGGCACGCTTTAATTCTTTAATTTCACGTTCCATTTGCTTCATTTTTTCTTGATCAGATATCTGTTGTACTTTAATAGGATTTTGCTGATCTAAATGCTTTTGATGCCAGGCACGAAGTGTTTCAGGAGTACAACCGATCTTAGGCGCAATTGCTGTGATTGCAGCCCAAGTAGAAGGATAATCTTTTTCAGATTCAATCAATAATTGAACCGCTCTTTCTCTGATTTCAGGGGTATATTTTAATTTTGTCATCGGGATAGTCTCTCAGAATATTGACTCTCCGACAAACCCGGTACGATTCATACTGTTAATGATCATCTAAAGTGGGAATTTCAGTATAGCAATAATGCTACCTTTAATAACTATACCTACACGCAGGGGTATTCGGAGTTTGGTAGAGGCTGTATCCTGGGTAGTAAGTATCATTTTGTAATTCTTAGTAATATGGCCTCAGTTTTATCAGCTGGGACAGTGAATGGCTTTCTTCCAGTTATTACGCCATACGACAATCTTAAACTGCCTGTAATACTTGGGTTTGTTCGCAATGCAGGAGGTAGCGGTTATAATACCAAAGGACTCAGTTATACAACTTTTGCTTATTTGGGAAAAATCAGTGTAGCTTTTGATGCTATGAATGGCAGCAACTTTCCTCCATTTATTTTTACCACCGCCAAAGCCAATCAATCCTACCTCCCTGCTACAATTGAAGCTTTCAACACTACAACAGCTAGACCTATCGCTATTTATGAACACAGCTCTCGCCAACATTTGGGTTTTATAAATGGCGGTATGTATGAATGCATGTATGCAAATGATGTAAATGCGCCATCTACTGATAGAACGCAAACACCACTCCATACTTACGATATTGACCTAAATAATAAGTGCATTATTCATCACATTGCATCCAATACTGGGGCACAAAACTGTCAGTATCTTGCGTTTCCAGTTGAGGAGATAAAGATTGATTAAAATTTTTAGAGCTTTTCATGGGGGTTACACACCAAATCAAGCCAAATTGACTGGCATGGGTTATCTTTTTGTTAGAAATTTAAGACCTTTTATTAATGTTAAGACCACAAATCAAGGTTTTGGGCAAATTAAAGGTACTACAAAGAAAGTTGGGGTAAATTACTCTCCAGTGCCAGTATGTTGTTTTAAGCGCTCAACTCGTGAATTACTGTGGGAAACAACCTCAAAAGCTGATGGCTCTTATGCATTTAGAAACATTGCCGTAGGGCTTGAGTGCTTTGTAGTGGCTTTTGATCCGAATGGGCAATATAACGCTGTAATCTCTGACAAACTGGTGGCCAAATGATTCAACCCTCTTTAAAAGCCAGTCTTGCGCAACTTCAAGCGCTGGCAGCATATCTCGATCAAGGAAGCTCAAATGCTTCCTTTGTTTTTTATGATGATGCAAAACCTGCTTCGGTGTCAGTTGCAGCCAATAACGCTGCAAAACTGGTGATTCTGACATTGCCCAAGCCTTGTTTAAAGACCATGCATGTTGACCGTATTGAGCTCAATCAGACTGATGCTGCGACCGTAACGAAAGCGGGTATAGCAACTTGGGCACGCTTACTCAATGGTGCTGGTGAAGCTGTTGCTGACTTTACCGTGGGTACGGATATAGAGTTGGCCAATCCTGAACTGGTCTTAGGTAGCACCCTAATGATGAATTCTTTAATTCTCAAACCATCTACATAAAAGAGGTGGACATGTGGCGAACTATATTCCACCTGATGCACTTCTTGTAAATCTTAATTTTAAAGACATTGTAACGGGATCTGCCGATCTTAACCTTGGTGCAGATGAACAAAATCTCGCATCACTAGAAGCCACGATTGATACTTCATTTTTAGCACTGATTCAGGCGCAGAGTTTCGACTTTAATGCACTTGAAGCAGAAGTTGATGTCTCATTTAATGCCAGGTTTCATGCTGTAACAGGGCAAACCGCACAGCTTGAAGCCACGATCCATACAGGATTTACCCCTGAGCTGAACGTGGTGGGGATTAATGCGTATTGTGCACTTGATGCAGTGATCAATACGTCATTCAATCCCGCCTTTGATGCCTTATTTGATATCAACCATCAGCTCGGCGTTGAACTGAGATTTAGTACTGTCTTTGAGTGTGCAATCACTCAGCTTGGATCAACGGAAATACCATGGGCGAAACCAGTACTTAGGGTGTCAAATGACACCTTTTTTTACGATCGTGGGTTGGTGATCAACCATGGTAATGATATTGGCTTTCAGCATGGAAGGACTTTATCTGAATCCATCCATGCGGCGTTTGACCAGGGCGCGAATCTCAGTCGTAACCAAAGTGTGCGCTGGCAAGAAAATCTCATAATTCGCATTGCACGTGATTTGTACTTTGATGAGTCGATCAAGCTTCGATTGAACCGTGAATTGACGCTTCAGGAGATGATCCGAAAGCGGCGCAATATCTCATTTTCACACCAAGTCGCGCATGTGTTTGAAAAGCGATTCAGCTTCGATTGGGATAAAGGACTGGAGCTGGTCACACAAGATGAGATCCCTTGGGATAAAGCCAAATCTATCCATTATCGCAAGCATCCCGTTCAACCATGGCCAGAGCCTGAAATTCCTCAATATGAGGGTACGGGTGATCTAGAGTTTGTTTGCTTGTGTGATGAGCTGGATGTGCACAATGTTGAACTCAACTTCGGTGCAGATGATTGCATCCCTGGCATACCAAATCGTAATTGGTGGTACATATTGAATAGTTTATCTGTGACACGCCAAGACAATGGCGTAGCGATTGAAGTCTATGACGGGAATTACAGTACCGATCGCAGCTGCTGGTGTTGGTCCTATAGTTTGACCGTACCGGCATCTGAGATTGGCAAACTTGAACCGATCAATGGCCAACCTGTGATTTTAAAGATTATCGTGAATGGTATCGAGCATCAAATGTTGCTTGAGAACCGCAGACGTTCTCGTAAGTTCGCCCAAGATACCTACACCTTAATTGGACGCAGTCAAACCGCGCTGCTTGCTGCACCGACTGCGCCTTTACGCTCATTCTTACAAGAGAACGATCGAACCTCAGTCCAGTTGTGTCAGGCGGAACTGGATCGTGTGTTTAGCGATACGGTACTGAATTGGCAGTTGATCGATGCACTGGGCTGGATCGTTGAACGTGAATGCTTAAGCTATTCCAATTTAGCACCGATCGATGCCATCAAGATGGTGGTTGAAAGTGGCGGTGGGTTTATTTATAGCGAAAAGGGCAGCAATACCCTGACGATCAAGCCTATTTACAAAAAGACCTTTTGGGATGTGTTGTCGATCGCTGAATATGATCGCTTGTTGCCTGAGTCCGCGGTGGTAAGTCAGTCCACCGATTATCAAATCTATCCTGATTACAACGGCATCACGCTGACCAATGATCGAAAGGCGTTGGTCGCCCAAGTGAAACGCACTGGAACCAGTGCTGATACCCTACTTCAGCCTGAAAACAATCCAATGTTTAACCATGTCAGCATGGGGGCATATGGTAAAGCCAAACTTGCCAAAGCAGGAATGGTCGAAACCCATACCTATAGCATGCCGATTTCGCCTGAGGTAGGTGAATGTGTACCAGGAGAAGTGCTTGCCTTTAATGCGGAGTGGTGGGGCATTGTGGACAGTGTCAGCGTTTCTTTCAGCCATGCAGTGGTCAATCAAACCGTAAAAGTGGAGCGTGTCAATCGTGAGTAATGCATTACAGCGTTTAATTGATTTACTTCCTGCGGCTGCAGAATTTGTAGGAACCATTACCAGCGTGGACCATCCCAATTACAAAGTGTTGGTGGTGGGTGGATCGGGTTTAAATCTGGTGACCAGTTCAACACGTTACAACCTTGGAGCAACAGTATTTGTATCTGATGGTGAGATTAAACGACTCGCACCATTGGGTGAAGTGATTCAAATCGAAGTTTAAGTTTTTAAAAAGTATATGGCGCTCATTGAGCGCTTTTTTATTGCCAAAAAATTAGGAGTGGTCTATGAATGACCCGTTAAGCATCAAGGGCCTACCATGGCTTTTTAAAATTATCGCTGCAGTGGTTGGGGCAATCTTTGCTCTGAGGTTATCGGGGGATATCGACACCGAGGGACGAATTAAAATCACGATGGGGGTGATTATGAAGTTCACGTTTAGTGTGGCGATTAGTCTGTATGGTGGTTCAGCATTTATTGAATATTATGGTTGGCATGTCTATTCACATATGACGCAAGGCTTTGTAATGTTGATCTTTGCGATTTTCGGAATGTTGTTAATTGGCATCTGGTATCAAGCGATTCAGCTGTTACGTGGTAAAACCATTGGTGAATTAATCTTTGAAATTCGATCAGCTTTTAAAGCAATGTTTAAGTGAGTAAGTGAAAAATGAAACATATTTTTGATTTTTTAAGAAAGATCAGTGGTGGAACACTTACTCAAAAACAGGTAGATGCTGCCAATCAAGTGATTGCTACAGCTACAGATGTATCAGTGGCTGATATGTTGGGTATTGCGATCGACCAGATGGCTGTTAGTCTTTTTGGTGTGGATCTCATCTGTGGTTTTGAGGGAAAGCGGCTTACTGCCTATGACGATGGGGTGGGAGTGTGGACGATTGGTTTCGGTACCACAGTTTATCCGAACGGCATTAAAGTCAAGAAAGGTGATACCTGCACTGAAGCACAGGCCAAGGCATACATGGCGCATGATTTGAAGAAGTTTGAAGCTGCTGTAAATAATGCAGTGAAGATACCGCTTAATCAAAATCAGTTTGATGCACTGGTATCACTTGCCTACAACATTGGGACAGGTGCTTTTAGCAAATCAACATTAGTAAAAAAGCTGAATGGCAATGATATTCGCGGTGCAGCAGATCAGTTCGATGTATGGGTGAATGCTGGCGGTAAACGTATGCAAGGGCTTGTTAATCGTCGTGCTAAAGAAAAGGCTTTGTTTCTATCATGATCAAAGCCCTAATGCTGTGCATCCTGCTATCAGGCTGCACAGCGCATTCGATTTCGACAAAGGTGCATGTCACTGTTTGTGTTCAGTGTGTGAATTGAAAAAGCTCTCTATCTATATGGGGGCTTTGGTATAAGTTTTATCGTGAGCGAAATAAGCGTTCTTAATTAATATATTGAAACGACTAAAAGTGTTTAAGCATCTGATTGATTTTGAATTTAATTACTTATCAATAGATGCAGTAATAAAGTTTGCAGGGTGGTAGGAGCTTTGTATATGGGAAAAAATCATCATTCCCGAAACCAAAAAAACTAGAATTGTTATTACAGAGTTATAAAATCGCATTCATTACTTATCAATATTGCTGAGGTTCAGAGTAACAACATCTTACTGTATTTACAATAAAGGTTTAATTTTATTGTAAAAATAAAAAAATATAAGGCTAATAAATATATATATAAGAAAACTTGATTAAATTAATTTTTAGTGTATAGTTAAGTTAACTAGAAAAAAGTCTTGTTTCGGTAAATCTTCTTTAAGCATCGCAGTTTTAATCATAATCCTTCGTTTTTTCAGATTTTAAGTCTCAAAATTTATTATTTTCAAAGTTATAAACAGTCAATCAAATGACTCACAATTATTAAAAAATCAGTAGGATTTATTATGTCAAACTCGAATGTTGTTAAAGGTACTGTAAAATGGTTCAACGAAACTAAAGGTTTCGGTTTTATCCAGCAAGAATCAGGTCCAGATGTTTTTGCCCATTTTAGCGAAATTGCTAATTCAGGTTTCAAAACACTATTTGAAGGCCAAATGGTTGAGTTTAGTGTAGCTCAAGGTCAAAAAGGACCAAATGCTGTAAATATTGTTGCTATCTAGGCAATAATTGACAGTAATAAAAAGCACTAAACAGTGCTTTTTATAAATTGAAAGTTAGTTTTAAAGTTTTTTCAAATCGAGAAAACCTCCAGAAATAGGATACAAGTTGTTAAAAATAAACGATTTAATTGCAAAATCAAAAAATGGTACAGAAATTATAGTGTCGCTCATCCCTCTAAATAAAATACAAAATACTCGTAATGGGTTAAAAACTATAGAAGTGGGTAAGCGAATACTTCTTCAATCAGGTAAAGAAGTTGATTTGAACCTAGATGGAAGAACTTTTTATACGTCTTTAAATCAGATGTTTAAGTTAAATTATAAAGTAATTTAATCAAGTTATATAATAGACCTATTGCGTTAGTCAAAATTTAAACAGCCTAAAGCTACATTTAATAAGGTTTTAGCCAATTCAAAAATTAGGCAAAACGATACTTTCGCAAGAGGTCTAATTTCTAAATAATTTAAATTAAGGATCCATCTATGTTAAAAAAAGAAGTTACCGTAAAAGATCAATTTGGTACTGAATATAATATTCTAGCAACAGTTGATAAGTCTATTGTAGACCTACAAGATCACTCAAATTTAAAATATATTACTTTTGAAGGTGAGGATATTCGCCCTAGTTTTGAAATGTTTTTTCAGAGCCTTAAAAGTAGTAAGATTTTTAAGTTAATTTAATGTCTATATATAAAGAAAGTTTGAATTTTTTATTTGATTTAAAATATATTAAACCTGTTTTTTTCATTTTAAAATCATATATGTTAGTTTTTATTTTATTTGTATCTATTGTTTTAACTAGTATCATACACAATGATGTTGTTGATACTATTTTGACTATTTTAAATTTTTTTATTGTTTTTAGAATTATTTTTGTGCTGCATGTAAAAATTATAAAGTCCATCTTCGAAATTTGTAGCCCTTAAAAAGCTCTTATTTTCAAGAATCAATAGAATAATCAAACCATGACATATCACTCCCTCTGTCATGGTTTTTTGTTGCCTCTTCATAACTCATATACATGTTTGTTATTATATTTCACTTCCCAATTTTTAGAAGTTTGCGCACATAGACTTATCCCTGTTTATTCTTTATGATCATCGCACAAATAATAACCCAACCAAGAATAAAAAATGATTTCAAAACAATTTAGGATCGTCAACGCAATACTCGCAGTCATTGGCATTGCTGCATTCATCTTTTTCCAATACCAAATGAGACCTGACAAACTTGGTGGCTTTGAGGAAGGCACAGAAGAGTATTACGGCTATCAATACGCACGTGATAACAACCTAAAGAGTGCGGATCAATGCGATGATGAGAAGGATGATCCTGAAATGAATATAAATGAAGCGTTCATTAAAGGGTGTCGCTCATACTTTAAGAAATAAGTTTCTACCGCACTGCAATAATGGAAGAGCTCTCCAAGTTAGGGCTTTCATATAAGCGTTACTATGTTAAATATGTAATTAATTAGAGTTTACAAAATTGCTAAATTTTTTCTTAATTCTTCTCATGTCATCAAGTGTGTAACCATAATTTCCAAAACATTGATGTAGTATTTTGGGATCGCTCATTGGACTATCTAATACATTAAAGAACTCATTAATAGTATTTATATTTGATAAGTTAGCCTCATGCTTTTTTGTACGATGGTTGGTTTTAATTAATTGATTTTTACTAAAATCATAAGTTGTAATTAAATCTGGTAGTTTTTTTTCTTGAGGATTTCGTTTTCTGAAATCAGCATTATAAAGAGGGACACAGCTTTCTATTATTTGTGATAAAGCAGGATCATTTAAGAACTCATTCAGATTGGAAACTATATCCCCAGTAGGTTTCGAATTACTAATATTTGAACCGTACCAGGTACGTCGGAGACTTTTTTATTTAAGTTAGGCCACCTGACCTAACGGGTTAATCTTATCATAGTACATTGCTTCAAACTCAAAAGGCGATACATAACCCAGTGCACTGTGTACACGCTTTTTATTGAACCAATCTACCCAGTTTAGTGTCGCAAGTTGTACATCTGCTAAACCTTGCCAATCTGCTTTTAAATATTCAATCACCTCTGTTTTGTATAAGCCATTCACCGTTTCAGCCAGAGCATTATCGTATGAATCACCAGTTGTACCGACTGATGCTCGTAAATTTGCAGCTTCTAAACGATTGGTATAGCGAATAGAAAGATATTGAACACCTCTATCGGAATGATGAATCACATTCTTAGGCATACCTCGATCGTGCAATGCTTGCTCCAATGCATCGAGCACCATATCTGTATTCATCCGTGTAGATACTTTCCATCCAACAATTGCTCGTGAGAACACATCAATAACAAATGCGGTATATACCCAGCCTGAATGAGTTTGAATATACGGGTGAGTAGACCAAGGGAATTTCACCCTTAGCCCCTCGCAGAACCGGACATGAACCTCTCAGCTCATCCGGCTCCCATTATCCAACCGATGGTAAACATCCCATTTTCCAGTGCACAAAGGCATTTGGAAAATCACGCGCAAGTCGCCCTAAGGCATATCTAGCCCGTCTTTTATGACGGGCCAAGTTTTTATACTTACGCCTCATCCAGCGTATAAGATAAGCATTCATGTGTTGCCAGATCGCTGACATTGCTGAACCATGGAATCGACCATAGTATTGCTGCCAACCTTGAAGAATTGGATTGAATATTGCAGATAAATCACTTAATTCGCGATTACACATCAGATGTAGATGCCATTTCCGAATAGTCTGTCGCATTGCTTTAAGTGCATCACGACTGACTGCAGGAGAGAAATTTACATAAACTCTTTTATACTTGTCCACAGCCTTACGGGGCCTAAACGTGTACCCGAGAAAAGTAAATTGAACATCGGGATATGCTTTACGACGATTAATATCTTGGCAATAAACAATCTTTGTCTTGTCTGGATGCAATTCGAGACCACATTCACGAAATCGTGCATCGATCTTTTGTAAAACAAGTTTGGCTTGAGATAAACTCCGACAATGAATTACGCCATCATCTGCATAACGGCAGAACCGTACACTTTGAAGATGTTTCGTAATCCACATATCAAAAGCATAATGCATAAATAAATTCGCCAATAAAGGACTCACAACACCACCTTGTGGTGTGCCGCGATTCCTTTCTAAAAGATGGCCATTTATGTGTTGCATTGGTGCTTTTAACCAACGTTGCACATATAAAAGAATCCATGGAATTTCACAGTGTTTCTTGAGTGCACGCATGAGTAAATCATGGTCGATGTTATCAAAGAGACCTTTGATATCAAATTCCACAACCCAGTCATAATCCCAACTTCGTCTCCTCACTATCGCAATTGCATCATGGGCAGAACGCCCCGGACGATATCCATATGAGTTTGGATGAAATAATGGATCAATTTTCGGCTCTAATAAGAGCTTAACTGCTGTTTGCGCGACTCGATCTGCAACTGTTGGAATACCTAGTATACGCACGCCACCTGACTTCTTTGGAATCGGAACAGCCTTAACTGGCGGTGGAAAATAACTGCCAGAACAAAGTCGATTCCATAGTTTGTATAGGTTGTTCTTTAAATGCTTTTCGAATTGCTCAATAGATTCATGATCAACGCCTGGAGCGCCACCATTCTCTTTGACTTTTTTAAATGCCTCCCAGATTAACGCTTTAGGAATATTAAATGGTTTGGTCATAAAGTTTTGCTCCTCCTGCTTGCACAGTTGACAAATCCGTAGACCTGGATAATGCAACCCCTTCGCTCCATTACCATTACAGTAACTTCAACACTACTACGAGTTGCTCCGCCCCTTGGTGACGCATTGCTATTATCAGCCTTGCCTTTTGAGCTTGTGCCTTTCGCTTGACATCGCCACCGAAGGTTCCCGCAGTTCAACGTAAGAGCCTGAATTAGGATCGCGCTGCCTCTACGCCGGACACCGAATGGCCCGTAAGCAGGTAACGGCCAAACTAATCGCGGGGTAACTTCCATCCCCGGTTTTGATGTCATTTGAGTACTTTCGACACTTGAACGGCAGTTCACTGTTGTTCGCCTTCCTAATTCTTACCTGACATCTCTACGATGCCTTTTCCATAACGCTCACGACCGGGACTTTTGATCCAAGCCGCTTATGGTGGTTTGCTACCTGCTCCTGCAAGCCGATAGCGAGGGGCCATACCCTCATCTCTTACGCCGCTTGCTGCGGCACACTAAAGTCACCCACCCATAGTTGGTTTGGATGATCAGCATTAAAATTACGTTTCACTAAATCATCTGCCCGTTTTTGGTCATCTCGGCTACGGGTGGTTTGTTTATTCTTACCTCGCCAAACACCTTGTATACCTAGCTTTTTCATTAATCGAGCAACTGTACAACGTGCAATAACATAACCCTCACGTTTTAATTTTTGCCAGACTTTACGTACACCATATCGACCTGAACTTTCCTTCCAAATTCGTTTAATTTGTTCAGCATGATGCTCATCATGTAGATCTCGTTTCGCTCGATGTTCTGGATTGTCAGCGAGATCTAAAGTTCGGTAATAGGTTGAAGCTACGATCGGTAAAATCCTACAAATCGCATCAACACCATATCGATCTTTATTGTTATGGATAAAATCCACCATTATTTGTATGGGCGGTCGAGCTCCGCCTGGGCGAAAAAAGCGGCTGCTTTACGTAGAATTTCATTGGCACGCTTTAATTCTTTAATTTCACGTTCCATTTGCTTCATTTTTTCTTGATCAGATATCTGTTGTACTTTAATAGGATTTTGCTGATCTAAATGCTTTTGATGCCAGGCACGAAGTGTTTCAGGAGTACAACCGATCTTAGGCGCAATTGCTGTGATTGCAGCCCAAGTAGAAGGATAATCTTTTTCAGATTCAATCAATAATTGAACCGCTCTTTCTCTGATTTCAGGGGTATATTTTAATTTTGTCATCGGGATAGTCTCTCAGAATATTGACTCTCCGACAAACCCGGTACGATTCAATTTGAAGGTTTTACTGGAAAACCATGAAACATCCACTGTATTCCCCAAATAATGGTAATCACTAAAATTACTGTAAAAATAATTTCTAACTTTTTCATTTCCCAACAACCTTAGCACCTTTCCAAAACTCCCCACGTCGTCTTACTAGAAATGAACTAGCGATACTTTCAGCATGGAATACTTTGGCATCATCTTTGTTATCGACCCAAAACCATTCGGGTTGATATACCTGCTGGATATCTGAAAAATCATCATATTCAGTTATTTCTTGTGTTGCATCTCGATATGCAAGCCACTTACCATCTTTGGTGATGTAGGCCATTAGCTTTCTATCTTTGAGAAAATAGTTGATTTATATTCACCTAAAACAATGTCCTCAATAGCATTCATTGCTTCACGTAATTTTCTTTCACTAACTTGTACATAACCTGCAGTTACATCGCGGTCATCTTCTTCCTTATGATTGAGTAAGCGCTTAATTGTGTATCGACCATAATCCAAGTTTTCAGCAATAGAACCAAATGTTCGACGTAGATCATGGAAACTAAACTCAATTCCGCAAGATTTATTAATTTTCTGTCGTACTTTGGAAATATTAACAATATGTCCCGAAGACGATTTAGCAGAAGGGAACACCCATTCTGTAGTGGCCTGTGAGTAGCGCTTTTTCATTAATTCAAGTAGAAAATTACCCATTGGCAATGTGTGAGGTTCGCCATTCTTCGGATCTATAGATGTTATGCGCCCATACTTTAAATCAACACTTGACCAAGGGAGGGATTCACATTCTTCACGTCTAAAGCCAGTCAAAACTAAAGTCAGTAAAAAATCGCGGTTAGTTTCTAATTGTTGGCCACGATCTTTATATTGAAATACAGCTTTAATCCAATCAGGCATTTGATCCTCATTGATATAAGTCTTACGTCGTCTAATTTTGTTCCAAGCATTTTTAGCATTTAGGGTTTTAATAGGATTGTGAGCATCAAGAATCGGCTTATCATTTTCATCTAGATAATGCTCAACTGAATAATTATAAATGGCACGAAAAACGCGCATGGCCATATTAGCTTGAGCCTTACTTCGTTGTGATAGCTCTGTATGTTTAGCCTGAATCATAGTACGAGAAATATCATCCAGCTTTAAATTATTCCAATCTTTTAAATAGTCATCAATCACGATGGTGTAATCTTTAATGCTTCTTGGTTTTAAGGTTTTATGGAATAAGTAATTATCAAAAGCTGCTTTTAATGTTGGTTTGCTTCTTGATAGGTCGGTTTTAGCTTTTTCATCCGCAATAGCTTTGCGTTTCATTTCGTTTGGGTTGATGCCTTGCGTCATTTGAGCAAGCTTATCTCGGGCAATGTCTCGCGCCTGAGCAAGTGTTAGATTGCCATGTAGACCAATTGTAGACCGTACTGTCTTACCAAGAACCTTCTTTTCAACGATATAGGTTTTACAGGTTGAATTGACACGAATAGCAAAACCAATAAGCTCAATGTCACGATAAATGGCAGGAGTCATTTCGAGTTGGTCAATAAGTGTCTTTGTGAGCTTTACTCTGGATGATGACATCGCTAGAATCACTACCAATTGCAATACTTTGCAATATAGCACAATAATTTCTAGCGTCTACTATAGGACTACAAGTAAAAAATACTTGCTCAATAGGAAAATGTTAGATAGTATTGCAGCACTGCCAAGCTATTGAATATAATCGCTTTGCAATCTTATAGGGCCTATAGCTCAGTTGGTTAGAGCAGCGGACTCATAATCCGTTGGTCGACAGTTCAAGTCTGTCTGGGCCCACCATATAAAACAACCACTTACGTGCATTAATCGTAAGTGGTTTTTTTGTTTTTAGATTCTGGTAAGCAAATGGTAAGCAGATGAAATCAACTTAAACAAACAGTTTTTTGTATAGTTCTTCTAGGTTTGGATGTGTGCTTGGAATGAAGTCTTGAAGTTTCGGGTGAATGCGGAAATCTGCTTCGGCTTTTGTAGATATCTCTTTAACTTCACTAGACCAGTTTTTCCTTCTGTATTCTCGCCAATTTAATTTAATTTTGAGTGGTCGACTGTATCCTTTTAATTCTATAAGGAAGATCTGATCACATAATTCTGATGTGGTTCTAGGATTTTAGACCACGCCTATAAGTGATAATCTACTCCCCAATAAGCATGGGAAATGCTTGTTTTTGGAGTCAACCATGACACGAAGAAAACGTCGTAATCATTCAGCAGAGTTTAAAGTTAAAGTTGCTCTCGCAGCAATTAAAGGCGACCACACACTCGCTGAACTTTCTACTCAATTCGATTTACATCAAAACCAAATCATCGATTGGAAAAATCAACTGCTTGAGCAATCAGTCAATATTTTTTCACGACCAACAGCACAACAAGAACCAGAGATTGACCTCAAAGCTCTACATGCCAAGATAGGACATCAGGCATTGCAAATTGATTTTTTAGAAGGTGCGCTCAGAAAAATAGGGCAGCTGAGCGGCAAAAAATGATCGATAAGACCCATCAACTTTCGGTACGACAACAATCGCAATTGATTCAAATCAATCGCAGTACGTTGTATTACAAGCCCAAAGAGATTTCATCAACTGATTTGAGTTGGATGCGTCTAATCGATGAAATTCATCTCGACTACCCATTTATGGGCAGTCGAATGATACGAGATATGCTACAGCGTCAAGGACATCAAATAGGTCGGCGTAAAGTCCGACGTTTAATGCGCTTGATGGGAATACATGCCTTGTATCCAAAACCCAATACCAGTAAGCCTAATCTTGCACACCGTATTTTCCCATATCTGTTGAAAAACATGGTCATCGATCACTCTAATCAAGTCTGGTGTACAGATATAACGTACATTCCTATGGCTAAAGGCTTTGTCTATCTATGTGCAATTATAGATTGGCATAGTCGTAAAGTACTGGCTCATCGAGTATCGATCAGTATGGAAACAGACTTTTGCATAGATGCGTTGCAAGAAGCAATTGTGAAATATGGTTGTCCTGAGGTGTTCAATACAGACCAAGGCAGTCAATTCACAAGCGAGGCATTTTTGAATGAGTTAAAATTGCGAAATATCCGTATCAGTATGGATGGGAAAGGACGATGGATGGATAATGTGATGATTGAGCGTTTATGGCGCAGCGTGAAGCATGAGGAAGTCTATTTGAAGGCTTACGATACGGTTAAACAAGCGAAACAATCAATTGCTGAATATTTGGGTTTTTATAACATGATACGTCCTCATTCAAGTTTGAATAAGGCAACACCGAATGAATTTTATGATCAACATTTACTAAAAGTAATGGCAGCATAATTTAAATATTTAGAGCGGATTTATCACTTATAAAACTGAATTGAGTGGTCTAATTAACGGAACCACATTAATCATCATTTAGAAGCAACGGATAAGAAAGGAAAGGATGCAGAATACGACTTGTCAGCCATTGATTTTCACCGTCTAAAAGTTGAGTTTGAGAAAATTAAACATAAGAGAACGGTGTTGATGGAGCTTCAGGAGCGTATTGAAAAAGCATTAGCTCGTCTCACTGCTGTAAACGGTGATCGTGCGAAGTTCCATGAAGATTACCAAAAAATCATTACGCAAATTAATGAAGACATTTCTGATGTGACGATTCAAAAGGTTTTTGAAGAGCTGATCAAAGTGTATGAGGACTTGTCTGAAGAAGAAACTCGCTATGTCAGAGAAGAACTAGATAATGATCTAGAGCTCACACTATTCGATAAATTGAAGAAACCGAATTTATCTGAGAAAGAAGAAAAAGCAGTGAAAAAAATTGCTCAAGATTTGTTGAATAAAATTCAAACTGTTTTATCGCAGGGTGTAAATTGGATCAACCAAGAAAGTAATAAAGCTCAATTGCTGGAAGTTTTAAACTCTGAAATTATTTTGACTGATGCCCTGTCATGGGAAACGTTTAATTTCGAAGATCGTAAAGCGAAGGCGGATGACATATTTGACTATGTGCTTACACATAGTGATTTAATTATGAATAGGCAGATGTATTCTTAATTTGGGAGTGAGAGTTATGCATTGGCTACAGCAGGAATTTGAAACCTTTATATGGGTGATTACGACTTATTGGCGAGTATGGCTCATTCCTTTGATGTTTTTGATTCTTAGTCTTTGTGTTTTAATTCTTTTAAATATGCGGTTAAACCACTATTTTGAAACAAGACCTGAAACTGTTTTAGCACCATTTATGGATCAAATGTTAGTGACTTACTACGACAAAGTGAATCACAAGTTTTTGAGGAAATTCGTGATTTTTGCTCCATTGTTTCTCTTTGTACTAGGATACTTGAAATACAGGAAGAAGTTTTAATCTGGCTTGGCTTTGTTGCACAAATAGCTAACACTATGATTTTATTATATTTATTTTTATTAAAATTTTAGGAAAAACCTTAAAAATCAGTATCTTGAAAAATATTTATGCAACAAAGCCTTCAAACAGCACAGACTCAAGATATTTTGATGAGGATATACACTAATCTTATTCATCATCATTTTACGCAGGATATCGTATGATTTTGAAAGAAGACTTAATGATTGATGGATTACACTACATACCCAAATTTGATCATTATAGTTTTTCCTTTTCTTTAAATAGACCACCCCGTGCCAGAGTCCAGATCAATTACCGTAAACATCCTGAATTAGCCCTATTTAGAGATGATCCCATATATGAAGATATCAACTTAAAGTTACCTGCCATGAAAGTTTTTAATGCGATTAGTCAGAGAGTTGAGGAGCTTATTTATAAGCATGATATTCATTATTGGTCTTTTAGTGCGACCTCTACGAAAAAAGCGAATGTCTACGAAAAACTTTTAAAGCGATGGATGAGTCGTAACACCATAGCCTTTAAATATGATCGAGTGGAAAATGATTTTTATGTATATGTAGAGAACAATTTTAATGAGTAATTTTGCCAAAATATAGAGAATCTGATGCGGATATTGATTTCTACAACAAGTTTAAAATTGAGGAGAAAATCTTGCAAGCTGAAAAACTACTATTAAAGGTTCAAGAAATTTTAAGACAAAAGCCTGATTTATTTGAAATTGCTGAAAGTTCTTTAAATCATCTAATTAATGATTTAGAGCAAAGAGAAAATTCTCTTGAACTTAAGAGAATTGAGGAGTTAACAAACAAACACTTTTTTGTAGACAGTTATCAGCGTGGCTACAAATGGAAGCCCCAACAGGTTAAAGCATTATTGGATGATATTGATGAGTTTAAGATTGAAAAATCTTCAGATTTTTATTGTTTACAACCTGTCGTAGTTAAGCGAACAAAATTACAAGATGATGTCCAATACTATTGGGAACTAATTGATGGTCAGCAACGTATGACTACAATTTTTATTATTTTAAGTTACCTGAATAAAGACAAATTTTTCCACCTAAGATATGAAACCCGGAAAGAAAGCACAGAGTTTTTAAATCAATTATCTAATTTGCCTGAAAATGCTAGTGAGATTCCCTTAAGTACAATTGATAGTCATTATTTTTTTGAAGCTTACAAGGCCATCCAGGAATGGTTTTTGAAAAAAGAGGAAGAGGCTGGGTTTAGCCGTGAGGATTGGAAATCAAAGCTTTTAAAGAATACTAAAGTGATTTGGTATGCAGTTCGTAATAATGAAAATGAAGATTTCAGAAAACAATCTATAGAAATTTTTACTCGCCTGAATCAAGGTAAGATTCCTTTAACAGATGCTGAATTACTCAAAGCTTTGTTTTTACAAAATGTAGTTAAGGCTTATGAAATCCCAGAAATTGCTATTCAAAAACAGATGGAAATGGCGAATCAGTGGGATTTAATTGAACAATCATTACAGGATAATGATTTTTGGGCCTTTCTAAGCCCACACAAAGACACGAATAAATATACTCGTATTGAATTGATCTTTGATTTGATTGCACAAAAATCTAAGTTAGAACATTCAGCCATTGAACAAGATCATCAAACTTTCCTTCATTATGCAAACCAGTTTAAAAGCGATGTCAATTCCAAAGAACAACTTAAAGAAACCCTTGAGTTAATTTGGCAAGATGTACTGACTGGTTTTCAACGCTTAAATGAGTGGTATCAAGATGATCGGCTTTATCATTTAATCGGTTATTTAATCGGGCAGAAATATAAGAAGATACAGGACCTTTGGGAAGCGGCTAAGGAAACTAAACGTGATAATTTTAAGCATATATTGATTGGTTTTATTGGAGAAGAACTTAAAACTATTTTTAAGCAAAAAAAAGAAGATAAGGAAATTTTGGCTTTTGAGGCTATTGATTATGAACGTAGTAATGCTCGGCCAAAACTGATCTCATTATTAACATTGTTTAATATATATCGCCATGAGCAGCAAAGAACACGGTTTCCATTTAAACAATATTATGCATGTAAATGGGATATTGAGCATATTCATGCCCAGCAAAGCCCAGAACTCTCACAAGAGGATAAGTTAAAAAGTTGGTTTGAAGACCAAAATAAAATTATTGACAATGTACCTAGCGAAGATCAAGCCCGTTTAAGAACAGCATTGGATAGATATAGAGCAGCGAATAAGGATGAGTCTGATATCTTGCAAACTGAATATTTGAAAGAATTATACGCCGTTGTAGGTGATACATCTGAAAATGTTCATACACTTGATAACTTATGTCTTTTACCTGATGAAATTAATCGTTCGATCGGAAATGCTCCATTTTTTATTAAACGGCAAGACATTATTAGTAGTGAACAAAAATGGGAACACGGGAATACTAAAACTGATTTGAAAACTAGTTTTATACCTTTGGCATCTCAACAAGTGTTTTCAAAGTACTTTAGTCCAAATGTAAACCAAATGCTGAAATGGGGTATTGCTGATAGGGATGCGTATAAAAAAGCATTAATAAATTGTTTTAATAAATATGGTATTCAACTTAACCATATTGGAATGGGGGGAGAATAGCATGGCAACATATACATTATGGAATACTTTACAGCAATATAAAGTCATTATTCCTATTATTCAGCGAGACTATGCTCAAGGTCGAAAAGATGATCGTCAGATTGAACAGATTAGAAAAGGCTTTATTAAAAACCTATTTGATCATCTTGTTTCCTCAGTCCCATTAGAATTGGACTTCATATACGGTGCTTTACATCAGGATGAATTGGAATTGTTGGATGGTCAGCAGCGATTGACGACTTTATTCCTGTTACATTGGTATCTGGCAAATAGAACTGAAGAAAAGCTTCAAAAAATTGAAATTAAAAAAAATCTAAGTCAATTTACCTATCAAACTCGAGTTAGTTCAAGAATGTTTATTTCTGAACTCATTCAGCATGGTCATGAAATACAGATAAAACAGGTGGCCGAAGATAATAAGTTATCTTCAATGATCGAAAATGAGGCTTGGTATCTAGCTATCTGGAAAAAAGACCCTACAGTTATATCGATGTTGACGGTATTGGATGAAATTCATAGTCAGTTTCAAGCATTAGTAAATTACTCAGAAATAACTGCAATTGAATTATGGAAAGCTCTGACAATAGACAAAGTACTTTGTTTTTATCTATTGCCAATGAATGACTTTGCCCTGAGTGAGGAGCTTTACATTAAGATGAACGCTAGGGGAGTTCAGCTTACTGAATTTGAGAATTTCAAAGCTTGGTTACAGGGGTATTTAGAAAAATCTATAGATAATGAGACTAGGAAAGATTTCTTTAATCAAATAGATCGCGAATGGACGGATTATTTGTGGACCTTGAAACAGTTTTCAAGTAAATCAAAGGATACTAACAAGCCTCATAATCTTAACTTTGATGAGATGTATATGCAGCTCTTTAAGTCCTGCTTATTGTGTCATAGTTATGTATTAGCAACATTTAAAAATGCAAAAACAGAGAGTACATATGATAAAGATGAAAAAAGTTTGGTTAGTCGTTTAAGAAAAAACCTCATTATTACAACAGATGAATATGAAGTGCTATTGGGCAATGCGAATTCACAAGTACAAATTATGCAAAATATTTATAGGTTTTTTGAGTTTCTAAAAAACTATAGTGGTGAAGAAAATATTCAGGGTATTTTACTGAATATTTTTAACTCTAAAGATGGCAGAGTAAAACTTGAAGTGCGACATAAACCACCTAATTAATTTAAAGGGTTTATGGAGTATATAAAATTGTCATACCATCATCTTAACTTTGAAGATCGTACTGCATTAATGCTTGAGTCAAGAAAAGAAGGCTTTTCAGCCAGAAAATTTGCTGAACTTATTAAAAGACATCCTAGTACGATCTATCGTGAGCTTAAAAGAAATAGCATCAATGACGTTTATCAAGCTCGATATGCTTCTGATAACACTTTTGCTAGACGTAGACGTGGTCACAGAAAACTCAAAATCGATTCAATCCTCTGGAAATTTATTGTTGAAGCGATCCGTTGTTTATGGTCTCCTCAGCAAATAGCAAAGCGTTTAAAGACATTTCCTGATTTGGATCAAACAATGAATGTAAGCCATACAACGATTTATTCAACGATACGAGCATTACCCAAGGGTGAGTTGAAAAAAGACTTATTATCCTGTCTACGTCATGAAAATAAAAAGCGAAAAGCTAACGGTGAACCTAAAAAAGATTCTATATTACAGGATATTAAAACTATTCATGAGCGCCCAGCCGAAGTTCAAGAAAGAAAAATACCGGGTCATTGGGAAGCTGATTTAATTAAAGGTAAAGACAATAAAAGTTCGATAGCAACACTTATTGAACGAAATACACGGCTCTGTATCTTGGCAACATTACCTGATGCAAAGGCAGAATCAGTGCGCAAGGCTTTAACTGAAGCTCTGAAATATTTACCTGCAGAACTGCGTAAAACGTTGACCTATGACCGTGGACGTGAGATGTCAGAACATAAAATACTCGAAGAAGATTTAGGCATAGATGTATATTTCTGTGACCCACATTCACCCTGGCAAAAAGGCACATGCGAAAATATGAATGGTTTAATTAGGCAATATTTACCTAAAGGGATTGATTTAAATCAGGCAGATCAGCATTATTTAAATCAAGTTGCCATGTCACTGAATACTCGTCCTAGAAAAGCGTTAGATTGGCTTACACCATTAGAGAAATTTGCTCAGCTTGTTGATTATCATAAGACTTTTCAAACTGTCGCACCTCATGTTTGAATTCGCCGATAGTTCTTATGAAGCCCAGGCACAATTTGCAATTCTCTATTTTTATAATGCATACATTAATAATGAAAGCCAATTCGATGATTGGTTTAATGTTACAAAGAGATTAGTTAATAATGCCAAAAACTATTTTAATGCTGAAAAAGATTTAATTAGTGTTTTGGATGCAATCAATCATTTAGCAGTTGAAATTTCTGAAAACAATATTTTAGATAAAATCCGTTCATTGACTGAGACGAGTGAAATATTTAAAAAACTTACTACGGCATTTGATAAACAGCATATTGAGCATGAAATAGAAAAAGCAGAATTAATACATCATAATGCAGCATGGAAATCACTATTTAGAAAGTATGAAAAAAATGACTACTTCTATGGGCAAATCAGTTTTTTAATTGATTATGCCAAAGATGAGGGGAATCAAAATGTTTCTATGGATATATTCACGAAGTATGCAGAAATCTCCAGTAAAATTTTTACTGATAAATTCCTTAAAGATGAAGATTATATTTTCCATAGAAGCTTATTAAGCATCGGAGATTATTTAGTAAAGGATGGATCTAACTGGAGTTTTGGGCGACAAGTTTTTAATACTGTTCGACAAAGAAATGAAAATTGGCGAAAAGTATTTGAAGATAAAGACAGACGTAAAATGCTTAAAACTTTACTAAATCAAATCAATGAAGGTAGTGAGTTTGAAAGCTTAAAAAATATTATTTCAAATAATATTAGCCAGGTTAAAGACTGGCGTAGCTATTTCATTAAAGAACCTAAGACTATTAAATATTGTCAAAAATATCAGATACGTTTCCATAATGAAAACGAAATTTATTTATTAAGTTCAAGACAAATGAATGGTGCTCATGCTGAACTAAGAACATATGTTCTATATTCAAAGCTGCTTAAAATAGGTTTCGACGAATCTAAAGTACAGTATGTCGAAGTTGCTACCAGTAGTGAAAATCCTTCATTAATTGTAAAGTTAAAGGATTTACCTATTTTAAGAGTAAAATTTGAAGCAGGTTCTTTTAAAAATGACTTCCTAATGCAAGATTCAGTAATTAATGAGGAGCACGGATCTGAATATGCCGAGTTATTGATGAGACCGGAATATGCAAAAGTTATAGATTTGGAAAAAGAACTAATTAGTTGGGTTGAAGTACAAGAAGTTGCATGAGAGTAAGTTAAGCAGATAGAAAAGTGAACCGTACCGGGTTTGTCGGAGACTTTTTTATTTAAGTTAGGCCACCTGACCTAATGGGTTAATCTTATCATAGTACTTTGCTTCAAACTCAGAAGAGGCTATTAAGTTCTCTTCTTTATAGGATTGTAGACTGGCATAAAAAGCAACTTGAATTGAGTTGGTTTTCTCAATCAATATTGAACTAAAGATTACAGTAGTAATCTTTAGTTCATATATTGATTGATCTCTCAGAAAATTATAGTGGGTACCGAAGAATGAAACACACAGTTAAAACTAAGACTTTTTAGCTATTTCTCTTTTCATGTAATTAAAAAGTTTGTCTCCATTTTTAGGTGCATCCTGTGGATTTAGAATACCTTCGGTAACTAATCGTTCTCTTAATTTGCCTTGAGTGGTGATGTCATTAAATTTGGAATCTTTTTTCAACATTTCTATCAAAGATTTAAGATCTTGAATTTCTGGGTCATTAAACAATCGTATTAAATGCTCAATAAGCGAATTTTGTGGCATAGCCATTGTCTCATCAGCTGCTGATACCGGTAGCGATTCCTCATTTATCTGATGTTCTACAATTAAACTGATTTGCTCTTGTAGGTTTGGCCTTGATGAAGCTTGTGGCTTTGGATGTTCAGGTTGCTGTATTGGCATAGGGGGTTGCTGATCGACTGGTTGTGATTGAGTTGCTGTTACAACAGGTGGTGTTACTAATGGACTGCTCTGTACCTCAGAATGTGCGCTTAAATCAGTTGTTTCGGATATTGGCATTGTTTGTGGATTAGTGTCCAAATGCTTTTCTGATGGATGAGTGATGTTTGCTGATCCTGTGTGTTGAGTAATATTCGAAGCGTTTACGTCTTCTGTTTTTTCTGTAGGTGTGACGTCGGAGATCTGTGACATCTGAAAGCTACGCTGAACTTCAGTCCAAGTTTTAGAAATTCTTTCATTTAGTTGATTTAATGTCATTTCTAGAAACTCTTCATCAGCAATGCTTGGCAAAGCCTGTTCTAAATCGGTTTGATGAGTCGCCTTAAAACATGGATAGGCTTTTGTTTTATAGTAATAAAGTGTGTTAATAAATTCAGATGGCAATAACTTGCCAATGCTAAAAGCCACCAAATACGGCAAATCTTTATATTCTTTACATTCTGATCGTGTATAAAAGAAATCAAGACGGTAAAGATCGGCCTTTAATGCACTTAAATTTAATGAATATTCGTGCTTAATTAACATCTCATAATGAAAGTAGAGTGATAATGCAAGCAATGGCAAATGCTTAATATTCGATTCTAGGAGTATATATTCAGTTAGAGTTTTTTCTTGCAGAATTTTCTCAGACAAAAAATCTAAGGTGAGTTCATCTTTGGTTTGTTTTACTCTTAAATCATTAGAATAATATTCTCTTGATCCACATCGCTTCGAAATCTGTTTGTATTTTTCAGTTAATTGTTGATCATTGATTTCAATGTTAAACAAGAAACGTGTAAACATGCCGGCATAAGCTTTAGTTTTTTCATAACTTTCTAAGGAAAAAAGATTTTTTTGTGTTTGTTCGTCATGTACTTGTGCATGAAGGCGAGCGGGGCTGTATTTGGTTGGGTTAAAATATTGGTTTAATGTTTCATTATTGATAATGCTCATTAAACGCTCTTTTGAAATTTGATTTTCAAAAATGAGCGCAGTAAATTTGATTGCCTTCTCATGTTCTAGTGTCGTTTTTTGATCTAAGCGATATGCTCCCCAAAATTGTGCTATTAGTGGATCAGTGGCTAAGCTTACTTGCAGATTGTTTGCACTATAGTTTAATGCAATTTTTCCCCGCTCGGTTAAGGCATAAAATTGTTGTACGGCTTCTAAACCAATATAGCTAGCCAAAGTATTTTCAGATTGATAAGTAGAAGATGAATATGATTTAGATAGTTCAGCAAGAATATACTCATTATCATCTAAATGTGTAATATCAGCCGCAGTATTCATGAGATTAAAAAAACTCTGTTGAGTATTCAAATAAGGTTGAATCCTAGAACTGTGTATTTTTAATAAGCCTTGAGCGATCCAGTTATTCCATTCTTTAAAGCTAAGAACAATATATTGACCATTGATCATTAAAAGAACTCCTCATCCTCATCATCTTGATTAGGCTGATATTTAATTTGAGTAATATTTGGAAGATTTTGAATTAGTTTATGCGGAGAGGGGGTATAATAACTCATAAACAGATTACATCGACTTCTCGTAGTTGCTACAAAGAGCAGACGCTTATCTAAATCTGGATTTTTTTCCAACACAAATGGTTTGACAATATCTTTATTACTATTTAATTGTGGAATAAAGACTTGCTCAAAATCTAGACCTTTTGAGCTATGATACGTCATAAGGTATGCCATTGGCTTTGATGGCATCTCGTTAAAGTCGCCAAAGTCATTGCCTAAGTATCTAATATTTATGTTATTTTCTCTTAAATAAGTATTTACTTGTCTATAATCATATCGGTCACTTTTACCTGCTTGATAAGAAAACAATTCATCAGCATTTTTAGAACAAAAATGTTGGATAATCACTTGAATAAGCGAAGTAATATCTCTGTGATGTGATAGCAATATACAACTAGGCTTGTCTGGCCTAGCTCTACTTAATGCTTCTTCCGCTGTCCAAATAAATTCTTGATTTTGATTTTCGAATTGGATCAATCTAGCGGTTGTATTTGCTAAAGTGTTTCCTGGTTTTCCACTAAGTAAATGATTATTAGGTAAAATGCTGAAAGCAATTTTAGCTAAAAACTCTGTAAGCCTATGAATAATCATTAATACGTGCTGGAATGGATTAACCGTTGAAATAATTTCTGTTTCTGTAGCCGATTGTTCATAAATAGATTGGGCACAATCACCAGCAATAATTAAATGGGTTGATAGTTTCTTGATTGTATTTAAATCTTCAGCAGAAATATCTTGAACTTCATCAAGAAACACGAAATCGCATGGCCAATTATTTTTTAAAAATTTGGTATGTGTAAGGAAGTGTACACCTTCCACATTCTCTTCTTTAAAGGCACTAATTGCTAAATCCTTAAGAGCGTGTGTGTATGTCAAATAACAAAAAGAAGCATTAGGGTATTCAAGCTTAAGTTCTTGTGTTAAAGCTGCTAAAACTGTTGTTTTTCCAGTACCAGCAGCTCCTCGAACCCAATGAACATGACTTAAATTGTTTTTAATTGATAGAATGTATTGGCGTTGCTCTTCACTCAAATTTTGCTTTTTAATCCACCAAGCCATAATTAACCCTCTTTCATGCCTAGATTTGGTTTTAGACTAGATACTAAATTTTCAGAGGAATATATCTCTTTATTCTCATGGATTATTCTTTTCTTCATATCAGTTGCTGTAGATTTAAGCTGTTCATAATCTTCAAGTATGTCACAAACTTCAATAAGGTCATCACAATCTCTGATACGTACAGAGCTAGTATATATTTCATCCTGAAGTAACAAGAGGGCTTTTTCTAAAAGAATAGTGCCTTCTTTATCAGCTCGAAGTTTAAGAATTTTACCAAGTTTTAATAAAGCGGAGGTGAAATTTGGATCATGTTCTAATGCTTTGCGAAGATAGAGTTCCTCTTTTTCTCCGTATGACTTACAAGCAATGTTAAACGCATTAACAGCATTTGGTGAGCGTTTGTAGGCAATTTCGGCCCATTCATTAGATTTTTGTGATTTACCGGCTCGAGCATAATTATAACAAATGTTAGTAGCGTGATTAGCATTACGATCTAAGCGTTCGATAGCGATGTATAGATCTGCAGCTAGTTCATATGCTCCCGCTTCTGAACAGGCTGAGGCATACTCAACGGCAATATCTACGGGAGGGCGACCATTATAATCTAAAAGTGCTTGATTAAACTTTTGCTTTGCTCGAAGCATATGTTCTTCCACTTTTGTTAAAGTATTATTGGCTAGAGGATTTAGAATAGAGGTGTTTACTTTTATACCATCAATTACAGCTTCAACATTAAGAAGTTTTTCATGATTAATATTGGCGTAGACATCAACGATAGCTCCTTGCTTAAAATAATCATCTTCTGTCTCTATAGTCAAAATGCCTAAAAGTTTATTTTTGCTTCCTACGCAAATAGGTAAATCGATAATGGTTTGATCATCACGAGTGACTATTAGTTGAGTATGGAATGGCTCTGGGGTAGGAACCTCAGTTGATGCTGGTATGATTGTTTCCAAATGCTCATGAGAGGTGATGATATATATAGCTTCTGAAACAATAGGCCTAATAAAATCAATTCCTAGACCATGATAGCTAAATGAATGAATTGCAGCTCCGAGAGAAACATGAGCTCTTACATCCTTAGGTAAGATAGCTTCAACTTCATCTGAAAACTCATTCATGTAATTCATTACGCATGATTGCACTAATGGGTTAAGACAACTTCCTCCGATGAAAAGAACACCATCTATGTCTTCACGTTCTATATTTGCTTTAGATAATGCATCTTCAATCGGAGAGGATAAATGCATTGGTGTGTGTATACCATCATACATCCCCACAAAATCATCCATAATGATTTTAAACTCATCAAGGCGTATAGACGGTTTAGTTAAATTTAATCTAGAGTCTCTGACTTTGATTCCTTCCAGAGAATGTAAAGTGAAAATTTCGCTGGAATATTGATCTAAGCTTCTAAATTGATTTATATTTTTTTGTTTAAGCCATTTGCAAACAGCTATTTTTAATTGTTCTGCTGTCGCTTGCAAAACAGGGATGACAATTTCTGAAATATCTCTTGAATCGGGTTTGAAATGTGTGTTCTCTCTTAAAAGTTGAGGTAATAGTATATTTTTGGCAATTGCTCGATCGATGTCATCGCCACCTAGAGCCGTAAATTTTGAAATTGCCAAATTTTTTGATGAAAACTTGTTGTTGCAAGCATCAACTTGAAGAACTGTCACATCACATGTTCCTGCACCAAAATCGTACACTAGTATGTTTGTTGGTCTAGACTTAAGTTTTTCTAAAAAAGGATGTGTAGCATTATTTCTAGTACAATCATATACAAAGCTTAAAAATGCGGCATTAGGCTCATCAATTAAACAACATTGATTCTGAACAATCCCACATTCTTCCAAGCTATTAAATAGACTACGTCTTTGATTAGCTTCAAATGAGGCTGGTACGGAGAAAGCAAATTTGTAATTTTCCAAATTTGAATTTCCAGTTTCATTCTTAATACTTTCTAAAAGCTTACTAAAAAAAACTTGAGTAGCATCTTCTGCTGTCTCAATGATATAAGGCTGAGCCTTGCTCTCAGATAGAGCGGTCAATGGATAAGTGGGACCTATTGCTAACCCTAAGCGCATTTTAAATGATGAAAAGACATTGCGACTTTCAGTTAATAGCGATTTTAATCGATATGCATCTTGGCCCCAAATAAGAGTTTTATTTCGCCACGCAAGTACTGTATTCACTAGGTGATGCCGTATGGTCGCACCATATTCATCAGGTTGATTAAGAGTAAGTGTTTTTACTTTTTCAACGGAGTTCTCAGTAATGACTACCAGACTTACAACTGTTGTGGATGTGCCAAAATCAATACCAATATAGAGCTTATTGGGATATGAAGGAAGTTGGTTTTTTTCTGAATTTTGATTAATAAGCCAATTTGTATTGGAAGAATGTTCTATAGGCATTTTAATTAAGGTTTTTTGAAGGAGAATAAATCTATTATGTTGTTCTTATAGGTTTTATTCAATAGTAAGCTGAACCGTACCGGGTTTGTCGGAGACTTTTTTATTTAAGTTAGGCCACCTGACCTAACGGGTTAATCTTATCATAGTACATTGCTTCAAACTCAAAAGGCGATACATAACCCAGTGCACTGTGTACACGCTTTTTATTGAACCAATCTGGCTTTGTTGCATAAAAATTCTTCAAGATACTGATTTTTAAGGATTTGTTTAAATTTCAATCCAAAAATAAATTAAATAAAATCATAGTCTTATATATTTATGCAACAAAGCCGTTCTGCTGTGATCACAGCTGTACAGCCTGTCACATATTTTTAACAGCTGTTGTAGTTATGATTCCTTAAACATTATTTCTTTTTTGATTAAAAACCATTCTAATGGTTACCAGATTTTTTAATGTTATATTTTTTAATAAAATCATTTATAATACAATCATGTAATTCAATAAGGCCATCCTGGCTAGCTAAAAATGGTAGCCAAATATCATTATGATCTATAAAAAAATCTTTTTGTTCCTGAGTTAAAGAAGAATTTTTATTTTTTTTTATAAACTCTTCTTTAATTAAAAGATATTCTTTTTGCTTTTCCTCAAACTGTTCCAAAAATATATCCATAGATTTGTACAGAGGTAAATTTTTAGTTTGTAACCAAAAGTTCATAAATTCATAGCGTTTTTTCATCAGAGACTGTTCGCTTTTTATCCTATTTTCAGCTACTTGAGCTTGAGCTTGTTCAGGCCATTTTTCTGTTTCTTGTCTTAATTCATGTATTTTATCTTTTAATTTTTTTAAAAAGTTCATATGCACTAGATCTGATATAATTGAAAATATATTTAGTATCTTATTATATTTATTTAATATAAAAAAGGCTTTGTTTCATAAACCTAGAATGGAAGGCTTGGCGGATTCAAGCGGCAAGTGCAACAGGATAAAACCAGCCATAACTTCACTCGGTGTATACCAACCTAGTGTTTTTCTAGGACGATGGTTGAGTGCAAATTCTATCTGCTCTATTTGTTCGTTTGACACGCCATCAAACGATGATGATTTTGGCAGATATTGACGGATTAAACCATTCGTATTTTCATTTCTAGCTCGCTAAATAGACTTATAGGGATCAGCAAAATACGTCTCTATGCCGGCATCAGTAATTCTTTTGTATTCGGAAAATTCCTTGCCATTATCAAATGTCACACTATAAGCATGGCTCATTCGTAAACGATCTTATGCACAAGTAATCGTTTGAGAGGATGCTCTCGTTGACCCTAAATGGGCATTGTCCATTTTTCAGAAGCCTGTTGAATGCCAATATATAGCAATTCCAGCAGGCTATTTTCATTTGGGAAAGCTACCTTAGTTTTGGTTAGTTTCCTGAATTGGCGATGTACTGCCTCAACCGGATTGATGGTATAAATCGGCTTCCTTACAGCTTTTGGATATTTGAAATAGGCACTAAGCAAATGCCATTTTTCACGCGATGAACGAATGACTTTCTCGTATTTATCACCCTATTTGGCTTTCAGCTCATCTAACGCCATTTCAGCTTGTCTGTAATATTGGTAATAGCACCCTCGGAAATATCCAGTGCATACATATCCGCAATATGTTTTTGAATATTACGGTAGTTCATGCCGAGTGCAAATAGCGAAATGACTTTACTATCGATCTCTTCAGAGAGTTTGGTTTTTCTTGACGAGTTGAGGCTCAAAATCACCGGTACGATCACGAGATGTTTCCAACTCAAATGAACCGGAGGATGATTTTGCGGTCTTGCCAGAGTAACCATTCCTGCGATTGGATGGTTGAGGATTTTCTTCCAGATAGTTTTCACACCAAACCCAATAACTAAAGTTTTTATCGAATTCCGTGCTGTTATGGATTTCACCAGAGCTAACTGCTTTGAAAAATTACACCAAGCCTGACAAGCTGCCTCCACAATTATTTCATAATTTGCCTCTGTACACGACAAATTTCACAGACCCCTTATCCTATCAGGCTTCTGCTTTCTTAAAATTGCCAGAATTTCCTTAAACTCTGCTTTTTTCCCAAAACCAATTAAACGCTGAATCGCCATTTGAACATAGTCTAAACCATAGCGAAATAAACTCATTGAGAGTCGTCCATGCTTCTTTATTTTTATCGCTTTTTTTTGATCATGTTGCCATTCACCCGTTAAGTAACACCAACAGAAGCTTATAGCTAACACCGCAATCAATTTTTTCACTCGTCTAGGGTCTGTCAAGCGCGTATTTTCAAGATTAAACCCGCGTCCTTTGAGACAACTGAATAAGGTTTCAATTTCCCAGCGTAATGCATAATCCTGAATAGCATTGGCATTAAACTGAGGAGAAACGACGAGTAAAAGCTCTCCATTTTCTAACTGTAGTGCACTTATATATAGTTTCACCCGACCAACCAAAATCCGTCGTTTACGACATTCAATTTGACCAACTTTAAGATGGCGAAATAAATCACTAATTTTATGATTCTTTCCTAAATGATTGGTGACAATGAAGTTTTTTTAACACGAATGCAGAAGTTGATGTCTTGTTCAATTAACCATGTAAACCACTGCTCACCGATAAACTCTCTGTCTGCGAACACATTCACAATACGGTCTTTACCAAAAATGGATATAAAGCGTTGAATCAAAGCAATACGCTCTCTCGTATCTGAATTTCCACGTTTATTAAGCAATCTGCAAACGATAGGTATCGCTATTCCACGATAAACGATCGCAAGCATCAGGATATTAATATTTCGTTTTCCCCATTTCCAATTGGTTCTATCTAAAGTCAGTTGCACTTTGTCGAATGAAAACATATTGAAAATCAACTGAGAAATTTGACGATAATCAAAATACTGACCTGCAAAGAAGCGCTGCATACGTCGATAAAATGATTGTGGTAAGCACTTGATGGGCAAGGCTTTAGATGCAGAAGAAAGATTGCATGTTTGCTTTAAAATGATCGCAAGCATGATGAGCGCAAAGCACTTTAAATGTGAGTTGTTCCATTTTAAAGATTTGTTTAAAATAAGATATAACTCATTGGGATGCGTCATAGTATTGGTCGTTAGAAAACAATTATTGTGACCATTATTTCAATGAGTTATCTATTTTTGTCGTGTACAGAGCATTTTTTTATAACGTTCAGTATGATCAGTAAGCTCATTCATCCGAGCTTGGTTATATAAATCATCGTAAAATAATGTCATATGAAATTTGGCTTAGATAAAGATTCGATATCCAGCTACTTTCCATATTTTTCATCGTATTAACATGATTCAACTTATAACTGAATACTTAATTTATTATCATACCTAAAACCATAGGAAATGAGGTTTTACAGATGTTTCCATGTGCTAGTGTTTTTAGAATTTAGCTATATCGACCATTTTGATTAAGAGAATGTATTCTTCTCGTTCTAAAGAATTTAAGAAATCATAGATAATATTTTTTATAAGATGACCAATTGGTTGTACGATAGATTTTAGGGGGCAGGTTTATGCATTTTGAAATTATATTACTGAATAAGGGCGAATTCAAACATGAGGTGCGACAGTTTGAAAAGTCTTATGATAATCAACAAGCTGAGCAAATTTCTCTAATGGTGTAAGCCAATCTAACGCTTTTCTAGGACGAGTATTCAGTGACATGGCAACTTGATTTAAATAATGCTGATCTGCCTGATTTAAATCAATCCCTTTAGGTAAATATTGCCTAATTAAACCATTCATATTTTCGCATGTGCCTTTTTGCCAGGGTGAATGTGGGTCACAGAAATATACATCTATGCCTAAATCTTCTTCGAGTATTTTATGTTCTGACATCTCACGTCCACGGTCATAGGTCAACGTTTTACGCAGTTCTGCAGGTAAATATTTCAGAGCTTCAGTTAAAGCCTTGCGCACTGATTCTGCCTTTGCATCAGGTAATGTTGCCAAGATACAGAGCCGTGTATTTCGTTCAATAAGTGTTGCTATCGAACTTTTATTGTCTTTACCTTTAATTAAATCAGCTTCCCAATGACCCGGTATTTTTCTTTCTTGAACTTCGGCTGGGCGCTCATGAATAGTTTTAATATCCTGTAATATAGAATCTTTTTTAGGTTCACCGTTAGCTTTTCGCTTTTTATTTTCATGACGTAGACAGGATAATAAGTCTTTTTTCAACTCACCCTTGGGTAATGCTCGTATCGTTGAATAAATCGTTGTATGGCTTACATTCATTGTTTGATCCAAATCAGGAAATGTCTTTAAACGCTTTGCTATTTGCTGAGGAGACCATAAACAACGGATCGCTTCAACAATAAATTTCCAGAGGATTGAATCGATTTTGAGTTTTCTGTGACCACGTCTACGTCTAGCAAAAGTGTTATCAGAAGCATATTGAGCTTGATAAACGTCATTGATGCTATTTCTTTTAAGCTCACGATAGATCGTACTAGGATGTCTTTTAATAAGTTCAGCAAATTTTCTGGCTGAAAAGCCTTCTTTTCTTGACTCAAGCATTAATGCAGTACGATCTTCAAAGTTAAGATGATGGTATGACAATTTTATATACTCCATAAACCCTTTAAATTAATTAGGTGGTTTATGTCGCACTTCAAGTTTTACTCAGCCATGCTTCTGAAATTCAGAAATTATTTCAAATTTCTCAACAAGTATTTTCACAAATTAATGATCACATAATTAGAAACCTACAAACTGAATTACAAGAAAAATTTTCCATTCGAAATTACCGGCCCACTTACTACAATGGCGAATCAGAATATTGGTTTTGTAATGCGTCATTAGCTGATTCGCGTTGGATTTGCCCTACACTTGTTATTAATACCTCAAAAAAGGATTTACCTAGTGAAGTACATTTATGTATAGAAGCTAAATCATTAAACGATGACGAATTCTTACAGGCTTTTCACAATCAATTTTTAAACTTTAAAAAACAAGAAAAAGAAAGTGTATATGGGGGTATTCCTTATATGAGATATACGTACTCAATTGCCGCTTTAGATATCTCAGAGGTCTCTAACCTGATTACAGCTATTAACCAATTAATTCTTAAATTTTACCCTGTGAAATATAATGAAGAAAGTCACTCTACTACAAACTGATATTACCACTTTAAATGTGGATGCCATTGTTAACTCGGCCAATAAGTCTTTACTAGGTGGGGGTGGTGTAGATTATATCATTCACAAAAAAGCTGGTGCAGAGATGCAACAGGAATGTCACCGGATTCATGATGACATCGGTGGCTCTCTTCCTAATGGTCAGGCTGTAGTTACCACAGCTGGTAATTTACCTGCTCAATTCATCATTCACACAGTTGGGCCTCGCTGGTTGGGCGGCTCAAAAAATGAAGCCGAAGAACTTTGTAATGCTTATCTAAACAGTTTAGTCAAAGCTAATGAAGTTCAAGCAAAAAGCTTATCATTTCCAAATATCTCAACTGGTGTATATAACTATCCAAAACAGGAAGCTGCAGAAATTGCAATTGGTACTGTGCTGTCAAGCCTACCTAGTTTTGAATATATCCAGCATGTGTATTTCATCTGTTACGATCAAGAAAATTACAATATTTATGCGTCTATTCTGTCCAACTTGGACGATCCAAAAATCCAAATTAATATTTGTTTACAATAAGAAACCCGCCTTTCAGCGGGTTTATTTTAAATCAGCTCAATCTGTTGCAGACGAACCAATTCCACAATTTTCTCAGCAAGCTCCGTACTGGGTTTGTTGGAGACTTTTTAAAGTTAGGCCACCTGACCTAACGACTTAATCTTATCCTACATGATTTATTTTAAATTAGACTAAATGGTCAATAAAGAAATATGAATTCTATTATTGGAATCGATATAATTGCATTCTAAATAATATTTTAAATCTAAAATATTTTAAGGGGGCTTTTTTGCACAAATACTTAACACTATAATTTTATTATGTTTATTTTTTATTAAAATTTAATAAACACATTAAAAATCATTAACTTAAAAATATTTATGCTATAAAGCCTAAGGAAGTTACCATACTTTTTTTATATGCTTAACTTCCTAAGCCCCTTATTTAATTATTTTATGTTGTTCGGACAAGTTTACGTGAAGTGATGTGTGACTGAATTTTTTGCCCTAATAAATGCACCATCAAACCCAGCATAACAATACAAGAACCCAGCCACTGCAAAGTATTTAATTTTTCATCTAAAAATAAATAGGCAAAAATCATACTTATAACAGGTACCCAAAGTGACAATGGGCTAATTTTAGCAACAGGATAATGTGTCAGTAGGTAGATCCATAAGCCATATCCGATAATCGTGGCAAAATAGGCGAGAAATGCGGCGGCGCCGAATCCTTTCCAAGTCAGTGCATGCCAATCCGCAACCACACCTTGCCAGCCAATATTCTGTACCGCTAAAAGTAAAAACCATAAAGGGGTAAGAATATTGCCCCATATGACTAAACCAATTGGGTGAACAGGCCCCATTTTTTTGACTACGATATTACCGCAGGCCCATGAAATTGCTGAGCATAATACCAATGCTAAACCCATTAATGGAACATGACTATGTTGTTGACCAAAGGCAATCAGCATTAAGCCCATAAAGGCAATCGCGATAGCCAGCCACTGGTTCCAAAAGGCTTGTTCGCGTAATAAAAATGCTGCAATCATGACAGTAAAAAAGGCTTGGGATTGCACAACTAAAGCGACTAAACCTGTAGGCATTCCTGTCGCAATTGCACTGAACATAAAAGCAAATTGAGAAAAGTTACTAATAAAGCCATAGAGTAATAACCATTTCCACCCGACACTTGGAATACGGATGAAAAATAGGGCAGGTAATAAAACCAGTAGATAGCGTAAACATCCGAGGAGCATAGGGTGTATCTCACTGACCCCAACTTTCATAAAATAAAAGTTAATACCCCAGATGAACACGACTGCGAAGGCAGCTAGTTTATCTTTTAAAAGCATATGTAATTTCCTAAAGACGTGGATGACCTGTACTTGGTACAGGTCATTGTGTTTGAGGATTAAATTTTGGTTTGTTTGGCAGGGATGAGCGTACTCAGTTGTGTACTTTGATGACGTAATTTAATCAGCTCTATGTAATCACGAATAATGAAGATACAGAATAGGATGCCTGCACTTGCGATACCGAACCAGAACGCTTTTTGAAGACTAGGAATAAAAGCCATGGCAGCAAAGATGGAAAGCATGCCGATGATTGCAAAATAACTGAGGTATGGGAAACACCACATACGAACTTTTAAACGTTCAGGTGCTACACGCTCTAAGTGGCGACGCAAACGGATTTGCGAGAATGCAATCACGATATAGACAAATAAGGCTACAGTTCCATAAGATTCGACCAAGAAAGGGAAAACAGCATCTGGTGAGAAGTATGAAGCTAGAATTGATAGATAACCAAACAATGTGCTGAATAGGATGGCACGAATTGGAACGCCATTTTTTGAAAGTTTAGTTAAGCTACGAGGTGCATCACCATTTTGGGTTAACGCAAACAACATACGGCTCGCAGCATAAACACCAGAATTTAAGCAACTAAGCACCGCTACGAGAATTACGACATTCATAATGTCTGCAACAAACGGAATATTAAGAACTTTTAATGCACTTACATAAGGCGTCGCAATTTCTGGACTATTCCAAGGGACGATACATACCACTAATAAAATTGAGCAAACATAGAAAATAAGTACACGTGAAATTACAGATTGAGTTGCTTTGGCAACAGATTTTTCGGGGTCTTTGGTTTCTGCAGCAGCAATCGTAACGATCTCAGCACCAAAGTAAAATCCAGTTGCGGCAACAGCCCCAGATAAAACTGGTCCCCAACCATTTGGCATAAAACCACCATGATTTAACAATTCACCAAATCCAGCAGCTTGATGGTTTGGCCAAAGTCCGAACATATATAAAGTGCAAAGGAAAATGAAAAGACCAATCGCAGCAACTTTAATAGATGAGAACCAAAACTCGAATTCACCAAAGGATTTGACTGAGAATAAGTTCGTTGCTGTTAATAGGGCGAGTAAAACTAGACTGACGATCCATTGTGGTGTATCAGGTAACCAATAAGCAAATAGTTTTGCACCGACAATCGCTTCTAATGCAATCACGATGACCCAGAAATACCAATACATCCATCCCGTCATGAAGCCTGCGAGTCGAGATAAATAAGGTGAATCTTGGAAAGCATGGCGTGCATATGCATAGAAGGAGCCTGATACAGGAGAGGCGGTTGCAAGTTCACCAAGCATTCGCATCACTAAAATAATCAACACACCCGTAATCAGAAAGGACAAAATTGCGGCTGGACCCGCAGCTTGAATCACTACTGAACTACCTACAAATAGTCCCATTCCAATAACACCGCCAAGTGCCATCATTTGGACATGACGAGGTTTTAAAGCACTTTTTAAACTTTGATTTGAATCTGAATCATACATGATGGATTCCCTCTTATATTTTTATAACCGAATCATTACAGATGACTGAATGTGTGCTTAAAGCACTTCATCTCTTAAGTGGTACCAGCGATATAACAATGCTTGCCCGAGTCGACGGAATGGTCGAAACAGATGTGAAGGCAAAGGGGATTGATAAATCGGAAGCTCAAATTGAGGGCGGTGTATTCCCATCACTCGTTCCGCGAGACGGAGTCCTGCCATCGCGGAGAAAGACACACCATTACCACCATAACCAATAGCGTAATAAATGCTTTCCTCAGGGTTGGGTTGTACGATACGAGGCATCATGTCATGACTCACATCGACCCAACCCCACCAAGAATAAGCAATAGGTATGCCACGTAGGCTTGGAAATTTGCGATAAAGCCCTTCTTTTAAACGTTCGAGATGGACTGGATTATCTGCATCTGCACCGGTTAAGGAACTTCTACTGCCACATTGCATGGATCCATCAGGGAGTAGGCGATAATAGTGACGTAAAGTTCGAGTATCCGTAATAAATGTGGTGCTGTGTAAGCCTGCCTCAGCACGTTCCGCTTCTGTTAAAGGGCGCGTCACAATAGAGTTGGATAAAATCGGCATGATTTTTCCAGAAAGATGAGGGTGTAAGCCGTTAGGCGTATAGCCACCTGTTGCAACCGCCACACGTTTTGCTTTGACAATACCATTTGGAGTACGTAAATAATGGATGCCATTGTGCGTTTCCCATCCAAGTACCGGACTTGAAGTGTGTACTTTGGCACCAGCAGCACGGGCACGTTTTAAATAGCCAAAAGCTAATTTTAATGGGTGTACGCCAACTCCATCGGGTTCCAACAAAGCACCTGCAGCTTCCTGATCCGCAACATATTCCTCATGTAGTTGTTCACGGCTCAACATACGAGTTTGATAGCCAAACACTTCTTTCATGACTCGGCCTTCATTTTCGAGGAAAGCCATTTTTTTTGCGCGATGAGCAATATAAAGATGTCCACCATCTTGAGCATCACATTCAATGCCGCTCACAAGGTCTTTGAAGTAATCAAAACCTTCCCGAATTTCAGCATCAAGACGTTTGGCGGTGTCTAATCCCCATTTTTCAATCCATTGGGATCGGTACAAACGACCTGAGGCATTTTGACCTTGCCCACCGTTACGGCTAGTACAGCCCCACGCTGTACGGTTTGCTTCAAGGACAAGTGGGGCAGCACCAAATTGTTCAGCTAGTGTTAGTGCTGTAGATAACCCAGTGAATCCTCCACCAATAATCACGATGTCCGCTTCGGTGTCACCCATTAATGGACCATCATCTTCAGGTGGTGTACCTGCTGTGCCGACCCAATAAGTTGGTGCATAATTTTCATTTCCCTGTAAGACAGGAGAGGTTAATGGGTCAAACTGTGCGTCGTAACTTTTAAAACTATGTGGCGGTATAGATTTATGCAGTTCTAAGTGTTCGCGAAATGAACGTACATGTTGGACAGATTGATTCATTGAATGACTCCTTACGCGATTGCTTGAACAGGTCTATTTTTACGGAATGCATTTTTGACGAGAATTTTTCCATCTTTAAATGTAAAGACATCAACCATATTGGCTTCAATCCAGCCACCATCAGCAGTTGTCGCAGTAAAGGTTGTTTCTGAAATACCAAATTCAGCGTTATCACTGATCCAGTGTTTACCGTTTCGCCACTGAGCATCTGGAAAACTTTTGAAGGTATTGCTAAATGCTTGACGAACAGCATCTAAGCCTTCAATTCGGGTTCCATGAACATCCTCACCAGCTACAGTTTCAAAACGGCAATCTGGATGCATGCATGCCATGAGTTGTTCGACATCATGTTGATTCCATGCTGTAGAAAAATCTGTAAGTAGTTGGATTAATTGTGCTTGCTGCATTTGTATTGCTCCAAAATAAGGTTTATTTAGCTGTTGAATTGAATTTACGGAAATAGTGAAAAATGGCGTAGTACCAGATTTGGAGTTTTGATGGAGCCAGTAATAAATTAACTTAAATTATTGTTTTAATAGATTTAATTTAAATATTGAAGAGTGGAATACCTTTTGCTTTATATTGAGTAAGTCCAGTTTTAACTTAAAGATGGGCTGAAACTATGAACTTTGCACCAGTTTGATTTGGGACGCATCAAAATGGATCGCAGTAATGCACAGATATAAGGATTGAGTAGTGAATACAGCGATTTCAGCTACAGTTTGGCAGGCATTATTTTCTAATACTGCAAAAAGTGGTTTGAATTTACAGGGCAGAATCTGTCGTATGATGTTTTCGGCTTTGGTACAGGGTTATTTAAAGCCAGGTATGGCTGTACCTTCTAGCCGTGATTTAGCTGATCAACTAGGTGTTGGAAGAAATACGGTCACCATTGCGTATCAACAATTGGTTGCTGAGCGAATTTTAGAATCTAAACAGCGGAGTGGACATTTTGTCTGTTTAAATTTCCAGATTGATAGTAGTGAGAGAAAAACCATTCGTACTACGTCAAAAGCGACGACTTGGGGGGCTCGCTTTTGTATACGACCTTCAGCACAAAGGCATTTGACGAAACCAAGTGATTGGATGAATTATTCTTATCCCTTTATTTATGGTCAACCTGATGCGGAAAGCTTTCCTGCTTCAGCTTGGCGGGAATGTGCATTACGTGCCTTATCTGCAAAAGATGCCTCAATATGGTCACGAGATATGACTCAACAGGGGGACGACGCCTATCTCATTAATGCAATCCGTCAGCATATTTTGCCTACGAGAGGCATCATGGCTCAAGAGAATGAAATCTTACTGACTGTGGGAAGCCAGCATGGCTTATATATGTTGGCAACGTTGTTAATGCGGCAGAATCATGTGATCGGTGTTGAGGAACCTGGTTATCCAGATGCACGTAATATATTTATGCTACAAACTCAGAATATTGTTCCTTTAGCTGTAGATCATGAGGGGGTAACTTTAACTAGAGCAAGCGAGTGCGATTATTTATTTGTTACGCCAGGACGGCAATGTCCAACAGGTGTAACAATGTCACCACAGCGCCGACAAAATTTATTGCAGTTAGCAGAACAAAACGACAGCATTATTATTGAAGATGAATATGACGCTCAAGTGTTGGTGCAAAATACGACGATACCCGCGTTAAAAAGTTTAGATCGACATGGGCGAGTCATTTATCTTGGAAGTCTGTCTAAGCCATTGGCACCAGGATTACGTCTAGGATATATCGTTGCTGCACCCGAATTAATACAAGAACTTCGACATTTACGCCGTCTGATGTTGCGACATCCAAATGTTTTTAATCAACGTGTTTTTGCTTTGTTTATCGATCAAGGCTATTACCATAGCATGTTGCGCCGTCAGTATCAGTTGCACCGCCAACGAGGTGAAATACTCAATAAAGCTTTAAAACAATATCTTCCGACTTGGGAATCGTACGCTTTGAATGGTGGTTCAGCATGTTGGATTGATACCTCAGCAGAAATTGATACTGCAGTTTTGTCTCATTATGCAGCAAATTTAGGGGTATTCATTGAATCGGGGCAGTCTTTCTTTTTAGATGATAACAAACACAAACATTTCCTTCGTTTAGGGTTTGGTTCAATCAGTGCAGATAAAATTGATGAGGGGATAAGAAAGCTGGCTCAAGCCACTGAAGAATTTTGTTTATATAATTGGGCAGATTAGCATTCCGCGACACTGTATTATTGATGTGTGCTGAAAAAACAGGCCACATGGTAATCCCCCAAAAAATAATTGAGTTTCTTGTTTTCTTCGAGTAGAGCAACGAGATCGGACAAATATTGTTGTGTTCCTGCTAATGTCCCAACCTTTGCTTTCTTGTATCAATTTGCTCTGTACACGACAAATTTCATAGGACCCTTGTCCTATCAGGCTTTTTCTTTCTTAAAATTGCTAGCACTTTCTTAAATTCTTCTTTTTTTCCAAAACCAATCAAACGTAGAATAGCCATTTGAACATAGTCCAAACCGTAGCGAAATAAACTTACTGAAAGTCGTCCATGCTTCTTTATTTTTATCGCTTTTTTTCGATCATGTTGCCATTCACCTGTTAAATAGCACCAACAGAAACCGATAGCTAGCACTGCTATCAATTTTTTGACTCGTCTAGGGTCTGTTAAACGAGTATTTTCAAGATTGAATCCACGTCCTTTGAGACAACTAAATAACGTTTCGATTTCCCAGCGTAATGCATAATCACGAATAGCAGAAGCATTAAACATAGGAGAAACAACAAGTAAAAGTTCTCCATCTTCTAATCGTAGCGCACTAATATACAGTTTCACTCGACCAACCCAAATACGTCGTTTACGACATTCAGTTTGACCAACTTGAAGATGACGAAATAAATCACTAATTTTATGATTCTTGGCTAAGTGATTGGTCACAATAAAGTTTTTTTAACACGTATACAGAAGTTAATGTCATTTTCAATTAACCATGTAAACCATTTCTCACCGATAAATTCTCTGTCTGCAAACACATTCACAATACGATCTTTACCAAAAATGGAGATAAAGCGTTGAATCAAAGCAATACGCTCTTTTGTATCTGAATTTCCACGTTTATTGAGCAATGTCCAAACAATAGGTATCGCTATTCCACGATAGACGATGGCTAACATCAAGATATTGATATCTCGTTTTCCCCATTTCCAATTAGTTCTATCCAAAGTTAATTGGACTTTATCAAATGAAAATATATTGAAAATTAACTGAGAAATTTGACGATAATCGAAATACTGACCTGCAAAGAAGCGTTGTATACGTCGATAAAATGATTGTGGTAAGCACTTGATGGGTAAGGCTTTAGATGCAGAAGAAAGATTACATGTCTGTTTTACAATTAATGCAAGCATAATCAGTGTAAAACATTTTGCATGTGACTTGTTCCACTTTAGATATTTGTTTAAGATGAGATGTAACTCATTGAAATGTGTCATCATATTCGTCGTCAGAAAACAAGTATTATGCCATTATTTCAATGAGTTATCTTTTTTTGTCGTGTACAAAGATCAATTTGATAAGTTTTCATGGAAATACCGAGTTGTCGTGCTGTTTCGGAAACATTACCTTTATTTTCCTCAATAGCTTTTATTGCTTCAGCTTTAAATTCTGCCGTATACGTCTTGTGTTTTTTGCTCATGGTAAATACTATTTCAATCAATCAATCAATCAATCAATCAATCAATCAATCGCTGAGCACTTAAGTTCAAATCCGGTTTCAGTATTTGAATAAAATAACTTTTATGATTTAACGGGCTTTGTTGCATAAATATTTTGCAAGATACTGATTTTTTAGGGGTTTTTGAAAATTTTAATAAAAAATAAATTAATAAAATCATAGTGGTAGGTTTTTGTGCAACAAAGCGCTTTAGCAACATCAATATCAGGATAAAACATAATCTTTACCTGCTTTAATTATTCAATTATTGTTTTAGCATAACCACCGTCTTTTCTTGTGAATGCAGCATCAAAGTGCTTAGTTACCGTCCAGAGTTGTGCAAGTGGTTAGGGCAAATTGTAGGTTTTATCTCTTACACAGACTAAAAGTCTTAGGTCTATTACAAACTCTACAATTTGCATATAGTGGAAGCTAATCACTACAAGCTCCAAGATACAATATCTATTATTTATAAAATCCTCACTCTAAGTAAAAAACTAATAGCTAATCCCAAATTTTTTTAATCTTGAAATTAAGGTCGTCGGATTAATTCCAAGCAATTGAGCAGCACCATCCTCACCAAATATTTTTCCTTCACAATGCTGGACAGCACGTTTTAGGTTTTCAATTTCTAATTGTTTAAGATCATCAAGTGTAAGAATATCTGGGGTCCTATGCTTAGCGATTACATTAGTTTCCTTTGTCTGAGAAACAGGCTGATCCTGTTCCAATAAATACTGGAATGACACAGCACCATGACGAGCAGTAATCATGGCACGTTCCAATACATTCTGTAATTCACGGATATTGCCGGGCCAGTTATAACGTTGCAATTCTTGGATATGTTTCTGGCTAAAAGAAAGGTAGGGTACTTTACGCTGTTCACAGATCAGCTTGCTAAAATGGCTGACCAGAAGAGGAATGTCTTCTTTACGTTCACGTAGTGCAGGCGAGAAAATTGGAAATACATTCAGGCGAAAATAGAGATCCTCACGAAAATGCTTTTGTTTGACTTCTTCTTTAAGATTGCGATTGGTCGCGGCAATAATCCGCACATTCACTTTGCGAGTCCGCTCCTCACCAACTCGTTCAAAGGTACCTTCCTGCAATACACGAAGTAACTTACTTTGTAGTTCTAGTGGAAGTTCACCAATTTCATCCAGGAATAATGTTCCTTGATCTGCTAGTTCAAAGCGTCCTGCACGATCACGAACCGCTCCAGTAAATGCGCCTTTGACATGGCCAAAAAATTCACTTTCAAATAGCTCGGCTGGAATAGCGGCACAGTTCGCCCGAATTAAGGGTTGCTGCTTACGGTGGCTGGACTGATGAATCGCACGGGCAATCAATTCCTTACCTGTACCTGACTCGCCATAAACCATTACGTTTGCATCTGTTTGAGCAACAACCTTGATCTTTTCAATAATTTCTCGGATAGAGCTGCTATTCCCGACAATCTCATGATACTGGTTGTCCTGCAGGATTTCTTCCTGCAAATATTCATTTTGTTGTTCTAGGCGGCTTTTAAGGTTTTGCAGTTCATTTAAGGCCTGGGTAAGTTTGGCTTCAGTATTTAATCGTTCGGAAATGTCGCGGAATACCACCACTGCACCAATAATCTTACTATCACGGATCACAGGCGTACTGGTAAATTCAACTGGGAAATAACTACCATCTACCCGCCAAAATATTTCTTGAATACCCTCATGTACCACACCATCATGTACCGCAGCATAAATTGGGCATTGCTCAACAGGATAATGACGACCATCTTCATGGGTATGGTGGTGAATCTGATGAATATTCTTGCCAATAACATCTTCGGGTTTCAGCCCAAGCATTCTGGCACCGACTGGATTAATAAAGGTGCATAACCCTTGATGATTAATACTATAAATTCCATCGCCAACAGCACTAAGTAGCAAATGTTTACCAGTGTCTGAATCAATAAACAGTTCTTGTAGTGCTTGCCATTCCATTAAGCCAGAACGTATGGCTTTGTCTGCATTTTTATTAAATTGGCGTAGCTCTAGATCTTTGACATCAACAAGCGACCAGATCATATAGTCATGTTGTTGATAGGGCAAATGGGTCGCTTGTACATCCAGCTGGATTTTCTCTCCGTTCCAGTCAAAGGCATAAATTTCATTATTCCAGGCCTGACCTTTATTCAGCGTTTCCTCGGTAAAAGCAATCAGATAGGGTAGTTGGGTAAAGTGACCAAAAATTGAAGTGACCGATTTATTCAGTAATTCATGGCGTTCGTAACGTAGCATACGGGCCGCCGCAATATTGAAATCAATAAAACGATTCTCTTTCGGATCAATCACCATTAATGCCTGCGCGGCATGCTCAAAAGTTAAAGGTCTTAAAGAATCTTCAGAATTTGCCCAACCAGAAATAAAGTCAGCTGCCATGATATGAAATTTCGTAGATATAGCTATGAAAAATCATAGTAATACGAAATTTCATAATTGTAAAAAGTTTTTATCTGAACACCATTAAACAGAGAAAAACATGATTATCAAATAAAAACAATGATTTAAAAAATACATTATAGCAATTTTCTTAACTTGGCACAGCTTATGCAATAACTAAGACAAACCAATCAAGGTTGTTTAACTCATCTTATCGGAGCGCATTATGCCAAAAGTAGATATCGAACAATATAAAGATGGCGACTTCCTGGTCGACTATGAAGAAAAGGTATTTGAGGATGTCAAAGCACAGCCCGGCGAAAAAGCATTAGTAACATTCCATACAGTGGCTTTTGAAGGTTCGATTGGTTTGGTTAATGTGTTACAGGCTAAACGCTTATTACGTAAAGGCTTCGAAACCAAAATCCTGCTATACGGTCCAGGTGTGCAATTAGGGGTACAACGTGGTTTCCCGACTTTAGGCGCTGAAGCATTTCCAGGACATCTGGCAGTCAATAATCAGATCAAAGCATTCATGGAAGAAGGTGGTGAAGTCTATGCCTGCCGTTTTGCTCTTCAGGCGCTATATGGTCAGACTGAAAAAGCACTCATTCCTGGTATTCGTGCCATCAATCCATTAGATGTGATGGATCTTAAACTGCTCATGCGTCGTGACAATGCATTAATTATCGATACTTGGACAGTGTAATTCAAATCTTGGAAAAATAAGGGAGTAAACCATGAGTAGAATCGTAAAAGCTGCAGCCGTACAGTGTAGTCCAGTTCTTTATAGTCAGGCAGGTACCGTAAAAAAGGTCTGTGACCTGATTACTGAGTTGGGACAGCAAGGTGTGCAATTTGCAGTTTTTCCTGAGACTGTGGTGCCTTATTACCCTTATTTTTCCTTTGTTCAGCCTCCGTTTGCGATGGGTAAAGAGCATCTCAAGCTTTTGCATGAATCTGTAGTTGTACCTTCAGAGGCTACTGACCTAATTGGTGCGGCATGCCGTGCGGCGCAAATGGTGGTTTCAATTGGGGTCAACGAACGTGTGGGGGGCACAATTTATAACGCCCAACTGCTATTTGATACGGATGGCAGCATCATTCAGCATCGTCGCAAAATTACGCCGACCTATCATGAACGTATGGTTTGGGGGCAGGGTGATGGCAGTGGTTTATGTGCGATTGATTCGGCTGTTGGACGAATTGGTTCATTGGCTTGTTGGGAGCATTACAACCCATTGGCACGTTTTGCGCTTATGGCTGATGGCGAACAGATCCATGCGGCTATGTTCCCTGGATCATTGGTCGGACAAGTTTTTGCCGACCAGATATCAGCAACCATTCAGCATCATGCGCTGGAATCAGGTTGTTTTGTGGTGAATGCCACCGCATGGCTGACACCGGAACAGCAACAACAGATTATGCAGGACACCGGCTGTGAAAAAGGTCCAATCTCAGGTGGCTGCTTTACTGCGATTGTTTCACCTGAAGGCAAATTTTTAGCTGCACCTTTAACGGAAGGTGAGGGCTATGTGATTGCTGATTTGGACTTTAGCTTGATCGATAAACGCAAGCGCATGATGGATTCCGTTGGACATTACAGTCGCCCTGAATTACTGAGCCTGTTGATTGATCGTCGCAAAACCCAGGTTTTACATGAATATCCAGAATCTCAATCAACAACACAAGAAAAAATCAGCAACTTTACCGTGCTAACAGAAGAGCAACTGAGTAAAGCGTAGAAGTTAAATTTGAAAATGAATTAATTTCAAGTGTAAGGAGTGTCGCCATGTTAGCAGTTGAATTACTCAGTGACTTGCAATGCAATGGCCTGAAATGGGAAGGTGAGGTTGGTCTGGCCCGTAAAGGTGGAGCTGGGCCAAGCGACCATAAAGCCCTGAGTCTGAATGGACAGACCATGATGATTCCCGTGCTGAATCTTACAGCCCAGAATTCTCCTTATACCGCACAGCAGGACAAAGAATCGGACAACGTAATTATCTTTAAGAACAAGATACCGGTAGCTACGCTAACTGCACCGAAACGTCCAAAGTTTTATGAGCTGAAAACCGCAGATGGTATTACTTATGAACAGATTGCTACCCTGCATAGTCATAATGTTCTGGCAACCACTGTTTTGCAGCACTGTATTCGTATGAATGACAAGTCAACGGCTTGCCAGTTCTGTTCGATTGATCAGTCTTTACAAGATGGCCGGACATTAATCCGCAAACGTCCTGAACAGCTGGCAGAAGTGGCTAAAGCCGCAGTTGAGCTAGATGGGATTACTCAAATGATCCTGACGACTGGAACACCAAACACGCCTGACCGTGGTGCCGAGATTTTATTTGATTCAGTCACTGCCATTCGTGCAGCAGTCGATTTACCGATTCAGGTGCAATGTGAACCACCTGATGATTTTAGCTGGTTTGCAAAGTTAAAAAATGCAGGAGCTGTATCCATCGGGATGCACTTGGAAGCCGTCAGTGATCGGGTACGACACAAGATCATGCCGGGCAAAGCTGAGGTCTCACTGGATAAATATTTTGCTGCTTTTAAGGCTGCAGTCGAGGTATTTGGCCGCGGTCAGGTCAGTACCTATATTCTGGCTGGACTTGGAGATACAAAAGAAGAAATTCTTGAAATGACGGCCCAATTGACTGAAATCGGCGTCTATCCATTTGTCGTTCCATTTGTGCCGATTCATGGCACGCCACTGGAGCATCATTCAAAACCAGAACCAGAGTTTATGCAGGCGCTCTATCCAGAAATCGGTGCACAGCTGAAACAGCATAAATTGAAGTCTGAAGACACCCAGGCGGGATGTGCCAAATGTGGTGCCTGCTCATCACTCAAAGCTTATGAATAGGAGAGATCGCTATGTATTTAGATGATGATCTTTCACAAAACCCATGGTTGCAGGCAGTTAACCAGCAACTCAAGCATTATCTGGCTGATGAATTTATCAGCGCGGATATCGTGATCAAAATTGTCAGCGAAGATTGGGAACGTCGCCAGTATTACCGTCTTCGTGAAGCAACCTTTCGTGATGAACAGCAGATCCTGAAAGAAGACCGGGATGAATACGATTTCAAAGCATTCGGTATTGTAGCAATTGGTCAGATGTTTGGTGAACCGGATCGGGTCATTGGTGCAGTCCGGATTTTCCCTGAAGGTAAACAGACCTGGTGGGGTGGCCGACTCTGTGTTGATCCCTTATATCGTCACCATCGCGCTATTGGCAAAGCCTTAATCAATGCGGCGGTTTCAACTGCAAAAAATCTGGGATGCCAGCGTTTTCTCGCGACGGTACAGCAACAAAATGAAGCGTATTTCCAGAAGCTGCACTGGCATAGCGAGAAAAACATTCAGGTTGCCAATATTCCACATGTGCTGATGCAGGCAGATCTTGCAGATTACCCATTGAGCAATATCAGTCAGGCTTACATGCAGCAGTCCTATACACTGCAGGAGGTATAAATGAATCAGTCAGAACTTGAACGGCTGCTCGGCTACCTCAGACAGATACCAGCGATGCAGGCCAAAATGAATATTGGGAAAGGGATTAAAATCGCCCAGCCAAACATTGAAAAGATAGCAGATCTCTATGTTCTGCCGGGAGATGATACCGCTGCAATTGCAACAGAACATGGCTATATGCTACATGCCTGTGAAGGCATGATTCCCAGCTTCGTCGAATATCATCCCTATTTTGCTGGCTGGTCAGCGGTCATGGCCAATATCAGTGATATTGCAGCGATGGGAGGCCGAGCTACCTCTGTTGTCAACAGCTTCTGGCATCGAAGTGCTGAGCAAGCACAAGCTTTGGTTCAGGGAATGCAGGCGGCTTGTCAGCACTATGGCGTGCCATTGGTGGGTGGACATACCCATATTGATCCCAATTTTCAGCCAGGACTTTCAGTTGCCATTCAGGGTGAGGCAAAACAACTTTTATCAGTCATGCATGTGCAACCACAGCAAAACATATTGTTGGTGCTAAACCTGAAAGGTAAGTTCCATCCAAATACCACTTACTGGAAATGCTTTGAAGGTGTGGATGGTGACCAGTTACAGGCAGAGCTCGAAATCCTTCCGCAACTAGCCGAACAGGGATTGGTTTATGCAGCACGTGATATCAGCAATGCCGGCATTCTTGGCAGCCTATTGATGTTGCTGGAAGCCTCCGGCTGTGGTGCAGTTATTCAGCTTGATCAGATTGCGAAACCGAAAGATGTTGAATGGCAGCACTGGCTACAAATCTTCCCAAGCTATGGCTTCTTACTGACTGCTGACGATGAAGAATGTGAAGAGATTATTGAACTGTTTGCTGCACAGGATCTGCATTGTGCAGTCATTGGACAGGTGAATGCTTCAGGCAAAGTCACTGTTTCTAATCAAGGGTCAAAAGCTGAATTCTGGGATTTTCAACAGCAGCTTTTTACTGGCCTGTGCTATGCAGAACAGATTCAAGATTTTCAAAGATATCAACACAATTTTAGACAACGGGAGCTCAGCTTATGCCAAGCGTAAATTTCACGGTGAAATGGCCAAATGGTCAAAGCAGTAATTTCTATTCACCAAGCACCATTGTTTATGAATATTTTCAGAAAGGTCAGCAATGGGCTGGGCAGGAATTTTTAAACCAGGCTGATCAAGCCCTACATGCTGCTTCAGAACGAGTACGTGCGCGTTATGGTTTTGCCTGTAGTTCAGCGATGGATACGCTCAACCGTATTCAGGAACAGGCAGAGTCATTTTCCTTGAAGCCTGAAGATACGATTGAGATTACTGACATTTATAACATCGACTAGAGGAAATCATCATGTTTCAGTCAACACACTTAAAATCACATTATGATGTCGTTATTGTCGGTGGCGGGCAGGCTGGTCTTTCAGTCAGCCATTATCTTAAACAGGCTAATATCGATCATGTAGTCTTGGAAAAAGAAGACTGTCTAACCCATAGCTGGCGTAAAAAACGTTGGGACAATTTTACTTTGGTCACGCCAAACTGGCAGTGTTTATTGCCTGACCATCCCTACCACGGCAATGAACCGGATGGTTTTATGAAGCGGGATGAAATTGTCGACTATCTGGATGGTTTTATTGAGAAGCTCAATCCACCTGCGGTGCTTAATATTACGGTACAACAGGTGCATAAAATTGCAGAGCAACATTTTGAGATTCAAACCAGCCAAGGTAAAACCACAGCCAATCAGGTGGTGGTGGCAGCCGGTGGTTATCACACGCCAATTTACCCAAAACTCAGCTCTGAATTACCCCAACAGTTCTATACCATTCATTCCGAGCAGTACCTTAATCCTGCGCAACTGCCCGAAGGGAATGTACTGGTTGTCGGGTCTGGTCAGTCAGGCGCACAGATTGCGGAGGATCTACATTTAGCAGGTAAAAAAGTCTATCTGTCTATTGGTGATGCACCACGTTGTGCACGTTTTTATCGTGACAAGGATGTGGTGAAATGGCTGTTCGATATGGGCTATTACGAAACCAATGTTAAGGACCATCGCTATAGTGAAGAAGTACGTAATAGTACCAACCATTATGTAACTGGTCGGGATGGTGGTCGGGATATCGATCTACGTAAATTTGCACTGGAAGGTATGCAATTATTCGGACGTTTTTCTGATTACGAGAATGGTTCACTTAAATTCCAGCCAAATCTGGTACAAAACCTGGATAATGCAGATGCCACTTACAACCGTATTAATGCTTCAATTGATGCCTATATTGAGCAAAATGCGATTGAAACGGCTGAGCCTGCCAGTGTCTATACGCCAGTTTGGCAACCCAAAGCAGAACAAACAGAAGTTAACTTAGCTGAAGAAAATATTACCTCAATCATTTGGTGTATCGGTTTTAGACCGGATTACTCGTGGATTGATCTGGGTATATTTGAAGCTAGTGGTTATCCAAAACATGATCGCGGTATCACGATGGATCCAGATGTCAGCTTTATCGGCTTACCATGGTTATATACCTGGGGATCAGGACGTTTCCTAGGTATTGATCAGGATTCTCGATATTTGTCTGAACATCTCATTCAGCGTCATAGAATGTTCAAGGAAAAATATGCAGAGATGATTGCTTAATAGTAGCTGATTATCAATCTTTTAGAATTTTAACCGCATTATTTAATGCGGTTATTTTTAGGAGGGATTACCGGGCGTGAGGCACTCTACAAAGCCCTACGTCAGGATTCAGCACCATGTTTTGATGCGATTAATCGTGTGTTTAGTCCCGGCATTTGATGGATCGGATCAATTTTAAAAAGTTCAGGTTCATCTGTCCACTGTTTGCAGATGAATTCGTAGGGAGTCAGGCCCCTGAGTGTTTTGAGTCTGCGGCCGAAGTTGTATGCAGCAATAAAATCAGCAAGGTGAATGCATAGCTGAGTGTGATCGTCGTAATGGAACCGTTTGACAGTAGCTTCTTTAATCGTTCGGTTCATCCTCTCGACCTGTCCATTGGTCCATGGATGCTTAACCTTGGTAAGACGATGTTCAATGCCACATTCAGTACAAACCCGATCAAAGATGTGCTCAGAGGCGTAGCGATCACAGGTGCGGTTCGTGAACTGGATGCCGTTATCTGTTAGCACCGTATGGATTCTATAGGGCACAGCCTTAACCAGATTGCGCATGAACTCCGCGGCTGCCATCTTACTGGCTTTAGTATGCAATTCAGTGAACGCAAACTTGGAAGTGCGATCAATGGCAACGAAGAGATAAAGCTTACCCTGTGCTGTTTGCATCTCAGCGATGTCGATATGAAAGTAACCAATGGGGTAGCTCTTGAAGCGCTTCCTGACAGGGCGATCACCTTGTACCTCAGGCAGTCGTGAAATACCATGCCGCTGTAAGCAGCGGTGTAACGACGAGCGTGTCAGATAAGGAATACTCGGCTGCAATGCATAAAGGCAATCGTCTAGCGGCAACAAAGTGCGTTTTCGAAAAGCAACAATTGCCGCCTCATCTTCAGGCGATAACACGCTTGAGCGAGAATTCTTTGGGCCGGTTGTAAGATCATCTACTGAAGTACGTTTCTTCCATTTTGCGACGGTCTTTTGATTGATGCCGTAACGCTTGGCTAGCGTTCTTAAGCTCTCTTGACTATTTTGTATTGCTCGACGCACTGCCTGTGTCGTTGTGGCGCTGCTGTGTAGAACTTGTCCCATAGTGCTTCCTTCCATTTATCTGAGAATATTGCACCATTAAAATCTGGGACTAAACACCTAATTAACAAGGGTAGTGATGCAATCTGAAAAATTTGAGTTTTTAAGAGAAAAATTTCCACTTTTATCTGACTTAGGGGCACTTGCGGAAGCTATGATTTATACAGATCCTGGAAGTGCTACGACACGGTTGCGATCTTTTGCAGAAGAAGTGGTTGAAATTTACTTGTGTAAAAATGGGTTTCACATTTTCAGGGGGTATTTAAATTAATGCCATTTCGTACTTGTTGTAAAATCCAATCCTCATATTCTTGTAGCGTTTCTCGTAGCATATCCATAGGTCGTACGATATAGTGTCTTTCAACTAATGCACTCGGTTTATGACCTGATATCTGTGCTAAAGATCCTTCATTGATTTTTGTCCATATAGCTAATGTTTTATATGACCTTCTCAATCCATGGGGAGTAAGTCCAATATTTAGTTTTTTACATATTTTCTCTAAGCTATCGTAGGGATTAACAATATGTCCACATGCAGCGCCCTTACTGCTAAATATGAATTTAGAATCAGAATTTTTCTTTAGTTCTAATAATAGGCTTTCAACATATGCAGTTAGAGGGATTAAGCGACCTTCATCTTCAATTTTATCTCTGACTTTTGCTGTTTTCCAACGAAAATCGACATCTGTCCATTTTAATGAAAGCAGCTCATTCTTTCTGCAACCAGTGATTAAACTACATATAAAAAAAATCGCAATTTTTCTACTAGTTAACTTATTTACCTCTTCAAACCATGGTTTTAGGTGCTGTTTCATCAAACAATCATTTTTGGCTTTGGAGGAAGGGACTTTATCTTTAACCTTCTTGGCGTTATATGATTTTGGAGGTATTAAGTTTTCATAGTCCTCATGTTCCTCGCACCAATTCAGAAAAGCGCGTGTGAGTCGATATGCTTTAGCTGATGTTGTAGGACGATAGTCATTCTGATCAAGCCAATCACAAAACACATCTGCAGTTAATTCAGAAAGCTTGTACTCGAACAGTTGATAAATGGGTTGATTAGTATAAATACTATTTTTTTCAGGATCGTAACCACCTCTAGATAATTCGATATGATCCTGATAGCTTCTTGGTCGCCAATTAGGTTGTCTTGCTTTTAAATATTCAAACCATACATCTTTAAATTTAATAGTTTTACGCTTTTCTTGTTTTAGCAGTTCTTTATTATCAGCTAAAGCTTTCTTACGCTCGATTAATGGGTCAATTCCTTTGTGGCACATAATCGCCAATTCTTGTGCATATTTACGAGCGTCATCTAATTTCCATACATCAACGTCACCAATTTTGATACGACGGTTTTGAAGACCAATACGGCCTTGGAAGATGTAGCTTTTATTATTTTTAGGTGTAACTTTAACACCGAATCCTGGGGTTTTCTCATCCCAAAAAAAAGTTGGTTTATTTTTGTCTGAGCAATCAATTTTATCAATAGCAGGTTTTGTTAACTTCATTCTAGTAAGCGTCTGGTAAGCAAGTAGTAAGCAAAATCAATATATATTAATCAACAAAAAGAGTGAATAATAAAATTTTAAAATTATATAAATATATGATAGTATTGATTTTATATATGTTACTTGTTGATTTTTAATTGCCATGTAAACGGACTCATAATCCGTTGGTCGACAGTTCAAGTCTGTCTGGGCCCACCAAATTTTATAATCATATGCACTCATATGATACTTAAACCCTTAATTCTAAAAGAGTTAAGGGTTTTTTATTGCTTTGTTTAAACTTATATAACTTCGTATGGGAACACGCTCTGTGTATCCTTGTTTGTATCCTAAATTTAAAATATAACTCAGGGATACACCAAGGAAAAAATCACTGGAGATTCCATAAGTTATGAATGTTTTTGATGTTAATACTCACGATGATATTCGTCTAAGATCTGTATCGCAGAATACAAAGGTTCGCCGAAAAAAAAGTGTTGAAGAAATTTATAAAACACTTAAACCCAAAGCGAAAGAATATCGTGAGCCTACTGATATTCCAGGTTTGTATTGTAGGGTTAAACCGAATGGCAAAAAACATTGGCAATATCGATATAAGAATGATCAAGGAAAATGGGCATGGATAGGATTAGGTAGTTATCCATCTGTAAGTTATGCGCAAGCACGTGAAAAAGCAGAGGCCATGACGCTAGGTGAAATACTAATTCAAACACAGGTTGAGATTAAGAAAATTCAGCTTGAGGAGGAAAAGGCTTTATTCTCGCATCTTATTTATGAGTGGTTAGAGCGAAAAAAGCAGACTTGGGCTGCTGATACTTATAAAAAGGAAAAACAATCGGTTGAACGACATTTAATTCCTGTCTTTGGACATCGACCATATAAATCAATTACACCAGCAGAATGGTTGGAGTTTTTTACTAACAAGCAAATGAATGAAGGAATTTATAACAGAATTGAAAAGCTTATTTCATGTTGCTCAGGTGCTTATGGTTTAGCAAAATTTAAAAAAGGTATTTTATATAATCCATTGGAAGGGATTGGTGATTATTTAGCGAAAGGGGAATCTCAAAGTATGAAGCATGTAGCTATTCAACAGCTTCCAGAAATGATTTCATTAATTCGAAATTCCTCATCCAGACCGATTGCAATAGGCTTAGAACTTTTAATACATATGTTTCCTCGTCCAGGGGAATTGCGACAGGCGAAATGGGAGCAATTTGATTTTGATGAGGCGGTGTGGATACGTCCCTCAAATATAATGAAAAAAGGTATCGAACATGGGATTCCTTTGTCCAAGCATGTCATTAAATTATTGATGGAGCTAAAGAAAATTTCACCTGAAAGTGAATACTTATTCCCAAGTCGCGATAGCATTAATAAGCCAATTTCGAATTTAACATTTAATGCGGCATTGAATCGATTAGGTTATCGAGGAAAACAAAATCCACATGGATTTAGACATATTGCATCCTCCAATTTGAATAAACGCTATAGTGACAAATGGCAGGTGATCGAATCAGCATTGGCTCATTTAAAAACTGGGGTCAAGGGAGCATATGATAAAGAGGCACACTTAGAAGAACGATATGAAATCATGGAGTGGTGGAGTGGTTATATTGAGTCTTTACTTAAGCATTAATTTAAAAAAGTGGAGACTTTTGTGAGTTTTTGAACGGATGGGATTTGAATTGTTCATTTTTGCTAGGATGGTTTCTCTATTGTTAAATGAGGATCCTCAGTTGGATCATTTTAAAGCGCCTACATCACATACTCGTCGAAGTATTGTACGTACTGTTCAAAAAAATGATGATTTAGATATACCTGTTGGTTATCAGAATCTGAAGCCTCTTCGCTTAAAATACAATCAAGTTTGTGAGTTGCTTAATGTCACCCGAGATTGCTTGCGCAAAATTATCGAAAATGATCCTACTTTCCCAAGATTTTTGAAAGAAGGGGCTTCTCGCCAAGCAGCGGTCTATTTTGATACTGAAGAAATAGAAGAATGGTATAGAAATTACAAAACAAAATGTAGAGGTGAGAGATAATCAGAATTGTAATGACCATCTATGAAATAGATGGTGACTTTCTTCATAGCGAATACATTATGTATTTATAGCCATTATGCTGCTATGCAAAAAAACCACATTATGTGGTTTTTTAATTTCCAGAACTTTTATTTAATAACACATCTAATCATTCTGTTTAATGTTCTCATTCGTCAAAGATACAATGAATTTCTCAATCATTTTACGCTCCAACTCTGGTAGGTCCTGTAAAGCATTAGTAATAGGATCAATCGCTGAGGTACTCATTTTTTCACAGCGTCCCAAGATGTAATCGGATGATACATTAAGCACGACAATGAGCTTATAGAAATTTTCTAAAGAGGGTTTACGAGAGCCTGACTCAAAATGCGCAATCGAGGTTACGGGTATCCCCGTTTTTTCAGCAAGTTCTAGCTGTGTTAGCTTTCGTATCTTTCTAACTTCTTTCAATCGAATTTTAAATTCATTCGAGTCTAATTCAAGTGTCATTATTACCGCCAAATAGACAATAAAAACTTGACGTTTTGGTCATGTTTTTATATAAATATACTTTGTACACGACAAAAAAAGATAACTCATTGAAATAATGGCATAATACTTGTTTTCTGACGACGAATATGATGACACATTTCAATGAGTTACATCTCATCTTAAACAAATATCTAAAGTGGAACAAGTCACATGTAAAATGTTTTACACTGATTATGATTGCATTAATTGTAAAACAGACATGTAATCTTTCTTCTGCATCTAAAGCCTTACCCATCAAGTGCTTACCACAATCATTTTATCGACGTATACAACGCTTCTTTGCAGGTCAGTATTTTGATTATCGTCAAATTTCTCAGTTAATTTTCAATATATTTTCATTCGACAAAGTGCAACTGACTTTAGATAGAACCAATTGGAAATGGGGAAAACGAGATATCAATATCTTGATGTTAGCCATCGTCTATCGTGGAATAGCGATACCTATTGTTTGGACATTGCTCAATAAACGTGGAAATTCAGATACAAAAGAGCGTATTGCTTTGATTCAACGCTTTATCTCTATTTTTGGTAAAGACCGTATTGTGAATGTGTTCGCAGACAGAGAATTTATCGGTGAGAAATGGTTTACATGGTTAATTGAAAATGACATTAACTTCTGTATACGTGTTAAAAAAACTTTATTGTGACCAATCACTTAGCCAGGAATCATAAAATTAGTGATTTATTTCGTCATCTTCAAGTTGGTCAAACTGAATGTCGTAAACGACGTATTTGGGTTGGTCGAGTAAAACTGTATATTAGTGCGCTACGATTAGAAGATGGAGAACTTTTACTTGTTGTTTCTCCTATGTTTAATGCTTCTGCTATTCGTGATTATGCATTACGCTGGGAAATCGAAACGTTATTTAGTTGTCTCAAAGGACGTGGATTCAATCTTGAAAATACTCGTTTAACAGACCCTGGACGAGTCAAGAAATTGATAGCAGTGCTAGCTATCGGTTTCTGTTGGTGCTATTTAACAGGTGAATGGCAACATGATCGAAAAAAAGCGATAAAAATAAAGAAGCATGGACGACTTTCAGTAAGTTTATTTCGCTACGGTTTGGACTATGTTCAAATGGCTATTCTACGTTTGATTGGTTTTGGAAAAAAAGAAGAATTTAAGAAAGTGCTAGCAATTTTAAGAAAGAAAAAGCCTGATAGGACAAGGATCCTATGAAATTTGTCGTGTACAGAGATAAATATAGACATAGTTTAGATGTTAACTTGCGAAACGAGAAGCAACTAAATCATTACTTGATAAAAATTTAAATTAATAGAAGGTCAAATGATCATGATGGATTATTCTTCGAGTCGCGTTTTGACATCAATGCATCCAAGTATTCGGCATCTGAATATTCGCAATGTAGCTAAAATTGTGACGTCAAAAATTATTCTAAATACGGCGTTACAGCTACAATATAACCCTGATTTTTGTAGGCAGCTTGGCGTATCTACTTATCTAAATACGCATATCGGCTTGGCTTACTTTATTGATGCTCGCTATTTTGAGCATTATGGTTTGCAACCAAAACAGTTAATCAATTTTTCTGATGTTTATGAAAAATTGGTTCAAGATTTTTATGAGTTTTCCTGTTATCAACCAGATCAATTATGATCTGGCAACTGCGTACATAAAATCAGTAGAATCAACAGGCAGTAGCGAAAGATACCGAGTGATTTACCATTTTTCTGAGATATCAGCTCCAACTTAAAGGAGTTACTTAAACTGCTGTTCGTACGACAAGAAGGGAGTTTAGAATGTAGTCTTGCCATGAGCTTCTCCTGAGGAATGTCAGGTGATATCGCTTTATGCCAATATTTTTCTGGAAATAAAGAATAAATACCCCTTAAAAATCGATTTGCTAGTCTTACATCATTAGCATTAAAAATTAATCCTGCATGTGAAATATTGGCTTTCATTTCAAAAATATGTAGTGCATCTAATATATAGATATCATTACAACTATGCTGGTTAAGCTGTTTAAAAAAATATTCTAAAAGTTTTTTGTCTTCGGCAGTTTCAATGTGCGGAAGTACGCGCTCTGATTTTTCGGCATTAATGATGAAACGCGGACGATTTTTACGGTTTTTGAGTTGTTTGAGCCTAAGTATATTCTGTTGCCATGGCATCAGAGTCTCAATTGGAAAATCATATTGTTGTGAAAGAAGCTCTGGTGTATATGATTGATCTAAGGCTTTGAGGATTTTTATGACTAGAGAAAATGGATAACTAGATTTACTGCTTCCATAGAAAAAATTGCTATCTTCTGCTTGAACTAAATCACCTTTAATCTTAGATGTGTTGATGTATTCATCAGGCATTGTTATAGGTTTTATTTTTATTGTTTGTACTATTTGTTCATCGTAATAGCTAAGTGCTATTTGCTGGTGTTTAGATGATTTTAAGCTTGGACAGATTTTTCGAATAACGGTTCGATCCAAACATGGGTCAAATTTTCTTAATTGATAACCTGCCATTATATAAGCTAGATGCAAATAGCTCCTAAAGGTTTCAGTAGGATCAATATGGCCCAATAAGTGGGCAAGTAGATACCAACAATTTTGAGGTGTTTGAGACGATAAGAGCTGACTACGAATCAAGTTGTAATGCCTAGGTGAATAGTCAGTGAAGACGTTTACAAACTCGTAGTCCATAGTCAAAATTATAGCTAGATTGTTCGTCGCACTATGTCGCAGTGAATGGAAGGTATAGCAATGATTTGGCAAAATTGAATCAAGTGTCTTTTGAAAAGGTGTGGTGACCATGTAGGGTCTAATACGTTCTGCACTATTCCACATCGTGAATAGGTATTGATTGGGGTTATAGGCTATACGGCGTGCCTTGCAGTATTTCTGAAATTGGAGATGCTCTTCTTCGCTAAGTAAAATTTGAACGTTGAGATTGCGCTCAGCACTATCCGTTTTAAGAAAATGCTGTTGATGCTTTGCACGATATGTACGTATCCAAATGGAACTTGCTTTGACACCTTCCACGTCCTTGATTCGCATGCCGAGTATTTCATTGATGCGCATACCAGTACGAAAAGCTATCGTATATACGATACTCAGCATTTCTAAATCATGTGGGGTATAGCTTGAGTTTTTATATTGACTAAGCTGACTGAGTAGATGTTGAAAAGTTTTTCCTGAAATAATCTCAGCTTTGGGTGAGTGAATACGTAGTCCTTCAGTGCTGAGAGGGAACGATTCAGCGTTAAAGAGCATCTGTTGAAATTGATGGAATCGTTTTAAAAGATCGAATTTTTGTGATCTAGATTTACCTACGCCATTTAACATACGGCTATAAATCGTTTCTAAATGATCGTTGAGATTGAGCTCTTCTAGATAATCTGTACTGTGCAATAACCAAGTCTCTGCGAGTTTTGTGTAGTAGCTATATATTGAGCTATGACGAATTTTTTGCTGTTGAGCTATATGACGCGAGTACTTACTTTGATCGAGCTGATAAAGCTCGGCAATATATTCAATATCTTCTCGTGTAGGATGAAACAAGCTGTATAACCACAGCCCGAGCCTCTTCGCATTTTCTGGAAGATGAGCATGTTGGTTGAGTAAGCAATTTTTTAGATCTGTTACGGTCTGATCACTATTTCTAAAAAATTTTAAAATTTGTTTATGCAATGCAATCGATGAATCTAGAGAGTGATCTGTGCAGGATTTTTCTTCTTTTTCTGCGGGATTTAGCGTTTTAGGTAGAGGTTCTTCAGTTTGTTGTAAATCGAAATTGGATAACTGAGGTGTGAGATAGCGTTTAAAAACACTTGGACTTAAACCGCAGGTCTCAATCTCTTCTGATAAGCAAAGACTTAGTGCTGGGCTTAAATCAACCCTATCTAGTTGCATCCATGAATGACTAGCCATCTGTAAGAATTGTTTGAATTGTTTTGGATTAAACGGAAGTGCTAATGCATTAAAAATACAATTGATATAAGTGTAACAATCGTGTTGGATATCTATTGCTTGTGTTTTAAACCTAGTAATCCATAGCAGTGTTAGCCGATCGGGTACAAAATTTCTAGATTTTTTTAAGGGACGTTTAGGGTCATATAAATCACCATAATGTGGTGATTGTGGTTCTAGAAAGATCAGAGGGATTTGTATTCTTGAGATCTGATCAATCGAACCTTGTTGTTTTAAATGTTCTAGCAAAGCTGTTAGGCTCGAAAGATTAGAGATCCCACCATAGAGAATTGCGCAGATCAGTATATTTCCAATGCTTTCATCTATGGTAAAGTCATCCGCCGTATACCAATATCTTAAAAGTTTTTCTTTGATCTGTGAGATGTATTTAGTTTGTTCTAGCCAAGTCTCATTGAATAGTAACGGCGTACGTTGAATAGAAACGAGATGCTTGGTGGGTAAAGGTAAATCAGTATGATAGGCACGATTAGATTGAATAATACGTTTACGGAACTGCTGATAAAATGCCTTTTTTAGAGAAAAACTATATTTTAGTTGGTCTAAGTGTTGGTTAACTTGGTCATAGACAGTAGTTATGCTTTCTGACTGCTGTGCTTGATGTAATTGCTCGAACGACAGAAACTCATCTATGATCGCTTGAATTTGTATACGCTCTTTAATTCGCTTTTGGTCTCTGTTGTTCGCACGGCGTTCATGGGCATACTTTGTTTGTTTAGGCATGTTCATACATTCCATCGATACTGTAAAAATTTTGCATCTCGTTAAGGTAATCAGCGAGGGCTCTATATTGTTGAAGAGACAGACTTGAGAATTTTTGGCCGATTTCTTGTTGGTTTTGCTCATGCCCAAACGTGGCTAAAATTAAATTTTCATCTGCTTTTTCGGTGAGATATGCACGAGCTGTATGCCTAAGCCAATTTGCGTGGTTGATCTCCATAACACGAGTAAATGAGCTTATAAGATGAGGGCTAAGCGCTTGCCATTCTCCATGTTGATAAACACTCAGCAGAGGCTTTTTACTGCTTAAAATTTCTTGAATGTGTGATTGATGCTCTGGATGAAGTTGTTGGAATTCACCTAAATAGCCAATAAATTGACGGACTTCTTGAACTGCAAAATCACATAATGGGATTAAGCGTCCATCTTCATTTCTTGTGTGAATTTCTTTGTCCGAAACCCAAAGCCATTTTTGTTTTAAATCAAAGTTTCGTAAGAACCCTGGGAATCCAATTACAGGTCGAGCAGCAGTGAATAGCAATAAAATGTGCCAAAGCCAAATATTGTAGTGATTGAACATCTCAAGCATTTGGTTTCTGTGTCGGGCTTGAATGATCTGATGTTGTAAGTAGGCAAATATAGCAGTCACTGTCGGGGCTTTGGGAGCTTTGCCGCTACCAAATCTTAATTGTTCATCATCAACGACATGAATTTCTTTTGCTAACGCATTTGAGAGTTGTTGTATTGTTGATTGATAACTTTGCTGTAAGCGGTAGATTGGATATGAGCAATATGAAATAGAAACCGATCGATTGGCATCAATACCCGTAAGTATGTCAGCGAGTTGCTCGTTCTTGGTATGTCTATAAATACAATGATGTAGTAAAACACTTATTTTTTTAGTTGATAAAGACGGAATAAACAGTTCGTAACGGCATTTTTTTAATGCTTGATTGACTTGCTCCTGGCTCACAACAGGAGATTTTTTTAGACCATCTACTAATTCTTTAATTAGTGGTAAGTCGAAGTAGGTCACTTGATTGAGTAACTGTTCTTTAAATTTAAAGTCAGTGTTCTCAAATAGCGTGAATTTTGAACGTAAAAAATATTGGTCGTTTTCTAAAATGAGCTTCTGTCGATTATTTAGGACACGGCGCTGATTTGTCTGTAACTCCAGCCATTGCTCAATCGGAACACCGCTTAAGAAACTGAGTAGAATAAAAAGATACGCTTTATTTTTTTCTGGATGATTCAAATAGACTTGATGGCAATGTTTTACAAGTAAGCTCAGGCTGTTGAAATCTGGATAATGCTTGCTACAGCTAAAATTATGTTGTTGTCTAATGATATGCTGTTGTGTCAGTTTACTCACTTGATGTTGCAAATAACTCGATTGGCTTGCTAAAGGCGATACCTGCGCTGTATTGAGTGAGTATTGCTGATTTGGCTGTTCATCCTGTAATTCCTCATAAAAGAGAGCAGGATGCTGTTTCTGAGGCATGTCATATGGACAGTGTAAAATGGCGTTGTGTTCATCCAAATAAATTGGCTCATCGATGTGCTTGGGTGGTGCTGAGTAATGTTTCTTGGGTTTAAGTGCTAAGACATAATCATAGAATCGCCGTATATCAAGCAGTAATAGATACTGAAAACGATTGAGTTTAGAGTCGTTTTCTAATTCCCGTAAACTCTTCACGAAGTCAGCCAAGGTAATCTCATGGCTAGGCAATTGCTCCCATAACCACAAATATTCCTGCTGATACCGATTCAATTGTTTGCCTTGTTGCGATGCGGCATAAGCTTCGTTTGCTAATCTAAATCGATTAAACACTCTAATAATGGTGGTTTGGTGATCCTTTTCAGTCGGATTCGGAATTGCTTTAAGAATACATGCTGCATGTAAATTATGCACAGCCCATCGTTGTATAACAGGATATTCATGCTGATCTACTGAATAGAGATAGGCACAGATCGGATGTTTAGACACACTTGGGGGGAGAGGTAGTTTTGTTGGGAGTTCAAACTTAGAGTCTGCATCGAAGCTGACTGTTGTTTTCAATAAGGGTTTTAATTCAGGGATTAAGACTGTAGGTTTTAAGTGCTGTGCGATAGCATTTTGATAGTCCTGATCAAAAAATTCATGATCTAGCATTCGCTCAATGATGTTTTCAATTTTCATGGTCTAAACTCCAAAATTGTGATGCGCATGGTTGTACGCTCGTGAGTGCTTTACATTTATTTTTGAGTGCTTGAATTCGTAGGTCGTGAGTGCCGTTGATTTGCTTCTGGCGATAAAGTAGCTGATTACGACTGCAATCGATTAACTTAGCGAGTAGGTCTCGAGAAAGACTGCATCTGGGTTTGTCATAAAGCTTTTGATTCACATCGTAAATTGCTTGTTTCGATAGAGACTGATTTAAGTTATGAAGTAGCTTATCGGGATTAAGAGCCTGTGGATTGATCTTGAGCTCAGTCATCAACTTAAAGAGTGTGTTGCTGAGTTGATATTGAACCTGAATGAGGTCTACATCAGCTTCTACAATGCTTCGAGCTTTGATTCGAATATTTTGTTGTTGTGCTATATAAACAAGAAGAAAGTTATCTGTTGCGAATAACTCAGCTGGAGCAGGTGCAGTAGCAGATATTAGGCTCACGTCATGTTGAAAGTGTGTTGGCAGTTGCGAGGCATTTAAAATCTGAGCGTAGCTTTGGTAAATTTTGAACAGAGGCGGGTAAGGACGGATCATGACCTCCTTTGTATAAAACGGTCTTTTATTGGCTAGCTGAGAATTTGCTTTTGTAGGCTTCATTTATTCGCCCTCCTGATTTTTTTAACTTAGATCAAGAAGTACAAAAAACTTTTAATTTTTATAAAAAGATCAAGAAAGTGGTTATAAATGTGGGCGGTTTTTGATGAATTTGAGAGGCTCAAAGCGGGTGGGAAATAGGGTGTATTTGGAATTTTTATTTTAAGTTATTGATTTTATTTGATGTGAATGTGGCTGGTTTCTTCGTGTTTTGTATTATCTCTGTGGTAGTTTAAATATGGCCCAAGGTATTGATGATGCTTTAGTAGAAATTTTAGGTGCTAAACAAATTAATGCCTTACGTAAGGCCGGTCACTACCGACGAGATGTGTATTAATGCTTAGCTAGATTGGCATAAATTCTATTTCTACAATCCTCCATCGATGGGGGGATTTTTTTATGGCCATCTGAATAATTATCGGCAATCACATATTTTTTAATAATTAAGATGTCTTGCACGAAGCAAATTTCAAAATAATTAGATAGACACGGCAAAAATAAAACGCTTGGCAAAATAAGATTGGCATGAATAGTGCATTATTTTAATGCAAATCATTCATTTAATGCTGAATTTAGCATCAATTTAGTTCACGAATCACGATAAAAGAAATTGAGATTGGGTATTTATGAAAATCTATACGGAAAGACTTGAGGGTAATGTCGTACAAGAAAATGTTGAGATAGTTGAACTGACATTTGATACACGACAAAAGAGCCGTTTTCGTGCAACTTTAGCTAACGGGCACGATATTGGTGCAGATTTACCCCGTACCGGCATTTTAAGGCACGGTTCATATATCGCAACTCAAGAGGGTGATGTACTGCGTGTCGATGCCAAAGCAGAAAAACTCATGAAAGTAGAAGCACCAAGCAGCTTTGATTTATTAAAAGCAGCGTATCACTTAGGTAATCGTCACGTCCCTTTAATGCTCACACCAACGGCGCTGTATTTTGAGCCAGATCATGTATTGGCTGAAATGATAATTGGACTTGGTTTAACGGTATATGAAACCATGCATCCATTTGAGCCTGAAAGCGGTGCTTATGCACAGCATCAGCATGATCACAGATTAAGCCCAATTAAGGCTTTGCATCATGTTCACACCTAATGCTTCACAGCTTTTAAGTCTGTTGACTTTGTCCTCAACGGCACTACCAATTGGGGCGTACTGTTATTCTCAAGGGGTAGAAAGTGCGATTGATCAGAGCTTAATTTTTGATGAAACCTCGAGCATTACTTATTTTGAAGAAGTGCTTGAAATGCTTTTGGTACGGTTTGAGCTGCCCGTTTTGAAACGCCTAATAATATCTTTTGATCAGCCTGAGCAGTTTGAATACTGGGCGCAGTTATATAGAGCAAGTCGAGAAAGCAAAGAGTTATTGGCTGAATCACAGCAATTGGCATTTTCATTAAATGCGTGGATTCGTGATGTGCTGAAAAAGCCTGTGAAATTAAAAAAGCAGATCGGTTTCGTACCCATCTATGCGCATCTTTGTGGGCAACTCGAACTTGATGTTGCAGAGGTTTTGACTGCTTATACCTTTACCGTACTTGAAAATCAGGTGTTGGCTGCCGTGAAAACTGTACCACTTGGACAGATGAGTGGACAACGGATTTTATGGCATGTGCATGGGCTGATTCCAGAGGCAATTGAACGTGCTTTAGCACTGCAAGATGCTGAACTCAGTAGCGCCTTACCTAATTACGCCATGCTCAGTATGGCACACGAAACACAATATTCACGATTATTTAGATCTTAAAAATAAAGGACATTTCACATGACAGAACGTAGCCCATTACGCGTAGGTATTGGCGGTCCAGTTGGTTCAGGTAAAACAGCGCTTACTTTAAATTTATGTCAGGCACTGCGTGAAAAATACAATATGGCGGTGGTGACCAATGATATTTATACCAAAGAAGATTCCAACTTTTTAACACGCCATGAAGCTATGTCACCTGAGCGTATTGTTGGTGTAGAAACAGGTGGTTGCCCGCATACCGCAATTCGTGAGGACGCCTCCATTAACCTAGCGGCTATTGATGACCTGTGCGAAAAATTTGATGGCCTTGAACTGATCATTATTGAAAGTGGCGGTGATAATTTGGCAGCAACATTTAGCCCGGAACTTTCAGATTTAACCCTGTATGTAATTGATGTGGCGGGTGGGGAGAAAATTCCGCGTAAAGGTGGCCCCGGTATTACCAAATCTGATTTGTTAATCATAAACAAAACCGACCTTGCACCAATGGTTGGAGCAAATTTAGATGTGATGGATCAAGACGCGAAACGTATGCGCGGTGAAAAACCTTTTCTATTTTCCAATATGAAAACTAAAGATGGCTTAAATGACATCATCAGCTTTATTGAGAAACAAGGTTTGTTTAAAGCATAAGGGGCATCCACTATGAAGTTATTATTGCAAAGAATTACCTTCACATCGTTGGCATTCTTTCCCTTGGTAGCAATGGCGCATCCAGGCCATGAGCATAGCCATAATAGTTTTATCAGCGGTTTTGTGCATCCATTTACAGGGCTTGATCATCTAATGATGGCGTTAGCATTTGGCGTATTGATTTGGACTGCACACCAGCGCTGGAAATGGGCCGGATTATTCGGTTTATCTGCCGCAATGATTGTCGGTTTTATGATCGGTGCACAATTCAACTTAGCAACAGCAATTGCTGAAAACGGCATTATTGCGTCGTTAATTGTATTGGCTGTTGCTCTTTGGACCAAAACCAATAAAGCCGTTCCTTTTATTGCTGCACTTTTGGCCGGTTTTCATGGCATCGCACATGGTACGGAACTTGGCCAAAGCGGTCAGGCAGTTTTACTGGTCGTTGGTATGGTTACAGCGATGGCATCTATATACGTATTCGGTTTGCTCGTCGGCGCATTTATTCAAAAATATGTGCCTTATGGTAAGCAAATGATTGGTGCTTTGACAGCTATTGTTGCTGTAATTGGTTTAGCTTGATGCCTCATTCATCTCAAATAATAGGGAGATGCAAATGAATGATCTGGTATTAAGCGAAACAAAATTTATATCGACACAACAGCAGCATAACAGCCAACTGTGGTATGCCTGTTTGGAACTTGGTTTTGCCTATCAAGTACAGTCAAATCGAACCGTATTACAGCATCGCAAGCATCATGGGCCTGTACGCGTTCAGAAGATGTTGTGGCCTGAAAAAACTGGTATTTGCCATGCAATTATTGTGCATCCACCAGCAGGAATTGCTGGCGGAGACCATCTGACTTTTGATATGAAAGTTGAGGCGAATGCGCATGCGTTAGTTACCACGCCCGGTGCAGGAAAATGGTACAAAACCAATGGCAAGCAAGCCTATCAGCATATTCATATACATGTCGCAGCACAGGCGACATTTGAATGGTTACCGCAAGAAACCATGCTTTTTGATGGTGCCAATGCAGACTCTGAAACACATATTCATCTAGATGAAATGGCCAGTTTTATTGGGTGGGATATGTTGGTCATCGGTCGACAAGCACGTGGTGAAATTTTTCAGCAAGGGCAATACCAAAGCAAATTTAGGCTGTATCGTGCAGACAAATTATTGGTTGCAGATAGTTTAAATTTTAAGGGGCAGGATCGGTGGCTTACATCCTGTTTAGGTATGAATGGACATGCTGTGATGGGAAGTTTCTGGGCAGTAGCACCATCGCGTTTAAGGCAAACAACATTACTGGCTGAACATATCGAATTAATCCGTGAATTGATTATGCGGATGAATCTAGCGGTGTCTTTAACCCTGTTAGATGATGTGATTTGTGCACGTTATTTAGGCGATGATGTACGTGAATGCCATGATGCTTTTGCAGCAGTCCGTGCCCGTTTAAGACGCTATTGGTATGACCTAGCAGAAGAATTCCCACGGATTTGGCGCACTTAAGTTTTGCCATCATTGGAAAGTAGATAGGTCTAGCAAGATTAATAGATTAAGTGTTCATTTTACCTTTGGGTTAGGACACTAAAAATCAAAACGTGCGAGAGCGAAAGAAGAATTTGCACGCATTTTGCATTCTACATTTTAGAAGATTAGGAAATTGTTATGGAACTTAATCCAACTGAAAAAGATAAATTATTAATTTTTACCGCAGGCCTTGTTGCTGAGCGTCGTAAAGCGCGTGGATTAAAATTGAATTATCCAGAATCAATTGCATTTATTTCAGCAGCACTGCTTGAGGGCGCACGCGATGGCATGTCCGTGAGCGAGTTAATGCATTACGGCACAACCTTGTTAAGTCGTGAAGATGTCATGGATGGTGTCGCGGAAATGATTGCAGAAGTGCAGGTCGAAGCTACTTTTCCAGATGGTTCAAAGTTAGTCACAGTTCATCAACCCATTGTCTAATAAAAATAAGGAGTAAGCCATGATTCCTGGTGAAATTATTACGCCTGATTCAGACATTGAAATGAATGTCGGACGAGAAACACTGAAAATGCGTGTTGCTAATGCAGGCGATCGACCAATTCAAGTCGGTTCTCATTTTCACTTTGCTGAAGCCAATGATGCTTTGCAATTTAATCGAGAGCAAGCTAGAGGCTATCGACTCAACATCGCTGCTGGAACAGCAGTTCGTTTTGAACCGGGCCAAAGTCGAGATATCGAATTGGTTGCACTTGCAGGTAAACGTGAGGTGTATGGGTTTGCAGGGCGTGTTATGGGTAAATTGGATTAACTATTTTTATGCTCAAGTGTCTTGTTGAACAATTAAATTATTGTTAGTAATAAGTTCAATAAGTACATGAAAAAGCATAAGAGAATTAAATGTTAATAATGAAAATACGCCCAGCAACTGTTGATGATGTTGAAGCCATCGCTGCTGTTATTGAACCTTTTGTCGATTATGTTGTCGTGACTGAAGAAGGACGTGAACGCTTTAAACCTGATATGTTGAAAAACATCTTCCAACAACCACTTATTCATTATTTTGTGGCAGAAATTAATGAAGAAATCGTTGGGAATTTGGCGTATATCGCTCCATCTCATGTCATGCATTATTTCTTAAAAGCTGAATATCACGGTCAAGGTTATGGTCGACAAATGTGGGACTTTTTAGAGCAAGAAATACTTAAAAATGATCCCGATATAATCACAATAAATTCAAGTCATTATGCACTCGATATTTATAAAAAATATGGATTTGAAGTGGTCGGTGCGCTAACGGAGAAATGGGGTATTCAATTTATTCCGATGCAAAAGCTGCTAAAGCCAAAAAATCTAGAATAGGAAATATATTAATGAAAATGTCTCGCCGTGCTTATGCGGAAATGTTTGGCCCTACAGTAGGTGATAGAGTTCGCTTAGCTGATACAGAATTGTTTATTCAAGTTGAACAAGACCTCACGACTTATGGTGAAGAAGTTAAATTTGGCGGTGGCAAGGTCATTCGCGATGGTATGGGACAGTCACAATTATTGTCTGATGAGGTCGCTGATACCGTCATTACCAATGCTTTAATTGTCGATTGGTGGGGTATTGTCAAAGCCGATGTTGGACTTAAAAATGGTCGTATCTGGAAAATAGGTAAAGCAGGTAACCCTGATATTCAACCTGACATTACAATTCCTTTAGGTGCAGCAACTGAAGTCATCGCAGGTGAAGGACAAATCTTAACGGCGGGAGGGATTGATACTCACATTCATTGGATTTGCCCACAACAAGTTGAAACAGCACTAATGTCAGGCACAACTACAATGATTGGTGGTGGTACAGGCCCCGCCTCAGGAACATCTGCAACCACAGTAACTCCAGGCCCATGGCATATTGCGACCATGCTACAAGCTATTGATGATTTACCTATGAATATTGGTCTGTTAGGTAAAGGCAACTTGAGTCAGCCAGAACCAATCGCTGAACAAATCAAAGCCGGTGTGGTGGGTTTAAAATTACATGAAGACTGGGGATCGACGCCAGCCGCGATTGATAACTGTCTAAGTGTGGCGGATCAATACGATGTACAAGTTGCCATTCACACAGACACACTAAATGAAAGTGGCTTTCTAGAAGAAACCTTAGCAGCATTTAATAACCGGACCATCCACACTTACCATACTGAGGGTGCGGGCGGTGGTCACGCACCAGATATTTTAAAAGCAATTGGTCAACCCAATGTTTTACCATCTTCAACCAATCCCACACGTCCATATACCGTCAATACCATTGATGAACATTTAGATATGTTGATGGTTTGCCACCATTTAGACCCTGCAATTTCTGAAGATGTTGCTTTTGCTGAAAGTCGGATTCGCCGTGAAACTATTGCTGCAGAAGATATCTTGCAGGATATGGGCGCAATTGCCATGATGTCTTCCGACTCGCAAGCGATGGGGCGTGTGGGTGAAGTAATATTACGTACTTGGCAGACAGCACATAAAATGAAAGTGCAACGCGGCCCACTCGAAGGTGATAATCAAAATCACGATAACAATCGTGTGAAGCGCTATATTGCTAAATATACGATTAATCCTGCCATTACCCATGGATTAAGCCATGAAGTTGGTTCGATTGAAGTGGGTAAATTAGCCGATATTGTTTTATGGAAGCCTGCATTTTTTGGTGTTAAGCCCTCGATGATTATTAAAGGCGGAATGATTGCAGCTGCGCCGATGGGTGATATTAATGCTTCAATTCCAACGCCACAGCCTGTGCATTATCGTCCGATGTTTGGCGCTTACCCTCGTGGCGTACATAACACCTGCATTACCTTTTTATCGCAAGTGGCAATAGAGCAAGGCGTACATGAACAATTGGCTTTAAAGAAGTTGATTAGTCCTTGTAAAGCCACGCGTAATATCTCGAAAGCAGATATGAAGTTAAATACTTATTGTCCTGTAATGGAGGTTGACCCTGAGATTTATGAAGTACGTGCAGATGGTGTGCATTTGACTTGTGAGCCTGCGGAAGTGTTACCAATGGCGCAGCGTTACTTCTTATTTTAATCATTTCCAAAACACTATTTCACAAAGCCTTTCTGAATATGAAAGGCTTCTCTTTTTTAAATTTTAGTATTTTTGAAAAGTAAATAATCTTTAAAATATGAAAATACGACTACCTCTATAAGGGCTAACAATCCAAAAAATGTAAAATTTAATAATTTATGATTATACCCATCTACCAATAAGTGTAAAAAACAAATGAAATCATGATTCCACAGGCAAGTCTTAAAAGATTAATGCAGATAGGCTTTGTTGCACAAACCTATCTGTAAAGGCTTTTTCAGCGATATAATTTTCAAATGAAGAAGCCTACACACAAAATCTACCGCACAACCAATTGGCCCGCATATAACCGAGCACTCATGAGTCGCGGAAATATTGCCATTTGGTTTGATCCTGCTACGCAATGGTATGCGCCATCAAAAGGCAAACAAGGGCGAAATCAAACCTACTCCGACGCAGCCATCCAATGCTGCTTAATGATTAAATCCTTATTTCGTCTGTCTTTACGTATGGTCACTGGCTTTGTGCAAAGTCTGATTAAACTTTGCGGATTAAATTGGATAGCTCCAGATTACACCACGCTTTGTAGAAGACAAAAGCATATTGATATTGTAATCAGCTACCAAAAAAGTAGCGATGGGCTGCATCTACTCATGGACTCTACAGGCATGAAGTTTCTAGGTGAGGGCGAATGGAAACGCAAGAAACATGGACCTGAATATCGTCGCCAATGGCGTAAACTTCATATTGGTATAGATGCTAAAACCCTACAAATACGAGCAGTTCAGCTTACAACCAATAATGTCAGTGATTCACAGGTGCTTGGTGATTTACTTAATCAGATTCCACAAGATGAGCGGATTGACTCTGTTTATACCGATGGAGCTTATGACACCAAGCAATGCCGTCAGGTCATTGCAGATCGGCAAGGGCATGCGGTGATTCCACCTAGAAAAAATGCGAAACCATGGAAAGATACAAAGAGTAGCTCGCTAGAGCGAAATGAATTACTTCGAACAATTAAACGTTTAGGCAGGACACTATGGAAAAAATGGTCAGGCTATCATCGGCGAAGTTTGGTTGAAACTAAGATGCATTGCATCAAATTATTAGGAGATAAACTCAGTGCAAGGAGTTTTGATAGCCAAGTGAATGAGATCCATGCACGTGTAGCAGTCCTTAACAGATTTACGGAATTAGGTCGACCACTTACCCAAGTTACGCCTTAAATTTGGCTCAATTAGGGGCGCTTTGCATTTCCAATCTTTGTGCAACAAAGCCTTTCCGCAGGAACAGCTCGATCAAAAAAGAGCAGGGCATGATCGTCAGTTAGATCAATTTTTGCGTCAGCATTTGTCTGAGCTGCAAAGCCACGATCGTGTCGATCTGATAGGTCAGATTTGTAAAATTATTGAGGAATTATTGCCGCATCGAAGTTGTAATGTCGAACGTGTAGCTGAATATTTCTCGATTCACCGTTTTACTTTGTATCGTTATTTGAATAAACATCAGACCAGTTTTGAAGCCTTGCTTGAAGCCACGCGCAAGAAAATTGCAGCGGAGTTACTCAAAAACAAAAAACTTATGATTATAGAAGTGGCCAATCAAGTAGGTTATGACGATCAAGCCAATTTCACCCGCGCATTTAAGCGTTGGTATGGCATCACGCCCGGGCGTTGGAGACGGATGAATCTGCATGCTTAAAGTGTGCAGATTAAGCTTCATTTTTATTTCTTAAAATATGCGTTCGGCATTTGATGGGTGCTTAAAATCATTCCATCTGTCCACATTTGCACTATCTCCTTAAATTCCTCATAAGACGTCTTTTCTTGAATTCTCTAGAGTGTACCTCTATTCCAGCTTGACCTTGCTCAGCGTGTTTTTTTATTCAAGTTTTAAAAAATCATATGAAATCAGGTGCATGTTCCACAGATTCGTTTTGACTTAATTATCACTTTTTATAATATTGAATATTTGTATAAATAATTAATTAAAACAATAAATTAGAAGATTTAAGTTTTTTGTGCATAAGTGACCAAATGACTAAATAACACAACGAAATGACAAAATGAAGATCGGAAAAGACAGTATTTTAACAAACAAATGACCAAGACCGATCATATGCGGATCTTAAACAATAAGTCTAAAAAGATTTTAAAAAGGAAGTTTCTGATGATTGGAAATATGATGTTTCAACCTTTGTTGATTAGCAGCCTGATTGAACATGCCGCTCGTTATCATGCAGATACAGCCATTATCTCTAAAAATACTGATGGGTCGATGCTGCATACAGACTGGGGACAAATTGCTAAAAACTCAAAGCGTTTTGCCAATGTATTGCAGTCGTTTGGCTTTGCAGTCAGCGACCGTGTGGCCACCATTGCATGGAATAATCATCGTCACTTAGAAACATGGTATGGCATATCAGGCAGTGGGTTGGTTTGTCACACCATTAACCCACGACTTTTTCCTGAGCAGCTCAGCTATATTATTAACGATGCGAATGATAAGGCACTGATTTTTGATAAAACGTTTCTAAATCTAGTATTGTCAATTAAATCATTCATTCCCTATGTAGAGCATTTTATCTGCCTCGATGCTTATGATGAAGACATTCAAAAAGCTTTACCTGAAGTGCTGTTTTATGATGAGTTAATCGCACAGCAAAGTGAACATTTTGAGTGGCCTGAACTGGATGAAACTAAAGCCAGTTCACTGTGTTATACCTCGGGTACGACTGGGAATCCTAAAGGGGTTTTATACAGTCATCGTTCAAGTATTTTACATAGTTACGCAACCTGTTTACCCGATTAATTTAATTTTTCAGCGCAAGATTGCATTTTACCTGTTGTTCCCATGTTCCATGTCAACGCATGGGGCACGCCATATGCAGCGGCAATGGTTGGTTGCAGTATGGTGCTACCGGGGCCGATGTTAGATGGAGCAAGCTTGGTTCAGCTGATTGATCAATACAAAGTGACGACAGCTTTAGGTGTACCGACCATTTGGCAAGGGCTGCTTACAGCAGCGAAGCAATCTGGCAGCAAACTCGACAGCTTAAAACGCAATGTGGTCGGCGGCGCGGCTTGCCCACCGTCAATGCTGAAAACATTTAAAGATGATTTTCAGTGTGAAACTATTCATGCATGGGGCATGACGGAAACCAGCCCTCTGGGTGTGGTGAATCAACTCAAGTCTAAACATTTGCAGTTGGATGACTCGGCGCAATCGAGCTTACGTTACGCACAAGGCCGGCCACCGTTTGGGGTCAGCATTCGAATTTGTGATGCTGAAAAGGGCAGTACTGAATTGGCTACTGATGGACAAACTACAGGACATTTGCAAATTAAAGGGCACTGGATTGTAGATTCTTATTTCGATCAATTTAGCAATGCACTCACCGCAGATGGCTGGTTCGATACGGGTGATATGGCAACTATTGATTCAGATGGCTATATGGTCATCAGTGACCGTTCTAAAGATTTGATCAAATCAGGCGGAGAGTGGATTTCCTCGGTTGAGCTGGAAAATATTGCCATCGCACATCCTGAAATTGACATGGTGGCAGTTATTGCCGCGACCCATCCAAAATGGGATGAAAGACCTATTCTCATTGCTAAAAAGACCGCAGTCAGTCAGGTGTCTGAAGCTGAACTCTTAGATTATTACACGGGCAAAATTGCAAAATGGCAAATTCCTGATCGCGTGGTTTTTGTCGATAGTATTCCTGTCGGTGGTACAGGCAAAGTCCTGAAAAAAGATTTACGAGCGACCTATGGCTCAATTTTACTTGCCGTGGAATAAACAACATTTCGCATTCATTCATAACGCTTCAAGGAACGGACGATGACAGAACAAAGATCTGCAGGCTTAAGATTTAGACAAGCACTGGAAGTGGAAAAACCATTACAAATTATCGGTACAGTCAATGCTTATGCAGCAATGATGGCGAAACAGGTGGGCTACAAGGCCATCTACCTTTCGGGTGCTGGTGTAGCCAACTACTCTTATGGATTGCCTGACTTAGGCATGACCAGTCTGGATAATGTTTTGGAAGATGTACGTCGCATTACCGAACGTGTAGACACCCCGTTACTGGTCGATATCGACACGGGTTGGGGTGGGGCATTTAACATTGCCCGCACTGTGAAACAAATGATTGCCGCAGGCGCAGCCGCAGTGCACATCGAAGACCAAGTAGCACAAAAACGCTGTGGCCACCGCCCCAACAAAGAAATCGTCACCCAACAAGAAATGGTCGACCGCGTAAAAGCCGCAGTTGATGCCAAAACCGATGCAAACTTTGTGGTGATGGCACGTACCGATGCCCTACAAAAAGAAGGCCTACAAGCGGTAATTGATCGTGCCTGTGCTTGTGTAGAAGCCGGTGCTGATGCGATCTTTGCTGAAGCAATGACTGACATTACCATGTACAAAACCGTCTGTGATGCAGTCGGTGTTCCAGTACTGGCGAACATTACCGAATTTGGCGATACCCCATACTACACCAAAGAACAACTGGCAGAACAAGGCATCTCGATGGTGCTGTACCCACTGTCACCGACCCGTGCCATGCAAAAGGCAGCACTGGAAGTCATGCATGCCATTCGCAATGACGGTACCCAAGTCAACGTCCTCGACAAAATGCAACAGCGCAAAGAACTCTACGAATTTCTCGATTACCACACCTTTGAAAACACATTAGACAAGCTGTTTAAACAGGAGAATTAAAAATGGCTGAAGGAAAAGTCCTCACAGGCGCAGGATTGCGCGGACAAGTCGCAGGAAAGACAGCACTCTCAACTGTAGGTAAAAGCGGAGCAGGTCTAACCTACCGTGGTTATGACGTACAAGACCTCGCTGAAAACTGCCAGTTTGAAGAAGTGGCCTACCTGATCTTCTTTGGTGAACTACCAACAGCAGCACAACTCACCGCTTACAAGGCTAAACTTAAATCACTGCGCCAACTGCCACAAGCACTCAAAGAAGTATTAGAGCGTATCCCTGCGGATTCACACCCAATGGATGTGATGCGTACAGGTGTATCGATGCTAGGTAACCTAGAAACAGAACAATCCTTTGCAGAACAGCAAGATGTTGCAGACCGCATTCTCGCAACGCTTCCAGCGATCATTTGCTACTGGTACCGTTTTAGCCATGATGGCGTACGCATTGAAGAAAACACCGATGACGATTCAATCGGTGCTCAGTTCCTACACCTGCTGCGTGGTGAAAAGCCAAATGAATTGCATGAACAAGTGATGAATGTATCACTGATCCTCTATGCAGAGCATGAATTCAACGCATCGACCTTCACCGCACGTGTATGCGCATCAACCTTATCCGATATGCATTCATGCATCACGGGTGCAATTGGTTCACTACGTGGTCCATTACACGGTGGAGCAAACGAAGCAGCGATGGAAATGATTGAAAACTGGACGTCACCTGAAGAAGCTGAGCGAGAAATGCTGGGCAAATTGGAACGTAAAGAAAAGATCATGGGCTTTGGACATGCAATCTACAAAGACAACGACCCACGTAACGGCATCATTAAAATTTGGTCAGAGCGCTTAGCGAAAGATGTTGGTGATACCGTTCTTTATCCAGTTTCAGTACGTTGTGAAGAAGTGATGTGGCGTGAGAAGAAATTATTCTGTAATGCAGACTTCTTCCATGCATCGGCATACCACTTCATGGATATTGCGACCAAGTTATTCACCCCAATCTTCGTGATGAGCCGTGTGACAGGTTGGGCTGCGCATGTGATGGAACAACGTGCGGACAACCGTATTATTCGCCCAAGTGCGGACTATACGGGGCCTGAACTGCGTAAGGTAGTGCCAATTGAAGAACGTTCAGCGGCTTAAATTGAAAAATGTGTAATAAAGCCTCTTCGGAGTAATGCCAGTCAGTTAAGGGTTTTAGAAATAAAGCCCTTAGCTTTTTAGTTATGCACGAGGGAGTCTTATATTTTTAAATCATATACTTGGAGCTCATCTATTACTTTGGATAAGCCCAAAGTAATCAAAAGCATTTGTCTTCCGCAAAACTCGCCAAATTCCTTTTATTGATTAATTAATCGCAGAAAACTTACTTTTTAAAAATAGTTTTGCCTCGAACAGTTGCGGATGACGTTTCCGTGTATCGAATAACATCATGAATTTTAAAAAAAGCCAGGCAACTTCTTAACTGACTGGCTTTCCCTCTTCTGAGGTTTTATTTTTTAGGCATCAATAAAACAGGATCTTCAATGTTATAACCTGTTTCAAAAGGAATTCCGAGATATTGAACAGTTACCAGCACTTTTTGTTGATTAGGAACTTTATAACTTTGAGAAATGCGCAGCCCATTTTTATAGTCCACCGCCTTGTGTACGGGACTTTTCAAATTGTTGTATTTCACTTGATATTGATAGCTAAACTTCGGGATGTCGACTTTAGGATCATACCAAGAAGCTTCTTTTGAAGCCTTTTTACTGATGACTTGAATTTTAACCTGTTTGGGTGGAATTGGTGTTAAAGCTTTGAGTCGTTTTTTTATTTTTGCAATGTCATGGTCAAACTTTTGACTGTCTTGATCATAGTCAATTTTTTGAGTTTTTGGATTGATATATAAAGATTTCACTTCAATCAGTTTGGAGGGTGTTTTGCTGTTAAGTTGATAATAATACAATCGTGGTAAACGACCACGACCATCTAAATAATGTCGCATCACATAAATTTTTTGATCAGCTTGGTCAAGACCTAAAACTTCAATATTTTGTGGTCCCCCTACAGTTGCAAAACTGTGGCTTGAAAAAAATAAGGTGCTGAAAAGTAGAGGATGGATTATTTTCATCATCATGAAGCGCTTCACATTTTTATTGATTATGGTTCAGTTTAAGGGTTTTAAATGTAGAAAAATTAAATTTAGTGTAAAGATTTAAGCATTTTGAATACGTTGAATGACCATTTGAGCTACGTTTTTCGTAAGCTGATCAAGTCGCTCGAGCGCACTGCCTAGCAGTAAATAATGGTAAGTACTTAAACTGTTTTGATAATGAATGGCAATATAAAAGGTGCCTTCTGGTTTTTCAGGCGTCGCACTTCCACCAGGTTTGAGCAACCCTGTACAGGAGACAATAATATCGGCATGACGAAATAGTCGATGCCCGTGAAGTGCCATAGCTTCAGTGACTTCAATTGACTCCGCTGTATATTGCTGAATAAGTGCAGGATCAATCTTTAAAATTTCACATTTGATACTGGGGTCATAACTCACCAGTCCACCGAGTAAAATGTCAGCTCCGCTATGCTTATAAATCGAAAATTGACTGGATAGATAACCTGAACTGGCACTTTCGATAAAGGCAATGGTCAATTTTTTCTGTTCTAGGAGGTTGCAGCATTGCTTGAGTACTTGCACCACTTTAGCCTCCCGATGTCCATTATTTTGATCTGTTTGACAGCTTAGTCATAAACACGGTACACACCAACAAAACGATTACATGCTTTACTTTCACTTTTTACTGAAAGAATGGCTTTTTGAAAGTTGAACTGGTAGTGACAGTTGTTTTCATTGTCCGTGATGTTTTGCTTTTGATCGGGTGTGGTATAGGCCAAAAATGAAATGGTTTGGGTTTCTATACGATTATTGGGACTACGATATGCAACACCTTCGATCTTAATTTTATCTTTAGACAGCTGATGCACTTGTAGGTGCACAGGTTGTTTAGCAATGGCCCCATGTTCAAACTTTAAATAGTGTTGCGTCAAACTTTGATTTAATGATGTGTAGAAGTTCAGATCATCAATTCGGAAGTCCATCTGCTGCTGATAGCATGCTAAGGATTTACACTGCTGTAGGCGGTTTAGCCATAGCTGATGGGTATCGACCAATAAACGCTGAGGCGCATCACTGATTAAAAAAGCAGTCATGGATTGCGTGTCTAATTTTTGTCGAATATCTTTGAATTGATCGCTACAGATCTTTTTAAGGCTAGATGAAGTCGGATCATCACAGTCAATGACTTGAGCATAACTAAAGCTGGTACAAAGACAACTTAGACACACTAAAATACTAAATTTTTTCATAAGTTTTATGTCGGTTTTCAACAGCATGATCGCTTATACTTTCACTATGTTGCGCTGCTTGTAACTATAGCGAAAGAGAAAGCGTGAATACAAGATTTCAATCATTTATTTCTTAAAGGAAACTGAGCATGGTTGCACATATTCGAATTGGACAGGGACTTGATGTACATGCTTTTGAAGAGGGTGAATTTGTCACACTGGCAGGTATTCAAATTCCACATACACACGGCTTAAAAGCACATTCAGATGGTGATGTGGTTTTGCATGCTTTAACAGATGCATTATTGGGTGCGTTGGCTTTAGGGGATATTGGTCAGCATTTTCCCGATACCGATCCTCGCTTTAAAGGAGCAGACAGTCGAGTATTACTCAAACATGTCTATCAGCTCATTCTAGATCGTGGTTATCAGTTAAATAATGCTGACATTACTGTGGCATGTGAACGTCCGAAGTTGGCACCGCATAATTTAGCGATGCGCCAAAGCATTGCAGACGTTCTTGATGTTGAAATCACACAGATTAGCATTAAAGCAACGACCACGGAAAAACTGGGTTTTACGGGTCGTCAGGAAGGTATTTTATCTACAGCAACAGTGCTGATTTCTCACGCAAAATGATCAGGATTGATCATAGCCAGCTTTAATTCTTGTGTTGCTTTACGACCTTGAAGTTGTAAGGCAACAGCATGCACCAAACCTGTCCATGTGTCATTGGGTTCCCAAATTTGATGCATGGCTTCATGTGCGGTTGGCATATCGATATTCATATAATATTGACGATATAAATACATCAAACTACTGACGCGATAATTTTCTGAACAATGGACCCAAATGGTTTGTTCTTGCACCAAATGATCAATCATATCTAAGACCAATAAGCACTGATCATCAGACGGTGTATCCCATGAAATAGGCACATGTAGATAGTTCAACCCGAGCTCTAAACAGATTTGATCTTCATTGGCTAAATAGTTATTGCTATTACTGAGCGCAAGATTGATGACCGTGTTTACACCATACTCTTTAATTTGCTGTAATTGCTCAGCAGTCGGTTGTCCAGAAGTAAACAAATGCTCGTGGATAAATTGAAAGTTAAGTGTTTGGCTTAAGTGTGTTTCAATAGCGTTCATAATTATTTCTTAATCTTAGAATGAAAAACGCCATCCGAAGATGGCGTTTTAAAAACTTAACGGTTCGGTAAAACGTCTTTGAGTGCTTCGTGCATCTCTAGTAATACCTTTTCTGTGGTATCCCAGTCAATACAACCATCGGTTACTGACTTGCCGTATTCAAGATCGCATAGGTTTTCAGGAATTTCCTGACGACCACCTTTCAGGTGACTTTCAACCATAATGCCGATAATAGATTTATTTCCATCAATAATTTGTTCGGTAATATTTTTAAGAACAAGTGGTTGAAGGAACGGGTCTTTGTTCGAGTTTGCATGACTGGTGTCAATCATGATTTTGGTGCTGACTTTCGCTTTAGCCAAAGCTGCTTCTGCTTCTGCTACAGAACCAGCATCGTAGTTTGGCTTGCCATTACCACCACGAAGTACCACGTGTGCATACGGGTTACCTGAAGTACGAATCACAGAGACTTGGCCTTGGTTGTTTAGACCCAAGAAGTGGTGACCATGTTTGACCGACTGCATGGCATTGGTTGCAACAGTTAAGCCACCATCTGTACCGTTTTTGAAACCTACGGGTGAAGAAAGACCAGAAGACATTTCACGGTGCGTTTGGCTTTCAGTGGTACGTGCACCAATCGCTGACCAAGAGATTAAGTCTTGGTAGTACTGTGGTGAGTTTGGATCAAGGGCTTCGGTCGCGCATGGTAAGCCTTTTTCATTTAACTCAACCAAAAGTTTACGACCAATGCGTAAACCTTTTTCAATGTTGAATGAGTCATTCATGTCTGGGTCATTGATCAGACCTTTCCAACCCACAGTGGTGCGTGGCTTTTCAAAATAAACACGCATTACGACATAGATTGAGTCTTTAATTTTATCGCTTAAAACTTTTAAACGGTCTGCGTATTCGTGAGCAGCAACTGGGTCATGAATTGAACATGGGCCAATCACCACAAAAATGCGTTTGTCTTTACCATCTAAAATATTGCGAATCGTTTCACGACCGTGAAGTACAGTTTGATATGCAGACTCAGTGAGAGGCAATTCAGTTTTTAATTCCGCTGGGGTAACTAGCGGATGAATGCTTTGTAAATTCACGTCATCGATGTCGTTTTGGGTAATAGAGTTTGACTGTAGAGTATTCATTGCCGTCACTGGTTCGATCGTATTAAGTTGCTTTATAAGCTGAATATAACACGGTTTAGCTGATAAAAGGTTATAAAAAAGTCGAATGAATCTTTGAAAAAAAAGTGATGAATCTTAGGTTTATTTTAAATCAGAATGCCTATACTAAGGCATTCTTAACTGTTGAAATTTGAACAACTTGAGCCGTTTCGGCAGGCTTCACAGGTTTCGCTTTGATCGGATTCAACATGAAGTTCACACCCAGCGCGAACAGGGTAATACCCAACACTTTACGGATGATCTTTTCAGGAAGGCGTGAACTAATCAGTGTTCCAATAATAATTGCTGGAATAGAACCGACCAATAACCACATAAGGAGGTGGAAGTCCACGTTGCCTGAAGTCATATGACCCATACCTGCAACGAAAGTAAGTAGTACTGCATGCACAACATCAGAACCAATAATACGAATCATTGGTAGGTTGGGAAACATAATGACCAAAGCCATGATTCCGAAAGCACCTGCACCAACTGATGATAGTGTCACGAAGACCCCAAGAACCACACCCATCATCACAATGTACTTACGTTTATTGCTGGTTTGAAGCTGAACTTTTTCTAAGTCTTCAGTCATGTCAGGGAGTTCATCTTTACGTAATTTGTTGAAAAAATTTTCAATTTGATTACGGAAGACAATTGATAAACCTGTAATGGTCAACATGAAGCCTAAAACCATGGTGAGCACGGCTTTGTAGTGGGTAGACTGGCTCAAATAGTTGTCGAGTACCCAGTGCGTTGCAAAGGAAGCAGGAATACTGCCAATTGCAAGCCAAAGCACAATCGGCCACACAATATTTAGTTTTTTGGCATGTACAAATGAACCACAAAATTTTGAAATTGCGGCATAGAGCAAGTCAGTACCAATGGCAATGTGCGGTTCAATTCTGAAAAGGCTAATGAGGATCGGCGTCATTAAAGAACCGCCACCCACACCAGTAATTCCCACACAAAAACCGACTAAAACACCTGCGAGAATAAATTCGAGTGGACCAAACATTGTTATATGCCAAAATATCAAAAAACGTGCATATCTTATGACGTTTTCATATAAGTCGTTGTCTTGATTGTTGATTTACTTATTCTAAAAAGAGATATAGGAGTTATTGTTTGAGCTGCAGCCGCGTTTTTATTTTCATGCCTACAATTATCAGTAACCACAATAGGTTAAAACCTATGAGTGTTCGTATAACATAAAGAGGGGCTAGCTGATGCTTTTTTATTGCTCAAAATCCGCCGCGGTCGAGCTATAGGTCATATGTAAGTGTTGAAGACGTGGATCTGCTAATGTAATCTGATGAATAAATGCCTCCTTTTTTGCATTTTTTAGGTTCCAAAAAATACGCTTCAAATAGTAAACCTCGACCTGCTTTGCTGTAAATCGGTGACGATTGATTACATAGTGTTTGAGCATATTCTCCCATCAATGCGCAATTTGCGATCCATAAATGATGCTGTTGTTTAAATTTCAAGGCGTTGATTCGTTCTTTACCGACTTCAACAGTGATTTCATTAAAGGTTTTACTTTGAATTGGAGTAGGGATCCAGCCGCTTGGGAAACAAATAAATACAAGCAAATTGAAAATGAAGGAAATAAAAAGCGTCCAGCCAAAATAATGCTTCGACCAACTGCAGAGCTATTGAAAGGGCATGATGATTTCTTGTTGTAACCAATCTAAAGCTGAACGCAATGTTTGTCCCGTGAAAAGGTGTATAAAAGTGCTTATTATTTAGCGTGTTATAACTAAAAAATCGCGGTGTTTCAACTTAAATGATTTTGATCACTCTTTAAAATTCTGTTGAGATGGTTCTGGCTCATATATTTACACACCTTTTTATTTGGCTCATGATCGAAATAAAAAGGCGTGTGAGTTGTAGAGTAAATACTTACTTAGATTGAGCTGTTCTTTTAGGTTTTAAGTCATTGATGCTTAAAATCAGTATAAAAAGTATCGGAGTTGCAAATACAAATAAACTGACACTTCCCACACCGCGGCCCGTGAATTGAATCAATAAAATTAATGTCGCGGCCAGTACACCAAAAGCCAGATATCGGCAGATTTGATAATGTTCTGCACACTTGGCCCAACGTGACTTTTGAGTTTTTGGACGTTGCTTATCGCTCACCAGAAATAATACATAGCACGCGAAAGTGATGAGAAGTCCTGCAATCAAGTAGATCATGAATTGGGCTCCTGAACTGCAGTATTGGCATATTTTTTCTGAATTTTTTGTACTGCTTTTTGTTGAATGGGCTGGATTTTTTGATGTAAGAAAATAGCCAATATCGCAAGGATGGAGATCATAAGATCAACTCGCAAGAATAACCAATATTCATTCAAGTTATGCACATATTGGTGGCTGATTAAATAGTAAAGATTGAAAATAGGCAAAGATACAGTCAGTAAAATGAAGACCTTCAGTTGAGTGTTCCAAAGGTGTTGCTGTGGAGTGAGCAGTGCAATGACTAAACTGAGTAACCAAGTGCCGAAAAATGCGTAGATTTCGTAGTTGGGTTGACCTGCTTCTAACTGAAGTAAACGGTTTGCACAAAGATAACTGAGCATGGCAATCGGCAAGCCAATGATGGCAGCCGTATTTAGGCGGTTAACCACATAATGTCCAAAGTGGAAACTTTGTTTCTTATTTTGTAGCTGACGTTTTAAGCTCCAGAGTAAAAGTCCAGACGCGATCATGGCACAGCCTAAAAGCCCTGAGAAAAATAACGCAAAGCGTAATAGGGGCTGCGCAAAGTGTGCCATATGTAAACCATAGACTCCATTATTGAGCGTGGCAATTGCACTATTATTTCGAGTGTCTCCGAGCAGGACACCAGATTTGCCGTTAAAGCTGAGTTGGGCTTGGTTTCGCGTGATGCTTCGGTCAGCTGACTCAATCAAGTTCACCTGAGCGATATTGGTATTGGGGTGTTTGACCGTAATATTGTCAATTTCTGTTTTACCCCAACGCTGCCCAGATTGTTGTATGAAGTATTCAATTGGATGCATCGTAGCAGGTGCCGGTTTATCATCAGAGCTGATGCTAATATTTCTAATTTCATCAAAATATTGGAACGGTTGCTCTGGATAAAGTCTCTTCATGCCATTGGGAAGAATGAGATAAAAGAAAATGGCTAAACCAGTGAATGTAATGGTCAGGAAAAAGGGCAAAGCAATGACAGAGGTGACATTGTGAAAGTCTAGATACGAGCGTTGCCCTTTGAAGGCTCTTAGGGTAAAGAATTCGGTGAATATTTTTTTGTGTGTGATGATGCCTGAAATGAGGATGATCAACATTAAGAAGGCAGCAATCGTGACTAAAAGTCTACCGATAAAATAGGGCACACCATACAGCTGATAGTGAAAGCCATAGAAAAACTCACCGCCTTGGGTTGCTGACAAGGTGACTTCTTTACCTGTGTTCGCATCCAAAGTCTTATTTTCGTAGCCACCATCGGCCTTTTGCCAGTAGATTTTATTAACAGGTGAACTAGGACTAGCTACGCCAATATACCAACTTTGCGCATCTGCGGCATTTTTTTGTAAGTATTGATATGCCGACTCCATCGCTGTGTCTTGTTTGACCTGCATGGTGGCAAATTGAGGTTGCATCCACAAATTTATTTCATGACGATAATAGGTCGCAGCACCTGTTAAAAATATGGCAAATAATAACCAACCCAGTGTTAGTCCAAGCCAAGAGTGTAGCCATGCCATTGACTGGCGAACAGATTTTTGCATGGTTTAACCTACGAACTTCAGCAATAGAAAAAAGCAAAGAGAAAGCGAAATGGTTGACGCAGTTAACTTTTTTAGGGATTGAATACAAAAGCTTAAAATGACAAAAATGATAAAGAAAATAAGAGATAGAAAAGCCGCTAAATAAATGGATTCTGCTTTAGCTAAGTGAGGGTAAAAACTGAGGGTAAGCAGTTCTGATAACATGAATGTACATAAATAGCCTAAGCCAAATGCGATCAAAAACCGATACAAGACGGATAGGGGATATTGAAATTTATGCATGACGAACCATTTAACCCAGAAAAAAGCGCCTCAGTTTCTGTGCTGTTAAATAACAGAAAACGAGGCGCTATTGAATCAATATTTGAATTTTACAGCAACACTATAGTTGGCAGGTGCACCATAAAATGCTTGACCATCAGGGAAGCTATATAAGTATTTTTCATCCGTGACGTTATTTGCATTCGCTTGAAGAGTAATATGTTTATTCAAATCATAACTTGCCATTAAGTTGACTAAAGCATAGGCATTTTGAGTAATTGTTCCGTCTACTGATGAATCATACAGTTTCGTCGAATCTTGCCATTGCAGTGCCGCCCCCACTTTTAGTTTTGGTAAAGCTGGAATGCTATATGTAGTTAAAAGATTGATGGTTTGGTTCGGGTTGTAAGTTCGAGCATCCCCACCATTTTTTAGGTCCTTTAAGCTAAATTGGGCATAACCAAAAGATATATTCAACTGATCGGTGAGCTGACCAGCTAAACCAACTTCAATGCCCTGGGAACGTAAATCACTGGTTTCCACTTTACGTGTAAGCGGATTGCCATCTGAGCTACGTAAAGGGTAGTTACTTTGTTCAGTTCTAAATACTGCAAAAGTACCCGTTAGCTTCTCATCTAGCCATGAACTTTTAATTCCCATTTCATAGCTTTCGCCTTCAACAGGTTTAAGTGCTTTATTAACTTCTGCGCCAGTTTGTGGGCGGAAAATAGAAGTGTAGCTTAAGTACCCTGTATATTCAGGGGTGAAATTATAAGTGATGCCCGCGTATGGGGAAACTTTACTTTCATCATAAGCCACAGATGAGCTATAACTTATTCCATCATTTTCAGCTTGAACATAATTTGCACCTAATAATATCTTTAGGTCATCATTGAGGTGTAATCGTGTTGCAGCATAGAAAGAGTTAATTTTTTGAGTATAGTTTGCAGCTTCATTGAACTCGGACCAAGTTATAGATTGGGGAGTCCAACTTGCCAAGTTTGTCGTTAATTGACGTAAGTAGCCAAGCGAATAATCATCTACAATATTACTATCATTAATATAGCCATTGGTTTGTTGATCATGCTGCTTACTGTGAATATAACTATATCCAATCGTGGCTTCATGATCTTGACCGAACAAAGCATATGTACCTTGTAAATTTAGATCTGCAAAATGTCTTTCTTGATTTTCTTTACCACCCCAAGCGGTAAGTGATACATCAGAGCCATCTTGATTTGGATAGCCATAATAATAAAGCAGCTTGCTATTGTGCTCAGTATTGGTGTAGTTGTAGCTGAATTTTGCTGCCCAATTTTCATTCAGCTTTTGCTTTAATTCTATGAATGCTTTTTGACTTTTATTATCCCAATATGCCCAATCAGGGTTTGGATTGTAATTGCGATCATATGACAGTTGATTGCCATCAGCATCTAATAATGGTAATGCTCCCCAATTATTTGCATTCGGTTTATTTTTTTCTTCACTATAGCCAACAGTAAGTAAAGTACTATCTGTCAGATCGGCTTCAAGAATGCCTGAAAATCCATTTTTCTCCGAAGAATATCGGTCTATATATGAATCTCCAGTTTGCTCATAACCCATTAAGCGACCACGAATACGTCCGTCTTGAGTGAGGGCACCTGATACATCTGCTTCATAACGTTGTGTATTCCAAGAGCCATAACTTACACCAGCATTTGCTTGAAAGTCTTGGGTTGGGCGTTTACGAATATAGTCGATTGTTGCACTTGGGTCGCCAAAAGCATTGGTCAGAGCATCTGCACCTTTAATGACTTCAACTCGATCATAAAAATATGTATTTGGATTGGTATTATTGTAATTATAATTACTCGATGGAAAACCGACGCCATCTGTCAATATATTGGAGATTTCAAAACCACGAGCCATATAAGTAGAACGTTCAGTCTCTTGGTTAGTAACCGTTACGCCGGGTGTATTACTTAAAACCTCACGAGTGCTATTTAGTGCGAAGTCATCCATTTGCTGGCGAGTCACGACATTTACAGTTTGTGGAGTTTCCTTCACGGTCAGATTTAGTTTTGCTGCACTCGATGAATTTTTTAGGATATAAGCTTTACTTTTTTCAGCTTGATCATCACTTGCTTGTACGGTAATGGTTGCTAAGTTTTGCGTGTCTTGTGCAAAAGTATACTGAGCGCTAAGAATAGCTAAACTAATGATAGAGAGCTTAAAGCCGCGAGAGGAGATGTTGAGCATTAATAAATACTAATGAGAATAATTATTAATAAGTTTATTGTTTGTTTGTGTGCTTTACAAGTTATTTACAATTGAAAAAATAAATCAAAAATTATCTTTGATTGAGGCGATATGAAGTGGTTAAGAGTTCATGAAGGCCATTGATGTAAGTTGACGGCACTTTATCATTGTTGCTTAAACATACCCACGCCAAACTAAAAGACGCTATGTTATGATGCATGGGTTGAAAAATAAGGAATAATGCTTTGCAAAATCGGAAACTTAAAATTGGAATCGTAGTGGGTGAAGTATCAGGTGATACTTTAGGTGCTAAACTTATTCGCAGTTTTCGTGAGCAAGGAATTGATGCAGAATTTGAGGGTATTGGTGGCCCGCAAATGATTGCAGAGGGTTTCAAGAGCTTTTATCCGATGGATATTTTGTCTGTCATGGGGCTAGTTGAGGTTCTTAAAGACATTAAAAAGCTTTTTGCTGTGCGTGATGGACTGGTAGAGAAGTGGACAGCCCATCCTGTCGATGTATTTATTGGGATTGATGCGCCAGACTTTAATCTGCGCCTTTCAAAAAGTTTAAAGCAAAAACAACTGCCAATAAAAACCGTGCAGTATGTTAGTCCTTCCGTTTGGGCATGGCGTCAGGGACGGGTTCATGGTATCAAAGCTTCTATTGATTTGGTACTGTGTTTATTTCCGTTTGAAAAAGCATTTTATAAAAAATGGGATGTTCCTGCTGCGTTTGTAGGACACCCCTTGGCAAGCCAATTGCCTTTGGAAAACCCAATTTTACAAGCCAAAGAAGAACTGGGTTTAGATCTGACCCAAAAGCATATTGCCTTATTGCCCGGAAGTCGACGTGGTGAAATTGAAAAGCTCGGTCCACTGGTTTTAGATGCTGCAAAATTGCTCTACGCCAAATATCCAAACTATCGCTTTGTGATACCGGCTATCAACGATGCGCGTAAGCAACAAATCGGAGCTTTGCTTAACCAGTATCCAAAAGCATTGGTCGATCAAATTGACTTGCTTGAAAACTCAGGCACCGAGTCGAAGATTGGGCGCCAAGTTATGAATGCAGCCAATATTGTGGCTTTAGCATCAGGTACAGCAACTTTAGAAGCCATGCTGTTACACCGTCCAATGGTGACCTTTTATAAGTTGAACTGGCTCACCTACCATGTGGTGAAATTCTTGATCAAGATTCAATATTATTCATTGCCGAATATTATTGCAGGCAAGAAAGTGATACAAGAATTAATTCAAAAAGATGCAACACCTGAGAAATTGGCGGCTGAAATTGAAAAATTAATGAATATTGAAACCGCACAGATTCAAGCCATGCAGCACATTACCATGCATAAACAGTTACTTGTAGGAAATAGTGAAAACCCTGTTGAGGCGATTTTAAATATTTTAGATTAATTTTCTTTAAGACATCGTGATAGTGCAGTGAGAAACAACCCAAACGTATTTGGGTTGTTTCTTTTTATTTTAAGGTTTTAGTCCAACAGCTTTGGCGCGTGCAGCGTGTAACTTTTTATAACTGTCGATTAAACGTAAGTGACGGTCTAAACCTTCAAGCTTCATACTGGTTTCTGTTAAACCATAGAAACGTATGCGACCTTCAACTGTGCCTATTACAGCATCCATACGTTCATCACCGAACATACGGCGGAAGTTGGCTTCATATTCTTCCAGTTCCATGTCGTCATCCAACATCACTTCGAGCACGACATTCATGCATTGGTAGAACAGACCACGTTCAACGGTATTGGTGTTGTATTGTAAGAATGCTTCAACCAAGTCTTTTGCTTCCTCAAACTGCTCTAATGCAAGATAGATGAGTAGTTTGAGTTCAAGCAGAGTCAATTGACCCCATTCGGTATTGTCATCAAATTCAATCCCGATCAAAGTCTTGATTTCAGTATAGTCGTCTAGCTCACATTCTTCTAAACGTTCAACCAGCGCTTCGAGCTGTTCGTCGTCTAAACGGTGTAAGTTGAGGATGTCTTCACGGTAAAGCAGTGCTTTGTTGGTGTTATCCCAAACCAAGTCTTCAACCAAGTAGATTTCTGAGTAACCTGGTACCAAGATACGGCACGCTGTTGCACCTAAATGTTGGTAAATGGCCATATAAACTTCTTTGCCCATATTTTCCAAAATACCGAACAGTTCATCAGCTTCATCTGCATTTGAGTTTTGGCCTTGATTGGTAAAGTCCCACTCGACAAAGTCATAGTCCGATTTGGCACTAAAGAAGCGCCATGACACCACACCACTTGAGTCAATGAAGTGTTCAACAAAGTTATTGGGTTCGGTGACCGCATTTGAGCTAAATGTTGGGCGAGGTAAGTCGTTCAGACCTTCAAAACTACGACCTTGTAGTAGCTCAGTTAAGCTACGCTCAAGTGCAACTTCAAAGCTTGGGTGTGCACCGAAAGAGGCGAATACACCACCTGTACGTGGGTTCATTAACGTCACACACATTACAGGGTATTGACCGCCTAGAGAGGCATCTTTCACCAGTACAGGGAAACCTTGCTCTTCTAAACCTTGAATGCCTGCTAAAATGCTAGGGTATTTCGCTAAAACCTCTTGCGGTACATCTGGCAGGGTCAGTTCACCTTCCAAAATTTCACGTTTTACTGCACGCTCAAAAATTTCAGACAAACACTGTACTTGTGCTTCAGCTAAGGTATTTCCTGCACTCATCCCGTTACTAAGGTACAAGTTTTCAATTAAGTTCGATGGGAAGTAAACCACCTCAGCATCAGACTGGCGAACAAAAGGTAAAGAGCAAATACCGCGCTCAGTTTTCCCTGAATTGGTGTCGTATAAATGCGTACCTAACAGTTCTTCTTCAGGGTCATAAATTTCAAGGGTGTACTCATCCAGAACGCCTTCTGGCATTTCACCATTTGGACCTGGCATGAACCATTTTTCATCTGGATAATGCACAAACTCGGCATTGGCAATGTCTTCACCCCAGAAATGGTCATTATAGAAGAAGTTACAGTTCAGACGTTCAATGAACTCACCCAGCGCAGAAGCTAAAGCACTTTCTTTGCTTGAGCCTTTACCGTTAGTAAAACACATGGGCGATTGAGCATCACGAATATGTAAAGACCATACATTTGGCACAATGTTACGCCAAGAGGCAATCTCAATTTTCATGCCTAGACCAGCCAAAATACCCGACATATTGGCAATGGTTTCTTCTAAAGGCAGGTCTTTACCCGGAATAATCGTGCTGGTTTCAGAAGCAAGGCTTGGAATAAGTAGGGCTTGAGCATCAGCATCAATGCTTTCGACTTCTTCAATAATAAACTCAGGACCTGTTTGAATCACTTTCTTAACCGTACAACGGTCGATAGAGCGCAAAATACCTTGGCGATCTTTTTCTGAAATGTCCGCTGGGAGCTCAACTTGAATTTTGAAGATTTGTTTATAGCGGTTTTCAGGGTCAACAATGTTGTTTTGTGACAAACGAATGTTGTCGGTTGGAATGTCACGTGCCAAACAATACACTTTGACAAAGTAAGCCGCGCAAAGCGCAGAAGATGCTAAAAAATAGTCAAATGGACCGGGTGCAGAGCCATCACCTTTGTAGCGAATCGGTTGATCGGCAATGACTGTAAAATCGTCGAACTTCGCTTCTTGGCGAAGATTATCGAGATAATTAACCTTGATTTCCATGCTGGCACCTAAATTTTCTTATATGTCAGTATGGACATACAAGAGATAAAATATTGAAAAATAAGCCGAATCACGGATGAAAACTGGACTTAAAAAAAGTGTGGCTAGAGCGAAAAAGAACAAACAAGCAGTGGTTTGAAGCCATCTCTAGCAAGGATGCGGGATATTATAGTGTGATTTTCACAAGATGCTAATCTTTGTCTGCAAGTTCAGGGTATTTATCTCGACGGACAAAGACATAAGCTGAGAGAAGATTGCTATTAAACCATTACGGACGAGCATTTTAAGTTGGGTTTTGATTATTTCTATATTGGCTTGGGCTCAGTTGGTACTGTCGTTTAAAGCTTTGGCTAAAAGCCGTTTCAGAGTTATAACCCACCCGATGTGCAATTTGCTGAATAGTACCTTGTCCATTACGAAGGTATTGGGCAGCTAAACGCAGACGGTGTTGTTGCAAATAAGCCAAAGGGCTGATGCCTAAAATTTGGCTAAACAATGTGGCAAATTTAGACCGTGACATACAACACTGTTCTGCAAGGGACTCAACTGTCCAAGGCCGTGCAGGTTCCGCATGAATTTTTGCAAGTGCATTGGAGAGTTCAGGGTGAGACAAAGCACTCAGCCAATTGTTCGAGTCTTGCAGCGCATCAATATAATCACGTACACATTCAATTAATAAAATACTTACCAAATGATCCAAAATTTTGTCACGACCCGGGCGTATGCGTTGCACTTCTAGAGCGAGAAATTGCAGTCCAATTTGCAACCATTCAGGAACCGTGCTGAGATCTTTGTGCTGAAGGTGAATAAACGCGGGTAAGGCCTGTACTAAAGGACGCGCCATAATGGGGTCCATATGTGCATGTAAGGCCAAGATCACAGTTTTTTGTTGTGTCGCATCACTGCCAAAAGAGACTTCTTTGTGTTGGTTTTGGGCAAATGAGTCAGAAATATCGAATACTTCTAACAGTTGGTCGGTAGTTGAGGAGCGACACTCATGACTTGGCCCTGAAGGCAGTAAGATCAAGTCGCCCACTTCAGCAACAATAATTTGTTTAGCATCTAAACAAATAGTGAGTTGTCCTTGAAGTACCGCATAGGCCATCATGGTTGATTGTTCGGTATAGCGAAAAGCCCACTCACCATGCGGTTTAAGGTAGAGGTACTCAGATTGGTTGAGGTGTATATCTTCAAAAATTTTACTTAAAGCATCCATACTTTACGATTTCTAGTCTTTATATCTTAGGCTTAATATTTGATTTAGGGTCAATTTAAGTCATTTCAGGCCAAGGACGATTACGCTGTTTTCTTGGACGTTAGCAACTGTTCTTTATGTCCCATTTCTAGAAATATAAAGGCATAACAAGAAAATTGGAAGAATGGTAATGAATGCATCAGTGAAAATGACGAATGCTAGCGTGGTCGTCAAAAATGCAGCAGGGATCGATAAAAAGCGTTTTGGCTGGTTATTGAGTCCTGGGCTTCCTGTGATTGGCATGGGCATTTTAGCGGGCTATCATTTTGGCCCGAAACCCACCAAGAAAATCTTCGCTTTGGGTGGGCCGCTGTTACTGCATGTCATTATTCCTGCGGTAGATGGTCTGGTCGGTGCAGATGAAAATAATCCTTCGGATGATGAAATTAAGGTCTTGGTAAATGACCCGTACTATGACCGTATTGTGAAATTGTTCATTCCGCTACAAATGGCAGCCAATTTGTTTGCAGGTTATGTGGTGACTCGCCAAAATGTATCGATGCTCGACCAAATATTATTGGGTGTTTCCATGGGGGCAATTAATGGAGTAGCAGTAAATACAGCACATGAGCTGTGTCACCGTCCTAAAAAATCAGATCATTATTGGTCGCATATGACTTTAGCTCCGTTGGTCTACAACCATTTCCGCATTGAGCATCCTTATGGGCACCATAAACGTGCTGCAACGCCAGAAGATCCCGCTTCATCGAAAATGGGCGAGACTTTTTATGAGTTTTGGCCGCGTACCGTTTTCGGCGGGTTGAAGTCGGCTGTTGAAATTGAACATAAACGCCTAAAACGAAAAGGTCTGTCTTTCTTCTCCAAAGAAAATGAACTGTTTCATGGATGGGCGATGAGTGCTGGTTTTCATGCAGTCATGTTGAAATTGTTTGGTAAAAAAGTGACGCCATATCTGGTGACACAAGCATTTTATGGTGTGAGTCTGTTTGAAATTATTAATTATATTGAACACTATGGTTTAAAGCGTAGTCAAAAGGAAGATGGCAGCTATGCGCGAACCATGCCTGAACACAGCTGGAATAATAACAACATTGTGACTAACTTATTCTTATACCAGTTACAACGCCATTCAGATCATCATGCCTATCCAACCCGCCCATTTCAGGCCTTAAGACATTTTGATGAAGCCCCTGAGCTACCGAGTGGTTATGCCACGATGTTGATTCCAGCGTTAATTCCAAAGCTGTGGTTTAAAATGATGGATCAACGAGTGTTCGATCACTACGAAGGTGATTTGACCAAAGCCAATATTTTGCCAAAGCGCCGTGCTCAAATCTTTAAGAAATTTGGATTAAGTGCTGACTAAATTGTGATATTTCAGCGATAACAAGCTGCATACATAGTTGACATCGAACTTACAGTCATTGATTCGTTGAGTGCCTGTAAGTTCGATGATCATGATAGGTGTACCGCTAAACTTTCTTTTTGAATAGGCATATAATGCCGAATATGTAGTGAAAATATTGAACAGAAATGACACCTGCAACTAAACTTTTAAAAGCCAATAAAATCGATTTTTCTATTCATGAATATGAACATGATGCCAATGCAAAAAGCTTTGGGCTTGAAGCCGCAGAAAAATTAAATCTACGTGTCGAAGAGGTGTTTAAAACACTTTTAGTGACCGATGAAAAAAACTATTTTGTTGCGATTCTTCCTGTACATCATCAGTTAAACTTGAAAAAAGTTGCACAGGCAGTGGGGGCAAAAAAACTAAAAATGTCCGACCCTAAAGATGCAGAACGACTGACAGGTTATTTGGTCGGTGGGATTAGTCCTGTTGGACAGAAAAAAAGGTTAAAAACCGTGATCGATCAAAGCGCACAACAGTTGGAGAAACTCTATGTCAGTGGGGGGAAGCGCGGCTTAGATATCGGTTTAAAACCTCAGGATTTAGCAAAAGTACTTTCAGCCACTTTTGCTGATGTACTGGATGAATAAAGAACAGTGAAGTCTTCACTTCTTCGTCCCTATTTGATTTAAGTCTTGAGCTCTTTTGAGTATTAATTCGAGCACAAATGAAAGCCCATTCAGTCACCTGAATGGGCTTTTCCTTATGAAATATAGGGAAATTTTATAGTTCGAATCAATTATAAATTCATAAACTATCATTTAAAGCTATGGTGTAATTTCGTATAGGCTTTATTAGAAAAACTGATTAAATTTTTAAAAGTATTAAAAAACAATAATATATGTTGGTGTAGTGCGTATATTTTCAAAAGTAAACAAAATTGCAAAGATAAATGATAATAATTACCATTAACATACTTTCTGCAGCGTTGGTCAACGTGAACATCTTTAAGAAACATAATTACATGAAATGAGCTTGGAATAAGCTTTAAAAAGAGGAAATGGTCAGATGAAAGAGCTAGCCAATCGCTTGGCGATGCAGCATCTTGTCAATGCATACTCACAAGAAACAGGCCAAGCGAGCTTGTTTGAGAAGTATCAACAAAATTCAACTCAACTCGCGTTTAGCCAAGGTTTGACGCTGTTATCTTTGCCGCTTAGTTTAATCCAAGCACAGCTTTTTGTTCCGTTAAGCTATGTCAGTCGTGTTGGGCGACATCGTATTGCGGCTTTACCGCAAATTTTTCAAAAAGGCCAAAAGCTTAACTTTAGCGCAGTAGCCATGGTCAGTCTGTTACTAGAAGAGTTAGTGCAACAATCCGAAGGCCGTGTCGATGCTGCATCCTTGGTTGAGCGTTGGATTCAAAGTCGTGATGCATTACAACAGTTTTTAAATATTCGGGCAGAGGATTTTGATGCGCTAGTACAGCTTGAACAAGGTTTTATAGAGTCTGAACAGGCTTTGATTTTAGGTCATAGCATGCATCCCGCACCGAAAAGCCGAACAGGTTTTGTCCATGAGGACTGGCAAAAATATTCACCTGAAGCTTGTGGTCAGACCCAGCTGCATTATTGGCTGGTGGCATCTGAATATATTGCAGAAGGAACAGCGCTTGAGCAGGCTTTTTCAATACAACTTAAACAAGAAATCAAATGGCATTTGTCTGAATCGGAACTTGAAACCTTAGCTGCATATGCACATTACAAACTGCTACCACTGCATCCGTGGCAAGCCCGCTATTTGCAAAGCAAAGTATGGTTTAAAAGTTTAAAAGCTAAACTGAAAATCATCGATTTGGGTGAAAAAGCATGGATATTTTCACCAACCACTTCTGTACGTACTTTGGCGAGTTTTAACGCGCCGTGGATGCTGAAACCTTCGCTTTCAGTGATGATTACCAACTCTATTCGCGTCAATTTAGCAAAAGAATGTCACCGCGGTGAAATGACGCATCGGCTTTGGCACAGTGAGTTAGGGCAAAGTATTTTAAAACAATATCCAACTCTAAAAGCGGTCAATGATCCGGCGTGGATTGCTCTTCAGTTGGATGGTGAAATCATCGATGAAACGATTTGTATTGTACGTGATCAGCCGTTTACTCCTGAACAGCAGGTCACGTGTATTGCTTCATTGTGTCAGGATCATCCGGTAGAAGATCGCAATCGTTTTAATGCATTATTTGATCAGATTGCATCTCAACAAAATTTAGATGATAAAGCGAAAATTGCTCTTGATTGGTTTAAGACCTTTTTAAACATCAGTCTGACCCCGCTAATGTATGTTTACCATCGTTATGGTATGGCCTTTGAGTCGCATCAGCAAAATGTCTTGGTTGAGTTGAAAGATGGCTGGCCACAGTGGCTATGGCTATGGGACAATCAAGGTTTTTATTATATCGAAGAATTCGCAGATGAAATTTTACAACAATTTCCAGAACTGCATGATAAAGCCCATGCGGTAGGTTCAAAGACTTTTGTCGATGAACGTTTTAGTTATTATTTCTTTGGCAATACCTTGTTTGGCATCATCAATGCCATCGGTGCAACAGATTTTGTAAGTGAGCAAGATTTACTGTCTGTTTTACAGCAACACCTCTTTGACCTGTTGAAGCAGTATCCAGACAGTAGTTTGATTCAAAGTCTGTTGTATCAACCGACGTTGCCTTATAAAGGTAATTTACTGACTCGTTTATATGAACTGGATGAATTGATTGCACCCGTTGAAAATCAGTCTGTCTATATTCAGTTAGCCAATCCGCTGTATATCAAACAAAAGGATGCTCTCTATGCTTGATTTTATTGCGATTGGCCTTGGGCCATTTAACTTAAGCCTTGCCAGCTTGCTGCATGAAAAGACTGAATTGCACTATCTATTTTTTGAAAAAAAAGCGCAGTTCGACTGGCATGCAGGTATGCAACTTCCCAATACGGTCTTACAAGTTCCATTCATGGCGGATTTGGTGTCGATGGTTGATCCGACCAGTCCGTTGAGTTTTTTGAATTACCTAAAATCGCAGCAGCGCTTATATAAGTTCTACTTCCTTGAGCAGCCGCATATTCCGCGCCGTGAATATAACCATTATTGCCAATGGGTGGCAGATCAACTGGGTCATATACAGTACCAGTCAACGGTGAAGGCCATTTATGCCAAAAGCGAAGGTTTTGAGGTGGTGGTTGAGCAAGGTGGCCGTTTTATTCGTTATTTGTGTCGAAACTTGGTGATTGGTTCGGGCAACCAGCCTTATTTGCCTGAATGTCTGCGTAAGTTACAACAACAAGCCCCTGAAAAATGTATCCATTCAGCAGAGTACTTAACCCATAAAAAAGGCAAGCTCAAAGGCAATGTTGTGGTCTTAGGCTCAGGACAGTCTTCTGCTGAAGTCTTTTTAGATTTGTTTGATCAGCAGTATCAACATGATGGTGTACCAACGGCTAACTTTAAGTTGCATTGGCTGACGCGTTCCAATGGCTTTTTTCCGATGGAATATGCACCATTGGGCTTGGAACATTTTAGTCCGAACTATACCCAATATTTTTATAGACTCTCAGAAACACAAAAAGCAGCGCAGTTAAAAGATCAAGGTTTGCTGTACAAAGGTATTAGTGCCAAAACCATACGTGAGATTTACCAAAAACTTTACCACCGTAGTATTGCCTCTGCTGCACAAGCAACGCATTTGCATGCACAAATTCAGTTGCTTGATGCTGAGTTACTGGAAAGTCAGTACATTCGCTTGAGCCTTGAACATACTGTAACCAAGCAACGTTTTTATATGGATGCTGATTTTGTAGTGGCATCTACAGGTTATTACAGCCCTGAGTTTTCATTTTTAAAATACTTAAAGCCCTTCATTGCAACAGATCAAGCGGGGCGTTGGAAGGTGAGCCAAGACTATCGTTTGCAGCATACAGCAATGGGGGAAATTTATGTGCAAAACCAAGAAATGCACAGCCATGGTGTAGGTACACCAGATTTAGGCCTAGGCGCATTTCGTGCTGCGACCATCGCCAATCAGCTACTAGGTTATCAGCTTTATGAACTGGACAGCAATGAACAGACGTTTCAGCATTTCAGACCTGAACAGAACCCTGAAATGTATGTGCAGAATGACACATCTATTAGACGAACAGCAGCTTTAGCACCATCGATTCCTAAATCAAAAAATATTGAGCAGCGCAAAATACAAACAGGGTCACATCCCTCCATGCAGCCTTATACATTCGAGAAAATCATATGAGCTTTGCACAACTTCAAGTGAATCAGAAACAGTGGCGTTTGGCAGGACAGCGCTTAATAGAAATGGCGATTGCTGAATTTTTATATGAAGAAATTATTCAAGTGGCCCATTTAAAGGACAATCGTTACCAGCTGACGTTGGATGATCAAACCTATACTTTTAAAGCACAAAACTATTTATTGGGACATTGGCAGATTGAGGAGGGTTCAGTACGTGAGTTGAGCGTGGTTGAAGACCTGCCTGCATGGAACTTACATACTTTTATTCGCGCGTTTTCAAATCAAACCGAAGTTAAGCCTTTTACCAAGGCATATCTCATCAAAGAAATGAACAATACGTGGTTAGCCGAGGCGCATTTATTTGATGAAAGTCGTTTAAGCAGTGAAGCAGCATTGACGGCATCGCATCATGAAATTGAAGGTATGCTCCGTGGTCATCCGTGGTTGATTATGAGCAAAGGTCGTATGGGTTTTGGTTATGACGACTACTTAAGTGCCGCTCCTGAACTTTCGCCAACGGTCAAAGTGCTGTGGCTCGCGGTGCATCGTGATTTGGCAGAGTTCCGTTCCACCGAGGAGTGGCAAGCAGGGAGACTTTATCAACATGAGTTAAGTGCAGAAGAACTCGCAAATTTTGAACAAAAATTACATGAGAGAGGTTGCTCTTGTGGTGATTATTTCCTCATTCCAGTACATGCATGGCAGTGGCATCAATGGTTAGTGCCAACTTATGCCAATGAAATCGTGGATCAGCGCATTATTGAACTAGGCGTTGGGCAAGATGACTATGTACCTATGCAGTCGATTCGTACGCTTTGCAACATCAGTCAGCCTGAGCGTCATTATGTCAAATTGCCTGTCAGTATCTTCAATACTGCGGTGTATCGTGGGTTGCCGTCTAAACGAAATTTAGCAGCTCCAGCCGTCACAGCTTGGTTAAAGCAGATTCAAACTCAAGATCCAGACTTGAAACAGTCTGGCGTTGCATTCTTAGGTGAAGTGGCAACTTTGACTATTCATCAGCCTTGTTTTGATCAGATTGAAGGTGCGCCGTATCAGTTTAAAGAACTGTTTGGATGTTTGTGGCGTGAAAGTGTAGATCCAGTGATTGGAACAGGTGAACAGGCACTTTCTCAAGCGGCTTTATTACATCGAGACATCAACGGACAGTCGATATTAGCCGTGTTGATTCAAGCGTCAGGTTTGAGTCCATTACAGTGGTTAAAACGCTTTGCCGAAGTCTCTGTTACTCCACTCTTAATCTGCTTGTACAAATATGGCTTGGCTTTTTCTCCACATGGGGAAAATACCATGCTTATTCATGCCAATGGCGTACCGCAGAAAATGGTGCTGAAAGACTTTATTGATGATGTCAATTTGGTTGATGAAGACTTTCCAGAATTGGCAAGTTTACCTATTGAAGGGCAAATTTTACTGCGTCATCCTGCGCATGAACTCAGCCATTTTATTTTCACTGGGCTGTTTATGGTGCATTACCGTTATATCTGTAATGTATTTCTACAAGACTACCCTGAGCATAGCGAAGTTGAATTTTGGCAGACCATTTCATCTGTCATTGATGCTTTTCATCAGGCACATCCAGAGTTGGCAGAACGCATCGAAAAATTTGCCATGTTTAGAGCCGAATTTGAAAAAATTTGTTTAAACCGAGTGCGTCTATTTACCACCAGTTACAACGACGAAGCAGAACGTCCTGTCCCGGTATTTTTAGATCCAATTGCCAATCCTGTCAGCCCTGAAACCTTAAAACGATGGTCAGCGCAGGTGTCCAAGTCAACTGACGATACAACCACAAAGCGTATTGCATCATAAAAAACCAAAAAATTTAGCAGGCTACCATATGAAAACACTTTCACAGCAACTTCCCGATTTCTACGAATACTATGAGAATGAGACGCAATTTTACTTGCGCCAAGTACAGTATCCGCAGGACTTAGCACTGTTACATAAATGGATGCATGAGCCTCATGTTATTCCACAGTGGCAGCTGAATAAGTCTGAAGTTGATCTCGCGGTGTATTTTGAAAAAATGCTGGCCGATGACCATCACCGTTTGTTGATCGTTGGGGTGGATGGACAGGATGTGGGCTATACCGAAATCTATGAAGGCAAGCGTGACCGTCTAGGACGTTATTACGATGGTGATGATTTAGACCTCGGTTGGCATTTATTGTTTGGTGAAAAGTCGGCTTTCGGTAAAGGCTACTTGCGTCCAGTGATGCGGCTATTAGGTTTTTATATTTTTGAAAATGCACCTTCCGACAAAATTGTCGGGGAGCCTGACCATACGGTTAAACCCTATGCCGCAGTGGTCGAAGAAATGTGCTATGAGGCGCAGTGCTTGATCCCGATGCCTGAAAAAACGGCCATGTTGTATTACTGCTTTAAACAAAAATTCTATGAAAAATTTGGAGGGTATTTAACTGATTCAAATGCATTTATGCAAAACCCTAACCCACTCAATAGGACTGAGGAACTTACATGAGCTATAGCTCAGAACATATACAAATCATGGACATGCGCTTTTCGGCGCATGTCACTGTCGCTGAATTTGAACAATGGCTCAGTCAAGTCGAACGTTTTTTCTTAAAAAAACAGCACTTTGTTTTGGTCATGCAAATCGATATCGGTACGGAATTTCCTGAGGAATACCGTCAATTGCAAGCGGTTTGGTACAAAAAATACAAACAACTTTTTTTTCAATACTGCTTGGGTCTGGTTCGAATTGCACAAGACCCAACCGATCAAGAACGACTGAATACACCTTCACTGCATGCTGCATGGCGGGTGCCTTACTACGTCACACTTGATCATTCTGATGCACTGCAATGGGCAGTGCAGAGGTGGATATGCAAAACCTAAATACACAAAGAGCAACAAGCCAAATCTCAGCTTTGAGCTTAGCCGTTGTCATTGTTTTATATCTGGCACATGCCTTGCCTTTGTATTTTTACAATGTGGCATTACCCGCTATTTTGCGACATCAGGGGGTAGATTTACGTTGGATTGGAATGCTGTCGCTGCTTTATATTCCATGGGCCTTTAAGTTCTTATGGGCACCACTCATTGACCGACTTTATATCATGAAGTTAGGTAAACGAAAAACATGGCTGCTCTTTACACAAGTAGCCCTGGTACTTGGAGTATTGGCCTTGGCCTTTACCCAGTTCTCTTACGGACTGGTGGTGTTTGTTGTGATTGGCTTGTGGATTTCAAGCTTTGCGGCGACCCAAGACATTGCCATAGATGGTTATACCGTAGAAACTTTTTCAGCGTCTGAATATCGTCTAGGCAGTATGGCTCAGAGTATAGGGATCGCTTTGGGGAGTATGTTGGGGGGTGCAGCGACATTATGGCTATACCAATATTACGGTTGGGAAAGCGCATTGGTGTGTTTAGCACTCATGACCGCTTTAACGATGTTTGCTGTTTTTTATATTCAAGAAAATGCAAACGAACAGACAAATATTGTCAAACAAGCGCCTAGCTTAGCCCGTGCTTTCAAACGTCCTGAAATTTTATCTGCCTTGGCACTGATCCTGTGTTATCGCGTGGTAGAAGCACCAGCAATGGCGATGCTCAATCCAATGCTGATTGACCAAAAATGGACGCTTGCCCAAATTGGGGTGCTGATGTCTGTAATTGGCGCAGGTGTTGGTTTGTTGGCGGCTGTGAGTGCCGCATTTTTATTGAAAAAAATTCAGGCTACACAGTTGCTTATTTGGGCGGGGTGGTGCCGAACAGCATTGTATGGGGTGATTGGCGCAGCCATTATTTTGGGCTGGTTAAACCATTGGCATTTGCTCTTGGGGGGATTTGTAATTGTTATGCTTGCGATTCGTTATGTCGCGATGACTTCATTATATGCCTATTTCATGCAAAGCAGTTCCAAAGAACAGGCAGGCACGGACTTCACCATCTTGGTGTGTTTTGAACTGTTGGTTTATTTCATCGGGGGAGCCGCATCGGGCTTTTTAGCCAAATCACTTGGCTATGGCAATTTTTATGTGGTGTTGGCGGTTGCATCTGTAGTCAGTGTACTACTGAGCCAATACATCATTGCACGTCATCAAAAAACTCAACAAAAACTGTTGAATCAAGAAGTTTAATAAAAGGAAAAAGAAATGAACCGTTTTATGTTACCTATGCAGTTGACTTGTTTAACACTGGCTGTATGTACACAGTTATATGCTCAAGATAACGTTCTAACAAATTCAGCAAGTCAGACAAGCGGTGTTGAAGCCCAACAAAAAGAAACCACACAACTTGCACCGATTGTGATGACAGCAACCCGTTCTGCAAAGAGTATTGCGGACATTGCAGGCACTGTTTATAGCATCGATCAAGCTGAAATTGAGAAACAGGCCAACGCAGGTCGCTCAACTGCTGACATTATTGGCTTTTTAATTCCTTCATTAACACCAAGTTCAGGCACAACCAGTAACTACGGGATGACCATGCGTGGTCGTGCGGTGCAATACATGATTGATGGCGTGCCTCAGACAGGTTCTCGTGATAGCTCACGTCAGTTGAATAGCATCAGCCCAAATTCGATTGAACGTATCGAAGTGGTATCAGGTGCAAGTAGTATCTATGGTGCAGGTGCGACAGGCGGTATTATCAATATCATTACAAAAAAAGGTAGTGATGATGCACTGAGCTTTGAATCTAAACTCGGTGTGACGTCTGGTGATAATATCCGTAGCGATGCTATGGCATATGAAGCATTCCAATCGGTTGCCTTTAATCAAGGTGATGTAAGTGGTTATTTGGGTGCGAGTTATAACAAACGTGGCGAATTTCAAGATAGTCACGGTGATCGTATTGGACCTGAGGTTGCCCAGACTGATCGTCAAGATACAGAAACTGTCGATGTGAATGGTCGTCTAAGTTGGCAATTTACTGACAATCAAAAGCTAAGCTTTGGTGCGCAATATTATAATGATGAGCAAGATAGTGAGTATGGTCCTGATTATGGTACAGGCTTAGCTGTCCTGTTTGGTGCGGAGCCGACTTTAAATGCTGTAAAAGGTTTAGATCTCGATACTCAGCCAAGAACCAAACGTTCGAACTTTAATCTGCAATATGAGCATCAAGATTTATTAGGGCAGATATTAAATGCGGAAGCTTATTATCGTTCAGAAACAGGGCGTTTTTATCCAAGTGCAAATTATTTAGCACATTCTGCAATTCCAAGTGGTGGTACATATATCGTAACGCAATCTGAAACTGATATTGATGTATGGGGCGCTCGACTTGCTTTACAAAAAGCCTTTGATCTGGGTAGCCGTAGTCTAAACCTAACTTATGGTGTGGATTATGATTTTGAGCAAGGTTCTCAGACTGCACAACAATATAATCTTGGAACCTTTATGGCGAGTAATGGTTTGACACTCGATCCACAAAATGAATATGCCTTTGGTCCAGATGTTGATACGTCGAAATTTGGTCTTTTCTTACAAACACAATTCGATGTTACGGATCACTTAAATCTACAAGCTGGCATTCGTCATGAGCGTATTGATAGTGAAGTTCAGGACTCGATTCCTTACAGTGAAGCGATGGTTGCAGATGCTATTCCAACATATACACCAGTTGCTTTAAATGGTGGTACGATCAAACATGATGCAACATTATTTAATCTTGGTGCTGTATATCATTTGACGGATGCTCAACAAGTTTTCGCAAATTTTTCTCAGGGCTCAAGTCTACCAGACATTCAACGTATGCTTCGTGATGTACCCGCAAATTTTACTGTGAATAGTCAAACTATTGATCCAATTAAAGTCAATAACTATGAGCTGGGATGGCGTGTACAAGCTGAAAACGGTTTAAATGCAAGTGTCACCACTTTCTATAATGACTCAGATAAAAGTTTAAAGTTTGGCCGTCCCAACTACACGATTGAAGTACTAGATACCGATGAGCGCGTTTATGGTGTTGAAGGAAATCTGTCATATCGACTGCAGCCAAATTGGACAGTGGGTGGAACCATGGCTTACACCCGCGGACAATTTAAAAATACCGCAGGAAAGTGGCAAGAGCTAGATGCAATCCGTGTTGCACCACTAAAAGGCACGGCATTTTCTGAGTGGCAGTTTAACAACGATATGAGCCTGCGCGTTCAATCTCTTGCTATCGGTGGTACAGATAAAGCCAAAAAAGATGCGGTAAAGTATGGTTCAACGCTTCCTGCTGAAATCAAAGGTTTCGCAACAATGGACGTTATAGCCAATGCCAAAGCAGGTCCTGGTACTGTGGGCTTTGGTGTGTATAACGTATGGAATGCAGACTATAAAACTGTATTTAGTCAGGCTGTCGCACCAACCTATGGCGCCATTTCAAGCTTAGCTGCTCAAGGTCGAACCTATGGTTTGAGCTACACATTAAAATACTAATTGCACAACCAGAGGTAGCTTTCAGCTACCTCTTTGCTTTGTAATCTCGCTTTAAGAAATGGTTTAAATAATAAAATGAATAGCAATAACAAAATCTTTATTGCAGGCAGCCTTGCCAATGGCGCTTGTTTTTCGATGATTTTACCTTTACTTGCACCGTTTATTCGGCAACTGGGGCTGACGGAACTGCAAGGGGGTACATTGGTTTCGGCTGGTGCTTTGGTGATGGCCATCTCAGCTATTTATATTTCTAAACAAACCCAAAAATTTAGTATTTATCAGCTTTTAAGTATCGGTTTTATCGGTATGGCGATCACTTGGGGCTTATTTGCGGCGGTACTCAGTTATGGGCTGAGTTATGCCATGTCGTTTATTGTTTTGTTTAGCTTACTCATATTGACACGTGCCAGTACTGGCTTTTTTATGGCGATGCCACAAATTGCGCTGCAAAGTTATGTTATGACGGCTTTTCAAAGTGAACAGGAACGTAGCCAGAATATGGCGAAGTTTGGCGCGCTGAACAGTTTAGGCGTGGTGATAGGTCCTTTAGCGACGACATTATTGTTGACATGGAGCATGTTGACACCATTGTGGGGTGCAGTGGCTATTCTAACGGCTATGGCGGCTTGGATTGTACTAGGCTTTCAAGGGAAGCAAGCGTCACAGACACAAGAACGGGACGAAACCACAGCGAAATTACAAGACGTGTCTACAGAAAAGCTGCAATGGTCAAAGTTAGGGATTTGGTTATTGCTGGGCTTTAGCTTATATGTCGCTATTGTTACCCTGAATTTAACTGCGGGTTTTTATATCCAAGATCGATTCCATTTTGATACCTACCAAAGTGCAATGTATTTTTCTCAGTGTTCATTGATTGTGGGGATAGCACTGGTTTTGATGCAACTGGCGATTTCAAAATGGTTTAAATGGTCAATTAAACAATTACTTTGGATCGGTCTTGTGACGATGGTTTTAGGTTTATTACTTTCACTGAGTGCCAGTCAGATTTGGACTTTCCAAGCAGCTTATATTTTTTATGGTATCGCCGTGGCCTGTTTAATTCCAGCTTTTACCACGGGGGCAGCGCAAACCGCACCAGCCACGCTACAAACTAAAATTGCCAGTTTATGCACAGCTACGCAAGCACCGAGTTTCGTTTTTGCACCTTTACTAAGTACAGGCTTATATCAATGGAATCAACATTTACCCTATTATTTTTTATTGGCGTTGATGACGGGGCTGATGATGTACTTTAGCTTTAAACACATACAAACCAACAAGGATTTAAGTAGCATGGCTTGAGATCCTTTATCGAAGATGATTAACCAAGAAGATAAACGACAGCGTGAATTAAACTTGGGCCAAACAGCACCATGAAAATACCGGCCAAAACCATACTGAGGCAGGCCGCGACACCTTCTTCTTTATGACGTCTGAAAGCAGTACTGGTACCAAAACCATGTGCGGCACTACCCAATGATGCACCTTGAGCAAATTTAGAATCCAATTTTAGAACAAGCAATACGCTGTTAGCCAAGAGTCCACCAACGATACCCGTAATCACAGTGAATAATATCACCAGCTCGACTGAGCCTCCGACGGCTTGCGTGACTTCCATGGCAAAAGGGGTAGAGATAGAGCGGCTCATCAGACTGTAACTGGTCACAGCATCAAAATGGAATAAACGTGCCAAGTAAAAAGAGCTGACTACGCCAACCAACATACCCACGATTATGCCTAAAGCAATTGAAAAAGCATGCTGTTGAATGACTTTGCGATATTCATAGATTGGGATGGCAAATGCGACCGTTGCAGGACCTAACATCCAGACTAACCATTTGCTGTAATACATATAGTTGTCATACTGAATGTTGAAAAACACCAGACACAAAATAATCAGGCAGGGAATAAAAACCGCTGGTGAGAGCAATACATACGGGTGTTTCTGATAAAACTTTTTACCCCAAAGATAGGCCAATATAGTTCCGATAAAACAGATCAAGGCAACGAAGTGAATATGCATGATCGTTCCTTAAATGTGACTTTTCAGCTGATGTGATTGCTTCGGCTTTTTTTGAAACTTGGCCTCAAGCTTAAAGCCCAAGAAAACACAGTAAGCAGTGCAGGTCATCACGCAAATCGTCCCAAGGACAATAGATAAAACCAGTTGCCAACCTTGGGTGAGAAAAAGATGTTTATATTTGATTAAGCCAATAATACAGGGAATAAAAAACAACAACAGTTCAGCTAAAAGCAAATCCGAACCTGACTTAATCCAGTCCAGCTTAAATACACCCGCTAACAGAGAAATAAGTAAAAGCGTTAGACCCACGACCCCACCTGATATCGGTAAAGACAGGGCGATTTGTATCAGCGTTCCGAGATACCAAATCCCAATCAGCAAACCTACTTGAAGAGTAGAACGATAAGGCAATTTGAACGAATGCATTGGAAGACCACAGGGTATAAGTTGTTGGTGTTATTTTAAGTTTGACCTGATCGTGTAATTATGAATAATAAAATAATAATTATGCTTAATTGGAATAATTTTGGATTTTAAAGCGCTAAAAATATTTGTGCAGCTGGTGAAAAGTCACAGTTTTAGTCTTGCAGCGGAGGAGCTATCTGTAACTCAACCCACTATTAGTAAATCTTTAAAACAGTTAGAAGACGAGATAGGACTGCCTCTATTTCATAAAGGCGAGGCAGGGCGTAAGCGAGAAGTCAAACTGACCTATATGGGAGAACAAGTCTATCTGCATGCCCTGCAGATTTTACAGCAAGAACAACAGATCTTTGAAGCAGCAGATCAAATTCGTGGGCTGAAACAAGGTGTGCTGAGATTGGGTTTACCACCTTTAGGTTCAGTACTGCTGAGTTCCTTAATCGTTAAATTTCACAAATTGTATCCCAACATTGAATTGAACTTTTTAGAAGTCGGCGCGACAGGCATTGAAGAAGCCATTTTGGCCAAAAAAATTGACGTTGGGATTTTATTGGGCGAGTTAAAACCCAGCATTCAAGGCATTCAAATTATCGATTCACCGTTGTGTTTGCTTTCCAACTACGATTCACAGTGGAGAAAGCGCAATGTGGTGCAGTTTGCTGAACTTAAAGAAGAGTCATTTTTACTGTATGCAGACACCTTTACTTTAAACCATGTGATTCTAGATGCGGCGATGGCGGCTGGTTTTGAACCCAAAGTGTTATGCAAAAGTAGCCAGTGGGACTTTATTGCCAAAATGGTCGAGTCAGGTGTCGGTATTGCTTTATTGCCGCAAATTTATTGTGAGCAGTTAGATCGCGCAAAATTCAGTGTCAGTTTAGTGGAACAACCCAGCTTACGTTGGAACTTAAATATGGCATGGAATTCAACCGTGGTGATGAATCCTGCAACACGTGCATGGTTATCGATCATTGATGAATATAAAGATCAAATTCATTTTTAGATATTTCATCTTCAGACACGCTTTATTAAAAAATGATCACTCTGGTTACGTTTTGATTACCTAGTGTTACCTTATGCTTACAAAAAAATGTCTAAATACCAATTTATTGATTAATAAGTAAACAAAAATGTTTCATAAAATCAGATCAAAGTCTCTGTGCCCGATTTTTGTATAGTCTAAGTGCAAACATAAAAACGGAGGCTAAATGTTTAAATTTAAGAATGATATTGTGCACGGTGCGCTTTTTGACATGGATGGAACAATGTTTGATACCGAGCGTTTACGGTTTCAAACCTTGAAACAGGCATCCAAAGAGCTAATTGGGGTCGAGTTTTCAGATGCCTACCTTATGGCATGTTTAGGCTTAAGCGCCCGAAGTGCGGAAGCCTTGGCGCAAAAGCAATATGGACAGGAAGTTCCCTATGCAGAGATTCGTAAACGGGCAGATGAATTAGAATTAGAAACAGTGCGCCAATATGGTGTGCCGATTAAAAAAGGTTTGGTACAAGTTCTAGAACGCTTACGTAAAGCAGGATTACGTATGGCTGTGGCGACCTCTAGTCGAAGAGCGATTGCTGAAGAGTATTTAATCAATGCCAATGTTTATAAGTTTTTTGATGTTTTGGTCTGTGGTGATGAGGTTGAAAAGGGGAAACCACATCCTGAAATTTTCTTAAGTGCAGCGCAAAAACTGAACCTCGAACCTGCGCAGTGTTTCATGTTTGAAGACTCAGAAAATGGTATCCGCTCGGCACATGATGCTGGGGGAATCTGTGTACTGTTCAAAGATATTAAAGAACCCAATGCAAGCATGTTGGCACATGCCAATTATTATTTTGAAAATATGTATGACTATCTAACGGAATTAGATATCTACAGCTCACATCTGGAAATGTCTAATTTACAAGAAAGCTTTCCTCAAACTTTAAATCAACTAACTGTGGGGATTCATGGATTTGGTGCCATTGGCGGAGGCTATATTGCACAAATCCTGTCGCATTGGGATGGCTATACGCGTCCTAAAAAAATCTATGCGTCTACACGTAACAGTTTATACCGTTCAGCCGTAAATGCTTTTGGCGCATATTGCATACGTTATGGACAAGTGTCTTATGATGAACGTATTGAAAATATGCATATTATCGATGCTGAAGATTTACAGCAAATGCATGCCATGTACGTCGAGTCGAGTTTAATTGCGATTTGTTTAGCTGAAAATGCATTAGCCAGTGAAGCTGCAACCATTGCACAGGGCCTCTATGCACGCTATCTGGCGCAAGACGAGCAAGTTAAAACTCCACTGACGCTGTTAATTATCTTAAATAAAATTGGTGCTAAGCAGTTGGTTCTAGAGCAAGTGCGTAAAACATTGGTAGAGTTAACAGACCATGCTGTTGCTGACTTTATTTTAGAGCAGCACTATTTCTGCGATACGGTGGTGAACCGTATGGTGTCTAAGCTGAGCGATAAAAATCTATATCGTCAATTATGCATTAAATACAATATTTTTAAGCAATATCAACTTGATGACGAGAGTAATCAAATTGAAGTTGAAGATGTTAGTAAACTGAGTGCAGAACAAGAGCGCCGTGCCAGTGAATATGTAGAAGATTTAAGACAAAATTTTCAACCGAGTCATATTTTACAACATATGGATTTAATTCTTTTCAATGCTGAAATGGATATGCCGATCTATGTGGAAAACAAAAGTCCCTTACTCAGTAAAATGCGTCAAATGATCTTGGTAGATCAAATTTCAGATATTCAACTTATTAAAAACCGTTTATGGAATGGCGTACATGCCATGACTGCATGGTATGCAAGCCTACTCGGGCATCAGACCATTGGTGTAGCGATGGGCGACCCGCGAGTACAGTACTACGTTGAAAAACTGCTTGCAGAAGTAACGCAGGGTCTGACGCATTACCTGCCAAAACGCAAAAATGATTTAACGCGCTTAGCCCGAAGTTTTGATCAGTCTTGCCAGTATGCCTATAAAGATCCATGTAGTCGGGTTGGGCGTGATCCACTGCGTAAGTTGAGTGCATTTGAACGTGTATTTTCATCGGTCGCGTACAATGTCTCGCATGGATTTTCTTTTGAAGCACTATTAAGTGGTGCGATCTTTGGCTATTTGTATTTGATGGAAGAAGAGGAACAGCCCATAGATCTGTTGTTAGGGCATTTGAAGCAACAACTTCAACAGATGAACCTGTCAAAAGCGCACAAAAAGGCGCTGTATTATGTTATTCAAAAACGTCTCAATGAATATCAAAAAGGTGAGCTGGGAATGGAAGACTTTATGATCCCTGACCAACCTCAAAAGGCTGAAATGAGCTGTGCTTAAGCCTTCATGACGTTCAGATGTCTTTGAGCCGACTAAAATGTGGAAACACCATAAGAAAAGCTGGGTAAAAAGAGCTTTTCTTATGGTCTTAAATCTTTTAACGTTAGACCTAAGAGAGACTTGGTTTTTTTACAATGAAATGGGATGAGATCGGGGAACAACCGTGTTCAATTGCACGAACGCTGTCAGTGATTGGCGATCGGTGGACGATGTTGATTTTACGAAATGCATTCTTGGGTGCACGCCGTTTTGAAAGTTTTCAACAAAACTTGGGTGTCACTCGTCATGTGCTTTCTGAGCGTTTAAAGCGTTTGGTTGAACATGATATTTTGGAGAAAAGACCCTATACAGATCGTCAAGAGCGCTTTGAATATTGTCTGACTGAAAAAGGTTTGGCTTTATACCCAGTACTGATGTCCATGGCAATATGGGCCGATCAATGGATGGACGAAGGCTTAGGTCGTCCCGTGCAATTTATTCATAAAACCTGTGGGCATAGCATTCAGCCACATTTGGTTTGTAACGAATGTGGTGATGCCATACATGCCAAAGACATCAAAGCGATACCGACACAGGTTTATGTCGATGCTTTAGCTGTTCAATCAGACGTTAAACAAGCTTAAGTTTATAAACAGTTTGCAGGTTTTGGCACGCCTGCCAAACGACTCAGATGGCGCGCTACAAGCCCAGTATTAAACTTTTCTTGTAGTATGGCATTATTGATGTCTGCACGGACTGTCTTCATTAAAAACTTAATCAGTGGACGTGTTGCAGGTGAGTGTCCAAACTGTTGGTAAAACTGACGTACTGCCATGAGGATTTCAAAGTGCCAATCAGTCAATTCAAGCTCTAAAGATTTTGCTAGCTCTTTTGCAACCTCTTGATTCCAAATGGTGTAATCAACCAAATGACCATCTTGGTCTAATTCTAAATTCATCTAAACACTCAAAATTATTTCAAACTGATACAACGACTATGGTTTAAGCATAGCTCAGCAAACCTAGCATAGCTGATGGTTTGTAGGTTACTCGAATGGATAGCAGCTATATTTTCAGCATCCTGCTCAAGCACAAAAATACAAGGCAACTGCTGAATAAAAGTATGCTCTATATACAGGGCTGCATCTCCCATTAAAACTACATCATCCCCTGATTGATACAGGTTTTGTAACTTACTCAGCGCTTGTTCCGTCGCGGAAAATGGAGACTGCACTAGATAAAGTGTTTTGCTCATAGTTGTCTCCTTACCAATACAATACATGGTCAAACTGCTGTATTAAATTGACATTGAGTTCAACATATTCGATTTCTTGCTCTGTTTCTTGAACAAAAGCAGAAGCTTGATTCTTGGTTTCAATCCAAATTGGGCTTAAGTCATAAAACTCAAAGCTATCAACCATGTTTGAAGCCAGTTTAAACGCATGTTTTAAGGGTTCAAATGATTGAGTATTGTTTAATAAGCTGAGTGCAGCATCTTGTAATAGGACTTTGACTTCACAGCCAAAAGTCGCAAGAACCATCGTTGCAGACAGGCTTTCATGCACTTGCAAAGAGTTCAAATTGGCTTGGGTTAAAATAACCAGTACAGATTTCACACAATATACCTTTTAAAAGCAACAAATTCTTGAAAACTTAGCACTTAGAATTGAATTAAGCGCTCTGCAGACTGAACAGCATCGGCCAGTTCCCCTAGGCCTACCAAGTCAAAACCTGTAGCAAGATTATGCTGTGCTAACTGATGACGCTGTGCGTTTTCGGCATTGGTAATTCCTCGGGCTAAGGCTGCACTTACACAAACGGGTAGGCGAATGGCGAGTTTTTGCCACTCAGAACATAGATTCCGTTGGTCGTCAGGTACCCATTGCAGGGCATTGGCAACTTGAACAGCATCTTGGTAGAAAAACACTCGAAAGGGTTCATTTTTCCCATGCAGTGCTTGCGCTAAACCTAGAGCATGCCATGCATGAATTGAACTCGGTGCGGAGGTAATTAGTAATAAAGTACTCATCAAACTTCACTAGAGGAATGTCCAAAGCTTGCTTGGTACATTCGGACTTCATAATAAAAAGGTAGTATACAATGATTTTAGATGATCTTTTCTAAAAATAAGACAAAAATTAAAAGTAAAAATAAAATTAAACTAATAAAAACAATAATTTAAAACCATGTATCAATCAAATACCATCACTAAACCTCTGACATATCTGCACAAAATCCCCTCTATTTCCTTTTATTTTTTTACTTTATAGATAGAATAAAAAGCAATCTGCACCAAATCTGCACCAAGAAATGAAACTACCCAAACCGATTCAGCGCGGCAACAGCTGGCGCATCACTGTGACTTATCAAAATAAGCGTTATTCGACTACCAAAGACTCTGCAAAAGAATGTGAGCTTTGGGCGATGGATAAATTGTCCGAGCTTCGATCTAACAAAAAAGCAATCGAACAAGGTGAAAAGCCTGCTTATCCATTTAGGGATCTATGCGCCAAATACTATCAAGAGCATGGTCGACACATGCGATCCGCACGAACAATCAATTTCAAAATAAAAAACCTTGATCGAATTGCACCAAATTTAGCAGACAAGTCTATTTATGACTTTAAGCCTGCCGATATTGCAGAATGGCGAAATAACCGTAAGAAAGAAGTAAAGGTGGCAACACTCAGGAATGAGCATGCGATTTATTCAGCCGTGTTCACTTATGCCATGAAAGAACTATTTCTGATTGATTCCAATGTGTGGCATTCAGTCACGATGCCAGGCAAAGAAAAATCAAGAAGTCAGCGTATCACTGAGGAAGATCAGGCTTTAATGCTCAAGGCGTTAAGTTGGGATGGAATCACCACACCTGAAACATCACGTCATTATGTAGCCTGGGCATTCCTATTTGCTTTGGAAACCGCAATGCGTCAGGGTGAAATCCTTGCCATGAAAAGACAGGATATTAAAGAAGGCTTTGTGCATTTACCGATGACTAAAAATGGTGAATCCCGAAGCGTTCCATTATCTAAGGAAGCGAAACGACTTTTATCATTACTGCCTAAAACCAATAATCAACTTTTGCCAATTGATAAAGATCAATGTTGCGCCACATGGGTTCGAGCTAAGAAAAGAGCAGGGCTGCCGCATATCAACTTCCATGACTCGCGACATGAAGCTATTACAAGAATGGTGAAAGTAAGGAAATTACCGGTAGAAGTGTTGGCCAAGATTACAGGCCACAAGACGATTTCGATGCTGGTGAACACTTATTACAATCCAGATGCTCAAGACCTGGTGGAAATGTTTAATGACAGTGAGAGCTAATTAGCTCTCGGTCTGCCTCTTTTAACTTTCACGGTCAGCAAGTCATGTGCAAGGCGTGGATTGTATAGCGCCTTGCCTTGTGTGCCTTGATTAATCGGGGCTAACTTTTCCCGAATCGTGGTCACTGACAAGTTGTATTTCTGAGCTAGGTGAGAAGCTGAAACCAATTCGACATCAACCTCTTTAAGCTCCTTCACTGTTGCACCGCCAATAGTCTGACCTAACATGATTTGAGGCGGTCTTTCGGCTTCAACAGTGATGGTGTAACGAGCCATTCAAGACACCTCCTTTAAACTTTTTACTACCGTTTCAGGTAGTTCGAATACATCTTTAAAAGCCTGATCAAAACCACCCTCTGCAATAAAGCTATCAATAGTGTTTTTAGGTTTAGCCCACCAAGCTACCGGCCCATCCTCTGTATCGTTAATAGACACTAAGAACCAGCCACCATCTCCTTTAGGTTTACTTGGATTCCAGTAAGCGACCGCTTCAAGCTCCTCATGATCCCAGTAGCGGCTAGCTACTTCTTCAGGAGCATCAAACTCCATCTCAACCTTTGAAAACTCAATACCAAAATAACGTTTCAATTCTTCATACTGTTCAACTGTCATACATTCAGTGTCACCAATTACACGATCCAGATATCCACTGAATACTGGATGAATCCAGAAGCCGTATTGATCACGGATAATATCTGCTGGTTCTAATTGCTTAATCATCCCTTTCTCTCCTTGGCTTCATGAGCCTTCAAGTATTCAAACTTTGCATCTGCCCAGTTCTTAGCATCATATGGGCTTAAACCTTTTTGCTTGCACCAGTTGGTACACCAGAGGAATTGAGCATTATCAAAGTTCATTGGCTTTTTCCTGTGCTTTGATCACTTTCGGAAGTGGCAGCCAATGAGTAGGCGGTTCGTCTTGGCAGTTAGGCCAATATTCGTTGTAATCTTCATCAAGTGTTAAATATTCTTTTTCTGGCTCTATATCAGCAGCGTAATCCCAGCAAACCAAAACAGTTTCATCTACTGGTGGCAAGCTATCCCCAACAGAAATCCATTCCGGCACCGCTTGGGCTTTGACATCACGTTTTGCACGTAACCACATAACCCAACCAGTATTTAAAGCTTCGTAAGCAACTTTTCGATCCTCGTCATCAGTGTTGTTTACACACTCACTTTTGATTTCATAATCACCCGTATTTTCATTAAAGTTGAAAAACGGTAGAAGGTGAGAGTGAATGAACTCAGCTTCAAATAAAGGTTTTTGTTCACGCCATACAGCTTGTTTTTCTGAAATATCCATCACGCCACCTTCAAGTTATGCGTTTTATTTTTGATCTTCGCCATCAAGACACAGGTTTCATTTGTTTCTGGTGTGGCAAGCTTTCGATAAGATTGATTTAAGCGAACAAGCTCAGCACGACTAATCAACATCAGGTTTTCAAGTCGACAGTCTTGCTTGTTCATATTTTTAAAAACAAGAACATGGTTATCTGGTATTTTCCCGTGGTGGTGCTCCCAAATCCAGCGGTGCTTTGATTCAAAAACATTTGGTTCAGCAACCTTTACTTCAACATAGCCATCAACGGTGATTCGCTCATAACCGACAGACCTGTGATTAAGGGGTGTATTTCCTTTTTTAAAGGATGTTGAGTTCGCACCCATATAACCCTTTAAACCTTTATTCCAAGATTTTTGACCAAGTGAAAAGCATCCTGTTCGACCTGTTTTTAATCCCATGCGCAGACATTTAGCCTTGATGCTATCTACTGAAAGCTTGTAGCCAAACTTTTCATTAAATTTACAAGTTAGTTCAGTACGTGGCGTTTCCTCATGCTGACGTAAAAACATCAGCATTTCTTCGGTGTACTTAATCGCAATACCTTTCGCCATATCAAACACTCATATTCATATCACCAACAGAAATCTGTGGCGCTTCTTGATTCGTGTTAAGCCCTTTGTATTGAGCCACCAGTTTTACCGCATCCAGTTGAGTTTTGTGCGCATCCACAATCTGCTCACTCACTTGCGACATGGTTTGAGCGCGCTTTACCTCTGAATCAAGAGTGTCTTTGTCAGCCTTAGCCAGACGATCCAACTGATCAAACAGATGCTTGTTTAAATCTTTCAATGTGCTCATGCTGCCACCTCATTAAATGGATCATGTTTCTTAAATTCTTCAAATAATTTGGCAGCTGGTCTGTTTAATCGACCGTTTTCCAAAATCATAACGCCACGTGGAAAGTTTCGATTGTTGATCTCGTGGTAAAAAGAGATAACACCAGCACGCGCCACACCTTTGTATCCAAGCTTCGCTAGCCAAATCAGAAATGCTTCACTCATGAGTGGGTGGACAAGAGTTGCTTTTTTCATAGAGTCACCAATGCTTTACGTAGGTAAGGATCTAAGTCATCTTGACGTAGTAACCAAGTTACATAACTTGGATCAAGTTCTTTAATGGCGGTACCTTTGTGCTTTCCAAAAGTTATGTACTTCGGTATACGGGCAGTTTCTGACATGATGTTCAGAGAGTTCATGTCTTTAATGCCTAGCTGCTCTACTAATGTTTTTAGAATTACACCAGTGAAATAGATGTCTGCTTTAGCGTTGTGGGCATGTCGAAGGTGTTTACGTGCAAGCTCCAAATCATCCATAACGTGGTAGTACATTGCGCTTAATGTGTGTGGCAATTCAGGCCATACCATGCGACATAAAGCCAATGTGCAAATACCTTTGACAGTGAAGTCTGGCTGGCATTTCTGAACAGCTTTAATGTCATAATCAATATTGTGCCCAATCAAGTATTGAACACCTTGAGGCATCCTGAAGGTATCAAAGCTTGGCTTTTCAGCAATATCAGTTTCAAGAATGTGGTGCGTTGCTAAAGCACCCAGAGCGATAGGCTCAGGGCATGAGAAGTACTCATCAAAAACTTCCCCTTGGTTGATTACCAACACCCCTTGCTCAAAAGAGCAAGGTGCGTAAGCAATCTCAATTGGGTAACCATTCAGGTCGTGAGTTTCTGTGTCTAGGATTAATGCGCTCATTGGCTGATTCCTGATTTTGCTAATTCTTCAAGTTCTTTCATTACTTTCTGGACTTGGGTTGAATCAATTTCCATAAGAGAATCTATACCCAAGTGCTCACAAGCTGTTTTTACATCTAATCCACACTGGTCTATAAATTCCTGTAATTCATCCCGCAGGGCTTCTGATATCCCATTAAATTCAGGAGGTTCTATCCATGTATCGCGGGGTATATCGAATGTGCAGCCGAGTACTTTCGCTCGAGCAAGCATTGCTTGACGCATGTTTTGATAATAAGTGTGTTCTTTGTCTAGCTTTAGGGTCTCGGTCAGGTGATTTAAGTCGCTTGCATAAACAGCTTCTTCGCAGCTTTGTTTCCAGTTATCCAAATCCTCAAGTGCTTTATTTAATGCAATTTGAGCAGGGGTAAGCGTGTTGATATGAGCCTTCGCATCTGCAATTAAGTCTGCAAGAAAAGTAGGGTGTGATTTAAGATCAGGAACCCAAACCTCACCCGTCTCACCACCTAAAGCACCTGAATTTTTCGCATGGTGTGTTGGGGATGGCTTGAAGTTAATGACTCTCGCATTTTTACCCTCACCAGTAGTTACAGTGGTCAAATAACCCATGATGTCTGCAATACGGTAAAGTTCATTTCGGTTCTTACCACCAAGCTCAGGACGGTAGATGATCTGATCACCGCTTTGGTCTTCTGAGGCGTGGGCAATAAAGACGACATCCTTGCCAAAACTTAAAAGCGTATTTATGTACTGCTTAAACTTCATATTTGCTAAGCCTTGGGCTTTTAACTTGAGTGCACCATCTTGTTGACGGTTATTCGCTGTTTTGAGCAAATGTGTCTTGATGGATTCAAGCATTGCGCCTACGGTATCAATAACAACCGTATTGAAAGGTGCTAAGTCTTGTTCAGTAATGTTTTCAATATCTGACCACTGCTGAACTGGAACAACAGCTCCGCGACGAAGTTCACCTGTGCGGTGTGCACCACGGTCAAAGTCAAATGAAATAGCTTTATCTGCGGTGAATCCTAAAGACGTTTTACCAAGACCCGGATCTGCATAGATGTAAGTAATAATCGCGCTTACGTTTAATGCTTGGTCTGCTGGAATAATAGGTATAGCCATGAGTATTTCCCCTTATGCCCAGAATAGTGAGTCTTTAGCTCGTTTATATGATTTTGGATAAGCACGTGTAAGTGACTTTTGAAGACGAACAGCCATGGTTTTTCTTTGCTGGAAAGCACGTTCACGTTCAAAGTTTTCACGGATCCAAGGCTTGGCTGCATGAACCTCAAGCGTGATTAACTTCTCGGTACCATCCTTATTGATCACATAGATATGGCGACCTTTTTCAAAGTAGGTTGAATGGCCTAGACGCATACGGATGTTGCCTTCGTCATCTTGGCTGATGAACTCAGAAAACTTTTGAGTAGAAGTAGTCATTAGCCTGCCTCCACTAAACGATGTTTTTCAATATAGCCTTTGATGAGGGCATTGAAGTTCTGATGGTCGATGTGGTTTGTGAAGTCGTTGTATGGATTGCCTAAGGCATCTGAAACGGTCACTTCATTAAGGCTGGTTACGTCTACAGCTGTGAATTCACTACCTGGTACGCCGTAGCTGTCAGGAAATGCCTCAACTTCAAAACGTGCTGTAACGCGGAAACCATCTAAACGAATAACAGCTTCGCCGTGGTTATCACCAGTCATGCGTAATGCAAGGAGTTGATATTCAGAAGGTGCTACGTTGGCAACTATTGGTTGAGCAGCCTTAGGCTCAGGGTTGAATGCGAAAGCGAGCGCACCCATTGTTACAGCAGCTACACCAAGAGATATCTTGATGCTATTGAAAGGGGATAAGGTTTTGTTCATAATTGATCTCGCAATTTGCAAAAGCCCTGATAGCCGTCCAAAGTCATCGGGGCTTTTTGTTGTCTGTGAGATAAAATATACCTGTGGGGTAAAATAAAGTAAATACCTGCAAGGTAAAATTATTAAAAATATTTTTACTAAATTGGTAAATTGAGATTAAATAGACAAAAGAAAACCCACCGCTGGGGTGGGTTGGATGGAGTTTTTTTTAATGACTAAAGAAGAGTTTCGAGCAAATTTGTATACAGCCTTAGTGGCTACAACACAAAACCAAGTTGTTATTCAAGAGCAAATCAAAATAGCTGAGGAGTTTGTATTCTCTAGCGCAGTAGTGAGCACCGAACGATTAAATGCTATGCATCAGACCGTAAAAGTGGTTTGTGACAATACTCTCGTCGGTGTTGAGACAAATAAAAAACGACAAGACTTGCTTCAAACCGTTCTAAATGATCCAATGCATCAACAGCTCCGTGCTTATAAAAGCCAACTTCTAAGTTATTCTGAGAATAATAAGCGCGATCCAGTGAATGCATTACTCGAAGATTTATTCTCAATATTATAGATGAATCACTCTCTATAATTATTTTCAGGGGTGTCGTCAGCATCTGCGACAACAATAATCATGTGTTTTTGCTGATGCCCTGATGATAAATACATAAAGTGGCGCGCAATAACCTTAAAATGAGCAAAATTTCCTCTTTCTTCTAACGGGCTGCAAAGGTCGATCATAATGCAATCACCTATAGAGGGAATTGGTTCTCCTTGCTCCACTTCATATCCAGCATCGGATAGCGTTATATTGTCAGGTCTATCAGCATCTTTAGCCAAATATTGAAATTCAATTTTCACTTAATTCTCCACCCGATCTATTCTTAAGGACTGCGTCGGGTTCGCAGCTTTTATTCTTTTTCAAAGTCACTGATGACTTACTTTATAAACATCCAGAGATAACCTAAACAAACTCATACCGGCCCAGCTTCGCAGTATTTAAAAGTTCTTCGTGATTACATAACTCTATTCTTGAAATAAAGTCTAAAGGCATAGTCAGTCTCTCAGCAGTAATGGTCTCGAAGTGAACCCAGATTGCAGCATCTTGATTCTCGAAGCTAATACTTACAAGTTTGACCAGGTCGTAAGGCTCACTATCATGGAGTAAGACAATATTGTAGAAATGATCTGTGCGTACATATGAGATAAGCATTTCATGAATAGCAGTTTGTTCATCACTGCTTAGCTCGCTATATTTGCTCAGCTCAATGTTATTGTATTCTTTACTCATTAATCATTCTCATTACGTGATTAAGCCGCATATAGCGGCTTTTTATTTAATCCAGCCAGCAAAATTGATCAGGGCTATTTATATATCCGAATACTTTTCTAAAAAGTCATCCACCCAACCTTGTGCTGTATCAAGATTGGTTATATCTGCTAGTTTTAGATTGGTGCTTTCTGCTTCGTTAAAGCCCTCAATAATCGCTTCAAAGATGTTTACTTCACCAATGACCTCGCGTGCTATTTCCGCAGCGTCGTAGCTTTGTTTGGCTTTTTTGAGAGCTGCTATTTGTTTATCAATTCCTGCACCAATTTTTTCTAATGCCAATTTGAATTCTTGACGATTAATTGTTAGCGCAGTTTTGGATTTATTAAGTGTAGCGATCATTTTGTTTTCCTTTTTTAAGAATTCTTATCATAGGATATCTTGGTTGATATCGTGTTAGACCTTGACTTGTTACAGCATCTATGGCTTTACGAGCGCTAATTCCAAACGGCCAACAAAATTGATTTCATTAAGTTGCTCATTCGTAATAAATTCATCTGGGTAGCGAACTTTATCTGGGTTATCACTTGCAAGCCTTACGGTTTTGCCACCTGCATAACTAACAAAAATTCGCTTCATTCTTAATTCGTTGCTATGTGTAAAAACATATACATTGCCATTTTTCAGCATATCTGGATCTTTATCAGATATGTCTACAAAGAGTGGGCTATCAGGAGCCACAGTTGGCCACATACTGTACTCAGATGAGTAGATAATTCTTAAATTTTCAGGTTTTGTTTGAATACCCATGATTTTTAGTATGTAAGGATCTATATCAAGATATTCACTCACATCTTCTAAAAAATTCTCAATACCTGCACCACAGGATGCTTTGATATCCTTGTAGACAGGGATTCTCACATTGGTGGCTTTTGCGTCACCACTTCTAAATTCAATTGGGGCGATTTTAATACCGCTCGATTGAGCATGACTTGATTCCGAGTCATTGGAGTCAAGTGAAAAAGCATTTGCCTGATCTAGATACCCCTTTGGTTTTCCAAAAGCCTCCTCGATCTTTATCGCAGTTTCATCCCCAATATTCTTTGTTGGATTTTTACCAATATATTGACTGATTAAGTTATAGGAAATACCGGTCTTTTCAGCAAAATCCGCACGACTCAATCCAGATTCCTTTAATAAATTTCTAGCATTCATTAAGCGAATCTCATGAATTTGCATTAAGCCTGTCATACGAACCCCACATTTAAAATTACTTGTTAAATTTACCCGATGGGTAGAAAAAATAAATACCCTGATAGGTTGAATTAAATTTACCTTACAGGTATATTTGTATTTAATTTACCTATTGGGTGTATTTAAATGCCAAACTTATATGAATTCTGGAAAGCTTTAAGCGAGCCTGAAAAAAATAAATTTTGCGAGCGCGTAGGAGTTTCTTATGGATACATGGAGTCACATCTAATCCATGGGCGCAAAAAGCCTCGCATGGAGACCATTCAAGCAATTGTGGATGCAAGCAACGATAAGCTTTCACATAAAAAATTATTTGAATTTTTCTTAAAGAAGAATCCCTCCGCCGCATAACCAATTATCACTTTGTCAAACCTTCAAAGAAACGTGAAACAAATAAAGGATTTCACAAATGCAAGAAATAACACTAAGCCGTGAAGCTCAAACGGCAATTTTTAAAATGATTAACCAGACAAAGGGAATTTCACCAAAGGAAATTGCTCAGGTCACTGGTGATTCGCATAACACCATATGCAACTACGGCAACGTAGGGATGCCAAACCATTTACCGAGCTTAAAGAAGCTTGAAACCATCATGATGTATACGCAGAACCCTGAAATTTTAAAGGTGTGGGCGCATCAGATGGGATACGCATTAGTACCAGTGGATTGTGACTCAAGCAAACATCATGAGCTATCGATCTTTGAAGCAATGATGCAACACAACATTAAGAGCGGGAAAGCAAACCGAGTTGTGTATGAGGCTTATGAGGATGGGGTGATTACACCAGCGGAATACGAAGAGATCCACCAGATTACCCAGGGCTTGATCGAGTTGATTACCGCCGTGGATCAGGCAGCGCTTAAGCAAATGCAGAAGTACACAGCAAATGCTCAAAAAGAAAAAGCCTGATCGCAGAAATCAGGCTTTTTAATTCATTAATTATCGGAACCAATGAATATGAGAAGAAATTTAGCACAACAACCAATTCAAGACAACTCAAATAACGATTTCTTACAAGGGGATATGGTGGTGCTAATCGCTCCAGTGACTCTAGTGAATCGTACTTTTGATACGGCTGATTTACTTTCCGTTGAGTACACAACCTCACTGGGTGGTATTGGCGTTACAACGAATGGTGTGATCGTTGTTGTTGTAGATCCAACAGAGATCCGTCATGCAACAACATTGGAGCTGAAATTAAAACGCCGTCTCACTTTGGCCGAACAAGCCTTAGCGGAGGTTCCATGATTACCAACAAGGCCATTCAAAAGAAGCCTGACCATAAACAGATGATGCAGCTTCAATCATGGTATGAGCCAGCACTCCGTACATTAGATGGATTGCTAGAGATCCGTAGGGCAAATCTTCGCAAGATCAAGGGTGATGAAAAGAATGCTGCCGTCACCCGTGACGAGTTTATGGAAACGTTGATCAATGAACATCATGTTTCAGTTTGGTATGCAGGTGAAATTATTTCAAGCCTACATCGAGCAGGTCATATTTTTATGTTTGGCCGCTTTATTAAAAATATCGAAAAAGGGGGTGCTCAGTGAGATATTCAGCTAAACGTGGGCAGAAAGATGTTCAAGCTCCAGCACCTATCGAGGTGATGATCCCTTTGCTTGATCCAGTGAAGATATACACACCTAAAGAACTTGCCGCAATGCCTTTATCAGTCATGAACCAAGCTATTGAGGCTCAGGAAGCTTATTTCATTCTTGAGCATACAACCCAAATGGGGGGGCAAGCCATAGCGATACGTCGCCAAATGCAAGAAGGTACCCAACTTGTTCAGGTGAAAGAAAAGTCACGTACGAGGTACAAAATCAACAACGAATTTGTCGAACCTCGAATTATTCGTCAGTTGGAAAAGCGCGGCCTAGTCAAATTGGGTGGGGAATCAATATGAATCAATTATTCATTTTCAAGCTCTTCTTGAACCTGTTCATAGTATTCCTTTTGGATTCTAAGAAGCTCAGATACAACAAGATCAATATCTTCTGGAAGTATTGTAATTATAACGTCCTTGTTCTTGCCCGACTCAAAATCTTCTACATCTGGGTGCATTATCGAAATGGTGTTGTTTTCATTTATAAAAATAGCCAAAGCTTCACGCTTTTTAAGAAGTGTCATTTTGTTGGTTTCCTAGTTGATTTTGATCAATTTACAGACCTTGGTAGCCCCTTGCAAGCCCCTTCAAAGGAGGTAATTTCTCATGCGTGATTATGCAAAAGTTTCACCTCATTTTTGGGTAGGTAAAACAGGAAAGCAGCTAAAAAAGAATCCTGAAGCACTAATGGTTTCTCTTTACTTAATTACGAACCCTCATGCCAATATGTTGGGTCTGTACTACATGCCAACTATGTACATTGCCCATGAAACTGGACTTACCTTAGAAGGGGCTTTGAAGGGGCTACAAAGTGCCTGTGAAGCAGGGTTTTGTGCTTACGATCAAGACTCAGAGGTTGTTTGGGTGTATGAAATGGCACGCTTTCAAGTGGCTGAGGAGCTAAAGCCAGCAGATAACCGCTGCAAGGGTGTTCAAAAGGACTATGACTCACTACCTGATAATCCTTTTTTATCAGCATTTTACGATAAATATTCTCATGCATTTTGTATGTCAAACAAGCGTGGTATTAATACGAGTAATACAAGCCCCTCCGAAGCCCCTTGTGAGCCCCTCCGAAGCCAAGAACAAGAGCAGGAACAAGAACAAGAACAAGAACAAGAACAAGAGCAGAATTGTAGTAGTAATCCGTGTGAAGAAAATTTTCCATTACCAGCAATTCAGTTTTCACAATACAAATCTGAAGACCATAAGCGATATTCAATTCTCGAATGCGTAAATCAATACCCACTCCAAAACGATTTTATTGAACTTGGAAGACAAAGATTCTGTGAAGTTCAAATCCAAGATTTGATTTCCATGTTTACCAACTTTGGTGATTTCTTCTCAGCTAAGGGTGAAGAATCCAAGAACACGCCAAGTCTATGGTTGGTTAAGTGGTACACATGGATTCAAAACAACAAGGATGCTACGAAACGTCAGCGTGAAACACAATCAACATCTCAAAAACCAAAATCTCAATCAAGCGCAGGAAATAGAACTCAGGGTGAAGTCAATGAGTGGCTATCTGAAATTAGTGGTGAAGACACTCCATCAATTCGAGATGTTCATGAAGTGGAGGGTGTGAAATATGCGTAATGAATTAACTCAAAATCAAGATCATTCTGTCCAACAGTTTGGTGAGCAAGATGCGCGTAAGTTGGTTGAAGACATGCTTTTGTCATACGGTAAACGCTTTACAGATCAATGGTCGGGTTTAAAAAAGGGGCAGGTGATTGATAAGTTTGTCCAGAAGCTTTCAGGTATCACCTTTGATCAATTTAATCGGGGACTGATTCGTCTTGAAACTTCAGCTTGGCCACCATCCGTAAACGAATTTAAAGATTGGTGTTTAGGTAAGTATGAATACCAAAGCCATGATGAGGCTTGGTTGCAGGCTTTGACTTACGAAAAACAGAATCGATCTCATGAAATCAATAAATTTGCAAAACAAGCATTTGATGAAGTTGTAAAGCCTTATGGATATTTAGGTTCAACAGATACGTTTTATAAAGTTTATAGCAGTGTTTACAAGCGAATCATATCTGAGGCTAAGGAGCGTAATGAAGCGGATGAGTTACTAGAAGCAATTGCTCAATGTGGATTTACTGGTGACGATCTAAGCCATAAGCCTGTGACAAACGATGTTGCACGTCAGCAGCTGGAGAACCTAAAGCGCAAACTGAATGTCCGTAATCGTGAAATACCTAAACCTCAAAAGCTTGAAATTAACGAAGCCAAAAAGCGACTTCAAAACGAGTGGCCAGATCCTTTTGATAATCCAAATGAGTATCAGGCAATGAAAGCCAATGGATTCAATCGTGTTGGGGGTGAAGTGTGAAGCGTCTAAGTACTTCAGTGAATCAGATTGCAATATTTGAACGTGTTGTGCTTGCGCTCAAGGCAATTGAAACTACCCCGATAGCAACGGTATCTGAGCTTCGTAAAACGGCCTTAAACAATCTCAGTTTAAGAACAGCACAGCGCTACTTGAAGGGTTTAGAGCAAGCTGGGTATATCAAACGAAAAGATGCAGGTTTTACAGATGAATCACGATTCTTTTTAACGGATAAGGCAAAACAATTATTTGAGGTGAAGGGATGAATAAAGGCGACCGCGTAAAAGTAGATTTTATTGGTGAATCAGCAACGATTTATTCAGGTAAGCGATTCACTGGATACGGTGTGTTAGACCGAGTTGAAGATGGTCGTGTATTTGGGCGCTTAGATGATGGAACGCCGTTCATGTGTTTGTGTGCTGATGTGGAGGTGGTTGAGCATGAGTAATCCATTTCATATTGGTGACAAGGTGATTCATGACATTGAAGCATGGAAGCAACCAACAAGCACACTAACTGTGACGCATATTAAGAATTTTGCAGTCGCAGCAATTGATGACAGTGGGCAGAAATTTGTTGGAAATTATGGGTGTTTTACCTTGATTAAACGAGGTGCAAGTGACCAGCATCTCCCTCGCTGAATATCGAAAAATCTACAAACCAAAACGCAGGGCTAAACGTCATGCATCGGTCAAGAAGCAGCGTGTTGTTAGTGAGGGTGAGCAAACTCTAAGCCTACAACTCAAGGCGCTTAGAATTGAATTTGAGCAGGAGTTTAAGTTTCACCCTACACGTAAATGGAGAGCGGATTTTCATTTGAAGGGTAAAAAGATATTGGTCGAAGTGGAAGGTGGGATCTGGAGTAATGGCAGGCATACAAGGAGTAAGGGGTATTTAGGGGACTTAGAGAAATATAACGCAGCAACAATGATGGGTTATCAGGTAATACGGTTTAGCACCGAGCAAGTGAAATCAGGTTCAGCGATTGAGCAAATAGAGAAGATGGTAGGGGATTTGGGATGACGGCAGCAGTAACGATTATGCAAGCGACAGATTGGTCGAAATACAGTTTTGAAGAATGGTGTCGTCAGCTTGGAGCTTGGATAAATGGCGATAATGAGACAATGGTAATGGTTGTTAAAACTATGCCAACAAAAAGAATAACGCAGCAACAACGTGAGCGGCTGCTTGCAATGTACATGTCAGACGAGACTCTTAGAGATCGTCTATGCGTACGCCGAAAAGGAACATGCTGCCAATTAGACTGCAACGAGGCACGTGCAATTCAAAGACTATTTCTTGATATTCAGCTTGTAGAAGATGTAATCCTTCAGGAGTGGATCTCATCAATTTGGTCTCACTACGTGATAGGTAATTCATTACGAGATATTGCTGGGAGTAATGACACATCCGTGAATCAAATTCGCCAAGATCTAAAATGCGGCCTTGCTTATATCAAAAGCAGACACCCGCATTTTGTATTTGAAACTTTTGAAAAAACCGCTTGAGTGTGCGCACGGGGTATGGCATATTTCAGGTATAGTGGACGTACATATGGAAATTCACTTAATTACCGTAAAAAGCTCATCATTTGATGGGCTTTTTTAATGCCTTGAGAAATGTTCCGTGAAAGCAATATCAAGGCACCCAATGGCGGCTTAACTTTATTCGTAGTGGTTTAAATTTTAATGCCGCCACCCAGATATTTACTTACATCAAAGCTCGATCAAGTGGTCGGGCTTTTTTGTTGCCCTGAGAAATACTAGTGTAATCACACCAAGTTAAAATGCTTGATCATTGCTTGATTAACCAAGAAGAAATCTTTCTTAGTTCGACAAAATCACTGACATTATTTCGGTAATAAATATTCTAAATTTATGTTTTATAAGTAAAATTAATTGACATTTCTTGCGACATGATTGCTTGATTGTTCAGGAGTAAAATCATGCTTAGATTACTGATGTGTTTATTCGGCCTACACGGTGCGACTGAGATCGATTACACGGTTGATAATGAAGAAATCAAAGTGTGTCGTGATTGTATGAAAGAAGTTTAAGACCCTCGCCACTTCGGTGGCATTTGCCGAACGTATTACGGCACATAAGACCTCGCTGAGATAACAAACTTGGCGGGGTTTTTCTTTTCTTATTGGTGATTACATGACAGACAAAGTACAAGCGAAAAAAGACTTAGAATTTTGTAGTGCTGAACTGTCTAAGTACCAAAACTTAAGCCGTTCGGGTTTGACTCGGGATGAGATGCTGGCGATAGATGGCATCATGATTAAGTTGAAACAGCGGGTTAAGAATCTAAGAACAAGCCTGTACGATTAATTAACAAATAAACCACTATTGTATAATTTCTTACATATCTATCCCTATAAATTGTGAGAAATGTATTCTTTTAGTGTTGATAATTTTTTTAATTGTGAGAGTATAAAAAAAGAACAATAAAGGGAGAAAAGTATGGCTTCACAAGATGTGCTTATAATCTCGGTTTCGGCTTTAGTCCTTACATTAATTATTTATGAGTTTGGGCAGATGTCGATGTTGTTTTAAGCAAACCACCTTCGGGTGGTTTTTTAATGGGCGCAATATATGAATGCAGACGACTACTTCTGGAAAACCAAAAAGCGCCCACCTAAAACCAAACCACGCTCTAAACCTTTACCAAAGGCAAAAGAAAAATACTTAGAAGCTGAGGAAGCGCTATTCCAAGAATTAGAAGAACATTTAATTGGCTATGAGCGTAGATTTCAATTTGAATCCACTAAAAATTGGCGATTCGATTTTTATATTGTGAAGTTGCGACTTCTCATTGAAATAGCGGGTAGTCCTTGGGCTGTCGGGCGTGGTGGAAGAAAGATAGCAAACGCATTTAATAAGTATGATCTGGCTGAAGATATGGGTTACAGGATTCAGCGTTTTGAGCCACATGCAATTGAGTCGGGTAGTGTGATTCGGTGGATCAAGTCGCAGTTAGAGAGATTAGAAGATGGAACAGATCAGACCATTCCCACCGACGGATCTCATTGATCAGGATGAGGAAGAAGAAGCAATTCGCCTTGCGCCCGCCGTGGAATTAAAAGAATGGGTGATTAAAAACTTTCTAACCATTGGTGGCCAGCTCCACAATCCTGATCATGACCATATCTCTGAGCTACTACACGACGATGAAACCTTTTTAGCATTTGCTTGGGCATCATCAGCATGTATGGCTAAAAAGCGCATGGTGCTAGGTCAATGTGAAAAAGTGATGTTTAACCAGGGCGGATGGAAGAAAGCCCGGCAAGAACAGCAGATGCGGGATTGGTTTGGTTGTGTACCTGTTTATCTAATCACTATAGATGCATCATTCTGTGAGCAAGCTTCAGATCATGACTTCTGTGCCTTGATCGAGCATGAGCTTTATCACATTGGCGTTGAGCGTGATCAAGACGACGAAATCATTTACAGCGACAACACTGGCTTACCAAAGCATTACCTAGCTGGCCATGACGTTGAAGAATTTTATGGTGTGGTCAAGCGTTGGGGTGCAAGTGAGAGTGTTAAGCGCTTAGTCGAAATCACAAAGAATGCGCCGTTTGTATCTGATTTTAATGTGTCTGCGTGTTGTGGGAACTGTGTGATTAATTGAGCCTTGGGGCTCTTTTTTTGGGCTATTTAGGTTGACGTAGGTTGACAGGATTGAGGATATGGCGGCTCTAAAAAAAGAGGTAAAACTCTTTATAGTTCGCTCACTTGCCGTATTTAATACACCCACAGAAACTGCTGAGCTCGTCAACCAAGAATACGGGATAAAAGTTACTAAACAGCAGTGTGAGAAATATGACCCAACTAAACGGGCAGGTGAGAACTTAAGCGAAGAATTGAGAGTAGATTTTGAAAAGACTCGTGGAATGTTTTTGGGAAAACCTGAGGCAATACCCATTGCTAATTTAGCGGTACGCATGCAGCGCTATGAAAATCTGTTTCAGAAATACAGTAAAAACCGAGTAGCTGCTACAAGCATTCTTAGACAGGCTGCTGAAGACATGGGTGGTAAATATACCAATAAGCAAGAAATTACAGGCGCTGGTGGTGGCCCATTGCAGAGTGAAAACGTTACTCCTGTGACCGCTACTAATGAGCAAATAAGGCAGGCAATAAATGAACTCGAGAGTGAATATTGATCCTGTAAAACTCAAAGCAAAGCGCATGAAGTGTGAGGATGAGCACCTGTTTTTTACACGTGCATTCTTTAAGCCCCGTATGGGATTTAAGTTCTCAGTCAATTGGCACCATGAGTATATGGCTTGGGCAATTGATGAGGTCATTGCAGGCCGTATTGAAAACCTAGTTATTAATGTTCCACCGGGTTCAGGTAAGACTGAATTACTGACCAACTTGATCCCGCGCGGTATCGCACGGAACCAACGTTCAAGATTCTTATATTTATCATTCTCACAATCTCTAGTTGAGGATGTGTCATCTACAGCACGAAACATCGTTAAATCGGCTGATTTTCAGGGCTTATGGCCAGTGAAGATCTCAACCAATACCGATGCTAAGGCCAGTTGGAAAACGACTGTAGATGGCTATGAAGCAGGGCATGTTTATTCTGCTTCGATGGGTGGTCAGGTTACGGGCCGCCGTGCAGGTACATTGGCAGACGCTGGATTTACCGGTGCGATTATTCTGGACGATCCGCTCAAGCCTGAAGATGCATTTAGTAAGACGGCACGTAACAAGGCAAACCGTAAGATTCTGAACACGGTCAACTCACGTAAGGCCAAGTCATCCACACCTATTATTTTGATCATGCAGCGTTTACACGTTGAGGATCCGACCAACTTTGTGATGACTGGCAACGTGCCAGGGAAATGGCATCAGATCTCGATACCGGCACTGATTGATGATGACTATATCAACTCATTGCCTGAGCATATTCGTAAGAAAGTACCACGTGATGTGGAACGTGACGAGAAAGGACGTCAGAGCTATTGGCCACTGAAAGAGTCGTTACAGTCATTACTGCAGTTAGAGAAAGGCGGTGAGGACAAAGACGGCGCTACGGTGTCTCGTTATACGTTCAGCAGTCAGTACCAGCAAGAGCCTAAAAAGCTCGGTGGTGATCTTGTTAAGGCTGAATGGTTTGGTCACTATCTCGAATTGCCTCCACTCAAGTGGCGTGCGATCTGGGCAGATACGGCGCAAAAGACTAAAGAACATAACGACTATTCAGTGTTCTTATGTGCAGGTCTTGGGCATGACAATCGCCTATATATTATCGACGTGCGCCGTGGCAAATGGGAAGCACCTGAGCTAATTAAGGAAGCTAAGGCTTTCATCAATAAGCACAAGGAAAGTAATACCAAGATTGGCAAGCTTCGATACATGGCCATCGAGGACAAGGCATCAGGCACAATGCTGATCCAAAACATTTCGCGTGATACCACATTACCAATTAAAGCGATCCAGCGTGATACGGACAAACTGACTCGTACCATGGACGTTGTGTTCTACGTTGAAGATGGTCGTGTCATGTTGCCTGTAAGTGCGCCGTGGCTATTGAACTATGTGGAAGAGATCGAGGGACTTACTGCCAGCATGTCACATGAGCATGATGACCAATGGGACCCTACCATCGATGCGATTAACGATTCACTTGCGAAAAAGCCGACTGTATTTGATTAGAGGTATTTATGGCTAAAGATAAAAAGTCGGATACAGGCGGTAAAATTAAAACGCTTGTAGCTGATGCAGTAAAACAGGCAATGAATGCCATTGGTGATGCTGGTGCATATACAAACTTGGTATCGAATATTGGTACCGAACGTGACAAGGCTGCTGGTGGCAAATTTGTACGGAAAGATATTGACGATGATCAGCTTGAAGCGGTTTACCAGAACTGGCTCGCACGCCGTATTGTCAACCGTCCTGCATCAGACATGCTTCGTGCTGGATGGTTCTATGAAGGCATTCAAGGCGATGATTTAAAACGCCTTGAAGAAGCGTGTAAGGCATTTCATTTAAATCAGGTGCTTTTATCAGGCTTAATCCTTTCGCGCCTCTACGGCGTTGTATATATCCTGCTTGGAACGGCTGATGGTGCTGCATTAGATCAACCTTTAGATATTTCTAAGCTTGGCCAAGGTCGTTTGGAATTCTTCACGGTCGTGAAAAAGAAATACATCACACCAGATAAGAACTCGTATTTGCCGCCGTCGGCATGCTGTGGACTATTGAAGCAGCCTGAATTTTACGACATGAAAATGGGGAATGAGGCTAAGAAGCGCATTCACCATACTCGCTTAATTCGTATTGCCCATGCTGATGTGGTCAATGAAGAGCCACAAAGCATCTTGCAAGAAGTCTATGAGGATCTGCTTGACCATGCCAGTGTGAAACGCGGTTCAGCCAGTCTGATTCATGAATCGAAGATTGATGTGATTCAAACGCCTAACCTGGTCGATAAGATCAAAGAGGACATGAAAGGCGTGATGGAGCGATTTATGTCCGTGGGCTTTATGAAGAGCATTAACGGCATGATCGTGTTGGATGCTGAAGAAAAGTACGAATCAAAAACGTATAGCTTTGGCGGTTTGCCTGACATGATGCGTGAATTCTCGATTCAGACAGCTGGCGCGGCAGATATCCCATATACGATTCTGTTTGGCCAATCACCTGCAGGGATGAATGCCACTGGTGAGCATGACACTCGTAATTATTACGATACGATTGCAACCAAGCAGGAATGGCATGTTAAGCCTGTTCTGATGAAGTTCCTCGCCGTGATATGTCAGTCTACGTTTGGGCGTCAAATTTCTGAATTAAATGTTGTGTTTAATCCACTTTGGCAATTGGATGCAAAAGTCCGTTCAGAAGTGGAGAAAGCCAACGCTGAGCGTGATGAGAAATATCTCAATATGGGCATCATCACTGAGCCTCAGATCGCACGTCAGCTTAATATCGACGGCGTTTACTCGGTTATCAGTGAGGATCACATCAAATTGCTGGAAACAATGGTGACAGCTAATGACGACGATCATACAGATCCTTAAGCCTCAGCTTCAGCAGATCAAGAAACGTAAGAAAGGACGCAAGGCAAAGCCTAAGGCAGTTAAGGTCAATCGACGTGTTGAGTTGTTCTATACACGTCAGCTTTTGGAAATATCTAAATATTGCCAAGAACAAACCAAGGATTTTGTTTTACCTACCGTAGGGCAGAACATTGGTGATGGCTGGGTGACGGATCTATTCACGGCGTTACGTGAAAAGATGGTGAAGTACACCATGGAAGTGTCGGTATCTTTGGCCACCAAGGTTGTTATGGATACCAGCAAGGAAGTGGATAAGCAGATTGCCAGTCATACCAAGACCATTCTTGGTGTGGATTTGACGCCGTTTTTCCGTGGCGCTGATATTCAGGATGAAATCGATAATCAGATTGCTGCAAACGTATCTTTGATTAAATCAATTCCAAGTCAGTACACCGACAAGCTTGAAGCCTTGGTGATGAATGCCTTGCAGACAGGGCAGACCAACGAGGAATTAGCTCAGGAAATTAAAAAGCTCGGTCATAGCACGGACTTTCGTGCACGACTCATTGCAGCCGATCAGATGGGCAAGATCAACGGCGCCATCACAAAGGTACGCCATTTAGATATTGGGTTTGAATCTTACACTTGGTCAACATCAAAAGATGAGCGTGTGCGACCAGATCATGAGAAAAAGCATGGTGAAACATTCCGATGGGATGATCCACCAAGCGGAGGGCATCCAGGTCAACCAGTTCGATGTCGATGCACGGCATTGCCGAATTATGAAGATATTTTAGTTGATTGAGTTGTTTTTGATTTTTAAGCGCTTAAAATAATAGTATTGAATATTTCTTACAGGAATATAGTTATTAATTTTGTACGAACACCTTGGGGTGATTTCCCAAAAATCAAAGTACTATATCCCTCTGGCACACTAAGGAAAGCATCTGAAGAGCTATACTTACAAGCTAAAGGTGGTAATGTTTTATCTGCTTATGAATTACTTGTAGAGCATGTTTTAACATCTGAAGATATTTTAGATATTGGGACTTTAATACTTGGGCATAGTCCAATACTTGTTCCAGTCTTAGCCCAAGAGCATTTGGGTAAAAACAGAATTCCTGCTGTTTTTGCAGAGATTATTGGTGGTGATTTAGGTCTTGAGGTTTGTGACGATATTGTCCAAACAGTTAAGGCAAACCATACTGATGCAAATGCATATGAACGAATAGTACGCCAGCCAATGTTTGATGGACACGTTGAAGTGGGTAGAAACTACGTTATCATAGATGATACTGTTTCGATGGGTGGTACATTGGCTGCCTTAAAAGGACATATTGAATCTAATGGTGGAAAGGTTATACTAGGAGTTACTCTAACTGGTTATCGAGATTTAGATCTTGTCCCATTAGATAAAACATTAAGTTTTATTCGCAACAAACATCCTGAACTTTCTGAGTGGTGGAAAAATGAATTTGGTTTCCCAATCGAATATCTCACGCAAGGTGAGCTCGGGCACTTCAAGAAGCCCAATAGCCTTGACGAAATCAGAAGTCGTCTCATTGCGGCAGGATTTCAAAGCAGCTATGAAAGAGGCTAGAGCATTAGTTGCACAAAGCAAAAATGCTTTAAGTAAATAACCTATAAGCTTTATGAAAAACAAAAGCCACTCTCAATGTGGCTTTTTTATTATCTATGTGAAATGTGCTGATTGATTAAATTTTATAACTTTCATAAAGTTGATTCTCATTAGATAGGAATTTTCTTATGCAAGTTGAAATTATTAATCACGATCATTTAGCAATGGATGCGGACTTGGAAGTTGTACCTCGAATTGGTGAAATATTTAATGGTACGACTGAAAACGGCGATGAAGTTTTAGGTATCGTGCGTGATGTTGAACATAGTTATAATGCTGCTCGAGGTGGCCACTCAATCCGAGTGTATCTAAAGCCTTGAATAATGCTGATTATTGACCCACTTCGGTGGGTTTTTAATATAAAAAGACATTCTATAATTTGGGTTGTAAAATTAAAATTTATCTTTAAGATTCTTTTAAATAATTTTACTGATCATCATTATGATAGACCCAAAAAAAGACAATGCTGAAAAGCTTTCAGAGCTAAAAGCGGTATATAAATTAGCAATTGAAACAAGAAACTTTGAGATTCATCAGTTAATTAACAGAAATAATTTCTTCATGTTATTTCAAGGTGTATTACTTGCAGCAGTTTTTAATAATCAAGCTAGCAAGCCTTTCGTAGAGTTCGTAATTTGTTTTGCTGGAATATTTATTTCATGGCATCAAATAGGTGTAGCAGCGGGAGCAAAATATTGGCAAGAATGGTGGGAATTAAAGACTAGTGAGATTGAAGAACGATTAAAAGGTGTTATTGGATCTGAGACTTTCATTCCTCTTTTTAATCTCGATGATCAAGAAAGTCACAAAGAACAAAGCACAAAAGTAATTGCTAAGATAAATAAACATTCAGGTTGGATGGATTCCATAATCAATATGCTGATATTGAAAAAATATTCTGTAAGTCGTGTACCTATCAGAAGTGGTCTCGTTTTAATGGCAACATGGACTATCTTATTTCTTAACACAATAGATTGGAGTGTTGTCAGTGCTTCAATAGATTTAAGTCAGCTTTTAGATGGCCATTTTTTCGAAAAAACCCCAAGCGAAAGATAATTAGCTAATTTTAACTAGTTCAAAACCACCGCAAGGTGGTTTTTTTATGGGCGAAATTTATGAAACTCATTTACCAACTGAAAATTGGTGACTTTGCACCAAGCGAAAGTACACGCTCATTTACTCAAGAAGGGTATCTGAAATGCGTCAACGTACGCTTGGCCAAAGCACCTCAAGTCCGTCAGTACTACGCTTATGAATTTCCAAATCTGGAAGGCTATTCAGCGGATCAGGTCATCAATGTCTATGTGGCAGCAGAGGATCTATTCAAACCGGAAGTGATCAAGAGCTTTGACGGCGTAGATGCAACGGACTATCACCCACCTAAAAATGAAATCAATGCGTCCAACTGGAAGGACTACCACATTGGCGATTGTGAGAATGTGCGCCAAGAGGGTGAATTCATGCTGGGTGATCTGATCATCAAGGATCAGAACAGTATTAATGCTATTCAGAACAATGAGCGCGTTGAGATCTCATTGGGCTACGCGGCTGATCTTGTCCTTGAACAAGGCACGGCGCCAGATGGTACGCCGTATCAAGCCAAATTTATCAATTTTAAAGGCAATCACGTGGCGCTGGTTAAATACGGTCGCTGTGGCGGTGATTGTCGCGTCGGTGACCATAAACCAAACCCAAAGGGGAAAAAGATGGAAATTAAAGTAAACGGTATTCGCTTTGAGATTGGTGATAACCAAGCGCTAGCTGATGCTGTAAAGCAACAAGAAGACCAGCTTGAAAACTTAAAAGCAGCAAAACTCAAAGTCGGTGACAAACAATTTGCCATCGGTGATGAATTACCCGCTGTACAAGCAGTGGTTAATACATTGCAGACTGAAAATGCTGAACTGAAGCAGAAAGTTGGTGATCTTGAGCAAAACCAAATCACTCCTGAAAAGCTTGATCAGGTTGTGGCTGAACGTGCGTCCGTGGTTGCGGATGCCGTTGCATTGGTACCTGGTATCAAAACAGAAGGCTGTTCATGTGAGCAAATCAAACGTGATGTGATTGCAGCCAAAGCAGGTGACACATTGGTGACCGCTGTACTTGGTGGTGTCGCCGTCGGTGATGCTAAGCCTGAACAGATCGACACGGTATTCCGTGCACTGTCAGCAGTGAAATCGACCACACCAGGCAATGCAGTCGGTGATGTATTACATCAACAGCAACAACAGCAAAACAATAATCAGGACCCTAAAGAAAATAAGGGTTATGACAAGTCTGCTGCATACAAAACAATTTAAGGAGAACTTGAATCATGGTTCAGCAATTAAATGCGGTAGTCGGTCAGCGTGGCCGTTTAACTGCCAAAGAAGTTGTACTGTCATTACCGCTTTCAGGTCTGACTTTAGTCAATGACGGTGATGTAGTTGTCCGCACGACTGATGGCAAATCTGTAACGGCTGTGGCAGGTGCCACACCTACACGTTTCGGTGTTGTGGTGCGCCACGGCGTAGGTAAGTCCGGTAAAACCACTGCCGGCAAAGAAGCCTATAAAGCCGCTGATATGGTCCCTGTGATGTTTGAAGGCGCGATCTGGGTCAAGCCTACAGCGCCAATAACTGACATTACTGCTGCGGTTTACGTAAAAACTGCAAACGGTACCACAGCAGCACCGTTGGGTTCTTTGTCGAGCTCAGCAACTGATGGTACCGAATTACCAGGTGCAGCATGGGAAACTGTGACTGGTGCCGATGGTTTAGCCCTTCTTAATCTTCGTGGAGCTTAATAGAACATGAGCAAATTAGTAAAAATGAAAGCGCGTTTAACGCCGATTTCATACGCCATTCAGGCACAGGTGGGTGATGCGTTCAATATGGACGCATTGGCACAGCTTTTCATTAAGCTTGAAGAACAAAACGAAATTACTCCACAGCTTCAGCAGGTTCTGGACTATGCCAAATTCATTCCAGTGATGGATGTGCAAGCGGTGTACGGTGGTGGCGAAATTCTTTCACGTAAAAAAGGCGTGGGTATCGGCAAAGACTATGCAGGTACTGGTGATGATATCCCGCTTGCAGAAGTGGAATATGACACTGTGCAATTGCCTGTAAAAGTTGGCACGATCGGTTACCAATACTCAATTGTAGAATTGGCAACGGCTCAGGCAATGAGCCTTACACTTGAAGCTGACAAAGTTCAGGCTGCGAATTTGGCTGCTGAAAAACACATGTCGAATGTGGCTTGGTATGGCTACACCACAGCGAATGCAAGCGGTCAGCTTACTCAGGTCAATGGCTTCCTGAATCAAACTGGTGTGACTGTTGTGACAGCGCAATACAACTGGGCAACCGCAACGATTGAACAGGTCCTTTCAGACTTCAATAACTCATTGGCTGATTCGTCAGATTTGTTTGATGGAGATGCTTCAATTGAGCCTGACACTTACTTAATGGCATCAGCGCAGTACACTCACTTATCGACACGTGTCGTGCCAGATTCAGGTGGTAAAACATTTCTGAAGTACATTGAAGAAAACAATATCTTCTCAACTCAAGGCAAACCATTAGCCATCCGTGGATCTGGCCGTGGTAATGGTAAGGGTACCGCAAGTGCTGACCGTTCGATCATCTATCGCCGTGATCCATCATGCATCCAGTTTAAAGGTAACAGCGTTGAGTTCTTGACGGCGCAACCAAAAGGCTTAGATGTGCTTGTACCTGGTCACTACAAATACCAGGGCGTTTGGCTGAAGCGTGTTGATTCGCTTCGTTACCTTGACCATGCATAAGGATTAAAACCACATGGCTAAATATTCATACACATACAGCGGCTCTAATGCCGCTTTTGTTTTTGCGGGTGTGGCAACTTTGCCAACAGGTATCGCCGTATTGCTTGAAGCTGATCAGCACAAAGCACTTCAAAAGAATAAGTTTGCCAAACATCTGATTGATGCGGGTGAGCTGGCTATTGAAGAAGTTGCAGAAGTGGGTGATTCAAAACCTGCTTCAGGTCGTGGTAAAGGCGCTCAATCAGGTAAAACTGACGATGGCAAAGGCAAGGATGAATCCAAACCTACTGAGCTCACGATTGACGATGTGCGTAAAGCACTGACTGATCTTGAAATTACCTTTGCTGAAGATGAAACCCTTGAGCAGCTGCAAGAAAAACTTGCTCAAGCGACTGAATAAGGTGAGCTATGGACCCACAAGCTTTTAAGTTGAAGTTTAAGTACGACACGGCGCTGATGAATCTACCCGATGCAGAAATTGCAGACGCATTAGAGGAAGCAGATCTCGTTGTGAAGTCGCTTGAATTTGGTGATCTGAAAGAACTTGCTGTGGGTCTATATGCAGCACACATTCTCAAGGTTGCACTCAAATCAAAGTCAGGTAACAGCTTTTCAGATGCATCGAGTATGACCATTGCAGGGCAGAGTGTGAGCTTTTCACGTTCAGGTACCGATGCGTTTTACAATCAAAGCATTTATGGCCAGCGTTACTTGGCATTAAAGAATTCAATTCCAATTGGCAGTGATGGTACCAATCCCAATCGTTTGGGGGTGGGTGCTTTTGTTGTTTAGGAGCAAGGCATGTCATTTAAGTATCAAGCGCCTGAAAATTTCAAAGCGACTTCGCTCGAAATTGCAGGTACCACATACAAGGTTGAAAAAGGTGTGATCGAGTCGGATGCCGACATTGCGCACATCTTGGCACCACATGGTTTTAAACGTGCGGTACCTGAAACCAAAGCAGAACCTAAAAAGGAAACTGCTACTGCAAAGTAGGTGATGTATGAGTGAGTACCGTGTTGATGCCGATGTTGATTTTAACGAGGTCAATGAACGTGTACGTGCTGAAATACGGCGCACTATTGTTGCACTAACAGGTCGACTAGAGTGGAAGGTAAAAAGCCATTTAACAGATGGCTTGCCTTATTTAAAGAGAGATTCTGGTCGACTTGATGGGTCAGTTGTTAGTCAAATAACTGACAACAAGGATGTAATAGAAGGTGTGGTAGCGGCAGGCGGAGCTAATCTGAGATATCTTTTTGTTCATGAGTTTGGGCTTAATGGTGCGGTAAGCATCAAAACACACTTAAGAACAATCAAGAAAGCTTTTGGTCGCCCGATTACACCCAAACAGGTAATGGTAAATGCATTCTCTCGTAAAGTTAATTTTAGAGAGCGCAGAATGATGCGTGACGCGTTGGAGCAAGTAGGCAAAATTGTACCTAAGAATATTGATGCTGCAATTGAAAGGGGATTAAGCAGTGAATAGTGAAGCCATTTACCAGGCATTGTTTAATCGCTTGTCAGGCATCGAGGGGATTAAAACCACCAGTCGACGCTTAAAGCATTTTAATCACGTTGCACCTGATGACCGTCCAGCATTATTCGTGACCCAAGGCAATCAAACCGAAGCACCAGTCAAAGGCTTGGATGCCAAGGTTGAACTTGAAGCGGAAGTGTACGTATACATTCATGAATCAGATCCATCGATACCGCCGTCGGTACAGTTGAATCAGATGATTGATCACGTACGTGCCAAGCTTGCACCTGATCATCCTGACATCTGCGAATACCAAACCTTAGGGGGATTGGTCGAGCATTGCTGGATCGAGGGCACGATCGAAGTTTTTGAAGCAGTTGAAAACATGCTCGATGACCAAGGGATTGCCATTATTCCGATACGGATCCTTACCACTACCTAAAGCAATTCATAAATTCCATGACCGCCAATACGGCGGTTTTCTCATTTTTAAGAGGTCGATATGGCTCAATATTTATTTGGTGCCGGTAAAATCTTTGCCACACCATTACAGGATGTGCACGGTAATCCAATCACCAACGGCACGCCCGTTGAAGTGGGCGTACTGCAGTCAACGTCAGTTGATATCAGCTATGACTTAAAAGAACTCTATGGCCGTGGTCAATTCGCCGTGGATGCCGCACGCGGTAAAGGTTCGATTAAGTGTAAAGCGACGATGGGTCGCATCAACGGCGCATTGTTGAATTCCATTTTCTTTGGTGGCGTGGTCACTGAAGGCGGTATTACTGCAGTCGCTCAAACCATCAATGGTGAAGTCGTTGCAGCGTCAGTCACACCAGTCGTTCCGAATAGCGGTACATTCGTGAAAGATTTAGGCGTAACTGATGCCAAAGCAGTTCCTTTAAAGCGTGTGGCGAGTGCACCGGTTGCAGGTCAATACAGTGTGGATGAAGCGACAGGTGTTTATACCTTTGCATCTGCCGATGTGGGTAAAACGGTATTTATCAGCTTTAAATACACAGCGACGGTGGCAGGTGCCAAGTCAGGTGTCGTAAGCAACTTGGATATGGGTTATACGCCTGAATTCAGTGTTGATCTGTTCCGTGACTACAAAGGTAAATTCTTTGGTATGGAATTCTTCCGCTGTGTCAGCAATAAACTTGCGTTCAGTTCAAAACAGGATGATTACGATCTACCTGAGTTTGAATTCCAACCAATGGCTGATGATTTAGGCCGTGTCTTCAAATGGACTACTTCGGAGTAATACCACATGCAATTTAACCAGGTCGAAAACCCACGTGGTAATCCAATTAAAATTAATGGCCAAGTTTGGATTTTTGCGCCGTTGTCCTTAGGTGCTGCTGAAAAGCTGATGCCAAAGCTTAAAACCTTTGATCCAAGCGATTTTGCTTTAGTGGTAGATGTTGCGCATGGCTCTTTAAAGCGCAACTATCCTGACATTACACGTGAATTTGTTGCTGATGAACTGCTTGATGTTGGTTACGTGAACGCCGTATTTGAGACGGTCATGGGGGCTTCTGGTCTGGTTTATACAGGTGAAGACGAGCAGGCCACTGATTCGGGGGAATAGATTGGGAGGAGCTGTACACGCATTTGGTGCTGACATTGGGCAAGGATTACGACTATGTGCGTAATGAATTGGATCTCCCAAGGGTTAAAGCATTGAATGCGTATCACAAGCAGTGCCCTCCCAGCCATGTTGGCATTCAACGTCTATGTCGGATCCTTGAAGCATTTATGGAGATTGATGACAGTACAGGTTCGGATGATACGCAAAGTGATGATGAAGATGATTTAATGGATGCTTTGATTAACTTTCCACAAGGATAATTTTATGACTGTAGATTATGAGGCATTAGGTCGTTACCATGCTGTTTTGGAGCAGTACCAGCGATTAATAACTCAGCGACATAATTTAGCAAGTAGTATTGATCGAATAACTTTGAATGCTCGTATTTCTGGAAGTGTATCTGATTCCATACAGACACTGGATCATGAAAAATTGGGTAGTTTGGTGAATGAAATTACTTCAGTTAATCAAGAGCTGATGCATGTTGTTGAGCAGGTAAATCATTATGCTGGCATTGTGAATAAGCCTAAAATCAAAACTATGCGTAATTAGTCGTTGGTTTTATTCAGGGTGGCTAAGGTTGCCCTGATTGATTTATATACTTGAGTTGGTTAAAGTTTGGCTGAACTTTATAAAAATCGGGTATAAGCATGAAAAAAGTATTAGGGGTGAGTCTTTTGGCTTTGGGTTTGACTGCTTGTGGTGGAGGTGGTGGAAGCGATTCAAGCTCAGGTGGATCATCCAATGGAAACAATAATCAAATTAACCAACAAAGTGAAAGTGTTCAAGCTATTGAAAACAAGCCACAACCCATAGATAAAGAAATTTCTAAATCCAAGGTAGAATTTAAGTTAGATTCAGTTGAAACTGCAAATTGCGCAGCTGCCGCAATGAAAAGCCAAGAAGTTGAAGTTTTCAGTAAGTGGTTTGATGTATTAGAACAGAAATATACTTTGATCTATCCTGATAAAAATAAAGATGAGGTTGAAGCGTACACAACTGAGCGCGTTTTAGACAAAAGACGCAGTTTGCAGAGCAAAGGGTATGATTCAAAGCCAGCATTTAATAAGTATTATCAAATGAATTGTGTTGATTATGAGCCTAAATGAGGTTTGAGATATGGGCTTTAATTTCAGAAAGAGCTTTAAAATCGCACCTGGTGTTCGCTTGAATGTCGGAAAGAAAGGTATTTCAAGTGTTTCCGTTGGTGGTAAAGGTGCTCGTGTTAGCGTAGGAAAAAAGGGAACGAGAACAACAATCTCAGCACCAGGTACTGGATTGTCCTACTCATCATATAAAACGCACGGAAAATCTAAAACGAGTATAAGAAGGCAACCAGACTACGAAAATCCAGATAATTTTTTAGGATATCCAAAATCAGAATGGTGGATAGCAGGAATTATATCTGTGATAACAGTCATATTTTTAATTTGGATAATAGTTTAGTGAATTGCTTTAAGCTGATGGGTTGGTTAAAGTTAAAACAATAATTTTCTGACAAATTAAATATGAAAAGATCACTTATTGCTGTGTTAATTGCATTTGCTCTTACGGGTTGCGAGGAAAAAGAAACCGGATTACAAAAAAATGTTATTAATGCAACATATGAAAAATGTTTGGGTGATTTAAAACGTCAATTAAAGAGTCCACGTAGTTTGATTATAAACGATGTCATAGTGGCCACTTATCCCACGACTGCTAACGATGTTTATAGAACATATGGAGATCTGGTGATTGCGGATAATGGAAAAGAAATAAGTAGTTTATATACACGATTGAAAACTAGGTTTAGAGAAATTGGAGCTAGTATAGATTATGAAGCTCAGAACTCATTTGGTGTTTTTTTGCCTAGTACCTATAGTTGCAGTTATGTTTATATGCTTACCTCAGATGAGGTATCACCAGACGAACTCAAATTGTTAAAATCGGGTGATCTATTAGTCAAACCCGGCAATCTCAATAGATCAGTATCCATAAAGGATTACTCAAATTTTAAGATTAATAATAAGATTAAAACGATTGTCGGTGACGTAACGCCTAATCATATGAAAACAGATGATCAGTTATTGCAAGCTGTACTTAAAGAACACCAAAAATATAAGTTATAAAAAGTTTTAACTTAGCATTCTTAAATTTTAACTAAAACCGCCTTGAAGGCGGTTTTTTTATGCCTGTGAGAGAGGAATTATGAGCAACAATCGAGTGGAAGTGCACGTTGGTGCGAAAACTTCCGAACTTAAAAAAGGCATGAATGAAGCCGAAAGTATTGTTAAAGATACGGCGCAGGAGATTGAAGTCACAGGTAAAAAAGTGGACTTTCAGATTGATGTATCTGGTGTTCAAAAAACCTTTGATAATCTCTCAAGCAATATCTCAACACAAATGCTGGGCCTTGGTAAAAAAATTGCTGCTGGTATTGGTTCAGCTTTAGCTGTAGATGGATTGGTCAGTTTTACTCGTAATGCCATTAGCACCGCTTCAGAAGTTCAGAAAATGTCTGACATGCTGGGTGAATCAGTAGAAGACTTCCAATACTTTTCCAAGGGTGCTGAAACAGCTGGATTATCATTAGAACAGTTCGGCATGATGGGTAAGGATGCGCTAGATCGTCTCGGTGAAGCACGCCGTGGTGAAGGCGAAATGATGGACTTCTTTGAAAAGGTTGCGCCTAAAATTGGTGTGACCATCGATATGTTCAAAGATTTAAGTGGTCCAGAAGTTATCCAAGCATATTACGATGGATTGGAAAAAGCCAATTTATCGCACGCTGAAACCATCACCTACATGGAGCAGATCATCAATGATGGCAGTTTGCTTATTCCACTACTCAAAGATGGCGGTGCAGGTTTTAAAAAATGGGGTGAAGAAGCCAAGAATGCTGGCGCTATCATGTCTAAAGATATGGTGGACAACCTTGGTAAGGCTAAAGAAAATCTTTACACACTAGAGCTTCAGTTCCAAGGTTTCCAGGCAATGCTGATCAATTCAGTAACGCCTGCAGTGACTGCTATTGCGCAGAACTTTGACAATATCAAAGCTGTAGTTATCGCTTTAGGTGCTGCTATTTCAGCGAAATTAGTTGTTCAATGCGCCGTATTGGCTAAAGAGTTTGTGATCGGCGTGGCCCAAGGCATGGCATATCAGATGCAATTGTCTGCGCTTCAAGGTCAGGCAATGCGTACCGCTACGGCGATGGGTGTCTTACGCAGTGCTTCAGCATTGCTCGGTGGTCCTGCAGGTTTAGCCATGTTGGCAGTTCAAGGTGTGGCGGCAGGTGCTGCATTCCTTTACATGAAACGAAGCAGTGATGAAGCTGTTCCTGCTTTAAGCACACAAGGCAAAACAGTTGCTCAACTTCGTGAGGAATATGAAAAGCTTGATAAGGCTCAACAGCGTGTATTGACGCGACAAGCTACAACAGATTTATCCAAAGCTGAACAAGGATTCCGTAAACAGGAAATTGCATTACTAGGCTTGGTGCGTGCGCTTATTAGTCACTCTGATGCTTCTGAGGCTGATAAGAAGACGGCGAAAGACTTATATGACCAATATTTGCAAGGCAAACTAAATGCGGATCAGTTGGCTACTGGTATTAACAATCTTCGAACTGTTGAGGCTAAGCATAAAACAGGCATTGATGAGAAAGCAGCTGCTGTTAATAAAGAGCGTAAAGCGGTCATTGATGCGCAAGGTGTCTTAAAAACTTACAACGACGTTGTTAAGCAAGGCACTAAGGACAACAAAAGCCATACCGACTCGATTAATGATAAAGCGAATGCATTAGCCAATTTGACTGCAAAGCAAATGGAATATGTTCGTGAATCCAACAAACAGTCTGAACGAGAACGCTATATTCAACACAACATGAAAGTTGGTGGGATATCTCGTGAACGTGCAGAGCACATGGCTGATGCTCGTGAATCCGCTGGTATGGGGTATTCAGCTAAAGATGGAACTATGCCTGGGGCTGTAAAGCAAGCTGAGGAAGCTGAATGGAATCTTAAACAAGCTGCCGAAGCCCGGGAGCAGGCAGAGAAAAAGGCTGAAGATGCCAAACGGCGCCAAGCTGAATTTGCGGAAAAGAACTACAAGTTCACTCAGCAAGAACTGGAAATGCTTAAGGAGGTTGCGGACCTATCAGCCAAATACAAATTGGATGAAATCGGTGCTAAATATGGCATTCCTGAAAATTATCTAGCTGGTTTAATGGCGCAGGAATCTAAGGGGGATCCAAATGCAGTCAGTCCTACTGGCGCCGTAGGATACTTTCAGACTACCGGTAAATATCGTAAGGATAATAAAATCAGTGTCGATGACTCTAAAAATTTGCCTGTTATCGCTGATGTGGTGGCCAAAAATCTAGCTAAAGCCTATGAAGAACTTGGTAGTTGGGAGGCTGCAATTCGATCTCACAATGCTGGTGTGGCAGGTTCTAGTCAGTTTGAAAAAACAGGTCGGGTAAATGGTTCTGCTGAAAGAAACAAGGAAGTTGCTAACTTTGCACCATCTGTAAGTAAGTGGATTGCAGGGCTTGGAGGTTCAAGTCTGAAATCTAAAGGTCTTTCTGATTCTAATTCGCCAGAAGCGTTACTCGAGTACAAAAAATTCGAGAATAAAAAGATCGAAAGTGCTGAAGAGGCTGAAAAGAAATTATTAGCACTTCGATATAAGTATGCAGATGAGCGAAAGCAGATTGCTATCGATCTTGATAATGACATTAAAGAAATTGAAAAGTCGACACTTTCAGGTGATGAACAAGTTAATGCAATTGTCATGGCCAATCAGCAAGCTTCTGACAAACTCAAAGCAATTGATATTGAAAATCTTGAGCACCGATTAAGCCTTAATGAACTTGAGATATCAGGTCGTGAAATTCTAGCTGATCGTATTTACGAAATTGAAATGGCTCAACTCGAAGCTTCATTAAATGCAGGTAAAATTTCCAATGTTGAAAAGGCGCGTTTAGCCAAACAACTTGAAGATCAATTGTATGCAATTAAGCGCATGGGGCTAGAGGAGCGCCTAGCACTTGAAAGTGAGCTTGGTGGTCTTACCGGCAATACCAACGGCGTATCAAGTGTCACCAATGAAATAGGGGCTTTAGATAATCAGAAATCCATTTCAGATATTCAAAGCCCTGCGTTAATTTCTAGTGCAGAAATGAAAGACTTTGAGGATAAGTTTGGTGATCTAACGTCACGAATGTCTGGTCTATGGGACAAAGGCATTCAGTCTATGATGAATGGCACGCTGACATGGAAAAATGCCATGAATGCTATTTTCACTGAATTGGCTGGGGCATTTGTTCAAAGCATGATTACGGCGCCAATGAAAAAGTACGCTGCAAGCTTAGCCACTCGATTGGCCGTAAAGCTTGGATTCATCAAAACTGAAACCGCTACTGAAGTTGCAGGTCAAGCCGCACAGACTGGCGCCGTAGTGGCTGGTGAAACCACCAAGACCATGGCAACCAGTACAGGTGCCTTAGCGCGTTTGGCCATCAAAGCGGGTGAAGCGATCAAGTCTATCATGATGTATGCCTGGGAAGCGATGGCGGGTGCATTTAAAGCCATGGTATCCATTCCTTACATTGGCCCAGTGCTTGCTGTGGCGGCTGGTGCTTCTGCATTGGCATTGGTTGGCGGTCTTGCGGGCAAAATCAAATCTGCTCGAGGAGGTTACGACATTCCTGCAGGTGTGAATCCAGTTACCCAACTCCACGAAGAGGAAATGGTCTTGCCTAAACAGCATGCCAATACGATCCGTGCTTTGGGTAAAAACTTAACCTCCGATGGAGGAATAGGTGGAGGCGGGGGAAGCTCAGCGCAGACCTTTAACAATTTCACGATTCAAGCTTGGGATTCAAAAGACGTTCGCCGTTTTATGGAAAAGCACGGTCGTGAATTGGCGAGTGGATTAAAGGGCCATCGCCGTAATTTCGGTACCTAAGGAGGTTTTTGTGTCTGATGTATTATTTCCTGAATTACCAGGTCTTGAATGGGAGTTGTCAAAAACTCCCATTTTTAATACCAAAATTATGACTTCTGTGAACGGTCGGGAACTTCGCGCAAGTTACCAAGCCATTCCTAAGTATGAAATATCTTTGTCATTCGGCTTTCTGCGTGAATCGAAAGGACGTAATGAGCTACAGCAACTCGAAAGCTTCTTTATCGAGCGCCGTGGTGCATTCGATTCCTTTCTTTTCAAAATGCCTGAAGACTGTGAGTTTAAGTGCACTTTTACTGGTGATGGTGAAACTACAAATTTTCAGCTACATAAGCAGATGTATACATCACAAATACCGTTAGCACATACACAAGAATTTGAATCAGAAGATCCACTGATGTGGGCAGATGATTTAGATCAACCAATGTGGTCGGATCTTGATGCACAGATGTGGGAAACGCAATATGAAATTACCAAAGATGGCATGCTGATTTTACCAGTACCACTTGCTGAAGGTGACACATTACAGGTCAAAGGAACTTTTTATTATCGTTGTCGTTTTGCTGATGATGAACAGCAATATACAAATTTTATGAGCAATCTATGGAAAGCCAATAAGATCGAAATGATTGGATCATTAGGAAACAAGGTATGAGAACAGCTTCTCCACAGCTTATTACACTGCTTAATGAAGATCAGTTTTTAATGGCAGATCTATATACCATTACCACTGTACAAGGTGATGTGTACCGATACACCAACTATGATTTTGATTTGATGGTTGGTGGTCATACTTATAGCTCAAGTGGTCCGATCATCAGTCGTGAAGGGATTAGCCTGTCACTCGGTATTGAAGTTGATAATTTATCGATCAGCATTGATTGTATTGATGATAATGAATGGAACGGCATCAATGTTGTTCGTGCTTTTCATAATGGCCAATTAGATGGTGCTCGATTTAAGTTAGAGCGCATATTTATGGATATGAATACACCAACGGATACCAGTGCCGGCGCCATTAAGTTGTTTGAAGGTCGAATCATTGAGCCTGACTTAGATCGTAATTCAATTCAAGCCAGTGTTGCGTCAGATCTGGATGAATTGAATGTGAAAATGCCACGAAATCTGTATCAGCCAAGCTGTACCAATACGCTATTCGATACAGCATGCGGTCTATTGCGTCAAAACTTTATGGTGCAGACAACCATTGAAACGGGCAGTACTGCAGCTCGAATTTTATGCCAGGTAAATCAGCCTCAAGGTTGGTTCACGCAAGGTGTGATTGAATTTTTAGACGGTGGCAATGCAGGTTTAAAACGGACGATTCGCATGCATGAATCAGGTGCTTTGTTATTGACTTTGCCAGTGTTGGAAGCACCGCAGGCAGGGCAACGAATCAAGGTTTATCCAGGATGCGATAAGCGTTTGGAAACTTGCCAAAACCGTTTCGATAATTTTAGCCGATTCCGTGGTGCGCCTTTTATTCCAGTACCAGAAACGTCAGTTTAATCAAATTTAAATTTCTAAGCCTCGCATTCGCGGGGTTTTTTGTTCTTGAGGGTAACCCAATGACTGTACCGAGCGATTACGATTTTATCGGGAACACTATCACCGAATCACAGTTTAAAAATGCATTAACCGTTTTGCTCAATCATATTCGTCAAATGTCACTTGATTTAGTCGAGGCGCAAGGTGGCAACTATAGCTATGCAACAATGGCCTTATTTGATGTAGATAAAATAAATGTACCGGCAAATTCTACTATACGTATCGCACAGGGAGACGATGCTGGGCTTTATGTTTGGGATGGCGCAAATTTAACAAAAGTAGAAACCTCGAATAATCCTTATACAATTTCCTCAACCCCAGATGACTTATTCATCATTTCAGATGCTTTGGATAATATTTTATTCTCAATTGAGAGGTGGATCAGGAAATTTGAACAACACTTATAAGTGATATTTTGCTCCCCAAATGATGTTATAAACATCAATATATGGAGTATTTTATGGCACGTAGACCAAGAAGAAATCATTCAAATGATTTTAAAGCTAAGGTAGCACTTGCTGCGATTAAAGCAGAAAAAACACTTGCTGAATTGAGTGCTGAATTTGATGTTCATCAAAACCAAATTATCGACTGGAAAAATCAACTGATTTCAGCTTCCTCGCAAGCTTTCGATCAATCAAAAGCTCCAACAGAACCACCCATCGATCTAAAAAAACTACATGCAAAAATCGGTGAGCAGGCATTAGAAATTGATTTTTTAGAAGGTGTGTTGAAGAAACTGGGCCGCTTCAACCACAAAAGTTAATCGATGACTCACTTCAGATTTCAGTATCTAAGCAAGCTCAGCTGCTGAAAGTCTCCCGTGGTTGTTATTACTATCGCCCAAAACCTGTGAGTGCATCAGATCTGAAGCTAATGCGGTGTATGGATGAGTTACATATGCAATACCCTTTTGCAGGTAGCCGGATGATGCGTGATTTGTTGAATCGTCAAGGACATCATATAGGACGACGTCATACACGTACTTTAATGAAGAAAATGGGCATTAATGCGTTATATTGCAAACCAAATTTAAGCCAGGCTAATCAAGCTCACCGCAAATATCCATATCTGCTCAAAGGATTGGCTATTCAGCGCAGTAATCAAGTGTGGTCTACGGATATAACGTATATCCCTATGGCAAAAGGCTTTGTTTATTTATGTGCTGTGATTGATTGGCATAGCCGCAAGGTACTTGCGCATAGAGTATCGATTAGTATGGAGGTTACATTTTGCATAGAAACATTAAATGAAGCTATTGAAAAATATGGTCGACCTGAAATATTTAATACAGACCAAGGCAGTCAGTTTACCAGTGATGCATTTATTGATGTATTGAAATCAAATGGCATTCAAATCAGTATGGATGGTAAAGGTCGATGGGTTGATAATGTGATGGTTGAACGATTATGGCGGAGCGTTAAATATGAAGAGGTGTATCTCAAAGCCTACAGCAATGTTTTGGATGCGAAGAAGCAATTAAACGCATATTTTGAATTTTATAATTTGAAACGACCTCATTCGAGTCTGGACAAAATGACTCCAGATGAGTTTTACTATGACCAGCTACCACAACAAAATAAGGTAGCTTAACTAGAGCAGAGTATCACTTATAAATAAGCTTTTAGTTGTTCAAACATGTGGGACCACCTCTATTGGAAGAGATGGAACTGTAAGAGGTTTATTTGATCTTTCAAATGTTGATTTGAATATCGAATCTACAAGCGAGGTTGGTGGGGACACAATTCTTGCAGTTTCCGATAATGTAGGAAACATGCTTGCCTCTTTGAATTCTAAAGGTGAGTGGTATTTCACAAAAATCATAGCAGATGAAGTCGTGACCCCATTCGGGAGCCGCTCGGAATCAACAGACGAAGTGACCGACCAAACTGAAATCGCTATCCCTGAATTAGGCTTTTATAGAATCGATTTCGCCATGGTAGGCCAGCCGCCTACCGATTTAGGCGAGACAACCGTATCGGGTATGTGTTCATTTAGTGACCCATCCAACTCTCAGACATTTTTTAAATCAAACATGGAAGTAACGGTCCAGGGTCACGGGTCAGCATACGACTATAAGAAAAACTACACATTAGATCTTTTTAATTCAGATATGGAATCGCTCAAGGTCAAAGTAGGTAGCATGATCGCCACTGACTCTTTTCACTTGAAAGGGTTCTACAGGGACCCTACCCACTTCCGAGATCAGGGTGGATACAGATTTTGGAACAGTCTTGTGAGGAAATTGGATTATCCTTATTGCAAAGTAAATAACATTATTTACCAAGCAAATACTGATAGAAAAGTGGATGCAGAATACACAGTTGATGCAAAGTACTATCCTCACGGAGTCCCTTGTGTTGTCTACTTAAATAATCAATTTTATGGTTTATACACCTTAAGATTAAAGAAAACTAGACAAAATTATGCACTTAACAACGCTGATACCAAGCATATATTTTTAGACAGCGCCACTTATGATGCATACTTGAGTCAAAGCTTTGACTCACGCGATTGGGAAATAAAATCCCCTAAAATGTCGGGATATGAAGACCAAGGACCCATACCTAGTAAATTTGCTGCGGTACAAACCTCGATCGAAAGACTCTTCAACTTTACCAAGGACTTAGATAGTAATTACCAAAACCACGCTTCTGTTTTGGTCTTACCTCACTGGTTGATATTCTACATCTTTGTTGAATTGGTTGGACATTGGGACATCAACGGCAACAATTACAATATCATGACATGGGACAATGTTCATTGGTCCATTCTACCATCGGATTTAGACTGGACATTAAACTGGTTTACTGGCGACAACGCTGGAGCCACTCAAACAGGTTTAATTGTCAGTGGCGATATCTGGCCTAAATTTAGACAAGTATATCTGCCTCAAATCCGTGAGCTTTATACAAAGTTAAGAAAAAGCGGGGATATATCTACATATGCGGTAGTTAAGCATTACGTAGAAGCGGCACGGAATATTCCTAGAGACATTTATTCGAAAGATAAAGCCAAATGGGGGGTAACACCGATTTTCGGCAATAGTAATTACCCAGATCTAGAGCAGGCGTACAGATATATCGATGCGAGAATCAACTATCTAGATACAGTGTGGTTAATCAATTAAACAGGTGAAATATGTCAAATACCCTTTTACTTAAAACAGACGAATCCATCAATACTAGATCTAAAGTATTCCCTAAATTGGGGAAATGTAACGTGGCAATTTATCGTAGAACAAACGGAGCCGACGAGGTAGAAATTTGGACGTTTGGTGTTTCACATACTGAGAATCCGATCACGGTAAATGGCGGCAAGTTCGTAGCATGGGCTGCCAATTTACCTAATAGGTTAATAGTTCCTGATAACCCTCTTGTAATCGATTCCACTGAGCTAATACTTCTGAACCGGACCGTTTGTTATTTTAAAATCAAAATTGATGAAGGTCTTAAAAGTTGTCAATTGATGTTCAACAACTACTTGTCTGACACTTCCCTATGTGGTGGCAATGATCCTAATCAAATGAAGATCGATTACTCAAGAAGACCGTACACTATTAATAGCACGGACACGATGTTCGCCAGTCAATTTGTGGCGTATGATTTATCCGACTGGGATATGTCGGATGTGGTGTTCGCAGCAGCAATGTTTGAAAACTCCCCCAACTTCAACCAGAATCTAAGCTTATGGGATGTAAGAAAAATCACTGAATTTTCGTTTATGTTTGCAAGAACACCGTTCAATCAACCATTAAACTCATGGGAAACGGACTCAGCTGTATCTTTTGCCAGTATGTTCTCATCTTGTGTTGATTTTAATCAACCACTAGATAGATGGAATACCTCTAAAGTATCGGCATTTATGTACATGTTCCATAATGCTCAGTCATTTAACCAGTCTATTGGTAATTGGGATTTGTCAGCCGCTACGAATATAGCCTATATGTTTGAGCAAGCTTATGCGTTTGATCAAAACTTAAATGCATGGAACGTTCAAAATGTTCTGAATATGAGTGGTCTATTTAAAAATGCGAAGATGTTTAATCAGCCGATAGACAACTGGAACACCAGATCGCTGGTCATGGCTTCAGAAATGTTCGCTGGAGCTGTCGCTTTTGATCAACCTATAGAAGGACTAGATTTATCTAAATGCACCCTACTAAGATCATTCATGCGGTCAGCTAGTTCGTTCAATAGACCAGTGGCGGCCTTAAATGTATCGGTTTGCACGGACCTTGCGCAGTTCTTCGAAGAAGCAGTCGCATTTAATCAGCCAGTAGAAGCATGGAATATATCTGCATGTTTAGATATGTGGAAAATGTTCGCTTTTGCCACTGCGTTTGATCAACCTTTAGCGGCTTGGTGTCCTAAATTCAACGTTGAAGTATCTCTAGATTCTTTCATGGAAGGAAAAGTGTATAGAACATCTTATTATGATGATTTCCTGAATGCACTATGGCTAGATATAAATACGACAAGAAGAAACCAGTGGGCATCAAGAATTAAACCTAGATTATTGGGCATGGGTTTATCAAAATACTCTTCTGTTTCTTCGAGTGCTAGAGCAAATTTAGTAAGTGCAGGTTGGACAATTACAGATGGAGGACAAGCATAATGACTGATTACACACTTACAGACGGGCAGTTCTATAAAGTTACGGATAAAGACAGCGGTGCTGTCATCACTATCGGTGAGATATCTGACACAAGTACACTTTCGACAATTCACAACGTCGAGTTCATTTCAGAAGAGCAGTATGAAGCTGAGCGTCCGAAGCCGAAGCTGTTGTCTGAAACGAAGATGATGTAAAAGGCCGCATTTAAGCGGTTTTTTATTGCCAAAATTTAGGTGAGTCTATGCAGAAAAACGATCTTGCCGTTCAAGAAGCCCTCACTTGGCTCGGCACCCCATATCACCACCAAGGGCGTGTTAAAGGTGTCGGTGTAGATTGCGGAACTTTGATCTGTGAAGTCTACGAAAAAGTGGGCTTGATGGATCATTTAGATCCGCGACCATATCCACCAGATTGGCACATGCACCAGCTTGGGCAGCGATATTTAGAGCACGTTTTATCGGTGTGCTATGAAGTCGATGAACCACAGCCTGGTGACATTGTTCTTTATCATTTTGGCAAGTGCATCAGTCATGGTGCAATTGTCGTCGAATGGCCAACGATTATTCACTCCTATATACATCAAGGAGTGATACTCCAAGATGGCACAAAAGGAAGTCTAGCTCGCAGAATTGCGGGCTTTTATCGTATGAAGAGGCTAAAAGAATAGTATGGGTGGAATATTTGGAAGCACAACGATCAGTACGTCTGATAAGCGCATCAATTCGATGCGCATTCAGCAATCTGCATACGGACTGACACAGCCATTGGTTTACGGCAAAAACCGTGTCGCAGCCAATATGTTTTGGTATGGAGACTTTAAGGCGACTGCTCATACGACAACCACTAAATCTGGTGGTAAAGGTGGTAAAACCAAGACAAAAAACACAACATACACTTATTCAGCATCTTTGATGTTGGGGCTTTGTGAAAACAAAATCAAAGATATTGGTATCATTTGGCGTGACAAAGAACAGATCGTCACAGGTAATATGCCGATTATTATTGGTTATAAACGACAAGGATTTAATTCATTAAAACCGATTATTGAATATCGAATTCAGACACCAATCGAGCAATTAGGCTTTGAATTGTTTGATGGCGACTATAATCCTGTTTGGGGATATTTAGCATCAAAACATCCAGATGAGGCGGTGCATTATCCATTCCTTGGATATGTCGCATGTGCTAATTATGATTTGGGTGGTAGTGCAGCATTATCGAATCATAATTTTGAAGTGATCAGCGACATTACATTTTCAGAAACGATTCATGATGCCAATCCAGCTGACGTGATTGAAGATTTCATCACCAATCCACGTTATGGCGCAGCACCAAGTCTAAACATGGCTGATTTATCCGAATTTCGAACCTATTGTGCAGCCACGAATTTGTTGATCAGTCCTGCATTGACTGAACAGCGTGAAGCATTTGAAATCATCAGTGAAATTGTGGAAGCCGTGAATTGTGCCGTGGTCCCAAGTCCAGACGGTTTGAAAATCCGTTCATACGGTGATAGTGCGGTGACGGGGAATGGGGTGACATTTACGCCAAATCTTGAACCTGTTTATCACTTAACAGATGACGATTTCTTGGGTGAAGATCAGCCAATTCGCGTGCGTCGTAGCCGTGACACAGATGCATACAATCATTGCCAAATTGAATACGCGAATCGCTTCAACCAGTACAACACTGAAACGGTTGAAGCCAAGGACCAAGCAAATATTGAAATGTTTGGGCTGCGTACACAAGATCCAGTCAAATTTGACTTTTTCTGCGAACCGAAAATTGCCCGTCATGCCGTGCAATTGCTATTACAGCGACGACTCTATGTACGAAATGAGTATGAGTTTGAATTGGGGTGGAAATACTGCCGACTTGAGCCGATGGACATTGTGACCATTACAGATGAATCATTGGGATTAAATCAGTTTCCTGTTCGAATCACACGAGTTGAAGAAGATGAAGAAGGTGTGCTTTCGATTACCGCTGAAGAACTGGCAGTCGGGTCACGTTCAGCAGTTGAGTATGATCTGCAATCATCAAACGGGTACCAAGGTGGCAATGAAGAACCAGGCAACGTCAATGCACCAGCAATTTTTGAGCCTCCTTTAGAATTGACAGGTGGTAAAAATCAAATCTGGGTCGCTGCGTCAGGTGGAATCAATTGGGGTGGGTGTAACGTCTGGACAAGTTTGGACAATACAACATACGAAATGATCGGGACCATTTATGGTTCAGCGCGTTACGGTACATTAGTTTCAGCCATTGATGCAGATGATACATCTATGCAAGTCCAGTTGAATACATCAAGTCAAATCTTTGGTGGTACGCTTGAAGATGCTGAAGTTGATGCAACCTTGTGTAAAGTCGGTGATGAATATATCAACTATATCGATGCAACCTTGGATGGATCGGGGCGTTATACATTAAGTAGCATGCTTCGTGGCCGTTTTGGCGATGCAAGCTCACACAATGCCGGTGAATCGTTTGTTCGTATTGATCGTGCCATTTTTGAATATGACTTCAATCCAAATATGATCGACAAACAGATTTATCTGAAGTTCACAAGCTTCAACGGACTTGAGCAAAAAGAAGAAACTTTAGATGAAGTGACGGCATACAGTTACACCATCAATGGTGGTCGTCCTACGGGTGTCAAAGGTTTATCATTGCAGTCCGCATTTGAAGCAATGAGCTTTAAAGCTCAATGGCAAAGTGCAGCTGGTGCCACAGGGTATATCGTTCAAATCATGTCAGGTGGTGTATTGCTACGTGAAGTTGAAACGACAAATACTGATTACAGTTACAGTATGGATGAAGCCAAGATTGACGGTATTCAACGTGCTTATACAGTACGTGTTGCAAGTAAAAACGGTTCGATTGTCAGCACTTTTGCAGAGCTGAATATCAGTAATCCAGTGCCATCATCATTGATGAACGTGTACACATCGGCAACTGCAGATTCGATCACAGTGACTTGGATTCCAAGTGAAGTGCCTGATCTGAAAGATTACCAGGTGTGGATTAGTACCAATGCGAACTTTGATCCTGATACAACGGCAGCACGTTGGACAGGTACTGAAAATGCTTGCACGATCACGGGCTTGCAATCAACGACCACATATTATGTGCGTGTTGCTGCGCGAGACGTGTGGAAGCCAACCTCGTGGAACTATTCAACACGAATCACACAAGCGACTGCGGATAGTTAAAATTTTCAACCATAAAGCACCCTCGGGTGCTTTTTTATTGCCAAAATTTAGGGGGCGAAATGTCTGAAACAACAGGGCAAGCAATTGCTGAAGCGAGTGCTGCAGTTACATCAATTTCAACCAAAACAGCAGTAGGGGGATCAATTGCTGGCTTGTCGGGGAAGTTATTGGGTTTAGATCCAATCACAGCGATTGGTTTGTTAGTAGCGATTGCAGGCTTATTAGTGAGCTTTATGAGCTTCTTGATTAATTGGTACTACAAGCGCCAAGAAAACAAACGTGCCGAACAACTACATCAGATTGCGCTGAGTAAAGCTAAGGGTGAATGCAATGTCGAATAAGACGAAATACTGGGCAATAGGATTAGCAGCTTCGGCTGCTTTTTTTTGGAATTTAGAAAGCAAAGAGGGAAATGTGTCGGTTCCTTACAAAGACACTGGTGGTGTTGTGACTCAAGGTATCGGATCAACAACCAAGCCTGATGGCACCAAGATTAAAATGTCTGATCCACCAATTTCACGCAAAACCGCATTGGAATGGGCAAAAGCACATGTGGCCAAAGACGAAATTCCATTTCGAAAGTCTCTCCAGAGCGTGAAGTTGTCTCAAGTCGAGTATGACGTATATCTCGACTTCACCTACAACTTTGGCCAAGCCAATTGGAATCAATCTTCCATGCTTCGCAATTTGAAAGCGGGGAAGTACAAGCAGGCATGTGATTCATTATTGAAATGGAAGTATGTGGCCAAACGTGATTGCTCTGTACGATCCAACAATTGCTATGGCGTTTGGACACGACAAGTTGAGCGTCACTCGAAATGTATGGGAGCACAGTAGATGAATGAATTTAAAAAAGTTAGCAATGTGCTTCTTGAGTCTAACGGTATTTATTTTATTGAATGCCCTGGTTGTAAAACCTTGCATCCATTCCATGTTGATCCAAAACACAAAATTCGCTGGGACTTCAATGGCGATTTAGAGAAACCAACATTTAGCCCAAGCTTAATGGTAAATCAAGGCCACCCTAGTCAATGCCATTCCTTTGTCACGGATGGAAAAATCCAGTTCTTATCTGATTGCCATCATGGATTAGCCGGGCAAATAGTGGACCTCCCTGACGTGGAGGAATTCTGATGCCGTTACTTTATTGGATTTGGAACAACAAGCGCTGGACCTTAATCATTGTGCTTTTGATCTATGGATTCTTTCAAACATGGCAATCCAATTCACTTGCGGGTGATCTGAATAAGGCAAAAGCTGATTGCAAAACAAAGGTACAGCAAGAAATTGATAAGGCTGTGAAGCCTTATAAAGATGCTGAACAGGAAGCACAAAAACGAGCACAAAAAGCAGGTGATGACTATGAACAAACCAAAGAAATGGAACGAGTCAAGACAGAAACGATTACACGTGAAGTGCAAAAGATCATTGAACGTCCTATTTATCTCAACATTTGTTTCGATGATGCTGGGGTGTCAGCAGTCAATGCCGCTGGTAATACCGCCGAACCTTAAAGCACCATGTCCCCCGTTGCAAAAACTTGAATCAGGGCAGGGTAAAGACATTCTGCCGATTATGATTGATGATCGCCGCAAGTATGTAGATTGCCAGCAACGGCACTCAGCAGTAATTTCAATAGTTGAAAAAAAAGCCCTCTAAGTGAGGGTTTTATTTCAGCACAACCTTAGCACCTTTCCAAAACTCCCCACGCCGACGCACTAGAAATGAACTCGCAATACTCTCAGCATGGAATACTTTGGCATCATCCTTATCATCAACCCAAAACCATCCAGGTTGATAGACCTGTTGGACATCTGAAAAATCATCGTATTCCAGTATTTCTTGTGTCGCATCTCGATAGGCAAGCCACTTGCCATCTTTAGTTATGTAGGCCATTGAACATCCCCTCCAAGTACAAACTTCACAATTTATTCAATAATCTTTTTCTTTTCATAAACGATATACAGTACATAGCTATAACTGTAACACATGCAATATTCCGAACCTTTAAAATGATGATATAGTGCTCTTGCAGATTGGCCGGCTCAAGAGGATTTTGAGTCGGTTTTTTGCGTTTAATATCTGTGGATAAGTCATTTGAAACACCATAAATACACCAATAAAACGCAACTTGCTGATTATTATAAGGAGTATGTATACAATGATTTTAGTGACTGGTGGTTTAGGCTTTATAGGCTCTCATATTGCTTTGAGCTTTATGGTGCATGGGCAAGAGGTCATTATTGTAGACAATTTATCCAATGCGAACTTACAAACTCTTGAACGATTAGAATTTATTAGTGGCATGTACGTGCCTTTTGTCAAAATTGATATACGAAATACCCCTGCCTTAAACAAAGTTTTTGAGCAGTATTCCATCGATGCGGTAGTGCATGCTGCAAGTTTTAAATCGCTTGAAGAATCTGTACTGAAGCCTTTGGAATACTATAATGACAATGTCAGTTGTATCATGAGTTTACTGCGTGCCATGCAGCGCACAGGTGTACGCACTTTGGTTCATCTTTCCAGTCTTGCGGTCTATGGTGAATCCAGCCTACATTTAGAAGAAGATTTGGAGCTGAATTTCGGCTATCCAAACCCGTATATCAAGTCGCAGCAAATGGTCGAAGAAATTATTCGAGATACAGCAAAAACGGATAATGAATGGAAAATTGCAATTTTAAGAATGGGCAATGTTGCTGGTGCATTTGAAAATGCGATGCTCGGAGAATTGTTTCCGCCTTTACCGAAAAATATTATCCCACTGTTGATGCAAGTCGCTGCAAAACAGCGTGATCATATTGAACTTAGAAAAAGTGCACAAACCACAGATCATACCGTAGAGCGTAGTTTTTTACATATACTCGATGCCTGTGATGCGATTGCTGCTTCGTTACAATGGTTAAGTACTCAACAGTTTGCTTGTGATGCTTTTAATATTGCAGGTCAAAGTGTGTCGATACAGCAGTTGGTTGAAAAAGTTGAAAATGTGACGCAAAGTGATATTGCTACAGTCGATGTGAAGGATTCGAACATCGTGGAATTAGATCAGGTCGCAGCCGAGTGTAGTAAAGCGAAAAACGTTTTACACTGGCAAGCGAAGCGCAGTTTAGAACAAACCCTTGAAGATGGATGGCGTTTCTACCGACAAAGTCTAGATGGTCGTTAATTAATTTAATGATAACAATTATCATTTATATATTTTTGCTTAATCATTAAGATAAGGAAAACAAGCGCAAAATAATCATTTAGGACTTACGCATTGACGGATTCAAAAAAGTATTAAAATACTTTATAAAGTATCTGTGATCAGACGAATTAAACATGCTTCTACAGCAACTTGTACATTACCCATTTATATGGGCTTTCTCATGACAGAACCGAACTCTATTAGCTGCACACAACTTGCCGAGACTTATAACATCTCGCATGATAGTGTAAATCGCTTTCTAGAACGTGAAGACTACACACCTCACGACCTATATCAAGAAGCAATTCAACATATTGATAATAATAAACTTATAGTCAGTATTGATGATACTGTTTTAGATAAACCCTATAGTCAACATATGGACTTGGTTAGCTATTTTTGGTCAGGCAAACACCACCGATCCGTCAAGGGTATTAATCTCATTACCTTGTATGCGACAGATCAGAATGGTCAAAATATTCCAATTAATTTCCGAATTTATGACAAATCTGAAAGTAAAACCAAGAATGATTACTTTATGGATATGTTAAGTGAAGTACTCAGTTGGGGTGCAAAGATTCAATTTATTACAGGTGATAGTTGGTATTCATCGACTGGAAATCTAAAAACCATAAGAAAATATGGTATTCGATTTATGTTTGGTATCGACTGTAACCGTAAGGTTTCCCCAGAAAAAGGACAATGGTTTCAACTGCGTTTATTGCCAAATTTCCATCAGGGTCAAGTGGTCTGGCTCAAAGATTTTGGCTTTGTACAATTATTTAAGACTCAGTTAAAAGAACAGCAGAGGTTTTATATTGTGCATCAAGATGAAGATGATTTATTGTCCTTTGAGGGTTTTCATGAATTACATTCAAGTCATTGGAAAATAGAGCAATATCACCGGGTGATTAAACAGGTTTGTCATATTGAAAAGTTTCAAGTAAGACGATCTAAACTGATTTTGAATCATATTTTTTCAGCCTTGATGGCCTACGTCGAGATACAAAAGAACCAGTTTGAGCGGATCTTTGAAAATGTATATCGTTGGCAGAAGAAATTATTTAGACCAGTTATCAAAAACTTCATTGATGACTTTATTCTCGATAAAAATCATCTGCTACCACAGAGAATCTATAAATAATAGTGCGTAAGTCCTATCATTTTGCAATTCACTTAAAAAGGAAGAGGTTAAAATGCAAACACGTATTGAACATGACACGATGGGCGAAGTTGAAGTACCGAGTGAAGCACTTTGGGGTGCTCAAACTCAGCGTAGTTTGCAAAACTTTAAAATTGGTAGTGAACGTCTACCACGTCCAATGATTCGTGCCATGGGCTTAGTGAAAAAAGCAGCAGCATTGACCAATGCTGAGCTCAACCAAATTCCACAAGAATTGGCGCAATACATCGTCGGTGCTGCGGATGAAGTGATTGCAGGGCAGTGGGATAGTCAGTTTCCTTTGGTGGTATGGCAAACTGGTTCAGGCACACAAAGCAACATGAACTGTAATGAAGTGATTGCCAATATCGCCAATCAGAAACTTGGCAATCCCTTAGGTGCACAAAAACCTGTACACCCGAACGATCACGTGAACCGTGCTCAGTCGACCAATGACTCCTTCCCAACGGCGATTCATGTCGCAGCAAGTATTCAGATCAATGAATTACTGATTCCTGCGGTGACACAGCTTCGAGATACTTTAGAGGCAAAGTCTCAAGCATTTGCTGACATCGTCAAAATTGGCCGAACTCATTTACAAGATGCGACACCCTTAACCTTAGGCCAAGAATTTAGCGGGTATGTTTCTCAGCTCGATCACGGCTTAAAGCGTTTACAACAAGCACTTTCAGGTTTGTATGAACTACCTTTAGGTGGAACTGCTGTAGGTACAGGGTTGAATGCTCATCCTGATTATGCAGAAAAATCAGCGGAGCAACTGGCACAGTTGACAGGACTGCCTTTTGTGACGGCACCAAATAAATTTGAAGCATTGGCTGGGCGTGATGCAGCAGTGTTTGCCTCAGGTGCATTAAAAACGCTTGCGGTAAGCTTGAACAAAATTGCCAATGACATTCGCTGGTTGGCAAGTGGCCCACGTTGTGGTTTTGGCGAGTTACGTATTCCAGAAAATGAACCAGGCTCAAGTATTATGCCGGGGAAAGTGAATCCGACTCAAAGTGAAGCGATGACCATGGTGGTGGCGCAAGTCTTAGGCAATGACACCACGATTAATGTTGCGGGTGCATCGGGTAACTTTGAACTGAATGTATTCATGCCAGTGATTGCGTTTAATTTGTTGCAGTCGATTCAGCTTTTGGGTGACGCATGTAATAGTTTTAATGATCACTGTGCCGTGGGTATTGAGCCAAACCGTGAAAAAATTGACCACTTCTTACATGACTCATTGATGTTAGTTACGGCTTTAAACCCAGTGATTGGCTATGAAAATGCAGCGAAAGTTGCCAAAACAGCCTATAAAGAAGGGAAAACGTTAAAACAGGTGGCCGTAGAATTGAACTTAGTCACGGCTGAGCAGTTTGATGAAGTAGTACGTCCAGAGCAAATGATTTCACCAAATGTAAAATAGCCCTTGGTCCAGATGCTCAACTAAAGAGCAAATGAACACCAGCGGTTTTTATCTTTGGGCGAAGTCGGTACAATGGTCGACTAAAGATAAACTGCTGATGAGTTACCATGCTTGATATTTATTTGACAGATGTTCAGAAAAACGTGCAATTTAACGATTATCCGGGTGAACATCCTGTTAAATTTGTTTTAAATTTCAAAAAGATTTTCCCAAGTGTTATGGAGTTATTACTTCCTGTTCTACCTGAAAATGAAAATCTTGAAGAAATGACATGGGAATCAACCACGACTGACTTTGAACTTTTCAAACTGTTGTTGAGTGGTTGGGGCGTTATTGAATTACGCTTAAACGCGATCAAACAGTTTAAAGATAAAGATTTTGCCGATGCTCTAGTGAAACGTGCACAACAAAAGCGCAAAGACTTTGCAAAAGCACAGCAACAGTTGAAAACAGTTGAACTCGATTATTTATTTATGCATGAGATTCATGCATTGATCGATGCAGAATTGGTTGAACTGGGTGAAAAGTTCTATTTACCCGTTCTTCGTGACTTATGGAAAAATAAAATTTCCACTCAAGTCTTAGAAGCCAAATTTTAAGTCATTCAAAAATCCTCCAAATGGAGGATTTTTTATATCGATAGCCTCTGTACACGACAAATTTCACAGAACCCTTATCCTATCAGGATTCTGCCTTCTTAAAATTGCCAAAATTTCCTTAAACTCTTCTTTTTTCCCAAAACCAATTAAACGCTGAATCGCCATTTGAACATAGTCTAAACCATAGCGAAATAAACTCATTGAGAGTCGTCCATGCTTCTTTATTTTTATCGCTTTTTTTTGATCATGTTGCCATTCACCCGTTAAGTAACACCAACAGAAGCTTATAGCTAACACCGCAATCAATTTTTTCACTCGTCTAGGGTCTGTCAAGCGCGTATTTTCAAGATTAAACCCGCGTCCTTTGAGACAACTGAATAAGGTTTCAATTTCCCAGCGTAATGCATAATCCTGAATAGCATTGGCATTAAACTGAGGAGAAACGACGAGTAAAAGCTCTCCATTTTCTAACTGTAGTGCACTTATATATAGTTTCACCCGACCAACCAAAATCCGTCGTTTACGACATTCAATTTGACCAACTTTAAGATGGCGAAATAAATCACTAATTTTATGATTCTTTCCTAAATGATTGGTGACAATGAAGTTTTTTTAACACGAATGCAGAAGTTGATGTCTTGTTCAATTAACCATGTAAACCACTGCTCACCGATAAACTCTCTGTCTGCGAACACATTCACAATACGGTCTTTACCAAAAATGGCTATAAAGCGTTGAATCAAAGCAATACGCTCTTTCGTATCTGAATTTCCACGTTTATTAAGCAATGTCCAAAGGATAGGTATCGCTATTCCACGATAAACGATTGCGAGCATCAGGATATTAATATTTCGTTTTCCCCATTTCCAATTGGTTCTATCTAAAGTCAGTTGCACTTGGTCGAATGAAAACATATTGAAAATCAACTGAGAAATTTGACGATAATCAAAATACTGACCTGCAAAGAAGCGCTGCATACGTCGATAAAATGATTGTGGTAAGCACTTGATGGGCAAGGCTTTAGATGCAGAAGAAAGATTACATGTTTGCTTTAAAATAATCACAAGCATGATGAGCGCAAAGCACTTTAAATGTGACTTGTTCCATTTTAGAGATTTGTTTAAGATAAGATATAACTCATTGAGATGTGTCATAGTATTCGTCGTTAGAAAACAATTATTGTGACATTATTTCAATGAGTTATCTATTTTTGTCGTGTACAGAGATCGATAGCAAAACTATGTATTTGCGAGCACAAGAAAGTATTTAAACTGCATCTAAAGCACTAAATTTTATTATTTGGTCAAATGTTGGAATTAATATTGCTTGATACATTGCGTCATCATTCACAGTATAACCGTAAGGATTTTATAATATGTCAAATCAGTTCATCGACTTAATCACAAAGCGTCGTACCATTTATGCCATTGGTAAAAAGGTCGAGCACAGCCCTGAATTTTTAACTGATTTGATTCAAACTGCCATTAAACAAAGCCCATCATCGTTCAATTCACAGTCATCTCGGGCGGTAATTTTATTTAATACGGAACATGAAAAGTTTTGGACTTTTGTGGCTGAAAAACTGAAGTCTTATGCTAAAGATGAAGAAAGCACGGCTAAAACAACGGCAAAAATGACCAGTTTTTCAGCAGGTGTGGGAACTGTTTTATTAGACCTCTTGCGAAAGTCGTTATTGCAAGTTCATCCGGTTTACCAGTGCAGCGATTAAGTTAATGCGTAAACCGAATCTTTTTCGTCTATTTCGATAGCGTTCACTTAGTATTCTAAATCTTTTCAATTGACTATTAATATGTTCGATTACAACTCGTATTTTTCCAATCATTTTATTGTAATTTTTCTCAGCATCAAATAAGGGTAAATTCTTCTTTTTCTTTATTGGCATCAATAATTTAAAGCCATCTTGCTCTAACCCATAGTACCCTAAATCGGTCATAACATAGTCACAATGTTTGAATTTCTTAACTGTTTTTCTTGCCAATTTAATATCATGCTGACTGCCAAACGATATATCTACTCCTATGATTTGTTTGCTCTTCGGATGATAGATCACTTGGGCTTTTAACGTATGTTTCTTCTTTTTACCACTGTAAAACTTACTCTGATTTTTTTTTCGGGCGTTCTATTGAACATTCTGTCGCATCAATAATTACCCAGTTAAATTGTTCGTCTGCTGTGGTAATGCTTCGTTTTGGCAGGGTAAAACGTCTTGATTTCATTAATGCATCTTCAACCTTTTTAATAGTTCGATTCACATTACTTTCAGCGATATGGTAATTTGCAGCCAATTCCAATTGAGTGCTGTAATTCCGTAAGTAATTGAGTGTTAATAACAATTGATCCTCTATAGCTAAAGTATGAGGACGCCCAGATTTCTTTTTAAGTGATTCTGCTTCTTTTAAAACTTCGACCATTTCACTAAAAACTGGTCGAGGTACGCCAACCAAGCGCTGGAATTCAGAATCTGAAAAACGGTTTAATTTCTGATATTTCATGAAATCTATATTGAGGTAGTTTTTACTTTCGCAAGAGGTCTATTTTTTGAAGATTTAGATGTAATTCAGGACTTACAAGAGCAATTTCCATCTTATGCTGAAAATTTCCCAGTATGGGCAGAGCATTCAACTGCAATAGCGCAGTTTGCAACTTGGACTGCATTACATACCTTAGGTTTAGGTGCATCTTTACAGCATTACAATCCAATTGTAGATGAAGAAGTCCATGCTTAGTGGGATGTGCCTGCAAGTTGGAAACTGCGAGCACAACTGGTCTTTGGTTCAGTTGAGGGCGAAGCTAAAGAAAAAGGCTTTGTGGATGATGCTGTACGCTTTAAAGTCTTCAAATAATTAATGAAAAAGCCACTCTACACGATGGAGCGGCTTTTTTTAGGCTGAGTTTTTACAGATCGGCTACTTCTTCAGTTTGCGGTAGTCACTCGGGCGAATAGGGCGTGTGCCGCGCCATAAACCTTTCTTGTGCTTTTTCGCATGACTTTGTAAAGCATTCATATGTTTCAAATGCTTTTTATCCTTAATATAGTCCTCATAGACCCATGCTGCACCACGTTTGACCATTTCTTCATTCATACTTCTCCGAAAACGATAGATTTCACCTACACAACGACCATAACGGTCAATGTCTGTAATGCGAACACGAACCACTTTCCGATAAACCATTTTTTTGATTAAGCGTTTGGACTCAGGCCCATAGCTTTGAGTGGACTCAGGCGCATCAATATACGCAAAGGGCTTTGTTGCACAAAGATTTGAAATGCAAAGCGCCCCTAATTGAGCCAAATTTAAGGCGTAACTTGGGTAAGTGGTCGACCTAATTCCGTAAATCTGTTAAGGACTGCTACACGTGCATGGATCTCATTCACTTGGCTATCAAAACTCCTTGCACTGAGTTTATCTCCTAATAATTTGATGCAATGCATCTTAGTTTCAACCAAACTTCGCCGATGATAGCCTGACCATTTTTTCCATAGTGTCCTGCCTAAACGTTTAATTGTTCGAAGTAATTCATTTCGCTCTAGCGAGCTACTCTTTGTATCTTTCCATGGTTTCGCATTTTTTCTAGGTGGAATCACCGCATGCGCTTGCCGATCTGCAATGACCTGACGGCATTGCTTGGTGTCATAAGCTCCATCGGTATAAACAGAGTCAATCCGCTCATCTTGTGGAATCTGATTAAGTAAATCACCAAGCACCTGTGAATCACTGACATTATTGGTTGTAAGCTGAACTGCTCGTATTTGCAGGGTTTTAGCATCTATACCAATATGAAGTTTACGCCATTGGCGACGATATTCAGGTCCATGTTTCTTGCGTTTCCATTCGCCCTCACCTAGAAACTTCATGCCTGTAGAGTCCATGAGTAGATGCAGCCCATCGCTACTTTTTTGGTAGCTGATTACAATATCAATATGCTTTTGTCTTCTACAAAGCGTGGTGTAATCTGGAGCTATCCAATTTAATCCGCAAAGTTTAATCAGACTTTGCACAAAGCCAGTGACCATACGTAAAGACAGACGGAATAAGGATTTAATCATTAAGCAGCATTGGATGGCTGCGTCGGAGTAGGTTTGATTTCGCCCTTGTTTGCCTTTTGATGGCGCATACCATTGCGTAGCAGGATCAAACCAAATGGCAATATTTCCGCGACTCATGAGTGCTCGGTTATATGCGGGCCAATTGGTTGTGCGGTAGATTTTGTGTGTAGGCTTCTTCATTTGAAAATTATATCGCTGAAAAACCCTTTACAGATAGGTTTGTGCAACAAAGCCTAACCAATTAAAAGAAAAATATGGGGCATTATTTACTGAACAGTTTGAAATTCAAAACGAAACACAGCGTTTGTATGATGCAGTAAAAGCACTAATACCATCTACAGGAAAAGTTCAAGATCAAATTGCTGCCGCTATGAAAGTTTATTATAGTGCGTATGGAACATTGGCGAGAAGCAAGACAGCCTCTGTCAGTCAAAATGTACGTAAAGATAATAAATTTCGTGAAATATTACCGATCGGCCCATCAGATATGGCAACTGAAATCAGCCGCTTAGAAAAATTACAAAACCTAACAGCACCTAATAAATCTGGTGGAATAAATATTTTTAGAATATTGTCACCTGTTTCAAAAGCATATGAGTTTTTCTTAGACGTAGAAGATTGGGAGTTCGCGAGTTGGCATAAAGAATCAACACCAGAAATTATGAGCTTTTATCAAAACTATATTCATGACTCTAAGTACGGTTTTATGAGTAATGCTGAACCTTTTAGTTATTTCCGTCAAAGAACGGTATATGAGTCCAGTCGTAGTGGAAAGGGCGAAGAGGTAGATCAAAAAACTGCAGAAGATAAAGCAGTATGCGCTGTGGTAAATAGGGAAGTACAACACGAAGAATTTTTTGATGCATTTGAACGAGCTAAACAAGAAGATTTACCGTTAGCTATGTAAAAAAGAATAAACTCTTGGTACGGTCGCTAAGTTCTAAACGGCTTTAATTCCTTATAGGTGCTATTAAGAAATTAACATTTATTCCATATTTTAAGCATCTTAAGATGAGATGCTTATTGTTTACTTTCAAATTGAGTGTTCCTACAAATGGTTATGGTGTATATAACAAAGATACAGAATTAGAAAAAACAAGGAGTAATTTGTAAGACTGGTGCGTTGGTTGTTTAGAGGTTCCAAATGACAGTCAATACAGGAACTAAGTTAGAACTTCGATTTTTTTTAAATTTTATAAAATAGCCTAAGCAAAAATTTTATAAATTTCGCTCCTTAAAAAATGGTGTCTTTTATTTTCCATTAAATTTTTATGCCAATAAATTCCAATATTCATCTGCGGCAGTTTCACAGGAACATCAAAAATATTCAGCAGAGGGGAAACATGCAAATGGCTCAAAATATTTTGAGGAATCGTTAAAATTGCATTGGGATATTGCTCTAGAATTTGTAGCGCAGTGGAATAGTGCTGACAACGCAAAAAAACCTGCCTAGACAGTTGCTTACGATTTAAATGAACATCTTCAACTAAAACACCAGTACGCCGCGAAGATACACCAATATGCGGTGCAGCCAAATACAATTCAGCATTGATTTGCTGGAGCTGAGTACAAGCCACAAACTGGTCTTTGACCAAGCTCTCAAATTGAATTTTATCGCCAAAGTTTTGTTCCAAATCAATCACAAAATCAATTTGTTGAGAAACTAAATCAGCATCTACTGTTTTACGGTCCAGCTTACTACTCATGAACTGAATACTTAGTCCAAGTTTCTGAAAGTGAGCAACTAACTTTGGGAAAACAATTGGTTCGATTTCATCATGAATCGCAATTTTTAGGCTTTGAACCATGTTCGGGTCGAAGCTTTGCTGCTGCATGAAAATACTTTGAATTGCAATTAAAGCATTTTTAATAATTAGGTAATTTTGTTCTGCAAAAGGTGTTGGAAGCATTTGGCTGCCAGAGCGAACAAATAAATCATCCTTTAAATGGCTACGTAGACGCTGCAAAGCATGACTGGCAGCAGACTGCGTAATCGACAAGATTTGAGCTGCTTTTGAAATACTTTTTTGCTCATAAATCGCAATAAAAAGCGGGTATAAATTGATATCGATGCGATGAAAAAGCCCCATATCAATGGGTGATTTACTATGAATATCGTTCATGCTGATCTATAAAATAAAATCATTTTGTTCATATTAGTTTTTAGGTTATGTTGATGTAAAGCGAAAATATCAAAATAGATCGAAGGAAGTAGCCATGTTTGAACTCTCAGCACGTGCTCAAGATTATGTAGAACGTACCAAACAATTTATTCAAAACGAAATTGAGCCGATCGAAACTGACTTTTGGCATGAGGTACATGAACTGAACCAAGGTGGCGACTGGACCAAATGGCAGTGGCCTACACAACTTGAAACACTCAAAGCCAAAGCAAAAGCTGCGGGTTTATGGAATATGTTTTTGCCTTGTCCTGAATTGGGCCAAGGTCTATCGGTTCAAGACTACGCTCATATTGCAGAACTCACAGGTCGTAGTCTCCTTGCGCCGACCGTGTTTAACTGTAATGCTCCTGACACTGGCAACATGGAGGTATTGTGGCGTTATGGCTCTGAAGCTCAAAAGCAAGAGTGGCTTACGCAGCTTTTGGATGGAAAAATTCGCTCTGTTTTCTGTATGACAGAACCAGCTGTTGCTTCATCCGATGCGACCAATATGCAAGCAACAGCCGTGATCGAAGGCGATGAAATTGTGTTAAATGGCCGTAAATGGTGGTCTTCAGGCTTAGGTGACCCCAATGCCAAAATAATTATTTTTATGGCGCATACACCAGATGAAACCAAAGATCGCCACCATCAACACTCGATGGTTTTAGTGCCTGTTGAAACGGCTGGAGTTAAAATTGAACGGATGTTACCAGTCTTTGGTGACTACGATGCACCCCATGGTCACGGTGAAATTAGCTTTAGTAATGTTCGTGTTCCTGTTTCCAACTTTATTGGTGGTGCAGGTCAAGGTTTTGAAATTGCCCAAGGTCGTTTAGGCCCGGGTCGTATTCATCACTGTATGCGCTGCATTGGTGCTGCGGAAAAATCTTTAGAGTTGATGATCGATCGTGGTATGAGTCGTACTGCATTTGGCAAAGAAATTTTAAAATTAGGTGGGAACCTAGAGCGCGTGGCTGATGCACGTGTTGCAATTGATCAAGCACGTTTATTAACCTTGTATGCTGCGTATAAAATGGATACTTTAGGGAATATGGCAGCGTTAACTGAAATCTCTGCCATTAAAGTCGTTGCGCCAAGTGTGCTTGAAAAAGTGGTCGATATGGCGATTCAAATTCACGGCGGAGCAGGTGTGTCGCGTGATACGCCTTTGACAGGTTTCTTCGCTCAAGCACGTTCACTGCGATTGGCTGATGGGCCAGATGAAGTCCATAAAGGCATGATTGCAAAACTAGAACTGGCAAAACGCGGCTATAGTACGCGTCGTAAAAAATAATAGAGGAGAAGATCATCTCTTTAATTCATCGTGTTGAAATAAGAATAGATGATCTTCTAAGTTATAAAGAAAAGATTGATAGTTTGGGAAAAAAGAATGTCAGCGATTGATGTAGGTGGAACAGTTCGGGCGGGTGAAGAACTGGATGCTGTAGCCGTAGAAAACTGGCTCAAAGCACAAGGTGTCGATCTACAAGGGCAGGTTGAAGTCACGCAATACTCAGGCGGTGCATCTAACTGGACGTATAGATTGAAATACGACAATGTCGATCTAATTCTACGCCGCCCACCCAAAGGTACCAAAGCTAAATCTGCACATGACATGGCACGTGAATATCATGTGCAAAAGAATTTAACCTCTTTTTATCCTGTACTTCCCGAAATGGTTGCATTGTGTCAGGACGAATCTGTTCTTGGCTGTGACTTCTACGTGATGAAACGTGTAGAAGGCGTTATTCCACGTGCCAATTTACCGAGAGATCTAGATTTTAAAGAAGCCCAAGTTCGTGAGTTGTGTATCAATGTGATTGATAAACTGATCGAACTTCATCAAGTCCCATACCAAGGCACAGAACTTGAGAACCTTGGTAAAGGTGATGGTTACTGTCGTCGTCAAGTGGAAGGTTGGGACGCTCGTTTTGAAAAAGCCAAAACCATTAACGTCCCTTCATTTAAATATGTGCGAAAGTGGCTGAAGGATAATATTCCAGCAGACTCAAAAACCTGCGTAATTCATAACGATTGGCGTTTTGATAATATTATTTTAGATCCGAATCATCCGACACAAATTATTGGTGTCTTGGATTGGGAAATGGCAACGCTTGGTGATCCACTTATGGACTTAGGTTCGGCCTTGGCATATTGGGTTGAAGAGTCGGATAGTGCACTTTTTAAAGCCACACGTCGTCAACCGACAAATCTTAAAGGCATGTTCACACGTAAAGAAGTGGTCGATTATTATTTAGAAAAAACAGGTTTAGAAGTAGAAAATTGGACCTTTTATGAAGTCTTTGGTATTTTCCGTTTAGCCGTGATTGCCCAGCAAATTTATTATCGCTATCACCACAAACAGACCAATAACCCTGCCTTCAAAGATTTTTGGATTTTAATTCATGCTCTCCATATTCGCGCACTTAAATTGATTGGTTTACAGAAAATTGAAGCCAATGAAGTCGCTCAAAAATACATTGTTAAAATGAAGGAAATATTAGGCAAATGACCACTATTTATTTCATTCGCCACGGGCAAGCATCTTTTGGTGCAGAAAGTTATGATCAACTCTCTCCCAATGGTGAACTCCAAGCCAAAATTTTAGGTCAATATTTTGACCAGATCTTAAAAGAAGCACCCGTGGTGGTTTCAGGCTCTATGCAGCGACATCAACAAACGGCATGTATTTCTTTGGCTGAGTGCTTTCCTGAGGTGGATGTTTTGACCAATTCTGCATGGAATGAGTTCAATCATCAGCAAGTCTTTGCTCATTATGAACCACGTTTTAACGAGCCACATTTACTAAAAGCCGATGTGGCTAAAGAGTCGAACCCACGTGCTTATTTGGCCAAGATATTTGAAGGGGCAATTGAACGCTGGACAGGTGGAGACTATCACCATGAATACGATGAATCATGGCCTGAGTTTAAAAGTCGAATTGAAGTCGCTTTACAAGATTTGTGTGATGAACTGGCTCAAAGCAAACCGCGCTATGCTGTGGTGTTTACTTCAGGCGGTGTAATTTCAGTGGTAGCAGGCAAACTCTTAGGTTTAAGTCCAAATAAAACCTTTGCGCTAAATTGGGCTATTGCCAACAGCAGCATGACCACATTACGACTGGTGGGCAATGAACCGCAGCTTTTAAGTCTCAATGAACATCATTTTATTAAAGCCGAAAACTCAAACTTACTGACATGGATCTAAGGACAGGATTAAGACATGGCTAAAACAATTTTAATTACAGGGGCAAGTTCTGGTATTGGTGCAGGTATGGCACGCGAATTTGCACAAAAAGGTTATAACTTGGCAATTTGTGCACGACGCTTAGATCGCCTTGAAAGCCTAAAACAGGAACTTGAGAGCAAGTACGGGATAAAAGTCATTCCTAAAGTTTTAGATGTGACCAATTACGATCAAGTGTTTGAAGTTTTTCGTGCATTTAAACAAGAGTTTGGTCATTTAGACCGTGTAATTGTGAATGCTGGAATTGGAGATGGGCGTCGAATTGGCAAAGGCAGTTTTGCGATTAATAAAGCCACGGTTGAAACCAACTTTATTTCAGCTCTAGCACAGTGTGAAGCTGCAGTCGAAATTTTCCGTGAGCAAAATGCAGGACATTTGGTTGTTATCTCTTCTATGAGTGCAGTCCGCGGTATGCCAAAACATTTGACAGCGTACGGTGCAAGTAAAGCAGGTGTTGCACATTTGGCTGAAGGCATTCGTGCAGAACTGCTCAATACCCCAATTAAAGTTACGACTATTTTTCCTGGATATATTCGTACAGAAATCAATGAGGGTGCAAAACCACTACCTTTTGAAGTGGATGAAAAAACAGGTTCACGACTGTTGGCAGCAGAAATTGAAAAAGCCCCTGTAAAAGCCTATGTTCCTAAATGGCCATGGCTACCACTAGGTTTAGCAATGAAAATTTTACCGCTGAAATTGGTTAATAAACTGGGTTAATGATTGAAATAAAAAGGCTGTAAATCAGCCTTTTTATTTTTAACTATGCGAGTACCTTCTAAACATATGTTGCTATTTCCAAATGATCATTTGAGTGCATTCATGAGTTGGTCATAAAATCGAGGTAGCATTGAAGAAAAAGGTGATCAAGATGTCCACACAATTCGACTTTGTTTCAGTCAGAAAAAAGCCCAATGTTCATTTTGGTGGGCGCTCAATCAGTCATGTCATTCAATGTGAAGATGGTTCACAAAAGACCCTTGGGGTTATTTTGCCTACAGATCAACCGCTGACGTTTGAAACGCATGTTGCGGAGCATATTGAAATTGTTTCAGGTCAATGCCAAGTTAAAATTGGGCTACAGACTGAAATGACTCTGTATTGTGCAGGTGAAAGTTTTGATGTTCCTGCCAACAGCCGCTTTAGTATGATGGCAAGTGAAGTTGTAGATTATATTTGTCACTTAGAAAAATAGCCGAAGACAAAGACTCAAATTGTTAGAATAATATTAAGTCTTATAAGTTATTGATTTAATAGATATTATGTTATTTACTTTGCAGCAATATTTCTGAAAAATATTTAAGTCTGTGTATCGGTGCAATTCAACGTATACTATTTTCATCTCTCAGTTAGCTTAGACCCAGTCACTGAATATGCGATTAAAAATTTATACGCTGGCTTTGATTCCAGTCATTCTTTTTCAAGGTTATGCCGTCAAAAAAAATACACCAAGATTGGCTGAACCCGAAGGAGAGCGCATTGGACAAAAAGGCGTGGGTAAGTCGCTTTCCTTGCTCATTTTGGGGGATTCAGCAGCAGCGGGCGTCGGTGTAAATGTTCAAGATGATGCCTTATTGGGTTCAATTTTAAAAGAACTGTCATCTGAGTTTAGTATTCAATTTTATTTACACGCAACGACGGGATTCACCACAGATCAGGTCATTCAGTCCATCCAAACGTTTGAGACACAGCATTTTGATGTCATCATTACTTCTGTGGGCGTAAATGACATTACAAAATTCACTTCGCCGCAGGCTTGGATCGCAAAACAGAAGCAGCTTTATCAAATACTCAAACATAAGTTTAGTCCACAATTAACGATTGCATCTGGTGTACCTCCGATGGATCAGTTTCCTGCACTTCCAAACCCACTTGCATGGTTGTTTGGTCAATATGCCAAAGCGATGAACTTAGAATTAGGCCAATTTGTCGCACAGCAAAAACAGATGGAGTGGATAGAGTACGATCTAAAGAAGTTTTTAGCTTTAAACTTAGCTATGGCCAAAGACGGTTTCCACCCCAGCAAAGAAATTTATCAGTATTGGGGTAAACAAGTGGCTGAAAAAATACGCCAATCTTTTTAAAATGCAATAAAGACAAATTTTCTATAGCTTATGACACATTCAGTTGAAATTGAAAAACATCCACTTAAACCGTTCCTCCCAGCTAATGCCAAATTATTGATGCTGGGCAGCTTTCCGCCGCCCAAGACCCGCTGGAAAATGGACTTTTACTATCCAAATTTTCAAAATGATATGTGGAAAATATTTGGCCTGTGTTTTTTCCAAGATAAAAATTATTTTCTCAATATCGAACAGAAGACATTTAAAGAACAACAGATCCGTACATTTTTAAATGAACGGGGCATTGCGATTTTTGATACGGCCTATGAAGTGATTCGCCAAAAAGGCAATGCTTCAGATAAGTTTTTGCACATTATTAACCCAACCAATGTGCAACATTTACTTGAAAAAATGCCCGAATGTCATAGTGTGATGACCACTGGCGATAAAGCTACTGATACGCTCATGCTGTCTATGCCCACAGGTACGTTAAAACCACAAATTGGCATGAAGTCCGAGACACATTTTGCTGGGCGAGATCTGAGGCTTTATCGGATGCCATCTTCTTCTCGTGCCTATCCTTTGGCTTTAGAGAAAAAAGCCGAGGCTTATTACAACTTATTTTCTGAAATAGGCTTACTTTAGGTAACTATTTGGATTATCCACATGACTGAATATTCCAGCCATTCGTAGATGGTTGGTCTGCTTTAGTCTTCGTACTCAACATAGTCCCAGAGATTAAGCCGCGCTTTAATCTGTTTACGTAGTTGTGGCAGCATAGGAAATAATGTTCCATCAATCCATAGGCTGAGTGCACCTGCCGAAAGTGGCTGTTGCGATTCATCGATCAATTGTGCACCTTTCACCAAAACAAAAGTCTCTTCGCTTGCAGCTGTTTCGATCCCTTTAAACTGAACCAAAAGTTCATGGCCTGTATCTTGGATTTGCCACTCCAGTTCAATTTGGATATTTTGATTGGATTTTAAAACGACTTGCCCTTCAACCATGTCATTGTCACTCAAGCAGTCATATTCAACACGCACTTTACTTAGAAACCATTCTTGTCGAGCAAGATCTTCTAGTGTTTTGTAAGGGGTTAAAATATTACTGAGATTAAACTGACGACTTAAATCAAAAAATTGCATTACTAAACTTTGTAAAGGGGAGATAAAAAAGATGGGCTGCATGTTAAATCAAAGTGTGTACTGAGTAAAACCTTTCAAGCCCTTGAATGAATTTAGGTATCAGAGCCAATTATTTTGTTCGAGTATTATATTCAACGCTGTTGTATTAAGAATAGAAATAGATAAAGCATTTTTAAGCTGAGCCTAAAAACAAAGCAACTCAGCCTAAACAGAAAGCAATTATACATTAGAAAATGTGGATAACGTCATTCACCTGTAATTACATCATCCATTCAATGGGCAGGTATGATACAGCTTTCATCATAAAACGCTGAAATTTTGTGGTTTCGGGTTCTGTTTGATGTTCAATGACACTTCCATCTTTTTGATGTTCAAGCCAAATGATATCGCCTTGAGGATTAAGCTTTAACTCATATGCAATATGCGGAAGAAATTCATCTAACTTATGTGAGATTGCATTTTGCAATTGATCTGACTCCACCACTAAGCCCACTTCTGTATTTAAATGGGCTGAGCGTGGGTCAAAGTTAAACGAACCGACAAAGACTTTTCCGTCTATATCAAAAAATTTGGCATGGAGCCGTGAGGAACTTCGACCTTTAGCTGGAATCACATGCCCAGTTGCTACTTCATACCATGTGTATTTTTCTCGTTCGATATAGGGTTTAAACTCATACAGTTTGACGCCATTTTCGAGCAAGCCACGGCGATATTTTTTATAAAATGCATGCACAATGGCAACATCATTAGCCAATAACGAATTGGTTAAGACCCGAACTCGAGTTCCATTTTTTGCCAAATTGGAAAGGTAGTCAGCACCTGCTGTGGTTGGAACAAAATATGCGGAGACCAACTCCATATGCTTTTCAGGCTTGCCCATCAAATCGAACATTTGTTTGACAATGATTTCATCAGGCTTTGCTTCACCACGAATTTTATTGGGAGAATCGGCGATGAAATGAGCCTTTGCCCAGTTAACAGGATGCTTAGTCAGCTCTGAATCGACTTGTATCCGAGCCAAATCAATTTTCTGTTCAATCACATTTTTATCTAAGGCATACGCTTCATAGTGCTGTTTTAATTGAGCCAGTTCTTCTTTTGTTCCACGACCCACTAATTGGGGAATTGTATAACTGAGATCATCATTCCAGAAACTTAGAAATACACTATTGGCATGTTCTACAGCTTGCCCATAAAACAAAATGTCCAAATCGGTAAATTGGAATTTTTCACTGGCGTCAAAATATTCACTGCTGATATTACGACCGCCAGTTACTGCTATTGCGCCATCAGCAATAATCAGTTTGTTATGCATACGATGGTTAATGTGATTGAAGCGGAAAGCATAATCAATCACACGTAAATGACGGTATTTGTAAGGATTGAATAATTTGATTTCAAAATTGGGGTGAGCGCTCAGCTTTTTGAAAGTTTCATCAAGTGCCGTGCCGTTTTGGTCATCAATTAATAAACGTACTTTCACCCCACGATCCGCAGCATTCAGCAGTTCGTGCAACATCATATGGCCTATAAAGTCATCTCCCCAGATATAGTATTGGACATCTAGACTGTGCTTGGCTTCTCGTATCAAGTGTAAGCGTGAGGCAATGCTCATAAATGCTTCGTCCAATGCCAAATAAGCCGTAAGTCCCTGTTTTTGCTGTGCAGATACATCTTGACCCTTGAGCCAATGCTCTGCATATACCTCTACAGGGGCTGAAGGCTTAGCCTGATTAGGGGCGAGCTGGCATCCCGCGAGTGTTAAAACGGTGCTCAGCAAAATCAGCGGTCGACAATGAGTTGGTATCGCCATATTTCTTTTAAAGACCTAATTTTTATAAGTTATATATTTCACATGTTATAGGTTCAAACAGAGAATAAAAAGCGGTTACTGTAGCGCATCTGTTAAAGACCTGTTAAGTAAGGATAGCGAAAATGAAATCACGTGCAGCAGTTGCCTTTGGACCTGGACAACCTCTGGAAATTGTAGAAATTGATGTTGCTCCACCGCAAAAAGGTGAAGTTTTAGTCAAAATTACCCATACAGGTGTATGCCATACCGACGCATTTACTTTATCTGGTGATGATCCTGAAGGTGTTTTTCCAGCAGTTTTAGGCCATGAAGGTGCGGGTATCGTAGTTCAGGTCGGTGAAGGCGTAACTAGCGTTCAGCCGGGTGATCATGTTATTCCACTGTATACGGCTGAGTGTGGCGAGTGTTTATTCTGTCAGTCAGGCAAGACCAATCTATGTGTTGCAGTTCGAGCTACACAAGGTAAAGGTCTGATGCCCGATGGTACAACGCGTTTTTCTTATAATGGACAACCGATTTATCACTACATGGGCTGTTCAACATTTTCTGAATATACCGTTGTCGCAGAAGTGTCTTTGGCTAAAATCAATCCAGAGGCTAACCCTGAACACGTCTGTCTATTGGGTTGCGGCGTGACCACTGGTTTAGGTGCAGTCAAAAATACAGCCAAAGTACAAGAGGGTGATACCGTTGCAGTCTTTGGTTTAGGTGGTATTGGTCTAGCAGTTGTACAAGGTGCAAAAAAAGCCAAAGCCAGCCGTATTATTGCGGTTGATACGAACCCTGACAAATATAAATTAGCAGCAGAATTCGGAGCAACTGATTTTGTAAACCCAAAAGATCATGACCGTCCTGTACAAGAAGTCATTGTTGAAATGACTGGTTGGGGGGTTGATCACTCATTTGAATGTAGTGGTAACACCAATGTCATGCGTTCAGCACTTGAATGTGCACACCGTGGTTGGGGCCAGTCGGTGATTATTGGTGTGGCAGGTGCAGGCCAAGAAATTTCAACGCGCCCATTCCAACTGGTTACTGGCCGTACATGGAAAGGAACTGCTTTTGGTGGAGTAAAAGGTCGTTCACAACTGCCAGGTATGGTTGAAGAAGCCATGACTGGTGACATTCGTTTAGAGCCATTTGTTACGCATACTATGGGTCTCGACAAAATCAATGAAGCCTTTGACTTAATGCATGATGGAAAATCAATCCGTACGGTGATTCATTTTGAAGACTAATTCGCTGTAATGTGTTTAAAAACCAAGCTGCGGCTTGGTTTTTTGTTTTTTGCTTGAAGAAAAGTAAATTGGCAGAACTGTTCATATTGTTAGACAAAAATGATAAAAAATGTCAATTCGTTAGATTTTGTCCTTTTATGACATAGTCGAAAATAGGTTCTCACCTTATCTTGATGTCTCAATAATGCACACTTGTATAAAAATAAACTAAAGCAGAGGGTGACTATGGGAAAGCATGTTGAATACCGTCCTGAATGGGTACGTGAAGATTTCATCGATTTTCTGGCTGAAAAAGTAAATCCGCTATGGGCATGGAAAAAAGCCAAAGCGCGGATTGTTGCAAAGCATCACTTGTCAGATGACTTTGTGTACATGCAGTTACAGCCAAATCATCATTTTAAAGCAACCGACTATCAAGCTGGGCAAAGTATCTTAGTGACAGTACTCATTGCTGGTGTACGTTGGCAGCGCAGCTATTCAATTGTCGAGATTATAGAAAATGGCAATCTTGTGATTGCTGTTAAACAACAGGGCAAAGTCTCAAATGCACTCACTCAACAGCCTGTAAAAAGTGTAGTTGAAATTTCCAAACCGCAGGGCGAATTTGTTTTAAAAAGTCAGCCTCACTCTGCACTGATGATTGCCTCGGGAAGTGGTATTACCGCAATTTACGCATTGATTAAGGCTGCATTAAAACGCCCACAAACAGTTTCCAATATCGATTTAATTTACTTTACGCGGGATGATGCCTTTCATGCAGAACTGCAACAACTTACTGAACATTATCCGCAGTTTAAATACCATCATGTCAATACACGGACTCATAAACAACATCTGAGCCAAGAGTTGCTTAGCCAAAAGATTGAAGGTTTTGAACAACGTGAATGCTATGCTTGTGGTGCTGCCAATATGATGCAAAGCCTGACAGAAATTTATCAGGCTCTAGACTTAGTTGACTATCTGCATACCGAATACTTTCAAATTGTTGTCGATCACACCCAAAGTGCTCAAGTGGTCACGTTTCAACGTTCTCAGCAACAGTTTCAGGCCAAAAGCAATTTATTAGACAGTGCAGAACAGGCGGGTTTACGTCCCGCACATGGTTGTCGTATGGGCATTTGTAATACTTGTTCATGTACCAAAGTTCAGGGTGTGGTGCGGAATCTGCTCACAGGTGAGCTTGATCAAAACAATAACACACAAATTAAGTTATGCATTTCACAGGCGGTTAGTCCTGTTGTGATTAACCTTTAAGAAGGTATAGATATGAATTTTCCCGTTTATTTTAGTGAAAGTAGTAAATCCAAATATTTAAGTCCTGCACAAATCGAAGAATTTGGTGCGAAAGTTGAAGCGATCCGTCGTGAAGTGATGGAAAGTCTCAATGAAAAAGATGCTGAGTATATTTACAAAATCCGAAATTTTGTGCGCTATAGCGAAATAAGCGCACGTGCAATGCTCATGTTTGCAGGATGGTTACCTCCAGCATGGCTTTTGGGCACAGGTTTATTAGGGGTATCTAAAATCGTAGAAAATATGGAGCTTGGGCATAATGTCATGCATGGTCAGTTTGACTGGTTAAATGACCCAAGTCTCAATGGGGCAAATTATGACTGGGATACTATGGCCACAGGCCCCGACTGGAAACATACGCATAATTATATCCACCATACTTACACCAATATTGTTGGTATGGATCATGATGTGGGCTATGGCTTAGTCCGTGTGAGCGATGCACAGGTCTGGGAACCTCGTTTTTTGCTGAATCTGCCTTTAGCTGCACAGTTGATGGTGTTTTTTGAGTGGTATGTTGGTCTACAAAATCTGCATATAGAAGATGTGGTGGCCTATAAAACAAAAACTTGGCGTGAAGTTTGGGTAGAGTCATATGATTTTAGGCAGAAAATGAAACGCCAAGTGATTAAGGATTATGTCTTTTTCCCCATCATTGCTGGGCCAAATGCACTGCCAGTCTTTGCAGGAAATGCGGTAGCCAATGTTATTCGTAGTTTATGGGCATCCGCGGTGATTTTTAATGGTCACTTTACCGAAGACGCTGAAAACTTTGAAATGGACAATATCGACAATGAAAAACGGGCCGAGTGGTATCTGCGCCAAATTAGAGGCTCAAGTAATTTTAGTGGGACACAGGGCTTACATATTTTAAGCGGGAACTTGAGTCATCAAATCGAACATCATCTTTTCCCAGACATGCCAGCCAATCGCTACGCACAAGTCGCGCCCAAAATTAAAGCATTGTGTGCAGAGTATGGAATTCATTACAATGAAGCGAGTTTTATCAAACAGTTTTCATCTGTTTGGGTGAAATTGGCTAAATACTCGCTGCCAAATGAATGTTATGAAAAAAGTGACCCTACACAGTCTTTTCTGAAACACAATCTGAGTTTATTGAAAAAAAGAATCTTTAAATCATAGCTCACAAGTATGTACCAGAGCAGAAACTTTATTGGATAATATTGACCCATTAGGTTTCTGCTTTTTTTGCACAAAAATAAGGCGTAAAACCCCTCTATATGATGTCTTTGTGTAAGTAGGATTAAATTTAATCATTATGTGAATAGTCGGTATTTACTTAAAATAAATTATTGTTAATATTGGGTTTTCACTGAAAGTTGTTTAGCTTTGCAGTTTTGCTCAAATGAATGCTCATTTGCTATTGAAAACGGCTCTCAGTTATTTGTCTAATTTGTGTAATAGTTGCAATTTTTCATTGGTATACGCTGATATAAGTTGTATATGATGCATATTGTGATGGTAATCACGCAGCGTCATTATACTTATATTTACTTTTTTGTTTTTTCATTGTTTTTCATGACTTTGCTTGATTTCTTTTTTAAACAATATGTCTGGTTATGGACTAAACCAGCAAGTTTAAGTTGCAGATAATTATTATGTCTCGAACCCATTCACAGCCTAAGAATAAATCTAAAAATATTGCTTATGATCAACAGGCAGGAAAGCGTTCTACTTTAAAAAAGACTACTATCTGATTGATACTATTCCTCAGCTTTTTTGGATTCATAATGACGTCTGCAAATATATAAATTTACCCTTACGTCAGTATGTGGGAGGAATGGATTTATCCGCAGATAGCTTCAATTTGGTCGAATATATTCATCCAGAAGATGTGCCAGCATTAGATGAATTTTTGCATCAACCGATAATTGTTGAGCTCACATTTGAAAAAACCTGCCGTATTCGTAATCATCAGGGCCTGTATCATTGGTTCTTAGTCCAAGGTGAAATGGATCGCTCTACGGCGGGATTTCAACTGAGTTGCACTGATATTCATCAGGGCATGAAAATTTATATCGAGTCTTTGGCACTGTTACGTGCTCATTCGGATATGTTAAATGCCAGTGTAGACTGCATTATTGTGGTTGAGCCAGATGGTACGGTCACACATATGAATAAGTCGGCATGTGTCATGTTATTAGGAAGTGCAGATGTTAAAGACTTTGGTATGTCTTGGGTCGAACTTTTACCTCCTGCGGTGCGTAAAAAAGCCAAAAAAGCATTGCATGATGCGGGCCAAGGCCAAATTTCGCGTTTTAATGGCATGAGTTTATCGGATGGAAAAGTTTATTATTGGGATAATGTTCTGACGCCTGTACTTGATGTTGACGGAAAGACCCAGAGCATTTTATGTGTTTCACGTGATATCACGCTGCAATATTTGACTGAACAGAAATTAAAACAAGGCAGTGAACGTGATGAGTTAACCGGGTTAAATAACCGACGTGCGTTTAAAGAAAAAATCAGAAAAATGTATAACAGTGCACGTGATAAAAAACAAAAGTTAGCCGTCATGCTGATGGATTTAGATCACTTTAAAACCATCAATGACACACTGGGCTATGCCGCAGGCGACCACCTTTTAAGAATTTTATCAAAACGCTTAAAACAAATTTTAGAAGGACGTGCTTTCTTGGCACGTCTTGGTGGGGATGAGTTTGGTGTGATTATTCCGCATGTGCAGGATATAGGCGAGCTCAATCAAATTGCCCAACAGATTTTGCAACAACTAGAAATCCCCATTACGTTTTCGGGTAACTACATCAATGGTGGTATGAGCATTGGATGTGGCCTCTATCCAGATGACGCCAATGACCTCAGTGAGTTACTCAAGTGTGCTGACACAGCACTCAATGATGTTAAAGCACAAGGGCGTGGTGGTATGCGCATGTTTGATCAGGATATGTTTAATGCTGTACGGGAACAATCTGAACAACTCAATTGCGCGCATCAAATTATCCGTAATGTTGCAATTGAAGCTTTCTTTCAACCGAAAGTGTGTTTAGATTCAGAGAAAATTGTTGGTTATGAAGCGCTATTACGCTGGCGTGATGATCAAAATAACATTCAAAGCCCTGCACGAATTGCAGCAGCTTTTAATGATTATGAGTTATCTAGCCGTATTGGTGAGATTATGCAGCATCAGGTCTTCAAGCAGATTACTGAATGGCGGGCAAAAGGCTTACAGATTGTACCTATTTCAATTAATGCAGCACCTGTTGAGTTTATGCGTGATAATTTTGCAGAGATCTTCTTAAAACGTCTCAAAGCCTACCGCATCCCCTCGAAATTTGTTGAAATCGAGGTTACTGAATATCATTTGGCTGAACGCGGCTATGAATACGTGGTTCGTGCCTTAAAAAAACTCAAAGCAAATGGTGTGCGAATAGCATTGGATGATTTTGGTACAGGGCATTCTTCTCTTACTCATTTACGTGACTATCCTGTTGATATTATTAAAGTTGACTGCTCTTTTGTACAACATTTAAGCGATGATAAATCGATTTATGCTATTGTCGAAGGGTTAGCCAAGCTTGGTCCGATTTTATCGATGGATATCGTTGCTGAAGGGATTGAAACTGAAACACAATTGCAGCTTTTAAGAGATATGGGCTGCCATATTGGGCAAGGTTATCTGTTTAGTCCGCCTGTTTGTGCTCAGCAGGCAGAAATGCAGTTGCTAAAACTACACTAGGCATGGCTCCATATAGCGGCTGTTCTCATGAACTCAAACATGATTAGGCCATTGAGTTAAAGGCGAAGGCAGTGGCTTAAACGGGATAGAACAGAATTTTTTGTATAAAAAAGTGTTGTAAAAGCAAAAAAATCAGCGTATTTTAAATTTCAGATAACATATTTTTTGAAGATATAAAAATGTTAAAGCAACCTGTAACCTCTAACGCAAATTATTACTTTTGGCAATTTAGATAATTGCCTGAACGCGTTCGGGCATGAAAAGGTTGCCCACCTAGTTAATACCTGATTGGCAACCCTGGTCAGGTTTTTTTATATCTGCTGTTTTAATAAATTTTGGAGTATTTCATGAAAACAACTAACTATTCATACTTTAGCAACTTTTATTGGTTTTACTTTAGTCAATTTATGACTTTAGTCCAGCAATCCATTAGACCCATAACGCTCAAATAAAAGATCGGACTGAAGACCACAGTCCAAAGGATACAAACCAATGAATGCTCTAAATACTGCACTACAAAGTACTCAAACGACAGTTCAAGAAACACTTTTTAGTTTGCCGCAGCAACTCAAAGCGCAGTTGCCACTTTCAGCGCCATTAAAACTACAAATTGCTGAACAGCGTCAAACCATTCAAAATATATTAGATGGCAAAGACCATCGTTTAATGGTCATTACTGGCCCGTGTTCCATTCATGACCCTATTGCGGTTTTAGAATACGCTGAAAAGTTAAAGCAACTACAAACCAAAGTTTCAGATCAGATTTTCTTCGTGATGCGTGCTTATATTGAAAAACCACGGACAACAGTGGGTTGGAAAGGTTTTTTATACGATCCTCTACTCGATGGATCTTCCAATATGCAGTTGGGATTAGAGCAGTCTCGAGCATTGTATTTAGCGATTATTGAAATGGGACTGCCGATTGCTACAGAAATTTTAAGCCCGATGGCGACTGCTTATTTCGACGATCTGTTGGCATGGGGAGCCATTGGTGCGCGTACCAGCGAGTCGCAGATTCATCGTGAAATTTCGAGTCATATGCCATTTAGCATTGGTTTCAAAAATGGCACAGATGGCTCAATTCAAATTGCTCTGGATGCGATTCAGTCTGCATCAAACCCTCACCAGTTCATGGGAATTGGGCAGCAAGGCATGGCATGTATGCTTCAGTCCCAAGGAAATCCGAAGCCACACTTGATTTTACGTGGTGCAAACTCAGGGCCTAACTATGCTTTATCCGATATTCGTCATATGCAAGATAAAGTCAAAGGTGAATTACCTGCTTTGGTGATTGACTGTAGTCATGGGAACAGTAGTAAAAATCCACTCAATCAACCTAATGTATTGCGTCGCATTGTTGCAGAACGTACGCAAAGCAATGTGTGTGGTGTCATGCTTGAAAGTCACTTGGTTGATGGTAATCAGAAAATTTCAGATGACATGGTCTATGGTCAGTCTGTTACCGATGGCTGTTTAGGGTGGGAAAAAACCGAGGAAGTACTTTTAGAGGTTGCTGATACATTACGCAGCCACGCTGTTCAACGTAGTGCTTAATCAATGCAGCCAAAAAGACCTTTCAATGAAAGGTCTTTTTTTGTGATGCAGTTCAATAAATGAAGATAATAAATTGAAAAATAAGCTAAAATTTATTTATCAAACGATAAATTAGGTTGAGCTAGAGCATAAACTTATGCAAAATCAGAAGCCTGAAACAACACGATAAAAATTGTATTTTGAATAAAAGAAATGCTTTTTAAAGTCAGCTATTTGCACTAATTTTTAGAGAACACTATGTATTCTGCAGAACTTTTAGAAGAAGCCCGTCGGATGATGTTTCACATGCTCAGCAAAGTGGTTGAGTATGGTGGCTCAGACTTATTTATATCTGCAGACTTTCCGCCAAGTATTAAGCATCAGGGCCTTATGAAGCCATTGGGTCAACAAAACTTACCATCTGATCAGACCAAACTCTTTGCTTATAGTTTAATGAACGAAAAGCAACGATTAGAGTTCGAAACTGAGCTGGAGTGTAATTTTGCAATTAGCGTTCCCAATGTTTCGCGTTTTCGTGTCAATGTTTTTCAGCAGCAACTACATGTAGGTATGGTGATTCGTACGATTACAGCGGAAATTCCTAACTTTACTAAATTACAACTTCCAACGTCTTTAAAAGACGTGATTATGGAAAAACGTGGTTTAGTACTCGTTGTCGGTGGTACAGGGTCAGGTAAATCTACGTCTTTAGCAGCCATGATTGATCATCGAAATGAAAACTCGGCAGGGCACATTATTACGGTTGAAGATCCTGTGGAGTATGTACATAAACATAAGAAATCGATGATTACTCATCGGGAAGTGGGTGTGGACTGTCACTCTTGGCACAATGCTTTGAAAAATACTTTGCGCCAAGCACCTGATGTCATTTTAATTGGTGAGATTCGTGACACGGAGACTATGGAGCATGCCATAGCTTTTGCAGAAACAGGCCACTTATGCCTAGGCACATTACATGCTAATAATGCAAATCAGGCTTTAGATCGAATTATTAACTTTTTCCCAGACGAACGTCGCAATCAACTTTTGATGGACTTATCTTCCAATATGAAGGCGATTATTTCACAGCGTCTGGTGCGAACTGAAGATGGGCGTGGTCGCCGAGCAGCAGTGGAAATCATGCTCAATACGCCGTTGATGTCAGACTTGATACTTAAAGGGAATTTCCATGAACTCAAAGAAGTGATGTCAAAGTCGCGTGAGCTAGGCATGCAGACTTTTGATCAGGCTTTGTTTGATTTATACAATCAAGGTGCAATCGCTTATGAAGAAGCACTACGAAATGCAGACTCGGTCAATGAATTACGTCTACAGATTAAGTTAAAAAGTAGTCGTGCTAACCCACAGTTAAACTCAAATAGTGCTTTGTCTTTTGATCAAGCGGTTGCTGAAAAGGTCAAAGAAGCTGAAGAAGAGAAAGACGACGCTTAATTTTCTGAGTCCGTATGTTCATTACTATGGGCATACGGATTGATGTTTTAAGCGGTTTTCTTTCTATTCGCGATAAAGGCATAGAAAAATAAACTTAAAACGGTTGTCAGTGCACAGAATAAATAGGTAAAGCTATAACCTTGCTTAGAAATGAGTAGACCCAACAATACAGAGCCAAGAGCAATACCTAAGTCATACATTGTAAAGAATGTAGAGGTCGCATGGCCAATCCGATGCTTTTCAGCACCTTGAATAGCGAGAGTTTGTAGACAAGGCTGTGCAGAACCAAAGCCCATGCCAACGCATACTGCCGCAACCAATAAACCCATCAAAGATTGAATCTGACTGAGAATCACAAGCCCTAAGCTAAATAATATAATTGCTGGGTAAATCACATAGTTTGCTCCGTGACGGTCATAAATTTTGCCTGTAATTGGGCGTAGACTCATCATGGAAATCGCAAAGACGATAAAAAACAAGCTCGCGTAGTTCAGCAGATGTTTAGACTCTGCATAAGTTGAAATGAACGACATGATACTGGCATAGGAAAAAGAAACGATCATGCCCATAATTGAAATATTCAAGGCTTTAGTTTCAACAAAGTCATGGATACTGAGCTTGCGCTTCACGGCGGGTGTCAATTTTTGAGTGGTCTGCTGAATTGGGATAAAGAAGCAAAACAAGAAACCGAGACAGACACTAAACGCTAAAATCCCTGCGACCATTGGATAGGATACAGACTGGATCAGGGTTAAACCGAGGAATGGCCCAAGTACAATCCCCAGATTAATCGACATGACAAAATAGCCCATGCCTTCGCCTTTACGTTTTTCTGGAATAAACTCATTGACGATAGGTACGGCAACTGTAGTGACTATACTGAACCAAATGCCATGTAGAAAACGAATCAGTAACAACAGTTGTAAATTATCAGCAAATAAATAGGCCAAGGAAAACAAAGAAAATAGGGCTTTCGCGATAAAAAGCGTTTTCTTATTGCCAAATTTTTCAATAATGAGTCCGCTAAAAGGACGAACTGCGATAGACGATGCCATGAACAAAGTCATGGCTAAGCCTGCTTGTGCAAGGCTTCCACCCAAATCATTCAAAATATAGATTGGGAGGATTGAGGTCTGTGCAAAGTAAAAGATGAACAAAAACAGATTGTTCGCTAAGCAAAGAATAAAAGACTTATTCCATAGAGATGATGTATTGAGAGCAGACATGCAGAACCCTTGGCTCGAAGATGAGGCTACAGGACGTAAACTGTTGTTATTATTTTATGCAGAAGCTAGGTCACGGCTGTGAAATTAGAACAATCAAATTATAAGATAATGCACGTGAAAAGTATAATTATAGTAATAAATACTGGTGTTTAAGCGAGATAAATTTATAAATATTGATTTAATTTATCAAAATAAGAGGATAGATGTAAAAAACCAGTCCGTAGACTGATTTTTTGAGCCGTAAATATGAATACTAGGCTTATAGACCCGCTTCATAGGCTGTGCTTGAAAGGAGTTGTTCTACATCTGCGATATTGTCTGGTTTGATTTTATAAATCCAACCTTTGCCGTAGGGGTCATCATTGACGAAGTCAGGATCATCTTCCAGATTGGCATTGATTTCTACCACGGTGCCAGAAACTGGTGCATGAATATCAGAAGCTGTTTTTACAGATTCAACCACACCCGCTTGTTCGCCCGCAGTGATTTGTTGACCAACTTCTGGTGTTTCAACGTAGACTAAATCGCCTAAGGCATCCTGTGCATGGTCTGAAATACCAGTTACAACAAGATCACCTTCAATACGCACCCATTCATGTGTACTTGCATACTTCAATTCTGAAGGATGATTCATGAATAACTCCTTAAAATACAAAAATAATTTTTCGCATGATTTATACATGCTTTTTTATCAAAACAAAAGATCTATAAATACGGATCTTTACGCCAATTACTCGGGCTGCGTCCACTCCAACGCTTAAATGCTCGGCTGAAATTTGCCACATCACTATATCCCAGTTCATCCGCGATTTGCTCTAAGCTATAGTCTGTACGTGACAAAAGTGACGTGGCATGACGGTAACGCACTTCATCCACAATGGTTGAAAAAGACGTGCTTTCAGCAGCCAATTGGCGCTTCAGTGTTCGATCAGACATGTGTAAGAGGTCAGCCACATGCTCGATGCTTAAATAGTGTTGTTCTGAGCGCGTCAAAATGTCACGTACACGCATCGATAATCTTCGGCGTTCGCCCATGGCTGAGAGCTCAGCTTCACATTGATTAATGGCTATTTGGCTTGCAAGTGGGTCAGCATTGACCATTTTAAAGCCGAGATAATGCTTATCAAAACTCAAAAGTAAATGTGGTTGATCAAAGCGAACACTATGGTTAGGTAGCTTTGCACGATAGCGATCAAAGCCTTCGGGTTCTGGAAAATCGAAATCAATTTCCCCAGCCAGATTTTCAATGCCAGTGAGCGCCTTACTCATAGAAACAATGCCAAAAATAATACTGATCGCAATATCGGTACGCAACGGTTCTATATCGACATCACAGCGTAATTGTAAAGTCGCTTTTTCGCCAAAGGTGGAAAAGAAAAGCTGCAAAAAAGGCATGCGCAGTTGAATAAAGCGGTTAGCAAGTACCAAGGCTTCGCCAATATCATGAGTTGTCATAATGGCATAGCCAATGAAGCCATGAATTGAAATACGCATTTGCGTGCCTAGATGGTAGCCAAGCGTGGGCTCACCAGTGAGACGGCTAGCCAACTTCACAAGTTCATTGGCAGTATGAACAGGTATGCGAAAGTCAGGCTCTGCGAGTTGTTCGCTCGTGAGTTGAAAAGGGGAAAATAGCGTCTCTGCGTTATAGCCCCAACGAGACACAACATCTAACAACAATAAGCCATAAACACCAGGAATTCCTTGATCTTGGCGAAGTGAAACTGTTTTCATGCGCGATCCATTGCATTTTTCTTTCTTTTCTGACTGAAGTTATATTGGCATGAATATTTCAAATTCATGGAGCATATTGTTGGACAATATGTTCCGAGCCTATAGCAATTCAGTATCCTTTACATTTTTGATTTAGTGGAACGATATTATAAATATCATAAATTTCTGAGCAAAAATATAAGACTCTCGATAAAAATAAAGGCTCAGCAAATGATGCTAAAAATTAAGTAAAATCTTTTCAAAATCAGCACGCTAAAATCATTGAGATAACGATCTAAGCGTGCTGAAAATGGAAAGTAAAATTAGGCTTCTTTCTTTTTAATCGGATGTTGTTCCGTTAAAAATCCACCTGTTTGACGCTGCCAAAGGTGCGCATAGATACCATTTTTTTGAATCAGTTCTTCATGTGTCCCTTGTTCTGCAATACGACCTTCATCAAGCACAATCAAACGATCCATTTGAGCAATGGTTGAAAGACGGTGCGCAATCGCAATCACCGTTTTATCTTGCATTAAGTCATCAAGGCTAGATTGAATTGCAGCTTCAACTTCTGAGTCTAGGGCACTGGTGGCTTCATCTAAAATTAAGATTGGTGCATCTTTCAAGAACACACGAGCAATGGCGATACGCTGGCGTTGGCCACCTGAAAGTTTCACTCCACGCTCACCAACATAGGCTTCATAACCTGATTTACCACGTAAGTCATTCAGCTGAGGAATAAACTCTTCGGCTTTGGCTTTACGTACAGCAGCATACATTTCTTCATCACTCGCATTGGGACGGCCATATTTGATATTTTCTGCAACACTACGGTGTAGCAGGGAGGTGTCTTGAGTCACTAAGGCAATATTACGACGTAAACTGTCTTGGGTGACATCTTCGATATTCTGCCCATCAATTAAAATTTCACCCTGTTTCAATTGATAAAAATGTAGCAATAGTTGAATCAGTGTTGATTTCCCTGCACCAGAGCGACCCACGATCCCAATTTTTTCACCAGCTCGGATGCGTAGGTTTAAATTGTCTATGACATTTTTACTGTTATACGCAAAAGTGACGTCTTTAAATTCGATCATGCCTTGTTTAACTTCAAGGTCTTTGGCATTAGGTTTGTCTTGAATCGTGATCGAACGACCTAAAGTTTTCATGCCATCTTGAATGGTACCGACACTTTCAAAAAGTGCTGAGGTTTGCCACATGATAAATTCAGCAATACTGCTCAGTTTTAAAATCATAGCCGTTGCAGCAGCAATAACACCGAGTTCAACTCGCCCATTCATCCATAACCAAACCGCAGTGCCCAGTACACCCGCGTAAAGCACTATGTTTAAAAACAGGATGCTGATTTCATATTTAGCACCTAAACGCATTTGTTTATAGACGGTGACCATGAACTCTTGCATCGAGGCTTTGGCATATAAGCTTTCTCGTCCTGCATGGGCAAAAAGCTTTACTGTTTGAATATTGGTATAGGCATCGGTAACACGGCCAGTCATTACAGCTCGGGCATCAGCCTGTTCATTTGAAACTTTGCTCAAACGTGGAATGAAGTAATACGCTGCGCAGATAAACAACGCTAACCAGACCAGTAACGGTAATATTAGGAGCGGAGAAATAGCGGCAAGCACCAGATTGACCGTGACAAAATAAATCAGCACATAAGCCAACATGTCACCCAAAATAACCCAAAACTCACGTATTGCCAGTGCGGTTTGCATGACTTTTGCGGAGAGGCGTCCTGCAAAGTCATTGTGAAAAAAGTCGAGACTTTGCTTCAGTAGTAAATTATGAAAGCGCCAGCGCAGACGCATAGGAAAATTACTAAATAATATTTGGTGTTTAATAATCGACTGTAAACTGGCAAATAAAATATTGGCCAATAAAATACAGAATAGAAGGGCTAAGTTTGAACCATGTTCCGATAAAAATGTTTCTGGCTGGCTTTTACTGAGCCAATTCACTAAGTCACCAATTTTGGCGTAGAACAAAGCTTCAAAGCTGGCAGCCCCAGCCGTGAATAAAACCAAGATCAACAAATAGCCACGCACACCTTTAGCGGCCTGCCATACAAACGGAAAGAACGTGGTCGGTAAAGGTTGGTTTAAACCTTCGTCTGGATAGGGATCAACACGTTTTTCAAACCATTTGAACATGAATAAAACCTTCAAAAAAATAAGTCATTTATGAGTTAATGACTCGTTTTATAAATAAGCAGAATTTGAAAATTTTAGCATGAAAATACCTCAGTCGTCTGTGTAAATTGCCAGAGACTAAACGTTGTTGTAGCAGTATTGATAGCAAGAAATGTAGATGAATAGATATAAAAGTCTGATTAGAAAGTCTTACAAAGTGAAAAGGAGTGGCTAATTTAATGAAGAGAAAAGGTTGATATTGTGATATTGAGGTATATTTCATGTAAATAATCAAGTATTTAATTTACATAATACACAACGTAAATAACACAGTTGTTGAAAAACTAATGTTATGTATTTTCAGAATCTGTATTCTAAAACTAGTAATTTAGACCGTATGTTGAAATGATTATTCTGTATTTTTAAGACCTTGGTATGCCAAAACTAGGGTAGTTTTAGCATACCAAAGTGAAAAAATTACGGGTTTGACAGTGCGATTTGCATGTCATATCCCGATGGTGCTTGGTAAATTTTGAGACCAAATTCGGGAAGAATGGCAATTAAATGATCGAAAATATCCGACTGAATCGCTTCATAGTCTTTCCATGCAATTTGATTGCTAAATGCATAAATTTCCAGTGGCAAGCCTTTTTCAGTCGGTTGTAGCTGACGTACGATTAAAGATTGGTGTTTTGAAATGTTCGGATGCTGATTAAGGTACAGCTCAACATACGCACGGAAGGTCCCGATATTGGTTAAACGTCGCTGATTACAAGGAGATGTATTGCTCAGTTTTTGATTAAACTCAACCAGCTCTGTGCTTTTGTGATCCAAATATTGGTCTAATAATAAAAACTCTTTAAGTTTGCTTTGCTCTGCTTCAGACATAAAGTGAACGCTACTTTGGTCTATATAAAGTGAGCGTTTGATACGACGTACGCCTGCCTGTGACATACCCCGCCAGTTTTTAAAAGTATCTGTGACCAATTTGTTGGTTGGGATCGTGGTAAAGGTTTTATCAAAGTTCTGTACAGTGATGGTATGTAATGACATATCAATGACATCACCGTCTGCATTCAGAGATGGCATTTCAATCCAATCTCCAATGCGAACCATGTCGTAGGATGAAATCTGAACAGAAGCCACCAAAGACAAAATGGTATTTTGGAAGACCAACATCAGCACTGCCGCCATAGCACCGAAGCCCGCCAGCAAGGTGAAGACATCTTTTTTCAGGAAAGTCCCTAAGATCATCAAGCCACAAACGATGAAAATAATGAGTTTGATCAGCTGTAGATAGCCTTTGATAGGCTTATTTCTAGACTTTGGATTACGTTGATAAACCAAATTGAATATATTCAGTAATTCACCAATCGCCAGCGCAATGGTTAAGAAAATAAAGGCCTGTGCCGCCATTTGGACAAAGGTGACCATTTTCGCAGATAGGTGAGGAACGGTAACGATACCATTCATAATGACGATTGCTGGGACAATGTTCGCAATTCGACGAATCACGCTATGCTGCGACATGATGTCGTGATTGGCAAATTTTAGCTTAGTGATGAGATGCCGAATGCCGCGAACGACAACATGCTTGGCAATAATATACGCCAGTATAGCCACTAGAATGAGTATGCAGAACCCTGTCAGCATTTCGATCCAAGGATACTGATCCGACCAATCTTTTAAACTCTGTATAAAATGAAAATTATCCAAAATGCGATCTTCTTTTGATTAAAACACTGTAAATAGTGTAATCAGCTATGCGAATTAAGCAAATTGTGTCACTAAGTTTATACATGTTATCAACGACTTGTTTATTTACTCTCGTAGATTCGGTTTTTAAATCGATATTTGAATGTCATGAAGTATAAATTGTTGATGGTCGGGATGTGTCAGGTCAGTGGAATGGTAAATTAGTTTTATAATGAACTAGGAAAAAAGAAGCTTCCAATATGGAAGCTTCTGATGGTTCAAATTACCACATGAGATCATCAGGGATCACGTACGCAGCGTATGGATCTTCCTCATCGGTGACTGCTTCATTTTTCTCTGAAGTATTTACGATAATAAAGCCTTCAAGTTTGGCATTAATACGATCAGCTAAAGCTTTAGGTAAGAAGGCATAACTTTCATGATCACGTGCAATCACGAGGCTACCAGCAACCAAGGCATTATAAATTTGTTGATTGATATATTGTTTTTTGATTTTGCCATCGTCAATAAACTGATAGGCCACGTCACCATCGGTATCCCGAATTTTATGCTGCGTGATCATTTGAATGATCGTCGCTTTGAGCTCTTTTTCTTGCAATATCGCTTTCTTCTCAAGTTCAATGGCTTGATCTTTGGCCTGTTTTTGCTGTTTGTCTTGTGCAATTTTTGCCTTGATCTCAGCTTCACTGCTTTGACCTGTTTTTTGCTCATGCACTGCTTGTTTAGAAAGTTTTTTGGCCTTTTTGTTGTCAACTAAACCGGCTTTGAGTAACTGAGCCTGTAATGCATTTTTTACCATAGCGAATTCCACAACTGCGTTTAAAAACGACGATAACGAAAGTAAATGATCCAATATACAACACTAAGGATCAAGCTTAATGCTGTTGGAACTAAAAAAGAATTGAGTTTTAAATAGGGATACATCCAACTTGCACAGAGTCCGCCGATTAAAAAGCCACTTAAAATCAAAAGATGTAAAACTACACGCCGACGCTCAACCACGAGTCCGCGCACACGATAACCAAGTGCTAAGCCGAGGTCGGTAAGGACACCCGATAAATGTGTAGTGCGAATGATAGTGCCTTTATAATGGCTCACCATGGCATTTTGCACACCCATTGCGACGCAGGCCCAGAGTAAAGCATAGCGTGGAAAATAAGGCAGAAAGAACCAACACAGAAAAATAAAAAAAGCCACTAACGTGAGTGGTACGCCATAGCGGCGTCCCAATCGAAAGTGACTATTTCCCAGAATTACACCGCTATAAAATGAACCGATGACATAGCAGACAGTTACTAATAGCAAATATAAAATGCTTTCGGATTGCCAATGTACAAGCGACATCGCCAAAACACTTACATTACCAGTCATATGGGAAACAGACTGGTGTAAAACAGTCACCAGTCCTAAGACATTAATCATTCCTGCATTGACTGCAAGAAAGAATGCCCCCAGTTGAATCCAAAGTGGTAAGTGTTGAAATGGCATAACTTCAAAAAAGAAATAATATACTGATTCTACAATATATTATTTTGAAGCGCGGTCAACTGCTGCAGTAAATAATACGTCAGTGGATGAGTTCAATGCGGTTTCAGTAGAGTCTTGTAGTACGCTAATCACCATACCAATTGCAACGACTTGCATTGAAATATCAGATGAAATACCAAATAGGCCGCACGCTACTGGAATCAAGAGTAGAGAACCACCCGCAACACCTGAAGCACCACATGCTGAAACTGTTGCAAGCACAGATAAAATCATCATGGTGGTAAAGTCAACATTAAGACCTAGCGTATTGACTGCTGCCAGTGTAAGCACCGTAATAGTTACTGATGCACCCGCCATGTTAATGGTCGCACCGAGTGGAATGGCTACGCTCGCTGTAGATTCAGGTACCCCCAAACGTTTGGCAAGATCTAAGTTCACAGGAATGTTCGCAGCAGAACTACGCGTGAAGAAAGCAGTGATACCACTTTCACGTAAACATTGAAATACCAATGGATACGGATTGCTACGTGTTACCACAGCAACCATAAGTGGGTTGATGACTAAGGCAACGAAAGCCATTGTGCCGAGTAAGACAGCCAATAAGTGTGCATAGCTTACTAATGTGCTTAAACCTGTTTCTGCAAAGGTTACCGCCACTAGACCGAAAATACCGATAGGCGCAAAGTTAATCACCAAACGAATCACGCTATTTACTGCGTGTGCAGTATCATTGAGTAAGTCTTTGGTTGAGTCTTTGGCATGACGGAATGCAGCACCCAAGGCCACAGCCCACGCTAAAATACCAATGAAGTTTGCTTCACTAATGGCAGTTACAGGGTTAGCAATAAAGCTCAGCAGTAGGTTCTTAAAAATTTCAATCAAGCTACTTGGCGGTTGTAAGTCAGTATTTGCAGGTAAGTTTAAGAACAAAGTACTTGGGAAAGCGATACTGACTGCAACTGCTGCAAAAGCCGCTAGTAACATACCCACAGCATACATGATGATAATAGGACGCAGATTCGCACTATGACCCACTTTAAAGTTTGCAATAGAAGCAAGCACCAAGAAAAATACAAGTACAGGCGCGACAGATTTTAACGCTTTAATAAATAAGTCGCCTAGCAGGCTCAAATAAGGTGCAACACCTGGGAAAACGAGGGCTACACCAATACCCAAAATAATGGCAATGATAATTCGAGTAACTAGACTCATTCGCGCTAAAACAGAAAACATAGAGGCGCCTTGTTGAAATTACGAGGACAAAATACGGATTTTAAGTGCGCCATTTTATACCTAATTTGCTAACTGACTGAAAAATATTTAAATATAAAAATTAAGTTATTGTAATTTCAGTTTTTATTATTCATTTTAATTCATAAAAATGACATGTTTAATGGATTTTTATCACAAATGCCTGCTTGATATTTCTCACTATATTGAAAAAGTGCAAGCAGGCATTCTGTCTCTTATGAAGTTTTAAGCAGTTGAGGTGAAAGGGTCTGAATGGCTTGATAGTGAGTTAAAAAGACATTCCCACTTAAATGTTTCAATAGTTTTGAGCTTTGCAGTCGATCCATCACAGGACCTTTAACTTCGGACAAATGCAGTTGAATGTTTTGCTTGGCCAATTCTAGATTAATATCTTCCAGCATTTCTAAAGCACTCAAGTCGATACTGCTCACACTGGAGCAATTAATCACCACATGGGCTAACTCAGGTTGTTGGCTCACGGCATTGATCAGCTCGCCTTTCAATATATTGGCATTTAAGAAAGTTAAGCTTTCATCTATACGCATTGACAGTAATTGTGCCGTCGTCTGAACTTGATGGCGTTCAACATTGCGAAAATGTTGCGTCCCCTCGACCAAGCCAATCACAGCGATATGTGGCCGGCTAATCCGCCAAAGCAACAAAATAAAGGTCGAAACCATGCCAATGATCAGGCCGGTGGAAATATCGATACAGACAACACCAAAAAAGGTAATCCACATCGCGATACCATCTGCTTTAGAATACTTCCATGCTTCGATGAAGGGTTTAAAGTCCACAAGTTTCCATATCGAGACGATAATCGTTGCAGCCAAAATAGCTAAAGGAAGGTCCTGAAAAAAACCGGTAAAGTATAAGCTCACTACAATAATCAAAAGCGAAGATAGGACGCCAGCCATAGGGGTCTGAGCGCCTGCATCTGCATTTACGACAGTACGAGAAAGGCTGCCTGTTACAGGAAAGGCGGAACTGAAACCGGCACTGATATTGGCTAATCCTAAAGCGATAAGTTCTTGGTTGCTATTGAGTTGACTTCGGTTTTGTAAAGCAGTGGCTTGAGCAATGGAAAGTGATTCAACAAAACTGATCATCGCGATCATAGTTGCACCTGGCAAAAGTTGCAGAACTAAAGTCCAGTTCCAATACGGCATATCGAGTGGAGGCATACCAGATGGAATGATTCCGACGGTTTTGATTCCAAGCGATTGCAGTTGGAAAAAATAAACCAAGGCAATCGAGGCAACCACTAAAAATAAGGGAATGGTACGCGAAAGTAATACGGTCGATCCGAACCAACGTTTTAAGGCATTAGTATTCAGCATCTTTGGTACATAAATTAAAAATGCGATTGCACACAGTCCAAACAGCAGCGTACCTATGTGAGTCAAACTGATGTATTGCCAAACACTAACCACAAACTCGGGGATATTATTGGCTTTTAAAGGAAGATCGACAATAAACTTCAACTGACCCAACGCAATCAGCAAAGCAGATGCAATAATGAAACTTTGGATGACGGGGTGGCTAATTAGTTGGATGAGGAAACCAAAGCGAAATAAACCCAACAGCAAGGAAATGATACCGACCATTAGGGCTAATAAACATGCCGCTTGTATATAAACTGGTGAACCAACTTCAAACATCGAGTTCAAAGTCGCAAAGGTCATCATCGAAATGATGGCAACAGGGCCAATAGAAAGCGTCGGACTGCCACCAACGATGGCATAAATAATCATTGGGATAATGCTGGCATATAGCCCAGTGATTGGTGGTAAACCTGCCAACATGGCATAGGCCATGCCTTGAGGAACCAACATGGCAATGACGATAAAAGATGCAAGTAAATCTGACTTAAACGTAGGCGTGTCATAGTGCTTGAGCCATTGACATGCGGGTAGATAATGGCTTAGACGACGATTCCAATCAGACATAATATATCTAAATCACAAATTTAGATATATTATGCATAAAAAATGCTAAGAAGTCTTAGCATTCGTTTTCATAGCACAGAAAATATAGCAGTGATTGGTTTAGAGACGTGGTTTTGGGCAGTACAAGCTATACAAAGTATTTAAAACTTCAATCATGCGTTCATCTTTAATGGAGTAATAAATTTGTTTACCATCACGGCGCGTATTTACCACATCACTTTTACGTAGCATCATTAATTGTTGAGAAAGAGTCGGCTGTTTGATGTCGGTAATTTCTTCAATTTGAGAAACATTAAGTTCTTGTTGCGACAAATGACACAAAATTAATAAACGATCAGTATTGGCTAGAGATTTTAAAATACTCACAACAACTTCAGCAGAGTCGCGCATAGACGTTATTTCAAGTCCTGTGTTCATTTAAAACCTACTCATAAAACAAAACAACTGTGCGCTTAGTATAAAACCAAGCCGTTCATAATGCTGTCTTTTCAAGTCCAATATGCATGGCTTTTAGTGAAATAAAATATTAGCTAAAGTTATATATACTTAATATTTACATCAAAATTAGTTATTCAAAATGTCACTTAAGTTCTCGATATTTATATAATTTAAGCCGATTTTTTAAATCAAAAACTCATTCTTTATGATGATTTATAATAAGCTTTGAATATTTTATCATATAGAGAACATTAAAATCATAATTACAGAGCTTTTTAAAAAATATCATTATAAATTTAAAAAATACAAACATTTATTAAAGGGCATAATTATTGCTAGATAATATTTTTGACCAAAAAGTAAACTTTGAGATGAATGTACAAATTTTTCCATCCCATATAGAAGACGCTGAATATGTGGTTTTGTCGTCTAGCTTTTTGGGAAAAGCGGCTGTTTTCTTCAAGTAAAAGCATGGGAAAACTCATGCTTTTTCTGTTTAAGTGATTTATTTATCAAATAAAAACATAAGCCCGACCAAATGTCAGTTTGCATTTAAAAATCAGGGTATGATAATGAGTGGATCATTAAAAACAACATAGGAAACATTGGTATGAGTACTGACTCAGCTTTTCCAACGCCTAATAATTTAGGGATAGCGGTTTATAGTAATAATGCAGAAGCGATTGGTAACACACCATTGGTTCGTATTAACCGAATTATACAAAGTCCAGCCACCGTTTTAGCCAAAGTTGAAAGCCGTAACCCTGCATTTTCAGTAAAATGTCGTATTGGGGCTGCGCTGATTGCGGATGCGGAAGCACGCGGTGTGCTGAAAGCGGGAATGCATATTGTCGAACCAACCAGTGGCAATACAGGCATTGCTTTGGCATTCGTTGCTGCTGCAAAAGGTTATGCGTTAACTCTAACTATGCCATCAAGCATGAGTATCGAACGTCGTAAAGTGATGAAAGCTTTGGGTGCGAACTTGGTGCTTACTGATCCTGCAAAAGGGATGCGCGGTGCAGTAGAAGAAGCACAGCGTTTGTTGGATGAAAATCCAGACACTTATTTTTTGCCACAACAGTTTGAAAACCCAGCAAACCCAGCTATTCATGAAGCAACTACTGGCCCAGAAATTTGGGACGCAACAGGTGGTAAAGTTGATATTTTAGTTGCAGGTGTTGGGACGGGCGGTACGATTTCAGGGATTTCAAGTTATTTTGAAAAAGTAAAAAAACAAGCCCTGTACTCAGTTGCGGTAGAACCTGCTGAGTCGCCGATTATTGGTCAAACCAAACGTGGTGAAACTTTGACGCCTGGACCACATAAGATTCAGGGCATTGGCGCTAACTTTATTCCTAAAAACTTAGACCTCGACTTGGTCGATGAAGTGATGCCAATTGATGCTGCTACAGCAATTGATTGGGCGCGTAAAACAGCAAGCCAAGAAGGTATTTTGGTGGGTATTTCAAGTGGTGCCGCGATGGCAGCAGCAGATGAACTTGCTGCACGCCCTGAAAATGCAGGTAAAACCATTGTAGTGATTTTACCTGATGGTGGTGAACGTTATTTATCTTCAGTCTTGTTTGAAGATATTTCCGCAGACTAGGGTGTGTTGACACTTTTAGCTTAAAAAAATAGCGAAGTAGTAAAATCAAATCGCCAAACCCAATTTTACTATTCGCTATGCCTCGTACCATGCTGACAGATCAACACTGGCAAAAGTTGAAAGTTATTCTGCGTAATTTATCCATTCACCACAACTCAAATTTACGCAATTTTATTGAAGCTATTCTCTATAGAATTAGAACAGGCTGTCCGTGGCGAGATATTCCTTGTTGTTTTGGTCATTCAAACTCTATTTTCAAACGTTTTAATCGTTGGTCAAGCAGCGGTAAGTTACTTAGATTATTCAAATTACTAGCCTCATGCCCCGATATGGAGTGGATTTTTATTGATGGCTCTCATGTACGTGCTCATCAACATTCTGCCGGCATAGCGAATCAATCTATTTCTAAAAGTGTAGGAGGAAACTCCTCAAAAATACATTTGATTGTTGATGCACATGGCAATCCTATTGATTTCATGATTACCGATGGAACCACACATGATGTTAAAGTTGCACCTGATTTAATATCAACATTAGATTTAAAAGAGACAAAAGTGGTATGTGCAGATAAAGGCTATGATTCAGAACCACTGCGTGAACAGATCAGGAAAACAGGGACTAAAGCGAATATACCAAAGAAAACAAATAGCCAATCGAACAATGACCATATGGACTGGTATTTATATAAAATCAGGCATTTAGTTGAAAATATGTTTTGTAGATTAAAGCAATTTAGAGGAATAGCTACTCGATATGACAAGCTCAAAAGAAATTATCAAAGTTCTGTTGCTTTAGCCTGTATATTTTTATGGCTACCTTTATAGGGTTAATTATGAACAGTAAATGTCAACAGACCCTAATTAAATATATGAAAAAAAGCTAAACATTTCATGTTTAGCTTTTTTTATGCCGTTTAGAAACTTAAAGTGCTGAGTGTGAAATTTTATCGGGTGTCATAAGAGCTTGGTTGACATACAGTTTAATCAGACGTTCACGTGAACCGATTGATTTTTGATAATGCGTTGAATTGAGTAACAACGACGCACCATAGGTCACTGTCCACACATAAGATAAATAGTCACGAATGGACATTGCGCTGTCTAAAGACTTTAAGTAGTCAGAGGTCATGTCTTTAATTTCGATAATACGTTGTTCACGTATTTGGTAGAGCTTCTCAAAAAGTTCTTTGAGTTTACGTTCATTATTGGTTAAACGTTCTTCAATAACGTGCAGTAAAATCGTACGGTTCGAGTTCAACATATTATAAAGCATGTATTCAGAAACATACGTTTTAATATCATTGTTATGCTTTTGAGAAATCTCTAGCAGGCGAGTTTCATTCAAGATAATCAGCTCTAAATAAAGTTGATTTTTACTTTTGAAATGCTTGTAGATCGTACCCTTCGCAATATCGAGTTCCGTTGCTAATTCGCTTAAGGTGATGTCTTGATTATTGTCTAATAATAAAGTCTCAGCCATGGCTAAAATTTTCTCTTTGCGTAATAGAAAATTTTGTTGGCGTACTGAAGTCATTGGCTTATTCCAGTGTATTTCATGAGAACTATAGAGAGGCTATTGAACTTGGTTGAAAATGAAAATGCAACTAAGGTCTTGGATATTACTACAATCGTTTTAAAAATATCCACTTGTTCAACAATAGAAATAAATACAGGTGCATTTTCGCATTTCGTTGTCAATAAATTTGATCTCTAGAGATCAAATTTGGGCCATTGCATTCCTTTTTCGTGATTTTTACACTATTGTCAGTATAGCCACTGTGTTCTTAGAGACGAGAACCTTTAGTGCTAAAGCCTCGAATGCAGTGCGGGTTGATAAATAGATCATCTGTCGTATGGATCGATGTCTTATTCACGTGTGTTTATTTTAATGTCTTTATAGATGACTCGCTTTGAGACGGTAGCACTATGAAAAACATTAAAATAAGATCTGAAACGATTAACCCTTTTGTAATATGAAAAAATAGATAGGGAATGTTTTTAAGTCTCTTAATTGGGCTAAAAGCAAATAAAACGCAAAAAAGGATGAAATAGAAAATGATTGTTATTGTAGACGGTGTACGTACAGCAATGGGTGGTTTTCAAGGTTCACTGTCGAGCTGTACCGCGCCTGAACTTGGTGCGGTGACAATTAGAGAAGTGTTAAACCGTTCTGGCCTACAACCAACCGATGTGGATGAAGTGATCTTTGGTTGCGTACTTCCAGCAGGTTTAAAACAAGGCCCTGCACGTCAAGCAATGCGTATGGCGGGTCTACCTGACTCAACGGGTGCAACAACCATCAATAAAATTTGCGGCTCTGGTATGAAAGCCGTCATGCAAGCGGCTGATGCGATTAAAGCGGGCTCAGCTGAAATTGTGGTGGCCGGTGGTATGGAGTCGATGTCAAATGCGCCGTACTTACTTGAAAAAGCACGCGCGGGCTACCGTATGGGACATGGTAAAACCACTGATCACATGTTCCAAGAAGGTTTAGAAGATGCTGAAACAGGTCTGTCGATGGGTGTACTTGCTCAAGAAATGGCAGATAAAAAAGGCTATACCCGTGAGCAGCAAGATCAGTATGCCATTGGTTCTTTAAATAAAGCCGTTGCTGCGATTCAAGGTGGTTTCTTTAAAGATGAAATCGTGCCTGTGACGGTGAGTAGCCGTAAAGGCGATGTTGTGGTTGATCAGGATGAACAGCCGCTCAATGCCAAAGTGGATAAAATTCCAACTTTACGTCCGGCATTTAAAAAAGACGGCACGATTACCGCGGCAAATTCGAGCTCTATTTCGGATGGTGCTTCGGCATTGGTTGTAACTTCATCCGAAGTTGCTGATGCACGTGGTCTTAAGCCATTGGCAAAAGTTGTGGCTTATGCAAGTAATTCCCAGCATCCATCTGAGTTCACCATTGCCCCTGTAGGTGCCATTGAGAAAGTTTTAGCCAAAGCAGGTTGGTCTGCGAGTGATGTGGATCTGTGGGAAGTCAATGAAGCATTTGCGATGGTCACAATGCTTGCAATTGATGGTTTTCATTTAGACCCTGCAAAAGTTAATGTGAATGGTGGTGCTTGTGCACTTGGTCATCCATTGGGTTCATCTGGTTCACGTATTATCGTGACTTTACTGCATGCCTTGAAACGTACTGGTGGGAAGAAGGGTGTAGCTGCTTTATGTATTGGTGGTGGTGAGGCGACTGCTATTGCCGTCGAGCTGCTGGACTAAAACTGTAAATATTCTTAGCTATGCCTGTGAAGAAAATGATTTAAATAGCTATAATTGGCATGGTTGATTTCATCAAAGGTTCGATTGATTCGGGCCTTTTTTATTTTGTAAAATACATGAAGATCATGCGTCATAACTTTTCAGGGAAAGCATCAATTGTTCAGAACAGCTAAAGGTATAATTAATGTGCTTTTATTGCTGAAATGTCTGATATTAGACCTAGATGCTTGTAAAAGTAAGTTTTGAGCATTGGATCATCGCTATAATGGGTAGATGATGGATCGTCTACCATCACATGCATATAAGGAACATTTTTTTCGTGTTTGAACTGGACTGTAAATTACTCAGTATCTTTTTTTACGTTTATAAGTTTAAAAGTGTGTCACTGGCGGCTGATCATTTAGAAATGAGTCAACCGACGGTGAGTAACATTCTGAATAAAATTCGCCAACATTATAATGATCCGCTATTTTTGCGGATTGGCAATGAAATGGTGCCAACTGAGCTGTCGAAACAGTTATTTCCATTGGTCAGTGAGGCTTTAAACAAGGTTGAAATCATCAATAACTTTACGATTGATTTTGACCAAGCCACTTCGCAGCAACAGTTTAGTTTGGCCATGACCGATGTTTCGCATTTGGTGCTGTTGCCGAAAATTTCGCAATACTTAAAGAAACATGCGCCGCATATTCGTTTGAATATCCGTCCGATCACCTCTGAAACCAGTTATCAAATGGCAAATGGTGAGATTGATTTGGCGCTGGGTTTTTTACCTCAACTGGAAAATGGCTTTTATCAACAGCAACTGTTCGAGCAGTATTATGTGGTGATTGCTGCCAAAGATCATCCGCGTTTGACAGGTGACAGTATCAGCACAGCGCAGTACTTGGCTGAGTCACATATCGATATTGATGCAGGCATGGGACATTACCATATTGAAAACGAACTACTTAATTTAGAACTAAAACGTGACATTTTAATGCGTTTACCGAGCTATTTAGGGGTAGGCTTGGTGGTACAAGAAACCGATGCAATTGCGACAGTCCCGTATTATTTAAGTGAAGTGCTGCTTTCACGCGGCAATTTAAAGATCTTCAATGCGCCAATTGCCTTCCCAAGTTATGGGGTGAAACAGTATTGGCATATGTCTTGTCATCACAAAACCAGTCACCAGTGGCTGCGTCACATGTTCCATGAAATTTTAATGAAGTAATTCTTAAAATTTGATGCTTTTTAGTGCGCATAGCGAAAATATGTGTGCTTGAAATCTAAAGTGCCCATTTATTGCTCATAAATAGTATTACGAAGTTTAAAAATCGTAATACTAAATTGGCACAGCCTTTGCATCGTCTAATCTGAAAGAGTGATCTAGGGTTCCGATACATATCTATTTTATGTATGTCTGCGACCGAGAGTTCACGGTTCGAAAGAGCTACACGGAGGGATAAAAGCCCGGGAGGTAAACAGTTACGATTTAGGCAGAAGCGCATGAGCACAATAATTTACCACGACGATAACGCACTATGGACTGAACTTTTACCGGGTGGACATCACTGGTCTGGGCGTATTCAACGAGGCACAGTCTTACAGTTTAAAGCCTTGGGGGCACAAGCCAACGTTTCTCTTTTCTGTGTCAACAGTGAAGACAAGCTCGAATGCTTTAATATGCCAGATAGTCTAAAGGCACAGCATACGGCATTTCTAAGTACAGGACATGTGTTGTATTCAGACTTAGGTCGGGTTATGGCCTCAATTGTTCACGATGATCATGGTTGGAATGATGCTTTGTGTGGTCCTAGTCGTACAGAACAAATTCAAAAACAGTTTGGTACTCAAACTTTTCAAGATGCAAGAAATGAGATGTATCGGAGTGGACGCGACAGCCTGTTACTTGAAATGACCAAGTTCTCATTAGGTCAAGCTGACCTGTCAGCTACGGTCAATTTATTCTCTAAAGTTCGCCCTGATGATGCAGGCAACTTATCTTATATCGATGTCGATAATACCCATCAAACTATTGAACTGCGTTTTGAGATGGACTGTCTGGTGTTCTTATCTGCCGCGCCACATAGTTTGAGCCAAGCAACAAAGTATCATCCTGCTGATATTCAAATGCGCTTATTCAAAGCCTCCGCTTTAGCAATACACGATGTCTGTCGTGATTCATGCCCACAAAACCAACGCGGTTTTCAAAACAACGCGCGTTATTACGCATTCGATGCTGTTTAAGCCCAAGGAGAATACGCATGACCAGTTTACAAGCATTTGATCAAGCTTTTTTAAATGAAGTTTGTCCAGCGGGCGAAGCATGGATGGGTGAAGTCCAGAAAGGGCAATATTTCCGGATTATTGACCTCGAAGGCAACCAAGCAGTCGATACTTTATTTATTTCTGCGAGCAACCCCGAAGAGCGTTATAGCGCAACTGATACTTTAGCCATTAATCAGCAAATTTATCTCGAAAAAGGCACAGCTCTATATACCAACTATGGCAACAAAATCGCCACGATCCATGATGATAACTGTGGTCGCCATGACACCTTAGGCGGTGCTTGTTCATGTGAAAGTAACACCGTACGCTATGCACACGACACATTTCCGATGCACAGTTGCCGTAATAACTTTATGACAGCTTTAGCTTTGCACCCTATCGCAAAAAAGCATGGACTAAATGTCCGTCATATTGGGCCTAATATTAACTTCTTTATGAATGTACCCGTGAGTAGTGATGGGCATCTCAAGTTTGATGATGGAATATCGGCGCCGGGTAAATATGTTGAAATTCAAGCAGAGATGGATCTCATCGTGCTGATTTCTAACTGCCCACAACTGAACAACCCCTGTAATGCCTATAACCCGACTAAAATTCAACTGATTGTACGTGAAAGCAAGGAGTAATCAGCATGTTTAAAAAAGTTCTCATTGCTAACCGTGGGGCAATTGCCTGCCGAGTAATTCGCACATTAAAGAATTTAGGCATTCAGTCTGTTGCGGTGTATTCAGAAGCAGACCGTGATTCCTTGCATGTGACTTTGGCTGATGAAGCGGTATTTATTGGTGATAGCCCAGCCAGTCAAAGTTATTTAAATATTGAAAAAATCTTACAGGTCGCGAAAGAAGCAGGTGCTGAAGCCATTCATCCGGGCTATGGTTTCCTGTCTGAAAATGCGGAGTTTTGTGATTTATGCGAGTCACAGGGCATTGTGTTTCTAGGGCCGAATTCTGCACAAATGCGTAGTTTTGGCTTAAAGCATACTGCGCGTGAACTAGCCATTCAGGCGAACGTGCCATTGTTACCGGGGAGCCAACTTTTAGCAGATGAAGCGGAAGCACTGGTAGAGGCGAATCGTATCGGTTATCCCGTGATGCTGAAAAGTACCGCAGGTGGTGGTGGTATTGGTATGCGTTTGGTGTGGAATGAAGCAGAGCTTAAAGATGCTTATGCAACGGTATCTTATTTGGCACAAGCGAACTTTAAAGATGCAGGTTTGTATTTAGAAAAGTTTGTGGAAAATGCGCGTCATATTGAAGTCCAAATTTTTGGTGATGGTCAAGGTTTGGTTCTGGCTTTGGGAGAGCGGGACTGTTCAGTACAGCGCCGTAACCAAAAGGTAATCGAGGAAACTCCTGCACCACATTTAAATGATGAACAACGTGCTTATATTCAAGCTGTTGCCGTTGAATTGATGCAGTCAGTGAATTACCGTTCGGCAGGTACGGTTGAATTTGTGATGGATACAGACACCCAAAAATTCTACTTCTTAGAGGTGAATACACGTCTACAAGTTGAACATGGCGTGACTGAACAAGTGTTTGGTGTAGACCTTGTGGAATGGATGGTCACTTTAGGTAGCGGTGACTGGACTGTGCCAACAGAGCCGCTTGCACCTAAAGGCCATTCGATCCAAGTCCGTTTATATGCTGAAGATCCAATTAAAAACTTTCAACCCAGTGCTGGCTTATTGACTTATGTCGAGTTTAATCGGCAAGCGCGTAATGAAACATGGGTAGAAACAGGTTCAAACGTGTCTTCCTTTTATGATCCAATGATTGCCAAAATCATTGTGACTCACGAAAACCGTGAAAGTGCAATTCAGGCCATGAGCGATACTTTGGCAAACACCTCAGTGGCAGGAATTGAAACCAATCTTGAGTATTTACAAAATATTATTGACTGTGAAGTGTTTAAAGCAGGGACACAGACTACACGTTTCTTAAATACTTTTGAGTGGAAAACCCAAAAAGTTGAGGTATTACAGTCCGGTATTCAAACGTCAATACAAGATGTCAATGGTCGTTTGGGTTATTGGGATGTTGGTGTTCCACCATCGGGTGCGATTGATCCACTATCGTTAAATGTTGCTAATCAACTATTGGGGAATCCATTTAATACCGCAGGGCTCGAATGTACATTACAAGGCCCAACTTTAAAGTTTCACTGTGATAGCCAAATCGTGATTACGGGTGGCGACATGCTTGCGACATTGGATGGTGTCGACGTTGCTATGTGGCAGACCCTTAATGTTAAAAAAGGGCAAATTCTTAAAACAGGTAAAATCACCACAGGTTGTCGTAGTTATATTGGCATTAAAGGCGGGTTCAATGTCCCTACCTACTTAGGCTCACAAGCAACTTTTACTTTAGGTCAGTTTGGTGGTCATGCAGGACGCAATTTACTGATTGGAGATATGTTGCCCATTACGGCGTACTCATCGGCAGAAACTGTTGCACTCAGTGCAGCACAGGTGCCGAGCTTTAGCCAGACCTGGAACATTGCAGTGATGTATGGACCGCATGGTGCGCCTGACTTTTTCACCAAACGAGATATTGAGTGCTTCTTTGAGCAAGAATTTGAAATTCACTTTAACTCAAGTCGTACAGGCATTCGTTTAGTCGGTGAAAAACCTGAATGGGCGCGTACCGATGGTGGTGAAGCAGGACTACATCCTTCGAATATTCATGATAATGCTTATGCCATTGGCGCGATTGACTTCACTGGAGATATGCCAATTATTTTAGGACCCGATGGTCCAAGCTTGGGCGGTTTCGTTTGCCCAGCGGTGGTGGTTAGCTCAGAACTATGGAAAATTGGTCAGCTTAAAGCGGGCGATAAAGTTAAATTTATCCCAATTTCTTATGATCAAGCTCAAGTATTGAATCAAAAATATAGCGCAGCGTTAACCGCAGATACGACTGAAAATGTAGAATTTTCTCCAAGCTTTCATGCTGAAATGGAGACCTTATCAGATGCCGTTTTAGCGACCCAAAAAGGTGAGAGCGCTGCACCCGATGTAATCTATCGTCCCGCAGGTAATAGTTATCTGTTGGTTGAATATGGAGAGTTGGTTTTAGATCTCAATTTACGCTTCCGTATTCATGCTTTAATGCAATGGGTTAAAGACCAAAGTATCGAAGGAATTATTGATTTAACACCGGGTATTCGTTCACTGCAAATTCATTTTGATTCATTAGTGCTAGATCAAAAACATTTATTGTGCCTTTTACAACAAGCAGAAAGTGAATTGCCTGATGTGACCGCAATGGAAGTCCCGTCGCGCACAGTCTATTTGCCTTTGGCTTGGGAGGACTCACAAACTCAGTTGGCGACTGAACGTTATATGCAAACAGTCCGTCCAGATGCGCCGTGGTGTCCTGACAATGTAGAGTTTATTCGTCGTATCAATGGTTTAGACTCAAAGCAAGCAGTGAAGGATATCGTATTCAGCACCAATTATTTGGTGATGGGTTTGGGAGATGTGTATTTGGGTGCACCTGTGGCAACGCCGCTGGACCCACGTCATCGTTTAGTAACTACCAAATATAATCCTGCACGTACATGGACGCCTGAAAATGCAGTCGGTATTGGTGGCGCGTATATGTGTGTCTATGGCATGGAAGGCCCGGGCGGTTATCAGTTTGTTGGACGTACAACCCAAATGTGGAGTCGTTACCGCAAAAACCCCGACTTTGAACAGGATAAGCCATGGCTACTGCGCTTCTTTGATCAAATTAAATTTTACGAAGTGTCTGAAACAGAACTGATGCAAATGCGGGAAGACTTTAAAGCGGGACGCTTAAAGCTTCGTGTAGAAGATGGGATTTTAAACCTAAAAGAATATAATGACTTCCTCATTGAAAATGCGGCATCCATTTCAAGTTTTAAAGCGGTACAGCAAGCGAACTTTGAAGATGAACGCCGTCGTTGGCATGAGGCAGGTTTGGCTGAACATGTTTCTGAAAGTATAGATACGGTGTTAGATGATAGTGAAATTCAAATTCCTGAAGGTGGTTGTGCAGTAGAGTCGCATATGCCGGGTTCTATTTGGAAAATTGAATGTACCTCTGGAGACATTGTGGAAGAAGGGGCAACTTTGGCCGTGATTGAAGCCATGAAAATTGAAATTCCCATTATTGCACCTGAGCGGATGAAGGTTGAAGCCATTACCATTGAAAAAGGGCAAACGGTAAAAACAGGTCAGGTGCTGTTTACACTGGCACCTGTAGCCTAAATTCAAATATCAAGAAATACAAAAAAGACTGCTTAAGCGGTCTTTTTTCGATTCTGAAAGGAGAATTTATCTAGTGCTGACAATAAATCGTTTTGTTAAATCGAGATTGCAACCCATAACAAAAAATAGATTGTTATGAAATGGTTATAAAATGATGTTTTGAATCAAAATATGCTAATTTAGTGAGACGCTTAAAAACATTATGGCTTGTATGAAAAAAACATTACTCGGCATGTTATTCATGTTAACTTCATCAGTGCTTATGGCAAATACGCCAAGTCAGCCTGAGGATACTCAAGCATCAAATCAAAATAATATTCGTGTAACGACACGCCCTGAAATTGTGGGCTTATGGGGAATGGAAATTCCAAATAATCGTAAATGCGTTGAATACTATAATTTTAAAAGTAATAGTGATGTTGTGATTAAAAGTGGGGAAGAATGGTCTACGGGAATTTATGATTACCAGCCATCAACCGACAAAAATGTGCAATTACCTGCTTTGATTTTACAAGTCAAATTTGATAATAACCAAGTGGATTGTTCTGGGTCTCAAGAAGACCAGACTGGTGAAATGTCTCAGTATTTTGTGAAATGGCAAAGTCCATCGACCATTAATTTTTGTGCCAATGATAAAGCACAGCAATGCTTTGCAACACTACGTCGTGTACTACCTTAATTAATTGTTTTATAAATAAAAAAACCGCGATAAATCGCGGTTTTTTTATTTAAGGATCAAGACAGTTATTTATCTTGATTGCCTTCAATTTGCTTTAATAAGTGCTTTTCAAGGTAGTGAATATCCATTGCTTGTTCACAGAATTTTTCATCTTGAAGAATCAAATCTTTATGCAATGGAATATTGGTTTTAATACCGGTCAGAATCATTTCATCAAGCGCTTGGCGCATTCGAGCAAGTGATGTTTTACGATCCTTACCGTGTGCGATCAGCTTTGCAATCATCGAGTCATAGTATGGCGGAATGCTATAGCCTTGATAGATATGCGAATCAAGACGAATACCTGCACCACCTGGCACATAAAAATTCTCAATTTTACCTGGTGAAGGCAAGAAGGTCGTTGGATCTTCAGCATTGATACGGCATTCAATCGCATGTCCTTTGACTTCAACTTGATCTTGTTCAATTTCAAGACCTAAGCCACCAGCAATGCGGAGCTGTTGTTCAATAATGTCAATACCTGTCACCATTTCAGTTACAGGGTGCTCAACTTGAACACGTGTATTCATCTCAATAAAGAAGAATTCACCATCTTCAAACAAGAACTCGAATGTACCTGCACCACGGTACTGCATTAATTTACAAGCATTTACGCAAGCTTCTAAAATGTCAGCACGTGCTTGTTCAGGTAAGTTTGGCGCTGGCGCTTCTTCTAGCACTTTCTGATGGCGACGCTGCAAAGAGCAGTCGCGGTCATAGAGGTGAATCGCGTGGCCATTACCATCAGCAAGAACTTGGACTTCAACGTGACGAGGTGTTTGTAGGAAACGTTCCATATACACCGTGTCATCGCCAAACCACATTTCAGCATCACGTTGTGCAGCTTGAACGGATTCGAGCAGGGTATCGACACGTTCTACAATACGCATACCACGACCACCACCACCAGAAGCAGCTTTCACGATCAATGGGAAACCAATTTCTTTAGCTTCAGCCAGCGCATTTTGCGGTGTAACCGCATTTGCAGAACCCGGTACGGTTGGAACACCTGCTTTACGCATTGCTGTAATCGCAGAAACTTTGTTACCCATCAAACGGATGTGTTCAGGGCGTGGTCCAATAAAAATGAAACCTGAGTTTTCTACAATTTCAGCAAATTCAGCATTTTCTGATAAGAAGCCATAACCTGGGTGAATGGCATCTGCACCTGAAATTTCAGCTGCTGTAATAATGGCAGGAATATTCAAGTAGCTTTCGCTGCTCGCACCTGGTCCAATACATACTGCTTCGTCTACAAAACGTAGGTGCATTAAGTCTTTGTCGGCATCTGAATAGATCCCTACAGTCTTAATCCCTAAAGTTTTGCAGGCACGGGTGATGCGAAGGGCAATTTCACCACGGTTTGCAATTAAAACTTTTTGCAACATTATAAGTCCCCGTCTATTACGCGCGGTAGCGGAATAATGGTTGACCGAATTGGATCACTTCGCCGTTTTTCACTAAAATTTCTTCAACCACGCCGCTTTGCGTTGCTTCAATCGGGTTCATGATTTTCATTGCTTCGATAATACCAAGTGTTTCACCAGCAGTGATGGTTTGACCGACTTTAACAAATGGCGCTTCACCTGGGCTTGGAGCCGCGTAAAACACACCAACCATTGGAGATGTTTCTACAGCACCACGTGGTGTTTTAGCCGCTGGAGCTTGAGCAATAGGAGCCGCCATAGCAACAGGAGCACCAGCTGCAACAACTGGACTACGACGAGTCAGCGCAATCGATTGATCGCCTTCTTTAACTTCAATCGCTTGTAAGTCAGATTCAATCATCAGGTCGATGAGTTTCTTGATTTTACGAATATCCATGTGACAGTATTCCTAATTATGATTGCGTAGAGGGTTGAATTTTAGTGAGAGCGTAATTGAGCGCAGCGCTATAACCTTGAGCACCTAAGCCACAAATAACGCCAACGGCTTTATCTGATAAATATGAATGATGTCTAAACGCTTCGCGCGCATGAACATTTGATAAATGAACTTCAATAAATGGGATGGCTACACCAAGCAGGGCATCACGTAGAGCAACAGAGGTATGCGTGAGTGCAGCAGGGTTAATAATAATAAATTGGACGCCATCCGCTTGGGCTTGATGAATACGGTCGACAATGGCACCTTCCCAATTACTTTGGAAAGCGTCGAGAGAAATTGAAGCATTTTCAGCTTGTGCAATGAGTTGCTGATTGATGTCGTTCAGCGTTAGAGAACCATATACCTCTGGTTCGCGCATTCCTAGCAAATTTAGATTCGGTCCATGAATAACCAAAATGGTCGAACTCATTTAGCTTGCTCCATTTATAAATTGCAATAAATCTTTGCAAGATGGCTGCAAAGTTTGCGTATTATGGCATAAAGTTCTACATTTTTTTTATAGTTTGTTTGAATTGACGTAGATGCTTAGTGCCAAACTTCGGCAATATAATGTAAATTTTGCAAGGAATTGACAATGTTAAAAGATTACAAATTTTCGGATTATTACTCTTTTTTACATTGTAAGCCAAATTGACCAAAAGCAGCAGATTTGTTTCCGTTTTGTGCCACAGGTGCAACTCGAGTCCTGAAAAGAGGTCAACTCAGACTTCTTAGTCGGTAGCTCACTCTACATGAGATCTAGATCATTTCTTATGTAACTAAACTGTATATCAAAATAAAGCTGAAGTTTGATATGGTTTGTATCTGTACATGATCTGATCAATTTATTCCAGCTCTTTTAGTTGGCTTGACGACCATGATCAATTCAGTTGCTAAGCTTTATTGGATCAATACTGAACTTGAAGAATATCACTTTCATCAATTAAAACATAAACTTGTTACGTTAAAATGTATATGGACGTTTTTGTCAGTTGTTAATGTCTATCTAGCTGATGCCATGATCTTTTAGAAAAAAACTGAAAAAATTGGAACAGTAAGAGGAAAATTTAGGTTTCCAACGGTGCTTTTCAGCATCCTCTTGGTTGAGAAATTTTGCCGTTAAATAAGCAAAAGACTGTAGAAAAATTGCTGAGTAGCAGAATGTATTGAAAAAATATCCTCCTATTGCGTCAGGGCTTTTGCTGTGCGAGAAAATTTATAAAAGAAAAGAATTGGCTATTTTGCTCATTTTAACTGGGTAGATTCGGCTTTACATGATGGGATCTAGTGAGTTTAGGATTGGCAATAAGTGAAATTCCGGAGATATGATATTGCAATCATAATAATTTCAGTTTGTTTTATATACAATTTTTGAGTTTTGATGATTTTAAGAGGAAAAATTAAATGAGCCAAAGCCAGCATATTTTTAATCGCAGATTCAAATCCCAAGTGCAACACATTTGTAGTTAGTTGAAAAAGTTAGGTGTATTCATAGAATCATTAGACTTTTTCAACTCGTAATTGGAAAGCACACAATGAAGAAATACACCCAACTTTCTCAAGATGAAAGATACGAAATTTATGCTACTTTGAAAAGTAAAAGTTCAATCGCTACCCTTGCTCGGGAATTAGGACGTTCACGATCAACCATCTACCGTGAATTAAAAAGAAATACTGGGCAACGTGGATATAGAGCTCAACAGGCAGCTAAATTTGCAAGTCAAAGACGGTACCGTCCTTCATCATCAATGACAGCATTTGCCTTCGCTTATATTGATTATTTGATTGGTTTGGACTGGTCACCCGAACAAATTTCAGGTGCTTTAACACAACGCGGTTGGCTGGATGTACCTTCACATGAGTGGATTTACCAGTACATTTATCAAGATAAATCAAAAGGCGGTAAACTTCATCTACATTTAAGGCATCAGAAGAAATATCGAAAACGCGGTTACAAAAACACGGATCGTAGGGGTCAAATCATTGATAAAACAAGTATTCACTGCCGACACCAGGTCATTGATCAACGACAACGTTTAGGAGATTTCGAAGGTGACACGGTGATTGGTAAACATCATAAAGGTGCTTTATTGACTCTCGTTGATCGAAAGAGCCTGTATGTACATATTGTTCATTTAGGGCCAACAAGAGCATCCTCTCAAACGATTACTTGTGCATTAGATCGTTTACAAATGAGCCATGCTTATAGTGTGACATTTGATAATGGCAAAGAATTTTCCGAACACAAAAGAATTACTGATGCTGGCATAGAGACGTATTTTGCTGATCCTTACAAGTCTATTCAGCGAGCTAGAAATGAAAATACGAATGGTTTAATCCGTCAATATCTGCCAAAATCATCATCGTTTGATGGCGTGTCAAACGAACAAATAGAGCAGATAGAATTTGCACTCAACCATCGTCCTAGAAAAACACTAGGTTGGTATACACCGAGTGAAGTTATGGCTGGTTTTTATACTGTTGCACTTGCCGCTTGAATCCGCCAATAACTATTTTTACGCACTCCTATCATTTTTTTTAATAGGAAAAAAACAGCCCATGTTGGGCTGTTTTGCGTTCAGATCTAGCGCATTAAGCAATAAAGTCTAAGATAGCCTGATTGAAGGCTTTGGGCTGTTCGATATTTGAAATATGAGAGGCATCGATTTCAAATAGGGCACTACTTCGGATGTGATTCACCATGTACTGTGCATCTGAGACTGTTGTTACGGGGTCTTTACGCCCTGCAATAACAAGTAAAGGTACGTGAATGCTTTCGAGTTTTTCACGTAAATCCGCTTTAGCCAAAGCTTCACAACAACTCGCATAACCTTCTGGGCTGCCAGCACCTAAGTCGTTTGAAAGCGCTGCTACAGTTGCTGCGTTGCTTTGGATAAAGGGTTCGGTAAACCAACGGTTTGCAGCCGTCGATGCAATGGGTTCTAAACCTTGGGTGCGTACTAATGATGCGCGATCATTCCATGCCTGTTCATTGCCAATTTTGGCAGAGGTATTACATACAATGGCACGGTGAAAACGTTCAGGTTTATGAATGACTAACCACTGACCTGTAAGTCCGCCCATTGAAATGCCACAAAAAATGGCTTTCTCAATATTTAAATGGTCCAATAAATGGATCAGGTCTAGACCAAGTTGTTCAATATCATAAGGCCCTTGAGGCGAAGAAGACTGACCATGCCCGCGAGTGTCATAGCAAATCACAAAATAATTTTTCTGGAAAAAAGTAATTTGTGGTTTCCACATGTTGAAGTTTGTGCCTAGCGAGTTTGAAAAAACGATCGCAGGATTTTTGGGGTCACCAAAGGTCTGATAGTGAATTTCGGCATTATTTGAAGTAAAACTTGGCATATACTTTTCCTTAATTCATTAAAAATTTTTGAGTGTCTCTACTGTTGTTATCAGCAAAACGTGTTATGAGCAGAAACACCTCGTCAGATCAGAAGAAGGGTTAAACTCGCTGAATAATCATTGCAATACCTTGACCGACACCAATGCACATTGAACATAGCGCATAGGTGCCACCGGTTTGTTCCAATTGATTTAATGCTGTGGTGACTAAACGTGCGCCCGATGCACCCAGTGGATGACCAATCGCAATCGCCCCACCATTCGGATTCACTTGTCTCGTATCGTCTGCCAGACCGAGGTCACGGGTAACGGCCAGTGCTTGTGCTGCAAAAGCTTCATTCAACTCAATCACATCCATCTGCTCTAATGTCAGATTAGCTTGTTTGAGGAGCTTCTTGATGGCAGGTGCTGGAGCAAAGCCCATGATGCGTGGTTCAACCCCCACTGCTGTTGAAGCAATGATTTTGGCACGCGGTTTAAGCTGGTATTGCTGAATCGCTGCTTCTGAAGCAATCAGTACAGCAGCCGCACCGTCATTGATGCCTGATGCATTCCCCGCAGTGACGGTGCCTTCAGCTGTGACGACTGGCTTGAGTTTGGCTAAACCTTCTAAGGTGGTCGATGCACGTGGATGTTCATCCGTGTCGACCACAATCGGATCACCCTTACGCTGAGCAATACTCACCGGGATGATCTCATGTGTAAAAAAGCCTTGAGCTTGCGCGGTTGCGGTGCGCTGTTGACTCGCCAAGGCAAACTGGTCTTGATCTGCGCGATCAATATTAAATTGTTGTGCTACGTTCTCCGCGGTTTGCGGCATGGTGTCTACACCATACATTGCTTTGAGCTGAGGATTAATAAAACGCCAGCCCATAGTGGTGTCTTCAATCTTTTGACTACGGCCATATGCGGTTTCTGATTTACCCATCACAAAAGGTGCACGAGACATACTTTCCACACCACCTGCGATGATTAAATCTGCTTCGCCGGCTTTAATTGCACGCGCTGCCATGGCAATCGCATCGAGTGATGAGCCACATAAGCGATTCACCGTTGTGGCTGGAACTTCGACAGGTAAGCCTGCAAGCAGTGCAGACATGCGTCCGACATTCCGGTTGTCTTCTCCCGCTTGGTTGGCGCAGCCATAGATCACATCATCAACTTGTGTCCAATCTACACTTGGATTACGTTGTATTAAAGCTTGAATCGGCACTGCACCCAAGTCATCGGCACGCACTGGAGCGAGTCCACCTGCATAACGTCCGAATGGGGTACGGATGGCATCGATGATATAAGCGTTTTTCATATCTATTCTTCTCTTAATCCTCCCTTAATCCCTCCTTTAAAAAGGAGGGAGACCTACCGCACTTGATGCTAGAGAAGTCCCCCTTTAGCAAAGGGGGATTTAGGGGGATTCAAATCATTAATTCTGTTGTGTCGCATCCACCAACGGAGCACCCGTCATCGCCTGCAATTCTGCAAAGCTTAGACCGTCGACTTTTTCAATCACTTTTAAACCTTCAGCAGTGACATCAATCACACACAGGTCGGTGTAAATCCGATCCACACACTTCAAACCTGTTGCTGGGTAGCTCAGTTCAGCCACGATCTTTGGTTCACCTTGTTTGGTCACATGGTCGGTGGTAATAAAGACTTTCTTGGCACCGACAGCTAAGTCCATCGCACCACCGACGGCAGGAATCGCATCGGGCGCACCAGTATGCCAGTTGGCTAAGTCACCATTGGCTGCCACTTGGAAGGCACCAAGCACGGCAATATCTAAGTGACCGCCACGCATCATGGCAAAAGAGTCACCATGATGGAAAAAGGCACCGCCTTGCAGCATGGTCACATATTCTTTACCCGCATTGATCAACTCAGGGTCCTCTTGACCTTTTTCAGGCGGTGGACCAAAAGCCAATAAACCATTTTCAGAATGCAGGAATACGTCTTTGTCGCTTGGAAGGTAGCTGGCAATCTTGGTTGGTAAGCCAATCCCGAGATTGACATACGCACCATCGTGGATATCTTGTGCCACACGTTCTGCAATTTGGTTACGGCTGAGTTTTTGATAGCTCATGATGTTCTCCCGATTACACAGCAACAGGTTCAGGTTGAACCTGTACCACGTGTTGAACAAAAATACCTGCGGTGATGATGTGTTCAGGGTCTAATTCACCCAAGTCCACCACTTCTGAGACTTGAGCAATGGTCACACCAGCAGCCATCGCCATAATCGGGCCGAAGTTACGTGCCGATTTACGGTAAACCAAGTTACCCCAACGGTCGCCTTGCTGCGCTTTAATCAGGGCAAAGTCAGCTTTGATTGGATATTCCAACACATAATCTTTACCGTCGATGTGACGGGTTTCTTTGCCTTCAGCCAATAAGGTACCGTAACCAGTGGGGGTGAAAACTGCACCGAGTCCCATGCCTGCGGCTTGAATACGACAGGCCAAATTGCCTTGAGGGACCAGCTCTAACTCAATTTTGCCTGCACGATAGAGTTCATCGAAGACCCAAGAGTCGGACTGACGCGGGAAGGAACAGATGACTTTTTTCACGGCACCTGCTTTCAGCAGCTTGGCTAAACCATAATCGCCATTGCCTGCATTGTTGCTAACAATCGTGAGGTCTTTAATGCCGAGTTGAATTAAGCCATCGATCAGTTCAGCAGGCTGTCCTGCTGTACCAAAACCACCGATCATGATGGTGGAGCCATCCTTTATTTGCGAAAGTGCTTCTGTTAAAGAAGTTGAACTTTTATCAATCATAATGTTGTCCTAGGCACAGCGTACCTATTAACTTTTAGAACTTGGATTGGAGCTTGGAGTTGAAGCTAAAGCTGAAACGTCAGGGCTGCGTTTGGTTAAAATTAGATGCGCAGTTAAACCAATAACGATGCCCCAAAAAACGGAACTTAGACCCAAAAAATGCATACCTGAAGCTGTAGCTAAAAAAGTAATGAGGGCAGAATCTCGTTGAGATTCATCTTTCATGGCGACAGCTATATTGGTTGAAATCGCACCCAATAAGGCCAAGCCAGCCAATGCGGCAACAAGCTCTTTCGGCAGCAAGCTGAAGAGCAGAACGATACTGCCTGCAAACAAACCACCTAAAATATAGAAAATGCCGTTAGCAACGCCTGCGATATAACGCTTTTCTTTTAACTCATGCGCATCTTTGCCCATACACAGTGCAGCGGTAATGGACGCCAAAACGATGGTGATACCGCCGACACATGCAACAGCTAAAGACGCAATACTGGTGGTGGTGATAATCGGCTTGGCAGGCATGTCATAACCACTCAGTTTCATGATGGCCATGCCCGGTAAAAACTGTCCTGTCAGGCTGACTAAAATCAAAGGCAGGGCAAGGTTTAAGGTTGAGTGCCAAGTCCATTCAGGGCTAATGAACTGAGGAATAGCAAGTTGGAAATCTAAACTCACCGCATTCATTTCACCAAGCCCAAAGCTCAAGGCCACACCTGAAAGCAGTACCCAAAGCATGCTATAACGTGGTGAAATTCGTTTTGCGACTAAAAAGACAAATAGCATGCTAAACACAATAATCGGCATACTGTTAGTTGCGCTAAACAGACCTAAACCAAACTGAAATAGAATACCTGCCATCATCCCAGCAGCTACTGACTGCGGAATCCATTTCAATAATTTATCGAAGTAACCACTGATTCCGATCAGGAAAATCACCAAGGCTGAGGTAATATAAGCGGCTACAGCTTCATTCAGGCTAATATTCGGGAACAGCGTGACCAACAAAGCCGTACCTGGCGCAGACCATGCTGTAATCACAGGGACTTTAAACTTAATGGAAAGAAAGATCCCTGCCACGGCTGCTCCAATAGAAATACCCCAAATCCATGAAATCATCATGGTCGGGGAAACCTGAGCTTGTTGCGCAGCCTGAAAAAAGATAATGAGTGGCCCTGAATAGGAAATCAGCACGGCCAAAAATCCTGCGACAGTGGCTGAAATAGACCAATCTTCTTTCAAAGTTTTAAACAGGGTAGCCATTCATTTGCCTCCATGCAGACATGATCCTGTATATAAAAGTAATGTAACGATCAATTAGCCTTGATCGCCACCGCCGACAGGAACAACTGTACCTGTCATATATGACGAATCATCTGAAGCAAGGAATACAATCGCATTCACTTGTTCCTGAATCGTGCCATAACGGTTCATAAAACTACGATCAATAGTTTGATCGACCACTTGTTGCATCCACGACTTTTCATTTTCAGATAGTGGATTTGCATTACGCGGCACTTTACGCGGCGGTGCTTCGGTTCCACCCGTAGCAACTGCATTCACTCGGATCCCATCTTTAGCATGCTCAAAAGCAAGTGATGCAGTAAGGGCATTGACCCCACCTTTGGAAGCCGAATAGGGCACACGGTTGATACCACGAGTCGCTATAGAAGACACATTTACAATCGTACCTTTCTGATTTTTAATCATTTCAGGTAAAACAGCGCGACAACACCACAGCGTTGGGAATAATGAGCGATTGACTTCTTTGATAATTTCTTCTTCAGAAAACTCTTCAAAAGGTTTCATCCAAATTGCACCGCCGACGTTATTGATGAGCACATCGACACGGCCATAGACTTCAAGTGCTTTGTCTACAGCACTTTGAGCACCTGCGAAGGTTTCAAGGTTGGCTTTGACTGTTATTGCATCACCTTCTTTTGCTTCAATTTCTGCTAATGTTTCATCGACATAGTCAGATAAGTCGGCTAAAACAACTTGCGCACCTTCGTCAGCCACTTGGAGTGCAACACCGCGACCAATGCCTTGAGCGGCACCAGTCACAATCACGACTTTGTTTAAAAATCTTTGACGATCAGACATGATAAGTGGCCCCAATCAGTTTGCGGAGAATTTTTCAAACAGGAAGTTTGCAGGCTTTACGCCTTCGCTATCTAACCAACCACGAACAGCATCAACCATAGGGACAGGACCACAAAGGTAGACATCAACATCACCGCCATTGAGCCATTCATTGTCAATGTGCCCAGTCACATAACCTTTACGCTCATGTGCAGAGTCTGGACTTGCAACCACGGTACGGTATTCAAACCATGGAAGTTTAGCTTGGAGGGCATTGAGCTGTTCTAAAGCAACTAAATCGAAGTCATTGGTAACACCAAACACCAAACGAACAGGGTGTTCAGCGCCTTTTTCTTCTAAAATCTGCAACATAGACATAAAAGGGGCAATACCTGTACCGCCTGCAAGCATGACAACAGGACGAACCACATTACGCAGGTAGAAGCTACCAAATGGACCAGTAAAGGTCATTTTGTCGCCCGCTTTGGCAGCGTTACTTAAAAAGCTACTCATTTTGCCATTCGGCACATTACGTACCACAAAGCCCGTTAAACGGTTGCCCGGTTTCGAGCTAAATGAATAGGAACGAGTCTCTGCTGTCTCTGGAATGCCGACGTTGACATATTGACCAGCAAGGAAGTGAATGTCAGGTTGACCTTCATCCAACTGAATATCAAAAGTAATGGTCGATTCTGATAAGTTTTCAACAGCGACTAAAGTGCCTTGGTACTGGTGAATTTCGGTTTTGCAGACTTCAGATGAAGCTTGAATTTGGAATACGGCATCCGAGCTTGGACGGCATTGGCAAGCCAAAATATAGCCTTGTTCCGCTTCTTCTGGTGTTAACGCATCTTCGATATACGTCTCTTCAGGCATGTCATAACTACCAGATTCGCAAAAAGCGCGGCAAGTCCCACATGCACCATCACGGCAGTCTAGCGGAATGTTAATTTTTTGGCGGTAAGCGGCATCTGATAAAGACTCACCTTGAGTCACTGTAATAAAACGCGTTACGCCATCTTCAAATTGAAGTGCAACATTGTGGTTTGACATGGCTGAATATCCTTTAAAAACGTTGAAACTTGGAACTCTCAGCCAAAACTCCATTTGGCTGAAAGCATACTAAGGATGTGTGGCTAATTTAGAGGTGATAAACATCAATCACTTGGTTGATATAGTCGTTTTTCAGAACCACGTATTTACTTAAAATTTGTGGTTTTTCACCTGAAAAATCGATTTCATAACGCGACATACCAAAGTAGCTATAACTGGTTTTGTAGCGGAAGCTCAGCGTATTCCAGTTAAAACGGACGGTAACTTTATCGCCATCACGCTCAATCATTTCGATATTGTTCACATTGTGACAAGTACGTGTGTCTGGCATGGTGGCAGAGGAGCGTTCAGTTTTAATGCGGAACACACGGTCTTCTAAACCTTGGCGGTCTGGGTAGTAAATCAGGGAAATTTCAGACTGCGGATCCGTAGTCAGGGTATCGTCGTCATCCCATGCAGGCATCCAAAACGATGCAGAAGGGGCATAGCATGCGAGCCAATCGTCCCATTGCTCATCATCTAAAAAGCGTGCTTCTTGATACAGAAACTGACTGACTTGTTCGATGCTAACGGTATTGAGTGTTGTAGGAGCATTCATGCCACTTCTCCTTGTTCATTTGCAGTTTCAACAGCCAGTGCTTTTTCATTGGCAATTGCAATTTTCATCATGTCCAACCAGTGTTGGTGCTGAGCAAGGTAGAGGCCTTCATCTTCAGTTTTGACACCTGAAAGTTTTGGTTTTAGACCAATTTCATTGGCAGCATCATCTGGACCATGAATCCAATGTTTTGAACCGCGGCACATATCATTCCATTCCAGCTCAATGCCTGCGTAGCCCGCTTGGCATGCACGGAATTCTTCTAAATCATCTGGTGTAGCCATACCTGAGGCATTGAAGAAGTCTTCGTACTGGCGAATACGGCGCGTACGAGCTTCCGCGTTTTCACCTACAGGTGCGATACAGTAAATGGTGACTTCAGTTTTATTGACTGAAATTGGGCGAAGTACGCGAATTTGTGAACCGAACTGATCCATCAAATACACATTTGGATAAAGACATAAGTTACGTGAACGCTCAATCATCCACTTCGACATTGCTTCGCCAAATTTTTCAGAATATTCGTCGGATTTCGGGAAGTTTGGACGGTCTTCTGGGTTAGCCCATTGTGTCCAAAGCAGCATGTGACCATTGTCAAAACCGTATGAACCACCGCCTTGTTTACCCCAAGCGCCTGCGCTCATGGCACGGATGTTGTCACCCGCTTGTTTTTCTTTACGCTGTTGAGTGGTCGCTGCATAGTTCCAGTGTACCGCGGAAACGTGATAACCATCTGCGCCATTTTCTGCAGTGAGTTTCCAGTTGCCTTCATAAGTGTAGGTAGATGCGCCACGTAAAACTTCAAGACCTTGTTCAGACTGATCCACAATCATGTCAATGATTTTACTGGTTTCGCCTAAGTACTCTTCTAAAGAGGGAACATCCGGATTTAAGCTACCGAACAAGAAACCTTTATAGTTGCCAAAACGTGCAACTTTTTTCAGATCGTGTGAACCTTCGTGGTTAAAACAGTCTGAATAACCTGCATCTGCTGGATCCTTCACTTTTAAAAGTTTGCCAGAGTTGTTAAATGTCCAACCGTGGAAAGGGCAAGTATAGGTTGCTTTATTGCCACGTTTATTACGACAAAGCTGTGCACCACGGTGTGAACAAGCATTGATCATGGCATTGAGTTCACCATTACGGTTACGTGCAATCAGAATCGGCTGACGGCCAATATACGTCGTGTAATAGTCATTGTTATTTGGAATTTGGCTTTCATGTGCCAAGTAAACCCAGTTACCCTCGAAGATATACTTCATTTCTAGGTCAAAAAGGGCTTGATCAGTAAACACTGAACGATGAAGTTTGAATTCGCCTGTTTCAAAGTTGTCGACAAGTAATTCATCGATACGATCGAGATGGCTAGTATTAATAACTGGGATACGTGGCATGTCCGTTCTCCGACTTTCCAAAAGTGAGGAAGTCCCCGAAATGCGACTTTGCAGTGGCTATTTCGGTTCCAAGGGTAATTAAGCGCTAGCGCGACGACGTTCAACTTCAGTTGATGGTGCAGCCGCTTGGTCTTTTACCAGTTCAACATTGAATTGAATGTGTTTGAATGGACCTGTTAAACCGCGGCGTGCAATTTCAGCTTCATCAGTGATATCGACAGCGGTAGCCACTAAGCCTTCACGTGTTGCAAATGCAAAGTCATCCCACAGGTATTGGTCACCTTCAATGTTGAATTGGGTGGTTAACTTACGGTAGCCTGGTGCAGATACGAAGTAATGTACGTGCGAAGGGCGGTTACCGTGACGGCCTAACTTGTTCAATACAAATTGAGTTGTCCCTTCTGGTGGGCAACCATAACCGACAGGCATCGTGGTGAGAGCAACGTATTTGCCATCTTGGTCACTCATGATTGAACGACGTAGATTGAAGTCTGATTGTGACTTATCGAAGAAAGAGTAGTTGCCTAAGCTATTGGCATGCCACACTTCAACTTTTGCACCTTCAATAATCTGACCATCAGTGTCAGTCACTGTCCCTTCAATAATTAAAGTCGGAATTTTGCCTTCTTCAGAACCATCATCCATACGCGCAAAACCAACCGATTCAGGTGCGCCAGCCACGTATAAAGGACCTTCGATGGTACGTGGTGTTCCGCCTGTAATGCCTGCTTTGGCATCGGCTTCATCTGCACGTAAGTCGAGGTAGTGTTCAAGACCAAGACCAGCCGCAAGTAAACCAAGTTCATTGGCTTGGCCTGCATCCGTAAAGTATTCAAGACCTTTCCAAACTTCAGTTTGGCTCAAATCTAAGTCTTCAATCGCTTGGAATAAGTCACCCAATAAACGAACCACAATTTGTTGAGTACGGGCGTCTACAGAACCTGTTGCTGTATCCACATTCATTGTTTTGACTAATGCATCAATCTGTTGACGATTCATACTATTGCTCCTTAAGTATGTTTGCTGTGTGGTGGCTAGCTTTATGAATAGGTTGAAAAGCTTAGCTGCCACGTTCCTTGTTAATTTCTTTCACTAGATCATTCATTAGGTTCCAGTGATTAAATTGCATAAAATCTTTTTTCAATTAACGATCATCTTCGCGAATAGACGATGGATGTCGGTTTAAAGGCATCACTTCAATATTCATATACGGGTACAGGGGTAAACCTTGCAAAATGTTGTGTAGCTCTTCATTGCTGTCTACATCAAAAATGCTGATGTTTGAGTACTGACCTGTAATACGCCAAATATGTCGCCATTTGCCTTGAGCTTGTAGCTCTTGCGAATATGCTTTTTCGACTGCTTTAATTTCACTGGCAGTTTCAGCAGGCATATCCAGTGGAATGTTTACATCCATACGTACGTGAAAAAGCATGTATAACTCCTAAACGGTTAAGACGTCGCTTAAGCGCGGCGTAGCTGATCAATCTTGCTTTCATCCAATTCAATACCGAGTCCTTTGCCTTGGGGTAAATGCAAAGCGAAGTCAGTGTATTGAAGTGGGGTTTTTAAAATATCTTGGGTTAACAGCAGTGGGCCGAATAGCTCGGTGCCATAAGCTAAATTTTCAAAGGTCGAGAACAAATGTGCCGAAGCAATCGTGCCGACTGCACCTTCAAGCATGGTTCCGCCATACAAATCTATACCGGCTAAGTTGGCAATCTTCGCCACTTCATGACCTTCAATTAATCCACCAGACTGAGCCACTTTCACTGCAAAAACAGAGGCCGCATTGGTTTTGGCTAAACGGTAGGCTGAGCTTGGTCCCATGAGCGATTCATCCGCCATGATGGCAAGATCAAAACGTCGTGTTAAACGCTGCATCGCATCAATATTGTCGATTGCACAGGGTTGTTCAATCAGGTCAACACCACCATTTTGTAGGAGTTGAATACCCTTAATCGCATCTAGCTCAGACCATGCACGGTTCACATCGACACGGATAGAAATGTCTAAACCCAGTGCTTGTTTAATCGCAAGAACATGTTCAACATCTTCTTCTACACGGCGTGAACCGATTTTAAGTTTGAAAATATTGTGGCGTCTTGCCTCAATCATTTTTCGGCCTTCAGCAATATCTTTTTCAGTGTCACCAGATGCCAACACCCAAAGTACAGGTAAACTGTCACGTAAGCGGCCGCCTAACACTTCAGAAAGGGGTAAATCTAAACGTTGCGCTTGAATGTCGAGTAGAGCCGTTTGAATTGCACATTTGGCAAAACGGTTACCATTAATATTCTTTTTTAAAGCACGCATAGTTTGTGCAATATTTTGAGCTTTAAGGGACTTCAATAAAGGTGCAAAATAAGTTTCAATATTGGTCTTAATACTTTCTGGGCTTTCTTCACCGTAGCCCAGTCCGCCAATTGTTGTCGCTTCACCCCAACCGACAAAGCCATCTTCAGTGCTGATTTTCACCAAGACAAGCGTTTGCGTTTGCATAGTCGCTACCGCCATTTTGTGTGGGCGAATAGTGGGGATTTCGACGAGTAAGGTTTCTATAGATTTATACATCTTAACTCTGCGCAGCCTTGCGTTGTGTACCTGATTTGATATACCTTAAAAGAATAAATATGAACTGTCGAAGATCAAATTAGCATTTTAATATATCTTAAAGGTATAAATAGTCATGGAATTGAGACACCTCCGCTACTACGTAGCTGTTGTAGAAGAGCAGAGTTTTACCAAAGCTGCTGAAAAATTATTCATTGCGCAGCCTCCTCTAAGCCGCCAGATACAAAATCTAGAGGCTGAATTGGGGGTGCAATTATTTGAACGTGGCAGCCGTCCACTCAAGACCACGGAAGCAGGACAATTCTTCTATCAACACGCTGTTAAACTTTTGTCTAATGCCGAAGAAGTCAAAGCCATGACACAGCGTGTAGGCTTGGTTGAAAAAACGGTGACCATGGGCTTTGTGGGATCGTTGTTATATGGTTTATTGCCTAAAATTGTGTATTTATTTCGCCAACAGCAGCCGCATTTAAAAATCGAATTGATTGAAATGAGTACCAAAGACCAAATTCAGGCCTTAAAAGAAGGGCGGATTGATGTTGGTTTCGGACGTCTACGTATTTCAGATCCTGCTGTGCGTCGGGTTTTACTGCGTGAAGAACCGTTGATGTTAGCGGCACATTCTAGTCATCCTTTGACAGCGCAAAAACAAGGCATTTACCTGTCGGATTTGGTCGATCAAAACTTATTTCTTTATCCAAGTCATCCCAAGCCAAACTTTTCTACCCAAGTCCAAGGGTTGTTTTCAGAATACGGGCTGGAACCTAAACATTTAAAAGAAGTTCGTGAAATACAGTTGGCACTGGGGTTAGTTGCCGCTGGAGAAGGAATTTGTGTGGTTCCAGAAAGTGCACGAACTATTCAACTGCCGCATTTGAACTATATTCCAATCTTAGATGATGCAGCGACCAGCCCCATTTTTCTGGCGATTCGTTCCATGGATGAAAGCGAAGATATTCGTTCACTATTTGATTGCATTTATCAGGTCTATGACCTTGAAGCGATCAAATATGACCGTGCATTTATCTAAACTTGGGGATTTAAATTCCACGATACTTTTAAAGTCTACATTTGAAAACGAACCATTTCAGCCATCTTTAGGGGATGGCTTTTTTTATAGTCATTTTCACTTGGTTTTGCTTATTTTCTGTCTCTCACTGCAATCATGGCTTATATAAGCTATTTATTTAAAACAATAAAAACCTTAACCGACCTTAAAGGTATAAATATAGAGTTATTCGGTTTTGGACAAGAAAGCTACTTTTGCTGCAATGTGCACAGCAACAAACATTCGCAAGCAGGAGGCTTAAAGTGAATACAAATCCAGTTAACATCAACACGGTGGTCGATGAAGCCAAATTTACGCCCTTTCATTGGAGTGTACTCATTTGGTGTCTACTGATTATTATTTTTGACGGTTATGATTTAGTCATCTATGGCGTGGCGTTGCCACTTCTGATGCAAGAGTGGGGACTCAGTGCAGTACAAGCAGGCTTACTTGCAAGTACAGCCTTGTTTGGCATGATGTTCGGTGCGATGAGTTTTGGTACGTTGTCTGACAAATTGGGCCGTAAAAAGACCATTATGATTTGTGTGGCTATTTTTAGTGGCTTCACCTTTCTAGGCGCATTTGCAAGCAATCCTATTGAGTTTGGTATTTTACGTTTTCTTGCGGGACTTGGCATTGGTGGAGTGATGCCAAACGTGGTCGCACTCATGACTGAATATGCCCCGAAGCGTATTCGTAGCACACTCGTGGCGGTTATGTTCAGTGGTTATGCTATTGGCGGGATGACGTCAGCTTTACTGGGTGCATGGTTGGTAACAGACTATGGTTGGAAAATCATGTTCTATATCGCCATCATTCCATTTCTGGCTTTGCCGATTCTTTGGAAGTTTTTACCTGAGTCTTTAATGTTCCTGACTAAAAAAGGCGAAACTGAAAAAGTCCGTGAAATTGTGCAAAAAATTGCACCTGAGCAAGCCATTCAGCCAGAAACGACATTTAAGCTCAACGAACCTGTTGCAGGTGATGATGCTCCATTAAAGGCATTGTTCCAACAAGGTCGTACCTTTAGCACCATGATGTTTTGGGTGGCATTCTTTATGTGCTTACTCATGGTTTATGCGCTTGGAAGCTGGTTACCAAAACTAATGATTCAAGCAGGTTATTCGCTTGGTGCAAGTATGATTTTCTTATTTGCTTTAAATATTGGCGGTATGGTGGGAGCAATTGGCGGCGGTGCGCTCGCAGACCGTTTCCACTTAAAACCAGTTTTAACAACCATGTTCACCGTGGGTGCTATTGCACTAATTCTACTTGGTTTCAACAGTCCACAAATGGTGCTGTACTGTTTAATTGCAATTGCGGGCGCAGCAACCATTGGTTCACAAATTCTACTGTATACCTTTGTTGCACAGTTCTATCCAACTGCGGTGCGCTCTACAGGGATGGGCTGGGCTTCAGGCATAGGACGCATTGGCGCAATTGTTGGACCAGTATTAACAGGTGCATTATTAACTTTTGAGTTGCCACATCAAATGAATTTTCTCGTGATTGCGATACCAGGTGTGATTGCAGCTTTGGCAGTGTTTATGGTCAATTTAAAAGTGTCTGTAGATGGTGAAAAAACCAAATCAAAACAAGTGTTTGATGCAGTTAAATCGACAGCCAATTAAATAATACTGAACCCATGAGTCTAGTGCATTAGTAGTAGGCTCATTTCAAAAACTGTATGAACTGTTAAAATCAATTTGCTTTTTATAAGTTGTTTTTTAACGCGATTTTTAATGCGATAAAAAGTTTCATTTTAAAGTATTAAAAGAAATGCATTGCGTTAGAAAACAGCGATGAAAAAGAGAGCTAAATATTAAAGAGTAAAAGTCAGGACAGACTTAAATACACAGGACCCGTGTTAAATGAAACAATTTAAGAAGAACGTTTTAGTTGTCACTTTATCCATGTTAAGTAGTGCAGCATTACATGCACAAACCAATACAACGGCAGAGATTGAGCAACTTAGAAATGAAATTAATGCGTTAAAACAAATACTTCAACAGAATACGCAGCAACAACAGCAGCAAGCTGTTCAATTGAGCGCTGTTGAACGTCAAGTGTTGACGACGCCAAAAACGGTTGAAAAAACGGGTTTAGGTTTGACCAAAGGTGGGGCAGAGTTCAACTTATACGGTAATGTTCGAATGGACGCATCGTATCAAGCTGAAGGTGGTGCTCGTGATATGCCCTATAACCAAATCAATAGTGTACCTTTAGACGGAAATGCTGAAAATAGCGATCGTTTAAGATCAACCCTTTCAGCAACGCGATTAGGTTTGGACTTTAAAGCACCAGTCGCCGATCAGAACTTAAATGCTAAAATTGAGGTCGACTTTTTAGGCGGTGCAAACCTTGATAATTTACGTATTCGTCATGCGTATTTAAACTATGGTAACTGGCTAATTGGTCAAACGTGGTCAAACTTTGCGACTCCAGACTATATTCCTGAAACGATTGATGCTTTGGCTTATGTGGGTGCTTCAATTAAACGTACCCCTCAAGTGCGTTATACCCATAAATTCACGCCAAATACCAACTTAGTCGCGGCAGTGGAAGACCCGAAAGATGCCGGCATGAGCCAACGTATGCCTGCATTTACAGGACGACTAAATCATAAGTTTAATGATGCCCTTTCAGTCAGTGGACGTGCAATGGCGCATGAAAAACGTATTCAAAATCAAGAAGAGTGGGCGTATGGCGTAGGTGTTGGTGCCAAATTTGATATTACTCCTGTGACTTCTGTGAAAGCTGACTACTACCATGTAAAAGGTGATAGCAGCTTTGTATCCTTTACAAACCCTGGCGTAGTTGCAACAGGAACAAGTATTGAACAAAGTGAGTTTGACTCAATTACTGTTGGTTTAACACAGAAGTTTAATGACAAATTACGTGGTACTTTGGCTTATGGTTATATGACTTTTGATAAAAATCAGGACTACCTTGATGCTGTAGCTGATGACACCAAAATCAATAAAAACTTATGGCAAGCATGGGGTAATTTATTCTATAGCCCAGTTCAGCCTGTTAGCCTTGGCGTAGAGTATGTTTACGGTGAGCGTGAAGCATTTGCACCTGCGGCAAATGGTAGTAAAAAAGGTGAAGACAACCGTGTGAACTTGGTTGCGATTTATAACTTCTAATACTTGAAGTGATAACCCGTTTTCACTTTGATATGTATAGATCGAAGTGAAATTTCACATAGAAGCCGAAGGATAAGCCCTTCGGTTTTTTATGTCTTGCTGTTTAATTTCCTCAATACTCAATTTTGAGGAAATGTTGCGAAAGTAATGCAATAGTAGAAGTTTCGTCAGAACTTAAGTTATTTGTCACATAAGAATAAGTCATGAAAATAAAGCACAGTTGCTGCCATCAACGGGTTACATTATGTGAGGTAAGTAACTGTATATAGAGTACTTGATGACAATAACATGGATTCTTTTTACGCTTATGGCCGCTTTCATGCAGGCTTGGCGCAACGCTTTTCAAAAGCAACTCAGTACTACTGTAGATGTTTATGGAGTAACTCTAGCGCGGTTCATTTTTGCTTTACCTTTAGCACTGATTTACATCAGTTGCCTTTACCATTTCCAACCTGTGACAGAGTCCGTCTATTTCAATCTCCGTTTTGCTATTTATGTACTTATTGCAGCATTGAGCCAAATTGCAGCGACAGCCTTGATGGTGCAACTTTTTAAGCAAAAAAATTATGCGATTGGAGTGGGTCTTGCTAAAAGTGAGGCAGTACTTGCCGCGATTATCGCCGTGGTCTTTCTATCCGATCATTTAAGCCTTTTAGGCTGGTTTGGGGTTGCTGTCGGAGGTTTTGCAGTTTTTTTAATGTCCAAAGGGCGGGACTTTTCTGATTTTTCCGTGCAAACCTTATGTATAGGTATCGGTAGTGGTTTATGTTTTGCCATTACCTCGCTCTTGGTACGTGAGGCCAGTTTAGAACTAGATAATTTACCATTTATTCACCGTGCTGCTTGGGTGCTCTTAATGGTGATTGGGACACAGTGCTTTTTACTTTTAATGTATTTGGGTATATTTCGCCGTGCAACATTATGGGCCATGTGGCAGCGTATTGGACTTACATTTCGTGTCAGCTTATGTAGTTTTTTGGCGTCACTGGGTTGGTTTAGTGCCATGAGTATACAGTCCGTGCCCATTGTAAAAACTTTGGGGCAGGTTGAGATTATTTTTAGTATGTTGATTTCAGCCTACTTCTTTAAAGAAAAGCTGGCACGTGCTGAACATCTTGGTATTGTATTGGTAGTGATTGCAGCGTTTTTAGTGATTTGGGCTTGAAGTCTGATCTTTACACATCCCCGTCATTCATTTGTAATGACATTAACCATTCAAAATATAATTTAACTGCCGTTTTACTAGTCTTCAACTCAAAAAAATAGAGATTAAACCCATGTCTAGGTTTAATCTCCAAAGTGTATTTTCTCGTGGAGTTTAATTTTGAGGCCCGAATTTAGATGTTGATATTAGTGCAGCAAACTTCAGATTCTTATTGAAGAAGGTAGTTTTGATCTGCACCGACAAAGAAAATCACACCTATACAAAAAAGCCCACAGTAAATCGCAAACCAGATAATCATGTTTTTAAATGCTTTATCTGAAATTGAACTATCTGCATATTTTGCTGGTTTTTTTGAGTCTAGATCTTTCATGGTTACTGCACTCAACTGAGGTGATGAGTACATTATGCAAATCAAAAGACTGATGAAACAGGTACAAAAACAAGATTAAAAAAATATAACAGATGAAGCAGAATTGCTCAGGGCTGTTATAGTCTAAAGCCTATGTGACACACTATGTAGATATCAGTAACTTGTTTTCAGAGTCCTATCACTTGAAAATACAAGAAAATTAAAAATGATCTTATATTTAAAATACCACTCATGAATTTTATACATACTGAATCATTAGAAATGATCATTTCGTTCATGCCTATAATTTTTGTACATTAACTAAAATAGACCTTGTCTGCGTAGAACCAAAGTACTTGAACCTTCAGCATGACATTTAAGTTTAAAACGATATTTAGAGAGCATTATGAAAAATTTTGAGAATAAGGTGGCTGCGATCACAGGCGCAGGTTCAGGCATTGGGCAGCAGTTAGCGATTCAACTGGCAAAGCAAGGTGCACATTTAGCACTCAGTGATGTCAATGAACAAGGTTTGGCGGAAACCTTAAACCACGTCAAAGATTATCCTGTTTCAGTCACGCTCACAAAACTAGATGTTTCAGACCGTAAGGCTGTAGAGGATTGGGCAAAGCAGAGTGAGCAGGATTTCGGACAGGTCAATTTAGTTTTTAACAATGCAGGGGTCGCGTTAGCGAGTACTGTTGAAGGCCTGAGCTATGAAGATGCCGAGTGGATTTTCAACATCAACTTTTGGGGTGTGGTGTATGGAACCAAAGCTTTTTTACCCTACTTAAAACAAAGTGGCTGTGGGCATATTGTGAATATTTCAAGTTTATTTGGGCTCACTGCTCAACCTACTCAAAGTGCCTATAATGCGACAAAGTTTGCTGTCCGTGGTTTTACCGAGGCACTACGTCAAGAGTTAGATTTGCAAAACTGTGGCGTCAGCGCAACTTGTGTTCATCCGGGCGGTATACGTACCAATATTGCCAATAGTGCTCGAATGAGTGACAGTATTCGTGCATTGGGTATGAACCCTGAGCGTGCTAGCCGTTCTTTCAATAAAATGCTTAAAACCCCGCCAGATGTAGCAGCACAGGCCATTTTAAAGGCTGTAAAAAAAGATGAGCGCCGTGTCTTAATTGGAAAAGATGCCAAAATTATCGATCTCGTACAGCGTATTACACCAACAGGCTATACGCAGGCCATGAGCTTTTTGACAGGGAAAAAACGCCGTAAATAAAGACGTATTCACATGAAAGATGATTTTATTGTTTTAACCGAGTATACTAAATCGAGTAATTTTTAAATTAAAAAAAGCTTCGATTTCAATGCTAAAGCATTCCGTTAAATAAAATGATAAGGAGTCCTACATGAGTGGTTCTCATAACCATGATCACAGTCATGTTGAAGTGACTGCAAAAAATGCCAAGAAATTAACCATCGCACTTGCCCTGACGTTTACCTTCTTAATTGTAGAAGTGGTCGCAGGATTTATCACGCAAAGCTTGGCCTTACTGTCCGATGCAGCGCATATGTTTACCGATGCCGCTGCTTTAGCGATTGCTTTAGCAGCCATCAAAATTGGGCAAAAACCTGCCGATGATAAACGTACTTTTGGCTATCAACGGTTTGAAATCTTGGCAGCTTTGTTTAATGCCATGATGTTGTTTGTGGTAGCCATTTACATTTTATATGAAGCCTATCAGCGTTTTAGTCAGCCACCTGAAATTCAAAGCTTGGGTATGTTGGTTGTTGCGGTTCTGGGTTTAATCATTAACCTGATTTCAATGAAGATTTTGGTGTCGAGCAGTCAAGACAGCTTAAATGTGAAAGGGGCTTATCTTGAAGTGCTCAGTGATGCCTTGGGCTCTGTGGGTGTGATCATTGGCGCACTGGTGATTTATTTCACAGGTTGGATGTGGGTAGATACCGTTATTGCGGTGTTGATTGGCTTTTGGGTCTTACCTAGAACTTGGGTGCTACTGAAACAAAGTATCAATATTTTGCTCGAAGGTGTACCAAGTGAAATTGATATCGAATCTTTACGCAATGATTTGCTGGCTTTAGGGGGTGTACAAGGTATTCACCAGCTTAAAGTTTGGGCCATTACCTCTAAGAATGTGCATTTAACAGCGCATTTGATTGCACCTGATGTAGATCAGAGAGCTTTATACCACCAAGCTGTGGAGTTATTGGGGCATGAGCATGGGATTACGCAAGTGACTTTGCAGATTGAAGAAGATGAATGCCATCCACACCAACATGAACATAGTCATTAAAAAAGACTTGACCTTAGACTTAGTCTAGGCTTTACAATAGCGTCACTTTATTTCAGTACGACATTATGCGTTCTACCACGTGGATTAGCGTCTTAGTTGCTTTATTCATGTTCCAAAGTCTTTGGAACGTGGCGGCAGCTTTTTGCGTCCATGAAGAACAAAAAACTCAAGTCGTGACGCAACAAAATTTTCATTTTGGGCATCATCAAACCACCTTGTGTGTGTCTGATGATAAGGCACACCAGCAAAGCAGTGCCGATAGCCATACTCAAACGGCAAATGATCAGTTTGAATTGGGTGAAGACCATCAAGACCATCAAGATCATTTGCCTTCAATGGCACATTTGATTATTCCGAAAGAAATAAACTATCAAATGCCGCTCGCGTTTGAAGTTCGTGAGCGTCCGCAGTTTTTTTGGCACAATGCCTATCAAGCCCCTGATTTATTGGGGCAACATCCTCCTCCTGAACTTTCCCCGCTAATGGTGGGGTAGCCTAAAACATTTCCCACCACTTCTTCTAAAAATTAGTGGGAAAAAACATGTCGAATCAATTTAAGGCGTTTATACGCCAAGCCCTTGCTGTGGGCATAACAACAGCCGCGATGCAATGGAGTTTTGCCGAACCGATCAAGACTTTGGATGAAGCTTTAGCAAAAGTAGAGCGCTATCAAAACCAAAGCGACATTGGGCAACAGCGTCAAAGCATTTCAGAGCTGAACATCAAAAACAGTGGCCTATGGCAAAATCCTAGCTTAAATATCAATCAAGATGGTTTGGGTTCAAATACCAATCAAGAGCTCAGTATTGCCATCAGTCAGCCCTTAGATGTTTTTGGACAGCGTAAGCTTAATCAAAAACTCGCAGAAACAGCGCAGCAACAAGGACAGTTACAACAACAACTGTGGACAGCACAAAGCCAATTGGTGGTGAAATTTGCATGGTCTCAGTTGGCTTTGGCACAAGTTGAAAAATCGCTGTACGCAGTACAACTCAAAGTGAGTCAAAACAATTTAGACAGTGCCAAAAAACGTTATCAGGCGGGCAGTATTGCTTTGGTTGACTATGAACGTGCGCAAATCGAAAGTTTGGATATGCAGCGCTTATACCAACAAGCGGTACTGTCAGAACAAGTAGCACAGCGTCAACTCTCAAACCTTTGGGGCGAAACCAAAGCCGATATTCAACTCAATGCGACCTCAATGCCATGGCCAGATCAAAGCGATGCCACAGTACAGCGCTATATTGCTGAAGGTTGGTTGGAAAAGCTATATGCACTGAACATTCAACAGTCCAATTTAAACATTGAAAGTTTAAAAGTGCAGGCACGTCCCAATCCGACCTTAAATGTCGGCATGAAACGGAGCCAAGCACCGAATGAAAGTAGCGATACCACATTAGGTGTCGGCGTGGATATTCCGCTGAATATTTTTAACCGTCAGCAATACAGCATTCCGATGGCCCAGCGTCAGCAAAGCCTGTTGAATCAGCAGCAACAGCGTGAGTTAAAACAGCAGATTTTAGATATCGCCAATGCCATGCATGAACTCAAAGGACTAAATAAACAGTTTAGTTCGATGAGTCAACAAACGTCTTTGGCAGAACAAGTGCAAGTCCGCACGCTGCAAGGTTTTAAAGCGGGAAAGCTGTCCATTACCGACATTCAACAAGCCAACTTACAGCTGCAAAGCATACGCCTTGGGCAGTTGCAGTTATTACGTCAAGCTTGGCAGACTGCATTGAGCGCAGAAGCACTCAGCCTCGGTACCAGCTATGAACAGATCAGTAGTTCAGATGCTTATAGCCAAATCAATAAAAATTCAATCGCACAAATACAAGACCTCATCCTTGGCGGAGCACAATAATATGCAACTAAAAAACCAATTTGGAAAAATATCACAGCCATTGATGATTGGGCTTTTGCTCCTCATTACATTTCTCATCGCTGTTGGAATTTGGTTTAGCTCGAAAGATACAACCACTGATGAACATGCGCATGAAGAATCTGAACATTCGGATGAGCCCGAGGCCGAAAAAGGACATGCTGAAGAAGGCGAAATTCAACTAACAGCGCAGCAACTGACAGAGCAAGGCATTCAAATCGCTTCAGCTCAACAAGGTGTGGTGTCTCAAGTTACCGTTCTACCCGGAAAGCTTGTGGTCAATACCGATCAGCAAGCACACATTTCGCCAAACTTTGGTGGGCATGTGGAACAGGTGAATGTTGAACTTGGTCAAAACGTACAAAAAGGACAAACCTTAGCTGTACTGTCTGTCCCTGAACTGATTGATCAACAAGCCAATTTGCGGATGGCTCAAGCCAGTTTGGATTTGGCACGTCAAGATTATCAACGTGAACAGCAGTTATGGTCACAGGGCATTTCTGCCAAGCAAGACTACCAACGGGCAGAAAATGCTTACCGACAAGCGCAGATTACTGTGCAATCGGTGCAAAGCCGTTTAAACGCCCTAGGGGCAACAGGTGGAGTAAATGGTCGTTTTGCCATCAAAGCCCCCATTTCAGGTGTGATTAGCCAAAAAGATATCGTGGTGGGTGAAAACGTACAATTGGCCGATCAGCTTTTTGTGATTGAACAATTTAAAGAGTTATGGCTTGAGTTTAATCTGCCTGCTCAGTACTCAGGTCAGTTACAAGCCAATCAGAGTCTGACATTTAAGCCGAATGCTTCTGAGCAAAAATATGAAGCCGTCATTCAAAGCTTAACTTCTCAAGCCGATGCACAAACAGGACGTTTGGTGGTACGTGCTAAATTAAAAAGCCAAGCGGCTGAACTACGTCCAAATGTTTTGGTGAATATCTTTTTAGACAATACCAGTTCCAAAACAGCACTTCGCGTCCATAAAAGTGCTATTCAAAACATAGAAGGTCAAACTTCGGTATTTGTGGTCGACGCTGAACAAAAAGGACAAGTGCATTTGAAAGCGCAGCCCGTTCAACTTGGGCAAGCTTCAAATGACGCTCAATGGGTAGAAGTGATTTCAGGCCTAACAGCAGGACAACGCTATGTCAGTCAAGGCAGCTTTGTCCTTAAGTCTGAACTAGAAAAAGGCGAGGCTGATCATGCACACTAATCATGATTTACCCAAGCCTGAGGGTTTGTTTGAACGAATTATTCAGTTCTCTATTCAAAATGCAATTTGGGTCATGCTCTTTGTATGCACGTGGATCGCGGTCGGGGTTTATAGCTATCAAAAACTGCCGATCGATGCAGTGCCCGATATTACCAATACGCAAGTACAAATTAATACCCAAGCCAATGGTTTTACCGCACTGGAGGTTGAGCAGCGGATTACCTATCCAATTGAAACTGCAATGGCGGGTATTCCAGATTTACAGTTGACTCGTTCGATTTCACGTTATGGTTTGTCGCAAGTCACCATCGTATTTGAGGATGGCACAGACATCTATTGGGCACGTCAGCAGATTAATCAACGAGTACAAGAGGTCAAAGCAGATTTACCCAGTGATGTTTCTCCAACCATGTCGCCAGTTTCGACGGGTTTAGGTGAAATTTATCAATGGGTCATTAAAGCCGAATCGAATGCCAAAAAAGCGGATGGTACGGCTTATAGCGCGATGGACTTGCGGGAGATCCAAGATTGGATCGTTCGTCCACAATTGCAACGTGTTGCGGGGGTTGCCGAGGTCAACAGTATTGGCGGGTTTAATAAAACCTATGTCGTTGCTCCTGACTTAAACCGTATGCAACAGTTAAATATTTCATTAAGTCAACTGCAAACCGCTTTACAGGAAAATAATGAAAACCGTGGCGCAGGCTATATTGAGGAAAATGGTCAGCAGCTCACAGTGCGTGTTCCAGGGACACTCAACAGTCTTGCAGATATTGAAAATACAACGGTTGCCAGCCCAAATGGGAACCCCATTCGTGTCGCGGATATTGCGCAGGTTTCAATTGATCATGACCTCCGAACAGGAGGCGCAACCTATAACGGCGAAGAAACTGTACTCGGCATCGCTATGATGATGATGGGGGAAAACAGCCGAACGGTGTCTAAAGCTGTAGATGCCAAAATTCAGGAGGTGCAAAGCAGTTTACCGCAAGGTGTCACAATAGAAACGGTTTATGACCGTACCACTTTGGTGGAAAAAGCCATTAAAACGGTACAAAAGAACTTGGTCGAAGGCGCAATCTTGGTGATTGTGATCCTCTTTTTATTCTTGGGTAATATTCGTGCGGCGTTAATTACGGCCTGCGTAATTCCGCTGTCTATGCTGTTTACTTTAACAGGTATGGCACAGCAGAACATCAGTGCCAACCTGATGAGTTTAGGGGCATTGGATTTCGGGATTATTGTCGACGGTGCAGTGGTAATTGTTGAAAACTGTATTCGCCGTTTAGCCCATGCCCAGCAGTTACTCAAACGTCCGTTAACTCAGTCGGAACGTTTTAAAGAAGTGTTTTTGGCAGCGCGTCAAGCCCGCCGTCCACTCATTTTTGGTCAGCTGATTATTTTAGTGGTGTATTTACCGATTTTTGCACTGACCGGTGTAGAAGCAAAAATGTTCCACCCAATGGCTTTGACTGTTGTACTTGCGCTCGTTGCAGCCATTATTTTGTCGATCAGCTTTGTACCTGCGGCTGTCGCACTTTTTGTTAAAGGTGACATCAAAGAAACTGAAAGCCGTTGGATGCTGTGGCTAAAAAATCGTTATCAGCGGGTATTGGACTGTGCCTATCAGTATAAAGCGGTGGTTTTAACCTTTGCACTGTGCTTGTTGATGTTGACAGGATTACTTGCAACGCGTATCGGCAGTGAGTTTGCACCGCAACTGAGTGAAGGTGACTTTGCTGTACAGCAACTGCGCTCTCCAAGCACAGGCTTAGAAGAGTCACTTCGTATTCAGGAAAATACGGAAAAGCTACTTCTGAAAAAATTCCCTGAAATACACGCTATTTTTGCGCGGACAGGCACGGCTGAAGTGGCGACCGATGTTATGCCGCCGAATATTTCAGATGGTTATGTCATGTTGAAACCCCGTGATGCATGGCCAAACCCAAAAGAAACACTCGATGAACTGCGTAGCCGTATGCAGGCCTATTTAGCTACATTGCCCGGTAACAACAGTGAGTTTTCTCAACCAATTGAACTGCGTTTCAATGAGTTAATATCGGGCGTGCGTAGCGATGTCGGTGTCAAAATCTTTGGCGATGACATGCAAGTACTAAATGCGGAAGCTGAAAAAATCAGTAAATTGATTCAACAGGTTTCAGGCAGTACCGCCGTTAAAGTTGAACAAACGTCGGGTTTACCTTTGCTCAATGTAGAAATTGATAAAAGTTTAGCAGCTCAATATGGCCTAAGTGTCAAAACCATACAAGACTATGTATCAGCAAGCATTGGCGGACAAAATGTTGGTGAAATTTTACAGGGTGACCGCCGTTTTGACTTTGTGATTCGACTTAGTGAACAAGACCGTAGTGTCAGTGGGATTGCGCAACTGCCAATACAGCTTCCGAACGGTGGCAGCATTCTGCTCACTGATATTGCCACTGTAAAAATGATGGATGGCATCAACCAAGTCAGCCGTGAAAATGGCAAACGTCGTGTGATTGTCACGGCGAATGTGGAAGGGCGTGATTTGGGCTCTTTTGTCACAGAAGTACAAAGTCAGCTTAAGCAGTATCCTCTACCAAGTGGTTACTGGATTGAATATGGTGGTCAGTTTGAAAATCTGGCCTCGGCACAGGCTCGAATGCAGATTGTGATTCCACTGGCATTATTAACGATCTTTATTTTGCTGATGGCCGTTTTCCATAACATTAAAGAAAGCTTGCTTGTGTTCACTGGCGTTCCATTTGCCCTAACTGGTGGTGTGCTTTTCTTGTGGTTAAGAGACATTCCCTTGTCGATGTCGGCGGGTATTGGTTTCATTGCCTTGTCCGGGGTTGCCGTCTTAAATGGTTTGGTCATGCTGACCTTTATTAAAGAACTAAGAGAGCAATACCACCTACATGAAGCCGTTTGGCAAGGGGCAATATTGCGCTTAAGACCTGTTTTAATGACCGCTTGTGTGGCGTCCTTAGGTTTTGTTCCCATGGCGCTTGCCACGGGCACAGGGGCAGAGGTTCAACGTCCACTGGCGACCGTGGTGATTGGTGGAATTATTTCTTCGACGTTATTGACCTTGGTGCTATTGCCAGTGTTGTATCGTTGGATGAATGCAAAGAAAGAAACGAAAATTTAACCCTTTAATCAACTGAAGCATGAGGAGGCAAAATAGTCTCCTCATACTTTTTTATACTACTTGATATCAGTCTGATCGCTTTTGGGCGTTAAAAATGGCAAATCTGTTATAGTCTGTTATATTTTTTTCACAAAGAACTGTATCTGTCCTTTCGTATAGGAAACCTTAGAATAATGAATATAGATAGAGCGTTGAGGTATTGGAAATGAACTTTTTACTGAAGAAAAATAGAGCTTGGTTTGTATTCTTTATCATTACTTTATATTCGTTTCTTGGATTTTTTCTTGGATTTATCATTTGGGAATACTTTTTGAAGTAAGTACATAGTAACACTAAAGAAAACTAAGGCAGCTAATACTTCAAAAAGTGATCTGAATCTTACTTTTCTGACTACCAGACTCAACTCATAACGAGACAAGTCTGGTGTTTAGAACCTTAAAACTTCCATTGCACCGAGACAGATGCATTTAAAGGATCACCGGGTTGAATCCACATATCGCTATAGCTTGCAACATAGTACGTTTCGTCTAAGAGATTGTGCACATTGAACTGATAACGTAGCTGATCTGTTGGCGCATAATAAGCATTTAGATTCAACAAAGTATACTCAGGTAAGTTGAAACCGTTATCTGTACTGTGCCCACTACGTTTGCCCACATAGATTGCCGTTGCACCCAGCCCAACTTTGTCTGCATTGGCAAGGGTCCATTCATAGTTGCTACTGATAGAGCCGCTGTGCTTCGGCACATTGCTGAGTCGTGAACCTTTAGCAAGAATTTGGTCTTTTTCAACTTGGGCGTCTGTGTAGCTATAATTGGCACGTATAGAGAATTGATCATTGAGTTGTGTCTCTAGATCCAACTCTAGCCCCTTACTTGAGACTTCTCCAGCGGTGATTTGATAGTTACTATCTGCTGGATCTGTGGTTAAGACATTCTCTTTATCCATTTTAAAGAGGGCTAAACTCAGCAAACTCTGTGGGGTAATCTGATATTTCCCACCAATCTCATAGCTTTTGCCTTTTTCAGGGTTAAACACATCGCCGTTTCGGTCCATGCCACTGTTGAGTGCAAAGGATTCTCCATAGTTGGCATACCATGACCAACGATCATTCAGTCGATAGTTTAAACCCAAGCGTGGACTGGTTTGTTGTAAATCCTTTTTATTGGATGTATCTGTAAGTTTATTTTGAAAGTCTTGAGTGATGTGATCAAAGCGCGCACCAAACAGCACACTCCATTCATCATTGAGGAAAATTTGATCTTGTAGATTCAGTGCAAAATAGCGTTGCTGTTCTTCGGTGTTAATGAAAAGTGGAAGCTCGGGTAAGTATTGTCCATAAATAGGATCATAGATATCAATGCTATTTGGCACGCTACTGCTGTGGTTTCGACGCAGTTGTAATTGACGATACTTCATCTGCCCAAGTTCAGTGCTCAAAAGTACTTCATGACGGGCCCAGTCTTGTTGGATCGTCCCAAGAACTTCTGTTTGAAAGAGAAAGTCATCACTTTTATTGTCACGGTAGCGACGCTGGCGCTCTAATGTCTGCCCATCACTTTGAATACGACGAGGTTCACTGGAAAAGCCTTTGAGCTGAGTATCTTTCACACTGAGGGCATTATTCATTTTCCAGTCATCATTAAACTGATGTGCAAGTCGAAGCTGATAGAAATGATCTTTTTGAATATGATCTCCATCATCAGGTTCCCCTGTAAATGTTTTAGGATCCATCACAAATTGTTTTTGATAACTACTTACACCACGGTCGAAGGTTCCATCTTGTCGGGTAAATTCACTGTCAAAATCTAATTGAGTTGAATCTGAAATTTTCCATGTGAGTTGAGGGGAGAAAAACCAACGCTCACTCTGCACATGATCACGAAAACTTTGATTATCTTCATGTGCGACCGCAATACGATAAGCCACAGCATCACTGATTGGGGCAGTATGTTCAAAACTAGCACGGTATTTTTCTAAACTATTGGCACGTAAATTCACTTCTGAAGAACGTTCCCATTCAGGCTTTTTAGTGTTGATATTCAGTAGACCGCCAGCTTCCCCGCGGCCATAGAGCGCAGCCATTGGGCCTTTTAAAAAGTCGAGAGATTCTATATTCACCATATCTCGTGGAGCACTGAGTCCACGGTTGACACTCAGACCATTTCTGATGATTTGTGCCCCAATATTGGGGTCTGTACTAAAACCTCTAAATGAAAAGTTATCCCAAAAGCCGCCACCATAATTGGTTTGACTATAGACCCCGCTCACTTGCGTGAGTGCATCGTCAATACGTTGCACATCTTGTTGCTGAATTAACGCTTTGGATAACACACTTCGACTAAATGGCACGTCTAAAATGTCATGTGAAAACTTAGTCATTGCGGTGCTTTGTTGAAGGTTTTCACCCTCAGTTTCGGCTTGTAATTGGATGGTCTGGAGTACTTCTGTTGAAGTTTCGGCCCAAGTGAAAGAACTCAGCAGACTTAAATATATGCTTGAGGAAAAAAGAGAGAATTTATTCATCATGAAGGAGAGTAGGTTAGATTTTGTATTGTTATGTTATAACATTTTAATGAGTTTGTAGTTAAAAAATCACTCTAAAGTTGAAAAAATGGCTTAAAAAAATGAAATAAATCAACCTAATCTTTTAGGTTCCAATCTACAATACACTGCTTCAAGTCAGCTAAAGTCCCAATACCATATGCTGTATCAAATACGAATGAAGATATGGAACGCAGATCAACGTTATAATTTAAAAGCAAGCGGTTAAACTATAACCTCAATTTCAAAATCTACACACTCAAAGCTATCTCCCAATAATTTAAAAAAAAGCTGAGATATGTTGAATAATGTGCTTGTTCATTTTAAGAAAATTGTGAATACTCATGCCGCAAAATTCAGGCTGTAAATTTATCTTTTGGGGTTAGCAACGACAGTGAAAACGTATCCATTTTCTCGTTTACAAAAAGCATTATTGGCGGTTGGTTCATTTTCATGTCTAGGGCTGAACTCGGTATGGGTACATGCGGCAGAAGAGAGTGATGTGGAACAACTTGCAACCATTACAACCACTGCTCAGACTGAACAACTGGCTTATTATCAGCCCAAAGTTAATTTGTCTGGGTTTGGTCAGCAAAACCTTGCAGCCATTCCTGCATCTATTCACACTGTTACTGCTGAACTGATCGCAGATCAACATGCGAAAACACTGGGCGATGTGGTAAAGAACGATGCGTCCGTTGGGGATGGCTATGCACCCATTGGTTATTATGCCAACTTTGTGATGCGTGGATTTAGCTTAAATGCGGGATCAAGTTATTTACTGAACGGTAATTTGCTACGCGGTGAGCAAAATGTAGCGCTTGAAAATAAAGAGCAAGTTGAAATCCTAAAAGGCATGAGTGCGATTCAAAGTGGGATGTCAACGCCGGGCGGTGTGGTGAACTATGTGAGCAAACGCCCCAAAGATGTCCAATCTTTGACCCTTGATGCAGATAGTCATGGCGGTAGTCGTGTGGCGACTGACCTTGGTGGATGGTTTGGGGACAATCAACAGTTTGGTTATCGTGTGAATGCAGCTTATGAAGATATTCACCCCTATGTTGAACATGCTGATGGAAAACGTTTGTTTGGTTCCTTGGCTTTAGACTGGAAAATTTCAGATCGTTCAAAACTTGAATTTGATCTTGAATCACAGCGTCAAAAACAGCGTTCAGTACCGGGCTATCAGCTACTTGATGGTAAAACTGTACCGACAGGAGTGAAATGGGATCGTTTACTGGGCTATCAAAGCTGGAGCAAACCTATCACCAATGAAAGTCTAAATACGAGTTTAAAATACAGCTATCAAATCAATGATAACTGGAGCGGCAATCTGTCTGCTTCACAAAGTCGTGTGGTTGTAGATGATTACTCAGCCTTTGTTTGGGGGTGTTACAGCAGTGTGTGTCAAACTTCTGGTCTAGGTAATAGTTTTGACCAAAATGGGAACTATGACATTTATGACTTCCGCAGCCCAGATGATAGCTATTTAACCAATCAATTTAAAACAGGCTTAAACGGAAAGTTTAACACTGGAGCATGGCAACATAACCTGAGTTTAGAGCTATCCCATGCTTATAAACGCCATACTCAATATGATGCTATATACTTACCAGTAGTTAAGGACTCTGAATCTACAGGAAATATTTATGATGATCCTATTAGCTATACACCTACGGATAAAGCCTTAGGTAATCATTACAAATCTTTGGATAGTCAACAAACAGCCCTCAACCTGTTGGATCAAATCGAATTTAATGATGCATGGTCAGTTTTGCTGGGCGGTAAGCTTTTACATTTAAATGAAAGTGCCTATGCTGCGGATGGCAACAGTATCCGTGACACCGACTTTAATCGCTTCTTACCACAGTTCGCGTTGATGTATCAGCCTTGGCAGAACACTCATCTGTATGTTTCGTATGCAAAAGGAATCAGCGACGGCAGTCAAGCGCCTGCATATACAGATAATGCTTATGTTACCTTAGCACCAAGACGTTCAACTCAATATGAATTAGGTCTTAAACAGCAATGGCAAGAGCTACTGATTACTGCCGCGTTGTTTGACTTAACACAAGACCATCAATATACCAACTTAGACAACTACTATGTCACCGATGGTGAACAGCATAACCTAGGTTTGGAATTGGGCTTGCAAGGTCGCGTTGCGGAAAATCTGGATATGATATCGACTTTGGCTCTGACTCGTTCACGTTTGGAAGATGTACAAGTAGATGCTTATAAAGGGCATCAAACTCAAAACGTACCGACGGTTCGTTTTGCTAGTCATGTGTCTTATCAAATGCCTCAAGTAGAAGGTTTACGTCTACTCGCAGGTATGCAATACAGTAGTAGTAAATATGCTAACAAAACGGGTACGGTTAAAGTTTCAGGCTATACCGTATTCGATGCGGGTGCAGCCTATAACTTCCGTGCTTATGGTTATGACAATATGCTTCGTCTGAATGTTGATAATTTGTTCAATAAAAAATATTGGCGAGATGCAGGAAGCTTCTTCGGGGATGACTATTTATTTCTGGGCACACCACGTACAGCACAATTTTCATGGACTGTGAACTTCTAATAAATAGTTTTAAATAAAGGCATACAGGCAAACTTTAACTGTGTTGAGTGTGGCTTTAGCGAGAATGCGGATATAAACGCTTCTCGCAACATTTTAGCGGTAGGATGTACCGTTTTGTCTGTGGGAGGAAGATACATTAAAGGTCGACCTATGAAGTAGAAAACAAGCGAAATCCGTGAGGAAGTCACCTAAGAGCCTTTGCTTTTAGAATACCCCCACTTGAGCTAGTCGAAAGTGGGCGGAAATATCACCCATTCATAGTGATTGGATGATTGCATAGGTCAGATCATTCATGTTGTAGCTGCTTATTTGTATTTAAGATAAGAAATGTGATGGCCCAAAAATACAATTTCTACACCTATACAATCCGATCTTTTTCAAGTAATTTTATAATATGGTATGAAAAATGCTAAGAATAAAATGACTCAAAAAGGATGACCTATGAAAAAAACGATTTCAGCTTTGACACTCAGTTTAAGCCTATTACTCCCATGTGTAGCATTTGCCAAAAATAATGTTGTTGTTGTCGCTACTGGTGGAACGATTGCAGGTGCTGGTGCAAGCTCTACCAATAGTGCAACTTATACTGCGGCAAAAGTTCCTGTAGATGCATTACTAAATGCGGTTCCCCAGATCCAAAACATTGCCAATGTAACTGGTGTGCAGGCAATGCAAGTTGCATCAGAAAGTATTACGGATAAAGAATTATTATCTCTTGCACGTCAAGTCAATGACTTGCTTAAAAAGCCTGATGTGAACGGTGTCGTGATTACACATGGAACAGACACCTTAGAAGAAACAGCTTTCTTTTTAAATTTAGTGATTCATTCAGACAAGCCGATTGTATTGGTCGGGTCAATGCGTCCAAGTACTGCACTTTCTGCTGATGGCCCGTTGAACCTTTATAGCGCGGTTGCACTTGCGGCCGACGATAGTGCAAAAGGTAAAGGAACTTTTGTACTCATGAATGACGACATTTTTGCAGCACGAGATGTTTCAAAAACAATTAATATCCATACCAATGCATTTATGAGCCAATGGGGTGCACTCGGAACCTTAGTCGAAGGAAAACCATATTGGTTTAGAAATACAGCAAAACGTCATAATAAGAGCTCAGAATTTAATATTGAAAATATTAAAGGTGATAGCTTACCGCTGGTACAAATTGTTTATGGTTCAGGCAATATGTTGCCGGATGCATACACGGCTTATGCGAAAGCAGGGGCAAAAGCTATTATTCATGCAGGTACAGGGAATGGCTCGGTAGCCAATTATATTGTCCCAACATTAACTGACTTACAAAAACAAGGTGTGCAAATTATTCGTTCATCTCGCGTACCCCAAGGTTTTGTTCTTAGAAATGCAGAACAACCAGATGACAAATATGGTTGGGTCGTCGCACATGATCTTAACCCGCAAAAAGCTAAATTACTTGCTGCACTTGCTTTAACAAAAACAAAAGATGCAAAGGAAATCCAACGCATTTTTTGGGATTACTAAACCCAATAACTGTGAACTCGCATAGTAATGCTTTTCAGCTAAGCACCTTAAAAATTTAAGGTGCTTTTTTACCGTCTATAAATAGATTAAATTCATCGACTCTATATTGAATAAATATTTAACAAATCAACAGCAATCTATACTCACCATCCTTTTCAACTGGTGCTCTATGCACACAAGGTAAGACTTTTTGTGTAGGATGATCTACCTCCAAGCGCCAAAGATGTCCTAAGCCTAAATTCACAGGTTTTGCATTGGGTTTAGACTGATAATGTAAATCAAAAAAATACTCTTCCAGGAAAGTTTCAAATTCTGCTTCTGGGCCATCATGTAATTCTTTGAGTTTTTCCCTGATCTCGGGAATCAAGATCTTTTGTTCTACTTGATCATTGGGCACGATATCACTTGCAGCGCCGTGGTAGGTACATAAGAAAGTATCTGTTTCTATGGGTGAACGATCTATATGAAACGAATATACATCTGTTGAAATAAAGTCTAGCTCGTCATCACGTTCATAACATTTTAGTAAATTAAGTGTAGGGGATGCACCGAAATCAGTTAAGAGCTGAATATCACTTAAGAGAATATCCCTTGCTAAATTTCCTTGTTCTGAGAGTTGTAGCGCTAAAAGATCTTCAATAGAAACTTCTGTAATATTTTCTTTTAACTCAAGTTTAGCCACAATTTCTTTAAAATCACCAATCAAATCTCTATGCCAGCAAAGTGCATTCATTTTTCCTTGAAATTTGGAATTTACAAGTTCAGAGAAAGTAGAAACTACACTAATTTGGGCGTTGTCAGAAAACGGATTTTTCATAGCAGACTTAAATAATAAACCATACGCAATATTATACGCTTAGTATCAAAGAAAGAGAGCATCTTTAGGCTTCTTGCGAAAATCGAGTTGTGGTGAACATTTATTTACAATGGAAATTCCCTCTCCTTTAAAAGAAGAGGGCTAGGGAGAGGATTTACATGATAAATCTTCCTCATCTCAACTTTCTCTACGAAGACTGAATGAAAGCTCATCCCAACGTTGTATCGCTGTGTCCATCGCTTGCATTTTGACATGACCAAAACCACGTACATCTGCTGGTAATTGAGCGATTTGCTCAGCAACAGATAAGTCATAACTTTCAGGTGCAGAACTAATGGCTTTAACAAATGCGATATAACGATCACGCCAAGCATGTTCTTTTTGACGTTCTTGCTGCAAAGCAAATGGATCAAGAATAGTTTCTCTGAGCCATTGTAGGCGAGCAAGAATCATCATCGGAATACGCATCCAATATCCGAAAGCACGTTTGCGTATGGTGCCATGAGCACCCAAAGCTGGCGGTGCTAAGTGATAGGTTAAACGTAAACCTTGACCAAACTGGGTTTCAATCGATTGTTTAAAACTTTTTCCTGTGAGTAAGCGTGCAACTTCATATTCATCTTTATACGCCATGACCCTATAGAGCTGTGTCGCAATGGTTCCAGCGAGTTCTTCGGGTAATACTTTGGCAGCTTGTTCAGCAAGATTTCGATACTGCATTGCATAATCTTGATTCCAATACTCGACCAGACGCGCAGAACGATCATCCACTAATTCTACCAATGTAGTTGGTTTATTCATTGTTGGTATCGTTGCAACAATTCGTTTGGCTAAGTCAGGATCATTCATCAGATGACAACCGATACGGAAAGCTTCAAGGTTTTTTTCAGTAGCCGTACCATTTAAATGAATTGCCTTTTCAATACTTTCGCGTTTAAGCGGAATCTGGCCTGCTTGCCAAGCCATACCAAGTAAGATTTGATTTGCAAAGATTGCATCACCTAAAACCTGTGTGGCAATACGTGTTACAGGTAAAGATGTGAGTTTTCCTTGAGTCGTTCGGCCACGAAGTCGGTGAATCAAATCTGTAATTGGCGCATACCAATCACGAGATTGAAGGAAATCAGAGGTAGGGGAACTATCTTCATTGACGATGATAACAGCATCCGCTTTTAAGCGAGAAAGTGCTGCATTACTGCCTGCAACAATGGCATCCGCACCGATCAAAAGATCACATTGTCCCGCAGGGATTTTGGTTGCGGAGATTTGCTCATCTTCTGTAGCAAGTTGTATGTAGGAGTAAACCGTACCACCTTTTTGAGCCAGTCCAGCCATATCCATGATACGTGCAGCTTTACCTTCCAAATGAGCAGCCATTCCCAGTAAAGCGCCTGCAGTTACTACACCTGTACCGCCAACACCACCAACCATGATCCGAGTTGGCTGATGATCAAGTTCAGGAAGGATTGGTTTTTCTGGCCAGCCAGCTTCTATACCTTTGAATATTTCTGGACGTTTCATATCACGGGTATGGACTGTGACAAAACTTGGACAGAAACCATCTACACAAGAGAAGTCTTTGTTGCAGCTGCTTTGATTGATTTGACGTTTCGTTCCTAATGCAGTTTCAACAGGTTCAATTGATAAACAGTTCGATTGTTTAGAACAGTCACCGCAACCTTCACAAATCTCACTATTGATAAAAACTCGTTCTGCTACATCTGGGTAAGCATTGCGTTTACGACGGCGACGTTTTTCACTGGCACAGGTTTGAACATAAATTAACGCCGTAACCCCAGAAATCTCACGTAATTTGCGTTGGACATCATCTAATTCATTTCTGTGGTAAATCTCGACGTGAGACGCAATACCTTCTTCGGCATGAATCAGCTCAGGTTCATCCGTGACGATGACTTGTTTTGTGATGCCTTCAGCATCGAGTTGTCGTGTTAATTGTGCCACGCTCAGATGACCATCGACATGCTGTCCACCTGTCATTGCCACTGCATCGTTATAGAGAATTTTGTAGGTCATGTTGAGTTTTGCAGCGATCGCTTGGCGTATGGCAAGATAACCTGAATGGAAATAGGTTCCATCGCCTAGATTGGCAAAAATATGCTTTTCATTGGTGAAATGAGAAGCACCAGCCCAACTCACACCTTCACCACCCATTTGCGTGAACGTTTCTGTGCCATGATTTTGTAACACGGCAATATAATGACAACCGATCCCGCCCAGTGCACGACTGCCTTCGGGTAACTTAGTTGATGAGTTGTGAGGGCAGCCGCTACAAAAGAAAGGTTTACGTTCTGCAATATCCAGAACTCGCCATGATTCATGTTCTGCTTTTTGTAGCAACTCAACTCTATTTTCAATCTGTGTTTTTAAACTTTCTGGAAGATTTAATTTTAAGAATCGAGCTGCCAACATTTTTGCAATCGGTTCAGGTTGGAACTCATAGTGACCAATCAAAGGCGCTTCATTAATCGATGTACTCCATTCACCTTTTCCATCACTCGCCTTACCAATGATACGAGGTCGTTTGCCATCTGGAAGCGCATAGAGTTCATCTTTAATTTGAGCTTCAAGAATAGGGCGTTTTTCTTCTACAACAATCAGCTCTTCTAAACCTTCGGCAAATTCACGCAGACCTTGCGGTTCTAAAGGCCAAATTAAAGCAACTTGATATACTCTCAATCCGAGCTGTTGGGCCGTTTCACCTTCAATTCCGAGAATGCGTAAAGCCTCAATCGTATCTAAATAACCTTTACCACTTGCGGCAATACCAATACGCGCATCAGCACAATGCCATGTTACCTGATTCAGTTGATTTTCACGTGCATAAGCCAATACAGCAGGTAAGCGATATTGATAAAGGCGTTCTTCTTGTTGAATGCCGTGATCAGGCCAACGAATATTGACACCATCTTCAGGCATTTGAATATCTTTGGGTAAAACAGGAGTGACTCGATCTAAATCCACATGAACAGAAGCAGAGGTTTCGACAATTTCACTGACTAACTTCATCGACGTCCATACACCCGCAAAGCGTGACATGGCAACCGCATGTGCACCTAAATCAAGAATTTGCTGTATTGAGGTTGGGTAAAAAATAGGAATGCCACAACCGATCATCACGTGTTCAGACTGGTGTGGAATACTCGACGATTTACAAGAATGATCATCCCCAAAAAAGGCAACCACGCCGCCTCGTTGTGATGTTCCAGCAAGGTTGGCATGACGGAGAACATCTCCAGAACGATCCACACCAGGGCCTTTGCCATACCACCATGCGGTTACACCATCATATTTACCTTGACCTGCGAGATTGGCTTGTTGGGTACCCCAAATTGCAGTAGCAGCGAGATCTTCATTTACACCAGGTTGAAAAACCACATGATGGTCCTTGAGTATGCCTTCAACTTGCCAGAGAAAATTATCATAATTTCCGACAGGGGAACCACGATAACCAGAAATAAAACCAGCAGTATGATAACCGTTTAAAGTATCCCGCCGTGTTTGCGCAAGTGGTAAACGCACCATGGCCTGAATACCTGTCATGTAAGCAGTACCGTCATCACTGAGATATTTATCTTCAAGTGACACATCCTTGGTTGGAATTTTATTTGGGGTAAATTTTGTCGCTATATTCATTTATATCTCCTTTGAATTTTGTAGATCGAGCTACTTTCTTTTCTCAACATCCCGTTGAATATTTGGAGTAAATGACATACTCGAAAAAAGATTGATCAGTTCAACTTAAGACAATGAAACTGTTCAATGTATGTACATTAATGTCATTGTGGGTGATCCAGACTGGTGCAACAATGCGTAATTAAGAAAAACATATTTACGTTATGCGCAAAAATCTTGAGGGTGGATTACTGCATGCAATGCATGCTTTCCTAAAAGTCATTGATAGTGGCAGCTTTACGGCTGCCGCAGAGCAGATGGAACTGACAACAGCGCAAGTGTCTCGACTCATTAGCGAGTTAGAAGGGCGTCTAGGTACAAAATTACTACAACGATCGACCAGACAGCATGCGTTGACCGATATTGATGCAACTTATGCAGAGCAATGTCGTCAAGTACTCGCAATGGTGGAAGAGGCTGAAGCTCAAGCCATGGGAATGGCAAGCAAACCGCAGGGCAAGTTACGTGTTTTGAGTATGGCCAGTTTTGGTCATCATTATGTGTCTCCGATGCTGGCTGAGTTCTGTCAAACCTATCCCGAGCTTACGGTTGAATACCGTACTTCGCAGAATGTACCAGACCTTTTAGCCAAAGGAATTGATGTCAGTTTATATCTCACTGAATCTTTGGCCGACTCAAGATTTGTTGCTCGCCGAATTGGAACAATATTTTCATTACTTTGTGCATCACCAGCCTATTTAGAAAAATATGGCGAACCCAAATCATTAGATGACCTACAAAAACATGCATGTTTAAGATTGGTTAATCCATCGATTACACCGCAATGGCATCTAGTCAGTGAAAATAGTTGCTCGTATCAAATCGATATTACAGGCCAATTGATTGCAGATACACCAGAGCTATTACTGGACATGGTGCAACAAGACATGGGTATCGCATTACTTCCAACCTTTGCTGTAATTGAGGCTGTACGTACTGGGCGATTACGCCGTGTTTTAGCAGATTGGAGATCACCTGATATTGGTGTTTATACCTTGCTGCCGTCGCGTCATTTTATAGATGCTAAAACAAGAGCATGGTTAACCTGGGTTGAACAGCATGTTTCACCTAAAATTCAAAGTGATACAGACTATTTTTTATAATTCTAAATTCTCGATTCAAATCTTTAAGCAAAACATTAAATATAAAGTAGATTTACCACAAACTACAGTCCATAGATAAGATGCCAGTAAAGATTGATCAACAGAGACATTACAAAACTGGAAGCTATGACAGATCAAAGGGTGTTTTAACCAAGGCTGACTATGAGTACATGCGCGATCTACTGGAGACCGTGCTAGAACAACTGCAAAATTCAGAATTAGACAACGATAGAGAAATAGATCAGCTCAAACAGTTTTTTATCAAGTTAGATCATCACATTGATAGGTTGCGTGCGTAGATTTCGGCATAACGTATATTATGTTCATTAGCGTACTCGGCATTGTGAATATAATTTTACTGAGATTCACGATGTCGAGCTGTAGCACCAACTGCGTTGCGTAGGCCACAGCCTTTGGTATCGGATTTAACTTATGTTTACCTAAAATCTAGTTTATAAATTATTTTTACAATATATTTATTAATTTCAATATTTTGAATAAAAGTAATAGGAATTTATTAAAAATGAGTTCATGAACTCGTAGAATTTTTAAGTACATTTATATAAAAGGCTAAGTTCTCCCAGCAAAGAAATAGATGCCGTTTAGATAAAATTTTCAATCAAATAATCTTATTGTTGATATTTCTAGTCACATAGTCTATTTTCATTATATGAATTATTCTTCTTTACCCAAAAGACCACGTGGTCGACCAACCAAACACGGTTGTAACTATGCAGACACTAAAGAAGTTTTAATCCGCCGAGGTATCGAGTTACTGACCGAACGTGGAATGAATGCTATGAGCTTGGACGATCTCATGAAATCAGTCCAAGTTCCTAAAGGGTCTTTCTACCATTATTTTGTAAATAAAGAGGCTTTTATTTTAGAAGTCTTAGATGCTTATGAGCTTTATTTTGTGAAGCGATTGAATAAGTTTTTAAGTCAAACTGATCTTTCCCCACTAGAAAAGCTGCAAAATTTTGTAAAAGATGCGGGTGAAAAAATGCAAAAATATGATTTTAAACGAGGTTGTATTTTAGGTAACTTAGGACAAGAAGTGTCGTATTTGCCACAAGAAATCATTGCCCGAATCGAAAGTATCTTTAAGGTATGGGAGAAATTAGTTTCTGATTGCCTACATCAGTCAAATTCACAATATAGCCTAGCTGATTGCGATGAAGCTGCTTATCAGTTTTGGATTGGGTGGGAAGGTGCAGTTCTAAGAGCGCGTTTGGTCAAATCAACAAGTCCCTTAGATGCATTTTATCGCTTGTTTACTTTAGCTGTAAAACAACAAAATCACGTAAAAAGTTAATTAAAAAAATAAATGCAGACGTCTGTATTTATTTTTTTAATTAATTCTAGATAAGCAGTCTAATTAAATAGAGAGGAAGTTCTATGTACAAAGGTATTGTAATTACTAAAGATGAAGCAGGTTACACATCACAAATTACTGAGATTGCATCAAAGCCTTTACAAGAAGGAGAGGTTAGAGTCGAAGTCAAATATTCAACACTCAATTATAAAGATGCTTTAGCCATTACTGGGCGTTCACCAGTGGTGCGTAGTTTTCCTTTGACCCCAGGCATCGATTTTTCGGGTGTTGTGATTGAATCAAAACATCCAGCATGGAAAGAAAGAGATGAAGTTCTACTAAATGGTTGGGGAGTGGGTGAAAAGTATTTTGGAGGGCTAGCCGAGCAAGTCACTGTTTCTGGTGATTGGCTCATACAAAAACCTTCTGCTTTTTCTTTTAAAGATACGATGGTTATTGGTACAGCAGGTTATACCGCAATGTTATGTGTCATGGCTTTACAAAAGCATGGTATTAAACCAAGTGATGGAAAAATTTTAGTGACAGGTGCAAATGGTGGAGTAGGTAGTATTGCCATTATTATTTTGAATTATCTTGGTTATGAGATTACAGCTTCAACTGGTCGACCTCAAGAGTCAGAATATTTAACCTATCTAGGTGCGAGTGAAATTATTGATCGTATTGAATTATCTTCCCCAGGAAAGCCATTAAACAAAGAAGTTTGGGCTGGCGTGATTGATACTGTTGGAAGCCATACTTTAGCCAATGCATGTGCTAGTACAAAATATCGTGGTGCAGTTGCTGCGTGTGGTTTGGCAGGCGGAATGGATTTTCCAGCAACAGTTGCTCCATTTATTCTAAGAGGGATTACCTTATATGGAATTGATAGCGTGATGGCACCAATCGAATTAAGAAAAGAAGCATGGGAACGTTTGGCTACAGAATTAGATCAAACAAAATTAGAAACAGTAACGACTGAAATTCAGTTAACAGATGCTTTAAATATTTCAAATGAAATTTTAGATGGAAAAATTCGAGGTAGAGTTGTTGTACAGATATAGTTCAACAAAATGAGTTGTGGGACTGTTCTAAATTTTGTGTAAGTACTTAATTTTCATTTATCCTACTGAGGATAATAAAAAGAGGTACTTCACATGGATGAAGCTACAATCAAAAGTATGACAGCTGAATTAGCTAAAGGTTTAAAAACTCCTGAAGATTTAAACCAAATGACAGCCATATTTAAATGTATTAGTTTAGCAATGAATTGTTTTACGATTCAGTTCGATGATCGATTAAAAGATCATTTATAAAAAATGGGACTTACACAAAATAATTTACAGGCTCGTAGAAACATGAAAATACATTCTTTTGGTGAACACAATAACATTACTTTATCTAATAATTGTATTGAAGTTCGAGGTGCACGTGAGCATAACCTTAAGGATGTAGATGTTTCTATCCCAAGAAATGCACTTGTTGTTTTCTCAGGTGTATCGGGTTCAGGAAAATCATCACTTGCTTTTGGAACTATTTTTGCTGAAGCACAAAGAAGATATTTCGAATCTGTTGCACCTTATGCAAGACGCTTAATAGATCAGGCCGGAGTACCAGATGTTGATGCTATTGATGGTCTACCACCAGCAGTAGCATTGCAACAACAACGTGGTGCAAGTAATACCCGTTCTTCTGTTGGAAGTGTAACAACTTTATCAAGTCTCGTGCGAATGATTTATTCGCGTGCTGGTGCATATCCTGCCGATCAGCCAATGTTATATGCCGAGGACTTTTCACCGAACACTCCTCAAGGTGCTTGTCCTACCTGTCATGGTTTAGGTCACATTTATGAAGTTACAGAATCGACAATGGTTCCTGACCCGACACTCAGTATTCGTGAGAGAGCTATCGCATCATGGCCACCTGCTTGGCACGGGCAAAACTTACGCGATATCCTAGTAACCCTAGGGTATGATGTTGATCGACCATGGAAAGATTTACCGCAATCGGATCGAGATTGGATTTTATTTACTGAAGAAACCCCAACAGTTCCTGTCTATGCTGGTTTAAGCCCCGCTGAGACTCAATCTGCACTTAAACGTAAATTAGAACCTAGCTATATGGGCACTTTCACTGGTGCTCGTCGTTATGTTCTACATACTTTTGCTAATACCCAAAGTACGTTGATGAAAAAACGTGTTTCACGTTTTATGGAAGGAAAAATATGCCCTTCCTGCCATGGCAAACGACTTAAGCCAGAAGCCTTATCTATTACCTTTGCTGGAGTAGATATTGGTGAGTTTATGCAACTTTCTTTGGATAAATTAACTTGTCTGCTTGAACCTATAGTTCTTGGCGATTTCGACGCTCATGATGCTGGCGAAAGGATTAATAATAAAATAACTCAACTTGATAGAGCTGAACGAGCAACAACAGGTAGAGCAGTGCATTCTGTATCTCCAGATGTAAGACGTACGTCAGCACTTTCAGATGAAAAGAAAATTGCTGCCCAGCGTTTAGCAAGTGGTGTGATGGGCCGTTTAAATCAATTACGCCAGTTAGGCCTTGGTTATCTAACATTAGATAGAGCCACGCCAACTCTTTCAGCTGGAGAGTTGCAACGTTTGCGTTTAGCAACACAATTAAGTTCTATGCTATTTGGTGTAGTTTATGTACTGGATGAACCGTCTGCTGGATTACATCCTTCAGATAGTCAGTCATTATATGATTCTCTCGATAAATTAAGAGACGCTGGAAACTCCGTATTTGTTGTAGAGCATGATTTAGAGCTCATGCGTCGTGCTCAATGGTTAGTGGATGTTGGACCAGATGCAGGAGAGCAAGGTGGTAATATTTTATATAGTGGAGTACCTCAGGGTTTAAGTGAGATTTCAGCTTCACGTACTGCAAGTTATTTATTTAATAAAATCCCAGTTACTCAAAGTTATGGACGTACACCCTCTGGTTGGCTTGAACTTAACAATATTTACCGACATAACCTGCATAATGTTGATGCTCGTATACCTCTTGGTGTACTTACAGCAGTTACAGGTATTTCAGGTTCAGGTAAATCTAGTCTCGTTTCTCAAGCTTTACCCGAGTTAGTACTTTCATATTTAGGCAATGAATCTGAAACTGAAAACAATAATGAAAATAATCCTTTAAATGAAGGAATGTTGGTTACCGAGGTTACACAGGGTTCTCTGGCTGGTGATGTGGAGGCTATACAGCGTCTGGTACAGGTTGATCAAAAACCAATTGGCCGTACTCCACGTTCTAATCTGGCAACTTATACGGGTTTATTTGATCATGTTAGAAAGTTATTTGCTGGGACTCCTGAAGCTCGCCAAGCTCATTATGATGCTGGACGTTTTTCGTTTAATGTGGCTAAAGGGCGATGTGAAACTTGTGAAGGTGAAGGCTTTGTCAGTGTAGAATTATTGTTTATGCCAAGTGTATATGCCCCTTGTCCGACATGTCATGGTGCTCGATATAATGATGACACTCTGAAAATTCGCTGGAATGGACGTAATATTGCTGAAGTATTAGGAATGACCGTCAATGAAGCACGTGATTTTTTTGATGGAGAGGTCTCGATTGCTCGTTCACTACAATTATTAAAGGAAATTGGCCTTGGTTATTTACGTTTAGGGCAACCAGCGACTGAACTATCTGGTGGAGAAGCGCAACGTATTAAATTGGCGACCGAGCTGCAACGCAATCAGCGTGGAAATACACTGTATATACTTGATGAGCCAACTACAGGTTTGCATCCATCAGATGTAGATCGATTGTTAGTTCAATTGCAGCGATTAGTCGATGCGGGTAATACCGTGGTTATGATTGAGCATGATATGCGTGCCGTTGCACAAGCAGATTGGGTGATTGATGTGGGACCAGGTGCTGGAAATGCTGGTGGGAATATTGTTGTGGCAGGAACACCAAAACAAATAACAGAAAATCAAGATAGCCGTACTGCTCCATATTTAGTTAATGAGTTAGTGAGTCGTGATACTAAACGTTGATATTGCGAGTGAGTAGAATAAAGACTTAAATTAAAATCCTGTAAAATCAATCAGATATTTTTTATTTTAGGTGGTGTGTGCATGAAATCTAAAAGTTTTTTTCAACTAAGGGCTTTGTTGCACAACCCTATCTGTAACGTTTTTTTCAGCGATATAATTTTCAAATGAAGAAGCCTACACACAAAATCTACCGCACAACCAATTGGCCCGCATATAACCGAGCACTCATGAGTCGAGGAAATATTGCCATTTGGTTTGATCCTGCTACGCAATGATATGCTCCATCAAAAGGCAAACAAGGGCGAAATCAAATCTACTCCGACGCAGCCATCCAATGCTGCTTAATGATTAAATCTTTATTTCGTCTGTCTTTACGTATTGTCACTGGCTTTGTGCAAAGTCTGATTAAACTTTGCGGATTAAATTGGACACCACCAGATTACACCACGCTTTGTAGAAGACAAAAGCATATTGATATTGCAATCAGTTACCAAAAAAGTAGCGATGGGCTGCATCTACTCATGGACTCTACAGGGATGAAGTTTCTAGGTGAGGGCGAATGGAAACGCAAGAAACATGGACCTGAATATCGTCGCCAATGGCGTAAACTACATATTGGGGCGAATTCAAACATGAGGTGCGACAGTTTCAAAAGTCTTATGATAATCAATAAGCTGAGAAAATTTCTCTAATGGTGTAAGCCAATCTAACGCTTTTCTAGGACGAATATTCAGTGACATGGCAACTTGATTTAAATAATGCTGATCTGCCTGGTTTAAATCAATCCCTTTAGGTAAATATTGCCTAATTAAACCATTCATATTTTCGCATGTGCCTTTTTGCCAGGGTGAATGTGGGTCACAGAAATATACATCTATGCCTAAATCTTCTTCGAGTATTTTATGTTCTGACATCTCACGTCCACGGTCATAGGTCAACGTTTTACGCAGTTCTGCAGGTAAATATTTCAGAGCTTCAGTTAAAGCCTTGCGCACTGATTCTGCCTTTGCATCAGGTAATGTTGCCAAGATACAGAGCCGTGTATTTCGTTCAATAAGTGTTGCTATCGAACTTTTATTGTCTTTACCTTTAATTAAATCAGCTTCCCAATGACCCGGTATTTTTCTTTCTTGAACTTCGGCTGGGCGCTCATGAATAGTTTTAATATCCTGTAATATAGAATCTTTTTTAGGTTCACCGTTAGCTTTTCGCTTTTTATTTTCATGACGCAGACAGGATAATAAGTCTTTTTTCAACTCACCCTTGGGTAATGCTCGTATCGTTGAATAAATCGTTGTATGGCTTACATTCATTGTTTGATCCAAATCAGGAAATGTCTTTAAACGCTTTGCTATTTGCTGAGGAGACCATAAACAACGGATCGCTTCAACAATAAATTTCCAGAGGATTGAATCGATTTTGAGTTTTCTGTGACCACGTCTACGTCTAGCAAAAGTGTTATCAGAAGCATATTGAGCTTGATAAACGTCATTGATGCTATTTCTTTTAAGCTCACGATAGATCGTACTAGGATGTCTTTTAATAAGTTCAGCAAATTTTCTGGCTGAAAAGCCTTCTTTTCTTGACTCAAGCATTAATGCAGTACGATCTTCAAAGTTAAGATGATGGTATGACAATTTTATATACTCCATAAACCTTTTAAATTAATTAGGTGGTTTATGTCGCACTTCAAGTTTTACTCTGCCCTCAGGAAATCCTGTTTGATAACGCTAAAACGATCATGATTGAACGGGACGCCTATCAGGAGGGGCAGCAAAAATGGAATCCCAAACTGCTCGACTGCGCCAAGAAGTACAGCTTTCGTCCTCGCGTATGTAAGTCCTATCGTGCACAGACCAAAGGCAAAGTTGAACGCTTTAATGGATACCTCAAATCAAGCTTTATTGTGCCATTGAAAGCAAGCCTGAAGACTTCGGGTTTACTGTTAGATGTTGATGTTGCCAATGCCCACATTGGCTGGTGGCTGCATGAAACCGCCAATCAGCGGATTCATGCCACCACGCAAGAAAAACCGGCTGTTCGACTGCAACAGGAGCAGCAAAGATTTACGCCATTACCGCAATCAGATACGGGTTCTGGCACTATACCTGTTGCAGCGGCACAGCATGTAATGCCCTACGAGAGTTTGCCGCATCCGTTATCGGTATATGAGCAGTTGCTAGGAGTTTCCTGATGAATCTGCAATACGACCGTATAGAGCAGCTTTGCCAGAAGCTCAGTCTGCATACAATTGCGTCACAATGGTCTCATCATGCGCAACAAACATTAGGTCAGGATGGAAGTTATGCCGACTTTGTTGAAACCATGCTGATGCATGAATATGCTGCCAGGCAACAGCGCAGTCAGCAGGTACTGATGAAACTCTCAGGCCTGCCTCAAGTCAAAACCCTGGAAGGTTACGATTTTAATTATGGACTGGGTGCTCCCAAATCATAGGTGGTCGAGTTGTTCAAGCTGAGCTTTATCCCGAGAGCAGAAAATGTGGTGTTTCTTGGTGCTAGCGGTGTAGGGAAAACGCATTTATCCATGGCATTAGGCTATAAGGCCATCATGAACAATGTCAAAACCAAGTTTATTACCGCCGCCGATCTCATGCTGCAACTCAGTACAGCCTATCAGCAAGGTAAATTGAAAACTTATATGCAACGCGTGATACTCGCCCCGAAATTACTGATTATCGATGAAATTGGTTATTTACCCTTTGGACGTGAAGAAGCGAATCTATTCTTTAACGTGATTGCCAAGGGTTATGAAAAAGCCAGTACGATATTGACGAGTAACTTACCATTTAGCCAATGGTCCAAATCCTTTGCAGATGATGTCACGTTGACCGCTGCGATGTTAGATCGGTTATTGCATCACTGTCATGTGGTACAAATATCGGGTGAGAGTTATCGTTTGAAGATAAAAAAGAATAGGGATTCAACCTCAGGTTGAAACTTAATACGAAATCAAGGGGGTCAATTTTACTTTGCCATTTGTAAGGTAAAAGGGGGGGCAATTTTAGAATGCCGTTGACAACGGCAAAGCTGTAGTAATGGCATAGATACACCTTGCAGCGACAAACTAGGTGTCAAAGCTGGATAAGTGAATTACTAGACTTCACTGTATTTAGTTCTCAATTTTAAATTTTATTAAAGGAAGTATGAAAATCATACTTCCTTTTCAATCTGCTTCACAATAAAACTTTAGAGTTGAAGCAACAGATCAAATCTAAATCAGATTTGAAAAATAATTACGGTGGATACTGTCCTGTGGTAATAACTCTAATAAACGCTGTACCGCATCAATTCGGTCATGTGTTTGCCCAATAATTCTTAATAATTGATCGATATCCTTTATTTGATAGATCAACTGGCTTAAACGGGCATCAAAACAATGTCTCCAAGTGCTGAGTAAAGGGCTTTCTGATTTAGAGAGAAAGCTACCTTTATATAGCGAGAATGTACTGGAAATAAGATTTGCATTTAATGATTGTTCAGCACTTAAAAAATCACATTGGACTTCACAGCTAAGCCTATAAATCCGAGGCTCAATTGAATGAGGTAATAGGCTACGAAGTTGTGAAAGCTCAGCCTTTAGGGTTTTTAAGCTGACACTACGCTCACCATAAAGGGCATAGTGTAACTCTTCTAAACCAATGCCATGGGGGTGCAAAGCTAAAATGCAAAGTATTTCAATTTGACGGTGACTCAAGTTCAAGGTATGCCCATTAAATTGAACCCAAGGCGAGCCTAGCGCCTTAATGTATAAAAAATTCTGCTGTTCAAACTTTATGGCTCGTTGTATTAAATCCGCACAGCGTTCAACTGCAAGCAGCCCCAAAGGAGTATGTTTTTTATATTTTGTGGAAAGGTTAATAATGCCATGAAATTGCCCTGATGTCGGATCCCAGATCGGCGCGGCATAACAAACCCAATCTCGAACACTGTCCATTTGGTTTTCATGAGAATAGACACAACTTGATATTTGGCTGTTTAAAGTCATACCTATCGCATTGGTCCCAACAGCCTGTGTAGACCAATGCCCACCCTCAATAAAATGAACCTGTTCGGCAGAAGAAAGCATTACAGAACTACTCCATGTCCATAAGAGAGTACCTTGATGATCTGTGAGACCAATCGCCATATCTGAATCATCAGCTATTTTGAGTAAGTCGGCATAATTATGTTGGATAGAGCGGCGAAATAAAGAAGTTTTATCTTCTGGAGGTAAGGCTAAAACAGGAGCGGCATGAACAGTATGTTGATTAATTAAATGGGTTGTTTGCAGATTTTTTGCAGATGCGGTATTGAACAGGTTCATATCATATTCCTTTATGATCAGACTGTAATATTTTTAAATTTTAGAAATGAGTTTCCAAATTTATAGTCATTTACGTCATTTCTTCTTGCTTCAATTTTAAATGCTTTTATCTTTGCTTGGTTAAATCATATCTTTTGGCTTTACCAGTCCTTGAGTTACTTTAAAAGTGTTCTTATGAGCTGAAAATGGCTATTTCCATCTGAAATGTTAATAAACGTAAATAGGATGAAAATTCATTCGCTCATGTAAGGGCTAGGCACAGCTTCACCATGATACTGACGGTCTGCAAAATAACTTGATCGTACTAATGGCGCACTCCAAATATTTTTAAACGCTAAGCGCTCTCCATGTGTTTGATAATGCTTAAACTCTTGCAACGTAACAAAACGATGAATTGGCGCATGAGATTTAGATGGCTGTAAGTATTGACCGATTGTGACATAGTCCACTTGATAATCTTTCAAATCATTTAATAACACAATAACCTCAGCCTCGACTTCTCCTAAACCGACCATCAAACCACATTTCGTTGGAATTTCAGAACAATAGTGTTTAAATTTTTTGAGTAAATCCAATGAGTGCTTATAGTCAGCGCCTGGTCGCATGGCTTTATACAGACGTGGAACGGTTTCAATATTATGATTAAAAACATCGGGTGGGTTTTGGCTCAGAATCTTCAGGGCAATATCTGCACGACCACGAAAATCAGGAACCAAAATTTCTATCAGAGTTTCTGGACTGGTTTGACGAATTTCTCGAATGCAATCTGCAAAATGCTGTGCGCCACCATCTTTTAAGTCGTCTCGATCAACAGAAGTAATCACGACATACTTTAAGTTTAGATTCTTGACTGTTTCAGCCAGATGCTTTGGCTCATTAGGATCTAGGATATTAGGACGACCATGTGCGACATCACAGAATGGACAGCGGCGAGTACAAATATCTCCCATGATCATAAACGTTGCAGTCCCTCCGCTAAAGCATTGTGGCAAATTAGGGCAGGCCGCTTCTTCACAAACCGTATGTAGTTTCTGTTGTCGTAATAAATCCTTAATGATTTGAACTTCCTCAGGTTGACTAATTTTAGTCCGAATCCATTCTGGCTTTTTCGGTGTCGTTTCTGTTGGAACAACTTTAATTGGAATACGCGCCATTTTTTCAGCGCCACGTAGCTTTTTTCCAGTTAACACTGTGTTATTTAAATCCATTACAAACACTCCATCATTTAAAATAATTAATATAGATCCCGATATTAAATAAGCTCTTTTAGGTGCTTTAATAATATTAAAACAGTGCAAAAAACTTATCATATAAAATAAAGGTTGGTTAAAGGTTTGTTTTCATATGTGATTGAACCATTGTAAAATTTTAAAAAATTTTTAAGTTCATAACCTTCTGTTTTTAATATTTTTCCCATCTCTTAATGCATTATATTTTTTTAGTCTAATATGAAATTAAATAAAAATATATTTATATAAATATACGGTTTAAAAATCCAACCATTAATTTTTGGATTTTCTTTTAAGCGTAGTTAATAAGGAACAAAGATATGCAATTAACGGAAGAGCAATTGCTAGCAGCATACAAAAGAATGCGCGACATTCGTGAATTTGAGGATCGACTTCACGATGAAAATAATACAGGTGATATTCCCGGTTTCATCCATTTATATAGCGGTGAGGAAGCTATTGCCGTAGGGATCTGTGAAAATTTAACAGACAAGGACTTCATTACATCAACGCATCGTGGTCATGGACATTGTATTGCTAAGGGCTGTGACATTCACGCCATGATGTTAGAAATTTTTGGCAAAGATGATGGTTTGTGTCGTGGTAAAGGCGGCTCAATGCACATTGCGGACTTAGATAAAGGCATGCTCGGTGCAAACGGTATTGTGGGTGGTGGTCCACCTTTGGCTATTGGGGCAGCTTTAAGTGCTAAAACACTGAAAAATGGTGGGATTGGTCTATCATTTACCGGTGATGGCGGGTCAAATCAGGGCTTAACTTTTGAAGCCATTAATATGGCTGTCGTGTTAAAGCTCCCTGTCATTTTTGTTTTTGAAAATAACGGTTTTGGTGAAGGTACTGCACATGACTATGCCGTAGGCAGTAAAGACATTGCAGGTCGAGCGGCAGGTTTTGGCTTACCTGCTGAAAAAGTAGATGGAACAGACTTTTTTGCTGTGTATGAAGTTGCACAAAAAGCCATTGAACGTGCCCGCTGTGGTGAAGGTCCGAGTGTGATTGAAACGGTAACCAACCGTTTTTATGGACATTTTGAAGGTGATCCGGGGCTTATTCGTTCCAAAGAAGAACTGGATTATGTCAAAGAACATAAAGACCCATTGAAAATATTCCGTGAAAAAGTCAAGGATAAAATTGACGAAGCCAAACTGGATGCGATTGATGCCCAGTCTAAATCCAATGTAGACGATGCCGTTGCAAAAGCACGCGCAGCTAAGTACCCAGAAGTCTCTCAGTTACTTACTGATGTTTACGTCTCTTACTAAAGGAATAGTAGAAAAATGTCAAATAAAAGTTATCGAAACGCGATTAAAGAAGCAATTGAATTAGAAATGCGCCGAGATCCGAGTGTCATTGTGGTCGGTGAAGATGTTCGTGGTGGGCATGGTGGCAAAAATACCGATGACAATAAACTGGAAGGTTTTGGCGGTGTACTTGGTGTAACCAAAGGCTTATGGACTGAATTTGGTTCTGAGCGAGTCATTGACACCCCGATTACAGAATCGGCGATTATTGGTATGGCGGCAGGTGCTGCTGCAACGGGTTTAAGACCTGTGGCAGATTTAATGTTCATGGATTTTTACGGCGTGTGTTATGACATGCTGTATAACCAAGCGGCTAAATTCCGCTATATGTTTGGTGGCAAAGCCAAAGCGCCACTCGTTGTACGAGGCATGATCGGTGCAGGTTTTTCCGCAGCAGCGCAGCATTCTCAGTCGCCATATAACGTGTTTGCCTCAGTGCCTGGTTTAAAAGTGGTGGTGCCTTCAAGTGCCTATGATGTGAAAGGGTTGTTGATTCAAGCCATTCGAGATGATGACCCAGTAGTCTTTTGTGAACACAAATTGTTGTATGACATTAAGGGCGAAGTGCCAGATGAAGCCTACACTATTCCTTTTGGTGTCGCAAATTACACCCGTGAAGGCACTGATATTACCATTATTGCCTTAAGCTTGATGGTGCATCGTGCCAATGAAGTTGCGGATAAGCTCGCAAAAGAAGGCATTTCGGTTGAAGTGGTTGACCCTCGAACCATTTCTCCATTAGACGAAGATGGCATTTTAGAATCAGTGGCGTCAACAGGTCGCGTAGTGATTGTAGATGAATCTGCGGCGCGTTGCGGTTTCGGACATGATGTGGCTGCACTCATTGCACAGAAAGGCTTTCATTATCTTAAAGCACCAATCGAGTTAGTCACTCCACCACATTCACCCGTACCATTTTCACCAGTATTAGAAAAAGAATGGCTACCCAGTGTAGAACGCATCGAACAGGCTGTACGTAAGACGTTGGAGGCTTAGGATGAGCGAAATTAAAACTTTAGAAATCCCAAAATGGGGTTTGTCCATGGAAGAGGGTACGATTGCCCAATGGCTGATTGAGGAAGGTACGCAATTTAGTAAAGGACAGGAAATTTGTGAAATTGAAACCACAAAAATCGTCAATGTTCTTGAAGCACCTTTTGATGGCTTGCTACGCAAAATTATTGCTAAAGATGGCGACACGCTGGTCGTAGGTGGAGTTATTGCAATTTGTGCAGACGCTCAAGTTTCAGATACAGAAGTTGAAGCATTTGCACAGTCCTTAGGTGGAACACCTGCTGTAACAGAAAATAAAGCGGTAGCAGCGGTTCCTGAAAAAGTAGCTGTAGCTCAAGTTGAAACCAAAGTGCAAGCTGCTCCTAAACAGAACAGTGTTGGTAATGGATCAAAAGCGGTGACTCAGGGCGGATATTCTATTCCTGCTGCGTTACAAGGCTACCAACAAAGCGATGATATTTTTGCAACGCCACATGCCTTGAAATTGGCTGAAAAGCATAATGTAAACTTGTCTCAGATTACGGGTTCTGGACGTGAAGGTCGTATTAGTGTTCAAGATATTCAGACCGCAGTTCAAGCTGCTGGTGGTTCTTGGCCAGATGTGCGTCATCAAGCCAGTACCAAAGCCGCGAAATCTAAAGCAGATGATAGTGATGTTCTAGCGACACCTGTTGCCCGCCGTTTGGCAAGACAATGGGGCATTAATTTGCATGATTGTCGCGCATCGGGTTCACGTGGACGAGTCTGTAAGGAAGATGTTGAAGCTGTATATCAACGTGAAAACCCTGTACAAGCTCAACATGCTGATCATGCGCATCCAACAGAGTCAGCAAAATTCACCACCGTAGCTATGAATGGTATGCGTAAAGCAATCGCTGCACGGCTACAAGCGGCAAAACGCAATGCACCACATTTTCGCTTAACGATAGACTTAAATGTTGAGTCGGTTCAGGCTTTGCGTCAGCAAATTAACAGTACTGTACCGCAAGTCAAACTTTCCATTAACGATATGCTGATTAAAGCTGCTGCTGCTGCACTGATTAAAGTTCCACAAGTTAATGTTCAGTTTGATGAAGAGAATCAGCAGATTTTACAGTTTGAACAGGCTGATATTTCGGTTGCTGTAGCCATCGAAAATGGACTGATCACGCCAATTATTAAAGCAGCGAACCGTAAATCTTTGGCGCAAATTTCCAATGATATGCGTGATCTGGCGACACGTGCCAAAACTGGAAAATTGGCACCTGATGAGTTTCAAGGGGGCAGTTTCAGTATTTCCAATTTGGGAATGCTGGGTATTCAACAGTTTGATGCCATTATTAACCCGCCTCAAGGTGCAATTCTAGCCTTAGGTGCAGCAGAGAAACGTGCTGTCGTTGAAAATGATGAGATTGTTGTTCGTGAAATGGTGACCGCAACATTGTCTTGTGATCATCGTGTCATTGATGGTGCGTTGGGTGCTCAATTCTTATCGGCATTGAAGCAGTTTGTCGAAAACCCTGCATTAATTTTGGTGTAGGAGGAATAGCCATGTCAGATACACAATTTGATCTTGTGGTTATTGGTGCTGGTCCTGGAGGATATGTCGCTGCGATTCGCGCAGCGCAACTGGGATTAAAAACAGCAATTGTTGAAAAACAACACTTAGGCGGAGTGTGTCTTAATTGGGGATGCATTCCAACCAAGGCATTATTGAGCGGGGCTGCGCTTGCGCAGCAGTTCAAACATGCAGAGCAGTTTGGCTTTACTCTTAACGCGGTTGATTTTGACATTCAAAAACTGGTCCATCATAGCAGACAGGTTTCTGAGCAACTGGTACAAGGTATCGGTCAATTATTGAAAAAGAATCAAATCACTGTTTTTAATGCAGCAGCCCAATTTATTGCCAAAGAGCATTTAGAGCTTACAGATGCGAATGGTCAAAAACAGCAGATTTCTGCACTGCATATTATTGTCGCAACAGGTGCACGTGCGGCCAATTTGCCTCATATTCCTGTAGATGGCCATCAGGTCTGGAGTTATAAAGAGGCTTTAGTTCCGGAACAATTACCAAAATCTTTACTGGTCATTGGTTCGGGGGCTATAGGCAGTGAGTTTGCAAGCCTATACCAAGACTTAGGCTGCCAAGTTACCTTGGTTGATATTGCAAAGCAGATTCTCCCTAGCGAAGACATTGAAGTTGCGAAGTATGTACAAAAGCAATTTGAACAGCAGGGTATGCAGGTTTTAACCGAAGCGACTGTAAAAAAAATAGAAACTGATCAGGCTCAAGTACATTGTCATATTGAAACTGCCACAGGTGTGCAAATCATTACTGTTGAAAAGGTGCTTTCAGCTATTGGCGTGAAACCGAATGCTGAAAATCTTGGCCTAGAAGCTTTGGGAGTTGAATTTGAGAATGGTTTTATTAAAGTCGACTCATGGTGTAAAACCAATATAGTGGGCATTTATGCAATTGGTGATGTCGCAGGTGCACCGTGTTTGGCACACAAAGCCAGTCATGAAGCCATTCTTTGTGTGGAGAAAATTGCAGGCCTAAGTCATGTACATGCTTTAGATCGTACACAAATTCCGGGCTGTATCTTTACCCATCCGCAAGTGGCCAGTATTGGTTTGACAGAACAGGAAGCGAAAGCTGCGGGCTTGAATATCAATGTGGGTAAGTTTCCTTTACAAGCGAATGGTAAAGCATTGGCTTTGGGCGATAGCGCAGGATTTGTTAAAACCATTTTTAGTCAGGAAACAGGGGAATTGTTAGGTGCTCACATGGTCGGACATGAAGTCACCGAACACATTCAAGGTTTTGCCATCGCAAAATACCTAGAAGCAACGGATGAAAGCTTAGCACAGGTCATTTTCCCACATCCTACTTTATCTGAGGCGATGCATGAGTCGGTCTTGTCGGCAATGCAACGTGCCATTCATATCTAAGGAGTCGGAACATGCCTAGAGGTTTAAACAATAAAGTTGCATTAATTACGGGTGCAGCACAAGGAATTGGACGTGGTATTGCCTTACGTTTAGCACAAGAAGGTGTTCATATTGCCTTGGTCGATCTTCATCAAGAAAAGTTAAATGCTGTTCAAAAAGAGGTTGAAGCCTTTGGCGTAAAAGTCACCACATTTATTGCGGATATTTCAGATCCAATACAAGTAAGTCATGCAATTGATCATGCCGAATCGACACTTAATGGTTTTGATATCATGATCAATAATGCAGGTATTGCACAAGTTAAAGCTTTGGCAGAAGTAACACCGAATGAATTTAACCAAATTATGAACATCAATGTTGGTGGTGTACTTTGGGGGATTCAAGCCGCAGCAAATAAATTTAAACAACGCCAACAGGCTGGAAAAATTATTAATGCATGCTCAATAGCAGGTCATGAAGGCTTTGCTTTACTCGGTGTTTATTCGGCAACTAAATTTGCAGTTCGTGCATTGACGCAAGCTGCGGCTAAAGAATATGCCAGTGTTGAAATTACTGTAAATAGTTATTGTCCGGGTGTTGTTGGTACAGACATGTGGGTCGAAATAGATCAGCGGTTCTCTGAAATTACAGGTGCACCAATTGGTCAAACGTATAAAAAATATGTAGATGGTATTGCTTTAGGACGTGCTGAAACACCAGATGACGTGGCTGCATTAGTTGCATTTTTAGCCAGCGAGGATGCAAACTATATTACAGGTCAGTCTATTTTGACAGATGGTGGAATGGTTTACCGTTAATATCAACATGAGGAATACACAATGAAAGCAGCTCGTTTTTATGATCGAGGGGATATTCGAATTGAAGATATCCCTGAACCGAAAGTACTTCCAGGCACAGTTGGAATTCAAGTTGCATGGTGCGGTATTTGCGGTACAGATTTACATGAATTCATGGAAGGCCCTATTTTTATTCCACCTTGTGGTCATCCACATCCAATTTCGGGAGAATCTGCACCTGTAACAATGGGACATGAATTTTCAGGCGTAGTTTATGCAGTTGGTGAGGGTGTAGACGATATCCAAATTGGACAACATGTCGTAGTTGAACCCTATATTATTGCGGATGATGTCCCGACTGGCCCGAATGATAAGTATCATTTATCAAAAAATATGAACTTTATTGGTTTAGGCGGACGTGGCGGCGGTCTTTCTGAAAAAATTGCAGTTCAACGACGTTGGGTACATCCTATTTCAAATGATATTCCCTTAGACCAAGCAGCATTGATAGAACCTTTATCTGTCGGTCATCATGCCTATGTCAGAAGTGGTGCAAAAGCTGGCGATATCGCACTGGTTGGTGGCGCAGGCCCTATAGGCTTGCTTTTATCAGCCATTTTAAAGGCCAAAGGTCTCACGGTCATCATTACTGAGTTGAGTGCAAAACGTAAAGAAAAAGCGATAGAAGCGGGTGTTGCAGATTATGTATTAGATCCTTCCCAAGTTGATGTGGTTGCTGAAGTAATGAAAATTACGGAAGAACGCGGAGTTGATGTCGCTTTTGAATGTAGTAGTGTCAATAAAGTCATGGATACACTGGTGGCTGCAATGAAACCAACTGGTGTGGTCGTTATCGTTTCGATTTGGAGCCATCCTGCCACAATTAATGTGCATAGTGTGGTTATGAAAGAGCTAGATATTCGTGGCACGATTGCTTATGTAAATGACCATCAGGAAACCATCCGCTTAGTCGAGCAAGATAAGATTAATCTAGAACCTTTTATTACCCAACGTATTGCATTAGATGATCTTGTTTCTAAAGGCTTTGAAACACTGATTCATAATAATGAGTCTGCAGTCAAAATTATTGTTCATCCGTAGTAAAGCCTAATTTTAACGACAAATTTGAATAAGCTAGAAATAAGCTCTATATAGCTATTCCTAATATCTTTAGCGATAGGGAATGAGCCTGTACGTACAGATTCATTCTCAAATTTACAGTGTAGAGTGCCAGTATGATTTTGATCATACAGCCTAGTATTTGGTATAAAATATTATGCTGAGGCTGGGTTTTGATAGCTACGATTTTTGTTTGGTTTTTTGGCGTAAGACATACAAATATAAGCTTTCAACTTTTTCACGTGCCCATGGTGTGGTACGTAAAAACCGTAATGATGACTTAATACTTGGATCTATACAAAAACATCTAATTTCAATTTTACGACTTAAGCCTTCAAAGCCACCGTAGTAATCCAATAATTCATCCAAAATGTCAGCAAGTTTTTTGCCGTGCAAAGGGTCATTGGAGGCGTTCATAATAGATCAACCATATTTTTGGAGGTCATCATTATAACCTGAGCTAGTTGAAAAATGAGTGGGTTGAAATTTAAACATAATTAACATTGATGTGCGCTGAAATAGCAGGATTCATTCACAACTAAAGCCAAAAATGGTTACTTCACAGAATCGCTCGCCAGCAACGTGGCTTCATTTTTCACCATGGATCGCGCTCGTATAAACCATTACCAGATCAAGTCTACTATTAGAGATCTTAAGGCACATGTTTTGTTTACTGTCTGATTTGGACGAGCTTTATATTTGTAGTATTGGAAGAAATTTTAGCTATTTATCGAGCAAATATTTGCTCATTTAATTTAAATTATCATAGAAATGCGCAAATATATTCGCATTTTTTTTATTTTATGATATTTTTGAGAAAATATTTGCTTATTAATATTTATGGAAAAATTAACGATTCAAGCTCTTCTCGATACAGAATGGCTAGATATAGCAGAACTCAAGATATTAGAACCACATAAAGGTTCTGCAAGTGCGAGTGAGTTATCCTACGAATTAGAATATGCCATTTCTTATCTAGATAAGAGAGATGAACATGCATGTAGCTTAGCACTTCCTGTTCAGATTCTTATTCAACATGAATCGAAAGTCTGGTTTAGTTTTTTAGATGATATTGTTCCATCTGGTGCTGCTCGACGTTATTTAGTGCAATATCTAGGTCTGCAAAAACTTTCGCCAGCAGAACAAGATTTTACTTTATTAGAAAAGGGCACAATTGCTCCTGTAGGGAATCTAAGAGTTAAGGAGTCAGTTCCTCCGATCAATCCAGAATCAACATTACACTTACGCAAGTTCACTACTGGTGATGTTACAGAACGAAATGTTGATTTTCTCGAATACGCACAACAAATGGGTGCAATTAGTGGCGGTGCAACTGGTGCAGGAGGTGAGGCTCCAAAACTATTAATTCGCGTGTCAAAGGATCAGCAAGTTTGGATTGATACCTATCAAAATTCTTTTGATGAACCAGATCAGCATTATCTAGTTAAATTCCCTCGAAATAAGCGTAGTGCAATAGATTGCGACATATTGAGAGCAGAATATCATTTTTATCATGTCCTGAATGAACTTGGATTTACAACAATTGAAACTTCTCAGATGAAGCTGATTGAAGGTCAGAAATACCCTTCGTTATGGTTGCCGAGATTTGACACAGAGTGGCGTAATCAACAATGGCATCGACTCGGGCTTGAGTCAGTTTATTCCGTATTGAATAAAACATCAGGGAGCCATTTGAATCATTTTGAGGTCATAGACACGCTTTGTACCTTATTAAAATCGGTGGACAAAAACTTTGATTCTTCGCAATTCGTTTGTGAGTGGTTACAAAGGGATTTGCTGAATATCATTTTTGGTAACTCAGATAATCACGGCCGTAATACGTCATTCTTAAAAAAATCAGGACGAATATTTCTTGCTCCAATTTACGACTTTGCCCCAATGAAAGCCGATCCAGAAGTTGTCACGAGATCAACAACATGGGGAAGTCCGTATGAAGAAGGAGGGGAATACCGCTGGGAAAGTATTAGCCGAAATCTTGCACATTGGTGTGAACCACAAATATCTTTAAGTACATTGAAAACATTGGCGAGCAAACTTATTGGTCTCAAACAGCAATTAATCAATAAAGGTGTTCCCCAAACGATTATAGATATGCCAGGTCTAGGATATGACTTTATTGAAGCCAAATTGAGTCGATGGGAGCTATTATGAAAAAGGAAAATCAGCCACTTGACCGTCAGCAATTGCTCATTGATTTATATACGCAATATTTATTCGGTAAAATTACCTTGGGGCAACTGCTGAACCACTTGCGCAAAAATGTATTGGGGCTATCTCAAGAAAAATATGCAGCAATGGTTGGAATCAGTCGGCGTACTTTAACCGACATTGAACAGGACAAAGGTCAACTGACTCAGGTCGTGTTAGATAAGGTGTTTAAACCACTTGGCTTAAAAGCTGGCCTCGTACCGACACATGAGCATATCGTTCACAAGATTATTCAGCCATCTAGTGATTAAAAGCTTAAGATTGAAGGTATTTTGACCATCTAGGCAGGACACTATGGAAAAAATGGTCACGCTGTGCATCAAGTTATTAGGCGATAAACTCAGTTCAAGGAATTTTGACAGTCAATTCAACGAGATTGATCTGCCTGAGAACAAAAAACAATCGAATACAGCGAGTTTACAGTGGGGATTGAAAACCCCCATTAATAAGATGCCGGTAAAGATTTATGCGTGTAAACCAACATTTGTACAAAACAGTCAGCTATGACAGAAACAAGGGCACACTCACCAGAGCCGACTATGAGTACATGCGCGATCTACTGGAGACAGTCCTAGAACAACTGCAAAATTCAGAATTAGATAACGATAAAGAAATAGATCAGCTTAAACAATTTTTTCTCTGTACACGACAAAAATAGATAACTCATTGAAATAATGTCACAATAATTGTTTTCTAACGACGAATACTATGACACATCTCAATGAGTTATATCTTATCTTAAACAAATCTCTAAAATGGAACAAGTCACATTTAAAGTGCTTTGCGCTCATCATGCTTGTGATTATTTTAAAGCAAACATGTAATCTTTCTTCTGCATCTAAAGCCTTGCCCATCAAGTGCTTACCACAATCATTTTATCGACGTATGCAGCGCTTCTTTGCAGGTCAGTATTTTGATTATCGTCAAATTTCTCAGTTGATTTTCAATATGTTTTCATTCGACCAAGTGCAACTGACTTTAGATAGAACCAATTGGAAATGGGGAAAACGAAATATTAATATCCTGATGCTCGCAATCGTTTATCGTGGAATAGCGATACCTATCCTTTGGACATTGCTTAATAAACGTGGAAATTCAGATACGAAAGAGCGTATTGCTTTGATTCAACGCTTTATAGCCATTTTTGGTAAAGACCGTATTGTGAATGTGTTCGCAGACAGAGAGTTTATCGGTGAGCAGTGGTTTACATGGTTAATTGAACAAGACATCAACTTCTGCATTCGTGTTAAAAAAACTTCATTGTCACCAATCATTTAGGAAAGAATCATAAAATTAGTGATTTATTTCGCCATCTTAAAGTTGGTCAAATTGAATGTCGTAAACGACGGATTTTGGTTGGTCGGGTGAAACTATATATAAGTGCACTACAGTTAGAAAATGGAGAGCTTTTACTCGTCGTTTCTCCTCAGTTTAATGCCAATGCTATTCAGGATTATGCATTACGCTGGGAAATTGAAACCTTATTCAGTTGTCTCAAAGGACGCGGGTTTAATCTTGAAAATACGCGCTTGACAGACCCTAGACGAGTGAAAAAATTGATTGCGGTGTTAGCTATAAGCTTCTGTTGGTGTTACTTAACGGGTGAATGGCAACATGATCAAAAAAAAGCGATAAAAATAAAGAAGCATGGACGACTCTCAATGAGTTTATTTCGCTATGGTTTAGACTATGTTCAAATGGCGATTCAGCGTTTAATTGGTTTTGGGAAAAAAGAAGAGTTTAAGGAAATTTTGGCAATTTTAAGAAGGCAGAATCCTGATAGGATAAGGGTTCTGTGAAATTTGTCGTGTACAGAGCAATTTTTTATAAAGTTAGATCATCACATTGATAGGTTGCGTGCGTAGATTTCGGCATAACGTATATTATGTTCATTAGCGTACTCGGCATTGTGAATATAATTTTACTGAGATTCACAATGTCGAGCTGTAGCACCAACTGAGGTTGCGTAGGCTACAGTCTTGGATATGCTATTTAACATAATATACATTATACGCAATATAAGTTATTTATAAAAAGCTACACTTGATGATGTAGCTTTTTATAAATAACTTAGATCACATCAAATTCAATTCGACGGTTTTTCTTACGACCATCTGCAGTTGCATTATCAGCAACAGGTTTGTTTGAGCCCAATCCTTCGACACTTAAGCGTTCTGCTGCAATACTTTTATTGATCAAATAATTTTTCACAGCTACAGCACGCTCTTTACTTAAAACAAGATTCTTTGCGGCGTCACCTGAGCTGTCTGTATGTCCGATAATTTTGACCTTTTTCCCACCAACCTTATTTAGAGCCACCGCCATTTCATCTAAGATCTGAGTCCCACTCGCAGCCAAAACCGCACTGCCAGATTCAAATTCTATAATTCTGTTTTTAAGCGCTTCATCTATAATTTGCTGTTCAGCCTGATTGACAGAAAGCTGCGCATTTAAGCGATATGGTGGCGTTACTAAACTTTGGAATAAGCTTGTTGTTGGCTGAACTTCATTTGAACTCGATATTTTTCCATTAAGTTCCATTTGCGTACCACGTACAGAAAGTTTACCTTGGTGAACTTTTTTTAACTCTGGAACCACCATATTCGCAACAGATTCACTCCAACCATTCGGAGCGCTAACTGCTTTAACCTTTATTTTATCAATCACTTGGTCAGCGCCATAGACACTGTACATCTTGTTTAAAATAATTTGCTTACTGGCATCATTTGGAACAACACCTTCAACAATAATCGGTTCAGCCCAGACATTCCCACTCAGGGCTAGCGTTAAAGTCAGCAGCCATTTATTTAGCTTAAATCTATGATTTATTTTCATATTCTATTAATCTATAAAAGTTTTTTTAAAAAGTTTCACAGCTTGTATTAAGCTCAATTGCCGCTCACATAAAGCTTGCTCCAGCGTTGCCAAACCTGCATTTTGCTCTAAATATGCATCAATCCAATTGGCTTGAACCAATGAAACCCAGTGATCTGAATCTAACTTTTGCGTGAAAATTTCACTTAAGGTCATAATATCAGCCCCTTGAAAGCCAAAAAGCAGTACGGGTTTTTCGCTATGTAAAATTCCTATCAGAAGCTCAGCATTTTGATTTTGAATAAAAAAACTGATTAGATTGACCCAAAAAGCCGCAATTTCATAGCAGTAGCTAGAGTTATTAATAGGTAAAATCAACACCTTAGTTAAGCGACTAGTACCATGTTGAATGACGGGCTGTAACAATAACCCGAGTCCAATCATGCTTTGTGCAAGCTCGTAACTGGTCATTCTTAGTAATTGAGCAAATGAATGTATCGTATGGTGTTCATAAAATGCCGAAACTTCGCTGTTATTAAAAACTTGTATCTCATTATTTAATTTAGATAATTTATCAAGCACGATATTGGGGTCACGTATCGAACGTACCACACGATTCTTTTGAAATAAATCGATTAAAGTTTGCTTATAGCGATATGGTGCATAAATAAGATTATCAAAACTATTTTCAACCTCTAATAAATGACTCAAAACCATTGGAAATTGACGGCCAGAACTATCGTGACTGGCTATCAAATTTGCCACAAGAAAATTATTTTCTTGTGGATTGGCAATAAAAAAGTCTAATGAAGGTAGCTTTTCATATTCTTGCGTAAATCCCTCTGATTGCATGGCATGTTCTAATGCCTCAGTAATCCACTGATCAATCAGTTGAATTAAGGCATACTGACCGCGTGTTTTTAAGAAATCACCACGTGCAGGACATTTTCCGTAATATAATGCTAAGGTCCGCAGTTCATCCATCACAATACTCCTTACAACCTAGCCACTTTCGAGAAATCATAAACGAGACTCCTGTATACCCGGCGTTGGAGCTTTAGGACTTGCAACAGTTGCTGAAGGTGTGGTTTGCGCTGCCACCACACGTACGGATTTAGTGGTGACAATTTGATCGACCAGTTGCATGCCATTGTAACTGCGCTGCCCGCCTAAGGCGCCTCAAAAATCGTATGCGTTTTCCCATCTAAATCAATGGCTGTAATACGTGCACCAGGAATTGCTCCGGCATTTGGCCATACAAAATTCACCCATTGTTGAATGCCATTTTCATAAAGCATTCTTTGCCCATCAATATCAATGGTATAGGATAAAAACTTAGGATTTTCAATTGGGTAAAATTGAAAATTGGATTGCGCTGTAGCAGCAGGTGCAGATGAAGCTTGATTCAACGCTCCTGTTGCCATGCCATTACTTGGCGCAACATAGCTTTGAAAATTCATTACAAATTGTGGATTTAAACTAATCCCTAAATCTTTCCATGTCTTAGAAGTCAAGGTATAACCACGACGAATAACCAGTGGATCAAGATACTCTTTGACATAACGCGCAATACTGCCATTTTCGCCAAGAATCTGGCTAATTTCATTGCTGGTTGCTTGCAATGTCGCTGAAGAATTAAATGGATATTTTTTACTCAGGTTTGTGTTAAAAGGTTGGTAGACTTGCATAACCCATAGCTTATTCATCTCATCTTGTGCGGGGAGAATTAAACTTTCAAATGATTGTGTCAGTGGCGAAATCAACAGCTTTTGGAGCAGTTTCTGATCAACCTCAGACAAACCAACGGACATTTTTTCATCGACCAGCTTCTGCGTTGTATTAAAAACAGAGTTTTGCTCATTAATGGTCGACTTAACTAAACTCATCGCAGATGGTCCAATATCCCCTGAACTTTTCAAGTCATTGAATTTACTTCGAACTTGTGCTAAAGATTGCATGTATTCATCAAGCAAAGACTTATTTTGTTGGTCGTCACGCTTACGCACCAACTGATAAAACATCTGGAATTCTTTAGAAATCGGGCCTTGCGCTTGATTCATGACTTTGGCATCAAGCTGAGTTTCATCTCGTCTTAATACTTTGCGTTTAAACCAAGCCACAAAACCTGTTTGTGGCGCTGCCAGCTCTGCCATTACGACTGGATTGTCCCAACTGGTTTCTTTGGCAACGCGATCAAAAACACTTCGAATGGGTGAGTTTTCAGGCTCGCCTAAAACTTGAACGAAACTCGCCTGTTGTCCGTAATCCTTAGCTTTTGCATAATGTATCGCACCTAAAAATTTCCGCCATTCCGCAATATATTCTTTTTTATAGAGTTCTGTGAGCTGTTTACGGATTTGATCTGGGCTACCACTAAATGATAAGTCATCCGACTGTGTGCTGTTGAGTACCCAGTCTTTGGTATCCGTAGGACGTTTTGCAACTTCATCGATGGCTTGTTCAACATATTCTGACCATGCAGCATGTGTAAACATACCCGGTAATGCATAACTGCCTAAGATTGCATTTTGATTGGCATCGCCAAGCATTTGCTTTATGGTTAATGCCGGATAACGGACAGCCGCACGCATTTTTAATTCATTATAAACACGGTCTCGTGCAGGCATTCCACGAACAACAGACAGAAGAACTTGACGCGTTTGATCCACCACCAAGCTGTCTGAGCTGAGTACAGGAAATTTAGGATCGCCAGCTAAAGTCATGCTATACGACAAAATTTGCTCTGCCTTTTGGATCATTTCTCCGCGCGGCATTTGCCCACGATTATTATCCAACCATGAACGCCAGAAGCGTGTGACTTGATCACTTAAATGACTTGCATCCATATATTGAGTATTACCCATCATTAAATAGGCTTTTAAAGCATTGTATGCATCTTGTGGATTTGCATCATTAGGCTCTAAATATTGCTGTGTTTTTGCAACAGGCGTCAGCTCTACATTTGCATGGTTTGTGCGCAATTTCTCTTCATTGCTTTTCACCCGCTGTAGATATTGAGCAATATTTTGTTGTGTTGGAGTCAATACAATTTGCTCAACACCCTTTAAATATTCAGTTTTTAGCTTCTCCCGCAGCTCATCTCCCTGATATAGACCAAAACCCAGCTTTAAAGGACGATCTTCTTCAAATTGGTCCAACTGCTGCATACGTTCCTGTAAAATCAAGAGTGCACTCAGTTGTGTAGACAACTCTTGACCTGATTGCTTTTCAAGTAAAACGACTTTGTCTAAATCGGCTTGTACGTCTGCAATCAATTGTTGATTATTCCGATAAGACCACACCCATAGACTTAAAATGATGGCTACACCAAATAAAGCGGCAACAAAGGCGATATAACGCTGACGCTTTCGGCTAGGGTTAATATGCTGTTTAACGAGGTTCTTGTCTTTCAGAATAATGTCTGAAAATAAACCTTTTAAAAAATAGCCATGGTTTTGCGAAACTGAACGCGTTGGAATGCCATTTTCATTGTCTAAACCTTTTTGCAATAAAAAGTCTTGAGCAATTTGCTCGGTCATTGGACTTTCAATAATGCCTTCTTGAAGTGCGCTGGTGAAATAAAAGCCACGGAAAACAGGTTTAAATTGATAAGGGTTATCTTCAAACAGCGTGCCAATAAATGTCTTTAATGCAGGCTTTAAGCTTTTAAACTCTAAAGGAAATGTCATGACACTTGGAGAAATATTCTGCGAGTGTCGGCGGCTGAGATGTGTCGTACTGACGCCTTTTAAACCGTCATATAAGATGGAATAGTGTTTTTCAAACAATTCAACAGCATTATTGGCCCCATCGGTTGTATAAGGCAGTGTTGCCCCCCAAACCTGATCAAACTCACCGACTTCATAACATTCAAAAAACTCAGTAAAACCTGCAATCAGATCCATTTTAGAGAAGACCAAATAAACAGGCGAAAAAACTTCTAGGCGCTCAGTGAGATCTTGAATCCGTGCACGTAAATTCTTTGCCAATTTGATCGACTTTTCTGGGCTGTTACTGACCAACTCAGCAATACTGACAATCACGATCAAGCCATTGATTGGTGCTTTTGAGCGGTTTTTTTTCAAAATATTTAAAAAACCTAGCCACTCAAAATGATCTTCCGCATAAACGGAATAACGACCTGCAGTATCTAATAACACGCCTTCTGTTGAAAAAAACCAATCACATTGACGGGTTCCACTTAATCCAGCAGAAACTGATTTTTGATGAGTTTCTTCAAAAGGAAATTTTAAACCTGAGTTATAAATGGCCGAACTTTTACCCGCAGCCGGATTACCAATTACCATATACCATGGCAACTCGTAGAGTGCAGCATTGCCCTTTTTATCCCCCAATTTTGATTTCCGAATCAACTGAATAGATTCTTTCATTTGTTGCTGAATTAAATGAAGTTCATCTTTGTTTTTTTGTTTGCCATATTCCGCATGCGTATCATGTGCAATGGCATCGGCAAGAGCTTCACCTTGTGCAGCATGTCGACGACGTACAATGAGTAAATAAATCCCCCACAGCATCAACCCGACTACATAACAAATCATTAAAGGCCAAAAAAATTTGGCTGGAATGACGTTATGCATGGCCATTAGTGCGACAAAACCCGATATAGCCATAATGGCTTTAGGGTTGCTCACATACTGCCAAACATAACCTAAGACGTTATAAAATAAAGAATTCACAATACTCTCTTATTCTTTTTTAATTTAAATGGTTGGTTCTACAGGGATATTACTGTCTTCACACGCATGTAGAAAACAATGTGTAGACAATTGATCAGTGCTATAAATCATCGCCATCAGCTCATCAGGCAAATGCATACTCAACATAAATCCAAATACTTTGGCCAAATGCTGCGTATGTCCAAAGCTTTGTTTGGTATGAATGAAGTGATGCAATTCAATCCCACTTCGATCGAAAATTTGGTTAAGTTTTTTCATGGTTTGAATGTCTGTAATATCATCGAGCATCAGCACAAAAGGCTGAATATCTTTAAATTGTTCTAATTGCTTCATCGGTGGGGATTCAAAATGATTGGCAAGATTGGCCTCGTTTAGTGCAATCTTGAGTTGTTTTAAGGGTTTGATATCAAGTAATGGTAAAGAAGATGATGCTAAGCACCAACTAGAGGCATATTCAGCAGGCAAGTAATGGTCGGTTAACCATGTTTTTTCATCAAGCAGTTCTTGGTCAATTTCAGAATCTACATTCAGGATGAACGTGATTTCCTCTGACTGCTGAGAAATTTGCTCCAATAACAGCATCCAATCTTTATAGGCTGTTTCTTGACTGAAATAATGGTGCTCAAGATGAATTTGCTGCGTAATCACGCCTAATGAACTTAAATAATCCTGTACGACGCCACTGCTTTGTTCTTCATTCCAAGCATGTAACATCGATTCAGGCAGCAGCATATGTATATTGATACGGTTTAATTTAGCAACCTGCTGCACATCAGGTTGTTCCTCTGGTTCATTGCTATCATATTCACTCGTAGGATCAATCCATGCCGGATGCATACGATATTCATAGGCCAATTCACTGTCATAAAATAAAGCCGATTGCTTTAAATGCTGCGAGACTTGCCACAATGTTTCTGCATGTTGCTCTAGTTGATGCTCGATCAGAGCTTGAATTCGCAGATGGCGCGGATGATCAACGACTTCACCATCGTCCTGATTTGTAATGACATGATCTAGTGCATGTATGCGATAAGACAGCATCGGTAAGCCATAGGCATTTTGTAATTGCGTATCGAGCTCTGGGCTTTTATATTTTTTAATCTCGTCAAGAATCTCGTCATTTTCCCCAAAAGCACTATATGCAGACGAGGAATAAATATTCAGGTTCAACCACTGAACTTCAACAGCTTCAGCCTGTTGGTTGTCATCATCCTGATGCTGCTCTACTTGCGCTTGTTTTTGTTGCTCTTTGCGCTTTTGGTGGGCTTTAATGGCATGATAAATAAATACAGGAGACCATAAAATCACACACAGAATCAGTGGAAATAGAAGCAAATAATTGAGCAGGTCTGCCCCAGTTGGGTCATATTGAATATCTCGCCAATAAAAAATGACGATTCCTGCAACAAGCAACAACAAGCTGCTCAAAGTACCAATAAAGAGCTTAAGCATGCCCTATCCCCATCAATGTATAACAGGTTTCATGATTGTGTTCAGTTGGCATCGGCATTAAAAAAGCGCCTTGTGATAAACCAATGGTCATCGTTGAACTCAGCTGAATCGGTTGAATATCCTCTTTCCTCAGGATGATTCTTAAATCCACCCCAAGCGTTGGACTGTGCCAACTTGCAAGTAATCGTTTAAGTTTTATACTCTCAGCTTGATCGGGTAAAAATTTTAAATACTCGGTGTATGAGACGGGGCCAACTTCTATTTCAATTTTTCCATCTATTTGACGGATATTTTCTCCACAAAAGGTATTAATGCCCAATTGATTATTACCACCCAGTGTGCTTCTTTGTTCAGGGGACAAATGAAAGACCTCTTCAACAAATTCTTTAATCTTAAAGGGTTGCTTAAACACACAACTCAGCATGGTTTTTAGCGCATGTGATGTATTATTTTGCCCCTGCATTAATCCAGCGAATTCAGCAAAATAATGATCTAAATCCTGCTGCTCATGTTGAGCACTCACATAGCCATTTAGTGCATGCAAAATATCGAGGTAATGGTTTTCTTGCTCAATCTCATAGCGAATCGGTAAATGGTAAGCTAAAGATGCATCCACATATTGCGCAGTGAGCTTGTGATTAAATAAACCTAAAAAATGAAGTGTTTCATTCCGTTGTATACGCGCACTTTGTTTAATTTTATTGGTATAGCTATACGGTAAGGTGCCCTGAATCCCAGTTAAACCAATCATTAAGTTGGTTAAGTGAATTTTTTCTTCGTCAAGGGTCAAACTCTCAATTTCTGCATTCGGAAAATTAAGATTCAGTGAACTATGAAACTTAAATTGCTTTGCCCAATCCCCTTCTTTTTGAGCATGGGGAGCCTCCGCATGACGTAGTAATCGCGTGGCCTGAATAAATTCAAAAGCGTTCGGTTGTTCAACCAGTACATCAACTATAGAAGTGTCTTGCCACCAACGTTCTGCACGCATTGGTATAACTCCTGTTGAGATTGAGCATCTGAAATAACAACATCGACAAAACTGTTCATCTGGACTTTTAGATTAAAGACATGCGACAACAACTGACTAAAAATATACAGGCTATGTCCTCGAAACACTTTCGAATCAATCCCTAGATTTACTTTCAACCCTCGTATAAAGAGTGGGAATGGTTTTGCATCCACCATCTTTTGCTTTAATTCAAAACTAACCGACTGAATCGCATTAATAATAAGGTGGTTTTCTTTGAGCTGAGGCAGGTTATACAGTTCAAGCAATTCCTGAATATGGCTTAAAGCATCGCCCTTGGTGAGAGATAAAGTATTTAATGATAAATGCGAAATGATCCGCCATTGCTCTTTTTTATTTTGTTCAAAGTAATAGGGTTTATTCGGTCTTTTTAAAACCACAGCTCGCCGTGCCAGACTACTATCATTCAAATTTAATATATTGTTGGCTTGGCTCAATGCCTCATGGGGTAAATCACGATTGGAGCATAATAATTGCGTACTGATAAAATCAGATTTGGTTGTTTCAGGCGATAAATGTTTTGAAATAATACTATAACCTGTTTCAACATATTTATTTTGTAGCTGTGCCGAATTCAAACTATAAAAAAACTGAGTCTCATCCTTTTGATAATGACTCATCGCAAAGAATGGATAAATGTCAAAAGTAGTTTGATCTTTATTCGACTTTTCACGAATCATTTGCATTTTAGTAATCGAATAAGTTTGATAAAACTCAGGATGATGAGCATCGGTAATTAAAGGATATTCGAGTTGTTGATGATTAATTTTTTGAGGTTCAGCCTGTTTTTTAAATAAATTGATAACTGGTACCACATATAATTTAAAGTTTGCGACATTCAACTCAGAATAATTTCGAATATTGACCTGATCATTTAAATTCAGTTTAAGATGAATCAAAATTTCAAACTGATTTTGCTCTTTTTCTAAATATTTTAACAAACCTAAGTTCATATTGAGAAAGTTAAATTTTTCAGAAAAACAGAAATATTCCATCAACAGCCGGTATGCATGATGTGTATGTTGATCCAAGGGCAACAGACTTTCAGTTTCAGCAAAACCCATGATACTAAACGGATTTGGGATGTCGATGACGCGATGACCAAACTTTAATGAAAATCCTGTACCCGACTGGAACACAGCATCCAAAACTTGTAGTGGAAAATTGGATATCGCATCCAAATAAATAGGCAAGTTTTCTTTTTCTACGGCTAAAAAGAAACGACATCCTGCTAAAAATAAAGCGAATCAAGTTTAATAGAATATAGAGTGTAAAATTATGAGCTTAGAAATCGAGCCTTTATTGTCTCCTATCTCAAGCGATCAACCATGTGGACAAGACTTGTCTTTTTCCAATGAATTCCACGCTATCAAAATTGCAAAAACTCAGGATGATCCACTACTCGATCAAGGCGACTGGGTCGCTGAACCCAAGCAAGCAGACTGGCATTTCGTTGAACAAAAATCTATCGAACTTCTCACGGAAAAATCGAAGGATTTACGCTTATTGGGCTGGGTACTTGAAGCGTGGTCAAATTTATACGGATTCGAAGGCACCGCAAAAGCCCTAGAGCTTATGCACCGGACGCTAAATGAGTATTGGACACAACTTCATCCTGAAATTGAAGAAGAAGATTTAGATCAACGTCTAGGTTTATTACAAGGTTCAATTAATCATTTGATTCCACTGATTAAACAAGTCGCTATCGTGAATGTTCCTTCATTTTCACTCAGTGATTATGAAGCCTTATTGAGACAAAAAAACCATTTGTTGAAACAAGTCGAAAGTTATACGGATGATGCCAATAGCTCTCAGATTTTGGAACAATTTGAGCAGAGCTTGTTCAATACATCAAAATCATTTCAATATCAGAACTATCAACATTTTTCGGCGATTCTGGCTGAATGGTCAATTTTGAAAAGTGTATTAGATACCTTAATAGGCTTAGATGCACCAAGCTTTGCTGCGATTGATACTCAGCTTGAAAACATCCACACCAGTTTAAAAAAGCTCTACAAAACCGATGTTTTTACTCAGCCTGTAATGGCGACACAAACGTCTGAGTCTTCTGCTGCCGCAACGATAACAACACAGGCACTTTCATTTACTCAGCACAAAGAACAAGAGATTGACATGAACACCGTCCATCCATCCAAAGGCTTTCAGGTTCAACCGCAAAATCACTTAGCAAACCGTGAACAAGCCATGCGGGTATTACAAGAAATTTCTGACTATTTCCAAGCCAATGAACCGCATAGTCCCGTAAGCTATATGTTACAGAAAACCATCAAGTGGAGTCAGATGCCACTACATGAGTGGTTAAATCAAGTCATTAAAAACGAAAATCCACTGCATAACGTCCAAGAACTACTGGGCGTGCAACAAGCAAATGAATCAAACGATTGGTAATCTAAATGTTTAAAGCAGAAAAAATACTTTGGGGTGAAGGTCTATTTTTACGTCCTCAACATTTTCAATTACAAGATGCGTATCATGAACAACGTCTGAATCATACCATTCGTTCCACAATTCCATTTGCCTATGGCATTCAAAATATTCAATTTGATGAAGCCCAGTTACACACACATATCTTGGCACTCGAAAGTATTAGTATGATTTGGCAAGATGGCGAAATCTATCAGGCGCCGGCACGTGATTTATTGCCAGAGCCAGTGTTATTAGATGAACTGAATTTACGTGGCGAAATCTTGGTTTATTTGGCTTTGCCGATTGTACAAGCCAATAAGAAAAATGTGACCGCTGAAAATAGTGCACAGTTCGGTCGCTATCATTCTTATCTAACCTCAACTCATGATTTATTTACAGATGCAACTGCAGCAGATATCACCTTATTGCGCCGCCGTGCAGAGTTTCGCTTGTTAGAGGTCAACGCAGAACCGAATCAAGAGCTTGATGGCTTTTTGTATTTAGCTTTAGCAAAAATTAAACGTCAAAGCTCAGGTCAATTTGAATTTGATCGTCATTTTATTCCGCCTATCTTGCATATTGAATCTTCTGAAAATCTTATCTCGAGTTTGAAACGCAGTTTAAATGTTATCAAAGCGAAAATTAAAACCATTCAAAGTAATAATCGAGAAAACGAGCAAAAACTGATTGAATTTCGCTCTGGCGACATTGTGTCATTTTGGCTGGTTAATGCACTCAACACAGCACACGCGACGTTGAATCATTTATTGCAATACCCGCATATCCATCCAGAGCGGCTATTCTTTGAATTATTACGTTTGACTGGCTCATTGCTGACTTTTTCAACGGCTCATGAGGTTGATCATTTACCTCGCTACCAACATCATAATTTACAAGAAAGTTTTAGTCAGCTCGATGTCATTCTACGTGAGTTATTAGATACGATTATTTCAAACCGCTACATCAGTATCCAACTCAAAGAAACACGACCATTCTATTGGTTAGGCAGTTTAGAGTCAGATAAAATCACCCGAGATTCAAGACTTTACTTGGCTGTTTCAAGCAGCATGATGCAAAGCCACGAACTGATTCAATTGGTTCCATTGCGCTTTAAAGTGGGCAATACCGTAGATGTGGAACAACGCGTCATCGCCGCACTCCCTGCAGTTCCTTTACATCATTTAATGCAAGTTCCAACCGCTATTCCAGTGCGATCTGGTGTGAGTTACTTTGAAATTGAACCAAATAATGACTTATACCAACGCATGTTGGATGCCGAGTCGATTTGTATTTATATTCCGGCAGGTTTCCAAGATATTGCTGTTGAATTGATTGCTGTGATGAATGGCTAAGGAAATGAATCATGAATAATGCCCCTTCACTTTTTGATGATGGACAAATTGGAACTGGTTCAATTACTCAGCCCATGACCGCCAAAGTCACCAGTACAACCAACTTGGTTGACTTACTCCATGACGGGTTTTATATTGTATTTTTATTAAAAAACAAATATATACCGAGTAGTTCGACTGAATTTCGTGAAAAAATTCTTGTCCTACTCAACCGTTTTGAAAACCAAGCTCGAAAATTACAATTTTCATCAGATGACATTCAAGATGCTAAATATGCTTACTGTGCATTATTAGATGAAACCATTGTGACTCAGCAAGATGCACAATTTTTCGAGCTACAAAATAGTTGGTTAATCAGTCCCTTACAGCTTAGTTTATTTGGCTCGCAACTTGCGGGTTATCGTTTTTTTGAAATTTTAGAAGAGTTACGCCGTAAAGGAAATAGTCGATTAGCCGCACTTGAAGTTTATCATTACTGCATGCTCCTGGGTTTTCATGGTAGATATCGCATTGAATCTATAGAAAATTTAAACCATTTGGTCGCACGTGTGGGCGATGAAATTGACTATTTGAAAGGAAAAAAGGCTGCCTTTTCTCCTTTTGCATCGCTCCCCGATCAAATTAAACACATGATTCACCGTGAGCTTCCTTTTTACTGGATTTTACTTTTTCTAATCCTATTCGCGCTCTTATCCTTTGCAGGCTTGCGCTATATGTTATCAAAGCAAAGTACGAATTCTTTGGCCACATATGAAAATGTCATTTCTACGCCAACAGAACAGGCACATATTACTATTCATTTACCCTAAGAACTAACTCCATGGCTCATGAAAAACGGACTTCAGTCAAAATTTTGACGTCTACAAAAAAGAAAAATATTTCACCTATGCTCTATGCGTTTGGTGGTTTTTTGAGTGGTGTCGTATTGATGGCCACTCTTGGTTTTACTTACTTTTTTACACAACAAAAAAATGATTCAATACAGGTTAGTCAAAATTCTAGCGTCGATGTCTCTGAACCCTCAGTCGATAATGAAGCCCCGACGCGGGAACCCGAAGCTATTTTTGAAGCAACTAAAGTCATCCCTTCTAAAAGTGTTCAACCTTCAAATGTAACTGAGCCGCTTTCTGATTTTCCCCAACCCAAAGAAGATGAATTAAGCAGAGCTTTTCTTCGTCCAGCTGAAACAGTTGCTGCCCCATCGATGAAGAGTGCTAGTCCTCAGCCCTTATCAAAAGAAAATAAGAAACAAAACTCGTCAACGCAAAGTTTGGCCGCACTGCAAGATAAAAATCACGACAAAGTAGCCAAAGCAGAACAGGCAGTGGAAAAATCCGAAGAATCTCCCACAGGTAGTGTACAAACCAAGATTACAACTCGTACCGCCGAAGCCCCAATGCCAGCTACTATCAGACTATAATTTATGCTCTTTTTTCGATTTTTCTAATCCTAGCGATAGGACTAGGTTTGGCACTGTCCTACGAACTCAGAGCAAAATTAGCAAGCTTTTTTGTTGGGTTAATTCCTCAAGGAAAACAAAGATTTCAATCCGCTCGTCATTTTGCACAGCATATAAATCATGCTGCTGCGCCTGAGCAATTGCAATCGCATTGGCATATTCAGCAATGGTGGATATTGATTGCGGGTCTATTTTTATTTGCTAGCATCTTAATGTTTGCTTTTACCAGCCCCGTCACACCCACTAAAATCGAAGCGGATTATTTAAGACAATCGGATCCACAAATTTATGCCTTACTTGATGGGCAAATTTTGTCGCCGCCACCAGAAATCGAAGAATCCTTAGTTGCTGCGGCCATAGTTGAAGCAAGTATGCTTGAGCAAGCGGATCTTAATAATAATTCTATTCAAGCCAGTGCTTTGAATTACGATCCAAGTATTCAGGATGTACATTCAACTCATTCACATGACAATTTAGCAACGGCTGATCGTAAGTGGCACAAAATGAACCCACGCTATAAACAACGTTTACTGATGGTATTTAAAATAATGCGTGAGCAGCATGGATATGAACTGGTTTTACTGGAAGGCTATCGTAGCCCGCAGCGTCAGAATTCTTTAGCCAGCAATAAAAATACGACTTTGGCACGTGGTTATCAGAGCTATCACCAATTTGGATTGGCGGCGGATGTCGCATTTAAGCGGGATGGAAAAGTCGTTATTTCTGAACGAGATCCATGGGCGATGCGTGGCTATCAGCTCTATGGTGAAGTTGCAGAATCTGTAGGTTTAACTTGGGGCGGGCGTTGGAAGTCGATCCAAGACTATGGCCATACTGAATATCGAATGCCGAATTTAAAGAAAACTGCGGAAATGGCTGAAAAGCTGACCTCTGAAGGACAACTTTCAGCTGCAAATTTGAGTTAATCAGGTTGAAGACTGACTCAAATATTGAGTGATGATTTGCAGAACTTGCGCAGTTTTCTCTGCATGTAACCAGTGTCCAGCATCTGCAACCGTCTGAATCTGGGCTTGAGAAAACTGCGATTGGATAGCTTCTATATATTCTGGCTTTTCTACATAAGGTGAGTTTCCACCACGTATAAACAATGCAGACTTATGCCATGTTTCTATATTTTCCCATGACAAAATTTGAGCATAGTTCTCATATAGTGCATCTACATTAAACAACCACTTCCCTTTGCTAAAAGACTTCAAGAGAAACTGAATAACCATTTCTTCTTTGAGATATTCACGCATGATTTCTATGGCTTGTTGACGTGTTTCAATATCTGCTTTTTGTACTGCAAAGAGCGCTTTAAAAATCTGCTCATGATGATTTTCTTTATAAGCAATAGGCGTAATATCCAATACCACCAGTTGATCTAGTCGATCTGCTGCGAGCTCTGTCACTTTCATCACCAGCTTTCCACCCATAGAATGCCCGATCAAAGAAAAGTGCTCGATATTGAGTTCATCTAAAGTTTCAATTAGATCAGCTGCCATGACTTCATAAGTCATAACATTGGAATGTGTAGATAACCCATGATTACGTACATCTACCTGTAATACATGGTGGCTTGAATAATACTCCCGAGCCAACATCCCTAAATTACTTAAACTGCCAAATAAACCGTGAACAAAGACCAATGTTTTTGCACGCGGCTGCTCATTTTGATGAAATTGATGATTTAGGATCATATGAAACTTACTTTATTTGATTCCTATAGATATTGAATTTTTAATGGAAATAAATCAAATGACTTTTTATATTAAGTTCAATTTTGCTTAGGCTATTTTAGGTGAGATATTTGCTTAGGCTAAATTTAAAAGCATGATGTGCATGTTTGTTTAATATCAGATTTTAAGCAAGTGAAAAGATGCCGAATGCTTTAAGTCTTGCTACTTTTCTGTTTTAAAAATAATTCAGCGGAATTTTTAAGTAAGAAATACCATTGTCTTCTGGTTGAGGGAACTTGCCTGCAAACATATTGATTTGAATTGCGGGTAATATCAATTTTGGCATACTTAACGTTGCATCACGGCGGTTTCGCATCTCGACAAAATCGGCCCTTTCCGTTGTAGTATTGATATGAATGTTTTCATGCTTTTGCGAATAAACCGATGTCTCATATTGGTATTGATCACGACTTTCGGGTAAGTAGTCATGACATAAGAACATCCGCGTTTGATCTGGCAATGTGTACAAAGTCTTCACTGAGTCAAATAAAGCCGCCGCACTCCCCTTTGGGAAATCACAACGTGCCGTTCCATAGTCAGGCATAAACAAAGTGTCCCCCACAAAAACAGCATCACCAATGACATAACTGAGACACGCAGGTGTATGCCCTGGTGTCGGAATATTATATGCTTTTATGTTGCCTATCAAAAATGTCTCGTAATCTGCAAAAAGATAATCAAATGACTGCTTGGCATTTAAACTCTTAATATCTAAGTGATAAATCTCACCAAAAGTTTGTTGTACTATCTCGATCTTATGACTAATCGCAATTTTTCCACCTAGTTTTTGCTTTAAATACTGTGCAGCACTTAAATGATCTGCATGCACATGTGTTTCTAAAATCCAGTCTATGCTTAGGCTATTTTCCTGAATATAAGCAATAATTAAATCGGCCTGCTCTGTTTTGGTCGTTGCCGATGCTGCATCATAGTCCAACACACTATCAATCACGGCGCAGCGCTGAGTGTCGGGATCACTCACCACATAACTAAACGTGTTGCTCGCTGTATCAAAAAATGCTTTTACTTGAGCAATTTGCTTCATGGCATTCTCTCCATCACTTTACGATGTAGCAGTACACCGACGAACATCGCAATTATAAAATAGATCGCTTGAAAATAACCTAGTCCAATCAAAGTAAAGCTCGGCGCAGGACAAATTCCCGCAATTCCCCAGCCTATACCAAATAGCAGACTTCCGAAGATCAGTTTTCTGTCGATTTTCGTATTTTTAGGAAGTTGTATGGCTTCACCATAAACCGTTTTTGGATGTGGCTGACGTACAGCTTTTTGAAAAGGAATAAATGCAACCGCAATTGCACCCATCATCACAAAAGCTAAACTGGCATCCCACTGCCCGAAAATATCTAAAAAGCCAATCACCTTCGCAGGATCCGACATTCCTGAAAGCATGAGACCAATTGAAAATAGTCCACCCCAAATGAATGCCCAAACATTTTTCATTTTAGATTGCTCCAAGCATATGACGGACAACATACACAGTAATAAAGCCTGCGAACAAAAAACTCATTGTAGCGATGATTGAACGTTTGGATAAGCGACTGATACCACAAATACCATGCCCGCTGGTACAACCAGAGCCTAAGCGAGTTCCAAAGCCTACCAATACGCCCGCAATAATTAACATGAAAGGTGTAGCCTCAATATGGATTTCTGGCTGAACAAAAGCTGCGTATATAAACGGAACAATGAACAGGCCCAATAAAAACCACAGTGCAGGCGTATTTATGATCCCTTTTAAGTTTAAAACTTGAGAGACCAGACCACTGATTCCTGCAATTCGTCCATTGGTATATAAATATCCAACGGCTGAGATGCCGAGTAATATTCCACCTATAAAAGACCACGCAAAATCATGCATTGGTAAGCACCTTAAAACAATATATATTTTTATAATATATTTAATTAAAAAATAATCAAGCACCCTTTGTATCTATCGATGCTATGCACGTCTATGACCACTGTTTACGGGCCCTTTCATCTAGCTTTAGATATTTGAATGGCACTACCCGTCCGTTCTCGAAGCTTTTAGTCTTTTAGATAACACCTTAAAGCATTTCTTTTACATAGTTATTCTTCACAATCATGCAAAAATCTTGAATATATCCCCGAGAGATTTTGTATTCAGCCCTTTTTTAGATTAGAAATACTTAACTTCTCTCGCTTTATTTCATGATAGTTTTCATTTAAAGAAACTGAATACAGTTAGAGGTACATCTCTACATCATGATCATTATTCTGGGTTTATGAAACACATTCGCGACTTTTGAATATTTTTTTATGCGGGCAGACACATGAAAAAGGATAAAATAATCTGCTCTTTTTCTGAGCAGTTTATTGGAATTCTGATAGTACGCGTTCTGCAAACCATCTTGGGAGCTTAGACACGGCGGCATTCATTTTTAAGGTTTCAGCTGCTTCTATTTCTGCAAGAAAAGACGCTTGTATACCGTCAGAAGAGTTATCAAACAAGTAGGCTCGATCACAGCACTCTATGGCTTGCATGAGCAGATCCATACTACGGTAGTAACGTTCAATAATTTTCTGCTCAGGAACAGGATGACCACCCACACTGACGCGATACTTGACCCGAGCAATATTGATTTGTGGGTCTACTGTTGAGACATAATATAGATAGGTTTTATAACCCTGACGTTTCGCTTCTCGGAGAAACTCAACTTTAGAGATATGTGACATGACCGTCTCAAAAGTAAAACTGACTTTTACGCGCAGAAACTCAAGCCGGATATAGTCAATAATGCGTGCACAGAGATAAGAATCAATTTCTTCGGTTTTAAACTCGATCTTCCATTCATCTAGCACAATTGGTTCATGCGCAAGTAAGGCCACGAACTGTCCCCCTTGAGGACGCTTCTTACTTTTTAGAAAAGTGACCAACTCTGAAGCTTTTAAGGAAGGATGATAATGCAATAAATCAATGCGTTGACTCTGTCTTAAGTTTTTTTCCAGTTCATCTGCATTTAAATATGCCCCAATATGTTGGGGCAAGAGGTAATCTTTAACAGTGCTTTTACCAGAACCATTTGGCCCTGCAAACATTCTTATTCTAGGTTGTCGAGGTGGCATATCAATCTATACGGTTGCGTGTTTCTTTTTACGTGTCAGTGTCGGTAAAACGCCTACATCGACATAAGCATGACTTAAGTCTTGTAAAACAGTTTCATTGCCATGAATATCGCGTTCAACCAACTGCTCTGCTTTTGCATAAACTACAGATGAACGAGTGGTTGCTTTTTGAAAAGCATCATGAAAAGCATGAATGGCAAGTTTAGGAATCATATCATCCTCATATTTGCCTACTTTAATGTCGGTATAAGCTGCCATACACCAACTCCTACTCAAACGATGGTTGATTTTTATTTATCTTAACACAATCGAGGACATTGTCTATTTATACAGCATCCTGAAACAATAAATTAGATCTTAATATCTACACTAATTTCATACTGTCTTATTGGGTTACTTTACTTTTTAATCGTTTCGTATCTTCAACTTTTAAAGTTTTAGCCGTTGGGCAGAAGGCACTTTCATTCATCCCTGCATCGGTCAGGCTTTTTTCTTGCTGATCAAGATAACGGTTGGCCACCATCAGCATCACTGAAGCGGTACTTAACTCAATATTGGCTTTAGATAGCGCAGCAATTTGATGATATGCATCCATACGCTGACAAAATGCGGTTTTCATTTCTGTTGCTGTCGCTGGATTATCTTTTGCATCTAAAACGGTTTTAGTTGAATTCACAGTTGCTGTATATTCAGCCATCTTCTGATCATACTGTGCCTGAGTTAGCTTCGTTGTTTCTGCATAACTCAGGGTTGATAGAAATGATGATAAAAATAACGAAAGGCTAAGCAACGTCCATATTTGTTTTTTCATGTATTAAGACTCATCGCCTTCTTTCCATACGTCTTCATAGTCATCGCCATCAATCATAAAACGATAACCTTCACTTAAAGCCAAATATGGAAGTACATCAGGCAAGATATCTTGTAATTCACGTACAGTCATGGTTGTAAAAAAGTCTTGTCCTTCACCCAATTCACCACCATAAATAAACCAAGCGACATTCTCTTCAGTTTCTGGCTTTTTACGTAAACCGACAATGGGTTCTTGATTCAAAGTATGCACAGCAACAGCAACGACATCATCACCTTTTACTTCAACATAAGCCGAGTCAAATTCTTCACACAGTAGTTTTTGTTCTGCAATCAATTCATTCAATGCAGATTGTTGTGACTTTTGTGCCATGCGATGCTGCCCCTTTTGAGCGTCAATCTATCGATAGCGCATTTTAAAACATATTTAGGTCAAAGGCTGTTTTTATTTAAACAATTAGCACATAGGTGAACACTCAATATCACTACAAATGTGGCATTCATTTTGCTTAACAGTATTACGTTTTATAAAAAAAGTAATATCGGGGCTAAGCAACTATGGGTTATGTCGCACGAGAACTCAGTCCTCAAAGCAAAATATTGCTGGGCTTTGGATCATTTCTAATACCAATCCTCATTTGGTGTGCTGTGAGTTATTTGCCCTTTATTTGGCATCCTCAAGTACAAATTACCAACTCTGGCAGTGTCTCTTTTTTACAAGTCGGTAGCCGTGTAGACAAAAATGTGTTCTATGCCGAAGCGCAAAATGCCGTCAATAAAGGCACTGAACCGCCACAAGGTAATTTGGTCAATCCCATTTATTTACCAGCACCTCATCAAGTTGCGACAGCCTTAGTGACAGCATTTACTACACCACCAGCTCAAGCCGATGCACCATGGTTTCATCAAAGTCTTTGGCACAGTATCAAAATTGTATTCAGTGCTTTCTTTATTGCATCACTCGTTGGTATTCCATTGGGGATTTTATGTGGTTTTTCCAACAAAATTTCCCAGCTCACTGAACCCTTTGTTGAGTTCTTTCGCTACTTACCTGCGCCTGCCTTTGGTGCACTGGCTGTTGCCATATTAGGCATTAATGATGCACCAAAAATTGCCATCATCGTGATTGGAACACTGTTTCAGCAAATTCTGATTATTGCCAATACTACGCGTATGGTTGACCGCGGGCTGATTGAAGCGGGTTATACCCTAGGGACGAATAAAGCAAAAAGTCTGTTTCACGTGGTCATTCCAGCGGCGTTACCCGATATTTACCGTGATTTACGTGTTTTGCTGGGCTGGGCGTGGACCTACTTGATTGTCTCTGAGTTGATTGGCACCACCACAGGGATCACTTGGTTTATTACCCAGCAAGCACGCTACCAGAACTTTGACAATGTCTATGCTGCGATTTTGATTATTGGCGTGATTGGCTTGGTCTGTGATGTGATTTTAATGAAACTCGGACAACATCTGTTTAAATGGAAAGCGGGAGCAAAATAATGATAACCACAGATATAAGAACGACGGAGTTCAATTCTCGTCAATATTTTGATCACATTTATCAACGTCCTGTCATTTTAGAGGCCAAACAACTTAGTCAAGTTTTTCAGCATAGTAAAAACACACGCACGATTTTAAATCAGCTCGATTTGAAAATTCATAAGCGGGAGTTTATTTGTGTGATTGGCCCGTCTGGTTGCGGAAAATCGACCTTTAGTCGTGTTGTTGCGGGTCTAGACCCATATAGCAGTGGCGAATTGCTAGTAGACGGACAGCCCATTTTAGGCCCTAGTCCAGAGCGAGGCATGGTGTTTCAAGGCTATACCTTATTTCCTTGGAAATCGGTTAAAGAAAATGTGATGTTTGGTCCACTGATGAAAGGTGCAAGTCATGCCTCAGCCGAAGCGGCTGCACGAGAATGGATCAATATTATTGGCTTAGAGAAGTATGAAAACCAATATCCGCATCAACTGTCTGGCGGGATGAAGCAACGTGTTGCGATTGCCCGTGCTTTAGTCAATGAACCGAAAATTTTACTGATGGATGAACCTTTCGGTGCGCTTGACCCGCATACCCGTCAGAAAATGCAAAAACACCTAATGGACTTATGGCAAAACATTGATATCACCATCATTTTTGTAACCCATGATATGGATGAGGCTATTTTACTGGCTGATCGTATCGTAGCACTGAAAGCCAATCCTGGGGAAATTAAAGAAATTATTGAAGTAGATTTACCCCGTCCACGAAACACTGAACTGATGTCCAGCCCTGCTTTTAAGCAACTTCGAGAACGGGTCGATTTCTTAGTACATGCACAAGAAGAAGAACTCGATCCAGCACTGGAAGATTTACCCAAAATTCCACGTATGACCCAAGTTAGTACGCATAAATAACTCATTGATCTAGCCTGAGGGACGACCCTTAGGTTTTATGCACTGTTGGACGGCCAACGCGAGGATTTTACCATGCAAGATAAATATGTCCTTCCATTGGTGGATATCAGCCTTTTAAATAGCCCAAATCTAGATGACCATATGCAAGTTGCTCAAGCGCTTGATCAGGCCTGTAAAGAAGTTGGCTTTCTCTACCTTAGAGGTGATCAATTTCAACCTGCATTATTTGCACAGTTATGTGACATCGCGAAGCACTATTTTGCCCAAGATGACGCACTCAAAATGCAAAACTATATTGGAAAATCGGTGAATCATAGTGGCTATGTGCCTATAGGTGAGGAACAGTTTTCGAGTAACAGCTACGATTTAAAAGAATCTTATGATGTGAATTATGACTATCAAGGGTCTGCATTAAATTATCCCTTACTTGGCCCAACGCAATGGCCAGATGATCCCGCATTTAAACGCCATGTCTCACAGTACTATCAGCACTTAAAAGCGATTGGTCATCAACTATTTCGCTGTTTTGCGCTGGCTTTAGAGCAAAAAGAAGACTTTTTTGATGTGCATATTCAACATGCACCCAGCCAGTTACGCCTCATTCACTATCCATATAACCCTCAAGCGACAGATGCAGAAGGCATCGGGGCACATACCGACTATGAGTGCTTTACTTTATTACTACCCACAGCGCCCGGTTTACAAGTCCTCACTAAACAAGGCGAATGGATTGATATTCCTCTACTTGAAAATACTTTGGTGATGAACATAGGTGACATGATGGAAATATTGTCCAATGGTAAATATTTAGCCACCAAGCATCGGGTTAAAAAAGTCCAACAAGAACGCTATTCCTTCCCTTTATTTTTTTCTTGTGACTATGACTATGTCATCCAACCGATTAATACAAATGAGCCACCTAAATATGCGCCACTGGCAGGTGGAGAACATTTGTTTAATCAAACGGCTCAAACCTTTCATTATTTAAAACAGCGTGTAGCCAGTGGTGAGTTGGCCTTAAAGAATGCCGTTCCACTTTATTCTTTTGGTCTGACTGAGTCAAACATGGAGTACACACCATGAATTTATTTGAAACTTTAAGTCAACTAAAACCCATCACAGCTGCTTCAGGTAGTGTGCCAACCTATTTAATGGGCGCATTTCGACGTAAAAGTATTAGCTTTTACAATGGCCTGACCGATGAAAATACGATTGTGTATTGGTTTCAGTCCAAGAGTTTCACCATTGACCTACGTCTTAAATCAGTAACAGATACACCTATCGTAGAGCGTCAAGCATGGGTCGGTTATACGCATTGGGATGCACAAAATGCATCACTGTCATGGGAGCTAAGTAGTAATTATCAGAACCATACCCAGTGGCCTGAGCCAGCAACTCTACATACTATTGGCAATTGTATTTTGGAGTTTTCACCCAGTAATGCCTATGTTGAAGACTGGCGTCAACAAGCCAGTACGGGTTTATTTTTAGGACTACACTTAGTCAAAGCTGTACATGTTGCCACGCAACAAGAAATTTCGCTCGATGGCGGTCTCATCATGTGCGGTGAGCATATGGCATATGCACAGTCACGTTTACCCCATATTCAACAGAATGTAGACGCATTAGGGGTTCTTTCTTATGTGGAGCAAAGTCCTTCTGACTTAAATCAAATTGAAAGCTATGAAGTATCAGTTTCAACTCAGGATCAACTCATTCAATATTCAAGCTGCACCCAAATGACTCAACAACAACTCATTCTAGATGGTTTTGAAGTCGTTGATACTAAAACCCTTATACAGCGTAAATTGATCGGTGGCGAAGCATATCAGCTGGTGTTCGTCGTGGATGTGTATGAACCTGAATACACTTTTCAAAATATAACATCGACCACGGCGGACAGTCAGCATTGGCTGAAACAAGAACAACATCACCTCATGCATCATGCAACTGTGGTTGCGTAAGGGAACTTTAATAAGCTATGGCTTTTCTCTATTTATTGATTGCCGTGATTGCAGAAGTCCTCGCGACTTCTGCATTAAAAGCGACCAATGGTTTCACTGCACCTTTACCTATTGTTTTAACTATTATTGGTTATGCAATTGCGCTCTTTTTCTTAGGTCTAACGTTTAAATCCATCCCTATGGGGCTAGCTTACGCACTGTGGTCAGGTGCAGGCATTATCCTGATCTCTACAGTCGGTTGGATTTACTTTAAACAGCAGCTCGACTTTGCGGCGGTTGTTGGTTTAAGTTTTATGATTATCGGCATCGTGATTATTCATGTGTTTTCTAAAAGTACACATTTATAAATACATGCCTTAAAATCTAATCTGTATTTAACATTAGATCTTTCTTTGCTTTTTAAACACACTCACACAAAAAAGCCCAAGTTAACTTGGGCTTTTAGTTTCTACGAAGTCCTATTTTAACTCTTCAATCAAAGCTGGGTAAATTGCACCATCAACATCCATTTCTGTTTTATAAATGCCATTTTCAACGTTGAATTTGTTTACGTGGTAGCTTGAGCCATAAATCGAGTCAAAACCTGAACCTTTCTTAAAGACGGTTTTATTGGCTGCCAAATCGAGTAAATGCGTCCCGCCAATAAATTGTTCATATTGTTTCGGATCGACTCCAACACGGTTAGACATAATTTTCACGGCATCTTCATGTGTTGCAGGGTCATTAATATATTTGACTGTTTTATCCCACACTTGAATCATCTTTTTCCAATCTTCTTTATTGGCAGAAAGATGGCTCATATTCACAGTCAGAGTGTCATAAATTAAACCAGGCTTATCTTTAGAACTATAAATAATTTTAGACCCTGCAACAGACTTCAACGCTTGATTGGCTACAGGTTGCCAGACCGCAATTGCAGCAATATCTGGACTTGCAAAAACTTGTGGAAGCTCATTGGTCATAGAATTGACCAATTTAATATCACTGGTCTTAATTTTTGCATCTGTCAGTGCTGTACTTAGCAATAGATGGTCAACCAAGCCTTTTTCAGTAGCAATACTTTTGCCTTTTAAATCAGCAATGCTGTTAATTCCATCTTTTGCGATAATCACGTCATTACCTGCGGAATAGTCTGTCGCCATAATCATGACACCTTGAGTGCCCCCAGAGGCTGTGACTAGATTATCTCCATTGGTCACCAGTACTGCATCTAGCTGATTGGCTGCAAAAGCAGAAAGTGATGATGAATAATCAAACCATTTAAATTCAACATTCAGCCCCGCTTCTTTGAGCCAACCTTTTTCAATTGCCACCTGCCATGCAACAAAACCCGGCCAATCACTATAGCCAATCGTGATGGTTTTGGTGCCTGTGCTCTCAGATGCACTGTTTTTTGTTTCAGGAATTTTGGCGGTGTTATCACAACCCGCCAATAAAATAGTCGAAACAATAGAGACTGACAAAAACGCTTTTTTAATCATGATGCAATTTTCCCGATGCTGTAAATGTTTAAACTTGCTATGTATGGAGTGAGCCATTGAGGACGGTGAACATGGTCAAGCTTTCAATGCTCACTGTTCTTCGTTTTGTGGAATCGGCGGCATCACCGCATCCATCAGTTCCAAATGCCCTTTGATCACACCTTTCAAAGCAATGAATTGCTGGCTCAGCGCTTTTAACTCTGTAGTTAAGCCCTGCAAAATCATCACTTCTAGAATTTTTTGCTCATCTAACTGAATATGCAGTGAACTCACCACTTGTTCTAAAAACTGCTGCTGTAAGTCCAGCAATTGGACTCTAAGTGGCGTAACACTGGCGTCATAGAGCAAGGTAAATGTCCCCACCATCACGGCGTTACGTTGCTCCTGATCCGCAATCAGATGTTTATTGATCATGTCGACAATTGCTTGAGAACGGCTTTCATAGTGCTGATCAACAATTTTCTGATCCAATGCATCGACAGTCAGTTCAGGCACAGTGATACTGATCCGTGCCAATTTATGTTTCGGCACGTGCTTATCCTTTTTCGGATGGATCTTGCTTGATATAAATGCCCGCTCTAGCGCTTAAGATAGCAACCACGAACTGTTTAAATACGATGAAGAATGCATTTAAGTCATCTTTGAATTGTTTAGACATTTGCTGCTCCTTTCGGTATTACCAAAAAAGGTTTTTGTAATACCTAGAACTAAGCAGAATACATGCCAATTTTTTTGATTAGATTGACAGCAACAACACATTAAAAAGTTTATTTTTTGTGCAAAATTTATTTATATTTTTAAAATTGATACATCAAAGTGCATTTCGGGCTATTCAGCTTGACTTTTTATCCGTCAAAGGCCGAATGTTTACATCCCTAGAAGCAAAACACCTTATGGACATGAGCTCTTATGTCCTCACAAGTTTTAGTTTTCTCTCACTTATAAGCAAAAAAAATCGCCAGATGGCGATTTTTCTTTTATTGATAAACTTTTTGGAACTCACCCAAAATTGGAGCTGAGACGCCATCTTTATACACATATCGAGAGATAATACCTTGATCTGTATAAATATTCATTTTGATCGAATTTGTACCTTTTAAGCTACTCATCAAATTTACAGGCGCTAAAATATAATTGGTCGAACGGTTTGTGCCTAACACATGATCATGCTCGGTTGGCCCAGTGACAGTAAAAGTTTGGCTTTTTTGTCCATTGGTAAACACGACCTTTTGAATGTCGTATTTATTGTAAGTACTACTCAAATGCATTTTTAACTTAAGCAGCTCTTTGTTTGATTCATTCCAGCTCACAGTAACCACTGGACAAAGCTCATTCTGCGCACAAATGAGTAAACCTGTGGTACCCACATTTTGACGACTTGGGTCTGTAGAGGTTGTCGCACAACCTGAAAGCAACATCGCCCCCAAACTCATGAGTAGCCATTTTTTTGGCGATACGTTCGTTATCATTATATTTACTCCCAGAAACTTAAAAGGCTTTGAAATTCTAAAATGAAGCTTTGATTTTTCCCAGTCCCTATTTTTGACGAATCTGCACCTAAATCAAGCTTTTTCGTTCATTCAGGTTATAAATTTTAAAATTTATATCTCTTTATACAAATATGAAAGAAAAGAACCTGCTGAAAAGCTCGCTACTAACCAAGCACATGTATTCTTTCTAATATGCTCTCAATGAATACTCAACTTTGCAAGCCTATCAAAACAGATGACAGAACATGACGAAGGGAATCAACATCCTTTATACTGATTCTAAAAGCTCACCAAAGACATAGCCGCCGATGAAATTCTTTAGTTGCGCATCCTGTCAAAACCAAGTCTTTTTTGCCAACTCACAATGTGTGAGCTGCAAAACTACACTCGGTTATATTGCATCAGAAAAAGATATGGGGAGCTTTGAACAGCATAGCCCTGTTCTTTGGTTAGCGCTAAATGAAAAATACCAGACGAAGCGCTATAAGCCTTGTTATAACTATCAGCATCATCAAGTCTGTAATTGGGTTATTCCCGCAGAGAGCAACGACATCTACTGTGAGTCTTGTGTACTCACATATACCATTCCTACTCTCGACAACCCTGATCATATCGTCTATTGGTCACGGCTCGAACATGCTAAACGGCGTTTTCTGTATTTAATGCAACGCCTGAATCTTATGCCAAGGCCCAAATATAACGATGATGATCGCTACGGACTCCGTTTTAATTTTCTCATGCCTGAACCAGAGCACCCTGTGCTGACAGGACATGCTAATGGCGTCATTACACTCAATGCCAGTGAAGCAGATGTCATCTATAGGGAAACGACCCGTATTAAAATGGGTGAAAACTACCGTACGCTTTTGGGGCATTTCCGTCATGAAAGTGGTCATTATTATTTTGACCTCATTAAATCGCTACATCCTGAGCTGGTCGATGAGTTCCGTCAGTATTTTGGAGATGAGCGTCAAGATTATAACGCAGCACTACAACGCCACTATGAAGATGGCGCACCGCAAAACTGGGACCAATTTTATGTCAGCTCTTATGCCAGCACACATCCTTGGGAAGACTGGGCAGAAACGTGGGCACACTATTTACACATGATGGACACATTGGAAACCGCGTACTATGCAGGATTAATTGTGCGTAACAATCGAAAAGATACGCATGACTTAAGCTTTTATGAAAATCCAATTGGCGCTCAAGATTTTGATGTACTACTCAAACAGTGGATGACACTGACTTTTAACTTAAATGCGTTAAATCGCAGTATGGGTTTAGAAGATGCTTATCCCTTTACACTATCAGGACCAGTCCTCGATAAATTAAGATTTATACATAAACATGTTTTAGGCAAAGCCTTTGCTCGCCAAATCGCTTAAGCTGAATATAAGCGTTCTTAAGTTATGTCTAGGGACACAAAAGATCGGACCGAATCTGGATGTAACTCGTTAGAAATTGTCTTAAAATGAAAGACATCTTTAGCCTATATAAATAACGTCCGTGCTAAAAACTATGCTTTTAACGAGACATCATACTTTCACGCGACCAATCATTTTAGGGCTAACGATTGTTTTACTGCCGGCCTGCCAGTTGGTCAAAGTTAAAGAAAATAACATCCATCAAGCTATTCGTAGCAAGTCTGAAAATATCTTAACCCACGACCAATTGAGTGCGGAAACCACCAGCTTACTCAAACTACTCAGCCTGACGCCACAGCAATGCACCGCTGAATTTGAAACATGTTTAAAGCGCTTAAACACACAAACGGATATTGCAGCAGATGAGCGTTATGCCGCGTTAAGTGAACTGTATTTAGCCCAAGCTTTAGAGCTCTCAAAACAACGCAACTGTACCCACGCACAGCCACATAGTGAAAATAATCACTGCTTAGAACAAAGCCTTGAGGCCTTCGACCAGAGTTTACGCTATAGCTATGTGTATTTATTTAAAATGCAAGAAAGCCCAAGTACCCGGGTTTTTGATCAAAGACAAATGCATGTCCGCACTTTTTACAATGTCGCTTTGTCACGTTTAATTACCACGGCGTACCGTACGCAGCCTTTTCATCAAATTCCTGCGCAACTCAACGTCCAACAACGTCAATATATTGTAAATTTAGAACACTATCCTGAACTGAAAAGTAAAACCATTGACCGAGTTCAATCCAGTTATAATTTAAACTTCTCGGGTTTTTATCAAGTCAATCGTCAAGATGGTTTGGGCGCAGAGTTTGTGGTTGTGACTGAAGCGGACCCTATTCATAAAAATGATTTTATTCTTGACCCGATATCGTTTTATCAAAATCAAACCAATCCCAATATCCATCCTGCACGCTATTTGTCCGTAACCGCAGCGGCGCAGCCATTAGACCCGGAAAGCACTATTGAAGATGTGCTTAATGGCAAAGCTGTTTTTGAGATTGAGCTGTTTAATCCTTATACGCAAAAGTATGTAGACATACATCAACAAAAATACATTCTCACGGCGAATTATTCTGTGCCTTTTGCCTACTGGCTGGCAGAAAATAAACTGGGCTCAACAGGCTACTTAACCTTGCTCGATAAAACTGAGCGATTGCGTACGCCACAGGTCTATATGCTCGAACCCTACCAACCGAATAAAAAAGTGATTGTGCTTATTCATGGTCTCGCCAGTAGCCCTGAAACTTGGGTCAATCTGACCAATAACATTTTGGGGGATAAAGTTTTACGAGAAAACTTTCAGGTATGGCAGGTGTTCTATTCAACCAATATGCCGATTGTTGAAAGCCGCTTTCAGATTCATGCGCTACTTAAACAAGCCTTTGCACAAGTTCAACCCAACTCTCGCTCGGCCAGTGACGCCGTGCTGATTGGACATAGTATGGGCGGTGTCATAAGTCGCTTACTGATTAGTGAAAACGATATTTCTGAGCAAGTGATTCCACTGTTAAACTATGAGCAATACACCCGATTACAACAATACCCCGTAATCAAAGAACGTTTTCAATTTCATCCTGATTTACCCATTGGACGTGCAATTTTTATTGCCGCGCCTCACCGTGGCAGTGAACTGTCTGACCGCTGGTACATGGAATTGGTGAAAAAAATGGTCAAGTTGTCGATCACTTTTTTTAACCAAGTGGATATACAGCTCAATGGTAGCTCTAGCACCAAAGGCATGGTGCAATCTGGCCCTGACGACTTAAGTCCAAAGTCGCGCTTTATGGCCTTGACCAGTAACATCATGCCTGTATCCACAGTTCCTTATCATTCTATTATTGGCAATCACCGTCAAACCAATGACACACATGACATGAGCGATGGTATTGTGCCCTATTCCAGTTCACATTTAGAACAGGCTGTCTCTGAAAAAATCATTAAAGGCAACCATTCGGTGCATGAGGAAGCAGAAACATTATTAGAATTGCGTCGTATTTTGAGGCTACACCTTGAGCAAACTCAAGCTCAATAATCAGTGATGCTAAAACTGTTCTACTGTGCTTAGAGATTTTTATCCGAATACTCTAACCCAGCTAAATGAGCATCGAAAATTTGAAAAGTAGCAGTTGTAAAACCTCAGGTCCGGAAAGGTTTTGATATACTTGTTTTATCTAAAAAATACATACATTTATCTGCTCGGAAATATCATGCACATTAAAAATCAAGTTGTACTGGTCACAGGTGGCGCACGCGGTTTAGGTCTTGCAATTACACACGCCTTAATCAATGAAGGCGCTCGTGTAGTCGTGAACTATTTGAACAGCCAAGTAGCAGCGCAAACCTTAGTTCAACAGTATCCCGAGCAGGTTTTTATCTACCAAGCTGATGTTACAGACAATGCTCAAGTCAAAAGTATGTTTGAAGCAAGCTTTCAGCATTTTGGACAGCATATCAATGCCGTGATTAATAATGCGCTCATTCAGTTCGAGTTTAATGGTGAGGCCCGCCCAAAAGTTCATGAGCTACACTGGGAGACTATGCAACAACAATTTGAAGGTGCAGTTAAAGCCGCTTTGAATACAACCCAAGCAGCGCTTGAAGGTATGAAACAAAACCAGTTTGGGCGCATTGTAAACATCGGAACCAATCTGGTACAAAACCCTGTGGTGCCTTATCATGACTACACCACGGCGAAGGCAGCACTGTTGGCATTTACCCGTACCTCTGCACATGAACTTGGTCAATACGGCATTAATATCAATATGCTCTCTGGCGGTTTACTGCAAACCACCGATGCCAGTAAAAGTACACCCAATGAAGTTTTTGATTACATCGCGAGTGCAACACCACTGCGTCGTGTAGTTACACCTGAGGAATTTGCTTCAGCCATTTTAATGTTCTTATCGCCCTATTCTTGTGCTGTGACAGGTCAAAACTTGATTGTGGATGGTGGTTTAGTCAAAGGCTAATGAGCTTTAATCCCTAAACTCTGAATAAGCATGATTAAACAATCCATTTTTAAAATTCTCGAAGCTTCATCGACTTGAAGCTTTATTTAGATTCAAGTCTTCTTCAGAATCTGCTCACCCTAGCAAGGAATACAGTACGATGCTTTCTTTTCCCATTCGGCACCGACTGGCTGGCTTTTACTTTTTTTATTATTCCATTGTGGGCACGTTCATGCCGTTTTGGAGCCTGTATCTCGAAGATCAAGGCTTTAACTACAGTGAAATCGGTATCCTGTCCTCAATTGCGATTATTACCCGTTTTTTTGCTCCTTTTATTTGGGGCTGGATTGCAGATAAATCAGGGAAACGGATGCTCTTGGTCAGAGTCGCAACGTGGATGGAAGCCAGTATTTGGTTCATGATTTTTATCATTCCAAACTCCTTTCAGGCGATCGCCCTGCTCATGCTGATCTTTAGCTTCTTCCAAAACGCCATTCTGGCTCAGTTTGAAGGCGTAACTCTATTTTGGCTCGCGGAACAACGCAGTGCTTTGTATGGAAAAGTTCGAAAGTGGGGCTCGGTCGGTTTTATTGTCGGGGTTTTTGGTATCGGAGCCTTATTAGAAATTTTACCCATCTCTATGCTGCCAGTTTTATTGCTGTGTATTTCTTTTTTGGCCTTTATTTGGTCATTTAGCATAAAAGAACCGACCACTGCACCCCATTCACAAGGGCAGCTCGAGCCATTATTACCGATTTTAAAAAAACCCGTTGTAGCGGCATTTTTCGGTATCGAGTTTATTCTGCTTTTTTCGCATGCGCCCTTTTATAGTTTTTATAGCAACTTCTTAAAACAAGCCGGTTACTCAACCACAGAAATTGGTTTTTTGTGGGCTGTCGGTGTCATGGCCGAAATTATTATGTTTGCCATTGCTCACGTTTTTTTCAAACGTTTTTCATGGCGACTCATGGTGTCTATTTGTCTGATCCTCACGGCGCTACGATGGTTTATGGTCGGTTCTTTTCCACAAATCTTCGCGATCCAGTTCTTCGCACAAACTATCCATGCTTTTAGCTTTGGTTTATTTCATCTCATCGCAATGCGTATCATTTTCCAAAACTTTAGTTTAGGACAACAAGGACGTGGTCAAGCCCTATATAGCACCATGTGGGGACTGGGTGTAGCGTCTGGAAGTATTCTTGCAGGACATTATTGGCACAGCCTGTCAGGCGAACTTATTTTTATTTTGGCAGGCTGTGCTGTGCTACTGGGTTTAGGTTTTGTTCGGTACTTACCCAAAGAAGTTCAAGCTTAAAAAGTTCTCTTCTGATCTGTCCGCATAAACTACAACAATTTAATTAATCAGCTTTCTAAACCTTGATTTCACTATATTTATGAAACCATGGCTGGGCTTGTTCAAGCTGACTAGCCAACTGTAATAACAGATCTTCACGGGCAAAAGGTGCAATTAACTGTGAACCAAGCGGAAGATTGTCAGCATTCCAATACAAAGGTACAGACATCGCAGGTAAGCCAGTGATGTTAGCTAACTGAGTAAAAGGCACCCAACGCAAATTATCTTTCACAATTTTATCGACCAGTTTTCCTTGTGCCAGCAAATGTGCTTTGCCGACTTTTAGTAAGCTTTTTAAAATTGGTTTTTGCCATGATGGGGTAGAAATTTGCCCATTTTTGGGTGCGACTGAAGCTGTAGCAGGAGTCAGATAAAGATCATAATGATCAAAAAATTGGTTCATTTTGGTAACATATACTCCCCAATTATTCAGATTATGAATATATTCTAACGCAGTCGTTTTGGCACCAAAGGCAGCCAAAGCTAAAGAATCCAGCTCAAAATCTCCTGCTGTAGTCGGAACCTGTTGCTTGATCTGCTCTAACATATAAGAAAATTGACTAAACCACGTCGTGATAAAGTCTCTGGCCAAAGACATACCATCTATCTCAGGTTGTGCTTCGACCACTGTATGCCCTAAAGACTCCAACAAACGTGCGGTATGGTGTACAGCATCAATGGCATCTTTAGACACTGTGGTTCCAATAGGCGACTGAGTACTAAATGCAATTTTAAGTTTTTTTACAGGCTGCTGTAGACAGGCCAAATAGCTTTGGTTGGGCTGTTCAATTTTAAACAACGAGCTATGCTCTGCACCCTGCGTTGCATCTAACATCGCTGCACTGTCTCTTACACTTTTACTCAATACATGCTGTATCGCAGCGCCGTGCATTGCCTCACTCATATCTGGGCCCCACGGCGTACGTCCACGACTTGGCTTTAAACCAAATAAACCGCAATACGATGCAGGAATTCGAATCGACCCGCCGCCGTCACCCGCACCTGCAATCGGAACAATTCCTGCGGCCACCGCAGAAGCGGAACCACCCGATGAGCCACCACTGTTATGTTTTAAATTCCAAGGATTATGACAGGCTCCCCAAGCATCTGATTCTGTTATGCCTTTGATACCAAACTCAGGGGTATTGGTACGGCCAAAAGTTAAAATGCCTGTGTTTTCCCAACGGTTTACAATTTCTGCATTATGTTCTGCAATATGGCCTGTACGTTTAAATGCTTGACAGCCATAAGATGTTGGATAACCTGCATATTCTTGAAATAAATCTTTTACTAAAAATGGCACACCTGCAAATGGACCAGACAAGGCATTTTGTGCTCTGTTCTTGGCATAATCATGCATAGGAATAATAATCGCATTTAAAGCAGGATTGGTTTGCTGGCTACGCTCAATTGCAATTTGTAATAATTCAGCTGGATGGATTTGTTTTTGTGCAACCAACTCAGCTAAACCCAGCCCATCATAACGAAGGTATTCAGAAAAATTCATTTTTATCCAAGTATCTATAGTTTTTATTGTTTTATACTTTTACTAAATTTTTACCTATGAGGCAAGTTGTACTTGATTGCGTCCTAAAGTTTTGGCTTGGTATAACGCCCGATCAGCGCGATTTAACAAGCTCTGTAGGCTATTTTTCGTTGGTAGAACTTGGTGCACCACACCAAGACTCACCGTCATACTCAAAACCGCATGCGCCACTTGCGTTTTTGAAGTGGCGACAGCGCGACAGATACGTTCTGCAATGATTTGTGATTCAATTTCAGTGGTATTATTTAGCACCACCACAAATTCTTCACCGCCCATACGTGCAAATAAATCCTGCTCACGTAAATTACTTTTTACCGTCGTGGCAAAGCTTTGTAGCAATTCATCACCAATATAGTGACCATATTGATCGTTCATTTTCTTGAAATGATCAATATCCAGCACAATGATACTCATCGACTTAACCAGATTTTTCTTCAATAAGTTTTCAGTTTGAGTGAAGAAAAAACGGCGATTTCCCACATGAGTTAAGGGGTCGTGGTTGGCCAGATAGAGCACTTCTTTATACAGATCATGACGATTACGACTCACAATACATAAAAGCAAAGGTGCAATCATCAACATGCACAGCCCTATACGCACCGAAATAGAAGTGGCCAAGAAGTTATCTGCTGTACGTGAAATATAATAGGTCGTTAAACTATGATACATCACAAAACAAACCAAACTGTTAATGATACTCACATAAAATAAGTTGTAACTTAAAGCCGCCCAAATCAGCCCTGCTAAAGGAAAAAGTAAGGCGCCTGGACCAAAGAAAAGATGAGTACACGCCACAGAAATTAAAACTGACAGTAAGGGTAAAACATCGACAAACTGGGTTTCGCACTGTCTACGGTTATTCCAAAGATACTTTAATTTCTTCGCTGCAGGAAAGGTCAACATGAGGGGTAAAAGTGAAATACAATTTAGAACTTCCCCCGTCCACCAAATATAAAACTCAGCCCAAAGGTCTTGCGTGCTCATAAAGGTGTGTGGCATATACGGAACGACAGCAACGGCAAATATCGCGCTGGAAAAGCACCCAAGAAAAACACAAACCAAGAAAAGATAAAGAAAATTTAAGCCTTTGTTATATGCACGATAGTCAATTTGTAAATAATGGATAAAGAATAAAGACACGCCTACCGTCATAAAATTGGCGATTGTTAAAGCCAAAGTCAGCTCAAGATGATTCCCTGTGACTAAGTCTGCCAACATATAACCAATAAAAGCACCCAACCAACCACCGACATTTCTAAGTGGCTTAAACCGTAAAAATAAGCCGATCAGTACAGCATTAGCTGGCCAAAAATAAGCGAAATATGCAATCGGCCGAGTGAATATCCCAAGCAAACAGCAGACAAAAATCACCGCAGCAACCATCAAACATGCTCGGCCATGCTGTTTAAAATTCAACGATACTTCTGTGAGCTTAACTGCGTACAAAATATTCCCTCATTTTTACATGAGTTATGATTAAACATCATGTTTTCTACTGTCACTTTGCTTGCAAACGATGCATTGATGAAAATCATCACAGATTGACAATATTTACTAAATAAACTCTATCGATTGTTCGTTATGGTTTCAATATGATTTTTTGATTTATATCCTGAATCTAGATATTTACGATTAAATGCTGATATCACTCTCACCCATAAAAAAAGCCTCCACATCGGGAGGCTTTTTGATCTTTGGACTTATTTTGCTTCAGGCGCTGGTGCTGATGCACCTGCTGCTTCAGACTCTAAAGGTGCAGCATCAATCATCTCTGGACTAACTTCAATATTGGTTACTGGTGTTTCAGCCGCTGAACTTTCCACTGGCGTTTGTTCAGTCTCTTGTTTTTTGTCACTACACGCAGCAAGCGACAGCATTGTTGCAGAAGCTAAAACCACCAAAGCCATTTTCATGTTAATCATTATTCACCTTCACATTAGTCATCAATTGCTTGAAACAATACTACTTATTTTTGCTCAAGTTTAAAGTATTCATTTGTGAGCAATCTTTTGAAATTAAGGCAGAATTATAACATCATTAAACAGAAATAATAAAAACAAGCTCGAAGCAAACTTGTTTTTATCTATCCAAGAATACACTCGAATTAAACAGGATACGCTGTCGCGACTTCCTGACTAATCATTGCCGCAGTTGCTGCAGATAGCGTCCAACCTAAGTGCCCATGTCCTGTATTAAAGAACACACGTTCTAGCTTTCCACGGCGAACTACAGGCATCATATTCGGCATCATGGGGCGAAGACCTGCCCAAGGGACCGCATGCTCTGTCGAAACTTTAAAGTTACGATTGGTCCAGTCAACAAGAGGTTGAATCCGATCTGCACGGATATCACGGTTATAGCCATTAAACTCAGCAGTGCCAGCGACACGGAAACGATCTTTACCTAAACGTGAAGTTACAATTTTCGCGCTTTCATCCAGCAAGCTCACCCACGGCGCATTTTGCTGACTCTCTTCGTCATTTAACATCACAGTAATCGAATATCCCTTTACAGGATAAACATTGACGCGTTCTTGAACCAATTCAGCCAATTGATAGCTACCCACACCTGCACAAACCACAACAGCATCGGCAGCCAATATCTCCACTTCATTTGGAAGCAGTTCAACATTTTCTGAACTTGGTTGTAACTTCACTTCAACACCTGAGCTTAAGTGCTGAATATCTGTCACATCCATACCAAAACGATACTTCACACCTAACTTTTTGGTGACTTCAGCCAAACCTGTGGTGTACTTATGAATATCACCCGTCGCATCACCTTCACAATAAAATCCAGCATAATATTCGCCGGTCAATGTCGGCTCAATTTGCTTAATTTCTTCATTGCTTACGCCACAACGTTCAAGTCCACCTTTATTGAGTAAATCATTGACTCGAATGGCAACGTCATAATCTTGTTTATTATGATAAAAATGCAAAATACCACGTTTTTCTAAATTGAAATCGATTGACTCTTTATCCGCAATTTCGAACAAGCGTTGACGAGCCAATAAAGCCAAACGTACTGTTTCGTGGGTATTGGCCTCATAATGTTTAATATTGCCCAAAAATTCCATCAGCCATGCATATTTATGTACACTAAATGCAGGATTGAGCAATAAAGGAGCAGATTTTTGAGACATCCATTTCATGCCTTTCAGCACTGTCGATTTTTGGTTCCAAACTTCCGCATTGCATGCAGACAGTTGTCCACCATTTGCAAAAGAAGTTTCCATGGCTGGAAATAAATGCCGATCCACAACTGTCACTTGATAACCCAGTTGACTTAATTCATACGCAGTTGTGACGCCTGTAATTCCAGCACCAATGACAACGACATGACACATAGACACCTCCTTTTTATTGTTTGATGTCAACCCCATCTGTCATGTGTACCTGAGAGCTTCGACCTAAAACATACCATGATGTTTTAAACCATCCCCTTCGGTGAGTGATTGAACACTTCTCTCCAGAGTTTTTTCATTATTACAGTCCTTTTGCCTGAGAGTTTCCGGGGTCGTTGCTCCTTCGGCGAATGCAGAACATTTCTCTCCTGCAATAATGCTTATTATTCTATGAGCAATTTATATACCATGTAATCACCCGATTGGAAACTGCTCTTAAAGTATTATCTTTCGTTTATTTTTATAGAGCACAACCTCAGCTTAGGACAAGCGTTGCACTATACTGGCTAACATGACTATCTTTTTGCTTTAAAAGAGGACACGTACTGTCGGACATTAGCGCTATCCTAAGGTCATCTAAACATCTTTGAGCATAGGTACGGTCTATACTCTTCGGATGTTTCATTTTATTTTTTCTCAACCTTAAAAGAATGAATGAGTTGTTCTGCATCTTGATAAATTTCTTGCCAATGCGGCAGTAACTCACTATGAAATTTTATAGTGATATAACTCGTATTAAACCCATAATTGGGCTGATGTGTATTAAATTCACATTTTGTTGCCCCATCCTTAAAATAAAGACACTTAATGGTTAGGCTTACCCCTTTACCTTTACGTTCCTGCCAATACACCTTTTTTCCAACACCGTCATCACTTTTTACCTCTATTTCATAGAGTCCCAAATCTGAGTTAAATGTTTTTGTTTCATCTATCCATACTCCACTCACCTCTTCCCCACCAGAAAACATTCCTTTTCTTAAGTATTCTTTTAAAAGCAAAAACTCATTAAAAAAGTCTTTACTTCCTTGCTCCTCTTTCCAATCTGAGCGTTGGTTTAATGCTATTGTGATCTCATTTTTATACTCAGAACCTAGTCTAAAGCCTTCACTCGACGTTGTCATTTCAGGCCATTTCACTTTCAAAGCAATACTTTGAATTTGATCATCACAACCTTTGGCCTCGTGTTCTTCTTTGATATTTTTCCCCCAATAATTCACACCTTGATAAGTCACTCTGCCAAAAAGTAAATACTGCTTATCAATAAGCATGTGCCGATCACCAAATTTTCCACAAGCATATAAGCGCGCTTTAACTTTTTCAGGGTCATGCATACTGTCATAGCCGTATATCAACAATGAAATAACCAAAACTGTGAGTAATGACAAAAATATAATGGTGCCTCGTCTGACTGTGCTTATTTTTTTATTCATATCCCCCTTCCTTTTTTTCTTTTAAAAATGAACTCTCTAAATTTTCTTACTCAGTAAGACCAAATTTGGCACTTAACTTAATAGGTAAGATGCTGTTTTCTGAGTATCGTGATAACCATAGCGGGCATAATATGCCAACAGCTCTTTTCTTACATTTAAGATTAGCTTTCATACGTAAATAAAAAAAGTCAGACCGAAGTCTGACTTTAATGTGTATTCTCTTAAATATAAAGAGAATTTTCTAGTATTCAATCGGTGCAAATGGTGCAACGACGTCTGCATTTTGAGCACGATGGCGCATAAAGTGATCCATTAAAACAATCGCAAGCATTGCTTCTGCAATCGGAGCCGCACGCACACCTACACAAGGGTCATGACGACCTTTGGTTAATACGTCAGTATCTTCACGATTAATATTGATCGTTTTACCCGGTGTAGTAATAGACGCTGTTGGTTTAAGCGCAATTGCAACACGAATGGTTTGACCACTCGAAATACCGCCTAAGATGCCCCCTGCATGGTTCGCAAGAAAGCCATCAGTGGTTAACTCATCACGGCTCTCATGTCCAAACTGACCAGCAACGGCAAAACCATCGCCAATCTCAACACCTTTGACCGCATTAATGGACATCATGGCATGTGCAATATCAGCATCTAAACGATCAAAAACAGGCTCGCCCCAACCTACAGGCACTTTTTCAGCCAAAATTTCAAGCTTTGCACCGCAACTGGTACCTTGTTCACGCAATGAAGTCACAAGTGCTTCAAAACGTGGTACGGCATCGACATCGCCACAGAAAAATGGATTATTGGGTACTTCATTCCAATCCAATTTTTCAGCAATTTCAGTCCCAATTTGGGTCACATGACCACGAATTAAAATACCAAACTTTTCAGCCAAGTATTTTTTCGCAATTGCACCCGCAGCCACACGCATAGCCGTTTCACGCGCACTTGAACGGCCACCACCACGGTAATCACGAAAACCGTACTTTTGTGTATAAGTATAATCTGCATGTCCCGGACGGAAGCTTTGTGCAATATTGCCGTAATCTTTGGATTTTTGATCAGTGTTACGGATCAATAAACCAATTGGTGTGCCTGTTGTTTTACCTTCAAACACACCTGAAATGATTTCAACTTCATCAGGTTCTTTGCGCTGCGTCGCAAATTTAGAAGTGCCCGGCTTACGACGGTCTAAATCTTTTTGTAAATCATCTGCTGTAAGCTCAAGGCCCGGTGGAACACCATCCACAATCGCCATTAAGCCTACACCATGAGATTCACCACAAGTCGTTACACGGAAGAGTTGCCCTATACTATTACCTGCCATGTCTAACGACTCCTTTTATGCTTGAACAGATTGAATGAATAAATCACGGAATTGACGGCATTGAGCAGCGGTCAATGCAAAGATTCCTGTACCGCCTTTTTGGAACTGTAACCAGTAAAAATCAACAGTATTAAAGTTTTGGCGCATTGCCCATTCAGAATTACCCACTTCAATCACGATGAGACCATCTTCAGTTAAGTAATCTGGCGCTTGAGCTAACATTTTACGAACCAAATCTAAGCCATCTTGACCTGCTGCCAGAGCCAATTCTGGTTCATGGTGGAATTCTTCAGGTAAATCTGCCATGTCTTCAGCGTCCACATAAGGTGGGTTCGACACGATAAGATCATATTGATTTTCAGCAGGAATTTTGGAGAACAGGTCAGACTCAAGTAAAGCCACTTGATACTGTTTGTCGTGGTGTTCCGAGTTAATTTGAGCCACTTCTAAAGCTTCTTTAGAAATATCTGTTGCATCTACTTCTGCATCTGGGTACGCATAAGCCAAAGCAATCGCGATACAACCTGAACCCGTGCACATATCTAAAATACGTTGTGGCGTTTTTGGATTCGGGTTTTCTGGCAAGTTATTGACTGCTTCACCCATTTGTCCATTTTCACCTAAGCAATAAGGTGCAAAACGGTTTTGAATCAATTCTGCAATCGGTGAACGTGGAATCAGTACTCGTTCATCGACATAATATGGTTTGCCATCAAAATAAGCCAAATTAAGCAAATACGAAGTCGGTACTTTTTCATTAATACGACGTTCTAATAAGCTTAAAACTTCTGTCTTTTCGCTTGGTAGTAGCTTCGACTCTAAGATTTCAGCATCCGCATTCCAATCTAAAGATAAAGTTTGTAAAACCAAAGCTGAGCTTTCAGCAAAATAGTCTTCTGTACCTTGACCTAAATGTGCATCGTATTGACGTAATGCTGTCACTCCAAAACGGATAAAATCACGAATTGTGCTTAAGTTTTCAGCGGCTTCCTGTATATGTTCAGGGCTAATAGTCGGGCGATCCACTAAAGGCGTCTCCAAGGTCATAATAAAAACGCCTTATGATACCCTGTTTTTCTATGATTTATAAAGTTTTGATGCGCAGCAAACACATTTTCATACGCTTTGCTCTTATTTGCTGATACGGCCTGTACGTGCTTCGTACATATCTGCACGGGTTTGCGTCATTTGCATCAGACAAGAAATACGCTGTAATTCAGTCTTTTCATTTTTCACGATAGGTTTGTTATTACAAATCTGATCACGCTGCGCCAGCCATTGCTGATGAGACTGTTTAACTAATCCTTGCTCTTCTGCAGGAGTCTTCGCTAAATACGGCTTAAATACTTTCTTTAAGCGTTTTTTTTGTACTTTATATTCTTTACTCATGCATGCATCAATTTCACTCAACACATTGCCAGTTTGCTTCATGCATGCTTCATATTTTTTAGTTGGGCCCATTGCATAGGCTGAACCACTGAACAATCCCACAACAAGCAACGTACTGAATATTTGTTTCAATTCCTTTCCCCAAAGCAAATTTTCTTCATTCATTTTTTAATCTAGTCATTCACAACATCTACGTGCTGCAGCGCTTTAATATAACATCCTATTTTGTATGAACATACTAGCCCTCTATAAAATTTCCACCACACAGCTTTTTACATGAACTCACAGGCTTTGCATTGAAACCTGATCAAACAGCCTTATTATAAAGTGAGTTCTTCTGCCAATATTCTCCAAACTTATGAGTTATAAACACAACAACTTAATGGCGATGCGTGAACGCTATTGGAATGACACCGAAAACAATCATGTCGACACTGAAAAAGCCTATTTCCAAAAGCTGTTACAGCAACAAGGGATCTATGAATGTGCAACCATTGAAGATGCTCGATACTTCTTTTTTAGCCTACCGAGCATCATCATTGTTAAAGGTTATGCACATGGATTTATGCACCAACCGGTACAAGAAATGATCCTCCAACACATACAAATGCATAAAGATGAATTGATTCAGAAAAATACGCTTAAAGTAAAATTTCGCATGTAACAATCCCGATGAGGCTTTATTTAGATGGTTGCTTAACACTTATGGCCTTTTTTAACTCGAGATTCAGCAAGTTGAACTTTTTTAATACGTGAATACACGATATTATCCGTTACAATCTAAAATGCTGCCCTTGCTGATGAAAGGATTTTACTGAATTATGTCAGATCACAACGATAAGCTTAAACAACTGAAAACCTCCTCTATGGATCGTCGTTTATCGATTGCCAAAGCTTCGTTGCTTGCTGGAACACGTTGGGCTGCTTCTAATGCGACAACTATGTTTTCTAGCGAAGAAGAAAAAGAAAAGAAACGCAAAAAAGCAATGAAAGAACAGGCCGATTATCTTGTTTCTGAAATAGGCAAACTTAAAGGTTCTATCGTCAAAATTGGCCAAATGATGGCACTTTATGGTGAACACTTTCTACCTGAAGAAATCACGCAAGCCTTAAATACTTTAAATAATCAAACAGTCGCTTTAGCGTGGCCTGCGATAAAACAGCAACTGCACAGCCAGTTGGGTTCTAAACTAGATGATTTAACCATCGATCATGAGCCACTGGGCACTGCATCACTGGCACAAGTCCACCGTGCAACGCGTAAGTCTGATGGTTTAGAGATGGTATTGAAAATTCAATATCCAGGCGTTGCTGAAGCCATTGACTCAGATATGAGCCTGTTTAAAAACATGCTTAAACTGACACGTATGGTGCCGCAAACACGCGAATTCGACCAATGGTTCGATGAAGTTCGTGAGATGATGCACCGTGAAGTGAATTATAAAATTGAGGCTGCAACCACACGCCGCTTTGCTGCTCGCTTAAAAGAAGACCCACGCTACATCGTGCCGCAAATTATAGATGGTTACTGCACAGACCAAGTATTGTGTATGACATTTGAACGTGGCGTGCCGATTAACAGCCCTGTCATGCTGTCTCTGCCGCAAGAACGTCGCAACAAACTTGGCGAAGCATCACTTGAAATTGCGGTACGCGAGATTTTTGAATGGGGTGAAATGCAGACCGACCCGAACTTTGGTAATTACCTCGTTCGCTTAGGCAATGGCAATGACATCTTGGACAAAATCGTTCTGCTTGATTTTGGCGCAATCCGACAGTTTGATGAACACTTACTTGGTGTCGCACGTAAGCTCATTCATGCTGGGTTTAATCATAGTAGTGAAGAAATGGTTCAAGCAATGACAGGCTATGAGTTTTTCGACTCTATCCCTCAAAGCATTAAACCGGATATGGCTAAAGTCTTCTTACTTGCAACTGAAGCATTCAGCAGTCCAAGCAATAACCCAGACTTACCTACTGGTGTTATGGATGAGCACTTTGCTTATGACTGGAAAGCAAGCCAACTTCATAGCCGTGTAATGCAGCAAGCTTCAAAGTCGATGGCGTCTCGCTATTTTAGTGTTCCACCGAAAGAATTTATGTTTATCAGCCGTAAATTCATCGGTGCTTATACCTTTATGACTGTGATTGAAGCGAAAACTAATGTTCGCGCAATGGTGAAAAAATTTATCTAAAAGTACATTGACCAAAATGACGCGATGTCATTTTGGTCAATTGATCAATCATTTCAATTCCAAACGATTCAATAAAAAACTTAAAAAACAAAATATTAGAATAATTTAAAATACGCCACATACCGTTTATCTTTGACAATACGTCATGTCAGTCATGACATAGTTATTCGTGTGCCGCTATGTCAGCATAAAACCACAGAATAATTCTGCTGGATGAAAATAATGACAAATATGGTAAATAAGGCGCAGGGATTTGGCTTATCACTGATCACAAAAATGGCAAGTAGCGACGTACTTGACCAATTAAAACTTAGAAAATTTATGGAGAAATCGCTTTATCAAGGCTCAAAAGCGGGCTATAAGACTCTATCAAAAACACAAAAAGCCTTTAAAGCCAATAAAGATCTACATAAACAACGGCTCAACAATCAAGAAAAATCATTATTTGATCTGAGCTATTCAGAAGATCAGCAAATGACCATCGACACCATGTCACAGTTTGCCGCCGATATACTTTACCCATTAGCCGCAAGTGCCGATCAAAATGAAACTTTTCCAACAGAACTTTGGCAATATATCGAAGAGCTAGGTCTGAACTTTTATGCTTTGCCTGAGGCACTCGGTGGTGTCGCTGCTGAGAAAAATATTCTGAGTAATGTGCTTATCGCGGAGCATCTGGCCAAAGGTGACTTTAGTTTAGCCGCGGGTATGCTCTCTACCTTTAGTGTAATTAATGCCATTACGCAATGGGGTTCGGAGCAAGTACAAGCTTTATATTTAAACAGTTTTGCGCAAGACAGTAGCATTCGCGCTAGCTTTGCAATTCAAGAAGTTACGCCTGCTTTTAATCCTTACCAGTTAAAAACCAAAGCCATTTCACGTGATGGTCAATATTTTATTCAAGGTGAAAAGACACTGGTACTATTGGCTGAAAGTGCAGATATTTTCCTTGTCAGTGCTGAACTTAATGCTCAAACTGAAGTTTTTATTCTCAGACGGGATGAAAGTATTCAGTTTAAAAAATCTCCCGCTATGGGGCTCAAAGCAACGGAAACAGCAACTTTAATTTTTAATCAAACCCCTGCTTTACGCTTAGGTGATGAAGATTTCAACTACACGGCATTTTTAGACCTCGGCAATTTAATGTGGTGTTCAATGGCGGTCGGCACATGTGAGGCGGTCAAAAAATATTGTATTGAATATGCCAATGAACGTACCGCCTTTGGTGAACCCATTTCACATCGTCAAAGTGTTGCTTTTATGATTGCCGATATGGCCATTGAAATTGATGCAATGCGTATGCTCATTCTAAATGCCGCAAGTCTAGCTGAATCTGGGCAGACATTTCACCGTGAAGCCTATTTAGCACGCTTACTTTGTGCCGAAAAAGCCATGAAAATTGGCACCGATGGTGTACAGATTTTAGGTGGGCACGGATTCACCAAAGAACACCCTGTTGAGCGTTGGTATCGTGATTTACGTGCAACAGCGATTGTTCACTCTGGTCTACATGCATAATAAAAAGGAAAATTGGCATGAATTTACAAAACCCTAAAAAATTTAAATTACTGATTGATCAAGCCCACCAAGTGGCCATCAATGTACTTCGCCCTATCTCCCGAAAATACGACAAAGCTGAACACAGCTATCCTAAAGAACTGGATATGTTGGCATCTTTAGTCGATGGTATGAATGAAGGCGGTGAAGGTATGAACGCAGGGGCCGCTGTCGGCAAGCGAGGTACCAATGAACAAGGTAATAAAAATGGAGTGAATCTCTCTACCGCTTTAAGTGTAATTGAAATGTGTTATGGAGATACCGCTTTACTCCTATCAATGCCCCGTCAAGGGCTGGGAAACTCAGCAATTGCAGCTGTTGCCAATGAAGAGCAATTACAACGCTTCAAAAACACATGGGCAGCTATGGCAATCACTGAACCAAACTGTGGCTCGGACTCTGCCGCTATTCGCACCACGGCAATAAAAGATGGTGATGATTACATCTTAAATGGTGAAAAGATTTTCGTGACTTCGGGGGAGCGTGCCGATGCTATCGTCGTTTGGGCAACTCTGGATAAAAAATTACGTCGTTCAGCAATCAAATCTTTTGTAATTCCTAAAGGAACTGCTGGCATGACAGTGGACCGTTTAGAACTTAAGCTAGGAATCAAAGCCTCTGATACCGCAGTTATTCGTTTAATCGACTGCCGAGTGCCAGCCAATAACCTACTGGGAAATGCGGAAATTGATATTGCTAAAGGTTTTGCTGGCGTGATGGAAACTTTTGATAATACCCGTCCGCTCGTTGCAGCGATGGCTATAGGTTGTGCCAAGGCCTCACTAGAACGCATTAAAGAGATATTCAACGATTATTTAGATCCTCAGTATATAACACCATACTTACAGACGACTCATATTGCGAGCCAAATTTATCGTATGGAAGCCGAATGGGAAGCGGCACGTTTACTCACCTTAAAAGCCGCATGGATGGCAGATAACAAGAAACTGAACTCAAAAGAAGCCTCCATCTCCAAAGCCAAAGCTGGTCGAATTTGTAATGAAATTACCCTTAAGTGCGTCGAACTTGCGTCAACGGTCGGCTACAACGAAGATGAGCTTTTGGAAAAATGGGCAAGAGATTCTAAAATTCTAGATATTTTTGAAGGTACGCAACAAATTCAGCAACTCATTATCGCACGCCGTGAACTAGGAAAGTCATCGAGCGAATTGAAATAATATAAAACGTCCCATTCGGATATGTTGAAGTCATGGTTTTTATAAATAGAAGATTATGGCCTCACATTGAAAATAATATAAAGGAAGAAATTACTGGACTTAAATTCATGTTATCTAACAACGGCTTAAAATATTTCCTGCGCTTAAAAAGCGTACCACAATCACAGAGTTTAACTTTCTTAAGCATGCTTCATATTAAATGAATGCTTATAATTTTTTATGTAGCCTCACTCTATTTTTTAAATAGTATTTGTTGAGCATCATCATAAAACAAATAGCCGATACTGTTTTCTGCTATGTATAAATCACTCTTTTTTGAAATTTAAAAGTTTTTTATAAGTCGTCAACCATGTCTTTACATTAGGATTTATATTCTCCTAATTTCCACCCTAATATTTGGAGAATAGCCAGTCTTACAAATTTAGATGCTTAGACTCTGCTTAGGCTATTTATTATAAGCAATAGAAATTTTTTACTTATCCATGCAATCACTTATGGAAAACTTAAATACTTTGAGTTTATGTGACAGAACTGTCTTTGCAAGCGGCTCTACTCACCGCATAAGAATATAGATTTTTGACTAATCGCCACTATTTCGCTTAAATAAAGTACGGATTTAACAAAACCATAAAATAGTACCTTCTGTCTCAACTTGACTGTAATTGCACAGCTCAATATGATCTTCTCAGACATTACACCAATGGATATACAGTTTGCTGAATTATCAACGATACTTGCCAACACCTCATATTAAAGCTAAATCAGTTTTAATTTTAACAACAACTTTAATATTTACTGGTTGTGCATCACTGGGTGGCGGTTCCGTTGAAAAGCGTTCAGCAAAATTAGCCAATGGTATTCAAAAGGCATACGCTGTTGAACCCAATACAGCACTACGTATTGCACCCATGATTGTACAAAGTGCCGATCGCTATAATGTCGATCCATTATTAGTTGCAGCGGTCATAAGGCAAGAGTCTAGCTATAGAAATTATGCTGTTTCCCCTGCTGGTGCTATTGGACTTACTCAAGTTATCCCACGCTATTGGCAACAAACCTGCCCTGGCGATTTATTTGAAGAAGTTAATAATATTAATTGTGGTACGTATATTCTTGCCAACTATAACCAGAAAGCAGAAAGTTGGCCCAAAGCTTTGGCTTATTATAATGTCGGTCCAACAGGCTACCATTCGAGTTGGAAAATGAAGCGTCAAGGTAAGAAATACGCCAAACAGGTTAAAGCACATCAAGAAACGTTAAAAGGTGCTCTGTGACCTTTTTAAATATGACATAAAAGTCAGAAAATGCTGGCTTTTTACCATTTATATAGATACATATTCTCGGCTCTTCACTTTTTTCTCATTTATATTATTTAACCTTCCTTGCATAAAAAAATCCCCCTATCTCATTTGAGTTAGGGGGATTTAGAATTAATGAGCTGGCGATGACTTACTCTCACATGGATAACTCCACACTACCATCAGCGCTAAGAGGTTTCACTTCTGAGTTCGGGAAGGGATCAGGTGGTTCACTCTTGCTATTGTCGCCAGCACAACTGTTTATGACTATTCGTTGGGTCTTATTTACACATTGTGTATGCCTAACTTTCATCAAATGAGTTATTAACAGGTATATTTGAGTTGATTTTAACATAAAGCATAGCTTTATGTCTTGCGCTCGGACAAACATAATTAATGTTTGTTTATTTCTCGCTCATGTATCTAGCTTTATAACTAAATCAAGTTGTTTGCAGTGATTTGAACCACAACACCAACTGTTTGGGTGTTGTATAGTCAAGCCTCACGAGCAATTAGTATTGGTCAGCTTCACATATCACTATGCTTCCACATCCAACCTATCAACGTCGTAGTCTTCAACGGCTCTTTAGAGGACATAAAGTCCTAGGGAAATCTTATCTTGAGGTAGGCTTCCCGCTTAGATGCTTTCAGCGGTTATCCCTTCCGAACATAGCTACCCGGCGATGCGACTGGCGTCACAACCGGTACACCAGAGGTTCGTCCACTCTGGTCCTCTCGTACTAGGAGCAGATCCTCTCAAATTTCCAACGCCCACGGTAGATAGGGACCGAACTGTCTCACGACGTTCTAAACCCAGCTCGCGTACCTCTTTAAATGGCGAACAGCCATACCCTTGGGACCTGCTTCAGCCCCAGGATGAGATGAGCCGACATCGAGGTGCCAAACACCGCCGTCGATATGAACTCTTGGGCGGTATCAGCCTGTTATCCCCAGAGTACCTTTTATCCGTTGAGCGATGGCCCTTCCATACAGAACCACCGGATCACTAAGACCTACTTTCGTACCTGCTCGACTTGTGGGTCTCGCAGTTAAGCGCGCTTTTGCCTTTATACTCTACGCGTGATTTCCGACCACGCTGAGCGCACCTTCGTACTCCTCCGTTACTCTTTAGGAGGAGACCGCCCCAGTCAAACTACCCACCAGACATGGTCCTCGTCCCGGATAACGGGACAGAGTTAGAACCTCAATATTACCAGGGTGGTATTTCAAGATTGGCTCCACCGAAACTAGCGTCTCGGTTTCAAAGCCTCCCACCTATCCTACACAAGTAAGATCAAAGTTCAATGTCAAGCTGCAGTAAAGGTTCACGGGGTCTTTCCGTCTAGCCGCGGGTACACCGCATCTTCACGGCGAATTCGATTTCACTGAGTCTCTGCTGGAGACAGCGCCCCCATCATTATGCCATTCGTGCAGGTCGGAACTTACCCGACAAGGAATTTCGCTACCTTAGGACCGTTATAGTTACGGCCGCCGTTTACTGGGGCTTCGATCAAGAGCTTCGCTTACGCTAACCCCATCAATTAACCTTCCAGCACCGGGCAGGCATCACACCCTATACGTCCACTTTCGTGTTTGCAGAGTGCTATGTTTTTAATAAACAGTTGCAGGGGCCTGGTTTCTGTGGCTGCCAATAGCTCAAGGAGTAAATCCTATCACCGTCGGCAGCGTACCTTCTCCCGAAGTTACGGTACCATTTTGCCTAGTTCCTTCAGCAGAGTTCTCTCAAGCGCTTTGGTCTACTCGACCTGACCACCTGTGTCGGTTTCGGGTACGATTCCTATGTAACTGAAGCTTAGAGACTTTTCCTGGAAGCATGGTATCAGCCACTTCACTGTACAAGTACAGCTTGCTATCAGTTCTCAGCATACAGTACCCCGGATTTGCCTAAGATACATGCCTACAACCTTCCACCTGGACAACCAACGCCAGGCTGACTTAACCTTCTCCGTCCTCTCATCGCATTACATAGAAGTATTGGAATATTAACCAATTTCCCATCGACTACGCCTCTCGGCCTCGCCTTAGGGGTCGACTCACCCAGCCCCGATTAACGTTGGACTGGAACCCTTGGTCTTTCAGCGTGCGAGTTTTTCACTCGCATTGTCGTTACTCACGTCAGCATTCGCACTTCTGATACCTCCAGCATACTTCTCAATACACCTTCATCGGCTTACAGAACGCTCCCCTACCACTTGCAATAAATTGCAAATCCGCAGCTTCGGCATATAGTTTTAGCCCCGTTACATCTTCCGCGCAGGCCGACTCGACTAGTGAGCTATTACGCTTTCTTTAAAGGGTGGCTGCTTCTAAGCCAACCTCCTAGCTGTCTATGCCTTCCCACATCGTTTCCCACTTAACTATAATTTTGGGGCCTTAGCTGGCGGTCTGGATTGTTTTCCTCTTGACTACGGACGTTAGCACCCGCAGTCTGTCTCCCGGATAGTACTCATTGGTATTCGGAGTTTGCATCGGTTTGGTAAGTCGGGATGACCCCCTAGCCGAAACAGTGCTCTACCCCCAATGGTATTCGTCCGAGGCGCTACCTAAATAGCTTTCGGGGAGAACCAGCTATCACCGAGTTTGATTAGCCTTTCACCCCTATCCACAAGTCATCCCCTGGCTTTTCAACGACAGTGGGTTCGGTCCTCCAGTTAGTGTTACCCAACCTTCAACCTGCTCATGGATAGATCACCCGGTTTCGGGTCTACACCCAGCAACTAAACGCCCTATTAAGACTCGATTTCTCTACGGCTCCCCTATGCGGTTAACCTTGCTACTGAATGTAAGTCGCTGACCCATTATACAAAAGGTACGCAGTCACCGAACATGTCGGCTCCCACTGCTTGTATGCATGCGGTTTCAGGATCTATTTCACTCCCCTCACAGGGGTTCTTTTCGCCTTTCCCTCACGGTACTGGTTCACTATCGGTCAGTCAGGAGTATTTAGCCTTGGAGGATGGTCCCCCCATATTCAGACAAGGTTTCACGTGCCCCGCCCTACTCGACATCATCATATAAGCCCTTTCGTGTACAGGACTATCACCCACTATGGTTGCACTTCCCAGAGCATTCCACTAGAACTTATATGACTTAATGGGCTTTTCCCCGTTCGCTCGCCGCTACTGAGGGAATCTCAATTGATTTCTTTTCCTAAGGGTACTGAGATGTTTCACTTCCCCTCGTTCGCCTCGTATGACTATGTATTCATCATACGATACCTGCCTTATGACAGGTGGGTTTCCCCATTCAGAAATCTCCGGATCACAGGATATTTGCCGCCTCCCCGGAGCTTATCGCAGGCTATTACGTCTTTCATCGCCTCTGACTGCCAAGGCATCCACCACATGCACTTAATTACTTGACTATACAACCCCAAACAGTCGTAGCACCTACAAGTAGTACTAGGACAGATCGATTGCTCGATCATACAGTTTGTTGCTCTGTGTACTTAAACACTGTACAGCTTCAATTCAATTCACATACCAAAACGCTTGATTCAGTTAATTTCGCTAGTAACTCATTTCTTCAACCTTCATCAATCAGTAATAAATCACTGTTAATGTCGATCTTAAAAACGAGTATGAACAAATTATTTCAACTCAAATATATTCTGTTAATGATTTTTCCAGCCTTCGTCAGGTCAGGAAACTGTGATAAATCACAGAAGTTAATAAAATGTAAACCAATGTCTACCTCTTACTAATTTCTATAATCTAACTACTTAGCTTATATATTGAAGAACAATATATGGTGGAGACTAGGAGAGTCGAACTCCTGACCTCCTGCGTGCAAAGCAGGCGCTCTACCAACTAAGCTAAGTCCCCAGCTTATCAATAAGTCAATGTCTCTGTTTTTCTGTATTCAGCATTTAACAATGCTTGTTAGTCAGATTTGGTGGGTCTGACAAGACTTGAACTTGTGACCCCACGCTTATCAAGCGTGTGCTCTAACCAACTGAGCTACAGACCCTCAGATACATCGTCATGAAGAACAACTTGTTGTGGATTCTTACCAATCGTCAATCTTTCGTTAAGGAGGTGATCCAGCCGCAGGTTCCCCTACGGCTACCTTGTTACGACTTCACCCCAGTCATCGGCCACACCGTGGTAAGCGTCCTCCTTGCGGTTAGACTACCTACTTCTGGTGCAACAAATTCCCATGGTGTGACGGGCGGTGTGTACAAGGCCCGGGAACGTATTCACCGCGGCATTCTGATCCGCGATTACTAGCGATTCCGACTTCATGGAGTCGAGTTGCAGACTCCAATCCGGACTACGATCGGCTTTTTGAGATTAGCATCCTATCGCTAGGTAGCAACCCTTTGTACCGACCATTGTAGCACGTGTGTAGCCCTGGTCGTAAGGGCCATGATGACTTGACGTCGTCCCCGCCTTCCTCCAGTTTGTCACTGGCAGTATCCTTAAAGTTCCCGGCTTAACCCGCTGGCAAATAAGGAAAAGGGTTGCGCTCGTTGCGGGACTTAACCCAACATCTCACGACACGAGCTGACGACAGCCATGCAGCACCTGTATGTAAGTTCCCGAAGGCACCAATCCATCTCTGGAAAGTTCTTACTATGTCAAGACCAGGTAAGGTTCTTCGCGTTGCATCGAATTAAACCACATGCTCCACCGCTTGTGCGGGCCCCCGTCAATTCATTTGAGTTTTAGTCTTGCGACCGTACTCCCCAGGCGGTCTACTTATCGCGTTAGCTGCGCCACTAAAGCCTCAAAGGCCCCAACGGCTAGTAGACATCGTTTACGGCATGGACTACCAGGGTATCTAATCCTGTTTGCTCCCCATGCTTTCGTACCTCAGCGTCAGTATTAGGCCAGATGGCTGCCTTCGCCATCGGTATTCCTCCAGATCTCTACGCATTTCACCGCTACACCTGGAATTCTACCATCCTCTCCCATACTCTAGCTTCCCAGTATCGAATGCAATTCCTAAGTTAAGCTCAGGGATTTCACATCCGACTTAAGAAGCCGCCTACGCACGCTTTACGCCCAGTAAATCCGATTAACGCTCGCACCCTCTGTATTACCGCGGCTGCTGGCACAGAGTTAGCCGGTGCTTATTCTGCGAGTAACGTCCACTATCCTAGAGTATTAATCCAAGTAGCCTCCTCCTCGCTTAAAGTGCTTTACAACCAAAAGGCCTTCTTCACACACGCGGCATGGCTGGATCAGGCTTTCGCCCATTGTCCAATATTCCCCACTGCTGCCTCCCGTAGGAGTCTGGGCCGTGTCTCAGTCCCAGTGTGGCGGATCATCCTCTCAGACCCGCTACAGATCGTCGCCTTGGTAGGCCTTTACCCCACCAACTAGCTAATCTGACTTAGGCTCATCTATTAGCGCAAGGTCCGAAGATCCCCTGCTTTCCCCCGTAGGGCGTATGCGGTATTAGCATTCCTTTCGGAATGTTGTCCCCCACTAATAGGCAGATTCCTAAGCATTACTCACCCGTCCGCCGCTAGGTCGTATAGCAAGCTATACTTCCCCGCTCGACTTGCATGTGTTAAGCCTGCCGCCAGCGTTCAATCTGAGCCATGATCAAACTCTTCAGTTAAAAATCATTAGTAGCTTATGGCTACAAATCTTGGCTCATCAATTTTCTGACAAATATTTCTCAAATAAACTTCGAGTAATTCTTACCATCAATCAATGAAATATTTTCGATCGATCAATCAGTAAAAATCCACACAAGTTGTTCTTCATAATCTCTTAATGATCTTCTTACTGATTCGTCATCAGCAAGGCCTTCGCTTCAAGTTATTCACTGCATTGCGTTGGTATGCTGCGTATTCTATACAGATTTATTTGCAGCGCAAGTCATTTCATACAAATAGCTCCAAAAAACCATTTGATTGATTATTTTTAAATCAAAACACTTGATTTTGATTAAACCATGTACAATATTGTCGACTTATTCACTATATAAATGCGCTATCCAAATAATAAAAACAGCTAATGCTGTTTTTATTTAGACTATGTAAAAGCTACTGTGCTTGTTCAGCCAGCCAAGCCATAAACGCTTGTCGTTCAGTTTTAGATGCACTTTTCCAAGTATTAATTAATTGTTGAGCGTTGCTAGGGCTTGGTAGATCTTTTTGTTTCTCTGTCCCAGCTTTAGCCACAACAGCTTGTGATGTATAGACCGGTGCAGGCTGTACCACTATCGTTGCTTTTTGAGTTAAATCGGTTGGTGCGTCGCTAAATAAATTTTGAAGAATGCCTGCATTTTGAGTTTTACTGCCCTTTTGCTCAACCAGTAACTGATTCTTGGCATTGTAGAGACCAAAAATCGGCTGCTTAGCATAAGCCTTGGCATCATCATGGTTTTGCGGAGGACTGATCAGTGCCAAACGGTAAGACTGTTGGTCTTGTAAAATTGGGGTCTTAATATTCACAATCCCTGAGCGAACGATATCGTGTGAGCCAATACCTGGATGCTCTTCAAAAAACTGGGTATAGCGAACACTGATAATATTCTCACCTGCATCAATATTATATTTATTGTCAGAACTGAATAAACGACTCTTAACCTCTTGCCCATTTAAGCCTTCAATTTTTATTTCCTCTGGGGCAGTAATAGTCACTGCTGAAAATACTGAAGTACTCAACATCAATGCTGCTGTTACAAGGGTTATGCGTAAGGTCATTTTTACACTCTATCGATGGTTTATTAAAGTTTAGTTGCACTATGCAGTGTATAAATGACAATTTTATGACAATTTCTGAGCTTAGAACCAACTCGCAACTACAATATATATTGCTAAGCTTTGATATTTTAAAGATAAATCCCTAAACAAAAAAAGAGCAGATCAACTCTGCTCTTTTTCATTTTAATGACTAGCTATTAATTAAATGTTTTAAAGCGATCCACTTCCGCCATAAATGTTTTCTCACCTGCAGGTGCTTCAATCGAACCAAAAACAAGTTGAGCACGGAGTTTCCAATTTGCGGGGATATCGAAGATCTCTGTAATCTCAGCATCTACGATTGGATTGTAGTGCTGTAATGACGCACCAATATTTTGTTCAGATAACGCAGTCCATACGGCAAATTGAGCAATTGCAGAAGAATGTTCAGACCACACTGGGAAATTATCTGCATAAAGCGCAAATTGTTCCTGCAATGCTTTTACAACATCTTGGTCTTCATAAAATAAAACCGTACCATAGCCTGCAGCAAAGCTATTAATTTTGGCATTTGTGCCTTCAAAAGCAGCTTCTGGAACAATTTTACGTAAAGTTTCACGCACGATATTCCAAAATTGTAAATGCGACTCACCAAACAAAGTTACAATACGAGAAGTCTGTGAGTTAAATGCAGACGGACTGTGATTCACTGCTTCTTTAATTACAGATTCAATTTGTTCTGGTGTTAATGCTACATTTTTACCAACAGCATAAATGGTACGACGTTGTTTGATGTGGTCTAAAAATGACATGTTATTTTCCTCAGCGATCTCTCGATCTTGTTATATGCAGATTCATATTCATCATAGCTATTATTTTGAATTTGAACATGCTTAATTCAGCGACATAGTGTCTTAAAAATAGAACAATATGCCACAGGTCTAGGCCAATAAAGATTACCTCGTGTCATCATGTATAGATCATAAAGCGCTCTTCGTCTCTATGATGTTCTTTTTCTGCGACTTTTTCCTCTATCGAACCAAAGACTAATTGGGCACGTAATAGCCAATGTTTTGGAAGCTCAAAAATCTTAGAAATGTCAGCATCAATACTTGGGTTATAATGTTGCAATGAGGCACCTAAACCTGCATCTGCTAAACATGTCCATACAGCATATTGGATCAATTCAGCTAAATACACCTGACTTAAATGCACACGCTTCCCTAAAACATAAATACTACGGCGCTTTTTTAGTTGATCGATAAATGTGGTTTGTTTTAGGTCTTCTGCGTGATTTTTTTAAATTTTAAGTCTTTGGTTAAATCCGTTGTTAGAACTTGCCCAATTTTATGTAATAAAGCCATACCGTGTTCCCCAAAATGTACAGTGATGCCTATTGTGTTAGACGTTAGTGTAATCTCAGGAGAATCACTTATATTCATTAAGTGATTCCTAAATGTTTGTTTTTAAGACAAACAAATTGAATAAAAAAATAAACTCCGCATTTAGCGGAGTTTATGTGACTGATCTAACACTTTAAAAACAGTATTGTTGAATCTTATTTCTCTGTTTCGAACAAAGCAGCAACAAAGGATTTTGCAGAGAATGGACGTAAGTCGTCAATTTTCTCACCAACACCAATGAAGCGAATTGGAACATGCGTACGACTGGCAATATTAAATAGTACACCACCTTTCGCAGTGCCGTCGAGTTTGGTAATCGTCAGGCCTGTCAAACCAACTGCCTCATCAAACATTTCTACTTGATTAATCGCATTTTGACCTGTTCCTGCATCGACCACCAACATAACTTCGTGTGGCGCAGTCGCATCGATTTTTTGCATGACACGTTTTACTTTGGTCAACTCTTGCATGAGATGCCCTTTGTTATGTAAACGACCTGCGGTATCTGCAATCAAGACATCAACACCTTTCGCACGCGCACTTTCAAACGCATCGAAAATTACGGAAGCGCTATCAGCGCCATGACCCTGTGCGACTACAGCAATATTATTACGTTCACCCCAAATTTGAAGCTGTTCAGTCGCTGCCGCACGGAAAGTATCCCCCGCAGCAAGCATCACTTTCTTGCCTTCACCTTGTAAACGTTTTGCCAATTTACCAATGGTTGTGGTTTTACCCACACCGTTTACACCCACCACTAAAATCACATAAGGCGTTTTGTTCGGATCGATATGTAAAGGTTTCACACGTGGTGCAAGTAATGCCACCAACTCTTCCTGAAGTGCTTTATATAGTGAGTGCGAGTAAATTAAATCGCCACGTGCAGTACGTTCAGTTAAGTTGGTAATAATGATTTTCGTTGCATCAACACCGATATCAGCTACTAGAAGCTGTTCTTCAACTTCTTCAAGCAGTTCATCATCAATTTCCTTACCGCCGATCAAAATATTGACCATACCATCGGCAAGGTTTTTACGGGTTTTGGTTAACCCTTCTTTCATGCGGCTAAAGAAACCGCCTTTTGCAGATGCATCTGCTTCTTCTGCGCTTGTTTCAGCAACCACAACTGGACTAACAACTGTTTGCTCTTTTGTTTCAACGATTGGCACATTGACCACAGGTAAACTTGGTAGTGTGACATCGTCATCCCCGATATCAGCATCAATCAAAAATTTGTTCTGCTCATTAGATTGCTGTTGCATGCCGAATCCTTGAAAAGCACTGCGTTAAAAAAGACGGATTCTACCATAAAAGATAGGCTTTCGCTTAGCAACAATACTTTATGTAAACACTTAACAAATCAATACTTCTGGCGCTTGATCTACTTCGCATTTTTCTTAAGAATGGTTATTTATTGAAATGCTTTAACTTCACTTCAACCTGAGCCCAAATTTTATATGCATCACTTATTAGTCACGCATTCTTATAAAAAAAGTTTAGTTGCACTGGGTTTAACTCTACTTTGTTTACCTATTACCACCCATGCACAAATACGCAGCGAACTTACCCGCAGTAGTTTTGAAACCACTTTAAGCAATGGCTTACAGGTGATTATCCGTGAAGATCACCGCTCCCCGATGGTCATGACCCAAATTTGGTACAAAGTCGGTAGCACTGATGAGTCTGGAAATATAACGGGTATTTCGCACGTACTGGAACATATGATGTTTAAAGGCACATCCAAGGTCCCCAATGACGAATTCAGTCGCTTAAGTCGAATTTATGGCGGTACAGTAAATGCCGCAACATTTACCAATTACACCAATTACTATCAGCTTTATCCCAAAACTTACTTTCCGATGGCTTTAGAGCTTGAAGCGGATCGTATGCGCAATCTCTTACTACGGAAACAAGACTTTGACCCTGAAATTAAAGTGGTGATGGAAGAGCGACGCCTGCGTACCGATGACAACCCCCGCTCACTCGCTTTCGAACGTTTCAAATGGATTTCGTATCCCACGAGTCACTATCGTCAACCCGTCATTGGCCACATGAAACACTTGCAAAATATAAGTCTAGATGACGTGAAGCAGTGGTATCAAAAATGGTATAGCCCAAACAATGCGATCTTGGTGATTGTGGGTGATGTCAATGCAGAATCCGCCCTCAGACAAGTTCAAAAATACTTTGGTGACATCAAAAGCCATCCAACACCTGTACGCAATGATGTGACTGAGTTTGAGAACGTTGGCTACCGTCATATGGAGCAAAATACCAATGTTGAGGTGCCAAATTTATATATGGCTTGGAATGTCAAATCGCTTGCAACAGCAAGCAATCCAGAAAATGTTTACGCGCTCACACTTATTCGAAGCTTGTTAGATAGCGGGATCAGCTCTCGATTACAACAACGCCTTGTACGCGACAAAAAATTAGCGACCGCACTGAGTGTCAGTTATGACCCCTATAACCGTGGAGACAGTTTGTTTAGTATCTCTGCACTTCCAGTCACTGGCGTGGAACTTCCTGAGCTACAAAAAGCCATTGAATATGAAATTGAGCGACTCAAAACAGAACTTGTTCAACCACAAGAGCTTGAACGGATTAGCACACGCTTTGTTGCAAACTTAATTTATGGCCAAGATGACATTATCGGGCAAGCAAAGATGATTGGAAACTTAGCCGTGAATGGCTTGAATTATCGACTAATGGATCAGCTTCCACAGCATTTTGAAGCGGTTACACCTGAAGATATTCAGCACGTTGCTCAAACTGCTTTTATCAGAGATAACTTAAGTACGTTGTACCTTGAACCAGAAAAGTAGGCCGCAAAATAATGAAAAATCAAAAGACCGCCTTTCGCCTGCTATTTATTACCATGTCTGCTTTTTGCACTACCAATGTAATTGCAGATGTAAGTACAAGTAGTGTTAGCAATGATGACCCACGTACATTACAGTCTATTGCTTCTCTACAAAGCTTAAAACAAGTTCAAACTAGCGACCTTTATACAGCACCACATGTACATGAACTTAAAAACAAATACAAAGTTCGAAGTCTATTTGTTGAGTCACCCGCCTTACCTATGGTGGATATTCAACTTACCTTTAATGCAGGCTCTGCACGAGATATAGAAGTAGAAAAAGGACTATATGGCGTTGCCAATATGGCGGCACAACTCATCGATGAAGGCACTACGCAACGTGATGCAGTTGAAATCGCGAATGCCTTTGAACAAGTCGGGGCTCGTTTTAGTGTAGCTGCACACCGTGACATGTTTGTGGTTCGACTGCGTTCGTTGTCTGACCCTAAAAAACTAGATGCTGCGGTAAGTACGATGCTTGAAGTATTAAAAGACTCTACTTTTAAAAATAACAGTATTAGTTTGATGGTGAGCAATACTCAAGTAGGTCAGAAGCAATTGAAAGAGAGCCCGAGTCGATTGATGAGCATTCGTTTCTATCGTGCGCTCTACGGTTCACACCCTTATGCGGAACCGATTACGGGAACCAATGGCAGTATTAAAAAAATTACGACTCAGCACTTAAAAAAATTCAGAGATGAATTTCTGGTTAGTCAAAATATGAATATTGCACTGACAGGCCAACTCAGTGTTAAACAAGCGCAGAAACTGGCTGAACGAATAAGTGCAGCCCTTCCGCAAGGTAAAGAAGCAAAGCCACTTGCTGTACCACAAGATAAACCTAACTTTGATATTCAACATATTGTATTTAATTCAACTCAAGCCCACGTCACCATGGGACATCTATCAACCACGCGGGATGATCCTGATCGTTTGGCGCTCGAACTGGCTAACCGTATGTTGGGTGGGGGTGGATTTAGCTCCATTTTAATGAAAGAACTACGCGTTAAACGTGGATACACCTATGGAGCAAACAGTGCTTTTACATTTAGTCAAGCGGCTGGAAGTTTTAGTCTAAGTTATTCAACCCAGCAAGATCAGCTCATGGACAGCATACAAGTGGCGCATAAAGCCCTAGTTGACTTTGTCCATCAACCAATTGATGCACAGCAGTTAGAAGAAACTAAAGCCGGTATGTTACGCAGCCTACCTAACAGCTATAGCAGCAATGCAAACATCAATGCACAACTCGGCTCTATAGGGTTTTATCAGCAAGATGCGAATTATTTAGCAGACTACCCAAAACGTTTAGCTACAATCACGCCTTTAGATGTTCAAAATGCGATACGTAAACATATTCACCCTGAGAGTCTTACCCTTGTGATTGTCAGTAACGCCTTAGATAAAGAGCAACTTCGACATATTTTAGAATTGAATCTTGATCCGAACATTAAGCAAAGCATACCGCATCCTGATCAAATTCCTGCGATTATTGAACCTCCGGAGCCAATGCCGGAAGCTGCTTCGCCCGATTCTGTTCAAACTGATGAGCCTGCATTAATCTAAAGTAATCAATATAGGAAATCTGGTTTTCCAAAACCAGATCTTGTGCCATCTCTTGTGTTTCTGGGAAAGTCGCTTGATGAGATAAGCGACTTACATTTTCAAATTGGCTTGGAGAAATGGGTCGAGATAAGGCAATACTCGATAAAATGACAATAAGCATAATGATCGATGCCATCAGACCATTATAAATTTGTACAAGCGTAATCTGTGATTTTAATTTAAGAATTTTTTGGATCGCAATGTGCATAACCTACCTCTAGTGAAACTAGTGTAAGTAGCGAATTGCATAATCACAAGTTGAAATGCTGAAAAATGCCCCCCATTAATGCTAAAGAGGACATAATTTCAGCAAGTCAGATTGTTTGTAAAGCAAAAGTCTAACCAACAATGCTACGAATAACTGCAAAATAGAGCACCAAGGCAATTACCCCCAATGCAATCATAATGGCGAAAGCCCCAACACCATTTTCTGCATCTGCAGGGTGTGCAGGATCGTCATCGGCAATACGTCTTAGCTCCCCATTGTATGTTTCATAAAAATCAGCCCGTTGATTTTCATCAAGCTGACGTGTGAAATCATAAACTCGTTTACGTTGTGCCAAACAAAAATCCCCAAGATGAATTTCTTGATGGAAAACTGCTTCATCTAATAGCGTTCGGTGATATTGCGCCAACGCTACAATTTGAGAAACAGTTGGAGGCATATCAAAATCAAAACCGTCTAATGTATTTGTCATGTTATTCTCCTTATAAAATACAGTTTCCTGTTTTATTATCATATTCAATCTTTTGATTGTTCATTGTTTAATCATGTAAACAAAATAAGATAAAGAATACTCGACAATATATTTGACAATTCCAGCAATTTGTAATAAATATTTAACATTAGCGTGATATTTATATCTAAAGGTAAAATTACCTTTAAGTGATCATAATTAGAATAAGGAGCTTAATATGATTCAACAAATCTCTCATCATGACTTAGAACATGCGTATGCGGATGCAGTAAACACCATTCAATCACAAATGAACTTCGTAGAAGCAGTACAACAGTTAGAAAGCGTTGCACGCGCTGGCCACGGTAAAGCAGCACTGTTTTTGGCAGAACTTTATTATCAAGGTTTCCGCGTAGAACGTGACTCGCTGAAAGCACAATACTGGCAACAGCTTGCCACCATGAAAGCATAATAAAACGTCACCTAGGTGGCGTTTTTTTTGAGGCTAACATTTTGATATGACATATTTATTTACATAGTTATGCAAAGCTTACACTGAACTTTCATCTTAATTATTTAAAATAGCGTCATGTTCCTTACTGACATAACGCTATGTACAAAATTTTAAAACTCCAACCGATTTCAAATCATTTATATTTAAAAATCAATATTCTAAGAGGCATGATGTACTGCGGTATTCTTTGGGGGCTTTACAACACTGAACAGCAAGGCTGGGCGATGACCTCAGATCATGATGACTATGTTTTCCCTTTTTGGCTCAATGGTTTACACGCACATCAATATGCTCAATTGCACTGGCCAAACTATATTCCTAAAAAAATCACACCGCAGGATTTCCAGAGCGCATTACTGCCTACTCTATCACGCTTAAAAGTCACCCCTGCGCTATGTAATGGCACAAAGCGTATGAAGCTCAGTACGTCTCAAATGCGTCACTTTTTCTTCAATGACGCTATTCTAGAGCCAGCTTAAGGTTCATTGAGAACAATAAAGTTCAATGAACTTATTATTTTATTGAGAGCTATGACTGTAAAGTATTTGCTTTTTTTTTAAATCGCGCTAATTTAAATATAAAACAATAACCACAACTGAGGATATGCCCTATGACCAATGTTGCTCAAGTATTAAAAGATAAAGCACATCAAGCAATCTACACCATCAGCCCTGAAGCCACGGTTCTTGAAGCAATTTCACTTATGGCAGATAAAGGCATTGGTGCACTTGTGGTCACACAAGAAGAACGTGTTGTAGGTATATTGTCCGAACGTGACTATATGCGCAAAGTCATGTTGATGGAACGTACTTCAAAGCAAACCACAGTCAATGAAATTATGACAGCAAAAGTACTGACGGTCACAACAGCAGTTACGGTTGAAGAATGTTTAGACCTGATGACAGATCGCCACCTACGTCACTTGCCTGTGGTTGAACAAGATAAATTATTAGGACTCATTTCTATTGGTGACTTGGTAAAAGCGGCAATGGATGATCAAAAGAAACTGATTGAGCAACTACAACAGTATATTTCAGGTTAAGTTTTAATGTTTAGGTGTTCAAGCATAAACATATACTCAGCATTGGCTATTAATGATAAAAACGAGATCATAAAAAATCCCTGCTCTAAGTAGGGATTTTTATATAACTATGAGAGGCTTAAAATTTAATTCAGACCTAATTTTGCAGCAACATAGTCTGCATCTTTGTCGCCACGACCAGATACGTTCACCACAATTTTAATATCTTTGGCCAACTTTGGAGCTTCACGAAGTACCCACGCCACGGCATGTGAACTTTCAAGCGCAGGTACAATTCCTTCAACTCGCGACAACCGCATAAATGCATCCAAGCACTCTTGATCAGTCGCAGTGGTGTATTCAACACGACCCAAGTCTTTCAGTAGACTGTGCTGTGGCCCGACACCAGGATAATCTAAACCTGAAGCAATCGAATGCACTGGTAACGGTTCACCTTGATCATTTTCAAGTACATAACACGCCATACCATGAATCTGACTTGGTTTACCTAAAGTTAAGGTTGCCGAGTGCATGTCGGTATCTAAACCATGACCTGCTGGTTCGACACCAATCAGTTTCACATCTACATCGTTTAAAAATGCGGTGAAAGCACCCATAGCATTTGAACCGCCACCCACACATGCAACCATATAATCTGGGTTAGCACCAAAGCGATCATGGGTTTGTGCTTTAATTTCTTTACCAATAATCGACTGGAAGTCTCGCACCATCATTGGAAATGGATGTGGCCCAACAACCGAACCAATAGCATAGATATAATGGGTTGGATCTTTTAAATACTCTTCAAAAGCACTGTCCACAGCATCTTTCAATGTTGCAGTACCACGTGTCACTGAAATGAGTGTTGCTCCAAGGATTTTCATTTTGACGACATTGGGATGTTCTTTTTCAATATCCACCTGCCCCATATGAATTTCACATGGAATCCCCACCAAAGCACAGGCTGTTGCTAATGCAACGCCGTGTTGACCTGCACCCGTTTCTGCAATCACTTTGGTTTTACCCATATATTTTGCAAGCAGCGCTTCACCCAAACAGTGATTAATTTTATGTGCGCCTGTGTGGTTTAAGTCTTCACCCTTTAGATATATCTTTGCCCCGCCCAACTGTTCAGATAACCGTTTTGCATAAAACAACGGACTTGGACGACCAACATAGTGTGCAAACAGTTCAGCAAGTTCAGTTTGAAATTCTTCTGTTACACGAATTTGCTCGTAAGCGACTTTAATGTCATCCATTGCCACTTTTAAGTGAGGTGGGATAAACTGACCGCCATAGTTCCCAAAAAAGCCCGCGTCATTCGGCAAAGCAATACCATTAATTTGATGATCCATTTTTTATGATCCTTATTCTTAAAATGTGCTTTCTTTCCAGCTTTATCGTGCTAAATACTTAGTCATATCCTCAACGCCTTTGAGGGTCATTGGGTACATATGGTCTTCAAAAATTTGCTTAATCAAACCAATCGTATGGGTGTAATGCCAATAACGATCTTCTTCTGGGTTCAACCATGCTGTTTTTTCAAAATGGTTACGTAAACGCTGTAGCCAAACATTGCCTGCTTCATCATTCATATATTCAACCGAACCACCCACAGAATTGAGCTCATAAGGTGCCATAGAAGCATCCCCAACCACAATTACACGATAGTCGCGTCCATAGGTATTGAATAAATCCCATGTATTCATTCGGGTGCTTGAGCGACGTACATTGTCTTTCCAAACATAGTCATATAAACAGTTATGGAAATAGAAATACTCTAAGGTTTTAAACTCAGTTTTCGCCGCACTAAAAAGTTTTTCGCATTGTGCAATGTGTGAATCCATCGATCCACCCACATCAAACAACATCAGCACCTTAATGCGATTACGACGTTCAGGCACGAGCTGCACATCGAGTATGCCTTGCTTCGCGGTTTCACGAATTGTACCGTCGATGTCTAACTCTTCAGCCGCACCTTGTCTGGCAAACTTACGCAAACGACGCAATGCCATTTGCATCTGACGCGTTCCGAGAATTTGATCATCATCCAAATTCTGATATTTACGTTGTTCCCAAACTTTTACAGCAGAACGTTTACGTCCCGGCCCACCAATACGCACCCCTTCAGGATGATCACCATAAGCACCAAATGGAGACGTTCCTCCAGTGCCGATCATCTTGTTTCCACCCTGATGTTTCTTATGCTGTTCACGCAAGCGTTCTTCCAGCATTTTCATGAGTTCTTCTAATGAACCTGCTTTCTTTAATTCTTCACGCTGCTCAGGAGTTAGATGCTTTTCTAAGAGTTCTAAATCGAACCAGTCTTTCGGTAACTTTTGAACTTTATTGAGTAAATCATCTAAATCAAAAGTTGAAATTCCATCAAAATAGTCCTTCATACCTCGGTCAAATTTGTCAAAGAAGCGTTCATCTTTCACCATAATGGTTTTGGCGAGTTGATAAAACTCTTCTTGATCGGCAAAGACCAAACCTGAAGCAACAGCTTCATTCAAATCGATCAGTTCACGCGTCGAGACAGGAACACCGTATTTGCGTAAGGTATAAAACAAGCGCACAAACATGCGTGTTTCTCCTTTAGCGACGTGACGTGAAGGCTAAACGCTCAAGCAACTGTACATCTTGTTCGTTTTTAATGAGTGCGCCATATAAAGGTGGAATGGCTTTAGACTTATCATGATTACGCAGTACATCTTCTGGCATATCGTCGGCCATGAGCAAGCTTAACCAGTCAATCAACTCAGAGGTTGATGGTGGTTTTTTTAGACCCGGAACTTGACGTAATTTGAAGAAAACTTGTAATGCTTCATTGACCAATGCCGTTGAAATTTGCGGGAAATGAACATCGATAATTTCACGCATGGTTGCGTCGTCTGGAAATTCAATATAATGGAAGAAACAACGACGCAAGAATGCGTCTGGAAGTTCTTTTTCATTATTTGAAGTAATAATCACAATAGGACGTTGTGATGCAGTAATGGTTTCGCCCGTCTCATATACATAGAAAGACATCTTATCCAATTCATGCAACAAGTCGTTTGGAAACTCAATGTCCGCCTTATCAATTTCATCAATCAATAAAACACAACGTTCTTCACTGGTGAATGCTTCCCACAATTTACCCGGTTTAATATAGTTTTTAATGTCATAAACACGGTCGTCACCCAGTTGGCTGTCACGTAGACGTGAAACCGCATCATACTCATATAAACCTTGCTGGGCTTTTGTGGTTGACTTGATGTGCCAAGTCAATAATTTTAAGCCTAAGCTCTCAGCCACTTGTTCAGCCAGTAAAGTTTTGCCCGTACCCGGCTCACCTTTGACCAATAAAGGCTTTTGTAAGCTACGTGCAGCTTTTACAGCAAGTTTTAAACTATCGGTAGCGATGTACTGATCTGTACCCGTAAATTGTTGTGTTTCAACAGACATGATTAAACCTTATTTTTATTAATTACAGCGGTGAATGATTGTTACTGATAACTACTTTGGTTTTATTAGCCACATATTTTGACCAAAAGAAACCGATCACAAGCCCCACACCCATGACAAAGAGAATCAGTGACAAATTTGACCAAATGAGTGCTGATTCTTTCGTTAACACACCGAAAAGCAAGCCAAAAATAGCCGGTGCAATCGATGAATTTGGCCCTTCGGAAACCGTTGGCGTCAATAAAATGGCAAAGATCATCATCCATGTGATGCCACCCAACAGCTTCGGTAGACGTGTGGCAATGGAATACCAACACCACAAAATCAGCAAACTGCCCAAAAGGTAAACTGTGACAGCAATACTGTCTTCAGGAATTGAATCGAGCATTGAAAGAAAACTATCCACGGTGCAACTCCTGAATTATGCTTTATGCGCCACGAAGGCCTTCTGGTGCCGCAGCGTTCGGATTGATTAATCCTTCTGGCGGCATTTGTAGAAAGAAGCCTTGAGTTTGAATCGAATCCATGACATGCAATACATTTACACGGGCCAATTTACGCGCTTCACTCAGCTCTAATGACATCACAAAAGTCGCTCGACCAAATGCAACACGAACAGCTTCAGGTAAAACATTCAATGGGCTAAAATCTTCAACGGCTTGATCGGCTTCAGTTGGACAAGCAATATAAAGATACATTTCATCTTTTTTACTTGATTTATAAATAGAACATTGCATATCTAAAACAGCACTCAAATAACTCAAGCCACAGGATACATCAAATAAAAGCAGCTGACATTAGTCATGATTAACGCATCAGTCGTGATTTTGTATAAATATTCAAACTTCAGACCAATTGACTAATTATTAATCCATGACTTTCATTTGCGTCGAAAGATAGCTTTCATCACGGCGTAGGAGTTGAATTAAAGGTTGGGTTAACAAATCATAGCGCCAACCTAATAAATAATCAGGCAAGTCTTGCTCATCATTATGAAAAACGACATGCTGATGTAAGGCATTCATCCACTTTTTGCGCATCAACACTTCTTTAGGAATGCTGGTTTCATTGACCACATTTTGAATTAAGTGATCAATCTTCTCCCCCACATCTTTTGAAGAGTGACGGATGGGACGTGCCATGCGTAGCGGCCAATCTGCTTGCTCAGGCAAGAACTTCACCAAATCTAAAATGGTTTTGCCGTGCTCGCGGACGACGTTTTGACGTATGTTTTTTACACCCGATAACTGAAACGCATTTTTCGGATTTTTCTCAACCAAATCAATCATGCTTGAGTTTTTCAAAATGAAACTACGTGGTGTATTTAGCGCTTTCACCATGTGTTCACGCCATACAGCCAACTGCTGCAACTGCATTAACTGACGACGTGAATGTCGATAGTTACCAATATCTTGATAGAGTAAATGCAAAGGCGTTTCTGTCGCGATCTCTTGCGTCAGATGCTGACAGTCTTCAAGTGCAAAATGTAAGAGTGACTTTGAATCAAGTTCTTGTTTAACTTTTTCAGAGAGATTCATTAAGTACAGCACATCGTTTGCCGCATAGCTCAATTGTGCAGGGCTTAATGGACGTGCCAACCAGTTTGAACGCGTTTCCCCTTTGTCGATATCGACATCCAACATTTGTTTCAGTGCATTTTGATAGCTCACTTGTAGACCATGTCCTAAGAAAGACATGCCCACTTGGGTATCAAATACATTGTTTAAGGTTTTATGCTGTGCATAGTGATAAATCAGGTCGATATCTTCACTACAGGCATGAAAGACATTTTGCTGTGCACGAAAAAGTTTATTCCAAAATTCAGTTAAATCGAGTGTCGTACCATCGAGTAAATAGACATTGTTTTCGACATTGATTTGAAATACGCCTAACTTTGGCCATAAGGTATCGACTTTGATGAATTCTGTATCGAGTCCATAGACTTCGTTACGATCCATTTTTTCTAAGACTGGTGTTAAGTCTTGTTGCTGCTGAATAAACTGAAACATATCCTACTGCGTCTAATGCTAGATGCTCTTTGGGCTATCTTACCTGAATAAGATGATTTAGCTATCAAGATTTCTAAGGGTTTTTTAATTATTTGCCGTTTTTTGTGATTTTTTTATACAACTAGATTCAAATTAATATTTTTTTTATCTTACTCAAGATTTCAATCTTGTAGCTCAACTAAAAAATGAAACAAGTATCGAAATACTTATTTCATTCGCATTCTATTATGTACAGCTTGGCTTAAGGTATGGCTATCGACATATTCAAGTTCACCACCCTGTGGTACGCCTTGTGCAATACGCGTCATTTGGATCGGTAAATGTTTCGTTGCCTCAACCAAATAATGCGCTGTGGCCTGACCTTCTACCGTTGCATTGGTCGCCAAAATCACTTCTGTTACTTTACCATCGCCTAAACGCTGGATTAGATAAGGAATGCCGATCTCTTCAGGCCCAACACCATCAAGTGGGGATAAATGCCCACCCAATACATGATACTTACCACGGAAACTGCCACTTTGCTCAATCGCCATCACATCTGCTGGAGACTCAACCACACAAAGTAGTTGATCGTCACGTTCATGCGAGATGCAAATATCACAAACTTCGTTTTCAGTCAGTGAGTGACACAAACTGCATTCGTGAATATAGCTGGTGGCTTCGTTCAAAGCATGTGCAAGACCCACAGCCCCTTCACGATTTTTCATAATCAGATGAAGCGCCATGCGCTGAGCCGATTTTGGCCCAACACTTGGCAAAATACGTAAAGCTTGTACCAATTGATCAAAACGATCGCTAAACACTATACGTATTCCTTAATTAGAATAAACCAGCTAGACCTGGTGGTAAGCCTGCACCTGAGTTCGCAGCTTTCATACGCTCTTCAGTGATTACTTCGGCTTGACGTGCAGCATCATTCATTGCCGCAGCAATTAAGTCTTCAATCATATCTGCATCATCTTGCAATAATTCAGGATTGATTTCGATACGTTTTACCACATTACGGCAAGTCATCGTCACTTTAACCAAACCACCACCAGCTTCAGCATGCACTTCAGTTTGCGCAAGCTCTTCTTTAGCTTTTTTAATGTTGCTTTCCATGTCTTTTTGCATGCGTTGAGCTTGTTGCATTAACATATTAATGTTCATTAAAATCTCCGAACATAAAATTAAAAAATTAGATTAAGTCTAAACCACGTGTGATATCGCGAATAATATCATCAATATCTTCTAAACCAACAGAAACACGAATTAAACCTTCACGAATTCCTGCGGCTTGTTTCGCTTCTGGTGAAAGTTTGCCATGGGTAGTCGTTGCAGGATGGGTAATGGTCGATTTGGCATCGCCCAAGTTGCCTGTAATTGAAATAAACTGAGTATTGTCAATAACAGTCCATGCCCCTTCGCGCTCGCCTTTCACTTCAAAAGAAACGATCCCACCAAAGCCTGTTTGTTGCTTCGCTGCAAGTTCATGCCCAATATGCTCTGGTAAACCTGCGTAATACACTTTTTCGACTTTCGGGTGTGTATTTAAGAATTCTGCCAGCTTTTGCGCACTTGCTGAGTGCTCACGCATACGTAAACGTAAAGTCTCTAAGCCTTTTAAAAATACCCATGCATTGAAAGGACTCATTGAAGGCCCTGTAGTACGCACATAACCAAATACTTCTTCGAGTAGTTTATGACTACCCACTACTGCACCACCAAGAGCACGACCTTGACCATCCAAATACTTCGTCGCTGAATAAATCACCAAGTCCGCACCAAACTCAATTGGACGCTGTAATACTGGTGTGCAGAAACTATTATCAATCGCTAAAAGTGCGCCATTGGCATGTGCGATATCAGCAAGTGCTTGAATGTCTGCCACTTCAGCCAAAGGATTCGACGGAGACTCAACAAAGAGCAATTTAGTTTCAGGCTTAACGGCATTTTTCCATGCATCTAAATCTGTTAAATCGACAAAGTCGACAGTTACACCAAACTTAGCCACATATTTTTCAAACAAAGATACGGTCGAACCAAATACCGCACGTGAACAAATCACATGATCGCCCAGTTTTAAAAATGACATTGCCACGGCCATAATTGCGGCCATACCTGAACTGGTTGCCACTGCCCGCTCTGCACCTTCTAAAGCTGCAAGGCGTTTTTCAAACATTGCAACAGTTGGGTTGGTAAAACGCGAGTAGATGTTCCCTGGCTCTTGACCTGAAAATTTTGCTGCGGCCTCTGCTGCATTTTCATAGACAAATGATGAAGTTAGAAAGATAGGTTCGCCATGTTCTCCCTCGAAACTACGCGTATGCCCAGTACGAATGGCTAAGGTATCTAATTGGTATTCAAATTCGTCTTGTAGGCTCATGGCTCTGGTTCAGTCGACAGACTGCCTTTGTAAAGAATTGCCAACATTTTGAGCGTCTAGGCTATTTAAGGTCAAGGTAAAATACGCGAATATTGATTAGACTTCGATCAAACTTTCTGCTTATTTGAGATCTAAGACCTATATGCACGCTTTAAAAACTAAAATTTCAACGCATCAAAATAAATTAAAGAATCTTTCTACGCGCATTTTTAATGGAAAGTCACTCATTTTGTCACAAAGCACACCTTATGAAGTGATTGAAACATTTGATCTGACCCAAATTCGCTATTACGCACCTGAAGTGCGTAAGTATAAAGAACCCTTGGTTTTTGTGGTCCCGCTAGCCATCAATATGTCTATTTACGACCTTTACCCTTATCGCTCACTGGTGAAGTACTTCCAACAACAAGGCTTTGCCGTATATGTGATTGATTGGGGGAAATTAAATATTCATAACCGTCATTTTAACTTTCTGACGTTTATTGATCATTATATTCCACTCTGTATACAAAGCATTTTAAAACATAGTGATAGCGAGCAAATTTCTCTGCATGGTTGGAGTATGGCTGGCATTTTCGTGACCTTGTATACCGCCCTACATCAACCCAATTTTGTGAAAAATTTAATGGTTTTAGGGAGCCCAATTGACAGTTATAAATCTGGGCGAAATGGACAGTTCTTTGCATATCTCAATCGAATCATTTCAAAAAGCAAAGCAATACAACAGCAAATTTATCAGGGCAAAATACCAAAGCGCCTGCTTCATACCACTGGGAGATTAAATACTTTTGGTTTTAAAATCATTGATCCTATCGGTTGGTTTCAAAGTCATAAAAACCTACTGCTTAATTTAGATGATCATGAAGCTTTGTATGAACATGCCACCATTGGCGGTTTTCTCAATCGTATGATTGATTATCCCGGCGGCATTAACCAAGACATGCTTTTTAATGTTTGGCTGCGTAATCCACTCAAAACTGGACTAATCACATTAAATGAGAAAAGCATTGCTTTAAAAAATATACAGTGCTCATTGCTTGTAGCTGCGGGGACAACAGACCAACTTGTTACAGCAGAGGCAGCTCAACCATTAACCCAATTGACAAGTAGCACCGATGTCACGTTTACTCTTATCCCAGGGGGACATTTAGGACTGATGTCGAGTAAGCGTAGTGCCGATGAATTTTGGCCACAACTGGCTCAGTGGTTAAGTGAACGTTCAAGTAAAATTTAAATACTAAGGTTTGAGATGATTCAGTCAGTTGCATTTATCGGTCTAGGCGCCATGGGTTATCGCATGGCATCACACTTACCTAAACACTTTGAACACGTGTGGGTATGGAATCGCAATTTTGATAAAGCAAAACAACATGCGGAAGCCTATGGCACGCAGGCGGTCGAACTTGCGCAAGCCGTTCAGGCCGATGTAGTCTTCTCTTGCCTTCCAACCAGTCAAGATATTGAAGACTTACTTGCACAAGTTGAGCTTAAAGCAGGCAGTATTTGGGTCGATTGCACCAGCGGTGTACCTTCTTCTGCAAAAAAAGTAGCTGAACTGCTTAAACAGCAAGGTGTGGACTTTTTAGATGCACCTGTGAGTGGTCAAACCATTGGCGCTGATAATGCAACCCTTACGGTTATGATCGGTGGTGATGCCGCAGCTTTTGAACGCGCACTACCAGCGATTCAAGCGTTTGGTAAACTGATTAAACACGTGGGCGAATCGGGTGCTGGTTTTGCAGTTAAAGCCGTAAACAATATGCTTTTGGCTGTGAACCTCTGTGCTGTTGCCGAAGGGTTTACCACACTCAAGGCTCATGGCGTAAACTTAAACGAAGCATTGGATTGCATTAATGCATCGAGTGGTAAAAGTGGCGTCACTGAAACTGTTTTGCCCCAGCGCATTCTCAACCGCAGCTTCCCGCTTACTTTTGCACTCCCCCTATTAGCAAAAGATACGGGCATTGCCGTTGATTTAGTCCGCGAAGCAAAACTATCCGCACCTGTGATTGGACTGGCTCAAAGTTTAATTCAAAGTGCCAGTGATTTATCTGAAGCAGACAGCGATTTTTCTTCCGCAGTTAAACTATATGAGTCATGGAGCAAAATTACTTTAGAGTAATGCTTATCATAGTCAGTCATACTTTAACTTTAATCATAAGTAAAGCTATTCCGATGGCCGAACAAAAAGCCTCATAAAGAGGCTTTTTGTATATTTCTAATTTTATTGACGTTTTGATTCATTAAATGTCTAACTACATATTTAAAAATTATACGCTGTATCGGACTGAGCTCTTGTTGATGTAGATTATAAAAATCATCTGGGCTATCAAATAAACCGAAATCTTGGTTAATCCCCTTGTCTTGGATAAAAGTATCATTCAAATTCCAATCAATAGGTGGATTTTCAAAGTTCTCGGTAAATACCCCAAAACCACAAAAGGTTGTTGTTTGATGCTTATTTATACTTTGTAATTTTTCTAGATAGAGTCGATCAAGAATTACACCCTCCTGAATATACCATTGTCCATTCACATGAACTTCGACCCAACTATGTAAAATATTCTTGGGCGATAACTTATACCAAATGCCTTTGATTGCGCCTTTTTGTAGGGCTTTATCGATGGTAAACCCATGTATCCGCGTGGCTACACCCACTGCTCGGAGTAACGCCATCAATAACGTTGCTTTGGTATTACACTGACCATAACCGTCGCTTAAGACTTGAGATGCCTGTATCGTATCTCCCGTGTTATAGCCAAATTGAACTTCATCACGAACAAAGTTATAAATATTCCTCACCTTATTAACTTCATCAAGATCTCTCCATTTGCGTTGTTCAATCAAGTTTTGAATCGATGGATGGTAGTAATCTAAAATCGGCGTCTGTTCTAACAGCCTTTGCATACTCAGCTCTCCAATATAGTCATTTTGATTTAAAAACATGGAGTTAGTCCAAGGTCAATGTTTTTACTGCCCACTTTTATAATGAATTAAGATTAAAGATTGTTTTGAGCTTGATTAATTTTATAGCAGAGCTCTATATACTCAATTAATTCGGCACATATACTTGTGTATAAAAAAACTAATTAAATTTAGGATAAAAAATTTATGCTTAAAGTCATTGCTCAGGATTTTATTAAACTAGAACATCTTAATAGAGTCATGCCTTTATATCGTGAACTTGTAGAAAAAACAAAAGCTGAACCGAGATGTATATCCTACGACCTATTTATTGATCAGAAAGATGCTGGGCATTTTATATTTATTGAAGAATGGCCTGATCGCGCTGCACTAGATGCGCATTGTGAAACGGAGCATTTTAAAAGACTAGTACCGTTAATTGACCAATACCAAAGTGCTGCAGGAACCTATATATTAATGGATGAGTTTTTACACCAAAGTAGCTTCACCTAGATCGAATATGGTATCGAAAAATAAAACTATCCGATAAATACGTCCCTGTATAATTGCAACCAAACATCTTGATTTAAATATTTTCATCTTTCATTGCAGGCATAAGGATTTCTTTAACACAAGATGCATTACTGGTGGAGATGATAAATATTGTGGCTAAAATAACATCGGACAAAGGAATTAAAGCATGATTGGTCTCTGCCAATACAGTTGCGGTTGGAACATCTGCTTCATATTCTGTTGCCAAATACCCTAGGTTTAAAACACTTACCCCAATCAGGTCATTACGCAAAATCTCCCGCAATGATTGAGCAATTCCACGCAAAGCATATTTCGTTGCAGAAAAGACCAACTCTTTGCCATTATGATTATCTACACCCCATGTAGAACCAATCAATATGACTTTAGCGTTATCCGATAACTTTAAATTTTCTATCAAGGACTGAAGAGACTGAATACAGGTATTAATGTTTGTATTTAGAATGGTATTTAACTCGGCAGATGAAACCTCTTCAAAGTTATAATTCTCTGTAAAAGCATTATTTTCCCAGATTCCAACATTATAAATAAGAACATCTATTTTCTCTTCTTTGACTGCTTTTTTTACTTTATCCACCGCATCTTCAGGAGTAGATAAATCTGCACAAATCCAATTCAATTGAGCATTATTTTTAGGAATAGAACGAGAGACACCATAAATTTTATCCTGAGCTTCAAGCACTAAGTTTACAATCGCTTTGCCTAAGCCTCTACTTGCGCCATAAATTAGAAATGTTCGACCTAAACCATTCATATTTTAATTCATCCTTTCATAACGAACTGCATAATGATTTAAACTTAAGTTAAGTTTAAATCAAGCTTTATTCATCATTTTATATTTAGCCGTTAAAGATTATGATTACCTAAGTCACAGACAATAATTTATTTTCTACCCACTTATTTCAAGTAAATCCCCAGCACAAGGGATTCAATAATAAAATAGCAATAAATAAAGCTTTTAGACTGTCTAAAATAAGCATGCAAAAGAGTCCATTTAAGACAGAAAAATATCATTAAACGATAATGATGCATAAGCGCTTAATTCAGAAAAAAATGAATAACTTAAAAAATTCATTGCTAATCGTATAAAAATGCCTGAAATAGCATTTGAGATGAGGCGAACATTAAAGGTTAAAAATGCTGACATACCCAAGTACTGCGCCCCCCTAAATGAAATTTAAAAGCGTTAGAGCCTAAAAAAGTTATAAAAATAGGCTAAATTACATAAAAAACTGAAATATCTATTTCTATCTGGTATTTTAAAAGCTATTGATATATATAAACTTTATGTATTATATGCAGCAATTATGAAGTAAAATTACAATTGAGTAAGAACTCACCATTGAATAAACAGAACAAACCCCTATAAAGTAATAGCGTGACTACATACAATGTTACAAACTGAGGAAATTCTCATGAAAAAGTTGACTGTAGCGGTTTTTGCCAGTCTTGCAACATTCATCGGGGCGCAAAGTTTTGCGGCATCACCTGAGCAAGAGTGTCAAAAATTAAAAGATGATCATGATGTCATTTATGCATCTAAAGGTTTCTGTTTTAAGGACCCTGAAGCGAAAGCAAAATTTGGCAATGATAACTGCTACACCACTAAACCGAAATTCTCTGAAAAAGAGCAACAACGTCTTGACGCCATTAAAGAACGTCAAAAAGAATTAAACTGTAAGTAAATCAGTTTAAGCGAAACTTAAGGAATAGACATGGTTTACGATGAGCAAAACATTTTTGCACGAATTTTACGTGGTGAACTTCCAGCCATTAAAGTATATGAAGATGACCAAGTTCTTGCATTCATGGATATTATGCCTCAAGCAGACGGTCATACTTTAGTCATACCCAAAACACCTGCGGTGACTTTACTCGACCTCCCTGCCGATGCTGCTGCCTACACCATTCAAGTGGTACAAAAAGTAGCAAAAGCAATTGAAGTCGGTTTGGATGCCCAAGGCATTGTCCTCATGCAACTGTCTGGAGCGGCTGCTGGGCAAACCGTTCCCCATGTTCATTTCCACCTCATTCCGAGTTCGGTACATGAGTTAGGTAAGCATGCATTACAAATGGGTGATCAAGAAAAAATCAAAGCACAAGCAGAAAAAATTCGTGCTGCTTTGTAATTCCATCCATTCAATCAAGGAGCTTCGGCTCCTTTTTTAGGTCTAAAAATAAATAAGATCAATAACCTAAGCACTCAAAATCAACCTTAACAATTTATCGCGGAAATACATTTGACATTGAGTTGTTTAATATTTTTGTAATATTACCTTAATATTAATGACTTATTTGTAATCAATAATGAGCGCCAAGAGACAGAAGTCTGATGAATAAAAAGACGACTGAATAACCTTTTATAGACGAATCAACAAAAAGTCTTTCTTGGAGCTACACATGAAAAAAACACTTTGCGCATTAGCAGTTGGGGCAACTTTACTTACACCAGCTTTAGCGATGGCTGCTGACGTAAAAATTTATGGCCGTGCGCATGTTTCTTTAGACTATCTGGATGATGGCGCTGACTATAACGAAGTTGGTCTTTCTTCAAACAAATCACGTTTAGGCTTCAAAGCTGAACAAAAATTAGAAAACGGCATGACTGTTTTTGGTCAAATCGAGCAAGAAATTAACTTTGCTAGCGGCGACCAAGATGACAAAAGCGTTGATTTTTCTACTCGTGATACCTTTGTAGGTTTAAAAGGTGACTTTGGTCAAGTACGTGCAGGTCGCTTTGACAGCCCATTTAAAGTGGCTCGTGGTCCAGTGAACTTTTTTGGTGACATGGTTGGTGACATTCGTAACGTCACCCGTGCTGATATGAAGTTTGATGAACGAAACGAAAATACCGTTGAATATAAATCTCCTAAATTCGGTGGTGGCTTTAACGTACTTGCAGCTTTATCATTACATCCAAAAACTTCAATTCCAAAAGATGCAACTACTGGTGAAGGTCAGGACGATAATAAAGCTTACGATCTAGCTTTAACTTATAACGAAGGTCCGGTTGGCTTTGCTGCTGCTTATGAACGTTACGAAGAAAACTCTGCAATTGGCGCAGGCGAACGTGATGGTTTCCGTGTTGCGGCAGCATATAAAATTACACCTGAATTAAACTTCGGTGGCTTATACCAATACCTTACACATGATTTAGAAGGTACTGCAGCAAAATATGCTGATGCACAAGTATTTGGCGTAGCAGCAGACTATAAAGTGGCACCGAAAACTTATGTACGCGGTCAGGTATTCCACCGTGACGTTGACACCGATGATGCAAACTCTACCCTTTTAGCGGTTGGTGTTGAACATCGTTTAGACAAGGCAGTACGTGTATATGCAAACCTTGCAACCATGTTAAATGATAAAAATGCAGACCTTACTCCTTGGAAAGAAGGTCGTAGCTTTGGTAACTCTGTAAAAGGTGCTAAAGACGAAAACTCTACAGCACTTTCTTTAGGTTTCCGTTACGACTTCTAAGTCTTAACCGAACTTAAAAAACAAAAAAACACGCTTCGGCGTGTTTTTTATTGCAACAACTTATAGGCAAATAAAAGCCAGCAAATTTGCTGGCTTTGTTTATCTAGGTAAGTTTTACAAAGATGATTTTTTAACATTAACGCTTTAAAAAGCCAGATACTAAATTCATCACCTGTTGAATATCAGCATTGGCTTCTTGTTTACTGGTTTGCTCACCCTGCGGTGTCAATGAGTCAATAATTTGTGGTAAGACTGTAGAAATCGCACTATAAATATCTTGCTTCGGCGCTTGAGTTTGCTCTGCAACTTGCTCCACCGCGGCATCATCAAACAAGTTTTGCACTTGCTCTGGATTTACACTGGCGTTTTCTCCTGGTCCTGTAGAAACCCAGTCCTCAACCTGACTGCTTAAACCTTGCCCTTTGAGTTTATCTAAAGCTGCCTGCAAACCACCTTGCTGTTGAATCCATGCCAAAATCAAAGGCAATACCGCAATCAATAAACTTTTTCCACCGCCTGCGAATCCTGAGTTCTGCGAGTTTGGCGCCTGCTGCGACTGCCCACCAGTCAAACCACCCAACACCGAGCCTAAAATATCACCCAGACCACCCTGTTGTGTTTGGCCCGTACTACCCGCTCCGAGTTGCCCAAGCACCGAACCCAAAATCCCACCCAAACCACTTTGCTGATTTGACTGTTGCTGACCACCCATGGCCTGCTTTGCCAAAATTTCTATAATATTATTCAGGTTCGTCATCACTCTATCCTTTCTAGGTTTTTAAACAGCATACGGTGTTTAAAAAAACCCTATAGAGATAAATTGTTAATTTTTGCTATGAATGAAAAAATAGAGTCGCAGTCGAATCACCAACGGAATTTATTCCAGTTTTCAGGATTCGCCCAAAATTTTGAATTGAACCAGTCAGGCACATGCTTATAGGTCAAAATATTAAATTGCCATAAAGCAAAGTCTTTACCATGCGTCGTTTTATCGATCAGTTGAGTAAAACCTAAAGCACGAAGTAGTTGTTCATCCTGCAATTGACTCACCACCACAATACGCTTTGCCATCAAATCTCTTAAACGCACCAATAGTTGTGATTTTTGTTGTGAGCTTATATTTTGCATTTCTGCTGTGTCAAAAAGCACAAAACCTAAATCATAGCGCTGGGTAAAAGGCAGACTTAAAAAGTCAGATACGCTAAAATATTGCCATTGAATAGATTGATGATAATTTGGGCTGAGATCCTGCCCAATGCACAATGCAGTTGAAATAGGCTGTTCTTGAGATAAATCGTCTAGCATAGAAGTAATGACGTTCAGTTCAGCCATAACCGCATCCTTAATATTGAGTGAGTAATTCTGTATGGAACTTCAAGGCATTTGCCATAAAATGCATGCAGGTCTTAAGGACCTTAGTGTAACTGATCAACATACACACAAGGCAAATGTTGAATATAAATTTATCCTAGATCGTTCAGAAGTTGACCTTCCATTTAACTTGGGTCAAGAAATCGAGATTGAATGGACTGGTAAAATCTTCTGTGTTTCATGTGGTACGAAAACCTCTAAATCGTTTTCACAAGGCCATTGCTTCAAGTGCTTTAAGACCAAAGCCTCTTGTGACATGTGTATTATGAAACCTGAAACCTGTCACTACCACTTAGGCACCTGCCGAGAAGACAGCTTCGCGCATGAAGTTTGCTTTCAGCCTCATATTGTTTATTTAGCTAACTCAAGTGCCTTAAAAGTTGGGATTACACGGATTAGCCAAATGCCAACTCGTTGGCTTGATCAAGGTGCAACCCAAGCCCTTCCAATTATGAAAGTCGGTTCGCGTCGTCTTTCAGGCCAACTCGAAATTATGTTTGGAACACAAGTGGCAGACAAAACCGATTGGCGTAAACTGCTCAAGGGCGAAGCTGAACCACTCGACTTGATTGAAGTTCGCGAACAACTCATCGAAGAATTTGCATCTAAAATCCAAGCCATTCGTGAGGAATTTAGTCAAAACCTTGAGTTCAATGAAACTGTTGAGCTTTTGGAAACCGAACTGCCGCGCGAGTTTGTTTATCCAGTTGAGCAATACCCTGAGAAAATCAAATCCCACAATCTGGATAAAACCCCAGTTATTCGCGGCAAGTTACAAGGGATCAAAGGTCAGTACCTGATTTTAGATACAGGCGTGATTAATATTCGTAAATATTCAGGTTATGAGCTCAAAATTCGTGCCTAAGCTTGTTTATCCTTAAATAAAATTTGTTTATCTACACACATAAAAAAACCTGCACGAATGCAGGTTTTTTTATGTCATACGATTATTTAATTTTTGCATGTGCTTTTAAGTATTGCACATAATCTTCAGCTTCTTGCTGACCACGAAGTTGTTGATATAACTTCGAAAGCTCAGCCAATTGCTCATCCGTCAACGCACTAGACGTCGTCTTGTTTACGTTTGATACCGCTACCACCACCATTTCTGTTGGCAATAATGCTGTTGTTACAGACCACTGTCCTGCTTTTGGTGCCGCTTGGCTAAACGCCGCACGCTCAACTGCACGTGGTAAGCCTTGTGAACGAATAAACACTTGCGGTGGAGTAAAGGTCAAACCGCTCTTGGCAACAACAGATACTGCTGGTTGAGTTTTAAAGTCTTTTAAACTTTGAGCAATTTTGGCTTTAGCAGCATCATAAGCTTTTTGTTCAACCAATTTTGCTTTCACACGTGGTGTTGCTTCTTGAAGCGTTTGGACACCTGCCGCATGATAATCACGTACTTTTGCCCAAACCACATCCCCATTCGGAAGTTGAATGCTGCTGGTCGCGTTACGATCACCGTTTTTAACGTCATCGTTAAACAGTTTCACTTTTACCGCAGCATTACTTAATACAGGATGCTGTGTAGATAAGGTCATGCCTTTTACAGTTTGAACTTGTACACCTTTAACTTCTTGAGACACCACATCTAAAGCATCTGAGTCTACAACCAGTTCATTTAAACTGTTTACAGTATCAGAGAATGCATTGGCTGTTTTATTCTTTTGAACTTCCGCCGTCAAACGTGCTTTTTCATTTTCAAAAGATGGCAACTTCACAGCTGGCGCATCAGTTTCAATGACATGGTAACCAAATTCAGTTTTTACAGGCGCTGATACTTGACCTGATTTAAGTGATGCTACAGCTTGGTCAAAAGCATCACCAAAAGTGCCTTTGTTATAAACTGCTAAAGCACCACCATTCGCTTTAGATGCAGTATCTTCAGAGTATTGAGCCGCAGCTGCTGCAAAGCTTGTTCCTGCTTTAATTTTTGCCACAACCTCTTCTGCACGTTTTTTCGCTTCAGCATCTGTACGTGCATCCGTCGTAATCAGAATATGTTTAACCAAAGGCGCAACATTATCTTTTTGTGCTTCAACAAACTGTGTATAGGCTTGCTGCAACTCCGCATCTGTTACAGGTGAAGCAGCAGCAGGTACATTGGCTGGTGTTAACAGCACATAGTCAACATCTACACTTGCCACTTGTTTAAACATAGCTGGGTGTTGCTTGTAATAGTTTTCAATCTCTTGTGCTGAAACCTTGACGTTCTTTTTATATTCATCAAGATTTACATTGGCAAACTGCACAGTACGCTGTTCTGTTTGTAAGTTAGCAATTTGTTGAATATCTAGTTTACTCACCAATGCATAATCAACAAAAGTCGAACGCATCATTTTTAATGCATGGTCTTGACGTAAGTTTGCAACGAGCGCATCACTACTCATACCCACAGACTGCAAATAGCTTGAATAACGCGTTTCTGAAAATTTTCCATTTTCTTGAAAACTTGGCTGTTGAGCAATCATCTGTTCAATTTGAGTATCACTGAGTGAAATGCCCAGCTTTTCAGCCTGTTGCAATAACAAAGTGTTTGCGATCAGTTGGTCCATCGCCTTATCTTTAATAAAGCTTTGGTTGAGTAAAGTTTCATCCCCATTGGCATAAGTTAAGAATTGTTCTTTAAAGGAAGCGGTTAAGGTCTCTAATTCCTTTTCAGAAATATCTTGGCCATTGACTGATTTTACAGCGTCTTTTGATCCGCTACTAAAATATCCTTCAATACCTACAAGTGCTAAAGGGGTCAAAAACAAAATGAGCAAAGCTTTGCCCAACCAACCCTTAATAACTTTACGAAAAGATTCCATAAGTATTCCAATATTTTATTTGCCCGAGATTTTAACTGAAAAGCAGCAATGAATGAATGTGTTATCGACACATTTTCTAATGTTTAATAAAAAACGCGCCGAAAAGGCGCGTTTAGTATTTATTTAAAAGATTAAGCAACAGAATCTTTTAAACCTTTACCAGCTTTAAAGCTTGGTACTTTGCTTGCTTTAATTTCTAAAGTAGCACCAGTTTGTGGGTTACGGCCAGTACGTGCAGCACGTTCTTTCACGTTGAAAGTACCAAAACCAACAAGTGTAACTGTATCACCAGACTTAAGCGCTTCAGTGATTGAAGCAATTGTAGCGTCTAAGGCCTTACCAGCATCAGTCTTAGACAATCCCCCTTTCTCTGCAATTGCATCAATTAATTCTGATTTATTCATGTGGATCGCGTCCTCTTAATATCGTTTATTTAAGGTCCAAAAATTTAGTATAAATTACCGTAACGCCTTTATAGCAATGCTTTAGGTGAAAACGCAATACTCTGTATATGCTTTTTTGGAAAATAAATCACAAAAAAACGTTGAAAAAGGTACAAAAGCACAACCAGATCACTTTTTATTCACTTTTTCGTTTAACTTCTTATTTTCTTCAATCAAAACATCGATTTTATCATTCAGTTGAAGAATCAGGTTTTCTAAGTACTGAATGTCTTTCACCGTGACCAATCCAATCCGGTTTAAGGAGTGATTTACTCCACGATCCACAATCTTCTCAACCTTGTCTTTAGTATCCGTCACCGATTCACGCGCTTTTTCAGATACCTTTTCAACCGTTTGGTCAGCAATCTCAGTGGTTTTAGATTCTAACTCTTCGCCGACTTGGACCAACGAGTCAAATAATTTATTCCCCTCTTCCTCTGCACGTGAAAAAGCACCCAAACCGGCTAACCAGATTTGCTTGGTATACTTTCTAAAATCCAAACTATTTTTACGATGAAAATGATGCTTAGTTTTTGTTTTTTTTAGTGTTTCATCTTCTTGCGAAATATCATCTAACTCTATATCTGCTTTTTCCATTAACACCATCTCCTGCATGATTTATGTGCAAAAACATCCAAAAAATCTTATAGATTGCACTATACTAGCAAATATTAGACTTGATCGATTTGTAAAACTGTTCTACAAAGCATCTTTATTACATTTTTATTTTTAAGTCTGAAGTTTTTGCGAGCAGGATGCTCATTTCAGGTCAGGATTTAGGTTACTACTTATGAGTGATTCTCAAAAAGAATACAATCAAACACATATGCTACTCACTATGGTGATGATTGTTCTTGAGACGATCTTTTCTCTTATTTTAAAACACGACCGTGTGGTTGCACTTCACTGTAAAAAGTTTGTTGAGCAAAATATTGCGATTAAAATAAATAGCTATCTGCCTTATTTTGACTTCTATATCACCTTTACCGCTCAAGGTGTTTTATTTGATGCCAAAGCACCTGAAAAACCGGTCGACCTAGATGTACGCACCACATTGATGGATTTAATTAAAATTTTCGTCTTTGGAAACCGTCGCAGTATTAAAACCATGCGTATTGATGGTGACATCACCTTAAAAGATGAGTTCCGAGATTTAATTTTACATTTTAGTGCACCTAAAGTTCTTGCCGACTGGAAAAACTGGTTAACTGAACCAACTGATCCACAAAATGTCGTTGCATCCAAAAAACGTATTGCACCTCTTTTAGAGAAAATTGAAGAACAACGTTCTAAAATCAACACTCTACAGGTTGAAGTGAAACAATACAAAAATCGTATCCGCCGTATCGAGCAACGTCAAAAACGTATAAATGTCACATTTTTTGTGTTTTCTATACTTTTGATTGGCTTATTGGTATATAATATTTGGCTTGCATAACTACATAATATTTCAAGCAAATTAAATACGCACAATCCCTATTAAAAAAACTTGACTATTTTAGTCAGGATTCTTAAAATCGGCACATCTAGTCTAATCATGTGTATCGAATCATGCGCTTAACAACTCGCGGACGCTACGCAGTGACTGCTCTACTTGATTTAGCTTTGCAGCCAACTGAACAAACGATCACGCTTGCAGAAATTGCAGCTCGTCAAACTATCTCTGTTGCTTATCTTGAACAGTTATTTGCGAAATTAAAGCGCCACGGCTTAGTTTCTAGTATTCGTGGTGCCAACGGTGGTTACCACTTAGCTCGTCGCGCTGATGAAATCACGGTATTAGCAGTTATTGAAGCTGTAAACGAAACAGTTGATGCCACTCGCTGTGACCACAAAGGCAACTGCCAAAATGGCGCAATGTGCTTAACTCACGATTTATGGCAAGAACTCTCCCATCACATTGCCGACTATCTCGCTAAAATCACTCTTGCTGACCTTGTAGCACGTGACAACGTTCAAAAAGTTGCCATTCGCCAAAATACAGCACCTTCAGATTCAGCCCTTTTATCGGTAACAGGTATTTGACATGAAACGTCCAATTTATCTTGATTATGCAGCAACAACTCCTGTAGACCCGCAAGTCGCTGAACGCATGATGGAATGTCTGACATTTGACGGCACATTTGGCAACCCAGCATCTCGTTCTCATGCTTACGGTTGGCAGGCAGAAGAAAAAGTCGAATATGCACGTGAACAAGTTGCGAACTTGATCAAAGCAGATCCACGCGAAATCGTTTGGACTTCAGGTGCAACTGAATCAGACAACTTAGCTCTTAAAGGAGTAGCACAATTCTATGCGTCTAAAGGCAAGCACATTATTACAAGTAAAATTGAACACAAAGCTATTTTAGACACTTGCCGTGAGCTTGAGTCTGAAGGTTTTGAAATCACTTACCTTGAGCCACTTCCAAACACGGGTTTAATTACCCCTGAAATGGTTGAAGCAGCTATTCGTCCAGACACTATTCTTGTTTCACTTATGATGGTGAACAACGAAATTGGCACTGTGACTGATGTTGCGGCAATTGGTGAAATTACTCGTGCACACAAGATCTTCTTCCATGTCGATGCGGCGCAAGCTGCAGGTAAAGTTGAAATTGACCTTTCAACCATGAAAGTTGACCTTATGAGCTTCTCTGCTCATAAAATTTATGGCCCTAAAGGTATTGGCGCACTCTATGTACGTCGTACTCCACGTGTTCGTTTAAAAGCGCAAATGCATGGTGGTGGTCATGAACGCGGTATGCGTTCTGGTACACTTGCAACACACCAAATCGTTGGTATGGGTGAAGCATTTGAACTTGCAGGTAAAAACTTAGCTTCTGAACAAGCACGCATTCGCGTACTTCGTGACAAGCTTTGGAATGGCTTACAAGACTTAGAACAAATTTTCTTAAACGGCCACCCAACACAAAACGTTGCGAACTACTTAAACGTAAGTTTCAACTTTGTTGAAGGTGAATCGTTAATGATGTCATTGAAAGACGCTGCTGTATCTTCGGGTTCAGCTTGTACTTCAGCAACATTAGAACCTTCTTATGTATTACGTGCACTAGGTTTGTCTGACGAACTTGCGCACAGTTCAATTCGTTTCAGTTTTGGTAAATACACCACTGAAGCAGACATTGACCATGTACTTACAGTGACGCGTTCTGCGGTCGAGAAACTTCGTGAACTTTCTCCACTTTGGGACATGTACAAAGACGGTATCGACCTTTCTACAGTTGAGTGGGCTGAACACTAATTTTTCCTATTGAAGTCATCCACATACTGGAGGGCTTCATTGAAAAATCAAGTTTTGACCCCATATTTAATATTAACGCTGACCCCGAGGTTTGGAGACGCATCATGGCTTATAGCGAAAAAGTAATTGATCATTACGAAAACCCTCGTAATGTAGGTGTATTAGACAAAAATGCTGAAAACGTAGGTACAGGTATGGTTGGAGCACCTGCATGTGGCGATGTTATGCGTTTACAGATTCAAGTAGATGACAACGGTGTGATTGAAGAAGCACGTTTCAAAACTTATGGTTGTGGTTCTGCTATTGCATCTAGCTCTTTAGTGACTGAATGGCTAAAAGGCAAAACTTTAGATCAAGCTCAAGCGATCAAAAACATTGATATCGCAACTGAACTTGCTCTTCCTCCAGTAAAAGTACACTGTTCTGTACTGGCTGAAGATGCTATTAAAGCTGCTGTTGAAGACTACCGCAGCAAAAAATCTAAAGCTTAATTGCTTCGCATTTTAAAGAAAGATTAGGGAGTTTTCATGATCAACTTAACTGAAAATGCTGCAACTCATATCAGCAATTATTTAAAAAATCGCGGTAAGGGTGAAGGTATTCGCGTTGGCGTGAAAACTTCAGGCTGTTCTGGTTTGGCTTATGTGCTTGAATTTGTCGATTCAATTGATGCACATGACACTACCTTTGAGCAGTTTGGGGTGAAAGTATTTGTAGACCCAAAAAGCTTGGTTTATCTCGATGGTATGGAGATGGACTACGTGAAAAATGGTTTAAACGAAGGCTTTGAGTTTAACAACCCAAACAAAAAAGGCGAATGTGGCTGTGGTGAATCTTTCACCGTATAACAGTTCATTAACTTGCTTTTCAACATTAAAACAGTGTGTATCACACTGTTTTAATTGCATTTACATAGAGTGTTTTTGCTTTCGCAATGACCCCCAATTTAGCGCGGAATCCCTCTCCTATGAATCATTTTGAGTTGTTTAACCTCCCAGTAGCACTCGATATTGATTTAGCAACCTTAAAATCAGAATTTTTAAAGTTGCAGCAACAATATCACCCAGATAAAGCTCTCGATAAAGATCAAGCCCTCATAAAATCAAGTGAGATCAATCAAGCATTCAAAGTTTTATCTCAGGTTGATAGCCGTGCAGGATATTTATTAGGATTAAAAAAACAAGATTATCATCTTGATCAATCCATCAATGATTTTGAATTTCTCCAGTCTGCCTTAGAAATCCGTGAACAACTTGATGAAGCACGTTCAGCAGATGAATTACAATCACTCAAATTAGACGTTCAACAATGGATTGATGGTTTAGTCCGCGAATTCAAAATTGATTTTGAAGAGGAAGATTGGGCTGAGGCACGTGATGATGTCCGCAAACTTCGCTTCTTTGTAAAAGTCATGCATGACATAGATAAAGCTGAAGATCGTTTTGAAGATGACGATAGCTTTGATTTAGATGATGAATTTTAACTTATTTTTAATTTTTGACGCTCAAAGGATGTAACACATGGCTCTCTTGCAAATTGCAGAACCAGGACAATCAAGTGCGCCACATGAACACCGTATTGCCATTGGTATCGACTTAGGTACAACTCACTCTCTAGTTGCAACCGTACTCTCAGGCAAGGCAAAAGTTTTGCATGATGAACAAGGTCGTGTCTTACTCCCATCGATCGCGCATTATGGTGTAAGCCAAACCCAATATGGCGACGAAGCAAAACCATTTTTGACTGCTGACCCTAAAAATACCATCGTTTCAGTCAAACGTTTTATGGGGCGCTCTAAAGCCGACATTAAGTTTCAACACCCCTACACTTTAGTGGGTGAAGATAATCAAATGCCTGCTTTTGAAACTGCTCAGGGCCGCAAAACCCCTGTTGAAGTGTCCGCTGAAATTTTAAAGCAACTGAAAGATCGTGCTGAAGCGAGCTTAAAAAATGAAGTCAATGGTGCAGTAATTACCGTTCCTGCATACTTCGATGAAGCTCAGCGTCAAGCGACACGTGATGCCGCACAACTTGCTGGTTTAAACGTATTGCGTCTTTTAAATGAGCCTACTGCTGCTGCGGTTGCGTATGGCCTGGACCAAGAAACCAATCTTGCGCATGATCACAACTATGTGATTTATGACTTGGGTGGCGGTACCTTTGACGTTTCAATTTTACGCTTTTCACAAGGCGTGTTTGAAGTGTTAGCAACGGGTGGCCATACCGCATTAGGTGGTGATGATCTTGACCGTTTAATCGTAAAATGGGCGAAAAAAGAACTCAATATCGACCAATTCGATGACACTGAATATGCACACGTTTTAGTTGCTGCACGTAAAGCCAAAGAAGCTTTAACTGATGTAGAAAGCGTTCATTTACACGTCCTAGAGCACAGCTTAACGCTTGATCGTGCGACATTTGAAAGCATTATCAAAGTTGCTTTAGATAAAACGATTAGTGTCTGCAAACGTGTCCTCCGCGATGCCAAACTCGAACTCAACGACATTCAAAACGTAGTTTTGGTCGGTGGCTCAACTCGCTCTTATGCTGTACAAAACGCTGTACGCGATGTGTTTGCTCAAGAGCCATTATGTACCATCAACCCAGATGAAGTTGTTGCTATTGGTGCATCGATTACAGCCAATCAGTTGATTGGAAACACAGCCGATGGCGCATTACTGCTTGATGTAACTCCGCTTTCTCTCGGTCTGGAAACCATGGGCGGCTTGGTTGAGCGCCTTATTTCACGTAATACCGCAATCCCAGTTGCACGTCGCCAAGAGTTCACCACCTACCAAGATGGCCAAACCGCGATGCTGATTCATGTGGTTCAAGGTGAGCGTGATTTGGTTGAGCATTGCCGTAGCTTAGGTCGTTTTGTCCTTCGCGGCATTCCACCAATGACTGCGGGTCAAGCGCGTATTGAAGTGACCTTCCAAGTGGATGCCGATGGCCTACTGACGGTTTCAGCTAAAGAAACAACCTCTGGCGTACATGCACAAATTGATATCAAACCATCATATGGTTTGGCTGATAGCGATATGGAACGCTTACTGCTCGATGGTTACAAGTTTGCTGAAGAAGATAAAAATCTTCGTCACTTACAAGAAACCAAAGTTGAAGCAAAACGCGAACTCGAAGCTTTAGAGCAAGCCCTAAAAGTGGATGCTCACCTGCTCACGAGTGAACAACAAGTTGCATTAAATGCGGCCAAAACTTCATTAGAAGCAACACTTGAAACAACAGAAATCAAAGCAATTGAATCTGCTGTTGAACAGCTTAAAATATACAGTGATGCTTTTGCAGCAGCACGTATGAATCAGCATATCGATGCAGCGCTGAAAGGCACAAAACTCGACGACTGGTCAAACTCAAACTAATTTATAGGTAAAGACTATGCCACGTATTAAAGTTCTCCCACATGCGCAAATCTGCCCAGAAGGTGCTGAGTTTGAAGTTGAACAGAATGCGAATCTTTGTGAAAGCTTACTGAAAAATGGAATCAAAATTGAACATGCGTGCGATATGTCCGCTGCATGTACAACTTGCCACGTTGTGGTACGTAAAGGCTTTGACAGTTTAGAAGAAATGAATGATGTTGAAGCTGATCTACTGGATCGTGCTTGGGGCTTAGAACCCGACTCTCGTTTGTCTTGCCAAGTAAAGTTAGTGGATGAAGACTTAGAAGTTGAAATTCCTAAATACACGATTAACCACGCGTCTGAAAATCACTAATTTTTTTCAAAGCGTAAAAAAGCCACTCATTGTAGTGGCTTTTTTACGCTTCTTACTTTTGTATCTCACACCATCAAGTTAATGATATTCATTTTTCTGAACAGGCTCTATTACTTCATCTTCAAGATTGAGTTTGACGATACCTTGTGAATTGGTCATCTTTTGTTGGGTTTGAATGCGTTGAATCATTTTTTCTAAGACTTGAATCAACTGCGGATATTCAAAATTCTGCACTTCATCTAAGTTCAGCAGTAAATGAAACCCTTTATATTCATAATCAAACCAGCGTTGATAGTCTGATTTTTGCGAGGTATATTTTTCAACGACTTGCCACGTCTTTACAGCACCTTTAATTCCCTTAAGGAAAATTGGCGCTTTCGGTGCACAAAGATAATCATTTTTTACTAAATTATGTGTATCGTCCGAAATTAAGATTTCATCCACTTGCGCTGCACTTTGTAAACGTGCAGCAAGGTTTGCATCACGACCAACAATGGTATAGGCCATACGGTGTGATGCGCCATAGTTCCCTACGTGACAATACCCTGTAGAAATCCCCATACGAATATGCAATGGTGGATAACCCATTTTCACCCAACGCTCGCGCAGGATTTTCATTTGCTGACGCATCGCCATAGCCATTTCCAAACAGTTTTGAGCATCACGCTCCACACCTTCGGAATTAGGGTCACCAAAGAACACTAAAATTGCGTCGCCCATGAATTTATCAACAGTACCTTCATATTGCTTCGCAATCTCGGTCATGTGTTTTAAATAATCATTGAGTAGGAATGCTAAATCATCCGGAATTAGGCTTTCAGAAAGCTCGGTAAAACCCTGAATATCTGAAAAGAAAACTGTCAGTTTTTTACGTTTGTATTCAATTTTCGCTTCAGATTCACCTTTCATGATCGATTGCCACAATTGAACCGGTGCATAGCGACTCAGTTGATTGGCAAACTCCATATAACGGTTCATCTGATCAAAATAGTGATTTTTGCGGCGGTATATGTCTTGCATTTGGTTGCGCTGATAATAGCTACCCACGCCAAAATAAGTGGTGAGGCACAAAAAGCCCAATACGATCAGTTCGGTACTAGTAGCCTCGAAATACTCACTAAAACCAAAGACAAAGATAATAGAGATATAAAAGACAACCACCCCAATCAGGCTGGCCAAAGACACCATCAAAAAAGAAATTTTATTGCTAATAGCCGTATAAAGCATAGCAAAAATGGTTAAAAATGTGAGTACGATACTGAGATGTACAGCGGCTAAAATGATCGCTGTAATGACAATATCTATAACAAACATCACACCGCGTTGCATCGTATTATTGAAGCGATAACCTAACCACCTTGAAAATGGGGGGTGATCAATAATACAATGAGCAACAGCAGCGGCACGTAAATCTGATATTTGGTATCTGCCATCGTATAATGATAGACGATGGTTATTAAAGACAGCATGCCATATCCCATCGCACGATGGAAATACACAAATTGTTTGGGCTCTTTAGATAACCAATGATCTAATGGCACTGCTCGTTCCCCATTATGCACACGATCAAATCATCCCTGATTTGATTTCTCACGTGTATTAGTCCATACACCAATCGAATGGCATATCACCTTGGCCACGTAGTGCAAGCATTAGAGTTTGACGCATATGCGCAAGCACTTCATTGCTATAAGCAACAGCGGGTGTACCCCAAACTGGTTTTGGCCATGCGACGTCGTTTTGATAACGTACAACATGGTGAAAATGGAGCTGCGGAACCATATTACCTAAAGCAGCAACATTCATTTTGTCAGCACGGAATACACGAGCCAATTGGCTTGATAACCAGCTTGACTCACGTAAAAACTGTTCTTGGTCGGCTTGACTGAGCTCATATAACTCAGTGATGCCTGGCACGCGTGGAATTAAAATTAGCCACGGGAATTGCATATCATTCATTAAGCGACATGTTGAAAGTGGAAAGTCGCCTACAAAAAACGTATCTTGAGCAAGTTGTGGATGCAAACTAAACATATCTTTATAAATGATGCAAATTAGAATAATGGCTAATACTATCACATCCAATCAGAGGTGAATATTGTAAGCAATGTGTTTCAACACAAATAAACTACGTTTTACTTTGAACCACATCACATTTATTACTCTAATAAATTTCATCAAAAAATCAAGTCTTTCTTTTTATAGCGCAAGTCCGCAAGAAAAACCTGATATCTGTATGAAATCACGGCAAATTAAAGCTAAATTTTAATGCAACTCTTTCAACAAACTTTCCAATAAGTCATTGATAAATTGAATCCGTTTTTCATATTCCTCTAGCATCACCATGACCTTTAAGCGCTGACCACCCTCCATCCTAAAAAAGGTCGGATGTTTTTGCATCATCTGAATAATACTAATAGCTTGAACAGGAGTATCAGGTGAGAATTCAATCACCCCCCCATTGGCAGAAATATCCACCTTGGTAATGCCCAGTATTTCTGCTTTCAAACGCATCTGATGTACAGCAAAAAGCTGCTTTACAGGTTGTGGTGGTATCCCAAAACGGTCAATCAACTCCATACGAATGTTATCGAGTTTTTCCTGACTGTCCGTATTACTAATACGCTTATAGAACAATAAACGCTGATGGACATCTCCCAGATATTCATCTGGAATCAAGGCCGGCATATGTAAATTGATTTCTGCGGTCAGTGAGAGTGGCGCATCGAAATTTGGGGTTTTGCCCTTTTGAATGGCTTTGGTCGCCTTTTCGAGCATCTCCATATATAAGCTATAGCCAATGGCTTGCATTGAACCACTTTGTTGCTCGCCAAGTAGCTCACCCGCTCCGCGAATTTCTAAGTCTTCCGTCGCTAACATAAAGCCCGCACCTAATGTCGATGCCCGCTGAATCGCATCCAGACGTTTTTCAGCATCACCTTTTAATCCTTTGATGGATGGCACCAACAGATAGGCATAAGCTTGGTGATGCGAGCGCCCTACACGCCCACGTAGTTGATGCAACTGCGCTAAACCCAGCTTATCTGCCCGCTCAATTAAAATGGTATTGGCATTCGGAACATCAATCCCTGTTTCAATAATGGTTGAGCAGACCAGCACGTTATATTCTTTATGGTAGAACTGCTGCATGACTTGTTCTAACTCGCGTTCACGCATTTGACCATGTGCAACAGCCACACGTGCCTCAGGGACCAACTCTCGAAGACTCTCCGCTGCACGCTCAATGGTTTCGACCTCATTATGCAAGAAATAAACTTGGCCACCACGCAGTAACTCACGCAAGATGGCTTCTTTAACTGAATCACCCGTATGTTCTTGCACAAACGTTTTTACCGCTAAACGTCGTGCAGGTGGTGTAGCAATAATGGATAGATCACGCATGCCACTAAAGGCCATGTTTAGAGTCCGTGGAATTGGAGTTGCAGTCAGAGTCAACATATCCACATCTGCACGCATTGCTTTAATCCGCTCTTTGTCACGTACACCGAAGCGGTGTTCTTCATCCACAATCATCAAGCCTAAGTCTTTAAACTGGACACTTTCTTGTAGAATTTTATGCGTACCAATCACGATGTCGACTTTGCCCTCAGCTAAGTCTTCAATCGTTTTCGTATGTGATTTACTGCTGCCAAAACGTGATAAAACTTCGATACGAATAGGCCAGTCTGCAAAACGATCTTTAAACGACTCATAATGCTGTTGAGCCAGCAACGTCGTCGGCACCAAAACAGCCACTTGTTTATTGTTCTGTACCGCTAAAAATGCTGCGCGCATCGCAACTTCGGTTTTACCAAAGCCCACATCACCACAAACCAAGCGATCCATCGGTTTAGCCAATTGCATATCATACAAAGTTGCCTCAATCGCATTGGCTTGATCGAGTGTTTCTTCATAGGCAAAGCCACTGGCAAACTGCATATATTGACCTTGATCTAACTCAAAACCAAAGCCTGGTTTGGCTTGACGACGGGCTTGGATATGCAACAACTCCGCTGCTACATCATGGATTTGCTCTAATGCTTTACGCTTTGCTTTGCTCCAAGCATCAGTACCCAACTTATGCAAGGGTGCTAAGTCTGGATCGCCGCCACTATAACGGCTGATCAAATGTAAATTGGTGACAGGAACATAAACTTTGGCCGCATCGGCATAATCGAGCTGCAAGAACTCATAGTCTTGACCATCAATGCTTAAAGTAACTAAGCCCGCATAACGCCCCACACCATAGTCAATATGCACCACCGGAGCGCCCATACTCAGTTCAGTCAAACTGCGGATGAGAAACTCTTCTGAAACCTCTTGCTGGCGTTTACGACGGCGCTGTACAACGCGATGCTCATACAACTGATTTTCAGAAATGATGCTAATGCTGTCTTTTAATACCAAACCACGCTCTAATGGCGCACTGGTAATTGCAATGGCATGTAAGGATTTTTGAAATTCAGCAAAATTCTCAACATTAGGAATCTCTCCCAATGTCGCACGTAAGGCATCTTTTAAAGTTTCACGACGCCCCGCACTTTCAGCAACCAGTAATACTGAATGGTTAGCAGCATCAATATACTGTTTAACCGCATGAAAGGGCTTTTCATTTTTAGGATCGACCGCTAAACGTGGTGGAAGTACGGTGTTTAAATTGGTCACACCCGCTTTTAGATCAAAAGCCTCGACTGAGGCAATAATACGGGGAAAGGTATTGAGCTGTTCTAAAACTTGATTGGTCGAAATAAAAAGATGGTTAGGGGCTAAAATTGGCTGGTCAACATTATGGCGGCGGTCTTCATAACGTCGATCGATTTCTTTCCAAAAACTATCTAAACCATCATCAACCTGCTTATCTGTAATGACAATGGAATGACTTGGTAGATACGAAAGCAGTGTACTTTGGGTTTCCATCTGCGCTGCACTGAAAAATAGTGGGAAATAGAACTCAATCCCTGGCGATGCAATTCCTTCTAACACATCCTGATAAATTGGATTTTTCTTTGGATTTGCCGTCGGAAACATTTCTGCATAGCGATCACGAAATATGCTGCGAGCCTCTTTCAGCGGAAACTCTTTAGCGGGCAATACGGAAAACTGTTTTAAGTTTTGCGTAGTACGCTGTGTTTCAGGATCAAAAAATTTGAGGGTTTCAATTTCATCATCAAACAGGTCTATGCGAATTGGTGCAGCTTGACCTGAGGCATAGATATCCATAATGCTACCCCGAACCGCAAATTCACCATGGTCATATACTGTGTCGACCAAATGATAGCCTGCTTGAATCAAACGCTTCTTTTGCTGTTCCAATTCAAACTTTTGACCAACGTGAATATCAAAGTGTTCTCCCAACACCCACGACGTCGGCGCTACACGCTGCACCAAGGTCGAAGCCGAAATCAGTAAGACGCCTGTTTGCGGCATATTGGATAAAATTGCGAGACGCTCAGACACAATATCTTGATGAGGAGATAAACGGTCATAAGGCAGAATTTCCCAGTCTGGGAAAATGGTCGGTCGAATACCGTAAAATTCAAATTCACTTTCGAGTTGTGCTAAGTGTTGATTATTTTTTGCCACAACCACAAAGAGCTTTTTATTTTGTGAACTTAACGTTTGAATGAATAATGCAGCTGAAGAGCCGAGCAAATTTCCCAGCCAACGTTTTTCGCCTGCTTTTAGTTGTTGCACATTCAGTTGGGAGATTTCTTCTTGGAGCATGGACATGGCTTTAGCGTTTAAAAACATGCGTCATATACTAGCATGATGTCCTCACGCTGCATGTTATTTTTCACGACAACAACATCATCAATCTAGCGCTAAGTCCTTTTTACAACTCAAATTTATGATTTTTAAAAGACTTATTTTTTGTCACGTATAAACTGGTAATAATAGTCATTGAGTAGCTTAATCATTCGCTTTAACTCAATTAAGTTTTCTAGATTATTGCCTAAACGTACAACAAATCGCTCATTGGCAATTTCCAAGTCGATCTTTTCATTGATTAACATAGCACTATAAAAAAGTGCATTGAGGTCATCAAACTGACTAATTCTACGATTTGAAAAATAGACCAAACGTTCAGCATGTATAGCATTTAGTACAATACCTTCAATGATAAAGCCTTTTTCATCATCATATTCAATCTGATGCTGCTGCAAAAATAGTTGTTCTGGCGCATCTTTCTTTAATTTAAATAATTGGCTCAATTTACTCAGCATAGACATCTAATCATGGTTCCTCACTCAGGCTTATTGTAGTTCTAACTGCTACCTTTTGTTAGCACGGATTGGCTTAAAAGTATAAAAGCAGCGCATTAACTACTTTTATACCTATATATAGTTATAAATGTCTTAGCGAACTTATGCTAAAGGTACAACCTTCGTCGTCACCTCAGTAACCAAATTTTCAAATAAAAAATGCGACCTAACGGTTCCCGAGTAAGTAACCCTTGCCCCAATACTACGCATGACTACATCCAAGCATAGGTGTTCATTGGCTTGAATATATTTGGTATTTAAGGCTGCAATACCATTAATAAATTGCTAAACGCAGCGGCGTTGGATAAACATCATTGGTCGATTGAGATTTATTGACAAGGTCATTTGGATGAATAACCTCGTATTTACCTTAAGAAAGGAATACATGCTTTAATGCAAAATTGGTCAACACTTCGTTGCTATTCATATTAATTTGTGGTGCCCGCTCTATCTTGATAGACATCTATAGGGAAAAGCGTATGTCTAACCTTCAATAGTTTGGCTCAATTGATCACATACCACCGCAATGGTCTGCACAATTTCAGGAGAGATTTTGCCAAATGTGCAGTTAATTTATACCGACTCTATTTTCACTTGTGCCAAAGCAAGCAGAAAATGCCATTGAATTCCTATTTTCTAATTAGAAATTTGAAAGTTTTCCAATGCTCTCAAAGCAAAAACGCCCTAACAGAATTAGGTTAATGGTGAAATATTCGTCTTTTTCACCTATTTCATGACTGTAAATACATTTCATAAATGAAACATTTTATATGGAAATGCGCCTACTCTGCAGGTAATGTAATTTTTCGTAAGCAATAAAAAATCATAAATTATAACTAGCTTGCTGATTTTACGAAATAAAAGCTTAGAATCTCATTTACCCTATAGAAAAGAATAATAATTGACCAATAAATAACATATTTTCAACAACTTATTGTTTAATTTTAAAAAACAATTAATAATTACACAAAGCATACAAAAACACATCACAACTGTTACAGAGTGTAATTTTATTTTTATGCTTGAATCGCCGTCTCAAACAAAGCGATTAAAAAATCTCCCAAGTCGGATTTTGCCAAGGAATGCCTATGAGTCAAATTAACCCCACCCTCGTCACATTTTTAGTTTATATCATTGCCATGGTTGGCATCGGTTTGTATGCATACAAGTCCACAAACAACTTTGATGATTACATCTTAGGTGGTCGTAGTTTAGGAAGTGTGGTTACTGCGCTTTCTGCAGGTGCATCAGACATGAGTGGCTGGTTACTGATGGGCTTACCGGGCGCAATTTATTTGTCTGGTTTGTCTGAAGCGTGGATTGCTGTAGGTCTAATCGTTGGTGCATGGCTCAACTGGTTATTGGTTGCAGGGCGTTTACGTGTACATACTGAAGTCCAAAACAATGCCCTAACCCTGCCTGATTATTTCACAGGTCGTTTCGCAGATCGTAAACGTATCTTGCGTATGATCTCAGCGATCGTTATTTTAGTATTCTTCGCGATTTACTGTGCTTCAGGCATGGTCGCTGGCTCACGTTTATTTGAAAGCATTTTTGGCTGGGACTACACCACTGCTCTTTGGATTAGCGCAATTGCAACCATCAGTTATGTATGTATCGGCGGCTTCCTTGCAATTAGCTGGACAGACACCTTCCAAGCAGGTCTAATGATTTTTGCTCTGCTGCTTACCCCAATCATGACTTACCTTGCGATTGATGGTAATGCTGCACAGTTCACAGTCTTACTTGAAACGGCTCGCCCACAAGCGATGCATATTGTTTCTGAACTCAGCACTGTTGCCATCCTGTCATCATTGGCATGGGGCTTAGGCTATTTTGGTCAGCCACACATTTTAGTGCGCTTCATGGCTGCGGATTCTGTGAAAACGATTCCTGCTGCGCGTCGCATTGGTATGACATGGATGATTTTATGTCTAGGTGGTGCGGTAGGTGCTGGTTTTATTGCCATCGCGTACTTCCAACAACACCCTGAACTGGCGGCTGTGGTTTCTCAAAACCCTGAAACTGTGTTCATGGAACTGACTAAACTCTTATTCAACCCTTGGATTGCGGGTATCATTTTAGCTGCAATTTTAGCTGCGGTGATGAGTACATTAAGCTGTCAGCTATTGGTTTGTTCTACAACATTGACAGAAGACATGTACAAAGCCTTCATCCGTAAAACCGCTTCTCAAAAAGAATTAGTTTGGGTGGGTCGCTTCATGGTTATTGCTGTTGCTGTTCTTGCAATTTGTTTAGCAAGCAACCCTGACAGTAAAGTTCTAGGCCTTGTAGCTTATGCATGGGCAGGTTTTGGTGCGGCATTTGGTCCACTGATTATCTTGTCTTTGTTCTGGAAGCGCATGACCTTGAATGGTGCTATTGCAGGTATTATTGTTGGCGCGGTAACCGTGATTGTGTGGAAAAATGCATTAGGACACTTAGGTCTATATGAAATTATTCCAGGCTTCATCTTCTCTTGGATCAGCATTGTAGTGGTAAGCTTAATGGGTAAAGCTCCTGAAGCTGAAGTGGTACAACGCTTTGAACAAGCAGACAGTATGTACAAACAAGCGATGGCTGAAATGAAAGAAGAATCTACACAACGTTAATTGAACGTGTAGATCAAAAAAAGGGGCTTTTAAGCCCCTTTTTTGCATCTCATGTACTCAATTATTTCGACAAAGGTTTGTATTTGAGTTGAATACGTGAACTTTCTTTGATGACTTCCATCACGGGATAACTGCGCGTTTCTTTAACGCCCGGCAGTTGCCACAATACTTGACCTGAGATTTTTCGGAACTCATCCATACTGGCACAGCGAATCTTCACCACAAAATCAAAGCCTCCACTGGTCATATGACACTCCACAATTTCATCATGCTGTAGCACGGCATGGCGAAAATCTTCCAAGACATGTGGCGTGGTTTTATCCAAAAGGATCTCCACAAAAACCACAAAACTGGCATTAAGCATGTTTGGATTTAAGCGTGCTTCATAACTCAGAATAAAACCCTCCTTGGTTAATTTCTGTACTCGAGCCAAAGCAGCCGTCGCTGATAAGTTCACCTCTTCGGCAAGTTTAATATTCGATATTTTTCCATCTCTTTGAAGAATATCCAATATTTTGATATCTGTTCGGTCCAAGCTAAAAATTGGGCTCGTCATCTGAATTAATCTCTAAATAGCATACAAATTATAGTGAGTTATTCGGCATTCTTTCTGTAATCATAAATTAATTACTATAGATCTCTCAACACATTATTGTATGCACAGGATGTAGGCATGAATATGATGGAAAGCAATACGCATTTCAACGACGCTCAAACTCAATTTGAATATATTACCGAATTCAAAGAAAAAAGTGAGCTTGAAGTTGAAATCAATACCGCTTGGCGACGTGCCGAAACTGACTGTGTTCAAAACTTATTAGACCACAGCAAAATCTCTGACGAGATGAATCAACGCATTCATGAACTTGCTTTTGATTTGGCTCATACTTTACGTGAACGTAAAAGCGGCAGCGGTAAAGCAGGTATTGTACAGGGTCTCTTACAAGAATTTGCACTGTCTTCTCAAGAAGGCATCGCGCTGATGTGTTTAGCTGAAGCATTGCTTCGTATTCCAGACATGGCGACACGTGACCTATTGATTAAAGACAAAATCAACCAAGGCAACTGGAAAGAACACGTTGGTCAAAGTAACCTGATGTTTGTCAATGCGGCTGCATGGGGCCTCATGTTGACTGGCAAGCTCATGGAAACACCAAAGCAAAATAGCTTATCAGGCACTTTAACAGGCTTATTGGCACGTAGTGGTCGTGGCATCATCCGTAAAGCAGTTGATGTGGCTATGCGTATGATGGGCGAACAGTTTGTGACTGGCGAAACCATTGGTGAAGCATTACAACACGCTGAACGTCTTGAAGAAAAAGGCTTCCGTTATTCATACGACATGTTGGGTGAAGCAGCATTGACCGATCATGATGCTGATCGTTATATGAAAGACTATACCGATGCCATTCATGCCATTGGTCAAGCGTCAAAAGACAAAGATGTTTACGACGGTCCAGGTATTTCAATTAAATTATCTGCTCTACACCCTCGCTACCAACGCGCACAAGTTGCACGTATGCATGAAGAGTTGTACGGCAAAGTCTTTACCCTTGCTAAATTAGCACGCGGCTACAACATCGGTTTAAATATCGATGCAGAAGAATCTGAGCGTTTAGAAATTTCTTTAGAAATGCTTGAACGCCTATGCTTTGAACCAGAACTCAAAGACTGGAAAGGCATTGGTTTCGTTATCCAAGCATATCAAAAACGTTGTTTCTACGTGGTTGACTACATCGTAGACTTGGCTAAACGTAGCGAAAAACGCTTAATGATTCGTTTAGTGAAAGGCGCGTACTGGGACAGCGAAATCAAGAAAGCACAAATCGAAGGGATGACCGACTACCCTGTATTTACCCGTAAAGTACATACAGACTTGTCGTATATCGCTTGTGCGAAGAAATTATTGGCTGCACCAGAACAAATCTACCCACAGTTTGCAACGCACAATGCGCAAACCTTGGCGACCATTTATGAAATGGCCAACCCAGAGAAATACTATGTGGGTCAGTATGAGTTCCAATGCTTACACGGCATGGGCGAGCCACTGTATGAACAAGTGGTCGGTGAAAAGCAAGATAAAAAGTTGGGTGTACCGTGCCGTATTTATGCGCCAGTGGGCAACCATGAAACACTATTGGCTTATCTTGTACGTCGTTTACTTGAAAATGGTGCAAACACCTCTTTTGTCAACCGTATTGCAGACAAGTCACTCGCAATTGATGATTTGATTGAAAACCCAACTCAAACCATTTTAAGCAGTGCAAAACGTGAAAATATCGTGGGTCAAAAGCACCTTTCGATTCCACTTCCTGCTGAGCTTTATGGGCAGCTACGTGCAAACTCCAAAGGTTTAGACCTTGCAAATGACTCTGCATTAGCTCAACTGAACCAAACAGCTCAACAGTTTGCTAAGCACCAATGGTCTGCTGCACCAATGGGTGAGCACATTCAGACCAATGACGCCGTTGCTCCGCAAAGCATTATCAACCCAGCACGTCACACAGATGTTGTGGGTTATGTACAAGAAGCAACAACCGAACAAGTTGAGCAAGCATTAAACAATGCGCAGGCTGTTCAAGATATTTGGGCACGTACGGCTAAAGACACCCGTGCGAGTTACCTACTTCGCGCTGCTGACTTAATGGAAGCTCGCTTAGAAGAACTGATGGTTTTACTTTGTCGTGAAAGTGGTAAAACGTATGCCAATGCCATTGCAGAAGTTCGTGAAGCTGTAGATTTCTTACGCTACTACGCAACGCAAATGATTGATCTAGATGCAAACGCAGAAGTTGAGCCTTTAGGCACTATGCTATGCATTAGCCCATGGAACTTCCCATTGGCCATCTTCACAGGTCAGGTTGCTGCTGCGTTGGTTGCGGGTAATACAGTGATTGCTAAACCAGCTGAACAAACGCCATTGATCGCAGCGCAAGCAATTCAAATCTTATGGCAAGCAGGTGTGCCTCAAGCTGCTGTACAGCTGATGCCGGGTCGCGGTGAAACTGTGGGTGCACAACTCAGTGCAGCCGAGCAAGTTCAAGGCATCATGTTCACAGGTTCAACTGAAGTTGCCAAGATTTTGCAAAAAACTGTGGCGAAGCGTCTAAGCAAAAATGGTGAAAGCATTCCACTGATTGCTGAAACAGGCGGTCAAAATGCCATGATCGTTGACTCATCAGCACTGACTGAGCAAGTTGTACTTGATGTCGTCAGCTCAGCTTATGACAGCGCAGGTCAACGTTGTTCTGCTCTTCGCGTACTGTGTGTACAAGAAGACAATGCCGATGCTGTGATTCAAATGCTTAAAGGTGCAATGCAGCAACTTCAAGTGGGCAACCCATATCTACTTAAAACAGATATTGGTCCTGTAATTGATGCTGAAGCGCAAGAAAACATTCAAAAGCACATCGACAAAATGCGCCAAAAAGGTCATCGCGTACACCAATTGATGCGTAATGATGCTCAAGACACTGAGATAAATGCAGGAACGTTCATTACACCAACATTGATTGAACTGCCAAATCTCAATGATTTAGAGCGCGAAGTGTTTGGTCCTGTGCTGCACGTGATTCGCTTTAACCAAGGTTCACCCAAACAATTACTTGAGCACATCAACAGCAAAGGCTATGGCCTGACGATGGGTCTACATACCCGTATTGATGAGACCATTCAAACTGTAATGACCCATGCTGAAGTAGGTAACCTCTACATCAACCGTAACATCGTGGGTGCAGTTGTCGGTGTACAACCTTTTGGTGGCGAAGGTTTATCAGGTACAGGCCCTAAAGCGGGCGGTCCAATTTATCTATATCGCCTAATGCAAAACTGTTCTGCGAAAAAGTTAAATAAACCATTTGCAACAGGTGCTGACTTAAACCCTCAAGTCGAGTTCAGCAACTCTGCATTGTTCCTTGAGTGGGCAGCTAAAACCTTCCCAGCAGTAAAATTGGCAAAAATTGAGAACTTCTGTTCAGGCCATCATTACGAGCTGCAAGGTCCAACAGGTGAAAGTAACCAATACATGGTAATTCCGCGTCATGCAGTGTTGTCATTAGCAGAACAAGAAGCGGATCAGTTACAACAGTTGAATGCGATTTTTGCAGTCGGTAGCCGTCCAGCAGTGCTTGCAGATAACAGCTTTGTGTTAAAACACATACCAAGCATGCCTAAAGCATTGGCTCAAGCGTTCCATGTCATCAAAGACATCAAAACTGATGCTTTTGATGCGGTATTGCACCATGGTACAACGGCGCAGCTTTTAGCGTTGCAACAGCAGATTGCTGAGCGTCAAGGTGCGATTGTGGGTATTACTCATCTTAGCCCATCACAAACTGCCATTCCTTTAGAACGCTTTGTGATTGAGCGCGCTATCAGTGTAAACACTGCAGCTGCTGGTGGTAATGCAAGTCTCATGACTTTGAACTAAGCCCAATTTAAACCTGCAGTCCTCATCAGGACTGCAGGTTTATTACTATGTTTCCTCTATTGCCAAGTCAACATCTCCTGGTCTGTTTACTTGGCATTTTTTATGCGACTCGGTTTGACTTAATCTGCTCGAAAATTTCCGATGTAGCACAGCATCAAACCACTTGTAGCATGAATAAACCCCACGCTTTTGCTGAATATCTTTAGGCTAATTCGGCAAACTTTGTTACCATCTCTTTTTTCAATATGTTTGCGATTTTTACTGCATATGACTTCTTCTTATCAACAACAACTTGACGCCAAAATTGAACGAATTACAGCTCAATTTGCTGAATTCACTCCACCTTCGCTTGAAGTTTTTCAATCTCCTGAAAAACACTTTCGCATGCGTGCAGAATTCCGTATTTGGCATACCGAAGATGATATGTTTTATGCCATGTTTGAACGCGATGAAGACAATCAGAAAAAAGTCATTCGTATTGATGACTTCCCAATCGCTGATGCCAGTATTAATCAGCTCATGCCTGTTTTATTGGCAGAATTGAAAAGCAATGATCTCCTCTCAAAACGCCTATTTGAAGTGCATTTCTTAGCAACCTTAAAGGGTGAAATGCTGGTTTCACTGATTTATCGCTGCCCACTCGATGAACAATGGCAGGTTTTAGCCAAACAACTTTCAGAAAAATTAAATATTAAGTTGATTGGCCGTAGCCGTGGTCAAAAAGTGGTACTCACTGATGAATTTGTGGTGGAAGAACTACAAGTTTTTGAGCGCAAATATCAGTACAAACAAATTGAAAGCAGCTTTACGCAGCCCAATGCGCAAGTCTGCCAAAAAATGCTCGAATGGGCCTGTAATGCTGCACAGCAGTCGAACAAAGATTTGTTAGAACTTTACTGCGGCAATGGTAACTTTACCCTACCGCTCTCAACCCGTTTCAACCGTGTCTTAGCCACTGAACTGGCTAAGTCTTCGGTGTATGCAGCACAGTGGAACATCGAACAAAACCACATCGATAATATTCAAGTCGCGCGTTTATCGGCAGAAGACTTCACACAAGCCTATAACGGCGAACGCGAATTCCGTCGCTTACAAGAAGCAAATATCGATATGAGCAGCTATGAGTTCGATACGGTGTTTGTTGACCCACCGCGTGCGGGTATTGATGATGAAACCTTGAAATTGATTCAGCGTTTTGAACGAATCATCTATATTTCGTGTAATCCTGACACCTTACATGACAACTTACAAACACTCAGCCAAACCCATAAAATTTCACAGTTTGCGCTGTTTGACCAATTCCCCTACACCCATCACGTCGAGTCTGGGGTATTGCTGGAAAAAATTTAAACAATTTGTTGCAACTTAAACCGTATAAAAAAGAAGCTTGAATGAGCTTCTTTTTTAATTTTCATGAAAAAAGATAAGCTTATATAAAATGCAAGTATTTCAACTGTCATAATAACGTTAATACCTTGCGCTATAATCGGAATTTTTCGACATCGATCGCTGCTTTTATCTCTCACGCTGACTTGCATTATTTTACAGATTGGTTATATTTCACCCTATGTTAGGTTGTAAATGAAGTCTATATGAGTTTTTGGCAAAAGCTGTTTTCAAATGAACAGCAAAACGAGCATAAAAATCAAATTGCTTGTGTTGAAAATGACTGCTCTTGTAAAACCAATGAACAGCTCATCGAAAAGCTTAAAACAGCGACCGATGAAGAAGTGATTGTTGGGATTAAAAAGGTATTAGCTTCTCGTGGCTATGGCCGTAAGGAGTTAAATGAACTTCAGCATCGACCTCTACAGTAGTAGAGTCACTGAATATTCATCAAAAAGGCACTTAGATTGATCTAAGTGCCTTTTTTAATGGCTGTACATCATTCTGCGTATAAAAAACCACGGTATATGAAGCACAGCACACTTTGCACGTTTAAATATTATACAAAGTCTTAAATTTTTGTTACCTTACAGGCTCAATATAAAAATCAATAATGTTTGAAATTAAAAGGTTAAGTAATGAAAAAACTACTCATAATCAGCACATGTATTACCCTTTTATCTTTAACAGCATGTAGCAAGATGCCGAAAGCTTGTGTTGAGTCTTGGGAAAAAATGGAAAAACTTGCCGAGCAGATGGGTTTGCCTGAAGAACAACTCAAAGAACAAAAAAAGAAATTTGAAGAAGACGTGAAAGCGATGAACACTGAAGAAGCAACACGCATGTGCAGTACCCAAAACTCACTTTTAGGTCTAGTGGATCAATAAACACTACTTCATCTTAAAAGAGGATGCTTGCATCCTCTTTTAATGCGATCACAAAAGCTAGATACTCCTTTCCAATCGGTCTCTTTTATTTCTATCATCGTAAACTCAAATAACCGAAACCCACTAAACAGTCGCTAATTCACAGCAGAAGCTTTAAAATACAGATAAAAGACAACTGTAATGAATTAGCACGTATTAGGCATGCAACAACAAAAAGTCCACTACCCCTTGGGGGCTCATCTTATAGTCAAACATTTTGGCTATACGCATCACGGCATATATGCGGGGCGTGGACGTGTGATTCATTATTCAGGTTTTGCACATCTTTTTAAAAAGTATCCGATTGAAATCACCTCCATCGAGAACTTTAGCCACGGACGTAAAATTACAGTTAATCAGTACCAAGCCCCCAAATATAAAGGCCGTAAAGTGGTTCGCCGTATGCGCTCACGCATGCATGAAAACAACTACCATCTTATTATCAATAACTGTGAACACTTATGCACATGGGCCATTACAGGCGTTGAAAGTAGCCCACAAGTCATCAAAATGATGAACAGACTTACTACTATTGGCTATGTCAGCTCTATGATGAGTTTCATGAACAGCCTGATGTTAACGCTGACCACCACCTGTTTTGCCTTGGTGCTCTACATCAAAAAGAAATTACGTGATAAGGCCAAACAGCAGCTTGGGAACTATTTTGAGTTTAAAGAGGAACGCTCTAAAAAAGATCACTGATGTGAACGCAGTTGAAAAGGCGGAAATTTATCTTCAACCAAGTTGAGCTGGATATCGTATTCAAGCCATGCCTTGGCACCATCTAGCACTGTAGTAAAGCCACCTGTTGCATCCATCACATAATGAATCAGCTCATTACCTTGTAACTCAATGTCATAATTTCGAATGATCACATAGGTATTCATGCTGTCGATTTTTTCAAATACAAAATCCACTTTAGTTTTAGGCGTGCCCCATTCGATGCAGATCAACTCATTTTCAACGACTTGTAGGACATGAGTCGAGTGTGTAATTTGGTATTTATCCCAGGTCCAATCGACCATTGCGCCTTTTTCTAAATAGCCCGAAGACTGACTAAACCAAAACTTGGTGGTTATAAGTGGATCAACAAAAGCGTTAAACACAATATTGACAGAACGGCGAATCAACATCTGAGTTTCGATCACGGTAGTCATTGTTATATCCCTATCACTTTTAAACTTAGTGATAGCACATCTCAACAAACCAATCATATCGAAAATTTGTTATGGCTCAGGCAATCCGCTCATTTTCTGTTATGGATTTGTTCACTGCTTTAACTTAAATTGGCTCTATGCGCACTTACTGGTTCTGGCAAAGATTCATTTAAAGAACTGAGCATTTCGCGCTCTATGCCCCGCACAATAGCATCTAAAGGCAAATCATTTTCCTGAAGCCCGAAGGGTTCTTCTAACTCTGCACTTAGCGCATCTAAACCCAATAATAGATAGGCAATTAAGGCCACGATCACCGGTGACCAAAAACCGAGACTGGAACTTAAACTAAAAGGTAAAATGAGACAGAAAGAGTACACGGCACGGTGTAACAAAACTGAATAAGAAAATGGCAGAGGTGTAGATGAAATACGGTCACAACCAGCGTGAATATCTCCCATTGCCACCGTATGCTTAGTCAGCATACTGTAAATAATATCGCTAATCTCACCACGCTTATACAACACCGCCAGATCTTTCTGCGTAAGCTCTAATAGATATTGCGGTGGATTAATATGCGTAGCCAATACCTCCCACTGCTCTACTGTCAGTTGTACTTTGGCTTGATAGTGGTCATAGGTATGACTTTGCTGCCGTAAACGATCTCGAAGCAAATGACTAAATAACATCACGCGATACATCAAAACTGTACGCTCTGCATCATTTAAGACATAACTATCACGGATCATATGCCGTGCGTTGGCAATCATTGCGCCCCATAGCTTACGCCCTTCCCACCAGCGGTCATAACACGCTGTATTTCGAAAGCTTAAGAAAATCGAAAGAATCACACCAAATACAGTAAACCCAATGACAGGCACTGCAGGAGCTGTCACGTAATGTTGAGTCGCTAGATAAACCAAAAGAGTTGAAATTAAAACACCGACCATCAGTGCCGGAAACACTTTCGGCAAAATGGTGCCACGCCAAGCAAAGAGTAATGCAAAGCTATTGGTTTTATCTCGAACGATCACAGTATATTCCTATTGGTTTCGCTACGAAAAGGCTCAACCGAAGTTGAGCCTTATATCTATCCAAATCAAGCAAACAGCGCTTATTTAGGCTTAAAGCTGTCTTTTAAGTCTAAAATACGGTTAAACACAGGTTTCTCTGCTGTATGGTCGTATTGATCTGCAACAAAATAACCTTCACGCTCAAATTGGAAACGGTCTTCAGGCTGTGCTTGCGCCAATGCAGGCTCAATCACCGCGTTTACAATTTTCAATGAATCAGGATTCAAGTTCGCTAAGAAATCATCGCCCACTTCAGGGTCCGACTCTGTAAACAGGCGATCATAAATACGCACTTCAGCAGGAATGCCTTTAGTCGCAGATACCCAGTGAATCACCCCTTTAACTTTACGACCTTCTGGATTTTTGCCCAAAGTTTCAGGGTCGATTGAACATTTCAACTCAACCACTTTACCGTTTTCATCTTTAATCACTTCATCACACTTAATGACATAAGCATGACGTAGACGAACTTCACCACCCGGAATTAAACGCTTGAAGCCTTTTGGTGGTTCTTCTTCAAAGTCTTTACGGTCAATGTAAATTTCAGAGGTTAACGGAATTACACGCTCACCCATGTCTACATTTGGATGACGTGAATGAGTTAAATCTATATCGTTAGGCAAATTTGTGAGTGTGACTTTGAGTGGATTCAATACTGCCATACCACGAGCAGCTGTATTTTCCAAAGACTGACGGATGCAGTATTCAAGCATTGCAACATCAACAATACCATCTGACTTCGACACACCAACACGCTTACAGAAGTCACGTAGGCCTTCTGGGGTAAAACCACGACGACGCATACCTACAACGGTTGGCATACGTGGGTCATCCCATCCATTGACATAACCACCTTCAACCAATTTACGCAATTTACGCTTAGAGGTAATGGTGTAGTCGATATTTAAACGGCTAGATTCATACTGACGTGGTACTGCTTCAGAATGAACTTTTTCAACCACCCAGTCATAAAACGGACGGTGATCTTGAAATTCCAAAGTACATAATGAGTGAGTAATGCCTTCAATTGCATCGGATAATGGATGCGCATAATCGTACATTGGGTACATTTTCCATTTATCACCTGTTTGGTGATGCTCTGAATGGAGTACACGATACAAAATAGGATCACGCATATGCACATTTGGAGATGCCATATCAATCTTGGCACGCAGAACAGCTTCACCTTCGGCAAACTCACCATTGTTCATTTTTTCGAAACGCGCAAGGTTTTCTTCAACTGAAGTATTGCGGTAAGGCGAGTTTTTACCTGGCTCAATAAAGTTACCACGGTTCAAACGAATTTCTTCAGGTGACTGCAAATCAACATAAGCATCACCCTGTTTAATCAGTTGAATCGCCCATGCATGGAGTTGATCAAAATAGCTTGATGCATAGCGTGGTTCACCATTCCATTCAAAACCTAACCATTTAACGTCGTTGGCGATCCCATCTACATACTCTTGTTCTTCAGCATCTGGGTTGGTGTCATCAAAACGTAGGTTGCAAAAACCATCAAACTCGTTGGCAATACCAAAGTTTAAGCAAATCGCTTTCACGTGACCAATATGTAAATAACCATTCGGCTCTGGCGGGAAACGCGTGACTACTTTTTGCGTACGACCTTCAGCCAAATCATCGGTAATCACTTGGCGAATAAAGTCTAAGCCTGGCTGTTGTTCTTGCTGCGCTGCGACAGAGGCATTGTTACTTGGTGTCGGGTTATTTGGCAGTGTTGAAACAACATCATTCGGCTTCATAGTTTAAAAATCACTTTGATGAAAAAAATTAAGGAAAAATAGGGTCCTGCTATACGAGCATAATTCTAACTGATCTATCAGTCGATTTATGAATATTTTACAGCCCCTTAAACGATATTTGATCTATTTTACAAAGAAAATAACGTTTTTACTTGCCTTGTAGTTTACAGTTTGCTTATGCTTCTCACAACCAAAAAACCCATGGCTTTGATGTCCATGATTAGGAGATTACACAATGAGTTTTCCTCAAGTCGAATTAAACACCAATAAAGGTCGTATTGTTCTTGAACTTAACAACGAAAAAGCACCAATTACTGTTGCTAACTTCTTAGAATACGTACGTGACGGTTTCTATGACGGCGTAATTTTCCACCGCGTGATCGATGGCTTCATGATCCAAGGTGGTGGTATGGATGAAAACTTCAAAGAAAAAGCAACACGTGATGCAATTGAAAACGAAGCTGATAACGGCTTAACCAATGACCTTGGTACAATTGCAATGGCGCGTACACAAGCACCTCACTCTGCATCTGCGCAGTTCTTTATTAACGTGGGTAACAACTCTTTCCTTAACCACTCTGGCAAAAATGCACAAGGTTGGGGTTATGCAGTTTTCGGTAAAGTAACTGAAGGTCTAGACGTAGTAAACGAAATTAAAGGCGTTCGTACTGGCAACCGTGGCTACCACGCTGACGTTCCACTAGAAAACGTTGTGATTGAATCTGCTAAGATCATTTCTGAGTAAGAATCCCTCCTAACCTCCCTTTAAAAAAGGGAGGAAGTCCCTCTTTTAAAAGAGGGATTTAGGGAGATAAATTAAAATGGAAACTTCCGTGACCTATTTGTTTATCGCTGATTTACACTTGTCACCAGATCACCCTCGACTCGTTCGGGGGTTTTTAGATTTATTAGATGCTTATAAAAACAAGAATACCCAGCTCTATATTTTAGGCGACTGGTTCAATGCATGGATTGGTGATGACTACACAGTCCCTTGGCTAGATGAAATCATTCGCGCCTTAAAAAAGTTTTCAAATGCAGGCAATCACATCTATTTCTTAGCAGGTAACCGTGATTTTGCCCTAGGACAACAGTTCCTCGACCAATTTAATGGTCAACTGTTAGCCGAAGTATGCACACTCAATCTTTCAGATCACACCATTCGTATTGAACACGGTGATCTACTTTGCACGGACGACGTATCCTATCAGCGCTTTCGTAAAATTATTCGTAATCCACTTCTGCTGAAGTTTCTAAAAAGTACGCCGCTTGGCTTTAGACAAAAATTGGCCAATGGGTTTCGTAAAAAAAGCCGTCAAGCGCAACAGTTTAAAAGCTATGAAGTCATGGATGTGAATCAAGATGCTGTTCAATCAGCATTAAGCAATGCGGATTTACTAATTCACGGACACACCCACCGCGCCAATATTCATGATATCGATGGGAAAAAGAGAATTGTACTTGGTGACTGGAAAGAAGATTCAGCTCAGATTTTAGAAATTAATGCGAATGGTCATCTACAAAATTTGGCATTAAAAAAATGGCAGTATTAATGCCATTTTTTTACTATACCAATCAATATTACACATAATGCTTAACTCAAGTACTTATCGCCTTAGTTCAACTCATTTAGACGATACAATTGATTAACACCGGTATAAAAGCTCAAACCATCTAAGTTCATTGGAAGAGTTTCGCCAGATTCAAGTTGAATCATATGCCCCACTTCAACCCAAATTAAACCGTGATTTGTATTTTGTTGACGTTTAAGTGGCACCAATTTTACATTGATTTCACTACCATTTACGGCTGTAGCAACACGCCATGTATTTAAAGTTGTCAAAATTTTAACTCACTAAGTGAGCTTTTTGTGATGGAACAAAGAGATTAATAAAACGGGTTTTGAATAATAATTCTGTAGTTACAATGATGATATTCAAGTCATATGCTTGAACTCAGATAGATCACAATCAGCTATATCATAGAAAAGCAGGAACAATACCTACTCGTAGTCTGCATTATACTAGGTTGTCAAGATTTAAGCAAAAGTAGCCCATTTTTTAATAGTATGATTTTTTTATTATTTTATCTGTTTGAAATAAAAAACTTTTCATGTAAATACTTTATTCACCACCACCAAATACTAGGACTTGTTCTTCTATTTTGTGTTGAGCTATCCGCACTTTGAAAGCATGCATAGACATCCTGACCTATATACTAATTAAATACATCCTCACAAAAGTGCCAAAACCATGTCATGTCATGTCATCCTATTACTTAGGGCTAGATCTATTTATAGCTATCATCACAGGCGCTTAAATGCGTATTCCGCTGGTACACATATTCAACTAAAATCTAAGTCTGTTCTGATTGTAACGTGATCACAAGTCTCCTTTCATCGGTTAGAATGAGACATCAACAATAAATTGAGTGTGATTATGGATCTGCTAAATATTTCAAAAAGTCGTTATACCACCAAAGCTTATGACCCAAATAGAAAGATCCCTCATGAACAGTTTACTCGATTATTAGAAATTCTCCGCTTAACGCCATCGTCTATCAATATCCAGCCTTGGCACTTCTTCATTGCAGAAAACACAAACGCCAAAGAGCGGATTGCAAAAGCACTAGTAGGTAAATACTCATACAATGCACCCAAAGTGCTAGATTCATCACATACGATTTTATTTTGCACCAAAGCCGATATTTCTGAGCAACATTTGGAAAATTTATTGCATCAAGATGACCTACATGGTCGTTTTAAAGATGAGGCAACTAAGCAGGGCCAAAAAGACAGCCGTTCAGGTTATGTCAACTATTACCGCAATAAAAAAGGTGATGTGCAGCGTTGGGCTGAGAACCAAACCTTTATTGCTTTAGGTCAAATTCTATTGGCTGCTGGTATTGAAAAAATTGATGCGACACCAATTGGTGGTTTTGATGAATCCATTATTAGTGAAGAGCTGGGTTTAGCCGAACAAGGTCTAATCCCTTCTGTATTGCTTACACTAGGCTATCGTAGTGATGCCGACTTTAATGCAAAATTGCCAAAGTCTCGTTTAAGCAAAGAAGATATTTTCACGCAGCTGTAATGCTATTTGTATATAAAAGGGACTTTAGTCCCTTTTATATTTTGGGCCTGAAAATTGCATTATCATGTTTAATGTCAAAACAAAAATAGTGAGGTTGCTGATGTCTGTTAAGCCCAATATGCCGATGGAATTTGAATGTGCACACTGTAATAAAATCTATTTAGGTCAGTATCAACATATCATGCGCCCTCACTATCCCGATTGCCCCAGTTGTGAGCAACCAGGGCTGTTATTAGGAATTGCAGTAATTGAAGATCTGCTCAAACACCCTTTTTCCTTTGTGCAGAACTATTTTAAACAGACATTGCGTAAGCTAAACAAGCCACGCTTGTGATACCCAACACCAATCCGATGACTGTTGGGAGTTTGAGCTTCTCTTTAAAGAAAAGCAGCCCACTGAATACACCTAACAGCACCACCATAATATTCATGCCCGCAAAAACCACCGCTGGGCTATCCTTGAGTAGCAGATGAGCTTTGACATAAAGTGCGATATTGGCAAAGTTCAACACCCCAAGACATAGACCTGCCACGACGTTCTTGGTTAAGCCGATATTTTTCGTAATCACGGCAACATAACCGACTGACAATAAAAACGCACAAATAAACATCAGGTTTAACGCAACGGAAAACTGCACACCCAGCCCTGTTGTATATTTGAGTAAGACATCAATCAGCGCATAACCAAACCAGACTAGTGCTAAATACCACACAGCCTGTTTTTGACCTTCTCCACCACCAGAGGCATTGGTAAATAAAATGCACATCACGGCGGCAAGCCCCAAGACCACCCCGATAATTTTGAGCTGATTAAACTGTTCTTGAAAAATAAAATAAGCCGCCAATAAAGATAAAATCACCGACAAACGCTGTGCGATTTCTGTTTTGACAATGCCTGCATATTGTAAAGATTTAGCTAAAAATAAAAATACACTCGGCAACAAAACACCAAGCGCGACAATCAGCCACCAAGGGGTATTTGAAATAGAAACGTGGCTTAGATCAGGTTTAAACCAGAAGTAACACAGTAAACTGGCTGAAGCATAGTTCCAGCTAATCATCTGGATCGGATCAAATCCTTTGTTTTTGCCCCATTTTAAAAGAATGGAGACCACCACACTACAACAGGCCGCAGCAAATATCAGTTCCATAGCACACTCTTATTATTGTCGCCTCGAATATAAACACACATAGAAAAGCCCACATCAGGGTGGGCTTTTCCAATATAAATGATTCAAAAAGAATTATTTATAACGATCAACCATTTTCTCTAAAGAAATTGGACGAATCTTATCGGCATTACCCGCAGTACCAAATGCTTCATAACGGTCAACACAAATTTGTTTCATTGCATCTACAGTTTTCGCGAAGAATTTACGAGGGTCAAATTCGCTTGGTTGTTCAGCCATCATACGACGCATTGCACCAGTCGATGCTAAACGCAAGTCTGTATCGATGTTGATTTTACGAACACCGTGCTTGATTGCTTCAACCAATTGCTCAACAGGAACACCATAAGTTTCTTTGATGTCGCCGCCATACTGGTTAATGATCGCTAACCATTCTTGTGGTACAGAGCTTGAACCGTGCATCACAAGGTGGGTATTTGGAAGTGCCGCATGAATTTCTTTAATGCGGTCAATTGCCAAAATATCGCCTGTAGGTGGACGCGTGAACTTGTATGCACCGTGTGAAGTACCTACTGCAATTGCAAGTGCATCTACATTGGTATCTGCAACGAACTGACGTGCTTCTTCAACTGAAGTGAGAAGTTGAGAATGATCAAGAACACCTTCAGCGCCTACACCATCTTCTTCACCCGCTAGACCAGTTTCAAGGCTACCTAAACAACCGATTTCACCTTCAACTGAAACACCACATGCATGCGCCATTTGTACTGTACGACGAGTTACATCAACGTTGTACTCATACGTTGTTGGTGTTTTACCGTCTGCACCCAATGAACCATCCATCATTACTGATGAGAAGCCCAATTGAATTGAACGTTGGCAAACGTCCGGATCTGTACCATGGTCTTGATGCATTACCACTGGAATGTGTGGCCATTCTTCAATTGCAGCCAAAATAAGATGACGTAAGAATGGAGCACCTGCATATTTACGCGCACCCGCTGATGCTTGTACGATAACAGGTGAATTTGTCGCATCTGCTGCAAGCATGATTGCGCGCATTTGTTCTAAGTTGTTTACGTTGAATGCTGGTACGCCGTAAGCATGTTCGCCGGCGTGATCCAAGAGCTGGCGCAATGAAATAAGAGCCATAATGTCCTCCCAGTTGATGCGACATATTCTACATGCTCAAAGGTTTCAATTCAGCAACAAATAACACTATTTAAAAAAAATCCCCGCAATTGCAGGGACTTTTTACGAAATTCGCGTGTATTTAGTGTGCTGTAGCAGCCGAAGCCTCTACGGCAGGATCCGCAGTTGCAGCATCTGCAGATGCATTTGCAACTTCAGCAGGAATGTCTTTGTTCTTTTCATCCAATTCTGGCTGATCAATCGCATCAATTGCCGCTTGTTGTTCAGCCGTTACAGCTTCTTCAACTGCTGCTGTTTCAGATGCCGCAGCGGTTTGCTCTGGTGCTTCATTTTTCTTACAAGCAGTCAGTGCCAATGGTGCTAACAAAAGTGCAGCAAGGGTCATTTTTAAATTCATAATGTTTTCCTAGAACAGATGATTTAATGCCCTGTAGTTTATTTCAGCATTATTTCATTTTCATGACTGAATGATGAATAGATTTGTTAAGCTCATAAAAAAGGTTGACCGAAGTCAACCTTTTTACAACAGCATGAGCACACAATAATTATTGTGCACGCTCTATCAGCGCTGCAACTGCAGGAAGTGTTTTGCCTTCGACAAACTCAAGGAATGCACCACCACCAGTTGAGATATAACCGATTTTGTCAGCAACTTCGTATTTATCAATCGCAGCTAAAGTATCACCACCACCTGCAATAGAGAAGCCAGCAGATTCAGCAATCGCTAAAGATAAAGTTTTTGTGCCTTCGCCGAATTGATCAACTTCAAATACGCCCACTGGGCCATTCCAAAGAATCGTTTTTGACGTTTTTAGAATTTCTGCAAATGCTTTTGCCGTTTCTGGACCTACATCCAAAATCATGTCATTGTCAGTCACATCTTCAACTTTTTTCACGACAGCTTTTGCTGCTGCCAATGAACCTAAGAAGTCTGCAAAATCGATTTCAGAAGCATCTGCTACTACAACATCCGTTGGAAGCGGTACAGAAACTTTCGCAGCAATTGCTTTTGCTGTATCGATCAAATCATTTTCACACAATGATTTACCGACATTGAAGCCTGCTGCGGCCAAGAACGTATTGGCAATACCACCACCCACGATCAATTGATCACAAATATCAGAAAGTGATGTCAACACATCTAACTTAGTCGATACTTTAGAACCCGCAACAATAGCAACCATTGGTTTTTCAGGGGTTTGTAATGCACGACCAAGTGCATCTAACTCAGCCGCCAATAGAGGACCAGCCGCCGCAACTTTCGCTAAACGTGCCACGCCTTCAGTTGATGCTTCTGCACGGTGTGCTGTGCCGAATGCATCCATCACAAATACATCACAAAGTGCTGCATATTTTGCCGCAAGTTCTGGGTTGTTTTTCTTTTCACCCACGTTAAAACGGCAGTTTTCAAGGAGTACCACTTGACCTGCTGCCACTTCAACACCATCAAGGTAATCCGTCACTAATTGAACGTCTTGACCCAATGCTTCAGTCAAATACGCTGCAACAGGTGCTAATGATTGTTCTGGTTTTGGCTCACCTTCAACTGGACGACCAAGGTGAGAATAAACCATTAGGGCAGCGCCTTGTGCTAACGCTGCTTTAATTGTTGGTAAAGCGGCACGTAAACGTGCATCACTTGTAATCACACCATTTTTAACAGGAACGTTTAAATCTTCGCGAATAAGAACACGTTTACCCGTTAAATCGAGGTCAGTCATACGCTGAAAATTCATGTAGAGCTCTCTTTCTATATATAAAAATCGCGTCGATTTTAAATGATTATGCAGAAAAAGGTTAGCTTCTTTTGCAGAAAAGCAAACGAAAGGCAAAGTTTTGCTATCATAGTGAAAAGTCTCACTAGATTTAGCATTTATGTCTATTCATCCTGATCCAAATCTAAACCGTTTAAACGTTTTGGGTGAACCTTTATCCAGCTGTTGTTATTCCCCGATTACGGGATATTTCCGTAATGGTTTTTGTCATACAGCACCTTCCGATTTGGGACAACACACGATCTGTGTTGAAATGACCTCTGAGTTTTTAAATTTTTCTCAGCGTGTAGGTAATGATCTCATTACCCCTGTGCCTGAAGTTGACTTTCCAGGTCTACAACCTGGTGACTTTTGGTGTATCTGTGTGACCCGTTGGGTAGAAGCTTATCAGGTCGGTTTTGCGCCTCCTGTTAAAGTTCAAGCTTGCCATCAAGCTGTACTGTCCTATGTACCACTGAATGTGCTTATGGAATATGCAGTCGAATGAATACTTCAGAAATCATCTTGGCATCAAGCAGTCAAACTCGTAAAGACCTCATGAACCGTTTACGCCTAGACTACCGCTGCGTTGTCCCTGATATAGACGAATCGCCTCGTGGTGAAAGCCATGCCGATGATTTAGCCAAGCGACTGGCTTTTGAAAAAGCGCATGTCATTGCGTCACAAAACCCTGAAGCAATCGTGATTGGTTCAGATCAAGTGGCATGGCGTGAAGGTGCACCCGATATTTTTATTGGTAAGCCATTGAGTACTGAAAAAGCCATTAAACAGCTACAGGCCAATTCGGACAAAATTGTCTACTTCAGTACCGCACTCAGCGTGCAGCAACACTCAACAGGTTTTGAACGTAGTCTAGTTGAGCACTATAAAGTTAAGTTCCGTAAACTGGGACTGCCTGAAATTCAGCGTTATGTTGAAATTGAACAGCCACTGATGTGTGCAGGAAGCTTCAAGTGTGAAAGCCTTGGTATCAGCTTATTTGAACAAATGATAGGACAAGATCAAACCACGTTGATGGGTATGCCTATGATTCAGTTATGCAATATTCTGCGTGAATTAAAAGTACTTGTGCCATAATTATTAGAAGTGTTTTTAGTTGATTCCCAATAAATTGAACGGCAGCAGATGTTGCCGTTCAATTCTGAATATTAAATTTAACAAGATCATGAATATAATTATGGCCAATCGCTCAAAGCTTTTTAGACGAATTTGCTGAGAGATAAGCTTGAATGAGTCGTTTAAAGTACATTCGAATGAATAGACTACGGTACAGCGTAATCAGCATAAAAAGAATAAGAAATGAAAATAGACCAATATTATTAGGGTCAAAGCTACTCACATTTTCCCTCTGTCTAAAGAGATATTTGACAAATAACAATGCCAATACCAAATAGCCATACCACATTTTATTATATAGCGGATGATCTTCAGCAAGACTTTTGGCTTGTCTAAAAAGTAAAATATGCTGATATTGCGGCACCTTAGCCAAATTTTTTGTTTTGTATATCCTATCGATTGAGGATGATTTTTTCGCTAATTTGGACTGACTTTTCCCTCTTTCTTTTTGCAATATCTCATTCGCCATTTTCTCGGCATCTTCTTTACTTAACATTAGGGTGTGTTGACACTTTTAGCTTAAAAAAATAGCGAAGTAGTAAAATCAAATCGCCAAACCCAATTTTACTATTCGCTATGCCTCGTACCATGCTGACAGATCAACACTGGCAAAAGTTGAAAGTTATTCTGCGTAATTTATCCATTCACCACAACTCAAATTTACGCAATTTTATTGAAGCTATTCTCTATAGAATTAGAACAGGCTGTCCGTGGCGAGATATTCCTTCTTGTTTTGGTCATTCAAACTCTATTTTCAAACGTTTTAATCGTTGGTCAAGCAGCGGTAAGTTACTTAGATTATTCAAATTACTAGCCTCATGCCCCGATATGGAGTGGATTTTTATTGATGGCTCTCATGTACGTGCTCATCAACATTCTGCCGGCATAGCGAATCAATCTATTTCTAAAAGTGTAGGAGGAAACTCCTCAAAAATACATTTGATTGTTGATGCACATGGCAATCCTATTGATTTCATGATTACCGATGGAACCACACATGATGTTAAAGTTGCACCTGATTTAATATCAACATTAGATTTAAAAGAGACAAAAGTGGTATGTGCAGATAAAGGCTATGATTCAGAACCACTGCGTGAACAGATCAGGAAAACAGGGACTAAAGCGAATATACCAAAGAAAACAAATAGCCAATCGAACAATGACCATATGGACTGGTATTTATATAAAATCAGGCATTTAGTTGAAAATATGTTTTGTAGATTAAAGCAATTTAGAGGAATAGCTACTCGATATGACAAGCTCAAAAGAAATTATCAAAGTTCTGTTGCTTTAGCCTGTATATTTTTATGGCTACCTTTATAGGGTTAATTATGAACAGTAAATGTCAACAGACCCTATTTTTCTTCACTATATTTTAGACCTATTATGCTGTAAAAATTTTGATGCCTGCAATCATAACGACTCAGACAAACTTAATTTATTTAAATCAACCAAGCGCATTTAAATAAATCTAACGATACTTGCACATAGGCCTTCGATCATAAGACAATAGTCACAATATTGTTTTAAATTTGCTTAGGCTATTTCCATGTCCCAATCTCTTGATGTTCTTGGCGGTATTACAGCTGAACAGTTCCTTGCCGAATATTGGCAAAAAAAGCCATTATTGGTCCGCAACGCGCTGCCTGAAATTATCAATATTTTAGAACCTAGCGATATCATGGAACTGGCTTTAGATGAAAATGTCACAGCTCGTCTCATCAAACAAAAAGACCGTGACCCAAATCAGTGGTCGGTCAAGTCTTCACCGCTGTTAAAAACTGATTTCCAAAAGATGCCAAAACTCTGGACTTTATTGGTTCAAGCCGTAGATCACTACTCTTTTGACTTAGCAGCACTGTGGAAAAAATTTCCTTTTATTCCGCAGTGGCGCCGTGATGACATCATGGTGTCTTATGCGCCTAAAGGTGGCTCTGTCGGAAAGCATTTTGACTTTTACGATGTCTTTTTAGTTCAAGGTTATGGACACCGTCGTTGGCAATTGGGTCAAATGTGCGATGCTGAATCTGAGATTGTTGCAGGCCAACCTTTAAAATTACTACCTGAAATTGACGTACATTTTGACGAAGTATTAGCACCAGGTGATCTACTTTATGTACCACCAAGTTTATCACATTTTGGTGTAGCTGAAGATGACTGTCTGACCTTCTCTTTTGGCTTCCGTATGCCAAACGTCACCGACATGGTAGACCGTGTAGGCGATAAACTATCTGATAACGCTCTGCTGCGTAATCCTTTGCTCGATATTGTCCGTGATCAACAAAGCCCGATCGGTCAATTAACACAAAACGAATTGGATTATTTAAAAGCAGAAATTTTGGCTCAGCTACAAAATTCAACTTTGCTTGAAGATGCTATTATGACCTTGATATCAGAGCCGAAATACCCTGAAAATATTCCTGAAGCTGAAGAAATTGGCACAGGAGATTTAGAAGGTATTTTAGACCAAGGCTATCAGCTGATCTTAGAACCCGCTTCTCGCCTACTTTATACTCACGATGAAGATGAATTCTTATTTTGGGCAAACGGTGAAGGGCTATGCATTTCGGAGCAATTTGCACCATTACTCAAGAATTTAGCAGATGGTGAAGCACTGTTACTTGATGAAAGCTTATATGATGCCGATATTCTAGAAGACATTGCGATGCTGATGAACGAATCCGTCTTAATGCTACTCCCACCTGACGAAGCTTAAGCAAACCAAGTGCTGGGTAGTCTAATCTACTCAGCACTTTCTCCCTCACCAAACCTTAAACTGGCAATAATTTTGGTACAGCCTTTTTCAGATTCGATATTGAGCTCAGCACCAATTTTTTCTAAACGCATTTTCATACTGCGCATACCAATGCCCATCCCGTGGTTAAGCACACACTCCACATTAAAACCTACGCCATCATCCTGAATAATCATGACCAAGTGAGTTGTACTTGGATAATACATTTTTACATCAATATGCCGTGCTTGACTGTGCTTCATAATATTAGTCAAACTTTCTTCAAGAACACGAATTAAAGTCAAACATTGTAGTGCTGTCGGTTGTATTTCCCATGCCTCTGGAATGCTCCAAGTCGCCTCAATATCCAACTCATCCATGATCTGACTAAACCGATGCCGAACAGGAGCAATCCATAACACAGGATTATCTGGCGTTTTGTTATTGGTTAAAGAACCACTATCAATAATTTGTCTTAAATCATCTCGAAGCAATTTGAGGATGGATAAAAATTGTTGATTCGACATGGTGCTGGAGCTCTGATCCACTAAAATCATGGAACGAACCAAAGATGCACCCAAACCATCGTGCAAATCATGCGCTAAATGAATACGCTCTTGTAGGCGGACATTTTCAAGCTCTAATTGATGTCGAGCATATAAACTAGAGGACAGATTACTGGTCACAAAGCTCACTCGTTGCTCAAGTTCACTATTAAATCTTTGTATTTTTTTAATATTTTTATCTAATCGTGTTGCGAGAATAATCACAATAAAAAAAGTGATCACCGGTGAGGTATACGGCGACAAAGGCTGATGGTCATTAATATGTCCATCAAAAAGTAGTGAAATATCGTAAAGCATGACGATAAGAATCACACTTAAACAAACCGCCAACAAAATAAAATCACGGCGCTTGGTTTTATAAGCGCGATAAATCACAAAGCAGAATGATGCGATAAATAATGCAATACATAACAAGAAAATCACAGCAAATACGATATTGACCATCAAACTTGGGATAAACAAGATGGTGACAATACACACTGCAGCAACTAAAAATAAGGTTTTCTCTAATTCAGCAAACTTTGTTTTCACAAAGCGCAGTAAGTAAATGGAAAAGCAAACATTGTATAAAACAAAAAAAGTCAGGTTAGTTTTCATGACCCACAAGGAGTTTGGATATGGAAACACTTCTCGGTTGATGACATTCCAAATAAACAATACCCAAAACAAACAGCTAACAGAAAACCACAGAAATGTCGTTTCATTGCGTCTAAAAAACCAAATGACAAAGCACACCAAACCTAAGGTGGTGGAAATGACTAAATTGACTTGAAACAGTGCTCTCTTGTTCCAAATTCTTTTTTGTTGTTTATCATGTGCTGTTGTGATATCAGAAAATTCTAGTTTGCCTAAACCCGGACTTTCATAACTATTACCAACCACATAGACCCAAATGTCATTGTTTTTTTGTTTTAAGCTTTCGACAGGAAGGATCCAAAAACGCGGAGTATTCCAACTTTTTGATAGGGGTTCAACTAAATGCTTATCTTTCCAAAGCAGGTTTCGATTAAAAAAAACAGCGCCTGCGCTACTCATGCCTTCCACAGAAAATGCTAAAGGCTGCTTCAGTTCATTACTGTCGTTACAACTCCAATGCCAATTAAAATGGTACCAAACGCCGCCATCGTAATGTGGCCAGCGTTCTGTCCACACGTCAGGGTTTTTAACCTCTACCCATCCCGTCTTCGGAACAACATCGATAGAACTTGTTTTCACCGCAGAAATTTTATCGACATTCACTTTACAGGTTGGACTAACAGCAAAGTTCGTTTGTGCGGAACTGGCAAAACTAAGCACACAAAAACACAGTGTGACAAAAATGCTCAGCCAGCCATTTCTCATAAAATACCTAAAGAACGAGCAGTGCTGACTGCTTTGGTTCTTTTTGAAACAGAAAGCTTGCGGTAAATATGCTTAATATGGCTTTCAACGGTATAGCGCGAAACAAATAATTGCTCAGCAATTTCGCGGTTACTCAGGCCTTGTGCCACCAAGTTGAGAATTTCAGTTTCTCGATTGGTCAGTTGGTCATAGTCCTGACCATCTAACTGCTCTACACGCTCAGTTTGGGGAGTATTTGAGGTTGAGATTTGATTTAAAATTTCGCGAGCAATAAAGGGGTCAATCGGTGCACCACCGCGCAAAATACTCCGTATCGACATTAGCACTTCGGCATCATCACGTTCTTTCAATACATAGCCATTCGCTCCTGCCTTAATCGAGGCAAATAAACTTTGCTGTGTACTCCATGCCGAAATCACCAAAATTAAGGCGCTTTCGTCTATCTCTCTAAGTTTTTCAATTAAGGTGATGCCATTTCCATCAGGCAACCCTAAATCAACTAAAGCTAAAGAAATCGGTTGTGATGCAATGATTTGCATGGCTTCAGCTAAATTTTTAGCAAAAATCAGCATATCTTGACTATAGCCCAGCTCCGACAGGATCAGATCTAGGCGCGAGCGAATCATGGCTTCATCTTCCACGATTAAAACAGGTGCAGGCAAAACAGTTTCCTTATTTTTCACTGAAGCTTCCCCTTTTTCTTATCATTCTTCAAGCACACTATACCGATGCAAGCTTGGCCTAACCTATCCCTAGAAGTAAGTAATTTATAATTTTTTCTTTTGAACAATAAGCGCTTGTTCATATTCATTTTATATACTTTAAATTCTGAAAGATATCGATCTGTATAAAATTTATCCGCAATTTTAATATTGGATTCCTCCTGCAAATAATAACGGGCTTAACAACAATTTATTACTTGTAGATGAAATAGAGACTTGGCACATTAGGTCTAAACAACCAGGAAGGATGCCCAGCCATATGTCTAGCCCTGCTCAATCCATACGTCATAAATTACTCAATACTTTTTTTTCACGGCACTCCATTTGGCTATTGTGTATTTTTATTTTTTTGAGCATTACTTTTTTTCATTTTAGCCATACCCCTATCTATATTAATTATTTTATTTCGGATACTTTACTGAACAGTATTTGGCTAATCACAGGTTTACTGAGTCTTGTTGGCTTGCATGATGTTTTACAAAATAAACATTCGATCTTAAAGAACTACCCGATCATGGGGCACTTTCGTTTTATTTTTGAAGATTTCCGCCCTGAAATTCGCCAGTATTTTATTGAGGCCGATCAAGATGCACTGCCTTTTTCGCGTATGCAACGTAGTTTAGTCTATCAACGTGCAAAAAACCAAAATGCAGATAAGCCATTCGGCTCCATTATCGATGTCTATGCGGACAATTACCGCTTCATGACTCATTCACTGAGCCCATGCACACCTGCTGACCCTAAAACCTTCCGTATTTTGGTGGGTAATTCGCAATGCTCACAACCTTATAGTGCTTCTATTTTCAATATTTCAGCCATGAGTTTTGGCAGCTTAAGCGCCAATGCCATTCGTGCTTTAAACAAAGGAGCGCAAATGGGTGGTTTTTACCATGATACTGGCGAAGGCAGTTTAAGTCCGTACCATCTTGAATATGGAGGCGATATTGTTTGGGAGTTAGGCAGTGGTTATTTTGGCTGCCGTACTCTAGATGGTCAATTTGACCCTGAAAAATTTGCCGTTCAAGCCAAACGACCTCAAGTCAAAATGATCGAAATCAAGCTCTCGCAGGGAGCAAAACCCGGTCATGGCGGGATTCTACCGAAAGATAAAATTTCTGAAGAGATTGCAGAAATACGGGGCGTCAGCCGCGATCATGACTGTGTTTCCCCCTCAAGTCACTCTGCCTTCAAAACGCCAATTCAGATGATGCATTTTATTCAAAAACTGCGTGAGTTATCTGAAGGTAAACCAGTCGGTTTCAAGCTGTGTATTGGTCAGCCTTGGCAGTTTATGAGTATTGTTAAGGCCATGCTACATACTCAAATTATTCCTGATTTTATTGTTGTAGATGGTTCCGAAGGCGGTACAGGTGCAGCGCCTATCGAGCTGATAGACAATATGGGCGTACCACTACGTGAAGGCTTACTTTTTGTACACAATACACTGGTCGGTGCTGGTTTACGTGACCAGATCAAAATTGGTGCCAGTGGCAAATTGGTTAGTGCCTTTGATATTGCCAGTACCATGGCAATTGGTGCAGATTGGGTCAATTCTGCACGAGGGTTTATGTTCGCGGTGGGCTGCATTCAAGCGCAAAGTTGTCATACCAACCAATGCCCTGTTGGTGTTGCGACACAAGACAAAGAGCGTCAAAAAGCAATACATGTGCCCACAAAAGCCGAACGCATTTTGCATTTTCATGACAACACATTAAAGGCACTTTCAGAAATGATTGCTTCAGCGGGCTTAAAACATCCAGCAGAAATTAAAGCACGCCATTTAGCACAGCGCATTAATGACCGAGAAATTCGAAACTATGCGCAGCTGCATTTTTGGTTAAAAGATGGTGAACTGCTGTCTTGTGAAAATAAAGATGAAGAGAACTTCTATTTCCGTATGTGGAATATGTCCAAATTAGAACATTTCTAAATAAAAAGGAGGCTCTATCAGCCTCTTTTTTTATTTTCGATAACAGAAATCACAGAATGTTAGTAATAACCACTCGATGAACCTTGCGCATGTAAAAAGGCTGGAATTAGACCTGTTAATGCCGCACGAATATCTGAACGTTCATTGATCAATTGATGTGAACCTTCCTCCAACATCAATAAAGTTTGTAAGCGGAACTTTTCACGAATAAACTCAATGTTATAACGCCAGTCTACCGTCTGATCCAGCGCACCTTGGGCTAACCAGACAGGAATGCGGCAGGCTGGGCGCTGCTCCATTTCCAACATCCATTTGGACATAGCCAAAATCCAATCCATACCCATCATGCGAGGTTGTAGCGGATCTTTTAAACGAACAAAGCGTAAGAACTCTGGGTTGTGATTATTCCGCCTAAAATGACGCGGCACTTGACGTTTAATCCGACGAATAATGCCTAATCCAACCGAGTTATGCCACCAAGCGGATTTTGCAGGTCGAATGAGTGGCGACAACAACAAAACACGTTGCACATAAGGGTTTTCACGGCGTTCGGCAAACTCAAGCAAATGATGCATCAAAATTGCACCACCCGTGCTCTGTCCTATGCCTAGCCACGGTTGCGGTAACTGTTCTGCATGTTTGACATAGCGCACCACAGCATGTAACACATCTTGATAATGATCAAAATTTTGGATATTCGCAGGTGATCCATCACTGAGTCCATGCCCCGGAAGATCATAGGTCAGTACACTAAAGCCTTGTTCAAGCAACTCTTTAATAATGGGTTGATAAATTCCGCTATGCTCTAAATAACCATGCAACAGACAGACTGAACCTTTGATTTTTTCAATTTTTGGTGCAAAAACTTGGACATGCAGCTTAAACAAAGGCATTTGAACATAACCTTGCCAGTGATCACAGTCCAACGCATCTAAACCATATAAACGACGATAAGATACCATCTCCACCGATGCCTCATACGGCTGGTTCAGATTCAAAGGCATTAACAGCTGTGGTGTCGTCTCACGACTCGGCACAGGAAGTTCAAGCTGTTTGAGTACCGATGGATTTAAAAAAGGAAGTTCAGGCATTATGGAATCTCCCTACAGTCACTCGAACCCAACAGTACATCGCGTATCGTTGCGAGCATTTCATAATTGGCACGGCGACTATGATCATAATTTTGTTCACTTGGACGCCATTGGGTTAATTGGGTCGGCATAGGTGCCTCAATCGGCTGTGTTTCGATACCATTTAAAGCAAATAAACGGCGTGTACGAGGCATATGATATTGATCTGTAATTAAAATCACTCGTGGTGCGCCACCTTTTTTCTGCAACAGCAAAGAGCTAAAGCGCGAGTTTTCGCAGGTATTCATACTACGATCCTCCAATAATTTCGCGTCGACGCCACGCGCCTTTAACCATTTTTGCATATACGGAGCTTCGACACCGCTAAGCACAATGGGGAGCTTGAACTGTTGTTCGACCTGCAATGTGGTTTCAAGACGTAATCGCGTATATTCATTCACCACAATATCTTTACGATTTTTATCTAAAGTTAATCCGCCACCCAAAACAACTATGGCATTCGGCATGTTTAATGCCGCTTTTCTCTCTTCATTTTGTGCATGTATTTGTGCGATGTCCTGATAGATTTGTTCATCTATCGGCTCTTCCTCTACAGTCTCAACTTTATGTGTTTTTAAAAAGTCGAGATAATGTTCCATCAAGGCTTTATTTTCTTTGCTATTCAGCTCTAGCAGTTCTTTGACATTTTCAGTCGGGTCAACCTCGGAACTTGCCGTCTCAACCACCAAAGGAATTTGAGGCTTTTGCTCTTTTTCTTGTTCTTCACGCTGTTCAGAAATAATCAACTCTTGCAGTGCTTTATAACGTGCTTGAATCGTGGTTAGGTTTTGCGAATTATGTTCTTTAATTTGTTCTTCCATCAACTGTAAGTACGCTTGACGGGCAATCCACAAATCAGAACCTGGTTCTAAGCTCTCTTGCTCACTGAGTGCCGCCATTTTTTGACTTTGTGCTGCAACTTCATTGACATCTACAGGGACAAAGGCATTCAATGTCGCCACAATCAGCTTAGAATAAAAAGGTGTATAAATAAAAATCATTAAACAGCCGAAAAATGCAAACAGCACCGAAGTGATTTGCATTAAACGCACCATTTTATGGGTTTTACTCATACTTTTAACGATCCTAATGGGATTGGATGAGACCCGCCGAATTAAATAGCACAGGCTCAGGTTCCAGCAAAACTTTAAATTTATTATACACATCCTGCTGTACTGCACGGTATGTGCTCTGTACATCGTTCAAATCTGCATTGGCATAATTCACTAAAACCAAGGCTTGTTTGGCAAACATCCCGACCACACCAAGCTGCTTACCTTTCCAGCCCGATTGATCAATCAACCAACCTGCTGCAATTTTAACATCACCATTCGGCTGCGGATAATGTGGCAATTTTTCAAATTGTTGGGCTAAAAGGTCATAAGCTTGCTGACTAATAATTGGGTTCTTAAAAAAACTGCCTACGTTAGGAAATTCTTTCGGATCAGGCAATTTACTTTGACGAATCTGAATCACTTGTTGTTGTAAATTAAAAGCAGTGAGCTCATCACCCACGGCTTGTTTTAAGTCGCCATAGCTAATTTTCAAATCTTCTTTTTTCAACAACTTGAAAGTCACATGTGTAATCACATAGCGATTTGGATCATCTTTAAAAATACTATGACGATAACTAAATGCACAGTCTTTAGCTTGAATATCGCTAAATGTTTTCAACTGTCGGTCATAGACTTGCACGCTTTCGATGAACTCACCGGCCTCTACACCATAAGCCCCAATATTTTGTACAGGAGATGCGCCCACGAGGCCTGGAATCAACGCCAAATTCTGTAAGCCAAATAAATGGTGTGCTGTCGTCCAAAGCACAAAGTCATGCCAAACTTGACCCGCACCGACCCGTATAGTTTTGGTCGTTGCATCTTCAGACAGGTTTTCTACGCCTAGAATGTTCATATGCACAACCAAAGCATCAATTTGTGCAGGAAGCAGCATATTACTTCCACCAGATAAAATCATGACATTCAAAGCGTGTTGCTGTGCATAGTCCAATGCTTCTACAAGCTCATCTGGACTGTGAATTTGAACATAATGAGAGGCTATCGCATTTAAACTTAACGTATTAAAAGGTTTAAGCTGTTTTTGTGTTTCGATTTGCATGCACGAACCTTAATTACTGTTCAAAGTGTTGTTTAAAAATACTGACCCACGCTTGGCTGCTCGACTCACATTGGTCAAGAACACGTTCAAAACCATCAGAGCCACCATAGTAAGGATCAGGTAATGCTTGCTGCGGATACTGCGCGTCATGTTCAGACATCAGTGCAATTTTAGCGCGGAGAGGCTGAGTACCAAATTCAGTTTGCGCTGTTTGATACAAGGCTTGAATATCATCAAAATTAAGATGATCCATCGCCAAAATTAAATCGAAATGAACAAAATCATGGGTCTGTAACTGTCGTGCGCGTAAGCTGGATAAATCATAGCCCCGTTTTAAAGCATGTTCTTGACTACGTAAGTCAGGTGCTTTGTTGGGATGGTAGTTACTGGTTCCCGCCGAATCGATTTCGATATTGAGCTGATGTGCATCACAAAAATGTCTGAGAACCACTTCTGCCGTGGGAGAACGACAAATATTTCCTAAACAGACACATAACACCTTATAGGGCGCTGTGAATGACATAACCACCTCGAAACAGCTTTATTTTCAAGTGTCTTATGTTAAGTTATTTAGAGGATGAATCCTATAGAAGTACAAAACAATATTGTTGGATAAGATATAAAAAAGGATGCTGATATGAACCAATTTCAATTTCAAACTGTGCCGAATATTATTTCTGGCTTAGGCAGCATTCAACAGCTCAGAGGCATTTTAACAGCACGTCCTTATCAGCATCTGTTATTGGTTACAGATGCAGGCATGTTAAAGCATCAGCTTCATCTTCCCATCTTAGAAATTTTAGAAGATCTCTTGCTCACTTATAGTATTTACAGTGAGGTTGAAGCGGATCCGAGTGAACAAATTGTTTTAAATGCGGTTGATTATGCCAAACAGCAAAAGGTAGATATCGTTTTAGGCTTTGGTGGCGGCAGCTCTATGGATGTTGCAAAAATTATTGCCATCCTCAGCCATCCCGCACAGCAGCAAAAGTTATCAGATCTTTATGGGATGAATAATGCCCAAGCACCTCGTCTACCCTTAATTTTAGTCCCTACCACTGCAGGGACAGGCTCTGAAGTCACACCGATTTCGATTGTCACCACAGGTGAAACGACAAAGACTGGCATCGTAGCACCCGTTCTTTTTGCCGATGTAGCGATTTTGGATGCGACATTTACTGAAAACCTGCCGCGTCATATTAGTGCTGCTACAGGCATTGACGCGATGGTACATGCGATTGAAGCTTATACCTCTAAAATCAAGAAAAATCCCTATGCTGACATGTTGGCGAAACAGGCTTTAAAACTGCTGAATCAAAACCTCAGTTTGGTGCTAGAAGATGGTCGAAATTTAGAAGCTCGACAAAATATGTTGGTCGGTTCAATGTTGGCAGGACAAGCCTTTGCCAATGCCCCAGTAGGTGCTGTTCATGCGTTGGCTTATCCATTAGGTGGACATTTTCACATTTCTCATGGACACAGTAATGCCTTAGTGCTGACAGAGGTTTTAAAGTTTAACCTCCCCCAAGCCAAGCATCATTATGCGGAACTGATCTGCTGGCTCGACCCAAAAAGTACAGGCTGTACCGATGGTCTTTCTGATCTTTTCGTCGATCATATGCAAAACCATTTAGACCGCAGTGGTTTAACCTTAAAACTCAAGGCATTGAATGTTTCTGAACACAGTCTAGACCAGCTTGCAACCGATGCCATGTTGCAAACACGCCTACTACAAAACAACCCAAGAGAAATAGAGTGGCAACAGGCACGCGAAATTTATCAAGCCATTTACAGCTAAGCCATATAATTAACTTAGGCTATTTATAATACGATTTTAAGGATGATATCGATGAGACAAGCTGCAAAGACACGTGACCAATTTCATTATTTTCTACCGATTCAAACACGTTGGTCGGACAATGACCTCTATGGCCATGTCAACAACGTCACCTACTATAGTTATTTTGATACTGCCGCAAATGCCTTACTGATTGAAAAAGCAAATTTTGATATCCACCAATCACCTATTATTGGTTTAGTGGTCGACTCAGCATGTAGTTTCTTACATGAGCTGTCTTATCCTGAGATTATTGATGTTGGTGTGACTATTTCCAAAATAGGGAACTCTTCACTCACTTACGAACTTGCCATTTTCAAATTTGGTCAAGAAACTGCTTCAGCTCAAGGACATTTTATTCATGTTTTTGTAGACCGTGAAACACGCAAAAGCACCCCGATCCCACCTGAAATGCGGAGTGCTTTGCGCCACTACTTAAGCCATGACATTACTTAAGTTGGATATTATGTAATTCACCATCAAAAGTTTGTACAAGGCCTTTGACCGTGTCTTCATTTTGCAGTAACTCATGCGCACGTTGAAATGCTTTTTGCTTGCGCTGCGCCTGCATGGTGTACGGGGTAATCGTTTCAACTTCTGCATATTTCACATCAAAACGCGTCTGAGGCCATTCAGCTTTGAGCGCATCTTCCAAAACATGACGTAATTGGGTGAGGAGTTGCTCATAACGCTGCGGAATCATAAACACCGATTCTGCATTAATTTGCCCAGCCATTAAACCTTGCTGAGCCAACTCTTGTACCGCGGGCGATAAGCCACTGCTTCTGAACCAGTACTCCCACTTCTCCACCGTCCACTCACCGACTAACTGCTGCGGTTGTAGTTGTAAAATATCTTGCGGCATTAAATCGACTGATGCAGATGAAACCTGTTCAAGTTGAGCAGACTCTACAATAGTAGCAACAATTTGCTGGCTTTCATTTTCTACAACTTGGGTGTCCTGTACGCTATCTGCTGAAAGCACTTCATTTGCTAAATCAGAAGACTCCGCTTGCACAGCAGGTTCAGCTATTGCTACGACATCTTCAAGGGAAGCATCATTTTGACTTTCTAGGTCTAGCGGTACAATTTCATCAAATAAGAAATCATCACTATTGGGCTCATCGTCATTGCTTCGAGCATTAAATTCGTCTGCTTCATCTAAATCGAATAGCACTTCATCACTTGAAGGATCGAATACGATTTGATCAGATTGCTGAGATGAGTCCACTGGTGGTTTATTATCTTCGGCGCTTTCTGAAAGATCGACATCATCAAGTCCAGGCTTAAACTCAGGTTCTGCATTCTGAGTTATTGCAGCATCTTCAAATGCAACTTCAACATCTGCGTCTTGATGCAAAGTCGTTTCTGGATCTGCACTCGGTATTACCGCTTGATGTACAGATTCAACTACAGCGTTATTCGTCTGAGCCACCAGCACTTCATTCGGTTGTAATGGACGGAACGCCAACATGCGCAGCACTGACATTTCAAAGCCTTGCTCTTGTGTGACTGCTAGCTGTAATTCAGCACGCCCTTTACATGCAATTTGGTAATAAAGTTGTAAGTCTTGCGCAGCAATCTGCTGAGACAATTGCATGATCTTTTTATTAATTTCAGCACTATATTTGAGACTAAGTTCTGGCAAATATTGTAATAGAGCCAACTCATGTAAAGTCGAAATCAGTTGATCCAAAACTAAAGATACATCTAATGCTTGCTGGCGGAATTGCATCAGCAATTCACTCACCCGTTGTTTTTGGTTTTGATGTATCGCAAGGATCAAATCATAAATAATGGTACGGTCGATTAAACCCAACATTTCTTTGACATCTTGGTGCTGGATAGCGCCCTGACCGTAAGCAATCGCTTGGTCAGTCAAAGAAAGTGCATCACGTAATGAGCCTTGGGCAGACTCTGCAATTTGCCAAATTGCATCTTGTTCGGCTTGGATGCTCTCTTTATTTAAAATATTAGCCAGATGCTCGGTAATTTCATCTACAGCCAAAGGGCGTAATGTAAATTGCAAACAGCGCGAGATCACGGTAATTGGGAGCTTTTGCGGATCTGTCGTTGCAAAAAGGAATTTCACATGTTCAGGCGGTTCTTCCAATGTTTTGAGTAAAGCATTAAAAGAATGCGTAGACAGCATATGCACTTCATCGATCAAATAGACCTTAAAACGACCTTGCGTCGGTGCATAAGGAACATTGTCTAAAAGCTCTCGCGTATCTTCAACTTTAGTCCGTGATGCCGCATCAATCTCAATCAAGTCAATAAAACGGCCTTCATTCACGGCGGTACAGGTTGGGCAAACTTCGCACGGCGTAGAAGTCACACCTGTTTCACAGTTCAAGCACTTCGCCAAAATACGGGCAATGGTGGTTTTTCCGACCCCACGCGTTCCTGTAAATAAATAAGCATGGTGCAAACGCCCGCGCTCTAAAGCACTGGTTAGCGCTCGAGAGACGTGGTTTTGACCCACTAGCTCATTAAAATTACGAGGACGATATTTCCGTGCAAGTACTTGATACATGTATGCTCCTTTTTATAGGCCTAAGCATACTGTTTTTTTGTCAAAGAGTGAATGAATTACTTCACCCCCTTCTCGCATTTCTAAGCTATAAAGCTGATTTAGATCAATAATTCAAAAACCATTAGCTCCATTTTTATCCCACTCCCTATCTCAAGCTATTTATGTATTTAGATTATGGATTTGAAATAAAGTGAGAGCTTTGGAAAAGCAAAAAGATGTAAATATTAAAATGAATTTCTAAAATACAGATATTTAGAAAATTAAGCTGGTTTCACCAAAACAAAATCACTCTGCATTTGGTATTTTTTTCCAGTCACATCTTCACGTATTTCTAGAACACGATCTTCTAAATCGACATAAAGTAAGTTTCGCGTTGTCACATTCACCAACTCTACCTTGTGCTGATCTTGAGCATTAAAACGAAGTGGTCCAGTCAAAGTTTCGATTTCATTATGGCCACTCAAACTTTCTCGTTTTAGGGTGTAGGTCATGTTTTCATGCAGCTCAAGTGCAACTGCCATACCTGGACAGTCTTCACAACGGGACAAACACCCCATACACGGCGTTGTCCCCTGATAACCCCCAACCCACGCAGGAATAATCTGCTTGTGTTCTGCCACTTGTACTTTAGACTGATCATGTTGCGTTTGATTGGCGTCGGAACAACCTAAGAGTAATCCTGTAGCAACCAGCGGGATAAGAATGGGAGCCTTCATGTCACAAATATTCAAAACCTAAACCGCGACGAACATAACATATTTTAGACGATGACTGAATCTCAGACCCGTCAAAACCAGCCTTTTTTGCCTTTTAAAACCGCATCTGCGCAGCGTAAACTTTCTTGGCTTAAAGCCCAAAGTCGATAATCCCCAGTTAAAGAACCTGTAGCAAAGTTATGTGTATAGGCAAAACTTAAGCCACGCTCACTATCGCCACAAGCCCCTGAACCATTAAAGACCATATGACCAAAACCCTGCTCTGCGGTTTTTCCTAAAGTTAATATACGGTGATATCCCAAGCGCCAATGCATAGGTATCGGCATCACACGATCTCGATAGCTATATTGCACTTGACTCAATTCAGAAAACACATCTGGACGAATCAACTGCTGACCTTTCCAAATCCCTTTTTGAGATAGCATTGCATACACTTTGGCTAAACTATTGGCTGTAAATACACCATTTGCAGCAGGAATGATCGCCTGAATCGCATCATCATGATAAAAGCTGACCTTTTTCATGCCTTTGGGAATCATGCCATCTTGAAAGTCTTGTGGATCTTGCCCTGACCACTGCATCACTTTATCAAGCAATGAAACTTTACGCACCTTCGTTGGACTTTTTTGATTTGGTTGGATAGGTACAGGACGAGTAATAGGTCGTGCGATACGTTTTAATTCAGCACTGGGTGCACCAAAGTAAGCCCCATCTAGCTCAAGTGGCTTAACTAAATATGTTTGGAAGAGTTCAGTTAAAGGTTTCCCTGTTGCTTTTTCCAAAGCACCACCGACCAGCCAACCAAATGACAAAGGTTGATAGGCAGCATCTTCACCAATTGCAAAGCGTGGTTGCGCCCTTTCAAATACGTCTAACATATGCGTCCAGTCCAACATTTCTGTCGCATCGGCAATGTTATTACGAATATCAAATAATCCACTTTGATGACTCAGCACGTGTCTTAGCGTCATCTTCCCTTTGCCATTTTGGGCAAATTCAGGCCAATAATCCGCAATCGGTTGGTCGTAGCTCAGTACACCCTGACTGACTAAAATATGTGCCAAGGTTGCGAGCACGCCTTTGCCCGTCGAATAACACACCGACATAGTATTGGCCTGCCAAGGAGAATCTACCGCTGCCAAACCCGTATAGATATCGACAACTTTTTCACCCTGAAAATATAAAACACAGGCTGCACCGCCATATGCTGAACGAGCATCCTGTAAACGGCTAAACAGATGGGCAACACTTTGAAAACGTGGGTCAACATAGCCTTGATAATGGTTCGGATTCGCTTGTAAATATTGTTTTAAAATTTTCATTTACACATCCTTGTATTTTAAGCTGGCATAAAAAAGCCCAGTGTAATCTAAACTGGGCTTTTAAAAATTATAGTGCTTTCACCTGTCCCGTCACATGCGGTTTTTGATTCTTACTATTTCGAATTAAGAAAGCGGTATTTGCACCTTCTGTCGCGGTCATAAAATCGACTGTTGACGGTAAATACATCGGCAGTTTAAACCAAACATCCGCTTCATAAGCATCAGGCAATGTAATCGAAGCCAACGCTCGGGCCTTACTCCACATGCCGTGCGCAATGGCCTGTTTGAAACCAAAAGCTTTTGCTGTCACTGCATGAATGTGGATGAGGTTGAAGTCGCCCGAGGTCATTGCATAACGACGACCTGTGTTTTCAGAGACTGCCCAGACTGCATTCGGCTGATAATCTGGAGTCGTTGGTTCAACTAATTTTGGTGCTGTTTTACCATCGGTCTTTTGACGTGCTAAATACGTGGTTAAGGCTTCAACCACCACTTCATTGCCAACTTTCACCGTGGTAATGAAATCGAACTGAACACCTTTATCATGTGGCTCAAGCGCGCCATATTTACATGATAAAGTAAGGGTTTCATTGACGCCAACTTTACGCATTTGTTTAACTTGATTGCGAATATGCACCAAACCTAGCACAGGAAATGGAAACGGCTCTTGCCCCATCATGTGCATTTGTAGGCTTTGCGATAATACGGCCAAATAAATCGCAGGAATATAACCATTATTTTTAAAGCCACACACTTGGTTATAAGCTTTCAAATGCTTTTGATCGACGTTAAAAGAATCCACCACATACTCAACCTGCGGTAAGACTTTTTCACCTTTTGGCTTTTTAAAGATCAAACCTTGAATGACTTTCGGATAAGCCATATATGGTTTTGGAAGTTGACTAAAATGGCGAGTCTTCATACTGAACCTTTGAGAAGTTTTTATTTCAATATTTTTGAAAGCTCCTTCTCCCTCAGGGAGAAGGTTAGGATGAGGGAAAAATACCATCCCACTTATAATATAAAGAATTTATCCCCCTCTAAAGGAGAGATAAATTCAAGCTTTTAAATTAAGCACCCAACAAGCTTTGACCACAAACACGTACCACGTTGCCGTTTAAACCAGTCGATGCTGTCGCTGCAAATAAAGCAATGGTTTCAGCAACATCTACAGTTAAACCACCTTGGCTCATCGAGTTCATACGACGACCCGCTTCACGGATTGCAAATGGAATTGCAGCGGTCATTTGCGTTTCAATGAAACCTGGCGCAACCGCATTGATGGTAATGCCATTCGTCAAAGTTGGAGCAGTAAATTTAACTACACCAATTACACCTGCTTTCGACACAGCATAGTTGGTTTGACCTAGGTTACCTGCAATACCTGAAATAGATGATACACAAACAATACGACCATTGGCATTTAAACCCTCGTTCGCAAGTAAATAATCATTTACACGTTCAATTGCAGACAGGTTAATGTTAATCACCAAGTCCCAAAGCTCAGGCTTCATATTTGCCAACGTTTTGTCGCGGGTAATACCTGCGTTATGCACGATGATGTCTAAACCACCTTGAGCAGCTGCCGCAGCTTTAATTTTTTCACCTGCATCGTTTGCTGTGATATCAATTGCCAGTGTTGAACCACCGATCTCATCTGCAACACGGTCAAGATCTGCTTGTTGCTGTGGCACATCTAAACAAATCACATGCGCACCATCACGTGCCAAGACATGTGCAATCGCTTCACCAATACCACGGCTCGCACCTGTCACTACAGCAGTTTTACCTGCCAATGGTTTAGCCCAGTCGACATCTACAACAGCAGCTTTAGAAACACGAATCACTTGACCAGAAACATAAGCAGAACGTGGTGATGCTGCAAAACGTAAAGTTGACTCAAGATTTGCCTCTGCACCTGCATCCACATAAATCAAATGTGCTGCAACACCCTTTTTAAACTCTTTACCGACAGACTTCACGAAGCCTTCAAGCGCGCGCTGTGCAATCGCTTTTTTCACACTACCCGCAGTTTCAGGTGTCGTACCTATCACAATCACACGACCAGAAGCAGCCACTTGACGTGCGATAGGGTTAAAGAAGTTATATAACTCATTAAGTTGCTCTGATGACTCAATGCCAGATGCATCAAAAATAACAACTTTGAATTTAGACTCTTTGTCGCCTGCATTAAATGCGCTTAAGTTTAAGCCCACTTGAGCCGCAACTTGTTGTAACTGTGCATTGTTACCTGCATAGCTATTGGCATGAACATTTGCCAACACTTGCGCAATTGCACCTGATAATGAACTGTTTGCTGCTGCACCCAGTAAAACAGCACCTTTAATCACAGGCGTTGCTGACTCAAAACGGTCTAAAAAAGTTGGTGCAGGTAAACCCAAATTTTTAATGACAAATTTACCAATCGGAGATTTTGCGAATGTTTGGTATTGATCAGTCATGTTTTTTATCTCTCATACAAATTAATTGTTGATGGATTCAAAGATATCCTTTTAACTTCAAAGTGATGTCTAGAGTCTTATATTTCAATAGTTCCATCGGTTTCTATAGAATCATACTTGAGTTATAGATGATATGTCTTGACCTGAAAGCCTGTTGCAATGTCATTCTAGTCAATTCAGCCCTTTTTATAATATGCTAATGTACACCCTAAGAATAGATTAACATGCTTGGAAAAGCCTTATGAGCAAAACAACTCAAGAAAATCCAGCAGTGGAAAATTCTGCTACGGAAACTGTGTCAAATACATCAAAAAGTACACCGCCTAGAACTAAAAGTACTGGCACAACAACCCAATCAGTAAATAACACGACTAAGCCGACTCGCACTCGTGCTGCGTCAACTCGTAGTAAAAGCTCCGCTTCTTCTACAAATGCTTCAAAACTAAAAACTCAAACTGCTGTTCAACAGGATCAAACCATGAGTCAAAACACTGTTCGCCGCGTGGCTATTATCGGTGGTAACCGTATTCCTTTCGCTCGCTCAAATGGCGCATATTTCACCGCTTCGAATACAGATATGTTCACAGCAGTGCTAAACGGTCTTGTTGAACGTTTTAACCTTCAAGGTCAACGCCTTGGTGAAGTGGTTGCTGGTGCTGTTCTTAAGCACAGCCGTGACTTTAACATGACCCGTGAATGTGTACTAAACACTGCACTTGCACCAGAAACACCTGCTTACGATATTCAGCAAGCATGTGGTACTGGCTTACAAGCAGCTTTCTTAGTTGCCAACAAAATCGCACTAGGCCAAATTGAAGTGGGTGTGGCTGGTGGTGTAGACACAACTTCTGATGCACCAATTGCATTTGGTGATGGTTTACGTAAAGCATTGCTTGAACTCAACATTGCAAAAACAGGTAAAGACCGTTTAAAAGCTTTGACTAAAATCAATCTAAAAGACTTGATGGATGCGCCAAAAAATGGTGAACCACGCACAGGTCTTTCTATGGGTGATCACCAAGCGATTACTGCGCTTGAATGGGGTATTGCACGTGAAGCACAAGACGAACTTGCTGCATCTTCACACCAAAAAATGGCTGCGGCTTACGAAGAAGGTTTCTTCGATGACCTCATCACACCATTCTTAGGTTTAGAGCGTGACAACAACTTACGTGCTGACTCTACGGTTGAAAAACTTGCTAAGCTCAAACCAGCTTTTGGTAAAGGCGATGCGCGTACCATGACTGCGGGTAACTCAACCCCACTTACAGATGGCGCGTCTTGTGTGCTTTTAGCATCAGAAGAATGGGCAAAAGTAAACGGTCACGAAGTGCTTGCTTACTTAACCTTCCAAGAAACGGCTGCTGTTGATTTCGTTGAGAAAAAAGAAGGCCTATTGATGGCACCTGCTTATGCAGTTCCACGTATGCTTGAACGTGCTGGCATTAAGCTTCAAGACTTCGACTACTACGAAATTCATGAAGCATTTGCATCGCAAGTTCTTTCAACGTTGAAAGCTTGGGAAGATCCAAAATTCTGTAAAGACCGTTTAGGTTTAGATGCTCCACTCGGTTCAATTGACCGCACTAAACTCAACGTAAAAGGTTCTTCACTTGCAGCAGGTCACCCATTTGCTGCAACTGGTGGTCGTATCATTGCTACTGCTGCGAAGCTGATCAACCAAAAAGGTTCAGGTCGCGTACTGGTTTCAATTTGTGCTGCTGGCGGCCAAGGTGTAACAGCGATTATTGAAAAATAATTAACTGTTTTCACTTTTGAAAAAAAGACCCTTGAAAGTTGTACTTCCAAGGGTCTTTGCATTTTTATAGATGAAATAAAAATTATGGTTAGAAAAAGCATTCCTAAATGCTTTTTCGCTGATTAGATTAAAAACGATAACCTACGCCAAGGTAAGTAATTAAAGGATCGATATCGATTTTAGTAGAAGAATGAATTAAACGATTTCCTGTATTCCTATCTATAACATCGATCGTAGTTTTATTATTTAATTTTGAATATGAAACAGATGCCACGCCGTACCAATTAGAAGTTATGTCATATGTTGCACCAAGACTTACGATTGGAGCAAAGGCATCTTCAGACTTTACTTTTACATAAGGAGATGCACTTGATTGCTCCCGATCTAGAGCGGCGCCAGCTTTTCCATCTAGAATATTTTGAATCATATGGCCTGCTGCCACTAAGTCAGCCTTGGTTTCTCCATTCACTTTAATGCTACCAAAATGTGCATACATGATGCCTAAGCCAACATATGGGCGGAATTTATTTATCCCAGACTTACCAAACTGATATTGTGCTTCAAATGCAGGAGTCCAAGCACGGACTGTCGCAACTTTAGACTTACTTCCTAAATTTGTAATTGGAATATCTTGTGCTACTTGTGCTAAAGGCAAATCAAGACCTATACCTGTATGGCCTATACCTGACATAGGCGCTAATATTTCTCCTTTTCCTTTAATATCGACTTTTGGCGGTATTCCTCCAATCAGCTGTAATGAAACATTATCATTTACATAATAATTCATCATTAAACCGAGCGTATCTGCATCTTGAACTTCAAGGCCACTCCCCCTGCTGTCCATTGTTCTAAACCGTATAAGTCTGCACTACCTGACAAAGCATCTTTTAAATAGACCTCATCTGTGCCATTCACATTTTTTAACTCAAAGAACTGGCTCAATTCAGGTTCGTTCGGATTTTCTTTATATATATCTCCAAGCATATTAAGAATACTTTTCATAGCATCTGCATTTACATCCGAAGGATCAATTGAATTAACAACAGCATTCAATGAGACCGATCCAATATTTGCATTCCTACCATTTGCAATTGGAGTCGAAATATTAAATGGATTGGCCTTTCCTTGAGGCATAGCATGTAACCACCCCGCAGAAACAGAAAACCGTTTAAAACTTCCACCTGTAGCTGAAAAGCCTGACTGTGTAACACTCAGTAAAGCTATAGATATAACTAAAGCGCCTATTTTCATCGTCTAACTCCTTGTACGATATATTTTTTATTAAGTTTTATAAAACACATCTTTGTTTTTATATTTAGAAGTTATGTAATAAATGGAGTTATTTATACGATCAAATTGTGATCAATTTTTATCTTTTGTTAAAATATAAAGTATTTGATATCAATAAAGGCCTTACTTTATCAGATAAGGCCTTTATGACTAATTAATGGATTTTTTAATTAATTATAATGATATTTTGGTTTGTAACCCAACTGCTCTTCTAGGCAGTCATAACACCACTGGAAAATAAAGGTATAAACCAAAATACACATGGTTAAACTGAAGTCGAGCACGATAGCTTGCCAAATAGTCATTTGCATTGCATATGCGACCATTGGGATGGTTGCAAGCATCAAACCACCTTCAAAACCAATCGCGTGGAGGACACGTACGCCGATGGTTCTTTTTAGCTTTCTTTTCGCTTCAAACTTTTCAAAAAAATGGTTAAACACCATATTCCATATGACCGAAGTGACTGCCATGGCGATACCAAGTACACCTGTGACTTCTAAAGGCATATGGAATATGAAACTTAAGGCAACAGCAATGATCACCAATAGGATGATTTCATAGCTGAGCGCATGAATAATCCTTCTTTTGGAAATCAACATTTTTAATTACTCTTTCATGATTGGATGTTGGCTATTTTATTTTTATAATATTGATTAATCGAGTTAGGTTCTTTCAATAAAACTGAAAGATAGGGAATTATGAATATCAATCAAGAGCAACTGATTATTTTTAAAACCGTAATTGAGTCTGGTTCATTTTCAGCTGCTGCACGCAAGTTGGGTAAAGTACCATCGGCCGTGAGTATGTCAATTGCTAACTTGGAAATAGACTTAAACTTACAACTCTTTTTACGTGAAGGACGTGAGCCCACAGCAACAGCACAAGCCATGACTTTGTACGAAAAGACCGAGCAACTACTGACTGAAATGAATCAATGGAAACAGCATGCCTATGCCCTAAGCCACGGTTTGGAGTCCTCGCTCAACATTGTAGTGGTATCTGAACTACTGCATATGCAATGGATCAACTACATCACAATATTAGAAGCCGAATTTCCCAGTCTACAAATCAATATTTTTTCTGCACCTCAAGAAGATGCGCAGAAAATGTTACTCAACGGCACAGCACAACTGGCACTGATGTTTGAACGTGAGCAACTGGAAAGCAGCGAACAGTTTGTAGAATTAAAACTCGAAACTTTAGTTCCCGTCGCCAATAAAGATTTTATTCTGGCGCAATTTCCACAAGTCAGTTTTGAACAAATTCAACACAGCCGTCAAATCGTGGTTGCCAGTCGCGATAAAAGCATTAAGCCAGAATTGTTATATTCCAAACAGTATTGGCGGACAGACAACCATCACTCGGCTTGCGCCTTAATCATGCAAAACTTTGGTTGGGGTGTTTTGCCCTTAGAAATGTTAAATGAAAACCCTCAGCTCAAAAAGCAGCTCAAAATATTAGATCTGCTGGATTTCACCCCCAAGTTTGAATATTTTGTAGACTTGGTCTGGAGTCGTGAAAGTGAATTGGGCGCAGCTGCACGTTTTTTAATCCAATACATTAGAAATCAGCGTAAAAAAGTATAATAACTGCTGTTAAAACGTCCGAATCCACTTGGGTTAAAAGCAGTTTGTGTTATAAATAATTTACGGGTAATAACTTTAAGAACGAACGATCAATGACACAAACCGCATTAAACCAATTAAAAAGCTTAACCACCATTGTTGCCGACAGTAGCGATTTAGCGGCGATTAACCAATTTCGTCCGCTCGATGCAACCACCAATCCATCTCTAATTACAGCCGCTGCAAATCAATCTGAAAATAAGGAATTAATTGAAGATGCTTTCGCTCAAGCCAAAGCTGAAGGCTTAGAAGATGACTTACTTATTGAACGCACAATCGACATTCTTACCGTCAAATTTGGTGTTGAAATTCTCAAGTTGATTGAAGGTCGTGTTTCCACAGAAGTAGATGCAGCGCTGTCTTATGATACCGATGCCACCATTGAAAAAGCCAAAGAGCTGCTGGCGCTATATAAAAACTACGGCGTAGATCAGGATCGTATTTTAATTAAAATTGCTTCGACATGGGCAGGCATTCAAGCAGCGAAAGTGCTGGAAGCTGAAGGCATCCATACCAACTTAACGCTTTTGTTTGGTGTGCATCAAGCACATGCTTGTGCGGAAGCGAATGTCACTTTAATTTCACCTTTTGTTGGACGTATTTTAGATTGGTACAAAAAGGTCGAAGGCGTGGAAAGCTATCCCGTTGAAAAAGACCCTGGCGTACTTTCTGTGAAGCAAATTTACCAGTTCTATAAAGCTCATGGGGTTAAAACAGAAATTATGGGCGCAAGCTTCCGGAGCATTGACCAAGTGTTGGGACTAGCTGGCTGCGACCTACTCACTGTTGCACCTAATTTATTGGCTGCACTTGAGCAAGATACGCGTGAAGTCAAAGCACAACTGTCTGCAAGTGATGTTATGCCTGCGACAGCACCACTTGACCCACTCGGTGAAACTGAGTTTAGAGATCAAATTGAACATGACCTCATGGCAACGCAACTGCTACAAGGGGGGATTGATGGATTTATTAAAGCTCGTCAACAACTGAACACACTCTTACGTCAGTCTTTTGGTTTAGATGAAGAAATTTCAGCTTAACTTGATTTTTCTTCTTTTAAAAGCCGATTTTGTTATCATGCAACATCGGCTTTTTTATTGAGAATACGTTGTGTTTGGTATTATCGATATCGGTACTTATATCATCGGTACAATTCTAATTGTGATTTTGCCAGGCCCAAATTCTCTTTATGTGATGTCCATTGCCTCACGATTTGGTATTAAGACAGGTTACTGGGGTGCATTAGGTGTTTTCACAGGCGATTTGATCCTCATTCTATGTACCGTGCTGGGTGCAGCATCTCTTTTACATGCTTTTCCTTGGCTGTTTATTTTATTAAAAATTGTTGGTGCACTGTATCTATCATATTTAGGTATAAAACTCTTGATTGCAGGAGTCAAAACCTGGAAGTCCAGCCCACAACAGCTTGCAGCAAGTACAGGCCAGAGTACTTTACAAAGCTTGCATCCTTTTCGCTCAGCGCTGACCATTAGCCTTTTAAACCCAAAAGCTATTTTGTTTTATCTGTCTTTTTTTGTTCAGTTTGTCGACCCAAATTATGCTTACCCAGCACTGAGCTTTGCCTTACTTTCCATTATTCTACAAATCATCAGTATGGCCTATCTTAGTATCCTGATTTTTTCAGGTATTAAGCTGGCGAGCTATTTCAATCGTCAGTTTAAAGTTGCAGCCGTTGCGGTGGCGACCGTCGGTCTGCTGTTTTGTGGCTTCGGCTTAAAACTGGCACTTTCTACACTGTAATTTTCGTGAATAATCTCATTATTTTCGATAAAAAATCTATCATGTGCTGTTTTGTTTTTCAAGGACCAGCGTATGACCCTTGAACAATAGTAATTTTCACTCATTCAAATTATGTTTTGATCTTCATGCAAAAATTATTTCAAGATTTCTCAGTTCCAGCTGTATTCGCAGGTTTTATTACCTTCCTCATTGGCATTAGTGTGTCTTCAGTCTTGGTCATTCAATCCGCCCAAGTCTTAGGTGCAAATACCGCGCAAATCAACTCATGGTTCTGGGCTTTAGGTCTAGGTATTGGTTTGAGTGGCCTGCTTTTATCTTGGAAACTTAAATATCCTGTATCGACCTCATGGTCTACGGCAGCACTGGCCTTAATTATTGCGACAGGCAGTGGTTATAGTTTGCATGAAGCGATTGGCGCATTTTTGGTCTGTGGTTTGGTTACTGCCATTTTGGGCTTTTTCGGTATCTTTGAAAAAGTACTGACGTATATCCCTCAAAGCCTAACCAGTGCCATGCTGGCAGGTGTGTTATTGAAGTTTGGTATTTCATTGTTCGCCAGTATGCAAGATCATTGGGGTTTTATTTTATCCATGCTAGCGGCCTATATTGTTTCTAAGCGACTTACTCCACGTTATTGCATTGTCATTACAGTGATTGCAGGCTTGTTACTCTGCCCGTTATTCTTAGACTTCCATACTCCTCAAATCACATGGAGCCTAGCGCAACCTGTTTGGATGGCACCTGAGTTCAGCATGTCTGCTATTTTAGGTTTAGCGCTGCCTTTGTTTGTGATCAATATGGCATCGCAATACTTACCGGGTATTGCCATGATTAAAAGCTATGGCTATAACCCACATGTCAATCAACTGATTGGTTGGACGGGTACCGCTCAAGCCTTACTCGCACCTTTTGGCTGTTATAGTGTCAATACCGCAGCAATTAGTGCAGCCGTCAGTTTAGATGAACAAGTTCACCCTGATCCATCAAAACGTTATATTGCGGGCATGAGCTGCGGTTTCTTCTACATCTTAATGGGACTATTCGCAGCCACCCTGACCAGTCTTTTGCTGTCTTTCCCTGCGATTTTTATTACAGCCTTGGCTGGTATTGCTTTGTTTGGCACGATTAGTCATAACATCGCGATTGCATTTGAAGCGGTATCAGACCGCGAAGCAGCCCTCATGACCTTCTTATTTAGCGCATCTGGTGTACAGTTCTTTGGTATTGGCTCTGCCTTTTGGGGACTACTCTTTGGTTTTGCAGTTATGCTTATATTTAAGTTTAAAGCTAAAAAAGTTTAGGCCCTCATATAAAAAAGCCCTCATATGAGTAATGCCAGTCAGTTAAGAAATTGACTGGCATTTTCTTGGGTACTTTTGAGGCTTTATTTTGACGACTCTAGGGCATTGCCTTGATCTTCTTTCAGGCAAAACAAACATTTTAGACTGTTCCAGCAAACGCTCTAAATGCTTGGGCAAATTCCCTGCCGATTCCAGCGGAGTATGCCTTAATATATTGATAATGCTGATTGAAGCAATATGGAAACTGATACGCAAAGGGCTGACTTTCGCCCGTTGAGCCATAAATTTCATTTGCCTTCTAAGAATATTATAAGCAATCAATACACCCCATAATTCCTGATACACCAATTCAGGCTGCTTGCTTCTTAAATGCATCCCATCTTGCAGGTCGCTCTTGATTTCACGGTAGCACATCTCGATTTCCCAGCGCTGAGCATACAGCGTACTGACCTCTTCCAGAGGATAAGCCTTTGAATCTAATAATGATGTAACGTATCGTCTAACCCTTCCAGACTGTTCAGTTTCAATCAGGCGGGCTTCCCAATAGTCACCTAAATCCGGATTCAGTTTCTTCGCTCTTGGAGAAACAGGCATTCTGATTTGAAAGTCATGCGCTGAGTTTTTCCTGATAATTTCATAGCGCAGATTGTCTTTAGCCCGCATAAGCCAATGGCAGTTTTCCCGAGACTGCCACCCTGATAAGAAATCAGCAGAGAAGTAGGCCCGGTCAAATAAAGTCAGGCTATTTGCAGGCACTTTCAATTTCTTCGCTAAAGTCAGCTCGCCTTGATCCATACTTCCAATCCCGGCATCAATCACTTCATGAGTATTGGTGTTGATCAGGCAAACCGCTCTGGCTTGCGGCCAAGGTGCTGCTATCGTTTTGCCTTTGGAAGAACCGAAGTGCCTGAAGTTCTCATCTGTGTGGGGCATGGACCAGACGGCTCCATCTACAGCGCAGATGCTTAGGCCATGAAAGGCGGAATATTGCGGCTGAGAATCTTCAAACCATGTCTGACTCAGTGTGTTGAACAGGACATTTAAAGGCTCCAGACCCAAGCGCTGTCTGGCCTGCACTGATGCGCTTGGGGCGCAGCTTTCAGCCGTGCCAAAAACCAGCTGCAGCTGCTGAACAACATACCAGATGGGCTGGTCGCGGAACAATGCAAGTCCAATAACTAGCCATACAGCATGCTCTGCGGGGAGTTTTCTTTTTCTGACCGATGCTTTCCCGGTCCGTTTTAAACAGTCTTCAATCCAGTTTAAATCAATTAATTCGCTAAAATTAGAAAGTGAAGGAGCTGTCTGCTGAAATGCTGAACTTAAATTCTGAGAAAAAGTCATAAAAAAATGAGCGTATCTGGATACGCTCATTTTTACCGCATTTCAGCTATTTTGTCTTAACTGATCAGCATTACCTCGATGGGTGCTTTTTTATTTTCAAATATTGCTAAATTGAAAAATTAATGCTGATAACTTCGTTGAATCAATTCTTGCTTAAGTTGCATGGTCTCAGACAAATTTTCCACCTCAGTAAATGCCGTGAGCCAAATGCCATCTGCAGCATAGCGCAAAATTTTAAGCTCCAAATCATTATCTGTATCCTGATGTCGCGCTAAACGTTTTTCTAGCCACTCAATCCAATACTCATTAAAGGTCCGATCCGTCAGCATAATCATCGAAATAGCTGACCAAGAATGCTCCAAGCCTAGCACCTGCTTTTCCAAAGTAATCTCGATATAGGCTCGGGTAAAGCAACCATAATGATCACGGTCTTGGCTAATCAACTCATCAATAATACGATCTAATTGTTCAAGCTTTTCCACAACCATCGCTTCAAGTAGCTTTTGTTTGTTTGGAAAATGATGAAAAACACCACCCTTACTCACGCCAACCAAATCAGCCACTGCTTGTATGGAAACCCCAGTCACGCCTTTTTCAGCAGCCAAACAGATCGCATGTTGTAGAATACTTTGGCGAACCTGTTCCGGTGCCTTTTTACGTGGACTTGCTTGTTGCATCGAACTTAATGCCCTGTTGAGTTTGAAAATAAGTTAATTACGACCACACCAGAAACAATCAGTGCAATACCGATCATTGCTGCGAAATCTAGACTTTGTCGGAAAACAAAGTAACCAATCAGAGCGGTTAAAACAATACCAACACCCGCCCAAATCGCATAAGCAATACCCAATGGAATCACTTTAATCACTTGAGACAATAAATAAAATGCCAACGAAAATAAAACTACTACCGCCAGTGAAGGCAATAGCTTGGTAAAACCTTCCGACTTTACCAAAAAAGTCGAACCAATCACTTCAGAAATAATTGCCATCGCCAGCAAAGCATAAGCCATTAATATAGGATTCATCAGAAACTCAACAATAAACATACCGATCGGTCGGTATGTTTATTAAAATAGCAAAAACTAAACAAGGCTTTCTGCATACTTTTTTATTTTGTTTCAGTCGGCCTTGAGGCTTGCTTTATAAAATCAATAGTTCGATCAAAGGTGATCTGACTCGCTTGTTTGCTCATCATGAACTGATATTCATGCACCAAAAACTCCTTAGAGTCTGGATAAAAAGCCTCCGTGACTGCAACCTGATGCTGCTTCAACACCTCGACGAAAGGTAAAGACTGGCTCTTGGTTAAAAAGTCTTTATTTCCCCCACTGATAAAGACAGGTGGATACTGTGGCGTAATATGCTCACTGGTTGAAATTGACTTTAAAAAAGCTGCATCCTCTTTACGCTCTCCTGTATACGCTTGAACCAAGTTATAAACGCCCCATTCAATGAACCTGAGTTCCTCAGGAGCGGTGTTCACAAAGCGATATAAGTCATAAATACCACAATGCAAAATTAGCCCTTTAAGCTGTTTCGGCTGAATGCTCGGCTTAAAATTGGATGCTTGAGCAAATGCGGGATTCGTCAAAAGTGCAGCATAATGACTGGCAATATTGGCTCCAGCAGAGTCTCCTGCTAGATACAGCTGGTTCGGGTTAATATGATACTGAGCAGCATTCAATTGTAAGAAATTCAGTGCATGATCGACTTGCTGTAACTGAGTGGGATAAATAGCCTCAGGTGCAAACTGATACTCTACCGAGACCACGTTAAAGCCTTGATTAGCTAAAAGCTTGAAATAACCTCGCGCATGCTCTTTTGACCCCGAAACCCACCCGCCGCCATGAATCCAAACCACCGTGGGCACTGTGTTTAATTGCTCAATATTTTGGGGTTGATAGATGTCAACATTCAGCTCAGGACTAGCTTGATATGGAATATTATTATGTACGATGACATCGGGAGGAGCAAAACGATCCAGCATTTTCATTTGAATACTGGTTGCTGTGTTAAATGTACCCGCAATCAGTTTGGTGTTCTTTTCTACACTTTGACACGCGCTCAATAGCACAATCATGAAAACAGTACTAAGTACTTTTATTATTGATTGAAAAATCATACTGTTCGGCTCTCCCCTTTTTTCAAATGATTCTAATACAATCTCTATCACACCGCATGATTAAACAGGTCTCATTTCAGCCTCATTTAAACACTAGAAGCACCTTTTAAAGAATATTGCTTTAAATCTGAAACTTGAGTTTTTTACTCAACATTTTGGACACGTAAATTGGCTGTTTTTTGAATTATTTTCTTTAAATTTCATGAATTTTTAATTTTTAGCCCGATCAAAATTGAACATTTAATGGCAGTGTGTTATCAATAAATTAAGAACTAAATCTTATACAAAAAGGAGTCCCTCTGATGGCTTACCAACATATTTTAGTCCCTGTTGACGGTTCACAAATTTCTTTTTCTGCGGTGAAACAAGCGGCTGAAATTGCCAAAGTTTTTGGCAGTCAACTCACATTGATTAGCTTAGTTGCTGAAGACCCTCTCAAAGATGCTGATTTTTACTATACGTCTCCAATCATGAAAGACTATTTCATACAAGCCTATAACAATGCTGAGAAAGCCCTTCAGGATGCAGTTCAAATTGCACAAGAACAAGGTGTGACAGCTCAGTCTAAAATCATCAAAGGTGAAGTCTCTGAGGATGCTGTGGTCGAAGCGGCTGCTTCACTAAAAAATGACTTGATTGTGATGGGTTCACATGGCCGTAAAGGCTTTCAAAAATTCCTATTAGGCAGCTTTGCTCAAGATGTTCTCAAGTCTACTGAGCTCCCAGTTCTCATTGTTAAAGCTTAATCAACCATAACGCGTCTTTATGTGAGCTGATTTCGCATGTACTGCAAAATGATCCGCAAAAAGACGTACCCTTAAGGAGAAAATAATGAGCTACAAACACATTTTGGTTGCCGTCGATGAATCCCCGATGTCTTATGCTGCTGTTGAACAAGCACTTGAGTTAGCCAAAGATTTAAATAGTCGTGTAACGCTCATGAGTGTGATTGCGGTCGATCCATTTGTCGGTGTCGACTTCTATAAAGTTGCACCAGCCATCACCGACTATTTCCTACATGCTGAAAAAGTCGCTCAAGAACGTTTAGCCGAAGTAAAGCTCTCATTTGACCGTGATGAAATTGAGGTGGATACCAAAGTGATTCGCGGCATCTCTCCTTCTGAAGGTATTATTCATGTGGCCGATGAAGTCGGTGCAGACCTGATTTTGATGGGCTCACATGGCCGTACAGGCTTTAAAAAGATGATGTTAGGTAGTGTGGCGCAAAATGTTCTCACACAGTCTCCGATACCTGTGCTGATCGTAAAAGTTTAAGTATTGTTTTAAACAAAAAAGACTGCCGAAGCAGTCTTTTTTTGTTTGGCAGAACTTGTTCACTTTATTAGCTTTTACTAATCTGCTGATGCAAATTTTGCAAATAATGCTCTGCTGCCGACTGTTGCATAAAAGTTTTTTGAAATAACCCCGAAGCCTGATGGTTATGCGGGCTATATTCAACATTGACTTGAAATGTTCCCAGTTCAGCACTTTTCGCAATACGAATAGCAATAATATGAACGGTATTTAAATAAAACCCATCTTCAATTTTAACTAACATATCTGTTTACACTCTACATGTTTGTGTGCCCAATAGCCTGTATACAGAAGCCGAAAAAATACAGAATATTGAGCTAATCATCTGTTATGCCATAACATTATACCCATAAAATGCGATTCAATTCACACTATTCACATGAATGTTCATTATTTAGAAAAATACCAATGTGAGCTCTTCATGCTGTCATTCTTCAGTTCGCATAAAAAAAACCAGTCTACTGACTGGCTTTTTTTATGCGAAGATCAGTTAAATACTTAACATACTGCTTAAAGTTTCACTGACATTTTTAGATTTCACTTGTGGTTTTAAAGCCTCAAGCTTCGCTTTCACTTCGCTACGCTGTGGCTCTGCCAATGTGTACCAACGTGACAAAACCTGAAGTAAACGAGAACCAACTATTGGGTTTTTCTCATCTAAATATTTTGCCAGTCCAATGAAATGATCCACACCAAAACTCCATGTGTTCACTGGGTTTGCATTTAAGCCACCACTCACAGAACGAATACGGTTCGGCACGCCCAAATCATAATCGACATGAGAAGTGAGGTATTGAATGGTTTCCGTCGTAGCACAAGGATGTGCCGCTTGAAGTGTGAACCACTGATCTAGTGACAAAGCCTCATCTTTAAAACGTAGATAAAAGTCACGTAAAGCCGCTTCTGCTTGCGGTGCATCATTCCAAACCAAGACACGTAGGGCACCTAAACGTTCAGACATATTGGCTGTAGCTTCATATTGCTGATATGCCAGCTCAAAAGCGGTTTCATCACCTTGACGCGCCATCATACTGAGCATGATGTTTTTCAGCGCACGGACACCCATGGCTTGTGAGAACTCTTTTTGCAAATCTGGGTCTAAAGCCAAATAAGTGTCTTTACAGAACTCACCTAACTCACGTGCTAGTTTTTCAATTAAAGCATTACGCTGTTCTTTAATCTTCGCTGGTTCGTAGTCAGTGTCGATACGACTACCCAAATAACCTTCACTTGGTACATCAAATAAACGTGATGCCAAGAGTGGATCTTGTTCAACAAGATCTGGCAGTGTGTTTTTAATGGCTTGAATATAAATATGCGCATCATGACCATTGAGTAAAATACGCTCAAGCAGCGTTTGCGTTGCTTGCCATTGGTTAAAACCATTGTTTTCGTATTGAATCAGGAACGCCAACTCTTCATCGGTATAGTTAAATTCTAAGTTGACGGGCGCAGAAAAATTACGCAGTAATGACACGACAGGTTTCGTGCTTAAACCGCTAAACACAATGCTGGCTTGATCTTGATCGAAAAGATACACACCGTCTTTGACGGCATTTTCAAATAAACTGTCTGAGTTTAAAACCAATTGCTCACCTGTTGCAGCATCGAACAGCGCTAAAGCGACAGGGATTGGAACAGCTTTTAGATTCGGATACTTAGGATGTGCTTTTAAACTTTGCTTAAAATTTAAGGTATAAGTTTGTGCAGCAGCATCATAATGACCTTCCGCTTCTAACTTTGGTGTACCCGGTTGGTTATACCATGTTAAGAAGTTGGATAAATCTACGCCTGAACCTGCGGTTAAAGCAGCTACCCAGTCTTCAACGGTCACGGCTTGACCATCATGGCGTTCAAAGTATTCATCAGTTCCTTTACGGAATTTTTCTTTGCCTAATAAGGTTGCCATCATGCGGTTAATTTCCGCACCTTTTTCATAGACCGTTGCAGTATAAAAGTTATTGATTTCCACAAAATGGTCTGGACGCGGTGGATGAGACAATGGGCCTGAATCTTCTGGGAACTGATGCGCTTTGAGTACCGCAACATCGTCAATACGTTGAACCGCAGCAGACTGCAAATCTTCTGAGAAAGATTGATCACGGAAAACCGTTAAGCCTTCTTTTAAACACAATTGGAACCAATCACGGCAAGTAATGCGGTTACCTGTCCAGTTATGGAAGTATTCATGGGCAATGACCGACTGTACACGCATGATCGCGGCATCTGTCGTATATTCTTCATCTGCCAAAACACATGACGTGTTAAAAATGTTGAGACCTTTATTTTCCATCGCACCCATGTTGAAAGCACTGGTAGCCACAATCATATAGTTGTCTAAATCATAGGGACGACCATAGTGTTCTTCATCCCAACGCATTGAATGCTTTAAGGCTTCCATCGCAATATGACATTTCGGAATATCTTTTTCTTCGGCATAAATTTCCAAAGCCACATCACGGCCTTCAGAGGTCACATAACGGTCTTTTAAAACCGCCAAATCACCAATCACACAAGCAAACAAATACGCTGGTTTTTTGGTTGGATCTTGCCAAATGGTATAGTGACGACCTTCGCCTGCCTCGCCCGCTTCAATCAAGTTACCATTGGCAAGGAGCACTGGATATTTTTTATCGGCTTCTACACGTGTGGTGAAAACTGAAAGGACATCAGGACGGTCTGGGTAAAAGGTAATTTTACGGAATCCTTCAGGCTCATTTTGGGTAACAAACAAATCTGATGCGGCTTGGTATAAGCCTTCAAGTTGTGTATTTGACTCAGGATGAATGATCACCGATGTCTCAAGCTTGATCTGATTTGGTGCATTACGAATCACCAACTGCTCAGTATCAAGCACATATTGCTTTTGGCTGAGTTGCTGACCATTCAGCACCAAACTTTTCAGCTCTAAATCACGCCCAAGTAAAACCAAATCACCCTCAGTTTGGCGCGTCAGCTCCAGTACAGCATCAACTTGGCTATGCTCATCATAGACTTGAATATCGAGGTGAATGCTGTCTACTAAAAAAGATGGTTTTTGATAGTCTTTTAAATAGACGGTTTGATCTGCTTCAATAATTGGATTTGCCGCAATATTCATGTCATGTCCTAATGCTATTGGTCTACAGCTTTATATTGTGTATGTTTTGATCATACGACAAGTTTGCCATGCTGTCTGTGTATGTTGAATGATATTTATATGGGCACGTTGAATAGGCTTTTCAATTCTATTTGTCTTATCCCGCTCATATGATTGCACCAAGTGAATAAGAAACAGTCAACGCCCTTATCGTGCCGTGCTTGTATAGCAATATTTGCACCAGCCTTTAGACTTGCTCAGTACCATTAGCTCTCCGCCATTCAAACGCTGAGAAACTTAAAGACATCGATAAAATATAAAGCCAGCTCTTTTCAAATATCTAACTTAATTTTCAAATCGGCTACATTTTGTGCACAGTTTTTGCTTGTATCTAAATATGCATATAGTCAAATCATTATAAAACTAATACAAATAAGTCGATGAATTATTTCGAGTTTTTTTCGAATCCTGTATGGATAATAAAGTAGTTTGACTATAGCGCATGATAAAACTTAAGCAAAACAAATAGAGGTGTGAGATGTACTTAAAAGACCATATCGTCCGCGTCGAAAATATAAAAATGCTGCAAGCAATGCATGCTGCAAAAATTGATCATAAAGTCATTGCCCTGTTCATGAGCTGTGAAGGAATGCCTTTACAAGCACACGATGTCAGTAGCATTTTAAATCACTACGACACACTAGGGAGTAAAAAGTTGCCGAGCAAAAAAGTTCAAGCCATTATTGAAGCTAAAAAATTAGGTATGGAAGATGACTCTCTACCTTGCCCCGTTTAAATTCTACTTTTACAAAAAATACGGTGCATGCCGTATTTTTTCGTCCTATATTCACCACTGCATTACTTCACCCTTCTAGCGTTTACAAAGCACCTCTGCTTGTTCAATTACACTGCAATTTACAACGCCTTTCTGAAATTTTAGCGTGTATAATTTGAGAAAATCCTGAGTTTCAAATTCATCTTATGTCGCTTCAAATTTTGCACAAACAACTTGATGAAAGCACGCCTTGTCCACTTTGTCAGGCGGCCATGTTTTGGGTGGATGCTGAACAATACGACAAAGAAATTAACTTTCATGAATGTAGCCACTGCCAACATCGTGTTTTTAGCAATTCCAATCTAAATTGCCACTGCGACAGTTGTTTAGCCCAGCGCAAAAAAATATTGAAAGAAACTCGTCAGCAAGAACAGCGCAAAACTAAAAATCAAAAAGACATTTATGAGTTTGAGCTGGGCCAGCTCAGTTTTATGCATAAATTATTTTTATTGGCTCTATTAGATGACTACGCACAAGAACATACACAACATCAAGAATTTATTGATTGGGAACAGATCAAATATTTTAGCATCACCCCCAATTATCTGTTTCAAAATAGTCTCGTCAAACAATTGGTAAAAGAACAAATCCTCGTTGCCAAAGATTTTGCCAGTGAAGCCCATCAGTATTATATTAATGTACGTTTGGACGGCTATTCTGAACCTAGCCTATTTAGTGTTACGCAGCAATTACGTTATTGGTTTTATGAAAATCTTAGCCTTGGTGTGCCTTTTAAGACCGCGGATGAAGTCAAAAATGCCTTGTACCAATTGCTCTATCAGGAAATTATCCAATTTATGCAGTTTTACTGCCGTACTTGGGGCATTCAAATTGCGGGAAATAACAGTTTCCAAGTGATTTGTTATCGTTTACTCGATGTACTCGCAGTCGGACAAATTTATTATTTAATCCAAACTGCATTGGAGTATTTATATCAACGGAAAGCCTTACAACCCAGAAATGAAAACTTTATTAACACCAACTTGTTGAAAAAAACTTTACAACAATACCGTGAACGCAGTGTGGCTGAAAAATGGGAAACTTCAACGCTGCCTCGACCGCATAACCTACCATTCAGCAAAATGAGCGAAGTCTTATTTTTCCGCTTTTTAGGCTATGACGAAGCCATTTTCTTCCAGCCTGTCTCTCGTTCATGGCAAAAAATTGAACCACGTTTAAGCTTCTATTCACAAAAACGCTGTATGTACTGCGGTTCAAATGAACTCACTGTAGATTATGATGCTGACCAATATGTGACTTTATTTTGTCGCAAATGTAAGCATCAAGACCACTATTTCACCAAATAAGGGCACCCGCTATGACCCAGCTTTTAGACCTGTCCTTGCTTAACACAAAACAATCGATTCAAGACCAAACCGATGTCTTGGTGGCATATGTTGCTGAAGCTTGGACTGCCCTGCAAACGCAACAACCTTTGGTGCAATGTATCACCAACAGTGTGGCTGCCAATTATGCAGCGAACGTTTTATTGGCTGCGGGGGCCTCACCTGCCATGATTGATAATCCCTTTGAGGCGGAAAGTTTCACCCGTATTAGTGCAGCGCTCAGTATTAACCTAGGTACACCGACATCTGAACAAATGCAAGCCATGCAAATCTCGGCACAAACCGCACAGCAGCAAAACATACCTTGGGTATTAGACCCTGTAGGATATGGGCCATTTTTAAAATGGCGCTCTGAAATGGTAGATCAGCTTTTAGCTTTTCAACCCACCGTTATTCGTGGCAATGCATCGGAAATCAGCACACTTGCAGGGAAGCAGATCGAAACCAAAGGCGTTGACAGCACGGCAAGCAGTGCAGATGTCTACCATCAAGCAAAAACACTTTTAGCACAGGCTGAAGTCATTGCCATTTCTGGTGAGTCTGACTATATCCTTTCCAAACAGCTTGATGCTGTGATCCAAGTCAATGGTGGTTCGCATTTACAACCCAAAATTACAGCTACGGGTTGTGCCCTTGGTGCCTTGATCGCAGCCTATAGCGCAGTCACCAATCCTGTCATTGCAGCGCTGTCTGCGCATGTCCACTTTGCCATTGCGGGGCAACTTGCTTATGCCCGAAGCCAAAGCACAGGAAGTTTTAATGTAGCGTTTATGGATCACATTCATCAAATGAAGGCTGAAACCATTTATGAATATGCAGATATACAGCTTATCCGTACCTCAGCCTAAATAAAGTATGGCGAGAGTTTCTGCTTAAGCAACTTCTCGCCCTAAAAACACGTTCATCGCCGCTTCTAGCAGAGTCAACAAATCTAATTTACAAATGCACATTAAGCCCATACCAATAAAATAATCAGGCGTATGTTGCATATAAAAGTTGATATGACGACTGGCTCGATTTCGAAGCCGAATCAATTGTTCAGGCGTGGTCTGCGGCAGTACACAAGGATGCACAAACACATCCTCACTGCGCTGTTGCACATTCACATGACGGTTTTGTATGAAATCAAGTACCTGTAAATAATCCTCAGGCATTGGCACTTCTGCACGTGGATAAAAACGTTTTGAACGTGAAGCAAACAGCCGATATACTTTTGGCTGCATCAAACTCGAAACAAACCATAACTGACGCGTGGGATATTTTAAACGATAACCCAAGGTCACTCGAATTGCAGATAAAAGCGTTCTGTTTTGATTTCGGTAGTCAGGTAAAAAAGCTGCACGCGAGCTAAGAATATATAAAGGTTGATGCGCTGTCTTAAGCTTCAAGATGGCAATAATATTTTGCCCAACTATTTTTCCGCGATGATAAAAACGAATAATTGGTAATGCCACTACATCAGGGTTATACAACAATTGATACAGTTCTGCTGGGATTGCATTTGGGAAAATTTGTCGATCAAAAGTTTCAAGCTCTTCAAATAGAACTTGTTTTTTCTCTACTGAAAGCTTTTTAAAATCAACGACCTTTTCCATAAGTTGCATGAAGTCTTTCCATTCTTATTTTGATCACTTGTTTTACTGCTATGGTCTAAATGCAATGCTTTGATGAGCATCTGGATAGAAAAAAATGTCTTCACCAAACAGGTAATTTCTAGTACGAAATACGACAGCCCAATTGCGGGCATAGAATAACTGCTTTTTATTTAAGTGCATAGCGCTTATTTTATAAGCAGAAAAAATGCCAGCACGAAGCTGACATTTTTCTCACAATCTAGTTTTGCAATGATTAAGCAGTACGATAAGTAATATTGACTGTCTTAATTCGGTTCGAATCTAATTCAAGTACTTCAAAGTGAACACCACGGTAGTCCAGCTGAGTTCCAACGTGTACATCACCATGAGTTTTATCTAGGATTAAACCTGCAACACTGATATAGCCAGCATCTTCTTCAACCAAGTCGATCATGCCAAGTTCTAGTTCAAGCTGATATAAATCCAGCATACCTGTCGCCTTCCACGTCTGATCATCTATCTTCACCAAATCAAGTTGCTCATCGGCATCGGGAAATTCACCAGCAATCGCTTCAAATACGTCAAGCGGTGAAACAAGGCCCTGCACATTACCAAACTCATCGCTCACCAAGACCAATGAACCTTTCGACGTTCTTAGCGTATTTATCGCATCAATGACTTTCATTTTTTCAAAAATGTAAATTGGACGATGACGTTTGATCAGGTCTTTCAATTGCTCTTCATCATCTAAGACATCGAGCAATTCTTTGGCGCGCGCAATACTGATCACTTTATCCAAGCTACCGCGGCACACAGGAAATAAACTGTGCGGCACAGACAATACTTGTTCACGAATTTTCTCAGGTGAATCATCAAGATTGACCCACGAAATTTGACTACGCGGTGTCATGATCGACGCGACTGAACGTTCAGCCAATGTCAGTACACCGCCAATCATATAACGCTCTTCATCCGCAAAAGTTTCTTGCGCTTGAAGCTGATCAGGATCTTCAGCTTGGAGCTTACCACCCATGAGTTTCAAAATAGAATCCGCGGTACGATGACGTAGTGGAATTTTCGCTTCATGTTTTGCCGCATTGCGCTCACCAAACTGATTAAAGGCTTCAATCGCAATGGCAACGCCGATACCTGAATAGATATAACCCTTAGGAATGTGGAAGCCGAAACCTTCCGCAATCAGGCTGATACCAATCAACAGTAAGAAGCTTAAACACAAGATGACCACAGTCGGATGACGGTTTACAAAAGTCATTAATGGTTTCGACGCCAACAGCATGACCACCATGGCAACGACCATAGCCACCATCATCACATTAATGTTGTCGACCATACCAATCGCGGTAATCACCGAATCCAGTGAGAACACCGCGTCAAGGATCACAATCTGTGCCACAACTGCGGTGAAACCTGCATAGACTACATTGGTGGTCAGCTTAACTTCGGGCTTACCTTCAATTTTTTCATGCAATTCGGTAACGGCTTTATAAACTAAGAATAATCCACCAAATAAAAGAATCAGATCTCGCCCAGAGAATGTCCAATCCAATACCGTAATCAGCGGTCGAGTCAACGTGACTAACCAAGTAATGATAAACAACAAGCCCAAGCGCATTAAAAGTGCAAGCGACAGACCAATGACACGCGCTTTATCACGTTGCTCAGGAGGAAGTTTTTCGGCCAAAATGGCAATAAAGACTAGGTTATCAATACCTAAAACTATTTCTAATATAATCAGTGTAAGTAAACTTACCCATATTCCCGGATCTAATAAAAATTCCATTATTTTATTACCCCAGAATTATGTTTCTGTTTTAAAAGCATAGACCTGCACGGCGACGGATCCATATTTGTGACCTGTTCAACTAAAGATGAAATAATTATGCCTGAGATGTTTGGCTTGTAATAATTTTTTTATAGTTTTTAACAAAATTTTAATATTCGACCACTTATTATGCAAAAAATACATAAAAATATCGAAATCTCTGTTCGAAATTTTGTCACTTAATGCCAATTGTCGCATTCTATAAAGATTAGACGCGGCGGTCATTTTTTAGTTTTTCTAATAAAACACATCTTAAATAAAACTCATATTATTGTTTTTATTTAATTATTTATTTTAATAATAGTTAAAAAATATCAATTCACTACAATTATGATTTCCAAGAATGACATTTTTTGTTAAAAACACTAGTTCACAAATCCATTTTTTTCACTAAAATGAAACACGACCAGCATTGTTGTAAAAGTGGTCAATTACCCAAACCAAGGATGCGCGGATTGACAATCCGATCAAAGTAATCGAAGACAGGATTCATCGCTATGAACAATGAAAAAGCATTGACCTTCAATAAGACGTCAAAAATGCTTGCCAATACTAGCTATGAAGGCGCATATCTGCATTTAGACTCCTCATTTGATCAGCATCAAGTTAAAGTTGTGGTTTCGCATAATAACCAAAAGTTTGAAATGCACTTGCCTATCGTTCTACAGGACGGTGTTCCCATGGCTAAACTCTCTTTAGATTCTCACCAGAATGCTGAAGTCGAAGATGAAGTTGTACAATTTGCACAAAGCATTGTGAGCTTCCATCAAGATAAAGACGGCTATACCCTGTCTCTTCTAAACAGCCACGCTTAACTTTTCTTGATTACTGACAAAGGCTATCCTTTAACAGATTTCCTTTATGATGATAAATCCAGTAATTTTGTATTGATAAGTGTATGAGTGTTCACATAAAATGTGTTCAAATGATCTATAAAATAAAAATACGATTCACGGGGAATCCGTCACATGACCAAAAAGTACAGTAAGTTCCTACCAGGTTCTGAAGATTTTTCTTTAGAAAGTTTTCCATTTTACTGGGTAACGCAAGTACATGCACAGTATGTACTCAATGTCGATCACGCTTTAAAAAAGTATGGTTTAGATAACTCACGTCGTCGTATTTTACTAGCTCTAGATTCAAAGCCACATGCCAGTGTTTCTGATTTATCTGACATGGTGGTCTCTAAAATGTCGACAACCACCAAAATTGTCTATCGGTTAAAGGATGAAGGATTGGTTGAAACTTATTCTTGTGAAGACGATGCCCGTATTACCCGTGTCCTTCTCACCGAAAAAGGTGTTGAAATGACCAATAAGATTAATGATCTCACCAGTGTTGTGCTTGAGCAATCATTTGAAGGCTTAACACCTTTGCAAATTGAAAAAATGATGGAAAGCTTAAAACACGTGTTTAAAAATTTAGCTCGCTAAACCGTTTAAAAGTCGAAAAAGTTGAGTTGGGGACTCTCTTTTTTGACTTTTATTTTCGGAACATGTGAACATTCAAACTCTTCAACAGGAAAGCCTTGTACAAAGGATTGAATATTCGGTGATTTCCAGCTGAGCCACTCCTCTAAGCGTTCATGTGGAATCACGATCACTGAGCGTTTCACATTCCCCAGCTCATGAAACTCCCGCATCATTGGGTGGTCTATAGCATCCATTGTAAGCATGGTGGCTGAACGCACTACCTCGCCTGCTATACGACAGATTTCATAAAGTGCAGCAACAAATATCACTTGCCCATCCTGTCGTCTGACACCCCATCTCTGCGGCTTTTGTTCTATATATTTTGACTCATAAAATTCAAAAACTGGGATCACCCCAAACTGATATTTGGAAGTGGCCTCAATAAAACTGGCCTTTTGCAGAAGTGTCTCACTTCGAGCATTATAGGTTTTGCTTGCAATACTCTTATCTTCTGCCCATTTTGGTATTAAGCCAAAATGTACCTTTCGCCACTCAAAACCTATATTTGATTTGAACAATAAAGGCAGCTCATAACCAGGATAGACTTCTTCGACATAATCAAACGGAATTTCAGGTAGACCAAACTGTTGTATTTGAGCAAGGGTTAGAGGTTTAAAATTAGCGCACATGGATTTTCATCCAACTTGATGGTTAACAATAGTATGACGAGCTTTATATAATGAATTGTATAAGGCTTTTATCCGCAGCGTCTAGCTGAAATACTTGTTTAGCCCTATGCTTAAACCCATTCATAGCTCTAAGCAAGCGCCAATCTATAGATCACTATTACCCAAAATTAAATCAGTCTTATTGTTTTCCTCCATAGACATAGTGCGACTTATTTCAGCCAATAAAAAAGCCTCCGAAGAGGCTTTTTTAGCTTTACAGATTAGTCACCTGTATAACCTTTTAACTTCAAACGTGCAGCATGCAGAAGTGGCTCTGTATAACCTGATGGCTGCTCACCGCCTTTAAACACTAGGTCATACGCTGCTTTGTATGCATAACCATCGAAGCTTGGCGCCATAGGTGTGTAAAGCGGATCGTTTGCATTTTGCTCATCAACGATTTTCGCCATACGCTGCATCACTTCTTCAACTTGCGCTGCAGATACGATGCCGTGACGCAACCAGTTTGCAACGTGTTGAGATGAAATACGTAAAGTTGCACGGTCTTCCATTAAACCCACGTTGTTGATGTCTGGAACTTTCGAACAACCTACACCCAAGTCAACCCAGCGTACAACATAACCCAAGATCCCTTGAAGATTATTTTCAAGTTCTTTAGTTTTCTCTTCGACAGTCCAGTTTGTGTCTGTTGCTAAAGGCGGTGTTAACAAATCATCTAATGATAAAGGCTCTGTATTCAATAATTCTTTTTGACGCTCAGACACGTTGCATTGGTGATAGTGAATCGCATGAATGACAGCACCAGATGGAGAAGGAACCCATGCACAGCTTGCGCCCGCTTCTGGATGTTCAATCTTGGTTTTGTACATGTCTAAAAGCATATCTGGTTTTGGCCACATGCCTTTACCAATTTGTGCTTTACCACGTAAGCCCGCTTGAAGACCGATCATCACGTTACGATTTTCATATGCTGGGAACCAAATTTGTGATTTCACTTCACCCTTACGAACAAATGGACCTGCTTCCATAAAGGTATGGATTTCATCTCCTGTACGGTCCATGAAACCAGTGTTAATGAAGATGGTACGGTCTTTTGCTTGCGCAATACAGTTTTTCAAGTTTACAGATGTACGACGTTCTTCATCCATAATACCGATTTTTAACGTTTTCTCAGGTAAACCTAATGCTTGCTCTGCACGTTCAAATAATTCAACTGCAAAAGCAACTTCTTCAGGACCATGCATTTTTGGCTTAACGATGTACATAGAACCTTTACGGGAGTTCTTGTTTTCGTTTTCACCTTTAATGTCTGCAAAAGACAAAAGCGGAGTGATTAATGCATCCATGATACCTTCGTAAATTTCAGCACCATCTACCAAGATCGCAGGGTTGGTCATGAGGTGACCCACGTTACGAAGAAGCATCAATGAACGGCCATGAAGTTTCGTTTCACCACCAATCAAGTTTTTGTGCGTACGGTCTTTATTCAAAGTACGCGTAACGGTTTTACCATTTTTCTCGATAGACTCTGAAAGTGTACCTTTCATCAAACCTAACCAGTTACGGTAGCCTTCAACTTTCTCTTCTGCATCTACGGCAGCGATCGAATCTTCTAAATCCTGAATAGTCGTTACAGCAGCTTCAAGAACTAAATCTTTTACGCCAGCAGCATCTGTTTTACCAATTGGGCTGTTTGCATCAACTTCAATCACAACGTGTAGGCCGTTGTTTAAAAGTACGATTTCTGTTGGAGCAGATTCTTCGCCATTAAAACCAACAAATTGTGCTTCTTTAGCCAAAGTCGATGTCGAACCGTCTTTTAACGTCACAACTAACTTTTTGCCTTCAACTGCATATTTTGTCGCCTCAGCATGCGAACCATTCGCTAATGGGAAGGTTTCATTTAAGAAGTTTTTAGCAAATGCAATAACTTTGCCGCCACGTACAGGGTTATAACCTTTACCCTTTTCCGCGCCACCGTCTTCTGGGATCACGTCAAAACCGTAAAGTGCGTCATATAAAGAGCCCCAACGTGCGTTTGCAGCATTTAAGCAGTAACGTGCATTACGCACAGGTACCACCAATTGCGCACCAGCCAATAATGCGATTTCTTCATCTACATTTTCTGTGCTGATTTGGAAATCTTCTACTTCTGGTACCAAGTAGCCAATTTCAGTAAGGAAAGCTTTGTAAGCTCCAAGTTCAAATTTGTTGTTGCGGTGCCATTCATCGATCTTCGCTTGAATGTCGTCACGCTTAGCCAATAGTGCTTTGTTCTTTGGGCTAAGATCGACAACGACTTGTTCAAAGTTTTTCCAGTAAGTTTCACTGTCCAAACCTGAACCTGGAAGTGCTTCATTTTCGATGAAATCGTAAAGCTCTTTAGCAATCGCTAACTTGCCTTTTTGAATACGTGCAGTCATTGTCTTTCCTGATATTGCTACTTTTTATACAAGAGATTCTAGTATACCGATTTAAACTTGGCTGAATAGTAATATCACCGTGCGAAATAGTGATCATTTTTTATTTAATAAAGTATACAAACTACCAAATAAAATACTGCTCAAGGCACAAGCATTATCAATTTACAAAATGCTCTTTAGTAGTTTATTAAGTTTTTGAAATGCCGAAATTAGACTTAAGTGCAGTTTTGTATATTTTTTACACTTAAAACCAATATTCTCCCTATTTTCAATCCTGATTAAGCCATGATTATTCAAAAAAGTCGATAAATTAATCGATGAAAATGCACATAAAAAAAGCACCCTTTTGGGTGCTTTTATTTTTAAATTTCTTCTTGTTGTTTACTTGCTTCAGCTTGTATTTGTCGATGCGCTTCATTCAAGTAATCATCTGATTGCATTTCCAATAAACGTGAACGCGTGCGTTCAATTTCAAAGGCTAATTTATCACCAGAGTACAAATCGATAATTGTATCTTCTGAGGTTAAAATCAGTTTTACCCCACGGTCATAAAACTCATCGACCAGATAAATAAAACGACGTGTGCCTTCAGAAAGATAATCGGTCAAATGCGGAACATTACTCACCAACACAGTATTATAAATATTTGCAATTTCGATAAAGTCAGCAGGACTACGTGGTTTTAAACACAGCTCTGAATACTCACACCATAAAACATCTTCAGTATGCCCGACCGTTTCTACAATACGATTATTAATAATAATCGGCTCATCTGAAATGGTTTGGGTTTGGGTCAATGCGCTAAAACGCTGTGCGATCCAGCGTTGGTGCTCATGTGTTAAAGGAGATTTAAAGAGTTGCGCTTGCTTTAAAACACGCAAACGATAGTCCACGCCTGCATCTACATTTAAAATCACACACTGCTGTTTCACCATTTCAATGGTTGGAATGAAACGATCACGGTGAATACCGTTTTTATACAAACCATCTGGCGCAATGTTTGAGGTTGCCACCAAGGTAATGCCACGTGCAAAAAGCTTTTGGAACAAATCACTGAGAATCATGGCATCCGTCACATTCGAGACGAAGAATTCATCGAAACAAATAACCACTGCTTCTTTATAAATTTGATCCGCAACTGCATCTAAAGGGTTACGCTGACCTGAAAGCTTGTTGAGCTCACGATGTACATGTTGCATAAAATGGTGAAAGTGCATCCGTGTTTTACGACGAAATGGAATTGAGTCATAAAACTGATCCATCAACCATGTTTTACCACGGCCTACACCACCCCACATATATACACCACGTGGAGAAGTTTGACGGCGGAAACGACGGAATGCTTTTTTAGATGCCTTAAAACGTTGAATTAATTCATGCCAAACGCGATCCAACTCATGAACGGCCTGAGCTTGTGCCTCATCAGACATGAACTGCCCGGATGCTAAGGCTTGAGCATAACGCTCTGCAGGAGATAAAGGACTGAATACGGTAGGTGAATTAAAATCTGACATATCATTTAATACTGTTTTTAGGCTATATCAATTATAGCGGAGTAGAAAAGTTAATATATAACACTTTGGCATAATTATGCTTAGGCTATTTCCCATATTGTCGTGGACTGTAACCAAACCATCGTTTAAATGCATGATTAAAGGCTGCAGGCTCCGAGTAACCCAATAACTCTGCAATCATTTCAATGGAATATTCCTGATATTCCATCAAATGTAGTGCACGGTCTTTCATTAATTGCTCACGAATTTGTTTATAACTGCTATTTAACTGTTGCAACTGGTGTCTTAAGGTTCGCTCTGGCAAATTCAACGCTTGCGCGGTTTCAGCCATGTTCGGCAGTAAACCACGTTGCAACTCCAAATAATCCTGTACACGTTGAATCAGACTCGGCTGCTCCGCCGTTTCTTCCAAACGCTGCAATTCCGCCTGACATTTGCCTGCATAAACGTTAAATGTCATCAAATCTGCTGAAGGAATCGGCACATTTAAAACCCATTCATCAAACCAAAATTCAGCTTGCTGCGTACCAAAACTCACTTGCTGGCCATAAACCTGCTGATAGAGCGCCAGTTTTTTCGCATCATCTGGTCGTGCAACAGGTAAAGTAATTCGAATCTCAGGCATTTCCAACCCAATCATCTTATAAATATCCTGTAAAAACTTATAGGTTCCCGCTATTTCAGAATGTGCACGCAACTGTCCCACAGGTGTTTGCAAGTCTCGCGGTAGATAACACAGTGCGACTTGATCATTTTGTTTTTTCAAACCCAATAAGCCACTCAAATGCGTCAAACTCTGATAGCGAATACCCTGTTCTAACGCGGTATGTGTCGTTGGACTGGTCATCAATAACATCAGTAAAGGGCTATATTCTGCCAAAACATAATGCTGACCAATAAACAAGCCTTGCTCAGGCTCAATATCCTCTGCAATGATTTTCAAAATATCCCACTCTAGAGCAGGATGAATGATCGCATTCGGATCAAGCGACTCCACACGTAAGCCAATGCTTTGTAACTTTTGATCGACTGCGACTCCTGCTTTACGCATTCCTTGAATCAAATACATCAAGCCAAGTACAGAACGTTTCATAATCAATTAAAAGCAAAATATTGGCCTATGTTTTACTACAGCCACCTAGCGTACAACAATTGCCGAATCTATCAATTTTCTTGTCAGGGCTATCATAGACCTTCTGGATAGTTGCTCTACAATAAAGCAAAACAAAAAGGAAAAACAAATGCAGGCAGCAAATTCAACAACTCCTCAGGTAAAAATCGCCATTATTAGTGCAGGCTTTGGCGGTTTAGCGATGGCTATTCCTCTTTTGCAAAACAATATTCGTGATTTTGTCATTTTGGAAAAGGCCAGTGAAATAGGTGGCACATGGCGTGAAAACCAATATCCGGGCGCTGCTTGTGATGTACAGTCACATCTCTATTCTTTGTTTTTTTCACCCAAGACCGACTGGTCTAAACGTTATGCTGAAGTACCTGAAATTTATCAATATATCCAAACACTCACCGCTGAGCATCAATTGCAGTCTTATATCCGCTTTAACACCGAAGTCAGTGCTGCACATTACTTAGAAAATCAATGTTTATGGCAACTCACCCTTAATCAAAATGAAACACTAACCGCTCAATTTGTCATTTTCGCATCTGGTCCGCTGCATGTACCACGAATTCCGCGTATTGCGGGTATCGAGAAGTTTAAAGGCAAAGTTTTCCATTCATCACAGTGGGATCATAACTATGACCTCAGCAATAAAAATGTTGCCTCTATTGGCACTGGGGGAAGCGCGATTCAATATATTCCTGAAATTGCAGAAAAAGTGAAGCAACTCTACGTACTACAAAGGACAGCTGCATGGGTTATTCCTCGGGATGAACGTCGTTATTTACCGATTGAAAAAACACTGTTTAATCGATTTGATTGGTTTCGAAAACTTCATCGAGCTCGTCTGTATTGGACAAATGAATCTCGTGTAGTTCCCATTATGAAACCACAGGTCATGAAATATGCACAAAAACTAGCAGAAGCGTATATTCGCCATCAAGTCAAAGACCCTGTAACTGCAGATAAGTTGATTCCCAACTATATTATGGGTTGTAAACGCATTTTGGTCTCCAACAAATATTATCCAAGCTTTAACCGTAAAAATGTTGAATTGGTTACCGATGATATTTTGGAATTAACTGAGGACAGTATCATCACCAAAGATGGGAAAAAGCGTAAAATTGACTGCCTCATCTATGGCACAGGTTTTGTGACTGACCCACGTATTTATCTTAAATCCTTTAGCTGTACAGGGCTGAATCATGTTGAGCTTACAGACGCGTGGAAAGATGGAGCCGAAAGCTTCTATGGGATTAGCACCAAAGGCTTCCCAAACTTATTTCAGCTTTTAGGGCCCAATACAGTCTTAGGTCATAACTCGGTTATTTTTATGATTGAGTCACAAGTAAATTACATTCTACAGCTCATCGAGATGGCACAAAAAATCCAATCTCAAGCAATCGTTGTGAAAGCAGATATTCAAGACCAATTTAATCACCATTTACAAAGTCAATTTACAGATACCATTTGGCAATCTGGCTGTGTCAGCTGGTATCAACAAGCGGACGGGAAAAATTTCTCTTTATGGCCAAGCTATACATGGAAATATTGGCTAAAAACACGAAAAGCCAATCCAGCAGACTATCGTTTTTTAAATTCTAAGCAAGATAGTCAAGCAATAAGTTAAGATCGCGGTCATAATAAGTTAGTATTTTTTCACACTTTATTTGACATGCAATCGTTTTGGTTGATTTTTCAGCTTCTTATTTGTTTAGCACTTGGATTTGTTTTGGCGCGTCGTTTACCCAAATGGCTTGAACAATTTGCCTTTCAAATCCTGCCCTATTTTACTTATATTCTCTTAATCGCAATTGCGATTGAGTTTTCAACGACTTTGCATAGCATTGCCGAACCTTGGCAGATACTCAATCATGCAGCGCTTTTAGCAGTTATGACCAGTATCGGTGCTTTCGTCTGTTGTTACATATTATTTAAACTTTTTGGCTACCAACCGAGTCATGGCAAAGTGTCCATGAGCCTTGTGAGCAAATCATTAATCAATATCAGTTATGCATTTATCGCACTGGCCTTAGGTTATGGTTTAGCAGAGCTATCTTCAAGTTTCGGCTATACACTTCATATCAGTACATGGAACTTGTTACTAGTTTTCATGTTCCTGATCGGGCTTGATTTAGCCTATTCGCCACTAGATCGTTCATGGTTGAACTGGCAAATCCTGCTCGTTCCACTTGGTTGTATTCTGGGTTCAATTATTGGGGCGTTTGTAACGGCCTATTTTGTACCGAGCATTCAACTAAAAGACCTGATTATGTTGTCTCAAGGTTATGGTTTCTACTCCATGACTGGCATTGTGGTCACGGAGTTAAAGAATGCACATTTAGGCAGTATTGCGCTAATGAATGATTTGTTTAGAGAAATTTTTGCGATTGTATTTATGTACATTATTGGCTGGCGTTACCCTCGCTCCGCAATTTCATCTGCAGGAGCTACAGCAATGGATGTCACTCTACCGATGGTCAAACAAGCCTGTGGGAATGACTTTATTCCACATGCCATGGTGAGCGGTTTCATCCTGTCAGTTTTGGCGCCGATTGTTGTCAGTGTATTGGCGGCTCTATAAAGCATAGTGCTCTATTCAATGCTGTCTTTTTATTTTGCTATTGCCACTACTTCGCTCACCAACAATTCTTTTTAAAATTTAATCCATAAAAAAAGCCTTTCGAATGAAAGGCTTTTTAGATTTCTAGTCGCTTAAAGCGTCGCTAAAATATCTTTGAGCATCTGACACGGGTTTGCAGACTGCGTAATTGGTCGACCAATCACTAGATGTGTTGCACCGTCTAACATTGCTTGTTTTGGCGTTACGATACGCTTTTGGTCATCCGCACTTGAACCCTCAGGGCGAATGCCCGGTGTTACCAATGCAAACTCTGAACCCAAAGTCTCACGCAGCATTTTTGCTTCTTGCGCTGAACATACCACACCATCTAAACCACTGTCTTTAGTCAATTTTGCTAAACGTTTGACTTGTTCAAATGGTTCAATATCCAGACCAATATCGGCTAAATCTTCACGTCCCATCGAGGTTAACACCGTTACTGCAATTAGTTGAGTGTTATAGTTGCCAGCCTTTAAGCGCTCAACGCAGGTTTCCATCATTTTACGGCCACCTGAAGCATGGACGTTTACCATCCAAACACCCATATCTGCAGCAGCACATACCGCTTGCGCAGTCGTATTTGGAATATCGTGAAATTTTAGATCTAGAAAGACTTCAAAGCCTTCACCATGTAAAGCTTTAACAATAGATGAGCCTTCATGGGTAAATAATTCTTTACCGACTTTTACACGGCATAATTGAGGGTCTAATTGCCCAGCAATCGTCATTGCGTCATAATGACTTTTTGCGTCTAAGGCAACAATAATACTCATGGGGAGACCCTTCAAACTCACAAAATTATGGCATTATACGGATTAAGCCCAAAACGACCAAGACTATTTTTCTAAAAACTATTTAAAATTCAAACTAAGTTCTTTATTCATATACTTTTTATATAGTTATCAATATATTAAAGCACAATAAAAAACGCCTTTGATTATATATCCAAAGGCGTTTAAATCAAACTTGCTTCAATACTTCTAAGATAAAAATCTTAACAAGTATTGTGGCTTAAAGCGGTGTAGATTGACGATCATTAGGATTGATATCTAACACCGTTTTTTCATGTCTTGTATGTGCTGCAGCTTCAGCAGCAGCCAGCTGAGCGGATTGAATCTGCTCTTTACGAAGGTGATCAATGTCTTTACGTAGTCGCTTAATTTCCCAACCTTTCTGGAATACACGAAATACCTGAACACCAATTAATAAACCCAACACAATCCCTAAAGCCATTGTCAACAATAACAATAGACCTAAACGCATTGCTGGCACCTGTATAAACAACAGATCAACGGTTAGCTCAGTTCCGTTTTGTAGTACCAAAGCTAGGCAGTAGCCAAACAGTACAATTAATAATGCGAATAATACGTAACGCATAAGCACCCCAATAAATTTTATTCGCCTGCAGTCTCGTTTACTGCATCACGTAATGCTTTACCTGGTTTGAAATGTGGAACAGCTTTAGCAGCCACTTCTACCGACTTACCTGTTTTAGGATTACGCCCAACACGAGGCTCACGGTGATGGAGTGCAAAACTACCAAAACCACGAATTTCAATACGATTATCAGAAGACAAAGATGCAATCATTTGATCAATCATAATCTTAACAGCTTCTTCCACTAATGGCTCTGCTAAGTGCGGGTTTTTAAGAGAAATACGCTCTATTAAGTCAGACTTATTAAGTGCTTCAGTAGTCATCTGCGACCTCTTTAATTATCAAGCTACCTTGTAGATAGATTGATAATAACCTGTTTAAATACAAAACGGTAGCGTAATAAGTGAATACTACGCTACCGTTTATTGTATTTGTGTAAAAAGTATTAGTTAACTTACATTAACAATACAATTCAAACATCTACTTAGTTGCCCATTTGAGCTTTGATCAAATCACCAATAGTCTTAGGACCATTGTCTTGACCAGTAGTTGCTGTCTTCAAGTTAGCAACTGCTTCTTTCTCTTCAGCTTCGTCTTTCGCTTTGATAGACAAGTTGATAGAGCGAGATTTACGATCTACGTTGATGATTTTCGCTTCAACTTCTTGACCAACTTCAAGGAACTTAGTTGCATCTTCAACGCGGTCGCGGTTGATTTCAGATGCTTTAAGAGTCGCTTCAACTTCGTCAGCTAACTTAAGTGTTGCGCCACGAGCGTCAACAGCAGTTACAGTACCTTTTACAAGTGCACCGCGTTCGTTAGCAGCTAAGAAATCGTTGAACGGATCGCTGTTCATTTGCTTGATGCCAAGGCTGATACGGTTGCCTTCAGCGTCTACAGACAAGATAACCGCTTCAACTGTGTCACCTTTCTTGTAACGACGGATAGCTTCTTCGCCTTGTTCGTTCCAAGAAATGTCAGACAAGTGAACTAGACCATCGATACCGCCTGGTAGACCGATGAAGATACCGAAGTCAGTGATTGACTTGATAGTACCTGAAACTTTTTCACCTTTGTCGTGGTTCTTAGCAAACTCTTCCCATGGGTTAGCACGAGTTTGTTTGATACCAAGAGAAATACGACGACGCTCTTCGTCAACTTCAAGAACCATAACATCAACTTCATCACCAATCTGAACAACTTTAGATGGGTGGATGTTTTTGTTAGTGTGGTCCATTTCAGAAACGTGTACTAAACCTTCAACGCCTTCAGCGATTTCTGCGAAACAGCCGTAGTCAGTTAAGTTAGTTACGCGAGCTTTAACGATTGAACCTTTAGGGTAACGGTTCATGATCGCTAACCATGGATCTTCGCCTAATTGCTTAAGACCTAAAGATACGCGGTTACGTTCTTTGTCAAACTTAAGTACTTTAACAGTAACTTCTTGACCAACTTCAACAACTTCTGATGGGTGCTTGATACGTTTCCAAGCCATGTCAGTGATGTGAAGAAGACCATCAATACCGCCAAGGTCAACGAATGCGCCGTAGTCAGTAAGATTTTTGATAGTACCAGTAACTGTTTGACCTTCTTCAAGCTGAGCAAGAAGAGCTTCACGGTCAGCTGAAGATTCAGCTTCCATAACAGCACGACGAGATACAACAACGTTGTTACGTTTAGCATCAAGTTTGATTACTTTGAATTCTAACTCTTTACCTTCTAAGTGAGTAGTATCACGAATAGGACGAGTATCAACTAAAGAACCTGGAAGGAACGCACGAACTGGACCGATGTCAACAGTGAAACCGCCTTTAACTTTACCAGAGATAACACCAGTAACGATTTCGCCGTCTTCAAAGATTTTTTCAAGTTTAGTCCAAGTTTCAGCACGTTTCGCTTTTTCACGTGATAAAACTGTTTGACCCATGCCGTTGTCAAGCGCTTCAACAACAACATCAACAGTGTCGCCAACTTGAACTTCAAGTTCGCGTTGTTCATTTAAGAATTCAGCGCGGTCAACAATACCTTCTGATTTAAGGCCAGTGTCAACTGTTACCCAATCAGAATCGATGTTTACTACAACGCCTTGGATGACAGCACCCTTTTCAACGTTGAGGTTTAATTCGCTTTCTTCAAAGAGGGCTGCAAAAGATTCGGTCATGATATACCTGATAAAGTCAGCGGTCTTGGATCAGACAAGGCCGGTTTAGTTAAGCGTCTACATAGTCCATTTTGAACTGATCAAGCTATGCTTCTGCTGAATATAAAAATTCGTTAGTTTGCTAATTGCTTATCGATATAAGCCGTCATAAGCTGAAATACATCATCAATGTTCAATTCAGAACTATCAATGATGTAGGCATCAGCTGCTGGTCTGAGTGGAGCAACTTCGCGCTCCATGTCACGTTTATCACGCGCCTCAATATTAGCTAAAATATCGTTTATTTTAGCATCCAGCCCCATACCCTGCAACTGCTTTACTCTGCGTTCAGCACGAGATTGGGCTGAAGCGGTTAAATAAATCTTGGCTTGAGCCTCTGGAAAGATGGATGTTGCCATGTCTCGGCCATCTGCAACCAAGCCTGGTGCTTGTGCAAAAGCATGCTGACGATCGACTAGCGCAGCTCTAAGCTCAGGAATTGTTGCAACTTTTGATGCAAACTCACCAATTCGTTCTGTTCGAATGGTTTGACTAACATCTTCACCATTAAGCAAGACTTGTGTGCCTTGTGCAGAACTTAAAAATTGTATGTCTAAATGTTTAGCGATTTCGACACATTGACTCAGTTCGCTTGACAAAGCATCCAACAAATCCTGTTGATGCAATGACAGGCCCAACAAGCGATATAACGCTCCCGAATCAAGTAAATGAAATTGATAATGAGCTGCTATTTTTGCAGCCAGTGTGCCCTTACCCGAACCACTTGGACCATCAATTGTGATTATTTGAACTGTCATTGCTTACCCAAAGTTTGTTATACAGATTTAGCGAGTTTCGAAAAACCTAGTTTAATCGCAGATTTAAGCTGTGCAAGGATTAATTTACTTACAAAAGGTGCACGTGCCTGTAATTCAATCGTATAGGTTACTAAAGTTTTATTCGAGTCAATCGGCTCAAACTCAATAATACCCAAATGATGTTTGATGAGTGGATTTTTAATAATCTTGTATTCAATACGCTCATTCACATTCATTAATGTAATTTGCTCTTGTAGTGGTTTAATTGGACCAAAACCCATACGACGCACAGAACCAAGCCCATCCGGACGTTCTGGATCTGCTGAATCTTTCACTCGCACCACTTGAACTGGTGCAAAAGCGACGTTATAGGTTGAGTGTTTAGAAAGTAAATCAAACACCTGCTCTACGGGTGCATTAAATTCTTTTTTAATCTGAATATTGTTCATGGTGGTTCCAGCGCTTTATTTGACAATAATTATTGTCATTTCATTTTACATGAAATTATTATTTTACGAATTCATTCATCCCTTTTCTTGTAGACGGGATAGTCGCTTTTGTTCGCGGCGCATTTTAAAAAAGTGACTGAGCTGCTGTGAGCATTGCTCATGTAAACAACCCGACTCAACCAAGAACTGATGATTATAATAACCCGTTTCAAATAATTTACGTGCACTTATAAGAGAACCCGCTTTCGGCTCTGTCGCACCAAATACCACTTTTGAAACGCGTGCATGCACCAAAGCACCTACACACATGGTACAAGGCTCAAGCGTCACATACATGACCGCATCATCAGGTAAACGATAATTTTGTGTATTTTGGCAAGCATCGCGAAGTGCTTGAACCTCAGCATGCGCGGTAGGGTCATTTAGCGTAATAGGCGCATTAAAGCCCGAACCAATAATTTTATTTTGACTCACAATGACTGCCCCGACCGGGACTTCACCTTTTGACGCTGCAATAGCAGCCTGCTCTAAAGCAAGCTGCATCCATTCACTATCTATTTTTAAAACATCAGTCATAAAGATTAGATTACATCGTAATGTTTAAGGAGTTCATTCCAGCTTTCAATGCTCGTTGTTGGTGGATTACCAGCGAAAATACCCTTTAAGCTATTACTAGCCCCTTGTTTCCATGCTGGTGACAAGTCTTTATCCACTAAACGCGCACGCACACCCTCAACAAAGTCTGCATGACGAATTTTCCAGTCCGAAATTTGGGTTTCAAGCTCGAACACTTCATTCCAAGAATGAACCTGCTTGCCCCACTGCCATAGCAACCATGTTAATGCAGCAGTTGTTGGTGAGCCTTTTTGTAAGTTCTCACTGGCTTGACGAAGCCAATCGCTACGCGCATCACTTAAACCAACAATAGCATCATAATCATGCTCGAAGTTCACACCACGACATACACTATGAATGACATCCAAAGAGTTCTGTAATGGACCTGGGCCTACCGGACGATGCATACTGTTTAATGTGTCATCAATGGCTCTAAAATCACCTGCTGGATAATGACTCCAGTCTATATTGATAACTTTCTCAAGCACCGTATTACGCTGCGCATCACAGATGTGTGTTGCCCAACCAATACCATATGCGCCCGCAGCCGTCATGATTGAACCCGTTAAGCCCGTGAACAAACCAATTGCCCCACGATCCGCTAAGAAACGCGTTGCACCCACATCTGGGTACAAACCAATATTAATTTCAGGCATCGCTAATCGTGAATGCGGCGTCACCAAACGGAATGGCGCTGCCATAAAGAGACCCAAACCGCCACCCATGACATAACCTTCACCCCATACCAAGACAGGCTTAGCATAGTTGTGTAGTAACAAATCTAAAGCATATTCTTGCTCAAAGAATTGATTGGCTGTTTCAACTTCATCATTAATAACCAGTTGACGAAGTTTACGTACATCACCACCCGCACAGAATGCTTTTGGTGTGGTTGAATCCAACCAAATGGCTTTTACTGCGTCATCGCAATGAAAATCTTGAAATACTTCAAATAAAGCTGAAACAATCGTTTCATCTAAAGCGTGAAGTGATTTTGGTCTATTCAGACGAACAATGCGCCAACCATTTTTTGCTTCTTCTACAATCAAATCTGGATGGTAGTTTTTAGAAACGGGAGAATATGTCATGCGTCCAGCTGCCAATCTATAGGCTCAATGCCATGTTGTTTAAGATAATTATTGGATTTTGAGAAAACTTTACAACCGAAGAATCCACCACGGTTTGCTGCTAAAGGTGACGGATGTGCCGCCTTTAACACCAAATGCTTTTCTTGATCAATCCGTTGTCCTTTCCGCTGCGCATATGCTCCCCAAAGAATAAAAACAATATTCTCGCGCTGTTCATTTAAAACATCAATCACATGATCGGTAAAGTCTTCCCAACCTTGTTTTTGATGAGATGTTGGTTGACCAGCTTCAACGGTTAATACACTGTTTAACAGCAAAACTCCTTGCTGCGCCCACCGAGTTAAATCCCCATGTTTAGGAATATCAATTCCTAAATCTTTATTTAACTCATGGAAAATATTACGTAAAGATGGTGGTAAAGCAAGCCCCTTTTGCACAGAAAAACTAAGCCCATGTGCTTGATTAGGCCCATGATATGGGTCTTGTCCGAGTATTACCACTTTTACATTCGCCAAAGGCGTCGTATTAAATGCATTAAAAATCAGCGCATTTGGCGGATAAATCACTTTATTCGCTTTTATTTCTGTAACAAGAAACTGCTTTAGCGCATCCATCTTTGTACTAAGCAAAAAGTCACTTAATCCATGTTTCCAACTGGCATCCAGCTGAATTTTATCAAGCTTGGTTTGCTGTTGTTCTGTTAAAGACATACTTGCGCCTTATTCCCTTACTGTATATTCCGTGACAAATTTCACAGTTTGACTTGCAATTCTACATTCGGATTGTGAAATTGGATACCTTCTTTTAATTTAGTATACATTTCAGTATCCGCCCATTCCGCTTGGATTTGTTCTGAAAACTCAATCTGACTTAAATCTAACAGCCCCATCTGTGTATTTTCAATATCTTCAATAAAACTCTGCGCATAGCCCGTATCAGTCTCATGCACAATCACCGAGTACACTTCCACATCGCCTTCACCATTTTGAGTCACGGTCGACGCGAGTACTTGCTGTGCAAGATAAAAGAAAATACGTGAAAATTGTTCAGCGGATGGCGAAACAGGCAGCGACACCCAACGTGCACTAAATGTTTTACATGCTTGGATATATTCTGGATCATCGTTTTGCCAAAAACAAATCGCATGATCAAAAGAGTCATAAAGGTCTTTAATCACCCCTTTCAGCAAGCCAAAGTCATAAACCATTTGACCATGATCTAATTTCGATGCTTTGAGGAGTAATTCAACTTTATAACTATGACCATGAATAGAGCGTTTACAACGATCCGATGTACAGTTGCGTACAATATGGGCATTTTCAAACTTAAATAACTTACGAATTAACATATGCCGTAATGCAATCAAACTTTCTGAGAATTGACTTTAATTATAAAGCAAAAGTAAACCTATGCTTATTTATTTTATTGTTCAATCCAATTTGCAAATCATATCAGTCTTATATTTACCCTTTATAAAGGTGACATACTCCGATAAGCCACATATACCGCTTGATCTTTTCGCACCAAATCACTACTAAACTGACGCTTACGCTCACTCAGCAACACTTCAATTCTCGCTTTAAAATAGTTCGATTGTACCCCGAGAAAATCATTAACAGCAGCCCGCTGAGCCTCGTCCACTTGCTTAAACGGATCAATCTCCCACAGTTCATTAGCATTGGAAAAATGCTTCAAATTGGCCTGTCTTTGCTTTTGTAAATTTTGAATAGCAGATACATCCAACTTAGGATCAATGCTGGCCAACACCAGCGCAGGTGCAGTATTTATATTTACCCTTAATTCGTTATTCGGTAAAGCACTCACATAAGGTGCAATCAGTTGATAATTGCGCCCCTCAAACCCCCGCACCAACTTCAACTGTTCAACATTATAAAAAGCACGATTTGATGCCAAATACCCCTGTGCTAAACTTTGATAATAAGCAGATTCAGCACCCATCGGCCCACTGACTTCATCATCTTCATCTTGCCAGTCAATCACTGCTTCTGAAAGCTGTGCAGGCAATCCAACACGGACCAACAGCTTTTCAAACCAAAGTTTTGCAGCCTCATTCGGCTTTTTATCCGACTTAACTAAAGCATTTAAATTAAATTTTCCTGACTCATCTTCTAAACGCCCAGAAACAAAACCATCCTCCACTGGAAAAGCAGGCATGGGCTTCGCCCACGTTTCTTGTAGATGATCGACTTCTGCTGCATTTTGAGCATCATCCACCAACAGCTCAGAAAAAAAAGCTTCAGCACTTTTTGCGTATAATAGAGCTTGGTTTTGTCGCATTAAATAAGCCGTACTCTCTGCGGTATTGCGCTGATGTTTCGCAATCGTAGCCGCAAGGATGGTTGCTAAAGCCACCATCACCAAAATGGTGATCAATGCAATGCCATGCTGAGAGCGCTTCAAAACATCCACCTATTTACAACGAATACATTTAAGGAAAAATGGTTTTGCATAGAGTCCGTGAGTTTCATATCCTGCAACTTAATTTTTTTGTTTTAAAAAGTCTGTATTTAATAAACTAAACACCCATTCATAACTCACTTCATTGACAGTGAGGTTTATTTTTAAACCGCGCGGTAGTATTTTTGCCTGAGTCACATCATTTTCACTCAATGCCACCTCAGGCCATTGTGCCATTTCATTGGGATTGAGTAACATAATTTGAAATTGATCAACTGAATCAAGTAGAACACTGGTTTCAGGTTGATCATTACCTGTTTGATTTAAATTTTTATATTTATAACGGTACAGTTTTTTTTCATCTGCTTTATAAATATATTCAACTCGCTCTTCAGGCGGTATGCCTTGCATCAAAGGATCAGTCACGCCAGTTTTACTAAAGGTTAACTGACCATTTTGCAACATGACTGCGGGTTGAACCTGCCCCGCAACATTGGCAGTAATTGGTACAATTTGCACCGTGTCACGTAACACTTGCTGATATGCTTCTTGTAGCTGACCTAAGCGTTGTTCATGTTGGGTATTTCGCTCTTTAATCTTGATCAGATAATCAAAAACCTTCCAACCCAAAGCTGAAAGCACAACAAAAATCGCGATTGCCACCAATAACTCAACCAAAGTAAAGCCTGAGCGTTTTTTCATGGTTGGCTTCCATCACGATGGTTGAAAAAAACTAAACTCGTAACACCCGAATCTACTTTTCCAGTTTCAGTATTCACCAAGCTCACCTGTACATTGACGCGTTGCACATTAGTACTAATCGTTGCTTGCGCTGATTTATCAATTTGCCAAGTTTCACCTTGTTGGGTGATTTGTTTAGAGGCCGTGCCTTGTAGCCAATCACGATTGATTTCCATCATCGAAATTTCATTCAAGGCAACAAATTGTGCCTTGGTACGCAAGATGGCATGGGCTGTAGACTGAGTATATTGCATACCCACTTTGGTTAAAGCGACCGCTGCCGTAGCAAAAATAGCCAGCGCCACCATCACTTCCAGTAACGTAAATCCTGAGACACGGTTAACTCGAGCAAGGCCAAAAGCTATGCTTGAGGTACGAGAATTAATGAAATAGCATTTCATTCGAGCGCAAGCCGGCAGACTATTCTTTAAATCTTTAGCTCGCATTTATTTTACCCAAATGATCAATTTCAATTTCTGCACCCACGGGCTCATTGGCATAATAAAATTGAATACGAACAGGTTTGGCTTCGCCATTCCCCAACCAAATCAGTTTAGGTGCATTCTCTTGGGTTAAATCATCGTTTTGGGCTTGGGAAACATCATAGTCTAAGGATTGCACAGCAAAAGAAACATTTTTAGCTAACATTTGCTGCGGGAACTCATTATATTTTTGCCATTTTTGATGATTCAACATTACATTATTTTGTTGTTCTGCTTGCATGATGAGTTGTGGGTTTTTATATTCAACGACAGCATAAGAAAAATCAGCCACATCAGTCGCAGGATAGATTTCTAATGCCAAAACACGTGCTTGATCATTTGCCTCACGTGCAATTTTCTGTACATCCATGATAAAAAAATCACGGGCTTGCGCAGCTTTACGTTGGTCAACTCCATTGATATTTAACATCACCAATGATGCCAGAATGGCCATAATAACAATAACCACCATCAATTCAACCAGTGTAAATCCTTGAATCCTTGAAGGTGGTTTCTGTTTCATACATCCTATCCGCTAAGCAAGATATCCCGCTGCGCCCGTTTGTTTAGGCATCGCCAGAGCTTGGTCGATGTAGGCCACGCGCAAAGTATCGCGCGACCCCAAATATCGTTGATAAAAACTAGAGTTCAAAATCGCTGCGGCACCGTGCGTCAAAGACCAAATAGATGCTAAATAGTCACGTACTGTCATTTGACTCTCTATCGACTCCAAATACCGCTCGGTCATACGAATAATTAAACGCAGACGTTGCTTCCGAATTTGATAAAGTTCAGTAAACAACTGATAGATCCCAACACCTGTGGTGGATAATCGCTCTTCTATTTGGTGAAATAGCACCGTGCGTTCTGGATGATGCAAATGGTGTAACATAAAAAAAGCCAGATGTTCAGGGAACTGCTTATCTGTATCTTTAATCATTTCAAGCAACATCTGCTCATTACGAATAATGAGCAACATATACAGTTCATCTTTACTTTGAAAATGCTTATAAAGTGTACCTTTTGCTAGATCTAATTCCGCAGCCAATGCATCAAGGGTCATTCCTGCTTCGCCATTTTCTAAAAGTAACTGTTCAGCCACTTGGAAAATTAACGCTTCTCTTGCTCGAAACTGAGCCTGACGATCCATTTTCACCCTAGTACTCTCTTATACACTTTTATCGTTTCAATTTATTTACTTCATGTTGAGAAGGTTTTCAAAGTTCTGTGTTGTGATGAACGCCATCTCTTCTAAGGACTTATCATATACATCTGCCAAGGCTTTGGCTACATAAGGTACGTACTTTGGCTCATTAGACTTTCCTCTATATGGCATCGGGGCTAAATAAGGACTATCCGTCTCAATCAACAAACGATCTAAAGGAACTTGCTTCGCCACATCACGTAAATCTTGCGCATTTTTAAAAGATACAATTCCTGAAAATGATACATAATAACCACAGTCTAAGACAGCTTTAGCCGTTTCCCAGTCTTCTGTAAAACAATGCAAAATTCCATGGGTCGATTTTTCGGCACGAATAATATCGACAGTATCGTGCTTGGCAGAACGGGTATGCACAACAACTGGTTTTTTTACGGCTTGTGAAGCATGAATATGTCGTGCAAAACAGTCTTTTTGCTCAGCGATAAAATCTGTACTATGAAAATAATCGAGCCCAGTCTCACCAATTGCCCAAACTTTTTCAGGCTGCGCCAACTCAATTAAATAGTCTGTGGTCGCACGAGCCATGGTTTCAGGGTCTTCACAAGGATGCACCCCGACGCTATAGCCCACATCATCATGCCGTGCCGCAATTTTTGCTAGCTCAATATGATCATCAAGATCAACCGAGATACTCATAAAGCGATGAACGCCCGCTGCACGTGCTTGCGCTAATGCTAAATCCAAATCCCCATCATAAGGGGTTAAATCTAGCATGGTTAAATGGCAATGCGTATCTACAAACACAGGCGTTTCCTACTTCATGTACTTAATTACATAGTGTAACTAGTTCGCCCTTCAGACTTAAGACCTGCAAGCAACTTTTCCGCTTCTGATTTGTAATAAATCCCTTTCTCCCCAGAAAGTTGAATACCAAATCCTTGCAGTTTGATTCCATTTTGCTTTTGCGAGATCCAAATCACTTTACCTGTTAGAGGAATTTTCTGTGCTTGCTCTGGCAATGTTGCCAAAACAAAGACTTCCTCCCCCATTTTTACAGGTTGCTTGGATGGAATAAATAAACCACCACCAACCACAAAAGGCATGTAACTTGCATATAACGTTGCTTTATCTGGAATATTGGCTTGAATGATTCCGCCCATACGTGGTTGCATAAAATTCCCCTGTTTTAAACATCCATCAACCGAATGCACAATTGGTCGAGCACTAAATTAGTTTGTACGTTTTGTTCAATATATTGTTTTGACTGTTGCAACTCGGCGTAAATTGAAAACAAAGTTTCAAGTGAATACCGTTCTGCCAGCACACTGAAATCCAAATCAGTGTTTTTTAATTGCTGATTTAGCTTGACACAAATCAAATCTGACAACAAGTACTCAAACATTTGACTAAAATCACTAAATGTAAGCGCTTTATTCCACTTGGTCGCAATTGCCATCGGCATATTTTTATCCATCACCAACTTTTGCCAATCTTTTAAAAATTCAGCACGTTGAGGAATCCATTCACTCTCGGACAATGTAATTGCCTGCAACGGCATATGATTGGACAAATTCATCAACAAATGTTGCTGTGCCAAATCGCTATGGGACAAATGCTGATTTAAAAATTGCTCTGCTTGCTGTTCATTTATGCGATCCAAAGCAAAATGTTGCAAACGACTGCGAATGGTTGCAGGCAGTTTTAAATAATGATCTGCCAATAAAATGATAACAACACGATCACCTGGTTCTTCAAGCGTTTTCAATAAAGCATTGGCTGAAGCTGTATTTAAAGCTTCCGCTGGTTCAATAATGATGACGCGCCAACCATCTACCGTTTGCTGCACAAAAGGCAGCAGATCACGAATTTTCTCAATTTTGATCTTGGCATTTTGTTTCTTATTGTCTTCATCGGTAGTGATGTGCACATAATTGGGGTGTGTATCCGCCTTTAACCACTGACAACTCCCACACTCCCCACAGGCCAAATGATTTGGCTGCCGCTTCGCACATAAGACCCAAGCAAGAAACTGCTCAGCAAAAATCTCTTTACCACAACCTTTTTTGCCATAAAACAATAAGCCATGACCAATATTGGGAAATCGCGTGGTTAAAGTTTCCCAAACATTTTGATGCCACGGATAAATCTGCTCAGGCAGCGTTTGTTTCATGTAGACGACCTAAGTTCTATTATGCAAAATAAGCCACATCCATGGCATTTAAACGATCTAAATCTTCTTGTGTATCCACACCCGGTGGTAAGTTCGCTTCTGCGATATCAATGGCAATATGATGTCCATTCTCCAAAACACGCAGCTGCTCTAAGCTTTCGAGCTTTTCAAGTGCACCCATATCCCATGTCACATACTCTTGAAGTAGTTTCACGCGGTAAGCATACAAACCCAAATGACGGAAGGCTTGATTATGCAACGTTTGTTGCACTTGCTTTGCAGCATCTCGGTCATATGGAATAGTGGCGCGACTAAAGTAAAGTGCTTGTTTGTACTTCGACATTACCACTTTAACAATACTGTCACGTTTAAATTCATCTAAATGCTGAATTGGTTCGCACAAGGTCGACATTGAACAATCGGCTTGTGACTCTAAAAGTTGCGCGACTTGCTTAACCAAAGCTGCAGGCAACAAAGGCTCATCACCTTGAACATTCACAATGATATCTTCGCTGGCCCAGCCCTTAATTTTTGCCACTTCACTTAGGCGGTCTGTTCCCGAGGGATGATCCGCAGAAGTCAACACCGCATCCACACCTTCAGCCATGCAAAGATCATAAATTCGCTGATCATCCGTTGCGACGCAAAGATCATCAAAACCTTCCACTTTCTTCGCCTGATCAACGACCCGTAAAATCATTTCACGGCCATGAATTTTAAGGAGTGGTTTTCCAGATAAACGTGTGCTTGCGAAACGTGCAGGAATAACAATATGCTTCATAAAAGACCTTAAGAAATTTCAATACCTACAGCGGCGAGCTGTTGATGTAAGGTGTCATAACACGCCGTCGATAACACTGCATCGACAGGAACAACCCAAATATCACGGGCAAAACTAGGATTTTGTTTGAGCAACGCTAAAATTTTCACTGCATCTTTTTCAGTGGTAATAATGGGATTGGCATCGTCAAAAACCAAATCCTCTAACTCATATTCATAATGATCGGCAAACTCATGACACTGGAACTGCTGCACCCCCATACGCTCTAAAGTACGATAAAAGCGCTGCGGAAACCCAATCCCCACGACCGCATAAAAATCATCTTGCGGATTGAAAGCTTTTGCTTCAGTACTGTTCAACAAATAAGGCTCTGCAACTTCTAAGTGCATGTGCATAGTACGAGTAGGATGATCTGCATGCTCGATCACTATGCCTTGATCCAACCTAGACTTTGGCTCTCGTAAATAACCTTCGGGCAATAACTTTTCATTGCCTAGTCCACGATTATTATCTAGGACAATCCATTCAATTTGGCGACTCAATGCCCAATGTTGAAGCCCATCATCACTAATAATCAGATCAATGGGATAGTGAGATAAAAGCAGTTCAATACTTTCTTGGCGATTTGGACCCACCGCCATCGGCACATCAGTGGATTGCACGATGAGAGTTGGCTCATCACCTACATTTTCAGGCAATGAGTTGAGATCCACCATAGTCGGAAATGGGCCTTTGGCACCATAACCACGACTGATCACACCCACTCGAATATTCTTACTTTGCAGATAACTCACCAAGTGAATGAGCAGAGGGGTTTTACCACTCCCACCCACGGTAATATTACCAATCACCATGACAGGTACAGGAGCCGTATAGGCTTTTTTAATATTGCACCGATACAACTTACGGTTTAGAAGAAAACCGCCTCGATATAACCAAGACAACGGACGAAGCACAATTAACCACTTTGCCTGTGAGTTCCAAGCATCCTGAATAAACTGTGCACCTGACATGACTTAGTTTTCCTCAAAATTACGCTGATGGAGCTGATAGTAAGCACCCTGCTTCGCAATCAGTTCAGCGTGTGTACCTTGCTCTACTATACGCCCTTTATCCATCACCACAATACGGTCTGCATTTTCAATAGTGGATAAACGATGCGCAATGACAATCGTGGTACGATCCCGCATTGCAGCATCGAAGGCACGCTGAATAAAATACTCTGATTCATTATCAAGCGCGCTGGTGGCTTCATCTAAGATCAATACAGGCGCATTTTTCAAAATCGCACGAGCAATGGCTATACGTTGACGTTGGCCACCCGATAAATTAAGGCCTTGCGCCCCCAACTTAGTGTTGTAGCCTTGTGGTAAAGCCATAATAAAGTCATGTGCATAGGCCGCTTTTGCTGCTGCAATTACCTCTTCATCAGAGGCATTTTCAAGCTGACCATAGGCAATATTGTCACGCACAGTGCGGTTAAATAAAACCACTTGTTGATTGACCATTGCCACTTGGGTACGCAGACTATTGATTTCAATATCGTGAATATCAATACCATCAAAGAGGATTTGGCCCGAGGTCGTATCTTGGAAACGCACTAACAAGTTCACCAAAGAGGTTTTACCAGCGCCAGAACGCCCCACTAAAGCAATCGTCTCACCCTCTTTGACACTCAGATTAAAATCATGCAGCGCTTGATAACCATCCACATAAACTAAGTTCACATCTTTAAAGTCGATATTACCTTTCAGTACTGGAGTTAAAGTCCCAGTATTTTTTTCTTCAGGCAAATCTAAAATTTCAAAAACTGAATGTGCTGCAGCCATACCCCGTTGAATTTTTTCATTCACATCAGTCAATGCTTTAATTGGCCGACTCAACATACCTGCTGCAGTAATATACGCCACAAATTGACCCGCGCTGGTATCTTGTAGAATTTCTGGGCGTAGTGCGATCCACATCACAATACTCAGAGCAATTGACATAATCAACTGTACAATTGGACTATTGAGCTGTTGCACAACCACCATTTTCAAACCGCGTCGTAAATTCTCCAATGAGGTATCTTTAAAACGTTGTTGCTCATACCCTTGACCACCAAAACCTTTTACCACCAAGTGACCATTGACCGTCTCTTGTACCACGTGATTGACATCACCCATGGTATCTTGGACTTGAATAGAAAGCTTACGCATGCGCTTTGCCGCTTTACGGATAAGTAAACCAATCAACGGTGCAAAAATCAAAATACACAAGGTCAGACGCCAATTGCTATAAATCAGGTACCCCAACAATGCAATGGTGATTAGGCCTTGTTGAACAATAGTTTTTAATGATTCTGAAGATGCAGCGGTAAGCTGCTCCACATTAAACATAATCTTCGCAGTGATATGACCACTATTATTATCTAGATAATACTGTGCAGGAAGACGCAATAATTTTGCAAAAACTTCTTGGCGAATATTAAAGACCAAGTTTCTAGAAATGACCGCTGTAAAGTAGCCTCCCATGAACAAACCCAGCCCACGAAAGAACATTACCACAACAACCAAAATTGGGAACAATGTCGTAAAACCTTGATCACGGTGTTGAATCGCTTCAATAATTTTTTCAAGTAATTTAGCGACAGAAACTTCTGTCGCCGCATTCATAGCAAAACCAATCACCACAAGAATCGCTACGCCCCAATACGGTTTTAAATAGCTCAGTAGACGTAGATAAACTTTTAAATCGTGTTTCACTAATAACCTCGAGAAGGCACTTTGGTACTAATATTGATATTTACAAATCCCAACTGACCTGCTACATCCATCACACGGATCACATCCTGATGGGTTGCTTTTGCATCTGCAGCAATCACAAACATTAGATCACGACGGTCATTGGAAATCTGTTTAATTGCGGTATTTAATTCTGAAACATCTTTCGATGCAATAGACTGACCATTAATTGAATAATGCCCTGTGGAATCTACCACCACTTCAATTTTATGATCAAATGTTTTCGGTGGAACCCCTTGCGCATCAGGCAAGGTTAAATTCATACGACTAAATTGATTGAATGTGGTGGTCAGCAATAAAAACACCAAAATAAATAATAAGCAATCAATCATTGGTGTAAGGTTAATATGAACATCTTCAACTTGTGAACGTTTGAATTTCATACTTCACCTTAGCTCGCTTGTTTCACAACAACATCATCATGGTTTTCAAGCACAGTTTCTGTTTGCTTATAAAATAAAGCCGCATGAAACAACGTCGATTGCTGTTCTAATTCAGCAACATACTCTTGAACCAAACGCTGAAAATAACGATAAGCAAATAATGCGGGAATCGCAATGAACATTCCTGCCGCAGTTGTAATCAGCGCTTTAGAAATCCCTGGTATCATCAGTGTTGGATTACTACTATTCCCAATATCAATCATTAAGAATGACTCGATAATTCCTAATACCGTTCCCAATAATCCTAAAAGAGGCGCAACAGCGCTCAATGTTCCCAAAAAATTGATATTTTTTTCAAGATAACCTATTTCCTGAGAAGCAGTTGCTTCCATCTGCGCACGTGCAAACTGTTCACCTTGTGCCTTACTTTGGTAACCAACTTCCAAAATACGACCCAATGTCGTTGCCTGTAAATCCTGATTTTGTTTAAGTTTAGGCAAAACCATTTGTACGCTTTGCGCTGGGTTTAATAGCAAATCTTTCGGTAAAATAGTAGTTTTCTTCAAGCGAATAAAACGCTCTAAGCTAATCGCAACAGTAAAGATCGAACAGAGCACAAGGGGCAGCATAAGCCACCCACCTGCTTTTACCAATTCCCACATAACACTTCCCCAAGTATTTAGAAATAGAAAATAAAATTATTCAGCTAAGCAAATATTCAAAATACCATCCAACTCATCGAGTGAATGATAATGAATCGTGAGCTTGCCTTTCCCTTGTTTATTATGATCAATTTTGACATTTGCACTAAAACGATCTGTTAAGCGCTGTGTCAATTGTTGAAGATCTGGTGCAATTTCCGTTTTGGATTTTTCTTGTTTCGGCGCATTTAGATCACGGACATATTGTTCAGTTTGGCGAACAGATAAACTCTTCTCTATCACCAATTCTGCGACTTTCAGTTGATCTTTCCCTTTCAAAGTCAAAATGGCACGGGCATGTCCCATGTCCAGTAAACCTTGTTGCATAAAGTCTTTAACTTGCTCAGCTAGACTTAATAAACGTAGTAAATTACTCACTGTGGTACGCGCTTTGCCTACAGTATCTGCAATTTCTTGATGACTTAAACCAAACTCTTCATGAAAGCGCTGTAATGCCATCGCCTGATCAATCGGATTGAGATCTTGACGTTGAATGTTCTCAATCAACGCCAGTGCAATTGCAACTTGATCTGTTAAATCACGAACAATGGCTGGAACTTGCGTTAAACCGGCAAGTTGAGCCGCACGCCAACGACGCTCACCCGCAATAATTTCATAGGGGTGCTTTTCATTATCAATTGGACGAATCACAATCGGCTGCATCACACCGTGTTTTTCAATCGATGCCGCTAACTCTTGTAAGTCTTGCTCATTAATAAAACGACGTGGCTGATATTCACCACGTTGTAATAGATGCACATCAATTTGTTTTAGCTGACCGTGATCAAGAGCTTGTGCTTCAAGTTGTAATTTCTCTTTTTGAATGGAACCGAGTAAGGCATCTAAACCACGACCTTTTGCCAGTCCACGTTTTTTAACGGTCATGCGTTACTTCCTTTTTTCACTTTGCTTTTCTTAATCATTTCAGCTGCTAAATGTAAATAAGCAACTGCGCCCTTCGAGCTTTTTTCAAAATAAATCACAGGCAAACCATGCGCAGGTGCTTCAGCTAGACGCACATTACGTGGAATGACTGTGTCATAGAGTTTTTTGCCAAAGTATTGTTCTAATTCTTCAGACACATCACGTGTCAGCGCGTTACGTGCATCATACATGGTGCGTAGAACACCAATAATTTTTAACTCAGGATTTAATGCTTGTTGAATGCGATCAATGGTCTGTGTTAAATCTGCCAAGCCCTCCAAAGCATAATATTCACACTGCATTGGAATCATCACACCATCCACGGCTGCCAGTGCATTAACCGTGATCAAGCTTAAGCTGGGCGCACAGTCCACGATGATGTAGTCATATGCTTGTTCAATTTCTTGCAACGCATCACGCAGAATAAATTCACGCCCTTCTTGCTCAGCAATCGCAAGTTCAACTCCCGCCAAATCACGATTTGCACCCAAGACCTTATAACCCACTTCCGCCTTGGTAATCGCAGTCTCTATAGGTACTTCACCCAGTAACACATCGGTCACTGAATACAGTAAGTCATTTTTTTGAATGCCTGAACCCATGGTCGCATTACCTTGCGAGTCCATATCAACCAATAAAACACGCTTTTTAAGTACTGCTAAAGATGCAGCCAAATTTACTGCGGTTGTGGTTTTACCTACACCACCTTTTTGGTTCGCAATCGCAATAATTTGTGCCATGACCCGCCCAATCCTTTGAATTTTTTTAGATACGTTTTAATAAAAGTAAGTGTCGTTGTTCGTCCAAACGTGGAACTTTTAACGCAATAATGTCACAACTAAATTCGTTTTTGAACGCTTCAACTTCGTCATGCGGAACCAAGCCTTTCATAGACGCAATGATGCTGTCTGGGTGCATATAAGGCTTCGATGCATTGATAAAATCGGTTAAAGAGGCAAATGCACGACTGGTAATCACATCAAACTGACCCAAATCATGGATGCTATCTTCATTCTCAACACGCGTTTGAACTGCAATTACATTGGTTAATTTTAAGTCTGCAATAAACTGCTTTAAAAAACGAATTTTTTTGCCATTTGAATCGAGCAAAACACATTGGCGCTCAGGTTGGCATAGAGCAATAATCATGCCCGGCATACCACCGCCTGTACCAATATCCAGCAAACGACCTTTCGGCAAATCTTTTAAAATACTTAAACTATCTAATAAATGCTTCACCAGCATTTCTTTAGGATCACGAATCGCTGTTAAATTGTAAGCTTTGTTCCACAGCACAAGTGCGTCTTGATACTTCAGCAATAAATTTAATGCTTCTTCACTCAAATCTAAGCCAAGCTTTTGACTACCTTGCTTTAAGTCTTGAAAAAATGGATGCATAAAGAAGACATCTCAATAAAATTAAACTGAAGTATACCGATTTCTCAGCCGTGGAACAGTAGCTAACGCTTAGTGATTATGCACTTAAACGTACATACCTTGACGAATCTGTAGATCTAGATCACTTAATCGCTCAGGTGTGCCAACATCCACCCATGCGGCTTGCATTTTCTCAGCAGAAACTTTTCCCGCAGACATCGCTTCTTTTAGCAATGGAGCCAATGGACGCTTACCTGCTTCCAAGCCCTTAAACATCTGTGGATGAATAACCGCAACACCACTATAAGTCAGTGCTTCACCTGACTGCTCTTGTTCAAAGGTATAAGCACGCCCTTGATTTAAGATAAAGTCTCCTTTGGGATGCTGTGTCGGGTTGGGTACAAATACCAGATGCGCAAAATCGGTGTCCAACTGCACATCAAGTAAAGCTTCGAAATCAAAAGTGGTCCAAACATCACCATTCACTAAAATAAACGGTTCTGTCCCCAGCAGTGGCAGAGCATTAATAATACCACCCGCTGTTTCAAGCCCCTCTTCTTCACGCGTCCAACGAATAGTCACACCAAACTGTGAACCATCCCCAAGCGCACCAATCAACACATCGGCCAACCAGGCAGAATTAATCACAATTTCTGTGACCCCAATTTGCTTGAGTTTTTCAATATGCCAAACGATCAGTGGTTTGCCACCAACTTCAAGCAAAGGTTTCGGTTTATAGAGTGTTAAAGGACGCATACGGTTTCCAAGCCCCGCGGCCAAAATCATTGCTTTCATGCTGCAACAACCTCATATTTGCCATATTTTGCTTCAAATTTCGGCATCACTTTATCGCAAATAAATTGCATGAAAGGTTGTAGTTCTGCATATGGTTTGCTTTCTTCAAGTAAATACCACATCACACGTGGTAAATCTTTCAGATAACCTGATTTTCCGTCACGTTCAAATAAACGCACAAAAATACCTAAAATTTTAATATGACGTTGAATTGCCATCAGGTCAGCGTCTTGCTTAAACTGTTCAAAGTCACGCCCTTCTTTAGCAGAAGCTGGCAATAGGTCATAAAACACTTTAAACCAATGATAAACGCGCTCAGGATTCCACTGTACATACGCATCACGTGTAATTGAGATCAGATCATAAGTATCTGCACCAATCACAGCATCCTGAAAGTCAATTACACCTTGCTCTTGTTCGTCTACTAAAAGCATGAGATTACGACTATGGAAATCACGATGTACAATCACTTGAGGCTGAGCCAAAGCAGCATTGGCTAAAATTGCAAATGTACGTTTAATCAGCGCAGACTCATCATCAGAAGGTTGAATCTGTAAACTTGGCAATAACCAATCTGTCAATAGCGACATTTCGGTCATTAACTTCTCATAAGAATAAGCTGGGAAACGACCTTCACCATCAATAGATTGCAATTGAATCAACTGCTTAAAACTTTGCTCATAATGTGCATCGACAGTCTTGTCATCGAGCTGTGTAGACAGTAGCACATCACCAAAATCTTCAAGCAATAAGAAGCCTTGCTCCAAATCTTTCGCCACAATATGTGGTACACGAACACCATTCGTATCAAAAAATTCATCAATCGTCACAAAAGGCACACAATCTTCTTTTTCTGGTGGTGCATCCATCAGCATAAATGTTTTATTATTCAACTTGATTCGTGCATAACGACGGAAACTTGCATCGCCTGCTAAAAAGTTAATTTCAAATTGATCTGAACCAAGTACAGATGAAATCCATGTTTGTATCAATTGTTCACGTTGTGTATTCATTTGCGATAAATTCTAATACAGGCTGAGTTTTTAAAGTGCTAAGTGTAGCCACTTATCAACTTTTTCTCTATGATGCGACAATAATTAATTGCGTTTTAAGCATACTTGGTAAATGAGACACATGAAGCATCAGTTTAAATTTAATCCTTTAGCGACTGCGATATTTACCCTTCTTTGTGGTAGCTCAATCACAAGCTATGCTGCAACACCAACCACGTCTATTTCAGACGAACAACAATCGCTAAAACAAGCACTACAAGAAAGCTATCCTGGGCAAAAGTTTTTCGAACAATACTATGTCGATAAGTCATCTCCTGAAGCTCAACAGCGCCAAGGTCGTTACTTAAGCTCCGCGTATTGCCAAGGCACATGGCTAACCCCAGTAAGCCCTGAAACCAAAGCCGCTGACGCAGCCAATGCGACATCTACCATTACAGCGGACTATGGTCACTACAACCCACAAGGTGACTCTGTTCTTGAAGGTAATGTCCTGATTGATCAAGAAGGTCGTCAAATCCGTGCCGATAAAATCACCATTGATCAAACCCAGACCTTTGCCAATGCTGAAGGTCGTGTACAAATGGCGCAAAGTGGCTTATTAGCACAAAGTGACCAAATCAATTACAACCTAAAAACTCAGCAAGGCGACCTGAAAAACAGTTTCTATATTTCAGAAGAACAACATGCGCATGGGCGGGCCGACCAAATCCTACGTGAATCGCAAACGACCACTACGCTAAAAAATGCAACTTATAGCACCTGCCCCCCAGAGCAATCGCCAACATGGAAAATCCAAGCAGACGAAATTAAGTTAAATCAAGAAACTGGACGTGGTGAAACACGTGGTACAAAACTTTATGTTAAAGATGTACCCGTTCTCGCTGTTCCTTATTTCAACTTCCCAATTGATGACCGTCGTACTACCGGTATTTTGACACCAAGTTTTGGCTTCACCAATGATGGTGGTGTCGAGCTTGCAGTGCCTGTTTATCTCAACTTAGCACCCAACTACGACGCGACTGTTACGCCACGCTACATCAGCGACCGCGGCCCAATGTTTGAGGGTGAGTTTCGCTATTTGACCGAAAACTTTGGTTCAGGTCAAATTTGGGGGGGGTACTTAGCTGGTGACCGAAAATATGACGATGAAGACCGTAAAGATTTGCACTTTTTACATAACTGGCAAATCAATGAACAGTTCTCAACCAATCTTGAATATAACTATGCGTCAGACAAAGACTACTTTACTGACCTAAGTAACAACCCAAACACCAAAACAGACTTAAACCTGCGTCGTGCGTGGGAGTTAAACTATAAAAATGGAATTCCTGGTCTAAAAGCCCAACTGAAAGTTGAAGACTTCCAAACACTAGACGAAACCACACCCTACGTTGACCGTCCGTATGCGCGTTTACCACAGTTCTTACTCAACTATAAAGCGGGTAATGCACTGGGCTTAGAATACGAGTTCAACAACGATACGGCTTACTTTAAAAAGGACTTTGGGACTATCGACGGCGATACCAACGATAGCTTTGAACCAAGCGGCACCCGTGTCTATAATGACTTTTCTGTACGCTATAACTACCGTACACCGTGGGCTTTCGCCATTCCTGAAGTATCTATTCGCAATGTGAACACATTCTACGATCAAGATACCATCAATGAGTTTGACAACACCAACCGCTCATCGAATGACAAATCTTATGTTGTGCCACAGGTGACTTTTGATGCAGGTTTGACTTTTGAAAAAGAAGGCACTTTCTTACAGACGTTAAGCCCACGCATGTTCTATGCCTATGCACCCTATAAAAATCAAGATGGCGCACCAAACTTTGACTCTGCAACAGCATCGATCAACTATGATCAGTTATTTAGTGCAAATCGCTTCTATGGCCATGACCGTCTAGAAGACAATAACTTCTTGTCACTGGGCTTAAGCTATAGTCTATTTGATACGGTGGGTCTAGAGCGCTTAAAAGCCAGTGTGGGCCAAAGCTATTATTTCGAAGACCGCCGCGTAACGCTTGACCAAACAGCAGATGTCTTTGACAGAGAAAATCACTCTGGTCCGATTGTCAGCGTATCTAGTCAGCTCTCACAAAACTTTACCCTCGGTGCAAACTCAGCATGGATGGCAAATGGTGATAATGCGCAACGCGACTTACAACTTTACTTTACGGGTGATAAAGGCAACCTCTATAACGTTGGCTATTTCTACCGTAAAGAAATTGCAGACCGTCAAGAACATTACGACCAAGTGGTTGCATCTTTTGTACAACCGATCCATAACAACTGGCGTATTATGGGCCATGCTCAATATGACTTAGACAACAATGTCGCTCGTGAATACCTCCTTGGTGTCAATTACGAGTCTTGCTGTTGGGGAATCTCCGTTTATGGTCGTGAGTACTATAACGACTTGGATGACGTCAATGCTGCAGGTGTAGAACCTAAACGTGCAATTATGGCCGAAATTACACTTAAAGGCCTAGGCGGACTCAACAGTAAACTTTCATCATTACTAGAAAATCGTATTCTAGGCTTTAACAATATTAATCAGACTTGGACAGACCGTTAATGAAGACAAAACAGTTCAAACAATTTTTTAAAGCGAGTGCTTTGGCTTTAGCTCTCGCAACCGCTATTCCAACTTTTGTACATGCGTCGGATGAAGTTGTTGCTGTAGTCGATAACAGTGTCATTTTGAAGAGTGACTTAGAAGCAAGCATGGCTGAGCTCAAACATCAACTTGAGAGCCAAAAGAAACAAGTCCCACCAGAGCAATATTTGGCACAACAAGCATTAGAGCAACTGATTATTCGTCAGACTCAACTTGAACAAGTGAAGCGTTACAACATTCAACCTGATGAAAAAAGCTTGAATGAAGCGGTTTTAAATGTTGCAAAACAATCCGGTAGCACAAGCCTAGAAGCATTCCAACAAAAGCTCGATAAAATGGCACCCGGAACCTATGCTTCTTTGCGTAGTCGCGTTGCTGAAGATTTAGCAATCAATCGTTTGCGCCAGCAAATCGTTACCTCTCGTATCCAGATTTCAGATCAAGACGTTAAAAACTTCTTAAATACCCCACAAGGTCAAGCAGCACTCGGTAACCAAGTGCATGTGCTACATGTGCGTGTTTCAGGTGACAATGCTGACGCTGTGGCGAAGCAAGTTAAAACGGTACTAGCAAACGACAATGACGTTGCTGCAATTGCTAAAAAGTTCAGTACTGCTGGCACCAAAGTTGAAGGTGCAGATATGGGCTTTAGAGCACTTTCTGACATCCCTAGCGAGCTTGCAGCACGTGTGAGTCCACTCCAAGTGGGACAAACCACAGATTTAATTACAGTGCGTGATGGTGTACATCTTTTAAAATTAGTTGAACGCAAAGGTGCTGAGCAAAAAGCGATTGTGCCTCAATACAAAGTACGCCATATTTTGATCCAACCGTCTGAAGTGGTTAGCCCTGAAAATGCTAAACAAATGATCGAAAGTTTGTATAACCGCGTCCAAAAAGGTGAAGACTTTGCCGTTTTGGCTTCCACCTACTCTAATGACACAGGTTCAGCACGTGATGGCGGGAGTTTGGGTTGGGTCAGCCCAGGTGTGATGGTTCCTCAGTTTGAAGAAACCATGAAAAATACACCGGTAGGTCAAACCAGTAAACCTTTCCAAACCCAATTTGGCTGGCATATTCTTCAAGTGACTGAAACACGTCAACAAGACATGACTGCTGAATACCAAGAACGTATGGCACGTCAAATTTTAGGTGAGCGTCAATTTGATGCAGAGCTTGATAGCTGGTTACGCGAAACACGCAACAGAGCTTATGTCGAAATTAAAGATCCTAACTTAGACCGTAAGAACAACAAGTCATAAATTTGAACACATAAAAAGACCAGCATTAATGCTGGTCTTTTTTTCGCTTGGCCGAAAACTAAAAATTAGACATAAAAAAAGCCTCTCATGTGAGAGGCTTTTTTTACAATCAATTAACGATTATTTTCGTCATCTTGAGTGTCTTCAAATTTTGATTCGCCATCAAAACCAGTCGATTGACCACCGAAGCCACCTTGACCACCAAAGCCACCTTGACTACCAAAGCCACCTTGACCACCGAAGCCACCTTGACCACCGAAGCCACCTTGACCACCGAAGCCACCTTGTTGACCACCAAAGCCGCCTTGTTGACCGCCAAAGCCACCTTGTTGACCGCCAAAGCCGCCTTGTTGACCGCCAAAGCCGCCTTGTTGACCGCCAAAGCTACCTTGTTGACCAGCGCCAGCAGGTGCACCAGCAGGACGTGGATTACGTGCAGGAACAACTGTAGAAATTGCATGCTTGTAAACCATTTGGCTTACTGTATTTTTTAATAAAACAACATATTGGTCGAAAGATTCAATATGACCTTGTAACTTAATACCGTTTACAAGGAAGATAGAGACAGGAATACGTTCTTTACGGAGAGAATTTAAGAACGGATCTTGCAAAGTTTGACCTTTAGACATGTTATAACTCCAAAAAAATTTAAAAATCAGCGCAAAAAACTATCTTTATTTTTCAATTAAAAATTATAAAAAAGATAGTAGCTAAATTTTGCTTTATCCGTAGCAGTTTCGCAAGTCTTCTTGTGCCTGCGTGATAGTAGAATACGTTGTAAATTTATGTGCCTCTTGCAAAGATCTTAACCAAGTGTATTGACGTTTGGCAAGTTGTCGTGTCGCAAAAAGTGATTTATCCTCCATTTCACGTTGTTTTTCGACAGTTTTATCTCCTTTCTGTAAAAATTCGAGTGCTTGTCGATACCCAACTGAGCGCATAGAGGGTAAATTTTCATCTAAATCGTATTTTTTCATAAGTGCTTCCACTTCATTCAAAAATCCGATGTCCCACATAATTTTCAATCGTTGTGCAATTCTTTGGTGCAATTCGGCACGGTCTGGCATCAAAGCATAATTATGAAAATTATAGCGATAAGGCACGTTTTTAGGTTGTTCAGCTTGAAGTTTAGTAATAGGCTGCCCTGTCAATTTGTAAACTTCTAAAGCCCGAATAATACGTTGTTTATCACTCACTTTAAATTTTTCGCCCGCCAGTGGATCCACACTACATAATTCAGCATAGACCGCAGACCAACCCTCACTTTCACCTTTAGCTTCTATTTCAGCACGAACAGCATAATCTGCGCTCGGTAAATTGCTTGAAAGACCTTCTAAAAGTGCCTTGAAATAGAGCATAGTTCCACCCACCAAAATCGGGGTTTTACCTCGTGCATGCATATCATCAATTAGACCACATGCATCTTCAACAAAGTTTGCAGCCGAGTAGACTTCTAATGGGCTAATAATATCGATAAGGTGATGTGGATATTGCAGTAACTCTTCTTTGGTCGGCTTTGCTGTACCAATATCCATATCCTTAAAGACCAATGCTGAATCTACAGATATCAGTTCAAAATTCCCTTGCTCATAGAGCTGACATGCCAAAGCAGTTTTACCACTTGCAGTTGGCCCCATTAAATTGATGACCGGCAATTGTGTTGACATGTACAACTACTCTCCTCGAGCAAAAAGCTTATCTAGTTGAGCCAATGGAAACGCACGCCAAGTTGGGCGACCATGGTTACATTGGCTGGCAAATTCAGTTTGTTCCATTTGACGAAGCAAAGCATTCATTTCAGAAAGACCCAAAATGCGATGGGCGCGAACAGCACCATGACAGGCCATACCCGCTAGAATTTGATCACGCTTTTGCAGTAAGCCCTGCGCTTCATCATTTGGATCCAAATCGTTCAGTAATTCAGGTACCAGCGCCTCAAAGTTGGCTTTATGTAAAATCGCAGGCACACCACGAACAATGACCTGCTCATCGCCATATTGATCAATTTCAAGACCCAAACGCGCCAATTGATCTTTGAGCTCTTCCACTCGCATAGCTTGCATTCGCGTGATATTAATCACTTTGGGAATAAGTAACTGCTGAGAAGTCCAAAACTCTGGTTTATCCCACGCTGACTTCATTTGCTGTAGCAAAATACGCTCATGCGCTGCATGCATATCAACAATAATCAGCCCTTCTGTATTTTGAGCCAGCACATAAATACCATGCAATTGTGCAATTGCAATTCCCAACGGATGTTCATCGACTTTTGGGCTTTGCACTGTAAAATCAGCCAAAGGCTGAGCTTGATCAACACCAGATGATGTATCACGTAGAGGTGCTAAATAGCTTTGTAAGGCATTATTGAGCTGTTGTGAGCCCTGATAGCGTGAAGGTTGCGCCGAATAATGGACACCTTGCGGTTGATTTGAACTAAAGTCAGTGAGCACATCCGATGGGGCTTGCTCACCAGTTTGTGTAGACTCAACACGACGATGCAACTGCAAAGGCTCTTGATAACGAGGCTGCACAGACATCGAAGCTTGATTCTCTGCAATCTTCATTGCATCAGATAAATCTGCGGTTGCCGTTTGAAACTGCGATAAAGTCTCTTTGGCATAATGACGTACAAATTCATGTACTTCACGTTGATTTAAAAAGCGAATTTCATGTTTAGTCGGATGTACATTGACATCAATATTTTCAGGGTCTACTTCCAGAAAAAGTAAATAACCCGCATGCTGATGTCCATGCAAAATACCATCATAAGCCATACGCAGCGCATGAGAGATGGTTTTATCTTTAACAATTCGACCATTCACATAAACATACTGTAAGTCAGCCTGAGCCCGCGCATCGGAGGGATGTCCCAACCAACCTGTTAAACGCATGTTGATGCTATCTGCATCCATCCAATAAGCATTTTCAGTAAATGTGCGCCCTAGCAACTGTTGTACGCGCTGAAAACGTAGCTCACCACTATCTGCAATCGGCAAGTTCAGTTTGATGCTTTGATTATGTTCAAGCACAAAACGAATATCGAAATGCGTCAGCGCTAAACGCCGAACAATTTCCTCAATATGACCAAACTCTGTGCCAGGTTTTTTGAGAAATTTTCGACGCGCAGGCACATTGAAAAATAAATCTTGTACCCGAATATGCGTACCTTTCGGTGCAGCTACAGCCTGAATCTCTTGACGGTCAAATGCAGTTCCATTGACTTCAACTTGGTAGCCAATTCCATCATCCGCTTGACTACTGGTCAAGGTTAAACGCGACACCGCTGCAATAGAAGCCAATGCCTCTCCGCGAAAGCCTAAACTGACAATTGCATGTAAATCTTCAGCGGTTTGGATTTTACTGGTCGCATGGCGCATCACCGCCAAAGGGAGATCTTCAGCGTGAATCCCTCGACCATTGTCCATGATTTCAATTAAAGTACTGCCGCCTTGCTCTACCCGAATAATCAGCTCTGTCGCACCTGCGTCAATCGAGTTTTCAAGTAACTCTTTGACCACAGACGCTGGACGCTCAATGACTTCACCTGCTGCAATTTGGTTGGCTAAAGCAGGATTCAAAGTATGAATACGACGTATCTTTAAATCATCACGCATTGTTTAATTGGCTCTCTAATGCTTGTAATAATGCTACTGAATGGAAACTTAAGGTAGCAGACCGTGTCAGTTCATCTTCCGATTTTTGAATATCAATAATTAAGTCCGCCTCAGGGATCTCATCGCCCCCTTTAGACGGCCATTCAAACAAAAACAGTGCATTGGGCGTTTCCAAATAGTCACGAATGCCCATTAGCTCCAGTTCATACGGATCGTTTAAACGATACATGTCAAAATGGAAAATATCACGCCCTTGAACTTGGTAAGGTTCAACCAAGGTATAGGTTGGGCTTTTCACGGAACCTTGATGGCCTAAATGCTGTAAATAGTGTCGTGTTAGCGTGGTTTTACCCGCACCCAAATCCCCAATCAAATACACTACACCCGTCGTAAAATGCTGTGCCAAAATTTGCGCTAAATTTTGGGTATCTTGTTCATTATTGAGCGTTAAATTAAATGAATACTGCATAATACTCACGACAAGTGACAAAAGAACAATTATGATAGCACTGCACTCACAAAATGCCCAAGCCACAAGCTTGAAATCTCGTATTTAACTGCGCCAACCGATTAGATATTGCCTGCACATCATGCTCAACATAAAACCTGCTGAATTTTGTCCTCCCACGCTCAATGGCGTGAGCGCAAGTAAAGTGTTCCTACCTAAATTAAAGCCATCACCACACACCGTATTGGCTTATTTATCTGACCAATTTCCGCATATTGAAGCAACTGAGTGGCAGCAACGCTTTCATGATGGCTTGGTCTATGACGCTGTAGGTAATGTACTCCATACAGATTCGGCATATCTTGAAAATCAGCATGTGTTTTATTACCGCTTTTTAGCGCATGAAATTGAAGTTCCATTTCAACACGGCATTTTATTTGAAAATGATCATTTCTTAGTGGTGGATAAGCCGCACTTTTTGACCATCAGTCCAACGGGGCAATATGTTCAACAAACCCTATTGGTGCGCCTGAAAAAACAAACAGGTATTGAGTATTTAACGCCCATCCACCGCCTTGACCGTGAAACCGCTGGCTTAGTGATGTTTTCCAAATGTATTCACAGTCGAGGGCTGTATCAGCAAATGTTTGCAGATCGACAGGTTCAAAAAACCTATCATGCGATTGCACCGTTTAACCGCGAACTCAACTTTCCACATACTGTAAAACTACATATGCAAAAAGGTGAACCGTTCTACACCATGCAAGTCCTAGACAAAGCACCGAACAGTGAAACCGAGATCTTGCTTTTAGAGCATGGTGCAATATGGGCAAAATATGAGCTTAAACCCAAGACAGGGAAGCAACATCAACTCCGTGTACACCTCAACTTCTTAGGTCTCCCGATTAAAAATGATCCGTTCTATCCTAAAGTTGTACATAAAGCCGACGATGATTTTAGTCAGCCTTTACAGCTCTTAGCTAAGCATCTTTCATTTAAAGATCCAGTAACTCAAAAGCTTATGCAGTTTAGCTCCAATCTTGAATTGACATTGTAATCTGCTTGTCATTACAAAATAATTTAAATTTCCATTGTATGAATATTGAAATTACAATGGAATTGATTAAAATAACTTCTAACCTTAAGTCGTTCAAATTATTTAAAAAATCATGAGAAAAACAGAAGTCTATCAAATTCGACTCGATTCCCAAGAAAAGAAACAAGCTTTTGCAGTGTTTAAACAACTGGGAATTACGCCTGCGCAAGCCGTTCGTTTGTTCTTCAAACAAGTGGTTTTAACCAAATCCATCCCTTTCTCAATCGAAAACCAGAACATCAATATTGAACAGCTGATTAAACTACGTAAGCTCAAGCAAGAACAGAAAGCGGTTGAACACATCACTAGCGCAGACTCAACAGCAACCAATGATTTATTTGCAGACGATGAACACATTGATCTTTTTGAAGAATTAGCTGCAATCTTGGGAGAAAGTGACAAAACTTAACAGTGTTGCATTTCTAAACAAATTTTAGAAATATCCCTTTCAAAACTTAGGTATGCTTCATGTAAACACTATAAATACAGCATGGAGTAATACATGATCGTTAGACGTGCCACTTTAGAAGACTTAGAAAAACTTGCTGTATTATTTGATGAATATCGCCAATTTTATGGTGCATCTTCCAACTTGGCGCTTTCCCAAAAGTTCCTTAAACTTCGCCTTGAAAACGAACAAAGTGTCATCTTCATTCATGTCAAAGACGATGTGATTACAGGTTTTGTGCTGCTGTATTTAGGTTTCTCTTCTGTGGCCTGTGCAACTTATTATATTTTAGATGATGTTTATGTTTCTCCACCGCATCGTCGCCATGGCTCAGCAAAACAATTGATCGATACCGCGATTTTGTTTGCAAGACACGAAAAAGCCATTCGTATTACGCTTGAAACGCAAAAAAATAATTATCAATCCCACAGCTTATATGAAGCCATGGGCTTTGTAACGGATAATGAGTTTAAGACCTATCATTGCTTTTTATAGCATTCAGCGTCTAAAGACCTTCACTCTCAAGATCATTGCGTGTCTTGGCTAAAGCCACTTGTTCAGCATTTAAATAGATCCAACGTCCCTCGACTAAATCTGGTATCCCCGTTAAGTCGAGCGCTCCAATTTGCTGACGATGCAAGCTCTCAACTTTATTTCCCACTGCCGCAAGCATACGTTTCACTTGATGATATACCCCTTGATGCACGGTCATTTGCAGTTCACATTCAGCTAAGCGTTTTACATCTGTTGCAGCAAAACTCCCTTTTTCATTTCGCAGTTCAACCCCTTGCTCCAGCTGTTGAACTTGTTCATCTGTAACAGAGTCGGCCGTTTTCATCCGATACACTTTTTCCACATGCTTTTTAGGGTGAGTCAGCGCTTGTAAAAACTGACCATCATCGGTGAGTAACAATAAACCTGTGGTGTCTTGATCTAGACGACCTACACACTGAATACCACGATTCAAGAGCACATCGTTAAACAAATCAAAAACACTAAAATGATGCGTCGCCTGATGTGAACATTCATAGCCTTCAGGTTTGTTTAAGGCGATATAGACTTTTTCACGGTATTCAAAGCTCTCGCCATGTACCTTGTAGTGAAGCGCATCCAATTTGAGTTTATGTTTAGGGTCAGTAATGATCTGCCCATCAATTTCAATGGCTGCATTTTTAATCAACTGTTGGCAATGCTTTCGCGAACCAAATCCTTGCGACTGCAACATTTTTTCCAACAGCATCAGCACACCACATTTTTAAATAAAGGCTCATTTTATACTGAAATACAGGAACATCAATCAAAGGACTCGGATCATTCGGCAAAGTGGCTAAAAAAACGTTACAATGCACATGTTTTTTTGACCAGTCTCGCCCCCTATGCCGAACTTAGATTTGAACCTGATCGTCCTCCTGATCCTACTGGCTTGCGGTATTTTTAGTCACAATTCTGCAGTAACCATTGCTGCGGCAGTACTCATTATTTTGCGGATGACACCGCTAAGCGAATACTTCCCACTCATCCAACAACATGGATTGAATATCGGGATCATCATTTTAACCATTGCAGTTTTGGTACCTATTGCAAGTGGTAGAATTAGTGGTGAAAGTATTTTTAAATCTTTTTTAAGTGTTAAATCGTTACTTGCCATCGCGATTGGTGTTTTGGTTGCATGGCTAGGCGGCCGTGGCGTAAAACTGATGTCAAACCAACCCGATGTTGTTGCAGGCTTGCTGGTCGGAACCGTTGCAGGAGTTGCTTTACTACGTGGCGTTCCAGTCGGCCCACTCATTGCGGCTGGTTTACTTACCCTAATCATTGGTACAGGACAGCCCTAGCCTAGCGAATACAAAAAAAATCCAAATTCTCAAGCTAGGTCGAATTAATCTGTATTTGCTGCCTTTAAATTTGACTTCTTTTTATAGAATGTCCACTCAATATAGCGCTATGAATAAATATTCATCGTGCAGAACCTTCAGAGTTCATATGAATATTACGCTTGCTTAGTTCACTTATAACTTTTTCGAACAACCAAATTTTCATGTGATAAAGAACGTATAATACTTTTCATTTTCTCCTCTATTTATGTCCTCTCAAGAAAATAGCATCTCTCCCACAAGCCACTTATCTGTCATTATTTTGACATTAGCACTCGGTGGTTTTTGTATTGGTACGACTGAATTCGTTGCGATGGGACTCATCCAAGAGATCTCACAAAGTTTCAATCTCAGCATTCCTGTCACAGGGCATTTTATTAGTGCCTATGCTTTAGGTGTGACTATTGGCGCACCTGTGATTGCCATTTTGGCCGCAAAGGTTCCGCGTAAAACGCTCTTAATTGGTCTCATGCTATTTTATGGTATCGCCAATGCCAGTACAGCTCTCGCAAACAGCTATGAGTCTATGCTGATATCACGTTTTATTGCAGGTTTCCCTCACGGCGCTTACTTTGGTATTGCCACTTTGGTGGTTGCCGAGTTTGCTGGAAAACAAAAGCGTGCTTCGGCAGTCGCCATGCTCATGATGGGGCTGAATGTCGCGACCGTGATTGGTGTGCCTTTTGCGACATGGCTAGGTCAGCTGTATGGTTGGCGTGCAGGTTTTGAGTTTTCTGCATCTATCGCATTTTTGACCGTAGTCGCGATTTGTTTTGGCCTACCCAAAATGCAACTGGATCACACAGCCAGCATTCAAAATGAACTGTGTGGACTTAAAAATACACAAATGTGGCTAACGCTTGCTGTCGGTGCAATTGGATTTGGTGGGCTGTTTTCTGTCTATAGTTATGTATCGCCTATTTTGACTGAATATACCCATGCCAGCATTCAAGTCATTCCATTTGCACTGGCATGTATTGGGCTCGGGTTGGTCATTGGTGGTGTCGTCGCAGGACACTTTGCCGATAAAAACTTAAACAAGGCGATTATTTGGGTCTTAGTTTCCAATGCCTGCTCTTATGTACTTTGTGCCCTGTCTATGGATCACCTTGCCACTGCTTTTATTGCACTCTTCTTAGTCAGCTTCAGTATTGCTGGTTTGGGGCCTTTACTACAAACCCGCTTAATGGATGTCGCTGGTAATGCACAAGGCTTAGCAGCTTCGCTGAATCATTCTGCATTTAATATTGCCAATGCCTTTGGTGCCTTTCTCGGCGGCTGGTTAATTAGCCAAGGTTTAGGTTGGCTAGCCCCAATCTGGGTCGGGGTTTTACTGAGTTTGGGCGGACTGATTATTTTGCTACTGGCTTTTCAGCATGAGAAAAAGTCGATATCCGCATGTAAAAATGATGCAAATCAGACTTGTTAGACCAATCTAGATTTCTATTCAGATAAAGTAAGGCATGTGTATAAACGTACAATTTTAACGTTGATCACATGCCTTTTTACACCAATTTATTCAGGTAGTTTCTTCCCACAATGTGGGCAATATGTATACTGATCACGCTCTTGCCTTAAAGATTCTTCTTTTTGTTCACGAATGAGTTGTAAAATAATATCGTGTGTTTGTTCTTTGGTCAGCCCCACATCTTTACGAATCTCCTCAATTTTTTCAGTTTCTAAGACAAAATCAATATCGCTATTTTGGATTAGCTCTCGAAATCTGAGTTCAAGTTTTTCTTTACGCTGCTCAAGTTCATTGGCTAAACCATTGGCTAAAATACCCGCAGGCAATGCCGCTAAACCTACCCCTAAAATGGTAATAATCGCACCCAAAAAGCGTCCTAGCGGCGTAATAGGTGTCACATCACCATACCCCACGGTGGTCAGTGTGACTACGGCCCACCACATTGAAGCTGGAATAGAGCTAAAAACTTCAGGTTGTGCCTGACTTTCAATCAGATATACCCCCGCAGCCGCCATAATGATCATAATCATTAAGATGAAAATAACTGCTTGAAATGAGCCTTTTTCGCGCTCGATGACACGTAATAAAATTTGTAGAGACACAAAATAGCGGGTTAACTTAAGAAGTCGGAGCAAACGAACAATTCTTAAGAATCGCAAATCGAACTGAACAAAGAAATTTAAATACGCAGGTAGAATAGCCAAGAGATCGATAATCGCCCCACCGCTTTTGACCCAATTTAGACGGTTTTTCCAATCCGACTCAAAACTATTAGTTTCAGCAATTGACCAAAAACGTAAGAGATATTCGACGCTAAAAACGACAATAGAAAAGATTTCAAAATAATAGAAAAAGTCTTGATACAACACATAATACTTTTGCACCGACTCCAGCAAGACCGCAGCAGCATTACTCATAATCAGTGCAATCAGAAAATAGTTCAACCCTCGACTTAAGGGTGTCTCATAATCCTCATTATGCAAATTGTTATAAACAAATTTGCGTAGCGTGTACCAAGCTGTCAATTTCATTACGATTCTGAGTTATTCTTATCCCTTAAAATTCAGTTTAACTGAAGTTCGGAGCAATGTAAGTAACTAATTTCTGCGCGAAATGCCCTGGTTTTAAGATGTTATTCAATATATAACAGCGCTAGACGAACTTGGTCATAGCCCATACGTGGATTAGTCAGTTCCACAATTGGACGAAGCTTAATCGCACCATCCTCACTAAAGTGTTCTGTTTGCTGACGCTTCATTAAGCGTTTATAAATTTTCCGCACTTGCTCCACCACTTCTTCCCCAGGATGTGCCACGGAAATATCCAAGCCCTGCTCTTTATGCAACTTTGCCAAATGGTTGATAATGGTTGCTGCCGTTAAACCGCGCTCTTGTGCGATATCTGCAATTTCATAACCACCTTCAAACAGTTCACGTGTTTCATCGAGTGTTGCAGAAGCATAGTTGGCTTTACCTGCATTACGGGCAATTTTCTTTTCATTCCGCTCAATCTCAATTTCATTGAGCGTTCCACCACAGTGACGAATAAAGGCCTTGTGCTGTGGCTCAAGATCAATGGCCTCAAAATGTGTTTCAGCTTCATCGGACAGTTCTTGGAAGCGGCGGTCTGCCTTAATGGCAAGACTATCTAGCTCCAGAGCTTGTTCATTAAATCCCAGCAGCCTTAAACCATCCAAAGTCTTTAAGCGCGACAAAGCCACATAGCCCTGTCCTTTTTCAAAAGTATGACTAAGATTAATTTCCGCTGCCGCCAAAGTCATCCCTTGTGACTTATGAATGGTGATGGCCCATGCCAAACGTAATGGAATTTGCTGAAAACTGGCAATGGTTTTGCCTGCATCATTGTCCACTGACCACGTTTCAGGCTCAACCACCAGTACCGTACCATCAGTCAGTTTGACCTTCGGCAAGATCCCAAAATCATCATCTTCTTCAAAGCCCACCACTTCGCCTAAGCTACCGTTGATATAGCCCACATCGAAGTTGTTCTTTACAAACATCACTTTGGCATTTTTCTTGAGGGTTAAATTTTCAGGTGCACGCACAGAAGACTTTAAGGTTTCAATAAGCTTGTCATTGCCATCACACACTGCCTCAAACTGTCGACCTTCATTTTCAATTTCATTCAGATGTTTGAAGTTGATGGTGTCCACGTCCATATTATGTGTATATAAACGTGTAAAGGTTTCTCCAATATCTTGCTGACGTGTAGCTTGTAAAGCCTGCAAGTGCTGAGAGTTAATACTCTGACTGCGGATGGCATTTAAAATATCATTGAGGTAATCATTGCCCTGACGGTGCTGCTCAGTCAAATAGCACACACGAAACTTGGCTTCGACCCAAGCATCAGACATAAAACAGAATTTATCGCGATTACGCTCTTCATTTTTACCGACTGGCGGTAACTGGAAGAAATCACCTGCAACAATCACTTGAATCCCGCCAAATGGCTCTTCACTTTCTTTAAAGAACTTAAGGACTTTATTGACCAAATTGAGTTGCTTGGCATGTAACATCGAAATTTCATCAATGATTAAGACTTGGGCATTTTCTAAATGCTCTTTTAAGTATTTACGTTCTTTCATGCGTTTGAGTTCATCTTCCCCCAACGCATCTTTAATTCCAATGCCAGCCCAAGTATGAATAGTCATGCCATTCATATGCGTCGCGGCAATACCTGTAGAAGCCGTAATCGCCACAGGCACTTTACGAGCTTTTAAATAGTTAATGTATTGGTTCAGCGTATAGGTTTTTCCTGCACCAGCGGAACCGGTTAAAAAGACATTTTCGCCCGCTTTTAAGAGTTTGAGTGCAGTTTCTTGCTTCATAAGACCTATACCATTAATGAACGGCTATAGCCTACCGAGTTTTTGCAAAAAAGTTAAGCAGATCTCGTCACACAGTAAATGATGTGCGACAAATTAGGTCCATTGTTGTTTAATTTTTAAGAGCTTGGTTATTGGGTTTGATTCAGCATGGCAATAAATTGTTCAGCGACCACAACATCATCAGGTAACGCTTTTTGGTTGTTTGGATATTCAAGCTGATCAAATAACAGTTGTCCTGCAATATAGTGACAACCGAGCGTCAAGTGCCGCTGTGCGTCGGTATGACTCATATGAAATGCAGCATATTCACGTACAATGATTCGCTCAGCAAAACTGGCTGCTAAACAATGTTGAAAGCGACGTGACTCAGCAATGATGCGATCAATATCTTTGAGCTCCTCAAGCACCCAACTCTCAATAAAATAATAAGCTTCATGGCTGATCGGTTGCCATGAGACATAACCAAGCTTTCGTTTCAGCTCCGCAAGTAGCTCTTGGCTATGCAATTGATCATGCCACTGCACAGCCTGATGAAATAGGCTCTTCCATGTGACATTTTTTAAAACCTCCTTTTGCGTCTCAAAATGTTCAGGCAAATAATCGCGCACATAAGCATCAAACACCGAAACTCGTAAAGGCGGCCGATTTAAATAAAACAACTGTCGAAAGCTTTCAATATGCAGTTTATGTTGCTTTAACTGAAGATAAAAATCACGGTGTTGTTGCTTATCTTCGCTAAAATAAATCACTAAGTCTTCTGGGAGTTTCTGCGCAATTTTATCTAGATGTTGAATATAGGCCTGCATTATGCGACTCAATTTTGTGTATACCCGTTTCCCCCATTCGGGCTGCTGTTCTACCACACGGCGTAGCAGTTCGAGCCATTCATCTAAATACAAAATAGACGGGCTGATCGCTATACGCTGATCATCCATATCTTGGCGTCTATTTTTTAAGACCACATGCTGGTTGGCCTCCAGCTCAAACCAATGCTGTTGTAAGGCATGTTCATAGCAACTTTGTATAAATAAACGCGCCGCGACATGTTGGAAGTACTTTAAAGTCGTGACAATAATTTCAGGATGATAAGACTGCGTATCGAGATAACTTAAAGCCGTTACGGCAACGCGTATACTACTGTGCTGAATATTTTGACTCACCCAGTCTGTCACCACCGCTTTTTGTTTGAATAACCAATTTACGGTACGGCTTTCATCAAAAATCGGGAGTTTGGCGACCTTCTTTTGCCATAGCTTGGTTTCAGTTTTTAAAAAATGCTGCTTTGACAACAAATCACGCGATGACCAAAGATCCCGATGCATAAGCCGCACAAAGCCGAGCATATGGGACTGCTCTTTAGCATGCGGATATAACAAGTGAATGTCGTGCGTATGATCCATCAACTCTTGTAAAGAAAACCGTTCAGGAAATGCCGTTTGTATAATGCGATAAACATACGGATCTAATAATTGATTAGCACTGCAACACAGCTCATCATAACTATTCATCAAAGACTGTAAGGGTAAAATATCTTCCGCCTGATCTGCATCTAAGCAGCATAAGCGCTGCAACTCGGCCAGCAAACTTCGCTCAGAGGTTGAATCATCTGTATTGAATTCAACTTGCTGGCACAGCTGTTGAAAGAGTTCTGATTGCGTTTGCCGTATTTCAGTCAAAATTGTTTGTACGCGACTCGGTCCATCGAACAAAAAAAACAGCTGTTGAAGAATCAGCTGACGCAACTGTTTAACTTTATTACGCAAATACAAAGAATGTTGTGGGGACTGATCACCCACTAAAAACACAATATCGTGTAAACAAAACTCTTCGAGTGCTTCCGCATAGTGCCCTTGATAGATAAACTGTGGAACACACAGCTCCGCCTGTTCCGTCGGTGTATAAAACTGAATATGAAAACAATGATTTAAAATTTGAATCCGTTGTTGTTTTGCATCGACACTTAAAACGTTTTGCACATTGAGTGTGGAAAGAAAAGCGGCCTGCTCGTGATAAAGCTGCTGAATACTCGGAACAACTTGTCTTAACTGTATAGCAAGACTTTGATATTGCTTAAGCTTATCGTTTTTCTCCACGGCTGGCCCTCTTTGAATTTGGCTATTTTCACCACAACTTCAAAACCAATATAAACAAATCCTGAACCACAGGCTATGCCTTTTATCGATAGCCATTTTGTTCGGTGAAGCCATTTTTCCTCATTCCCTTACTCATGGTAGGTATTTGGTAGGTACACAAGTTTTTGGAATCATTCAATACTCTAAAAACGGTAATGAGCACCGATAACAACATAAATAATGGTAGAAGGAATCGCACCATGGCTTTTAAAAATATTGCAGATCAAACGAACGGTTTTTATATCCCTTGTGTTTCACTTTTTGGACCAGGCTGTGCCAAAGAAATTGGTGGCAAAGCACAAAACCTCGGTGCAAAGAAAGCACTGATTGTAACCGACGCAGGTTTATTTAAATTTGGCGTAGCCGACACCATTGCAGGATATCTCAAAGATGCAGGTGTTGATAGCCACATCTTCCCTGGTGCAGAACCGAACCCAACTGACATCAATGTCCACAACGGCGTGACTGCATATAACGAACAAAGTTGTGACTTTATTGTTTCCTTAGGTGGTGGTTCTTCGCATGACTGCGCTAAAGGTATTGGACTCGTGACTGCGGGTGGTGGTCATATTCGTGACTACGAAGGGATCGATAAAAGTACGGTTCCAATGACCCCTCTTATTGCAATCAACACCACGGCAGGTACAGCATCAGAAATGACGCGCTTCTGTATTATTACCAACACAGATACGCACGTAAAAATGGCAATTGTGGACTGGCGCTGCACTCCACTAATTGCAATTGATGACCCTAAACTGATGATTGCAAAACCTGCAAGCTTAACAGCAGCAACAGGTATGGATGCCTTAACCCATGCAGTAGAAGCTTATGTTTCAACAGCCGCAAATCCAATCACCGATGCCTGTGCTGAAAAAGCCATTTCGATGATTAGCGAATGGTTAAGTCCAGCCGTTGCGAACGGTGAAAACTTAGAAGCGCGTGATGCCATGAGTTATGCACAATATTTAGCAGGTATGGCATTTAACAATGCATCTCTAGGTTATGTCCATGCGATGGCTCACCAACTCGGTGGCTTCTATAACCTACCTCACGGCGTATGTAATGCAGTCCTACTTCCACACGTCTGTGAGTTCAATTTAATTGCCTGCCCTGACCGTTATGCACGAATTGCTGAACTGATGGGAGTTAACATCACAGGTTTAACTGTGACAGAAGCTGGATATGCTGCCATTGACGCAATTCGTGAACTATCTGCATCGATTGGTATTCCATCGAGCTTATCTGAACTTGGTGTGAAAGAGCAAGATTTGGGTGTTATGTCTGAAAATGCGCAAAAAGATGCCTGCATGCTGACGAACCCACGTAAAGCAAACCATGCTCAAGTGGTCGACATCTTCAAAGCTGCACTCAAATCAGGTACTTCAGTGGTCGATTTTAAAGCAGCGGTCTAAGTTCTCTCCTTAACTTTTTGTTTGCTTTGACAATTTAAGTGGAATGAAACAGACGTCCATACTGTTTCATTCAGGTAAGCCTAATCCTTGCTTACCTGTGCACTTAAATTGTCTTTTTTTATTTGTGGTTGACAAAGTTTTGCACTTCATCAAGGATAAGAAAACTCATGACAATAACAACCAGAGCAAATTATGTCAGCAAATCAAACTCATCCTGCGTATCAACCTGATGTCCTCGGCGAAGGCTATGAACAATTAAAACTCAGTTTTCCAGACGATTATGAAGGTGCTGTATGCGCAACCCTCGTACGTAAAAAATCCCCGCAGAATACTCAAAAAGCTGTACTGTATATCCATGGTTTTATTGACTACTTTTTCCAAACCGAAATGGCTGAACAATTTAATCAGCATGGTTATGATTTTTATGCGCTCGATTTAAGAAAATATGGTCGTTCTCACTTGAGCCATCAAAAATATTACAACGTCCGTGATCTCAGCGAATACGATGCTGAAATTACCCAAGCCTTAGAAATCCTTGGCAATGAAGGCCATAATACGGTGCTACTTGCAGGGCACTCTACGGGTGGCTTAATCACGACTTTATACGCTGCACACAACCCTAAGCATCCGCTGATCAAAGCACTTTGGGCCAATAGCCCTTTTTATGATTTTAATATGCATCCCGTTAAGCGCAAACTTGGCGTGCCGCAGCTCAGTCGACTCGCAAAGCATTTTCCTGACCTCAAGTTTCCAAGTGAACTGAATAAATGGTATGTACCGAGCCTACATCAAAACGAGCATGGTGAATGGAACTTTGATTTGAAGTGGAAACAACCAAGCTATTCTATGGTTCGCATCAGCTTTGTACGTGCAATTCATGAAGCACAGAAAGAAATTCATCGCGGTGGTTTAAAGCTCTCTGTTCCTGCACTCATTATGCATTCACATCAAACGCTTAACCCGAAGAAATGGGGCCTAGCCGCGCAAACCAGTGATGTGATTTTAGATGTTAAAGACATTGAAAAGCAGGCTAAAAATTTACAAGGTGACGTCAGTGTCGTGACTATTCAAAACGGTTTACACGACTTAGTCCTCTCCGCACCTGAAGTTCGTGCCGAAGTCTATGCTGAGCTGTTCCAGTGGCTCGAGCAAAAAATAGTGTAACTACACCTTCCCAACACAATTCATAATTTTTAAACTTTATATTTCTCAAGTAGCTGATGCGCAGGATGTCCATCCGGTGTCAGCTCAATGAGTCGCTCAACGGCATCAATCGCCTCTGGGTAACGCGCGACATGTTTAAACAACATATCGGTTTCATTGGCTTTAAAAATCGCACTGCTTAAACGTGACTCCAAGCAGTCGCGCCATGCACATAGAAATGGACTTTCTGTTTTAGGCAGTAAAACCCCTGAACAAAGTTTTAATGCGGTCTCAATATATGCAGCATCTAAGGCTTGCTCAGCTTGTAAAAAATCGGCCTCAATATGCGCCAAAATCCGATAGGGACGAGATCCCAACATACCACCAAGCAAGTCACGCAATTGTGACATTTCGGCCTTAAGTGTTCCCACACTCACCTTGCGCTCACCATATAAGGCCTGATGCAAAGTATCTAACGTCATGCCCTGTGGGCACAGCGCCAAGATGGTCAAAATTTCAATTTGTCGCGGTGTGAGGACCATCACTTTGCCATTGAAATGTACTTGTGGAACACCAAAAGCACGGATATACAACTGTTGACGCTGATATTCTAAGAGTGCCGTTTGGATGATAGATGCACAGCGCTCTGCTGCGAGTAGACCAAGGCTATTGTGGTTTTTCCATGTGGTGGATAAATCAATTACCCCAAGGACGTGTTTTGAGTAAGGGTCAATGATCGGCGCCGCATAACAGACCCAATCATGAATGGAGCTCATATAGTGTTCATTTGAAAAGACACAACTGGATTGTTGGGTTTTTAAGGATAAGGCCAATGCATTGGTCCCCACCAATTCCTCTCGCCACTGCCCGCCTTCAACAAAATGTACACTTTCTGCCGCATTACGCATTTGTCTGCTAGATGCACTCCAAATAATGGTACTACCAATATCGCCTACAGCCACCACCATAGACGACTGTTGTGCAATATGTCTCAGTTCATCTGCGCAATAACTCAAAGCATGTTGCAACGCTGAACCTTGTGACATGGAACCCTCAGAAATGGGCGCAGCAAAGCGATCTTTTGGAATTTCTGCGGAGTTAGAGCGCTGCCATGAACTTGCAATACTTTTTCCCAATTGTTCAGCTTGTACCGTCGAAATACTGCTACTGGTTCTAAGCTTTTCTATTTCTTGTCTTTTCTGTATTAAATGTTGCATTGCCATCATTCCTTATACTCAAAACAATTCCTGATATACGTCCACTGTATTACTTGGTTGTAAACATTTGTCAAAGCCGTGTAAACCTCCTTCCTTCCAACCTTTTTCCAACCTTATATTAGTTATGCTACTTAAATATTGTACAGATGTACCTTATACCAAAGCTGTAGATGCTTTTAAAAAATCAATAAGCAAAGGAACTTCAATATGCGCTATGTAGACCCTAACCAATCTGGTTCTAAAGTAGAATTTAAAGCACAGTATGACAACTTTATTGGTGGCGAGTGGGTTGCTCCAGTAAAAGGTGAATACTTTGAAAATATCTCTCCTGTCGACGGTAAAGTTTTTACAAAAGTCCCTCGCTCATCTGTAGAAGACATCGAACTTGCACTGGATGCTGCGCATAAAGCCAAAGAACAATGGAACAAATCTTCTCCTACTACACGTTCAAATTTACTCCTTAAAATTGCAGATCGTCTAGAACAAAATCTAGAAAAATTGGCTGTGGCTGAAACATGGGATAACGGTAAACCGATTCGTGAAACACTTGCAGCGGACATTCCTTTAGCCATTGACCATTTCCGCTATTTCGCAGGTTGTATCCGTGCGCAAGAAGGTGGCATTTCTGAAATTGATGAAGATACCATTGCCTATCACTTCCACGAACCATTAGGCGTGGTAGGACAAATCATTCCATGGAACTTCCCAATTTTGATGGCAACATGGAAAATTGCTCCTGCTTTGGCTGCGGGTAACTGTATTGTACTTAAACCTGCAGAACAAACCCCTGCGAGCATTTTGGTTTTAATTGAACTCATTCAAGATTTATTGCCTGCAGGCGTACTAAACGTAGTCAATGGTTACGGCGTAGAAGTTGGTCGCCCATTGGCAAACAATCCACGTATTGCCAAAATTGCATTCACAGGTTCGACTCAGGTCGGTCAATTGATCATGCAATACGCCACTGAAAACATCATTCCAGTGACTTTGGAGCTTGGTGGTAAATCTCCAAATATTTTCTTTGAAGATGTTATGGCGCAAGATGACGACTACCTAGACAAAGCACTCGAAGGCTTTGCTATGTTTGCGCTTAACCAAGGTGAAATCTGTACGTGCCCATCGCGCGCTTTAGTTCAAGAAAGCATTGCGGATAAATTCCTTGAAATGGCAGTTGAACGTGTAAAACGCATTAAAACGGGTCATCCGCTCGATACAGAAACGATGATTGGTGCGCAAGCTTCACTGGAACAACAAGAGAAAATCTTGGGCTGTATCGCAACAGGTCGCGGTGAAGGTGCACAAGTACTAACAGGTGGTAGTGAGCGTAATGAAGTGGGTTCTGGTTTCTATATTGAACCAACCATTTTCAAAGGCACCAATGACATGAAAATTTTCCAAGAAGAAATTTTTGGGCCTGTACTTTCAGTGGCAACATTCAAAGACTTTGACGATGCTATTAAAATTGCCAACGACACTATTTATGGTTTAGGCGCTGGTGTATGGTCACGTTCAGCACATACCTCTTACCGCGCAGGTCGTGCAATTCAATCGGGTCGCGTTTGGACCAACTGTTACCACATCTACCCTGCACATGCCGCTTTCGGTGGCTATAAAAAGTCAGGGATTGGTCGTGAAAACCACAAGATGATGTTAGAACATTATCAACAAACTAAAAACTTACTTGTGAGCTATGCAACCAAGCCTATGGGCTTCTTCTAAGCACTTAGCTTATTCGTATACAGTTCTCTATGTGTTTAGGGTGATTCGTTACCCTAAACATTTCTCCATCAAACATCAAACATCAAACATCAAACATCAAACATCAAACATCAAACATCAAACATCAAACATCAAACATCAAACATCAAACATCAAACATCAAACATCAAACATCAAACATCAAAACAATAATTCAAAACTGTGTCATATAAATATTAGACAGGACGTCTAGTCGCTTGGTACTGAAATTGCATAAATATTGCATCCATCAAGCCATCTATAAAACTCAAGATATGGAGCTTCACATGACAGATTCTCCCATTAACAGCTCAACGACTCCGCTCTCTACTTCAACAGTAAGCACATCTGACGACTATTTTGAAAAAAGGCAACTGAAACAAGGTGCTGTAGGCTGGCTATTATTAGTCGGTTTAGGCGTAGCGTATGTCATTTCAGGCGACTTTGCTGGCTGAAACTTCGGCCTCGCGCAAGGTGGCTGGGGCGGTATGTTTATCGCAACGGTTGTTGTAGCCATCATGTACTTATGCATGTGCCTGTCGATGTCTGAAATGGCCACCATGCTGCCCACTGCAGGAGGTGGCTATAGCTTTGCACGTACCGCATTTGGCCCATTTGGTGGCTATCTCACAGGCACGGCGATTCTAATTGAATATGCCATCGCCCCTGCGGCTATCGCATGCTTTATTGGTGCCTACTGCGAGTCCTTATTTGGTGTCGGTGGATGGATCATTTATCTCATCTGCTATCTGGTTTTTATGGGCATTCATCTTAAAGGTGCAGGTGAAGCCCTCAAGATTATGTTTGTCATTACCGCCATTGCAGCCGTAGCTCTTTTTGTCTTTATTATCGCAATGGCACCACATTTTAACAGCGCCAACTTATTTAACATTGCACCGACTGAAAATATCGGTGCAAGTAGCTTCCTCCCGATGGGTTATATCGGCATTTGGGCGGCGGTGCCCTATGCCATTTGGTTCTTTTTAGCGGTAGAAGGTGTTCCACTGGCAGCAGAAGAAGCTAAAGATCCATCTAAATCATTACCGCGTGGTTTGATCGGTTCGATGCTGATTTTGGCCGCTTTTGCCCTACTTATTCTGTTCTTAGGTGCTGGTGCTGCTGGTGCAGAACAACTTAAAGAATCAGGCGCACCCTTAGTTGATCCACTAGTAGCCGTCTATGGTCAAAACAGCTGGTTAGGCAGCTTTGTCAATTTTGTCGGTCTGGCAGGTTTAATTGCGAGTTTCTTCTCCATCATCTATGCCTATTCACGTCAAATTTTCGCCTTATCCCGTGCGGGTTATTTACCAACCTCGTTATCCCTGACCAATAAAAACAAAGCGCCCTATTTAGCGATTATTATTCCCGGCATCATTGGTTTTTTATTGTCCCTAACAGGTGAAGGTGATCTGCTCATCCTGATGGCGGTATTTGGTGCGACTATTTCTTATGTCTTGATGATGCTTTCTCACATTAAACTGCGCATCAGCCGTCCAGAGTTGCATCGTCCCTATAAAACCCCAGGTGGGATTGTCACCTCATCAATTGCTTTGATTTTAGCCAGTATTGCGGTGATAGCTGGTTTTGTAGTGGATCCTAAAGTTTGGTTTATGGCTGCCGCTATTTATGCGGTCTTTATTGCCTACTTTATTTTCCATAGTCGCCATCGACTCGTTCAAGGTACACCTGAAGAAGAGTTTGAAAGTATTCGTAAGGCCGAACAAGACTTATAGAAGGACCTATGACATGGCTTATAAAACGTTGATTGGACATCAGCACTATGTGTTTAATGATTTAAAAACTTTAATGGCAAAAGCAACCCCGCTGCGCTCAGGTGATCAACTTGCAGGTGTTGCGGCGGAAAATGCCACTGAACGTGTTGCCGCACAAATGGCATTGGCCGATGTTCCATTGAAGCAGTTTTTAACTGAAGCGCTGATCAGCTATGAACAGGATGAAATAACCCGCCTGATTATCGATGAGCACCGTAGTGATTTATTTGCGCCTATTTCACATTTTACCGTAGGAGACTTTCGTAACTGGCTACTCAGTGAAGATGCGACTACGCAGAAATTACAACAACTTGCGCTCGGTTTAACCCCTGAAATGGTGGCTGCGGTGAGTAAGATTATGCGCAATCAAGACCTCATCTTGGTTGCGAGTAAATGTGAAGTCGTCACCCAATTTCGCAACACCATCGGTTTAAAAGGTCATCTCTCGACCCGTTTACAACCGAATCATCCGACCGATGATCTCTTGGGGATATCTGCTAGTATTTTGGATGGCTTGATGTATGGCAATGGCGATGCCGTCATTGGGATTAATCCTGCAACCGATAACCTACAAAATTTATCGGAGCTGCTCAAACTACTCGATCATGTGATTCAAGAGCATCATATTCCAACCCAGTCTTGTGTGCTGACGCATATCAGTTCGGGGATTCAACTGGCAGAGAAAAATGTGCCGATTGATTTAATGTTTCAGTCGATTGCAGGCACTCAGCGCGCCAATGAAGGTTTCGGCATTAATCTCGAATTACTGCGTGAAGGCTATGAAGCAACACTGGCTCTCAAGCGTGGGACTGTGGGACAAAATGTGATGTATTTTGAAACAGGTCAAGGCAGTGCTTTATCTAGTAATGCGCATCACGGCGTAGATCAGCAAACCTTAGAAGTCCGTGCCTATGCAGTAGCTCGTAAATTTAACCCACTACTGGTAAATACTGTGGTTGGGTTTATTGGCCCAGAGTATTTATACAATGGCAAACAAATTATCCGTGCAGGCTTGGAAGACCATTTTTGTGGCAAGCTCCTAGGCTTACCTATGGGCTGCGACATTTGCTATACCAACCATGCCGATGCCGACCAAAATGACATGGATGTACTACTCACCCTTTTCGGTGCAGCAGGTTTGAACTTTATTATGGGCATTCCGGGTTCGGATGACGTCATGCTGAACTATCAAACCACGTCATTTCATGATGCGCTGTATTTAAGGCAACTTTTAGGCTTAAAAGCCGCACCTGAGTTTGATCTGTGGTTGGCAGAACAAGGCATCTTTAAACAACAGCAGCAGCACATTCTCTGGCCAGAACATATCCCGCCACAATTTGAAAAACTTTTACATATATAAGGAGCAACTTATGTCACTTGTTCCTCTAGAAAACTATCAATCTGAACAGCATCAGGATGTTTGGGAAAACTTAAAGAAATTTACCGATGCTCGTATCGCCATTGGACGTGCAGGCTGTAGCATCCCGACCCATGAACTGCTGAAATTTCAACTAGCACATGCGGAAGCGCAAGATGCGGTACATCAAGCTTTAGATGTCGAACACTTAGTTGCAAGTTTTAATACACTAGGTTTGGATAGTCTGACGGTACACAGTCAAGCTGAAAATAAACAAGAATACTTAAAACGTCCTGACCTAGGTCGCCTGTTAAGTCCAGCTTCACAACATGGCTTAGAGGTCTTTAAAGCCAGTAACCCGCAAAACTATGATGTCTGCATTGTGATTGGTGATGGACTATCTGCACGGGCAATTGAAGAAAATGCAGTGCCTTTTATTCAACACCTTATCCCGCAGTTGCAAGCGGAACACTGGAGCATTGCACCGATGGTTATTGCTACTGGAAGCCGAGTCGCTTTGGGTGATCCAGTTGCAGAGTGCCTACACGCGACTATGCTCGTGATGCTGATTGGCGAAAGGCCTGGCCTAAGCTCACCTGATAGTATGGGCATTTACTATACATGGAAAGCAGCCTCAGGTACGTTGGATGCTAAACGGAACTGTATTTCAAATGTTCGACCTGCGGGCTTAAGCATTCCTGTTGCAGTACAACGGCTAATGTCTCTCATGCGTGGCTCTAAGAAACTCGGTTACTCAGGTGTAGACTTAAAAGATGAACATAAAATGGTGAGTCTAGACACGGAACATGCGCCTAAGCGTTTATTTTAATTTGAAGCAGATCAGCCGTGATTTTACGGCTGATCTTAAATAGCATGTTATGTTGATTTAGTTTTTTTAGCTTGCTTTATTCAGCGCTTGTTCTACAAAATGTAGGCGATCTTGGCCCCAATACATTTCATCACCCACAAAGAATGTCGGTGCGCCGAAAATGCCACGTTGAATGGCCTGTTCTGTTTCAGTGATCAGTTTTTGTTTCACCACATCCGACTGAACCATACTCATAATATCTTCTACAGAAAAGCCACTTGGTTCTAGCACTTCTGCCAAGACAGTAGGTTCATTCAGATTTTGTGGTGTACCAAACATCGCATCGAATAAAAGTTTTAAAACTTGCTCAAACTTTTCTAGATGCAACAATTGAACGCCTGTCAAAATGCGCATTAGGGTTAAAGTGTTCATTGGAAAATGCGGATTCATTTGCATTGGGATATGGTAATACTCCGCCCAGCGCTGCATATCTAAGATTGAATAAACCCCTTTGACAGGAATCTCTATCGGACTACGATTACCTGTTGCTTTAAACACCCCGCCTAATAAAATAGGCTTATACACAATCTGAATCTCTTGCTGCTCTGCTATTTGCAGTAAACGATAGTAGGCCAAATAGCTATATGGGCTGCCCAAATCAAAATAAAATTCTACGCTTTTCATGCTTTGTCCTTTTACCACGTTTCCATCCAAGGTCTTAAATCTAACTCATGCGTCCATGCATCGCGCGGTTGCTGCGACAAATGCCAATAATTTTCTGCAATATGCACGGGATTTAATATGCCATCCTGTTCTTTGCGCGCGTACATGTCAGGAAAAGTGTCTTTAATAAAATCGGTATCAATTGCACCATCCACCACCACGTGTGCCACATGAATATTTTTCGGGCCGAGCTCACGCGCCATACTTTGGGCTAAGGCACGCAGTGCATGTTTCGCCCCTGCAAAAGCGGCAAAGTTTGCAGCACCCCTTATTCCAGCAGTTGCACCCGTGAAAATAATGCTCCCATGTTCACGCACGACCATACGCTTCGCCACTTCACGCCCTGTCAAGAACGCACCGAAGCAAGCCATTTCCCAAATTTTAAAATACTTACGTGCAGTTTCTTCTAAAATACTACATGGCACATTCGCCCCAATGTTAAACACTAAAACATTGATTTCACCAATATTGGCTTCAATTTCTTCTACCAAAGCGATGACTTGATCTTCTTTACGTGCATCAGAAGCAAAGCCATATGCAAGACCACCTTCGGCTTCTATCTCTGCAATTAAGGGCTGGAGTTTTTCGGCATTTCTTCGCGTCATGCAGGCGATGTATCCACCACGTGCAAAACGTTTCGCGATTTCGCCCCCTGTAGCATCTCCTGCGCCAATCACTAACGCGACTTTCTTTTTAGCATCAGCCTTTTGCAACTGCTGTTCTGGCTGTAATTCATCCATAAATACACTCCCTCTATAAAATAACGATCGTTATCATAACGATCACTATGTTATAGTTTTCAGCATCAGTCAATTTTATTTTGATGAAACTCCTATGCGCTATAAAACAGGCTATAAAGAAGAAAAACGTCAAGAGCTGCTTAAAATCAGTGCTCAACTGGCCAAGAAGCAAGGCTTTGCCAATACTGGCGTCGACGGTTTTATGAAAGCGGCTCAAATGACCAGCGGTGCTTTTTATTCGCATTTTTCATCAAAACATGAATTATTTGAAGCACTGATCGAGTCCGAGTTACAACACAGCTTTCAAGCATGGCAAGCCAATCCGCATGACAACCTCGAAGAGTGGATTGACTTCGAAATTGAACGTTATTTAGCGCTGTCTCATGTGCAACGCCCAGATCAAGGCTGTGTTATTCCCTCTCTTGCAGCCGAGGTAGCACGTAGTAGTGAAACAACAAAACTGTGTTTTCAACAGGAAATGCTTCGTGGTCACGCACTCTTTACACAACATCTAGGCAGTGAAACACAAGCTTGGGCGGTACTGTGTCAACTGGTCGGTGCAATCGTCATGGCGCGCAGCATGGCGGATGAACATGTACAACGAGAAATTTTAAGCTCAAGCAAATGGATGATTAAAAATATGCTACAGCTCAAGTAAAATCTTGGATTGAATTTATAGTTTTTTTCTAAATATTTTCTGATTTTTTGCCTTCAACTTCTGCGCATTTCCCTGTACATTTTTACACTCCTTTACCCCCCCTGTGAACGAGCCTGCTATGACGACACTACCCGATACCATTTACGCGATTCAGCATCTTGCTTTTGAAGATTTGGGTGCATGGGAAGATGTGTTATATCAATTGGGTTATCGGGTACGATATTTCGAAGCAGGCAAAGATGACTTAGCTAAAGCGTTAAACTACACAGGTCTAACCGTCATTTTAGGTGGACCGATTGGAGTATATGAAACTGAAGACTACCCTTTCTTACAAAAAGAAATAGACTTACTCAAAGTTCGTTTAGAAAAGAATTTACCCACTTTAGGCATTTGCTTAGGTGCACAATTAATTGCACATGCACTCGGTGCAAAAGTATATGCAGGTCATAGCAAAGAAATTGGCTGGAGTCAGTTACAGCTCAATATCGTTGAACATAACCCATTACAAACACTGGTAGGAACTGAAGTCCTACATTGGCATGGCGACACCTTTGAACTCCCTGCTCAAGCTGAACTGTTGGCCAGCTCAGAAGTTTATCCCAACCAAGCTTTTCGTGTAGGCAAAAATATTCTAGGCTTACAGTTCCATCCTGAAGTCGCAGCGGATGGTTTAGAAAAATGGCTAATTGGGCATACTGCTGAACTTCGTCAAGCAAACATCAATATTCCAGCATTGCGTGCAGACAACCAACGCTGTGCAGCTCAACTAGAACATGTCTCTGGACAAGTTTTGGCAGCATATTTAAAAGCACTGGTTTAATAATTCAGCCATAATCCGTCAATGCGCCTATTGCTCTAAATTTTAAGTTTAGAGCAGACATAAAAAAGCACCTCTATGAAGGTGCTTTTTTGGTAGATATCGCTTATTTTGCAGCAGCTTTAGGCTGTGGAACTGATGCTTCAGTGGTGATATTCACAGTGATTTTATCACCCACGTTTGGCACGTATGCGCCTACACCAAAAGCAGAACGGTCAAATGAAGTGGTTGCATTGAAACCAATTGACTGTGCTTTGGTCATTGGGTGCTCACCTTGCTTATTCAACACGGCATCTAAAACGACAGGCTTTGTCACATTTTTAATGGTTAAATCACCTGTGATTTTGTATTTGTTTGCACCAACCGCTTGTACTTTTGTACTCTTGAAAGTGATCTTTGGATATTTTGCTGCATCAAAGAAATCCCCGCCTTGCAAGTGCTCATCTAAAGCTTTTACGTTGGTGTTTAAGCTAGATAAAGGAATCGTTACATTCACCGATGAATTTCCAGGTTTTGCATTATCAACATTAATTACACCCTGAATGTCGCTGAAGTTAGCAGATGGAGTTGAAAAACCAAAGTGGCTCCATGTGAAAACTGTTGCTGTATGTGTAGGGTCAATTTGATAGGCCACAGGTTTCGCCATAGCAAATGTAGTCGCAGTTGCAACAGCCAAACCGATTGTTAAAGCTTTAAAGTTCATGTTTTTATCTCACATTGGAATACTGCTTAGTCTATAGAGTTCTACAACGAATACATCTATAAAGATAAAACGATATGTTGCAACTTTAGAACGATATAATTGTTTTTAAATGTAGCGACTTACCTACACCTGATATTGAATAAAACCCGTCTTCTTCACGACTTTATTATAAAGTTGTTGTGCGACCAAATTGTCCTGATGGGTGAGCCAATAAACCCGATCACAGGCTCGCTTTTCGGTATGCATTTTGACGTGTTCGATTAAAGCTCTTGCAATTCCTAGCCCATGATAGTCCTCATGGGTAAACACATCTTGTAAGTATGCGTACTATCATGCTCTATCACATCCACAATGCCTACAAGCCGACCTGCTATATAAGTGCAGCAAACCATACATATATAGTCAAACTACTTTATTATCCATACATTATTATAAGAAAACTCTAAATAATTCATCGACTTATTTGTATTTGTTTTATAATGATTTGACTATATTCACGCTTAGAATCAGTCAGTTTATGCCACGTGTTTTCAGATATCTGTTCCAATAAATCAACCTGATAAAATGCCTGATAAGCTTGCCATAGTGTAACCCAGATCGACTGATCGATTTCTGTCAGTGGCACAATTTGAATATTTCGTACTTCCATTTGGCTCTCAAAGTACTATTTATTTTTGTAAGGCTTATATTTAAGCTAAAATCACCACAAAGAAAAAGCCTTATTGAATCGCTTCAATAAGACTTCTTTTAGACGTGACAACCATCATAGTTTTTCAATCAGAATCCGATCAATCAACTTCATACCTGTCTGCTTTTCATGGTTTTTACGACGGATCTTAATTTGCTTATCTTCTGCTAAATCTTGCAATAACAGTTCAACAGCAACCATCGCCTCCAAAGGTAGATCTGGTCCAATCCACTTCTGTTCGCCCGCATCCATCAATACAACTTCATCATGAATTTGATCGTACAAGCTCATATCATCACCTAAAATTTATGCAGCTACTTCAGCAGCAGCTTGCATATTATATACGCCATTCAAAATAAAAGACGCCCCTAAACTGGAGCGTCCTTCAAACAGTTAATTTTAAAAATTAAGCTGTCAATTCTTTTACCGCAGCAACAACTGCTTCAGTGGTAATACCGAAGTATTGGTATAAGTCTTTCGCAGGTGCAGATTCACCATAAGTCGTCATACCAATTACACGACCGTCTAAACCTACAAACTTCCACCAGTAGTCTACGTGCGCTGCTTCAACAGCAACACGCGCACGAATATTTGATGGAAGAACCGCTTCACGGTACGCTGCATCTTGCTTCACAAATTCTTCTGCACATGGCATAGACACGACACGCACACCTTCAAGTTGAGCATGTGCTTCCATTGCTAAAGATACTTCAGAACCCGTCGCGATAATAATCGCTTTTAATTCGCCTTTTTCTTCAGCCAATACATAACCACCTTTCGCTACATTTGCAATTTGTGCATCTGTACGTGTTTGGAATGGTAGGTTTTGACGAGAGAAGATCAACGCAGTTGGGCCTTCTGAACGTACAAGTGCAGATTTCCAAGACACCGCTGCTTCAACTGTGTCACATGGACGCCAAGTATTTAAGTTTGGTGTACCACGTAAAGACGCAATTTGCTCTACAGGTTGGTGCGTTGGACCATCTTCACCCAAACCAATTGAGTCATGTGTATATACATGGATTACACGTTGTTTCATTAACGCAGACATACGTACTGCATTACGCGCATATTCCATAAACATGAGGAATGTTGCAACGTAAGGAATGAAACCACCGTGAAGCGCAACACCGTTTGCAATGGCAGTCATACCAAACTCACGTACGCCATAGTGTACGTAGTTACCTGCTGGATTGTCTTGAACGCCTTGGCAACCTTTCCAAAGTGTTAAGTTAGAGCCAGCTAAGTCCGCAGAACCGCCTAATAATTCAGGCAATAATGGACCGAAAGCTTGTAATGTGTTTTGGCTTGCTTTACGTGTAGCAATGGTTTCCGCTTTTGCATTGGTGTCAGCAATAAACGCATCTGCTTGAGCAAGGAATTCAGCTGGCAATTCACCTGAAAGGCGACGTTTCAATTCAGCTGCTTCAGTTGGATATTTTGCTGCATATTGAGCAAATAATTCATTCCAAGCTGCTTCAGAAGCCGTCCCTTTTGCTTTTGCATCCCATGCTGCATAAACGTCAGCAGGAATTTCAAATGGACCTTCAGTCCAGCCCAATGCCTCACGTGTTAATGCAATTTCGTCATTACCTAGCGGTGCACCGTGGCAGTCTTCTTTACCTTGCTTATTTGGTGAACCTAGACCAATAATCGTTTTACAGATAATGATCGTTGGTTTTTTCGTTTCAGCTTTTGCTTGCAAAGTTGCAGCACGTAATGCATCTGCATCATGACCATCAGCTTTAAGTACTTGCCAACCATACGCCAAGAAACGTTGCTCTGTATCGTCAGAGAACCAACCTTCTACTTCACCATCAATCGAAATACCGTTGTCGTCATAGTAAGCAATTAGTTTACCTAGACCTAGTGTGCCTGCAAGTGAACATGCTTCGTGAGAAACACCTTCCATTAAACAGCCATCACCTAAGAAGCAGTAAGTGAAATGATCAACAACACTCATCTCATCTTTGTTGAACTGTGCTGCTAAAGTTTTTTCAGCTAGAGCAAAACCAACTGCGTTTGCAATCCCCTGACCAAGCGGGCCAGTCGTAGTTTCGATACCTGGTGCATAACCTAATTCTGGGTGACCTGGCGTTTTAGAGTGCAGTTGACGGAATGCTTTTAAATCTTCAATTGATAAATCATAGCCCGTAAGGTGCAATAACGCATATTGCAGCATAGAGCCATGACCATTTGATAGTACAAAGCGGTCACGGTTCGCCCATTGAGGGTTAGTCGGGTTATGGTTAAAAAACTCACGCCATACCACATCAGCGATATCAGCCATCCCCATTGGCGCACCTGGATGTCCAGAGTTTGCTTTTTGCACAGCATCCATTGCCAATACACGAATTGCGTTTGCAATACGACGTTCGTTAAGCGGGGTTGTCATAGGTCAGAGTCCAAACAAATGATTTAAAGAGTAAGATGAATAGAATTCAAAGATAGGTGTATTGTCTTAAAAAAAGAGGAATGGGTAAAGCCTAATGGACAATATTTCGCTATTTATTCATCATCAATGTCTAATAAATGCGGGCATTGCCTAAAATCACAACAATTTCACTCAGAAATGTCTCTCTCGCTTTTCTCCAGTTCAAATTCTACACGATAGAATCATCAGCTTTTAAAAGCAAAGCTCAGCCACCCTATTCACTAATCAGAACAAACCGTTATCCTTGAGTATCAAACACATCACAAGATACATTTGTATTTTTTACATACAATTAAACATTCATGGTGAATTTTATTCACCTTTTTAAATTATTCATGAATTAGTACAAATTATAGATTATTTTCTGATACTTATTTTGAGCATTTTTATTTACCAACTTAACACCCAAGCCAAAAAAAACTCAAACAAACTATTGTTTTACAATTAGATATAACCAAAGCACAAAATCTCATGATACGCACCCATAAACTTTGAATCAGAACCCGTTATTTTGTCATTTCGAACTAAAAATAAACGCTATATCAATTTTTTAGATGCTTATATCAGATAAAAAGTCGTTGAATTGAAATAAATTCAGTCATTTTGGTCGTGTAGAACTGGCTCAAACGGCTAAGTCGATGTACCATATTGCGTCTTTTAAATTAACTGTGATAGGACTTATGCGCGAGTACGCTGTATTTACCTCGGAATCTGTAAGCGAAGGCCATCCAGATAAAATGGCTGACCAAATCAGTGATGCTATCTTGGATGCGATCTTAAAAGAAGACCCATATGCGCGGGTTGCTTGTGAAACGCTTGTAAAAACGGGTGCGGTAGTACTTGCAGGTGAAATCACAACAACTGCAAATGTTGACTTTGAAGCGATTGTTCGTCAAACCGTAAATGGCATTGGTTACCACCATTCTGACCTTGGTTTTGATGGTTCAACATGTGCCGTGATCAACATGATTGGTAAACAGTCACCAGAGATTGCTCAAGGTGTAGACCGTCAAAAGCCTGAAGATCAAGGTGCAGGTGACCAAGGCTTAATGTTTGGTTATGCAAGCCGTGAAACTGACGTGCTTATGCCTGCTCCAATTTCATATGCACACCGTTTAATGGAAAAGCAAGCTGAGCTACGTCGTAGTGGCGCTTTACCATGGTTACGTCCAGATGCAAAAAGCCAAGTGACTTTTGCTTATGAAAATGGCATGCCTGTTCGTTTAGACGCAGTCGTATTATCTACCCAGCACGATCCTGAAATTTCTCAAAGCAACTTAAAAGAAGCTGTGATTGAAGAAATCGTGAAAAAAGTGATCCCTGCTGAAATGTTCCATGCAGACACCAAATTCCACATTAATCCAACAGGAATGTTTGTGATTGGTGGTCCAGTGGGTGACTGTGGTTTAACAGGTCGTAAAATCATTGTAGACACTTACGGTGGCATGGCACGTCACGGTGGTGGTGCTTTCTCTGGTAAAGATCCATCTAAGGTTGACCGTTCTGCTGCTTACGCAGGTCGTTATGTTGCGAAAAACATCGTAGCTGCGGGCCTTGCTGACAAATGTGAAATTCAAGTGTCTTATGCCATTGGTGTGGCTGAGCCAACATCTATTTCGATCAATACCTTCAATACAGCAAAAGTATCTGAAGAGTTGATCATTGCATTAGTCCGTGAACACTTCGACTTACATCCATACGGGATCACTCGTATGCTTGACCTCATTCAACCGATGTATAAGCAAACTGCTGCTTATGGTCACTTCGGTCGTGAAGGTTCAGATACAGCATTTACGTGGGAAAAAACCGACAAAGTGGAAGCACTTAAAGCTTCAGCTGGTCTATAAGTTTGATCCTAAAAGAAACCCGCTTAATGCGGGTTTTTTTATTTGAACTGATGGAAAATAGCCCATCAGTTAAGTCGTGAAGTCATTGAACCTCACTACTTGGGTTTGTTGTCATGATTGAGCACATCAAAGAGCGAAGTCACGGCAGCGGGTTCGCTGTTTCGGTCGGCCAAATAGACTTGTACAGATTTAACAATAATCGCTGCTGCAAGACATGCAACAATACAGAAAATCCAAAATCCAAAAGGACTTCGAATATTATGTGATCCACAGTTTGGACAGTCTTTATCTGTTGATGCGACAACTGTTTCACAACATGCGCAGTGGTATTGATAGAGCATCGCTTTACCCCTTTGTTTTTGTCCTTTCTTGTTTTTATTGTCCATCACCCTGCCTCACAGAATGTTAGATTCATTTATCTTATGTGAGTATTTGTTGAGACTCAAGCGCCATTCACCTGAAGTGATGTCAGCAACGGCTTACACTGAAAGATTAATCAATTGATTTAACGCATATTCCTCTTTATAACACCGAATCATGACAATTTCATTTTGTAACATAATAGTTTTTGACGTATTCCAAAGTATTTGCTCGAAACCCTTTAGTTTTCTCGCGATTGTTTATTAAAATAACATGCAACGATGAGGAAGAAAGAATGGTTCAGTTGATTAAAAAAGGCGGTTTACGCGAACGTGCCAACCGCAGTCGTAGCTATAAGGGCTCAGAAAATACCGAAGCGACATTGCAGCCCAACCGCTATGCGCAAAGTAAAAAAGACGAAGTGTCTAGCTTGGAACAGGCCCCATCATCTCAAGAGCTTAAAAATGACTTAGATGTAGATTGCAAGAGCATTGTACCAAAGCCATAAAGCAAAAATCAGGAACAACCCGCCAGAAAAAATGTCGATATAACTCCCTGAACGTTGGTATGCCGCCTTAATTTTAGGTAATGACAAAAGCAGCATTAGCAATGCAAAAGTCATAAAAGTTTGGATTGGAATAATGACCGCGAGTTGCATTTTTAAATAGGAACTTGCGCTAGAACTTAAGGCTAGTGAAAACACACTACTGAAATAAATCAGCGTTTTCGGGTTAGACAAGTTCGTCAGTAAACCTGACATGAAATAATGGTTTGCCTTTGGTGGAGGCAGTTTTTGACCATCATCTAGCAAGGCTTCTTGCTGCATTGTATTGAGGCCAGCTTTCAACATCAGCCACCCCATACGTGCAAGGAACACCCCACCAATCACCATCAATACCTGTTGAATCCATGGCATTTTTTCGATGAGTACGGTAAAACCTAACAAGGTTAAAACCACCCAAACGACGATGCCAACAGAAATACCTAAGATCGTTTTTAAAGTGTTTTTTTGTGTGGTCGAAGCTGAACTTTTGGCAATCAGTAAAACATCAGGACCAGGACTTAGCTGCGCAACAAAATGCAATGCGCAAATCGTGAAAAGCAATGACATAAAAAACGGCATAAATTTTAAAAAATAATTATATCGTTTGTTATATTTATTTTAAATCATAAGCACTTAAAACATTTTCATAAAGATAAAAAAAGCCGAGTTAGAACTCGGCTTTAAAATTAGGGATGAAATTATTTATTCACATCTTTCATTTCAATTTTTTTCGCCTCTGGCGTAACTTCTCGTGCTTCGCCATCAATAATACTAGAGTCACGATAAGTTGAACCGCCCTGCTGTTGCTGCATTTCTTGCATCTGACGCATGATATCTGCAAATGGGTTTTGACCTTGAGCACCACCGCCCATGCCATTCATATCCCCCATCATGCCACCCATCATTTTTTCCATCATCGCTTGCTGACGTTTCATCATCACGTTCATCAGCGCGCCCGTCATGGCTTTTTGTACTGCTGGAATAAGCAATAACACGGCAACCACATCTGTCACCAAGCCAGGAATCAACAAAAGAAAACCCGCAATGATTTTTGGCAGATTGTTTGTTAATGCAGGATCTGCACCCATCTGGCCCGCTTGCATTTGCTGCATTTGTGGCATTAAACCTGCTGAATACTTACGAATCAGGCTCATACCAATAAAGAAAGCGGCAATAAACCAAAAGAACACGTACCACATGCTACCAACGAGGTCGCCCACGCCAATCCATACAAAGACTTCGAGAATGACACCAGCTAATATAAAAAGAAATAATTTCATGAAAATTAATCTAATCTCAACAAAATGAATAAGGTGCAAGAATCAAGTGCTCAATCTACATCAAGCTTTTTTGATACGCTTATGTAACAATATGGGCATATTATTTTTTTTAAAGGGCAAGCATGTCATTAATTATTGGTATTGACCCCGGTTCTCGCCTCACAGGCTACGGTATTATTCAAAAAGAAGGTCAAAAACTAATTTTTGTCGATGCTGGCACCATTCGTACCGAAGCTGCTGATATGCCTGAACGGCTAAAACGTATTTTTGCAGGGATTGATCGTATTGTAAAATTTCATGGCCCAACTGAAGCCGCAGTTGAGCAAGTATTTATGGCACAAAACCCTGACTCCGCACTGAAACTGGGGCAAGCACGTGGTGCTGCTATTGCTGCACTGGTCAACCTTGACCTACAAGTTGCAGAATACACCGCACGTCAGATTAAACAGTCGGTGGTCGGTTATGGCGCTGCGGACAAAGAACAAGTACAAATGATGGTGATGAGACTCCTAAACCTGAGCATCAAACCACAGCAAGATGCCGCCGATGCTCTCGCTGCTGCCATCTGTCATGCACATGCTTCAGGCAGTATGACCAAGCTTGCTGTACTCAATGCTCTTGGCGGTATGGCGCGCGGACGCAGCCGTAGTAGCTCTCGTCGACGCTAAGTGTTAAGTGACATAGTCTTTAAAGTCTTTACGCATTTCACGTACCGATGGTGCTTTGGGATAAGTTGCTATCAGCATTCTTCCCGAAATGCGTAAATTTTTCTTTTGAGCAGGATCGATACGTATAAAGACCAATTCTTCTGGCTCATTGCGATGGTTGATCTCACAAATCATAATGGTGTAGTTTTTTTCGATCACTTTATAACGACTAAATGCCTGCTGTACGATTTGCTTAAAATTTTTCTGTCCACCTGATGGTGCAAGTTGGGTGTAAATCACCAGCAATATGCATGCACCAACCACCAAGGCCACTAGTAAGTATTTATCCATTCTTCCTCCCCACTTTTACCATTATTCGAAGTCTTTAAATTTTAGGCTTGATTGCGTTATATCGCATTTTCTTAGTACTCAATAGTTCTTATGCTACTTCAATATTCTTACTTGGAAGCATTTACTTTATTTTCTTCTATCTGAAAAGAATTAAATAATTTTAAAGAATCACGCTGAATTTTTTCCCAATGTGGAAGTAATTCAGCATGAAAATAAACATTTAAATAACTTGTATTAAATCCATAATCTGGCACATGACTACTTAACTTACAATCACTTTCGCCAGTCTTAAAATAAAGACATTTAATTACTAAACTGACTCCTTTCCCCTTTTTCTCTTGCCAAAAAACCTTTTTTGCGACATTTCCAACTCTGTCAAAACTTATTTCATAAAGACCTAGATCTGGATTAAATACTTTATTTTTATTAGGGTCTGTTGACATTTACTGTTCATAATTAGCCCTATAAAGGTAGCCATAAAAATATACAGGCTAAAGCAACAGAACTTTGATAATTTCTTTTGAGCTTGTCATATCGAGTAGCTATTCCTCTAAATTGCTTTAATCTACAAAACATATTTTCAACTAAATGCCTGATTTTATATAAATACCAGTCCATATGGTCATTGTTCGATTGGCTATTTGTTTTCTTTGGTATATTCGCTTTAGTCCCTGTTTTCCTGATCTGTTCACGCAGTGGTTCTGAATCATAGCCTTTATCTGCACATACCACTTTTGTCTCTTTTAAATCTAATGTTGATATTAAATCAGGTGCAACTTTAACATCATGTGTGGTTCCATCGGTAATCATGAAATCAATAGGATTGCCATGTGCATCAACAATCAAATGTATTTTTGAGGAGTTTCCTCCTACACTTTTAGAAATAGATTGATTCGCTATGCCGGCAGAATGTTGATGAGCACGTACATGAGAGCCATCAATAAAAATCCACTCCATATCGGGGCATGAGGCTAGTAATTTGAATAATCTAAGTAACTTACCGCTGCTTGACCAACGATTAAAACGTTTGAAAATAGAGTTTGAATGACCAAAACAAGAAGGAATATCTCGCCACGGACAGCCTGTTCTAATTCTATAGAGAATAGCTTCAATAAAATTGCGTAAATTTGAGTTGTGGTGAATGGATAAATTACGCAGAATAACTTTCAACTTTTGCCAGTGTTGATCTGTCAGCATGGTACGAGGCATAGCGAATAGTAAAATTGGGTTTGGCGATTTGATTTTACTACTTCGCTATTTTTTTAAGCTAAAAGTGTCAACACACCCTAATCTCTTCATCGTTAATTTCCATGTCAGCACCATCTGGACTTAAATACAGTTTCAGAACTGGAACAGAGTTAAAAAAATCTTTGTCTTCTTGCCTACCAGTCCAAATTGTGCGTTGATGAATAGAAAATGTGATGCCATTTAGCTTATTTGAAGAAAGTTGAAATCCATTTTTAGAAGGTAGCATCTCAGGCCATTTCACATTAAATGAGGCACTTTGGATTTGATCATCACATCCTTTGGTGTCATGAACTCGTTTGTGACCTTTGCCCCAATAGTTTACATCTTGATATTCAACTCTTGCAAAAAATAAATATCGTCGATCAATACGCATTTTCTGATCGCCAAAACTTCCGCACTCATAAGGTTTTTCTTTTAAGCTCGGTATATCACTTGGTTCTAATACACTAACAATAACACTCAAAATAACGATAATGATTGGTGACAATAGTATAAAGATCAAAAAATGTTTTAGCTGAATAGGCTTTCGAAGAAAATTTAAAATCATAAGTCATCTTATTTAATTATTCATTTTTTCATGCACTCCTAAAATTAACACAAAGTATTTGAGATATAGTATTTTTTATTCAAAATACCCATCATAAAAAAGCCCATCAAATGAGATGGGCTTTTTAGCAAGGACAAATACTTACTTCATGCTTGCTAAAACTTCTTTCGCTGCTTGCAGCGTAAATTCTATATCTTCATCAGAGTGAGCAGCTGAAATAAAGCCAGCTTCAAATGCGGAGGGTGCAAGGTTCACACCACGGTCTAACATACCGTGGAAGAACTTACGGAATGCATCGATATCACACTTCAGCATCGAGTCGAAGCTGGTAATGTCTTCTTGATCGGTAAAGTACAAACCAAACATACCGCCTACTTGTTGTGTTTTAAAAGCAATACCAGCTTCATCAGCTGCGGCTTGTAAACCTACAAGAAGTTTTTCTAGCTGCGCTGTCAATTTTTCATAGAAACCATCTTGGCGCAGGTGTTTAAACATCTCAATCCCTGCACGCATTGCAAGTGGATTCCCCGACAGTGTTCCAGCTTGGTAAACTTTACCCAGTGGAGCAATACACTCCATCACTTCTCTTTTCCCACCAAAAGCACCAACGGGTAAGCCTGCACCAATAATTTTACCCAAGGTGGTTAAATCAGGAGTCACGCCATAGTGAGCTTGCGCACCACCCAATCCAACACGGAAACCAGTCATCACTTCATCAATGATAAAAACAGAACCATGTTCATCACATACATCACGAATCGCTTGTAAGAATCCGTCGATTGGTTTGACTAGGTTCATGTTCCCTGCCACAGGCTCCACAATCACGCCTGCAATCTCTGAACCAAACTTAGCAAAGCACTCTTTTAAAGTAGCAATATCGTTATATGGAAGAGTCAGTGTGTGTTTGGCAAAGTCGGCAGGAACACCTGCTGAAGTTGCTTCGCCTTCGCCGCTGGTTAACAAACCAGAGCCTGCCTTGACCAACAGTGAATCTGAGTGACCGTGGTAACAGCCTTCAAATTTTACAATCTTGTCACGACCTGTATAACCACGCGCAAGACGAATGGCTGTCATGGTTGCTTCAGTACCTGAGTTGGTCATACGAACCAGCTCAATTGACGGCATAATTTCGCAAATAATGTCAGCTAAAGTTGTTTCATGTACGGTGGGTGCACCGAAACTTAAACCATCCACTGCAGCATTTTGAACTGCTTTAATAATTTCAGGATGAGCATGACCTAAAATCATTGGTCCCCATGAGCCCACATAGTCTACATAGCGCTTACCATCCACATCGTACAAGTATGCACCTTGCGCCTTTTCAATAAAGACAGGCGTTCCGCCTACGCTATTAAATGCACGTACAGGTGAGTTCACACCACCCGGAATATGTTTGCTTGCTTGTTTAAACAATTGTTCTTGCTTTGGAGATAAGCTCATGAAGTTACTCAACTCAAAAAATAAAAAAACATCTAAAAACGCTTAAGCTTTAGATGCAAATAAATCAGCCCACTGTTCTATACGATCAGGAATCGCAGACATTGATAGCCCTAATATATCACTAATCACCGCGCAAAGGTCGGCACCGGCTTCGATCACTTCACCTGAATTTTCAACTGTTAAACCACCAATCGCACAAATCGGCACATTCAATTTGGCTTTGGCTTCCTTTAAAGTCTGCAAGCCAATATTGCCTGCTTCTGGCTTGGTCTCAGTTGCGTAAATTGCACCAAAAGCCACGTATGTTGCACCTTCAGCAATAGCTTTCTCTGCCAGCTCAATCGAGTTCAAACACGTACGACCAATCACCGCATCTTTTGGCAGACGTGCGACAGCTTCGGCAACTTCACCATCACCTTGCCCTAAATGCACGCCAACACCGTATTTCACTGCCATTTCTAAGTCATCGTTGATCACAAAAGGAACACGATACTCAGCGCACATCGCTTTCATATACTCGACTTCGTAAGCCTGTTCTTCTTTGGGTACTTTTTTACGGCGATACTGCAAAATGGCAACTTCACGTGTTGCCATTGCACCTTCTAATTTAGCCAAAAGTAGCTCTAAAGGATCATCATTTGTAATTAAATATAAACCGCGCATTTAACTCTACCTTTGGGTTATGTCATTCTATTATAAAGCTAAAGGCGACTGATGCTTTAATGAATTGGAACTGAAAATGCGTTGCTTTGTACAAAAATCCCGCGACCAAGCCCAAGCTATATAAAAATACCTATTTTCAGTGATAGTCGCCCCACCGCTTTCGCAGTTTAATGGATACAGAAAGCAACAAGAATAAAATAAAAATAACAACTTTATAACAAGAATAAGAGACACGCAGCGATCTGATACGGCTTTTTAGCTTTTTAAACCAGTGATGTTGAAATAACATCATAAAAGCTAAAAAGCCGCATATTTTATTTAAAATCCACATAAAAAAAGCCTAGAGAAGGTCGCTCTAGGCTTGGAAAACTAAAAGCACTTTAAAGTTCAAAGCACTTATATATTATTTGATGAAAATATAATCAACGACCACATTATTAGAACATTAACTCATACTTTGCAACTGTTAATTTCAAGATTTTAATAAAACTTTCATGATGACGTCACAAAGTGCTTCACTAACTTGGAATTTTATCCAAAGCACGATCTTGTAAGCTTAAATTTCCACGTAAAACATCGGAAAACATGCGCCAGTCAGAAATAAAACTATACAAAGGCTGTTTAAAACTAGCTGGCTTATTTTTTTCAAAAACAAAATGACCTACCCACGCACAGGCATAGCCAGAGACTAAGCCGTATATAAAATAACGCGGCTTGCGTTTAAGTATGGCTTTAGAGAAAAAGTACAGTCCAATCGAACTGCCCGCGACATGTAGCCGACGACTCATGATGTTGCGGTGCTCTGTTAAATAAAAACGATAAAACTGGTGATAGTCCTTAATCGGCAATTGAAAATTAGGTTCAGCGTCGTGTTCCTGTTTCGGTTCAACCTGAGCATTCATCTGTCATCATCCTGATGTTTTTCTATCAACATAACTGAAAATATGCAATCTGCAAAGTGCAATCGCCTCTTGGAGCGCGTCCACTAAAAACAGAATTGTTTTTTGATCAATCTCGCACTGCAACTTTGTTTTATTGTGTCGTCAAGTCTTACATACTGTCTCTTTTTCGCTACAATCCAGTGGTCCATTGGTGTGCCTTTAGCGCACATAAAAACAAACTACAGATCATGCATCTAAATACATAAAGGCTTGGCACTGACCTAGCCCCTCAAATTAGGAATTTTTCATGGTTGAAATTGAATTAAAATTTCAGATTAGCGAAACACGACGTACCGCCCTTCTTAAAACTTTAGATCCTAAAAAATCTGAAACGATTCAACTTCAAGCCAAGTATTTTGACACGCCTGATCGCCTCTTGGCCCAACACGGCGCAGCTTTGCGTCAGCGTCTTGAAGGTACTTGCTGGATTCAAACCCTCAAAGCCGCAGGTAAAAGTCATTTACACCGTTTTGAACATAATCATAATTTGGGTGAGTTAGAGTCATCTCCTGTACTGGACTTAAGCATTTATGACGCTATTCCAGAGGCTCAGCAAATTTTAACCCAAGCTTTAGGCTCAGATGCAGCTGCGTTAAAGCTCACATTTGAAACGGACATCCAACGTACCTATCGCGTCATTGAATTTGAAGACGCTGAAATTGAAGTCTGTTTGGATGTTGGAGTGGTTCGTGCATCTGGTCGAGAACAGACCATCCATGAGGTAGAATTCGAACTCAAATCAGGCTCTGTTCAGTCACTTTTGGCTTTTAGTTTTGAATGGGTGAAGAAGTATCAACTGTGGTTAGATGTCCGCAGCAAAGCCGAAATGGGTAATCTACTGGCACTTGAGCAAACCGTAAGTCCAGCACGTTTTGAAAAAGAGTTTGTCTTATCGAAAAAAGAAAGTGCTGCACATAACCTGAGTTTGTTGATTGGTCAGCAAATGCAACATTTACTGCCAAATATTGCTGCAATTTCAGCAGGTGTTGCTGAGCAAAGCCATATTGACCAGGCTCAAACCGCTTTAGAGCACTTACAACTAACCTTGGCTTTGTTTAAAGACTGGAATAGCAATATTTCTGATAAATGGGCGATGCAACTTGCTGCATTTAAGCATCAGTTTGATCATTTACAACATTTGCAGCATATGCAAAGTACCCTAGGCGCTTTTCTTCAAAACCCAACCACTACTGAAAATCTTGCCAAAGACATTTTATATGCTCAAGAAAAGCTTGGAAATTTAGTTAAATCGACGCAGAACGTGCATCATTATCTTGAATTATTGACTTTTAGTTTAAGTTCACATGATTTGGTACAAAAGCAGGATTTAAAAACCTATGCACATAACACCCTGCAAAACCAATATCGACAGCTACAAGAAAGCTTAAATGCTGCGGATATTAGCCACTTTGAAAGCTTAGATGTATTGGCACAGAAAATTAAGGAATTGAAGTTTAGCTTTCCTATTTTAACATCCATTTATGATGTGAAAAATTTGCAGAAATACAGTAAAGCGTTAAATGATGCCCAACAAGCCGCACATGAATATCAAATCTTGGCGACTTCAGCTACATACATTCAACAGACCGAACTTGAAGCCAGTGATTGGTTTGTTTTGGGTTGGCTCACGGCAAAGCTTGAAGTTTATGCCGATAAACTTTTAGAAGCGACAGAACAGTTCTTAGTTAGCCGTAAATTCTTAAAATAACGCTCTGTATCCCATAGCAGTCATGTTAAATACATGACTGCTATCGACTCTCCATGAGGCTTGATAAGCCCCAAAACCACGATAGACAATCGTGGTTGGTGGCATGGATGTCACCAATTTATCTGTGATAAAAAAACATTATCAGAACAATACAGGCTTTCTATCACTTTTCATCTTTAAGAAGATATAGCTATGCACCCCTACTTAACGTCGAGTTATAGTCACTTCACGGCGACAATCCATACTTATTAACCCTGCATGTTTCTCAACCACGATCTTATTTTAAAAGTGACATCTAGCCCACTATTTCTGCTCTTTTAGCTTATACCTATTCAAAACTGGTCTTTTTTTGCTCAATTTAGCATATAGTAAAACGTAGATTGTCATGAGTCAGGGCTATGCAAGAGATTGAATTTAAGTTTCAAGTTCCAGTTAAGAAGCGTAAGGCCTTGCAAAAAGCCTTTACACTGCTCAAGGCTGAGCCGATTCATTTGGCAGCCCAATACTTTGATACAGTCGATCAAACGCTTGCTAAGCATTGCATCGAGATTCGACGGCGTCTGGAAAATGATGCATGGAAACAAACCTTCAAAGCAGTGAACAGCGCAAAAGCATTGAGTCGCTTTGAACTTGAATTTGATATAGCGCCACCTGAGACGACTACACTCGACTTAGAGAACTATAAAGATTATTCCGCTATCTACAAAAAATTAAAACGCGCTTTGGGGCTTCCACTTCCAACCCTTGAATTGCTCTTTGAAACCAATATCCAACGTTTACGCGTTTTGCAAAATATTGAAAGCAGTACAGTTGAAATTGCTCTCGATATTGGCAAAATTTTTAAAGAACAAAACAGTGTTGATATTTTCGAGATCGAATTTGAATTAAAACAAGGATCAACAGAGGATTTGATCGCATTTATACGACCTTGGGTTCAAAAATACCAACTGAGTCTCGACACACATAGCAAGTCAGACTATGGCCTTCTAGCTGTTCGTCAGCAAAGTTGCTTTCCTGCACAGTATCAAACACTTCTTCTACTGAACAGAAGCTCAAGAGAAACTGAAGCGCTACAAAGCATAGTGGCCAATTGCTTACAGCACTTACTTCCGAATGCCAGTTCAATTGCTCGACAGCAGTACTCCACTGAGCATGTGCATCAGGCCCGCGTGGCAATCCGCCGCTTGCGTACCGCACTGAAAAGTTTTGCTGCATGGTCGGAGGACATTCAACCACACTGGAAAAAGGAACTCACCACTATTTTTCAAGCCTTAGGTGGAACACGTGACATCGATGCGCTAAACGAAGACTTACTCCCTCAACTGATTGAGGCAGGTTATCCTTTAGACCATCTTGCTCCAAATACAGAAGCCATCACTGATGTCTGCGCCCTATTCCAACGAGCAGAAACGACGCAACTTTGGCTTGAATTAATTTTATTTACAGAGCAAGAACTAGATTCGCCTTCAAAAGCCAAACTGAAAAAGCATGCACTCAAAGTTATACATGCTTTACACGATAAAATATGTGCACATGCCGAGCACTTTAGCCAGCTTGAAGATGAGGAAAAACACCGTATTCGTAAACAAGTCAAACAACTGCGTTATAGCATTGAGTTTGTGACGTCTTTACTCGATGTAAAAGCATTAAAAACCTATTTAAAAAAACTCAAAGCAGTTCAGGAAAGCCTAGGGCACTATAATGATTTGGTGGTTGCAGATGCCTTATTTCAACAAGCCCCTGAACCAGAAGCTGCTTATAGTTTTGCCACAGGATGGATCGCCGCGGAAAAAAATAGAATGCTGAAATTGGTTGAACAACAGCTGATGCTGTTCAGTCAAACCAAAAAGCTGAAATAGTCTTTTAAATTAAAATATAGATCAGCAGCGAAAAGTTCTTCTATAGGTGAATTCCCTGTCTACACCTAAGTTAACGATACTTTCCGTACACCTTCCACGTATTGTTATCTGCTAAGGGGGCGTTATAGCTATCACTGCGCTGCTTACGTGGTTTGTCTCGTGCATCGACCAATTCAAAGTGTGCTTCGGTACTTAACACGATACCATTTACATAAAATCGGGTACGGGTATATTCACTCTGCCCATGCTGAAACACATAGGTTCTGAGGTCAATAAATTCCCTATGCGCAACCAAGGCGGCGTTATCATCGCTGTCCAACCAAGCGCGCATGGCTTGGACTTGCTCTGGCTCAAACTGCCCACATTTTTCGATTAAGCTTGCAATACCGCGAAAACTTTTAGATTCTTTGGCGCGGGTTTTATTAATCCGAATACGATCGACGTGAAAATAAAACAGCGGTAAGTTCAAATGACTAGGTAAATGAATTGCATCCAACACTTCATCTTCCATAAAAGGTTGGAACAAGTCTTGTGCCCGCTCAATCAAACCCATCCACTGACGGTAGTAGTCCTCAACTTCCGCTTTCGTGCCATAGTAGATCGGTAAGCCTTCGACATTGGCTAAATTTTGTGGTGGCCAAATGTTTTGACGCAATAAAGCAATATCACTTTTTAAACTTTGTACCGCAATCGCGTCTTGCATGGATATTCTCTATTTTATTGCTTAGGCTATTTTTAGATTAAGGCAAAGGTTTAGTTTCTGCAAGGCTTTGCCTATAATGCAGTCTGAGTTATTTATGTATTTTAGGACAAGTTCATGGTTCAGAAGATTGAAGCAACAGATGTAACCGAAGAAGAAGCGTTGAATGCTGCTTTTTTTGAACGTGCAGATGAATTTATTAAGCAAGCCAACGATTTTTGTCGCACTGAAAAAGGTTCACAAGTGAAACCTGCTGAAATACGTGGCCAAGTGAGTGCTGCGATGTTGTTTGGTACAGCCCGTTTTAACACGTGGGTGGCAGCCAACAACTTTAAAGATGGCGATGAAATGCGTGATGCCAAAGAGCAAGTGATGTCTTATATTTTGCAACAGTTCCAAATGATGCTTGAAGACAACTATGACGAATATTGTGAACAGTTTGAAAACTACCTTCGTTTCCGTCATAACGAAGAATTTCATGCCAACAAGCATGACCACAAACACGATCACTGATCAATCCAAGCCTGCCTTGCGCAGGCTTTTTTTATTTCGTCGTATTTGAAACGAAATACAATGTTGCAACACCTCAATTTACAGTAAGGTAATCGCTAAGGAATATGACTTAGGGAAGAACATGCAGCATTTGGACTTTGCACTCATCGATCCGCACATCCATCAGTGGGACCCCTATAACACGCCACATGCAGCGGCTTTGGCAGTCAAATTATTGGGTAAGCATCCTAAGCTTTTGGACAAAATGGTTCGTTTGGTGAAACCTAAAGATCTGATTGAAACCCTAGGCCTAACCCGTCATATCACACGTCCTTATTTGCCCCAAGACTATAAACTCGATACTGGCCCATACACAGTAGAGCAAGTGGTACATGTTGAAGCCAGTTGGCATCACAGCAAAGGTAAAGGTGTGGTTGAGGAAACTCAGTTTATCGAGTCTTTAGCTTTTGGGGCAGATACGGTCAAATTGGGTGGCATTGTCGCAACAGCTGACCCACGTGATCGTAACTTTAAAAAAATCCTAAAATTACACCATAAAGCTTCACCACACTTTCGTGGTATTCGTAAAATGGCGTCTTTTCATGAAGACAAAGCAATCCATTCGTGGACAGATGAGCCACACTTATATCGCAATAAAAAATTTCTCAAAGGCTTCGAAGTGCTGTCCCAATACAACTTGAGTTTTGATGCTTGGGTTTATTCCACACAGCTTGAAGATGTGATTTATCTGGCCAAGCAGTTCCCTGAAACTTCCATTGTGCTAGACCATCTAGGTACACCCGCAGGTTTATTTGGTCCAATTGGTGCAAATACAGGGATAACACAAACGGCGCGGGAAAATATTTTCTTCCGTTGGAAGGACGACTTAGCAGAACTCGCCAGTTGTCCAAATGTCTATACCAAAATGTCAGGGCTCTTCATGCCTGTATTAGGACATCGCTTTCATAAAGAAGGTCGACTGGCTTCCAAACAAGAAGTCTTTGACCTTGCACATCCCATGATTACACATGCCCTTGCCTGTTTTGGAACCTATCGGGTAATGTTTGCCTCGAACTTTCCTATGGATTCGGTCAGTACATCGTTGGTGAATATTATCGATGCCTTTAGCGATGTCGTCGCTGCCTATGAGCCTGATGCTTTAGAGCGCGTATTCCATCACAATGCCAAACAGTTTTATCGGCTTTAATTAAAAAAAATAAGAAAACTATTTTATAAAACCTATGATACAAAGAACCCCTCAATTTTGAGGGGTTCTTTTTAAATGAAAACTGAAATCTTTAATTTTTCAGCGCTGGTTGAGCTTTGCCATATTGGTCAGCCATCACTTCAACCAACTGATCCAGCTTAATATACTTCTGAATCACCGCATCAACATCGGCTTTGCCAATTTTTGCCAATGCTAAATCACGCTGCTCACGATCCAGTAAAGTACGATTACGTTTCATTTGAGGAATCAGCATGCGATGGATATTGCGACTATCTTCAAGTGCAGTCACACGCTTTTTCAAAATATCGGCCTTGGCAGCTTCCACTTCCTGTTCAGTAACGCCTTTTGCCAGTAACTCATTCAACACTTTATAGACCGCCTGAGACACTTGAGCCGATTTACCTGCGCTATAGTTTGCATCAATCGTCAGCGCTCCTGACTCCGTCCAGTCATCCAGCGAAATGCTGCTGCCAAAACCATAGACCAAGGCATTCTTTTCACGTAGCTCTTGCGCCAAACGAGAAGATAATTGCGACTCACCTAAAATGTGCTCGAGTACCTGTAAGGCTGGTGCATCTGGGTGGTATGTGCCCACGGGGAACGTCATAATGCTCTGATAGCTACCAAACTCACGCTGCTCTGACAGTGCATGTACACGCTGCGCTTTATATGCAGTAAAGTCAGAAGTAATTCGCTGATAAGGCGCTGCCGAATTCCAGTTTGCAAAAGCCTGATTTAAAGTCTTTTTCATCTTTTTCGTATCAATCACGCCCGTTACCGAAATTTGTGCATGATTCATCGCAAAAAACTGCTGATACAGCTGTTTAACCTGAGCTTGTGTTGCGGCCTGATACTGCTTCTTGACATATTCAGGCTCGAAGTGATGTCGAATATCCCCAATTGGATAAGTTTCAAGTAACCGAGCAATGGTTAAAGCCGCTACAGTTTCAGGCTCAGTATACGGTCGATCTAGACTTGCTAAGCTTTGTGACTTAATCAAATCAAACTGGCTTTGTTCAAAAGTTGGATTTTTAAGTACATCGATCACGAAGTTAAAAAATTCATCAAACTTTTCTTTCTTCGCCACGATTGAGATATTGATGCCGTTACCATTACTTGCTGCACTTGCACCACCGCCTGCGTCGATCGAGTGATCAGCAATATCTTGCAAACTATATTGAGTTGACGCTCTGAGCAGTAAATAAGAAGTCAGGTCTAATAACTCTGCTTTATTAAACAAACTTTCTGCTGTACCAAAGTCAATCGAAATGGTGGCATAGGTCTTATCGTCACGCGTAGTACTTGGGTACAGCGCATATTGCATGCCATTTTTTAACTTGCCACGCTGAATTTGTTTTTCAGCACTTTCTAAATATTGCTTTGAACTTTTTACATATCCAACCACTTCTGCTTTATACGCACTGACATCTTTCAATGGTTCTTCAGCCACGGTTTGCTGATCTAAAGTTTTTGTAGGCGTGGCTGCTGCCGCATGTTCAAGTGCTTTTTTCTGATCTTCTGGGGTTGGTAAAATAGTGCCTGAAATACGATGCTCGGGTACTAAAAAGTCATCTAAACGTTGGTTCACATCAGTAACGCTGAGCTGTTGTAACTGTTGCTGATCTTTAAAGTATTGTGTCCAATCACCATTGGCAGAAACCACGTAGTCACTGAGCATGCCACCGACTGCCGTTGCGCTGCTGAACATGCTTTCTTGTGCATTTTTAATCATGCTCTTCACACGGTTGAGCTCAACCTCGTTGAAGCTTGGTGTTTTTTCTACACCAGTAACCAAAGCCGACTCGACTTGTTTCACATCATGGTTGGGGGCATAAACTGCGCCCATAAACACCATATTAAAATCTTGGTCTAACCATGTGGTCGACTGAACTGCTGTCGCCGTTCCCGTTTCTACAATGCTTTGGTACAAATGCCCACTGGGCTGCATAGTGTATAAATACGGTGACACCGCCAGCGCGGTCTTAATGTTCTCGTTTTTACCATTCAGGTAAATATTGTATTTGGCAAAGTTACTGCCTTTTTTCACCACAAACTGGCGATCTTTAATCTTACTGGCATCTAAGACAGGCACTTTAACTTTCGCAGGCACAGCGCGCGTTTTAATCGCACTAAACTTTTCATCAATCTGCTTCAGTACAGCTGCTTGGTCAAACTTACCTGAAATGACAAATACCGCATTATTCGGTGCATACCAGTCACGATAAAACTTATTCAGTTCAGCCATTTTGATTGACTGTAACTCATTTAGATCACCAATCGGTAAACGCCCTAAATATTGATTACCATAAGCAGACTTCCACATCTGATCCATGAGTACCGAAAAAGGCTGATCCATACGGACTTCACGCTCGCGTTTTACAATCGCGATTTCAGACGGTACATATTTTTCTTGGAGCACCAAGCCGTCCATACGCTCTGCTTCAAGATGAATCAGCTCATTAATCGCATTTTGTTCAGGACGAACCACATTAATATATTTGGTTGAATAATAGTCCGTGCTGGCATTATTCATTAAACCGTACTGATCTAAACGGCGCTGAAACTCGTCCCCTGGAACATTTTTAGTTCCCTTGAACGCTAAATGTTCCAGTAGGTGCGCCAAACCGCCCTTACCTTTGGGATCGTTCAATGAACCAGTCAAATAGACCATATTCATATACACTTTATTTTCTTTATCGTTTGGCGCAAGAATAATACGTAAACCGTTATCTAATTTATATTCTTCAATTTTCTGTTCCGATTTTACCAATACGGGTTGTGCCCATACTGTGCCCCCAAAGCCAAGTAGCAATACCGACAAACTCAATGTTTTAAAACGCATTAACATTATTTTTCCAAATAATTCGACAAAATATGAATGATTCTCAACATCATAGAGGAAAGTGAAATTATTTTTATAGTAATTTGGTGAAAAATAGCATTTTAATCAATGCTTATTTTTCACCAGTAGTTTTAATTTAAGAGAATTACAACTTAATCTAAGTAAAGTTCAGCCGTCATATATAACTTGGCATAGCCTGAGATTTGGATCCGTGTTTCAGACTGAAGATCGCAGTAAAGCAATCCTCCACGGCTCGATGCCTGATAGGCAATCAATGAGGTTTTACCCAACTTCTCCGCCCACAAGGGCGCAAGACCTGTATGCATGGAGCCTGTCACAGGGTCTTCATTGATGCCTTTATGCGGTGCAAAATAACGCGCGATATAGTCATAGTCTTGAGACGTTGAAGTCAGGGTAACATCCAAGTTTTCAGCAGTAATCGCAGTACTGACTTTATGCTTTTCTGCCAGTTGACGAATTTTATCTAAGTTCGGTTTGGCATCCTTAACGGCCTGCTCAGACTCACACACTAAAATATAAGCCTGTGGGTTTAAATAGACTTCTTTAATTTCACAATCGACCAATTCATGAATTTCCGCAGGATAGTCTTCTAACTTTTGCGGTGTTCGAATTGGAAAATTCATATGAATCTTGCCGTCAACATCTTGATCAATGATAAAAACACCCAAGTCTTTTACATGAAACTGGATACGTTTGGCATCGGTATAATCCCGAAACAGGACGAAACTACTGGCTAAAGTCGCGTGCCCACAAAAGTCCACTTCAACCTGAGGAGTGAACCAGCGAATTTCATAGCTTTCAGCATCAATCACTTTCACAAAAGCCGTTTCTGCCAAATTATTTTCCAAGGCAATATTCTGCATCAAATCTAATGCTAACCATTCATCACGCACAATCACAGCGGCAGGATTACCTTTGAATAATTCAGTTGTAAAGGCATCGACTTGATACATTTTCATCGTTTTTCTCCTAAATTGAAGCTTTATTTTGCAAAAAACTGAGTAAAAAAGTAGATACAGTTTTTAGTCATTTATGGATACACGCCCAATAAAAAGAAGCCTAATCATGAAGATAGGCTTCTTTTCAGTTCATAAGCTATATATTTCTCAGCTTAGACTTCTTTTAAGTCCACATTGTCTTGCTCAAAAATACGCTTATCCGTTTGACCTAAGACTTGACTGGTCACAACACCTGCGGTCATAGAACCATTCACATTCAAAGCCGTACGCCCCATATCAATTAAAGGCTCAATTGAAATAAGCAGTGCAACCAAAGTCACAGGCAAGCCCAGCATCGGCAGGACAATCAGTGCTGCAAATGTTGCTCCACCACCTACACCCGCCACCCCAATCGAGCTCAAGGTCACGACACAAACCAAAGTCAAAATCCAAAGTGGATCGAGCGGATTAATACCCACTGTCGGTGCAACCATAACGGCCAACATCGCAGGATACAGCCCCGCACAGCCATTTTGCCCAATGGTCGTACCAAATGATGCTGAAAAGCTGGCAATCGACTCTGGTACACCCAGACGTCGTGTTTGCGCTTCAATATTTAAAGGAATACTGGCAGCACTTGAACGGCTGGTAAATGCAAAGGTCAGCACAGGCCAAACCTTTTTAAAGAACTGAATTGGGTTCACACCTGTGAGCGCCAAAATCACGGCGTGCACGATAAACATAATCGCCAAACCGATATAAGATGCAACCAAGAAGCCACCTAAGTTTAAGATGTCTGCCATTTTAGAGTTGGCCACAATATTGGTCATGAGTGCGAACACACCATAAGGCGTGAGCATCATAATTAGACGCACCAACTTCATGACCCACGCTTGCAAGATGTCAATTGCAGACAACAGTTTTTGCCCTTTCTCAGCATCCGCTTTCATGAGGTTCAAGCCTGCAATGCCTAAAAACACTGCAAAAATGACTACACTGATAATGGAGGTTGGATGTGCCCCTGTCAGCTCGGCAAAAGGATTGCTCGGAATAAATGACAGAAATAAATCAGGCACTTGCAAGTCAGCCACTTGCCCGACATAGTCAGTTTGAATCGTATTTAAACGTTCAGTTTCTTGTGTCCCTTGCACTAAACCTGCCGCAGTTAAGCCGAACAGATTGGTCACCACCACACCGACAAATGCAGCAATCGCTGTGGTAAATAACAAAGTCCCAATACTGATAAAACTAATTTTACCCAATGAACCCGCATCGTGTAGCTTAATCACAGCGCCTAAAATGGAAACAAATACCAAAGGCATCACCACCATTTGTAGTAGTTTGACATAGCCTTTACCGACCAAATTAAACCACTGTACCGACTCTTGCAGTACAGGCGAATGCGTACCATAAAACCCATGTAAAGCGAGACCAAAAACAATACCGAGACAGAGACCTGCCAGTACCTTCTTCGCTAAACTCCAATCGGTTTTACGGGTTCGGCCCAGTAAAAAAAGCAATGCAATAAAAATGATGACATTGACGATTAAGGGGATATTCATATTGTTTCCCTAAATGATGCTGTCATAATTATAAATCAAAATTTAAACGGGCTTACTGTTTTGCGCCATATTCCACGCTGAATGTACAAATTTAGACTGAATTGGCAGTTTTAGAATGTGGTATAAAGCATTTAAACGGCTGTTAAAGTGTTCTTTTACATGAATCAATCTTTGCTTAATCCTCACATTCTGCCCGTCCCTTTAGAAAAAGCATATCGGCTACTCAACCACGGCCCAACCGTGCTGGTTTCCAGTCAAGATAATGAAAGCACCGATGTCATGGCCGCGGCTTGGGCATGCGCCCTAGAGTTTAGCCCAGCCAAAGTGACGGTGGTACTCGATAAATCGACAAAAACCCGCAGTATTATTGAAAAATCGGGTTTGTTTGCGCTGCAAGTCCCTACACTTAAACAGCTGAAAATGGTCTACGCACTGGGCATGATCAGTCAATATGATGCTCCTGAAAAGTTACGTCAATGTGGGGTCGAACTTTTTCAGTTTGGTCACAGCCCAATTCCAGTGGTTGAAGGCTGTAGTGCATGGATTCTGTGTGAACTCATTCCTGAACCGCATAATCAGCAGCAGCATGACTTGTTTATTGGCAAAGTCATTGCCGCTTATGCAGATGATCGTGTTTTTAGAGATGGCCATTGGTACTACCATGAAGCCGCAGATGAATGGAAAAGTATCCATCATGTTGCAGGCGGGCATTTTTATACCATTGGTGATGCAGTGGATATCAATCAACTCAAAGATACTGATTAAATTGACTGCGCCTTTACTCCGCTCGACTAAAGGTGGACATCACCCGATTGTTTTATTGTAAATTTCATCTTATAGTTCAAGTGTGTTTTTTAAACAATAGTCAAATTATGATGAACAGGACGTTCTCAAGCACCGTACAACTGAGTCTCTTTCTCTGCCTGAGTATGTGCTTGGGAATTGGCATCTTACGTTTTTCTTATACAGCTCTACTGCCGTCCACTCGCGAAGCCTATGAATGGTCACACAATTTCGCCAGCCTACTCGGTAGTGCCAATCTGCTGGGCTATCTGATCGGCGCATTTTGGGCAATGAAGTTGCCACAAAATGCAAAAATGCCAATCTATATCATTTTTGCTGCGCTCTTTGGTTCAATCAGCCTATTTGCCTGTGCATTTTCACATTTTAATGAAGTTTGGTATTTGGTGTGGCGCATCATTTCAGGTATCGGCGGTGGTTTGCTGATGATTCTATCGCCCAGTATTGTGGCGCAGTGCAGTGAGTTACAGCACCGTTTTAAAATTAATCTCATTGGATTTAGCGGAATAGGAATTGGTGTATTGGCAGCCACGCTGTTTATGCCGTATTTAGACCGTATTGCAATCAGTAGCGCATGGTTCATTCTCTGTGGCTTTGCATTTGTCATTACATGGTTATTATGGATACTGGTTCGTCCTTTCCAAAAGCAACTGCACAGCATCCCTACAAGCCAGCCCCAAACTCATACAGTGAATAAAATTTACTATAGCTTACTCATTGTTTATGCCTGCAGTGCCTTTGCGTATATTCCCCATTCTTTGTTTTGGATTGATTACTTAAGCCATGTTTTAACGCTAAATTTATATTGGATCAATTTTAACTGGATTTTATATGGCTTAGGCAGCGCTTTGGGTGCAGCGACAGCTTATGCTTTAGCACGTAAATTTGGCAACTTTCACGCTTTAAAGATTTTATACAGTGTCTATATTGCGGCAGTTTTTATTGCGGTTCTGAGTTTCTCGCCTGTATTTACGCTCCTGTCTTCATTTCTCACAGGCCTACTGAACCCTGCGGTGGTCTTTCTCACCTCCTACACCATCTTACAACTCTACGGCTTGGCCTATAAAAAGTTGTGGAGTATGGCAACACTCAGCTTTGCAACGGTCCAACTGGTCGGTGGTTTAAGTTTTAGTACCTTGCAGCATTTGGGTTGGTCATATCACTTTCAGTTTATGCTTGCTGCGGGAGTTCTCGGTTTAGGAACATTGCAACTATTTTACTTTACCCGTAGGACATCCACCTCCAATCCAACAACTAAAAAAGAAGCCTTTTAATCCTTCACATAGAAGGAAATCGAAAAAGAGTTGTAGGTTCCGTTATAAAGGGCCGTCCATGTTAAATACCTGTGATATTTTTAACTTACCTCTAAATACTACAAATGTACGGTTTAAGTATAAGAAAAGAACCCAATTGATGTGCCTTCTATAACCAATACAATTCACGCATTCAAACTTTTACAGCTGTAGATCAAAGCTCGGTTATTTCAATGCATTTAAAGTTAAATACGGATAAGGATTTACGGCTCCTTTTCCAGTCCTATAAATTCCATAGTGCAAATGTGGTGGCGTATTCTTGGCATTGCCCGTGTTCCCGACATAGCCCAATACTTCTCCCACTTCAACCCAATCACCCGTTTGAATATTAGGCGCATAAGCATCTAAATGTGCATAGTAGTGACGGCTTAAGTTTGGTCCCATTACCCATACTACTTGTCCACCTAGACTATTGAGGCCGACATCCAAGACAATGCCTGATGTAGCACTTAAGACAGGTGTTCCGCGTTTAGCGAAGATATCAATACCTTGATGTTTTCGTCCCTGACCACGTGCTGCCCCCCAAGTATCTTGTATCTGCTTATGGCTTACACCTTGTACAGGCACATTTAAGTTTTTTGCTAAAGGCGTCTTATATAACTGCCAATATAAATATGGATAACTCAAACCTGCTGCTTCACCCGAAGCCGGCGGCTGACATCCACTCATCAGCAGACTTGTACTTAAAATAGCTCCACTCAGAACTAAACGAGACATGATTCAACTACTCAGCTAATTTTTAGATATTAAAATAAGATAAAGTTACTTATTCATACTAAATGCTTCATATATTGAAAGATATCTTACAAATGTAACGACAAAGCCCTCATATAAAATGAGGGCTTTGCTTCAAATAAATCACATAAATTACTTACGTTTCTTCAACTTTTTCTCTAAAGCTTTCAGCTTAGACTGATGCTTAGAAATCTTTTTTAAACGTGCTTTGATCTTCTGTTTTAATGTTTTCACAACATTATTCGACATAAGGTCCTCCTTTGGTTCAACTCCCTTTGATCGACACTTCCTTGAAATGCCTTTGGCATTCGTTCATGAAATAGCAATACGCCTAGCGTTGTTGCTGATCTGGGTTCGGTTGTTTTTGATTCGGTTGTTTTTGCGGATTTTGCTGTTCTTGTGGCTGGTTCGGCTGTTGCTGTTGTTGCTGCTGATCTTGCTGCTCTTGTGGTTGATTCGGCTGCTGTTGACGTTGCTGCTGATTATTTTGTTGTTGATTAGCCATGAGACTACTCCTTTTTCATCATTTGCCGTAGTTGACAAGTCCCACCTTACAGTAATAGGGAGAAAACCCAAGCCATAAGCTGTATCAAGGTGATTCAATGTAATTACATATATAAATTATGGTTAAGAATCAACTCCCCCTTATTATTCAGCCTTACCTATACTCACTCAAAACACTGATCCCTTAACCTAGCCTTACATTGCAATCATATTTCCACAGCTATTCTCAAGCCAACAAAAGAAAACCCGCAGTATATGCTGGTTTCTATCATTTTTAGCTTAAGGCTTATTCCATATTCGCAATAATAGCCTCACCAAACTCCGAACAACGCAATAAGGTCGCATTCGGCATTAATCGCTCAAAATCATAAGTGACTGTTTTCGCCTCAATTGCCCCTGAAATACCTTTAATAATCAAATCTGCCGCCTCTACCCAGCCCATATCCCGTAGCATCATTTCAGCAGAAAGAATAATGGAGCCTGGATTGACTTTATCTTGACCGGCATATTTTGGCGCTGTTCCGTGCGTGGCCTCATAAACAGAAATAGCCCCACCAATATTCGCACCCGGCGCGATACCAATCCCTCCGACTTCAGCAGCCAGCGCATCAGAAATATAGTCACCATTCAGGTTTAAAGTCGCAATCACTGAATAGTCCGCAGGACGCATTAAAATCTGTTGCAAGAATGCATCGGCAATCACATCTTTAATGATAATGTCTTTACCATTTTTTGGGTTTTTAATTTTTACCCATGGCCCGCCATCAATGAGCTCACCACCGAAACGGTCCATCGCAAGCTCATAGCCCCACTCTTTAAACGCCCCTTCGGTATATTTCATGATGTTGCCTTTGTGAACCAAGGTCACACTCGACTTATCATTATCAATCGCAAATTGAATCGCTTTACGCACAAGACGCTGCGTTCCCTCTTTCGATACGGGCTTAATCCCAATACCACAGTTATCTTCAAAGCGGATTTTAGTCACGCCCATTTCTTCTTTGAGGAACTTAATCACTTTCTTCGCTTCAGGAGAGTCGGCTTTCCACTCGATTCCTGCATAAATATCTTCTGAGTTTTCACGGAAAATAACCATATCGGTCAGTTCAGGATGCTGAACAGGTGATGGTACGCCTTCAAACCAACGTACAGGGCGTACACAGACGTACAAATCTAATTCTTGGCGTAACGCCACATTTAAAGAGCGAATCCCCCCACCAACAGGTGTGGTTAAAGGACCTTTAATTGAAACCACAAACTCGCGTAGCGCATCAAAAGTTTCTTCTGGCATATAAGAGCCATAAATTTTATTGGCTTTTTCACCGCAGTAGACTTCCATCCACTCAATCGAGCGTTTACCGCCATATGCTTTTTGTACTGCAGCATCTACTACCGTTTTCATGGCTGGTGTAATGTCGACACCAATACCATCGCCTTCAATAAAAGGAATAATCGGTTGATTTGGAACATTTAATGATAAATTTGCGTTTACGGTAATTTTACTACCATCCGCAGGAACGATGATCTTCTGATAACCCATTTTGCAGGCGCTCCCTTTTATTATAATTGGCAAATTTAAAAAATAATTGCCGATAGACAATACTTTCCACTCTTCTTATCGCATAATAGCTTAATCGAATTCCGCTGTTTTTGAGATTTATACGAGAAATAACTACATTTCTCTATTAAATAAATCTTGATATTTCTTATTTTATGTAATTACAGAAGTTATTGACTATGAAAATCGTCATCCTGAATAAGCCCTATGACGTCCTCTCCCAGTTCCGTAAAGATGAAGCACATATGACGATGTCTGACTTTGTCAGCGACTCTACTTTGCGCTTGGCTGGTCGTTTGGATATGGACTCTGAAGGCTTGGTATTTTTAACCGACCATGGTGGTTTAAACCAATACATCACTAACCCTGCCAATAAAAAATTTAAAACATACTTGGTTCAAGTTGAAGGTGATGTCACTGAAGAAGCCCTTGAGCAGTTGCGTAAAGGTGTGGAACTGAAAGATGGTATGACTTTACCTGCTGAAGCATCTAAAGTTGAACAACCTGAGTGGTTATGGGAGCGTGATCCTCCTGTACGTTTCCGTGCGTCTGTGCCGACTTCTTGGGTCGAAATTTCAATTTGTGAAGGCCGTAACCGTCAAGTACGTCGCATGACTGCTGCTGTAGGTTTTCCAACCTTACGTTTAATCCGTACTAAAATTGGTGCAATTGATTTGGTTCAAATGGGTTTACAACCAGGTGAATCCAAAGAAATCGAACCACTTTTATACCCTGACTTTCAAAACATTCCTGCGGAAGAACCTTACCGTTCACGCTCTTATGTGAAAAAACCGGGTGGTACAGGCGGTAAGCCTATGGTTCGTAAGAACAAAGATGGCTCTGTGAAAAAGTCAGGTACAAAGCGTATTTGGCAAATGGATGATAGTGAGAAACCAAAGCGTAAAACCAATGGTACTACTCGTCCAAATACAAAAGCGCCACGCGGTCGCGGACGTAATGGTCGTTAAAAATTAAGTATTTTAAAGCCCACGTCAGTGGGCTTTTACTTCAGAGGAACTTCTCTTTGTAAAATAAATTTATCACTTACAGATTTATTTTTTTCTTCATAATGCACAACCAACGATAAATACATTAAAGAGTTTCTAACAAGTCTCGCTATGTGCATTACACACTCTTCAAATTCCGAAAAAGGCATTTCGAAAATATACTTAGATTTTATCTCTTTTTCTTTTATGTAATTTATAACTTCTATATATTCATCAGAACTCTGAAGGTTTTTCTTCTCCAACTCCTCTTTTTTCTCTAATAACTCTTGATACCAAAACACTTCACTAGAATTATACTTTGTATTTAATTCATAGCCAAAATCATCAATCACTCGAAAAGACCTATGCTCCAAATGGTTCCTAATTTTTGCTAATCGATGTTTTTCTAAATTTGCAAGATTTTCCATCTTATTCATATTTTCAATGGAATCTCTGTTTTTCCCTTTCGGTTCAGTCTCAATCTCTTTTAATAGACTTCCGTCATAAATCAAAAAACGTACAATTTATTTGATCTTAAATTAATCAGCAAAATTATTTAATTCAAGAGATAATCCTTGGATGAAATTCAAAGATATTCAAAAATTATCAGACGTTAAGTTTCGTAGGCTTACCGGTGTTAGTTGGGCTACATTTAACCTCATGTTGGCCGAGCTAAATAAGCATTTACCTCGTCATATTGGTAAAGGACGACCGCATAAATTACCGTTGGAAGATCGTTTGCTCTTATGTATAGAATATTGGAGAGAATATCGAACATTTTTCCATCTTGGTATGAGTTACGGTGTATCTGAAACGAGTGCAATTCGTATCACACGTGTTATTGAAGATACCTTAATCCGTTCTGGAAAATTTAACTTGCCAAAACAACTTCCTAATCGAGATGAAGTGGATTGGGAAGTTGTTGTGATTGATGCAACTGAAATATTAGTTCAACGTCCAAAAAAAACAGAAGAAATGGTATAGCGGTAAAAAAAAGCGACATACCTTTAAATTTCAGCTATCTATGCACTATACAACAGGTGAAATACTGAGTGTATGTGGAAGTCATGGAAGCATGCATGATTTTAAAATATTTAAAAAAAGCATGAGGAAATTAAAATTTAAGCCCTTTTTTATCGTTGATAAGGGGTATTTAGGGATAAAGAAATTGGGTTTTGGATGCCTCATGCCATCTAAAGCAAAGAAAACTGAAAAACTAGATTCTGAATTAAAAAAGTTAAATAGAGAGATTGGTCGTAGACGAATTCAAGTAGAGCATGTATTTGGAAGGATGAAATGTTTTAAGATTTTATCTTGTGTATATAGAAATCGTCGTAAAAGATTAAACCTGCGGTTTAATTTACTTGCTGGCATATACAATTTAGATTGGGTGAAAGATAAACAATTAAATTGATTGAAAAATGATTTATGAAGGAAGTCTAATATATAAAATAAAGCATGCAAGAAATAGTTTTTAGATTCAAAAAATCTACCACGAATCTTATCTAATTTTCCTTCATAAAATATTCCTTTAATGCTAATCTCATGATCTTTAATAGATAAATCAAAATACTTTGCAATAAAATATGAAATCTTATCAAAAATTGAATATAAAATCCTAAATGCAGATTTCATATGTGAAGTCTTTAAATTATCTAGAGCATGCAATGTATCGTAAATATGTGAATAAGTCCTGTTATAAAAATGCTCAGAATCCCCCTTTAGTTCAGAAGCTTGAAAAATTAAGTATCTAGCATATGTGTACTCATTTCGTAACTCATCAAAATTTGAATGAAATACTAATGATTCTTTTAAACTTAAAGCACTATTAATTTTTTGAACCATAGATGGAAGACCTAACACATCCTGAAAAACTATTTGCTCATTCAAAAGATCATTCAAGTCATTAATAAATAATTTATTCTGAGCAACCCAATTCAAATAACGAGACTCAGTTTTTGTAATTGTTTTCTGTTTATACTCCATTAAATAATCAAATTCATTTTCTTTAAAATTCTGTGCATACCATCGCTGAAAAATATACAATTGACGACATTGCATAAGTGGTATTTTTTGCTCTTCTTCCAATTGATCAATATTTAAATAAGCATCTGATATCAACTTATTTGCAAAATGATAATGAATAAATTTATGGGAATCATCATATAATTTTTCGGCTCTAAACAGAATATCAGTTGCTTTAGATACTAAAGCAACTGGATTTCTATTAATATCAATTGCTTTATCCCAGTAATACTGGGCACAAAAACCCCGCCCTTGCGAAGAAAGAAAATTTCCTAAATTTGTTAATGCATCAGAAAGCAAACCAATATTTTTAGTTTCATCCCTAAAAAGTGAACAGATTTTTGATACAAGTTAACCGTATCAATTAAGTTTTTTGAATACCAATCTTGATCTCTATATTTATAAAGACCAGAACTACAATTTCCTAAAATATAATAAAAATATCCTTTACAAGTATCATTTTCAAATGTAAAAGATGTTTGTAAATGTACATTTAATAATTCTACTAACTCTTCTTCTCTATTTGTATCTAATAATAATTCATCAGCTAACTGAGCTAATGCATTTAGTTGCTTTATATTTAATTTAAACATTCTAATTAAATGTGAGGTTGATACTATACTTTCTACATGAATTCCAACTGAGTTACAAATTCTTCCTCGGTAAAATATATAGTATTTAGTTATAAAAAAAGCCGACGCATATGCATCGGCTTTTTTCACTTCATCGGTAAATTTACCAATTTAGTTTTGACTTATATCGCTTCAAGTGCAGCGTTCAAAGTCTCGCTTGGACGCATTACAGCATTTACTTTAGCTGTATCTACAGCATAGTAACCACCGATGTCAGCAGCTTGACCTTGAACTTGAGCAAGTTCAGCAATGATCTTGTCTTCGTTTTCAGCAAGTGCTTTCGCAAGTGGCGCAAACTTCGCTTTCAACTCAGCATCTTCATCTTGTGCAGTAAGCGCTTCAGCCCAGAACTTCGCTAAATAGAAGTGGCTGCCACGGTTATCTAACTCGCCTGTACGACGTGATGGAGACTTGTCGTTATCAAGTAATTTGCCAGTCGCTTGGTCTAAAGTCTTCGCAAGAAGTTTCGCCTGAGCGTTATCTTCTTTAATACCTAGCTCTTCTAAAGAAACAGCAAGCGCCAAGAACTCACCTAAAGAATCCCAACGTAAGTGGTTTTCTTCAACAAGCTGTTGTACGTGTTTAGGCGCTGAACCACCCGCACCAGTTTCGTACATGCCACCGCCCGCCATTAACGGAACGATAGACAACATTTTCGCTGAAGTACCCAATTCCATAATTGGGAACAAGTCAGTCAGGTAGTCACGTAGGATGTTACCCGTTACAGAAATCGTATCTAGGCCACGCGCTACACGTTCAAGTGTATAACGCATTGCACGTACTTGAGACATGATCTGAATGTCTAAACCATCAGTGTCGTGGTCTTTCAAGTATTTTTGTACTTTCTTGATCACTTCATTTTCGTGCGGGCGGTATGGGTCTAACCAGAAGATTGCTGGCATACCCGAGTTACGTGCACGGTTTACTGCAAGTTTTACCCAATCTTGAATCGGTGCATCTTTCACCTGACACATACGCCAGATGTCGCCTTCCTCAACATTTTGAGTCATCAACACTTCGCCAGTTTCTAGGTCAGTGATGTTTGCAACACCCGCTTCAGACATTTCGAAAGTTTTGTCGTGCGAACCGTATTCTTCAGCTTTTTGCGCCATCAAACCAACGTTAGGCACAGTACCCATCGTACGTGGATCGAAGTTACCATTCCACTTGCAGAAATTGATCATTTCTTGGTAGATACGCGCAAAAGTTGACTCAGGCATTACTGCTTTACAGTCATAAGGTTTGCCGTCAGCGCCCCACATTTTACCGCCACCACGAATCATTGCAGGCATTGAAGCATCTACAATTACGTCGTTTGGTGAATGAAAGTTTGTGATGCCTTTCGCCGAATCAACCATTGCAAGTGCAGGACGGTGTTCTTGGCAAGCGTGTAAGTCTTCGATGATTTCTTCACGTAAAGATGTCGGTAAAGTTGCGATCTTCTCATAAAGACCAGCCATACCATTGTTTACGTTAATGCCTAGCTCATCGAACAATTTACCGTGTTTTTCAAAAGCATCTTTGTAGTAAATTTTCACACAGTGACCGAAAACGATCGGGTGTGAAACTTTCATCATGGTTGCTTTCACGTGTAAAGAGAACAAAATGCCCGCTTCTTTACAATCATCAAGTTCTTTTTCATAGAAATCGCAAAGCGCTTTCTTGCTCATGAACATTGAGTCGATGATTTCGCCGTCTTGAAGTGCAACTTTTGACTTCAGAACAATCGTTTCACCAGACTTGGTGATGAGTTCCATTTTCACATTACGTGCACGGTCTAAAGTCATCGACTTTTCACCGTGGTAGAAGTCGCCTTCATCCATGTGAGAAACGTGAGTTTGAGACCATTGCTTCCACTCGCTCATAGAGTGCGGGTGTTTTTTCGCATAGTTTTTCACTGCAGCTGGTGCACGACGGTCAGAGTTACCTTCACGCAATACAGGGTTTACAGCTGAACCAAGACATTTGCCATAGCGTGCTTTAAGCGCTTTTTCGTCTTCAGTGGTTGGGTTTTCAGGATAGTCAGGAATCGCGTAGCCTTTTGATTGAAGCTCTTTGATACATGCTGTTAACTGAGCAACAGAGGCACTAATATTCGGGAGTTTGATGATATTAGTATCTGGATCTTGGGTAAGACGACCTAGTTCTGCAAGATTGTCTGGAACTTTTTGCTCTTCTTTTAGGTATTCAGAGAATTCTGCGAGAACACGTGCGGCAACAGAGATATCAGTTTTAATGATCTCTACACCAGCAGGTTTAGTAAAGGTCTCAATGATCGGCAGTAGCGAATAAGTCGCTAACAATGGCGCCTCGTCGGTCAGTGTGTAAATGATGGTTGACTTTCCACCAGCCATATATAGCCCCTTGCGTTAGATTGAGTTTTTTAGGGTGATGAGCTTCTGGCTCAACCCCTGCGAACCGATGTGCTTGAATAAAACCCTGAAAGTATCGTCCCTCAGGGCTTTCCAGTCAACGTAATATCCAGTGATAACGACATTTCGCCAGAAAATACCACTACAGCCTTCGTTTTTCAAAATCACGTCTTTCCACAAGGCTTTAGCTTTTGCTTAGCAAATAAACAAATTTTTTAGCGAAATGTGTTATTTACCTCATTTAAGCCACAACAACAGATAGTTTTCACATAATACAGTCTTCAAATCGTTTTTATAGTCTTATAGCCCTACATGCATCTAGCCCTACATGCATCAGAATGACTTTTCTCAGCGCTAAATTTAAATCGGCAGAGCCATTCAACATGCCGCAGCTTAAATATTGATAAATAAACCCTCTACGCGTACTCCTCAATTTTTACATTTTTAAACCTATGTTTTTTATAGGGTTGGTTAAACTGAATCTTTTTCCTGCAACGGTAAGGGTCAATTCAATGCTAAAAATGCTGCTTCCGCTCATTGGACTTGGTTTTTCTTCTTGGTGTTTTGCTCAAAATCCATTGAGCGTCCATGTGCTGAATTTGGAAAATGGTCTCCCTTCTGCCAATGTCAAAGTGACACTTGAAGCCCAACAAAATGATAAATGGACAGAAATCAGCTCAAGCATGACCGATGACCAAGGTCGAATCAATGATTTATATCCCAAAGATACGGCCTTACAAAAAGGTGTATACAAAGTTACCTTTAAAACGGGTGATTGGTTTCGCCAAAAAAATCAGCGCTCATTCTTTCCAGAAGTGCCCGTGGTGTTTGTAATTGATGGCTCATTAGATCATTACCATATCCCGCTGTTAATTAGCCCATATGGCTATTCCACTTATCGTGGTAGTTAATATTCAAAAATGAACAAATATAAAAAAACCGATACCTAGGCATCGGTTTTTATTTCAACAGAATGACAAATAAAGTGGCTTAGGGACTAAGCCTTGAACCACTTCTCTGCTTTTGCTTGGTCTTCAACTTTCAATTCAACTTCCGTCAGCTCTGAGCCAGCAGCTTTCACATCAAAGCTCATCAACTCATCACGGCGGAATGCCAAAATGCTATATATACCTTCTTGCTTGGCATACTTTTCTATCAGTTTCACCGTTGCTTTGAGACCATCAATCACAATGATCACATCATGGGCAGAAAGGCCAGCTTGAGCAGCAGCACCATCACGACGTGCGCTTTGCACCAACACGCCTTCTGGCTTATTTACAAGCTTTAAACCTAACGGTAATGACTTATCATTTTTCAGGCTATAACTTAAACCAAACTCAGGGAAAAGTTGATCGAGCGGCAACTCATCTGTGGTGTTAATTAAGTGATTGATTTGCTCAATCCAGTTATCACCCGTCAGCTCATTGCACAACTCAACAATTGTACGCTCATGTACTTGTATGCCCTTTTGCGCGTTCTCATAAAGTTTACGCATAAGTGCATCTAGACTTGAACCACGTAAGCGCAAACCTAAGTCTAAGCATAGGGCAACTAAACAACCTTTGTTGTAATAGCTGGTGCCTGCATTGTTCGAGTTTTCATCCTGACGGTAAAATTTCACCCATGCATCAAAGCTGGACTCAGACACAGACTGAACAAAACGACCCGGATTTTGTAAATAACGATCAATCTGAGTTTTGAGTAGTTTGATATATGAGGCTTGGGAAATCACACCACTACGTAGCAAAATCAGGTCATCATAATAAGACGTGAAACCTTCAAAAATCCAAAGCAAAGAGGTATAGCCTTCTTTGTTTAGATCATAATTGACAAAGTTTTCAGGACGAATGAATTTGACCAACCATGAGTGGAAATATTCATGGCTACATAAACCTAAGAAACGTTGATAGTCTTCAGATGGCTCTTCAGGCTCATTGGCTTTTGGTAAGTCTTCACGTGGACTAATCAAACTGGTTGAATTTGGATGCTCCAAACCACCATAGCTATTTGCTGTTGCCATCGTCATAAAGGTGTAGTTTGAAAATGGCGCTGAGCCAAACATTGATATTTCTGTTGCACAGATTTTTTCAATGTCTTGCTGCATGCGTGCAGCATTCATGGCATGTTTACCTGACACCACAAACTCGTGCGGAATACCATTGGCTTCAAAACCAAACCGAGTCTGCTCTGCCAACTCAAATGGTGTATCAATCAGCTCGGCATAGTTTTTGGCTTTTAAGGTAAAACGACCTTTAACGAGGCTTTTTGAAACCATACCGGTGGCCAATTGGAAGTGTTTTAACTCATCAGGAAGGAACAATTCAACTTCAACTGCTTTGTCCTCTTGACCCTCCAAACCTAAGCAAGCACATGCGGGGTTTACATATAAACGGTTTTGATCTACATACGCACCGCGCACCGACAGATCATAGGCATAGACATCATACTCAACCGTAATCAGTTCATGATCGGTATTAAAAAGACGCCATTTATTCTTTTCAAATTTTTGGATTTCTAACAAACGCCCTTCTTCATCATAAGCACGAACCGACTCTATATGCTTTGAAAACTCGCGAATGAGGTAACTACCCGGAATCCAAGTCGGTAATGAAAGTACCTGTGTTGGGTCTGCTACAAAACGTAAAGTCACGTGTATAAGGTGCTGACGATAATCGTCAAATTCGATCTGATAATGCAACATAATGGGCGATACAAAATAAAATGAAATGAGTTATAACTTAGCTTAACATTATTTACGCCAGTTTTGCGTCGCAGTCACATTTGTCTGCATTTTTGACTGGTCATTGAAGTAAAAAAGGCATAGCATTTGCAGCTGTTTTAGGTTTAAAAGTCACGGAATGGCTTGGTTAGGGAATTTCATTGAAAGCTGTCATCTACTTCATCGCTACACTCTTCGCCTTATGTTCAAGTTTCACTCAAGCGGCATTGCTCAATATTGTTCCTGAAACAGTTGAAGCTCAAGCTTGGACAGTTTTTGACAGCCAATCGGGGCAAGTCATTGCAGAGCATAATAGTCATGTTCAACGTGCACCCGCTTCGCTCACCAAAATGATGGTGGCTTATATTGCACTCAAAGAAATCAATGCAGGAAAGCTCAATAAGAGCGAAATTCTTACCGCAACACCTGTGGTCAGTACTGTGATGTGGGATGAGTCCCAAATGTACTTAAAACAAGGCGAACAGATTTCTGTGGATCAGCTTTTAGCAGGTTTAGTTGTCATGTCTGCCAACGACGCAGCGGTGACTTTAGCGGAACGCATCTCAGGTGATATTCCAAACTTTGTTGCACGAATGAACCAAGAAGCCAAAACACTGGGAATGACTGAAACGCATTTTCAAAACCCTGCGGGCATCACCATGCCAGAGCACTATTCGACCGCACATGATTTAGCGCTCTTAGGCCAAGCCTTGGTGAATGAAACACCAGACTATTTACACTATTCAAAACAGCAAAGTTTTAGCTATAACCAACGCTTTCACCGTGCAACCAATATTCTGTTAAAACAAGACCCGACAGTAGATGGCTTAAAAACAGGTTATACCAAAGCTGCGGGATACAATTTAGCACTGACAGCAAACCGCCCAACCATGAATACAGATAATCCAAACCGTCGTTTGGTGGTCATCGTTTTAGGTACAGAAAGTGCAGCAAAACGCGCTGAAGTTGCTCACAATCTCATGAATTTGTCTTATACCTATACTCGCAATGAAGTTGCACTGAAAGATAAGCAAATTATCGCAGAACTGCCTGTAGTCAAATCGACATTGAAAATGTTCAAAGTGGAAAGTAAGCAACCGAAAATTGTGACTACATCATTGTACGATCAACCATATGCCATTGACTTACATGCCTTTGACCAGACCAACCAACGCATTATGCTCAATACAGGCAATGGTACTATTCAACGCATTGATCCATTAGAGTCCACAAAAACGCATTTCAATATTGAAGTGTTGCAAAACAAGCTGACCGCTCCGCTGGCTGAAGTGATGCAACTGGCGAAAGTGCAGGTCTATCAAAACAATCAGCTCATTCAAACGTTCACCATTGAAGAAGATGTACAAATTGAAGAAGCCAATATTTTCCAGCGTCTAATGTTTTGGTTCAAAGGCTTGTTTCCATTTTTATCAAGCGATGAACCTAAAGTAAAAACCTATACACTCGGTTAAGTTCGAGCAGTATCCCGAGTTTTATACTTTATGTAACTTGTAAGACAATCTAATTATCAATAAATCAAGAAGATGGCATATTCAATGTCATCTTCTTTTTTTAATAATAAATAGGTTGCTTCATATGGCTGTACAAACAGAACAAGTGCCACACCATATTGTTATTATTGGCGGTGGTGCTGGTGGTCTAGAGTTAGCAACGCAACTCGGTGACAGCTTCGCAAAATCCAAGTGGGTGAAAATCACCCTCGTCGATCAAAATCTCACCCATATCTGGAAACCCTTACTCCACGAAATTGCGGCAGGTACACTCAACCCAAGTGTTGAAGAAATCAATTATTTTGCACATGCGTCTAAACATCATTATGAGTTTGTTTTGGGTCGTTTTGTCGGCTTAGACCAAGAACATAAACAAGTAAAACTTGAAGCACGCCAATATACCAAACAAAGCACGGAAACCACGCAGTTTGAACTCGACTACGACACCTTAGTCCTAGCCGTCGGCTCGACCTCTAACGACTTTGCGACCGAAGGCGCTAAACATTACTGCCATTTCCTCGACAGTCGCCAGCAAGCTGAAATTTTCCAGCAAGACCTTTTACATTTATATTTGGATGCACAAAACCGTCCTGAAACACGCGCACTCAATATTGCTATTATTGGTGCAGGTGCCACAGGAGTCGAGCTTGCTGCCGAATTGGTCCATGCGAAAAGTACCTTTTTTAAATACGGTCTCAATAAAATTGACCCAAACAAAGTCAAAGTGACCTTGGTTGAGGCAGCAGATCGTATTCTTCCCGCCCTATCCACCAAAATGGCAGTGCACACCCATACTCAATTGGAAAAGCTTGGCGTTGAAGTCCTCACCCATCACCGTGTTGCCAAGTTAGATAAAGACCATGTCTATTTTGCTGACGGCTCACAAATCGATGCCGATCTAAAAGTCTGGGCGGCAGGCATCAAAGCACCTGTCGTTTTAAATGCGCTTGAAGGCTTTGAAAAAGATGCGATTGGCCGCCTTAAAGTTTATGCGACTTTGCAAACCCGTTCCGACCCCAACATTTTTGCCTTTGGTGATTGTGCTCATTGCCAACCTGCGGCCGATGAACCAGTCCTTGGCCCACGCGCTCAAGTGGCTAGTCAACAAGCGGCCTTTTTGGTTCGAGCGCTTAAAGCGCGCATTCGTGATCAGTCTTTGCCGATGTTTAAATTTTCTGACAAAGGCTCTTTGGTTTCCCTCAGTCAATACAAAGCTGTCGGCGAGCTACTGGGCCAAGTCAATGTGCAAGGCGTGCTGGCAAAAACCATGTATGTTTCTTTATATCGACTCCATCAGGCCACCTTACATGGCTATACCCAAGCTGGGCTGATGACCGCAAAAGACCTGATGAATAAAAAAGTCGGTCCGAAAATAAAATTGCATTGAAATCTAAAAATGCGTCCCCACTAATAAAAAAACGCCATAAGAACGTGGAAAATGCAGTTTTTTTGCTAAATTTAGTCTACAAAAGCTGCTTTTCACTTTATGATATACCCCTTAAATTCTAAATGAATGGACGAAAAACATGACTGCTATCGCAAATGATCACGTGGTTTCTTTCAACTACAAATTGACTAACGCTGAAGGCGAAACGCTAGACCAATCACAAGGTGAACCACTTGCATATTTGCACGGCGCAGGTAACATCATCCCAGGTTTAGAAAATGCATTGCTAGGTAAAACTGTAGGTGAAAAATTCACTGTTACTGTTCCTGCTGCTGAAGGTTATGGCGAATACAACCCTGAACTCGTTCAAGAAGTTCCAGCGCAAATGTTCCAAGGCGTAGACAACATCCAAGCGGGTATGCAGTTCCAAGCTCAAACTGATGATGGCGTTCAAATCGTAACTGTAAAAGCAGTTGAAGGCGAAAACGTAATTGTTGATGCGAACTTCCCACTTGCTGGTCAAGACTTAACTTTCGAAGTTGAAATCGTAGAAATCCGCGATGCAACTGAAGAAGAATTACAGCACGGCCATGCGCACGGTGCTGGTGGTCACCACCACTAAGATTTAACATCTTAGAAAAAAGGGCGAAAGTTAAACTTTCGCCCTTTTTTTATTTTTGCATACTTGATCATTCGCGACGTATTTGAAAATCTGTAAATCTTTGCTGTTCTGAAGCCAGTTCTACGATGACCACATCCGTGACTACCGCATGAGTTGGCCCGACTTTAGCACGATTTACCAGTTCGGCAACCATACCATCATCCCCCAAAAGCAGTGCTTCAACTGCACCTGAAGCTAGGTTCTGTACATAACCCTTTAAACCTAAAGCAACAGCATATTGTGCAAACCAGCGTCGATATCCAACACCCTGAACTTTTCCCGATATGGTCAGTTTTACTGCTTTCATACTGTATGCTCTCGGTTCACGACCGTATAAATAGCCTGACTCATTTGCTGTGCTTGTAAACCACGTTCACCTTGCTGAGCCAAAAGGTCACCTGCTTGGGCATGTAAGGTCACAATTTGATGTAAAGCAATATCATCTTGCAACTGTGCTTTTAAACTGGCAATCATGCCTGCCAATACATCTCCCATACCACCTGTACCCATCCCCGGATTACCTGCGGTACAAATCCAAAGTTGCGTATCCAAAATCAAGCTTCCCGAACCTTTCAGCACCCATTGTCCTGCATATTTTTTTTGTAAAGCATAAATAGCTGCAATACGGTCGGACTCCACCGCTGAGGCACTGATACCGAGTAAAGTCGCAGCCTCGCCAGGATGCGGTGTTGCGTACACCTGTTTACCAAGCTTTACTGGCTTTACTGGCTTTTCAGCCAAAAACCATAAAGCATCTGCATCTAATACCACTTGCAAAGCACTGGTCTGAATGAGTGGAAACCATGCTTCAAACTGCTGCTGAGCCCATGCATCTCTTCCCAAGCCCATGCCAAAACTGACTGCATCCACATGTGCCACCAATGCTTCACGCTCTTGGAGCGACATTTGGTTAATATCGCGCAGCATAATATTGGGTGCACGAGCTAAAATTGCAGTATGGTGTTTTGCATCACATACCACGGTCACCTTGCCAGCTCCCGCATGAAAGGCAGCTTCAGCGGCTAACATCACCGCACCACCCATCTGTGCATGTCCCCCAATCACCAGTACGTGCCCATAGCTTCCTTTATGTCCAAAGGCTTGACGCGGTACAAGGTGCATATGTTGTGGAGCAAGCGAAGCTAAAGGTTTTAAAGCACTGTCTACGGGAAGTACCGAAATAAGCTCAACGACTCCTGCATAAGCTTTACCCAGCCCAGTAAATAAACCCGCCTTTAAGCCCAGAGCCGTAAAGGTATAATCGGCGACAACTGCACAAGGTAAAGCTTGCCCCGTGTTGGCCTGTAAACCACTCGGAATATCAACGGCAATTTTTAAGCCTGTTTGCCTGTTGATCTGTCGAATAACCGCCTGCCAGTCTGAACTGAGTTCACGGTTTAACCCAATGCCAAACAAAGCATCAATATACGCATCATGGGAGTGTTCAAAAGCAAAACCGCTATGAATCATTATCCCCTGTTGCACAGCTGCTGCATGTGCTTGTTGCAGTGAAGTAGATTCTCCCAAAGCTGCTGCATAAATTTCAACATCATAGCCATGCGCGGCTAGATACGATGCAATCAAGTAACCATCACCTGCATTGTTGCCTTGACCACAACACACCGCAACGCTTTTGACTTGCTGCTGTTTAAGCCTAGGCAGCATATGTTCAGTTGTTGCCCATGCGACTTGTTGCATCAGCCCATAAGCGCTATTTTGCTGCGCGAACCAACGTCCTTCCCATGCTTGAATCTCACTGCTGTGGTACACTTGCTGATGCATGATTTTTCCTTTGTTCTTGGTTATGACAACATCCACATCTTCCTCAAAAATCCCTGTAGATCAATATGATCCAGAGCAGCTTAAGGCTTGGATTAAAGCTGAAGCACTGGCTTTGGGATTTTCTGATTGTGTCATCGCCAAACCAGATGCTCAAGTTGAATTGCCGCGTTTTAAAAAATATTTAGAACTTGGTTATCATGGTGACATGCATTTTCTTGCTGAAAACTTAGAAAAACGCGCAGATCCAACACTGCTTGTTCCGGGCACCAAAAGTATTATTTGTGTGCGTATGGATTATTTGGTAGCCGTTCCTGAACCACGTCTTGTGCCTTTTGCACCAAATAGCGCCATCATTGCGCGTTATGCACGCGGACGTGACTATCACAAAGTCATGCGTGGGCGTTTAAAGACCCTTTCTCAGAAAATCAAAGCCAAAGTTGGCGATTTTGAATCTCGCCCCTTTGCAGACTCGGCACCCATTTTTGAAAAATCATTGGCTGAAAATGCGGGCATGGGCTGGGTCGGTAAACACACCTTACTCATTCATAAAACATCAGGCTCATTTTTTGTTTTGGGCGAGCTCTTTACCTCTTTAGAGCTACCTTTTGACCAAGCCACCACCAAACACTGTGGTTCATGTAGCGCGTGTATTGATATTTGCCCGACCCAAGCCATTGTTGAGCCTTATTTATTAGATGCGCGTAAATGCATTGCCTATTTAACTATTGAGTTTCAAGGCATTATTCCTGAAGAACTACGCCGCGGTATTGGTAACCGTGTGTTTGGTTGCGATGACTGCCAGCTCATTTGCCCGTGGAATAGCTTTGCCAAAACCACACCAATTGATGATTTTAACCCGCGTCATGGTTTGGATGACATTCAACTGATTGACCTTTGGCAATGGGATGAAAACAACTTTATGGCAAATACAGAAGGGAGTCCCCTACGTCGTACAGGCTACCAAAGCTTTATGCGTAACGTCGCGATTGGTCTAGGTAATGCACCATTTTCAGATGAAATATTGCAGCAATTACAAGCTTCTCGCCCAGAGCTTAACGATATTGTGCAAGTCCATATTGACTGGGCCATCCAAGAGCAGCTGATGAAAAAGCACTAAAACTTGCTTCAAACAGACTCAATCAATAAAAGTTCAATCAAACAGCCATTTGCTTGCATAATTTTATTTATTTTATCTATTTAGCTGCATTTTCAGTGTAACTCAAAATCCAAATAAATAGAATTTTGCGGCCAAATTTCCGAAAAAACGCTCAACTTTGCAACTATTTTTACAATCTCATAAAAAGATAAAATTAAAAACATAATCGGGAGATACTATTAAAACTGAGCAATAATGCCTTTTAAGTTGGCACGTTAAATGTATGATGTATACAAGTTAGAATTAAAAATGGATCGCCATTATGAACCTACGCAATGATTGGACGCGTGAAGAAATCGAAGCTTTGTATGATCAGCCCTTTCTTGATCTCGTCTTTCAAGCGCAGACCGTACATCGCCAACATTTCCAAGCCAACACCATTCAAGTCAGTACTTTATTGTCAATTAAAACAGGAAAATGTCCTGAAGACTGTAAGTACTGCTCTCAGTCAGCACGTTATGACTCAAAACTTGAAGCCGAAAAGCGAATTGCTGTAGACAAAGTGATTTCAGAAGCTAAAGAAGCTTTAGCCTCAGGCTCATCCCGTTTTTGTATGGGCGCGGCTTGGCGTAACCCACATGAACGTGACATGCCTTATGTACTAGAAATGGTTAAAGAGGTGAAAGCACTTGGTTTAGAGACTTGCATGACTTTAGGGATGCTGAATGAGTCTCAAGCTGGACGTTTAAAAGATGCAGGTTTAGATTATTACAACCATAACCTCGACACTTCACGCGAGTATTATTCACATATTATTAGTACACGTACCTTTGACGACCGTTTAAATACCTTAGAATATGTCCGTCAAGCAGGCATGAAAGTGTGTAGCGGTGGTATTGTTGGTCTAGGTGAAAAGAAAGAAGACCGTATTGGTTTATTGCAAGAACTTGCAACGATGCCAATTCACCCAGAATCTGTGCCAATCAACATGTTGGTTCCAATTGAAGGCACACCACTGGCAGATGTTGAAAAACTCGATGTGACGGAATGGATTCGTACCATTGCTGTTGCGCGCATTATCATGCCGCACAGCTATATCCGCCTATCTGCGGGTCGTGAAGCACTTTCTGACTCAGACCAAGCACTTGCATTTATGGCGGGTGCAAATTCGTTGTTCTCAGGTGAGAAACTACTGACCACACCAAATGCAGGCGAAGGTAAGGACCGTCAACTGTTCACCAAATTAGGTTTAGTAGCAGAAAAGCCAAAACCAACGGTGGCAGACCTTAGCCTAGATGCCATGGCAAGCTAATTCCCAAGATTTACTAAGCATAAAAAAGCTCCTTATTCAGTATGGGGCTTTTTTAATGTCTATCTATTTAACCTTCAGGCGACTGAGCAAAATTATGTGCAGTAATTAAAATACCATAACTGGCATTCAGATAATCACCTTGGAAGATCTCATCTTCACCATTGGCATGGCGTACCGTTAAGGTTTGGCAAATCGCGTCATAGTGAAAAGAATCAAAACACTCTTGATGCTGACACAACCAGCTTAAGGTATCACTCAGATTATCATCGACAATATAAGTCTGTGCTTGAAAATTTTTAGTCATTATCTGTATACGCTAAACACTGTTATTCAGCTATTGTAAGCCGTTCTGCGTCAATTCAGTCGAACTAAGCCATAAAAAAATACAGGCATTAAAAAGTGAGCCTACGCTCACTTTTCCTTAAGATGATTAGTCAGTTTTAGAATCACCGCACTTTCGGCATTCCATATGCTCTCCTATTTCAGTCATTTGTTCATATTCATAAACGTGGATGCAAAATAATTTTTTAAACAACTGAAGCATTTTTAACTCCTGTAAATGATTTTTTAAAAATTCACTTCTTAAAATAGGTATATCTTCCTGAAATACTCACAACTCATATCTCATGAGCTATACACAGTTTTAAACATACTTTTTATAAATTTCAAGTGCCTTTTGTCGAATAACATCATAAAGTGATAAATGGTCATTTACTTTTTTAAATGATGCTTTTTATTTACTTATTGTTCTGCTTCACATCGCTTTTAAAAATGCGGCTGAGAATGAAACAATGCTTGATTTAAATTTGGATCAAGCTAGGATAAAAATACAATCAATGCTCAAAACAGATGTTTCGAGCAACCAATAAAGAGTTTGATAAAAAAGCAACGATAAGGATATTTATACATGCTTGGACGTATGATGTTTCAACCGCTATTAATTAGCAATCTTATTGATCACGCAGAACGCTACCATGCGGATACAGCCATTATTTCTAAAAATACAGACGGCAGTATCACTGAAACCAACTGGGCCAACGTCGCAGCCAATTCTAAGCGATTTGCCAATGTACTCAAAGATTTAGGGCTTTCGCAAAGTGACCGCGTGGCGACCATCGCATGGAACAACCATCGTCACCTAGAATCTTGGTATGCGATCTCTGGCAGTGGTTATATTTGCCATACTATCAACCCACGTTTATTTCCAGAACAACTGATTTTTATTATCAATGATGCCCAAGACCGCGTGGTGTTATTTGATAAAACCTTTGCGCCACTTATTGCTGCAGTAAAAGCACATTTACCCCATGTAGAACACTTTATTTGCCTAGATGCCGCAGATGAGGCTATTACAGAAAAAATTGCCGATGTGAAATTTTATGATGACTTGGTCAGTAAAGAGTCTGAACAGTTCACTTGGCCAAGCTTTGATGAGCAAACTGCAAGCTCTTTGTGCTATACCTCAGGCACAACTGGAAATCCAAAAGGTGTACTATATAGCCACCGCTCTACCATATTGCATAGTTTTGCTATCAGCCTACCCGATTCTCTCAATCTGTCTGCAAATGACATTATGTTGCCTGTAGTGCCAATGTTCCATGTTAATGCTTGGGGTACACCTTATGCAGCAGCTATGGTCGGTTGTACGGTTGTATTACCAGGGCCAGGCTTAGATGGGCCAAGTTTAGTGAATATGATTGACACATATAAAGTCACTGTGGCTTTGGGTGTACCAACCATTTGGCAAGGTTTACTGGCAGCAGCCAAACAAACAGGCAGCCAGCTAGCAAGTATGAACCGTAACGTTGTCGGTGGTTCAGCCTGCCCACCATCCATGTTAGCGGCCTTTAAAAATGACTATAACTGTGACACCATCCATGCATGGGGCATGACCGAAACCAGTCCTTTAGGCTCTGCCAACCAACTTAAAGCCAAACATCAACAGCTCTCTGAACAAGAGCGTTTCAAGCTACGTCTTTCTCAAGGCCGTCCGCCTTTTGGCGTAGATTTACGTCTTACCGATGAAGAAAAAGGCAACCATGAAATTGTCCGCGATGGTGAGCAGATTGGAAATCTACAAATTAAGGGCCACTGGATTATTGACAGTTACTTTGGTAAAGATGAATCTGCCCTCACGACCGATGGCTGGTTTGACACAGGTGATATTGCAACCTTAGATGAAGACGGCTTCTTATGCATCAGTGACCGCTCTAAAGATTTAATTAAGTCTGGCGGCGAATGGATTTCATCGGTTGAACTTGAGAACCTTGCGATGGGACATTCAGACATTCTTATGGCAGCCGTTATTGCAGCTGAACATCCAAAATGGGATGAGCGTCCTATTGTCATCGCTGTAAAGAAACCCGATAGCACGGTCACTGAACAAGGTGTCTTAGACTACTATACTGACAAAATTGCGAAATGGCAGATCCCTGACCGTGTGATTTTTGTCGACAGTATTCCACTGAGCGGTACGGGTAAAATGCTAAAACGTGAACTCCGCGCCCAATATGGACAAGTACTACTGGAACAAAATCCTGTTTAATGTTGTTGAGAATAAAAGCCTGATCTTATGGTCAGGCTTTTCTCATGTTCGGATAATGTAAATACCATCAATACAATTTATTTGAAAGCACATCCAATAAAGACGCTTTAAACACCTCACCATGCTTTAGATTTGGATAGATTAAAAATTTAGACTCTACGCCCTGCTGATCGAATATAGACAAAATTTCTCTATTTTTATTGATGCCATTTGCATCAAAATTAGTGCTTTGCTGTGCTCCAGTATGTGTTAAAAGATCACCTTCCATCAGCCATACATGTTTTTGTGGCTCTTTGACTAATTTTACTGTTCTAATTTTTTGCATCATGCGCTCATCAGCCCAAGAAAGTGATGGACTTGCAGCAAAGAAATGGCTGAAATAACGCCCATCGAGCAAGCTATCAAGCACGAAAAGCCCTCCATAGGAATGCCCCCATAACGCTCTTCTTTGCGCATCCAGCTTTACATTCTGCTCAACCCAAGGAGCGATATCCTTCAAAATCACTTTTCTAAAATCAGCACTTCCCCCGCTCATCCGCTCTGGATTTCTTGGATCTTGGGCGGGTTTCCCCGTTAATAAATCTGCTGGAGTATAATCGAGTGAACGAAAAGCTGTGGCAAATGGCAAATTGGTTTTATAACCAATGGCAACCAATACAGGGGCATCATTTTCATACAAAGACTTAAGTATTTTTTCATTCAGATGGGACATCGCAGAGTTCCCATCCAGCATAAAGACCGATGCATAGGCGTTCTGCGTCTTCTGTACCGTCTTTGGAATACCTAACCAAACGCGATAAGTTTTATTTGGATCTGTAGTTGCAAATTCTTTAACTTTAAAACTGTAATAAGCCGAGCCTATTTCTGCAATATTGGCAGGCAAAGGTTTTATTTCAGGTTTCGCATAAATACTTAAACTGGCACCCAAGATCAACAACGAGCTAAAAATTCGCGAAAGCAGAGAAGTAAAAATCTTTCTCTTTGTACACGACAAAAAAAGATAACTCATTGAAATAATGGCATAATACTTGTTTTCTGACGACGAATATGATGACACATTTCAATGAGTTACATCTCATCTTAAACAAATATCTAAAGTGGAACAAGTCACATGTAAAATGTTTTACACTGATTATGATTGCATTAATTGTAAAACAGACATGTAATCTTTCTTCTGCATCTAAAGCCTTACCCATCAAGTGCTTACCACAATCATTTTATCGACGTATACAACGCTTCTTTGCAGGTCAGTATTTTGATTATCGTCAAATTTCTCAGTTAATTTTCAATATATTTTCATTCGACAAAGTGCAACTGACTTTAGATAGAACCAATTGGAAATGGGGAAAACGAGATATCAATATCTTGATGTTAGCCATCGTCTATCGTGGAATAGCGATACCTATTGTTTGGACATTGCTCAATAAACGTGGAAATTCAGATACAAAAGAGCGTATTGCTTTGATTCAACGCTTTATCTCTATTTTTGGTAAAGACCGTATTGTGAATGTGTTCGCAGACAGAGAATTTATCGGTGAGAAATGGTTTACATGGTTAATTGAAAATGACATTAACTTCTGTATACGTGTTAAAAAAACTTTATTGTGACCAATCACTTAGCCAGGAATCATAAAATTAGTGATTTATTTCGTCATCTTCAAGTTGGTCAAACTGAATGTCGTAAACGACGTATTTGGGTTGGTCGAGTAAAACTGTATATTAGTGCGCTACGATTAGAAGATGGAGAACTTTTACTTGTTGTTTCTCCTATGTTTAATGCTTCTGCTATTCGTGATTATGCATTACGCTGGGAAATCGAAACCTTATTTAGTTGTCTCAAAGGACGTGGATTCAATCTTGAAAATACTCGTTTAACAGACCCTGGACGAGTCAAGAAATTGATAGCAGTGCTAGCTATCGGTTTCTGTTGGTGCTATTTAACAGGTGAATGGCAACATGATCGAAAAAAAGCGATAAAAATAAAGAAGCATGGACGACTTTCAGTAAGTTTATTTCGCTACGGTTTGGACTATGTTCAAATGGCTATTCTACGTTTGATTGGTTTTGGAAAAAAAGAAGAATTTAAGAAAGTGCTAGCAATTTTAAGAAAGAAAAAGCCTGATAGGACAAGGATCCTATGAAATTTGTCGTGTACAGAGAATCTTTCTATAAAGATGAGTCATTTTTCGTATACACAGCCATGAAATACTGAATCTTAACACATGATAATAATAATCATTATTAATCATCTCTCTTCATTGTATAGACAAAATTTTATTTGAATACTCACTAAGAAAGATGATTTTTCCTTTTTATACGGATTAAGCAAATCTAGCAAATACCCTTCCAGCTTTTTTATCCATAAAAAAGCCACCGCACTATGAAAGTGCAATGGCTTTATCGACACAATCAAAAGACTTAAAGCTTTTTCCATGTCATGCTGCTCAAACCTTTCGCATCTTTTGCTGAGGCTTGTACCTTCATCTGATCTTTACCTGCATTTAACTGCGCAGTATTGATGTTATACACACGGCCATCTTGAGGATTCAGCCATTGGCCTTTTGCGAATTTTTGACCTGTTGCATCACCCATTAAGCCATTCAGCACTTGCATACCAAAAATCGGTTTATCCTTGAGTCCACCCTGACACTTACTACATACATCACTCACAGGCGCTCCAGCCAAAGGATAGTACTTGGTCACCACTGCGCTATATTGTGATGTTTTAGAATTCTTACGAATCACAATATCTGAAATATAATACCCTGTCCGATCATCAATCACTTTCCATGTTCCAATAAGTGGATCAAATGGCATGGCGAAAGCAGAATGAGACAACCCCAAAAACAGTGCTGATGCACACAAAAACTTATGTTTCATAAAGTAAATTACAATAAAAATGAAGAAATAAACGGTCGCGATTATAGCAATTCTATTCTTTTAATTATCTATTATTTCATTAAAATTAAATATTAATATGAATTAACCCGTGAGAAAAATCAACAAAAAAATTACATATAAAAAAAGCCTCCGAAGAGGCTTTATTACAAATTTTTCAATTTAAGCCGCTGAACGTTCTTCAATTGGCACCACTTTACGCAGCTCAGGCCCAGTATAGTCCGCACTTGGGCGAATAATACGGTTGTCCGCACGTTGTTCCATCACATGCGCCGCCCAACCTGTCACACGGCTCATCACAAAGATTGGTGTGAAGAGTTTGGTCGCAATATCCATGAAATGGTAAGCCGATGCATGGAAGAAGTCTGCATTACAGAATAATTTCTTCTCACGCCACATCACTTCTTCACAACGTACTGAAACTGGATAAAGAACGGTATCACCAACATCTTTCGCTAAGCGCTCTGACCAAATTTTAATGATGCCGTTACGTGGGTCGTTGTCTTTGTAGATTGCATGTCCAAAGCCCATGATCTTTTCTTTACGTTCCAATTTGCCCAGCATTTCTCGCTCAGCTTCTTCAGGTGACGTCCAGTTTTCAATCATTTCCATCGCTGCTTCGTTTGCTCCACCGTGTAATGGACCACGTAGTGAACCAATTGCACCCGTGATGCATGAATGCATATCGGATAAGGTTGATGCGCATACACGTGCGGTGAAGGTCGATGCGTTGAATTCATGCTCTGCATAGAGGATCAGTGATACATTCATCACTTGTTCATGCAATTCATTTGGCTTTTCACCACGCAGCAGGTGTAGGAACTGAGCACCGATTGAATCGTCATCGGTGTTTTCTTCAATGCGTACGCCATCATGGCTAAAACGGTACCAGTAGCAAATGATCGCTGGAAGCGTTGCGAGAATGCGGTCTGCAACATCTTGCTGTTCTGCAAAGGATTGTTCTGTTTCTAGGTTACCTAGCATCGATACACCTGTACGCATCACATCCATTGGGTGTGAATCCGCAGGGATACGCTCTAATACTTCTTTGAGTGCTTGTGGCAGTTGGCGCAGTGATTTAAGTTTAGCCTTGTAAGCGGTGAGTTGTGCTGCTGTTGGTAGTTCACCAAAGAAGATCAGGTAGGCCACTTCTTCAAACTGGCAGTTTTCAGCGAGGTCTTGTACGTCATAACCACGGTAGGTTAGACCTGCTCCGCTTTTACCTACAGTTGAGAGTGCTGTCTTTCCTGCGACTTGTCCGCGCAATCCTGCGCCTGTGAGGACTTTTCCTTCAGCCATTTTTAATTCTCCTGTTTAAACAGCTTGTCTAATGTGTTTTCAAAGGTGTGGTAATCGAGAAATTCGTAGAGTTCTTTGCGCTGTTGCATTTTGTCGAGGACGTTGACTTGGGTACCGTCATTGCGAATGGCATGCATGACTTCCAGTGCTGCCTTTTGCATGGCACGGGTCGGTGACAGTGGGTACAGCACCATCGAGATGCCTTGTTCTGCCAGTTGTTCTTTGGTGTAGTATGGGGTATCGCCAAATTCGGTAATGTTCGCCAGTACTGGAACACCGACTGCATCACAGACGGTTTTGTACATGGTAATGTCAGTCATTGCTTCAGCAAAGATCGCATCAGCACCGGCTTCTACACAAGCACAGGCACGATCAATTACCGCTTGTAGGCCTTCTTTTTGTAGGGCATCGGTACGTGCCATCACCACAAAGTTTGCATCGGTTTTGGCATCAACTGCGGCTTTTACGCGGTCGACCATTTCTTGTTGGGTGACGATTTCTTTGTTGGGGCGGTGGCCACAGCGTTTTTGTGCTACTTGGTCTTCGATGTGCACTGCGGCTGCGCCTGCGGCAATCATTTGTTTCACAGTGCGGGCAATGTTAAATGCCCCACCCCAACCCGTGTCGATATCGACCAGTAACGGAGTGTCTACACGTTCGGTAATGCGGCGTACATCTTCCAAAACATTATCCAGACTGGTCATGCCTAAGTCAGGCAATCCATAAGAGTAGTTGGCTACACCAGCACCCGAAAGGTAGATGGCCTTGTAGCCCACCTGTTTCGCCATCATTGCTGCATAAGCATTGACTGTACCGATAATTTGTAATGGTTTTTCCACTTCCAGTGCTTGTCTAAATCTTAAGCCTGCAGATATTTGTTCTGTCATCGTCCTTTCCACGGCATTTACTTTAATTTTCGAGTTTTGAGTATAGCCATAATGACTGAATTGGCTATGACATTTTAGAATGAAAACTCTAAAACTTTAGTCCCATGGTTCACGCTTTTATTGTGTAATTTTCTTCCACGCACTGAGGTTTAGTGGTAAACAGATAAGCCCCAAAACAACAATGTGTACATATTTTTGCTATGATAGCAACTAAAGATCCACATTTATTAGGCTGTTGTTAGTTATATGCACGACTCAGTTCAACTAGAACCCCTTACACGTGACATACCTCACACAAAACGAGGTCATGAACGCTGTCTTGCATTTTTATTAAGTGCAAACGAGTTGTTTTTGCAACATGGCTACGATGCAGTTTCACTTGATGATATTGTCAATCATGCGGGTGGTTCAAAAGCATCGATTTACAAATATTTTGGAAATAAAGACGGTCTTTTTACAGCAATTTGCGACTACCGTCGTGAGCTGTTTTTTAAAGATATTTGTATGCCTTTTGATTTTACGAAGGACAATTTGCGCGTTTATTTAATACAAACCATTTTAAATATTCAAACACATCTTGTGCTTCCAGAAAATGCTTCTTTTTTAAGACTCATTATGGAACAAGTACAGCGTAATCCGCAGTTGGCCTTTCATATTCACAAACAAGGACCTAAACATATTGAAGATGCTGTGGCTTGTGTTTTAACCAAAGCAGATGAAATAGGTATTATTCGATGTGAACATCCGAATTATTCTGCGCAGCTTTTTTTTGGCATTGTGCGCGAATTAGAGTGGCGAGTACTCATGAACATCTATGTTGAAGAAAATGAACAAGAAAATCTAGAATATGTTCATTATTGTGTAGATCGCTTCTTAGCAGGTCATCAAAAAGTCTAGTTTTTTTGCAATTTCCTTTGCATATAGTATATTAATCGACTCTCTTTTTCTTTCCACCAACCAACAACTAATTGTTGTTCTGTACCTATTTCGGTTTTCAGCAATTATTGTGGAGTAACAATGGCTCTACGTCACTTTCTTACCTTACGCGATTTATCTACTTTAGAACTGAACCAAGTTGTGCAACGCGGTATCGAACTAAAGCGTAAACAGCACAACAGCGAAGTATTCCAACCGTTTGTTGGTAAAGTCATGGGTATGATTTTTGAAAAATCGAGCACCCGTACCCGTGTATCGTTCGAAGCAGGCATGAGCCAATTTGGTGGCAGTGCAATTTTCCTCTCCCCACGAGACACCCAATTGGGTCGTGGTGAGCCGATTGAAGATTCTGCACGCGTAATTTCAAGCATGTTGGATATTGTGATGATCCGTACTTTTGGACATGACATTGTTGAACGTTTTGCCTCTTATTCAAAAGTTCCAGTGATTAATGCCTTGACCGATGATCACCACCCTTGCCAACTACTTGCAGATGTTCAAACTTTTGTTGAACACCGTGGTCCCATTGCAGGCAAAACGGTAGCGTGGATTGGTGATGGCAACAATATGTGTAATTCATATATTGAAGCTGCACATATGTGGGGCTTTAAATTAAAAATTGCTGCGCCTAAAGGTTATGAACCCAAAGCAGAATTTTTAAGTGAATTTGCACATTGTGCAGAACTGGTGAACTCAGCTGAAGATGCTGCCGTAAATGCAGACCTTATCGTGACCGATGTATGGGCAAGCATGGGCCAAGAAGAAGAGCAAAAAATTCGTGAAGCTGCTTTTGCAGACTATCAAGTGAATGAACGTCTTATGGATCTTGCTCATTCTGATTGTTTATTTATGCATTGTTTACCTGCGCATCGCGGCGAAGAAATTTCTGAAAAGATGCTCGACCATAAAAATGCTGTGGTTTGGGATGAAGCTGAAAACCGCTTACATGCACAAAAAGCATTGGTTGAGTTTTTAATCAATGAAAATACCAAGAAAGATTAATTAATTTTTCCAACGAAAAGCACCTAAGGGTGCTTTTTTTATAAGAGCAAAGCTATAATCGGAACATAATTTTTATAAGCGACACTTTCCATGCATTTCAAAAAAACTGGCCTGTGCCTTGCTACAATTCTAAGCTCTACATTTTTTCAGATTCAAGCCTCAGAGTTTGATGACTACTTACAGTCCAAACAAATCATTGATCAAAATTTTAAAATTAAACAACCAGAAACGTTGAACGAGATCTTAACGGTATTAACCGCAGAAGACTCACGAACTCTCCCAATTGAAATTGATAACAACACCATCATTGAACAATTTAATCTATATGCAGACCGTACCGAGCTTAAAGGCTTGATCATTACCCCTGATTTTGCGCAGTTTGAACAGGATTTGGGTGCGAAAGCAGTTCAAAAAGTGATTAAAAAGAATGTTGTGCAAAACTGCAATATTTTCTTCGAGCATCAATATCAACGCCATAACCCCTACATTATAAAATTACAGCTCAGCTCTGAGAAAAATAGCTACGATTTAGAATTAAAGCAAAAAGATTGTGGTATCAAATAGTACCTTTTTAGCGATTGGTTCTCTACTTTAGCGAACCAATCCTTGCGGTTGTAAGATAATCATGGCCGCACCAATCAACACCACTGTCCCACCCATTATGTCCCAACGGGATAAATAAACTTGATCGACATAACGCAACCATAGCAATGCGGTAAAAATATAAATTCCGCCATAAGCGGCATAAATACGTCCCGAAGCAGCCGGATGTAAGGTCAACAACCACACAAAAGCACCTAGCGCTAAGGCTGTAGGAATCCACAACCAATGACTTCTTCCCTGATTTAAAATCAAATAAGGGAAATAACAGCCTAATATTTCCATCACAGCGGTTACCAAAAACAGTACAAATGTACTTAAAACTTTCGTCAATTGAATATCCATGCAACCTACTTTTATTACTTCTAACTGTTAAATACTTTTTTCAATAAAAAACCCGTGCGAACACGGGTTTTTTATTATGTAGCAATTCTTAAGCAGGTTCAGCCGTTTGGTCTTCAAAAACTTCAAGTTTTAGACCCACCGCTTTACCATTTTCGTTCTTCACAGAGACCGCAACATTGCCACCATGTTCTGCAAGCTCACCAAATAGAATCATTTCAGCCAGTGGTTTTTTCAAATGCTCTTGGATGAGTCGTTGCATTGGGCGAGCGCCCATTAAACGGTCATAGCCATTTTCAGCCATCCACTCACGCGCACTTTGATCCACTTCTAGAATGACTTTTTTCTCATCCAGTTGCGCTTGTAGTTCAGTTAAGAACTTATCCACCACATTTTCAATTACTGTCGTTGGCAAAGCTTTAAACTGAATCACACTGTCCAAACGGTTACGGAACTCTGGAGAAAACGCTTTCTTCATCGCATCTTGGTTATCATTACTGTTGTCTTGATCCATGAAGCCAATACTCACGCGAGAAATAGTTTCTGCGCCAATATTTGTGGTCAAGACCAACACCACATTACGGAAGTCTGATTTACGACCATTGTTATCGGTCAATGAACCATGATCCATGATTTGTAGCAATAAGTTGAATACGTCTGGATGCGCTTTTTCAATCTCATCTAGCAATAATACACAGTGCGGATTTTTATGAATCGCATCGGTCAACAGACCACCTTGGTCAAAGCCGACATAACCTGGAGGCGCACCAATCAAACGTGAAACTGCATGGCGCTCCATATACTCTGACATATCGAAGCGAACCAGCTCAACACCCAGTAATTTCGCAAGCTGCTTGGTGACTTCTGTTTTACCTACCCCAGTTGGGCCTGCAAAAACAAAACTACCCACAGGCTTATCTGGTGATTTTAAGCCTGCACGCGACAGTTTAATTGCTGAGCCTAAAGCTTCAATGGCTTCATCTTGACCAAAGACCACACGTTTTAAATCACGCTCAAGATTTTCAAGAACGGTCTTATCATCTTTAGATACGGTTTTTGGTGGAATACGTGCAATTTTCGACACGATATCTTCAATATTTTCCACGGTAATCAAGGTGTCATCTTGTTCAGCTTTCAGACGACGTTGTGCCCCTGCTTCATCAATGACATCAATGGCTTTATCTGGCAAGAAACGATCATTAATGAACTTTGCAGACAGCTCAACCGCAGAAATTAAAGCTTTGTCATCATATTTAACATGATGGAAATCCTCAAACTTGCTCTTCAAACCACGTAGAATATCAATCGTTTCTGAAATAGATGGCTCATTGACATCAATTTTTTGGAAACGGCGTGACAATGCATGATCTTTTTCAAAGACTTGGCGGTATTCTTGGAATGTGGTTGAACCAATGCAGCGCAATGAGCCATTGGCCAAAGCGGGTTTAATCAAGTTTGATGCATCCATCGTACTGCCCATACTTGAGCCCGCACCAATAATCATGTGGATTTCATCAATAAACAAAACTGCTTCTGGTTTCTTTTTCAACGCGTTCAAAAGCTGTTTTAAACGTTTTTCAAAGTCACCCCGGTATTTGGTTCCTGCTACCAAAGCACCAATGTCCAAACTATACACTTCAGCATTTGCCAATGGTTTCGGTGCTTTACCATTAACAATGAGCCAAGCTAAGCCTTCAGCAATCGATGTTTTACCGACGCCAGGATCACCGACCAATAACGGGTTGTTTTTACGACGACGGCACAAAATTTGCGCAGCACGTTCAATTTCTTTTTCACGACCAATTAAAGGATCCGTTTTGCCCTTTTGTGCCTCAACATTTAAGTTGGTTGTATACAGCTCTAAAGGGCCTGCGTTGCTTGAACTGGTCGATTCACCATCGAGATCTTCAATTTCTTCTTCCACTTGCACTTCGTCTTTACGTGTGCCGTGGGCCAAGTATTGTGTCAGAGTTAAACGGTTAATTTGATGGCGTTTCAAGAGGTAGACTGCAAAAGAGTCACGCTCAGAGTACATCGCCACTAAAATGTCTGCGCCTTCAACTGTACGATCACCACCGCTTGATTGCACATGAAAAATTGCACGTTGTAAGATACGGTCAAAACTTTCAGTTGGATGCGGAGCTTGGTCACTGTTTTCGCCCAGCTTAGGAGTGTGCTGCTCTACATATTCTTCAAGCTCTTTGCGAAGCACAATAATATCTGCACCGCAGGCTTTCAATGCATTTACGGCCGAATCATTATCGAGTAAAGCCAATAATAAATGTTCAACGGTTAGGAATTCATGTCTCTTTTGTCGAGCCATACTAACAGCCAAACGTAAGGATACTTCTAATTGACGACTGAGCATGGAACCCCCTTAATCTTTCGGCTCAATCTGACAAAGTAAAGGATGACCTTGAGACCGAGCGTAATTATTGACTTGGTTTGCTTTTGTTTCCGCGATGTCTCTCGGGTAAACGCCTGCAACACCTTTTCCTTCATAATGTACAGTTAGCATTACTTGAGTGGCTTGGTCAAGATTCAAAGCAAAGTATTGTTGTAAAATTTCAATAACAAAGTCCATTGGGGTGTAGTCATCGTTCATTAAAACGACAGCATAGAGTGGCGGACGCTTAAGTTCTGGTGGCGCGGTTTGGACAGCGACATCCCCATTTTCTTCTTCATGCGGTTCATCATTGCTCAAGCGCGGGCTGATATGCCAATCGACATAGCCAGATTCATGAAAAGACTGCTTGATTTCATTTAAACACGTTGAACGCTTAGAGATACCCATAAACTTACAATTCACAATTATTGTGCATTCGCCTCAGCCTGAGGAATTTCAGAGACAAATGCTGATTGACTTTCTACGGCTTCACCACGTGACCAACTAAAGCGTCGTGTCACTGGTGTGCTACCTGTTAAACGGACTTCGATAAACTGCGGCGTAAAGCCTTTAGGCATTGTCCAACGCCCTGTTAAACGCTCATAGTTTTCAAAGTTAAAGTTTTTGTCTTCAAGAGGCACAACTAAAACCTCTGTACCACGAATGAGTCGGAGTTCAACTGTACCTGAAGCTGCACGTTTAGATGGACTGACTTGAACCAAGTCGAGTTGATATTCAAATGCATTTTCAGGCAAAGGTTTAATCGCAATATGCTGCACTGCCAGTGGAATACCACCGCGTTGACGCAAAACCTCACGGTAAATCACCGCAGTGGTTTCAGATTGCGCTTGTTGATCCAGAGCTTTTTGCAATGACAAATACAGCTCATTTGAATTGGTCACAGCAACGTCACGCTCCTGAACAGCAGCGTTATAGTTTTTATTTAAAGCATCCAGACTGGTCTTTTGCTTTTGTACCACTTCGACCAGTTGCTCAGCATCTGCATCAAAACCTACCACCGTTAAACCCTGACGATGTCCGACGGTATAGCCCAATCCCCCACTTGCAAGCATCAATATTGCAGCACCAATTGCCAAGGGCTTATTGGTCTGTAAAAACGGCTTTGCAGGTTCAGGCTGTTGTGACGTCATATTTGTGTCAGTGTTCGGCATCGTCATCTCTTATTTTGATTCAATTCAAAACACACATTTAAATCGAAATCTAAATGTGTGTGAAGTTTTAAAACGTTTTTTATGGTAATAAACCAATTCCGTCTAGGCCCGCTGTTTCAGTAAATCCAAACATTAAGTTCATGTTTTGAACGGCCTGACCTGCTGCACCTTTAACCAAATTGTCTTGTACTGAAATGACCACTAATTTTTTCGGTTGTGGTTTATACAGCGCAATACGTAGTTGATTTGCACCCCGCACAGAACGTGTCTCTGGTGAACTTCCCGCAGGCATCACATCGACAAAAGCTTCATTGGCATAAAACTGTTCATATAAACTTTGCACATCAGCAGCTTCACCTGCATCGGTTAAGTCCACATAAATCGTGCTCAGCATGCCACGAATCATTGGCACCAAATGCGGGACAAATAAAATGTGGTTAAACACCTCTTTTAAGCCTGAAATATTTTCCAACGCTTCCACAATTTCAGGATGATGACGGTGACCTGCAACGCCATAAGCTTTGAAATTATCTGCATTTTCAGAATAGATCATCCCAAGGCTGGCTTTACGGCCTGCACCAGACACACCCGATTTTGCATCAATAATAATGCTTTCAGGTTTAACTAATGTGTCGTTTTGCTTAAATAACGGCGCTAAACCCAGTTGTACTGTTGTTGGATAACAACCAGGGTTACCAATGACATTGGCTTGTTTAATCTGCTCACGGTTTAATTCTGACAAACCATAAACCGAGTCTTTCAGTAGTTCAGGGCACGCATGCTGCATACCATACCATTTTTCAAACTGTTCTAAGTCTTGTAAACGAAAGTCTGCGGCAAGGTCAATCACTTTAGTATTTGCAGCCACCAACTCTTCGGCATGCTTCATGGCAACGCCATGCGGTGTCGCAAAGAACACCACATCACATTTTTTCAGTTCATCAATATTCAAATCTGAATATTTGAGTTCGGTATGTCCACGTAGGCTTGGGAACATATCATCTACACGGCGACCGTCTTCTGTACGCGATGTTAATACGCTTACTTGCACATTTGGGTGTCGTAGTAAAAGACGCAACAATTCAACGCCTGTATAACCTGTACCGCCGACAATACCAACTGAAATCACGTGTATTACCTCAAACTTAAACTGTCCATTTCGTAACTGCCTAGTATGACAGGAAGTTTCTGCTTTCTAAACTGTTTTACTTGGAATTTATGCGTTTTTAGTGCTATCGACACCTAATGAGACACATCCAATATACTCTGTGCAGGCTCAAAACCAATCTGATTTCGTCCCGAATGTTTCGCCTGATATAACAATTGATCGGCAGTATGTATGGCATATTTTAAGTTAGGCTGATGTACCGCAGCCAGTCCGAAACTTGCTGTCACGGCAATACTTTTGGAGGATAGTCGTGCATCGGCAATACCTAAACGAATACGATTGGCAATATTATAAGCCAGCGTGGCGTCATCAATTTGCAATAAGACAATGAACTCCTCTCCACCAAAACGCCCCACTAAGTCGTGCGCACGGACGTTTTGCCCAATAATTTGACCGACTTGTTGTAAAATTTGATCACCCACCAAATGCCCATAGGTATCATTTATTTTCTTAAAATGATCAATATCACACATGAGCAAGAAATAAGACTGTTTAGAGAGCTGATGCAACTTCCGTTTAGCCGCTTCGTTAAAACCACGTCGATTGAATAAATGCGTTAGCGGATCTCTTAGTCGCTCATCATTAAGTTGATGGATAATATCGCGCACCAAGGTTCCGAGCAGCACTATTGCAAACCACATACTTAAGATAATGCTCGCAGCAAGCATCATCAGCCACCAAACTGAATTTGCCAGCATGTCTGCTTCGATATTTCTTAAAAAGAGAAAAATAATGATTCCGCGAACAAAGGTATACAGCACAATAAACAAGTAGGAAAAGTCGACTATTTTATTGAGCAAATCAATCCCTTGATAATGTTTAAACATTGAAAACAAAACCAAAGACTCAACCAATGCAATTGAAATGTTTAAAATCAGCATTCTGATCCACAGTTGATCATCTACGTAGGAATAATAACTGAGTGAAAGTAAAGCCATCACGACCAAGGCCAGACACCAATATGGACGTGCATTCGCGTTCTTTCTTAAGCCCATGGCATAAGCGCTGGCCCATGCGCCAAACAAATACATACTGCCTAAAATGGGTGCCGACAAAGCCAACTGCTTATTCGACATAAAACTTTGCGCGGCCACAGAAAACGAAGGCACAATATATCCAAGCCCGAGCCACAATAAATATGAGGGAGCCCTAAAAGCAAAATGACATATTAAAAGTAAGCTTCCCATTAAAATCAGGCAAGCTGGAACGATTAATATAAAATAGTGGATATCTGTAAAATTCACATTTGAGGTCTTTGGACTGAAATTGAGGAATGTTTACCTTAGATCATGAAGTTTAGAGCATTTTTTGACTCACCCTCAATCAATCAGAAGAAATTATTTTTCAATTTTGTACGTAAAATTAACTTTAAACGCCTGCCCACCAATGCGGCAATGCGATTGTTTTTAAAGTTTTTCGATGCTGTTGAAAAGCAGCATCATATTTGGCAACTTCCGCCCAAAAGCGTGCACTATGATCAAAATGTTGCGTATGTGCGAGTTCATGCACACAGACATAACGCGTAATGGCTTCAGGAAACAACACTAAAGCACTGTTAAGCATAATGTCGTGTTTGGCACTACAACTCCCCCAACGTGTTTTGGGCTGACGAATTGAACATTGTGCAAATTTTAAACCAGTTTCATGACTAATCTGTTGCAAATAAATAGGCAAGTGCTGTTTGGCATATACAATCACAAAAGATTTTAAATAACTTTCAGGCTGACGGTCACTGATCCAAAGCTGGTGATTGTGCTCATCCAAAATATACGCATTTTTTTGTGTTTGATAGCTCACCGTTAAAGCATTTTGGCGATTAAATAACCGTAATTCTGTGGGAAGGGTTTGATCTATCTGTAGCAGACTGGCTTGTTGCTTCTGCCAAGTTTCAACCATCCACTGTTCAGATTGATTTAAAAAATCCTGAATTTGCCGTTTGCTACAAAATTTAGGCACGGTTAAACGAATTTGAGTTGGTTCAACACGAAGTCGTAACCGGGTCGCACGTGCATGATGGGTGATTTGAATTTCAGGTAGGTCTGCTAAGGTCATTAATATTATTCTTTTATTGAATCATCCTCCCGACCCTCCTTTTGAAAGGAGGGAGAAAAACATAAGATAAAAATGTTTTTGCTTTTAGCCCCTCTTTTTCAAAGAAGAGCTCAGGGAAGATTTAAAATTAAACCGCGGTACGCTCTTCAATACCACTGTCTGTTGCAACAACTGCCACATCTGCTTTATTGATTGCAAAAATACCATTACACACCACACCTGGAATGTCGTTAATGGTTTTTTCAAGCTCAAGCGCATTTAAAATATTCAGGTTATAAACATCTAAAATCACATTACCGTTATCCGTCACCACGCCTTCACGGTAAGCAGGATCACCACCGAGCGCTACAATTTTACGTGCCACAGCCGAACGTGCCATAGGAATCACTTCAATCGGAAGTGGGAAGTCACGGCCTAATTGATCGACCCACTTAGAGTCATCAACGATACAAACAAATTTTCTCGCAATTGAAGCTACAATTTTCTCGCGAGTAAGTGCAGCCCCACCACCTTTAATCATATGCATATGACGGTCAATTTCATCTGCACCATCTACATAGGCATCTAAACCGCCCACAGAGTTCATATCAACCACTTCAATGCCTAATTTTTTTAAGCGCTCAGCCGTTGCTTCTGAACTTGCCACAGCCGCTTCAAGCTGAAGCTCAGGTAAAAGTTCAATTAAGAAATTGACGGTGCTGCCTGTACCCACCCCTAAAATGCCACCTTTAGGTAAGTGCTTTAAGGCAGCTTTTGCAGCAGCTTGCTTTTTTTCATCTTGGGTAGCATACAGACTCATAATTTGGCTCAACTATTTTTTGACATTTGTTGCTGATTTTACAGCCCAAATGTACAGGGGTTTGTTACAATGATCCTCTATTTTAAACTGTTAAATGGGAAATTAACATGCTGTCTCGTTTGGTTCGACAAATATTACAAGCAACAGTCTACGATGTTGCAATCGAAACTCCACTCGAAGCGGCACCTCGAATTAGTGAGAAACTCAATAACAACATTCGTTTTAAACGTGAAGACTTACAACCAGTCTTTTCATTTAAGCTGCGCGGTGCCTATAACCGCATTAGCCAACTCCCTAGAGCCCAACTTGAACGTGGCGTGATTACTGCGTCTGCTGGCAACCATGCCCAAGGTGTAGCACTGTCAGGTAAAAAACTCGGGATTCGCGCCATTATTGTGATGCCGAAAACCACCCCAGATATTAAAGTTCAGGCAGTCAAACGCTTAGGCGGTGAAGTAGTTCTCCATGGCGACTCTTTTGATGTTGCCAACAAATATGCAATTCAACGTGCTGCAGAAGACGGTATGAGTTTTATTCCACCCTATGACGATGAACTGGTCATGGCAGGTCAAGGCACGATTGGCAATGAAATTTTGCGCCAATGGCGCGATGTCGACTATGTCTTCGTCGCTGTTGGTGGCGGTGGTTTAATTGCTGGTGTAGCAGCCTACTTAGGCGATGTTGCACCACATGTCAAAGTCATTCCAGTTGAATATGACGAATCTGCTTGTTTAAAAGCTGCATTTGAAGCAGGTGAACGTGTTGTACTGCCTCAAGTCGGCTTATTTGCTGATGGCACAGCTGTAGCACAGATTGGTGAAAAACCATTTGAAGTGATTCAACTACAAAAGTCAGATAACTCAGGCCCGCTCGTTGAGCGTGAAGTAGTTTTAGTCAATACAGATGAAATTTGTGCCGCAATTAAAGACACCTATGATGAATGTCGTAGCATCGTTGAACCATCGGGTGCGATGGCCTTAGCAGGGATTAAAAAATATGTTGAAACACACGAGCTAATTGGGCAAAACATCGTCTCAATTGTATGTGGTGCAAACATGAACTTTGACCGTTTACGTTATATTGCAGAACGTACTGAATTGGGTGAACGCAAAGAAGCTATTTTTGCTGTGACCATTCCAGAGAAAAAAGGTTCATTCCTGAATTTCTGCCGAGCGCTACAGGGCCGTAATATCACCGAGTTTAACTACCGTGCGAGTGATGCCAGTGCAGCGCAAGTCTTTGTCGGCATTAGCTTAAAAGGCGGTGAAAAAGAGCGTCATGATATTTTTGAAGCACTCAAAACTCAGTTCGATGTCGATGACTTATCTGATGATGAAGTAGCAAAACTGCATATTCGCTACCTGATTGGTGGTCATGCAGATCTTGAAAATGAGCGTTTGTTCCGTGTTGAGTTCCCTGAACGTCCAGGTGCTCTGTTAATGTTCCTCGAACGCCTTGGCCCTACGCATAACATTACCCTATTCCACTACCGTAACCACGGTGCTGCGGAAGGTCGTGTCCTTGTAGGTTTAGAAGCAAGTGACGCGAAACAAAACCCAGATGGTTTGATTGAAACCTTAGAAAGTATTTCGTATCCATATGAAGAAATTACCAATAACCTAGGTTATCAACGTTTCTTAAAATAAAAGATTCAATACATACATAAAACCGCCCTTCGAGGCGGTTTTATTCTATGAGCTGCATCGGCTCTTCATCACCGAACGTGTGATTATATGTAACAATAATTCTATCGATCAGCTCATCATTATGCGGTACCAACAGCCAATAAGGGTTTTCCCGCTCAATAACCAGCAAACTGAGTTCATAAGGCTCGATAAAAATTTTAATGTGGTTAAAAATAACATCAAAACTAAACTCAAAATCATAACCATGCATGTCTGAGGTTTCTTCTTCCTCACTGTCATACATTTGATAAAAAGACGCCATATCATCATTAATTTGGTTTTTCAGCTCGTCTAAGTCAATACCTAACTGTTGGAGTCGATGGCATTCATCAATACCATTTTGTCGAAAATCATCGAGTTCTATTTTTTGAATGTTTGAATAATCGCTATTCAACCAACGTACAAAGTGCTCGAACTCATCTTGTTCTTCTGGAATTGCGGTATCATTCAATTCTGGAAACGCGATCCTGAGGGATTCATACAGTGTCTTCCGCATTTATATACTCCTTTGGATGAGTGATATATTGGTATAAGGCAAAGCGCGGTTGAGCGAAAAAAGCGTGTCTGTATAAAGATGACATCTTGTGAAATTTGGCACAACATTCGTTAACAATCGACGTATAAAAAATTTAAAGGAAAGATGACATGGCACAATTTGCAGTGATTGGTTTAGGAAGCTTTGGAGCCACAGTTGCAACTCAACTCATTGAACTGGGACATGATGTCATTGGTATCGATAGCGAAAAAAAATATGTTGAAAATATTTCTGAGCAGGTGACCCATGCTGTCATCGCCGACGCAACAGATGAACATGTCCTCGATGAATTAAATATTAAAAACTGCGATGCCGTGGTGGTCGCAATTGGTGAAAATATTGAAGCCAGTATTTTGTGTGTGCTGCACCTCAAAAATATTGGGGTTGAAAAAATTTGGGTCAAAGCCAAATCAAAGTCGCACCATATGATTTTAAGCCATTTAGGGATTAGTAAAATTATTCACCCTGAAGAGGACATGGGCGTACGGATTGCGCAGTCTTTATGCTACCCCATGGTCAGTCGCTATATGGCGCTTGAAGATAACCACTATATTGTCAAAATTGAAATTGATGAAAAACTACAAGGGACTCGCTTCCGCCAATTGATGGATCAAGCACCTGATGTGAAAACATTACTCCATAAACGTGGCAAAGACGTTTTGTACAGCATTGACCCCAATTTAATTTTACAAGTGGGTGATATTCTAGTTGTTGAAGGTTTACTCGAAACATTACGTCGTCTTTCAGCACGGTTCAAATCATGAAAAAAGTCAAAGAATGGCAAACCCAACCAAACAGCACCATTAATTTAAGCCCGCCCAGCCTGCTGGCCTTGGGTTTTTTGAGCTTTATTATTATTGGGACTCTATTATTAAAGCTACCCATTTCACACCACGGTGAACTCAGTTGGATTAACTCTTTGTTCACCGCCAGCTCAGCCGTCACCATTACTGGACTGTCTGTGGTGAATGTCGGTGAAACTTTTACCGTAACAGGTAAAATCATCATTATGCTGCTGATTCAAATTGGTGGCTTAGGCTTTATGACTTTTGCAATTTTAGCCGCACTGAGTCTGTCGACCAAACTCGGTTTAAAGCAACAAATCATGGCGCAAGAGACCATTGGTCAAACCAGCTTATCCAAAGTATCCTTCACCATTAAAGGTGTACTGCTATATTCCTTATTTTTTGAGGCGATCGGCACGGTTATTTTGACCATTGCATGGTTAGAAGATTACAATTTCAATCAAGCTCTGTTTTATGCGGCTTTTTATAGTGTATCCGCATTTAACAATGGTGGCTTTTCACTGTTTCCCAACAGTCTAATGAACTTCTCGGGTCAGTATCTCATTACCTTTACCATCAGTATGCTATACATCATTGGTGGGACAGGTTTTGTGGTGTTAATGGACATTAAACGCAGCAAACGTTGGAAAGGCTTAAGTACCAATAGCAAATTGATTTTATCCACCATTGCAGGCTTGAACCTGATTGCTTTTGTTCTTTTATGGGCGATTGAATCGAACAATCCCCTCACTTTAGCGCCAATGAGCTTAGGTGACCAAGCTTTAAATGCATGGTTCCATGCCACCGTGCCTCGTTCATCGGGCTTTAACAGCCTTGATTTGGCACAGATGAAAGATGCCTCGACCCTCGTGACCATGTTACTGATGTTCATTGGGGGAGGCTCGATGAGTACCGCAGGCGGGATTAAAGTAGGTACATTTATTATTGTTTTACTCAGCGTGATTAGCTTCCTTAGACGTGAAGATGAAATTCGTGTGTTCAATCACTCTGTTTCTCAAAAAACCTCTTTTAAGGCAATGGCTGTTGTCTCTATTACTTCGGCACTTATTTTCTTAGGCATCTTTAGTTTATCTTTAATCGAACCTAATCATCAGTTTATGGATTTGTTATTTGAAGCCATTTCCGCTGCTTGTACTGTCGGTTTGTCACGCGGCATCACGGGCGAACTTCAACCTGCAAGTTTATTTATTCTGATGCTCTTGATGTTTGCAGGTCGTTTAGGTCCTTTAACACTAGCCTACCTGATTGCGACGCCAAAAAAGAGCCGTTTAAAACATCCAACTGCCGATATTCAAATTGGTTAAAACACCTAACACTTAAACATAAAAAAACCACGTATCAAACGTGGTTTTTTTATGTCTCTAAATTAGTACCAATTCATTAAGGACACACCCAAGCCCACATAAGTCGCTCGGTGGTTATAATCAATTAAGCTTTCGCCATAACCATCAAACAACTGGAAATGGCCACGCAACTTCCCTGAAATAGGAAAAGCCCAGTCAAACTGTGCAGCACCGCGCGCGTCATCGCCACCTTTTAAACTATGACGTAGCATGAGTGAAAAATCATGTTCATTCCAACGATAGAATGCTGTTAAATCACCCCGTCCGACATAATCCTTAATATCAGGGTTATTATCATCATCTGCATCTTCATCTAGACGGTACCAAGGGCGCAGCATGAGCGCAAAGTTGTCTCTTTCAAAACCCACATTCAACATGACACGGTTCCAACTACGCGACAGCGGATCGGAACGACCATTAGACTGGTGGTTGAAAGTTAATCCCAGTAAGCGACCATTTAAACCCAACAGTTCATAATTGGTACGGAAAACCAAACTGGCTTCAGGCTCATAGTTGGTTTCACGGAACGGACGTGATTCTTCACCGTTATACACCTGCCAACGAGAAGACTGGGTATAACCCAACCAAACATCGCCATTGTCTCCAAATAAGTTCTCGACTGCTTTGGTTTTTAAAGACAGTTGAAATTTCGCTTCCATCGACTTCAGGTTTTGCTCTCGATCGGCATTTACAGTATTGTTTTCATTTGGGCTCGATGGACGTTCATTTTTATCTGTCGTCCAAAAACCAGGCATTAAGTACACAGGTTGATAAGCACGAATATTCCAAGTCCCTAATTTACTTTCGGGTGAAAGCTCCCAACGGCTATCCATTAAAGATAAATTCGGGGATATTTTAGGACCTTCAGAAGCGAAAACAGAGCTCACACCTTGTGCAATTTTCCCTGTAATATTTTCAGGTTCTGGCGCAATTTCCATGGCTGCACGTTGCTCAGAAACAATGCGTGGCTTTACTGCTTCAGGAATTTTGAATAATGCATCATAACAAGCCAAACGGTCTGCATTCGATGCGAATGCAACACATGCCTCGGCTGTTGCAGGAGTTGCAGGTACTTCGGAAATTTGTGCATGTGTTTTAGCGACACCCAAAGTAGTGAGCACAGTCATGCTCAGTACTAAAGTTGAACGCTCAAATGATTTGAACGCCATACGACCCTCTTATTGTTTTACTGAACTTGTTGAATACTAAAACCTAACTCAATTAAAGTATCACGCTTCGCCATAGGTGCAACCACGGCTTTCGTTGGTTTTTGTTCAAGCAAGTATTGTACCGCCACACGTTGCAAGTCCTCTAAACTCACAGCCAAAAGACGGCTACGTAACTGCTTACGGAAGGCTGGTGTACGTGCATGTAAAAGTGCATAACATGCCGTAATCGCTTCACCCGCTGGTGAACCTGGTTTGTCCATACCCGCAATCAAACCTAAAATTGCTTCTTCAAGCTGATGTGGTTTTTGCTCAGTATTGAGCAACCATTGCACACTGGCTTCAAAGTCATTAAAAGTTTCAGCCAAACGCGGATCACGGTAGCTATAGAAGCGGAATGAACATGCATTGCCGTCATAACTTGCGCCACCACCATAAGCCCCACCTTTTTCACGAATTGCACTGTGTAAGAAACCATTACGCAAGTACGCTGCCAGTACCATTAGCGGTGCAGCATCTGGATGTGACACCTCAACGGCTTGATAAGCCGATGAACAGAATTGAACATTGGCTTGAATTAACCACGCCTCATCTGCATCGGTATCGATCTGCTCAGTAGCTTTTAAAGTCACAATTTGCTCTGGAATGGCTAACTTGTCCCACACATTTTGAACTTCTTCAACCAAGCGGTCTGACTGATGTTCTTCACACACCAGTAAGAACTGTTTTGGTGCTTGTAAAAGTTTTAAATGAATCGCTTTTAATTCATTGATCAAATCATCATAAGCTGCTGCATCTTTTTCAATACGGCTGACTAAATCACCTAACCAGTTTAATGCACCCAAGCCCGTGTTGTGATAATCACGTTTTGCCAAAGCACTGTGGTTACGTCCTGCAATTTGCATGGCATAACTGTGTCCTGAACCTGACAGACGAGATGCCCAACGCGTTTTACGTTGTTGCAATAACTCAACAATGCGATCTTTTTCGTCAAAACGCAGTTGTTCAAATGCCAGTTTCAACAAAGCGATACTGTCAAAATTACTCACCAACGATTTTGTGGTCAGCGTTAACCATGCACTGATTTGATTTTTGTCATTTACTTGAGAACGCAAAGAGGCGCCCATACCTAAACCACCACTCACCGCTGTTTGCAGTTGTTGTAGTTCTAGATAGTCATATTGACCTGCACCAACTTCACCCATCAAAATGGACAGCAAGTTAAAGTAAGGTGACTGCACTACATCTTGCGGAATTTGGATCAGGACTTGATTGTAGTAAATACCGTTGGTACCCGCATGATAAAGATTCAACGGATAATCGATACGATTTGAGATAATCTCGCGCAACTGCCCTTGTACAATTTGCAGTTCAGCAGGCACATCTTCCAAGCCCACTTTTGGCAGAAGGTTAAGGTCATCTGGGGTATCTTGACGGACTTTGAGTGCTTCAGTTTGTGCTTCAATTTCTGCTTTTTCAGCGTCTGTTAGCTGCGCACCAATTTCGGCTAAACGTGTTTTTTCTGCTGCCGCTTCCACCGCAGATTTATTGGCATCAGGCACCAAAGTCATTTGTACACGGTGTGCGTTATCAATCAAATAGGTTTTGATTAAGTTTGACAACCACATTGGATCTTTCAGTTCTTCTTTTACCGCAGCAATGGCTGAGTCCACATCCCATACAGTGACTGGGTCGCTGTGGTGAATCGCACTCCCCAAACCATTTAAAATCAGGCTTAGACCATAAGGCATGCCATCACCATTGATTTCACGTTGGTGCAATTCAATTTGATGTAAAATCGCATCCACCATGTTTTGATCGACAGGTTTTGAAGCGACGTCTTCTAGAACCTTAAACACACCTGCTTTAAACTCAGCTGTATGTTCAGGGTTTGAACCCTGTACGCCACAGTAGAAGGTCATTTCGTAGTTTGAATCATCTACGCCCATAATCGGGCCAGTAGACTGTGCATAACCACAGGTCTCAAGGTAATGACGTAACGGAGAAGCTGAATCTTCTAACAGTACACCCTCAACAAGGCGCATACCTAGGCGTAGTTTGATCTCACTGGCTTTAGGCAATAACCATGAAATGATGTGATAAGTTTTGTCTTTTAAATCTTCTGCATCTACCGCATAGGTTTCAGTCACTTCTAGCGGCGCAGTCAGACGTCGCTCTTCTTTAGAAAAGAGCGTTTCACCTTTTGAAAACTTCGCCAAGGCTAAAGTTTCAAACTGCTCTTGTAGATTGTAAGCAGGCTCATTACCAAAGGTCATGAAAACTGCGTTACTTGGGTGATAATGTGACTTGTAGAAATCCACCAACTCAGGATAAGTCAAGTCTGGAATATCTTTAGGGTCGCCACCTGAGTTGTAGTGATAAGTGGTTTCAGGAAATAAGTGATGCGCTAACTGATGATACAACTGGTCTGAAGGCGAACTCATAGCCCCTTTCATTTCGTTGAAAACCACACCTTTATAAACAGGCTCACCGTTTTCAAGCTCAATGCGGATCCCTTCTTGGGCAAAATCCAACGGATTCAAATTGGCTGCAAAAGCCGCATCTAAATATACTTCAAGTAAATTTTGGAAATCTTTTTTATTCTGAGTCGCAAATGGATACGCTGTCCAGTCCGCCGCAGTAAAGGCGTTCATAAAAGTATTCAGTGAACGACGAATCATTAAAAAGAACGGATCACGAACAGGAAATTTTTCCGAACCACACAGTGCTGTGTGCTCTAAAATATGCGCTTCGCCTTTTGAATCCATAGGTTGGGTGCGAAAGGCAACCAAGAATACATTTTCATCATGATTGGTGGCCAAGTGATAATGCACTGCCCCAGTGACTTTATGTTTATATTCAGACACTAAAATGTCTAAAGCTTCAACATGGTGTTGACGTACCAACTGAAACGCAGGATGTACAGTTTGAGAAATGGTTTCAGTGACATCTACAGTCATGTGATCTCCTAACAATAATTAATACACTGCCTGCATTATAGCTTTAGTTGTCAAAAGATTTCACGCTGAAAACCCGAGTAATTTGCTGGAAATTTGAAAAGCATCTCGCTGCTTTCCAAATTTCAGTCTTTTTGAGGGAAGTGTTCTCAGAAAGTAAAACTAGATGAGATATTTAAAATAATTATAGTTCGGGTGATTTTCCACAAAAACATAGTTTTGCTTTTGATAAAAACTGGCTGCGGATAAATCTGCGGTATTTAAACACAGCGCAGAAAAGTTCGGACGCGCACATTTTTCTAGATGCGCCAACAACTGACGACCCACACCGCTCTTACGGTATTTAGGATGAACATAAAAACGGCGTACGCGCCCAATCCGCGCCTCGATTTCATTTTCACCCCATTGCTGATTTAAACCGCCACAGGCAATCAATTGGTCTTGATCGTAGGCCAATAACAACACTTCACCCTTTTGATCAAAACGATTTTTTCCGCTTTGATATTCTTCGATCAAGCGGGTCAACGGTTCATATCCTTCTTTTGCTGCGAGTTGTGCCAAAGCTTGTATTTGAGGAGGTAATTGTTCTGCCGCTTGAATTAAAATTTCCATCTAAACTTCCTTGAATATGAGCAAAGCCATTTCACTACATTTGCCACGTAAATAAAATGAATTTTCCTCAACAAACTACAGCAATCTTGAGCATTGGTGTAAAATGTCGCTTTATTTTCAATACGTGACGAAAAAAGACATGGCAACTGTTGATCTTTTTGCAATTGGTAATGCACTAATCGACCAAGAATTTAAAGTCTCTGACGACTTCCTTATTCAACAACATTTGCAAAAAGGCACTATGCAGTTAACTGATGGTGAAACACAAGCAGATCTTTATAAAAAATTAAAAGAAACACAAAGCTATAAAGGTCAGGCTTCAGGTGGTTCAGCAGCCAACACCACCGTTGCCTTTAGTGCTTTGGGTGGTTCAGCATTTTATGCATGCCGCGTGGGTAATGATGAGCTAGGGCAAACTTACCTCAACGGTTTGCACGAAGCAGGCATTAAAAACACTGATAAATCAATCAGTGAAGGCGTAACAGGCACGTGTATGGTTCTAGTCAGTGAAGACTCTGAACGCACTATGCATACCTATTTAGGTATTACAGCCGAGTTAACTGAACAACAGATTGACTTTGAACCCTTAAAAACCGCGAAATGGCTCTATATCGAAGGTTATCTTTCAACCAGCGATAGCGCACGTTTAGCTGTTAAGCAGGCGCGTGAAATTGCCAAAGCTCATGGTGTTAAAATTGCATTAACCCTGTCTGACCCTGCGATGGTGCAATACGCGCGTCATGGTCTAGATGAAATGATAGCGGATGGTGTGGACTTATTGTTCTGTAACCAGCAAGAAGCCATGATGTACACCGAAACTGAAACAGTTGAGGCGGCTTTAGCAAAACTCAAAACACTGAGCCAGCATGTGGTGATTACGCTTTCAGCTGAAGGTGCACTTATTTCAAATGCACAAGAAACATTTAGTGTCGCGGGTCGTAAAGTACACGCTATTGATGCCAATGGCGCAGGTGATGCCTTTGCTGGTGCCTTCCTTTATGTAGTAAATGCGGGCTTAGGCTTACATACAGCTGCGCAACTTGCAATTTTGATTTCAAGTGAAGTGGTGTCACAGTTTGGCCCTCGTTTGGCTGTGACAGATTACGCTGAATTGTTCCAACAACTGCAAAAGGAATGTGCATGATGCAAAAAATTTGCATGACAGAAGACATCCCAGAACGCGAAGCGCGTTCTTTTGAAACACCTAAAGGGGATACGATTTTTATCACCCAACGTGACGGTGCCTTCTTTGCTTACCAAAACATTTGCCCGCATTTGCAAGTTGAACTTGAATTTTTGGAAAACCAGTTCTTAGACCGCGACCAAGAATTTATTGAATGTTCGACCCATGGTGCGTTGTTTATGGTGGAAACAGGTGAATGCATTTCTGGCCCCTGCCAAGGCGAAGCACTTGAAAAAGTAGCGATTACCGTGCATTCTGACGGTGGGATTTATCTCACAGAAGAATAATGAAATTGGACGTTCACCATGTATGAGTTGCTACATCACCCTGATTTGATGCTCTTTCATTTCAGCTTATTGACTTTAGTCATACTCAGCATGGTGGAAACCTTAGGCTACTTTTTTAAATCTCGCCCAAGTCATTTCCTTAAAAGGCTCTCGCCACAAAAACTGACTGAATCTCCGCTGCTGGACGTTAAGTTTTCTAAAGTACTGATTGTAGTTTTTCTCTTACTTAATTTTAGTGTTGCAGGTTATTTCCTTCAGTTCTGCATCTACGCCAAAGAACAGGCCTTTACTTCGGCTTACTACCTGATTTTGCCTGCGCTGATTATTGCAATTTTCTTTACCGTTTTTATGATCCACTGTTTGGATCAAGTTATTAAACCCAGACCAGATAAAAAACAAACCAACTTACTGGGTCGTCTGGCGACTATCTCCAGCGGGAATGCACGTCCTGGTTTTTCGGCTCAAGCTCGCGTTCGCGATGAATATGGTCAACTCCACTATGTCCAAGTTGAACCTGAGTTTGGTGAACTTGAATTTCAGTCACAAATTATTCTCATTCGTCTAAAAAAGTCGCATTACATAGCAAAGAAAATTTCAAAATCCAATCAACTTTTTAGTGGTGAAAGTACGCGCTAAACAAGCACCCCATCTGATCCCATTTCAACACTCTACGTCTTTATGAGCAAGTTTATCCTTTGCCATGGCCACTGCGTTAGCCTCCAACAAACGCCTCACAACGCGCTGTTTAAATCGAACCCTTGCCTCATCTTCTTGCTCAATCTTTTCAAAGCAATCTTTCATTTACAATCCAGCTTTCTGGATTCTAAGAAAATTTACCCAGAATAAGCTCAGGATGAGAATTTTACTCCCCGCCTCTGCCTTCAAGCTTAGATGACACAATAAAAGACTTTTTAAATATTAATTCGATTTTTAATTCCTAATTTCCTTGTGGTATATGCAACAGATCAAATCATCCATGATTCATATCCGTTAAAATCCATCATTTAAAAGCCCTATCACTTTTATATTCTTAAGATGAATTATCAATAAAATAACGATGAACGTTAAATATAAGCGTTTTAGTCGGATTTAAAATAAATATATACAAGTATTTTAGTCAGGTATTTAAATATAAACATAAGTAATTTGGTCAACTTTAAAATACAAAAATATTAGTTTATTTTTCATCACACCATTATTTTAAGTATATGTATTTAAACAACTTAATAATATATTTTTTATTTAAGTTTAAAGACTATTTATCTTTTGTATGTTTTTGTTTAATAATATAAAGCAAGTTAAAAAATAGGCTTTGTGAAATGAGCTTAGTCCCCAAAAATCTCAATCAAAAAGTCACCAGAGAGATTGTGGCCATTTTAATCATTAAGGTGATTATTTTAATGGTTATTAAGAACATCTGGTTTGACGCCCCAACGATTCCTAAAAATTTTGACAATCAAGTTGCTGAGCGTATTGCTGGCAATCCATCCCCAATCAAGGAGACACGTTGATGATATCTGAAAGCGTGGTCGATCTTTCGCGGTTCCAGTTCGCTATGACCGCGATGTATCACTTTATTTTTGTTCCACTTACACTGGGGCTTGCCTTTATTCTTGCCATTATGGAAACCACCTATGTGATTTCAGGTAAAGAAATTTATAAAGACATGACCAAGTTTTGGGGGAAACTCTTCGGTATTAACTTCGCTTTAGGGGTCACTACTGGCTTAACCATGGAGTTCCAGTTCGGGACTAACTGGGCATATTACTCACACTATGTGGGGGATATTTTCGGTGCTCCATTAGCCATTGAAGGATTAATGGCATTCTTCTTAGAATCGACATTCATCGGTCTGTTCTTCTTTGGATGGGATCGCTTATCCAAAGTGCAGCACTTATGTGTGACATGGCTGGTTGCACTCGGTTCTAATATGTCTGCCTTATGGATTTTGGTTGCAAATGGTTGGATGCAAAACCCTGTCGGTTCTGTATTTAACTATGAAACCATGCGCATGGAACTGGTAGATTTTGGTGCTCTCATTTTTAACCCAGTTGCACAGGTAAAATTTGTACATACCGTGTCTGCGGGTTATGTGACAGGTGCTATTTTCGTTCTGGCTATTTCAAGCTACTACTTACTGAAAAAACGCGATATTCCGTTTGCGCGTCGTTCATTTGCCATTGCCGCAATTTTTGGTTTAGCTTCAACACTTTCAGTGATTTTACTGGGCGATGAGTCAGGTTATGAACTGGGTGATGTTCAAAAAACTAAACTCGCAGCCATTGAAGCAGAATGGGATACTCACCCTGCACCTGCACCCTTTACTTTGTTTGGTATTCCAAATAAAGAAACCATGACTACAGATTATGCAGTGAAAATTCCATATGTGATGGGTCTTATTGCAACACGTTCTTTAGACAAAGAAGTGACTGGCATTAAAGATTTGATCGTACAACACGAAGATCGTATTCGTAACGGTATGGTGGCTTACTCACAACTGGAAAAACTACGCGCGGGTGATACTTCTCCAGAACTAAAAGCTGCATTTGCTGAAACTCAAAAAGACTTGGGTTATGGCTTACTGCTGAAAAAATACACACCAAATGTAGTTGATGCATCTGAAGATCAAATTAAATCTGCTGCAAAAGACACGATTCCGCACGTACCAAGCTTATTCTGGGCATTCCGTGCCATGGTTGTATCTGGTTTCCTTATGCTGTTGTTATTTGCTCTAGCAACCTTTGCTGTGGCAAAACGCAATGCAGAAAACAAACCATGGTTACTGAAGTTCGCGCTTTTCGCTCTGCCTCTGCCATGGATTGCTGCACAAACAGGTTGGTATGTTGCTGAAGTAGGTCGTCAACCGTGGACGATTGGTGAAGTTCTACCTACACACTTGTCAGCATCAAGCTTAAGCACAGGTGATGTATGGGGTTCTATCGCTGCCTTAGCTGCGTTCTATACCGTTCTTTTGATTATTGAAATGTATTTAATGATCAAATTCTCACGTCTTGGTCCAAGTTCGCTTCACACTGGTAAATACCATTTTGAAAAACTTGAAGCAGCTCGTAATGAGGAGACTCAAGCATGATCGAATATGAATTACTCAAAATCATTTGGTGGGTTTTAGTCGGCGTCTTGCTGATTGGCTTTGCCCTCACCGATGGCTTCGATATGGGCTCTATGGCGATCATGCCATTTGTGGGCAAAACAGATGAAGAACGCCGTGCGGCTATCAACACCATTGCTCCGCACTGGGACGGTAACCAAGTTTGGTTCATTACTGCTGGCGGCGCATTGTTTGCCGCATGGCCAATGGTTTATGCAACAGCATTCTCAGGCATGTATTGGGCGCTACTTTTAGTACTGTTTGCCCTATTCTTACGACCTGTAGGTTTTGACTACCGCTCTAAACTACAAAATACCAAATGGCGTACGTCATGGGACTGGGGTTTAGCAGTCGGTGGTGCTGTACCTGCACTGGTCTTCGGTGTGGCATTTGGCAACATGTTCTTAGGCGTGCCATTTAGTTTAGATGATACCGTCCGCTCAACCTACACAGGGAGCTTCTTTGCTCTACTCAACCCATTTGCTTTAGTCTGCGGCCTAGTTAGTTTATCAATGCTGTGCGCACACGGCGGTGCATGGCTCATGCTTCGTACCGATGGTGACTTACGCAGACGCTCAGCACAAGCAACGAAACTTATGGGCATTGTTTATCTCATCTGTTTCTTAGGTGCTGGTGCTTGGTTGTACTTTGGTGGAATCGAAGGTTATACCTTAGTGACTCCATTTGACACCAACGGTGTTGCTAACCCATTGGCAAAAGAAGTCTTGACCAATGCCAATCATGGCTGGATGAACAACTACTCGACTTACCCAATTACTATGATTGCGCCTATCGCAGGTATCTTAGGTGGTTTAATTGTGGTGCTTGCAGCAAGCAAGAACAAAGCAGGCTTTAGCTTCTTGGGTTCAAGTCTAGCAGTCGTAGGTGCAATTTTAACTGCTGGTTTTGCGCTGTTCCCATTCTTAATGCCATCAAGCATTCAACCTGTTGCAAGCTTGACCATGTGGGATGCCGTTTCAAGTAAAACGACGTTAACTGTAATGACAGTTGCTGCATGTATCTTTGTCCCACTCATTTTGTGCTATACCACTTGGTGTTACTACAAAATGTGGGGTGTTATTACCAACACACACATTAAAGAGAATTCACACAGCCTTTACTAAGGCTGTGTCTAAGGAGATCAAATTATGTGGTATTTTGCATGGATTCTCGGCATTTTGATGGCTTGCTTTGCAGGTGTACTCAGTGCTTTGTATATCGAACATCATCAAGACCTTGATGAGGAATAAACCATGACAGACGTTGCTATGGAAAACCAAACTGTAGATAAAAAGCCGAACAAATTTGCGATGCTAATTTCCTGCCTATTGGCCTTTCCACTTGCAGCGGTGTTGTTAGTGCATCCTGCTGCTATGTTGGATGACAATGGTCACTATAGCCACAGTGCACTGATGTATATCATGATTGGTATCTCAGGTGGCTTTATCCACGGCGTCGGCTTCGTGCCACGCCACTGGATTTGGAAATGGCTGTTTAGCCCGTTTATATCGTGGCCACTGATGATCTGGGGTTATTACACTTGGTTCTTCAGTTAAATAAAAAAGCCCTCATTGACTGAGGGCTTTTTTATAGTTCGTTTTTCTTGGATTCTACATTTCAGCCATGACACCAATAATGCCATTAATAATCATATCTACCGCAATGGTTCCAATCAGTAAGGCCGACAGTCGCCCGACAATATCAACATAACGGTCAATATATTTGGCATGCTTATAACGCAAATGGTCATGCGCAAATTTCATTAAAATCATCAAACCACAAGTCAACGCCAAAGTCAGGAAAATAATCATGGCCGCGCCGCTGATTGGCAGTGCCATACCTGTCACCACAGCAGCACTGATGGTTCCTGGACCAATCATAAAAGGCATCGCAATGGTTCCTGCCAAATGCTCAGGCGCCCCACGCATTTCACCAATGGTATCTGCCCCCTGAAACACGTAACGATAACCAATCACCAAAAAGATCAGACCACCAAATATTTGAAAGGCTTCAAAGCGTACATTTAAATATTTACTAAAAATCGCTTCTCCGCCCCATGCAAACAGCATAAATACTATAAAGGCAATGAGACAGCCCTGAATCAAGGCCTTATTAAACACTTTAGCTTCGGAATTCCGAATCATGCCAATCATGTAAATACTCATTAAAAACGGATTCAGCAATGAGAAAAACAAAGCAAAAGCATGTAAGTATGAGGTTAACATGGTTCCTCCTAATTATCCTTGAGGGTCTGGAAATAAGGGACGATTCCCCGGACTGATTCGATTGATATGTAAGAAGGTCATGTGACGTTCATAACGATCCAGCACATCATTAATCACTTGCTCTTTGGTATAACCAACAAGGTCGTTGCCTTGAGAACCTTCATACAAATAAGTTTCAAGACGATAATAGAAGCGTTTACCCAGTTTGCCACGTTCACTAAAGGTCGGCGCGATATAACGTACTGGCCAAATTTGATAGACAAAGTTTTGTTCTTCTTCCAAATGAATCATCAAATCTAAATGATACAGATTTAGGTCTTCTTCTAATGCACTCTCTTGAACACTGATGTCGATACCTCGTTTTTGCATTTCTTCTGCAACGGCCATCACCGCAGGTCGGCAAATATCATCGAGCATACGCCGAGTATCAGTTGTTCCTGGATGGTGCATGACTCGGGACAAACGCTTTTTCCAGTTGAGGATGTCGACATTGCCCACCACGGGTGCAGCATTTAAACTGCTACTGGCTTGTCGATAGTCTTCTAACCGCAGTGATTTATACAAACCTGCCATCACCAAGAACATCACAAAACTAAACGGCAACCCCATAATAATCGTGGCATTTTGTAGTGCCGTAATCCCGTTAGCCATCAACATTGCAAGGGTCAATAAACCAATGGCTATGGCCCAGAATACACTCAACCATCGCGGTGCATCATGATCGACATTGGTAAATTGAGTAGTGAAATTACCCAATACCAGTGCACCAGAGTCCGCTGAGGTCACATAAAATAGTAAACCAGTAATTGTGGCTACACCTGCAATAAACGGAAACCATGGATACTGTGCTAGCAAGTCATAAAAACCATGTGCAGGATTTGCAATGACACTTTGTGCAAGGGCTAAATTACCATCAAAAATCACACTATGTAGTGCACTATTTCCAAAAATTGATAACCACGTAAGTGTGAAAAACAGAGGAATAATGAGAGTTCCACTAACAAACTCACGAATGGTTCGACCACGTGAAATACGTGCTAAAAACAAACCTACAAATGGTGACCAAGCCACCCACCATGCCCAAAAGAATAATGTCCAACTGTTCATCCATTCTTTCGGTTGTTGAAAGGCAAAACTTTCCAAAGTCATACTTGGAAAACGGTTAATGTAGTCCCCAATATTTTGCACAAAAGCATTCAGTAAAAATTCGGTATTGCCTAAAAACAAAATAAACAGCATTAAGCCGACAGAAACATAAATATTGATCTCGGAGAGAACTCGCAGTCCCTTATTCACCCCTGAAGTCACTGAAATAATGGTCATTACCACCGCAACCACAATTAATGCGGTTTGCATCCAAAGGTTTTCAGGTAAATCAAACAACACATGTAAGCCATAGTTCAGCTGTACTACCCCAATCCCGCAGGTCGTCGCAATACCAAAAATAGTCCCGATGACCGCTGCGGTATCAACACTATGACCAATCGGCCCATGAATCTTATTGCCAAAGATCGGATATAAAGCAGAGCGAATAGTCAGTGGTAAGTTATAGCGATAACTAAAATATCCCAATGCCATGCCAATCAAGGCATACATACACCACCCAGTTAGACCATAGTGAAACAGGGTCCACACCATGCCTTGACGTGCAGCCTCTAGGGTCTGCCCCTCACCCACGGGTGGATGCATATAGTGGGATAAAGGTTCCGCTACCGAGAAAAACATCAAATCGATGCCGATCCCAGCTGAGAACAGCATTGCAGACCAACTTAAAAGACTAAATTCAGGCTTGGAATGTTTGGGGCCTAATTTGATGTTGCCATAGCGAGAACAGGCAATAAAAATGACAAAGACCATATACAAGGTCGCTGCGAGTAAGTAATACCAACTAAAAGTTGAACTTACCCACGCCAAAACCATATTTAAGGTTCGGTTAGCAAAGTCATTAAACAAAATGGTGGTAAGAGAAAAAATTAAAATAATGAGAGCTGAAATATAAAAGACCACACCATTTAAACGGTCTTTAGGCGCTAATGTTTGATCATCAACTGCTCTTGGATTATCTGTTGCCATACAATCCTCAAGAAAGTAAATAAAAAAAGACAAAAGCCAATTTTTAAACTTCTCGTGGTCGAGAGCTTAAAAATCGACTAACGAAATCGACAGTATTTTTATCAGAAATAAAAACGCTATCTTCTTTAAACCTGAAGGTCTAAATCATTTATACGGTGCATTTGCTACACAGTTTTGAAATGTGAGCCACCCTTGTTCATCGATATTTTGATAGAAATCTTACACATATCTCCCTTCAACATGACTATAAGAGCTTTCTCAGCTCAAAAAAAGTATAAAACCGTAAGCCCATAGCTCATCAGCTCACTTTTCTGAAAGATGTCCTGAGATTAAACCCTTATGGCACATCCATTTGATAAATAAAAAGTTATGTCGAATACTCAAAGCAATTTAGCAGTATTTTGTTTCGAATTTAACCATAAGTGTACTTTTTATTGATTGAACGTTCAATCAATAAAAAGTATCATAAAAAAATGCTATGATGCTTTCCATGTAAGTTATTGAATCTAACGCCTTTAAATTTAAGGCAAATTGTTCTGGATTGTCATGAATAAACGTAGAGTAAAACCTGAGCATGAGCGCCGTGAAGAAATCATTAATGCTGCCTATGCAGTCATTTATGAAGTGGGCTTATCCAACACCACTATTGCTCAAATTGCGAAAAAAGCACAGCTTTCTACGGGCATTGTGAGTCATTATTTTGGCGATAAACAAGGCCTCATTCACAGTTGCATGCGCCAAATGCTCAATGTCTTAGCCAAGACTACGGCGAGCTATAAAGCAAAGGTGACGCAGCCCAGTCCAGAACATTCGCTCAAAGCCATTATTGATGCCAACTTTGACATCAGTCAGGTCAACAACACTGCTATGCGGGTTTGGCTGGATTTTTGGTCTGCCAGTATGCACCTACCCGACTTAGGTCGACTGCAACGAATTAATGACCAACGGCTTTATTCAAATTTGAAGTTTCATTTCTTGCAGCTCATGCCAAAGGCCCAAGCAAGCCAAGCCGCTAAAGGTCTAGCAGCACTGATTGATGGATTATGGTTACGTGGAAGTTTAAGTGGTCATCAAGCATTTGATCGTGATTTGGCACGTTCTATTGCATACGACTATGTCGATATGCAACTTCGCTTAATTCAACAAATACGGCAGGAACAACAAAATGAATGATGTACAGCTTCACTCGCTTTATATTCACGGACAATATGTCAATGCCACCAGTGGTCAAACCTTTGACAGTATCAATCCTGCCACAGGTCAAGTCATTACTACCATTCAACAAGCCTCTAAAGCTGATGTCGATGCAGCCGTACAAAGTGCTGTACAAGGGCAGCGTGAATGGGCTGCCAAAACAGCGGTCGAACGTGCCCGTATTTTACGTCGTGCAGTCGATATTTTACGCGCTCGTAATGACGAATTAGCACGCCTAGAAACACTGGATACAGGTAAAGCGTTCAGTGAAACCTCTACCGTCGATATTGTCACTGGTGCTGACGTTTTAGAGTACTACGCAGGACTTGCAACGGCCATTCAAGGTGAACAAGTGCCGCTACGTGAAAGTAGTTTTTTCTACACGCGCCGTGAACCTTTAGGTGTGGTAGCAGGCATTGGTGCTTGGAATTATCCAATCCAAATAGCACTTTGGAAATCAGCTCCGGCCCTCGCTGCTGGGAATGCCATGATTTTTAAACCTAGCGAAGTGACCCCTCTTACAGCCTTAAAGTTGGCAGAGATCTATACTGAAGCAGGCGTACCTGCTGGGGTTTTCAACGTTGTACAAGGTTTTGGTGCTGAAGTGGGTCAATGGTTGACTGAACACCCAGATATTCAAAAAATTTCATTCACAGGTGGTGTGGCAACGGGTAAAAAGGTCATGGCCAGTGCTGCGGCTTCTAGCCTCAAAGAAGTCACCATGGAGCTCGGTGGCAAATCACCTCTGATTATTTGTGCCGATGCCAACCTTGATCGCGCAGCCGATATTGCGGTGATGGCGAACTTCTTTAGCTCAGGTCAAGTATGTACCAATGGCACCCGTGTGTTTGTACCACAAACCCTCAAGGCTGCATTTGAACAAGCAGTGATTGAGCGTGTAAAACGTATCCGCATAGGTGACCCGATGCAGGCTGAAACCAACTTTGGACCTTTAGTCAGCTTTCCGCATATGGAAAAAGTCTTGTCTTATATTGAGTCAGGCAAACAACAAGGTGCGACCTTATTGATTGGTGGACAACGTGCCACCGAAGCAGCACTTGCTCAGGGCGCATATGTATTACCAACCGTGTTCACCGACTGTCATGACGACATGCACATTGTGCAAGATGAAATCTTTGGTCCGGTTATGAGCATTTTAAGCTATGACAATATTGAAGAAGCCATTCAACGTGCCAACAACACCAGTTATGGTTTAGCCGCAGGTGTGGTCACACAAGATATTTCCCAAGCACATCGCATTATTCATCAACTTGAGGCAGGTATTTGTTGGATCAATACATGGGGCGAATCCCCTGCTGAAATGCCTGTAGGTGGTTATAAACAGTCAGGGGTCGGACGTGAAAATGGCATCACCACACTTGAACACTATACTCGCATCAAATCGGTTCAAGTCGAACTGGGTCAATACCAAAGTATTTTTTAAAATCTGAATTTTAACTATCTAAATCCTTACTCCATTTTTATTTATTCTTCTTTCATCCTCAACTCAACATGTGGCCACGTTCTCATGCAACGTGGTCCTGCCATAGAAAAAGGATCATTATGCATTCTCAACACTACGATTATATTATTATTGGCGCAGGTTCAGCAGGTAATGTACTGGCTGCTCGCTTAACCGAAGACCCAGATGTTTCGGTACTGTTACTCGAAGCTGGCGGACCTGATTATCGTCTCGACTTTCGCACCCAAATGCCTGCGGCTTTGGCCTATCCCTTACAAGGGCGTCGTTATAACTGGGCATATTTAACCGACCCAGAACCCCATATGAACAACCGTCGTATGGAATGTGGTCGCGGCAAAGGCTTAGGCGGTTCGTCCCTCATTAATGGTATGTGCTATGTCCGTGGAAATGCCATGGATTTAGAACAATGGGCCAGCCTTAAAGGTCTTGAAAATTGGAGCTATGCGGACTGTCTGCCTTATTACAAAAAAGCTGAAACCCGTGATATTGGTGGCAATGATTATCATGGCGATGCTGGCCCTGTTTCTGTTGCCACGCCTAAAGCAAACAATAATGTTTTATTCCACGCCATGGTTGAAGCGGGTGTGCAAGCAGGCTATCCACGCACTGATGACTTAAATGGTTATCAACAAGAAGGTTTCGGCCCAATGGATCGAACCGTGACCCCCAAAGGTCGACGCTCAAGCACAGCACGTGGCTATTTAGATATGGCCAAAGGTCGAGCGAATCTAACCATTATTACCCACGCCATGACCAATCAAATTTTGTTCAATGGCAAACAAGCGATTGGTGTTGAATATATTCAAGGTGCTAATCAAAACAACTTGCTTCAGGTCTATGCCAATAAAGAAGTTCTACTTTGTGCAGGGGCAATTGCATCACCGCAAATTTTGCAACGTTCAGGTGTGGGTTCAAGCACCTTACTTCAATCTCTCGACATTCCAGTCGTGCATGACTTACCGGGTGTCGGTGAAAACCTGCAAGACCATTTAGAAATGTACTTACAATATAAGTGTAAGCAACCTGTTTCTCTCTACCCTGCTTTAAAATGGCAAAATCAACCTGCAATTGGTGCAGAGTGGTTGTTTAACGGAACAGGGATTGGAGCAAGCAACCAGTTTGAAGCAGGTGGCTTTATTCGATCCTCCAAAGAGTTTGCTTGGCCAAATATTCAATACCACTTCTTGCCTGTTGCAATTAACTATAATGGCAGCAATGCCGTCAAAGAGCATGGCTTCCAAGCCCATGTCGGTTCGATGCGCTCACCTTCACGCGGTCGAGTACAGGTGACATCTAAAAACCCTTTCGATCATCCAAGTATTTTATTTAACTACATGTCGACAGAACAAGACTGGCAGGAATTTCGTGACGCGATTCGAATCACCCGCGAAATCATGCAGCAACCTGCGCTTGATCCTTACCGAGGCGAAGAAATCAGTCCCGGAAAAGATGTGAGTAGCGATGCTGAATTAGACGAATTTGTGCGTAATCACGCTGAAACGGCTTATCATCCATCCTGTAGTTGTAAAATGGGTGAAGATGATATGGCGGTAGTCGATGGACAAGGTCGTGTGCATGGTCTGCAAAGTTTACGTATGGTGGATGCATCGATTATGCCGCTGATTATCACGGGTAACTTAAATGCAACCACCATTATGATGGCTGAAAAAATCGCGGATCAAATCCGTGGCCGCCCAGCCCTACCTCGCTCTCATGCACCTTTTTATCAAGCTGAAACTGAATAAGTTTTAATAGCTCAGCACCTGACTTTAATTAGCTTTAAAATAATAAAGTCAGGTGCTTATTCATTTTTTCTTAAACAACAATGCTGAGTTTTGTATAAACAGTGCTATTTCTATTAGCATCCAATTTATACATTTTAGCTTTTAAAAAAATTGAATGCCTGTATATATATTCAACATCAATATCTTAAATATCAAAGCTTAACAAAAATAAACACCAATAAAAACAATGATTAATATTACACATCACTCATATTTATAGTTTAACCCAACTCATTTACAATAAAAATTACTAAGTCAATACATATTTAGTCTAAAATATTCATAAATCAGAACTGTGTGATAGGCTCAAAAGTTATATTTTTTGTGCGCTTTTCAGCTTTTAAGTATTACTTCAACTATACCAAGCTGATCATTTATAAGCAGCTCTATCATTCTTCTTATTTTTATTCTATTCGCTATAAAGCGATCCAAAACCTGCTCCCCAAGGTCATAATCGCATGAACAAATTTTTAAAATACCTTTTGGTATTGATCGTACTGCTTATTATTGCAGTCGTAATTTTCTTATTTAGACCCGTCACGTCTAAAAAAATTCAAACCACCAGCAATGAGCCTGTTGTTGACGCAGTCTTAGTCGGCGGTGGGATCATGAGTGCAACTTTAGGCACATATCTAAGCGAGCTTGAGCCAAACTGGCAAATTCGCATGTATGAACGCCTAGACAATGTTGCCCAAGAAAGCTCAAACGGCTTCAACAATGCTGGCACAGGCCACTCCGGCTTTATGGAAATGAACTATACCTCTGAAAAAGATGGGAAAATGGACATTTCTAAAGCGGTGAACGTTGCGGAACAATTTGAAGTTGCAAAACAGTTCTGGTCTTATCAGGTGAAAGAAGGCGTTTTGGGTCAACCAAATAGCTTTATCAATCCTGTGCCGCACATTGCCTTCGTTTGGGGCGATAACGTGAATTTTCTCGAAAAACGTTATGCTGCAATGGTTAAAAACCCAATGTTCTATGGCATGAAATTCTCTGAGAATCCTGCTGAAATTAAACAATGGGCGCCATTGGTAATGAATGGCCGTGATGCTGCACAAAAAGTAGCCGCAACACGCATGGATGTCGGTTCGGATGTGAACTATGGTTCGATCACCACTCAATTGGTCGATCACCTTAAAAAACAATCTAACTTCAAACTACAAACATCGACTGAAGTGACTGGCATTAGCCAAAACGATGATAAAACGTGGACCGTTGCATTTAAAAACCTCACTACAGGTAAAACAGATCACGTGAAAACGCGCTTTGTCTTCATTGGTGCAGGCGGTGCAGCGGTTAAACTTTTACAAATGACAGGCTTACCAGAAGCGAAGCAATATGCTGGCTTCCCTGTAGGTGGCGTGTTCTTAATGACCGACAACCCGAAAGTCACTGAAGGTCATACTGCAAAAGTTTATGGTCGTGCTGAATTAGGCGCACCCCCAATGTCTGTTCCACATATTGATACACGTTATATCGACGGTAAAAAATATGTGTTGTTTGGTCCATTTGCGACTTATTCAAATAAGTTCTTAAAACAAGGTTCTCAGCTTGATTTATTGAAATCAACCACGAAGAACAACGTTTTACCAATGACTGCTGTGGGTATGGAAAATCTTGATTTGGTGAAATACTTAGTTAGCCAAGTAATGATGACCGATGCTGACCGTTTTAATGAGTTGAAAAAATATTACCCTGATGCAAAACCAGAAGACTGGCGCATGAATCAAGGTGGTCAACGTGTTCAAATCATTAAGAAAGAACCAGGTAAACCTGCAAGCTTGCAATTTGGTACCGAGATTTTTGCGTCACAAGACGGTGCTGTGACTGCCCTATTAGGTGCTTCACCAGGTGCTTCAACTTCTCCTTATATTATGTTGAGCTTGCTTGAGAAAGCATTCCCACAACACGTAGAAGGTAAATGGAATCCGAAATTACATGAAATTGTAAAATCGTACCAACAAGAACTCAGCACTAATCCTGTTCTTCTTGACCAAGTTCGCCAGTACACCAGCACAACACTAGGTTTGAAATACACACCTATGGCTAAGGCTGCAAATGACGAAACTATTGCGGTAGCAAAAGCACAGTAATCTGCTTTAAACCCTAAAAAGGATGGACTTTGCACCATCCTTTTTTTAATTCATATTTGAAACTATTCTGTTTATGTCGCTTTTCCATTCCGACGCTTTTTTGGCTTTTCGTTCACGTGATTTTTCACTTCTGAGTGTCAATCAGTTGTGCTTAATTCTAGCCATCATTATTCAAGAAGTCGTCATTGCCTATAGCGTCTACCAACTCACTCAGAACCCTCTCAGCCTTGGCATGATTGCATTAATTGAGTTACTTCCCTTTATTTGCCTCTCCCTGATTAGTGGCGACTGGGCTGACCGCTATAACCGACAAAAAATTGTGCAGTGGAGTTTTAGCTGTAGCACTCTAATTCCATTATTATTTATTGTTCTTTTTTCTCAGTACCAACAACAGCACATTCAACAAAATACTCTTTTATGCGGCATTTATAGCCTCATCTTTTGCTTAGGCATACTTAGAGGCATTTACAGCCCATCTTTTAATTCATTACGCCCTTTTCTAACCCCCGAGTCAGCCTATAGCAATGCAGCCACATGGACTGCGCTCATTTGGCAAATGGGCGGTATTTTAGCACCCTTATGCGCAGGGCTTTTACTCGGCCAACTTGGGCTTGAAAAAACCCTCTTGATTGTTTTTTTCTTGTGTTGCGTGGGTAGCATCTGCTTATTCGGATTAAGCGCTCGTGACTTCCCTAGCACGCATAAACAACATTTAAGCAAAAGTTTGAAAGAAGCCTATTTGTTTATTTTTAAACATCCACTAATGTTTTGGAGTATGTTGCTGGATCTCAGCGCCATGCTTTTTTGTAGTGTCATTATCTTACTGCCTATTTTTGCACACGATATCCTGCATCTTGGTGTTGAAGGCTTAGGTATACTCAGAGCTGCACCAGCCATTGGCGCCTGTATCATGATGTTGATGTTGACCTGTTATTCTCCGATGCAAAATGCATGGAGAAATATGCTCTATAGTAGTTTTGCAATTGCTTTGTGTACTTTAGCCTTTGCACTATCCTCCCATGTTTGGCTCTCAGTCTTCTTCCTTGTTTTAATCGGTGCCTTTGATAGCATCAGCATGGTGATTCGACAAACTTTATTACAGCAACTCCCCCCAAAAGCACTATTAGGGCGTGTAGCGGCTTTAAATGGCATATTAGTCACTTCAGGCAATCAACTCGGTGCCCTACACATGAGCCTGATGACGCGCTATTTTTCGGTAGTGCCAGCAGTACTTATTGGCGGGACGCTGTGTTTAATAATCTGTGGTCTAAGTTCTACTCGTACGCGACATTTACTCAAGCCATCTCCAACACAACAAAAACATGCCACAGTGGCAAAAAGTGAATAGCATGTTAAGCTTCAAATCCTCTTTTAATATGATGTGAGTTTTCAATAGAGCAAATTATGAAACAGATTCTCCCCTTTTCACACACACTCTATGCCAAACTCTATTCTTTCGTACTATCCGTGTTGTTGGCTTATTGCCTATTCAATGCAATCTATAGTGTGATTATTGGTGGAAAAAGCGCATACCTTTTCAGTAATCTGATTTTAATATTTCAAACGATTACTGTTTTTAAAACATCTGTAAATAAAAAGATCTATAACTATATGGGATTGATTGGACTCATTTTAAGTCTGGTTTATCTCAATCATTGGAGGTTTCTTTCTCAGCCTGAGAGTATTGCCATTCTTCCCTCAGTCATACTCACCTTACTTAGCTTAGGCTATTTTTCACAGCAACATTCGCGTTTAAATCTATTGAAGGCAGCTTTAATTTTTGGGTTTTTAGTACTAGCTTATACGCAACACCATGACTTAAACACTCTGCAAAACTATTATGACAGCCTGCATACAGGCGAAACATGGCAACAATATGGTGCTTTATAAAGATCAAAAAAACGTTAGAGTTTTTCTCTTATTTTAAACACAAAAAAGCCAGCAATACCGCTGGCTTGATTCTTTTAAACTTTAGCGATGAGTATGAATTGACATCACAATTCCCATGCTCGCCAGCATAGTAATCACCGCGGTTCCGCCATAACTCATCAGTGGCAATGGATCACCTGTTACAGGTAAAATCCCACTGACCATCCCCGAGTTTAACAATACAAAGAAGAAGAACGTTAATCCCACAGCACCCGCGTATAAACGCCCAAAATTATGGAAGCTGTTCATACCAATAATCAAACAACGAATGATAATGGCCGCAAACAAACTAAACAGCAAGAACACCCCAATAAAGCCAAACTCTTCCGCATACGTCGACATAATGAAGTCGGTATGGTGCTCAGGCAAATACCCTAAATGTGACTGCGTGCCTTCTGTGAATCCCTTCCCCATTAAACCACCTGAACCAATGGCAATTTTGGATTGGATAATATTCCAACCTGCGCCTAATGCATCTGACTCTGGGTCAAATAAAGTGAGCACTCGCTTTTTTTGGTACTCTTGCAAAAAGAACATCCAAAGTAAGGGAGCCACAACAGCCAACGCACCACAGGCCAAAGCAATGAGCCGCCAAGAGATACCGCTGAGGAAAATGACGCACACACCAGGAATCAAGAGACCTAGGTTTAAGTCGGGCTGTAAAGCTGCCAATAAAAACGGCAACATCATGATACCCAACGAAATCACAATATGCATAAACTTCGGCGGGAATGCGCGGCCTGCAAAGTACCACGCCATCATCAAAGGCATGGCAAACTTCATAAACTCAGAAGGCTGCATGCTACCAATACCAGGTAGACTAATCCAACGTCTGGCTCCCATGCGGGTTTCCCCCACTACCAAAACCAATACCATTAAAATCACAGCGAAGATGAAAAAATAAGGACTAATGGCCTGATAGACTTTGGGTGGGATTTGCGCACAGATCATCATCACAATGAAGCCCACAGCAAAGCTTGTGGCTTGGCGAAACACCATGCCCATATCTTGCGCTGAAGCACTATAAATGACCAACAATCCCAACACGGCATTTAAAATCAGAAAGCATAAAAGCCATGGATCTAAATGTAATTTAGCCCAGCGAGATGAGTCATGTTTAATGCTTCTACCGTCACGTAAAGACTGACGTAAAAAACGATACTGCTGTGATGGTATCATTTGCGTAAATTGAATGAGCTAAAGACAGGGCAAATTATAAGTTCAAAGTGTTTTAGATAACATCATTCAAACCTATATTTCTGTAGTTTTAGCTCAATAAATCCAAATAATTTTTATTGTGCCGCCAAAATCAGGCGTGCAAGCTCAAGGTCATCTGGATAGGTAATTTTAATATTATCGGAGCGCCCTTGTACGACTTGAACCTTTTCACCTACAAACTCTAAAGCACTGGCTTCATCAGTAATTAAAGCTTGTGCCTCTAGCGCATGTTCAATTGCTTTTTTTAGTACCTCCAGTTTAGCAATCTGTGGGGTTTGTGCCTGCCAAAGCTGTGAACGATCAACGGTTTCTTGAATACCTTGCACTGAGATCACACGCTTTAAAGTATCTCTAACAGGAATAGCTAAAATCGCCCCTGTATTGGACTGAATAGCAGTATCAACCAGTTTTAATAAACAATCCTGCGTGACACATGGACGTGCTGCATCATGCACAAAGACCCAGTCGTCAGCATCAGCGATTGTGGCAAGATAGTTGAGTGCATTGAGCACTGAGTCTACACGCTCAGCACCACCTTCACAAAAATGTGCTCTTTCCATGTTGCTAAAAGGCAAACTTTGAGCGACATCATCATCTGAACCAATCGCCAAAACATAGCCCTGCAAGGGCAATTGATTAAGACGTAAAACCGTATGTTCAAGTACGGTCTTTTGTCCAATCATTTGATATTGTTTTAGTTCAGTTTTAGAAAAGCGACTACCCGAGCCAGCAGCAGGAATAATAGCCCACAATTTATGGGGTAGCTGGAGGGGTTTCAGGCTCATCGTCTTCATTGGTTCGCAAATCAATTTGGGCGTTAGGATCAATATAAACAGGCTTATATTGAGTACTGATGGTACTCATTTGAATAAACGTTTCTCGGGGTTTGATTAAACCCAAATCTAGACGCGCATGCTCTTCAATGGCTTCAATACCATTTTTCAAATCATACACTTCTGCCGCCAAGACACGATTACGTTCTTTTAAGTCGTTATTAATTTCAGTTTGTTGTTGGATTTTTTGTGTGAGTTGTAAATGGTCTTGATAACCACCCTCACCAAACCAGTATAAATACTGAAACCCTGCGATCAAAATGATCGCAAGGCCTAGTAGTACTTTACTCATCAACGAGTCGAATACATTGAACATTGACATCAGTCGCTTAGTTTAAACCTTTAAACTCAGCTTTACCGCGGTAAGCAGCATTTGTCAATTCTTCAATACGAAGCAATTGGTTGTATTTCGCTACACGGTCAGAACGGCACAGTGAACCTGTCTTAATTTGACCAGCTGCAGTACCCACCGCAAGATCCGCAATCGTAGAATCTTCAGTTTCGCCAGAACGGTGTGAAATCACTGTAGAGTAACCATTTTCTTTCGCAAGATAGATTGCATCTAGAGTTTCAGTCAACGTACCAATTTGGTTGTACTTGATTAAGATAGAGTTACCCACTTTCTCATTAATACCACGTTGAAGGATTTTCGGGTTTGTAACGAACAGGTCATCACCCACCAACTGGATTTTGTCGCCAAGGATAGACGTCAAGTAAGACCAACCTTCCCAATCTGACTCATCCAAACCATCTTCAATTGAGATAATTGGATATTGGTTTACAAGACCTGCTAAATAGTCAGAGAACTGGTTGCTTGTAAATGCTTTATTACCTTCACCAGCAAGAATGTATTGACCATTTTTGTAGAATTCTGAAGATGCACAGTCAAGAGCAAGCATAATATCAGAACCCGCTTTGTAGCCAGTTTGACCAATCGCTTCAAGAATAACCGTAATTGCTTCTTCGTTTGAACGTAAGTTCGGCGCAAAACCACCTTCATCACCAACAGCAGTATTTAAACCTTTTTTGTTTAAAACTGATTTTAGAGAATGGAAGATTTCAGCGCCTGCACGTAATGCTTCAGAGAATGACGTGAAGCCTACAGGCTCTATCATGAACTCTTGAATATCCACATTGTTGTCTGCATGCGAACCACCATTGATGATGTTCATCATTGGTACAGGCATAGTTAAAATAGTTTGACCACGTAAGTCTGCAATGTATTGGAAAAGAGGAATTTTCTTTTCATCAGCAGCAGCACGTGCAGCAGCTAGTGATACCGCTAAAGTTGCATTCGCACCCAATTTTTCTTTGTTTTCAGTACCATCAAGCGCAATCATGGTGTTATCGATGTCTTTTTGTTCAAATACTGATTTGCCCACTAAAGCATCACGGATAATCGTGTTTACGTTGTTAACCGCAGTTTTAACACCTTTACCCAAATAGCGTGCTTTGTCGCCATCACGAAGTTCTAAAGCTTCACGAGAACCAGTTGAAGCACCAGATGGTGCACATGCACGGCCAACTACGCCAGATGCTAAGATTACGTCTGCTTCGATGGTTGGGTTACCACGAGAGTCCAAAATTTCACGTGCACGAATGTCAACGATTTGGCTCATGAACAATTCCTCAGTTGATTAATAACGAGATGCTTTAGATGGCATCAATGAGTTTATAATTTAGTGTGTATCTAGCTTTTGGAAGCCTTTAACCAAGGTATCCAATTCTTTTAGCTGCGCCAAGAAAGGCTCAAGCTGAGACATACGCAACGCGCATGGTCCATCACACTTGGCTTTTTCTGGGTCTGGATGCGCTTCCAAGAATAAACCTGCTAGACCTGTTGCCATTCCCGCGCGAGCAAGTGTCGTGATTTGCGCACGGCGACCGCCCGCAGAATCCGCACGACCACCCGGAGTTTGAAGCGCATGGGTCACATCAAAAAACACAGGAACATTCATTTCTTTCATGATGTCGAAGCCCAACATGTCTACAACCAAATTGTTGTAACCAAATGCCGAACCACGTTCACAAATAATGAGCTTGTCATTCCCTGCCTCTAAACACTTATGCAAAATATGGCGCATTTCATGAGGTGCAAGGAATTGTGCTTTTTTGATGTTAATGATGGCATCCGTTTTGGCCATCGCTTCAACCAAATCCGTCTGACGACTTAGAAAAGCAGGAAGTTGAATAATATCCGCAACTTCCGCTACAGGTGCAGCTTGGTAAGGTTCATGTACATCAGTAATAATGGGTACATTAAAATGTTTTTTAATGTCAGCTAACCACTCAATCCCTTTTTCTAGGCCCGGCCCTCGAAACGAGTTCAAGCTTGAACGGTTGGCCTTATCAAAACTGGCTTTAAATACGTAAGGAATCTCCAAACGCTTGCAGATATCGACATAGGTCTCTGCAATTTCAAAAGCCAAATCTTTAGACTCAAGTACGTTCATGCCGCCGAATAGTACAAATGGCAAGTGGTTTGCCATTTGTATATCGCCTAAACGTACAATTTCTTGTGGTTTTAATTGTGACATTTAAACTTCCTAGTTTATTGCTTAACCCAAATTACTTCGCTTTTTTGTACTGTGCTTTCGCAGCATCAATAAAACTAGCAAATAATGGGTGTCCATCACGTGGTGAACTTGTAAATTCCGGGTGGAATTGTACAGCAATAAACCAAGGATGTTGAGGAATTTCAACTGTTTCTACTAGGTGCTGTACAGGTGAATAGCCAGAAATTTTCATGCCAACTTCTTCAAGCGCTGGAATAAAACGGTTATTCATCTCATAACGGTGACGGTGACGTTCAATAATATCTGCTGAACCATACACTTCACGTGTTTTAGTGCCTTCAACCAATTCTGATTTTTGGGCGCCCAAACGCATCGTACCACCAAGATCAGAGTCAACATTACGCTGTTGAACCTCACCGCGCTCATCTAACCATTCAGTGATTAGACCAATCAATGGAGATTTAGTCGAACGGTTGAATTCAGTCGAACTCGCGTCACTAATACCCACGACATTACGTGCATATTCGATCACAGCCAACTGCATACCTAAACAGATACCCAAGAATGGAACACCGTTTTCACGTGCGAATTTAATCGCTTGCATTTTCCCTTCAGTACCACGTTCACCAAAACCACCCGGTACCAAGATTGCATCCATATCTTTCAATACTTCATTGACATCTTGGCTTTCAAGTTCTTCAGCATTGACATAGTCAATTTGAACTTTAACGCGATTCTGAATACCCGCATGTAAAAGCGCTTCATTCACAGACTTATACGCATCTGGAAGTTCAACATACTTACCAACCATTGCAACACGAACCGTGTATTCAGGGTTTAGTAGCGCCTCTACAACATTGTCCCAATCTGTTAAATCAGCTTCAGGCAAGTCATTGAAACCAAAACGTTCACAGATTAAGTCGTCAACATTTTGCTCATAGAATGTACGCGGAATTTGGTAAATGCTGCGCGCATCTTTACACACCACAACTGCACGTGCTTCAACGTTTGTGAACAAGGCAATTTTACGGGTCGTGTCTGCATCAACATCATATTCAGTACGACAAATTAAAATGTCAGGCTGAATACCAATCGATAACAATTCTTTTACCGAGTGCTGAGTTGGTTTAGTTTTCAACTCTGCCGCAGATTTGATATATGGAAGCAAAGTTAAGTGCATAAGCATAGTGCGCTTATGACCTAGTTCAACCATAAGTTGACGTACAGATTCCATGAATGGGAGAGATTCGATGTCACCTACTGTACCGCCAATTTCAACAATCGCAACGTCATAACCTTCGCCTGCGCGAAGTACACGTTCTTTGATGTTGTCTGTAATATGTGGAATAACTTGAACAGTTCCACCAAGGTAGTCACCACGGCGTTCTTTATTTAAAACGTCTTGGTATACGCGACCAGAAGTAAAGTTATTTAACTTGGTCATTTTCGCACGACGCAAGAAACGTTCGTAATAACCCAAGTCTAAATCGGTTTCTGCACCATCCTCTGTGACAAAAACTTCACCATGTTGGAACGGGCTCATAGTCCCTGGATCGACATTAATGTATGGATCCATTTTTACCATGGTTACTTTTAATCCACGGGCTTCTAAAAGCGCAGCAACTGAAGCAGCTGAAATACCTTTACCTAGTGATGAAACTACACCACCAGTCACGAAAATAAAATGGGTCATTGGGTTTCTCGTACAATCGAGCCTAATTCGGCCTGCAATGTTGCGCAATTTTACTTTACCTTGTACCAATAAAGCAAAGTCAATCCGCATCAATTCATAGAACAATAAACAATTGGATATTCTATCAGCATTTGGCAGATAAAATTAAGCTAAGTTCATAGGATTTTCATCTTGCATTTTGCTGTTATAATGGCGCGATCCTTCAAACACTCGATTTTATGTAATTATGAATAAAAAACTTTTAATTTGTGGTGCCATTGCAGCAGGCTTACTATTAACAGCATGTGTAAAGAAAGAAGCGCCTAAAGAAGATGAACAAGAACAAGTTGAAGTCGTTACTACAGAGCAACAACAAACTGTTGAACTGCAACCTTTAGCAGCGTCTGAGCCGGAGATTCCAGCGCAAGTTGAAGTGATTCGCGAAGAAACACCGAATACAACTACCGAGATCCGTCGTGAAACGCCAGCACCTGCTCCAGCAGCTCAGCCTGCACCTAAAGCAGAAGCACCAAAAGCTGAAGAAAAACCAACGCAAGCACGTCCAAGTAATACAAACCCAAATGCACAAACTGAAGACGATGCCGTTGCAGCAGCCATTGCAGCAGCGACACCAGCTTTAGAAAACTAATTATCACTATTTAGATGATTAAAAAAACCCGATTGATATCGGGTTTTTTATTGCTGATTTATAAGTAGTCTTTTAATTTTTCTACAAGAAAATCAATAAATAAACGAATACGCTTTGGCACATAGTTCTGTTGATAGTAGACTGCATGTATTTTCTGCTCTTTGATCTGAATTTGGTCTTCCAACAAAGCAATAAACCGCCCATCTTGAATATCTTGCTCGACCATAAAACGTGACAAACACGCAATCCCTGCCCCTTGCAATGCCAACTGACGAACCGTTTCACCATTTGAGCATTTAATTTTGGCCTGAATAGTTAAAGGTTCATCCTCCAACTGAATAGGCCACGTATTTAAATGTGCAGGCTGACTAAAACCAAGCAAAGTATGTGAGCTTAATTCTGCTGCATTTTTAGGTAGACCATGTTTTTGTGCATAAATCGGACTTGCCACAATATATAAACGACTTTTGCAAAGCAGCTTGGCATGTAAGCTTGAATCCGCCAACTCACCAAACCGAATCGCGACATCGGTTTTATGTTCAAGTAAGTCTATAACCTGATCGTGATTGGTAATTTCTATATCAATTTTTGGATAGCGCTGCATAAACTCTTCAATCAGCGGCACTATCACATGCAGCACAAAAGGCGTTGCTGAATCAATCCGAATTAAACCAGATGACTCAGCATCATTATTTTGCAGACTTTCTTCAGCTTCGGTCAGATCGAGTAAAATTTTACGTGCCTTTGCCAAAAACTGCTGCCCTTCATAGGTCAACTTGAGCTTCCGTGTCGTTCGCTCTAGCAAAGTCACATTCAACTTTGACTCTAGACGTTGCAAGGCTCGGCTGACACCCGATGTGGTTTGATCCAATTGCTGCGCAGCTTTGACGATAGAGCCACTATCAACAATGCTCACAAAAGCCGTTAATTCTTCTATGGTTGATTTCATGTGTAATTATTGATTAATAGTCAATAATATTTTGCAAATTACCCAGTTTTTAAGCAAGTCTTTTTCTACAAAATAGCCTCATTCCATGAAACAAGTTATCGAGTAAAAAATGAATATCGTTCCTCAATTCGGCCTAGGTACTTTCCGTTTAACAGGTGACACTGTCATTGAGTCTGTGAAAACTGCACTAGAAGTCGGTTATCGTGCGGTCGATACTGCTCAAATCTATGGTAATGAAGCCGAAGTTGGTCAAGCCATTGAACTCAGTGGTATCAATCGTCACGATCTTTTTCTCACCACAAAAATCTGGACGGAAAATTACTCAGCAGAAAAATTGATTCCAAGCTTAAAAGAAAGTTTGCATAAACTAAAAACCGATGCAGTGAATCTAACCTTGATCCACTGGCCTGCCCCAAGTACAGGTGTAAACATTACAGAACTCATGCAGAACTTATTGGAAGCGAAACAACAAGGTTTGACCGAACACATTGGTATTTCTAACTTCAATATTGAGCTGACTCAACAGGCGATTGAGAGTATTGGGCTAGAAAACATCGCAACCAACCAAATTGAACTCAGTCCTTACCTACAAAACCATAAGTTGGTTGATTTTCTCCAAGCTCAAAACATTGATGTCACTTCATATATGACACTGGCTTACGGTAAGGTTTTGAATGATCCTGTTTTAATGCACATCGCGCAGCAACATCAAGTATCGACGGCACAAATTAGCCTAGCTTGGGCCTTACAACGTGGTTTTGCAGTCATACCATCTTCAACCAAACGTGAACACTTGATGTCCAACTTAAAGGCACAAGAGATTCAACTGTCGAGTGAAGAAATGATGGAAATTACGCAATTAGACCGAAATCAACGTGAAGTTAATCCTGAAGGATTAGCACCGATTTGGGATTGAGCATCGCTATGAAAATTAATTTTCCACTTTTGGCGCTTGCGGTGGGTGCTTTTGCCATTGGAACCACCGAGTTTTCACCCATGGGATTTTTGCCTGAAATTGCCAACGATTTGTCCGTTTCAATTCCACAAGCCGGACTGCTGATTAGTGCCTATGCAGTAGGTGTCATGATTGGGGCTCCGCTCATGACCTTATGGCTGGCACGCTTTCCTAAGAAAACAGCTTTAATCCTATTGATGGCTATTTTCACGATTGGGAATGTGTTGGCAACCGTTGCACCTGATTATATGAGCTTAATGAGTGCACGTTTAATTACCAGTTTAAACCATGGTGCATTCTTTGGCTTAGGTTCGGTGGTGGCAGCCAGTGTTGTGCCTAAAGACAAACAAGCCAGTGCGGTCGCCATGATGTTTATGGGGCTCACCATTGCCAATATTGGCGGTGTGCCACTTGCGACGTGGCTCAGTCAAAATACCAGTTGGCGCATGGCCTTTGCTGCTATTTCAATCTTAGGCATTATAACCATGTTGGCGCTATGGAAAGCGCTCCCGCAAGATCACGATGTGGTTAAACCGAATGTAGCAAAAGAATTGCGCGTTTTAACACGTGCGCCTGTCGTCCTTGCTTTATTAACCACAGTCATGAGCGCGGGCGCAATGTTTGCGTTATATACCTACATTGCTCCGAGCCTACACGTATTTATGCAGGCATCACCGCAAACCATCACCTTGATGTTGGTGTTAATCGGAATTGGTTTCTCCATTGGTAATCATTTGGGTGGAAAGTTTGCCGATCTATCCCTAGAGAAAACCCTGATTGGCTTCCTTGTACTTTTGATGGTGATGATGCTTGTTTTCCCAGTATTAGCACAAACAACCGTTGGTGCAGCGATTGGCTTGGTGATTTGGGGTGCGGCGGCATTTGCGGTAGTACCGCCACTGCAAATGCGCGTCATGTCGGTCGCAGCAGATGCGCCTGGGCTTGCCTCTTCAGTTAACATTGGTGCCTTTAACTTAGGCAATGCCTTAGGTGCCTTTGCAGGTGCAACAGTACTGAGTATGCAACTCAGCTATGCAGCGGTTTCGTATGCAGGTGCCGCACTCAGCTTTATGGCCTTGATCTTGGTCTTACTGCAAATGAAGTTCGGTCTTAGCAAGAAAGCTTGTGAAGCCATTTAAGCTTTTAGAATACTGAACTAAACAAAAAAAGACCTACACTGCTGTAGGTCTTTTTATATTTAGTGTTTTTGTTGTTCCAATTTCAAAAAGTCCGCAATCAGCTTGGTTGCCCAAGACTCTGTATTAAGAGCCCCTTCATAGAAGCCACAATGGCTGCCTTTTTTGGTGGTCACAACGGCAATATTCGGCATTTGACGGATCATGTCTTTATACGGTTCAAAATTTTTAATGTGACAGACAGGATCATCCTCTGCATTTAAAATCAGCAATGGAATGGTGACATTTTCAAATACATAAATTGGATTTGTAGCTTGGTTATAACTGTCATAGTCCACATAACCCGCCATTTCATAATAACTCGACTCAAACTCAGCCAAGGTTTTGGTCATTAAGACTTGCGACACAGACGCTGTTTGTTGCCATGTTTGCTGGTAGGGAAAAATAAATTTCTTAAACAGCTTCTTAGTCATGACTTTACTGTAAAAGGGATGCACATTTACAAAACCTAACTCGGTGTTATAGCCTGGACACAGCGCAAAGGCCGCCTTAAAAGGGGTTTGACTCCCTTCTTCGCCTAAGTAACGCACCAAAAGCCCCGTTCCTGCAGAAGAGCCTACCGCATACAACGTTGAACTTGGAAATGTGCTTTGAATAAAGGCAATTTGCTCACGTAAATCATCGGTTGAACCGAAAAGATTCATTTTGGGTACAGGCATTGGAAGGTCTGCATGTCCACGGCGTAAGCACAGTGCAACGCGCCAACCTGTATAACGATTTAAGTCACGCACCACTTCACGCATACTTTCAGGAGAGCCCGTAATCGTATGCATAACCACAACCGTTGGCGTCACTTCAGGCAAGTCATAACCGAACCACATAATGCCAGTGACCCCACCATCTTGCATCTCTAACTGATCAAAATGATCGTATTCCAATTGAATCTGACGCTTGCGAATCACATCAAAATACAAAAGATGGGCATGCGTGTTGGATAACCACGGCGTTGGTCGATACTTTTCTTGAAGCTGTGTAAGCGCCCCAACAGTCTCTTGAATTTGCCCTTGTGGGTTAATATAGAGCTTCGGTTGTTCCGCACCAGTCACTCGATCCCACGCCGTTTGGCTTAATTGGTTTAGCAAACTGAACACAGCATTCATATCAGTACCTTCTTTTTCCTATCTTTCTTGGTGATGCATCAATTTTCGTGCCTAACTATAAATAACAAGTCACACGTTTATCATCCAGCTTGAGGTGCAAAAGCTGCCATTCGCTGTCCCATTTGTACAGCTAAGGCCTCTAGCCCAGATTTAGGACGGATCATCACTTCAAAATCTACAATTTGACCTTGCTCATTAAAACGAATCATGTCAATCCCTTTGAGTTTCTTTTCGCCGACATTGGCAGAAAACTCAAGGACAACACTTAAACCATCTTCTGTAAAAAACTCACGATGGTAAGTAAAGTTTTCAAAAACCTGAATCACATTACTTAAAATAAAAAAAACCACTTGCTTACCCGGATAAGGATTAAACGCCACAGGAGAGCGAAACACTACGTCTTCGGCCAAGAGTTCACTCAAAGTACTCATATCACGGTTGCTGATCATCTCATGCCAACGTTGCAGTGCTTGTTTTGTTATTGCTATGCTCATTATTCTATCCTTATGAATTTGAATGACTTTAATAGATTAAATGAAGACAGTTTGTCCCTCTAGAAAAGGCAGAGATGAGAAAAAATACTCATATTTTTGACAACACCTCTCATCCCCCCTCCTTAAAGGCATAGGTATCTACACAATTTCCGAGCTTTGCGTTAAATTGAAGAGCATGCTCTTCAATTTAACATCTCTGGTCTGGATCAGCGTCTTGTCAAACGTTATAACAGCCTTGTAAAACTCAATATGAATCCTCTTGCTTCACTTGCTCCCGCAATCAAAGACCTGGCCTCTACCCAAAAGTCGAGTTTCTCAACTACACAGGCTGTTTGGCGATTCCTGAATAATAATAAAATCTCTTTTAGTCAATTAAACCAGCCGATTAAGCTTCTTGCATGCGAACAGATCAAGACATCACCGCATCAGTATGCATTAATCGTTCATGACTGGTCTCAACTGCAGTATGTGAAGCACAGTCATAAGGTTCGGCGTCTTCAAAGAACAGAGGCGAATTCAGGCTATGAATTGCAAAGCAGTTTACTTGTCGATGCGTCATCAGGGCTCCCAATTGCGCCATTAGCTCAGACGCTAACAGATGCATCCGGCTGTTATTCCACATTCAGTGAACAATACAGCGAGCGCAAGTCCCATTTGGACTCACTCGCAGAACAAATCAAAACGATTGAACAGTATCCGATTGAGAAAACAAAAGTCCATATCATTGACCGTGAAGGAGACTCGATTGCCCACTTGAGGGAAATCAGCAGCCATGGTTTCAAATGGTTGATTCGGGCCAAAGAAAGCCATCGGATTGAGCATCAAGGGGAAACCTACAAAGTTGCAGAAGTCGCAGAAAAAGTAGTAACTCAGCAAGTTAAGCCGATTGCTTATAAAGGAAACAGGCATATGCTGCATGTTGGAGAAACCGATATTCGGATAACGCGTGCAGCAAAACCGAAGAGAAAAGATGATTTAGGCCAACGGGTTGCTCCCCAGCCAGGCAAGGCAGTTACAGCCAGATTAATTGTTGCTGTGGTGAAAGATGCTCAAGGTAAAACAGTCGCGAGATGGTCGCTGATCAGCAATGTTTCTTCAGAGATTGATGCGGTAGAATTAACCACCTGGTATTACTGGCGCTGGACAATTGAGTGCTATTTCAAGCTTCTGAAGCAGGCAGGCCATGACGTTGAATCATGGCTTCAGACCACACCTGCAGCGATTTTAAGACGGCTCCTGATCAGCAGTATGGCGTGTGTACTGACTTGGCGAATACAGCGTTCTGAAGATGAACAAAATCAGAAAATTCGTATATTTCTGGCCCGTCTTTCAGGCCGACAGCAGAAGAGAGGTAAGTTGGAAAGTGCACCTGCAATATTGGCAGGACTTTCGATTTTACTGAACACTCTTCAACTGCTCTCAGAATATTCAATAGATGAACTGAATGAAATCGCAACAATTGCATTAGGTACATCAAGATGTGTAGATACCTATGCCTTAAAGGAGAGGGACCTCTTTACAATTTATTCAACTGATTTAAAAATGATGATGTTTTAAATAGTTGCAGCCAATTCAGCACCTTGACGAATTGCACGCTTTGCATCTAACTCACCCGCTTCTTTTGCACCACCAATTAAATGCACATTCTTACCATCTGCTTTTAACTGATCATACATGGCTGTGTAAGATTCTTGGCCTGCGCAAATAATCACATTATCCACTTCTAACACTATTGGCTGATCATTGACGGTAATGTGTAGTCCTTGATCATCAATTTTGTCGTAGCTTGCGCCTGCAATCATTTTTACATCGCGATGTTTTAACCCTGTGCGGTGAATCCAACCCGTGGTTTTACCTAAGCTTGCACCGACTGCCTTCGCTTTACGCTGTAGAAGGTAAATTTCACGATCTGACTGCTCCAAGACTGGCTGTTTTAAGCCACCGACATGTGCATAGCTGGTATCAATTCCCCACTCATCATAGAATTTTTGTGGGTTTAAACTACCGCTTTCACCTTCATGGCTTAAGTATTCTGCTGTATCGAAACCAATACCACCCGCACCAATAATCGCGACTTTTTTACCGACAGGCTTACGCTCACGTAGAACTTCGATATAGCTCAACACTTTCGGGTGATCAATCCCGTCTATAGTCAACTCACGTGGAGTCACACCCGTTGCAACCACAATATCATCAAACTCAGACTGGCTTAATTCTTCATAGCTTGCAGTATGGTTCAGCACCAATTTAATATTCGGTTGTAATTCAATTTTACGTTTGAAATAACGCAGTGTTTCGTAAAACTCTTCTTTACCGGGAATAGTCTTCGCAATATTAAACTGACCACCAATTTGATTGGCTGCATCAAACACTGTTACTTGATGCCCACGCTCAGCAGCATAAGTAGCAAAGCTTAAACCCGCAGGGCCAGCCCCAATCACTGCAATATTTTTCTTTTCTGCACTTTCTTTAAAAATCAGTTCAGTTTCATAGCATGCACGCGGGTTGACTAAACATGTTGCAATTTTCATCGAAAAAATATGATCTAAACATGCTTGGTTACAGCCGATACAGGTATTGATTTCATCACTACGACCCTGCTCTGCTTTGAGTACAAACTCAGCATCTGCAAGCATTGGTCGTGCCATAGAAATCATATCTGCGTGACCTGACGCCAATACATGCTCAGCCATTTCAGGAGTATTGATACGGTTTGACGTAATCAATGGCACCTTGACAATGCCTTTTAATTTTTCAGTTACCCATGTAAATGCAGCACGTGGCACTTTAGTTGCAATGGTCGGAATACGTGCTTCATGCCAACCAATCCCTGTATTAATAATCGTTGCGCCCGCTTTTTCGATTTCTTTAGCAAGCTGAATTACTTCTTCTAAAGTCGAACCACCTTCAACCAAATCCAACATTGAAAGACGATAAATAATAATAAAGTTTTCACCCACTTCTGCACGAGTGCGTTTTACGATTTCAATCGGAAAACGAATACGGTTTTCATAGCTTCCGCCCCATTCATCATCACGATGGTTGGTACGTGCGGCGATAAATTCATTGATTAAGTAGCCTTCTGAACCCATGATTTCAACACCATCATAGCCAGCAACTTGTGACAATTTTGCACAATTCACAAAGTCCGCAATAGTCTGATTCACTTCAGCAGAAGTAAGAGCGTGGGGTTTTACAGGGTTAATCGGTGCTTGAATTGCAGAAGGTGCAACGTTTTCAGCCTGATAAGAATAACGCCCTGTATGTAAAATCTGTAATGCAATTTTACCACCCGCATTATGTACGGCTTGTGTAATGACTTTATGCTTTTCCGCTTCTTCTAAAGTATCTAACTTAGAACCACCGTGAAAAGTCACACCATGATCATTCGGTGAAATACCACCTGTTACGATTAGCCCTACACCGCCAGCGGCACGCTCTGCATAAAATGCCGCCATGCGATCATAACCACCTTCAACTTCTTCAAGTCCAACGTGCATAGATCCCATCAATACGCGGTTTTTTAATGTGGTAAAGCCTAAATCTAAAGGCGCAAGTAAATGCGGATAATTAGACATGTGTACTCCTTGGCGTGCTTTCGCTGGCTGGTATTTTAAATACAAGGTTAGATCAAATTATTTAATGCAACAAGTTGCATAATGTTTATCTTTATAATCGAGATTTGTTTTTTATGCAACATGTTGCATAATAACTCTACGTCCATTTTATTTGCGAAATATTACCGAAATGTCATTAGCTCATGTTTTATTGACCAGTTTGATTGAAAAACCAAGCACAGGTATTGAGTTAGCGCGTCGTTTTGACCGTTCAATGGGCTTCTTTTGGAATGCAACACATCAACAGATATATAGAGAACTCAGCGCTATGCAAAGCAAAGGCTGGATTTCAACGATAGAAGATGATGGTGCAACCTCGCGTAAAAAAACCTATCAGGCAGAACAGCTCGGACGTACAGAACTTGCCGACTGGCTGGTAAAACAAAGCTCACCTGCCCAGCTCCGTGAAGAACTGATGGTGAGACTGCGTGTTGAAGCTCAACTTGGCGGCAACACGGTTTTGCCTGAACTTGAACGACATCTCATACTACACAAAGAAAAACTACAAATTTACCAAAGCATTTTTGCCAAAGACTTTGGTCATGCTGAAGAAAATGATCGCACCTTATACATCCATAAAATGATTTTACAACTTGGAATTAATTTAGAAAGTGGTTGGATTGAGTGGCTAGAGACCATGATTCCAGCTCTTAGAAACTTCGAAAAATAATAAACAACGCAAAGGATTGACCATGCCACATTATTTAATGCCAGATGGCGAAAAACTCTATGTTCGAGAATTTGGACAAGGCACACCTGTACTGGTTTTATCTGGCTTAGGGATGCAAAGTTGGCAATGGCTGCCATTTTTATATCAACACCGTAAAAAGTACCGCTTTTACATTCCTGACTGGCGGGGTTTTGGTGGTTCAGCACAGTGTAAAATTCCCACACTGGATGCGATTTCCAGCCACTGGCAAGATTTAAACTGCTTTCTAAATCGATATGCTGATACAGCATTCCATGTGATTGCCTATTCTATGGGCGCCACGACAGCCATGCATGGCATGCAGTATGGTCGCTTTCAAAACCATATCCGCAGCTATTTACACATTGACCAAACCCCCAAGATTAGCGTTGATGCAGACTGGCCACATGGTTTATTTGCTGAAAAGCATGCTGACTTCAAAATCATCCTACAAAACATTGCAGACCTATTGGCCCAAAATGCACAGTACCGTTTAGTCTCAGACTTAACAGCGTCCATGCGTACAGAACTGGTCAAGCAATGGTTGGCTTTTATTCAACTGCAAGCCACACCATCTCGAACTGCGGCCTTATTTCAAAAAGCATTTCAACAGCCATACTTGCAAAAGTTCATGCTCCCAATCCAGCGTTTAGACTATATGGCTTGGTATATTCAAAATTATCTTGACCATCAAGAAGACTATCGCAGTGCGCTCAGTCAGATTGACCGACCAGCTACATTTTTTATTGGTGAAGATTCAAAACTTTATCCTGCTCAAGGACAAAAGCTGATTGCCTCAAGCGTACCGCATGCCAAAACGGTGATCTTTAAAAAATCTGGGCATACACCTTTATTGAGTGAACCGCGCAAATTTTCCCAAGAAATTACACGTTTCCTCAAGGCTACAGACGTTTAAATGTGTGTCGCACTATCAAGCCAAATGATGAATATTTTTATAACATCTGAAGATAAATACAATTAATCATTCCATTGTAATGACAAAAATCAGATCAACCCGATAAAACATCAATACTTAGGAATTAAAAAAGGCATCTCTAAGAGATGCCTTTTTCTTATGCTGCATAGGTCTGCTTGAGATAAGCAACAATATCCGCCGACTCAAACAAAGCTGTTTCAGTGTTCGGATCAACCAAATATGGCACTTGAATATCACGCCCCATCACCTGCATGACTTGCTCACGCTTTCCACCTGCCAAAGGTACATATTTGCCCGGCTTTAAACGCAGTACTGCTGGGCCTTGATCTTGCCAACGTTCTTTAGGCACATTATGAAACTTAAAAGGGAGCTCCAACTCGGTCAGTAAACCACGGACAATCCGAGTATAAGGACTGGCTTCAAATCCCCAAAGTTGTAACAGCTGTTCTGGCGCTACGCGATCTTTAATACTCTTGTTGATCCACACCCCACTCGCACCATTTACCAATGTCCCGACATAAGCAACATAAGGTGTTTTGGGATAATGTGCATACTTTTTCGGTGTTTTACCACTGCGTCCATACTGTTCAAACAAGTAGTGAATAATATCTTCAGATTCGTACAACTTGGTGTCAGTGTTCTCATCGAGTAAAAAAGGAAATTGGGTTTTTCCACCCAACTGTTTCACCAAAGGACGATATTTAGTTCCACCCTTAGGACATGGATACACTTCATAATCCAAGTTCAACAAAGTCAGTACTTCACGCACACGACGACAATATGGCGAGCCTTCAAACTCATAGAGCTTTAAAGGTTGCTCAGGTTGTTTAGGATGCGGCGTTCCAGTTACACCACGCCCACCTTGCGCAAGCCCCGAAAAAAGAGCCTGAATCACTTTAATTTGATGCTTCACCATATTACACGTCCATATCTTTTGTTTATGTTGTTATGAGTCTGGTTGCTACTTATGCATCGACCAGTTTTTCTTTTGCAATGACAATACCGTTATTATCCGCATAGAGATAATGACCTGATTGAATGGTGACACCACCAAAATGCAGGCTGATATCAACTTCCCCTACACCCTTACGATTACTTTTTTGTGGAATGGCGGCTAAAGCATGCACCCCTAAATCCAGTTCAGCAATCGCATCTACATCACGGACACAGCCATAAATCACCACACCATTCCAGTGATTTTTGACTGCTGACTCTGCAATTAAGTCTCCCATCAAGGCACAGCGCATCGAAGCGCCACCATCCACAACCAATACTTTACCCGTACCATCTGTTGCTAACAGCTCTTTCACCCGAGAGTTATCTTCAAAGCATTTAACCGTAACCACCTGACCACCAAAGGTTTTACGCGCACCATAGCTCTTAAAGAACTTACCATCCATTGATGGGCTGACCACTTGTAAATCAAGTTCAGGATGATCATCCAATAAATCGCATGTCACAAATGCTGTCGTCACCACACTTCCCCTCATTTTGTCTTTTGTATGCGTAAATTATCATATATTTCAAATTTCTCGGTCTGCGTTTGGGCAGCCTCGACCATAGTATGAGCCACTTGTTCTGCTGTCACTGGCTTATATTTAAAATGCTTTGGTATAAAATGCGATAGTTTGGTATAAGCCTTTTGGAATATATCTTCCAACATACGACCTTCATTACGCTGTCCGATCAGTAAGGATGGCTGCAAAATACTGACCTTATATAAATCGAGTCCTCTAATAGTCTCTTCAAGCTCACCTTTGACGCGATTATAGAAAATTTTTGAATTGGCTTGCGCACCCAAGGCACTGATCAACACATAATGGGTTTTGGTCAAAACAAACAACTCAGCAAAATGTGCATTCACCACATAGTCGATGGCATAAAACTGCTCTTTTGAGCCAGCTTTCTTTAAAGTCGTCCCCAAACAACTAAAAGCATGACTGTAGCCCTGAACATCTTCATGGTTAAGTAATAAAAAATCATCCAGCTCCAGTTGCTGAACTTTGTCATAGTGATCGAGCTGCACATTATGCTTTCTGACCACAGCCAGTATTTTGCTACAACTTGGCAGTTGTTGTAATTGTTGAATCAGGTTTAAGCCCACCAAACCCGTTGCTCCAATTACAATGGCTTGTTCTATATTTTGTGTCATTTTTATACAAACTCCCATGCAGATGGCTAATCTTACCTTTTCTTTAGAATTTTTATGTATCTTAAATATAGTCAAAGCATGTCAAGACTTGACTTCACTGCGTATATTAATCAAAATATGCCACTTGTTTACGGGCTGGTGATTGTTCTTCTGATGTGGTTTTCAGTTTGAATTTCAGCCCGCCCAGACCAATCTATTTCAAGGAGTGCACGAGTGGCAAACTCTGCTCAAGCTAAAAAACGTGCTCGTCAAAACGTTAAAGCACGCAAACACAACGCAAGCTTACGTTCTATGGTTCGTACTTACATCAAACGTACAGTAGCTGCTATCTCTGCTGGTGATTACGCAGTTGCTTCTGAAGCATACAAAACTGCTGTACCAGTAATCGACCGTATGGCTGATAAAGGCATCATCCATAAGAACAAAGCTGCTCGTCATAAGAGCCGTTTAAATGCACAAGTTAAAGCTTTAGCTAACTAATTTATGCATTAAAAAAAGCCCTTTTTAAAGGGCTTTTTTTGTATCTATTTTTTGAACCTTCTAACGCCTACACCTTTTCCAATACATCTCTGACTTAACAATACAGCTTAAAACTCAAATAAAATCTAGCAAGTGCTCTCTGGCACCCACGAGAACATCTACTTACAAAAAAAGCCCCCTTTTTAGGGAGCTCCTTTCATTTCATGTTAAATCATTTGCCAGATGAGCAGTGGTTTAATTCAAAGATTGAGTTTTCAAGTTTTTCACTAAAATACCAATGTTTTTTGAGGTTGCCCCAGCCAAAATCATACTTGTATTTTGATTCAGCATTGTCCATCTTTGATTATTATTTCCAGAGCAACTATATCGAATTGCAATTTGACGGTTATTTACCAAATTACCCGAGTTTAGATCTAAGCACTGTCCTGATTGTTTAATAGCAGACGTCGTGGCATCCATTGACCACACTTGTGCTGCATTATTCGCCACACAGTCAGTCAAGGTGACTTTCGCACTTCCTCCATTCCCCGTTAAACACTGTCCCATAGCCGCTTTGCTGTGGATACGCCCTAAACTGTCATAAACCCACTGCTCGGTATCATCAGCAGTACAAGCCGACGGCCCACTAATGTAAACATCCATTTTTTGGTTAGATGCCAGCTCTGTTTTCAAGCAATTCTTGTTATTTTTGAACAATCCACTTTGTGCAAGTGGGTCATCTTGTTGTAAACCTAGCTGTTTGATAAAAGCATTGAGTGCATCAATCGCAGCAGGTACATCTTTGGCCAAATCATCATAATAAACATTTACCCAACGATTTAAACGCACCCATCTAGTTTCTTGCTCTTCATAACGCTCAAGTACCTGCTGTGCAGCCAAACTCATCTCATTTTTATATGATTTATAAGACTGATAAAGCATTGAGCCATTTGGTGACAAAACACTAATATTGTTCGCCGCCTGATTCAGTAGCTCTTGCTCAAGTAAAGGCAACTCTACATCGCGTAAGGTTTTATAACCCTGTGCTTTACCAATCTTAACTGCAGGTGTAATAGCCGTAGCATATTGGGGAATCACTGTCGTCGATAATAATTTGGCAGCAGCATTGGCCTGCTTACAATATAAATCAACTTTTTGAGGATAATCTGCAAGCGCTAAATTGACATGTAATTTATTGGCATTACTACCTAATCGTGTTGGAGCCAGTGCAATATTAGTCACCGTATTTGGATACTGTACATTTAACCAACATGTATCCTGATTTAACGCAGTATTTGCAGCGGGTAAATCATAGACATTACCCCAATTTGAACGTGCTGCAGGATATAGTAGCCCAACCTTTGCAACAGGGTCATAGCCACCCAAAATGGTCACTACAGGCTCACCAAAGACACGTGGGCGTAAATAGTTTTGCTTTGGTTGATACCAAACAGGTGCAGCAGAATCTGGCATAGTAGGCTGAACCACTTCCATCTGCCGTGTGACTTCATTCCATTTTTTATAGCCTGTAGGTGAAGTCTTGTCCCACACATAGCGGTTAAAATGCGGTTGAATTTTTAAATAAGTGCTATAGCCCGTATAGTGGGTATAACGTGAAACTGAGCTTGATGCATAACCACCAGACATTGCATCTCGGCTATGTGGATATAAAGCTAAGAAGTTTGCAATTCCTGTAGAGGCAGCCCATAAATCCTTATTATTCCAAGTCAAATTACCCCGCATCATATTGCGATAGGGAATATAACCCCAACCACTATCCGCATGATGTGAAGTCCAGAACTGGTTATCACCCTCCTGCCCAGGATAATGCCCCAGTCCATAGTGGTGTCCAATTTCATGACTAAACTCGTTGCCAACTGAATCATACAACGTCAGCATGCCGTTACCACCACTTAAACCATGGCTAATTTCGCCATTGGCATATTTTCCACGACTATGGTGTGCAACTACTGTTTGAGTTAATTGAGGCTGATTTTGACTTGCCATCGAAGCACTGGTAATGCCCCAGTTTGCTAGGTTAATGCCCACGCTAAATGTCGACTTACCCACGTTTTCACGCATGTCACCCTCATAAACCCCACCTTGGCTGGCACTTGCAGTATCGTAAATCGTCCCGTCTGCAATCATGACGCGATCCAACTGAATATCATCATATTTTGCAACGGTCATTTCAGCAGCTGGAATCGTTTGAAAGTAATCTGAACCTGCCCGAACAGGATCATTCAGCATATAGTGACCATTGAAAACAGGGGGAGCAGTTAACATGCCGATACGAATATTATTTAAGACCAACTCTCCCGGAGAGGCAAAATCAATTTTATCTTCCGCAATTTGCCCCTGACGTCCAAGAGAATCTTTGAGCTGAATACGCAAACCTGGACGTATTTCATCCCAATTGAGTTGAGCACTCCACGCACGCTTACTATATTGCACACGCGCACGCTCATCGGTATTGGTTTGATCAGACTGAGGAATCTGAGTTGGATCGTTAAATGTAACTGTGCGGAGCAACTGATTATTCATGTAAATATCAGCACTCAGACCATCAATTTTCCCCATGCTATCAGTTGGCGTAACTAACAATAGCGCTTCTTTTTCCATCGTCAGACGCGGCATTTTTTTACTTTCATTACCATTTGGATCAACCACATGACTCTGACCAAATTGCAGCATTGCTTCGAAGTTACCAGTTAAGTCATTTCGTATCATACGTGTTCTTGAGTTTGCATCGTAATCAAAATAACCCAATGTATTTCCATCAGCCACATCCTGTGTAGGTTCAGCATAGGTTTTCACTACAGACGTTGTAGAGTTTTCGGTTCCACTTTCTCCACCACACGCAGCTAACATCAGTGTTACAACGCAAAGACTTAGCTTGCAATACAAGAACTCATTCACACTTTTCACATCTTCCCCCCAAAATAGTCACAAATAAAAAATTAAAAAACCATTAATAATTTATATAAATCAAAAGCTTAATTATTTAACACTATTTTCTATACATATTCAATTTACATAATTTGTCACTTCAGGACATATTTTTTATCGGTCTTGAAACTAATGCCCGAAAAATAAAAGTTCTGTGACAGGGCTTGAATTTATGAAAAATAATGATGAGTTATACATTTAAATTTGCACCAATATAGTGCCAATATTTATCAATCAATAAAAAAAATATATTTCAATTAATTTTCTTTGTAAGCATGTAACTTATTTTAATTTTTAAATCCAAAATGATTAAAATTAAAATCCCATAAATAAATTATGGTATTCTGTTTTCTTATAATGAAACCACATAGAATGTTCTACTGGGGAATAGCATGATTAATAAATTTCTTCCAACACTTGAAAAATTCCAACTGACAGAACAACAATATATTGAGTATTTTCATGCCAAAGGTGAAAAAGACATACTCGCCAAAGTCATCTCAAATATGCGTGGAACCGCAGAAATTCAGGCTTCTCAGGGCGTTGATGCGTGGTTAGGCTATGGCGTCTATTTGCCTGCAATTGAACGTATTTTTGCACTACACCAAGGGGAAAGCGAAGCTGAGTTTTATGACCGTACTCAATATCCAGCCGATGTTGTCAATGCATATACCCTTTCGAATCATGAGATTGCCACACTCATTGCTGCAGATAAATACAATCGCATTCATCAGCACAGCGTAGCAGTGAATACATCATTATGGCCTTTAAATGATGAAGGCCTAAGTATCGACTTGCTCGATTTTCCCAATCGACTCAAAGCAAAAATTTAAACTGATGCGATATAGCATTTAATAAGGTTGACGAATGATCGATCTATAAATCTCGTATATTCTTTTTTCGTTCAAACAACTGTCTAAATGAAGAAACGAGATTTATAGCTGATTTTTATTAATAAACAAATCACTTACAGATTTTGAAATTCATGAATATTCAGTTCATTCATTTCTCCGCGCCAAATCCATTTCAATTTTGATTCCAAAAACACATCTCCCTCAAACCACACAAAAAGACCTTCCATCATTTTCGGCCAGTCTTCTTTGGTCACAATCGTGCGCCCTGAAATAACCGCCAAAATCGCAGCTAAAATCGTGTCATGACTGACCGCAAGGCTCAAACCATAAGGGTTGTTCGGATGCGTGTTATATATAAGCTCCAATACATCTACGACGCCATGAATCGGATGCTTCATACCGGGTAAGGCATTATTAACAAAGCTATTAATAAATCCTAGAGCACCTTGACGCTGAAAATAAGGCCCAGCTTGCTTAATATCCAAAACAAAACTGCCTGGCTCAACCAATAAACCTTGTTCGATAATTTCAATACGGTGGGTATTTGGCTCAAGGGTTTGTCCATCTGCCCCTTGAATCATTAGCGCAGCGGTATCAATACAACGTTGAATTGGGCTAGAAATACAGTGTTGTATCACTCGATCCGTATTATCGATCAGATAGGAACCCCATGCCTGTGCCAAATCGCGCCCTTGATGCGTCAACTGTAAATCATAGCCTGCAAGCCCCTGACCCGTAACAACTTCACGAATGGAATGACGTGTAAACAACGTCACTGGCGTTTTTGCATCTGGCAATAAATCGATTGCCTTCAACATACTAGGCGGGAGTAACTCTAAGGCCATAATCACTAGCAACTCAATAATTCAAAAAACACTATAGCACGCTCAGTTTTTAGCTCAAGCCGACGAAGGCATTAGTTCAAGTGCTTGTAATGCCAGTTTTTTCATATCGTTATTTCGATATGCAATAAAACCGCCATTCAATAAACTCAATCTTTGGTTATATACGAATGGTCGTCCCTGAAAATCAACCAAACCACCACCGATTCGCTCTAATAAACACTGTCCAGCACTGGTATCCCACTCACTCGTTGGGTGAAAGCGCGGGTAAATATCGACTCGGTCTTCTAACACCATGCAGAACTTATATGCACTCCCTGCGCGATACTCTTGAATAGGCGTAAGTTTTTCCAACTGCTCTAAATATACTTGATACTGCGGCTTACTCTGACTACTTTGACTTAAGCCGACTTGAACAGCACTGTGGTTTTCAACTGGAGCATATTCAGACCATACGTCTTTTTCCATATTGTATTTTAACGGCTGACCGTGTAGTGGACAGAAGTAAACTTGCTGTTCACAAGGAATAGCCAACACCGCAAAAGTTGTATGCGCACCCTCGATAAGACTGAGATTGATAGTGAATTCTGGACGTTGATGCAAAAATTCTTTCGTACCATCTAAGGGATCAAGCATCCAAAAAGACTGCCACTGCTGTCTATGCACATGCTGCCCTTCTTCAGAAAGAACAGGCAAATGAGGAAAGGCTTTGTTTAAAGCATCGGTAATAAATTGATTGACACGATAGTCAGCTTGCGTGACAGGTGAATGATCGGATTTTCGTTCAACTGTAAAATCACCACCTGCAACATAAGCTTGATACTCCTCTCGCAAAATCTCGCACGCTTGAGTCACAATCGGTACAAGTTGCAATATCAGTGCATCTTGAGGTGCAGTTGTGGGCTTAAACATGAGACCGCCTTTTTATTCATTAAGTTATAGATCGAGAAGTTCATCTATTGGGATAGCAGCATTCTCATCGCCTTGTATTCAACGGTATGCTGTCACCTCAAAGTGAGAACACGTGAACACTTTTTTCAACACTGCCTTAAAAATATTATACGCCTAAGACACTCAGGAAATATCACTCAATTCCAATTCTTCTTTTGACTTTGGGTTGAGTAGTCCAATCAACCTGACTTTACCTTTACCCACACCTTAAATATTGAGACCAGAGAAAGTCACAAGCTGACCGTTTCTAATTTGTGCTTACTCTTAATTTCTTTTCAGCTTTATACATCCAAGTGATTACTTTAGGAAAAATCATCGCGCAAAAAAATCCCACGCATGGGAGCGTGGGATATAAAACAAGAAAAGCTACAGCGCTTTAATTTCGAGTATAGTATAAACCTGTATTTCAAATACATCAATTAAAAAAATGCGGTATCCCTGCAGTTTTTTTAAATTACTTTACAGCGACTCATTTTTATCTGAACACTTCACTTCTAATTGATACTCATCCTGCGTCACTTTGATCTTAATCTTTTGATACTTTCTTTTATTCGGATCCATAGCCGAACTAGCGACTTCATGCAAAAACTTTCGGTCATTCATAAGCTCGCTATATGCTTTATAACCAATCAAAATCTTTTCAGGATTTTTATTTTTGGAAATTAATTCTTTTAGAATATCGTCTAGTTCATTTGCAGTAACAATTGACATATCGAAGCAACTCAAAATAAAAAAGATTATCCATAAATAATATGATCAAAAGATGTCAGAAATCATCTTTCTCACTATTTTCATTTCAATAGAAAAATAAAAGCCCGATCAGTATGAAAACAAATCGGGCTTTTTGTCTGTAATCACTCAGACCAGAAAGTTATTATAATAAAAAACCTGTTTACCTCTCTCCAAATAAACAGGCTTAACTGCACAAACATCATCTAATCATTATATTTTCATTGCTTTATGTCACACACTCTACAGCTCAAATATTTCAAATAAATGAAACCTTAAGGTTTTTTAACACAATAGATCTCTTGCGAAAGTCATTATTGCAAGTTTATCCGGTTTACGAGTGCAGCAATTAAGTTAATGCGTAAACCGAATCTTTTCCGTCTATTTCGATAGCGTTCACTTAATATTCTAAATGTTTTCAATTGACTATTAATGTGTTCGATCACAACTCGTATTTTTCCAATCATTTTATTGTACCTTTTCTCAACATCAAATAAGGGTAAATTCTTCTTTTTCTTTATTGGCATCAATAATTTAAAGCCATCTTGCTCTAATCCGTAGTACCCTAAATCGGTCATAACATATTCACAATGTTTGAATTTCTTAACCGTTTTTCTTGCCAATTTAATATCATGCTGACTGCCATTCGATATATCTAGCCCTATGATTTGTTTGCTGTTCGGATGATAGATCACTTGTGCTTTTAGCGTATGTTTCTTCTTTTTACCACTGTAGAACTTACTCTGATTTTTTTTTCGGACGTTCTATTGAACATTCTGTCGCATCAATAATGACCCAGTTAAAGTGTTCGTCTGCTGTGGTAATGCTTCGTTTTGGCAGAGTAAAACGTCTTGATTTCATCAATGCATCTTCAACCTTTTTAATGGTTCGATTCACATTACTTTCAGCGATATGGTAATTTGCCGCTAATTCCAGTTGAGTGCTGTAGTTCCGTAAGTAATTGAGAGTTAATAACAACTGATCCTCTATATCTAAAGTATGAGGACGACCTGATTTCTTTTTGAGTGATTCTGCTTTTTCTAAAACCTCTACCATTTCAGTAAAAACTTGTCGAGGTACGCCAACCAAGCGTTTGAATTCAGAATCTGAAAAACGATTTAATTTCTGATATCTCATGAAATTTATATTGAGGTGGTTTTTACTTTCGCAAGAGATCTATTTCAATACTTAATCATCATTACGTAAAAAGGTTAACTCATATTCATCATGCGTAATTTTAATCTTGATATTACGATAAGTCCGCTTATTTGGATCTAAAGATGAACTCATTACATTTTCTGCAAATTTTTTATTCGACATAAACTTTGCATAGAGCATATAACCAATACGGATTTTTTTAATGGCCTTTTTCTTACCTTTTGCTTCATATTTATCCAAGGTTTCATCTAAAAAATCTAAATTTAATTCACTCATCCATTCCTCTCTATTTTATTCTCATTCGCCACATCTTTTTTAACCGATTCTTGTGTAAATAACCAGCAAAACCACTTTTTTTTATTTTCATTTTTGTCAGAAAACTTACGTTTATCGCATTAATCCGCTAAATACAGCCAACCTTTCTCCACCAGCTGAAGTGGTTTAAATTTAGCTTCAAACATAAAAACCACCCTCAGGTGGTGTTAATGGTATCAATATAAAATGAACATTTGATGAAATAGACATGAGAGCCGAATAGCTAAGTAGTACTGAAAAGCTGACAAAACCAATGATGCTGTCCGTTGTAATCCATGGCTGATTTAGGTCAGCAGCAACAGTGGAGATTTTCCATAATAATGACAGCGCTAGGCGCTCTCATCGGATGTTTACAAAAACTCTTCCTTCTCCATAAGGTGAATCATTTCTTATGCTGAAGTTCAATATTGTTGTGGATCAATGTGCGATTAACACATCTTATATACTCTTACTTAAAAAATTGAGATCCCGTATTCTTCAATTTTTGACAATGGGCTATGCAAATCCGTCATCTTATGCAGCTATACGCTATAATTACGCCATATTTGCATAAAGCAAAACTGCTAAATCTGTTGTTAACTGTTTTCTATCGCGATTGCTGAACTTTGAAACATTGGAGATTTTTTGAGTGGAAAAGCCAATTATCATTTTTGATATGGACGGTACATTACTGGATCTTGCCTATGATGATTTTATTTGGAATCATCAGCTTCCTATCCGTTATGCTGAACAACACCAGTGCTCTTTAGAACAAAGTACTCAAGCGCTGTTTCAGTTTTATCAAGCCCATAATCACACACTCAATTGGTATTCTACACGCTTTTGGACAGCCAAAGTCGGCGTAGATACACTCGCCTTACAGCAGGAATTTAAGCATAAAGTTAGCCTACGTGAAGGCTGTCTTGAACTTCTCGACTATTTAAAAAGTAACGGCTACCCTTGCTGGCTTGCCACTAATGCTGACTGCGAGGGACTCAAGTTCAAACTCGAACACACGAAACTGGCCTCATATTTTGATGTCATTATTAGCAGTGAAACTCTCGGCCACGCCAAGGAATTTACTGAGTTCTGGCAACGTCTCCATGAACGCCATCCTTTTGCAGCCACACAGTGTTACTTTATCGATGACACTGAAAAAGTACTAAAGGGTGCTGAAAGTTATGGTATTCAAAGCCTATTTACCATTGCTCAACCCTCATCACTAGGTCAAAGCAAGACATCCAGCCCTTATCCGATCTTAAATCAGCTCACCGATTTAATTCCTTATTTAGAGCAAGCTGAGGTCACGGCCAGATATGCGTAAATCCACTTTAGCGGAAGATGCTGTAGGCATGCGCATTGACAAATGGTTATGGGCAGCACGCTTTTTTAAAACGCGCTCCATTGCCAAAAATGCAATTGAGGGGGGCAAAGTTCACCACAATGGCGAACGTGTCAAAGTGTCGAGAGAAGTTCGGGTTGGAATGGAACTCACCATACAACAAGGTATTGACAAGAAAACCGTAGTGATCAAAGAACTCTCTGACGTGCGTGGCCCCGCTCCTGTTGCACAAAAATTATATGAAGAAACTGAAGTCAGTATTACACGACGGGAATTGATTGCAAGCCAAAGAAAGTTGCATAATCTAGCTCGACCTGATCATCGTCCAAGTAAAAAAGACCGACGCGATATCAGTAAGTTTAGACAAGAAAATGATCAACAATTTGACCAATATTGGTCTTATAATGATGATGAATGACATGCGTCATATTGTGTCGCACACGATCTGACTTTTATAGAAGATACAGACTAAATCTGTCACTATACTGAGCATATTCAGTAAATATCCGTGACATCGTTTTGAGGTTGTAAGATGGATGATAATAAAAGCAAGGCGCTCAATGCTGCGCTAAGCCAAATTGAAAAGCAGTTTGGTAAAAACACAGTAATGCGTCTTGGCGATAACACCGTACAAGCTGTTGAAGCGGTATCAACGGGTTCTTTGACACTTGATATTGCTCTAGGCATTGGCGGCTTACCGAAAGGTCGTATCGTTGAGATTTATGGTCCTGAATCTTCAGGTAAAACAACCATGACTTTACAAGCGATTGCCGAATGTCAAAAAGCAGGTGGTACATGTGCATTTATCGATGCAGAACACGCTTTAGACCCACAGTATGCGCGTAAACTTGGCGTAGATATTGACAATCTCTTGGTTTCTCAGCCGGACCATGGTGAACAAGCACTTGAAATTGCAGACATGCTAGTTCGCTCTGGTGCTATTGACCTCATCGTTGTCGACTCTGTTGCAGCATTGACACCACGTGCTGAAATTGAAGGTGAAATGGGCGACTCACACATGGGTCTCCAAGCACGTTTAATGAGCCAAGCATTACGTAAAATTACAGGTAATGCAAAACGCTCAAACTGTATGGTGATTTTCATTAACCAAATTCGTATGAAAATTGGTGTAATGTTTGGTAGCCCTGAAACCACGACTGGTGGTAATGCGTTGAAATTCTATGCGTCTGTGCGTTTAGACATTCGTCGCGTAGGTCAGGTCAAAGAAGGCGATGAAATCGTTGGTTCTGAAACCAAAGTAAAAGTTGTCAAAAACAAAATGGCACCTCCATTCCGTGAAGCGCTCTTCCAAATTTTATATGGTAAAGGCGTCAACCACTTGGGCGAACTCGTAGACTTAGCTGTTCAACAAGAAATCGTACAAAAAGCAGGTGCTTGGTATTCATACCAAGGTGACAAAATCGGTCAAGGTAAAAACAATGTGATCCGTCACCTTGAAGAAAACCCTCAGTTGGCTGAAACCATTGAGAAAATCATTCGAGAAAAACTACTGACGACTGCAAACGCTGCGCCTGTAGAAGAGAATGAAGAAGAGCCAGACTTTTTAGATGCTTAATTAAAAGTATCGAAAAAGATTAAATGTTATTACACGACATTTAGGCTTACACTAAGAACGCCCTACGGGGCGTTTTGTTTATTCAGATCTACTTCATACCCAATTATGCCTAATTCAAAATTTCCCAAACTCCTTGACTACGATGCTCTCAAACAACAATTTGGCGAGGAAGAATCCCCTGCTACTCAATACTGCCACACGCAGGTAACACAAGAAACTGATGATGCTTTAGATTTTGATGAAGAGAATCAGCCCAAACCCACAGGTTTAACAGGTTCCCGTCTACGCTCTTATGCCTTTGCTGTATTAACACGTAAGGAATATTCAAAAGCAGAATTGATTGAAAAACTGGCTACATGGGCGATGCACCGTGAAGAAGTGATTACACTGGTTGAAGAGCTTTCAGCACAAAACTATCAGAGTGATCAACGCGTAGCTGAGATCATGCTATCGAGCCAAAAGCGTAAAGGCAAAGGTCCTAATCGCATTAAAATGGCGCTAAAAACCAAAAAGATTGACACTGGTTTAATTTTAGAAGAATTGAAAGAAACGGATTGGGTCGAACAAGCCTATCAACTCAAAGTTAGAAAGTATGGAACTGAGGTCGCAACAGATCCAAAACTAAAAGCCAAACAAATCCGTTTTTTAATGTACCGTGGCTTTGAAATGGACGCGATTATGAAAGCCATTTCGAGAAAAATTGAAGATTAAACGGCTATTTACCTGCACTGGCCCACACATGATTGATCTGTCATCTAGCTATATCAAGAAAACGTAAACAAGCTTATCAGCTATTAAACCTTAAATACTAAAATCTAATTTACTGCAGCTCATAAGCTGACCAAGTAATGCCTAAGTTACCTTTATGTAGTGTCATCTTATAACCACCATCAACATTTGTATTATAGTAGTCACCAGATCTCACTTTGACACACTGTACCGCACCATCAGACATTCGTACATCTAAATAATAATGCGAAAGCGAATGACGACGCGCGCCTACTCTCCAAACACCCTCGCTCTTCTCCTTATTTACGACCTGCACATCTTGAGAACTTAAAATACTATTATCATTTATGCTATTCACAATACGCACCAAACTCGCAGAATAAATACCAACAACAGGTATAGCAAGTGCGATCACCATGATCATTTGCCGCTTCATTTTCTGAGCAAACTTCTTTTTAAATACAATAGGCTTTGTTGCACAAACCTAGCCTATAAGGTTTATTCAGTCCTATAATTTCAAAATGAATAAACCTACTCCTAAAACTTATCGTACAACCAACTGGTCTTCCTATAATCGCGCTCTCATTAATCGGGGCAACATTTCCATTTGGTTTGATCCAAACACTCAGTGGTATGCACAACCACAAAACAAGCAAGGTCGAAATCAAACTTACTCCGATACGGCTATTCAATGCTGTTTAATGATCAAATCTTTATTTAGACTCTCTTTACGCATGGTCACAGGTTTTGTTCAAAGTCTGATTAAACTTTGTGGATTAAATTGGACCGCACCAGATTACAGTACGCTTTGTCGAAGACAAAAACATATTGATATTGCGATTAGCTATCAAAAAAGTAGTGATGGGCTACATCTACTCGTCGACTCAACTGGCTTAAAGTTTCTAGGTGAAGGTGAGTGGAAACGTAAGAAACATGGACCTGAATATCGTCGCCAATGGCGTAAGCTTCATATTGGCATCGATGCTGAAACCTTGCAAATACGTGCAGTACAGCTTACTACAAATAATGTGAGCGATTCGCAAGTACTCGGTGATTTACTTGCTCAAATTCCCTTAGATGAACGAATTGATTCGGTCTATACCGATGGTGCTTATGACACGAAGCACTGCAGACAAGTCATTCTAGATCGAGATGCACATGCGCTCATTCCGCCAAGAAAAAATGCAAAACCATGGAAAGATCAGAAATTGAGATCTTTAGAGCGGAATGAGTTACTGAAAACAGTTAAACGTTTAGGAAGAACGCTTTGGAAAAAATGGTCTGGTTATCATCGTCGAAGTTTAGTTGAAACCAAGATGCATTGCATCAAACTATTAGGTGATAAATTAACAGCAAGGAGTTTTTCTAGTCAGGTGAATGAGATTCATGCACGCATAGCCGTATTGAACAAATTTACAGAATTAGGTCGTCCTCATACCCAAGTTGTCACTTGAATTCTGTTCAAATGAGCAGAGTGTTATCTTTTAAATCTTTGTGCAACAAAGCCAATACAATATATAGAGAAGATAATAGAAAGCTCATGCATATCAATGAATAAAATAAAAAAGCTAAATCGTAATGCTGGATAATACCCCTAAGAAATAAATAATTGCATACAAGCATAATCAGAAAAGACAGCACTTCTGTAGAGATTTTAGCCTTTTGCATATAAATAATATAAAAATTATGATGCTTTGGATAACTAAGGTATAGATAAACCAAAGCCATACCATGAAATAAAAGATCTGACCAATCAAATATAGGGGCTAAAAAGAAAATAATAACCGTCAATACATCTAAAATTTTTCTAAATCTTAATGCATATTTTAAATATTTTTGTTGCTGTTCACTGGAAATATTTTTTGTATGTTCTTGTATAAAATTTTGTTCTTGCTCTCGTTTATTAACAACCTCAATATCTTCAAAATGTGCCATGAACATATTACAAATTCTTTTATATGACTCAAAATCTGAACTAATATTAACGATTTGATGATGCTGATCAATCAGTAGCAAACGACTTCTTTTTCTAAAAGATAAAATTTCATAGCCTTTTATTTCACTATAGAGCACTTTTTTAACAGTGAAAACTTTACGATAGAGAAGATGATCTTCATTAAAAACAATTTCGGTATTTATGCTTTCAAGCAACAAATAAAAAATGCAGAATAAAACACAGAGACAAGATACAACAAAGCCTATGGCAATATAATTTAAAAAACCATTTGAAATAAAATATAGAATTGAGAAATAGATAAAAATAGTGGTAATTGCAAAAAATAGAAGAAAAAGCAGAATACTTTTCACTTTCTCAGAGGATTCAATACTTACAACTAGACCTGCATCAATGCCATAGTAGTCTTTCATTTTTATTCTTTTTATTTATAAAACTGGTGGCAACCCTACCAGCAAGACTTCGGCACATCATATTTCTACTACCGTTGCTACCTTCCGGTCCTGGCGGGGTTCGTAGAGTACAATTGCGAAGTAACCGGCAGGGCTACCATTGCAAGAACAGAGTATAGAGATTTTTCCCTAAGTTGCAAGCCTATAAACGACTTTTCAATAAGCATTTCATTCAATTGACTATTTATAAAACAAACTTAAGAAAAATCGCTCAATTATTGGTAACGACTAGGCTACATTCATTTACCTAAATATACGACAACAATGTAAAAGCTTATTGCAATTCATAACGTTGCCGTTTTTAATGGGGTAAATGAATTTCGTTTGATGTTTTCCCCATCAAAGCCTTATAACACGGATATTTTATGATGCTAAAGAAGCATAGCCTATGTGCCCTCACCCTACTTTGCACAACGCCTGTTTTCGCCAATATTCCAATTGAATCTCGCGGCTTAAGTCAAGCAACGAACAATAGTGTCAATCCAACCAGCGTCGCAGTAGACACAGGTGCGAGTGCAACAGCAACCAATATTAATTGGCAAATCATGCAAAAGAACCAACAATTAGAAAATGATTTGCGTAGCTTACGCGGTAAACTTGAAGAGCAAGACAACGAGATCGCTCAACTCAAACATGAGTTGGAAAACCGTTACGCTGACCTAGATCAACGCTTAGAGTTACTTCAACAAAAAGTAGACCCTGAAGCGAGCAATACAACGGAGGATAACCAACAGGATACTCCTCCCAGTAACACCACAATCACCAACGCCAGCAGTAGCACAACCACGGTCGCAGTAAACAAAGCACCTGTAGTGGTCAGTACGCAAAACACATCAGAGCCATCTGAGCTAGAAAAAGCCGCGTATACTGTCGCATTGGATGCCTATAAGCAAGGTGGTGCGAAGAAAGCGATTGCACCCATGCAAAATTTTATTAAAAACAACCCCAACAGTGTTTACATCAGCAATGCATATTTCTGGTTAGCGGAATTTAATTTAGCGATTGAACCTACCAACTATGCAGAAGCGAAAAAGAACTACGGGATTGTGGCAAACCAATACCCAAACTCTTCGCGTGCGCCTCGAGCAGTCTATCAACTCTATAATATTGCAAAAGAAGTGGATAAAAACTCGACTCAGGCCAACCAATACAAAGCCAAACTCCTTAAGCAATATCCTAAGTCTGAAGAAGCCTCTTTCTTTAAGAAATAATTTTCCTATAGATATAAAAAAAGACACGCGAAGTGTCTTTTTTATCTTTGGAATAAGCTTAACGCACAATGCCACGCTCTGACTGTTCTAACGAGTCAATGAGCAACTGTGCTTCAGCAACTTCAGGCAAAATTTCTGCACGGATACGTTCTAAAGCCTGCTCTGTCGTTAAACCTTCTTTATAGATCAGTTTAAATGCAGTACGTAAACCTTGAATCACATTTTTAGACCAACCTTTACGACGCATGCCTTCAACATTCATCGCAAAAGCATGTGCAGGATTACCAGAAACCATCACATAAGCAGGGACATCTTTTACAATCAATGATGCACCACCAATCATGCTATAAGAGTCAATTTTACAGAATTGGTGTATACCCGAGTTACCGCCGACAATCACATAGTCACCTACATGAACATGGCCAGCCACGCCGACATTGTTTGCAAAAATATTATGATCACCGACCACACAGTCGTGTGCAATATGCGTATTCACCATTAAAAGATTATGGCTACCAATCTTGGTTATACCGTGATCCTGAACCGTACCACGGTGTAAACTACAATGCTCACGAATTTTATTATGGTCACCAATTTCTAACCAGGTTTCTTCACCTGCATATTTTAGATCTTGGCAGACCTCACCCACGCTTGCGAATTGGAAAATTTCATTTTGTTCTCCAATACGCGTATAACCACCAACCACCACGTGCGAATGTAACTGCGTACCTGCACCAATAGTGACATTTGGACCAATAATACAATACGGTCCAATCTTTGCATCTGCTGCAATCACGGCAGATGCATCAATGATTGCTGTTGGGTGAATAAATTCGTTATTGCTCATGATTGCTCTATTTTCTGATGCGAAACCATAATTTCCGCAGATGCTGCTACTACACCGTCAACGGTGGCAATACAATTATATTTGTAAATACCACGCTTCTGCATAACCAATTCTGATTTTAACACCAATTGGTCACCTGCAACGACTTGCTTTTTAAAGCGAACTTTCTCTGCACCTGCGAACAAGAACAAAGAACCTTCACTTGGTTTCTCATTGTTCATGATGAAACCAAGAATACCTGAAACTTGCGCTAATGCTTCGACAATCAAAACACCAGGCATAATTGGATAATTAGGGAAATGGCCTTGAAGAAACTCTTCATTAATAGACACATTTTTATACGCCACAATTCCATTTTCAGTCACATCAACAACACGATCGACCAATAAAAAAGGATAGCGGTGTGGTAAGTACTCACGAATAGTTTGAATCGTCATTGGCAATTCAGGTTTCGTGAAACTAGTAGAATTCGACTCAGTCATCATATTTCTATTTACGCAATTTAATTGTTGATTCAAGGGACTCAATTTGAGCCTGCATATGATCAAGTTTTTTTACCAATTGGGTCAATGGCACATCTGCTAATTGTCTTAAACGAACAACGGTGCGTTTCCACTTTTGATTTTCAAACAGCCCAATTCCTGAGGAATACGTTCCAGCCACAGAAATATTATTTGTGACCATTGACATTCCAGTTAACGTAACATTATCAACAATATTTAAGTGCCCTGCAATTGCAGACCCACCACCTACGATGCAATTTTTGCCAATGGTTGTACTACCGGCTATTGCAGTATTGGCAGCAAAAGCCGAATTAGCACCAATTTTAGCGTTATGGGCGATTTGCACAAGGTTATCAATAATGACACCATCTTCCAAAATTGTGTCATCCAATGCACCGCGATCAACACTACAATTTGAACCAATCCGTACATCATTTCCAATGATGACCGAACCCAATTGAGCAATTCGATGCCATTTCCCTTGATAAGGGGCAAAACCAAAACCCTCACTACCAATCACAGTATTGGCATGAATACGAACACGATCACCAATTTTGCATGACATCAGATTTACATGCGATTCAATTAAACCGCTGCGGCCAATTTCAACCCCATCATGTATGCTGACATGTGAATGAATAATCGTGTCATCGCCAACAACGCAATTTGCACCAATGACCACATAATGTCCAATATAAGCAGTATCTGAGATGATTGCAGAAGGATGTATCTGCGCAGTGCTTTCAATACCCTGCTCAGTGTGTTTAACCTCAAAAGCATGGGTTAAAATGGCAAAAGCTAAATAAGGATTGGCAACAACAATAAAGTTTTGATGTTCAACCAAGTGATCTTTCAGATCTGCTGTAACAATGAATGCTCCAGCTTTAGACTGCCGCGCTTGTTCTAAGTACTTTTCACCATTTACAAATGCAAGATGTCTAGATTCTGCTGAATCTAGACTTGCTAATCCCTTAAGGATTAAATCAGCTTGACCTATACACTCACCTTGGACTAAACGAGCAAGATCTTCTAAGCGATACTGTTGAGGATTCATTGATTACTTAATTGCGTTAACCTTTTGAATCATTTTATCAGTTAAATCATACTTAGCGTCATAGGCAAGTGCTGAGTTTTTATTCAAAACAACATCTAATTGATTTTCTTTACGCAATTGTTCAGCAACTTGCTTCACGCGACCATCAAATACACTACGTACTTGCTGAATAGAGCTTTGCACACTGCTTTGCATGGTTTGCTGCAAAGTATTGAACTCATTCATTTCGGTTTGATACTGAGTCACCATTTTTTGCTTATCCGCAGCGCTCAGCTTATCACCTGTTTGTAAACGCTGTTGTAAGTCTTGAAGCTCTTTACTAAGTTGATCAAGCTTCGTACTTTGAGGTTGAATTTTCTGTTGAAAACTCGAATTTTGCTGTTTTAAATACGTGCTATTTTCAACAACACGCTCAAGATCCACCACACCATAGCCAGCAGCATTCACCACTGTAGAAGTTAATGCTGTAAGTGTTAAAGCTGTAAGAATTTTTTTCATATTTATATCTTTCATGTAGAGAAAAGGTCGACCTTAGAAGGTACGACCGATTTCAAATTGAATGTTCTTTGTTTCATCGCCATCTTTATCATTCAATGGGTATGCATAGCTAAGAGACAATGGACCAATCATCGTAATCCAAGTAAAGCCTACACCCACGCTATAGCGCATGTTATCAAGCTCAAAACCGAAGTTGTCTTTACAGTATTGCTTCGCATCTACACCAGCATCAGTTTTACTTCCAGTCATATATAACTGACCAGATGGAACATCACACTGCGTATCAAATACTTGCGCGCCTTCAGCAAAGATAACTGGGCGAACCTGACGCGTCCAATCCCCTTTAAATGGCAAAGGCAAAGCCAATTCTGTACCAAATTGGATCAGTGCGTTACCACCCACTTCCTCATAGTCATTATCTTTAGATCTTGATTCACTATAAGTTACGCCTGGGTATTTCGGACCTAAGGTACTGTTATCATAACCACGTACCGAACCAAAACCACCTGCATAGAAGTTTTTATAGAATGGTAAATCATTACCATAACCCAACTTACCATAGCCACGTAATACAAAATCTTTCGCAAGCGGGAAGTAAGCCTGAGCATCATAAGTCAGCTTTTGATATTCAACATCACTGCCTGGTAAGGCAATTTCACCATTGATACGATGCGACATACCCGATGTTGGGAACACTGGACGGTTTAAGGTGTTATATGACCATCCTAAGTTTAAGTTATAGGTTAAGAAGTCACCGGTAAACTCAGAACCATAAGGAGCAGATGTCTGACCATCTGGGCAAACATAAACGCCTTCCGAATCAGGAACTAAATCCACCATACAATAAGTCGATGTACTTTTTGTCTTACCGCCATGCGCCAACAAGTAATCACGCACATAAGTAGATACATACGGACCTGTGGTTACTTCAGTTTGGTCGATGTTTAAACCCGCGCTAATGCTTTGGTTTTCATCAATTGGATAACCAAAATTGATACCACCACCAAGACTATCCGTCACATAGTTATTGACGTTATAGTCTTCATCCAACTTGGTTTTACGGTAGTACATGTTATAACCACGACGTACACCATCAATCGTAAAGTACGGATCCGTCACACTTAGGTTGTAATAGTCTTGCGTTTCTGAGCGGGATAAATCAATTGCAACCGAGTTACCTGTACCCATGAAATTGGTTTGACTTAAACCCGCTTGGAAGGTTACACCACCACTTTGTGAGAAACCAACTGCCAAGGTACTGGTACCCGAGTGCTGCTCTTCAACATTAATGTTTAAATCAACTTGGTCGGCTGTGTTCGGAACACGTGCTGGTTTGATATCTACAGTTTTAAAGAAGCCTGTACGCTCTAAACGAACTTTAGATAAATCAATTTTCTCATTACTTGCCAGCGCACCTTCCATTTGGCGCATTTCACGACGTAATACTTCATCCGCAGTTTTCGTGTTGCCGGTAAAGTTAATACGACGCACAGTCACTTGCTGACCTGGATTCACGTAATAATTTAAATCCACCAGATGAGTTTCTTTATCGATCTGAGGCACGACGTTCACTTCTGCATAGTAATAACCCGCATTACCGTATTTACGTAGAAGCAACTGTTTAACCGCATTCACTTTTTCTTGTGAATAGATATCGCCATCTTTATATATTTGTAAAGCTTTCAGTTCTGCTGGGGTGTATAAAGCATCGCCCAAAAATTTGGTTTCGCCAAATTTAAACTGTTCGCCTTCATCCACTGAAACTTCAACAAAAATATTCTTTTTATCTTCACTTAAATTTAAGCTTGAGTGATTGATATTAAAGTTGATATAGCCTTTGTTTAAATAAAGTGCACGTAAAGACTCTAAGCTTGCAGCCATCTTTTCACGTGCATAACGGTCATTACGTGAAATAATGGATGTCCAACCACTCTCTTTTACCGCAAACGCTTGTTCAATTTCGCTTTCTTTAAATACTGTATTACCAATAATATTGATATCTACGACTTTTGCAGCCTTACCTTCAACAAACTCAATAGTAAGGTCTACACGGTTGTTCGGCTTCGCTGTTGTGACCACTTTGACATCAGCATCATAACGACCTTGCTGCATGTATTGTTGTTCAAGCTCAGATTCAACCGTCTGGAGCGCTGATTTTTTCAGCACTTCACCTTCGGTAATCCCCATCTTCTTCAAGCCTTCTTCCAAGGCCTCTTTAGGAATGAGTTTATTACCTTTAAATTCAACTTTAGAAATTAGTGGGCGTTCGACAACTTTGAAAACCAGCGTATCACCCTGCTTTTCTGTTTTAATGTCATCAAACAAACCTGTTGCATATAAACTACGAATGGCATTGGCAAGTGCTGCATCGCTCACACGATCTCCACTATTCAACGGAATCATTCCATAGACATTTGCTGGCGTTAAACGAACAAGTCCATCAACCTTAATATCACGTACTATATAATCTTCTGCTGCATATACTTGTTGTACTGTTGCCATAGCACTGATGAGCGCCAAAGGCATAAATAAATGTGTGTGCTGCATGCCAGTTTTTTCCGATGTAAAATTTAATTCCGTATCTACGCTTTTTTACAAACGCATAAAATCATTGAATAGTGCCAAAAGCATCATACTTCCGAGCAATACCATACCAATTTTTAAACCAACCAATTGTATTTGTTCAGAAACAGGTTTACCACGTATTAGTTCTATAAAATAATAGACCAAATGTCCACCATCAAGCATAGGAATAGGCAATAAATTTAATATCCCTAAACTTACACTCATCAGTGCCATAAATGAGATAAAAGTTTGCCAACCCATTTCCGCACTTTGTCCTGCGACTTTGGCAATCGTGATCGGTCCTGATAGGTTGTCTAGACCAATCAAACCGCGCACCATTTTCACAATCGAGTTCAAAATCATACTCGACAGTTGACCGGTTTTATCCACTGCCATAATGAAGGCTTCAGCAGGATTATATTGTATCGTTTGTTTATATTCTGTAGGAATACTGATTTTCCCAGGGTCACTTTGTACACCTAAGACACCAGAAACCTTGCCCATATTGTCACGTTTACCTTGCGGCATCACCTCAAGTTGTACCAATTGATTTTGGCGAAGCACATCAATTTTTAACAATTTTTCAGGCGAGGCTTGAACCACTTGTACCACATCAAACCAATCATTCATCTTGATGCCATCAATCGCGACAATTTTGTCACCTTGTTGCATACCCTGACGAATGGCTGCACCATCTTCGCTCAACTTAGTCACGACCGCAGGAATTTTTGGTCGATAAGGCGTAAAACCCAGAACATCAAGCGGAGACTGTGTTTGATCTTTCAAGAAGTTTTGAATAGGCAAACTAAATGTCTTAACTTGTCCCGCACGTTCGGCCTGAATTTGGATTGATCCTGTCTCACCTACACGGTCAACCAAGGCAAAATTCAATTTTTCCCAAGTGGGTGTCGTTAAGCCATCAACAGCGGTAATTTTATCGCCCACTTGCATTTGAACTTGTGCTGCAGGTGTATTAGGTAGCACTTTACCCACACGTGTATTCAACTGCTCTTGTGCAGGCAAAAACAAAATCCAAAACAGAAAAATGGCAAATGCCAAGTTAATCAATGGGCCAGCCGCAACAATTGCGATACGCTTCCAAGGTGACTGATGATTAAATGCTTTGGGCACATCCTCTTCAGCAACATCACCTTCACGCTCATCTAGCATTTTGACATAACCACCCAAGGGCAATGCCGAAAGCTGATATTGAATACCTGACTTTTTAGAGGTCCACTTTAAAACCGTTGGTCCAAAACCAATGGAATAAACTAGAACTTTTACGCCCAATTTACGCGCAACAAAATAGTGCCCAAACTCATGTATTGCAATAAGTGGGCCTAAAAGCAAAATTGCCGCAACAATCATAAACAAGGCGCTCATGCTTAAATTCCTATATTCACCACATATTGCTGAGCAACATGGCGTGCGTTTCGATCGGCTTCTAAAATAACATCAAGTTGTGTTGCTGCTTGATGTGGGATGGTATTCAAAGTGTGTTCAACAATAGCAGGAATATCCATAAACCCCACCTGTTGATTTAAAAATGCAGCAACCGCAATTTCATTGGCTGCATTTAAAATCGCAGGGGCTGTACCCCCAGTTTTCATCGCTTGACGTGCCAAGCTTAATGCAGGGAATCGATGCGTATCTGGCGCTTGAAAATCCAACTGATGATTTTTAAATAAATCTAAAGCTGGAACATGGGTTTGAATACGCTCAGGCCATGCCAACGCATGTGCAATTGGCGTACACATATCAGGATTTCCCATTTGCGCCAATGTTGAACCATCCACATATTGCACCATGGAATGAATAATACTCTGCGGATGCACAACTACTGTAACAAAATGTTCTTCAATTGAAAAAAGATGACAAGCTTCAATTAGCTCCAGCCCTTTATTCATGAGGGTCGCCGAATCAACCGAAATTTTCTGCCCCATGGACCAATTAGGGTGTTTGCACGCCTGCGCAGGCGTTACATTATGTAATTCATCTAAACTATGCTTAAGAAATGGCCCACCAGATGCGGTCAGAAGAATACCAGAGACTCCGAGTTTCGGCTGTCCGTGACGCTCAGCTTGTAAGTAGGTCTGCGGCAAGCATTGGAAAATTGCATTATGCTCAGAGTCCACAGGCAGTAAAAGAGCCTGATGATCATGAGCAGCCTGCATCATGATGTCACCCGACATCACCAGCGCTTCTTTATTTGCCAAAAGAACACGCTTTCCTGCCTTTACCGCTGCTAGCGTCGGCATTAAACCTGCCGCGCCAACAATGGCTGCCATTACCACATCCACTTCTGGATGTTCAGCAACCGCGATAAGGCCTGCCTCATCCGCCAAAATTTCAATGTTTTGTAAATTGGCTGCGACTAGAAGCTGGCGCAGTTCATCCACTTTAGCCTGAGGTACAACTGCAATTTTAGGTTGAAACTGCTGACAAATATCAACAAGCTCTTGCATCCGACTATGTGCCGTAACAGCAAACACAGAGTAGCTTTCAGCATGTTGTTGCAATATTTTTAAGGTGCTCTGCCCAATCGAGCCCGTCACACCCAAAATACAAACAGATTGAGACATTTACAAATCTACGCCAATAAGTTTTAACACATATACACCCGCAGCAAAGATAGGTGCAGCAGCCAGTAGCGAGTCAATGCGATCCAGTACCCCACCATGCCCCGGCAAAATACGACCTGAGTCTTTAATTCCAGCACGACGTTTAATCATAGATTCAAACAAATCACCTAAAACTGAGCTAAATACAGTCACTACAGATAAAATAAGAAATAATAAATGCTGTGCGTACGTTAAGTCTAAATAGAGGATTTCAACAGCAACCACGATGATCATGGCCGTAATCACACCACCATAGAGACCTTCCAATGATTTATTTGGACTCACTTCAGGTGCAAGTTTACGCTTACCCAGTTTACGCCCAACAAAATATGCCCCGCTGTCAGCACCCCAAACCAATAAAAACAGGTACATTAGCCACCATGGAGACATCTTCCAGAGTGCAAAAATAGCGGTCACAGCTGAAGATATCAGAACAATACCAACCACCTTAAGGGTTGAATTATACCAAGCATCATAATTTGGATAGGATTTAACCCAATACAGGCTGAGCAGCCAACATAGGATAGAGGCAGCCCAAAGTAGAAGCGCAATATCGGTAAAGTATAAAGCAAGTGTAGCAAGGCCAGCACTTAGTAAACCAAAACCCCACGCTAGAGGTTTATTAACATTTTTTGTTGTACGGGGCATGAGTTTAAACCACTCATAGCCTGCAACCCCTGCCGCAATAATCATCAGCACAAACATTGGATAGTGTGACTGGCTTGCAAACATACAACTCAGTACAACGGCCACCAAAACCAATGCGGTTATAATCCGCTCTAACATTTATTAGTTCTCAATTTTATCTTGTAGAATTTGTTCCGTCGTTTTCCCGAAACGACGTTCACGCCCACCAAATACAGCCAAGGCGTCATCAAACTCTTCTACACTGAACTCTGGCCAAAGAGTTGGAGTGAAGTAAAGCTCTGCATAAGCTGCTTGCCACAACATAAAGTTCGATAAACGAAAATCCCCACCTGTACGAATCAATAGATCCACAGCCGGTAAATCACTCAAACTTACGTATTGGCCAAAAATATGTTCATCAATTTGCTCAGGATCTAACGCTTGAGATTGAACAGCAAGCGCAATCTGCTTAGCCGCATGCGCCATATCCCACATCCCACCGTAACTAATTGCGATGGTCAAAGTCATCTTGTCGAAATTAGCAGTGTCTTGTTCGGCATGCAACATTAAGTCACGCAATTGCGGAGATAATTTAGAACGATCACCAATAAAACGTAAAGACATTTGATATTGATGCATACGAGGCAACTGTTCATGAATCGTGTCTTCCAACAGTTTCATGAGCAAATCAACTTCAGCTTGAGGGCGCTTCCAATTTTCACTCGAAAAAGCAAAAACGGTTAATGCTTGAATATTTCTTTTTCGACAATGCTCTACAATCGGGTCCAGGACATTTTTTCCTTCACGGTGACCATCGCCCTTTTGCATTGCATTTTTTTTGGCAAAACGATTGTTGCCATCCATGATGATGGCAACATGTTTTGGAAGAGTAAGCTTATCTTCTGAATCGGTCATTATACAAATTAGACCTTCAACAGCTCAGCTTCTTTATTCGCAAGACGTTTGTCGATTTCAGCAACAAACTTATCTGTGATTTTTTGAATATCATCAGATGCACGACGTTCATCATCTTCAGAAATTTCTTTTTCTTTCAACAATGCTTTGATGTCGCCCAGTACATCACGGCGAATATTACGTACTGCAACTTTTGCATTTTCAGCTTCGTTACGCGCCACTTTTTGCATGTCACGACGTGTTTCTTCCGTCAATGCAGCCATTGGAACACGAATCGCATCAGCCGTAATCGGGTTTAAACCCAAATCTGATTCACGAATCGCTTTATCAATTGCTGCAACCATCGTGCGCTCAAATGGCTGAATCAACAATGTACGCGAGTCTTCAACACCCACGTTTGCCACTTGGTTTAATGGCACATCTGAGCCATAGTAAGGAACCATTACCCCGTTTAAGATAGATGGATGCGCACGTCCTGTACGAACCTTGGCAAAACCGTGTTCTAACGAGTCAAGTGACTTGTTCATACGTTCTTCTGCGTCTTTTTTAAGATCGTTAATCATGTGATCTTCCTTACTTAATTCGAAAAGATATAAATTCTAAAATAGCGTGTAGTATAAAGAGCTTTCGAGGTCACGTACATTAGTTCGTTACGTGAGTACCCTCTTTTTCGCCCATAACCACTGAAAGCAATGAACCTGCTTTATTCATGTCAAAGACTTGAAGCGGTACATTGTGGTCACGACACAAACAAATCGCGGTTAAATCCATCACACCCAATTTCTCATCTAACACTTGGTCAAAAGTTAAGGTGTCATATTTAACAGCATCATCATATTTGCTTGGGTCTTTGTTGTAGACACCATCAACTTTCGTTGCTTTTAGGATCAGGTTGGCTTCAATCTCGATACCACGTAAGCATGCTGCTGTATCTGTGGTAAAGAACGGGTTACCTGTACCTGCGACAAACACACAAACTTCACCTTGTGTTAGGTGACGAATCGCATCACGGCTTGAGTATGATTCAACCACAGCACCAATTGGCAATGCTGACATCAAACGGGTTTTGATATTACGACGTACCAAAGCATCACGTAATGCCAAACCATTCATCACGGTTGCAAGCATACCCATTTGGTCACCGGTTACACGACCAACCAAACCATCTTTTTGTAATTGACTACCGCGATATAAATTACCACCACCCACAACAATCCCGACTTGTACACCCAAACCCACTAAGTGCGCAATTGCCAAAGACATTTGATCAAGTACTTGAGCATCAATACCCATATCTTTATTTCCAGCCAACGCTTCGCCAGAAAGTTTCAGTAAGATGCGTTCAAAACGTGGTTTTTTAGAATCCAACATCGCAATAACTCCAATATCTAAATTTTAAAATTTTATTTGTGTCTTAATTCGATTTAATCGAAATCAACTGTGCATACAGATCATATTCATCTGCATCGGTAATTTCGACTTCTAACAAATCGCCTGATTTAATCTGGCTTTTATCAATATCTTCCACAAAGACATTGCCATCAATTTCAGGAGCATCTGCGTATGAGCGTGCAATCGCAACTGGGAATTCTTCATCCAACTCATCGACCAGCACCGTCATTTTCTGACCAACACGCTTTTGAAGTTTGGCAGCAGAAATCGCCTGTTGCACTTCCATAAAGCGTTCATAACGCTGTTGCTTAATCTCTTCAGGCACGTGATCTGGCAAGTCGTTTGCTGTCGCACCCTCAACAGGTGAATAGGTGAAGCAGCCTACGCGATCAAGTTGTGCTTCTTTCAACCACTCAAGTAAGATTTCAAAATCTTCTTCAGTTTCGCCAGGGAAACCCACAACGAAGGTTGAACGAATCACCAAGTCAGGACATTTTTCACGCCACAGCTTTAAACGCTCAAGTGTATTTTCACTATGCGCAGGTCGTTTCATTAGTTTTAAAACTTTTGGGCTGGCATGTTGGAATGGAATATCCAAATAAGGCAAAATTTTACCTTGTGCCATCAAGTCAATCACTGCATCCACATGTGGATATGGATAGACATAGTGCAAACGCACCCAAATACCCAGTTGACCTAAGGCCTCACACATGTCATAGAACTTCGTCTTAACAGGTTGACCATTCCAAAAGTCTAATTTGTATTTGGTATCGAGGCCGTAAGCAGAAGTATCTTGGGAGATAACGAGTACTTCTTTTACACCGGCACGTTTAAGCGCAGCCGCTTCTTCTAAAACAGAACCGACTGGGCGAGACACTAAGTCACCACGCATACTTGGAATAATGCAGAAGGTACAACGATGGTTGCACCCTTCTGAGATTTTTAAGTACGCATAATGCTTCGGCGTTAAACGAATCCCTTGTTCTGGAACAAGGTCAATAAATGGGTTGTGTTTTGGTGGCTCAGGCACGTATTGGTGCACGGCTTCCATCACTTCTTGATATGCAGCCGCCCCTGTCACTTTTAAGACATTTGGGTGCATTTGGCGAATTTTGTCTTCGTCTTTACCTAGGCAGCCCGTAACGATTACACGACCGTTCGCACTCATGGCTTCGCCAATGGCATCTAAAGACTCTTGCACTGCAGATTCAATAAAACCACAGGTATTTACAACAACTAAATCCGCACCATCATAATCTGATGCTACATCATAACCTTCAGTCTTCAACTGAGTTAAAATTCGTTCGGAATCAACCAATGCCTTAGGACAACCTAAAGAAACAAAACCGACTTTGGGGGATTTCATGAATCTGCGCTCCACTAGAATGCGCGTATTGTATGTCTTTTCTGTTTATAAAAACAGATCGATTCCACACTCTTTGTTTAATGCACCAAAATAAAACCAACACTGTAGTAGAATCAGTATAACGCACCATTTTAAGTCACTTTCAGTTTACTTGATTTTTAGAATCCGCTATATCTTTAGCTAATCGTTCATTTACAGCGCATTCCGCAAAAAAAGTGTGCTCATTTCATTATACAAAATCAAAGTTGGCGTGCATTTTGCTTTATTTGCATCAATTCAGTCCGCTATTTGGAACGGTTAATGCTTTATCAAGATGCCATTGCGCTATTTTAATACAGGATACATTCGCTAATGGATCACCCTATTTCTATCGACTATCGCCTTTTAGTGGACAATTTGACCACTGCGATTCTATTGGTCGACAGTAAATTAAATATTTTTTACTTAAATTCCTCTTGCGAAGCATTATTTGATATCAGTCTTTTACGTGCCTCTGGCCAACCTGCACTTAATTTACTCCATGCACCCAATGATGAGTTCAATACAGAAGAAGCACTTCTCAATACTCTAAACTCGGGACAACACTACACCCGTCGTGAAGCCATCATTAAGGTCAACTTTAAAGATATTCATGTTGACTATACCGTGTCACAGTTGAATTCAAATAAACCCTATCATCCTTTGCTTTTAATTGAGATCAATCCGATTGATCGGATGCTCAAAATTTCCAAGGAAGAAAACTTCTTACAACAACATCAGGTTGCACGCCAACTGATTCGCGGTGTTGCACATGAAATTAAAAATCCGCTAGGCGGAATTCGCGGTGCTACACAACTTTTAGCACGTAGCCTCAATGATCCTCAATATAGCGAGTTCACCGACATTATTATTAGTGAAGTCGATCGCTTACGTAATTTAGCAGACACCATGCTTGGTTCACGTCAGCTCCCAAGTTATGAGTTGGTCAATGTACATGAGCCTTTAGAGCGTGTTCGCTCACTCATTACCAACCAAACCAAAAAGAAAATTAAGATCACCCGTGATTATGATTTGTCATTACCTGAAGTGATGGCCGATCGTGATCAACTGATACAAGTTATGCTGAACATTAGCGTCAATGCAGTGCAAGCCATGACTGAAAATAAAGAGTTCTTTGTCGACCACCAACCTGAACTAATGTTACGCACCCGTATTCAACGTTTAGTGACCATCAATGGTGTACTGCAACGCTCTGTGGTACGGATTGATATCGAAGACAATGGTCCGGGCGTTCCAGAAGAAATTTTAGAATCCGTGTTTTACCCACTGGTCACGGGTCGTGCTAAAGGCACAGGACTGGGTTTAAGTATTGCGCAAAATATTATGCATCAACATAACGGAATGATTGAATGTCAATCTGTTCCCGGAAAAACAACTTTTAGCTTATATATACCTTGGGAGTTAAACCATGTCGCGAAATAAAATATGGGTAATTGATGACGATCGCGCCATGCGCTGGGTGCTGGAAAAAACGTTCAAAGAAGAAGGTTTTGACGTCACAAGTTTTGAAGAAGCTCAATCTGCTTTAGACCAACTCAGTTTAGATGCACCCGATGTGATCTTGACCGATATTCGTATGCCCGGCATAGATGGCTTAACTTTTTTAGCGAAAGTTAAAGCCAACTATCCTGATCTACCTGTCATTATTATGACGGCTCACTCTGACCTAGAGTCTGCTGTTTCAAGTTATCAAACAGGCGCATTTGAGTATTTACCCAAGCCTTTTGATATTGATGAAGCCTTAGCTTTAGTGAATCGTGCGATTTTGCACATCACCAAAATGCAGCAGCAAGAATCGGCAAAAACGGTACCACCGATTCAATCGACCGAAATCATTGGCGAGTCTCCTGCTATGCAGGAAGTTTTCCGCGCGATTGGTCGTTTGTCTCAATCACACATTACAGTGTTAATTAATGGTGAATCTGGTACAGGTAAAGAGTTAGTTGCGCATGCGCTACACCGCCACTCACCACGGAGCAGCAAACCTTTTATTGCACTCAACATGGCCGCGATTCCCAAAGACCTAATTGAAACAGAGCTTTTTGGTCATGAGAAAGGTGCATTTACTGGCGCCAATACCCAGCGCCAAGGTCGCTTTGAACAGGCCAATGGTGGAACGCTGTTTTTAGATGAAATTGGCGATATGCCTTTTGAAACACAAACGCGTTTACTGCGTGTCTTGGCTGATGGCGAGTTTTACCGTGTTGGTGGGCATATCCCAGTAAAAGTAGATGTACGTATTGTCGCGGCAACGCACCAAGACTTAGAAAAATTGGTACATGATGGTCGCTTCCGTGAAGACTTATATCACCGTCTGAACGTGATTCGCATTCACATTCCAAAACTGGCGCATCGTAGCGAAGACATCCCAATGTTAGCGCAACACTTCTTGGCACGTGCAGGCAAAGAATTAGGTGTAAGCCCTAAAATCCTTCGTCCTGAAACGCAAGAATATATGCAACAGCTGCCTTGGCAAGGAAACGTACGTCAGCTCGAGAACACTTGCCGCTGGTTAACGGTCATGATTACAGGACGTGAAGTTTATCCTGAAGACTTACCATCAGAGCTGAAGCAAATTCCAATTACCCGCTCAGGTGAAGATGCACAAGCCGCGCAGAACTTAGATCGGATTGCAGTCCACCATTGGGACGAGTTATTGGGTCAATGGGCTGTGCAAAAGCTGAAAAACGGCGAGATGAAAATTCTCGATATCGCCACCCCTATGTTCGAACGTACATTGATCATTGCTGCGCTCCAACAAACCCGTGGCCGTAAACGGCATGCGGCTGAGTTACTCGGTTGGGGGCGTAACACCCTTACGCGTAAACTTAAAGAGCTGGGTATGGATACCGCAGATGATGAAAGTGAAGAAGAAGCTTTAGAAAACTAAGGCAGATTCAAATAAAAGCGCCATTGCGGCGCTTTTATTTATTAAGCCGTAAAACCCAAATAACGTGAATAACCTTCAACACCTAGTGGTGCTTTTAACATGATAAATTTTGGGTAACTGGCTTGGGTTAACTCTTCAAACATAATCACTTGATCATCATGCGCATGGAGATCATCAACACTGCGCTGCATGGTCGCTTCAAATTCATCTGTGATATATTCGAAACCAATGTCCATCGCAATAAATAAGGTATGTTCACAAGGCTGAACGTATTGTTCCTGAGACCAATCAATTACCTGTTGTTGGCAGTGTGGGCACGCTACAGGATCTGTCGCTTCACAGTCTAGTGGGATCAATTGATAAGTCATAATTTAGCTTTTAAACAAAGATGCTGCGAAGTTTAGCATAGGATAAAGTGCCTAGAATAATCATGTCGACTTTAGAAAAAGCCATTGCACTGGCTGCAACCCAACATGCTGGCCAACTCGATAAGGGCGGACAAGCTTACATCTTGCATCCACTACGCCTCATGTTGCAATTTTCCAATCCCACCCTACAAATCATTGCGGTGTTGCATGACATTTTGGAAGACACCGCAACGACTGCTGAAGACTTAGAAGCGCTTGGTTTTAGTGCCGAGATCATTAAATCCATACAAGCACTGACCAAACAAACAGGTGAATCACGTTTGGAAGCGGCTAAGCGCACTGTATTAAACCCTCTTGCAACCCAAGTGAAATATGTTGATGTACTCGATAATATGAACCTTACGCGCATAAACAATCCAACAGCACACGACTTTGCACGACTTGAAGAATATAAAGTGGTGCTTGAAATACTCAAACAAGCGAAAACTCAGCGAAACCCTTAAAATAGCTGAGTATTTTCAATTAAATCTCTACAATTTCAAAATTGACAAACTGCAACGATCACTTTTTAATTAAGCCTATCGTTGCACAAATGGACATCGTGAATGTTAAGCGATTTAGATGATTTTTATTGTTTTGCTCAAGTGGTTGAACATGGTGGTTTTAGCGCAGCCGAACGCGCAACAGATATTCCTAAATCCAAGCTCAGTCGACGTGTGTATAACCTCGAAGAACGTTTGGGTGTACGCCTAATTCAACGCAGCTCTCGACATTTCGCAGTGACCGATATTGGCATGAACATTTACCGTCATGCGCAAGTGATGATGAATGCTGCACAAGCCGCACACGACTTGGTCGATCATCTCAGCTTACAACCGCGTGGTGTAATTAAACTCAGCCTGCCAGTATCGATTGCACAAAACGAAATTGCACGCATTTTACCAAGCTTCTTAAAAACCTATCCCGAAATTAAAGTGCAAATGATGGTGACCAATCGCCGTGTAGATATTATTAACGAAGGTTTTGATATCGCGCTGCGGGTTCGCTCCAATCTAGACGATGATCCAAGTTTGGTAATTCGTAAATTTGAAAATATCGAGCAGCATTTATTTGCCAGCCAAGCCTACTTGAATGAATTTGGCGAACTAAAACAACCTGAAGATTTAAGCCAACATCATATACTGAGTATGGTTGATGAGCATTTAGATCAACATATCATCGTGCATAATGATGCGCAGCAACAAAAGAAAATACGTGTAAACCCTGTGGTGATGGGCTCTGATTTGAGTATGTTGGCTCAACTGGTGCGTAAAAACTGCGGTATTGCCTTACTTCCAGACAGCATCGTACAAGATATGGTGAAAAGTGGTGAACTGGTTCGCGTACTACCCGACTGGAAAGCACCACACGGTATTTTTCATGCGGTGTATCCTTCACGTCGTGGTTTATTGCCTGCTGTCCGCGTGTTTATTGACTATTTAATTGAACACCTTAGCTCAAATAAATCACTTTAAACTCTACACATGCTCAATGACATTGAGCCAATCCATGAGACAAAAAAAAGAGCTTAACCGAGGTGGATAAGCTCATAAACTTTCAAAATAAGAAACTACAGCGAGTATCTTGGAAACAATTTTAGTGACAAAATAAAGTCTAGACCAATAGCTTACATGTATAAGTTTTAATCAAAAAATATCAAAAACACGACAAATAAAGGGTTTCAGAAATATCAGTGATTGCTTTTAAGACTTAATTTAGCTTTTAGGCCACAAAGCTAGACCAAAGTCTAAAATTTAATCACCGACAAAACATCAACTTAAATTTCTGGATAACTGCCCGTACCTTCAGGCCAAGGTGATAGTAACTCAAAACCGGTTTCAGTCACGAGTACCATATGCTCCCACTGCGCAGTTAAAGACTTATCGGCAGTCACGACTGTCCAACCATCCTTAAGTTCTTTGACATGCGCTTTGCCCATATTAATCATCGGTTCAATTGTGAACACCATGCCCGCTTTAAGCTGCATCCCCTTACCTGGTTGACCATAGTGCAATACGCTTGGCTGTTCGTGATAAACTTTGCCAATACCATGACCACAATACTCGCGTACCACACTATAACCTTCACGGTGCGCAACAGTTTGAATGGCATAACCAATATCACCAAGCGTCGCACCTTGCTTCACAGCATGAATACCTGCAACCATCGCCTCATAAGTCGTATCGACTAGCTTTTTGGCTTCCGGTTTCACTGTACCCACATAGTACATACGACTGGTATCACCAAAGTAGCCATCTTTAATAATCGCCACATCAATATTAATAATATCGCCATCTTTAAGTACAACATTCGGCGATGGAATACCGTGACAGACCACTTCATTTGGAGAAATACAGGTGGTTTTGGTATAGCCATGATAACCAATATTGGCAGGCGTCACTTTTAAGGTATTTACAATGAAGTCATGACAAATATCATCCAGATATTCAGTCGTAACACCCGGCTTTACATGTTCACCAATCATCGCTAAAACTTCGGCAGCCAAACGACCAGATATACGAAGTTTTTCTACATCTTGTTCAGTTTTTATGCTCACATTTAAGCCACGCATTGAAATATCCTCAATTATGAAGTCGCAAGTATAGACCTTTTCTCAATATTTTTGTTCAAACTTAAATCTTAGGCTAGCCTTCAACAACTGACCTCTAAATAATTTGTGTAATTTTAAAGCATTTGCACTACAACTTTTAATTTAGGAAAAATAGCGACTCAAGCTTTTCATATTTATAATTTTTATATTTTAAAATGGATAATCAATCACATATATCAACCTATTTTTTACAAGTTGATATATTCACTTTTCATCTTATAAAAAAATTTAATACCACCCATGAAATAAATTAGCCAAAAAAACACTTATGCACTAAAATCGTCCCCTTTGTTCAACTCGATCTCCCTTTTATGACAAGTCTGCGTACTCGGGATATTGTTGCTTTGGGTTTTATGACTTTCGCACTCTTCATTGGTGCGGGCAACATTATCTTTCCACCGATTGTGGCTCAACAAGCGGGTGAGCATGTATGGCTAGCAGCTTTTGGTTTCTTAATCACTGCTGTGGGCTTACCTGTAATCACCATTATTGCGCTGTCACGTGTCGAAGGTTCGATTCAAATTTTAAGTTCACCTTTGGGTAAAATAGCCAGCCTCATTTTAACCATTACGTGTTACCTAACTGTCGGGCCACTCTTTGCAACACCACGTACTGCAACCGTTTCTTATGAAATTGGTTTTTCATCTTATCTTGGAACATCAAGCAGCAGCTTGCTGATCTACAGTGCAATCTACTTTAGTGTAGTCACCCTCATTTCACTGTATCCAAACAAGATTTTAGACACGGTTGGCTATGTACTCTCGCCACTAAAGATTTTATCTTTGGCCATCCTTGGCATTGCGGCGATGATGATCCCAACAGGTTTCGTGCCGCCAGCCATCAATAATTATATCGACAGCCCTGTTTCTGAAGGTTTTGTAAATGGTTACTTAACCATGGACACTTTAGGTGCTTTGGTTTTTGGTATTGTGATTATTCAAGCGATTCGTTCACGTGGTGTCAGCAACCCTAAACTGATTACGCGTTATGCAGTTATTGCGAGTATCATTTCTGGTATTGGTTTAACTGTAGTTTACCTCAGCTTATTTAAACTTGGCCTTGGAAGCCATGAAGTCGCAGCAAATGCGAGCAATGGTGCAGTGATCCTGCATGCATATGTTCAACATGCATTTGGTGACTTAGGTTCTATCTTCCTTTCTGCCATGATTTTTATTGCTTGTATGGTCACTGCGATTGGCCTGACCTGTGCATGTGCTGAATATTTCAGTTCAATCACTAAAATTAGCTATAAAGTTTGGGTCTTCATTCTGATTGGTTTCTCTTTCATTATTTCAAACTTAGGTTTAACCAAACTTATCGCCTTTTCTGTGCCTGTTTTAAGTGCAATTTATCCACCTGCAATTGTAGTGATTATGCTGAGCTTTGGCTGGAAATTCTTTAATCATCCTCGCCGAGTGATTGCACCTGTTACCGCAGTGTCTTTGGTCTTTGGTCTTCTAGACGGTTTAAAAGTTGCGAACTTTGAACTGCCTTATGCGCTGACTCACTTACCTCTTGCAGAACAAAACCTTGCATGGCTTTTCCCATCATTGGTGGTTTTTGTAATTGCCGTTGTAATCGACAAAGTGAAAAAGTAAGCAAAAACTGATGTTGTTAAAGTCTGGTTTTACCCAAACCTGATTTTAAGCATGATCAATATTTGTCACATTTTATCCAAATGGACACATATTGTTTCATTTCTTTCTACATCAGTTTTTGTACATACTGACACATTTCATATACACCGCTAAAGTCGTATATCAACACCTTCATATCTCTTATAAATTTAATATTAGAAAATAAAAAATTCTTTAAAGCCTGTCCTAGCAAGCCATTCATGGCATCAATATTGCTTTATACAATTTATGTATAAGCTTACATACATCATTTATTTGTCATCTTATACGGTAACGAAATACTATTTATTCACTAAAAAAATGCTACATATATATTTTCTGATTGGTATAGCATAATTTCTCTGAAAAATAGTTGTTTTTGCTCTTGATCAACGCAAGTTTTAGCAGTACAACATTAAGAACTAATCCGACTAAACACATTGGTTTTTAGTCAAAAACTCAAGGAGGGATGGAGATGTTATCATTACATTTCAACAAGCAAGTCTTCATTAACGCTCTGAAGGCAAACAAGAATATGGTGACGTATTTAAGTACCACCATTGCCCTGATGGTCATTATGATCATGCATGGCTTAATTCAAGGTAACCTTAAAGCTGAATATTTTGCTTACGCTATCGTCGTATCATTTGCCTTTTATTTATGGGCAGTCGTCGATCAAAAATTCCGAAAGGCCACACAGTCAATTGACTAGCAAACAGGTGGATGATTAGTCATCCACCTTTGTAAAAGTATAAAAATTAAAAAAACTATAAGAACAACTTAAAATAAACCTAAAAACATTCCCCACAACAAGCCTAATGTCGCCACAATTTCTCCCACAACCAATGCCATCATTGCCATCAGCATGATTGATTTGGGTAAAGTCCATTTGCCTAAAACATGTGGACTACGAAATTGGTTATTGGTGTCTTGTAATAGCCCATGCACAATATAACTCAGTATCGAAAAGCTAAAAAAGAATAAATTAATTCCCACAAACAGCATATTCACAGGTTCAGGCCAGACTGAAATTGCGGCCGTTACCGCAATAATTAAACTTGCAGGTGCATATAGCAAACTGCTGCGGTGTGCGATATCAACATAATAGTGCGCGCGAAACTGTGGTGAATGGCGAATTTGTGCATATTTCCATACCCCTGTCAGCATCCCAACGAATAGAAAAATCCCACTAAATAAAAGTGCAAATTTTACCGACATATCTAATTCAACAAACTGCATGTGTTTTCCTTTTTTATTTTCACTCTATTCTATACAGATCTACTTGACTTCAAAGTCATAGATTAGACAAGTTTCTTTTTGGAACTTAGGTAGAGTAGAAAAAAATTCTATGCTTAACCGATTATGCAAAATTACGAAACTTTAGCTATTACCTGCTCTGACCATTATTCACTCAGTGGACGCTTTTATGCAGCCCAAGGTACACAACAAGCCCTACCTGTTTTAATCTGCCCTGCCACAGGTATTACCCAGCAGTTTTACCACCATTTTGCATCATGGCTTGCAGAACAAGGCTATGCCGTTTTGGTTTTTGACTTTCGCGGTATTGGTGAGTCTCTGCATGAACCACTGAAAAAGTCGAAAGCCAGTATCGTGCAATGGGGGCAATTAGATATCCCAGCGGCGATGGAGGTATTATTGAATAAGACCCAAGCGAAACAAGTGATCTTGCTCGGTCATAGTGCAGGCGGGCAACTGTTAGGTATTAACCCAAACTATGAAAAAGTCGCAAAAGTCGTTGCTGTTGCAGGCTCAACCGGACACGTAAAAGATTTGAAAGGTCGTACCAAACTCTTGGCTCCTGTGATGTTTAAACTGATCTTTCCTATTGCACGTTATACCTTAGGTTACGGACCGACCAATGCCATTGGCATGGGCGAAAACCTACCCAAAGATGTGGCACGTGATTGGGCACAGTTTTGCAGCAAACCGGGTTATGTAATTAATGCCCTAGGCAAAACAGTACAAGATGACTTCCACCGTGATATTCGCTGTCCAATCACAGCCATTTGGGCATCGGATGATGAAATTGCCACGCAAGTGAATGTCAAAGGCTTACTCAGCCTTTACCCAAATGCACAAACAGATCAAATTAAACTCAAACCACAGGCTTATGGCCACAAAGCCATTGGTCATATGGCGATGTTTAAGCGTTCCCATCAAAACATATGGCCTGAAATTGCAGCACAGCTTTCATTTTAAAGCGGCACATATCAAGCCAAGCCTGTCGCCAGTTCAAGCAGCACTTGCTTGACTGGCTTTATTTTCACCGCAAAATTGCAGCTTTCAGATAAAAACCAACGCTATTGATAAATTTAATTTCATTAATCGATAAATAAATATTATATTTCCACCACGAATTTTTATTAAGTCATAGTTCATGTGATGTCTATCGCATGTGCTAGAGATGGATGAATAATGTCTGCACAACAGCAACCCCAGCTTAAGCATGGGCTGAGCAACCGCCATATTCAGCTGATTGCTTTAGGCGGCTCTATTGGTACAGGCCTATTTTTAGGCATTTCGCAAACCATTAAACTGGCGGGCCCTTCTGTTATTTTAGGCTACGCACTGGCGGGCTTAATTGCATTTTTCATGATGCGCCAGTTGGGTGAAATGGTGGTTGAAGAACCCGTGAGTGGTTCTTTTAGTTATTTTGCCTATAAGTTTTGGAGTCCTTTTGCGGGCTTTATGTCGGGTTGGAACTATTGGGTACTCAATGTTTTAGTCTGCATGGCGGAACTGAGTGCCATCGGGCTCTATGTCCAGTATTGGTGGCCTGAAATTCCCACATGGATTTCAGCACTTGGTTTCTTTGTACTGATCAATACCATCAACCTGCTGCATGTAAAAGTGTTTGGTGAAACAGAATTTTTATTCTCGATGATTAAAATTCTCGCGATCATTGGCATGATTGGATATGGCGCTTGGTTACTGGCAAGTGGTCACGGTGGTGCACATGCCTCTATTTCCAACCTCTGGGCTCTAGGTGGTTTCTTTCCCAATGGTATTTCTGGCTTAATCATGGCGATGGCCATCATTATGTTTTCCTTTGGCGGGATTGAACTCGTTGGTATAGCAGCTGCGGAAACTAAAAATCCGACCACAACTATTCCTAAAGCAGTCAATCAAATTGTCTACCGTGTGTTACTGTTTTATGTGCTTACGATCATTGTTCTGCTCTCATTGTTTCCATGGAATCAAATCGCAGAAGGCGGTAGTCCTTTTGTTTTGATATTTGACTCCTTAGGTAGTCAAGGCGTTGCAACTGTGCTGAATTTTGTGGTCTTAACCGCAGCTATATCGGTGTATAACGGTACCAGCTATGGCACGAGTCGTATGCTGCTAGGTTTGGCAGAACAAGGCAATGCCCCACAGTTTCTAAAGAAAATTAACCAGCGTGGCATCCCTTATGCAGCCATTTTATGCTCTGCGTTGGTGACCTTACTGTGTGTCGTATTGAATTATATCTTCCCAGAAAAAGCCTTTAAACTACTAATGAGTCTTGTAGTTTCAGCCATTGTGATTAACTGGATGATGTTGGCGTTGACCCACTTAAAATTCAAGCAACGTATGCTGGCATTGCAAAAATCAACCTTGTTTCCAACTTTGATTTACCCTATCAGCAACTATATCTGTATTGTATTTATGCTTGGTATTTTAGTGGTGATGTGGCTCACACCTGATATGCGAATTGCAGTGATGCTGATTCCACTTTGGATTGGCTGCCTAACGCTAACTTACTGGTTTAAACAAAGATCAAAAACGCAAAAAATACAATAAATAAGTCAGCAAACAGCGCCGTTAAAAGGCACCCTTCCCTTTAAAGACGCTGTTTGCAAATCAAAGCCAATTTCCCAAATGACTTTGATTGAATCACTTTATTGTAGTCATGACCAATGCAGAGTGTTTCTCTTTTATTTGCTTATTTTGAGTATTTATTGAGAAATATTTTCACATAAAATAGTTTATAAAGAAAATTATACGCAGGAATACGTTATGAATGACGCTCACTACGTTTTAGATAAAATTGACCGCCGTATTTTGTCTGAACTTCGCCAAGACGGCCGCCTCACCGTTACCCAGTTGGCTGAGAAAGTTGGGCTGTCCTCTTCTCCTTGCTGGACACGTGTAAAACGCCTAGAAAATCTCAATATTATTGAAGGCTATACAGCAAAGATTAATTCAAAAGCCATTGGTATTAATGAGCTGTTTTTTATTGAAATTACGCTTGAACGCCATGATGATGAAATCTTAGAACAATTTAGTGAAGCACTGGCTTACATGCCTGAAGTGGTTGAAGCACATTTAGTGACTGGCGATTACGACTACTTACTCAAAGTTGCAGTGAAAAATGCGGAACACTATGAACGCTTTTTGCGTAAAAATTTATACTCAATGAAAGGTGTACGACATACACGCTCCATTTTTGCCTTACGCCCTTTGAAGCTCGAAAATAAATCAGACCTCATTATGATTGAGTGATTGCTGCAAATATTGTGTAAATGTGGTTTAATACACGCAGTATGAGATGAGCCTCTTACAGTATGTGCCTTAGATGTGCATACGACTAGCCCCTAACCATGGGGCTTTTTAATGTCTATACGTTTTAGAATACTGATATTTTAGATAGTGCAAATTATTCAAATACAAAATGGTAGCCAATAAAAAAGCACCCCAAGGTGCTTTTTTATTAACGATATCATCTCTAAAAATATTAACCCAAAATACCAATTGAGAGCTGAATCACAAAAGCATTCACAATATCGACAAAGAATGCGCCCGTCAGCGGAATGATCAAAAAGGCTTTATGGGATGGTCCGTAAGTATTGGTTACCGCTTGAATATTGGCAATTGCTGTAGGTGTCGCGCCTAAGTTGACGCCACATTGGCCTGCACAGAGTACCGCAGCATCATAGTTCTTACCCATCACACGAAAAGTCACAAAGTACAAATAAAGTGCTAAAAACAGTGTTTGAACAATCAGGATAATCACCAGTGGACCCGCCAAATCTGCCAACAACCAGAGCTGTAAGGACATCAATGCCATGGCCAAAAACAGTGCCAGTGAAGCATTGCCAAATACATCGATACAGCGGTCAAAAACCTGAACTCTCAACCCATGCTCTAAAATATTACGTAAAACCACACCACACATTAGCGCCCAAACAAAACTTGGTAGCTCAAACCACTGCCCTTTAGCTACCGCTGTCATGAAGTATGCAAAGCTGATACAAATGGCAAACATCCCCATGGTTTTGACCGCATCATCTGCCGTAATTAGACGCGTTTTTTCAGGAAATTCAAATGGCGCCGTTTGTGCTGAAGGTGGCGCTTCATTACGCCCTGTTGCAGCTGGAATTTCTTCAGCCAACTGGTAGCGACGTATCAGAAATTTAGCGATAGGTCCACCTATTACCCCACCAATGATTAAACCAAATGTTGCACTTGCCATACCCACCACAATCGCACCATGCACACCATGTTCTTGTTCAAATATCGTGCCCCATGCACCTGCTGTCCCATGACCACCTGTGAGTGTGACCGAACCGGTAATTAAACCAATCAGCGGGTCTAGACCTAAAACTTTGGCAAGACTAATACCAACCACATTTTGCAGCAGGACAAATACAATGACGCAGACTAAAAATATAAGCAGCGACTTCCCACCTTCTTTGAGCTTAACTAAGCTTGCACTTAACCCCACAGAGGTGAAGAACATCAGCATAAAAATTTGCTGAATATTGGTATCAAAGTTGACAGTTATGTTTGAACTTTTAAATAAGATATAAGTGATAACAGCTGCAACCAACCCACCCGCAACAGGTTCGGGAATGTTATATTTTTTTAAAATACTGACTTTATTCACAAATACATAACCGACCAATAGTACAGCAACTGCTGCAACAATGGTCATAAATGCATCGAATTGATAGTTCATGAGGTATCCAATGATGCTTATTGCATTAATTCTAAAACAGATAAGTCAGTGATGAACAGGCTAAAGTTTCTCAATGTACAATTTCTATGCTTTAGATTACATGATGTTTTAAAACTGAGTTCAGTATTTTAAAAATACATAGTCTTAAAAAACAAAAAAGACCCAATTGAGTCTTTTTTGTTTTTACAGCAACATAACTTTAAAATTAAAATTTATAATGAAAGCTTAATGTTGCATTTAATGGATCACCCCAAGCCATAGCATTTGGACCAATGCCTTCATAATACTTCTTATCAAAGATATTATTTACGTTTGCTTGCATACTCATATTTTCATCAAATTTATAACCTAGCATCGCATTTGCAAGATACAAATCACCCCGATCAATTCGTGCAGCACCTGTACCGATATAAATTTTACTGTAGTAGTTTAAACCTGCACCTGCATACCACGAATCATTTTTATATTTTACAAAAACATCAGCCGTGGTACGTGAGTTTGTAGGATTGTAGTCATCACCTTTGGCATCCTTAGCATCAAAATTGGCAACACCAAAGCTGAGCCCCCAGTTATCATTGATTTCACCATCAATATTTAACTCAACCCCTTTGCTCACGACACCATCTGTCCCGTAATAAGCATTTTCATTGGCTGTACCATCAACTTTAACATTTGTACCATCCGCTTTCAGTAAAGCTTGAGCTGCATTACTTTGCTCGATGCGAAACACTGAAAGCCCTGCATTTAGACGCTTATCAAGAAACTCCCCTTTTACACCAGTTTCATACGTTTTACCTTCTACAGGATCTAAGTAGTCACCCGACTGATCTCTATTTGTTTGTGGTTTGAAAATACTGGTATAGCTTGAATACCATGAATAGTTCGGTGCAAAGTCAAAAATAAGGCCTGCATAAGGGGTTAATTGATTTTCAAATTTGCGATCCGTTGTGCGCGTTTCTGACTTATATTCCCAATTTGAAACACGTAAACCTGCAACTGCTTTTAATGGATCTAAAATGTGGAATTTACCTGCAATATACCCAGCGGTTTGCGTGGTTTCATTCAATAGATTGGTTTTATCCATTTCTAATGAGCCAGTTAAACGCGTATTCATGTTATTAAAATCAATAAAATCTTGACCTAATAAGTCAATTAGGTTTTGCTTTGTTTTTGCTGGATTACCCTGTACAAAAGTTTGACCATAGGTATTTTTCTTAAGTTCCGCTTTATTCCATGAACCACCTACCACAATTTCCTGATTACGCCCTGCAACTGTAAAAGGCGCCGAAATGTACACATCGACATTACTTTCATCGTTTTGTTTATGATCTTTGTAAACGGATGCATTTTCAATTGGAATCGTATTTGTTGCTTTATCAACTTGTCCTGCAGTGTAGAAAATAAAGCTATCGGTGTCATCACGACGGTATGAGTATGCAACATTTAAATCAACGTCATTAAATAAGTTTTGCTTTAAGTTTGCAAACAGTGCTGTGGACTTTACATCCCAAAATGTCCAATCTGAACTCACAATCGATGATCGGTCAAAATTGGTTTTTGTGCCATCGGTATAAAAAGCGGGTAAGCCCCCCCAGCGTACTCCATCTCGGTTTAATTCTTGATAAGAGGCAGCCAAAGAGAGTGAGGTTTTATCGCTAAGATCATAGTCAATTGCACCGTATGCCACATTGCGCTCTTTTTCATAAAAATCCATAAATGATTTTTCATCAGAATGTTTTACAAAAACGCGCCCACGCAGTGAACCATCACTGTTTAAAGGTGCTGACAAATCTGCTGAGCTTGAGTAGCTATCCCACGAGCCTACCGATGCTTCCACCTTTCCAGTGAACTCTTTTGCATTTGCTCGTTTACGAATCAAATTTAGGGCCATAGCAGGACTACCTGCACCTGTCATTAAACCATTGGCACCCTTTACGACTTCGACACGGTCATAAATACTGAGGTCTGGATCACCAGCGCCTAAAGTTAAGTTACTCGGCATACCATCAACTAAGTAATAGTCAATTTGAAAACCACGGGCAAATGCACTCTGCCGTTCATCCGTACGTGTAGTCGACACACCTGTAATATTACTCATCAAATCTTGGAAGGACTCAATGTTTCGGTCATCTAAATATTCACGGGTATAGACTTTGACTGTTTGTGGCGTTTCACGCAGTGATAAATTTAACTTGGTTGCGGTATTTGTGCTACTCGTCGTATAGCTACCAGTATTTTCTGTGACTGCTGTTTTGTCTTGGGCTGTAAGGGTAATAGTCGCCAACTGTGCCTTTGGCTGAGACGTTGCATTCGCCTCCTCCTCTTCCACAGTATTTGCATGTGTCATCGGCAGCATGGCAGCTGAAGATAGGAAAATAATTTGCATCGCCAAATAAAGTGGCTTTTGCGTAGATAGAGGACGTTTAAACATATCAGGACATTCACAGCTAATGAGAAAAAATAAGACAATGAATTGATAATTTTAAAGTGTGCACGTGCCAACTATGCTTAAGTAAAACAAGCACCTTTGTAGCATCACAAGTACTAAGATTCGTAAAATCCTTTTCGAACATCTCAGTGGTTTGAGTCATTACATATCAATCCATGTCGAAAAATTATAAACAAAAAATAATACAAATGATACTAATTATCATTAGCAAATACATCTTTAATTTAGATTTAAGATATTTTAATTGCAGATATAAGTTCCTTTGCACATAATTATGGCTAAAAAATAGACAATAGATATTTATAATGCTCTAATTTTTTATAATTATAAATATGACAACAAAAAAAATAGACCACGTGTATTTTGGTCTATTTTTAGCTCATGGTCTTGTCGATGACTTACTCGATGTCATAGACCCAGTTTTTAGCTTGTTGGTCTGTTGTCGTTTCACACACATAGTAGTCTTGATCCCACGCGTCTTGATGGAAAATTTCCATTTTTCGATAGGTCACTTGTTTAGCGTTTTCTACACAGACAAAGCTGTCACCTTGGTCTTTAACCTGAGTTCCGTTGAGGAAACCACCAATACAGAGGAATCGGGATTGTTTGGGCATTTGCTTAGATCTACTTTTAATCTTACTAAATAATGAGGTAATTAAACGATTTATTGAAAACACTGTAAAGCGTAACCAAGAACAATTCTGACCTTATCAAGAAGCAAGTTTACTCAGCATCTTTTCCATGTAATGATCATAGTTGCCTAATTGCTTTGACCAAAATGTATTTTTTTCAATTGATTCTAAAAATTGGATAGGATCAATTTTCACTTCATCTTTTTCAATATCAAATTGCTCATCAACAAGTTTTTGCATAAATTCAGATTCACAATTTGATGTAATGATGACTTCATCTAAAGATACTTTTAAATGATTACCAAAATATTCATGATCAAACTCTAAGGTTGTATCTATAATCCAAGAGTGAATAATTACATCATTAATGTCTTCAAAATGCCTACTTAGAAAGTGTCTTTTTATATATTCAACTTTATTATCTAATTGATAACTTGCTTTATTCAAAACGAATTTTTTATATTCATAAATTTCTTGAATACTACTTCTTATATAGGTAGATTTCACTTCTGCTACAATCACATGATTGTCATACATAGCGATGAGATCTATTTCACCCGCATTACCCTCTGAAGGGACATACTGGCAAAACACTTGGAAACCAATTCTGTCAAGTTTTTCAGCCAAATTAAGCTCAATTTGATCAGTTTCACTTTTTAACTCAAGACGGTTCTTATGTAATTTACGTACATAATTAATCATGGCAGTATTTAAGTTCTGGAATGCAGTAAGCCACGGAAATTGAAAAATAAAATCATCGATTCGATAAAATGGCTTTTGCATATAAGTTGATTGATCATTTTCATCATATAAATCAAAACTCCAAAACTTTAGAATTTTCTTCATTTGTTTGAGTTTTTGATTATTACTACCTTCTGTAATCCAAGACGACATTTTTTTAGATTTATCATTCTCTAAAGCAAATGTCATTGGCATACGATTTTCACCTATTATAAAACCATGCATCATAAGTTTACTAAGTGCTTCTAAATTAAAATTTGAATCACTTAAAAATTGTTCGAACTTATGTATATGATCTTTTAAATAATGTGCTTGTGATAATGAAAGCGTCATCATCACATCAAATAAATCTAAATGTACATTATCAACTTTTAAATACTCAATTCCATAAATTTGTTTTAGTTGTTCTTTCACACCAAAAGCTTTCGACAGAGCAATTGCATTTGCTTCTAAATTATCACCCGTCGGTAAAATTCTATAAATATAATCTGAATCAAATAATCTTTGACTGCCCACTATCAACCAGTAATTTAATAAAAGTGAGTGCTTTTCAAGCCAATTATCTTTTACATTCCGTTGATTTAAATATGATAATGATTCATTTTTTAAAATATATTTTACAGTAGAGTCGAAACTAAAAGACTCTAATACATTCCTTTTGTAATTGGCTTTGTTGCATAAATATGTAAGCATCTGATTTAAATAAATTTAATTTTGGATCAAAAAATAATCAAAACTTTTAAAATCATATAGTTATGAAATCTTTGTGCAACAAAGCCGAGCCAAAATATAATTCTCACTCCTAACCTCATCAACTGTAAGTAGCTTAATAAAATTTGACTGCCAAAACATATCAAATTTATTTTTATAATCAAAATATTTTGGTTGTGAACATTTATATAGTAAGTCTTCGACTATTTTTTCTAATGCTTTTTTTGGATCAAATTCTGTAAATAATGAATCAAATTTTTCTTCGTAATAATTTTTCATAAAAAAATAAGGACTGATAAATCAGCCCTTATTCTAAACTACTTTTTAATCAACAATTAAGTCAATTGAGCAGCAGCAATTTTCTTAGTATCAACGTCTTTAGCAGCGTTAGTATATTCGCTCATCTTGTCGAAGCTTAAGTATTGATAGATGTCAGCTGACATGCTGTCAATTTGAGCTGCATACTGTTGGTATTCTTCTGGAGAAGGTAATTTACCCAATACAGCAGCAACAGAAGCAAGTTCAGCAGAAGCCAGGTAAACGTTAGCACCTTGACCTAAACGGTTCGGGAAGTTACGCGTAGAAGTCGATACACAAGTCGTGTTCGGAGCTACACGTGCCTGGTTACCCATACACAATGAACAACCTGGCATTTCAGTACGCGCGCCAGCTTTACCATAAATGTTATAGAAACCTTCTTCCATCAACTGATGTTCGTCCATACGCGTAGGTGGAGCAATCCACAAACGAGTTGACAACGCACCACCAGGAACTTTCTCTAACAATTTACCAGTCGCACGGAAGTGACCGATGTTAGTCATACAAGAACCAACGAATACTTCGTCAATTTTCGCGCCTTGAACATCAGAAAGAAGTTTTGCATCATCTGGATCGTTCGGGCAGCAAAGAATAGGTTCTTTGATGTCTGCAAGATCGATTTCATACACTTTCGTGTATTCAGCATCAGCATCCGCTTTGATCAGGCTTGGATTAGCCAACCATTTTTCCATGTTCTCAACACGACGAGCCATAGTACGCGCATCGCCATAACCTTCAGAAATCATCCACTTCAACATAGTGATGTTTGAACGAAGGTATTCAGCAACTTTCTCTTCAGAAAGTGTGATAGAACAACCTGCAGCAGAACGTTCAGCAGAAGCATCAGAAAGTTCGAACGCTTGCTCAACAGTCAGGTCAGTTTCCATTTCTGTTAAGTCGATCTCAAGGATACGACCAGAGAAGATGTTTTTCTTACCTTTCTTCTCTACAGTTAAGTCACCTTCCTTAATTGCGTAGTAAGGAATTGCATGTACAAGGTCACGTAGCGTGATACCAGGCTGCATTTTACCCTTGAACTTCACAAGTACAGATTCAGGCATGTCAAGTGGCATAACACCAGTTGCTGCAGCGAACGCTACAAGACCAGAACCCGCCGGGAATGAAATACCGATTGGGAAACGAGTATGCGAGTCACCACCAGTACCAACAGTATCCGGAAGAAGCATACGGTTTAACCAAGAGTGAATAATACCGTCACCTGGGCGTAAAGACACACCACCACGGTTCATGATGAAATCAGGAAGCGAGTGTTGCATTTGAACGTCAACTGGTTTTGGATACGCAGCTGTATGACAGAAAGATTGCATAACAAGGTCAGCAGAGAAGCCTAGGCAAGCCAAGTCTTTCAATTCGTCACGAGTCATTGGACCAGTTGTATCTTGCGAACCCACAGTAGTCATCTTAGGTTCACAGTAAGTACCTGGAAGTACACCTTGACCTTCAGGAAGACCACAAGCGCGACCAACCATCTTCTGAGCTTGAGTGAAACCTTTACCAGTTGCAGCAGGCTGAACCGGAGTACGGAACATTGTAGATACTGGAAGACCTAAAGCTTCACGCGCTTTAGTCGTCAAACCACGACCTACGATCAGGTTAATACGACCACCAGCACGAACTTCGTCTAGAAGTACTGGAGTTTTAAGTTCAGCTTCAGCGATTTGTGCGCCGTCTTTGAACGCAGTTACTTTAGCAGCAGCGTGATCGATCTTAAGAACGATTTCGTCGCCCATGTTCATGTTGGCAACATCGATCTCGATCGGTAATGCACCCGCATCTTCCATGGTGTTGAAGAAAATCGGAGCGATTTTAGAACCTAGGCAGTAACCACCGTCTTTTTTGTTCGGGATGTGCGGGATGTCGTCACCGAAGAACCAAAGTACAGAGTTAGTTGCAGATTTACGAGATGAACCTGTACCAACAACGTCACCCACGTAAGCAACCTGGTTGCCTTTCGCGATCAGTTCTTTAATCTGGTTAAGTGGACCCACTTCACCAGGAACTTCTGGATTGATTCCGTCACGTACGTTTTTCAACATTGCATTTGCGTGCAATGGAATGTCTGGACGGCTCCAAGCATCTTGTGCAGGTGACAAGTCGTCAGTGTTGGTTTCGCCAGTTACTTTGAAAACAGTCAGTTTGATTTCTTCAGGAACGTCTTTACGGCTAGTGAACCATTCAGCGTCAGCCCAAGACTGCATAACTGCTTGAGCATTTGCGTTACCAGCTTTTGCTTTATCAGCAACGTCATGGAACGCATCAAATACTAGAAGTGTTTTCTTAAGCGCTTCAGCCGCTAATTCAGCAAGTGCAGCATCGTCAAGAAGAGCAACTAAAGGAGCAACGTTATAACCACCAAGCATAGTACCTAGTAAGTAAACCGCACGTTCTTTAGAAACTAATGGAGAGGTCGCCTCGCCTTTAGCCAAAGCAGCTAAGAATGCAGCTTTAACATATGCAGCTTGGTCAACACCCGCTGGAACACGGTTTTCTAGTAAATCAACTAAAAATGCTTCTTCGCCAGCTGGTGGGTTTTTTAATAATTCAACTAATGCAGCTGTTTGAGCATCATCAAGTGGCTTCGGTGGGACTCCGAGTGCGGCACGTTCTGCAACGTGTTGGCGGTAAGCTTCTAGCACGGTGTTATTCCTCTTTTTTAAAAAATTATTTACGTATTCCTGCTTTAAATAAAGCTACGTAAATAATATGGACTGCTTAATTTTACTAAAATTCCAGTTAAAAGTTAATGCGCTACAAGTGTTTCTTCGTGATGCCCATTATTTTCTAACTAAATGATGCTCATATCGATTGAACATAAAAACAGCAATATAGTCAGATCGTTTGGAATTGTTTCACATTAACTTTGAACTGCCATTTAAAAATAAAAAAGGCAACCTATGTTGCCTCTTTTTACGCAATATAAATATTCAACCTTAGTGTACCGTTGTCGCTTGAATATATTGTTTGAAACTTTCACGACAGCCTTCAAATTTCATCTGAATTTCGTCCTCATGTAAATTTTGATGTGCAGAGCTTGCAAAAGAAATTTGTACTGAAATTCGTGTAGGTTCATGGTCAAGTGCGTGTTTGAAGTATACATGGTCACCCAAGCTAAGGACATAATGACCACCGCCAATTACGGCCACACCATTTTCATCTTCCAAGAGTAAATCTGCGTGATTTAAATAGCCAACAACTTCCATTTTCTGCTCCTCTCATTTTTTTATTCTAGGTTCATTATTCTTTATTTTTATATGCTTTGCTATATATATGATTTAGAGTTTTGTCACAAAAAGTTCCATGCAAAAAATAAAAAACCGTTCCTTAGAACGGTTTGTAATCTGGCATTTCAGTATGCGGTGTTGCAATACATTTTTCAGTATATTTCACACGAATTTTTTCACGTGCACCTTCAATATCGGACTTAATTTCAGCCTCATGTAAAGCATAAACATCTTCAATAATTTCTAACGCAAATGCCTTAGTCATTTCGTCTTCAACTTTATTGGCATGCTCAATCGCTTTATCTTTTTCAATGGCATTTTGACGGTCTAACATAATTGAACGTGCTGCATGACCAATACTTTTACAATAGCCATGCCATTGCTCTTCTGGTGTTAACGGTTTTTTTTCAACACAACCCACCAGTGCAATCACAGCAGCCAAAGCGAATAACTTTTTCATTACAACTCTCCTATTCGCCCTATCATAATCAAACTTTTTCAAATGAAGAACCATTACCCACTTTAAATAGTATAAAAGCCCAAATTTGGGCTTTTATACTTAGAAAAATTAACCGCAGCTTGCTTGAACTACTTTATTGGTTTTCGGATCGACTGTTACTGTCACACGGTCTTCGCGATAATCCATAGTCACAGGCTGCCCTGATTGTACTAAGCGTACCATCTTCGCACTGGTTTTTTGCTTAATCTGTGCTTCAGTTAAATTTGACTGACCAATCAAAGCTGTCGCTTGCTCAGCAACACATTTGCTTTGACTAGCACGGAAAAGTGCCCATTCTTTAATGACCTGACCATTCGGCAAATGGCAATAGCCTACTTCACCATTGGCCTCTTTTCGAATCTCTACTTTACCACCCTGTTCAACACAGTACGTACTGGCAGGATTAGCCATACCTAAAGTTGGCTTTTCAGTTTCATTCTTTTGCGCAGTACTACAACCCGAAATAGCAGCAACCATTAATCCAAGCATTACGATTTTTTTCATAAAAAATATTTCTTTAAATAAAAGATCAACATAGCAAATATGTTTAAAAAAAAACTGTGCGAGTTTTGCAACATTTAAGATTGCATAAAAAAGCCCATCACTTGACGGACTTTTTATTTTGAAAAGCTAGATTTTCAGGTCAATTTTAATTGACTGAGTGAATATCAAGCTCTTCATTTTTTGCTAAAACTACAGATGCTAGAATTGGAGTACCTAAAATGAACGGCATAGCAAAGATCCAAAAGACCACGGTATAGTGCGGATCAAAGAAAAACTGGATAGCAAGCGCCACTAAAATTAAAACTGAAAATAAAATCACTGCAAAGCGTATTACAAAATTGATCGGCATAGGGATCATCACTCTAAATTTAGCAAGTCCATTTACTATACACCTACTTTCATTATGGTTTAATTGATTTTAAGTATCTAGTGTCTGTTATTCATAGGTTTTCTTCATCTATCAAATAAAGAATTTTATCAAATGACGAATTAAGCTTTTTTAACACCTAAAAATAAAGCCTACATGATGTAGGCTTTATTTGGCAGAAGAGCAGCTTTAGAACTTCCAGTTATAGAAGACGTCGATGGCACGCTCTAATGACTGACTCGCCTCTAAGTACATACGTTTGTTCATTTGATAACGCAGAGTCAGTTTATTAACTGGTGTAAAGACACCCACGCCATAACGGATATATAAGTCAGGTGTAATATAACCCGTCAGGCTGACTTGTGTGTCATCCCCTGTGCCTTGCGCATCCAGCGCTAAACCGCTTAAACCAAAAGTACGTCCAATTTGGTTAGTAAAGGCGCGTGTCCCGCCTAAACCTAAACTAATCCCTGCGGCAGCAATGGTGTTATTGACATCTGACTTAAAGCCTTCCGTTTGACTTAAACCAGTTGTACCTTCATTAATGCGGCCTGTAATTAATGCATTCAAAGCTTCTTGCTCGGAAAGCCCTGCATCGTTATAGACTTGAATATTGGGTGATGTTGCCGTACCCGTCACACGGAAACCCACCGTGCTGCCTTGTACATTTTTATTTGCATCGACATCCAGTGTTGGATTGCTCAACACACCGTTAAAACGCGCAATGGCACGGTTTAAGTCCAAACTCTGCCCATAGGCTTCAATTTTAACTTTCTGACTTACCCCAATTGCACCATTGGCACGCATTGCGGTTTCAGCACCGCGCTGCGATAGATATAAACGACCTAACAATGGAATACGACTATTAAACCCTTGGAAGACAACTTGATTACCTAGTCCAACCATCAGATCAGCACGAATGTCCCAAGGTTTTGCGCTATTTAAAATCGCCAATTGGTTTTGACCTTCTCTGACCACGCGTACATCAGACGATACGTTCACCACAGGTACAGATGCTTCAGGCATCGAAATAAGCGCACGAGGAACTTGAATTTCACCGTTTAAGGTTAATTTCTTACTCAACGGTAAAACATCCAGTGTGATTTTCGGCGTCACTAGCGCGGTAATTAATGGCGCTTGGCGAATCAGTAGATTTTCTCCATTCAACTGAAGCTGAATACGTGGATCATTTTTCCAATCTACCGTCCCTGTAAGTGTACCCACACCACGACCACTGTTAAAAGCACTATTGATGGTGGCTTGGTCTTGGCGTATAGCGGAATACAGCTGAATATTGGTCAAATTGACTGGAAGTGAGATCATACTAATTGAACCATCTTTCAGACGGACATCGCCTGTAAGTAGTGGTGCTTTTAGCGTTCCATTAATTTTACCTGCATACGAAATTGTTCCGCCCATCGAACGTACATCAGCAATGAAAGGTTTAAAGACTTTGAGTTGTAGCTGATCAAATGCAATTTCACCGCGCATAGGCATATTGTCCCGATACGGATCAATAACCACATTGGCATAGCCCACACCAATTTCAGGTGTTTTGACATCCAAACGGATTTGTAAACCTTCCGCGATGCTTTTGGCAACCAAAGCCACTTGTTCATATTTTAAGGTTGAACCCATATCTTGTGGGTCATCCGCCGCCAAGCCAATCACACCATCACGGGTGACTAAGCGCGCATCAATTTTTGGTTTAGATCCTTGTGCCCAAACCGCTTTAGCATGTCCATTTAACTTACCTGTAATCGCTAATCCTTCAGGCATAAAGGCAGCAAAGTCGTTTAGGTCGAGGTTTTGAGTCACGAATGAAATATTGCCACGTGTTTTACTGACACGAATCGGCTGGTCAAAACACAACTGACTTTGTTGACTCATCCAACAATGCGCACCAATCAACAAATCTGCTTTGGCACTGTTATAGACCACGGCTGCACTTTGGCGCTGTACCAAACGTGCACGCAAAGAGTCAAAATCACCTTTTTGGATTTGGCCTAACCAATCATTTTGCGCATTAAAACCACCTGCCAATTGCACATAAAATTTCGACTTTTCGTTTTGCGCAGAAACTTTTAATAAATGGGCTTTACGAATACCTGCCAGTGAAATTTCACCTTGTTGAATTTCACGATTACCACTTCTTAAGCTTTCCATTTTTGCAGTTAATAATGACGGTGTTGTTTCCGATGTCGGTAATTGCCCAACAATGCGTAATTTACGCATATCAATCAGATCTTTAAAGCCAAAATTATCCACTGCTAAGTTTGCCGTAGCTCTTAAACGTGGTTGAGATTGGATATTTAAATAGCCGTAGGCACGGCCACGTAGGCCCGCATAAATTTCATACAGAGCAGGTGCATTAATATTCAGTCTTAGGTTTTGTGCATTACCCGTCGCTTGTACTTGGTTTTTGGCATACGCCAACAGTAGATTATTCGCTTCAAACTGTTGCGGTAAAAAGCCTTTTTCGCTGGAGTTGAGCACCAAAGCTAAATTACCTGTGCCACGGACTGGCTTATTGTTCAGCGTACCCGCTAGGTTTAAGCTTTCAATGTTAATGCGTTTTAAAGCATCCGACCATGTACCTTTGGTTTTCACTACACCAGACAACTCGCCTTTAACACTAGACGCAAAATATTGTGGTTTAAAACGAATGAATGCTGCATTCACATCCCAAGTGATGCCGTGAATAAAATGTACCAAACCACTGGCATTAATTTGGCCTGCCACACCATTATGTTTCAGCTCAGTCACTTTAATAAATTCAGGCGTTCCTGAAAGTTTTAGGTTTAATGTGCCCTGACTGGCTTCAAACTGGCTGGCTTTTAAAGCGCCATCATAGTTCACTGCATAGCCTTTGAAAGCACCACCTGCTTTTTCATCATTGAACAGGAGTGCCGCGGTTGACTGACCCGTTAAGTGAACCGTTTCATTATTGCCCACCAGTTTTCCAGTCAAATCAATACCCTGTAGCTGAATGATCTGCTGATTCGGTTTGGCATAGCCACTTGCTTGGAGCTTTCCATTCAATAGATTAACTGGTGAAGCTTCGGCTACCATTTGCGGGTTAAAATCTTTCGCGTTTAAAGCGGCCTTCCACTTCAGTTGACGTTTCTCATCTGGTAGTTCAACCACCGCATTGCCACTTAAGCTTCCCTTACCAGCGACATAACTAAAACTCGACACATTTAAATTATTATTTTTAAAATTTAACTGTGCGAGGTAATTACCTGCAGGTAAGGTCGCTTTTTCGTGTTGACTCACAACAGTAGCAACATGAATATCTTGCTGACCTTCAACTAACGCCAGTTTTACATCCCCTGAAGCACTACTTAACCAGCCGATATAAGGCACGGCACGGTCAATATTTTTCCAAGAGACATCCATCAACATTGGCTGGACTTTGTTATTTTTCGCTGGGTTTTGGTCTAGTGCGAGATGCCATGCTTCATAACGATCAAAGTCTAGATCTGCGGTTAAGTGTAAACCCTTTTCAAGCGTACCTTGTGATGCAATTTTTGCATCCAAGCTTGGCGGTAGAAAGTCAGAAACCACTTGTGGCAGTACATCGTCTTTAGGATTGATTTTATCTAAACGACCTTGTATGTCCCAAGTAACATGATCTTTCCAACTCACCACACCACCCAGATTGACCGAACCTTTCATCAACTGAGCATTTAGGTTATCAATGTCAAGTTGATGAACCAAATCGGTATGCATCAAAGCAGTATATTGACCTTTTGGAATATCTTTACCACTCAGATCTGTATTTAAGTCAATATTTAAACGTTCGATATCACCTGAAAATTTAGCAACGCCTTTTTCAGCATAGAGTTTGTAATCGGTCAGGAGTGGTAAGTTGTAATGATTAAATTTAAGCTGACCTTGCATCGGTACATGCTTACGTACAGGGTGCAAAATAGCCCAACCCGTCAACAGGTCAGGTGTCCGCGTTGCAAAACCCGCTTGGATAGTGTCCAATGTCCCTGTTGCGTGTACAGCAATATCATGCACATTTAAACTATCACGCAGTGCCGGTAGGTTGGCAATAGCAGTCGCCTCAAGTGGATATTTCCCTGAGAATTTCATTTTCCCAGTTGCATTACGAACTGCTAAATAGCCCATGTCCATGCGAGAGTCTTCAAACTCAAGTTCCGTCCCCGACCAGAGGGCATTATTTAAATGCACATCATAAAAATCTACTTGGGCATCGGATACAGTCCGGATATTTAAATGATCAACATCTGCTGTATCTAAACGTAAAACAAAGGGTAATTTAATTTCGCTGAACTTAAAGGGTTCATCACTCGGTTCACCTTTGGTAATGATGCGCAAATTGCGCACATCAGCTTCACGTAGATGAATCTCTTTATCTAAGATGGCGCGCCAACCCAAACTCACGTCAGCACGGTCAATTTTGACATCGACAGGCTTTAAGGTAACCACCACATTTTTAAGGATAATGCCTTTCCACAGATTACCGCCTTCATACTCATATTGGATAATCTGCTGACGTTGTAAAACTTGGTCGAGTAAAAACTTACTGCCTTTATCGGTAGAAAACATGACTGCAAGCGATATCACCAACAAGATGAGCGTCAACAACAGCGTCAAAATGACACTTCTAAAAATACGTCGCTGTTTGGCAAGCGGCGCAGGTGGTGTTGGTTCTTGCTGCTGTTCTACTTCAGCCATAGTCTTCCCAAAAAAGTGTTAAATATTATAATAATGAGCCAATAAAGAAATGCACACGTATCGGATGACTATCATCAGAAATACCTGAAGCTACATCAATCCGAATGGGGCCTATCGGTGATGCCCAGCGCACACCAAGACCGACACTGTATTCGGTGTCATTGCTAAAATCTGTATCATAAGCATTACCAAAGTCGCTGAATACTGCTGCACGCCAGCCTTCTTTAAACTGGTAATTGTATTCCATGGAGCCGACAGCCAAGGCCTGACCACCCACTTTAAAACCATCGACCACAGGTGATAAACTCTTGTAGTCAAAACCACGAATGCCTTGGTCTCCACCCGTGAAATAACGTAAGTTATAAGGAACTTTATTAAAGTCTTCAGTAAAGATATAACCGAGATCACCACGTCCGACAAACTGGTGGTTGTCATTTTCACCCAATGAATAGATAAAGCGCCAACCCGCATTTACGATGGCCATATCTGCATCTGAAAGTAGGCTTTCGCTTCCAAGTTCAATTTTATAAGTTTGTTTAATTCCCTTACTTGGGTTTACACGTTTATCGCTATCGATTCTAGAAATTTCATAACCCAATAAAAGCGACTCTTGCTCAGGGTCATTATTTGCAATAAATGCATCCGGCAAATCATCTACATTCGCTGAACCCTTTTGCGTCAATCGATCTAAACGGTAACGTACACCATAAGTATGTTGCCAATTCCCCATTGGGTTTTTAATAACACGGTCAGCCCCAGCAACAGCAGATTCAGTAAGCAAGTTTACGCCTTGTCCGATGTCATCTCTTTCTTCACGCTCATACCCCCCCACGAGACTGATATAATCATTTAGTGGATGCTTATATGGGATATTATAGCGACCATCAATAGCCTGTCGAATTTCTGAAAGTTCTAAGTTGGCATCAAAAGAGTGTCCACGCTGGTTCACAATCGCACGGCGATACTGTGTACGTAAGCGTGCACCTGAGTCACTACCGTAACCTGCACCGACTTCTACACTATTTAACTGGTCTGCATTTAAAGTAACTTTAACAGGAATTACTTTTGTTTCCCGAGCTTCAAGTTTTAAACGCTCTTCTTCACTCTGTTTGGTTTCTTGTGCGGTGCGAAGCGCTGCTTGTGCTTTATTCTGCTCAGGATCATTAACGCCTGCGAACTGTGCTTCACTCACCACAGACTGCGTCACTTCACGATTCGAAGCGACTTCCTGTTTCTCTTGAACCAGAACATCCTGACGAGAAAGTTGTTGTTCATCGACCAACTGCTGTAAATCAGGCGGTAACTCACGGATTCCTTCAACCGGATCAGGTCGAACAGCATCTACCAAACTGTAGTTGAAGTAACGTGAGTTGGTCAAATTATTAGCCAAACCATTAACACGCCAAAAGGTATAGTCCGCGCCAGGCTCCCAAGTCACTAAACTTTGTAAAACATCTAAATCAATAGGCAGTGGTTTGCTTGGATCACTCATCACAAACTCAACACCGCCGAGTTTATAGCGTTCACCTGTTTCATAACGTAAGTTAATGTCTGCGGTATTTTGCGGCTGTTCAACTTTCACATCATGTAAGCGCCAGTAACTATCAAAGAAACCGTTATTGCTAGCCGCTTCATTAATTCGTGCTTTCGTCGACTCGTATAAGCCGTGGTGCAATACATCACCAACGTCTTGTTCAGGTAAGACTTTAATCACTTGGAACTGCGGTAAGTACTGACCTGCACCACTAAACTCGATGTTTTGTTCTTCAATCCGCACAGGGGTATTCGGTACCACTTGAATGCGCACACGGTTACTGCTGGTTTTTTCAAACTTAAACTCAGCATTATAAAAACCGACAGCTTGTGCGGCTTGGTTGGAAAGTGAACGCAACTGTGGCAATGCCGAAGGAAAGTCTTCAAAAGACTCTTCGGTAAAGCTTGAAACTTTTCCTTCAATATTTTCTTTTAAATTAACCAATGCGGCCTGATACGCTTTATTGGATATTTCACCTTCATATTTCGCATTGATGATTTCAACATCCGCACTGATTCGCGGTACTTTTGCAGTATCCAGTTCTCTTGGTGGTCGAATTTTATAAAGCATGCGCTTAAAGAAATTAGGTTCTTTGGCAATTTGCTCTTCAGCACTCATGCCAAAATCTAAAGTATTGCCTTCCGTGTTGGCTTCTACTGAAATTTTACTGTCTGCTTGAATGCTTTGCATCAGTTGATCAACATTGACCGGAGCTTGATTAATTTCCGCCATTTCCTGCTGAGTTGCATCACTCACCACCAACTCTGTCGTTTGACCACTTCGGTAAGCTTGGGCTTCTGCTTTCGCTTGCTCAGCCACCTGATAAATATCATTGGCCATGCCTTGATCAACTTGTACAGTTGGCAAATCTTCAAGATCATCAAACTTAATCGGTGCAAATTCAGGTAAATTTTTTAAAGCTGTCTGTTGCTGTTGCAACATTTGCATACTGTCTGGAACCGTGGGCCGAATTACAGCATTTTCAACTTTTTTTAATTTGTCCGCGCTACCCATACCTTGACGAATCGCTTCTTTTTTAATGTCTTCAGTGAATTGTGTAGAATTTTGTGGCTCGACTTGTACGTTACTTGGTTCAATCACAACGGGGGTTTCAGCCAAAGCCGCTTGTGACAAAAGCGTTAAAAAGATACTCAGACACAAATATTTATTGTTATGATGCCACGGTATGAAAGAATTCATACTCAATGAAAGAGTCGACTTTTTAAATTGTGTTTTGGCAAGCATAGAAAACTCTAAATTTATTTAATCGTTATGGATTTGCTCTAATGAATTGTCACAAAAGAACTGAAATCTATTGATTATTTTACCCAATTTCAGGTTTTAAATATCTTACATGATTTTATTGGACGTTTGAGCAATTAGTCACATTTCTTAATAAAACTTAATGCAGTGCAAAAAGCATGAAAAACAATGAACATCTATTAAGTACCCGTCGTTTTCTTCCCATGTTTATTACCCAATTTTTTGGTGCTTTAAACGACAATGTCTATAAACAAGCTTTGCTTTTAGTCATTACTTATGGATGGATTAATCAACAAGCTACAGATGTCAGTACCTTAAATAATTTGGCCGCGCTGTTATTTATTTTGCCTTACTTCATTTTTTCTGCAACCGCAGGACAAATTGCCGATAAGTTTGAGCGCTCACAACTCATTCGTGGCATCAAAGTTCTAGAAATTGTGATTATGCTCATCGGTTCCGCGGGTTTCTTATTGGGCAATTTATGGCTACTGCTCTTGGCTCTATTTATGATGGGCACACATTCCACCTTCTTTGGCCCCATTAAATACGCCATTTTACCTGAGATTCTAAAACCGAATGAACTCATGTCAGGCAATGCGCTATTTCAGTCGGGCACCTCCATTGCTATTTTAATCGGGATGATTTTGGGTGGCGCAGTTATTTCGGTTTCTCAAGGCAATCTTATTTGGATCAGCCTGACTGTCGTCATCATTGCTGTTTTGGGTTATCTATCCAGTCGATTTATCTTAAAACAACAAGTCAGCTCACCCGAGTTAAAAATTGATTGGAATTTCTTTAGAACCAGTTTTCAAACACTCAAATATGCCAAAAGCCTCCCCCTCATCTTTATGATTTTACTGGGGAATTCGTGGTATTGGTTTTACGGCGCAACCTATCTCACCCAAATTCCACAGTTGACTCAACAAAACCTACATGCATCAGAAAATGTCGTCAGTCTTTTACTCACGTTCTTTTCTGTCGGGATTGGAGTCGGCTCACTGCTGTGTCGTAGAATTGGTGGCTCTGAAGTGAATATTAAAATGGTGCCAATCGGTGCAATTGGGCTCACTCTATTTGCCTTTTACTTAGCTTTGAGTCTGGCTTTTGTACCTGAGCGTACAGGCGCAATGATGAATGTTGCAGATATGTTTAACCACGGTGCAATTTACTACCATGTCATGCTTGCGGTGACCTTGCTCGGCATCAGTGGCGGTTTTTATATTGTGCCGCTATACGCCATGATGCAAGCCTATTCACCGCGTTCACACCGTGCACGCGTTGTTGCCGCAAACAACATATTAAATGCGGTGTTTATGGTGTCTTCTGCTATATTTTCGATTATCATTTTAAGTGTTTTGAAGATTGATATTAAAATACTTTTCAGCATTACTGCTGTATTAAGTGCGGGCTTTACGCTGTGGTTGTTATATCGACTCAAACCCATGCTAAAAACTGTACAACCTGAGTTAGAGGACTAAAGTTATGCGTCATTACACTGGCATCGATAAATTTATCAATTCTTTTGATCAAGCCCTGCGTAGCTTAGTTCCAGGCACAACGTCTGCTCAACGTGAAAACCCAGGCAAGGCGGTCGAAACTCAACTCGCAGTGAGTGAAGCGCGTCATGTTGCAGGTTTAATGCGGGTCAACCATAGTGGTGAAGTCTGTGCGCAAGCGCTTTATCATGGGCAAGCATTAACCGCAAAATTGCCAAATGTACGCCGCGAAATGGAACAAGCCGCGATTGAAGAACAAGACCATCTTGCATGGTGTGAAGATCGCTTAAAAGAGCTAGACAGCCATACCAGTCTGCTTAATCCAATTTGGTACGGTTTATCCTTTGGTATGGGTGCAATCGCAGGCATTGCAGGTGATAAATATAGCTTAGGTTTTGTTGCAGAAACTGAACGCCAAGTGAGCCTGCACTTACAGCATCACATCAGCCAACTCCCTGCTCAAGATGACCGTTCACGTAATATTCTTGTGCAAATGAATGAAGACGAATTGCATCACCGTGATACAGCACTGAATGCTGGCGGAGTCGATTTGCCAATTCCTGTCAAAATTACCATGACGGCTATTTCAAAACTCATGACCAAGACCAGTTATTTTATTTAAGCAAATATGCCTTACTCTTATAAAAAAGCAGTGGTTATGCCACTGCTTTTTTATTGACTCTAATTTGCTTATTCCGCTGATATCGGCAGTAATAAAGTATTACCCGCTTGCTTTAAATTCGCCGTATATTTTGACGCTAGTGATGGATTGGATGGATAGCTTTTCCCATTGTACTTCAGTATGACCTGTCCTAAACCTCGGGTATAGACCGATAAATCACGCCAACCTTGGGTTTGAGTACTTAAAGCATAAATCGGTGTAGATGAAACAGTCATTTTGCTATGCGGTTGGAAACTCCCATCTGCAAGACCTTTAAAGACCAGCAACGTACAGCCACCTGAACCACACCACTCCATCCCACTTAATAGCACCACGGCATCATCGATTCCGTCTTGGTTTAAATCATATAGGCTAGTTTGATAATCCGATTGATCTTGGGTATAGGTCTGAACAGCTAGTTTTAACCCTTGTTTTTCAGTCCTTTGAGATACACTCGTTTTATCCATAGCAGTTGTCGCTGTCATTTTGGACGGAGTTGAATGACAGGCCGCTAGAAACACTGCTAAAGAAAGAGCACTCAAAATTTGTATTTTCATGAAAATAGCTCGCTGTGAATTGTGTTTTATGAGCATGTTAAGCCAGTTCAAGTGCCTATCACACTTCGATATGTTACTTGGCTTCCAAGCAGCTCACCGTTGGAAATACATGCGCTTGATGTTGAAATGCATTATCCTTCCACACATCGAACATTGGAATTTTAACGTCTAGCGCCAAAGGCAATTTTTTGGGATTGAACTGCATATGTTCTAAGTCCCCCCCCCATGCAATCAAATCGACATCCAATGAAATCTGATGCGATGGGCGGATACGCCCAGATGTGGCTTCCATATTTTTCAGCAATACTGAAATATCGGTAACGGACAAAGACGATTTCAACAAACAGGCTGCATTCCAATAATCTGCCCCAACCCCATCACGGCATGGAATTAAATAAATATTCGAAAATTGCAGTTGCCCAATTTTAGCAAGTTGCTCAGAGGCATATAAAAAATGTTGCTTTGGATTATTATTACTCGCCAGAGCTAGGGCGAAAATCGTTTCGGTGGCGTTCAAGACGAATTCCTACAGAATTTGCTTGCGCGATAATGGCAGGCTTACGGATGGTAATATTAATCGATTCAATCGCATGAAAGGTAGAAAAAAGTGCATTGATGACCAATTTTGCCGCATGTTCAATCAGTTCAGGCTTAGCATCTTGAATGACCTTTGCTGCAATTTCACAAATTTCAGCATAATTTAAGGTATGGTCTAAGTCATCTGAGTTTGAAGCTTGCTCCAAATCTGTTTGAATAATCATATCCAACATTAAAGGCTGAATAATCTGACGTTCCCAATTAAAGCAGCCAACCACTGTTTCAACTTTTAAGCCTTCAATGATAATTGCGTCCACATTATTACCTTTAACAGATTTTGACATTTTAATCCCTGTCTTAGGAAACTATGTTTTTCATCCCCTAAACAGGAAAGCATTTTTCAGTCCCTCTTTTAAAAGAAGGACTGAAAGGGATTTTTTGGTGAGTGTGCTTCAAAAGAACTTAGTTTTTTAACAACACATTTGGATCCATAGTTTGCACCATTTGCAAACGCTGGTCAGCATAGATGTCGGTATACGGTGCAAGGATGCGCATGAAACGATCGAAATACAGCATCTGTTTAAATAACAATGCAAAATCACGCGGGAAGCGAATACCGTGACGCTCGCCCACTGCGACCATATCCATCATGATGTCATTCAAATCTGCTGGGTTTGAACTCAGCAATTCTTGCGGATCTGCCAACAACACACCACTAAATAAACGCTCAAGATCTGCAGCCAACACCTGAGTATCAATCTTCACAGCGGTCATGCCCATTTTCAGCATGTTTTCCGCCATGAGTTCATAATCCGTTTTTTGTAAGGCATCCATAAAGGCGATACAAGCTGTCCACACTTCAGGTTTCAACTGACCCACAATGCCGAAATCAATAAAACCGACACGACCATCATCAAGCAGCATTAGGTTTCCAGCATGCAAGTCGGCATGGAAGCTATTACACATCATCAAACTACCAAACCATGTATTCATGGCAGTTATCAGGACTTGTGAAGGATCTTTACAGCGCTGTTTCACCACATTGAAATCGGTTAATGGCACACCGTAAAGACGCTGCATGGTGAGTACACGGCGAGTCGAATATTGGTGATAGACCTTAGGTGCCATCGCCTTATGGTTTTGCGTGATATTGAGATAGTTCACAAAGTCATCCAGATTACTGGCTTCTTCAATAAAATCGACTTCTCGAACCATGCGGGTTTTAATTTCTTCCACAATGTCTGCAAGAGATGCAAATTTGACTTTAGGCACTGCTTTTTCTAAAACCTTGGTAGCCCAGTGCAGAACATTTAAGTCGGTATAGAGAATTGTTTCTACACCTGGCTTTTGTACTTTAATCACCACATCTTCGCCCGTCACCAGCTTTGCGGCATGGACTTGGGCAATAGATGCTGAAGCTAACGGTGTTTCATCAATCGATGCAAAAATCTCAGACAGGTTTCGCCCTGCAAACTCAGACGCCAAAACCCCTTGTACATAACTAAACGGTAAAGATGGAGTTTGGTCTAAACAGCCTTGAAACTCTTCAACATATTCACGTGGAAAAAGTGAAGGTGTACTCGCAATAAACTGACCCAACTTGATATAGGTTGAACCTAGAGACTCGAAGGTTTCACGCATCAGTTTGGCATTACTTGGTTTTTCAGTTGCGTACTTAATACCCGCACGTGCTGCAATGACTGCTGTTTCCCCAACACGGGCAACAGAGCGCAGTCCATCTAAAAAGATATTGTTTTTCATAATATCGGTCAAAAATAAATTGTATTGAGTGTATCAAAGAATAAAAAAATTGCAGGCTTATCTTGCCTGACAAACTGGACAATCTGTATCTTTTTCGAAAGCAAGCAAACGTTGTTTCATACTTAAACCGTCCCAAAGCAACAAGCGTTGTTTGAGTGCGGTCACATTTAAACCCAAGTATAAAAGTGCATGATGCGCTTGAAGACTAGCAATCACGTTTGGCGTGGTAGCTAAAACGCCCGAATCTGCACAGCGCAGACTTTCATTCGCATGTTCTTCTTTCGGGAACAGACATTCATAGCAAGCGGACTCTCCTTCCACCATAAACAACTGCCCTTGAAAGCCAATGGCCGATGCACTGATGAGTGGAACATTGGCCGCTTTACACTGCTGATTGACCAAATACCGTGTCGTAAAATTATCACAACCATCAAGGACTAAGTCTTGACCTGCAATTAAACGAGCTGCATTGGCTGTATCAAGTTTTACAGCATACGCATGAACTTGGATGTAGGGATTGATCTGCTTTAAACGCTGGGCCAAAACCTCTGCTTTATAAAAACCGACATTGTTTTCTACATAGGCAATCTGTCTTTGAAGATTGCTTACTTCGATGGTATCAGCATCAATCAGGGTGATTTGCCCTACGCCAGCACGTGCCAGTAACTCCGCTGTCATACAACCAATACCACCACAGCCTACGATAAGTACATTGGCCAACTTTAATTTTTCTTGTGCCTCTATATCCCATCCGTCCAATAAAATTTGGCGGCTATAGAGATGTATTTCAGCATCACTGAGTTCTAGACTTTCATCTAACTCGTCCATGATTCAGCCTTTCGCTAAAGAAAATGTTGATGGTGAATTATAACCATGAAACCAAAGTTAGCTATGCACAAATTCAATAAATGCTATGAGCTTTAGATGGCTCAACTTTTTTCATTTTTAAGTAATGGAGATTGAATCATACTAGTTGCCTAGTTAAATTTTCTTAGGCTATTTATACATCTAACTATATTTCTAGCGGTGTTCCACAAGTTACATCCCGCTATAAATGGTTAAAAGAAAAAGCCAGCCTATTTAGAACTGACTGGCTTTAATTCTAATTAGAGTTCAACAAAAAATATGATACGCGAAAATGTCATCTGCAACCTGCATGGTCTAAGCAAGATAATGTTTCTTCGATATCTTTTAATAAATCCAAGAAAAGAACAGGTTTTGCAGGTGACAATGGTTTTGCCTACTTTTGCCGAAACAAAAGTAGGGCGAGCCGCAGGCTAATGACGAAATTGGATGAAAATTCGATAAAACTCCGCCAAGATAATTTTTTTCAATCGGTTAGATCAACAATTACTGCGAATTCGACTTACCACTAAGACCCTTTTATTTTTAAATTAAATTGCAGCTTGTAAAGTTTGCATCTTTGCCACTTCTTGCTGTTTCAGCAAATTACGTTGAATTTTGCCACTCGATGTTTTCGGTAAGCTTTCAACAAACTCTATTTCTTTCGGATAAGCATGTTTAGATAAACGTGAGCGTACATAGGCTTGGAGTTTGCTATCCAACTCTTTTGATGCTTGGTACTGTGGCTTTAGCACCACAAAAGCTTTCACCACTTCAGTGCGCTCTGGATCAGGCTTACCAATCACAGCTGATTCGAGTACTTCAGCACACTCAAGCAAAGTACTTTCGACATCAAAAGGTCCAACACGATAGCCTGACGTTGTAATGACATCGTCAGCACGCCCAACAAAGTCAATACCGCCAATTTCATTGAGCTTGACCGTATCACCTGTTAAATAATACTGTCCCACAAAGGATTTACGATTATTGCCACCATAGCCTTTAAACCATGTCAGTGGTGACTGGCTAAAGTCTATAGCTAGCGTTCCAATTTCACCGCACTTCACTTCTTGGTGGTTCGCATCAAGTACAGCAAAGCGGTGTCCGGGGTTAGCAAAGCCTGCCGACCCGACTTTTTTCTCATGCTCCAGTGCATGATGGTTGGCAATCACCATGCCCAACTCAGTTTGTCCATATTGGTCATAAATGTTGACATTCAGATCATTATTAAACCAATGAATCACTTCTGGGGTTAAAGGCTCACCTGCACTACTGACGGCGCGTAAATGGGTCTTAATGGAAGGATCAAACTTTTCTTTAAAACCAAAGAACATCCGAAAAGCTGTAGGCGAACCCGTTAAGTTACTGACGCGATACTTTTTAATGACTTCAACCGCATGATCGACGCTAAATGCACGCTCATCCATAATGATGCTATGCCCCAAGCTGAGCGGGCCTGTGATTCCGTAGTACAACCCATAAGCCCAGCCCGGATCGGCTAAATTCCAAAATGAATCGTCTTCTCTTAAATCGACTGCATGTTGCATATAACCCTTAAACGCCAAAACAGCTTTTAAAGGGACAGGCACTGATTTCGCCAAACCTGTGGTGCCTGAGGTAAACATCATCAGAAAATCATCATCAAAGCTACGCAAAACAGCTTCACACTGATCGGACTGTTGTTTGACCTCTTGCCAAAAATCAGCTTCATTACTAGTTAAGTTTGTTCCCGCATTTACTGTAAGGATATGTTTGACTTCAACGTGATTTAATTTTGGACGTTGCTCTGCATTGATCACAATCAACTTGGTGTTCGCAGTTAAAACTCGATGTTCAATCGCCTTCGACTCAAAAGCAGTAAACAAAGGCTGATAAATCGCACCGATCCGCCATGTTGCTAAAATCGTAATCAGCAGTTCAGGCGTACGCGGTAACAGCCCTGCGATACAGTCCCCCACTTGAATCCCGATCTTTTTAAAATAATTTGCCAACTGTGCTGAGGCAACATCGAGCTGTTCAAAACTCCATTGCTCTGACTCACCATTTTTTCCTTCCCAGATGAGTGCTGTTTTTTGTAACCCGACATAACGCTGACAGCACTCAATATAGGCATTTATTGCATTGGGTTGGCCGACCAATTGTTCCTGAATCAGTTGCTCATAGTTAAATTCTTGGTGGGCTTGTTCTAATGTCTTCATCACGACAACCTCGTATTATCCATTTTTTTAAGGCCAAATCCACTTTGGCCGTCCATGTTCTTTATCGTTTTAAGCGTTGAACTGACCTCATTGTCAGTTCTATATTATTTGAAAACCTAGAGCAGCTCAGCTGCTCTATTTAATGACTGTACTTAACCGCTGTACCTAGATAACCATGTTTTAAATGCACCTACAATTTCCAAATCCCTCAATGAAAGTGCAGGCTTTGAACATCGACCAAGGTCTAAAACTGAGTCGACTTAAACCTTGGTGACTTCACGTGCAATGACAAGACGCTGGATATCAGATGCCCCTTCATAAATCTGGCTCACACGGACGTCCCTATAAATTCGTTCAACAGGAAAATCTGAAACATAGCCATAGCCACCATAAATTTGAATAGCATCAGAACAAACACGCTCTGCCATGGTTGAGGCAAACAGTTTGGCCATAGAGGCTTCTTTTAAACATGGCAATCCTGCATCCTTCAAAGCGGCTGCATGGAAAATTAACTGACGTGCCGCTTCAATTTGCGTCGCCATATCGGCTAAACGAAAAGCAACTGCCTGATGTTGTACAATTTCAACACCAAAGGCTTTACGGTCATTGGCATATTCAACCGCAGCATCTAAAGCGGCACGAGCCATACCCACTGATTGGGCTGCAATACCGATACGTCCCGACTCCAAATTTGAAAGCGCAATTTTATAGCCTTCGCCTTCAGCACCTAGCAAATGATCTGCCGGAATGCGGCAGTTCTCCAAAACAATGGTTGCCGTATCCGAACAGTGCTGCCCCATCTTTTCTTCTATACGAGAGACAATATAGCCTTCGGTATCGGTTGGGACTAAAAAGCAAGAAATACCTTTCTTCCCCGCAGCTTTGTCTGTGACTGCAAAAACCAAAGCGACTTGTGCATGCTTTCCTGTGGTAATAAATTGTTTGGTTCCATTCAGCACCCACTCATCGCCCTCACGAACAGCTTTACACTCCAACGCACCTGCATCTGATCCTGCTTGTGGTTCAGTGAGACAAAAGCACCCCAACCACTCACCTGTGGCAAGCTTGCTTAAATATTTCTGCTTTTGCGCATCAGTTCCATAACGCTGGGTAATGCCACACGGCAGTGAGTTTTGCACACTGACAATGGTCGAAATCGCACCGTCACCTGCTGCAATCTCCTCAAGTGCCACCACCAGTGAAATATAATCTAAGCCTGCACCACCCCACTCAGGTGAAACAGTCATACCCAAAGCACCTAACTCACCCAGCTCTTTAAGTTCTTGCGCAGGAAACTGTGCGGTTTTGTCACGTTCAGCTGCAGTTGGCTTCAGTTTTTCCTGCGAATAACTACGCAGCATATCCTGAACCATTTTTTGTTCTTCATTTAAAAGCATTAGATATCCTTTTCTATATCAATTATATTCAGTTCAAAATTTCTACTATTTACAGCATTTGGATAGATGTGACGGCGACATGGATGTCGCCTCCGAAACTGAGATACAAGGATGTATCTTCAGTTTCGAAAAGGATTTTTGTTTCTTTTGATCCTTCAAAAGAAAATGAATACGGACACAACGCTATTTTAATTCGATTAGAAATTTGTAGCTCTGTACAGATCATCATTTTCTATAAAAATCTAACTTATTTAGGCTGCATACGAATCGCGCCATCTAAACGAATCACTTCACCATTCAAATAACTATTTTCAAAAATATGCCCCACAAGCTGAGCAAACTCTTGAGGTTTTGCCAACCGCTTCGGAAATGGCACCATTTCACCCAACGCATCTTGTACATTTTGCGGCATCGCCTTCAACATTGGCGTTTCCATAATGCCTGGAGCAATGGTCATCACTCGAATTTTTTCACGTGCTAGCTCGCGTGCCAGCGGCAAAGTCATTGAGACAACCGCGCCTTTCGATGCTGCATAAGCGGTCTGGCCAATTTGTCCGTCATAGGCTGCAACTGAAGCTGTATTCACAATCACGCCACGTTCTTCTTCACCAGATTGAGGTTCATATTTCGCGATTAACTGCGCAGCAAAACGCAGCATATTAAAAGTACCTGAGACATTGATGTTTAATACTTTTTGGAATAACGCCAGCTCATGAATACCATCACGACCCAACACTTTGGCTGAAGGCGCGACACCCGCACAGTTCACCAAACCATTCAATTGTGCATATTCCACCTCGACTTCTTGGAAGAAACTTTGCACGGCGTGCTCATCCGTAACATCAAGGCTTTTAAACTGAGCATTTTCACCCAACTCACGCTGTAGCTCTTCACCTAAAGCTTGGTTCATATCTACCAAAATGACTTTCGCGCCTTGTTCAATCAAATGACGTGCTGTTGCCGCACCTAAACCCGATGCACCACCTGTAACGACAAAAACCTTCCCTTGAATCTTCATTTATTTTTCCTTGTATGATTGAATGCTACGACTTAAGAAGAAATGTAAACACAGAACCCTTTAAGTACAATTTCCAAATATTGCATCTTCCATGATGGTTTTGGACAATGCTCAAAATGCACAATAAAAATATGGAAGCCACTATGACTGCATCGGAACATGCAAACGCCCAGAAAGATTCCATTTCAATTGCTTTGGTACACGAAGCATTGTTTGAAGCTGAAAAGCAGGGATATACAGTTGCTGATATTTTAAAAAATGCAGGCATCAATAGCGAATTGTTAAGTGCGACAAAAGCACGAGTCTCAGTCAATCAATATGCACAGCTCTGGACTGAACTGGCCAATGTGATGAATGATGAGTTTTTTGGAATGGATCGCCATGCTATGCGCCGTGGCAGTTTTCAGTTTTTATCTAAAACACTGTTACACACCACCCAGCTGGACCAAGCCATTCAGCATATTTTGCAGTTTATGAATCTGGTGCTAGACGACTTTAGCAGTCAGCTCATGGTACAAGAACATTATGCCTATATTGTGATTTACGAACGACAACAGCCCAAGCGTATGTTTAGTTACGCAACTTACATCATGCTAATTCATGCCCTAATGTGTTGGCTGGTTGGGCAACGAGTGATTTTGAATCAAATTCAACTCAAATGTGATACACCTACAGATGACATCGATTACAAAGTTCGTTTTTGTGAAAATATCCAGTATCAAATGGCTGAAAACTATATTCAGTTCGATGCCAATTATTTAAAAATGCCCATAAAACAGGACAGTAAATCGTGGTATCAATTTATTCAGCAAACCCCACATATTTTATTGACCCGTTATAAAAATCCACATTCAACCAGTGCCCAAATTCGTCGCTATTTAATGCAAGAACCCCCGACCCAGTGGCTTGAACTGTCTGAAATTGCCCATCATTTCAATATGTCTGAGGCGACTATTCAGCGGCGACTGAAAAGTGAAGGTTTTAGTTATCAACAGCTCAAAAATGATATACGCCGCGATATGGCCATTGAGCTGCTCAGTAACAGCCAAGTATCATTACAAGACATTAGCACTGAACTCAATTTTCATGATCCGAGTGCTTTCCATCGTGCTTTTAAAAAGTGGACTGGGGTCAGCCCCGGCGCCTATCGTCAAAATAAGGATACTTAACTTAGGTCGATTGGTATAGGCAACTACGTGACGCCCTTGCTCTTTCCACATAACAAATAACCAACCCATACCATTCTCTCGTTAAAGTAAACCTCAACATTCTATTGTTCTGGGTTTGGTTTTGATTGGCCAAAGGAAATGTCAACAGAGCTTATAAATTAAATTGAATTTTTGATGCTCACTCATCGGAAAATCAGGGTGCTGTCGCACTTTGTCACTGACTTAAAAAAATTACCTGCCATAGTGATCTCGTCATATTGTTTTACACAATATTGAATAAAAACATCATGGAGGGAACACATGAGCACCCAACTAAATAAAAACTTAATGAAAAATATCAGATGGTTATCATTACTGCTGTGTACGCAGCAAGCGATAGCAGACTCATACATTTATGTGACCAATACTACCCCTGAAACAGTATCCGTCAATATTAATCATCATGGTACACGCACCTTAACTCAAGGGAGTCAATGGGCTCAAGAAGCCACCCAAATTGCACCTTATGAAACCAAACGTGTACTGCGTTTTAACCGTTATACTGGGGTAAAGTCAGGTCAAACCTATAATTTTGATACCGTGATTACTGGCGGTGGTTCAAGCATCACCCTGAAACAATCGATGACTGGCACTTGGTCTGGCAGTGATATTAAACACTCTGCATCTGGCAGTGATTTCTCTGCACCATGGTTTAACGATCGTAACATTCAGCGCTTCAACACCAATTATGCAGGAAAAGCAGCGCAGACTGCTTTTAAAGCTGAATACACTGGTGGCTATGACGACTTCCACTACACTATCCATCAAAATACCGTGCCAGAACCCGTTGCCAGCAGTGCCGATGAGTTTAAAGTTTTAACCTACAATATTTATGCTCTTCCTTTGGTGGCAAGTAAAATTGATTCGCGTTTAGGGCAACTGCCGCAAAACCTAAAAGGCTACGATGCGATCTTGTTCCAAGAAACCTTTGCTTCTGGTCGTACTGCCATGTTGGCCAAATTAGCGCAGGAATATCCGTACCAAACTTATATTCCAATCGGTTCAGGCTTCAATATTTATGACAGCGGCATATTGGTTGCAAGTCGCCATCCAATTGTAAAAACGGATCATTTTATTTACCCGAGCTGTACGGGGATTGACTGTTTTGCCGATAAAGGCGTGATTTATGCTGAAATTCTCAAGAATGGCAAAGCCTACCATGTGACCTCCACGCATACCGCATCGTTTGATACCGACGCGGCACGTGATATGCGCCAGTAACAATTTAAGCAAATCCGCGCTTTGGTCGATAAGCAAAATATTCCATCATTTGATGCCGTGCTCATGGGCGGTGACTTTAATGTCAACAAACTCCTGTGGCCGCAAGATTATGCGCAAATGCAAATCAACTTGAATGGTACGGTCCCAGTCAGCACAGGATATACCGAATCGACCTTCGATCCACGAGTGAATAAACTCGCAGGTGCAGGACTTACGGGTGGCTCTACCGTAGAGTATTTAGACTACGTGGTGTCATCCAATAACCACCGTCAGCCTATGCAAGCACGTAATGATGTCCGTATTCTTCGCTCGGCTGCCGCCCCCGTATTTATGACTTGGGACTTATCTGACCACTTCCCAGTAATGGGTCAATTCCAATACAACCCATAAGGAAGAATAATGAAGCGCTTTGGGCTTATCGCTTTGGTGCTGAGTGTATTGGTAATCGGTGTGGTGATATGGTTGGGCCTTGGCTCATCATATGCCACATCGGGTCAAACTCAGGCATCCTCACCGTCCCTTACAGAGACTGCTCAACCCAGCAGTTTGCAAGAGAAGCTTGCCGCTGCAAACAATGACGAGTCAAGAATGCAGCAACAACAGCAACAAGAATCCATCCAAAAAATGATTCAACACTTTCAAAAAAACCCGGGCAATATCACACAATTATTAAACCCGTTACAACAAAACTGCCCTGATACCAACTGTCAGGCATTATTAAAACAGGTATTGGACGAATATCCAGATCAACAGTTTGCTCAAACTTTAAAACAATTGATAGAACGCCTACCACTGTACGAAAAAGAAATGCAAGCTAAAACCATGTCCACACAAATGACACCGCAACAGCGTTATCAGGAGATTTGGAACTTACGTGAGCAGACTTTAGGTAAGCAAGAAACCCAACTCGGCTTTGCTGAAGAAAAAGAGTTTGCCAGCTATCAGTTTGCTTATGGTGAACTCTTGAGCCGCGCACCGCACTTGACCTTACAACAACGACTGAGTGAACTTGCGCAACTACAGCAACAATATAAAAACCCGAGCAAAAATATTGATGGTCAGAGTGGTAGTTATGATAAAGCCCTTAAATTGGCTTTAATTGGCGTCACCGACCCAATACAGCAACAAGAAATTACCCAACAAATTCGTAACAGCTACTTTTCAGGCAAAGAAGCGGCGCAGTTGGCTGAACGCGAACAACAAGTCGCTCGACAACAACAACAGATCGCCAGTTATCAATCTGAGCTTGCTGCTCTCAACCAAGAAATGAACCAGCAAAAACAAAACTTAGCTGAAAGTGCATGGCAACAGCAATATCAACTCCGTCTAGAACAACTGAGGCAAAAGCACTTTAACTAGTGGCTTAAACGTTCATCATTCTCCACACCAAACAAAGATAGCTAAAGCAAGGTGATATACCTCATGTTGCTTTAGCTGGTCCTTATAAATTGCAATTCCACGATGTTTTGAGTTCGCATCAGTGATGCGTAAAATATAGACCATTGCAATGACAATATTAATAAATTATTATAATTCAACATCTTAAATAAAAATAAAAGAACTTTTTGATTAAAACTCCACAATATTTCACATTGAATACTTCTTTTTGATCGATCCGAGTCCATTGGAACAATAGTGTAAAATTCAAATAGGAATTCTATTTAATAAATTCAAGCTTTTCACTTACTTAACAAATCCATCTTTCATTTATCGGAATCTATTTGCAAAAAGTTCCAAAATGGATTATTTTTCAACCAATTTTAAAGCATTCTTTAATGCTTATTTTCCGGCTGTACTCCCCCTGTTTAATCACCTTATTTCTTTTAAAGGTTATGACATGCTTAAAATGATTGATGTTCTCGATCAACGTCTGGTGCAAAACTTTACTCAAGCTTTGCAGTCTCCTACCCCACAATTTGAAGAGCAACTGGATCAAGGTATTCTCAATGCATCAGACCTTGAATTAAATCATGCTGTTACTGCATTTTTTAATGAAGTTAATGCGATTGAAGCTGCTCAAGCATTGGATATTAGTGCTGACCGTATTCAAGCCCTGCAGTTAGGTGCATCGTTTAAAGATGAACAATATTTAGCTGATCTAAAGAAAATTGTGACACTTTGTCTTGCACTTGAAACTGATGCTTTAGAGCAAGTTGAAGTGTTTGACAGCTTACAAGACTATCCTATGTAAGCTTGCAGCCCCCTTAAAAAAAGCGACTATTACAGTCGCTTTTTTACATTCAAAATGAATGATTTAGTTATGCAATCTTCATATAAGAAGAAATTATTCTATGCTTTTTTAAAGTTATTCTATACTTAAAAAACCGCAAAAAGCTCAATCAAGTTATTAAAATTCAGATACTTAAATTAAGATTATCTGCTTATTTCAATTTAATATTTTATTATCCATTTTTCTTTTTTTATTTTTCGCATACATAAGGTTAAAAGAACCCACAAATGAACTTATTTAAATGATGCAACATGAAAAACTTTAAACTACTGAGCACTTCACTGATTTTAGGTTTGATCGGCTCGTATGCCCATGCCGCTATTCCAGACACGCTCAAACTCGATTATGCCTACTACGCACCAACCAGCCTCGTAGTGAAAGAACAAAAGCTGTTAGAAAAAGCCTTACCTAAAACTGAAATTAAATGGGTGTTTAGCCAAGGCAGTAACCGTTCACTGGAATATTTAAATAGTGGCAGTGTAGATTTTGCTTCAACCGCAGGGCTTGCAGCCGTACTCAGTCGTGCCAACGGCAGTCCAATCAATACCGTTTATATCCAAGGCCAACCTGAATGGACCGCTTTGGTGGTTGCTAAGAACTCCCAAATTAAAAGCCTAAAAGACTTAAAAGGAAAAAAAATTGCCGCAACCAAAGGCACAGATCCATTTCTGTTTACCTTACAAGCGCTGGATACAGTGGGTCTAAATAAACGTGATGTACAACTGGTTCACTTACAACATCCGGATGGCAAAACGGCTTTAGAACGTGGTCAAGTCGATGCTTGGGCAGGCTTAGATCCATTGATGGCATCGGCACAAGTGCAATCTGGCGCAAAACTGCTGTATCGAAATATTGGGTTTAACAGTTATAGCGTGCTCAGTGTCAAAGAGTCTTTTACTCAGCAAAGTCCCGAAGCCATTGAAGCCGTGATTAAAGCTTATGAGCAAGCACGTAAATGGGCCAAAGCTAATCCAGAGAAATTGGCGGAGTTACTGGCACGCGAGTCCAAACTGCCGTTGAATGTCGCAAAATTACAACTAAGCCGTACCAACTTTGATCAAAACATTCCGTCAGCCAAACAGATTGCTGCATTACAAAAGTCTGGCGGCATTTTGAATGAAGAAGACTTAGTCCGTAAAGGCACCAATGTAAATCAAGTCGTGACTCAGTTGTTTAAGCCACAATATGCACAAAAGGTTGTAAGCAAATAATGACTAAGTCAGTCGCGAGCTCTTTCAGCCCTATTGTAGTAAAAAAAAGTTCCTCATTTCAGTTGAAATTGAAGAGTTTTCTCAAAGCGATCACCCTTCCAGTACTCTTACTGATTGCTTGTGAATATCTGGTCCGAGCAGGTTTTATTGAATCTTATTTATTGCCTGCTCCCACTAGTCTATGGCAAACCTTTCTAGATTTATGGCAGGCAGATTTATGGATGCATGTCTGGACCAGTACATGGCGGGTGTTTTTAGGATTTTTTATTGGGAGTGCTCTGGCTTTAATGTTTGCGATTTTGGTGGGACTCAATAAACAGGTTGAAGCATTTTTAGAACCCAGTTTTTCAGCGATCAAATCCATCCCGAGCTTAGCGTGGATTCCTCTACTTTTACTGTGGTTGGGAATTGATGAAGAATCGAAGATTACCCTAATTGCAATTGGCGCATTTTTTCCGACCTATACCAACACTGTCGCAGCCATTAAAGGGGTTGATCGCAAGCTCATCGAAGTCGCACAAGTCTATCGACTGAAGTACTGGCAACAAGTGCAACAGATTATTTTGCCTGCGGCATCTCCGGGAATTTTAACGGGACTGCGCAACAGTTTAAGTTTGGCATGGATGTTTATGATTGCAGCAGAACTCATTGCAGCGACACAAGGCATAGGCTACTTACTGAGTGATGGCCGAGAAACTTCACGTCCTGATATTGTGATCTTAGCGATTATTCTTTTAGCCGTGCTCGGAAAATTCAGTGATAGCATCATGAAAGCCATCGAGACTTGGCTACTCCGTTGGCGTGACGTATTTGGAACATAAGGTAGAAAAAATAAAAGCGCATCGAATGCGCTTTTATTTTGGAGGGAACAATGAAATTATTGTGTCCACTGCCCTAAAGTAACGCGGTCATTTCCACCATAATCTTTCACCGTACGGACTTGTTTATAGCCCGCTTCTTTAAAGATTTTCTGTACAGCGTCACCTTGATCATAACCATGCTCAAGTACCACCCAGCCATCAAGAGTTAAATGCTTTTTACCTTGCTGGATAATGACTTTCAAATCAGCCAAACCATGATCTGCCGCAATTAGAGCACGTTCAGGCTCAGTTGCTAAGTCTTGCATGTGAGCATCATCGGCATCGATGTACGGTGGATTCGATACAATCACATCAAAAAACTTTCGATTTAGCGGTGCAAACCAACTGCCACACACAAAAGTCACATCATTTAAGTCATGCTTTTCTGCATTTTGCTGCGCAACGGCTAAAGTTGGCTCATAAATATCGGTCGCCGTGATGTCCCATGTGTCCCGTTCACTGGCCAATGAAAGCGCAACCGCACCCGTCCCCGTACCTAAATCGACAATGCGGGCATCTTCAGGTAAGTCTAATCGTAATACAGTTTCTACCAGTACCTCGGTATCTGGACGTGGCACTAAAGTGTCAGGAGTGACAATCAAATCTAGCGTCCAAAACGGCTGTGAACCTGTCACATAGGCCAAAGGTTCACCTGCTTCGATTCGTGCCAAGGCAGCAACATAGGCCTGCTCTTGTTCATTGGTCAGCACTTGATCTTTTTTCATAACCAAATCGAAAGAATCAATTTTGGTGATGTGTTCCAGCAACCATGCGTTCTCTTGACGTTCGTAACTCTCAGCTTCACCACGTAAAGCCAAAGCTTGGGCAATATTCATTATCCACCATTCTGCTGTGCAAGCATCGCAAGCTGATCTGCTTGATATTCACGATGTAAGCTATCTAATAGTTCAGTTAAATCGCCTTCCATAACCGCGTCTAACTTGTATAAAGTTAAGTTAATACGGTGATCGGTCATACGACCTTGCGGGTAGTTATAGGTACGGATACGTTCTGAACGATCACCCGAGCCGACCAAGTCACGACGCATTTCAGAAGTTGCTGCATCAGCTGCCGCACGTTTTGCATTTTCCAAGCGTGAAGCAAGTAAAGCCATCGCTTTGGCTTTGTTTTTATGTTGTGAACGTTCTTCCTGACATTCCACCACGGTTCCTGTTGGAATATGAGTAATACGCACAGCCGAATCGGTTTTGTTGATGTGCTGACCACCCGCACCTGAGGCGCGGTAGGTATCAATACGTAAGTCTGATGCATTAATCTCAACCGTTGTATCAACATCAATTTCAGGCAAAATCGCAACGGTACACGCCGAAGTATGTACACGACCTTGAGACTCCGTTGCAGGCACACGTTGTACACGGTGCGCGCCACTTTCAAACTTCAAACGGCCGTAAACACCCTCACCATTCACCAAACAAATAATTTCTTTATAACCACCGTGTTCGCCTTCATTTTCAGACAACACTTCAATACGCCAGCCTTGTGATTCAGCGTACTTGGTGTACATGCGGTATAAGTCACCCGAGAAAATAGCGGCTTCATCACCGCCTGTTCCCGCTCGAATTTCCAAATATGCAGAGTTCGCATCATTTGGATCTTTCGGAATCATTAAAATATTTAAATCAGCTTCTAAAGACGCAATAATGGCTTTATTTTCTTTAATTTCTTCAACAGCCATTTCCTTAAAATCAGGATCTGACAGCATCGCTTCAGCCGTTTCAATATCAGCTTCAGCTTGTTTGTACTTGGTCCAAACTTCTGTGATTTCGCTTAAATCACTATGTTCACGTGACAACTGACGAAAGCGTTTGTTATCCGAAATGACTTCTACATCTGCAAGTAATGCTGTTAATTCTTCGTGACGGTCAGAAAGTTGATCTAATCGTAAACGTAACGATTCTTTCATTAGGAAAATATCTCAATATAAAGGCTGCAATACAGTTTCACAGCACCAAAAAATTTGCGCTTAGTTTAACGGCTCTATCACGCAAAGAACATCTTTATTCAATCCTGAGCGACGTTTACTTTATACGCCTCAGTAGATTGATACACTTTTAAAGCATGTTTATGACCTTACTAACGCTTAAAAAATGCAAAACAGCTTATTTCATATACACCTTTTTAATAGGCCATTTCAGCTCAAAATTCAGAGTGTGAACTGCATCACTCCTAGGTTTATCCACATTTGCATGATTTTGGATAAATTTCATTCTGCTTATTCACATTTGTAATAAAACTGATACAAACAAGAAACCAACGGGTTTCAATTTAGTTTTAACTCTCCACAATTAACTGGAATCTTTTTGTTACATTAGCCACATCGAAAAAAGTAAGACAGTTCAACCAATGTTGGACATGGAGAAACACATGAAACTTAATACACTCTTAATGTCAGCAACATTAGCAACGGCATCTATGTTTACTGCAACTGCGTATGCAGACAGCACAACTCGCGTTGCAGCAGCCAGTGCTTTAGGTAGTGTTGCAGGGACAGCAATTGGTAAAAACATGGGCGGCACAACTGGTGCAACCATCGGTGCAGCACTCGGTGGTGCAGGTGGTGCAGCAGTTGCAAGTGACAAACGTCATCGTACTGAATCTGCTATTGGTGGTGCGATCGGTGGTGGTGCGGGCTATACCGTAGGTAAAAGCATGGGCGGCACCAATGGTGGCTATGTGGGTTCTGCATTAGGTGCAGCGGGCGGTGCAGCACTCGGCAACAAAATCTCAAAAGATAAACAGTATGACTCTTACCATGGTAAAAAATGGAAGAAAAAACATAAACACCATTAATTAGCTGCATCGTAAAGATGTCATTGAAAGCACCTTCGGGTGCTTTTTTATGGCACAGATTTAGACGCAATAGTACTCTAGCCAAACTGGTAGAAAATACGAAGAGTCGTTACACAGCACTTACCAAAGCAACGGTTTCGATAAAATTTCTCTTCATTATTCTTCCCACTTGTTTCGCTAAAGTGAAATCAAGACAAAATAGACATGCTCTTAGGAGTTTAAAAATGAAAATTAAATCAATTTTAATGAGTACCGTAATTGCAGCTTCAGCATTAACGATGACCACAACATATGCAGGTAATACAACCAATACTGCACTAACATCTGCATTAGGTGGTGTTGTCGGTGCCGCGATTGGTAACCAAATGGGTGGACAAACAGGCGCGATGATTGGTTCTGCCATTGGTGGTGGTGCAGGTGCAGCCGCTTCAGCCAACAAACGTGACCGTAATGGTGCAATCATTGGTGGAGCACTCGGTGGTGCTGGTGGTTATACCGTAGGTAAAAACATGGGCGGTACCAATGGTGGATATATTGGTGCAGGTCTCGGTTCAGCGGGTGGTGCAGTTCTAGGTAAAAAAGTCTCTGAAGACCGTCGTTATGATGACGAATATGACCGCCGTTACGACGACCGTTATGATCGTCGTTATGACAGCCGTGGCTACCGTAATAGCAATTATAAATATAATGGTCACAACTACCGTGGTGACAATGGCCGTCACTTAGGCTGGTACAAAAACGGTAAACGCTAAGTACCGCATAAAACATTTTCAAATAAAAGAGCACCTTCGGGTGCTTTTTTATTTATCTGACAACTACACTCAAAAAAGACACTGCATCGTTTCTACTGAATGCAGCAGCTTACCACTTTGGTTTTAAACGCATGTGTGGCTGGTGCTGTTCAACGATGTTGAATATAAATTTTGTTTCATTTTTAAATCAATACCTTATATAAAACAATCAGAACATCGAATAAAATCGATATACAAGATAGCACTTATATCGTATTATTTCGATATATAAAACAAAACTGAGAAATAGAATGCGCACGTTGTCCGAGACTCAATTTTCTATTTTAGAATTAGCTCCTGTCCGCGAAGATCAAACTGTACAACTCACCCTACAGCATAGCTTAAAGTTGGCCCAACAAGCTGAGCGTTTAGGCTATAGTCGACTTTGGCTTGCAGAACATCATAATATGGATGGTATTGCCAGCTCTGCAACTGCGGTGCTACTCGGCTATTTACTCGCAAATACCTCAACCTTAAAGGTAGGTTCAGGTGGTATCATGCTCCCGAACCATGCCCCACTGATCGTAGCGGAGCAATTCGGTACGCTTGCGACACTCTATCCAAACCGGATTGAATTAGGTTTAGGTCGAGCACCAGGTACAGACCAAGTGACCATGCGCGCACTTCGCCGTGGCCGTCAAGAAACTGAAGATCAGTTCCCACAAGATGTCTTAGAAATTCTGCATTACTTTAAAGACGCTGAACCAAATCAGCGCATCATTGCAACTCCGGGGCAAGGGACACATGTGCCTGTATGGCTACTCGGTTCAAGTTTATTTAGTGCACAACTGGCTGCAAAACTAGGTCTTCCCTACTCTTTTGCATCACACTTTGCACCGCGTATGCTGAAACAAGCGATTCAGCTCTATCGTGAAAACTTTGAACCCTCTGAGTACTTATCCAAACCTTATGTATCTATGGGTGTCCCGACGGTCGTTGCTGAAACCGATGCTGAAGCTGAATATCTAGCAACCAGTGCCTACCAACGAGTTTTAGGTCTCATGCGCGGTCAAAGTTTAAAGTTAAAAGCACCAATTGCCAGTATGGACGGTCTATGGTCACCTTCGGAAAAAATGTCAGTAGACAGTTTTTATGCCATGGCGCAAATCGGCTCCAATGGCACGGTGAAAGAAGGCTTGAAACAGCTTCTTTTGGAATATGATGTTGATGAGTTTATTTTCACCTGTGACATCTATGACACGGACAAACGTTTAGAAAACTTTGAACGTCTCATGCAGATCAAAAACAGTTAAGTACAAATGAAGTGAATCGCCTTATGCGTATTAATGCATACCCATAAGGCGACGTGCATAAATGAATAACCAAAATCTTAGCCGATACTTAAAAAATCCTTAAAGCCCTGCAAAACTGCTGCTATGTCTAGACTAAAGTTAGCGTGACTGCTCAGACAATTTATCACTTTGCTTTTTTAGAGCAAAAGCACTAAAAATAATAAATTAAGGAAAGACGATAAAAAACAATTAAGGATCAAGCATGGTCAATTTGTATTCAACAGACAACGTATCTGGTTTATTTCAAAACCATCCCGAATATTTTCAGCATTTTAAAGGGCAATTGATTACCGCATCAGAAATTAAACAACATGCTTTTACTGAACAACGTGTCGCAATTATTGGTACCAACCAGCATACAGTAACTGCCCTTGAGTCGGTTTGTCAGGTCGCTCAATCGGTCTATGTTTTTCAAAATGCGCCACAATTTATCTTGCCAAAAACAGAGCGTGGAATTCAGCGCTTAATTCAACATCCACTGGTTATTAAGAACCGACGCCTATTTAACACACGTATCAAATGCCTACTGGCTTTACGCTTCTTAGAAACCCAAGTTCAAGACCCATGGCTTAGACACCAGCTCAAACCTAACTCCGCTGCCGATAAACTTAAATTTTTTAAGTCCGATCATTATTATCATGCCTTACAGCGCGACAACTGTAAGCTAATCACTTGGCCGATCGTCAAAATTCGAGAACATGATATTCAAAGTTTAGATGGCGCTGAATATCCCGTCGATGTGATCATTACCACCTATAGCCATTAACCATATAGGGTAAGTTTTAGCCACTTACCCGTTGTTTATTTCGTCACACCTGTATATTGATAGCCTGTATTTGAACGTTGATAACGTAAGTACTTTCCAGTCGGGCGGCTGTTTTGATCTAATAAAGTGATATCAATCTTGTTTAAGTCTTTTGAAACACGAATATATGAACCGCGCCGCTCTTCGTCATAGTGACAGTCATAATCTACTTCAATCGAACTTAGTTGCTTGTTCTTGGTCTGAAAAACTGGTGTTGCTGTCAAAGCTTGGGCGTGCATTTTAAAGGCTTGAATTTGATAAAGACCGTGACAACTATCGCCTTTGTAATAACTTTGAATCAGATAAATCGGTTGTGCACCCCATTTCACTTGGTCAATCTTTAAAATATAGCCAGCTTCTAAAGGCTGAAGTTTAGTGGAATTGCTCGATTTCATCTACACATAGGATGAAAATTCACCCATGGTACCGCCACCACCTACATCAAAGGTATAGAATTTAAGCAGTTGGTCCGGTGAGGCATTAATCTTTAGTCTAAGATTTTCAGTCAATTTGGGGAAAGAATAAGCATAACTTTCTGCATTTTCACGGATTAAATCAACCACATCATTTTCGATCTGTTGATTCACTGCATAAAAATCTAGCGCTGCATATTTTTGATCAATCGCCTGCTCAGCCTGCTGAATTGATATATTTTGCGCATATACAGCCATATTAAAATGAGCAAAACAAAATACACCTAATAGGCATTTTGATATTATTTTCATTTGATCTAATCTGTATTTTTATATTGATCAACATTATAAAGCATCATCAATATGACGCTTTATAATGTAATGACAATATCAACCAATGCGACGTTTTAAACCCGTCATTTGGAGTACACGAGTTGAAATTTCTTCAATCGACATTTCCGAGACATTTAAGTATTTAATCCCTTCAGAGATATAAATCCCTTCAATTGCGCGAAGCTCCATTTGACACTGGCTGAAGCTTGCATAACGGCTATTGGCTTTACGTTCAGAGCGAATAGCGACAAGGCGTTCAGCATCAATCATCAAACCAAAAAGCTTCTGCTTATGTGCGCGAAGTACCGCTGGTAAACGGTTGTCATCCAAGTCTTCTTCGGTCAATGGATAGTTTGCTACACGAATCCCAAACTGTAATGACAAATAAATTGAAGTCGGTGTTTTACCCGAACGTGATACCCCAATCAGAATCAGATCGGCCTTGTCATAGTGGCGTGTACGTGCACCGTCATCGTTATCCAAAGCAAAATGCACCGCATCAATACGTGCTTTATAAGACTCCGAATCGGTCACTGCATGGGTCTGTCCGACTAAAGTTGTAGGCGGTGTTCCCAACTCTTCAGATAATTTACTAATAAGCCCTTCAAATACATCAAGATTTATAGCATTTGCAGTATTAATAATGTCACGCACGTACGGGTCGACTAAAGTGTCAAAAACCAGTGGCTTTTGTCCGTCTTGTTGCGCCCTTAAATTGATCTCAGCAACCACATTTGTAGCAGCTTCTTCAGAGCTAATATAAGGAATAATATGAATGTCAAAGTCAACATTTGGAAACTGCGCCAATAGCGAGTGCCCAAGGGTTTCAGCGGTAATTGCAGTACCATCTGATACAAAAAAAACACTCCGCTTAAATTGTTTACTTCCTGACATTAAAATTCTCCTCAAAAATTTGTCTTAGTGCTATATAATCTTTATAGTAAACCGATCTTACATGACTGTCGCTTAGTAAAATCAAAAAGCTAAGTAGATTTGTTATAATCTGATGCCAAGATAGTGATTAAATACTGCAAAAGTGGAGTAACAACTTTGGAAGCGCGCGTAATTGGTCTAGAAAAATTAGGGAAACACGACGTTGAACTTGTAGGTGGGAAAAACTCATCTTTAGGTGAAATGATCAGCCACCTATCAAATGCAGGTGTATCTGTACCAGGTGGCTTTGCTACTACAGCTCAAGCATATCGTGAATTTCTCGAGCAAAGTGGCCTAAACGCTAAAATCAATGCAGAGTTAAAAGTCCTCAATGTTGATGATGTAAATGCTCTTGCTGAAACAGGCGCGAAAATTCGCCAATGGATTGTAGATACTCCACTGACGGCAGAACTCGAACAAGAAGTTCGTAAAGCATTTGCAGAGCTTTCAAACGGCAACCCAGCCATCGCGGTTGCCGTTCGTTCTTCTGCGACAGCAGAAGATTTACCAGATGCATCTTTTGCAGGCCAACAAGAAACCTTCTTAAACATTCGCGGTATCGACAACGTATTGATCGCGATCAAAGAAGTATTTGCATCACTGTATAACGACCGTGCAATTTCTTACCGCGTACACCAAAACTTTGCGCATGATGTTGTGGCTTTATCTGCTGGTATTCAGCGTATGGTCCGCTCTGAAACTGGTGCAGCGGGTGTAATGTTTACACTCGACACTGAATCAGGTTTCCGTGACGTAGTGTTCATCACTGCATCTTACGGTTTGGGTGAAATGGTTGTTCAAGGTGCAGTGAACCCTGACGAATTCTACCTTTCTAAACCACTTTTAAATGCAGGCAAGCATGCTGTACTCCGTCGTAATCTAGGTTCTAAACACCAAAAAATGATTTATGGCGAAGAAGCTTCTGCGGGTAAATCAGTTGTTGTGGTTGATGTTGAAAAACAAGAGCGTCAACAATTCGCATTAAACGACCACGAACTACAAGAACTTGCAAAACAAGCGCTGATCATTGAAAACCATTATGGTTCTCCAATGGACATCGAGTGGGCAAAAGATGGCGATGACGGTCAAATTTATATCGTTCAAGCGCGCCCTGAAACAGTGAAGAGCCGTGAAAACGTCGGCACCATGGAACGCTACCTTTTAAAACAAAAAGGCACTGTGATTTGTGAAGGTCGTTCAATCGGTCAACGTATCGGTTCTGGTAAAGTACGTATTGTTACGTCTATTAAAGAAATGGACAAAGTACAAGACGGTGACGTGCTTGTATCTGACATGACTGACCCAGACTGGGAACCAGTAATGAAGCGTGCCGCTGCAATTGTCACTAACCGTGGTGGTCGTACTTGTCACGCAGCGATTATTGCGCGTGAATTGGGTGTTCCAGCAATCGTCGGTTGTGGTAATGCAACTGAAGTTCTAGTAGACGGCCAAGATGTAACTGTTTCATGTGCTGAAGGTGATACAGGTTTCATCTACGAAGGTTCTTTAGATTTCGAAATTCAAACCAACTCAATCGAATCTATGCCAGAACTTCCGTTCAAAGTAATGATGAACGTCGGCAACCCTGACCGCGCATTTGACTTTGCACAAATTCCAAATGAAGGGATTGGCCTCGCACGTCTTGAGTTCATCATTAACCGTATGATCGGTGTTCACCCTAAAGCATTGTTGAACATTGACAGCTTGCCACGTGAAACACGTGCTGCGGTGATGGCGCGTACAGCGGGTTATGCATCGCCAATCGAATTCTATGTTGAAAAACTGGTTGAAGGTATTTCTACCCTTGCTGCAGCATTTGCAGACAAACCTGTCATCGTTCGTATGTCTGACTTTAAGTCAAATGAATACGCAAACTTGATCGGTGGTAAGTTATACGAACCTGAAGAAGAAAACCCAATGTTGGGCTTCCGTGGTGCAAGCCGTTATGTGTCTGACAACTTCCGTGACTGTTTCGAATTAGAATGCCGCGCGTTGAAAAAAGCACGTGACGAAATGGGCTTAACCAATATTCAAATCATGATTCCTTTCGTACGTACTGTACATGAAGCGAAACGTGTAATTGAATTATTGGCGTTAAACGGCCTGAAACGTGGTGAAAATGGTCTGAAAGTGATCATGATGTGTGAGTTACCAACGAACGCATTATTGGCTGAACAGTTCCTTGAACACTTTGATGGCTTCTCTATCGGTTCGAACGACTTAACCCAGTTAACACTTGGCCTAGACCGTGACTCTGGTATCGTATCTCACCTATTTGATGAACGTGATCCAGCCGTAAAAGCGCTTCTTTCTATGGCAATTCATGCATGCCGTAAAGCAGGAAAATATGTGGGTATCTGTGGTCAAGGCCCATCAGATCACCCAGATCTTGCGCAATGGCTTATGGAACAAGGTATCGAATCTGTATCACTTAACCCTGACTCAGTATTAGACACTTGGTTCTTCCTTGCAGAAGAAAAAGTTCAAAAAGCTTAACTCTTTGATGCGAAAAAAAGACCCTTTCATGGGTCTTTTTTTATATCTACACTTTCAACGTATCCACATTAAAACAAGCATATTGATACAAAAATTTAGACTAAGTTTGGCATTCATGCAGCAATATCTTGATTGAGAAGAGATCGCATTGCGATAAAGCTAGAAGAAGCAGCATAATCCTTGCTACACTGTCCTGCATTTTGTGTAGTTTTGGTTAATTTCAGCTTGAAATTCTCTAGACTATCCGCATGTTTTACCATAGATTTTTTATTTGTTTTTCATCTGAAGCAAATACATTTATTATTTGAATATCCCAATTTATATTTTGAGATTAAGTTTATATGCAGATTTACTTGGCACGAAATAATCAACAAGCCGGTCCATATACCTTAGAGCAGTTGAATCAGATGCTCGCAAGCCAACAAGTTTTATTGACGGATTTAGTTTGGCATCAGGGTATGCCTGAATGGAAAGCTTTAGGTGAACTCACCCAAGGAAAACTGGCGTATGAACCTGTAGGTTATCAACCTCAGCCCCCTATTCCTGAGCCAATGCATACGCCAAATCAATTTTCACAACCAAACCGTACAGCGGCGAAAGTTGCTCAACCTGAACTGGCATCGATAGGTACACGCGTCTTAGCCAAAGTCATTGATTTACTTCTTTGGCTCCCTGCCGCTGCGATTCCCTCGTTCTTTTTACAAGCAGATAAATTTGGTGAACTCACTGAAATTCAGCAAAAAATGCAAGCGGCTACCACAGCAACACAGGCCAGTGAACTGCAAGCACAACTGTTCAGTTTGATTCCAACTGAAGCATGGACCACCATGGGAATTTACCTGCTGATTATGCTCGGCATACAGGCCTTTTTCTTAGCCAAAAGTGGCCAAAGCATTGGTAAAAAAATCACCAAAATTAAAATTGTAGACGTTGAAACGAACGAAAAAGTCAGCCTTTTGCGTGTATTCACATTGCGCAGTGTTGTCTTTATTGTGCTCAATATGCTGTTCATGCCGTTTATTACCATCGCCGATCACGTCTTTGGTTTAACTGCAAAGCGTCAAACTTTGCACGATAAACTAGCGAAAACCAAGGTCATTAAGCAGTAATTTGACCATATTTAAGCTGAGGTTTGGCTCACCTCAGTTTTCCGCAGTTTATTGATATTCAAAATAAATCCACAAAGAAATTATAAAATTCCGAGTGAAAAAATCGGTTTTTATAACAGTCATTTAAAGCATCTTTACGTATAGCTTAGTTTGTCGATATGAGGCATAATGCCCTACAACGTAGCGGTGTCTTATGATTGAGAAGTGTTTTTAGACTTAAAAAGAAACTTTTCAATCATGCGACACTTTAATCGCTATCCCAATTTTATTAGGGAATGGGACTCTTCACCGAGGTTGTAAAATGAGACAAACGATTTTAGCTGTATTGTCTTTATCTGCGATCGCCGCGCTCTTAACTGGGTGTGGTGGTGATATGGTACTTCTAAACTCAAAAGGTCCAGTTGCACAAGGTCAATCTGACTTAATGATGACTGCGATCTATTTAATGCTATTGGTGGTTATTCCATCAGTCGTAATGGCATTATGGTTTGGTTGGAAATATCGCGCGTCGAATAAAGATGCAGACTATAAACCTACATGGGCACACTCTACTGCAATTGAAATTGTAGTTTGGGGTATTCCTGTCATTATTATTGGTATTCTGGCTTGGTTAACTTGGTGGGGTTCACACAAGTATGACCCTTACCGCCCACTCGAATCTGATAAAGCACCTGTAAATATTCAAGTCATTGCAGAACAGTTTAAATGGATCTTCATTTACCCTGATCTTAACATTGCGACGGTTAACGAAATTCGTTTCCCTGAAAAAACTCCAGTTGCACTTAAAATTACCTCTAACTTCACGATGAACTCGTTCTTCATCCCTGCGTTAGGTGGTCAAATTTATGCAATGGCAGGCATGCAAACGCACTTGAATTTGTTAGCAGATGGAACTAGCCCAGCTGAAGGCTACCGCGGTTTCTCTTCAAACTATTCAGGCTACGGCTTCTCGCAAATGCGCTTCCGTGCTCACTCTGTAACTGACGCTCAATTCGCTGAATGGGTTGCTGCAGTTAAAGCAGGTAACGGTACAAGCATTAATCCTAAAGCTGTACAAAAAACAATTTTAGATCAAGCTGAATTTGAGTCTTTACGTGACGGTAACCGTGGTAAACACCAAATTGAAGTTTTGATTTCAAAAGCAAAAACTCCTGAAGAGAAGGCTGCTGCTGAGGCAATGAAGCCTTATCCAACTAAGCCACACCCTGTGACTTACTACTCTTCTGTAGAGGAAGGCTTGTTTAAGTCAGTCATCAGCAAATATATGAGCAACTATCACGGTGCTGATCACTCAGCGACTGCGGGTGCTCACGGGGCTGCTTCATCTGAAGCACATGCCGCTGTTGAACCTGCTTCATCAGTTGTAGGGGAATAAGACATGAGCTTCTTAGGTAAGTTAGGTCCGGACGTTATTCCGCACGATCCAATTGTACTGGTCACAGTTGCAATGATGATCTTAGGTGGTATCGCAGTTGTTGCTGGTATTACCTACTTTAAAAAATGGGGCTACTTGTGGAACGAATGGTTCACATCAGTCGACCATAAAAAAATTGGTATCATGTATCTTTTCGTATCGATCATCATGCTTTTGCGTGGTTTCGCCGATGCGATTATGATGCGTCTTCAACTGTTCCTTGCAAAAGGTGGCGGTGAAGGTTATTTACACCCAGAACACTACGATCAGATCTTCACCGCACACGGTGTAATCATGATCTTCTTCGTAGCAATGGGTCTAGTTGTTGGCTTAATGAACATCTCTGTACCACTTCAAATTGGTGCACGTGACGTTGCCTTTCCATTATTAAACTCTCTAAGCTTCTGGTTATTTGCTGGTGCTGCAGGCTTAATGATGGCATCTCTTGCAATTGGTGAATTCGCTGCAACAGGTTGGATGGCTTATCCTCCTCTTTCAGGTATCGAATACTCTCCAGGCGTGGGTGTGGACTACTATATCTGGGCACTTCAGATTTCAGGTTTAGGTACGCTATTAACGGGTGTTAACTTCTTCGTTACCATCATTAAAATGCGTGCGCCTGGTATGTCTCTTATGGACATGCCGATCTTTACTTGGACATCTTTATGTACTGCGGTATTGATCATTGCGTCGTTCCCAGTGTTAACAGCAACAATTGCGATGTTAACGCTTGACCGTTACTTCGGTTTCCACTTCTTTACAAATGACATGGGTGGTAGCCCAATGTTGTATGTAAACTTGATTTGGACATGGGGTCACCCAGAAGTATACATCTTAGTATTACCAGCATTTGGTATTTACTCTGAAGTTGTATCAACGTTCTCTCGTAAAACGTTGTTCGGTTACAAATCAATGGTGTATGCAACAATTGCGATCACAGTACTTGCGTTCGTAGTATGGCTTCACCACTTCTTCACCATGGGTGCTGGTGCGAACGTGAATGCGTTCTTCGGTATCATGACCATGGTTATTGCGATTCCTACAGGTGTGAAAATCTTCTCTTGGTTATTCACAATGTATAAGGGTCGTATCACCTTCACTACTCCTATGTTATGGACGCTTGGCTTCCTTGTAACATTCGGTATTGGCGGTTTAACTGGTGTATTAATGGCGGTTCCACCTGCGGACTTCCTTGTACACAACTCATTGTTCTTGATTGCTCACTTCCATAACGTAATTATCGGTGGTGTGGTGTTTGGTATGTTTGCCGGCATCATTTTCTACTGGCCGAAAATGTTTGGTTGGAAGCTCAATGAAGCATGGGGTAAAGCTGCGTTCTGGTTCTGGTTCTTCGGTTTCTACTTCGCATTCATGCCACTTTATATCCTTGGTTTCATGGGTATGACTCGTCGTTTGAATACATATGACAACCCTGAATGGGATCCGTACATTGCTATTGCATTCTTCGGTTCTGTGTTAGTCGCGATTGGTATTGCATGTTTCGTTATGCAGATTGTTGTTGGTTACTTACAACGCAACGACAACCTCGACCTTACAGGCGATCCATGGGATGGTCGTACACTTGAATGGGCGACTTCGTCTCCTGCTCCGTTCTACAACTTTGCTCATCTTCCAACAATCAATGGTATTGATACGTTCTGGAATGACAAAGAGAATGGCGTAGCGTATGCGAAACCTACTTCATACGAAGACATTCATATGCCAACGAATCGTGCTGCTGGTGTTGTGATTGCCATGTTCATTACTGTTATGGGCTTTGGTTTAATCTGGCATATCTGGTGGTTAGTTGTTGTGATGTTCATCGCTGCTATTATCAGCTTCATCGCGTCTTCGTTTACGAAGAAAGTGGACTACTATGTTCCTGCTGCTGAAGTTGAGCGTATTGAAAATGAACGTTACGCGATTCTTGAAAAACATTTGAAGAAGGACTAAGACAATGGCTGACGTACTTCATCACGAAAACCACGGACACGATGAGCATCATCACCACGATGATACCGACATCACCGTCTTTGGTTTTTGGACTTATTTGATGAGTGACTTGATTCTATTCGGTACACTCTTCATTGCATTCGCTGTTTTAAGTAGCCATGTGCCTATGGGCACACCAAGTGCAAAAGAATTATTCGGTGAGTCTTTAGGTTTCGTTTTAACTGAAACTTTCGCTCTCTTGATCTCTTCTGTAACTTTTGGTTTTGCGGTTCTTGCTGCATACAAAAAGAACGTCAACCAAGTTTTAACTTGGTTAGCGATCACTTGGTTATTCGGTGCTTCATTCATCGGCATGGAACTATATGAGTTTAATCACTTAGTTCATGCTGGCCACGGTCCAAGCGTAAGTGCGTTTTTATCGTCGTTCTTTACTTTAGTAGGTACGCACGGTATTCACGTAACTTCAGGTTTGGTATGGATGATCATTTTGATGATTCAGATCAAGAAAAATGGTTTGACTCTTCCAAACACTCGTCGTCTTGCTTGCCTAAGCTTGTTCTGGCACTTCCTTGACATCGTTTGGATCTGTGTATTCAGCGTAGTTTACTTGATGGGAGTTCTATAATGAGTCACGATCATAACTCAGCTGGTGCTTCACACGGTAACACCAAGCAATACACGATCGGCTTTATCCTTTCAGTTATCCTGACCGTAATTCCATTCGGTATGGTAATGGCTGGTGGTTTTGGTCGCGGTATTGTTATGGCGGTTATCGCAATTACAGCGGTTGCTCAGGTTCTAGTTCAATTAGTTTACTTCTTGCACATGAACTCATCTTCAGAGCAACGTTGGAACGTGATTGCATTTATCTATACAGTACTTTGTATTGCTGTACTTCTAGTCGGCTCTGTATGGATTATGAACTACTTACACTACAACATGATGATCTAAACTGATCGTCATGTTGAAAAAGTATTTATTCCTGACTAAACCAGGAATTCTCTTTGGTAACTTCGTTACCACTCTGGGCGGCTTCTTTTTAGCCGCTCAGGGGTCTGTAGATTTCCTCCTCCTTCTCATCACTCTACTCGGTACAACACTGGTTGTTGCTTCTGGCTGTGTCGTCAATAACGTCATTGATCAAGATATTGATCAAAAGATGGAACGGACGATGAACCGTGCATTAGTTAAAAAAACCATCAGGCCTTCCGTTGCTTTGGCATTTTCTGCTGCGCTTGGAATATTAGGTTTCGCCCTACTCTGGTTCTTTGTTAATGCTTATGCCTTTGGCTTTGCTGTACTTGGTTTTGTGGTTTATGTGATTTTTTATAGTCTATGGAGCAAACGCACATCCATTCACCAAACCGTGATTGGAAGTATTTCTGGTGCTAGTCCACCAGTGATCGGCTATACAGCTGTGACCAATGAATTTGATGTTGCCGCACTGTTGCTTTTCTTAGCATATGCACTTTGGCAAATGCCTCATTCATGGGGAATTGCGGTATACCGCTTTGACGACTATAAAAATGCAGGCATACCAATTTTACCTGTAGCACGTTCAATTTTTCGCACGAAAGTTGAAAGCTTGATTTATGTCTTGCTGTTTGCTGCGGTGTTAAATGGTTTGTATTGTTTTGGCTATACCAATATGTTTTTTCTTATCACCTTTAACGCACTCTGTGCTTATTGGGTATATTTATCAATCATTGGTTTTAAAGCTGAAAATGATCAGGTTTGGGCAAAACGCTATTTCTTATATTCAGTGATTTTAATTACTGCATTAAGTTTTAGTTTTAGTTTTAGCTATGTCTCACCTGCTCCACATTTGCCGCTGTTTTAAAAAGATAGAGTTCTCTCTATCTTTTTTTTATTTCAACTTATTCAATATTTAAGTCTAGTCTTTAAATTGTTACCATAGCAGACACAACAATAACTCATACTCTGTAATGAAAATGCCATCACAATTTTTTAAAAAATCTATTTTTATTAGTCTATTCCCTATCACTCTTGCTTATAGCACGCACAGTTTTTCTGGTTTTGATGTTACTTGCTACCCATCGACCAACATTCAAACCAATGCCTATACAGCCTGTGACAATTTGCCTGCGCTCACGCCCGCCAATGACAATCAAACCAATATGCTCCTACTCCTGAGCGACATGGGCTTGGCCAAATTGAATTTTAATCAGCCAAATAGTCCGCTTTGGGAAACTGAATATAGCAACGTACCATTTGCGGCTAAAACATTGTTTGAAAGCGCAACCAATAAACGACCGAATGCCCGATTAAAACCAAACAATCAAAAGACTCCTTACCAAGAACATTGCAGTAGTCTAGACAATGGTGCGGATCAATTTACCCAACAGGTGAAAGCCGACCAAAATCTCAGCAAAGTGGAAAAAGATTTACTGATTCAAGAAAGACAAAATATCTCGGCCTGTGACCGTGATCTTGCCCTCATCCAAGTCAATCCGAACTGGTCTATACAAGCACGTCAGTATGCGTCTTATTTAAATGCAACCATTGCCTTTTATAATAGTAACTTTTCCACAGCTACTAAAATTTACTCAGTATTAACTACGGTTGATCAGTCTTGGATCAAAGAAACATCGCAATATATGTTGATCCGTAGCAGCCTCAATGAAAGCTATCAGTCGGGTATCGGTGAATATGGTGATTTAAAAATCGATAAAGTAAATCAGACTTTACTCAAAAATACCTATGAGCATATCACTACCTACTTCAAACGCTTCCCTGAGGGAAAATATGCGGCAAGCGCACGCGGTTTACTACGTCGTTGTTATTGGCTGAGTGGAAATACCGAACTCCTGACCAGCGAACTCGCATGGCAAATCAATCATCCTGATTCCAAATACTATAATTTAGAGCTCGATAATCTAGCCTTTGAAATGGATCGCCATGTTTTTCAAAGCCACTCATTCAATCCAAAAAATCTAAAAGATCCCTTCTTTCTGACCATTTCAGATTTAATGCAAATGCGTCAGGCAACATCAGCAGAAGATAAAGTCTTAAGCTGGTCTGAACTCAACAACCAAAAAACACTATTTAAGAGTCAGCCAGAACTATTCCAATACCTACAAGCCAATCACTTATTCTTTGTGCAGAACAAACCAGCTGAAGCTTTAAAATATTTGCCAGAACACTCTTCTAATTCAATCGATAGTTACCTTCAACTCAGTCAAATATTATTAAAAGGTCGTATTTTAGAAAAACTCGGACAAACTCAAAATGTGCAGCAATATTGGGAGGGTTGGCTTAGTCGATCAAAGTCCATCGAACAGCGTGGCTTGTTTGAGCTGATGTTGTATCCACATTATGCCCAACAGCAAAGCGCGAACCTATTCATCGGTTCAGATGCTAAAATCAAACAAGCTTCATTACAAAAAAGTTTTATTGAAAATGAAGCCAATGAAAAAAGCTTAATGCAAATTGTCCAGAGCAAAGCATCAAATACAGATCAAAAAAATTTAGCTTTATATAAAACTTTGCAAAAGTCATTGGTACATCAAAACTTTAAACTGTTTAATCAAGCCTTTGTACTGCTACCACAAGATGCCGCGAAGTATAAATATGATTCAGAAACATATAAAAATTATAAAAACCAACCGCCTTTCAGTGATTTCATTTGGGCAGGAACAAAAATCACGCCACAAATGCAATGCCCTGACTTATTCAGCCTGACTCAAAAACTTGAAAATTCACCTCAAGATCTAAAGCTCCGACTTTGTTTGGGCGAATATGCACGCTCGTCTCAAGGCTACAACATAAGCTATGTCACTGCTTTAGAAAAAGAAACTGCTCGCTTCCAAGGTGCAATTTTTGCCCGTGGCCAAGTGTATAAGGACATCATCAAATCCAGTTCTGTACCTGATTTAAAAGCGTATGCGCTTTATCGCTCAATCATGTGTTATTCACCAAGCGGGATGAATGACTGTCAGGATGCAGAGGTTGAAAAATCTACCCGTAAACAATGGTTCGACCACATTAAACGCGACTATCCAAGTACCTCTTGGGCACAATCTTTAAAGTATTACTGGTAAGACTATATGTTGAAGCAGATTTTTTCCGTTGTTATGACGCTGATCTGTATGCTCAGCATCATGGCTTGTCAGCCGAGTCAGTTAGCTTCAACATCTGGTCAGGTAAATGCCGAAGACTATGATGCATTTTGGATTTGGGGCAATATTTCATCTACCCCTTACCTAAATGCGGCTAAAGAACTTTATATTTTACAAGGTGAAATCCGTTTAGATTCCCAAACACATCACTCTAAGCTCATACCGCAAGGCGTAAGCGTCTTAACAATTCCTCAGCAAAAGGTGTGGCTGGTTTTTCGTAATTATCATTTAGACTGGCAAGGCCAAGAGCTTACACAAATTTTAAAACGCGTTCAGCAATGGGAAAATGCAGGGAATCATATTCAAGGCATACAAATTGATTTCGATGCCAAAACCAGACATATCCACCAATATGCCCTATTCTTAAGTCAATTAAGAAAACAATTACCGCAGCACTATCAACTCAGTATCACTGGTTTAATGGACTGGACCAATGTGACAAACCAAGAGACTTTAAACCTCCTGAATAACACCATCGATGAGTTGGTCATTCAAACTTATCAAAGTTCAACCACCATACCCAACTATGCAGCTTATCTAAAAAAAGTTTCAGCACTAAAACTGCCTTATAAAATTGGCATTGTTCAATATGGTGAGTGGCATAGACCGCCCAAGCTTGAAAATGATCCGAACTTTAAAGGCTATGTCGTCTTCCTTTTACGCTCAAAACCTCAAAATAATTAGGGCTTTTTAAGAGAAGTTCTTGAATTTGGCGAGCAAAGTCTCTAAAATTCCCCCTTCGCATCTAATGCGACACAACCTAGGTTGTGACTCCTTGCTTCTAACAACTTTTTTGTTAGGGGCTGTTTAAACCGTAAGGAGCTGACAATGCGTCATTACGAAATCGTACTTTTAGTACACCCTGATCAAAGCGATCAAGTCGTTGGTATGGTAGAACGCTACCTAACTCACATCAAAGAAGCTGAAGGTCAAATCCACCGTCTTGAAGACTGGGGCCGTCGTCAATTGGCTTACCCAATCAACAAGATCCACAAAGCTCACTACATTCTTATGAATGTTGAGTGTGGTCAAACTACTCTTGATGAGTTAGAAGAATTGTTCCGTTACAACGATGCAATTATTCGTAGCCTTATCATCCGTCGTGAGAACGCTATCACTGAAGAGTCACTATTGGCTAAGAGTGCTGAAGAAAAACGTGCGCGTAAAGCTCAACGTGAAGAAGCACAACACGCTCAAGACTCTGCTGAAGCATAAGGAGAACATCAATGGCACGTTTTTACCGTCGTCGCAAGTTCTGCCGCTTTACAGCTGAGAACGTTACGTACATCGACTACAAAGATATCGACACTTTAAAACAGTACATCACTGAAAACGGCAAGATTGTTCCTAGCCGTATTACAGGTACTAAAGCTCGTTACCAACGTCAATTAGCGCTTGCTATTAAACAAGCTCGCTACTTGTCTTTGATCCCTTACACTGACAATCATAAGTGAGGTTGAGCTGTGGATATTATCTTATTACAACGCATTAAAAACCTTGGTAAATTAGGCGATAAAGTTTCAGTTAAAGCTGGTTACGGCCGCAACTACCTTATCCCTCAAGGTCAAGCAGTAGCAGCTACTGAAGCTAACACTGCTGCTTTTGAAGCTCGTCGCGCTGAACTTGAGAAAGCTGAAGCTGATGTTTTAGCTGCTGCTCAAGCACGTGCTAGCCAATTAGACGAAGTTAACATCGTAATCACTGCGAAAGCTGGTGACGAAGGTAAACTATTCGGTTCTATCGGTACTCGTGATATCGCTGACGCGTTAACAAATGCTGGTCTTGAAGTTGACCGTGCAGAAGTTCGTTTACCGAACGGTGCACTTCGTCACACTGGCGAATTCAACATCGCAATCCAATTGCACCATGATGTTGTTGCTGAAGTTCTCGTTACTATCGTATCTGAGTAATTTCTTGCAAAAAAAAGAGCATGCTTTTGCATGCTCTTTTTTTTATCTCTATGAAAAAGTAGTTTCTTCGCTCAGCTTAAAACTTCATCAGCCTGCCCCGCAAAATGCCAAATTTGAATATTATGGGTTTTATCCATAAGCCTTGAATTCAGCACACAGCAGCTGCATTTTTTGATAAAGTGCATACAGTTAAATGGCTGTAATTTTTTCCAAATTTACAGTGAAATTTATCTTAAGTTATCCCTCTTACTGTATTAAAAATCAGGGCGTTATATGTCACAGGCGAATGCCACTGCTCAAAAGAGCTCATCGAAACAAGACAATAAACCGAATGAGTCAGGGCAACTGAAAGAATTCCGTACACCTCCGCATAACTTAGCATTGGAACAAGCCGTACTTGCCGCTTTAATGACGGTTGCTGAATCCTTTGAACAAGTTGGCGATGTACTCACTGAAAATGACTTTTATGCGACGCGCCATAAATATATTTTTCGCGCGATTGCACAACTCTCCAAAGACAGCTCACCCTATGATGCGGTTTTAGTGCATGACTGGCTCACCACACAAAACCTACTCGATGCGGTTGGTGGTGAAGAGTACCTGATGCAATTGATGGCAGACTCCCCGTCTAGTTTCTATAACATGGAAACTTATGCCACCAAGATCAAAGAATTTTCGACTTTGCGCAGCATGATCAAGGTTAGTTCTGAAATTTTACAAAATGCCTATGACACCAAAGGTCGTAACGTCAGTGAAATTTTAGATTTGGCCGAAACTAATATTTTCTCTTTGGCAGAACAACACAATAACAATGCCAAAGCTCAAGGGCCTAAAGCCATCAATACAGTTGTAGCTGATGTATTTGATAAGCTGAATGAGCTGTCGCAAATGGAAGGCAGCATTACAGGCTTAACCACAGGCTTTCTTGAACTCGACAATAAAACCTCGGGCATGCAAGCAGGTGATTTGATTATTGTTGCAGCGCGTCCATCGATGGGTAAAACCACTTTTGCCATGAATTTAGTGGAAAGCGTGCTGTTTAATAATGACTTACCTGCCTTGGTTTACTCCATGGAGATGCCAGCCGACTCCATCGCCATGCGTTTAATTTCATCTTACGGGAAAGTCCATCAGGGACATTTACGTTCAGGTAAACTCGATGGCGATGAATGGTCAAAAGTGACGGGCACCATTTTGCAACTGCAAGAGAAAAAGCTCTATATCGATGACTCCTCTGCTCTTCCGCCTACAGAAGTTCGTGCTCGCGCACGTCGTATTGCCAAACAGCACGATGGTAAACTCGGCTGCATCATGGTCGATTATTTACAGCTGATGAAAGTGCCAGGCATGGGTGATAACCGTGTAGGTGAGATTTCAGAAATTTCACGAAGCTTAAAAGCTCTTGCCAAAGAAATGATGTGCCCTGTAATTGCACTATCGCAGCTTAACCGTTCCCTCGAGAACCGCCCAAACAAACGCCCCGTGATGTCAGACTTACGTGAATCCGGTGCGATCGAGCAGGACGCCGACTTAATCATGTTTATTTACCGTGACGAAGTCTATAACAAAGAGTCCAAAGAAGCGGGCACTGCCGAAATTATTATTGGTAAACAACGTAACGGCCCTATTGGTACCGTTCGACTTGCTTTCGAAGGCCAATATACCCGCTTTAGTAACTTATCCCCTGAGTTTTATGCTCAGTACGATGATGAGGAATAATTAAAGCCTCATCGTCGCCTTTCCATGACCCTGTAGGAGTAATTAGGGTGCGTCAAGCAACAGTTTATATTGATAGCCAAGCGCTGCAATATAATTTAAACCGTGTCAAACAACTTGCCCCAAACGCGAAAATCGTCAGCATGGTCAAAGCCAATGCTTATGGACACGGAGTCAAAGACTGTTTAGCAGCCTTAAGTGAAACCGATGCCTTTGGCGTCGCCTGTTTACAAGAAGCATTAGAGATTCGTGAACTCGGCTTTACACAACCGATTACACTGATTGAAGGTGTTTTCTCAGCAGATGAAATGCAAACCGTCATTGAGCAAAATATCGAGTGTGTGGTTCATCAGCAACAACAAGTCGATTGGTTAATCGCACATAAAACCGCGTATATCGCACAAAAGCTTAAAGTATGGGTCAAACTCAATAGCGGTATGAACCGTTTAGGCTTTAAAGTTGCCGAAATCATTGATGTTATCAACACTTTAAAAGCAGAAGGCTTTACATGTGTCCTAGCAATGCACTTTGCCAATGCCGATGCGGATCACCCACTCAATGAGCAGCAACGTGCGCAATTCCTACACATCAAAGAAGCGTGCTCACCAATTCTAGCCTCATGTTGTAACTCAGCTGCTATTTTTAAATGGCCTGAACTTAATTTTGATTTTGTTCGTCCCGGCATCATGCTATACGGTGCATCACCTTTTGCCGATAAAAATGCACATGACTTAGACTTAAAGCCAGTTATGACCTTCACGGCGGAAATTATTGCATTAAATACCATTCAAGCAGGTGAAGGTGTCGGCTATGGTTCGCATTTTGTCGCGAACCAAGAAACTGAACTGGCCATTGTTTCGATTGGTTATGGAGATGGCTATCCACGTGCATTTTCAAAGCAAAACTATGTTGCTATAAATGGTCAGGCAGTAGCTGTTGTGGGCCGAGTAGCAATGGACATGATTGCGATCGATGTGACGGGTTTAAATGCCGGCCTCGGTACAAAAGTTGAGCTCTGGGGTGAAAATCGCTTAGTTGACGATGTTGCGGAAGCCAATGGAACCATTGGTTATGAGCTACTTTGCCGGTTAAGCAATCGCCCTACACGTAAGCAAATCTAGCCATAAAAGCCCAAGTAGAACTTGGGCTTTTATCAACCTAAACTCTCATCAGACTGGGCATCGTAAAGATCTTGCAACAACTGATCAATTTGTTGTTGACTCATACTCTGCGGTTCAAATGTTGCAAAACCCATCTCACGCATTTTGGTATGTACGCGACTCATACGTTGCACATACTTCATGCCCCAAGCTCTAAAATGTGCCGCGCGAATGGTTTTCGCCTCAAAGACTTTAATATCTTTATGTCTAGGGTCTTTCAATAATTTTGACATTAATAATTCTAAAGCAGCTTCATCCCCTTCTAAGCACTGGAAATAATGCTGATCTGCATAATAAAGAACACCTGAAATATTATGTACTGCATTAAAATCACGCGCTTCGCTTAAAATGTCCCGAACATCTTGAAGAAGCTGTACATGATCCGAAGTTGAAGTACTTGCATAGCAAATTTGCTGCATAGACTTCCCCAATTGATTGATTTCATTATTTTTAGCATTTAGCACGTTTATACTAAATAGTCATCCGTCGGCTTTGCCAATTCTTGCAATCCTTTTCTTAATGTATCTGACCATTGCTTGCTAATGCTTGAAAAATACGGATCTTCTTCATCAATCCGCTTACCCACTGGAATATGTAAACTATCTCTCGTGTACACCAAAGCATCTAAGGGCAAACCTACAGAAACATTAGACCGCAAGGTTGAATCAAAAGAAATCAAACTACACTTCACCGCTTCGTCTAAGGGCATGTCATACCGTAATGCACGATCTAGAATTGGCTTGCCATATTTACTTTCACCAATTTGAAAATACGGCGTATCTTTGGTCGCACAAATAAAATTGCCCTGCGGGTAGATATTGTAAAGTTGCATTTCAGCCCCTTTAATTTGCCCACCGACCAATAAGCTACAGTAGTAATTACTTTGTTCTTGTGTGTCTGGTGCCATATCCGCCAAGACTTTTTTCAAAGTATGCCCGACCAACTCAGCTGCTTCGAACATGGTATTGACACTATATAAATTCGGTTCTTGGCTTAACTCCAGATGATTTTTTAAATGCCCAATCACCGCTTGGGTCGTTGCTAAGTTTCCTGAGGTTTGAATCGCAATAAAGCGTTCACCCTCCACACCAAAGGTATACAGTTTCCTAAACACGGATATATGGTCTACACCTGCGTTCGTACGTGTATCACTTATAAAAACCAAACCATCTTGAAGACGAAGTGCACAACAATAGGTCATAGAACATCCTTTTTCAGCTAAACCTTAACAACTTAAAACTTGTACCATGGAATGCATCGATTCCATCCCACCTTTTTCACGTACGCCACGAACGGGAGCTACATCCCAATAATCGCGCCCAATAGCTACATAGATATGTGACTGTGGTTTGAACAATTGATTACTGGTATCAAAACAATACCATGCATCATCAATATACACCTCGGCCCACGCGTGACTGGCGAGGTGTGAAGTTTCAGGCACATGCAAATACCCCGATACATAACGTACCGGTAAGCCCAGATGCTTACACATGGCAATAAAAACATGACTATGGTCCTGACATACGCCTTGCTGCCCATTGAATGCATCGATTGCCGAAGTGAGCACCGAGGTTTCGGCAGATACATAAGGAATATGCGCTAAAACTGCTTCTGACAGTTTCATCAAATTTTCCCGATTCAGCTCAGGCACATACTGATGTGCAAATGCCTTCATTTCGGCATTGCACTGAGTATTGGGCGTCGGTTGTAAAAATAAATTGGGATTCAGACGATCTTGTATGCCATGTTCTGCCAAGCTATTAATTTCAACAATGCCCTGCGCCATTATGGTCAGCTGTTGATAGGCTTCACGTTGCGAACTGGTAATCCAAATATTTTGGAAGGCATCCCGTTTTTCTTCACGCTCTCCTGGCACACTCACATGCCAATGACATACCTTTTGGTGTGAATTATTCGTAGGTGTCATTTTGATATATTGAATGCTATTCAGGGCCAATTCACTATATTGATAATGCGTTTGATGATTGATCATAAGTTTCATACATCAACCTCAAACAATTGTTGAATATAATCACTAAAATGATAAAAATTCATCGCATCAGGTTGCGATTTGAGCTCTAGCCAAGCCTGTGCCAGATTTAGCCAGCCCATTTCTTTTAACAACATGACGATGTTTTCTATTTCAACTAAAGTATTTTGTGCATCTTGTTTCAGGCGAATTTGACGGTCAAGCTGCTCAATCATTTGCCCCAAACTAAAGAATAAAAAGACATCACTGGCTTCAGACTCAATCACATCCTGGCACTCTCCAACCACATCACAAATATAGGCGGTGTTTTCAGTGGCATTTTTGATAAATTGATTCAGTTCTGCATAGGCCTTTGCAGATAGAATCCCACGCAAGTCTTGAACATTACTCTTGGCGCTTTGAAATTGCTGGTTAAATGAAGCAGGGTTGTTTGGGTTTAAAATCAGCTCATTCAGTGAGCACGCATCAAAAGCAGGCAAACAAAATGCATGCGCATAATCCATTGCAGGCTGGTCTTGGGTAAAAGGAAACTGAGCACACAAATATTGAGTACGTGTTAAATAACGCCCTAACCAAAAAATATTTTCAGCATTGGTGCTTAATAAAATCATAGTTCTACCCTCATATTTGTTTATTTTATGAATGTAAGTTTTCCACGACCCAAGTGTCTTTAATTCCTCCTCCTTGGGATGAGTTGACCACCAACGAACCTTCTTTCATCGCAACACGTGTTAAACCGCCAGGGACAATTTCGGTACGATAGGGTGAACTGAGCACAAACGGTCTAAGGTCAATATGACGCTCAGACACACCCGATTCAGTCATGGTTGGACTAACTGAAAGCTCTAAAGTAGGCTGGGCAATATATAAATGCGGCGTCGCCATGAGCTTATCTCTAAATTGCTCAATTTGGCTTTTACAGGCTTGCGGTCCAATCAGCATACCATACCCACCCGAACCTTGCGCCTCTTTGACCACTAACTGCTCAAGGTTCTCCAGTACATAAGCCAAATCTTGCTTGTCACGGCATTGATATGTCGGAACATTTTTTAAGATAGGTTTTTCACCTAAATAAAACTGAATCATTTTATCGACATAAGGATAAATCGATTTATCATCCGCAACCCCTGTGCCTGGTGCATTCGCAATAACCACGTTATGACTCAGATAAGCGGACATCAGCCCTGCAACACCTAAAGTGCTATTCGGCATAAAGCACAGCGGATCAAGATAAGCATCATCCAAACGTCGGTAAATCACATCTACTCGTTGACGGCCCCGAATGGTTTTGACATAGACTTTATCATGCTCTACAAACAAATCACGCGATGTCACCAAAGGCACATCCATTTCACGGGCTAAAAAAGCATGTTCATAATAGGCACTATTAAAACGTCCCGGTGTCAACACCACGATGAAAGGCTGATCGACATAAGCATTTTCAGCCAAGATTTCTTTTAGTAATTGTGGGTATTGTTCTATGCCTAAAATATGGTTCTTCTGCATCAAATCTGGCATGAGTTTTTCACTAATCTTACGACTTTCAAGCATATAAGATACACCCGATGGCGTTCTTAAATTATCTTCGAGTACATAAAACTCACCCTGCCCATCACGGATAATATCAATCCCACTAATTTGGCTATAAATCTGACCTTTTAAACGGTGCTCATACATATGCGGTTGATAAGCTTCATGCGTCAACACTTGCAGTTCTGGAATAATTTTCGCTTTGAGAATGTCTTGTTGATGGTAAATATCATGTAAAAATAGATTTAAAGCTCGCACACGTTGTGCAGAGCCAAGGGAGATTTTATTCCATTGTTGTTTAGCGATCACACGTGGAATTAAATCATAAGGAATGGTGCGCTCAATGCCCTCAGATTCACCATATACAGTAAACGTAATACCTTCATATAAAAAATGCTGTTTGGCAATTTGGTTTAGTTCTTCGAGTTCTTCTACACTATGCTGTGACAACCAGTGCTCAATACGCGCACAAGCCTCACCAGACATCGCTTGGTCATCTGTCATTTCATTAAAGAAATTCGAGGTCATTTGATGAAACAATCCAACAGACTGGCTCGATAGACGATCATGAGAGTGAATCGGATTTAATACAGGAGAGTTAAGCTTATATCCGTCCAACATCGTATTTACATTTGTATCTTTATCTTCTTTAAACATACAAACCTCTCAATTGTTATCGATATGTAACCCATACGTAGCAATATCTATGCCATGGATTTCTAAAGATGCTTTGTTTATTAATCGATAAAAAACGCATTGCTTCAATTCTATTTCGCATTAAGTTGTGTCAAAAAATATAACTGAAAAATTTCAAGCAAAGCTTGCTTAAACGAATGAGTTTTCTTATTGTGTTCACATTCAAGTAAGTAATTTCGACTCCTATATTTTATTAAACTATGTCTATACAAGAAAAAGAAACGTCCAATAGTCTCTATCGCCAATGGCAAATTTTGTCTCGCCTTTCCACTGGAAAATGGATGGGCACTCGAGAGCTGCAAGAGATTTTACAACGTGAAGGTATCGACATTACTTTGCGAACTATTCAACGTGATTTAAACCAAATCTCTCAACGCTTCCCAATTGAAAACAATGGGGCTGTGCCTCAAGGTTGGCGTTGGCGTTCTGATGCTCCAATTCAAAGCTTACCGCACATGACCAGCTCTCAAGCGGTGACATTTATGATGGTTGAAGAACACCTTAAACATCTTCTTCCACCAAGCTTAATTGAAGAAATGAACCCATGGTTTGACTTAGCACGTCGTAGTCTCTCTACCCAAAACAATGTACGCCAATGGATTAACCGTGTACGCATTGTGCCTGCGACACAACCGCTGATTCCCCCGATTGTGGAAAAAACAGCGCAGCAAGCCATCTATGAAGGGCTGCTCCAAGACAAACAGCTGGAATGCGTTTATCAAGGCTTAAACCAAGCGGTTGAAGCAAAAACCTATACGCTCAATCCACTCGCACTGGTTCAAAAAGGTGCAATTATTTATCTGATTTGTACCCGCCACGACAAAACTGATATTCAAACCTTTGCACTGCACCGTTTCAAATCAGCGACGGTTTTAAACACTCGTGCCTTACACCCAGTCAATTTTGATATCGATGAATATATCGAATCGGGCGCATTAGGTTTCCGTGTAGACTTTTCAAAACCTACAGAAACCGTTGCACTTACCCTGACTATGACTGAAATAGATGCGCTGTATTTGGAAGAAACCAAACTCAGTACCAATCAGGTTTTAGAACCGCTTGGAAATGGGCAAATCTTGGTTCATGCTACCGTACCTTTTACCAATCAACTGGTGTGGTGGTTACGTAGTTTTGGTCATAAAATTAGTCACATTGAACCCAAAGAAGTTCGTGATGCAGTTAATCAGACCATCACCGACTAAAATAAAAAAAGCCCCAAGTATTAGGGGCTTTACAGTCTTTTTGGTATTAGATATTTGAATTGCTTGGGTTTGTCGTTTTCATTGCTCATCTTGGTTTAATGCCTCCCCTAAACCAAGATAAGTGCGCTGTTTTTGGTGATTGATACAAACTAGCATTGGCATGCAAGCTCTCCACTGTTAAAACGGATCGATTTCATCGTCATGGTGTTGACCTCATGTTAAGAACGTAAAATCAATTTAAAAGATGGCAATACTTTTGTGAAATAACATGATTGGCTATTTTTATCTGTTTTTATCTTAAACAACTATTTTGCTTTGTTTATCTGCCAAAACAAAAAGCCAGCCTTATGGTCAGCAGGCTTATGATTAGGCCCTTGCATTTCCAAATGCCGATCGCAAAAACCTTTCTCATCAGCAATCGTTACAAATCATCCGCGTTTATTTCTTCCAAAATTGCCACTTGCTACGTTTAGGCCGCTTTTCTTCAATACGCACTAATCCCTTGAGGGCTTCATTATTGATTCTGTCATACATTTTCAAATACTCAGGATTCAACTGCTCTCCGATATATTCAGGCGTATACGATGTACAAGGTTTTCGTAATGAGCGCTCATACCATTTTTGTGCAACGTCTAAATCAGCATTAAAATAGAGCCCTTTTTCATACAAATAGCCAATTTTACATTCCGCATATTGGTCTTTTTGATCAGCCGCTTTTTGAATCCAATACACAGCCTCTTCCAAATCTTTCTCAGTGTACAAGCCATTTAAATACCAATAACCCACTTGGTACTGTGAAGATGCCTCACCTTTTTGGGCATTCAGTAAAAATAGTTTGAAGAATAGTTGTTTGGCTTCATCCATATGCAGAAATGAATCAATCTTTTGGATTTGTTCATTAACCTGATCAATTGAGTAGTCCCGTGCATTTTTGAGAACATGTTGAGCCTGTTGCAGTGGACTTTCTTCGGTAAAGGATGCGATTAATTGCATTGCTTCTGCCTGCATCTCATCTATCCCAGTGATACGCGCATCCAGTACTACATTTAAATGTTTTCGAGCCAATTCGAAGTCTTGCTCAACACCTCGTCCTTCTAAATACATACGACCCAAACTTAAATCTGCCGCTATGACCTGACCTGCTACTTGTTGATACAGTCCAATTGCCATATCTAAATCAAGTGGTACACCTAAACCATGCTCATACTTATCCGCTAAATTATTGATCGCAACGGGATTACCCAGATCAGCAGACTTTTGATACCAATAGACACATTGCTCGTAGTCTTGTTGAGTCCCAATACCATCTTGATACATCCAGCCTAAATGATAATAAGCATTTGCCAAAACACCTTTTTCAGTTTCGGGCGCTTGTGACGAGATTCGATGATACAGATAAAATGCTCGTGCCGAATTAATCACATGTTCGCTCACCACGCCATAATTTGGATAAACTGAATTGACCAAGAAACACGTTAACCAGCCAAAACGATAATAAGCCGCCAACCCCAATGTGGCTGCCCAACAACCCTGTTCGGAGGACTGTTCCAAGAGCTGCAAACTTTTTTGTAAATCTTGTTCGGTGCCATGACTTCGTGCATAGCATCCCGCCAACTGATATAGCGCTATGCTATCCTTTTTGGACGCGGCTTCTCGATACCAGTTAAAGCTTCCTTCTAGACTTTTTTGTAAAATTCCGCCTATGAATAATTGCTGCGCTAACTGACACATCGCAGGGGTATAACCCGACTGAGCAGATTGACGTAGTAAATCAATATAGAGCTGAAACTCACGCTCTTGGTAGGCTTGATCTGCCAAATAATATTGATAAATACCCCGATGTTGCTCGGCTTTACCTCGAATGAGTTGAAGGATTAACGCTCCATGTCCTGTTTCATGCTCAGAAAAACACTCAATACGTTCAATCAATCCCAAACTTTTAGATACTTGCTCCAAGGGTAAAAACCATCGTGTAATGGTATAGAGTCCCGGAACATCTTGCATTTTCACAATGTCAGAAGATGGCTCAGGATCTTTGGGTCGAACCAAAGCTCTCAGCATCTGCATAGGAGATTCTGCTTCTGGTGGCATTAAATTTACCCCAACCAGTTCTCCATCATTGGTTTTAGCAACCTCCCAAACTTTCATAATGGCTTGATCAAATTGATAAAACTCACTACTTTGATTGAGCCAGATAACCACATCACCCGCGCGAATCTCTTCTCCGCTTTTATAATGTAATGACATAATTCACCTTATTTTTTATTGTATATTTCCCCTGCACAGATTTTACCCAAAAAAAAGCCCGCATAAAGCGGACTTTTTCAATAACTTTCAAATATTAAGCAGATTTTTTCGCTTGTGCATTTTTACGGATCGTAATCATGATTAATTGCACTGCTGCAGGTGTTACCCCCGGAATACGATTTGCTTGAGCCAATGTCTCAGGACGTACATCTTTCAATTTTAAAGTAATTTCACGAGATAACCCTGAAACGACATCATAATTAAAATCGGCTGGAATTTTGGTTTCTTCCAAACGCTTCATTTGCGCAACGTCTTCATGCTGACGGTTAATATAACCTGCATATTTCACCGCGATTTCAATTTGATCGCCCACTTGTGCAGACACTTCTGAACCTGTGAGCTCCGCAATTTGAGCAAATGAAATATTCGGACGTTTTAACAAATCAATCGCAGAGCATTCTTTCGATAAATCTGCACCCGTCATTTCGACAAACTTTTTGCCCATTGGGTTGTTTGGTGCCGCCCAAAGGTGTTGTAAGCGACCTGTTTCCAGTTCAACCGCTTCCATTTTTTCACAGTAAGCTGCCCAACGCTCATCATCCACCAAACCCATTTCACGACCCACTGGCGTTAAACGTTGATCCGCATTGTCTTCTCGTAGCATCAAACGATATTCGGCTCGTGAAGTAAACATACGGTACGGTTCTTTCGTACCGAGCGTAATCAAGTCATCCACCAATACGCCCATATAGGCTTCATCACGTTTTGGTGTCCATTGCTCTTGATCCCACGCACGACGCGCAGCATTTAAGCCTGCTAGTAGACCTTGTGCACCCGCCTCTTCATAACCTGTCGTACCATTGATTTGACCGGCAAAGTACAAGTTATTGATGGCTTTGGTTTCTAAAGTAAACTTCAATGCTTGCGGGTTGAAATAATCGTATTCAATAGCATAGCCCGGACGTAAAATGTGCGCATTTTCCATCCCGCGAATTGAACGAACCAATTCAAACTGCACATCAAACGGAAGTGAAGTTGAAATACCATTTGGATAAAGCTCATGTGTATCTAAACCTTCAGGCTCTAAGAACACTTGATGTGAGTCTTTATCGGCAAAGCGGTGAATTTTGTCTTCAATAGATGGGCAGTAACGTGGGCCCACGCCTTCAATGACACCAGTGTACATCGGAGAACGATCTAAACCACCACGGATGATGTCATGGGTTTTTTCATTGGTATGTGTGATATAACAATTCACTTGTTCAGGGTGCATAGATGCATCACCCATGAATGACATAGTCGGTGATGGGAAATCACCCGGCTGTGGAATCATCACAGAAAAATTAACTGAACGCGCATCAATACGTGGTGGCGTACCTGTCTTTAAACGACCCACTGGCAAATTCAATTCACGTAAACGGTGTGCCAGTGAAATTGAAGGTGGATCACCTGCACGGCCACCGCTTGATTTTTCAAGCCCTACGTGGATTACACCACCTAAGAACGTCCCTGCGGTGAGTACAACTGTTTTCGCATCAAAGCGAATACCCGTTTGAGTTACAACACCCTTTACAGTATCACCCTCAACAATCAGGTCGTCTGCGGCTTGTTGGAAAATATCGAGATTTGCTTGGTTTTCTAAAGTGTCACGAATCGCGGCTTTATAGCGAATACGGTCTGCCTGTGCACGTGTTGCACGAACGGCTGCACCTTTACGTGAGTTTAGGATACGGAACTGAATACCACCTTTATCGGCAGCCAATGCCATTGCACCGCCCAAGGCATCAATTTCACGCACCAAATGCGATTTACCAATACCACCAATTGCTGGATTACAGCTCATCTGCCCTAAAGTCTCAATATTATGAGTTAAGAGTAAAGTCTGTCGCCCCATACGTGCCGCAGCCAATGCTGCTTCTGTACCTGCGTGACCGCCGCCGATAACAATGACATCGTAAACTTTAGGATAATGCATAGTGGTAAAGGAGATTAAAAAATGATAACGAAAGATTATAGCAAATTTTCGATTGTAAGTTGACAGATTCCGTGGAATTTATTGTATATGCGGTGCTGTGCTTACTGCGCCAGCACTAGGTTTATGTAATTTTACTTGCAGAGCAGTAGCAAAAACTCAACAAAGGATGCGTTTTGTTACCTGAAAAGCCTTGCATTAATTTGATCATTTTTTATCCTATAAGTTGATCATACAACAACCAAAGGTAAGCATTATGAATAAGAAGATTCTTTTTTCATCCATTCTCTGCGGTTTATTTTTTTCGCCTTTTGTATCAGCCAACGACAAAGTTGAAAAAGTCTATGATAGTCAACGTTATCAACAAGTCTGTAAAGGCAAGTCACAAGGAACAGCGGTTAGTTTTGCCTATCGAGGCATTATTTGGAATGGTACCTGTGAACCTCAATTTTTCCCAAGCTCAAAAAATGCCAATATTCATGGTGATGAAGCTGAGTTAGCCAGCATTTGCCAAGGCGACTCAAAAGCGACATCAATCAATATCGAAGGTAAAGAAATTAAAGGCAAATGTGCCCTTGGTTTTGTAGCACCTAAACCAAGAATGTAAGCAAAACAATTTAAAGTTCATGCTGTATTGAGGGTAAAAAATAGTCCATTTTTTACCCTTTTTTCGACCTTGTAAATTATTGAATTCTGTATACACTCAAAAACACAAAAGATAAAAAACGAATAAAAAAGGTATTCCATGGATTCGGAATTGTTTACAGTTTTTTTGCCTTTGACTTTGGCATTGATGATGATGGGGCTTGGTTTACACCTACGCCCAGCTGATTTTTATCGCCTCACACTGCACCCCAAAGTCATTTTCATCGCGTTATTTTCACAGTTAGTGCTGCTAGTTGGCATTGCGTTCCTGATTTGCCAATTTTTAAATTTAGCGCCTATTTTCGCGATTGGTTTGATGCTCGTTGCAGCCTCACCGGGCGGACCAACGTCAAATCTATTGACCTATTTATTTAAAGGTGATGTTGCGCTCAACATTACTCTTACAGCCACGAACTCCATCATTTCAACACTAACCCTGCCTTTTATTATTAATTTTTCACTGATGTACTTTCTACAAACATCACAACCCGTTGACATGCCCGCCATGAAAATGATGAAAGTTTTTTTCATCACTTTACTTCCAGTCAGTATGGGCATGTTTTTACGTTATTACTTTCCAAAACTTGCCGACAGATTAAACCGCCCAATGCGTATTTTGTCTGCAAGCTGTCTTCTTTTTATCTTTTTTCTCGCACTGTACTTAGAGCGACATAATTTTGTTGAATATGTGTTTGAGATTGGGCCTGCCGTAGCCTTATTCTGCTTCTGTAGCATGTTTATTGGTTTTTTTGTGCCACATCTTGCCAATATTCCAGAAAAGCAAGCCTTAACTTGCTCCTTTGAGATCACCATTCATAACACCGCACTTGCCATTACGGTTGCCCTGTCAGTCTTAGGCAACACTGCCATGGCCATTCCTGCCGGTATTTATTCTATTTTCATGTTTGTATTTGCTGCGTTATTAGGCCTATTAATCTCGCGAAGAAATGACAGTTTATTTTTGAAGAAAGAGACCGTAGCTGAATAAGTTCACGGTCATGATTTATATAATTTTAAGGAGAATATGCACCTATGGATTCAGGAATTATAACTATTATGTTACCCCTAGCTCTTGCCATCATCATGATTGGCTTGGGCTTAGAGTTAACTCCGAAGGATTTTGCACGCGTCAGCAAGCATCCCAAAGCAGTATTGGTTGCTTTATTTTGTCAGTTGGTACTTCTTGTTGGGATTGCCTTTGTAATTTGCATAGTACTCAACTTACCGCCACTGCTTGCCGTCGGCTTAATGCTCTTAGCGGCTTCCCCAGGTGGGAGCACGGCAAATTTATTTAGCTATTTGTTTAAAGGTGATATTGCGCTCAATATTACTTTAACCGCGATTAACTCCGTTATTGCAGCGTTTACCTTACCGCTAATTGTCAATTTTGCCATTCAATACTTTATGCAGGATGGACAACACGTCAGTATGCAGTTTAGTAAAATCTTACAGGTTTTCGCTATTATTCTTATCCCCGTCTGTATTGGTATGTTGATTCGCCACTATGCACCCTCTTTTACCAAGAGGCTGAATAAACCATTGCGTATTTTTTCTGTTGTATTTTTGGTCTTAATCATTGTTGGAGCAATAGCCAAAGAACGCGCACATATTCTGGAATATCTGACTCAGGTCGGTTTAGCCACAGTCATTTTCTGTATTTGCAGTTTAATGATCGGTTATTTTGTACCAAGACTACTGGGGATCAATAGTGCTCAAGCTCGGGCCTGTGCCTTTGAAATTGGCATTCATAACAGCACCCTTGCCATGACCATTGCACTTACCGTGATGGCCAGTACCACCATTGCCATGCCCGCAGCGGTCTATTCTATTTTTATGTATATCTTTGCAGCCATCTTTGGGACATTACTCAACCGTTATGCTCCATCGGTTCAAACCAGTACAGAACAAGCCTAGAACAGATGTAGATCTAAGGATGCTTCGGCATCCTTTTTTATTTTGAGGAATGCTGTCGAACTGCCCCCCGTTCCGCTACAATATTTATTTATACATAAATATTAGGTTATTCCTGTGAAGTGGTTACAAATTCATATTACGGTTGATCAAGCGCAAGTCGATTTTACTGAAACCCTTTTAGAATCTTTGGGTGCAGTCAGTGTCACATTAGATGATGCAGAAAACCAAGACTTACTTGAACCACTTCCAGGTGAAACGCCACTTTGGAATAAAGTCATTGTGACGGGTATCTATGCGCAAGAAGACGACGAAGAAATTGATGTCAATGCATTAGAAACTTTTATTCGCACTCAAATGCCTGATGCACCGATGCGTAGCGAATTTCTTGAAGACCAAGAATGGGAACGCACATGGATGGATGCCTACGAACCAATTCAAATTGCTGACAAATACTGGATCGTTCCTGAATGGATGGAAGCACCAGAACCAGATGCAGTCAACATTAAACTTGATCCAGGCTTAGCGTTTGGCACGGGGAACCATGCCTCTACTTTTCTTTGCCTGCAGTGGTTAGGTAAAACTGATGTTAAAGATAAAATCGTGATCGACTATGGTTGCGGTTCAGGTATTTTAGGTGTTGCTGCTCTACTTCTAGGTGCAAAAAAAGTCTATGCCACAGACATTGACCCTCAAGCAATTTTAGCCACTGAACAAAATGCGGCGCTCAATGGCGTGGCTGAGAACCTTTATGTCGGCTTACCAGATGAGTTTAATTTAGAGCTTGCTGACCAAAAAGCAGATGTCTTTGTTGCAAATATTTTGGCAGGCCCGCTCATGATGTTAGCGCCTGAATTCGCAACTTTAGTCAAATCTGAGGGAGAGTTCGCACTTGCAGGTGTAATTGAAGAGCAAGTTTCTGATGTTTCTAGTGTTTATTCTGAGTTTTTTGATATATTAGAGGTCGAGAAACGTGATGAAAACTGGTGCCGAATCTCGGGTAAACGCCACACCCTTTAAATGAACCCTTAATACACTATGAGCGACAAACAAACCTCTTGCCCTAAATGCCTAACCATCTACAAAGTAAGTGTTGCGCAACTCACTGTTGCGCAAGGTATGGTTTGTTGCCCAAAGTGTTCGATGACCTTTAATGCGCTCTCGCATTTAACCACGGGTCATACTTTTGACACAGGTGAGGAAAGATCGTCGAATCAGAATGACATGAGCATGTCTTCAAATTCAGCATTTTCCTCTCCTCGCGTAGACAGCATTCATTTTGATTTATCGCAATCTGCTGCGCTTTCAATGTCGACATCAAATTTGCTTGATATTTTCAATCTGAAAGTTGAGCACTCCAACATTGACCTCAAAACCTATTTAAACAATTTAAACTATTTTAGTACCGACCCGATTGGTAACTATCCTGCCATGAATTTGGCAGACAACAATCCAGCGAAACCGCAAAAAAGCCCGATGTACTATATGCTTTGGGGTGTGATTAACTTCAGCTTATTGGCATTATTGTGTTTCCAATACTTATGGTTTAACCCACATATCCTCAATAATAGCCCCGCATTAGGTGCAACCTATAATAAAATTTGTCTCGTACTGAACTGTAGCAGCCTACAAGAACGGTACAGTCTGATCAGCATTAATAAATTAAAAGTAAAACGTCTCGATGCACAGAAAACTCAATTTTCAGGTGAACTGATCAATTATCATGACACCAGCCTTCCGCTACCAGATCTTAAGGTCATTTTAAAAGTGGATGGTGAAGTCGATTCAACCTATCAACTGCATGCAAATGAATACTTGATTGATAGCCTGGTTGGAATCAAACGAATTCCTAAAAATAGTCCGTTCAAATTCAAATTTAGCCTGCCAGTCAGCCGTAAAAGCTTCAATCATTACAGTTTAGAAATAGTCCAGCCCTAAAATTTAAAAAAAATGTAAAAAAAGTGAAAAAAAATGCAGTTTTCTTGCTCACTTTTTCTTAGACAATGGTATGATACGCGCCACAAAAGCTTAGTGCTGCAATCTCCTCAGTCTTTTAATACAAATAGAACATCAGCAAAAATGCGCGTTATCGAAATATCGCGTATTGAGCAGATTTTTTTGTTTAAAAAAGGTCGGTAACAAATATTTAACTATTGTTACGCTTATATTTCGACCAACTTAGCGATATTGTGGCATGCTAAATGTACAGTTTTAGAACTAGTCGTTTTAGGATCTAAAACGAAGTTCATTTTAATTTTAGACCACTTTATATATGTCACTTTACCCAAGTGATATTTAGATTTTTCGGATTACTTCGCATGAATAGCAAATCTCCTATTTTTACTGCACAGTCTGATGTCGCTCTTCGTATTCACGTAGATCGCGCAGTTCGCCACTATTTTGCACAACTGCAAGGCGAGCAACCATCTCAGGTCTACGACATGGTGCTGGCAGAAATGGAGAAACCTCTTCTATCTGTAGTTTTAGAATATACCCGCGGTAACCAAACACGTGCTGCGGAGATTCTAGGACTTAACCGTGGAACTTTACGTAAAAAGTTAAAAGCTCACGGTTTAATGAGTGAATAAATGATAAAATGCTTGCGGCTTCCGCGGGCATTTTTTTTACCTGCTATTTTTGGCTTTTTGTTTTAATTCTTGATAACTGTGACGAAGATCATGACCATTAAACGCGCTTTAATCTCTGTTTCCGATAAAACTGGCATTGTTGAGTTCGCTCAAAACCTTGTTGCTCTAGGGGTAGAAATTTTATCTACTGGCGGTACATATAAGTTGTTAAAAGACAACAATATCGCTGTAGTTGAAGTTTCAGAGCATACGGGTTTCCCAGAAATGATGGATGGTCGTGTAAAAACGCTACACCCGAAAATTCATGGTGGTATCTTAGCTCGTCGCGGTCTAGACGAAGCTGTGATGGCTGAACACAATATCGATGCGATCGATCTTGTGGTTGTGAACCTTTATCCATTTGCTGCAACTGTCGCTAAACCGAACTGCTCACTTGCAGATGCGATTGAAAATATCGACATCGGCGGCCCAACTATGGTGCGTGCTGCTGCGAAAAATCATGCTTCTGTCGGTATTGTGGTCAATGCTACAGACTACGACACTGTTGTTGCTGAGCTTAAAACAAATGGTGCTTTGTCTTACGAAACTCGTTTTGATTTAGCCGTTAAAGCATTTGAACATACAGCACAGTATGATGGCATGATTGCTTCTTACCTAGGTGCTCGCGTAGGCAAGGAAGAAGGTCAAGCAGACAAGTTTGCACGTACGTTCAATACACAGTTAAATAAAGCTCAAGACTTGCGTTATGGTGAAAACCCGCATCAGTCAGCAGCATTCTATGTAGAAAGCACAGCAACTGAAGCCTCTGTTTCAACAGCGAAACAACTTCAAGGTAAAGAACTTTCGTATAACAACATTGCAGATACAGATGCCGCACTTGAATGTGTCAAATCATTTGCAAAACCTGCTTGTGTTATCGTTAAACACGCAAACCCATGTGGCGTTGCTGTGTCTTTAGATGGTATTCAAGCGGCATATGACTTGGCTTATGCGACAGATCCTGAATCAGCTTTTGGCGGCATCATTGCATTCAACCGTGAATTAGATGTTGCAACTGCACAAGCCATTGTAGATCGTCAGTTTGTTGAAGTTATCATTGCACCGAGCATCGCTGAAGGCGTGCTTGAAGTCACTGGCGCGAAGAAAAATGTTCGTGTTCTCATTTGTGGTGAATTACCTGCACTTGATGAGCGTGCGCCACAACTTGACTATAAACGCGTAAATGGCGGTTTATTGGTTCAAGACCAAGACTTAGGCATGATCACCGAAGATGATCTAAAAGTCGTGACGAAACGCGCACCAACGGATGCTGAGATTGATGATTTGATCTTTGCATGGAAAGTTGCGAAATACGTAAAATCAAATGCCATTGTTTATGCTAAAGGTCGTCAAACCATTGGTGTAGGCGCAGGCCAAATGAGCCGTGTTAACTCAGCGCGTATTGCTGCCATTAAAGCGGAGCACGCAGGCTTAGTGGTTGAAGGTGCTGTAATGGCATCTGATGCATTCTTCCCATTCCGCGATGGTATTGATAATGCAGCAAAAGCAGGTATTAAATGTATTATCCAACCGGGCGGTTCTATGCGTGACGAAGAAACCATTGCTGCTGCAGATGAAGCAGGTATTGCAATGGTCTTCACTGGCATGCGTCACTTCCGTCATTAATTTACAATAATTCATATTCAAAAATCCCCCTAAATCCCCCTTTTTAAAGGGGGACTTGTCATGAATTAAAGGACTCTTTAAATTCGTGATGCCCCTCCCTTTTCAAAGGGAGGTTGGGAGGGATTAAAAAAGGATAGTAAGATGAACATGTTAGTTTTGGGTAATGGCGGTCGTGAACATGCATTGGCATGGAAAATCGCTCAAGATGAAAAAGTTGCAAAAGTTTTTGTTGCACCAGGTAATGCAGGAACTGCAACAGAAAACAAATGTGAAAATGTTGCACTCAACATTTTAGACAATGCTGCAATTATCGACTTTGCAAAAAACAATGCAGTAGATTTGATTATTGTGGGTCCAGAAGCACCGCTGGTAAATGGTGTAGTTGATGCTTGCCGCGCGGCAGAGCTTCAAATTTGGGGCCCAACTCAATTTGCTGCCCAGCTAGAAGGCTCAAAAGCATTTGCTAAGCACTTCTTAAAACGCCACAACATTCCTACTGCGTTCTACGATGTATTTACTGAGGTCGATGCAGCGAAAGCATTTGTTGAAAAAAATGGCGCGCCAATCGTGATCAAGGCCGATGGTCTTGCTGCGGGTAAAGGCGTAATTGTAGCCATGACTAATCAAGAAGCTTTTGATGCGATTGATGACATGTTGGCGGGCAACAAGTTTGGTGATGCTGGTTCTCGTGTTGTGATCGAAGAATTCCTTGCTGGTGAAGAAGCATCTTTCATTTGTATGATTGATGGCGACAACATCTTACCAATGGCAACATCTCAAGACCATAAGCGTATTTTTGAAGGCGACCAAGGTCCAAACACGGGTGGTATGGGTGCTTACTCTCCTGCTCCTGTGGTGACTGCAGATGTATTTGAAAAAACCATGAATGAAGTGATGCGTCCTACCGTTGAAGGTATGAAAAAGGACGGTCACGTTTATACAGGTTTCTTATACGCAGGCTTGATGATTGATGACAAAGGTCAACCAAAAGTGATCGAGTTCAACTGTCGTTTTGGTGACCCTGAAACTCAGCCGATTATGATGCGTTTAAAATCATCATTGGTCGATCTGGTTGAAGCTGGTATTGCAGGTAATCTTCCAGCAGAAGCTGAATGGGATGAACGCAAATCAATTGGTATTGTCCTAGCAGCAGAAGGCTACCCAGAAACTGTTCGTCAAGGTGACGTAATCTCTGGTCTTGGTCAATCTCCTGAAAACACAAAAATCTTCCATGCGGGCACTACAATGAGTGCCGACGGTCACATCTTGACTGCGGGTGGTCGTGTTTTATGTGTCACAGCTCTTGGCGATACCGTACTTGAAGCGCAAGTCAATGCTTTAGAAGTCTGTGGTCAAGTGACATTTACGGGTATGCAATATCGTACAGATATTGGTTATCGTGCTATTGCGCGTGAAAATGCTTAAAAGCATCCATACTGTAAAAACCCGCTAAATGCGGGTTTTTTTATTGCAAACCGCTGCGAATTTTTTTAAATATATCCGTATGAATATAAATTAATTTCTAAAGATATAGCTATATTCATCCTATATTCTGAGACATACTTTTTGCACTTTATACTCGTTATATCTATTTTTTGTATTTAGTTTAGATAAAATCTTATAAAGCACAAAATTTATGCAAATTATTATTTTTAAATAGATTAATTAAAAATAATATATTGTTTTCATTATAAAATTATAAACAAAATGCAAATTACTAATCTTTAAATAAGATAAGTATTGAACTTTTATGCTCTATATCGAATATTACTTTGTTGATATGATGTGCAAAATTTAACGATTGAGCAGAGATGTTTCTAGTGATTTGAAAAAGTTAATCTTTTCCAAAGTGAAAGTACATATTCGACTGATATCGAATTGCACACTTGCAAAACTCACATTACAGTCATATGCATCAAATCAGGAATACCTGATTTAAAATCAATCGATCTCTCTATTGTTCAGCTAAGTTAAGCCTCGTTTGGGTGCTTACTCGGGAAGAAAAAATGAAAAAAATTCTAGGAATTGCGCTGGGTTTATCTGTTGTTTTAACGGGTTGTAGTAAACCTGAAGCACCTGCAGCAGATGCGGCTAAAACGGATACTGCAGCAGCTGAGCAAACAGTAACCATCGCATCGACTGGGTCTGATGCAGACATTTGGCGCTATATTGCAACTTTGCCAGAAACTAAAGCAGCTGGCTTAAAGTTAGACATTAAAAACTTCACTGACTATGTTGCAATGAACACTGCTGTTGCAAACAATGAAGTCGATGTCAATGCATTCCAATCTTATGCTTACCTTGTAGCATATAACGAAGCGAACACAGCGAAGATTGCTCCACTTTCAACGACCTACCTAGAGCCAATGGGCATCTATTCAAGCAAAGTAAAAACTCTGGCTGAATTTAAAAATGGTGCAACGATTGCGATTCCAAATGACGGTGCGAACGAATCACGTGCATTGTTATTATTACAATCTGCGGGTCTTGTGAAGTTAAAAAATGACTTTGACTTTGTGAAAGGTACATCTCAAGACATCGTTGAAAATAAAAAAGCATTGGTGATTAAACCCATTCAAATGGCAACGGCTGTACGTGTGAAAGACGAAGTTGATGCAATTGTCTTGGGGAATACCCTTGCAATGGAAGGTGGTCTAAACGTATTGAAAGATGCGATTTACTATGAGCCAATCGACCAAACCACGAAAATGAACGTCAACGTTCTTGCTGTGGCTGAAGCGCGTCAAAACGACCCTGTACTGAAAAAAGTCGGTGAGCTTTACCATGTTGCTGCAGTCGGCAAATATGTTCAAGAACATTTTGGCGGCACAAAAATTGATGTGAACAAGCCAGTAAGCTACCTTACTCAAGCTAAATAGTAATATAATCAAATCAACGAAACAGGCAAAGTCTCTTTGCCTGTTTTTTCATTTTTGTGTAGTTTTTGACGATATGATTCAATTTAAAAACATTTCAAAGCACTATCAGCTGAAAGGCCAAACCATTCCTGCACTGGACCAAATCAATTTGGACATTCCAGAAGGCAGTATTTTTGGCGTTATTGGCTATAGTGGTGCAGGTAAAAGTACCCTCATTCGTTTGATCAATTTACTTGAACGCCCAACTCAAGGCCAAGTGATTATCAATCAAAAAGACTTTACTGCATTAGATGCAAAAGCATTACGTCAAGAACGTGCAAATATTGGCATGATTTTCCAGCATTTCAACTTACTGCAAACCAAAACCGTTGCAGCCAATATTGAAATGCCCATGAAACTTTTAGGTTATAGCAAAGCTGAACGTGAAAAGCGTTTGAATGAGCTACTTGAGTTTATTGATCTCAAACACAAAAAAGAAGCTTATCCAGACGAACTTTCGGGTGGTCAAAAACAACGTGTCGGTATTGCACGTGCGCTTGCCAACCATCCTAAAATATTACTTTGTGACGAAGCGACTTCTGCACTCGACCCACAAACCACTAAGTCAGTTTTAGACTTGCTCAAAAAAATCAATCAAGAGCAAGGTATTACCATCGTCATGGTGACACATGAAATGGATGTGATCCAAAGCATCTGCTCACATGTAGCCGTAATGGAACTCGGTAAAGTGGTTGAAACTGGAAAAACAGTGGACCTGTTTAGTCGTCCGCAACATGCAACGACACAGAATTTTATTCAAACGATTTTGCATCAACAGCTACCGATTAAGCTTCTGAATAACCTCGAGCATAAGCATCACCATAGTATTTACCGCTTACAATTTCTTGGTAACTCTGCACACGAAACCGTAATTCAAAACTTAATTAAACAGTTTGATATTAGTCTCAATATCCTGTTTGCCAACATGATTGAAATTGATGGCAATGTGATTGGACAAATGTTTGTTCAGCTTTTGGGCAATGAAAGTCTGATCGCTGAAGCAGTTGAGTTTTTAAAACAACATGGTGTGGCTGTTGAACAATCAGGAGAGCTGGCATGAGAGATTTAATTGTCCAGTGGTTAACTCAAATCACAGCACCTTTTTGGAAAAGCTCTTTATCGATTGATCAGTTTATTACAGCTTTGCAAGAAACATTTCATATGGTGTTTTTTGCAATGCTGTTTGGCTGTATTTGGGGCTTTATTCAGGCCATCATTTTATTGGTCACCCGTCCTGATGGTATTTTGCCCAACAAAGCAATTTATCACAGCCTGAACCCGATTGTGAATGCCCTGCGCTCTCTGCCTTTTATTATTTTACTGATTGCGGTTTTACCTTTAACCAAACTCATCGTCGGTACATCGATTGGCACGTGGGCTGCAATTGTTCCGCTCACCATCTATGTCGGACCATACATTGGTCGTTTGGTGGAAACTTCATTACTTGAAGTGAATGAAGGGATTATCGAATCTGCACAAGCAATGGGTGCAACGCCACTACAAATCATCTTTAAGTTTATTTTACCTGAAGCACGCAGTTCACTGATTTTAAACTTAACCACAGCCACGATTAGCTTAATTGGTGCAACCGCGATGGCTGGGGCCGTGGGTGCAGGCGGTATTGGTGACCTTGCTATATCTTATGGTTATCAACGTTTTGACACCAGTGTCGTGATCCTCACGGTGATTGTGCTGTTGATCATGGTGCAAATTGTACAATCCGTTGGCGATTGGCTATCTAAACTGCGCTAACAAAATCAAGCTCTCAATATTGGGAGCTTTTTTTCAGGTCTAAGTTTTATATAATGCGGCAAACAAAACTTTTAAAAGCTATAACGATGAAAATAACAACTCTATTGATCAGTCTAAGTCTTTTGCCGATGCTCAGCCATGCAGCTTCAAATCCCTATAACTACGTCACCAGTGTGAAAGTGAATCAGGTTGAACTCAATGCACCTGTGACAGCAAATCAAGTCAGTCAATTACTCGCTCCAACGACTGGAAAAACCAGTAAGCTATATGCTGAATGTACAGGCAACTATGAATACACTATTACAAGTGCCCAACCCAAAACCCTAAAGTTTGAGATTTTTAACGAAGATAATCCCAAGATTCAGACTGAAAAATTCTATAAAGACAAAACGAATTTCAAACAACTCGGTCAAACCAAAGGCCGTGTTTGGCTTGACTGGGAAAGCACTCAAGCGATGAGCGAAAACATACGCGTGCAAAATATTCAGATCACACCGAATTATACTTTACAGCAGTTGGTGGTGTTTCAAAAAGTATGCTGAAAAAAAGCAGGTTGGATTTTGATAAAATAGAGAAATGCGAATAACTCTAGAAATCAAGTGTCCAGCCTGCCTAAGTGACAGTATAAAGAAAAATGGCACAAAAGTAGATGGTAAGCAAAATTACCAATGTAAAATATGCAGACGTCAATTTATTGGTGATCATGCTCTCAGTTATCAAGGCTGTCACTCAGGTATCAAAACCAAAATATTACACCTCATGGTGCGAGGCAGTGGTGTCAGGGATATAGCAGAAATTGAAAGAGTAAGTATCGGTAAAGTTCTACGGACACTTAGCCAATCAAAATATCAACTTCGAGCACAGCAAAGTCATTATGAAACCCTTGAAGTAGATGAGTTTTGGACTTTTGTTGGTCATAAGCAAAATAAACAATGGCTAATTTATGCCTATCATCGAGAAACAGGTGAAATTGTTGCTTATGTATGGGGTAACCGAGATTTAGCCACTGCAAAACGACTTAAATTAAAATTGAAGCAGTTAGGTGTAAGCTATACATGTATATCAAGTGACCATTGGGATAGCTTTGTTACGACCTTTAAAGAATGCAAACAGTTGATTGGTAAATTTTTCACTGTGGGTATAGAAGGCAATAATTGTCGATTACGGCATCGAATCAGGCGAGGCTTTAGGAGAAGCTGCAACTTCTCCAAAAAGCTTGAAAATCATTTCAAAGCCTTTGATTTAGTGTTCTTTTATATCAATAATGGATTCGTTTAATGCCAGCATACTTTTTGAAACACCACCCAGCAGTTTAAACAAGACTTTAAATACAGTGCACAAGGTATGGCAGCATCAGGTGAAGCCCAAGTTTTGCTCTTGCAGCCCAATGAAATCAAAGCCTTTCTGAAAGAACCCCAAGACTTTGCCCCACCCTACACGGCTTATCTCAACTTTGGTTTTAAAAATGGGCGGTTAAGCAGCTTTACCATTCAGCAAGCAGTGGCCTGCTAAAGGCTTTTATGCCAAGAAACAATGCGACTGACATTGCCTTTTTTAAGTCGTTTAGAACTTACTGACAATAAAATAAACAGTCCAAACACTGTAGCCTATTAAATTTTGCCAATTCATTTGAATCGCACTCAGAATGAAGGCAGAGCATGTTAAACTATTCAGCGGTTTTTGCAGGGACTCACTTATGCACTTTGTACATCTTGGTATTCATACAGAATTTTCAATCACAGAATCAATTGTACGTATACCTGATTTAGTCAAAGCTGCTAAGGCAGAAGGTATGCCAGCCCTTGCCATTACTGACTTATCTAACTTACATGCTGCTGTAAAATTTTATGGTAAATGCTTAGATAATGGTATCAAACCGATTATGGGTTCAGAAGTTCGCTTGAACGATGCTGAACATCGCGTGACTTTATTAGCAATGAGCAATGTTGGCTGGCGTAATCTAACCGAACTGGTTTCAGAAGGTTTTATCCGAGGTCAACAGCTTGATATTCCTTGCGTTGCAAAAGACTGGATTTTAGAACAAAACCATGACCTGATTGCGCTACTTGGCATGCGATCTGATGTCGGCAAAATGCTTTGTACATCGAATCCGCAAAAAGCTGAACCTTTACTCGAAGAATGGATTGCAAAGTTTGGCAATCGTGTTTATTTGGCTCTATGTCGAACAGAACGCTCCGGTGAAGATGACTTCAATTATGAAGCCATAAAACTGGCTAAAAAATACAATATTGGTGTAGTTGCGCACAACGATGTGCACTTCATGAAAGAAATCGACTTTGAAGCACACGAAGCTCGGGTCTGTATTGCCGATGGTTATGTATTAGGGGATAACCGCCGACCAAAAAATTACTCTCCAGAACAATATTTTAAATCTGGCCAACAAATGGCGGAATTATTTGCAGACATTCCATCTGCAATTGAAAATACTTATCAAATTGCTAAGCGTTGTAACGTTACTCTGCAATTAGGTAAATACTTCCTGCCTGACTACCCTATTCCTGAAGGCCATACCATTGACACCTACTTTGCACATTTATCCAAAGAAGGTTTAGAAGAGCGTTTAGACTTTTTATATCCACCTGAAACGCGTGATGAATACTGGCCTCAAAAACGTAAAGAATATGATGATCGTTTAGAATATGAAATCGGGACCATTCTTAAAATGGGTTTTCCGGGCTATTTCTTGATTGTCATGGACTTCATCCAATGGTCCAAAGGTAATGGCGTTCCCGTTGGTCCGGGTCGTGGTTCAGGTGCAGGTTCACTTGTTGCTTACAGCTTAAAAATTACGGATCTCGATCCTCTCCCATACGGACTACTCTTCGAACGCTTCTTAAACCCAGAACGTGTTTCAATGCCCGATTTCGACGTCGATTTCTGTATTGCTGGTCGTGATCGTGTGATTGACTATGTGGCGCGTACATACGGACGCGATGCAGTATCACAAATTGCCACTTTCGGCACCATGGCAGCCAAAGGTGCTATTCGTGATGTGGCACGTGTCTTGGGTAAATCCTATGGTTTGGCAGACCGAATCTCAAAAATGATTCCGACCAAGCCTTTAGGTCTTAGCCTCGAAGAGTCGATTGAAGCAGAGCCACAGCTTAAAGATATTGTCACTAACCCATCCAACCCAGACAATGACGATGCGGCTGAAATTTGGGAAATGGCATTAAAACTCGAAGGCATTACCCGTAACACAGGTAAACACGCAGGTGGCGTGGTCATTTCCCCGACTAAAATTACCGACTTTTCTGCCGTGATGTGTGATGCAGATGGTACAGGCCGTGTTGCGCAGTACGATAAAGACGATGTTGAATCTGCAGGTCTAGTAAAGTTCGACTTCTTGGGTCTGCGCAACTTAACGGTCATTGAAGATGCCGTGAAGAATATCAATAAGCGCATTCAGCTAGATGTGCCTTTAGACATTGCGTTCATTCCGCTTGATGACAAAGATGCATACCTCATCTTTGCCAATGCCAACACCACAGCGGTCTTCCAGTTTGAATCCGTGGGCATGAAAAAAATGCTCAAGGAAGCACGTCCAAGCAAATTTGAAGAAATTATCGCCTTCGTATCCCTTTACCGTCCGGGCCCAATGGACCTGATTCCAGACTTTATCCACCGTATGCATGGTGGCGAGTTTGAATATCTTCACCCCCTACTTGAAGGTGTACTTGAGCCGACTTACGGCATTATGGTTTACCAAGAACAGGTAATGCAGGCAGCACAGTATTGTGCGGGCTATAGCTTGGGTGGTGCGGACTTACTACGTCGTGCGATGGGTAAGAAAAAGCCCGAAGAAATGGTCAAACAGCGCCAAATTTTCACGGAAGGTGCAGCCAAAAAAGACATTGATGAAGCCACTGCCAACCATATCTTTGACTATATGGAAAAGTTCGCAGGTTATGGCTTTAACAAATCGCATGCCGCTGCCTATGCCCTTGTAGCTTATCAAACGGCATGGCTCAAAGCGCATTATCCAGCTGAATTCTTAGCAGCGGTGATGTCATCGGAAATGCAAAACACCGATAACGTGGTGTTCTTGATTGATGACTGTCGCCACAATGATATAGAGGTATTGCCGCCTTCGGTCAATATGTCTATCTATCAATTCCATGCTTCGGACGATAAAACGATCGTTTATGGACTCGGTGCAATTAAAGGCGTCGGTGAAGCGGCGATGCAGTCGGTCATTGACTCGCGTATTCAAGATGGGCCTTATCGTGATTTGTTTGATTTCTGCCATCGTATTGATCTGAAAAAAATCAATAAACGGACTTTAGAAGCATTGATTCGCTCAGGTGCTTTAGACTGCCTCGGCATTGAGCGCTCAAGCCTAATGGCGCAGCTACCTGAAGCGGTACAAGCGGCAGATCAAGCTCGCTCAAACCGTGAAACAGGCATCATGGACTTGTTTGGTGAGGTTGAAGAAGTACAACGTAAACCCGCCAAACCTGTTAAACCTTGGTCAGATGAAGTCCGTCTCAAAGGTGAAAAAGACACTCTAGGGTTGTATTTAACCGGTCACCCAATTGATGTATATCGCACTGAGTTGAAAGCGTTTATTCCGAATAAAATTAATGAACTTACCCCAACCCGTCGTGGTGTTACTACGGTTTTTGCTGGGCTTGTGGTTGATGTAGCTAACTTCCCGAACCGAATGATGGTGACCTTAGATGATGGTACCTCACGGATCGAAGTCTCTGCGAACCATGAACGCTTTATGCGTTTTAAAGACATCATTCAAAATGAAAAAGTGGTGGTAATTGAAGGTGAAATTTACGAACGTGAAGGTTTTGACCGTCCAATGGGTCGCTTAACCAAAGCATTTACCCTAAATGAAATTCGTCAAAAACGCGCCAACTGTATTCAAATTCGTCTCGACCCAACACATAGCACAAAAACACTGAGCCAAGATTTAAAAAATATTCTTGCACCCTTTTGTAATGTCGATATGTGTAATCACATCCCACTGCAATTGCTGTTGGACTACCCGTATGCCACGGCTGAATTGCACTTAGGGATTAATTGGAAAGTGGCGCCACTGGATGACCTTCTGTCTAAACTGCGTGACTATTTTGGTAAAGAAAATCTTCATGTGGAATATCAAGTCAAATCCAAAGCAGCCAAAGCGGTGAGCTATGAAGAAGCCAAACCTGTAGATGTACCACCGCCCCCTGCGGATATGAGCATGGATGATGCCATGGACTTATATCAAGCTGAAGTCGGTCAGTTCTCTTAATTATTTAAATTTTAAAGATTCATTGGAAAAATCATGAGCCAATTTGACAATGCCGCTGTTTCAGCGCATCTCTCCCATGTGCGTATTGTCATGGTCAATACCACACTCCCTGCAAACATTGGTAGCGCACTGCGCGCCATGAAAACGATGGGACTCTCAAAACTGGTTTTGGTTGCGCCAAAAACCTATCCGCATCCCAATATTGATGCTTTGGCTGCGGGTGCAACTGATTTAATTGAGCAGATTGAAATCGTTGAAACCCTTGCTGATGCCATCAAAGACTGCCATTTAGTGTTTGGCACGAGTGCGCGTAGTCGTACCATTCCTTGGCCTTTGCTAGACGCACGTCCCGCAGCTGAAAAATCAATTTCAGCAGTGGTGAATGATCAGCAAGACGTTGCTGTTGTATTTGGCCGTGAAGACCGCGGACTGACCAACGAAGAACTCGCCATGGCTAACTATCATGTCACCATTCCTGTAAATACAGACTATGGTGTACTAAATGTGGCTCAAGCGATTCAAGTGATTTGTTATGAAATGCGTATGGCCACACTGGCTGCTGTGGAAAGCGGTAAAGATGAAACTGCAACCATGCCTGTAACAGATACTGAGTCTATGCAATGGGATGAGCCTTTGGTCACCCATGAGCAAATGGAACAGTTCTACCCGCACATTGAAAAAATGTTGGCCGAGATTGAATTTTTAGATCCAAAAAATCCTCGATTACTGCCTTTACGCTTGCGTCGTCTTTTTGGACGTATACAATTAGATCGTATGGAATATCATTTACTTCGTGGTATTTTTAGTCGTGTACAAGCTTTAAATAACGGCACATGGAAAAAGTCAAATACGGATCAAACAGAGGATCAATCTAATGCTTAAACAGCTCAAAGAAGATATACATGCTGTATTCGCGCGCGATCCTGCGGCACGAAACACTTTAGAAGTTCTAACCACATATCCAGGCATTCATGCCTTGATCATGCACCGCATGGCGCATGAGTTATGGAAAAAAGAATGTAAAGGCTCAGCTCGTTTATTATCTTCTTTTAGCCGATTTGCAACAGGTATTGAAATTCACCCGGGTGCTAAAATTGGTCGTCGTTTTTTTATTGACCATGGCATGGGCGTCGTGATTGGTGAAACCGCTGAAATTGGCGACGATGTGACCTTATATCACGGTGTCACTTTAGGTGGAACCACATGGAATAAAGGCAAACGTCACCCGACCTTAGAAGACGGTGTGGTGGTTGGTGCTGGTGCTAAAATTTTAGGCCCTTTTACTGTTGGTAAAAATGCGAAAGTCGGCTCAAATGCAGTCGTCACCAAAGCAGTTCCAGCCGACACCACAGCAGTTGGTAACCCTGCACGCTTTATTTCTAAAGATAAACCGAAAGATGAAGCAGAAACACGTCGTCGCGATTATGCAGAAAGTATTGGTTTCCAACCTTATGCTGCAACGCAAGACCAGTCTGATCCAATTCTTGAAGGTATGCGTGTTCTACTTGACCGTATTCAGCTGAATGAGAAACGGATGAGCACCCTATGCCAACGTTTGTCTTTGCTTGATCCAACTTTTAAAAAGCAACAACAAAATGAACAACCCTTTAGTGCTGAAGAATTGAAAATTTTGGAAGATGTACGCCGCGAATGTGAAGCTCAAAGCCTACCATCCAATGACTAAACATGAAAAGTGTTAGTTTTTGAAACCCTGCCTATAGCAAACCTTGCATGTTCATCAGAGTTTTTTTAGACTGACGAACATGCCTTTTATACCACTTCTTAAAATAATGAATGGATGAACCTTATGATGCTTAAACCCTTAGCGGTTGCTGTTCTTGCTGTCTCGTTTTTAACAGCGTGTAGCTCAAACCCAACGAAGAACAATAGCGATACCATCGTTTTTACAGAGCCTGAATTAACTGCACCATTTTATGCACTCAATCCATTTAATTATGATGCGCCACCTCCATTTGAAATTAACTTAAAAAAAGCAGCGGCTCAACCCGTAACTAAAATGGAAGTGACTCGCTCTGACGATCCATCTAAAAAACTGGTTTTAGACACCAATAAACTGATTATTCCAACCGTAAACAGCAAAGACCGTCAGTTGAAGTTTGCCGTACTGGCGGGCGACAATGAAGTCGACATTACTGAAATTGATGACTTCTTACAGTTGGTTGAAGGCAAAGCCCGTCACTACCCACCACGCTTTACAGAACGCCAAGAACGTAAAGGTTTTGAGTTAAAACTAAAAGAAGTGACACAACAGCTCGATACGTTAGCGTCGAAAGACAATGCTTCATTTGATGTACTGGTTCGTGCGTTCAAAGCTAGCGTTATGGCACGTAATTTAGACCTTGGTTCAGTCTATACCACCAAGTCTTTGGCTTATGCACAGCGTATTTTAAAAATTAACCAAGAAGACCCTGAAGCAAACTTCTGGTTCGGTTTTGCCTTGTCTGAAGGTGGTGGTCAACGTGAAGCGATGCCATACCTCGATAAAGCAATGAAATCTGGTGTTCAAGAAGCCTATTTAGCGACAGCAAATAACTACATCGCGATGGAACAAAAGAAAAATGCGGTGCAAACCTTGAAAAACTACAAGCTGAAATATCCGCAAGAAGCTGAAGTTGCGGATCGCTTGATTAATGAAATTGAAAAACAAGGTCGTTGGAATGTTTGGCAAGTTCTAAATACTGCAAAATAATCCCATCATTTATGATGTACCTAAAAATAGACCGAATTTTCGGTCTATTTTTATTTTAGGCGAATTGATAAATCCGAGAATTATCGTATGATTTAAAAAATTCAAAAGAATAAACGGTAGTCGACGCTTTTTATGCCTAAATACATCCGTAGCACCTTGATGATGACCACTCTCGTTTCGCTTTTGAGTGGTTGCCAAGTGGTCAGTGTGAAAAATCAATCACTGAACGTCACGATTACCAATGAGCGTGAGAGTATTTTAACGCGGGATAAGCTCAGTGAAGCGAGTCTAAACGTGCTGTCTATGACAGGCCGAGAAGCAAAAATCTGTTCAGAGCAACCTGAGGAATGTGTCAGCGAACTCAAACAAATTCCACAAATTCAAGATGAACAGCTCCTCTCTACTGCTAGCGAACTTTATCTCGCTAAAGCACTTTCCTTAGAAAAATCATCAGCCTGTAAAGTGAGTATTTTAGCCAAGACCCAGTCGGAAGAAAAACAGGCGCTGCAAAAACAAAACTACCAAAGCTGCTTAGATCAACAACTTGGCATGCTGGATAAAAGCATTCGCTATAGTTATGCCTACATGTTTAACACCAAACGTGGCCCGCAAGACCGTATTTTTGATAACAGACAAGTCCAACTCCGTGACTTTTATAACCAAGCTATCGCTAAACTTGTAAATAGTTATGGCCTGCGCCATGGGCCATCTGAAGTCGGTAATCAAATAAAAGTGGGACAAAGTATTTACCGCATAAATTATGATAACTACCCACTTTTAAAAAACCGTCAAGTTGAACAACTGATGTCAACTTACAATATGAACTTTTCAGGCCTGCGCTCTATCACACGTCGCGATGGTTTTGGTTCAGAGTTTCTGATTGTCCTCCCACCTGAGCACAATGACACCTCACCCGAAAAAGCCAAATATATTGTCGATCCACTGCATTATCAGTACACCAATGGTCGTAATCCTAACATTCACAATGCCCGTTATTTAGCAGCAACTATTACCGCACAGCCACGCTCTGCATCCAGTATCGATGAGATCTTAAACAACCCTGAGTTTGAAATCTCAGCTTATGATCCCTATAAGTTTGAATCTGCGAAAATTGCAGGCAAAAGTTACCCTCTTGCTGCAAACTTTTCTGCGCCTTATGGCTTATGGTTAGCACAAAACAATTTAGGTAAAGCCGCGTATTTATCACTGATTGATCGTGATGCACGCCTCACTATGCCGCACCTATACATGCTTGAGCCGTACAACCCAAATAAAAAAGTGGTGGTGCTCGTTCACGGACTAGCCAGTAGTCCAGAGGCATGGATTCGTCTGACGAATGATGTAATGGGCGATCCCGTACTACGTGAGCACTATCAAGTTTGGCAAGTGTTCTACTCGACCAATATGCCAATTTTGGAAAGTCGTTTCCAAATCTATGCAATCATTCAACAAAGTTTTAATTTGGTCGATAGCAAAGCGCCTGCCAAAAAGGATGCCGTGCTAGTGGGTCATAGTATGGGCGGTATTATTGCACGGCTTTTGGTAAGCGATGCTGACTTAACCCCTGCGGCAATGAAACTGCTACCCAATCGACGTGCGCAACAATTTAAAAATGACCCTCTGTTTAAATCACGTCTCGACATTCAACCGATTCCAAACTTTAGTCGGGCCATTTTCTTGGCAGCACCACATCGTGGGACAGAGTTTGCTGACCGCTGGTTTACCCTTGCGGCACGTAAAGTCATTCGTCTACCAGGTGCGTTTTTGGGGGCACTGACCGATGTTATACAAAGTAGTGACCCTGACCTACAAGCCTTCATTAAAGATGTCGATAATGGACTCATTCAAAATGGGCCAAGTGATCTCAGCAAAAACTCTAACTTTACTCGGTTAACTAAAAACGTCGTTCCATACAAAGGCATGAAATTCCACAGTATCATGGGGAATGCGACCAAAAGTGATGACCTCAATATCATTACAGACGATGTCGTGCCTTATACGAGTGCCCATCTAGATGGTGCATTGTCTGAGAACATTATTAAAGGGGGACATTCTATTCAAGAAACGCCTGAAGCTGTTCTTGAGTTACGTCGTATCCTGCGGTTGCACCTGACTGAACTTGGTCTGTATAAGCCTTAAATCCTTAAAAGCCTAAACAGATGTTTAGGCTTTTTATTTTTGCTTTACACCTAACGCCTACAACAATAATCACTTGGCTGTTTAACAACTGTTCGCTTTATAGATGATTTATTGTTTAGTCGTTTTCAATTTTGCTAAGATATTACCATTCATACAATAGCTGTTCATAGCGCATAAATACACACGGTAAGCGGTGTCGCTCGGTCTATTTTTATATTGTGTATTTTCAAAGATTTAAGGATTTCACCTACATGAGCAATTCGGGAATCATAACTGATTTGTCCACCCTCACCCCTATGATGCAACAGTACATGGGCGTCAAAATGCAACATCCGCACTCTTTGATGTTCTATCGTATGGGGGACTTCTACGAGCTATTTTTTGAAGATGCACACAAGGCCGCTAAACTTCTCGGAATTACCTTGACCCATCGTGGCAAAGCCAATGGTGAACCCATCCCTATGGCAGGTGTTCCTTACCATGCAGCTGAAGGCTACCTTGCTCGCTTGGTGAAAAAAGGCGAAACCGTCGTTATTTGCGAGCAAATTGGTGAAGTTACAGGTAAGGCCCCTGTTGAACGTGGCGTTGTCCGGATTATTACACCAGGTACGCTGACTGACGATGCCTTACTGACGGCACATCAAAGTTCAAACCTTGTGGCGCTTTGCGTACAACAAAATGAAATTGGTATTGCATTGTTAGATTTAAGTGCAGGTTTATTCAAAGTTCAACAACAAGAGTTTCAACTTGAGCAACTGGGTATTGAACTGTCTCGCCTCATGCCAAGTGAAATTTTGGTCGATGAAAATATTGTCGACCCCAACATCATTGAACACATTAAAAAACTGCTCGACTGCCCTGTAACACGCCGTCCAAATGTCGACTTTAATTTAAACAATGCACAAAAAACTTTATGCGATCAGTTTGCTGTATCGACTTTAGCTGGTTTCGGTATTGACCATTTACCGCTTGCCAAAGCAGCAGCAGCATCCCTGATTCATTATGCCAAAGAAACGCAAAAGACTGCCTTACCACATATTCGCTCTATTCAGCTTGAACAAAGCAGTGATTTCATTGCGCTTGATCCTGTGACACGTAAAAACTTAGAGCTGGTTGAGCCTCTGTTTGAACATGGCACGTCATTATTTCAACTCATCAATGACTGTCAAACTGCAATGGGTGGACGTTTACTTAGTCGTACACTGATGCAGCCCTTACGCGATACAAAGCTGCTAGATGCACGTTTAGATGCCACCAAGAGTCTTGTGGATGGTTACCATGAATCACCAGTCCGTTTAGTATTAAAAGAGATTGGAGACATTGAACGTGTTCTCAGCCGTGTGGCTTTAGGCAGTGCCCGTCCGCGTGACTTAGTGCAACTGCGCCAGGCCTGTGCGCAAGTCCCTTATTTACGTCATGCCATTCAACCCGTGATCCAAAGCAAACAGTCTGCACTCATTAGCCAATTGAATGAGGAATTGGGTGATTTCCATGGCTTACATCAACGTTTAATGTCCGCCATCGTTGAACATCCACCTGTGCTTTTACGGGATGGAAATGTAATAGCCGAAGGCTTCGATCATGAACTGGATGAACTGCGTAAAATCCGCGATCATGCAGGACAGTACTTGATCGACCTTGAAATTCAAGAACGTCAAAATACTGGAATTTCGACCTTAAAAATTGGCTATAACCGTGTCAGTGGGTACTACATTGAACTGACCCGTGCACAAGCCGAGCAAGCACCTGATCACTACATTCGTCGTCAAACCTTGAAAAATGCGGAGCGTTATATCACGCCTGAGCTGAAAACCTTTGAAGACAAAGTACTTTCGAGTGAGTCCCGTGCATTAGCTCGCGAAAAAATGCTGTTCGAAATGCTCTTAGATGAACTGCGCGCCGACATTGGTCATTTACAAATGATGAGTAGCGCTATTGCGCAAATCGACCTCTTAGCCAACTTTGCACATCAGGCTCGCTTACGCAATTGGTCACGTCCTGAGTATAGCCCAGAAATTGGGGTTAAAATTATTGCGGGACGTCATCCAGTGGTTGAGGCTTTGAACAAAGCCACATTTACACCGAATGACACGACACTTGATTTTAACCACCGCATGGCCATTATTACCGGTCCTAACATGGGGGGTAAATCAACCTTTATGCGTCAAACGGCTTTAATTAGCCTATTGGCCTATTGTGGCTCATATGTACCAGCCCAATCGGCAGTATTAGGTCCTATTGATCGAATCTTTACCCGCATTGGTTCTGCGGACGACCTATCTACAGGCAAATCGACCTTTATGGTGGAAATGACTGAGACCTCGCAAATCCTACATCATGCAACCAATCAGTCACTGGTTTTGATGGATGAAGTTGGTCGTGGCACCAGTACCTATGATGGTTTATCTTTGGCATGGGCTTGCGTACTTGACTTAACTAAACGTATTAAATGCTTATGTTTATTTGCCACACACTACTTTGAACTGACCGAGCTGGCGAAAGAAACTGCTATTGATAACTACCATGTCACTGCAAAAGAACTCAATGGCAACCTCATTTTGTTACATAAAGTCCAACATGGGCCAGCGAGTCAAAGTCACGGCTTACAAGTAGCAAAATTAGCAGGTATTCCTGCCAGTGTGATCAAAGAAGCACAAAATCGTCTGAAAATTTTAGAGAAGCAACAACTGCAAAAACCTAAAGTCATTCAAAATGATTTGTTTGCTGTAATAGAAACGCCTGAACTTGAAATTATTGAACGTGTGGTCGAAATTGAGAAACCTTCTGCCGCACTTGAACTACTCAAGAGCATTGATGTCGATAACTTAAGCCCACGTGAAGCGTTACAGCAGCTTTATGCATTGAAAGATCAGTTACATTCATAGTAGTTTTCTATTTTTGTAACCCATCTAGACCGTCAAAATGACGGTCTTTTTTATTGTCAAAAGCAGTTTTCAGCAAAATGTTCAGTTTTTATCAAATTTAACAGCAAGAAACTCAATCATACTTAATTTTTATACAGGACAATCAGTTCACCAATGGATTAGTAATACCAACTCATAAATGACTAAGTTCTATGCATTCAGATCAAAAATTACATGGAATGATTTTGATATTGGAATCTCTTTACCATTTGCAGATGTGACATAAGTTGCACCTAAAAAACTATTATTTAAGTTATTGTTTTCTATAATTTCTTAAAGCTCGATTTCTCCCATAAAAACCCCTTTAAAATCAATACACATTCTAATAAAAATCATAAACATAGTCTTATTTCACGCATATAAATAACAAATATCAATAAAAGCAATTGTTAGTTGGTGCTGTTTTTGCCTAAAATACACATTAGTTATTAGAACCATATTTTTAGGTAGCCTTCGCCATGACCTTTGTTGTCACTGAAAATTGTATTAAATGTAAATATCAAGACTGCGTAGAAGTTTGTCCAGTAGACTGTTTCTATGAAGGTCCAAACTTTCTAGTGATCAATCCGGATGAATGTATCGATTGCGCACTTTGTGAACCTGAATGTCCAGCAAATGCAATTTTCTCTGAAGATGAACTGCCAGAAGGTCAAGAAGTATTTATTGAACTAAATGCTGAGTTATCACAAACTTGGCCAAACATCACCCAGATTGGTGACCAACCTGCTGACCGTGAAGAATGGAATGGTAAAGCAGATAAGTTACAATACTTAGAAAAGTAAGCCACAAAAAGATCAGCATAAGCTGATCTTTTTTTATACCTAAAACACACATTTGATTGCAATATTTCCAATTTTTCCTCACAAATTTGGATTAAAATAATAGGCGTATTTTTTAAATATTTGATTTCTATAATGAAGAAATTTTTAAAGGGATTATTTGCGGTTAGCATAATCCCCTTGGTGATGATTGGCTGTACGACTTCATCCCACAAAGGACAGACCATCACAACTCCTGATGGAAAACGCATTTTTATCCCGCAAGAGAAAATTAGTTTTGACCGCCCTGCTCCACCTAAAATTATTCCTTATAACTACAATTCATGGATGTCTGTCGGTGACACGCTAGCACGCGTACGTGAGTATGAAGTTTTTCTTGAACGCAATGGTGTGGGAAATATCATCCCAAGCTTTGAACTGCTCAGAACAGCGCGTGATTGGCAAAAATGTGGTCGTTCACAGTACATGATTCCAAACCGTGAACTTTGGAAAAACCAAATTGCGACCTTAAAAGTTTTTAAATACTTAGTTGCAGCCAAAGTACTGACCGATTTTGAAGTCACTTCAGTTTATCGAGATCTGCCTTTAAACCAATGTGCTGGCGGTGCAAACTCGTCACGCCACTTATTCAATTCTGCCATCGATTTTCGAATTGGGTCTGAAAACCCACAACCCGAAGATTATGCTTATATTGAAAATACAAAATATCGTCTATGCCAATTTTGGACCCAGCATGGTCAGAGCTTGAACATGGGCTTAGGTTTATATGCTTCTGGTCAGATTCACATTGATACCCAAGGATATCGTACATGGGGCCCAGACCTCAGTCGCAATTCTTCGATGTGTAGTTACTAGTTTTTAAAAATTAAAAGAGGTCAATATGACCTCTTTTTTTGAGCATTGATTTCAACAAATATGGTCGGAAAAATTGCACTCTGAAAATAAAAGTTTAAAATGCTCCACATCGCAACCAAGGTGAACATGCTATGCAACAAATGTGGACAGAGATTGATAACTATATCGATGCACATTTAATTCCTGAAGATCCCATTCTACTGCAAACTTTAGAAAATACAGAGAAGCATGGTTTTCCAGATCACTTAGCTGTTGCACCGAACCAAGGTATGCTTTTACAGATGTTGATTCAAATGAATCAGTGTAAACGTGTGCTAGAACTCGGCACTTTTGCTGCGTATAGCACCATGTGGTTAGCGCGTGCCTTACCTGAAGATGGTTATATTTTAACGATTGAAGGACGTGATACGCATGCCGCGATGGGCCAAGAAAATATCGACAAAGCTCAGCTTAAACAAACCATTGAACTCAAATGTGGACGTGCAGCAGATATCCTTAAATCACTGCCTGCAGACATTGAACCTTTCGACTTTATTTTTATTGATGCCGATAAACAAAGCTACCCAGAGTATTTGGAATTAAGCCTGAACCTATCTCATTCAGGTACTTTGATTTTCCTTGATAACGTGATTCGTGCAGGCGATATTATCAATCCTGAAAATCACAAACCAAGTATTGAAGGGATTCGAGATATGTTCAAAGCGATGCAAAGCCATCCGAAAATTTTGTCTTGCACCGCACTTCAAACTGTCGGTAGCAAAGGACATGATGGATTTGCCTTAGCCATTGTAAAATAAGTCAAAATTTAGATTAAAAAACAATCGATTAATTTAAGCTTATATAAATTATAAACTTACATTTACTGTCCATATAGTTATCCACAATTAATGCGGATAACTATGGATAAAACAGTTCCAATTTAGAGAATTCACTCTAAATTAACGGGCGACCAGTAAGGGAACTTTGGCATTCCTAAAAATGGTGGTTGCAATGCTGCCCAAGAAGAACTGATGAATTTTACTGTGGCTGAACGCACCAAGCACAATCAGTTGTATGCCATGCTCATTTTGGTATTCCAGAATATTTTCAGCCACGTCGCCATAACGATATTCTGTAATCACATCCAAATTCGCATCTTTCAGATACTGTTCAGGCTCTCTTAAAATTTCAGGGTGGTCCCCGACATAGACCAAATGGCATTGTAAGAGGCGCAGTAGATCACTTTGCGCAATCCGCTTCATCATCTTCACACACGTCGGTGAATACTCGTAGGCAAAGATAAAGCGCGTAGGTGGCTTAAAGCTATCACCTACCGTCATGACGGTACAGTTTGCACCACGGATAAAGTTTTCAACATTACTGCCCAATGGTTTATTGCGTTCAGCCGATTTCTCACCCACACGGCCAATCACCACAATGTCATCTTCATGCAATAAGTTAAAACTTTGCTCTAGAAAGTCACCCTTTTCTTGAATATGCGTTGTATGTAGGCCATGCGTTTCGAGAATGAGTTTAGAAATATGATCGAGCAAATTATTGCTATAACTGAGCGCAAGTTCACTTTGTTTTTGCTCTAATTCAGCCAGCTCTTTAAGCAACATTGCATTGCTTTCAAATCCAATTACCCCGCTAATTTCACCTAAGTGATAACTTGCAGGATAATAATCCAAAACTTGTAAAAGGACCAATTCCCGCCCCGTCTGTTTTGCAATCCATGCCGCAGCTTCTGCTAGAGCATTGATACAAGGGGAAGAATCAATACATGCAATGACTCGTTTCATTATCGCCTCTCATTACACCGCATTTGGTATAAGGTCTCATTGTTGTTCTAAACTTAGCATATCTTTTTTTTTGATGGCAGGTTTTTATGTAATTAAGTATTGATAAATGTTCAATATTCTTTGATATCTTAATCACGTAAACGGATAAACTGTGCAGGATTTCCAGCAACAATCGATTGCTCGGCGATATCTTTAGTCACCATGCTATTCATCCCCACTACAGCATGTGCACCAATTTTCACCCCATCTTTCACGCCCACATGTGCACCCAACCAAACATCCCGACCAATTTCTATCCCTTGTGAACGCACAGGTTGTTGATAAATCGGATCACTGAGCGCCATGCCATGATCAAAGGCATATAAGTGACAATAGGCTGCAATACGCACTTGATCATGTAACTTAATCCCCACACGACCACCATCTAAAATACAATGGTGGTTGATCGCGACTTCGCTGCCAATCTCTAGAGGCCCATGCAAAGTACAATCGGCAGCAATAAAAGTGTTGTCCCCAATGACAATTTTGCGACCAGGCTCTGCAAAAATGTGTGCCAATGGAGAAATAAAACAGTTTTGACCAATTTCAACGGTTTCCATTTCCATTAGATAAGCTTGGTATTCTTGCTGCCATACTTCAGCCCACACACGGTTTTTAGGCTTGAGCGACCAATACAACCAGGGCATATAGTTTAAGCGATGCTTATGCTGCTCACGATATTTTAATAAGGGATCAGTCATGATGGTCATCCACAATTTTTAAGGCTTCACGTCCACGGGTCACATCTTGTATTTTAAGAGCGAGCGCTTCAATCTGATGCACTTGTAATAATGCCTCTACAAGCACGCCATCCGCAGTATATTGCTCATTAAATTCAATCTGCTGGCTATTCAGCTCATACTGGAAAATCGCCCATTCATTAAATTGGCAGGCAAAATGCACTTTTTTCTTCTCAATGAGCTCTATTTTTTCAGCCAATAGTAAACACTGCCCTGCAGTTCCACCATAAGCACGTACCAGCCCGCCTGTGCCTAACTTGACACCACCATACCAACGATTGACCAAAACCAAAACATTGGTCAGTTCATTTCCTTCAATGGTCGCTAAAATAGGACGACCTGCAGTACCTGAAGGTTCACCGTCATCATTAAAACGAACATTATGACCAATTTTCCATGCCCAGCACTGATGCGTGGTACTGATATCTTTATATTGCTCTAGAAAATCTTTAACGGCTTGTTCATTTTCTACAGGCACAGCAAAAGCTTGAAAACGACTTTTTTTAATGTCTTCTTCATAGCTCACTAAACTAGAGATGGTAAATGGCATAGCGTAATTTTAAAAAAATTCACAAAAAATTATAACGTATTTTCAATCAGCTATCGTATGAAAATGGCTTTTCGCATTAAGCCAATACGAAATAAAAAGATATGCATACTGTGAAGCATGCTGAAAAAGCGATTTCAAAAGGATGGCAGGGCGCGCGGTTTGAATATAAAGGAATGCCCTATTCTTAATTCAATACAAAGCGATGGATTAAAAATATGAGGTGGTGTTTCAAAAAGTATGCTGAAAAAAAGCAGGTTGGATTTTGATAAAATAGAGAAATGCGAATAACTCTAGAAATCAAGTGTCCAGCCTGCCTAAGTGACAGTATAAAGAAAAATGGCACAAAAGTAGATGGTAAGCAAAATTACCAATGTAAAATATGCAGACGTCAATTTATTGGTGATCATGCTCTCAGTTATCAAGGCTGTCACTCAGGTATCAAAACCAAAATATTACACCTCATGGTGCGAGGCAGTGGTGTCAGGGATATAGCAGAAATTGAAAGAGTAAGTATCGGTAAAGTTCTACGGACACTTAGCCAATCAAAATATCAACTTCGAGCACAGCAAAGTCATTATGAAACCCTTGAAGTAGATGAGTTTTGGACTTTTGTTGGTCATAAGCAAAATAAACAATGGCTAATTTATGCCTATCATCGAGAAACAGGTGAAATTGTTGCTTATGTATGGGGTAACCGAGATTTAGCCACTGCAAAACGACTTAAATTAAAATTGAAGCAGTTAGGTGTAAGCTATACATGTATATCAAGTGACCATTGGGATAGCTTTGTTACGACCTTTAAAGAATGCAAACAGTTGATTGGTAAATTTTTCACTGTGGGTATAGAAGGCAATAATTGTCGATTACGGCATCGAATCAGGCGAGGCTTTAGGAGAAGCTGCAACTTCTCCAAAAAGCTTGAAAATCATTTCAAAGCCTTTGATTTAGTGTTCTTTTATATCAATAATGGATTCGTTTAATGCCAGCATACTTTTTGAAACACCACCAAATATGAAAGGGAAATCTGCGCCAATTATTTTCATTGACGCAGAAAAAGCTTATACAGTGAAGTCATCACCAAGGTAAACTTGACGCACGGTTTCATTGGCTAAGATTTCATCTGGAGAACCTTCAGCAATCACCGCACCCTCACTCACGATATAAGCACGTTCACAAATCGCCAAAGTCTCACGAACGTTATGATCCGTAATAAGAACGCCAATACCACGGTCTTTTAGAGTGCGAATAATATCTTTAATGTCGCCCACGGAAATTGGATCAACCCCAGCAAAAGGTTCATCGAGCAACATAAATTTTGGATCGGCTGCCAGTGCACGTGCAATTTCAGCACGACGACGCTCACCACCAGACACACTCATACCCAATGAATCTTTAATATGGCTAATTTTGAAATCGGCTAATAATTCATGCAGACGCTGTTTACGTTGTTCTTTATTTAGATCTTTGCGCGTTTCCAAAATCGACATAATATTTTCAGAAATAGTGAGTTTTCTAAAAATTGAGGCTTCTTGAGGTAAGTAACCAATGCCTTTACGTGCACGTTCATGCATGGCCAAATCAGACATATCTAGGTCATCAAGATGAATTTCACCTTTGTCCATACGCACCAGTCCAACCACCATATAGAAACTGGTGGTTTTCCCAGCACCATTAGGGCCCAGTAAACCTACGATTTGTCCGCTTTGCATGCTAAAAGATACATCTTTCACTACCCAACGCTTACTGTAGTTTTTCGCGAGATGCTTAATACATAGGGTTTGTGGCTGATTGAGAGTTTGCTCCATTAGTCACGCGCTCCTGGGAAGGATTGAGAACCTGAAGGTGGGATCACAATCTTAACACGACCACTCGACGAACCACTGCTGTTTGGTGTACCAATCGCTTCGATATCACCTTTGTTCATACTATAACGTAATGTATTACCGCGAATACTGGCACCATCTTGTTCTAGAAGTGCACTACCCGATAAGGTAATAATGCCTGTTTCTGCATTATAAATAATTTTTTGCGCCTGACCCTTGGCAATACCTTTATTGGTACTGACTTGCTGCTGGAAACGTGCAGGCTTACCATTGGCCGTAATGGTGCTAATTTGGCGGGTTTGATTTAAATTGGCAACAATTGAATCTGCTTGTAGTTTCATCGTACCCTGTTCAATGATGACATTGCCTGTGTACGTCGTAACACCCGTTTTTTCATTAAACGTTGCTCGATCTGCCACCAACGAAATCGCTTTACTACGGTCACTTGGCAATGCCAAAGCAAAAGTTGAAACAGCCACACCTAAACTCAGTGCAAGTGTTTGCTTGAGGAAAGTTTTCGAAATAGAAAATTTTGGATTATGGTTCATACTTCCCTCGAATATGGAAAAAGTCATATTGACCCGTATTTAAATTCGCTTTTAAGCCCTGACTAACAAATTCGGCTTGTGGTGTCGTAACAACCACTTGATGCTGAGATTCAAGTTCACGCGTCTGTGGAAACGCAGTCAGTTCTGCTGTCTCAAACTGCATCTGACCTTGATCCAACATTTTCTTTGCAACCACTTGGTTTGTCAGAACGACTTTTTCGTTGTCGTTGATGCCATTGGCTTGCTTGGCATAGAAAGTCGCATCCACTTTTCCATCTTTATACATCTCAGCATTTAAGTTCTCTAACTTAGAGGTCTTCTTTTGCATGTCCTGCTCAAGACGATCTACTTTTGCGCGGACGTATAAATTACCCTGCTCATCTGTTTGAGTCAGTTGGATCTGCTCAGCAGAATAGGTCATGCTTTGCGCACCATCGAACTCGAGCTTTTGCCCTTTTCCGCTGTAATAGTAATAACCACTACTGATAGCCGCAATGGCTACAGCAGTGATATATAAAACTTTAGTATCCATAAATGTTAACTAAACTCTCATGCATGCATACAGATTAATGCGGGACTGCGGTGTACTTTTCAAGTAAAGTTTCGTATACACCTTTGGCTTGTAAAATCATATCGCAGATTTCACGTACCGCGCCACGTCCACCCATCGCTTGAGTCACCAAATCGGCACGACGACGCACTTCTAAATGACCATTTGGCACGGTCACTTTCATGCCTGCAATGGCAAATGCAGATAGGTCAGGCCAGTCATCGCCCATGTATAAAGAGTCTTCTGGTGAAATACCAAATTTTGCACAAGCCTCGCACAGTGCAACACCTTTGTCTTCACGGCCTTGATAAACAAGGTCTACGCCCAAATCAGACATCCGTTTTTCTACGATCTGGCTTTTACGTCCTGTGATAATAATCACTTTCACACCAGCTTGCTGAACCAGTTTCATGCCTAAACCATCACGGATATCGAAAGATTTGATTTCGTCCCCCGAGTTGGTCAAAGTCACAAAACCATCACTTAAAATACCATCAACATCCAAAACTAGAGCTTCTACATAACGCGCTTGTTCTAACAAAATATAAGAAGCCATTTTTTAATTTACCCCAGCTTGAATCAGGTCATGCATACTCAAAACACCAATGACTTTATTGCTCTCATCAACAACGACAAATTGGTTGATTTTCTTTTCATTCATTCGCTCTAATGCTTCAACAGCACGTGCTTCCGGTGAAATCGTCAGCGGGCTCTTAATCATCACATCAGACACCGCCAAGTTCACATCAAAACCTTGCTGTTTATCAATCAAACGGCGTAAGTCACCATCGGTAAAAATCCCCAATAGATGATCATTGTCATCCACAATTGTGGTTAAACCTAGGCGTTTGTTAGAGATTTCGTACAGAACTTTGTTCATTGCTGTATCTGGAGACACTTTCGGTAGTTCGTCCCCAGTGTGCATTAAATGCTTCACATGTAATAACAAGCGTTTACCCAAAGCACCCGCAGGATGCGAGCGTGCAAAGTCATCTGAAGTAAACCCGCGTGCATCTAACAGTGCAACAGCCAATGCATCACCTAAAGCTAAAGTCGCCGTTGTACTCGATGTTGGTGCTAGACCTAATGGACAAGCTTCTTGGATATTACCCAATGTCAGTGCCACATCAGCATTTTGTGGCATCGGCCCACGCTCATCCCCACTGATGGTAATTAAAGGCACACCCAAATATTTGATCAAAGGCATCAGCATCATGATTTCATCACTCTTACCCGAGTTTGAAATCGCAATCAGCACATCACCTGCAACCAACATCCCTAAATCACCATGCCCCGCTTCACCAGGATGCATAAAGAATGATGGCGTACCTGTAGAGGCAAAGGTGGCAGCCATTTTTCGGCCAATATGCCCTGATTTACCCATGCCAGTAATGACTAAACGACCTTTACACTTTAAGATAATTTCACAAGCACGGCTAAAACGATCATCGATTTGCTTAGCAAGTACCGAGAGTGCCTGACGCTCTATCTCTAGTGTTTCTAAAGCAACTTTTTGGAAATCAATGGGATTTGACATATTTTCAGAATTCAACGTTGTTTTACCTGAACCGTGTGACGAAATGAAACGTCAGCACATAAAAAATAATTTTCGCAATTTTATCATATCTCTGTAGACAACTAGCGCGGAAATCTTTGGATTTTCACAACATATCTACAAATGTGTTTTGCTGATGATGGAAGACCTTTGTTTCAGATGCATATAGCTCGTTTCCTTTTTATTATTTCTTCTTTCGGTCACGTATGACTGCACAACCTTCACACTAAGAGGCTCTTATTTATTCCGTAACTTAAGTGAAATAAAAAGTAGCCATCACAAAACTAAACAATGTCGCTAATTCAATTATTTCAATACTGGCACCAATGGTATCTCCCGTCACACCACCAATACGCCGTATAAATTTATATCGCAAATACCACAGTACCAGATAAAACGTGGCAATCACCACAACACCAATCCATGCCCAATACAAAGCCACCAAAGGTATCAGCAGTAAAAGTGCCATTGCAATTGGTCGTGCTAAATGTTGGCTCAACTGGCTGCCGAGTCCTTTAGCACGCACATAGTCTGTGCTTAAAAAGAAAAATAGCGGCACGAGACGCCCTAAGACAGGAAATAAAATGAGTGTGCTATAACACTGCTGCTGCAATAACACATACAATGCCGACCACTTTAATATGCATACAATAACAAGACTGAGTACACCTATCGGCCCACAACTCGGATCTTTCATGATCTCAAGTGTGCGTGCTTTATCGCCAAAACCACCGACCCAAGCATCGGCAGTATCGGCTAAACCATCCAGATGCAAACCACCCGTCAACCAAATCCATAACACCAGAACCACACTGCTTAACAGCACAAGTGGAAAAGCATGCAATAACAGGGCGATCCCATACAGAATGCCGCCTATGAGCAAACCCACCACAGGATAAAATAACAGTGCTTGCGCATTTTGCTGAGGCGTTGGCATTGCGCTTAAGCGAACTGGAAACGTCGTTAAAAACTGTAATGCAATCCAAAACGGTGTCATTATACGTCCCCACTTTGAATAAACTGAAGTTGCCCTTGTTCGAATACAAAGCGGTTTAACTGTCCCAACTCTGCGGACATTTTTAAAAGATCGTTATCATGCTGTTTCAGCGCTTGGCATTTTAAGAGTTTAATCACTCCACCATGGGAAATAATCAATGCGCGTGTCCAGCCCCGCGCATACATTTGCTGGGTCAAGGTCTCTACAGACTCTAGAACACGACTTTTAAATGTCAATAAACTTTCTGCCTGAGGCGGGGTGAAGCTTAACGGTGTTTGCCAAAATTGAGCCAATTCATCTGGGTAGAGTTGATAGAGTCGCTCAGTCGACTGAGCCTCCCATTCCCCAAAATCTATTTCTTGCAAATTCTGTTCTATATACAAAGGGAGCTGTTTTTGCTCCGCCCACTGCTCTGCAAACAGACGACAGCGCTGTAATGGTGAGCTATAAATGACATCCCACGCCTGACCAGTCTGCTCAGACTGTGTGATGGTAGATCGCATTTGCGACCATCCTTTCGCAGTCAAAGCATCATCCGTTCTACCCCGTAAGGTATGGCTTAAGCTGGTTTCGCCGTGGCGTAGGAAGTCTAAATACAACATCCTTAAACTTTCTCACCAATCACGGCAGCTTCAGCAAATGTCGCCATTTCATTATGTAAGCGACACGCTAGCTTGATCAACCCCAGTGCGGCCCCTGCTCCACTGCCTTCACCTAAACGCAGATTCAGCTTCAATAAAGGCATCGCTTTAAGTTCTTCTAACAAACGTACATGACCATATTCAGCCGACTGATGCCCAAAAAGCATCCAAGCGCGAACGTCTGGATTTAAGCGTACTGCGAGCAATGCCGAAACGGTACTGATAAACCCATCTACCACCATTGGCAGCCCCAATTGCGCACAGCGAATATACGCAGCTGTCATGGCTGCAATTTCAAGTCCACCCACTGCACATAAGGCTTTAAATGGATCGTTTCCGACATATTGGGCATGGAGTGAAACTGCTTGATCAATCACCTGTTTTTTATGTATCAATTGATCAGTACGGATACCCGTTCCAACACCCGTGAGCTTTTCAGCGGGTTCAGCCAATAAAAAGCAAGCGACAGCTGAGGCTGAACAGGTATTTCCAATGCCCATCTCCCCCGCGACATAGATATCTGCCCCATAAGCGATGGCATCTTCCACACTTTTTTGCCCCAAAGCAAAAGCTGCTTCACATTCAGCTTCAGTCATGGCTTGGGTTTGAGCAAAGTTAGCCGTCCCCGCGCGGATGCAGTGGCGTTCAACCCCGACATATTCATAAGCTTCACCGACTGAACCACAGTCGATGACTTGTAACTTGGCTTGATATTCTTTGGCAATCACACTAATACACGCCCCGCCAGTTGCGAAGTTCTGCAACATTTGACGTGTCACCACTTGTGGGTAGGCAGAAATATTTTCTTCCATCACCCCATGATCACCTGCAAAAATTGTAATCCATGGGCGGTCAATCTTGGGTTTTACAGTGTTTTGCAAACTGGCTAAAGTCACTGCAACCGATTCAAGCTCCGACAACGAGCCTGTCGGTTTGGTCAACTGTGACTGGCGTGCTAGGGCTTGAGCCAATACAGACTCACTCGGACTTTGACATGCTTCTAACCACCAACTCACACTTGTTCTCCTTTTAAAATCATTGGAAATCCTGCTACGCAGAACACCACTTTTGTAGCAATTTGACCTAACTGCTGATGCAATCGTCCTGTTTCATCGACAAAGCGTCGGCTAATTTGTCCTATAGGAACCACACCTAGGCCTGTTTCATTACTCACTAAAATCAGCTCGGACTGTAAATTTCCGACAACATCTAACAACTTTTGGCATTCTTGAACTTGCAAATCTGGGTCAGTATGCATCAGTAAATTACTCATCCATAAAGTCAGACAATCGACCAAAATGGTTTGGTTTGGGCGGTCTAATTTGAGCAACTGCGCTGCAAGATAAATGGGTTCTTCACACAGCCCCCAATCTTCGGGTCGTTGTTGCTGATGGTGTTGAATACGCGCTTGCATCTCCCCATCCAAGGCTTGTGCAGTTGCCACATAAACCACAGGCTGCGCCAACTGTTGTGCAATCTGCTCCGCCAAGCGGCTTTTCCCCGAACGTGCACCACCTAAAATCAGCTGCATTGTGCATTCCCCAACTCAATCTGTGTATGTGAAAACAATGGCCCTTGTAGGACATGGGCCTGATAAAAACCAAACGTGAGCTTTGAGACGTTTAAGCTATAGCTAATATCTTCAATTTCAGCCATCCGTGCCAATACATGATCACTGCACACTGCTTCACGGTATAGACCTAATGTAATATGTGGACAATAACTTAATGCCGCGACTTCCTGCGATGTATGCAGCAATGTTTTTCTAATTTTATCCAACACGCCTGCGGTATCATCCATTTTTAAAAATAAGGCACTTTCAAAACTATTTAATTCACCCATCTGTAACTGAAAAGATTCTAGTTTTAAATTTTTAAGGCGTTCAATCTGCTGAGTCAGTTGCGCTCGACTAAAGTCATCCGACTGTGTCACCTGTTCCACCCAAAAACCAGCAACAAATAAAGTGATATGGAACTGCCGTTGGTTTGGTTGATAAAGTAGATCTGAAAACTGCTCACGAAGCTGTTTTAAATAGTTGATCAAAACGGGATCATCCACTTCAATATACCAAAGTGCATAGCGTTCTCGTCCCAAATGCCATTCAGGATAGTCTCGAGCTTCAGTCGGCACTACAGTGCTATGGGGTTGAAGAAACACTATTTTATTCACAAATGAAGATGAATGATTTAAGCATATTTTTGTCAAATTTATGGTCTGACACACCGAGATAATTTCACATTTAAATGAATTATTTTCAACACACTCAAATTACAGGCATAAAAAAACCCCAAGTTAAACTTGAGGCTTTTTAAATTTTGGAGCGGGAAACGAGACTCGAACTCGCGACCCCAACCTTGGCAAGGTTGTGCTCTACCAACTGAGCTATTCCCGCAATATGGATGTGCATTATAGAGAGTTTCATCAAACTGTCAACACTCTATAATGCAATTGCTGAATTAATCAGCACGACGCCAGATTGTCCCTTGGCGAGTGTCTTCCAAAACCACACCTTGATCTAACAAGGACTGACGAATTTGATCCGCTTTGGCAAATTCTTTGGCTTTTTTCGCATCTTGACGTTGTTGAATCAAATCTTCAATTTGCTCTTCAGACAAAGCCAAAGCCTCTTGCCCAATATCAGACTTCAGGAACTCTTCAACATTGTGCTGAACCAAACCTAGAGTATTGGTTAAATGACGCAAAGTTGCATAGTAAATCGCCGCTTGTTCCGCTTGTTGCTCTTTCACGGCACGGTTCAATTCTTTGTTCACTTCAAACAATACCGCAATGGCTTCAGCGGTATTGAAGTCATCACGCATGGCACTATTGAAACGTTCAAGCAATGTTTCATCTAAGGTATCGACTTGTGTATCGCCATAGGCTTGTTGATAAGCTTTAAATGAATGATAGAAGCGTGACAGCGCTGTTTTTGCTTCTTTTAAAGCAACATCAGAGAAGTTCACAGGGCTACGATAGTGTGATGACACAATGAAGTAGCGAATCACTTCAGGATGGAACTTATCCATCACATCCCGAATGGTAAAGAAATTGCCCAATGACTTCGACATTTTCTCGCCATCAACGTTGATGAAACCGACATGCATCCAGTAGTTAACATACTGCTCGCCGGTTGAAGCCTCAGACTGTGCAATTTCATTTTCATGGTGCGGGAACATCAAGTCTGAACCGCCGCCATGAATGTCAAAATGGTTCCCTAGGCAGCATGTCGACATCGCAGAACATTCAATATGCCAGCCCGGACGACCTTTGCCCCACGGCGAAGCCCATGCAGGTTCATTTTCTTTGGCATGTTTCCAAAGTACAAAGTCAAAGGGATGTTTTTTCTCAACTTCGACATCGACACGTTCAGATGCACCCGCCTGCATATCTTCCAGTTTACGTCCTGAAAGACGACCATATTTAGCGAATTTTTCCACTTGGAAATACACATCACCATTGGCAGATGGATAAGCTGTGCCCTTTTCAACCAGATTACCAATCATGCATTGCATTTGATCAATATAATCCGTTGCACGCGGTGCTTCGTCTGGATGTAGGCAGCCTAGATTTTCAGCATCTTCATTCATCGCTTGAATAAAGCGGTCTGTCAGTTGAGTAATCGACTCGCCATTTTCATTGGCACGTTTAATGATTTTGTCGTCAATGTCGGTAATGTTACGTACATATTTCACGCTCCAACCTTGGCTACGCAGGAAGCGAATAATATAGTCAAATGCAACCATCACGCGCGCATGTCCAATATGACAGTAGTCATAAACCGTCATACCGCAGACATACATATCAATATGTCCCTCAACACGAGGTACGAATTCTACTTTTTTGCGTTGCTCTGAGTTATATAGAACAAATGGTTGCATAGCGATTCAAAAGACTTCAAATATAAGAATGGATCATCTTAACCTAAGCATTATTTTTCATAAAGTTTTCAGAAGATTTTTCTTTCAATTATCTCGCCACTTTTCATTCATACGCAACTATTACTAAATTTCCTTTATTCAGATCTGAAAGGAATTATTGGTAAATATTGGCAGTGCATGATGCATTTGTTAGGGATGAACATGTGCATGCTCGCAATGCTCATGGCTATGAAGTTTTGGCGCTTCATGATCTGTTCGAATACAGCAACCCTCGACATACTGACTGGTACCGTCCATATAAAATTCCTCTTTCCATACAGGAACTTCATGTTTCACCCGCTCTACCGCTTCCTCACAGGCTTGAAAGGCTTCACGGCGGTGCGCAGCGTACGCCATCGCAATAATGGCTGTATCGCCAATATCTAAAGCACCTATGCGATGCACCACCCGAACGTAGGACACGCCATATTTTAATTGGATCTCTTGTTCGATTTGACGAATCATTTTTTCAGCGACAGGTGCATAAGCGGTATATTTTAATGCTTTTACAGCTTTGCCTTGATGATGATTCCGCACCGTACCAATGAATATGCCTATGCCGCCACACTCAGGAAAATGCTGGATGCCATCAAAGTCATTTTGGCTAAAAGTCACTGTTTGAATCCGTGGAAATTGTTTTAATTCCATATCAACCTCCTGCCACAGGGGACAACAACACCAAAGTACAATCTCGACTTAAAATGGTCTGCCTTGGAATAATGTCTTCACCGATTGCACAGGCACAGCGCTCCAATAACGTGTGGACAGCTGGGTATTGAGCAACGAGATCCTTTAAAACCACCGTAACCGATGAATCAGGCTCACATTGCAGCATTAAATTGGGGGATAACTGCCGTTCAATCGCACCAAAAGCTTCGATCTTCACTCTAATCACATTGTTTAATTCCTGAGTCATCCTAACCTCCAATCATATGCATACTGATTTTTCGTACGGGCTGATGCAATTGCTGTTTTTGAATAGCATGAAAGCCTTGCTCTTTATGCCAAACATAAGTTGAAAGTTTCCCCTCTAAAACAAAGGGTTCATACTGATTGATTTGGGCAAGTTGTTGAATGTCTGACTTTAAATTTAAGCCTTGCTTGGCAAAAAGACAATTATAAAACTCACCTTGCGCATTCAACCGCAGTCGATCACACTCCCCACAAAACGAGTTGCTAATGGTGGAGATAATCCCAATGTTCGCACCATCTACCTGATAACTACGTGCTGGATTGGCACCTTGTCCTTCAAGCACTTGCACCGTAAATTGCGAGCTGAGTTGCGACAAAATCTCTTGTTCAGTGACGACATCGGCTTGCGACCAATTTTGATCGCCATCTAAAGGCATAAACTCAATAAAACGCAGTTCTACCTTTTGCTGCTTTGCCCACTGCACCAAAGGGACAATTTGATCGTCATTGATGCCTTTCATCAGCACGGTATTGATTTTGATGTTAAAACCAACCTGTTGTGCGGCATGAATGCCTTCCAGCACTGTATGTAGTTGTTTTTTTGTGAGGTGTTGAAATTGCTCGGCATCTAGACTGTCTAGACTAATATTTAAATCATCTAACCCTACTTGCTTTAAAGCAACGGCATATTGTTTTAAATAATGACCATTGGTGGTCATGGAAATACGCTTCAGCCCCTGCTTTTTTAGGCTTTGTAGTTGTTCGATAAAATGCACCACACCTTGGCGCATCAACGGTTCACCCCCCGTGATACGAATTTGCTCAATGCCATGCTGCACCATCAATTTGCAAAAATGATAGAGTTCTTCAAAACTGAGCAAGTCGTGTTTTTTCATCCATTCGGGATGTTCGGGCATGCAATAGACGCATTTAAAATTACAACGATCCGTCACCGAGATTCGTAGTTTGCGCTTTTCACGTCCAAACTGATCTTGGAATACTTTAACTGCGGATACATGGGTCATGCTGTTCATCTGTCTTGCCTATGCGTCCTTTGAGCGGTGTGGGTGCAGTTCATATTTCACGCCCTATTTTCTGAAATATAATTTGCAATAAGTGTTCCAACTTTGTGCACTTTTTACATTTTGAGTATTTCCAGTTCAATGCCGTAATGCGTGATCACTGCTACATACGTTCAATATATAAATAAGATAATGCCTTCCCCTAAAACCATTTCAAATGATTGTTTTTATAAAAAATTTAATATCAATATGAATACTTATTTGGTTCTTTTATAGATTTTTATTTAAACAGTCAAATCAGCTTATGGCAACATCGTCTACTCTCGACACAAACCTCCTCTCTTCAATATCTGAGGTATTTATAAAAAATTGAGTTGCCGATGCTGTTGTAACTCATCCAACGAGTTAATGCTGTGAAAAAACAGTGCATGATTTTTAAATCGTGCCACTTGTGGGTGCAAATCTGCAAAACACTGCCTTAAGCTGCGCTGATTTTGTTCAAGGTGCTGAATCAATGTCGGTAGACTGCTCCGTTTTAACAAACAAAACGGATACAGTGCACGGTCATTGATTTCTACAATAACGACACCACAGTTCGGATCTTGTTGCATCGCCTGATGTAATCGTGAAAACACTTTTTTCGGAATAAAAGTCACATCACAGGGTACGAACAGTACATAGTCTGATTGCACATGTGCCCATGCACTTTTCATCCCCATCAAGGGTCCTTGAAAGCCTGTTGCCTCATCTTCAAAAAAGCCAATCGACGGAATCAACCGCTCATAAATGGAATGATCCCTATGGCTGTTGACCCATACCTTGGTTGCACGTGACTTTAACTGCTGATGAATTTTGATAAGTTGAATTTCATCATCAAATTTTTGCAAGAGTTTATTGATGCCATTCATACGGCGCGCCTGACCACCCGCCAAAATAACAACTTCAGTTTCTGGGTAACTCACGGGTTTGAATATTTTTCTTTTCATTCTACATCCTCCGTTTGACACGCTTTGATCAGACCTCGAATTTCAGGTAAGCAAGAACCGCAATTGCCTCCTGCCTTTAAGCATGCAGTGACTTGTTTTTCATGGGTGATATTTTTTTCTTTAATGACATCGATAATACGATTTTTCCCAACTTTAAAGCAGCTACAGACCAGTGGGCCATCACTATTAGTTATTGACATGGCTTGCCCTGCCAATAAAGCTTTCCTATGCATAGCACTTAAGCGTTCGCGCTTAAACAGACTTGCCACCCAGTCTCGATCTGGCAATAAGGCTTTGGGCGCAATATACAGACTTGCAATAAGGTGTCCATCTTGTAACACCACACTATGACTGATATGGGCAGTTTGATCTTCTACATTGAGCCATTCAAAACTTTCATCATCAAAAGGCAATAAAGCTTTGAGTTGTTCTGTCGTTTCCGTAAAACGTCGACGGTCTGCCAGCTCATAACGAATAGCTTTGGACGTTTTGATTTTGGTCCACCAAATGCTTTGTTCAATACTTTGTTGTACCAAATGTTCAAAGCCCGTTCTGACATAAAACACACCCTGCCATTGCGTATAAAACGGATGAATCATCACAGGGGTATGTTTGAACTCAGGTTCTCCCGAAATCGCATCCACCACAGGATTCACCACTTTACCAATCCGTGCATCTGATGCGAATTGATCACTCCAGTGAATCGGTGCAAAAATCTGTCCACGGCGGATATTGTCACTGACCGTGGCACGCAGTACGCAATTTCCCCAAGCCGATTTGATCTCGACCAACTCACCTTCTTTCAAACCATATTTCAAGGCATCATTTGGGTGAATTTCACAATAGGGTTCTGCTTTATGTGTACTTAAATTGGCTGATAAACCTGTACGTGTCATGGTATGCCATTGATCGCGGATGCGTCCTGTATTCAGCACCAATGGATACTCACTGCTAATTGGATTCACTGCACCAACTGCTGTTGTTGCAATAAACTTGGCTTTACCATCTGGATGACTAAACTGACCATCTTTAAATAATTGAGCAAAAGTGTTTGGTTTGGTTTTGCCATTTTTCAAAGGTACGAGCACAGGCCATTGCGTCGGTTCAAGCTCTTGGTAGTCATCAAATGAAAGATTCGTCAGACCTGCCAAATTGAAATAGCGGAATGTTTCAGTCGATGAACGTAAAGCAATTTCTGCATTTTGATAAGCTGAGAGCTGGGCATGTTCTTTGAAAATGTCATGACTACTTTCAAAGTCAAAACCCTGAAACCCTAATTTTTTCGCCACTTGTGAAACTGACCACCAATCCGCTTGTGCTTGTTCTGGAATGTCTAAAAAAGCACGCTGTCTGGAAATACGGCGTTCAGAATTGGTCACCGTGCCGTCTTTTTCACCCCAACCCAATGCAGGCAATAACACATCGGCATATTGCGTGGTATCTGTATCTAGACAAATGTCTGACACCACCACAAACTCACATTTCTCTAGTGCACGTTTCACCTGATCGGCATTGGGTAAACTCACCACAGGATTGGTCGCCATAATCCAAATGGCTTTAATTTTACCGCTTTCAACTGCTTCAAAAAGGTCGACAGCCTTTAAACCCACTTGCTTGGCAATCGTTGGACTGTGCCAAAACTGCTGAACCAATTGTTGATGTTGTGGATTATCCAAGTCCATATGCGCAGCCAGCATATTGGCAAGTCCACCCACTTCACGTCCGCCCATTGCATTCGGCTGGCCCGTCATGGAAAAAGGTGCAGCACCCAATTTTCCAATTTTGCCAGTCAGCAAATGACAATTGGTAATACTATTGGCTTTGTCTACCCCACGTGAAGACTGATTCACCCCCATTGAAAATAAGCTCATCACTTTTTCTGTTTGAGCAAATTTTTCAAAAAAGAGTGCTAATTTTTCAACAGAAATCCCCGTCCGTTCGCTTACACTCGCTATTGATGCTTCAGAAGCACTGCTTGCCAGCGCTTGTTCTAAGCCTTGAGTATGCTTTTCAATAAAATCGGTATCGGTATAATGATTGGTTGCTAAATACTGTAATAGACCATTGAACAGCGCGACATCTTGACCCGGTAAAATCGGTAAGTGTAAGTCAGCCGCCTCACAGGTGGCTGTAAAACGTGGGTCAATCACGACGACAAAAAGATCTCGCTCCTCTTTGGCTTTCATGATGCGTTGATACAGTACAGGATGACACCATGCGGTATTTGAACCCACCAAAACCACCATATCGGTATGCTCAAAATCACTATAACTGGCTGGGACTACATCTTCCCCAAAAGCGCGTTTATGCGCAGCAACGGCTGAAGACATACACAACCGTGAATTGGTGTCGATATTGGCCGTACCGAGGTAGCCTTTAACAAATTTATTGACCACATAATAGTCTTCAGTCAGCAGTTGACCTGAGACATAAAAAGCAATACTTTCAGGCCCATATTGATCGATATAATGTTGAAATTTGTTGGCGATTAAATCTGTTGCGGTATCCCATGAACTTACTTCACGTTGCGGTTTACGCCCCAACATGGGATGTAAGACGCGCGTTTCTAAACCTACCGTGTCGGCTAAATTACTGCCTTTAATGCACAACTTTCCGAAATTAGATGGATGCTGAGCATCGCCCACTACAGACACATTTTGCCCTAAAGCCGTTTCTTCAACAGTTGCTGTTACCCCACACCCCACCCCACAATATGGGCAGGTGGTTTGCGTGGTTGTAATCATTTTTTCTGTGGAGCTATGCAGTTCCATTACAGGGATACTATTCATTTCTGCTTCGCTCCTTTATCTATGGCAAATACTTAAAATCACCCCCTCCTTTTTAGAAGGGGTTAGTGGAAGGTTTTACCCTGCTTTTTTTAATGCAAAATCTTTACCAAATAACAGTTTATTTCGAATTGAGGAAATTGGGGTTTGATCCGAAATAAGTTCTGCATACCAAACACCATCTTCGGTATCACCAAACAATACCGCACCGACAACCTTATCCTTTTGAATAATAATGCGTTTATAAATCTGACGTTTTTCATCATTTAAAATGATGTCTTCAAAGTCATCCTTCGGTTCAAAATTACCCGCTGAGAACACATCACAGCCACTTACCTTTAACTGTGTTGGAACAGTTGGTGCTTTGAACGTTAAGCTGCCATGCTCTGCCAAATGTGAGGCACAAATGAACGCCTGCCCCCAAAGTGGCTCAACCAAGCCAAAAGTCTGGCTACGATGTTCAATACACTCTCCCACGGCGTAAATACTTGGGTCAAAAGTCTGCATGGTGTCATTCACCAACACACCACGGTTACAGCGCAGTCCTGCACTTTGTGCAAGTGCCATGTTCGGACGAATACCGACTGCAAAAACCACAAGATCCGCCTCTAGGACTGTACCGTCTTTCAAGCGAATTTGAGTGACATGACCATCTACACCTACCAATGCTTCAGTATTGGCCTCAGTGATAATGGAGATACCCTTTTGTTCAATACTATGGCGTAGCATTTGGCTGGCTTTACTGTCTAGTTGGCGCTCCATGATGCGATCCATCAGATGTAAAACTGTGACATTCATCCCGCGTTGTTTGAGGCCATATGCAGCTTCAAGTCCCAACAGTCCACCACCGATTACCACGGCATTTTTCTTGGTCTTGCAGTATTCCAGCATGGTGTTGATGTCATAGATATCTCGGAAACTAATGACACCTTTCAAATCCGCTCCAGCAATTGGAGGAATAAACGGTTTCGAACCTGTCGCCAGGATCAAACGATCATAATCGACCACTTCGCCTTTTTCGGTATAGACCTGCTTACGAGGACGGTCTATACGTACCGCAGGATCACCCGCAATGAAACGAATTCCTTTGTCGCTATACCATGCATGTGGATGCAACATGATGTCGTCAATGGTTTTATCTCCTGACAACACTGGCGATAACATAATACGGTTGTAGTTTCCCCAAGGCTCTTCACCAATCACCGTCACTTCATAACGGTCTGGTGCCATGTCGAGTAAATCTTCCAAACAACGCATGCCCGCTAAGCCATTGCCAACCAGCACCAGCTTCATTTTTTCCTGAGATGCACCTGTGTTGGTGATATAAGTTTTTTGTGGTGTCGGACTAATCCACACTCGGCCATTTTCAATTTTGCTTGGAAAAACCAATAGTTTTTGATCTTTATCTTCCAAACAGCGTCCTGTGGCTAAACTAAAATGCTGTTTATAAATCGGGGATGCCACCACACGCTCACCTTGCAAATCACCAATAATGCCGCGCGACATCACAAAAGCTTGGCTAAATGGGTCTTGGTTACTCAAGGCATATACCCGCTTTTCAGCACCGACACGAAAAATAGCAATTTGCTGATTTTCAATAAGTGCACCTACGCCTGTATTTGGTGTTAGATCATCTAGCGCACAGACATCAACCCAATCTAGCTCATTCATTTCTTTTAAAATTGTCATCATCTTGATCCTTTTAAACTTTTTCATTCATTTAGCCCCCTCTAGCTTTGCTTTTGAGAGAGTGCTGAAGAAAGAAGTTTGAATACCCTAATTTAAGCTTCAACCACTGGAATACGGCTACGATCTCGTTCAGCCGTAGTTTTAGGTCGAATCTGGCCACGAACTTCTGCAAACTGAATATGTGGATCTTGTTGTTGCTCAGCTTTGGCATTGATAAAGGTCACGAAGCGTTTACGTACTTCTGGGTCTTCGACAGCTGTACGCCATTCATCTTGATAAGTACCCACCACATGGCTCATACGACGTTCCAGTTCAGCAGCTAGACCTAAAGAATCATGCACAACCACATCTTTGAGATAATCTAAACCTCCTTCCATGTTGTCGCGCCATACCGAAGTTCGTTGTAAACGGTCTGCGGTTTGCACATAGAACATAAAGAATCGGTCGATATACTTAATTAAAGTTTGGGTATCTAGGTCTGAAGCCAATAACTCGGCATGGCGAGGCTTCATCCCGCCATTACCGCAGACATACAGATTCCAGCCTTTTTCAGTGGCAATCACACCGACATCTTTACTTTGTGCTTCGGCACATTCACGGGTACAGCCTGAAACAGCCATTTTTAATTTGTGCGGTGAGCGCAGTCCTTTGTAGCGGTTCTCTAGGAAAATAGCTAAACCCACCGAGTCATCCACACCGTAACGACACCATGTGCTGCCGACACAAGACTTCACTGTACGCAGCGATTTCCCATAAGCATGGCCTGACTCAAAGCCCGCCGCGATGAGCTTTTCCCAAATTTCAGGAAGTTGGTGAATTTGCGCGCCAAACATATCGACACGTTGCCCACCAGTGAGCTTGGTATATAAACCATATTCTTTAGCAATTTGCCCCACAGCAATTAAGCCGTCAGGCGTCACTTCACCACCTGCCATCCGTGGAACTACAGAATAAGAACCATCTTTTTGAATATTGCCTAGGTAGTAATCATTACTATCTTGTAGACCTGCATGGCTTGGTTTCAAAACAAAGTCATTCCAACACGATGCTAAAATATTGGCTGCTGTTGGCTTACAAATATCACAGCCCAAACCATGGCCATGTTGTTGAATCAGGTCATCAAATGTTTTGATTTCATTGACCCGTACCAAGTGATACAGCTCTTGACGTGAATAGGCAAAGTGCTCACAAATGTGGTTATTCACGGTCACGCCTTGGCGTTGTAATTCAGATTTTAAAACTTGTGTAACCAGCGCTGCACATCCGCCACAAGCCGTTGCAGCTTTGGTGCATTTTTTCAAAGCGCCTAATGAAGTTGAACCATCCGCAATCGCGCTACAAATATCAGATTTGGACACGTTATTACATGAACAAATGGTTGCACTGTCCGGTAGCAAATCTACACCACTGCCGCCCGATTTACTTGAGGCTTGTGCATAACCCGGCATGATTAAACTTTCAGGATTTTCTGGAAGCGCTAAACCATTCAGCATCATTTGTAGTAAGTCGTTGTACTCTTTTGCACAGCCCACTAAAACTGCGCCAAGTAACTTGGTCTTTTCGCCGTTCACCACGATTTTTTTATAAACTTGTGTATCTTCGTCAGCATAGAAATAACTGAGTGCATTCGGTGTCATCGCATGTGCATCACCGACCGAAGCAACATCAACGCCCATCAGTTTCAACTTGGTGCTCATGTCTGCACCCGCAAATTCAGCACAAGCTTGTTCAGTGACATGTTTTGCTGCAATACGTGCCATGTCATAGCCCGGTGCCACCAGACCATAAATTTTGTTTTGCCACAGTGCACATTCACCAATGGCATAAATATCTGGATTTGACGTTTGGCAATAATCATTAATCGTGATCCCGCCACGCTCTCCAAGCGTTAAACCGCTTTGACGTGCCAACTCATCACGTGGGCGAATACCCGCTGAGAACAAAATGATGTCTGTTTCAAGCTCAGAACCATCTCCAAATTTCATCACATGCTTAGTTGCAGTACCTTCCTCAATCGATGAAGTTGCTTTTTGGGTATGGACTTTTACGCCTAAGTTTTCAATTTTTGCACGTAGAACCTTTCCGCCCAAGTCATCAATTTGGACTGCCATGAGACGCGGTGCAAACTCAACCACATGGGTTTCCAAGTTCAAATCCCGTAGCGCCTTAGCGGCTTCTAGGCCCAGTAAACCGCCACCAATCACCACACCCGATTTCGCATTAAGACTTGCAGCACGAATCGCATCTAAGTCGTCAATGGTTCGGTAGACAAAGCAGTTTTCACGGTCATTGCCCGAAATAGGCGGAACAAAAGCGTATGAACCTGTTGCCAAGATTAATTTGTCAAAACTAAGAACATCACCATGATTCGTCGTCACCGTTTTATGACTTTGATCAATTGCAACCGCTTTGGTGTTTAAACGTAAATCTATGCCATAAGCATCAGCAAAATCTGCACGACAAAGGGTTAAATCCTTTACTGATTTACCACTGAAATATTCAGTCAAATGTACGCGGTCATAAGCCAAGCGCGGTTCTTCGGCCAAGATGGTAATTTCAACATCATCACCCACATGTTCGAGTACTGATTCGATAAATTTGTGGCCAACCATGCCATGACCAATCATGATGATTTTCATATTCTTTCTCCGCAATATTTCATTTGTTCTGCCTGAGCCTTGAGGCTTGGGTTTAATCTCTTTATTTAGTTTTGCGCTTCAGCAATGCTACGATCATGTACTGCTTGTTCGAATAAGCGCTGTTCCTTTTCTTTATGCTCAACAGAGAACCGAATCATCAGGACAAAACTTGCAGCGATGACCACCAAGCCACCTAAAATCATCAGTGTGGTTTGAATATCCAACATACCTTTGAGTAGGAAACCTGCTGCCACTGCACCAACGTTACCCCCTGCACCAATGATGCCTGCCACACCGCCTAAGGCATCACGATCAATAAAAGGTACCAAAGCATAAGTTGCACCACATGCCATGTGCGTGAACAATGCGAAGACTGTCATTGCGAGTATCGCAAAGATAGGGGTATTCATTTGAGAGAATAGGACGAGGAAAAGGCCTTCCAGCAAAATCATGCCAAACAACACTTTGGTACGACCATCAAGCCCTTTTTTGGTTGCGACTTTGTCTGACACAATGCCGCCCAGAGCACGAGCGAACAATGCCAGTAAACCGAAAATACCTGCCGCCATCCCTGCTTCTTTTAAACCAAAGCTAAAATGGTCGACGTAGTACATCGCGACAATGTTATGAATAAAGATTTCGATCCCGAAACACGCGGCATAGGCACCAAATAGAATCCAAACACGGTAGTTTTTCGCAGCATGCATCAGAATCGCTACACCACCTTTTTTATCTGAACCAACACTGACGCCCTCTGCACGAAGTTCTTTGAAGTTGCCTTGTGGACAATCTTGAGTAAATTTCCAGTACATCAAACCCACGATCAGCATCAGGACACCCGGAACAATCAGTGCAATTCTCCAGCCCATCGCTTGCTCTACACCAAACATCACCAAGGCACCGAGCATCAATGGCATAAGTACTTGTGTTGCACCACCGCCTGCATTCCCCCAACCTGCTGTCGCTGCATTTGCAGTCCCGACTACGTTTGGCGCAAACATTATGCTGGTGTGATACTGAGTAATGACAAAGCTCGCCCCAATCGCACCAATCAATAGACGGAAGAACAAGAAGGATTCATAGCTATTTGCAGACGCGACTCCAAAGACTGGAATGCTGCCGAGTACTAGAAGTGCGGTATAGGTTTTACGCGGGCCGTATTTATCACACAGCGGCCCCACAATAAGACGAACTAAAATGGTGATGGCTACGGCCGCAATATTAATATTGGCAATTTGATCTTTGGTTAAATGAAATTCACCCGCGATCACTGGCATCAGCGGAGCACAAGCGAACCAAGCAAAGAAGCAGACAAAAAAGGCGAGCCAACTCATGTGGAAGGCTCTCATTGCTGCGCCGTTAAAACTGAAAAGACTTATTTTTGTTGCTTTTTTAGCATGTAAATTTGAAGACATAACCTTCTCCAGACTGAACTGAGCGTATAGTTTTTCTACAGCACAAACTCTTGGGATGTAGAAGCGATCAGAACGGACGTCGTTGGCCGTCTTACAAATTTGATTTAGAGTCGTCTTTGACTCATTAAGGATAATGCAACGAGTGTGCCAATATTTATAATTAAATAACAACATATTGTTTTTTAAAAATTTATTTAAAAAACAATCTTATAATTCGATATAGTCAGCTCTTTTTATTTTTAAAGCACAACAGCTAATTTTTCCGACTTTTTAAAACCCTGCTACCTCTTGGTGCATTTTGCATTATCGATGAGCATCTGCTTTCTCAAATAAACGACATTGCTTTGTTCTAAGCACGACATCTAGAAGTTCTCCCTTAGATGTACAAATCGACTGTGAACATCAACACTTCAATTTACTGAATCCATATCCGTAAACTCTTTCATGAAAACTCCGATCACAACATATGCAACATGCATACTTTGTCTGTAATCGCGACCATAAAGATTGACTGCCTAATCCGAGATAAAGCTGGCATTTGTTAAGTTTGGCATTTAAATTGCTTGTACACTTTTAGATCTCATTTTCAGGTTTTCCTGAGCACTGTACAGTATGCCTAAACTGAAAATTGCATTGATTGATGACAATCAAGAACGCGCACAATATATTCGAAGTTCCCTCATCGAACATGATTTTGATGTGGTTGCCTGCCTGATTATCGATCACATCAATATTAGCCGTCTTGAACAATTAAGTGCTGACGTCATTTTGTTAGATATGGACCATCCGCAACGTGACATTATTGAAAGCTGTGTAAGTCAATTTAATCTACCCACTGTTTTATTTACTAAAAATAGCCATAAAGACACCATTAAAAGTGCCATAGATGCTGGGGTAACAGCTTATATTGTGGATGGGATCGATCCTTCAAAGTTAGAAAATATTTTAGAAATCTCGATCGAGCAGTTTCGTAAACACAAAAAGTTGCTCACAGACTTACAAGACACTAAAAATAAACTCGCCGATCGTAAAGATGTAGAGCGTGCGAAAGTCTTACTGATGCAATTACATGGACTATCTGAAGACGATGCCTTTCAATTGCTGCGTAAAAATGCCATGAGCCACCGTATGACCATCGGCGAAATGGCAAGACGTCTGTTGGATGCTCAACAGCTTTTACAATCTCAACTCAAGGACTAAGTCATGGCTCAACTCGAAAAGTCACAACTTCATCTGGGCTATATTCCACTTTTAGACTGTGTTGCTTTACTCTGGGCTAAACAACGCGGTTTTTTTGAGGAAGTAGGCTTAGACGTAAGCTTAGTGAAAGAAGCGTCTTGGGCAAGTTTAAGAGATCGTTTGGCTTTTGGTTTCCTAGACGCTGCACATTGTTTGTCTGCCATGTTGCCTGCTGCCGCACTCGCTCAAGATCAACTCGGCATTCCGCTACAAACCCCTCTTGTCTTAAGTTATAACAGTGCTTTTATCAGCTTAAGCCAAAAACTATGCTACGCGCTTGATATCAAAAAAACTGACGATGCAGCCACCACTGCACAGAAATTCTTTAGTGCCATGCAGCATGAACAGTATCTTCCGATTGCCCATGTGTTTAAGCAGTCTATTCATCATTATTGTTTACGTGAGTGGTTGGCATTGGCCAATCCTGAATTTGCCAAACGTGTACATCTCCGCACTTTACCGCCGCCCTATATGGTGGAAGCCATTTCAAATCAATTGATCGATGGTTTTTGTGTTGGGGAACCTTGGAACACACAAGCGGAAATTCAAGGCTATAGCCAAATCATTGCGACTGGCTCAGACATTATTCCTCGCGTCGCAGACAAAGTACTGGCTGTGACTCAAGAATGGGCTATATCCAATCCCAATACACTTGCAGCCCTCGCCCAAGCCATCCAAAAAGCACAAGTTGAACTTAAACAAATGCAGGATCTTGAACCTGTTTGGCAAGTCTTGGTCGATTACAACATCATTCGCTTTGCATGTTCAGCAAGTGTTCACGTCGAAAAATATCACCTGATTCAGAACATCATTCGTGGTTTTATTCCCGAACAAGCCCAGCCGCAAGTTTCGGATTTTGTTTGGCTCACACAGCAAATGCAAAAATGGGATGATATAAATTTAGATAGTGATGAAATTCGCGGTATTAGTGAAAATTGCGTCCTTCAAACAAATACTTGATTTTTAAATTACTTTGTACACGACAAAAATAGATAACTCATTGAAATAATGTCACAATAATTGTTTTCTAACGACGAATACTATGACACATCTCAATGAGTTATATCTTATCTTAAACAAATCTCTAAAATGGAACAAGTCACATTTAAAGTGCTTTGCGCTCATCATGCTTGTGATTATTTTAAAGCAAACATGTAATCTTTCTTCTGCATCTAAAGCCTTGCCCATCAAGTGCTTACCACAATCATTTTATCGACGTATGCAGCGCTTCTTTGCAGGTCAGTATTTTGATTATCGTCAAATTTCTCAGTTGATTTTCAATATGTTTTCATTCGACCAAGTGCAACTGACTTTAGATAGAACCAATTGGAAATGGGGAAAACGAAATATTAATATCCTGATGCTCGCAATCGTTTATCGTGGAATAGCGATACCTATCCTTTGGACATTGCTTAATAAACGTGGAAATTCAGATACGAAAGAGCGTATTGCTTTGATTCAACGCTTTATAGCCATTTTTGGTAAAGACCGTATTGTGAATGTGTTCGCAGACAGAGAGTTTATCGGTGAGCAGTGGTTTACATGGTTAATTGAACAAGACATCAACTTCTGCATTCGTGTTAAAAAAACTTCATTGTCACCAATCATTTAGGAAAGAATCATAAAATTAGTGATTTATTTCGCCATCTTAAAGTTGGTCAAATTGAATGTCGTAAACGACGGATTTTGGTTGGTCGGGTGAAACTATATATAAGTGCACTACAGTTAGAAAATGGAGAGCTTTTACTCGTCGTTTCTCCTCAGTTTAATGCCAATGCTATTCAGGATTATGCATTACGCTGGGAAATTGAAACCTTATTCAGTTGTCTCAAAGGACGCGGGTTTAATCTTGAAAATACGCGCTTGACAGACCCTAGACGAGTGAAAAAATTGATTGCGGTGTTAGCTATAAGCTTCTGTTGGTGTTACTTAACGGGTGAATGGCAACATGATCAAAAAAAAGCGATAAAAATAAAGAAGCATGGACGACTCTCAATGAGTTTATTTCGCTATGGTTTAGACTATGTTCAAATGGCGATTCAGCGTTTAATTGGTTTTGGGAAAAAAGAAGAGTTTAAGGAAATTTTGGCAATTTTAAGAAGGCAGAATCCTGATAGGATAAGGGTTCTGTGAAATTTGTCGTGTACAGAGTTTAAATTATTACTATATGTTACTTGATACGTAATTACGCACCATTTTAAAACATTTATTCTGAAAAATATTTTGAAGTAAATCTGCGATCTAACTTTACTGCCACTTTACTAGATATTTTTCTTTAGCTTCCACTTATCTGAGCACGCTATTTACTCATGCGAAAAGCACGCTAAGATCTTTTAAAATATGAAAACAATAGATAAATAATATTCATCACCACTTCTTTTTTAAACGTCAAACTAACCCAAGGACAGCGGGGTGTATTATGTTTACCGAGGAAAATCGACATGTTTCTTTATTACATGCGATTAACAAAATACTGATTAAAGACTGGGATCCGCTGCGGATCTATCGTAATCCTGCACTACAAGATGAATATGAGGAATACTTACCCAGTTTATTTCGGTTCATTTGTGAACAAGCCAGTGAAACTGAAATTTTTGAATATTTATGGTGGGTGGAAAATAAGGTTATGGAAGTTAAAGGGAATAAGACCCATACTTTAAAAATTGCACATTTGTTGAAAGATTTACAGGAAGACTAAGCCGAGTTTACGCCTGTAAATGCTCAATCAAATCGGTCACCATGTTGCTGTTGACGCAATACTCTTAAGTCTGCAAGCCCAGTATACATTTCTGCTGCAATCAGGTCTCGGAACTGCTGTAACTGTTCTAGGTTTTCAATATGCATCAAACTTTGTCTGGGCATAAACTTAAAATAAAAAGGCAAGCGTTTCGGAATCAAATGTTTCGGTAAAGATGGAATCACCTCCCCTTTACGTAGCAAGCGACTTAACTGCGGCACTTGTAGCAACTTTTGAAAATATTGGTGCTGAACCACTTTATTTGCATCAAAACCTATATCAAAGACTTCATCTCCACCCAAAGCGGCAAAGGGTACAATGTCATAGCCAAATTCTTGAGCGAGCTTTAAAAAGCCGTAGCGCTGTTTCCAAATCAGTTGGTACTGTTCACCCTCACGTTTTAGAACTTCGCGTCCGCCACCAGGAAAAACCAAAATGGAATAGCCTTGTTGCATGGCTTCACGCACATAGGCTGGAATACCATCAACCGCACCAAATTTTTTCACCACACTGCGCCACAGTGGCAAATAAAAGTGGCTATGATCAGCAATACTGACCACAGCCACTTGATGCTCATTGTAGAGATAATCAATCAACATAGGTGAATCAAGCACACCATACATAGAATGATTTCCTACATACATTGCAGGTTGTGATGCATCTAAATGTTCAGCACCGATAAATGTCGGTGTGAAATAGACCTTGGATAAAGCACTCAGGCGTTTAATCCATTTTGCATCATGCTCAACCTGCAACATACGGGCTTATGCGACGTGTTTTTTCACAAGCACAGCACCAACAGAGTAACCCGCGCCAAATGAACACAAAACACCGTATTCACCATCATTGACTTGGTCTGCTGTGCGGTGCAACGCAATAATGACACCTGCTGAAGAGGTATTTGCAAACTCATCTAAAATGATCGGCACTAAATCAGGCTGAGCATTTTCTTTGCCTACGACCAGTTTCAGAATCAGTTCATTCATGCTGGCATTGGCTTGGTGTAACCAAAAACGCTTCACATCAGTCGGTGCAATATTGTTTTTCTCAAGTTGAGCTGTAATCATTTTGGCAACCAGTGGACAAACCTCTTTGAACACTTTACGACCGTCTTGAGCGAAACGATTATTTTCAATGTCTGCATCGACTTCACTTAAGTTTAGGAAACCAAAGTTATTGCGGATGTTATTTGAAAACTGTGTGAATAAGTTAATGTCTTCAATTTCAAAACCAGTTTTGCTGTCGGTTTCTTCAATGATTGAAGCCGTTGCAACATCACCAAAGATAAAGTGGCAATCACGTGAACGGTAGTCGGTATGACCAGAGGTGATTTCTACATTCACCAATAATACACGGCGTCCGCCCGCTTTGATCGCATCATAGGCTTGTTTAATGCCAAAGGTTGCGGCCGAACATGCCACATTCATGTCGTAGGCATAGCCTTGAATACCCAATGCTGTTTGGATTTCAATTGCAACAGCTGGATAAGCACGCTGTAAATTAGAGCACGATAAAATTACCACATCGATATCTTCTGCAGTTACGCCTGCATTTTCCATCGCTTGTTTTGCAGCGATCACGCCCCATTCGGCTTGAATCGAGAGTTCATCATTTGAACGCTCATGTAACAATGGACGTAAACGCTTCGGATCTAAGATCCCTGTTTTCTCAACCACATAACGACGTTTTACACCAGATGCTTTTTCAATAAACTCTGCGCTTGACCCACGACGGGCTTCCAACTCGCCCGAAGCAATTTTGTCAGCATTGTCTAGGTTATACTGTTCCACATAAGCATTTAAACTTTCAACTAACTCTTCATTGGTAATGATGTCTTCAGGATGATAAAGACCCGTACCTGTAATGCGGATGCCCATGTAAAACTCCTTCTTTAAATTACCTATATCTTAACTGATTCCAAGTTTTTCCCATACTTTTTGCAAGCGAGTCGGAGAAATGGGCATCTTTGTTTTCATCGGTTGAGAGAATAAAGAAATCCGAAACTCCTCAACCATGAAATACAATTCTTTAAGGCGAGTGTCATTTTTAAACTTAAATAATTTTTCCATCCACGGGTCAACTTGATCAATGGCAGAATTATCCCTCTGTAGGTTATTGGGCAGGCGCTCCAAACGCAAGACCAATGCTTTCAAATATCGAGGAAATTCAAGCCAAATGTCGGAAGATTTTACGTAAACAAAGTTTGATAAGCACATCAAATCTAGCTGATCTTCAACATCATCAATATTTTTCCCAAACACTGCATCATCTAAGACCAACAGTTTTCGACGTATATCCTGCCATTGAATATAGATCTCTGTCACATCTGCCAGTGCTTTTTGCCCATGGGTCAGAAAAGTTTTTTTGACATTTACAACCAAGTTTTCAAACTCTTGTGCGTTGACAGGCAGTTCATTGATCGACATTTGCAGTGTGGCATAAACTAACATTTGCTCCAACTGCGCCTTATCGCCCAAAGGTGAATACGCCAATGCCAACGGTTTGGAAATTTGCTTTTTCAACTGACGGACCAAATCCCCCAGTTGTATATGCACCAAACGGAGTACACCCTCACGGTGCTGTTTAATCGCCTCAGCTTGATCATTAAAGGTCTGAATCACCACACCAGACTCATCCTTTTGTTCCAGTGCAGCAAAGGCCTTGGTCGGGACTAAAGCTTGATACTGCTTCACCACCACACCCGTCACTTTTTGTGATGCTTCAAACACAAAATTTTCAGGAAAAGTTTGGAACTCACCTTTGAGCTGTTTGACTGGACTATGAGTTTCTGTTCGACAGCGCGCTTTTAACTCAGACAAGTCACGACCTTGTTCAATCACACGGCCTTTGTCATCTATCACCTTAATCAATGACAATAGATATTGTTCAATCCGCTCAAAGCTAAAGTCTTTTTCAGTGATTTGTTCGCCACGCAACTGGAAGGCTAAAAAGCTAAAAATATGCTGTTGCAAATGCATCGCATCTACTTTCGCCATTAGCTTTGCAGCCGTATCAGGGATAGGCACCAAATGACGACGTTTATCTTTAGGCAGCGCCTTGAGTAAGGCTTCCATTAAATCCTGACGCCAGCCGGGAATGCCCCACGACCACAAGTTTTCATCCACCTGAGGCAAGGCTTGCAACGGAATTTTCACTGTTGCACCATCTTCGTCATGGCTTGGATCAAAACGGTAACTGGCTGCTAGGCGCAGTTCGCCATTGCGTAAAAAATCGGGAAATTGTTGTGTGGTTGGACGGTCGTTCATCCACAGCGCATCATCATCGATAAATAAATAACGTGGGTTTTGCGGTTCAACCGTAGCGCGCCAGTCTTCAAAACTACGACGGCTTGCCACCTCTTCAGGAACTTTAGCCGCATAAAACTGGTAAATAGTCTCTTCATCCACCACCAAATCACGGCGGCGTAGCTTATCTTCGACCCGCTCTACTTCTTCAAGTTTAAGCAGGTTGTGTTTTAAAAATGGTGGCGTAATGCCTAAATGTCCTGTCGTCAGTGCATCTCGAAGGAAAATTTCATGTGCTGCAACATGGTCGACTTTTTCATAGTTGATTTGACGTTTCGGCTCAATAATTAAGCCAAATAGTGAAATTTGGTCATAGGCATTGACCACACCTGCTTTTTTCGACCAGTGCGGCTCAAAGTAATGGTGCTTCAGCAAATCACCTGCTGCAAGCAAAATCCACTCAGGTTCAATTTTTGCCAGTGTACGAATGTAGACCTGTGAGGTTTCTACCATCTCAAAAGCCATGACCCAAGGCGTATTGGTCTTATGTAAAGTAGATGCTGGAAAAATGCGGGCCTTTTGCTGACGTACCGCCATAAACACATTGCGTTCATCGGTTTTATTGGCAATAAAAGACAACAAACCTGTTAAAAGCGCACGGTGTAAATTTTCATAACTGGCTTTTTTCTCATTAAAAGACAGCTTTAAGCCTTTTGCTAAATCGACCAATTGCTCATGAGTTTTCTTCCATTCACGTAAACGCAACCAACTTAAAAAGTGATTACGCGCAAAAGTACGGCGTTTGTTTTCACTCATGTCTCGGTTGGCAACCAGCGCTTCCCAAAGTTTGATATAAAATAAAAAGTCAGAATCGGCTTCACGGAACAACGCATGTTTTTGATCTGCCTGCATTTGTTTATCCGCAGGGCGTTCACGTGGGTCTTGTACGGCCAAAGCAGCAACAATCACCAAGACTTCATTCAACACTCCAAAATGTGCCCCACCCAAAATCATACGGGCCAAACGTGGATCAATTGGCATTTTGGCCATTTGTTGACCAATTTTGGTTAAATCTCCTTTACCTCCCCCTTTGGAAAAGGGGGATTGAGGGGGATTGACTTCAGATGAATCTCCCCCAACCCCTCTTTGCAAAAGAGGGGCTTTACCTTTCTCCATCATAGCCCCAAGTTCAACCAACAACTTACGACCATCGTTGACTAACCGATGATCTGGCGGCTCAATAAAATCAAAATCTTCTAAAGCACCCAGCCCTAAACTTTGCATCTGCAAAATAACTGAAGCTAAGTTCGTTCGCTTAATTTCGGGTTCGGTAAACTCAGGGCGGCTTTGAAAGTCTTCCTCAGAATACAAACGAATACATACACCTGGGGCAATACGACCACAACGGCCTTTACGCTGATTTGCCGCTGCTTGCGAAACCGCTTCAATCGGTAAACGCTGTACGCGTGAACGATAGTTATAGCGAGAAATACGCGCAAAACCACTGTCAATCACATAACGAATATTGGGTACAGTCAGCGCTGTTTCTGCAACGTTGGTGGCGATAATAATGCGTCGCCCACCACCTGATGGATTAAAGATTTTTTGTTGTTCAGCCAAGGCCAAACGCGCATATAAAGGTAAAATTTCTGTATGTCGCGGCCCATGCTTTTGCAAAGTTTCTTGTAATTCACGAATCTCTTGTTCGGTACTGGCAAAAATTAAAGTATCGGCATATTCAGGATGGCCTTTTTCTTGTGCATCCCGAAAACATTCCTCTACAGCTTGCACGACAGCACGAGGTAGATTTTCTTCAAAGTCATCAAACTCATCATCATCACTACCGACAATGCTCATCTCAGAGACTGGGCGATAACGTAGTTCGACTGGAAAGCTACGACCTTCTACTTCAAAAATAGGCGCATTGTTAAAGTACTGACTAAAACGGTTTACATCTAAAGTTGCTGAAGTGATGATGACTTTTAAATCTTTACGGCGAGGCAAAAGCTGTTTGAGATACCCCATGATAAAGTCGATATTGAGCGAACGCTCATGCGCTTCATCGATAATAATGGTGTCGTATTTATTGAGATAACGGTCATTGGCCAACTCTGCCAGCAAAATACCATCCGTCATTAAACGGACAATAGAATCCTGCGATCCTTGTTCATTAAAACGAACTTTAAAGGAAATTGACTCGCCAAGTTTCTCACCAACTTCTTCAGCAATACGCTGGGAGACACTACGTGCAGCCAAACGACGTGGCTGCGTATGACCAATCAGACCGGTTAAACCCCGACCTGCTAGCATCGCAATTTGCGGTAGCTGTGTGGTTTTACCTGAACCTGTTTCCCCTGCAACGATAATCACTTGATGCTCTTGAATGGCATCAATTAACTTATCTGCATACTGCGTAACAGGCAGGTCTTGATTCAGTTTAATATTCGGAATGCGTTCAATACGCTCTAGAACTTTTAAATGCGACTGTTCAAATAATGCTTGATATTGCTTTTCGTTGGCATCTTTTCCTTTTTTGAGTCGGTTTAAACGATGACGGTCTTTGACCATCACCAATTGCTCTATATTTAAAGGACGCTGCACAGAAAGAATACCCACATCAAAAACATCAATCGCTTAGTTTACGTGGTAATACAGCGAAGCGAAAGTACAGCATAATTTTTTAATTTTAACTTTTTTTCAAATATCCCCTTGAATTTTAAGCCTAGGGACATCATGTCTGTAAACGAGTTGCGGAATAGATGATTTTGTCATTTAGTCATCATATTTATCATGCTAAATGAACAGAATGATCACATTCGCTGAAATAGTCTGGAGTAAGATTCGGTTTTTCCGATTCTTGTAATGTAAAAATACTGTTTCAGCAATAACAAAAATTTCGATACCCTATTCAACATTAAATACAAACCCCAATCATGGAGACAATGATGAGCTTGATTAATACTGAAGTAAAACCATTCGCAGCTACTGCATATCACAACGGTCAATTTGTTGACGTAACTGAAGCAGATCTTAAAGGCAAATGGTCTGTAGTATTCTTCTACCCAGCTGACTTCACTTTCGTTTGCCCAACTGAACTTGGTGACCTTGCTGACAACTACGCTGAATTCCAAAAATTAGGCGTGGAAATCTACGGTGTTTCTACTGACACTCACTTCACTCACAAAGCTTGGCACGACACTTCTGAAGTTATTGGTAAAATCCAATACCCATTAATCGGCGATCCAACGTGGACTCTTTCTAAAAACTTCGACGTTCTAATCGAAGCTGCTGGTCTTGCTGACCGTGGTACTTTCGTAATCGATCCAGAAGGTAAAATCCAAATCGTTGAAATCAACGCTGGTGGTATTGGCCGTGATGCTCAAGAATTACTTCGTAAAGTTAAAGCAGCTCAATATGTGCACGCTCACCCAGGTGAAGTTTGCCCAGCTAAATGGAAAGAAGGCGAAGCAACTCTTGCTCCTTCAATCGACCTAGTAGGTAAAATCTAATCTAAATTAGATTGAACACATAAAAAACCACGCTTTTTAGCGTGGTTTTTTATGTCCAAGATAACAGCACAATATGACAAGAAAGAGAAAAATACAGAATAAGAAAGAGCTATCCTTTATGCGTTACACATAATTCATGACTGGAATTCAGTGCGTGTACCCGCTACAGTAGAATGAATACATGCAGCTCTTTGAAGAAGAAAAATGACTTATCAAGTTCATATGATTGATGTGAAAAACCAACTCCAAAACTATATTTGGCTACTGGAACACACCTCATCAAAGCAAGTCGTGGTGGTTGATCCAACTGAGGCTGGATTAGTTGAAGATTATTGCACTGAACATGGCTTAAGCATTGCTCAAATTTGGCTTACTCATTGGCATAAAGACCATATTGGCGGTGTCGCTGACCTGATTGCGAGTCGGAATATTCCTGTGTATGGGCCACGTGAGGAATTATCTAAAATTCCATTCATCACCCATGCATTGATGGATGATGACTATTTCTCATTTCATGATTTACATATCGATGTTTTAGCAGTTCCTGGCCACACACTGGGCCATATTGTGTACTTTATTGAATCTATCCAGACTTTATTTTGCGGTGACACTCTGTTTGCTATGGGCTGTGGGCGAGTGTTTGAAGGTACACATGAGCAGATGTACCATTCGCTCAATCGTTTAGCAGCTTTGCCTGCCGAAACCAAAGTCTATTGTACGCACGAATACACGCTCTCTAACGCGAAGTTTGCCAACCATGTCGAACCAGATAATATCGCCATTCAAGAACGCTTAGACCGTGTGGAAACCATGCGCTATTTGGGTCAATGTACCCTTCCTAGCAGTATTGAAATCGAACTTGAAACCAATCCTTTTTTACGTACAGAAAATGTGGAAGAGTTTAAAAGACTACGTGATCTGAAGGATCAATTTTAATTGGCTTCCCCCCTTCTAGAGACTGCTAACGAACGCAGTCTCCTATTATGTATGTATGCTTCTATTGAGTTAAAACGATCAGTTGGGGCTTCTACCCTTAACCTTTGAGCTCTCAAAATTTCAACCAATGCAGTTTCAAGCCACACGATGCCTGAATCGAATGATCACGAGCAAGGCTGTTTGAAAATACTGTCACAAAAGACCCAGCCTTTGAAAAAAATCATTACATTTCTATTTATGATAAAATACTTTTCTATCACGAACGCACATAATTCCATTGTATTGAGACTCATCTCAAAATATTATTATTTTTCATCATGATAAAATTATTTTAAACAATGAAAAACTATCGTTTATGCTTTCTATACGTTTTCGCCTTAGTTTAGATTGCTTTAAAATGAGACAAAAACAAAAATATATAAAAAAATCCCCTTTAAAAAAGCGTGAAATATCCCTATTAATAATTTATCAGTGAAAAAGGAATATCTTCGTGAAAAAAGTAGTGAAAGCAAAAAACCTCATCGCCTTTCGTATTTGGCTAGAGAAATTAGGTTATTCAGTTAAAACTTTAGCAGACAACCGTGGCTTTACTTTTAGCTTTAAAAAAGAATATGGACTGGTGACTTGCGACCTAGCGGGCAATAACTTGGCCATGCAGCTCGGTGAAGAATTCGAAGACCATTTGAAAGCTTAAATTGCTCCATACTTACTTCGCGTGATGAATCAAAATTTAGCCCCTTAAAGGGGCTTTTTTTATATATGAATCATCTATTAAATTTTAGGCAATAAAAAAGCAAGGCTTAATACCTTGCTTCATTACTGATGGTGGGGACGGAGAGACTCGAACTCTCACACCTTGCGGCGCTGGAACCTAAATCCAGTGCGTCTACCAATTTCGCCACGTCCCCATCAGGGTGCTAACTTTGCGTTAGACTTTAAGTTGGCAGAGGATCAAGGATTCGAACCTTGACGAACGGTTTTGGAGACCGTCATGCTACCATTACACCAATCCTCTATTGCCTTATAAACCATCTTAATTCAAATGATTTATGGTGGGGACGGAGAGACTCGAACTCTCACACCTTGCGGCGCTGGAACCTAAATCCAGTGCGTCTACCAATTTCGCCACGTCCCCAATGGCTGTGTATATTATAGCGATAGACACTATATGACAAGCGCTTTTATAAGCAATCACCCGCTTTTCTGTCATAAAATCGGCAGTTGAATCTATTTTTATGCTCTATCTATATAAAAAGGCTATTCAGCTCTTTACTAAATTTTAGGCAATAAAAAAGCAAGGCTTAATACCTTGCTTCATTACTGATGGTGGGGACGGAGAGACTCGAACTCTCACACCTTGCGGCGCTGGAACCTAAATCCAGTGCGTCTACCAATTTCGCCACGTCCCCATCAGGGTGCTAACTTTGCGTTAGACTTTAAGTTGGCAGAGGATCAAGGATTCGAACCTTGACGAACGGTTTTGGAGACCGTCATGCTACCATTACACCAATCCTCTATTGCCTTATAAACCATCTTAATTCAAATGATTTATGGTGGGGACGGAGAGACTCGAACTCTCACACCTTGCGGCGCTGGAACCTAAATCCAGTGCGTCTACCAATTTCGCCACGTCCCCAATGGCTGTGTATACTATAGGGATCATTTTCGCATGACAAGCAATTTTTAAGAAAAACACACTCATTTGATTAAATAAGAAACAAAAATCATATACTTGACTTTTTCTCATTCAATTTCAGTCATTAAGCATCGTTTTGCAGCCATGGTATTTTGCCATCTTTGGCTTTTTTGCTTAGCTAAAAGTCCCTGTAAAAGTGGACTAAAACCCTGAAAAGGTTCTGGAAGCGCTATCTTCAAAAACTGACAGTGTAAATACGCCCAATCTTGGTAGCTTGATGCCTGCAAACGTCGATCAGTCAACCACTCAAGTAGAATGATCCCGAGTGCATACAGGTCTGTTTGTACGGTGTTTGCTTCACCATGAAATAATTCGGGTGCCATATAGCGCGGTGTCGCCGTTAGAGCCTTTTGACAGCTTATTTCACCAATTCTTTGGCTCTGCTCAAAATCAATTAACTTACATGTAGAACCGTTTAACAAAAAATGCGAAGGTTTTAAGTCAGCATGAATCCAACCCATCTGATGTAATTCTTCAACAGCATTCAGCATTTTAAAAATGATATGAATGACATGATCTCGACTTAACTGACGGGGATTCGCCATAAGTAATGATGGAACATTTTTTAAGATGAGTGCGACTTTCACCTGCTCTGAGTGAAACTCAAAATTTTCAAGGATTTGCACTTCAGGCAAGAACTTCGGCAGTTGCAGCATCGCAAGTGCATGTTGATAAAAACTAAGTTCAGCGTCAAAGCCGTTAATTAACGCCGCATGCTCTGATAGTGACTGATACTTTAACCAATACCCCTGCCCTGCAACTTCAAAGCGATAAAGCCTTCGCCCCCAACCCAAACGCTGAGTCGGAGTATGAAGCGACATCGCGAGAGCATTTAATTCTTGACGATTAAACTGCCAAGAATTTGGATTCATTCATCTCTGCCGTATCCAATGCAGTTAAGACCTCTAAACAATGTTGTATAGTTTTCCCAACACGGGCATGTGTTTCAATCATTGAGATTTTTGGCCAAGTTGCACGTTCACCTTCACGTTGTAAGAGCTTAAACAAGTGTGGTCTTGGATTTTGCAGCATATAACTATAATGGCGCAGGCCATATTTCCCCACAATGTTCACATCGCCATAATAACGCTGATCGACCACGCCATAACCATGATCCAGTAAACGGCGGATCGGTGGAATCATCCCCACACGCTCACGGGCAAAGTCCATCACCCCTTTACTAATCACTTTGCCTTGTCTGCGTACAATTCGTTCAGGCCAGCTCAACATATCTTTACGAAACCGTGCTTCATCCGACTGCATAAATGGCACCACATGCGGGTTCACTTGACTGGCAATGGTGTAGTTTAAATTATATAAACGCGCCATTTTTTCCTGCGGGAAATCGCTACGCACGCTGCCATCAACCCAGCGAGTAGAAGACATATAGGGAGTATATAAGCCATCATGTCGTTTACTGGTGAGCTTGACTGGCGGAAATAGAATCGGCACTGCACAAGATGCGAGCACAGCACTCCACACCAATAAGTCAGGTGAAGTAAAGGTATTCATAATGCGCGGATTTTGTGAGGCATCATAAGGCGCAACTGCGACATTGTTATACAAGCCTGACTGCTTAAAGGCCTCTTCAAATGTAACGTCACCCAAATTTGCAATTAAAAAGTTTTTTAAATGCTTTACATCCGCTAAGCCACCATTGCCCTTTAAGACCTCACGAAAGCCTCGAAATTGAAAAGCATCGGTAAAAAAGTTTTCACCATTTAAGATGCTCAGCATTTCTGCAGGCGTCGCTCGCCCCAACATCGCTGTCATAATGGCACCTGCACTTGAACCAGACAGCACTTTCGGCATCAGGTCTTGCTCAAGCAAAGCTTTACACACACCTGTATGAAACAACCCTAATGTTGCACCGCCTGAAAACATCATGGCCGGTTGCCCAAAGGCTTTTTGACAGTGCTGAAAAAATTCAATTTTTTGCTGTTTATCCAAACACTGGCAATCCGTAGATGCTACAAACGCTAAACCCAAACTGACTTCTTCAATATAGTCTTCAATAATTTTTTTGGTGCCGACATAGGTTGCAGTAAACAACATGGGGTGAGCGATATTGGCAATGTCGTAACTCAGACCTTCACGTAGTAGGTACATTAAATCGGTCGTACGCTTTTGTTGGCGATAACGCTTCAACAACCCCAAACGATGGGTAATCACTTCTGCATCGAAATAAGGTGAACAGTTGTCATACTTCCACTCTTGCGCCCCTGACTCTTCATCAATTCTAAGTGCAATGCTTTTCCACTCAGTATAGTTCTCTGCCTGAGCCAATTGGTTTTTCAGTTTTTTGATTCGATAGGCTTGGTGCGGGTTGATTTCCCGTGTGAAATCTTTAAACAACATATTCATACTCACCCACTTTTTTTGTTTTCCTAAAATTTCACTGACATGTTCAACCGTCAGTCTAACTGACTATGTGCAAATTATGTGAGCATTACAATTGCCATTTCAAGCCTAAAATTGGCAAATCTGCACCACGTTAAGGGTTTGATACGACTAGATCGGATGTTAAGATCGACGACAAGTGTAATTATAAGCTGATTAATCATGGCGACCATTGACCTACCGAACAATATCTTAGAAGCACTATCGACTGTACTCCAACAACTACAGCAAAGCCTACCAGAAGTTAAACAAGCACCTGATTTTTCAGCGATTGCCTTTAAATGGGAAAATGGCGAATTAAAAGCGATTCGCCAGCTCAAACGAATCGAATTAAATGATTTAAAAGGCATTGAGCGTCAAAAAGAAAAAGTACTGCAAAATACAGAACAGTTTCTTAATGGTTTACCTGCCAATGACGTCCTGCTTACAGGCTCTCGCGGGACAGGCAAGTCCTCTATTGTGCGTGCTTTATTAACGGAATACGCAGAGCAAGGCTTAAGGCTGATTGAAATTGAACGTGATGATTTATCCGAACTGCCTGAAATTCAAAAGCTAATTGCAGAGCGCCCTGAAAAGTTTATTGTGTATTGTGATGACTTGGCTTTTAACGCCGAAGATGAAAACTATCGCAGTTTAAAAAGTGTGCTAGATGGCTCTTTGCAGTCAGGTTCAAGCAATTTTATTATTTATGCCACCAGTAACCGTCGTCATTTGCTGCCTGAGTTTATGCATGAAAACACGCCTGTGACTCGAGTCGACGTACCGCAGTACACTGAACTACATCCACAAGAAGCGATTGAAGAAAAAATTTCACTCTCTGATCGTTTTGGATTATGGCTGTCTTTTTATCCAATGGATCAAAACTTATATTTGGACATTGTGCAGCACTACTTAGCAAAAGCTCAAATCGCCATGGACGATATAGTACGAGCCGAAGCGCTTCGTTGGTGTCAGGCGCGTGGACAACGCTCTGGACGTGCAGCGTATCAATTTTCTAAACACTGGGTCGGTTCACAACAATTAAAGCAGCTTTAGTATAAAAATACTGATCGGCGTTTAAGCATCTATTTTATTTAAATTATTTTTATATTTAATAGTTCAGTCTGATCAAAGAAATAACCCAAATTCCGCATTAGAATTTGGGTTATTTCTTTGAAAAAATGAGGGATGAATATCAGTTCAAATAGGTTTGATCTGATTATTGATATTTATCTAAGTTTGTTTCTGGCCCATCTTTAACCACAGCTTGTGCTTTTGCATAACTCTCCATTAAGCATTTATATTCTGGGCAGACATGATCTGAAAGAATTTCAGCAAAATGGGAGCCTTCTGGACGGTTCCAAGTACGCATTAACTCGGCCACGATTGCAAAAGTATCGGTTGGAATTGCGCCCGCTTGGGTCACACGAGCAATTGATGTATCTGTAGCTAATTTACTCCAGTTGCCTGATGCATCCACAACACAATAAACGTTATAACCTTCTTTACGAGCGCTTACAGCAGGGAAAGTCATACATACACTGGTCAGCGTTCCAGCAATAATCAGTGTCTTCCTACCCGTTTTTTTAACTTCATCTACAAATAAGGGATTGTCCCAAGTATTAATTTGTCCAGTCCGTGGTACATAAACTGCGTGCGGAGCAAAGTGGTGAATTTCAGGGATTAGAGGACCATTTGGGCCGTCAGGTACAGAAGCCGTGGTAATTACAGGTATATTTAATAAAGTTGCTGCTTTTGCAATTGCAATCACATAATTGCGTAAGTCGGGTACAGGTACATCGCGTACGGTATTAAAAAGTCCACTTTGATGGTCAATCAGTAGAATTATCGAATCATCAGGGTCTAGCATTCCATTAGTAGCCGCTATGGGTAACACCTCTAAAATTTTCTTCTAATTATGTACTTCCATTGTTGTAATGAAAGTTCCTAAGACAGACCGTCATAGCTTTGTGATTTATACGACCAAGATATTTTTAATTAAATCTACATCTGCCTTTCATGTAAACTAAAGATTATTCTTAAACTCAGGAAGCTAAATCATCTTACGTGTTGTAATTGGCCTTCGTGGCTTTGAGTTTTATCCTCGTATAGAAATAAAAACTTAAGAAAAATACAAGATCTTAATATTAATCAATACCTTAAAACCATATAAAATAGAATTTCAATTGAAGTCAAAATACTCAAAGTTTTAATCTTTTGAGATCAATCAAAAACTACGCTAGGCATACTTATCCCCAATTTCTATGGATAAACCTATGGGTAAATACTTTTAACTTGATTCTAAGTTACATTTAAGTGAGTCAAAAAATATTCTTAAAGTCTAAGCAGAGCATTTTTAAAAGTCCTTTGGTAAAGACCTAAATGTAAAAAAAGCCCAACATTCAGTCGGGCTTTAAGCTTATCAAATGTGTCCCGTCCTGAAATAAGTTTACACCTTTAAGAGGCTTATTTTATGGAACATGAACGAGAACAAAGAGTTAAACGTACACAAGGTGATTATAGCTTTGCCTTTAAAATGATGGTTGTACATGAAGTAGAAAAAGGGCAAATTACTTATAAACAAGCTCAGGCAAAATATGGTATTCAAGGAAGATCAACTGTGCTGGTATGGTTACGCAAGCACGGACAACAGGACTGGACTTCGAATATGCCGCCTTCTTCTAAACGCCAATTAACACCCCAACAACGAATCCGCCAATTAGAAAAGCAGTTAGCCGCAGAAAAGCTTAAAACTGAATTTATTCAGGATGTGATTTATCACATTGATAAAGAATGTGGGACTGATCTTGGAAAAAAGTATACCGAGCACGTTTCAAAGATTGGCAAAGCCAAAGAGGACTAAGCGTTTCACGTTATTGTCAGTGGTTGGGAATCACCCGACAAGCTTATTATCAAGCAGAAAAACGTGCTCAAATGACTGCACAAGCAACTGAACAAATACTTGAGTTGGTTATGGAATATCGTTGTCTCATGCCAAGTATCGGAACACGTAAGTTGTATTGGCTTATTAAAGGCAAATTGTTGCAGCGTGGTTTAAAGTGTGGACGGGATCAGTTATTTAAAATATTGAAAGAGCATAATTTATTGATTCGCCCCAAGCGTCGCTATACAAAAACTACGGATAGCAAGCATTGGATGAAGAAGCATCCAAATTTATTAAAGGATTATTCAGCAGTGCAAGCCAACGAAGTCTTTGTTAGTGATATTACTTATGTTGAGAGTGCTGAAGGCGTACATTATTTATCATTGGTGACAGATGCTTATACCCGTCAGATTAAAGGTTATAAGTTATCGAATGATATGCGTGCGGAGAATGTTATGCAGGCTCTACATATGGCGATGCAGCATGTGACGGATCGAGCGACTAGGATGATTCATCATTCAGACAGAGGCTCTCAGTATTGCTCTGAGCTATATCAATCGGCATTGCGCCATTATGGGATATGTCCTTCCATGACAGATGGATACCTTGCGAAACAGTGTTTCTCATATCAAAATGCATTAGCAGAGCGGATTAATGGAATATTAAAGCAGGAGTTTTTAACTACACGATGTCAAACCATGAAGGAGTTAGATCACTTAATTACGGAATCTATCATGATTTATAATTACTATAGACCACATTTAAGTTTAAATATGAACACCCCGAATCAGATGTATGAGCAAACTAAAACCGAGCTAATTGCTTAACTCGGTTTGAAGTGGAATACTGTCAATCTATTTCAGGACAAGACAATGAAAGCCTTATACTTCACTGGGATTGGTCAACTCAGTCATTGGCCAGCGTGGTGTTGTCGTTACAGCCAAACCATCTTGCTGCCCTGCTTTTAAGCGCTGATAACCAGCAAAAGCTATCATAGCGCCATTGTCCGTACAAAGTGCAGGTTCGGCATAGTAGACCTGAGCACGAATCTTAGTTAAATCTGCTTCCAAACGTTCACGCAAACGTTTATTGGCACTGACACCACCTGCGATCACTAAGCGTTTTAAACCTGTTTGCTTCAACGCTTTCACAGATTTTTTAACCAAGGTATCCACGATAGCTTCTTGGAAACTCGCTGCAATATCCGCATCACGGTTTTCATCACCTAATTTTTTCATTTGCACAGATACAGCTGTTTTTAAACCACTAAATGAAAACTCCAAACCTTGATGCAACATTGGACGTGGGAAAGCAAAGGCATTCGGATCACCTTGCTCAGCCAGTTTTGAAATATTTGGGCCACCTGGGTACGGTAACCCCATCATTTTCGCAACCTTATCAAAGGCTTCACCTGCAGCATCATCAATCGACTCCCCCAATAATTCATACTGCCCAATCCCATAGGCAGCCATCAATTGAGAATGTCCACCTGAGACCAAAAGTGCTACAAAAGGAAATTCTGGCGGTGTTTCCGATAAAAGTGGCGCCAACATATGCCCTTCCATATGATGCACACCAACTGCAGGTTTATTTAAAGCAAAGGCCAAAGTTCGACCAAACAGCGCGCCTGTCATCAGCGCACCCATCAAACCTGGGCCACGCGTATATGCAACGGCATCAATTTCAGATTTTTTTACACCACTTTCTTCAAGCAGTTGATTCATCAATGGAATCAGCTTACGCACATGGTCACGCGATGCCAACTCCGGCACCACACCACCATACTCTGCATGCAGTTTAATTTGGCTGTACAGCACTTGCCCACGCAAACCCAACTCGCTGTCATAAAGGGCAAGTCCTGTTTCATCACAAGATGTTTCTAAGCCTAAAACGATCATTAAACTGCCTATAACCTGTATCAAATCTATTGCGTGAACCATTATAGACTTGTGGTATGAGATGTAAATGAGTAAAATACTGACCTTCACTTGTGATCAGGGCAATGTCGCCCAGATCTTATCCATAACTTAATGAGGATTCTTCATGCCACAAGTTAAATTGAAAGAAGGCGAACCAGTAGACGTAGCTATCCGTCGTTTCAAACGTTCATGCGAAAAAGCGGGCGTTTTAGCTGACGTTCGTAAGCGCGAATTCTACGAGAAACCAACTCAAGAACGTAAGCGCAAAAAAGCTGCTGCTGTTAAACGCTACCAAAAGAAATTGGCGCGTGAATCAGTACGTACTACTCGCCTTTACTAAGATTAATTTGTGATTGACTGCCTGGACTAAATAATGACTACTTTAAAAAGCCAAATAACTGAAGTTTTGAAAGCCACTATGCGTGCTAAAGAAATGGATAAGTTAACGGTAATTCGTGGTCTACAGGCGGCAATTAAGCAAATCGAAGTCGATGAGCGCAAAGAACTTGACGACGCTCAAGTTCTTGCGGTCATTGAAAAACAAATTAAACAACGTAAAGAATCGATCAAAGCCTTTGAAGGCGCTGGTCGAGAAGATTTAGCTAGTAAGGAACAAGCCGAACTTGAGGTTTTATCTCAATTTCTACCAGAAGCTATGACTGAGGAAGAACTTGATTCCATGATTGCGCAAACGATTGCAGCGCAAGAAGCTACTAGCATGAAAGATATGGGTAAGGTGATGAATTCTCTGCGTCCGCTCATAGCCGGGCGCGCCGATCCTTCTCAAGTTTCAGCAAAAATTAAAGCAAAACTGGCTTAATTTAAAAATCTTTAAATCGATTACGTTGAACTGACCTTAAAAAGGCAGTTCAAAGTTCTACTTTATATAAAAATTATTATTCTTCTTTTTATTTTATCTATTCATTCTCAGCTTTAAAACAGCTCCTGACTCATCTCTGTTTTACCCCTCTATTTGCAATACCACTTTTCTAAGCTCTAAATTGTCGATCCTTTTGCATTTGGGTTAAACGCGTTTTAATGGTCGCTGACATTGCTTCATTATCTTTCGCTAAACGCTGAGCATGCAATAAAGATTTAATCGCTTCTTCTTCAAAGCCCGACCAGAACTGCACTTCAGCCCGATAGCGCAAAACATTAATGGTATACATTGGTGACTTTTTATCTAAACTCGCAGCTTGCTGCATCAGTCTCCACGCATTCACATCACGCGGATTATTTTTCAAAAACCGATTGAGTACAGGCTGCGCAAGCTCAGGTCGATTTTGACGAATATAAACTTCAGCCAATTTATAATTTAAAGCCCGATTTTCAGGCATGATGCTCGCAGGTGATTGGATCACGGTAAGAGCTTCATTCACCCGATTTTGTCCAAGTAAAATATCAATTTGAATCAAGGTTTGTAGGTTATGTAATTTCTGATGCGACTTGGCCTGATCTAAGACTTGTTGAGCAAGTTTATAGTCACCTTGTTTAAGGTAAAAACTGGCCAAAGCCAGTTGTGCTGCATAACTGTTACGACTCACCAGCATCTGTAGTTGCTGTTCTGTCGCCTGATTCGAGATCACCATGGTATACAGCTTCAATATTTCAAAGTCTTCATCACGCCAAGTAGATTTCACTTTAGGCAACTGATTCGCTCTAAGTCTCGCCTCACTCATTCGCTCAGTCGTGAGTGGGTGTGTGAACCAAAAGTCGGGTAAAAAACTCACGCGACTGGTTGCACGGTGCATCACTTCAAAAAAATCAGCCATACTTTGCGGGTTATAACCAGCGCTATACATGTACTGCATCCCTATACGGTCAGCTTCACGCTCTTGGTTACGACTATAAGACAACTGCTTGTCCATGAGTGCGGCTTGCGTACCAACCATGACCGCTGAACCGACATCACCATCGGCTTGAGATGCAACCAAAGCACCAACCAAAATCCCTGCCAGCGCGAGTAATCCCTGCCCCTTAAACGCCTCTTGCGAACGACTGTAGTGGCGCTGTGTGACGTGCGCAATTTCGTGCGCCATTACGCCGGCAACTTCATCCATATTATTGGCATTGGTAATCAAACCAGCGTTTAATGCAAACAATCCTCCCGGGACTGCAAAGGCATTAATTTGCGGGTCATTAATAACCACCAAACCAATCGGTTGACCAAGCTGGGTTTGACTCAAAATGCTTGAAAAAGCATTCATCAGTTGGTCTTCTAGCCATGGATTTTGCGTAACAGGTAGCTGACGCTGTACTTCACGATAAACTTTTTCACCAATATAGCGCTCATTATATTGATCAATAAAACCTATACCTGAACCAATCTCAGGCACATTGAACTGTGGAGCATTCGTAAGAAATTGACCTTCTGCAAAACCAACAGTCGAAATAAGACTTAAACTGCACGCACACAGAAAACGCTTCAACCCTCACCCCGACTTTATTTAAAGGAATCGAATGACTATAACATTGATAATTGAATGAAAATGCAATGAAGTGTTATCAATTCTTTATCTAAATTCAGGATTCACCACATATTGAGGTTGACCACCTTCCAATGCTTTCACCAAGTTTTGGTAAGCCAACTCTGACATTTTTTTACGTGTTACAGACGTTGCAGAACCAATATGCGGCAGCGTTACCACATTATGCAGCTGGAACAGTGCTGAATCTTGCAAGGGTTCTTTTTCATAAACATCCAACCCAGCTGCAAAAATTTGCTTTTGCTCCAAGGCCTGAATGAGTGCCTGCTCATCTACTACGGCACCACGCGAAATATTTACAAAGACAGCATGAGATTGCATTTTCTTAAATGCTTCTGCATCAATCAAATGCTGCGTATTCGCGTTTAGATCAACCGCCACAACAATGAAGTCCGATTGCTCCAACAGCTCATCTAATTCGTAAAAACGTGCATTTAATGGCTGAGCCAATTCTAATTTTTCTCGGCGCCCGTGATACAAAATATTCATATTAAAACCATGAAAACCACGTCGCGCAATTGCCGCACCAATATTTCCTAAGCCAATAATACCCAATGTTTGACCAAAAATTTCCTGACCAAATTGTGCCTGCCCGACAGTACGCGACCACTGACCTGTTTTGGTCCATTGATCCAAATAAGGCACTTGACGCGCCGCACTCATCAACAACGTAAAGGCCAAATCGGCAGTGGTTTCAGTTAGCACATGAGGGGTGTGGCTGAGCCAAATTTTTGCTTGGTTTAAGTAGTTCAGATCATAATTGTCATAGCCAACACTAACACTAGATATAATTTTGAGCTGTTTCGCAGTTTTTAGGTTGTTTTGATTCAGTAAACGCCCTGCACCAATCATGGCATCCGCATTCGCAACTTGCTCACGGATTTGCGTATTTACATCACCTGCTTTCGGGTTGATGACCACCACGTGATAACGCTGCTCTAAGCACTGTAATACTTCTGCATCTATTTGACTAAAAACAACGACTTTCTGCTTCATACCTATTCCATATTTTGTTGTTTTGCTCGCATCATGTGCCACAGGGCTTTTTTAAGTAATGGCTGATCAAGCATTTCTTGTAAGCTCGCTGCTTGTGTGACTTTTATACCATTAGCATTTGGTATAGAGCCCAATGCAATAACAGTTTTACCCTGACTTAAACCATCAAAGAAACCTTGAATATAGCTCTGAACACCGCGCCCATCTTGGAAATTCAACAAAGGAAAAGGCCAATTCAGCGCATACTTTTGCGCAGGTAAGGCTTGCACAATATTTTGCCACAGCTGTTGCTGCTCCACGCTCAATTGTGTCGCTTCAATGACCAAGGCGCAGTGCTCCAAGGCAACAGCTTGCAACTGAAAAGCCTCAACATGGATGGCCTCTCGGACAATTTCTTCTTTTAATGCTGTAACAACTTCTTGTTCAATCGGCTGCGTTGCAATTTCAGCAGGAGGCGCTGGATGTGGAAGCTTATTCTGTACAAGTGGATGTTCAGGAATGCTTTTGGCTTCGGGCTGAGATTGAGGTCGCACAATTTCAGAAATAATCTCAGTTGCGCTTTGATCTCGCCAGATCGATGTGGCTACATTTTGTTGAGACGGCAAAAAATCAGGAACCCACAAATCAATTCCTAAACTCGCCAAAACCTCACGCTGATGCCCGATCATCTTTTACCTTCACACTTAATTCAGTGCATATTCTATCGAGAAATGCCTAGAGATGCTGTTCTTTTCACACTTTATTCGCATAGACAGTATGCAAACATCGAGAGCATACTAAAGGCAAAATTCACCACTCAATTAAACAATCATCAAGCGATTCTTCTTTTGCATTTGTTCAACGATTTCTTCACTGTCGAAACCGAGACGCCAATAGAGCAACTCCAAAACATCCTGCTCATCTTGAGTAATAATACGGTCATGCCATAAACAAATTTCAGCCACCCCCAAAATACTTAAACGATCCCGCAGCAGGAGCCCAGCCATATCATTTAAAATTTCAGCCAAATCAATCGGCTCATCTGAAATTTCCGCATACTGCTCCAACTCTTGCACAGTTAAAACTCGACGTAAAATTTTCTCTCGTACTTCCAGCTGTGTTTCACTATTGATTTGTTGCACATGTAACAAAGCATCAATTAAACGCACAATCTGCGGTTTAACTTCATCTAGGGCCGCAGGTGTATGTACAGGCAACAAATTCAGCTCAAACTTAACTCGTTCGAGTAACAGCGCATCTAACAGTCCAATTTCACCGTCTTCTTGGATAATCCTCGCCAACTTTAATAAAAACTGGCGTGCAATTGTCGCTGGCATGCCACCAATATTTCGGCATGCCTCATGGAAAATTGAAATATGAACACGACCATCTAGGTTTAACAATGAATCAACAATGGCACGGCTGACTTCAGCCTCAGCAGGAATAAACTCACGGAATTGGCGAATCATTAAAATCGCGACCATCAGCTCGCGTGATCCTGTTGCGGTCTGTAAAGCACGCTGAATTAGCTCTGGACGTTCAATATGTGCACGTACTTCAGGGTTAAGTGGTTTAATCGCATCTTTTATGGCAAAACTAATCGGAGACAGTCGTAATAAGGGCAAAGGCTGCGGTGAAGTCCAAGGGGCTTGAAAATCCGCGTACTGCTCTTCTAAGGAACGAAACAAACCAAATAACGGACGGTTGCGCAGTTTTTCTAGATTTTCCAACTGAATGTCTTGAACCAAATTCGGATTCATTTCATAAATACGCTCTTCAATGCTTGGATGAATATTCATCCAACTTTGCGCACTTAATGAGTTGGCAAAACACATGTGTGCAATCGATTCAGAGTATTCACTGTGAATTTGTGAACCTGCGTGATGCACATAGATACGCATGAGGGTTTGAATATTGGCATCATTTTGCATCAGACGACGTGTTTTCATATCATTTTTTAAAGTGCGCCCCCCCAAAGTCAGAAACTTAATACAGCGTGTAACCAGCACCCCCAAACTACCAATCAGCCAGATCACACCACCTGTTGCAACAAAAGTCGTTTCAAAACTTTGTGACTTTTTATGATGAGTTGAAAATCCCAATTTAGCAATTTTACTACCCCACTGACTAAAGGTGGTGAGGGCACTATATAGAATTTTTAACCGTGTATTTTCAGCGGTCTCACCAGATAAAATTTGATTAAACTCATGATTCAATAACCCCGTCAGCTCAAGTTCATCGAGGTTTTGCAGTGCGCCCCACGTTAAAATAATCGCAATATCTTTGGGATAAAAACCAGCGGTTAAGGCATTTACCCCCACCTCATCGGGCAAAACATAGACAGCAGGTGTTTCAATTAAAAAAGTATCCGCTAGTTTTTCTGTAATTTTCAGTGCAATACTTTCTTCAGGTGTACTTTCAATCAAACTTAGACGTCGTGCACGCAGTTGCTTGGCCAGACTATGTCCACCTGAACGAAACACATACAGCTCATACACCACGGAATAACTCATCACTAAGAGCAATAAACCAATGATATAAATACTCAAGCTATGCCAAAAAATGCTTTGACTCGAATCAAAATAAAAAACCAGCAGTCCAGCCACAGTATTTAAAATAAATAGCGACAAAAGTACCGCAAGCAAGCAGATACTTGCAGACCACAACATGTTTTTATTCTTTATGATTGAATAACTTACACCCTTCAATGTAAATCCCTTTTCTTACATTGTTTGAATCAATCCATCATAAATGAAAAAAGCGGGAAACTCCCGCTTTTCTCAAATCTAAATCAATTAGACTTCTTTCACACCCGTCAAATCAACGGAAGCTGCATCAATATTGACATCAATATAGCTGTCTTTCTTTTTCGATGTTTCACGGCGTTTCGCCTGTAATTCATCTAAATAAGCTTCATCGATACCACCAGCAACATATTTACCATCAAATACTGAGCAATCAAACTCTTGTAAATCTGGTACTTTGCTGGTGCGCACAGCTGCTTTTAAGTCTTCCAAATCTTGGAAAATTAGACGATCTGCACCAATAATTTCACGAATTTCTTCAACGGTACGCTCAGATGCAATCAGCTCTTCTTTTGCTGGCATATCAATGCCATACACGTTTGGATATTTCACCATCGGCGCAGCAGAAGCAAAGAAGACTTTTTTCGCACCCGCATCACGTGCCATTTGAATAATTTCGTTACACGTAGTACCACGTACAATTGAGTCATCCACCAAAAGTACATTTTTACCTTGGAACTCAAGTTCAACAGGGTTCAACTTTTGACGTACTGATTTTTTACGCAATTGCTGACCCGGCATAATGAAGGTACGGCCAATGTAGCGGTTCTTCATAAAGCCTTCACGGAACTTCACGCCCAACATATTTGCAAGTTCAAGTGCAGAGGTACGCGAGGTATCTGGAATTGGGATCACAACATCGATATCGTGCTCTTCACTCCACTCCGTCAGAATTTTTTGAGCAAGCTTTTCGCCCATTTTTAAACGTGCTTTGTAGACTGAAATGCCATCAATAATCGCATCTGGACGCGCAAAGTAAACATATTCAAAAATACATGGGCGGTATTCAGGCGCTTCAGCACACTGCTTGGTAAACATCTGCCCTTGTGAGTCGATAAAGATCGCTTCACCCGGCGCAATATCACGCTCAACTTTAAAGCCGAGTGCCGTAATAGCGACAGACTCAGATGCAATGATATATTCCATACCTGCATCAGTTTCACGCGAACCGTAAATCAGTGGACGAATACCATTTGGATCACGGAAACCCACTAAGCCATGCCCAGTAAGCATTGCAACCACGGCATAACCACCTTTACAGCGCTCATGTACTTTACTAACTACATGAAAAATGTCGTCTGCTGTAGGCATCAATTTGCCGCGTTTTTGCAACTCATGCGCAAATACGTTTAACAGTACTTCTGAGTCTGAATCCGTATTCATATGACGTAAGTCTGTTTTGAACAGATCGTCATGAATTTCTTCAGCATTGGTTAAGTTACCATTATGCGCTAACGTGATCCCGTAAGGTGAGTTCACATAGAAAGGCTGCGCTTCAGCGCTGCTCGATGAACCCGCTGTAGGATAACGCACATGGCCAATACCATAGTTACCTTGTAATGCACGCATATGGCGAGTGTGGAACACATCACGAACCATACCATTGTCTTTACGTAAAAATAAACGACCTTCGTGGCAGGTTACTATCCCAGCTGCATCTTGCCCACGATGTTGTAACATCGTTAATGCATCAAACAACATTTGGTTAACAGCTGATTTACCAGCTATACCAACTACTCCACACATAGCAACCTCGCAGACAAGCTAGGATTAATAAAAAGGATTATTTGTTGACTCACCCTGTCCCTCAGCATTTTTCGAGGAAATTTTCGGTGAAGAATCTGAAGATACATGTGTATCTTTAGACTTGATATGTGACATCGCCTCGCTTGCAGCCTCTTTAGAAAGCTCCATCGCCCAAGGCGCGTAAGGCAAAAGTGTTTGGACAAATTTGGATTGTCTCCAATATGGAGAGCTTTCAACCCAAGACCCGACACCTTGCATCGTAATCAGAACAATTAACAACCCTTTTAATGAACCAAAAGCACCGCCGGCTAATCGATTCAAAGGCCCGAGTTTTAAACTCTTCAATATGTTATTCAGTAATGCCGTGACTATCCACGTCAAAACCACAATAACCAATACAATAAATGCAAAAGCTGCAATTTTTTGAACCACTGGATCTTCACTGAGTGAGACCATCGAAGGTGCTAGAACGCTTGCAAATTTAGCACCAACAATCAGCGCTAAAATCCATCCTATCAAGTTCGCAAAGGCTTTAACAAATCCTTGACGCAAACCGTTGAGCCCTCCAATGAGCAATACAATCAATATGAAGATATCAATGGCATTCATGTTGTTTTCATTGCAGAGACGCAGTCTTGAATTAAGGTTGATCCTGTATAGATGAGGCCACTATAAACTTGTACAAGGTTTGCCCCTGCATTTTGTTTTGCAAGCGCCTGCTCACCCGACAAAATCCCACCCACACCAATCAAAGGAATCTGACCTTTTAAAACCTCAGCAAAGGTTTTTAAACACGCTGTACTTTTCTCAAACACAGGCGCACCAGATAAACCACCCGCTTCATCACCAAAAGGTAAGTTTTCCACCCCTTCACGAGACAAAGTCGTATTGGTCACAATCAACCCATCAATTTTAAACTGAAGCAGTTGTTTCGCAATAAATTGAATATCTTCCGCTTCCAAATCCGGCGCAACTTTCAGCACCAAGGGTACATAGTGCTGCTGCTCTTCAGCCAACTCTAACTGACGTTTTTTCAGCGTCTCTAGCAGCTCGGTTAAAGCATCACCACTTTGCAAACTACGCAGGTTTTTAGTATTTGGAGAAGAAATGTTAACAGTAATATAAGACGCATAGTTATAGACTTTTTCTAAACAAATGAGATAGTCATCTACTGCATTTTCGACTGGGGTATCCGCATTTTTGCCGATATTAATCCCTAAAACACCTTTGAACTTTGCCGCTTTGACATTTTCAATCAGTTGATCCACACCAGCGTTGTTAAAACCCATACGGTTAATAATGGCTTTAGCTTGTGGGATACGGAATAAACGCGGTAGAGGATTGCCCTGCTGTGGACGCGGAGTAATGGTTCCAATTTCAATAAAACCAAACCCTAGACCTGCCAGTGCGTCAATATAAGCACCATTTTTATCTAGACCAGCAGCCAAACCTACAGGATTGGGGAACTCGATGCCCATACATGTCACCGGTTTAGCCGCTATATTTTGACGCATTAAGCCTAGCTTATGCGTTGATTTCAATAGCGATAGTGTTAGCTCATGTGCACGCTCTGGTGCTAAAGTAAACAACAAAGGGCGGGCAAGAGAATACAACATATCTGTAAAAGTCTACTGCTTTTTAAGTCGCCATATTATAGGCATAGCCTCGCTAAAACACCATGCTTCGTCTGGCTTTATTTTTAGCGATTATTTCACGCTCGCCGATAATTTAATCTGCCCTGCATCTGAGACCAACTCCATTTTTTCAATACTCAAACCATTTTGCGTCAGTTGGGTCAAAAAGTTGGCCAACACCACATAGTTTGCGTGGCTTACCACCAACTGAATTTGTTCAGCATTCTGCTGCGAAGCAACCGACAAACCTTGCTGCTGCGCAATACGTTGGATCTGCTCCATCGGAGTCAGTTGCCCATCTGAGCTCGATTTCATGGTGACTGCATTGCTCTGCATCCATGTCATGGTTTCTTTGAGCTGGTTCACGCGTTTTTGCTGTTTCTCTGCCGCAGCATGGGTATACCAAAGTGCAGCCCCTATCGAGTTCACCAATACGAAAATGACCAAGAAGATAGCTAATACACGGTCGCGCGGTGTAAGACGATCAAAATAAGTACTGATCAGCTCTAAACGCTGATCTACAACTGTTTGTAAATTTTGCATGGCTTTCATTATTGTATTTTCACCATTCCAATTGCCCCACCCGTGGTCGGCTGAATATTGCCTAATTCAACCTGAAAACCTTGTTGATTAAGCTGCTGAGTAAGTGTCTGTAAAGCCTCTGCCGAGTTGGCTTTAAGTTGCATATTTAGGCTATTCGCTTCATACACCACCTGATTGGCCACAATTTGCTGTTGCATGAGCACAGGCCCAACGCGACTCAATAAAGACAAAGCTTGCGCATCCGCTTGTTTATTCATATTCAGTTGATATTCAAACTGGCTTCGCAGCGTTTGCTCGGTCACAGGATAGTTCGCACCAAACCAATATTTAAATTGATCGACCGCCTGAACAGCCACTTGCTCTGCAAGCTTTTTATTTTGATACCAACGGGTCGCATCATAGGTCAATTGCGTCACAATCAATGCAGCCAATACCGCTGCACAGGCTTTCCAATAGCCCGTTGAAACATGTTGCTCTCTCACCTTCGGCAAAAGATTCCATGGATGTTGTTTTGCTCTTGGCAATGCCGCCCATTCATAATGGAAAGACTCAAGCTGCTCCTGCGTCACACTGGCGTTTAAGCTATGCATGTGCGAAGCACTAAAGTTACAAATTTTATATTTTTGGTTGACTGCTTGATAATCTAAAAATACAGCAAGATCATCAATTGATCCGCCCAACCAAGTATTAGCGCGAAACAGAAGTCGCTCTTCAACATAGCCCAAGATTATCTGTTCTGCGTCAGGTACAGGCAAAATCAGAAAATCAGGCAATAGGCTGACCAGCTTCACAGGAATCAAACTCAAGGCATGCTGTAAAGTCTCTAAACGATGCTTTGAAATACCCAAAACAGTGAGTTGCTCAGGCGCTTGAAAGTGATGTAATACTTTCATCTGATCGATTGAGCTCAATACATATTCTTCGAGCAAATACTTCACACCTTCAGCCCCCAACTGCTTGTATTGAGCCTTAGGCATATTTTGCTGAATAATTTGCACATCGCGGCTTGGAAAGAAAACAGTTGCTTCCTCACCATGATGCGCTTGTATATCTTGGATCAATTGCTCAAGTGTATGAGCAGATTGCCATCTTTCCCCTATAGACCAGTGCCATGTTCCATCGGCTTCGGGCATCCAAATTTGCAACATGTATTATATTCTGCCGTTTTAATTGGTTTTTATATGCTAGGTATAAATGCTTTTGTTTGTGTCGACAAGCCTTCCGCGATAACTGCTTGCTCATAAATCCGCGCTTCAGCCAAAGCATAAGGATTGAAAGATTCTGTCACCAAAATCGAGGCCATATGCGCCACCACATTCATATGGCACACCACCACAATAGACTCATACGGCAAATGTGATAACCATTCCACAGCCGCTTTTGCATCATCATCGGGCTTAATAGTATTGCAAATTACAACAGGCACATCCGCAAAGTGCTGTTTGATGTGTGCCAATGTTTCCTGCGCACGCAGCAATGGGCTAACCACAAAGACATCAGGCTGGATGCGTGACTTTAAAAAGTCAGCAGTTTGCTCTGCCTGTGCATGCCCACGTTCGGTGAGTGGACGTTTAGTGTCATTCCCCATGATCGGTGGCGCAGCTTCGCCATGACGTACCAAAGTCAGTTGCATAAAAAATCCTTATTCAAATCCTGATTATTTTAATTAATTTTTATGACAATTCAGTCACTCTATCCACTTAAACGCTCATCTTATTTCGGTTTTTAAGTGACTTTAAACCTCATGATGCGGCAAAACAAACTCCACATCACTGCGGTGTCCATTTTTCATTAAGGATAATGCAATTGTCATTGGTGGCGCATTTTCAAAAATAACACTGTATAAAGCGCTAGTAATCGGCATATACACATCTAGCTCTTCAGAACGTGCTTTGACTTGTACAATGGTGTTAATGCCTTCTGCTGTTTGTCCCAATTCAGTGGTCGCCTGTTCCAAACTCTTGCCTTGCCCCAGTGCAAAACCGACTTGATAGTTGCGACTCAGTGGGCTGCTACACGTTGCAAATAAATCACCGACACCAGACAAACCTAAGAAGGTCAGTGGATTTGCCCCTAACTTCACAGCAAAACGACTCATTTCCGCCAAAGCACGAGTCAAAATCATACTCTTGGTATTTTCACCGACTTTGTATGCAGCAGCCATTCCCATCGCAACCGCATAAATGTTTTTAAGCGCACCGCCGAGTTCTACACCATGCACATCATCACTGGCGAAAACACGGAACAAGGCACTATGCAAAGCTTGTTGTACAGCGTAACGCACTAAGTCAGACTGGCTTGCAATGACCGTCCCAGCCGGTTGTCCTGCCACAATTTCCTTGGCTAAGTTTGGCCCAGATAACACGCCATAAGGCACTTCTGGTAACTCTGAGCGAATAATATCACTCATAAAACTAAAAGTATTCGCTTCAATACCCTTGGTCAAAGACACCACTGCTTGCGAAGTAATAAACGGTTTAATTTGTTTAAGGACATCACGGAAAGAATGACTCGGAATCGCCACCAAAATAATGTCGCGATCACGAACAGCCTCTTCTATATTTGAAACTGCACGTAAACCATCTTCAAGTTTAAAATCAGGCAAATAGCGTTTATTTATATGCGTTGCATTGATATCAGCTGCAACGGCTTCATCACGAATCCAAATCATGGTATCGCAGCCATTACGAACCGCGGTATTCGCCATGGCCGTCCCAAAACTACCACCACCCAAAACTGTAATACGTAGTGCCGTTTTTTGATCTACTGCTACAGGTTCAACCAAATCTGAAAACTTTAACTCTGACATTATTTTTATATCCTAAAATGGAACTATTGATTCCAATAACTTACATAATCTTGGGTTTGAATTTCAGCACGTGGCGGAATCGCTTTAACTGCCGTACCAATATATAAAATACCTGAGATCAAATCATCTGCACTGAGGCCTAAAACCTGTTTGAAATGCACCGATTCCACCACTGCCCCACTACGCCACATACTCGAAAAACCTTGAGCTTGTAAGGACAAAATAAAATTCTGAATAGCAGCGCCACTACTTAAAGTCTGCTCAAAATTAGGGACTTTCGGATGCGATTGAAATTTAGTCAGTGCCAAAACCAGTAATGGGGCACGAAAAGGATGATTTTTAACACGCTCTAACTGTGCTGATTCCGTTTCGCCCAAATCAGCCAAGGCTTGTGACAATAACTCACCAAATGCCTCACGTTGATCTTCAGCAATTACGATAAAACGTGTCGGCTTTAAACGATGATGATCTGGTGCAGTCAATGCGGCTTGAAATGCCCGCTCTAATTGTTCTGCATTGGGAGCAGGCTCGACCAAATGGCCAATCGATTGACGTTGATGCATATTCTGGTGAACGATATCTACCGCGAGTTCCGTCATTAGGCTCTTAATCTTTCAAATTAAACAATACGTTTTAGAGTAGCACACTCTGAAAAGTTTGCTCTAGCGCTTCAGTATGAAATACCCAGTTTCAGCAAAACTAATTTTAAAATCCTGAGCACTTTTTAAACTGTTCGATAAGACTGCATTTTTCATACATTTCTTACATGATTCATCCGACAAGCTATGTTCCAATAAACAATGATTTAATAAAACATGACTGGGGTATGAAATGAAAAAGAATATCGCTATTGCTGGAGCAGCAGCACTAACACTACTTCTAAGCGCTTGCGCATCGACACCAAGCAACTCTTTAGCGATCCAAAAAGCTGACAATCAATACGAAGTTACGGGTATTGGTAAAACTGCACTGATTGCAAAAAACAACGCGATTGAAGCAGCAGCTAAAACTTGTGGCTCTAAAGCAACAGCGATTGTGAGTGATGAGAAAACCGACTATCAAGGTGCTTTGAAAGGCGTCGTGAGCGATGAAACTGGAAAAATGATCCAAGCAGCCGCATCTGTACTGGGTTCTATTTCGGGTACAAACTCAGGCATTAACCAAGACAGTGACTATCAAACAATCCTGACTTTTTCGTGTAAAGCAAAATAAAGATGCCATAAAAAAACCGCTCATCTGAGCGGTTTTTTTTACACCAATCACGTCAAACGATTAGCAATAACCCTCTAAACGTGTCAGTGGTAGTTTTTGCCCAATGGCTTTTTCAATTTCGGGTAGATAGAACGCATCATCTTCAGATAAAAAACTAATACTCACACCACTTGTACCTGCACGGCCTGTACGACCAATACGGTGTACGTAGTCATCCGACTGTTCAGGCAAGGTGAAATTCACCACATGCGATACACCATCCACATGGATACCACGCCCCGCAACATCAGTTGCAATCATGATGTTATGTTGACCATTTTTAAATTGATCTAGCATTTTCAAACGTTTGTCTTGTGCGATTTCACCTGACAACATCACCACTTTATATCCATCACGCTTTAAGTTGTCATAGAGTTTACGCACTTGATCGCGCCGATTTGCGAAAATCATCACTTTTTCAATAGGCTCATCGCGCAGAATGTCTTGTAGCAATTTATATTTATCTGACTTTGCGACCATGTACACCCGTTGTTCAACATCTGCATTGGTCTTCTTCTCTGGCTCAATTTCAACAGTTACAGGTTCAAACAACCACTGCTGTGCAAGATTTAAAACATCGTAACTAAACGTTGCAGAGAACATCAGAGTCTGACGTTGTTCCTTACGCGGTGAGAAACGAACAATACGTTTTACTGAAGGAATAAAGCCCATATCCAATAAGCGATCGGCTTCATCAATCACCAAAAACTCAATTTGGTCGAGCCAAACTTCTTTTTGCTCAACAAAGTCAATCAGACGACCTGGCGTCGCCACCATAATATCGACAGGTTTTTTATCGAGTTGTGCTTTTTGTTTATCAAAGTCAACGCCGCCTAAAAGCGTCACGACATGTAAATCTGAGAATTTTGTGAGTTCTTTCGCATCGCTTTCAATTTGCAGTGCAAGCTCACGGGTCGGTGCTAAAATCAAGGCGCGAGGTTCACCGCGGTAGCGCTGCTCTTGAATTGGGTTATTCAGCAAGTCGTTAATCACACTCACCAAAAATGCCGCTGTTTTACCGGTTCCCGTTTGCGCACGACCAATTGCATCGTGTCCCGCCAAAGTGAATTTTAAAACCTTTTGCTGAATAGGCGTCATATCCTTAAAACCTAAAGCATCAATAGCTCGTTTAAGTTGAGGATGTAAATTTAAGGTTTCAAAACCTGATGACATATAAGTGCGCTCTGACGAAAAATCACGAAAATTGATCTGTAGTATAAACAAAAACGCCCCAATTTACATTGGGGCGTTTTAAAGTACGTTCAGACAATTAGTCTAAAGGTTGTACTTCTTCAGCTTGGAAGCCTTTTTGACCTTTTACAACGCTGAATTCAACGCGTTGGCCGTCACGTAGTGAACGGTGGCCGTCGCCTTGGATTGCACGGAAGTGAACGAATACATCGTCGCCGCCATTGCGTTGGATAAAGCCGAAGCCTTTAGTGTCGTTGAACCATTTAACTACGCCTTGTTCACGAGCTGTCATAAGTTAATCCTCATTGTATCTAAAAGAAGGACCACCCGGTGTTGCAAACAGCAGACCAAACAAGGTTTAAAAATATTTATTATTTCTAAGCTTGTAATCATTCTGTATAACTATTAACAAAATCCCGGTTACATCCATTTGTAAAATAGGATTTAAAACAATTTATGGTTGTGTTAAATCCCAGTACGCGACGAGCTTAACATGGGTTAAAAACAATTCATACCCTTTTTTTTGATTAATCGTCTTTTTAATTCAGCATATTTTTTAACTAGTTATTTGTAATTTTAGATATAGCGACTATAGGCCTATAACACATGAAATATTTGGGTTTTGGCACTGAATTTGCTAATATTTCTACCCACCTAAATGTTGTGAAGCCTTACTTAGCTATATGAGTGATATCGAACAAAATACCAACATTATTGATGCAATGGGGCAACCATGTCCTATGCCTCTGTTGTTGCTTAAACGCGCACTTAAGAAGAGTCCGGCGCAGCATTTTCTATTAAAATCGTCTGATCCGCACAGTCAGATCGATATCACGCGGTATTGCGAAATCCATCATTTAACTTGCGTTTTGAAACAAATTAATGAACATGAATTTCACTACTTCATTGAATCTTAATTCTTTTCAATTACACTAAGTCTATTCACATTTGCATAAAAGTTTACATTTCTATACCCAATTTTCCATTATTCAGTGGAAGATTGGATTAAGATAAATTCAATTGTTGGGTAAAAATGAAATCCCTAAGGAGAACACATGAGTGACAGCAGCAATCAATTGATGCCCCTGTCATTATCGGCACCAGGTGTAAACTTGGGCGCTTATATTAGTACTGTCAACCAAATCCCGATTTTGACAGCGGAACAAGAAAAAGAGTTAGCTGAACGCTACTATTATGACCAAGACCTAGATGCCGCTAAACTTTTAGTCATGTCGCATCTGCGTTTTGTGGTTCATATTGCCCGCAGTTATGCAGGCTACGGCTTACCTCAAGGTGACCTCATTCAAGAAGGTAACTTGGGATTAATGAAAGCCGTTAAACGCTTCGATCCAAACATGGGCGTACGCTTGGTCTCTTTTGCGGTACACTGGATTAAAGCAGAAATTCACGAATATGTGATTCGTAACTGGCGTATTGTCAAAATTGCGACCACTAAAGCACAGCGTAAACTGTTCTTTAATTTGCGCAGTCTAAAAAAATCGTCTAAAAAACTCACCTTAAAAGAAGCACAATCGATTGCAAATGACCTCAATGTAACACCTGAACAAGTGTTAGAAATGGAAGGTCGTTTAACTGCTTATGATGCAGCGTTTGAAGCTCAAGGCGATGATGACGATGAAGGTTCAACCCATGTTGCACCTGCGCTTTACCTTGAAGATAACCGCTACGACCCAGCGCGTTTGGCTGAAGAAGAAGATTACGAAGAACAGAGCACCAATGCTTTGCATGATGCCATGGAACAGCTTGATGACCGTTCGCGTAATATTTTACAGCGCCGTTGGTTAGATGATGAAAAATCGACGCTGCACGAACTGGCTGCTGAATATAATGTTTCGGCCGAACGTATTCGTCAGCTTGAAAAAAATGCCATGGAAAAAATTAAAGTCGCGATGTCATCAAACTAAGATGATACAGATACAGATACAGATACAGAAAAGGGCGAAATGCCCTTTTCTTTTTACCAATAAATGAGGCTTTTTGTCTTTTAACCTTTCTTCAAAATATGCTACTTTGTTGCGCACAGTGATATAAGTAAAGCATTGCATATGTGGATTGCGATTTCAGCGCTGAATTTAGCGTTTGCCGTTATATTAGGTGCCTTTGGCGCACATGGTCTCAAAGCACGTGCTACTGAAGCCCAATTGGCTTGGTGGCAAACTGCAACTGATTACTTTTTTTACCATGCGCTTGGTTTACTGGCGCTCGGCATTTTGGCCAAAGTCCTTCCCAAGCTTCCCATCAAAATCAGCTTTTTACTGATTCAAGTCGGCATCTTCTTTTTCTGTGGTTCCCTCTATGTCATGGCATTGGGCTTACCGCGTGGCCTAGGTGCGATTACCCCGATTGGTGGGGCATTGATGATTGCAGGTTGGTTGGTTCTGGCATGGAATGCCATGAAATATGCCAAGTAAACAACTAGAGATGAGCACGATGCAGATTTATTTAAACGGTGAACTACAGCATACCGAATGTAAAAACCTGCTTGAACTGGTGCAAACCTTTGCACTTGAAGGCAAACGTTTTGCTGTTGAGCAAAATGAAAACATTATTAGTAAAAGTAAATTGGAACACACTCCAATTTGTGCAATGGATCGAATTGAAATTATTCATGCCGTCGGTGGCGGTTAATACGGAGTTCACATGCAAGACAGCCCTCTCATCATTGGTTCTAGATCATTTCAATCTCGTCTGCTGGTGGGCACAGGTAAATATAAGGACCTGCAAGAAACCGATTTGGCCATTCAAGCCAGTGGCGCAGAAATCGTGACGGTTGCGATTCGTCGCGTCAATATTGGTCAACACCCCGACCAACCAAACTTATTGTCCGTGGTCCCACCTGAAAAATACACTATTCTCCCAAATACAGCAGGCTGCTTTGATGCCAATAGTGCCGTGCGTACCTGTATGTTAGCGCGTGAATTATTAGACGGTCATAACTTGGTCAAGCTTGAAGTATTGGGCGATGAAAAAACGCTATATCCAAACATTACTGAAACATTGAAAGCGGCACGCACCTTGATTGACGATGGTTTTGAAATCATGGTCTATACCTCCGATGACCCAATTGTGGCGCAAGAACTTGAAAGTATGGGTTGTGTTGCCATCATGCCTTTAGGTAGTTTGATTGGTTCGGGTCTAGGGATTTTGAATCCACACACGATTTCTATTATTAAAGAAAATGCCAAAGTGCCTGTGTTGGTAGATGCTGGTGTGGGAACTGCAAGCGATGCAGCCATTGCCATGGAACTCGGCTGTGATGGCGTGTTGATGAATACCGCGATTGCTGCCGCTCAACACCCGATTTTAATGGCTTCTGCAATGAAAAAAGCAGTTGAAGCGGGTCGAGAAGCGTTCCTCGCAGGTCGTATGCCTCGCAAACGTATGGCCAATGCAAGCTCACCAGAAACAGGTTATTTCTTTAAATAATCTCTTAATCTGTTTTAAGCGATAAAAAGGATTCTTCTGAGTCCTTTTTTATTTATTTCAACACTAGGACAACACTTTATGATGCCCTAGGTTGTAGGGACATTTCGCCACACGCTTTGATACACTCAGCAATATCCACCTTCAAACATCTATAACCATATAAAAATGAGAGGAAGCGATGCCCATGCAAAAATGGATCAGACCAACACTCATACTCAACACCCTATTTTTCATAACACTCACAAGCAATGCTTGGGCCAAAGTAGAGGAAAAACCGACTCTCAAAACAAGCTACCAATCTTTTGTGCCAAAAAACTGGAAGATTTTAGAAAAAGTCCAAGGCGATTTAAACCAAGATGGTCAAGCGGATATTACCCTGATTATTGAAGACACCAATCCTGAACATTTTGTTAAAAATGATCGCTTAGGGAGTGATGTCCTCAATATCAATGAACGAAAGCTTTTGGTTTTATTGAAGCAAATGCATGGTTATCAACTTGTGGCGACTAATACTACTTTGCCGACAGAAGGCGATATAGAGTCCCCTTGCCTCGCTGATCCACTCGGTGAGACTGAAGCATTAAGTATTCAAAAAGGCGTGCTCAAAGTTCATCTGCACTACTGGTTAAGCTGTGGTTCGTGGTATGTGACCAATCACACGTATACCTTCCGATACCAAGACCGTGCATTTAAACTGATTGGTTATGATGTCAACGATTTCCACCGTGCATCAGGCGACATCACGGCGCGAAGTATCAACTTTATGACAGGTAAAGTAAAAAGTACGACAGGTGAAAATGAGTTTGCTGAAACAACACAACCTGTCAAAGTTCAATGGACAACACTCAAACAGCGCTACGCATTGAAACTCGAACAGGTTCAGTTTAATGAAGCACTGGAGTTTAAATAAACAGAGCGAAGAAAAGCGCTGTCAAACTCGTATACGTAGCTTATTGCGCTTCTAAAATACGAATTTGTACATGAGCAACTGCACCTTCAGTTGCTTGAGCATGTTGCTGCATATTGATACTGTGCATATGTGTTTCTAAATGCTGCATGCTTTCCCATTTTTCATACATCATGATTGAAAACGGTACTTTGGTTTGTAATGTACTCTCAACAGCAGGATGGTCGATATGCACATCATAGAGATGGCAACCGGGCTCTTGTAATACTTGCTCACGGATGTTGTTGAATGAATCAAGAACCGCTTTAAAATCTTGCTCTGAATGACAAATAATTTCAGCAATGACAGTTAACATACTCACATCTCCCAATTAAGCAAAAACTTGCGTCAAATGCTCACGGTACTGTGCCATATAGGCTTCAACTTCAGGTGCTTTAATCACATCATTGACAATAAAAGTCGGTAAGGTTTGCATCCCTAAAAATTGATTGGCTTTGTGAAAAGGTAAATAAACCCCGTCGACCCCAACCCCATGAAAAAATTGTTCAGCGTCGTTAAATGCATCCATCGGTGCATTCCATGTCAACGACAGCATATAGTTTTTATCGTGAATCAGACCGCCTGAACCATACTTTTTTGAAGCATCCGAACGTGAGCGACCATCATTGGCATACAGACTACCGTGCCCTTCGGTAAAGACATCATCGATATACTTTTTCACAGTCCACGGTGCACCCATCCACCAACCTGGCATTTGGTAAATCACGGTGTCTGCCCACAGAAATTTCTCCACTTCAGCTTTTGCATCATATTCGCTGTCAGCACGGGTCACTTGAACCTGATGTCCTAAGCCTGACAAGACCTCTTGCGCAAGTTCAGTCAAGGTATCGTTTAACTGGCCATTCGAGTGTGCAAAGGTTTTTGCACCGTTAATTAATAAAATATTTTTCATTGGAAAAGCCTAAAAGCCAAAATTTATGTAAGCACTATAGAGACTCTGTTCAGCGCTAAAAAGTAGTGAATCTGCAAAATATTATTGACTAAATATCAACAATAAATTTTAAAGTACAAAAAAAGCGCCTTTCGGGCGCTTCTTCAATGCATCAAAATTAAGGAATTAGACCTTCATCTCGCATTGCAATTTGTACTGACTGACGTTCAGCCACTTTATTACGGATAAAGATAATATTTTTATACGGTGATAAATCATGTTCGATGCCATTTGACCAATTGGTGAGGACAAATAAATACGCATCCGCAGGGCCAAAATTATCATCGACCAAATAGTCATGATCCGACTCACCAATTTGTTTGTCGATATAACTAAGTAAACGATCAATCTCTGCATAGGCTTTTTCTTTGGCAGCAGCATCTAATGGCGCACCGAAGAAAACAGCATAAGCATCGTGCAATTCAGAGTTTAAATAACCTAACCATTCTAAAACTTTGGCACGCCCCAAACCCGATGGCGGAATAAGATCTTGTTTTGGATCATGTTGTGCTAAAAATGGCAAAATGGCTACATTTTCAGTCAGAATCAAACCTGGATTAATCTCTAAAGCGGGGACATATCCTTTTGGATTAATTTCGTAATAATCAGCACCTTTTTCTGTTTTATGTGTTTTTAAATCTACTCGGACTAAATCAAAGTCAACATTAATTTCATTGAGGATAATGTGCGCCGCAAGTGAGCACGCACCCGGTGCATAATAAAGCTTCATATCTGATCCTTGTTATAACTCTATTCTCTGTTTTAAATGGCTTCTAACAAACTTTCAAGTGATCAAAACCTGTAAATTGCAAAAAAGCGTAAACGAAAAATCATTCGTTCGCCTATTGAATATTGTCTAATTCACATTTTTTTTCAAGTACAACAACACTGCAATTTGCGACAGAGTTGTTTTAACATAGCGCCCTTGACCCTAAAATGAATTTGATCTGTGATTAGCCTTAAAAAAAATGAATGGTTTTCTAACATTCGTACCGATGTTCTTGCTGGTTTAGTGGTAGGACTTGCTCTAATTCCCGAATCTATTGCTTTTTCAGCAATTGCAGGTGTAGACCCTCAAGTTGGACTGTATGCCTCCTTTTGTATCGCAGTGAGCATTGCTTTTTTTGGCGGTCGTCCAGCCATGATTTCAGCAGCAACAGGCGCCATGGCACTACTCATGATCACACTGGTCAAAGAGCATGGTTTACAGTATTTACTGGCGGCAACCATCCTCACTGGTGTCATTCAGATCATTGCGGGATATTTTAAAGTTGCCAAACTGATGCGTTTTGTGTCGCAGTCGGTGGTGTATGGTTTTTTAAATGCACTGGCGATTTTAATCTTCATGGCGCAACTTCCAGAGCTCAGCCAAATGAATCACTGGGGTTATGCATTTATCGCTCTTGGCCTCGCTGTAATTTATCTGTTTCCCTATCTGCCTAAAGTAGGGAAAACCATTCCTTCACCGCTCATTTGTATTCTCGTCCTGACCGCTTTGGCGCTGTTTTTAGGCACAGATATGCGTATGGTCAGTGATTTAGGTCATTTCCCCGATACTTTACCTATTTTTCTACTGCCTGATATTCCACTGACCTTTGAAACGCTGCAAATTGTCTTCCCTTACGCCATCACATTAGCGACCGTCGGTTTGCTTGAAAGCATGATGACCACCACAGTAGTGAATGAAGTCACAGGTACTGAAGGTGACCGTCATCAAGAATGTCGCGGACAAGGTATGGCCAATATTGTGAGCGGTTTTATGGGCGGTATGGCAGGCTGTGCAATGATCGGACAGTCTGTGATTAATGTCAGCTCTGGGGCACGTACTCGGCTTTCAACCTTAGTGGCTGGTGTGTTTTTACTGTGTTTGGTGGTGTTTTTTAAAGACTGGCTGTCTTATATTCCAATGGCAGCTTTGGTTGCCATTATGATCATGGTGGCATTTACAACCTTTCAATGGGACTCGGTTAAAAACTTCTCTAAACATCCGCTACAAAGTAATGTAGTGATGTTGAGTGTGGTGATCATTGTCTTAGCCACACATAATCTTGCTTTGGGTGTCTTTGTCGGAGTTTTACTGTCCGCATTATTTTTCATCAACAAACTAGAAAGTACGGTTCATGTTCAGTCTGAACTGCATAACCATACTCGTCGCTATGTGGTGAGTGGTCAAATTTTCTTTAGCAGCTCAGAGAAATTCTTTCAGTTTTTTGACTTTAACGAACACATTCAGAAGGTTGAAATTGAACTCAGCCATGCTCATATTTGGGATATGACTTCAGTCCAAATGTTAAATGCGGTAGTTGAAAAGTTTGAAGCCCACGGTGTAGTGGTCGAGGTGTTAGGCTTAAATGAAGCCAGCACTACCCTCATTGACCGCTTCAGCTCATAAAATTGAAACCATAGATAAAATAAAAGGGCGTCATCGCCCTTTTATTATCAATAAAGCGAGTTAAGACTGATTTTTGCGGCGTCTTAGACTGCCATACAAGGCCAAACTAATTAATCCTAATGCAGTCCACAGCCCTGTACTTCCCGCACTGGTTTTATCATCGTTAACGACTGCATCGTTTAAGTCTAAATCTACAATCACAGGATCATGGTCAGAAGAGCGGTAAGCATCGTCCGCATAGAATGCAACAATTTGCTCCTCCGTTTTATATTCTTCGTTATAGTCTAATGCGGTCGGTTCATCTGCATTGATATGCCATGCAAATGCTTTTTTCACCAATGGATAAAGTGCTGCATCAGCAATCGCATGATCTAGATTTCCTGCACCACCATAACCTTGAGTATTACTGGCTACACCAAAGACATAGCTATAAGCAGTTTTCCCCTGACCAATTTTTTCATCATTCAACAGCACTTTATAGTTGGCTTGTTCAAGCGCCAAAATGGGATCTTCTTTGGCATAACTGTTCAGATCACCCAACAGTAAGACATTTGGTTTACTCACCTGCGTTGGATTTTTTGCAACCCATTGCATTAACGCTTGCACCGCTTTAACGCGGGTTGGATTCCAGCAACCTTGACCGTCGCCCTGATCTGCCTCTATCGAGGTTTTATCATCTGGACAGCTACCTTTAGATTTCAAATGGTTCGGAATAACCGTAAAAGTCTTCCCGCCTGATAGAGCTTGAAAGGTTTGCGCCATCGTGACTCGGTTTTTCTGACTCTGGTCATCAAAGACCGCTGCTTCATTGATTGGTTTGACGCGCTTAGCATTTTAAATAATGGCAACAGCAATCGCATCGGTTCCAAGTTTGTCAGCATTCGGAGGCGTTACATATTTCCAGTCGCTTCCAAGCGCCTGAGCTAAATAAGCAACTGCGCTACGCTCGCCATAACCATTGTTGGCAATTTCCATCAGACCATAAACATCTGCATCAATCGCTTTTAATGCACTGACAATTTTCTGATGTTGCTTTTTAAACTCAGCTTCGGAACTTGCACCACGTTCCGTAGGAAAACCTTGTGCCAAACCATTGTCATAATTCAGTACATTAAATGCTGCAACACGAACTTGCTGTGTAGCCTTTGCTGGAACGCTTGCACGTGGGTTTGTTTGTCGCGTCTAAGACTTGTGGCGCTGTTGCACCAAGCACAGGTTGAATTCGCCATTGGTTATAGCGGTATTCTAAAATGCCTTGTACATTTTGCAGTTGTGCACCTGTACGTAGCGTGTTTTTAGCACTAAAGGACGTTGGCAACCACGGTGTTCTGTTCTGATTGTTATAGCCATCATCCAAAATAAGTTTAGAACGTAAATTCTGTTGTGCAAGCGCTTTGGCTTCCGTTGAGTTGGCAGGATATAAATTGGTTGGGATATATAAACGCGCGGGGCTTAAAGCCAACTGACCATAACGTCCATAGTCATAGTTTTCACTGACCGTGAGCGTTTGAGGAATATTGACCAACATGCCTTGATAGCGTTTTGGTGCATGGCCTGACATTTCAGTCAAATTATCAAAGGGCAAATTGATCGCCATTGGCTTAACCAAGTCACTCGCCGAAGGATTACAGACATTAATATCGCTGCTTAAATCTTGAAGCTGTAATTGGTTTTGATAGGTTTTCAATTTGCCTTTGAAAATGACTTCCTGCCCGACTTGCCCACCTGTCACGCTACTTGAAGAGGGAACATAGACAAACACCGCATTACTGGTATTGGCTTGGGCTTGAACATCTGATGTTTGTACAAAGAAACCTGAGAAACCATTGTTATAACGATAATCAGCCGTAATTACGCCTTTCACCACATATTCCACATCTTGCGCTGCACTTTGCAATGCTGCAATTGGGGTAGCTGTCGTACTACAGCTCACAGTGGTTAGCGGCGGTGCAGTACTTCCAGCCAGATAACTGGAAAATGCATTTCGGTCTGACCATTTTTCCCATGCCGATACCAAATCAAATGGTGCGGTAACGTCTATCCCCCTACTAGAAACATGATTACTTAATAGTGTGCGTTTAAAACTATTCGCTGTTGCAACACCACCCCATCCAGTGCTTGGGCGTTCACCCACTGTGCCAAAGCGGTCAATCGCAACGCGATTATGATAAAGCACCAAAGTGTCGTCACCATTGAAAGCTAAGTTCGCCTGCTGTTGCACCGCATCGCCTAGAGCTTCTTTTAAAGCAGAATGCCCGACCAAATAATGCCCCTTTGCCGCCAATTGACCTGTCAAACTCACTGTCAAATTTGCACTGGTCTCGCCATTTGCGTATTGCTTGATCTGATATTCTGCCAAGTTGACTGTCGTCGGATCTGGATTATAAATTTCCAATCCTTTCTTATTTTTGCTTCCATCTACATACTGACTAAACAATAGCTGTGCATACGCAGGAAAGGAACAACCCGCCAAAATCAGGCCCAGGCTTAATATCTGTGGCTTAAAATTTTTCATCATTTTTTATCAATTGGTTAAATCAGATGGCAGGTTAATTTTTATTCGTTACATCATGATTAATAAATGATGACAATTTCTAGGCTGCGCAAACATGGTGGTGTTGAATTTAATAAATTCTGAGTAAAAAATTTGACTTGTCCTGCTCAGGACTTACAATACCGCTTTCGAATTTCTACATCTGCCAAAATTATGACGAATGATCAATTAGACCAGCAAGTCGTCGAGCTAGACAACTTAAATGAACACCGCGAAATTGTGACATTTATGCGTCGTTCATCTCCGCTGAACACCTCGCAACGCACTGCGCTTGAACAATATGGTCACATGATTTTGGAATACCCTGTAGGTGACCTACGCCAACAGTTTGAACATCCAGAGCGCCCGCTCACGGTTGAAATTGGCTTTGGTATGGGACGTTCATTGGTCTTGATGGCGCAGGCCAACCCTGAACGTAACTATGTCGGGATTGAAGTGCATGTTCCAGGGATCGCGCAATGTGTGTATGAAGCTGGAATTGCAGGCTTAACCAATCTTCGTCTTTTAGATGCAGACGCCATTCAAGTCTTACGTGAAATGCCAGACAACAGCATCAATGCTGTGCAACTGTACTTCCCAGACCCATGGCAGAAAAAACGTCACTTCAAACGTCGTTTTGTGTCACATGACCGTATGCCACTGGTTGAGCAAAAGTTGGAAATGGGTGGCACATTCCACGCAGCGACAGACTGGGAACCGTATGCAGAATGGATGATTGATGTACTCGATAACCGTCCAAATCTTGAAAATATGGCAGGTAAAGGCAACAGCTACCCACGTCCAGACTGGCGTCCACAAACTAAATTTGAACGTCGTGGACTCGAAGAAGGTCATAAGATCAACGACTTCTTATTTAAGAAAATTAAATAAATTTCAGATCTCATAAAAATAGGGCCGAGAGCCCTATTTTTATGTACGATGTTTTAAAACACATGCCGAATTTCAACCGTTGGATCATGTTCATCCAAACGTTTTGCCAAAATATGTAAACGTCGTGTCGGCACTGCGGGAAACAAATGATGTTCCACATGATAAAACATGTTGTAGGTCACGACCCGTTTAAACTCATTACGCACAGTACGCGCCATATACACATGATCTTCCGTATCATGATGCACCATCCATACCGCAAAAAATGCCGTCATACATTGCCCAATCAACATAGCACTGACATGGTATTTTAAAATACTGATATCCAAGACCACAGAAACCAAAAACAATACAATGACGTTGGCAACCAGCTCAGAAAACATCCATTTTTTCTGCGTTTTAGTCCCAACCTCAAAGGCTTTTTTATGCAACATCCATGGAAAAACTGGACCAAAAAGCAAAGCTTGCCACCACTTCATGGTTGCACTTTTCGCTTCAATATCTTCGTCCTGCATACAGTGCTGATGGTGGCGGAGGTGATTAATTTGTACCGCATGCATCGAACCGAGCATGATGATGCTCAAAACAAACATGACCCAATGGGTCGCAGGTCGACTAATACCTAAGGCAAAATGAAAGGCGTTATGCACCTGTCTGAGCCCTGTTAAAAAAAACATAAACGAGCAAAACAGCGCCAAGACATACCACTGTAAACCTGCAAAAATGAAAGAGACGATCAACCACGGTAAAGAGATAAATAACTCACTAATCACATCGCTACGGCCTAACTGAACGAGATCTTTCCACTGCACTTGTTCTAATAATGAATGTGAACGCATATACCCTCTATTTGTTTGTATTTATTTTAAGCAACACTGTACCGAATCTTAGGGCATAAAAAAAGCCACGTTTTCAGTGGCTTTGCTTGTTCTTTGTGATTCATTTCTTCGTTTATTATATTGAATGTCAACGGTGACGTTGACTAATCTGCTGACTCATTAAAGCATACACTTCAGCAAGATCTGCTCGTTGAGCTTGTGCAAGCATCTGTTGATGCATCTTTAGAATATTCTGATCCTGACGCATCGCAGGGCCAGTTTGCATCTGCTTCGGATCATTCTGTATAGCTTTCTGTGCGGTTTCTAAGATCAATGGTTGTAGCAGATTAAAATCGACCTGCTCTGCATCCACCACTTGTTTCGCCATGTCATAACAATAATTACTAAAATTACAGGCAAAGACAGCCGCTAAATGCAAACTTAGACGCTGCGCAGAGCTGTAGCTATACACGCGTTGGCTCAGGCTTTCTGCCAGTATATGTAGTCTTTGAAGATCCGTATTTTCAGTGGCTTCTACAAACAACGGTGTATTTGACCAATCAATTTCACGTTCTAAGCTAAAGGTCTGTAAGGGATAAAAAACTCCTGCACGTGCATGTTTCGTCGCCAAAACTGAAAGAGCTGTACTCCCCGAAGTATGTACAATCAACACATTCGGCAGATATTCAGTCAAGGCCGAAATCACACTCGGAATAGACTGATCACTTACTGCAATAATCACCAAATCCACATCAACATTTAACTGCTGAAAATGACTGACCGCCTTTGCATGTACGACTTGCGCTAAATCCGCAGCTTTGTCGAAGCTTCGGCTATAAATATTGATGATTTCATGCTGAGACATCAGGGCTTTAGCCAAATGATGAGCCACCCGCCCCGCTCCAATTAAACTGATCCGCATCTTCATTTCACTATTTTAAAGTGCCTACAGCATGCCAATAAAAAAAGGATGAAGCAATTCATCCTTTTTTTATTAAATTGATACTGACCAACTAAAACTTACGCAGGGTCAAAATCTGTTCACTACGGCCAAATGGCCCTTGTTCATCGTGCAAAACCGCACTGGTTAAGCCAATACCATCATCACCATATTGCTGAGTCGCTTCCAAACCTAACCATTTCCCTTGGGGTAAACGGTATAAATGCAGTTGTAAGTCTAAATTGGGAAAGCCCCATCCAGATGCTGGATTTTGACGTGGCACAATACCATTGGCTGTATCCACCATACCCAATAAGCGCACAAAACTTGATGTGTCCTGAGCTTCCACCATGTCCAAATCATTATGTAACCAGACAATGCCTTTACCAGCACGGTGCCCTTCTGCCGCACGTGTCTCAATACTTTGGATATAACCACCCGGCCAACATTTCATCCCATCCCATACTGGCAAAGTTTCAGGATGTACAATCGATTGATCTTCTAGCCCTGCAATTGCACTGGTATCTTGCTTCATCATTTTCCAAGCACGGGCCACAATACAAGTCTTCCCGTTTGCCTGCATTTCTGCCTCGATCAGTTCAATGGTTTTTCCAGCACGAATGACACGGGTATGCACCGTAAACTCACCAAAAGCGATCAGTCCAAAAATATCTAAACTCACGCGTCCAATGCGCATCTCATCGCGTGGTTGAAACTGCTCTAACTCCGCACATAAAACCCCTGTTGCAGGTGCCATGTGCTGTTCATGCGGGTTCCATGCGCCTTGTGCATGAATATTGGAAAGATAAGACGCCGTACAGCTCCCATCACTGTGCTGTTCACGATTTAAAAGTTGATAATAGGCTGCCATGTGTATTCCTTCATTCTTATCTTTAAAATGGATCTTTTCACTGCCATTGGTTTTTACTTTTGTGCAAAAAAACCATAATAATTCAACAGTTGACTATAAGTTCGTACTTCATTAAATCCAACTTTAGTCAGAAGCTCTCGCATCTGGCTGGCCGAAACCAAATAAAAATCTTGTTGTAGCCGCTCAATCATTTTTTCACTCTGTACCACCGTCAAACCATTGCTCTGACATAAGGTTTGTAAAACCTTGAGTTCAGTGTCATCACTGGAACGCATCAGGTCATAGCTCAGTAAAATAGCTTGTGTTTTAAGACAGCGTAAAATATCGGCAAAGAAGAATGGCTTTGCTTCAAGTGGAATAAAATGCGCCACCAATATGACTAAAGCGGCATCAAACTGTGCACTTTCCTGTAATGCCGTCGTATCGCCATGCACAAAGCGAACCCGTGTTAAATCACCATGGGTCGTGTTCAATAACTGCTGCGCTTTTTCAATCATGGTCAAAGATGGGTCAACCGCGGTAAAACTCCACGTTGGATGCTGCGCCAACAAATATGAAAGCTCATAACCTGTACCACACCCCACAATCAATACATGCGCATGTTCTGGTAGATGTGTTTTTAAAATGGCTTGAATTTGCAGATGAACCAACTCATAACCTGGAATGAGCTTACGAATATGTTGATCATAACCATCCACTACAGTTTGACTCTGAAAGTCTTTCGCCATTTTATTGTTCACTCATCTACTTTTATTCGTCGCCCTAAATCTACACGTTCATGACCACATGTTCTAGCACTTAAGCCACAGCCATAGCATCGACCGTTAACTCAGCAAGTTGGGGTTTGGCTTTTTCTGCATGTAAACCCAGTTTTTGAAAGAGTTGTTGATCCTTGCCTTGTGCCGTATTTGGCGTAGTCAGCAATTTTTCACCAGAAAACAATGAATTTGCACCGGCCATAAAAGCCAAAGCTTGATCGGCATCGGACAACGATTCACGTCCCGCGGACAGACGAATATAGCTTTTCGGCATAATAATGCGCGCTACCGCAATAGTGCGAATCCACTCTGTCACATCTAACTTTTCAACTTCTGCCAAAGGCGTACCTTGCATTGGAACCAGCATGTTGATCGGCACAGACTCAGGATGTATCGGTAAAGTCGCCAATTCAAACAATAACCCAATTCGATCTTTGGTCTCTTCGCCTAGGCCAACAATCCCGCCACTACATACTTTTAAGCCTGCCTCTCGAACATGACTTAAGGTATCCAAACGGTCATCAAAACTACGGGTACTAATCACATTAGGATAGTACTCACGCGACGTGTCTAAGTTATGGTTGTAATAATCGAGTCCTGCACCTTTTAAACGTTCGGCTTGAGAGGCATTCAGCATGCCTAGCGTCATACAGGTTTCTAAACCCAAAGCTTTGACTTCACGCACCATATCCAAGACATAAGGCATATCGCGCTCATGTGGATTTCGCCATGCCGCGCCCATACAAAACCGTGTAGAACCCGAGGCCTTCGCCTGCTGTGCTTCGCTAATGACCTTTTCAACCGCAATTCTTTTTTCAGCTTCAAGCTTTGAGTCATAGCGCGCAGACTGTGAACAGTATTTGCAGTCTTCAGGGCATTTACCTGTTTTGATCGACAGTAAAGTACTGACTTGAATGGCATTCGCTTCAAAGTACTGACGATGAATTTGCTGTGCTTGAAAGACCAAATCTAAAAAAGGCTGTTGGTAGATTGCTTGTATTTCAGCGCGAGTCCAATCATTTCTCAGGTGCATATGCTATTCCTTTTGCTTTTCACTTCGGACTTTCCTTTGGCTTTAACCCAGCAAAAGGAAAGTCCGTCTTCAACCTTATGCGATTTCTTTCAAATCCAGTTCATTACGCATAAATTCCTGCAATTTAAACTTCTGCGCTTTGCCCGAAGCTGTCATTGGGAACTCATTAAAAAACCGAACATAACGTGGAACTTTATTGTGTGAAATGTGTTCCGCACAGTACTGACGGATCGACTCTTCAGTAATTTCATGATGCTCATGTAAAATAATACAAGCACACAACTCTTCACCATAACGTGCATCTGGCAGACCAATGACTTGGACATCACTGACATCAGGATGGGTATATAAAAAGTCCTCGATTTCTTTCGGGAATAAGTTTTCTCCGCCACGAATGACCACATCCTTAATTCGGCCTTTAATTTTCACAAAGCCTGCTTCGTCCATTTCTGCGATGTCACCTGTATGCATCCAACGTGCTGAATCAATCACTTCTTGTGACTTCTCATGGTCTTCCCAATACCCCAACATTACCGAATAGCCACGAACACACAGTTCACCCAACTGACCGCGCGGCACAACTTTGCCTTGTTCATCAACAATTTTAATTTCAAGATGTGGATGGACACGCCCCACGGTTCCGACCCGTTGTTCAACTGAATCTGAAGTTGAACTTTGTGCACTAACCGGTGCCGTTTCAGTCATACCATAGCAAATGGTAATTTCAGACATATGCATCCGATCAATAACACGTTGCATAATTTCACGTGGACACGGACTACCCGCCATAATGCCTGTACGTAAACTAGAAAGATCAAAATCATCAAACTGTTCATGCTCTAAAATGGCAATGAACATGGTCGGTACACCGTATGCGGCCGTACATTTTTCTTGCTGAATGGCTTTTAACGTTTCTAAAGGATTGAACACCGCCGATGGATAGACCATGGTTGAACCATGCGTAATGCAGGCCAAATTGCCCATCACCATACCGAAACAGTGAAAGAGCGGTACAGAAATACAGACTCGATCGGCAGGACTTAAGTGAATGGCTTCACCAACAAAATAACCATTATTGAGAATATTATTATGTGTCAGCATTGTGCCTTTCGGGTTACCTGTGGTGCCCGAAGTAAACTGGATATTGATGGTTTCATCAAACTGCGATTCGCTTGCAACAAGCTCTAATTGATTGAGCTGTCTCTTGCTGGGGGGAGTAAGCAAATCGCTAAAACGATGCAAACCCGTATGCTCTTCTTCATCAATTTTAATAATATATTTCAAATGTGGCAGTCGTTCTGCCTTTAACACTTTATTTTCAGCACCTTTAATTTCAGGGGCAATTTTCATTAAAATATCTTGATAATTCGTGCTTTTAAATTGCGATGCAATGACCAAGCCCTTACAAGAAACTTTATTCAACACATATTCGAGCTCATTACTTTTATAGGCAGGGTTCAAGTTGACTAAAATGATACCTGCTTTAAACGCAGCAAACTGGGTAATCGTCCATTCCACACAGTTCGGTGACCAAATCGCAAGTCGATCGCCTTTCTTCAAGCCCAGTTTTAGTAAACTACAGGCAAACGCATTGACCTGAGCTTGTAATTCCTTATACGTGAGTCTGACATTTTGATGCAGGCTGACAACAGCATCTTGTTCCGCATACTGCTGACAAGCCTGATCAAATTTCTCACCAATCGTCATGCCTAATAGGGGCTGACTGCTCGTTCCATAGGCATAACTTAACCGTTCTTGTGTCATCGAATCGATCTCCTTGATTCATTGTAATCTTGTTATTCAACTTTAATTGTTCTATGACTACTTCCCTTCAAACACCAAGCCTTTGTGTTCACACCTGCTACTATTTTTCCTCCTGAACCTGAACTGCATTGACACAAAATTCGGCAATTTGTTTCACAAAGTAGTCTTTATAGTTTTGATCAAACATCACATTTCGAGACGGATTTAAAGGTTCAATCACCACAAAGGTCATGGCGCCGACCACACAAAGTGCTGCGGTATTTAAATCTTCAAATCCAAACTCACCGTTAATTTTCCCTGCGGCCAGTATTTCTTTGATGCTCTGTTTAATCAGCTGTTTACTGCGAAAACGTTCATGTTCTAACTCAGCATCGACTGGTTCAAACATGAGTGAATACGCTAGTTGGGGGCTATTCATGGCACGTTTCACAAACGTGGTTACCGCCTTGTCCAATTTCTGTTTTGACGAGAGCTCACTTTCAGCAATGTGATTTAAAATTTTCACCTCATGCTGAATGGCCTCAGACAAAACCTCAATTAACACTTGGCTTTTGTTATCGAAGTATCGATACACCAAACCACTCGAAACACCCGCGCGTTCAGCAATTGCTTGAATTTGCGCGTCTTTAATCCCCCCTTGAGCAATAAGTTCACGAGCGGATTGCAAAATCGCTTCACGATTTTGTTCCATTCGTTCTTGCATCAACGATGATCTTTTATAACTCATAATTCTATTCTCAACCAGATAAAATGAATTGTAAATCAATTTGTGAATTTTAGTTCACTTTTTTAAAAATTCGATGTATTGTAAAAATCAAGCACAACAAAAATGCTTTATCAGGAACAATAAATACACTCATAGGACGAATGAAGAAATGACCCTACAAAGCTTAAATTTCGGTTTAGATGAAACACTCATTGCACTGCGTGATTCCGTTGAGGCTTTTTGTGCCAAGGAAATTACTCCTATTGCGCAACAAGTCGATCAGAACAACGAATTTCCAGCTCAGTTGTGGAAAAAATTTGGCGATATGGGCTTACTCGGTCTGACCGTCAGTGAAGAATATGGCGGTACAGGTCTAGGTTATTTAGCGCATATCATTGCCATGCAAGAAATCTCACGTGCTTCAGCTTCGATAGGTCTTTCTTATGGTGCACATTCTAACCTATGTGTGAATCAAATTAACCGAAATGGCAGCGAGGAACAAAAGCAGCGCTATTTACCTAAACTAATTTCAGGTGAATACGTCGGTGCACTTGCCATGTCTGAACCAAACGCAGGCTCAGACGTAGTCAGCATGAAACTCAAAGCTGAAGATTGTGGCGATCACTTCCTGTTAAATGGTTCAAAAATGTGGATCACCAATGGTGGTGATGCTGATGTGCTTGTGGTGTATGCCAAAACTGATCTGCATGCAGGCGCTAAAGGCATGACAGCCTTCCTTGTAGAAAAAGGCATGGAAGGTTTTAGTCATGGCACACATTTAGACAAGTTGGGTATGCGTGGTTCGAACACTTACCCGCTGTTCTTTGACAACGTGAAAGTGCCAAAAGAAAACGTGATGGGCGGTGTAGGAAACGGCACGAAAGTGCTCATGAGTGGTTTGGACTATGAGCGTGCGGTTTTAAGCGCAGGTCCTTTAGGCATTATGGATGCCTGCATGGACACCGTGATTCCCTATATCCATGACCGTAAACAATTCGGCCAAGCGCTCGGTGAGTTCCAGCTAATGCAAGGAAAAATTGCCGATATGTATTCGACTTGGTTGGCATGTAAAGCGTTGGTTTATGCCGTGGGTGCTGAGTGCGACAAGGCTGACCATAGCCGTAGCCTACGTAAAGATGCAGCCAGTGCAATTTTATATGCCGCGGAAAAAGCCACGTGGATGGCGGGTGAAACCATTCAGACCTTAGGTGGAAATGGTTATATCAATGAATTTTCTGCAGGCCGTCTATGGCGCGATGCAAAACTCTATGAAATTGGTGCGGGAACTTCTGAAATTCGCCGTATGTTGATTGGCCGTGAACTGTTTAATGAAACAGCTTAACCCTCCACAACAATAAAAATGACAAGGATGTTCGTGATGAATCAATTACATAGCAAGATCAATATTCGAAGTGAAGACTTCAAAACCAACCAAACCGCGATGCAAAGCTTGGTCGATGACTTAAAGCAAAAAGCAGAACAAATTGCTTTAGGCGGTGGTGAAGCGGCGCGACAAAAACATTTGGCACGCGGAAAACTGTTAGCACGTGATCGTATTGATCAGTTAATTGATGCAGGCACGGCATTCCTTGAAATTGGTCAGTTGGCAGCACAAAACGTCTACGCAGACGATGTGCCTGCGGCTGGTGTCGTTGCTGGTGTAGGTCAGGTCAATGGTGTGACCTGTATGATCGTCGCCAACGATGCGACAGTAAAAGGCGGCACGTACTACCCACTGACTGTGAAAAAACACTTACGTGCTCAAGAAATTGCGGAGCAAAACCATCTGCCATGTATTTATTTGGTTGACTCAGGCGGTGCATATTTGCCGATGCAGGATGAAGTTTTCCCTGACCGTGATCACTTTGGCCGTATTTTCTATAACCAAGCACGCATGTCGAGCATGGGAGTTGCCCAAATTGCGGTGGTCATGGGGAGCTGTACAGCTGGGGGTGCTTACGTACCTGCCATGTCTGATGAAACCATTATTGTGCGTAATCAAGGGACGATTTTCTTAGGTGGCCCACCATTGGTGAAAGCAGCAACGGGTGAAGTGGTTAGCAGTGAAGACTTAGGTGGTGGTGATGTGCATACTCGCCTGTCTGGTGTGGCGGATCATTTGGCTGAGAACGACGAACATGCCATTGCCATTGCTCGTAATATCGTGGCCAACCTAAATAAAACACCACATACACGTGCAACAGATATTGAAGAACCGTTATTTGATGCAACAGAACTGTATGGTGTTGTGCCAAGTGATGCACGAAAGCCATTCGATATTCGTGAAGTGATTGCGCGCATTGTCGATGGTTCACGTTTTGATGAATTCAAAGCTCGCTTTGGCACCACCTTAGTCACAGGTTTTGCCAAAATCTACGGCATGCCCGTTGGCATTATTGCCAACAACGGTATTTTATTTTCAGAGTCTGCACAGAAAGGGGCTCACTTTATTGAGCTCTGTACGCAGCGCAATATTCCCCTGCTGTTCCTCCAGAACATCACTGGCTTTATGGTCGGTCGCCAATATGAAAATGAAGGCATTGCCAAAAATGGCGCTAAACTGGTCATGGCTGTTGCAACTGCGAACGTGCCGAAACTTACCCTTGTGATTGGTGGTTCATTTGGTGCAGGCAACTACGGTATGTGTGGTCGTGCCTATTCTCCACGCTTCATGTGGACATGGCCAAACTCGCGTATTTCGGTCATGGGTGGTGAACAAGCGGCAAGTGTATTATCGACCTTAAAGCGTGATCAAATCGAAAAACGTGGCGAGTCTTGGTCTGCGGCAGAAGAAGATGATTTTAAACAACCTTTTCGCGATCAGTTTGAACGACAAGGCCATCCATATTATGCATCGGCGCGTTTATGGGATGACGGTGTGATTGACCCTGCACAAAGCCGTCAGGTGCTCGGTTTAAGTTTAGCCGCAGCCTTAAATGCACCCATTCAACCGACCAAATTCGGCGTGTTCCGCATGTAGGAGATGAGCGATGAGCTTTCAATATTTACAACTCGAACAACGCGACCAAGTGGCAACGATATGGATTAATCGTGCAGAAATGCATAATGCCTTCAATACTCAAGTGATTGAAGAACTGCACCGCTGCTTTAGCGAACTCAACACACGTGATGATGTCCGTGTGGTGATTTTAGCTGGACGTGGCAAAAGCTTCTCAGCGGGTGCTGACCTGAACTGGATGAAAGAAGCAGGACAAGCCTCACAGGCTGAAAATGAAGCCGATGCATTAAAACTGGCGAAAATGCTACAAAGTTTAGCAACATTAAAACAACCAACCATTGCCCGTGTGCAAGGCATTGCTTTTGGTGGTGGCATGGGACTGGCTTCTGCATGTGATATTTGTGTCGCAAGCAGCGATGCTAAGTTTGCGACCTCTGAAGTTCGCTTAGGTTTAGCCCCTTCAACCATTAGCCCTTATGTGATTCGTGCGATTGGTGCACGTCAGGCTTCACGCTACTTTTTAACCGCAGAGCGTATTTCTGCGGAGCAAGCCCTACACATTGGTCTGGCGCATGTGGTGGCCGATGCTAAACAGTTAGATGAAAAAGTCGCAGAAATGGTCGATGCCTTACTTTTGGGTGGGCCAGCAGCACAAACTGCTTCAAAACAACTCATCCAAATGGTCGACCAGCAAGTGTTAACTGAAGCATTATTGTTGCAAACCGCACAACATATTGCCCATGTACGCCAAGGATCAGAGGCGAAAAATGGCTTAAATGCTTTTTTAAATAAACACAGTCCAGTCTGGATCAAGACGACGGCATAACAACAAGAAAGGATATCGATATGTTTAATAAAATCTTAATTGCGAACCGTGGTGAAATTGCTTGTCGTGTGATCCGAACTGCAAAAAAAATGGGCATTGCCACCGTTGCAGTCTATTCAGATGCTGACGCTCAAGCACAGCACGTGCAACAAGCCGACGAAGCCATTTATATCGGCGAATCCCCTGCTGCACAAAGCTATCTACAAATTGAACGTATTATCCAAGCTGCCTTAGACACAGGTGCAGAAGCGATTCATCCGGGTTATGGCTTTTTATCTGAAAATGACCAATTTGCCAATGCCTGCCAAAAAAACAACATTGTCTTTATTGGTCCACCCGTAGATGCCATTTTAGCCATGGGCCTGAAAGCCACTTCTAAATCGTTAATGGAAAAAGCAGGTGTACCGCTGACACCGGGTTACCATGGCACCAACCAAGACCCTGATTTTTTAAAACAACAAGCCGATGCCATTGGCTACCCTGTGCTGATTAAAGCCAGTGCTGGCGGTGGTGGTAAAGGCATGCGTTTGGTTGATCGAGGCGAAGACTTTTTAAGCCATTTGGTTTCATGTAAAAGTGAGGCACGTTCAAGCTTTGGCAATGACGATGTTCTGGTTGAACGCTATGTAGTACAACCGCGCCATATTGAAGTACAAGTTTTTGGTGATACACATGGTAACTATGTGCACCTATTTGAACGCGATTGTTCGGTACAACGTCGCCATCAAAAAGTACTAGAAGAAGCACCTGCACCCAAAATGGCAGAGCCAAAACTCGAAGCCATGCGCCAAGCCGCTATTGATGCAGCACGTGCAGTGGATTATGTCGGTGCAGGGACAGTTGAGTTTATTGTGGAACAAGACGGCACGGCGTATTTCATGGAAATGAATACTCGCCTGCAAGTTGAGCATCCTGTAACAGAGATGATTACAGGGCAGGATTTGGTGGAATGGCAACTACGTGTAGCTTTTGGTGAACCACTGCCTAAACAACAACACGAGCTCAGTATTCATGGTCATGCATTAGAAGCACGTGTCTATGCTGAAGAACCTGAAAAAGGTTTCTTACCTGCGATTGGGAAAATCCACTACCTGCACTACCCTCAGCAAAATGAACATGTCCGCGTAGACAGTGGCATTGTTGAAGGGGATGAAATTACGACTTTTTACGATCCAATGATTGCCAAATTAATTGTTTGGGCCAAGAATCGTGAAGCAGCACTCACCCAGATGCACCATGCTCTCAGTCAATTTCATGTCGATGGCTTGGGCAATAACATTGCATTCTTAGACCGTTTGGTCCGTTCAGAGTCTTTTAAAACCGCCAATCTAGACACCAACTTAATTCAACGTGAAGAAGCGTTTTTACTGCAACACAACGAAACAGCCTCTTCAGAGCTCATCATTACGGCAGCATTGATTGAACTCTTGTCCCGTTTTGCCAGCAATAAAACAGCTGCAAATCCTGTATGGCAAGCCGAGTCTCTATGGCGTTTAAATATTAATGCTAGCTATGCCATTAAACTGGCACTAAACGATGAAGAACATAAAGTCTATTTCAGCCCAACAGCAAAAGGCTTTACAGCGAAGTACAATGGAAATAGCGTTTTCATTCAGGGTGAATTGTTAGAGGCACATTTAGCTAAAATTGAATGTGCAACAAGCAAAAAGACGTATGCTTATAGTTCAAATGCACAGGGCCTAACCCTGTATGCAGACGGTCAAAGCTATAAATTTGCACATATTCAGCCTAACTTTAATACTGAAGATGATGCTTCTGATGCCAATAACTTAAAAGCACCAATGCCGGGTGTGATTACGCAAGTCTTGGTACAAAACAACAGCGCAGTGAAAAAAGATGATGTCCTCCTCACGCTTGAAGCGATGAAAATTGAATATTCAATTCGTGCTCCACATGATGGCATTGTCTCTGCAGCTTACTTCCAAGTCGGTGATCAGGTCAAAGCGGGTGATGAATTGGTTGAGTTTTCAAGCTTGGAAGGTGCCGCATGAATGAATTTGTCAAAATTGTCGAAGTCGGACCGCGAGATGGTTTGCAAAATGAAAAGACACCTCTCACCTTGGATGACCGTCGCAAACTGATTTTAGATTTAATGCAGACAGGACTCCGTGCCATTGAAGTGGGCTCTTGCGTCTCTGCAAAGTGGGTTCCACAAATGGCACAGAGTGATGAACTCTTTGCCAGCTTACCCAAAGATCTGAATATCAGTTTTAGTTTACTGACTCCGAACTTGAAAGGGTTTGAGTCTGCTTTGGCAGTCGGCTGTCAGGAGGTTGCCGTTTTTACCGCAGCTTCCGAAAGCTTTACCCAAAAAAACATCAATTGCTCCATTGATGAAAGCTTTGAAAAGTTTGCAGACATTATGACTGCTGCTAAAGCTCATAACATCAAAGTACGTGGTTATGTGTCTTGTATTGTGGACTGCCCCTATGAAGGCGAAATTGCACCGAGCAAAGTTGCACACGTCAGTCAACGTTTGCTGGACATGGGCTGCTATGAAGTGTCCTTAGGTGAAACGATTGGCACGGCGACACCAGACCGCGTGAAAAAAGTCTGGCAGGCATGTTTAGCTGAAATGGATGCGCCGAGTTTAGCAGGACATTTTCATAATACCTATGGCTTGGCCATTGCCAATATTTACCAGTCTTTAGAACAAGGCATTCGTGTATTTGATTCGTCCATTGCAGGTCTAGGTGGCTGCCCTTATGCCAAAGGTGCATCGGGCAATGTCTCCACAGAAGACCTTTACTACCTACTCTCCAACATGGGCTATGACACAGGGATTGATCTTGATGCACTGATGATTGCCAGCCAAAACATCAGCCAAGTGCTACAACGCACCAATCCATCTAACTATGCCAATGCCTACTGGCAAAAGCGCTGTGCCTAAGCCATTCAATTGATAACGAGAACACTATGGTCAATAAAGTTTATTCAAGTGCAAAGGACGCACTGCAAGATGTAGTTCAAGATGGTCAAACCCTAGCGGTTGGTGGCTTTGGTTTATGCGGTATTCCAGAAAGTCTAATTACAGCCTTAAAACAAACGGGCGTGAAAAACCTCACCTGTATTTCGAACAATGCAGGCGTCGATGGTTTCGGCTTAGGACTCTTATTAGAAAGCAAACAAATCAAAAAAATGATTGCTTCCTATGTAGGTGAAAACAAAGAATTTGAACGTCAGTTCTTAAGTGGTGAGCTTGAAGTAGAGCTCACCCCTCAAGGTACACTGGCAGAAAAACTCCGTGCTGGAGGTGCAGGTATCCCTGCCTTCTTTACCGCAACAGGCGTCGGCACGCTCATTGCCGAAGGCAAAGAAGAGCGTGAGTTTAATGGCAAACCATATATTCTAGAAAACTCGCTCACCGCAGACATTGCACTCGTGAAGGCGTACAAGGCCGATACTGCAGGTAACTTAATTTTCCGTAAAACCGCACAAAACTTTAACCCTGTATGTGCAATGGCTGGAAAAGTCTGCATTGTCGAAGTTGAGGAAATTGTTGAAATTGGCGCTTTAGATCCAGACCAGATTCACCTGCCAGGTATTTATGTCAATCGCATTGTGCTGAATGCAAACCCTGAAAAACGTATCGAACAACTCACATTAAAAGAGGAGGCTTAACCCATGGCTTGGTCTCGTAATGAAATGGCACAACGTGCAGCGCTTGAGCTGGAAGATGGTTTTTATGTCAATTTAGGCATCGGCTTACCCACACTGGTGGCCAACTATATTCCTGAAAACGTCAACGTCTGGTTGCAGTCTGAAAATGGATTATTGGGTATTGGCGAGTTTCCAACAGCCGAAACAGTCGATGCCGATTTAATTAACGCCGGAAAACAAACCGTTACTGCACGTCAGGGAGCCGCATTTTTCTCTAGTGCAGAGTCTTTTGCCATGATCCGTGGAGGTCATGTCAATATCGCCATTTTAGGGGCCATGGAAGTCTCACAAAATGGCGATTTGGCCAACTGGATGATTCCGGGTAAAAAAGTCAAAGGCATGGGCGGCGCAATGGATTTGGTGGCTGGAGTACAAAAAGTGGTGGTGCTCATGGAACACTCTGCAAAAGATGGCACGCCGAAAATTGTCGAGCAGTGTAGCCTGCCGCTTACAGGCAAAAATGTCGTACATCGCGTGATTACTGATCTCGGTGTCATGGACATTACACAGGAAGGTGTGAAATTAGTTGAACTGGCGAAAGATGTCAGTTTTGAAGATATTCAGAAAGTGACGGGTGTTGCTCTGATCCGCTAATTCGACATCCTCTATACAATAAAAAAATAATCCAATGCCTTTAAAGCAGCGATCCTGTTTTAAAGGCATTTCTATCAGCACGGATAGGCTGAATCAAAAATTCATACCTCATCGATAAAAATGGAATCAATGCATGGAAAACTCTCAAAATATTTTGCAACGTTTTGCACTACGTGTCAGTGATTGGTCGGAGAAATGGTTTCCAGACTCTTATATTTTTGCCCTATTGGGTGTCGTGATCGTCGCGATTGCTTCGATCAGCATTGGCGCACCTGCCAAAGATGTCGCAGTGTTCTTTGGTGATGGTTTTTGGAGTCTGATCCCTTTTACCTTACAAATGTGTATGCTGATTGTGGTTGGTTACGTGGTTTCTGTTTCAAAACCTGTAGAGCTATTGATTCAAAAAATGGCTCGAATCCCCCATAGTGGCCGCGGTGCAATTGTACTTGTTGCCACGGTCAGTTTATTAATTTCGCTGATTAACTGGGCCATGAGTACAGTACTAACTGCCCTGCTGGTGATTGCTTTAGCTAAACGCAAAGAACTCAATATGGACTATCGTGCTGCTGCTGCTGCCGCGATTATTGGTATGGGCGCGACGTGGGCCTTAGGTATTAGTTCTTCTGCGGCACAACTGCAAGCCAACAAAGCCAGCCTGCCCGAATCGATTTACAATCTAACGGGCGTGATTCCCTTCACCGAAACCATTTTCTTGCCACAGTCGATGATCATGACGGCTGTATTGATTATTGCCTCGATTGCTATTGCATTTTGGTCTGCACCCAAAGGGCAAGACATTAAAACCATTGATCAATTCCCCATCCAGTTTGAGGAAGAAACTAAGCCGACAGCAACCACAAAACGCCCAGGAGACTGGTTAGAGAACTCGCCTTTATTGAGTATCTTGATTGTGCTCTTGGGGTTGGTTTGGATGTTCAATGAATTCAGCAAAAGTAATCCGATCTTGGCCATTTCAAGCCTAAATACCTACAACTTTATTTTCCTCATGCTGGGTATTGCACTGCATGGTACGCCACGAAATTTCCTCAATGCTGTCACCAAAGCCGTGCCAGCAGTCTCAGGGGTCCTGATTCAGTTTCCGCTGTATGGCAGTATCGCCTTTATGATGACGCAAGCCTTGAACAGTCATGATTTGTCGCTATCACATTATATTGCTGAGTTTTTTGTTTCGATTGCCTCCAAAGAGACCTTTGCCATTGTGATGGGCTTATATTCTGCCATTTTAGGCTTTTTCATTCCTTCTGGCGGCGGTAAATGGATTATTGAAGCACCCTATGTCATGCAAGCAGCACATGATTTAAAAGTGCATTTGGGCTGGTCGGTGCAAATCTATAATGCTGCTGAAGCCTTGCCGAATTTAATCAACCCATTTTTTATGCTGCCCATGCTTGGCATTCTCAAATTAAAAGCCAAAGATGTGATTGGCTTTACCGTCACTCAATTGGTTTTCCATCTGCCTTTGGTGCTGTTCCTACTTTGGATTTTAGGTCGTAGCCTGACCTATATGCCACCTACCTTCTAAACGAGGGACAAAAAACACAATCTAAATAAAAAAGGACGAATCATATTCGTCCTTTTCTCATTCTATAAAGCGTATTTTTAATGTAGTCCAATTAATTAAACACATTATTTAAATACACAATGCGCTCATTAGTTTTTTGGTTAAAGCACTTGGTATATTGCAATTGTTGATCTTGGGCACGTAAAGCATCATCCCAATATTGCGACTGCTTTTGATAAGTTTCTTTTTCACTATCCGTCATTTGGTAGACACTTTTTTGGGAAATCACTTTACAGTCCACATCACGCTTTTCAAACCACTCCGTTTGGTCTTGTTGTAGCTGCTGTTTTTGTTCCTCAGTGAAATTGTCCCAAGTTTGGTTCAGACGTTCCACCACTTTGACTTGGTCAGCGTCCAGTTCTTTCTTACGAATATTCATGGCTTTCTGTGCCAGTTCCATCTGCGCAACTTCTTGCTCATTATATTGTTTTATATTCTTTTGTATTTCTGCATTTTCTTTTTCATATGCCGCAAACTGAACCGCATGCTGAGTCACCAACACTACACCATCAATCACGCCATTTTGATTGGGTACATTCAGGCTAATGCCTTCTTTATCCGTTTTAATGATGTTATAGCTAAATGCACCTTGTAGCTGATCATTGTCTAAGTTGAGTGAATATTCCCCCTCTTCTAAGACATCACGCAAAGTACTTTGATAACCGTCCTCACACTCTTCGCATGGACGCGCTAAAAACGCATTTTCAGCACGTTTCTGTAACCCTTTCGGGAAAATCACCACCAACTGACTTTCACAATCCAATTGCTTCGCAGTTTCAGGCTTTTCTGTGGTCGTTGAAATCCCTTTAATTTCAAAACGAATACCGTTATTAATCTGTGTTAATAATTTTTCATCGGCCTCATATTCACGGCTATCACGCAAACGGCGGTCTAGGGCTTTTAAGTATTCAGCTTTTAAATGCGCTTGAATTTGTTCGACATTGGCAGGAGCCGTACAACTCCAATCTGGCATCTCTTGCGGTTCAGCAACCGTTTCTGTTTTATTCTCTGTTCGGTTACAAGCACTTAAAAATAAACTGCTCAAGATTAGACTGGCAAAAATTGTGTTCTTCATCATTGTTATAAAACCATAAGGCTGTTGTTTTTCGCAGCGTATTTAACCAAAAAATAAGCTTTTATGCGAGTATCTAAATAAAAGAACCCTGCCGTAGCAGGGTTAAAGTATCACTTAGTTGACCTTTTCTACACCACGTTCATCTACTTCACGCACCACACCAGAGTCTGTATTTAAAACCTCAAACTCGATACGGCGGTTTTTAAACTTACCTTCATCAGTTTGATTGTCTGCTATTGGCTTTTCTTGACCATAACCAATCGCTCGCAACTGCGCAGGATCGACGCCTTTAAAAATTAAATAATCCACCACCGCTTGTGCTCGATTTTGCGACAAGGTTTTATTGACTGCCGCATCTCCCGTTGCATCTGTATGCCCCATCACGGTTAGTTTGACTTGCGGTGCTTTTTGCATCAGTGCTGCGGCCTGATCCAAAATCGACTTATTGACATCAGGTATCGCCGATGAAGCTGTATCAAAGTTAATAATTTGCAAATTCAATGCCGTGGCAACGTCTAGTGCTCGAACTTGCTCAGGATTAATTTCTGCCAGCGCACGCTCAGCATCACTAATACTGGTATCCACAGCACGGTTTACATCCAGTGGTTGCTGAGTCACAACCGTCATATTGCGCAGTAAAGGTTTAATTTGATCTGCCACTTTAAGTGCATTGGCTGGATCTTGTGATTGAATCGATAACTGATTGCCAAACCATGTTAAATTTACATTGGGCACACCTTTCAACGCACTGATTACACTGGGTATCGCATCTTGATCAATAAATTCAGTGTGATACATACTCTGCATATCTGCACCACAACCGATGCTGTTATTAAAAATTTGCTTTACTTCTTTTTGTAAAATTTCAACATAAGCAGCATTGGCTGAGAAAATTTGGCAGGTGACCAAGTCTCCTGTTGCCCCAGTGGTGATTTGAAATTTAGCGGGTTGGCTGGCATTCACATTTGCAGCAGGTATTGTTTCAGTCGTGGCTTTGTCGGTACAGGCTCTAAAAATAAAAGCAAACAATGCCGCAAAAATAATTAAAGCCAAAATTGGCAGTAAAAATGACCGTTTCTCATCTACTTTTGTAGCATGTACACTTGTAGGCGCGACATGTGTAGCCTGTCCTTGTAAGGTATTTACCCCCAATCCAGCCAGTAATGCAGTTGCCCACTCAGGTAACGCACGACTAATGGAATCCGTGTTGACCTGTAGTAAATGGGAAATCGCTTCAGGTTCTGAAGAGCCTGCCTCTGTGGCTAAAAATGCTAATGCAGGTGTAATCGAACGGCTCAAGGTACTTTCAATTTCATCTGCGGGTGCTGCCCCGCGGACATGATCCAAAAACTGTTGCTTGAGACTGACATTCGATGCAAAAGCATCATTAAGACGTGGATTCAACTGCTGTTGAAATGCAGGAATCAGTTCAGACTTTGACTTTAATATAGACAGTAAAATTGGTAAAAAGGATTGAATTGCTTGATTTTTTTCAAGTAAATGTTGTGTATCACCCTCTAAAACAATTGCAGAGACATTTTGTTTTAGTAAATCCATAAAATCGACATTCATGAAGTCTTACCCCACTTTTTCTCATTGTTTTCATCATCATTTTCCAGTTTATCTGTTCATTTTTTACACTTTGTAAAATATTGTATAGTCAAATCATTATAAAACCAATACAATGGTGCAATGAGTTATTCAGAACATTTTAGACGTAAAATTTTAGCTAAGCTTGAGGAAGGTTATTCTATTCGAGCGGTAGCTGCACAATTTGAAATTAATAAAAATACCATTGTTGAATGGAAGAAACGTATAGAGATTAAAAAAACTCGTGTACGTAAACCTTCTAAAATTAACGATGATGCTTTACGTGAAGATGTTGAAAAGTATCCTGATGCTTATCAATATGAACGTGCTGCACGTTTTAATTGTGGTGTTTCATCTATTGGTGCTGCATTAAAGCGCTTAAATATTACAGTTAAAAAAAGACGTTAAGCCATCCTAAAGCAGATACAAAGCTTAGGGATAAATTTATTCTGCAAGTGAATGAATTAGAAAAAAACCATCCGATTATTTATCTGGATGAAAGTGGTTTTAAGTCACATGATTATAGACCTCATGGCTACTCACGAAAAGGAGTACCCTGTTTATGGCAATATAATTGGCAATTAAAGAATCAGACCAATGCCATTGGAGCAATCCATGAGGGTAAGTTATTTTCAGTCGGTTTATTTGACTGCAAAATCAATTCAGATGTTTTTCATTTTTGGATTGAGCAATTCCTCATACCGGCATTACCAGAAAATAGTGTAGTGGTTATGGATAATGCAGCATTTCATAAAAGAGCAGATATTCAGGAGTTATTGGAACAACAAGGGCATAAAATTCTTTGGCTTCCTGCATACAGCCCTGATTTAAATCCTATAGAACAGATGTGGGCATGGGTTAAACGTAAGCGTAAAGAATGGTTGATCGACTCAGTCGATGAGTTATTTCGAGTTTTTTTCGAATCTTGTATGAATAATAAAGTAGTTTGACTATATTTGCATCAGTTTTACCTAGGCCCAATAAAAAAGCCAGCCGAAGCTGTAATGCCAGTCAGTTAAGAAATTGACTGGCATTTTCTTGGATATTTTTGTGCTTTAATTTTCACTACTCGCGGACATTGCCTTTGCCTTTTTTCAGGTAATACAAATATTTTAGATTGTTCAAATAATTGCGCTAAATGTTTGGGTAGGTTTCCTGCTGATTCTAAAGGTGTGTGCCTTAAGATATTGATAATACTCATAGATGCAACATGGAAACTGATCCTTAAAGGACTCACCTTTGCATGTTCAGCGATAAACCTCATCTGTCTTCTTAAGATATTATATGCAATAAATACCCCCCACAATTCTTGATAGACCAAATCAGGTTGTTTGCTTCTTAAAATCCTTGCATCCTGTAAATCACTTTTAATTTCCCGATAACACATTTCTATTTCCCAACGCTGGATATAAAGCATTGCAAGGTCTTTGAATGGATAAACTTTAGAATCTGTTAATGATGTAATGTAACGTCTTATTTTTCCTGCATATTCAACTTCAATTAAACGTGCTTCCCAATAGTCACCCAATGACGGATTTATCTTTTTTGCTCTTGCTGAAACAGGCATTTTGATCTGAAAGTCATGGGCCGCATTATGATGAATCACTTCATAACGCAGGTTGTCCTTTGCTCGCATCAACCAATGACTCTCTTCTGCCTGAGATTGCCAGCTCACTAAAAAATCAGCAGAGAAGTAAGCACGATCAAATAGGGTAATACTGCGAACTGGTGCTTTTAATTGACTGGCTAAGGTTAATTCACCTTGATCCATACTGCCCATTTGGGCATCAATCATTTCATGGGTATTGGTATTCACCAGGCAAGTCGCTCTAACTTGTGGGTAAGGTGCAGCTGCTGTTTTGCCTTTGGATGAACCAAAGTGCTTAAAGTTTTCTTCTGTATGAGGCATAGACCAAACCACACCATCTACAGCACAAACGCATAGACCGTGAAAGTTGCTATATTGTTGTTGTGAGTCTTTAAACCATGCCTGACTTAATGTCGAAAATAAAGCACTCATGGGTTCTAAGCCTAAGCGTTGTCTTGCTTGTACGGATGCACTCGGTACACAGTATTCTGCCGTACCGAAAACAAGTTGCAATTGTTGAACCACATACCAAATCGGTTGATTTCGAAATAGAGCAAGTCCGATTACCAGCCAAACAACATGTTCAGCAGGCAGTTTTCTTTTTCGAATTGATGCTTTACCTGTTTGGTCTAAGCAATCTTCAATCCAGTTTAAATCAATCAATTCACTGAATTGTGAAAGTGAAGGTAAGGTTTGTTTTAATGTTAAATCTAGATTCTGAGATAAATTCATAAAAAAAGAGCGTATTTACATACGCTCTTTTTACAGCATTTTAACTTTTTTTGCTTAACTGACTGGCATTAAGCCGAAGCTGACTTTTTAATCCACGTTTAAGGCAATATTTAAGCTGCAAAAGTTTTTAGAACTTTTCCTTTCACCACTTGATTGATCAAAGGCGTATTTTTACCTTGCGACAAAATATTGTCTTTATTCACAATCCAGTCTAACTCAGGATCAACCAACACCCAACCAGCTTCAGCAGACCAACGTTCAAGCATATTGGCTACCGTGGCTGGTGCAATCGTGACTTTTTCGACCCATTCCAAAGGGCTAAATAAACCTTCACGCACCAATTGCACACCGAAAGTTACATAGGTATCAAAAGCGGTAATACCTGGCTGTGTTTCAGCAAATGGTGCAAGCTTTGCAGAGCTGCTCAGCGGTTCATGATGCGTACAAATCGCATCGATCACTCCACTTTTCACACCTTGGCGAAGGAGCTCTTTATCCGACTCAGCACGTAACGGAGGACGGACGTGTGCAAGTGAGTTAAAGCCATCAATCAGCTGATCTGTTAAATGCAGCTGATGCATCGCCACATCACATGTGACTGGCAGGCCTTTATCTTTGGCAATTTTGATCAAATCGACAGAAGCGCCTGTAGACAATAAGCCAAAGTGAGCACGAACACCCGTCGCTTCAATCATTAGCAAATACTTAGCAATGGCAATGGTTTCAGCAATCGCTGGGATGGTCGGTAAGCCCTGACGCGATGCCACAAAGCCCTCATGGACACAGCCATCTTTGGCAATTTGCGGTTCTTCGGCATAAAACACCACCGTCATACCAAGGCCTGCTGCGTATTCTAAAGTGCGCAGCACCACATCGTCATCTGCAAAAGGCGCATTGGCATTTGAAACTGCTTTACAACCGCCCTTTTTAAGACCCGCCATATTTGCAGGTTGCTTACCTTGTAAGCCTTGGGTTTGAGCACCAATCACTTCAAGATAAATACCGCCATCCAGCATCGCTTTTTCCATCAGACCATGAATCAAAGCACCATTGTCTTGCACAATCGGTTTTGAGTCTGGCGGTGTAAACACATGCAAAATACCATTTCCACGCGCAGCGCGACCTTCTGATTTTAATGTCCCGTGCTGCTGCTGACCTGGCTCACGTAGGCGTGCACATAAGTCCACCATCGTTGGTATCAACCACTTGCCTTGACCATCGATTGTTTCAGTGACATTGGCTGTTTCAGCAACCAACTTGCCATTTTCGATATACACCGTTTGAACCACATCTGTTTGATGAATTGGGTCAAGAACACGTACATTTTCAATTTTTACAACAGTCATGACTTATTCCTTATACCGCAATCGCGTCTAACAAACCTTGCTCTTGCAGTTGACCTTGCATTGCAAGCGCCAAAACTGCCATACGTACAGCAATCCCGTTGGTCACCTGATTTAAAATCACAGACTGCGGACCATCGGCAATACTGGAATCAATCTCTACACCACGGTTCATAGGCCCCGGATGCATAACGATGCAATCAGGTTTTGCCATCGCAAGACGTTCTTTGTTTAAACCGTACATTTTGTAGAATTCAGCTTGAGATGACAGCGCGGGCGAATCAATGCGTTCATTTTGAATGCGTAAGGTAATAATCACGTCGCAGTCTCGGATCCCTTCTTCCATGTTATTAAATAGACGTACGCCTTCGCCATATTCATCAAAGCCGTATGGCAATAGCGTGTTCGGTGCAATTACACGAATGTCTTTACATCCCAGTGTTTGTAATGCAGCAACATCTGAACGCGCCACGCGTGAGTGTTTAATATCACCAATAATGGCAATCGAAATATCTTCAAATTTCTTTTTGGTTTCACGGCGAATGGTCAGCATGTCCAACATAGCTTGTGTTGGATGTGCATGACGGCCATCACCTGCATTGATAATTGCAACATGCGGACAAACGGTTTGGGCAATAAAATGTGCCGCACCCGACGAAGAATGGCGTACCACAAAAATATCCGCAGCCATCGCTTCTAAGTTCCACAAAGTGTCTCTGAGCGTCTCCCCTTTGGAAGTACTTGAACGTGCGATATCAATATTTAATACATTTGCAGAAAGACGTTTTGCCGCTGCTTCAAAAGTGGTACGAGTACGGGTTGAGTTTTCAAAGAAAAGGTTCATTACCGTTCGACCTTCTAAGAGGTTGTTGGTAATCAGCTGATTTTGGTCATTAAAAAAGGACTGCGCGGTGTCCAATATTTTTGTAAGAGTTTCTTTAGAAAGACCTTCGATGGTGAGGAAGTGTTTGAGATGACCATCTTGGTTGAGTTGAATCTGACTCGGAGTATGCAATGCTGCCAAGTGCATGAGAGATTCCTTGTACGTTAAGTTAACGCATTATACAGATTTTCTTTTTGATTTGGACCTCAGTTTAAAACAATTGCCTTAATTATCATCGGCTTCAAAACTAAGATTATGAAATTCTTATCTATTATTTCAACCAGTTAAATTAAACCATCAAAGGCTAAATTAGCTAAATTCAGAGTTCATCAAATTGCTATAAATATCAATTCTATAGAGTTTCTTATCTCATTTATCCCAAGCGGACATTTAAAAAAGCTCTCTTGCGAGAGCGATCCAACTTCAGCGATTCTTATCGTAAAGCGCCAATATAGTAATGTGACACCTGGGCACGGTAGATTTCTTCTTCAGTGGCTTCCAACTCATGTCGTGTCGTGTCGACCTGTTTAGGTTTTTCAATCACGGCGGTTTCTTCATAGTTAAAAACATCCATGACACTGTCTAAACGACTCACCAATCGAATCAGTTCAGCATCTTCCGTACTTAAAGCAAGCTCTGCCATTTGACGTGCATAACTTGGATTTTCCACCAAATACATCACATCAATTACACGCCCCGATACACGGCGCAGACGTGCATAAAGTAAAGTTGCAATTGAAAAAGCATCAGCATGACTTACAACACCGCGATCTAACTTGGTCGACATATTCATCCCCTTTCAAGTGAAAAATATTTACTAACGATCTATCAGAAATCAGTCAGCAAATTAAACTTGCAAGGAATTAGCAAAATACGTACCAAAAACGTTATTGTTCACATGGTGATTCATTTATTTTGATATTTCCGCTGAGTAGAGGCATATTTAAAAAACCATTCAGAGGCAAAATACGTTAAACTTTAGCGAGTTTATTTTGTTTTATTTTGGTCTCTCAAATTTATGAAAACCGCTTCGCGTTTAAGCAGCTATTGGGTTACGTGTGCCGATGGCTTAGAAACCTTACTCCAAGAAGAATTAGAAGGTTTAGGTGTTCAAAACATTGAACGTTTTCCTGGGCGTTTAGTTTTCAAAGGTACACTGGAACATGCCTATCGCATTTGTATGTGGTCGCGTCTTGCGTCGCGTGTACTCACACCAATTCATGTCCATGAGCTGGAATTTAGCCATGACGCACGTGATGTTGCTGAAGAGCTCTACGAAGGTGCAATGAACTTTGATTGGTCACTGATTTTTGCACCACAAAGCACCTTCGCCGTTCGTTTACATATTGAACGTGAAATTAAGGTGAACAGCCAGTTTGCAACTTTACGTGTGAAAGACGGTATCGTCGATTCATTCATGGAAGCTGTGGGTAAGCGCCCAAGTATTGATATTAAGCAACCTGAAATTACCATTTATGCACTCGCAGGCAAAACTGAACACACCTACTGTTTAGACTTATCTGGTGATTCATTGCATAAACGTGGCTACCGTCGTTATATGACCGATGCCCCTATTAAAGAAAACTTAGCCGCTGCGATTTTACAAAAAGCCAAGCTTCTTGCAAAAAGACCCGATATTTTCCTTGACCCAATGTGTGGTTCAGGGACGTTCATTATTGAAGCATTGATGATGCTGACTGACCGCGCACCTGGTTTAGTTCGTCGTTTCGGTTTCAATGGCTGGAATGGCCATGACCATGATCTGTGGATGAGCATTAAAGCGGAAGCAGCCGATCGTCATCAAGCAGCGTTAGAGCAACCTTTACCAAAGTTCTATGCTTTCGATGCAGACTGGGAAGCAGTAAAAGCCACTAAGCAAAACATTATTGCTGCGGGTTTTGAGCGCCTACTAGACCAGATCCAAATCGAAGAACGGACTTTAGCAGACTGGCCAAACTTTGAAGCCGAAGGCAAAACAGCCTTTATTGTGACTAACCCACCTTATGGTGAGCGTTTAGGTGATAAAGCCTCAAACCGTGCTTTATATTTAGGCTTGTCCGCATTACTGCAAAAGAACTTCCCAAATCAAACCGCAGCCGTTATCGCCGCAGCCGTCGAGCAAGCCGATGTATTGGCGCTGAATGACCCACAAACCATGCGTTTGATGAATGGTAAACTCCCAATTTACGTACGTTCAGGTTCAGTTAAGCCAGTTGCAGTGATTAAGCCGTTCTTGGAAACATGGCAGCCGCAACAGTTTGAAGCAATTGAAGGCGCTGAAGACTTTGCTAACCGTTTACAAAAGAACATGCAGACCTTAAAGAAATGGGCTGTGAAAGAAAGCATTCACTGTTTACGTCTATATGATGCTGACCTCCCTGACTTTAATGTCGCGGTTGATTTGTATGGCGAACGTTTACATGTACAAGAATATGCGCCACCGAAAACAATCGATCCTGAAAAAGCCAAGAAACGTTTCAACCTTGCTTTACAGGCAATTCGTGCAGTAACTGGTCTTGGTCGTGACGCAATCTTTATCAAAACGCGTGCTCGCCAAGAAGGTAAAACTCAATATACCAAGCAAAGTACTGCTTCTAAGCGTTTTATCGTGCAGGAAGGCAAAGCGAAAATTTTAGTCAATCTAACCGATTACTTAGATACCGGCTTGTTCTTAGACCACCGTCAAATGCGTTTACGCATTGCACAAGAAGCGCGTGGTAAGCACTTCTTGAACCTGTATAGCTATACATCTACAGCCAGCTTACATGCAGCTTTAGGCGGTGCGGCAAGTACCACCAGCGTCGATCTTTCAAATACATATTTGAACTGGTCTAAAGAGAACTTCGTCTTGAACGGCTTAACAGTCGATCATGCCGATGAACAACATCAGTTCTTTGCCAGCGACTGTTTTGAGTGGTTAAAAGAAGGTCATGAACAGTATGAGCTGATCTTTATTGACCCTCCAACCTTCTCAAACTCGAAGAAATTCTACGGTACCTTTGATGTACAACGCGACCATTTATCATTGCTTAAACGTGCGATGAACCGTTTAACCACGGATGGTACCTTGTACTTCTCGAACAACTACCGTGGTTTTGAAATGGACGAAGAAATTTTGGCGTTCTTTGATGTTGAAGAAATTACCAATGAAACTATTGGGCCTGACTTCAAGCGCAATCAAAAAATCCACCGTGCGTGGAAAATTACCCATCCAAAAAACTAATGTACTGAAGATGAAGTACACGCAGGTCTTTCATCTTCACTAAATTATGTATTAGACAATGTTCAGATATAAAAAAGGGACGAAATACGTCCCTTTTATTATGTTAGATCATCATCTTTTACATTATTCAGTCAGGAAATTGGTTTGCCCATATTTGTAATCAACTGACATTTTCATGACATTCCCTTCACGTTTCACCTGCCCTGAACTCTGCATCGTCGAAAGCATGCTTTCGATCTCTTGATCAGACATGCTGATGCCTCCTTTTTGCAGATAATTATTCATGATGCGCGAGATCATATTTTTATCAAACTGAATATCTGCTCTGTATTCCATTAAACTCGGCATCATTTTCACCATACCCATCAGCGTCGATTGATGACTCGGCATAATACGCCCCGTCACACTCGCTTGTGCAACCCCTTCCCCGATAGCAAATTGGTTCTCTTTGGATTCAAAACGGAAACCTTCATTGATCACTGCCAATAAAGCAGGCTCCATATCTTTTTCCACGGCCTCTTTTGCCAAACAACTGTTTTCACTTTTCGCCACAATATCAAACAGCATCTGTAATTTTTGTCGGTTTACATCGAGCACATTAAAATTAAACTGTACGTTTTGGACTGCGGGTGCTGAAGGCATTTTCATTTCATCTAGACGCAATAACATTTCAGTGTTTACAACTCGATCTGTCAGTTCACTTTGCGTTTCTATACTAAAATTCTTCAGTTCAGCATTGATGGGTTTATTGATATTTCGATCTGACATTTTCAGCAGATCCATCTTAATTTTGGTTTCACCCGCCTCAAGATATTCACCATTGAGCCCTTGGTTGCTTTCTAGTTTTAACCCCACCATTTGCAAATGTATATTTGGATCGGTGACTGTTAAATTCGGAATTTCAAGCTGTAAATCCAGTATCTTTAACTGTTGTTCGATTGGTTTTGCACGAAACTTTAATGTCATCGGGTCTAATCTAGACTGGAGTTGAGCTTCATTGCGGGTAATCACTGGCGTAGTCAAGGTACTATTCAAAGTACCCAACCAATTCACTTTGCTTTGTACTTTAAGTGGTTCCTTCAACAAAGATTGAAGTGCGCCGGGTGCTTGCGTAATATTAATATCTGAACGAATCGCATATCCATTCCAACTCCGTTGAATATGATCCTGCCCCTTCAATTGGATCACTTCTTTCGGTTTACATGGGTCTAGGACTAATTCAGCGGTCCAGTTCGCACTGCCATTTAAAGCCCCCATTTGAAATTGTTGATATTGCAACTTTAAATCATTCGATTGTTTGGTGCTGTGTTGATAATAAGCCTTCAAGCTTTTATCCGCATAAAGATTCCCCCCTACTGCGACCACAGCAAGCGTAAGTACGCCTCCAATACCCCACTTCAATTGAGTCATTTCTTCTATCTCAAGTTGTTTGTTTTTTATTAAAATAAATTATAAAGAGAATCTTTAAATAAAGATAATTGTTTTGCAAATAAATCACTTAGATGCCATACCCATCACATAAATGTGAAAACTTACGTCACATTTTGGCTTAAAAATGTCAGCTTTTAACATTTCTATCCCGCAATAAAAAACCCAGCCGAAGCTGGGTTTTTTAGTTTCAATGAACCATTTACACGATTAACTCATTTTCACTTTGTCAAAGCTCAACTGACCATCTTGTGCAGTGATCATAATATTGTCTCCAGCCACATAGTAACCAGACAATATTTTTTGAGCTAAGTTGTTTTCAACCTGTTGTTGGATGGCACGTTTCAATGGGCGTGCACCGTATACAGGGTCAAAACCAGCGTCAATCAATAAGTCAAAGGCTTGATCATCCACCGTTAAGCGCATATCTTTTTCAACCAAACGATCACGTAAACGATCCAATTGGATATCGGCAATACCACGAATTTGTGCTTTTTTGAGTGAATGGAAGACCACTAATTCATCAATACGGTTGATAAATTCTGGACGGAAATGTTGCGTCACGGCATTCATCACCACAGCTCGCACTTCTTCATCCAAAGGATTATCACCCAACTCACGCACATCACTCGAACCTAAGTTCGATGTCATGACAATCACGGTATTTTTAAAGTCAACCACGCGACCTTGCGAATCCGTTAAGCGACCATCATCCAACACTTGGAGCAAGATGTTAAACACATCGGGGTGTGCTTTTTCCACTTCATCGAACAGCACGACACTATACGGTTTACGGCGTACAGCTTCGGTTAGCACACCACCTTCTTCATAGCCGACATAACCAGGAGGCGCACCCACCAAACGGCTGACAGAGTGTTTTTCCATAAACTCGGACATGTCGATACGAATCATGGCATCGTCACTATCAAACAAGAAGTTTGCCAGTGCTTTGGTCAACTCTGTTTTACCAACACCAGTTGGGCCTAAAAATAAGAACGAGCCGCTCGGTCGGTTCGGATCAGATAAGCCAGCACGCGAACGGCGAACCGCATTGGATACTGCAACCACAGCATCATCCTGCCCAACGACACGGTTATGTAAGAACTCTTCCATATGGAGAAGTTTCTCACGTTCACCTTGCATCATTTTGGCCACTGGAATACCCGTAGCAGCACTAACGACTTCTGCAATTTCATTGTCAGTGACTTTGTTACGCAGTAGTTTTGGCTCTTCTTTTTCCTCAACGACTTCTTCTTCATTGAGACGCTTTTCCAGCTCTGGAATCACACCATACTGAAGACGCGACATTTCGCCCAAGTCATTTTCACGCTGTGCTTTTTGCAGCGCAATACGCGCCTGATCCAATTCAGCTTGAACTTGTTTGGTACCTTCAACTAAGGTTTTTTCAGCTTTCCAAACTTCTTCTAGATCATTGTATTCGCGTTGAACTTCACTGATTTGCTTTTCAAGATGAGCAACTTCCGCACGACTACCTGCATCTTCATCTTTTTTCACTGCTTCAAGTTGCAGTTTCAATTGAATCAAACGACGTTCAAGTTTATCCAAAGCTTCTGGCTTAGAGTCCAGCTCCATTTTAATACGAGAAGCCGCTTCATCAATCAAATCAATCGCTTTATCAGGCAATTGACGGTCGGTGATATAACGATGTGACATTTTCGCTGCTGCAATGATGGCAGAGTCTAAAATTTTCACACCATGGTGCACTTCATAGCGCTCTTTCAAACCACGTAAAATCGCAATGGTGTCTTCCACACTTGGCTCATCGACCAACACTTTTTGGAAGCGACGCTCTAGCGCAGCATCTTTCTCAATGTACTGACGATATTCATCTAATGTGGTTGCACCAACACAGCGTAACTCACCACGTGCCAGAGCAGGTTTCAACATATTACCTGCATCCATTGCACCATCGCCTTTACCTGCGCCCACCAATGTATGTAATTCATCAATAAACAAAATGACTTCACCATCTTGTTTAGACAAATCTTTCAGTACTGCTTTTAAGCGCTCTTCAAACTCGCCGCGGTATTTGGCACCTGCAAGCAATGAACCCAAATCTAAGGATAAAACACGTTTACCTTGTAAGCTTTCAGGCACTTCACGGTTAATAATCCGCTGTGCTAAGCCCTCAACAATGGCTGTTTTACCCACCCCGGGTTCACCAATCAACACTGGGTTATTTTTGGTACGACGCGACAAAACTTGAATGGTACGACGAATCTCGTCATCACGCCCAATCACAGGATCTAACTTACCTGCAAGTGCGCGTTCAGTTAAATCAATGGTGTATTTATTCAGAGAATCACGTTGATCTTCATGATTGTTGCTCATGACTTTCTCATCACCTCGAATTTTTAAAATGACTTTGCGTAAGCTGTCTGCTTGTACGCCCACACTGTTGAGTAGCGTTTTAGTTGCCCCCACTTCGGTCAAGGCTTGCATCACCCAATCGGTAGACAAAAACTCATCGCCTGCTTTTTGCGCGAAGCTATCTGCCAAATTCAGTGCTTTGACTGCCTCTGAACTTAAGTTGACGTCCCCTGTAGGATTTGTCAGTGTTGGTGCATCAGCTAGCGCTTGTTTTAATTTGCTTTGTAAAGCAGGTAAATTGGCACCCGCTTGTTGCAACAAACTCAGATTGGAGGTTTCATCTAACAATGTTGATAAGATATGAATACCTTCAATTGCGGTATGGTCTTTCCCCACTGCAAGTGATTGAGCATCTGAGAGAGCTTGCTGTAAGCGGTTTGTGAATTTTTCAAATCGCATTCTTGTTTTCCTCACAATAAATTTCGAACTTGATGGATATATGGGAACAATTGCTCAAAATTCAATTCAAATTTAATTAATTTTTCTACATTTTAACTTATTTTTCATTAGTTTATCTTAATAATAAACTCATAAGACTGGGTTATAATATGGGTCTTCTCCCTCTTATTTTCAAGCGCCAACCTAGATTATTTATGTATTAAAGACCACGACGACCTATCAATCAGTGACAACCAAAATCATTTGATCAATTATTAATCAAACAAGCAACGCATTTTTCTATTTATTCGTGTGATGAATTGTGTCCCAGTTTACGGAATCAAAACAAAAGCGTGAAGCATGAAAAAGGCCGATCACCAGATCAGCCTCAAATGACTTAAAAGTCAGCGTTTAATTTGCTTCAATAATCTCAAAATCATGGGTGATTTCAACCCCACCATCCATCAACATTTTGCTCGCAGAACAGTACTTTTCTGCCGATAATTCCACAGCTTTTGCGACTTGTTTTTCCTTCACCGCATGACCCGTAATCACGAAATGTAAGTGGATTTTTGTGAACACTGCAGGGATGCTATCTGCCCGCTCTGCCTTGAGTTCACAGCGTACATCGGTAATTTCTTGGCGTGATTTTTTAAGTATGGTCACGATGTCAAAAGAGGCACAACCACCCAGTCCTGTCAGGATCAATTCCATTGGTCTTGGACCACGGTTTTCACCACCATATTCTGGCGATCCATCCATGATAACACTGTGACCACTTTGAGTTTTTGCTTCGAAAGCAACATTCTCTAACCAATGAACAGTTGTTTGCATTGCAAGTACCTAAAAAAAGCTATAGATTGACGAAGTGACTGTACACTAACATAAATTGAGTTGATAAGGAATTTCAGCTCTGACTGTGTGACAAGTTCACCCTAGGTCTGTGCGATCTATATTTTATCCATTTTCGGAACCGTTAGCATGACTTCAAGCTTTTCACAATTAAGCACTGATGCGCTGTCTCCAGGTCAACTCCCCGAGTCAGTCAAAGCATTATTAAAACGCGCATATATTAATCGTTATCCTAAGCGTACAACCATCGTAGATGCAGGCTCAGAATCTAAATCTTTATATTTGATTTTAAAAGGTTCGGTCTCCATTATTCTGCGTGAAGACGATGAACGTGAAATCGTAGTCGCTTATTTAAATGCGGGTGATTTTTTTGGGGAAATGGGTCTATTCGAAGCAAACTCACAACGTACTGCAGAAGTGCGTACCCGTGATGTCTGCGAAATTGCTGAAGTGACTTATGAAAACTTCCATGAGCTCAGCAAACAATACCCTGACCTGAGCTATGCAGTATTTGCACAGCTGGTACGCCGTCTAAAAAATACCACTCGCAAAGTGACTGACCTTGCATTTATCGATGTTTCAGGTCGTATTGCACGTTGCCTAATCGACCTATCTTCGCAACCTGAAGCGATGATTTTACCAAATGGCCGCCAAATTCGTATTACGCGTCAAGAGATTGGACGTATTGTCGGTTGTTCACGTGAAATGGTTGGTCGTGTTTTAAAAACACTCGAAGAGCAAGGCATGATCGAAACTGATGGTAAAGCCATCTTAATTTTCGATGCCTCTTTAGAAGAGTCAAAAGCGAATGCTGATGACTATGAAGACGAAGAATAAGCCGTTTTTCTTCGTAGCTGATACAGCCAAAAGCAAATCTTAGGATTTGCTTTTTTTTATGTCTTTAAATCTGCTTCTGCTTTGACAAAATCATGACAAACTTTGTAAAAATAGTGATTTAACCTACTGGGCATAACTGTGTAACCTAATTCGACCGAAAAAATGCAGTCCATAAAAGGAAATGTTGAATGCAATTTAAACCCTTAGCCGATACAGGTATTTTGGTTCCTGAAATTTGTCTCGGCACCATGACCTTTGGTGAGCAAAACACTCAAGCTGAAGCCTTTGAGCAACTTGACTATGCTTTGGCGCAAGGCATTAACTTTTGGGACACTGCGGAAATGTACCCTGTTCCTCCAAAACCTGAAACCCAAGGTGCAACCGAAAGTATTATTGGCCAATGGATTGCCCAGCGCGGCGGTCGAGACAAGCTATTTCTAGCCTCTAAAATTGCGGGGCCATCGCAAGGTGGTAGTCATATTCGTGATGGACAGACTCGTTTTAATGCAACCGATATTTCTTCTGCCCTAGATGGCAACCTAAAGCGTTTACAGACCGATTATATTGATTTATATCAGCTACACTGGCCACAGCGCCCAACCAACTTTTTCGGAAAATTAGGCTATGAAAACAGTGAAGCCCATAACACGCAAACCGTGACCTCTTTGCAAGAAACACTACAAGCATTAGAAACAGAGATTCAAAAAGGGCGTATTCGTTATATTGGCTTATCTAATGAGACGCCATGGGGCACTATGAAGTTTCTACAGATTGCAGAACAGCTTGGTCTATCTAAATTTGTCAGTGTGCAAAACCCATATAGCCTATTGAACCGTACTTATGAAATTGGTATGTCGGAAATTGCGAAATATGAAGGCATTGGTTTACTCGCCTATTCCCCACTCGCTTTTGGCTATCTCACAGGTAAATTCCGCAATGGTGCACGCCCAGCCAATGCTCGAGTAACGCTTTTCAGCCGCTTTAGTCGTTATAGCAACCCAGAGAGTGAATGGGCAACAGAACAGTATGCGCAACTGGCTGAACGACATGGTTTAACACCGACACAACTGGCTTTAGCCTTTATCAAGCAGCAATTTTTTGTGACCAGTACGATTATTGGGGCGACCAACTTAGACCAGTTGAAAGAAAATATTCAAGCTTTTGAGATTGATTTATCCGAAGATGTTTTACAGGGTATTCAAGCTATTCATCAGCAACAACCTAATCCTGCGCCATAGATATTTCTTATATTAGCTGTTCAGGTGAAGCACTACTTCACCTGTCACAAATAATTGATGATTTTCAAAATCATCAACTGATATTAAAAAAGGACGCCTTGGCGTCCTTTTTTATTCAAAACGAATTAACGTCTTTGATTATAAACCGCTTGAGCAGCGGCTAAGTTCTTACGCATTGCTTCAATACGTTGACTATTTGAGGGGTGCGTCGACAGGAATGAAGAACCGCCTGCTCCATCGAGCTTATTCATTTTTTCCCACAGACTAATTGCGGCTTGAGGGTTATAGCCTGCTTTAGCCATCAACATTAAACCACCTTGGTCTGCACGACTTTCTAGGCTACGTGAGTATGGCAAGCCAATACCAATTTGACTACCTAGCTGTGCTGCTGCCGAACCCGTTTGACCTACACCTGCTGCACTTAGACCAATTCCCAATGCCAAATCCGTTAATGCCTGCGCACCAACCTTACTCTTCGAGTGCTCTTCTAAAGCATGCACCATCTCATGTCCCATCACCGCTGCAATTTCAGCATCAGTTAGGTTCAATTTATCTACAATACCTGTGTAGAACACCACCTTACCACCAGGTGCAACATAGGCGTTGACCTGATTTGACTTAAGTACTGCCAACTGCCAGTCAAATTTCGTTCCAGTTTGATTCATTTGATCGGCATATGGCTTCAAGCGATTGAATACACCATAAATACGCTTATAGGTCGTAGATGAGGTATCTAAGGTCTTTGTGCTTCGCGCTTCATTCACAGTTTTGTTGAAGCCTTGGGTTGCTGCTGCATTTAATGTTGCAGTGTCTGCACCTGCCACTTCCGCAAAAGTTGCACAACCTGAAATTGTAACCACACTTGCTGCACACAAACTCATTAATATTTTATTTTTCATTATTGCTTAACTCCATCCATCTCAAAGCATTTTACATAATGTGCTGAATTATATTGAATAGATTTAAATTGTTAAATATCATCACCACGTTTTATCATAGCAATTATGTAAAAATATCTTCACAATTAAGCACAATAAGCCAAATTTCCGCGCTAGAGCGATATCTACACACCACCTTAAACCTAGTTACATAAACTGAATCAAAAGCCAATAAACCAAACACAGAATATTTAAACCCAAATACAGGTGGCTTAAAGGTTCAATTTTTTCCTCAAGGGTCGCACTTTTACGCTTCGCGAACAGGAATGCATTTTGGAGCAGTATGATCGGCACTAAGATACAAGCAATAATCACAGACAATCCAATGAGCGCACTATAAATCACGTCTGGATCGGTGGTTTGCCCTTGAATAATCATCATCGCGATTGTTGGCGCACCACCCATAGCAAAAAGTAGTGAGTAAAAAATAGTTCCCGCGATATTCTTTTGCATCCTGCCTGCTCATCTGTTTATTGTGCATTTTATTCTAACAAGCACTTATACATTATGTCGTGCTTATTCATGCAACTTTAGTCGGGAAAATCATTCCAGCTCAGTAGCTTAAATCAACAGCAGTAATGCTCATGCACAGATGTACCGCACAAATAAAAAACCCTGTACGAGACAGGGTTTTTTACTCAATGCTTTATCGCTTAAGCGTCAAATGGATGACGTAAAACAATCGTTTCTTCACGGTCTGGACCTGTAGAAATGATATCGATTGGGCATTCGATTAATTGTTCAATGCGTTTTACATAGTTGATCGCTGCTTGTGGCAATTGATCCATTGATTTCGCACCAAAGGTAGACTCAGACCAACCTGGCATTGTTTCATAAATTGGTTTTAAAGTTTCAAATGCAAGCGCATCAGAAGAACCAACACAACCAGAATCCGCTGCTTCGTAACCTACGCAGATTTTCACTTCTTCTAAACCGTCAAGAACATCAAGTTTAGTTAAGCAAATACCTGAAAGTGAGTTTACGTCTACAGAACGACGAAGGATTTCAGCATCGAACCAACCACAACGACGTTGACGACCTGTAGAAGCGCCAAATTCAGAACCTACAGTCCCTAAGTGCTTACCAATCGCATCACCTACGTCATTTGCAGCGTCATAAACCAACTCAGTTGGGAACGGACCTGCACCTACACGTGTTGTATATGCTTTGGTAATACCCAATACATAGTCAAGATGTAATGGCCCCAAACCAGAACCTGAGCTTACGCCACCAGCAGTCGTATTTGAAGACGTTACATACGGATATGTACCATGGTCAACATCTAGAAGTGAACCTTGAGCACCTTCAAACATGATGTTGTCACCGTTTTTACGGTAATTATGCAGCTCTGTAGTGACATCAATCACAAGTGGTGCAACCACTTCACGCCATTGATCACACAGCGCAAGTACATCTTCTAATTTAACTGCTTCTACGCCGTAGAATTGTGTTAATTGGAAGTTATGGTATTCAAGAAGTTCAGTTAACTGAGCTTTAAGATGCTCGCCACCACGAACCAAATCTGCAACACGAATTGCACGGCGTGCAACTTTGTCTTCATACGCAGGGCCAATACCACGACCAGTGGTACCAATTTTCGCATTACCACGCTTGATTTCACGCGCTTGGTCAAGTGCAATATGGTTTGGCAAAATCAGTGGACAGTTCGGAGAAATACGTAGACGTTCTTTAACTGGTACGCCTTCTTTTTCAAGAATGTCCATCTCTTTGATGAGCGCTGCAGGAGAAAGTACCACACCATTACCAATTAAGCACAGTACGTTTTCACGTAAAATACCAGATGGAATGAGGTGTAATACAGTTTTCTTACCACCAACGACAAGTGTATGACCTGCGTTATGTCCGCCTTGATAACGAACGACCGCAGCCGCTTGATCTGTGAGCAGGTCGACGATTTTACCTTTACCTTCGTCGCCCCATTGGGTACCGAGTACCACAACATTCTTGCCCATAATAGCCTCATTGCATCATGCTGTTAAAATTGAAGAACTTCTCAGGTTTTAGCTTACCTGAAGAAGTGATTAAATCTGTTCTACAGTCCATTGGCCTGCAACATTCACCAACTGGTGCGTTGCATATGGAAGCGTAGTTAAATCATCCTGCCCCAAAAGTTGAATCACGCTCATGCCCTGAGCACGCGTGTGTTCAATCGCTTGGATCAAATCTGTTTGAGTACCTTTGGGTGCAACCACAAGACTGTTTTGCTGAAAACGACCTGCACTAAGTGCATATAAGTCACAACTAAAGCCTGTTGCTGGACGTGCACGCCCAAAGTGCTCACCAATTCCGTCATAACGTCCACCTTGTGCCAATGGCGCAGCACGGTTTGGTGCATAAACGGCATACATTAAGCCCGTATGGTAGTGATACGAACGTAGCTCAACCACATCAATACCCATCTGAAGATTTGGCCAACGTGCTTGAATCTCAGATTGTGTAGTTTTTAATGCATCAAAAGCGTGCTTAAATTCAGCATCGGCAATGACTTCTGCACTTAAATGCGTTTGCAAGGCAGCTAAGTCACTTGCATAACGACCTAAAGTATAAAAGTCTGCACCAAAGTTTAAATCTTGGGTAAATTCAGCCAATTCTGGCAGAGCTTTACGTTGGTATAAATCAGAGAGTTGACGTTCAGTCGCTTTGTTTAAACCCGCAACTTTCACCATACTACGGAATAAACCCACATGGCCTAAATCCAAATGGATACCGTCTGCAAAACCTGTTTTTTCAAGCAGGCTGATCATCACATCAATCAGTTCCACATCGGCATCAATGCTGTCTGAACCAAATAGCTCAGCACCTAACTGCAAAGGTGTACGCGTGGTATTAAAGCCTTGTGGTTTGGTATGTAGGACTGTTCCTGCATAGCAATAACGAGCAACGCCTTCAACTGGATGTACATGCGCATCAATACGAGCCACTTGTGGTGTCATATCGGCACGCACACCAAGTAAACGACCAGAAAGCTGATCAATCACTTTAAAAGTGGCTAAGTCTAAATCTTGATTCGATTCTGAAAGAGAAGATAACGATTCGATGTATTCAATGAATGGCGTGTACACCAACTGATAACCTCGAGTTGCGAGGAAATCTAATGCTTGACGACGCAAAGTTTCAATCACTTGCGCCTGTTCTGGTAGTACATCAGCTACACCATCAGGTAATAACCATGTCTCTGAAATGGGCATGTTGTAAACCTAAAATCTTGTCTGCGCGGAACGAATCCGCATAAAAAAATCGGGGCACACCCGATTTCTCTTAGTCTATCACGATACAATGTGCTGTGCATTAGACAATTTCGGAAAATTTAATTTATCGTTTCGATGTCATCGTTAACAACTTTATAAATTCTTACCGATTTTGAGCGAGCCATTCAAAACATGGCTTTAGACAATGCCTAAGTATCAGAATCAATAATATTAACTCATCCTAGTGCTCTGCACAGATTGGAAAAATTCATTTAAGACTTTGTTTTATATTTTATTTCCAATTATACCTGTGCTTGCACAAAAGGCACATTCTTTTATACTTCAGCTCAATTTAACAGCAACAATAAATACAACGGCGTTATACAGATAACACTTTTAATCACATATTTTTTACTTGGGGAAAATTCGATGGAAATGCATAGCAACTTATATTACAGGCATGCAGATGCTCAAATCATGTCAAAGTTAGACCGATTATTTCAAGAACATCGCGGCGATGCGAGTCAATTTACGGCTTTAGTCTGTGACATCAATCCAGAACATGGCGCTGAACTGGCCGAAGATATTTTAAATACCGTCGATAATATCGAGTTTGACTTAGGTCCTGAATCACTATACTCCCTCGCGGGTTATTCCATCGCACACTTTGTCCATGGTTCATCAGGTGATGAGTTCATGGAAGCGATTTTATTCTTCCTGAAAGCCTTGCTTCCAGACATCCATGCGCAAGCATGGGGTTGCGGTGATGATGATCCTTGGGAGTTTTGGTTCAAATTTGAAGGTGATGAACTGGTTCGTGAAGATGATGAACCTCTAAATGACCCTGAAGAAGATGAAGAAATTAAAGCCAGTATTTATGCATGGTGGCACGCAGATCTGCCTAAAGAAATTAAAGAAGGCTTTTTAAACGAAGAGTCATAACATCCTAAGTAGCATGACTAGAGTACAAGTCTTATCACTTTGAGTCATGCTGCCAGATTCATAGGCGATTTCACTATCAACTTTTGAGCTACCAAATCGGCAGTTCTGTGGTTTGTTTGATATTTTGCAATGGAATTTCTGTTTTAATACTTTGTATATTGGGGATTTTATTTAGACGATGGATTTGAAACTGTCGATAGGCGTCTAAGTCTGCAACCACAATACGTAAAAAGAAATCACAATCCCCTGCCATTAAATGACACTCGACCACTTCAGGAACTTCACGAATCGATTCAACAAATTGGTTCACCGTTTGCGGATCCTGACTCTTTAGCCAAATGCGTGCAAACACGGTCAATCGCAGATTCACTTTAGCAGGATCTACCAAAGCCACATAAGCCCGAATAATCCCGTCTTCTTCTAGTTGTCTTACTCGTCTTAAACACGGTGAGGCAGACAGTCCAATGCGCTGAGCCAACTCATTATTTTGAAGTTTTCCGTCGGTTTGTAGTACTTGCAATATCCGCTTATCTGTTTGATCCATAAATTCCATCCTTAAAGCATAATTTTGCTCAGACTTAACCAATCACAGCATATTATTCCAAACAATCTCTATATTAAGCTAAATAAAGCAAAAAATATCTCATAAAAAACATAAACTTATTCACCTACTGCACCAAAACCTAGCACGCATAGGCGATTTAAAATGTTCTCCCTTAGAAATACGACTCAAGAACTCAATGACTCCACCGATTACGTCGAGTTTAAACGTGGTATTAAAACATCTATCCCCATGCTGCTGGGCATTATTCCTTTTGCTTTGGTCTTAGGGACACAAGCCACTCAAAAAGGCTTTAGCCATTTAGAAGTTCCATTATTTACTGGCCTGAATTTTGCGGGCGGTTCCGAGTTTGCTGTGCTCGAAGTATGGACCAATCCACCAAATTTTGTCGTTTTAATTTTCATTACGTTCCTAGTCAATAGCCGTCACTTACTCATGGGCGCAAGTCTAGTGCCCTATTTACGCCATTTGCCTAATCGACAGGTTTTCCCTGCCCTGTTTTTCATGTGTGATGAAAGTTGGGCAGCAGCCCTTGCCGATGCAGAAAAGAAGAAAAAATTCGGGTTGCAACAGGCCTTTAGCATGTCCTACTACGCAGGTATCTGTTTTGCCCTGTACTTGATGTGGGTCAGTTTTACCAGCTTAGGGGCCATTCTTGGTCCTTTGCTAGGGGATGTTCACCGTTATGGGTTTGATATGGCCTTTGCTACAGTATTTCTGGTTTTACTACGTGGCATGTGGAAAGGATTCAGTACAGCACGCCCTTGGCTTATCAGTCTAATTAGTGCGGTCATTGCTTATTTATATTTACCGACAGGTTGGTATGTGCCAATTGGTGCGCTCTGTGGCATCGCTTCTGCTTTCTTATTTATTCAGGAAGATGAGCTATGATCCACAGCACTACACTTATCGCGATTTTATTGGTCGCAGCTACCACTTATCTGACGCGTATATTGGGCTATGTTTTGCTGAAAAATAAAACTTTAAGCAACAAACAACGAAAGATTTTGGAAGTTGTTCCAGGCTGCGTGCTGATTTCAGTGATTGCACCTTATTTTGTCAAAGACAATGTCGCAGATCTACTCGCCATTGCCATCACTTTGATTGCAGCTTCACGCTTTTCACTACTACCAACCGTTGTAATTAGTATGCTGAGCGCGGCATTATTGCGTACCGTGCTCATCTAATAAACTTAATTTTTAGCGCTCAGGCTGTACGGCTTTAGCGAGAATATTCACCAATTCAGCATTTTGTAGCTCAACTTTTTGCAACTTAGACGTGGTCTGCTCGATCACTTCCTGTTGCACATGCATCTTTTTTGCAAGATCTTGCATAATTTCCAAGGTCTTTTTTAAATTTTCTTCAAGATGATGTACTTTTTCTTGCAGTTGATTTTGCTCTACGCTTGGATCGGTTTTATCTGCCTGATTTTTAAATTGAAACCAAATTAAAAATACGACAGCGACCGCCAACAGCAAAATAAATCCCCAAATTAAGATCAACATAAGCACCACTCTACATTATTTTTCATTTATAGATTCATGCTTTGTACACGACAAAAAAAGATAACTCATTGAAATAATGGCATAATACTTGTTTTCTGACGACGAATATGATGACACATTTCAATGAGTTACATCTCATCTTAAACAAATATCTAAAGTGGAACAAGTCACATGTAAAATGTTTTACACTGATTATGATTGCATTAATTGTAAAACAGACATGTAATCTTTCTTCTGCATCTAAAGCCTTACCCATCAAGTGCTTACCACAATCATTTTATCGACGTATACAACGCTTCTTTGCAGGTCAGTATTTTGATTATCGTCAAATTTCTCAGTTAATTTTCAATATATTTTCATTCGACAAAGTGCAACTGACTTTAGATAGAACCAATTGGAAATGGGGAAAACGAGATATCAATATCTTGATGTTAGCCATCGTCTATCGTGGAATAGCGATACCTATTGTTTGGACATTGCTCAATAAACGTGGAAATTCAGATACAAAAGAGCGTATTGCTTTGATTCAACGCTTTATCTCTATTTTTGGTAAAGACCGTATTGTGAATGTGTTCGCAGACAGAGAATTTATCGGTGAGAAATGGTTTACATGGTTAATTGAAAATGACATTAACTTCTGTATACGTGTTAAAAAAACTTTATTGTGACCAATCACTTAGCCAGGAATCATAAAATTAGTGATTTATTTCGTCATCTTCAAGTTGGTCAAACTGAATGTCGTAAACGACGTATTTGGGTTGGTCGAGTAAAACTGTATATTAGTGCGCTACGATTAGAAGATGGAGAACTTTTACTTGTTGTTTCTCCTATGTTTAATGCTTCTGCTATTCGTGATTATGCATTACGCTGGGAAATCGAAACCTTATTTAGTTGTCTCAAAGGACGTGGATTCAATCTTGAAAATACTCGTTTAACAGACCCTGGACGAGTCAAGAAATTGATAGCAGTGCTAGCTATCGGTTTCTGTTGGTGCTATTTAACAGGTGAATGGCAACATGATCGAAAAAAAGCGATAAAAATAAAGAAGCATGGACGACTTTCAGTAAGTTTATTTCGCTACGGTTTGGACTATGTTCAAATGGCTATTCTACGTTTGATTGGTTTTGGAAAAAAAGAAGAATTTAAGAAAGTGCTAGCAATTTTAAGAAAGAAAAAGCCTGATAGGACAAGGATCCTATGAAATTTGTCGTGTACAGAGAGATTCATGATAACCACAAGTCTGTATTCGGTCTATGCCTATCATCTTGTTTTCAGAGTAAAAATGCTTAAAAATAAAGACCTTTAGGTAGTTGACGCACTAAAAGATTCACACAAATCTAATAAGCGGTTTGCATAGCCCCACTCATTGTCATACCACGCAAAGACTTTAGCTTGATGCCCCACCACCATGGTTTGCGTTAAATCAACAATAAGTGAATAGGGTGAATGATTAAAATCCGAAGATACCAAAGGTTCATCCGTCACATCCATAATTTCACGGTAGTCTGACTTCGCCGCTTGAATCAGCACTTCATTAATTTTATGGTCGGTAATTGGTGTTTGCGAAATAAAGGTCAAATCAATTGCCGCCACATTAATGGTTGGCACACGAATCGAATAACCATCGATACGATCGGCCATTTTTGGCATGACTTGTTTTAAAGCACCAAGCGCTGACGATGTGGTGGGAATAATATTTTGACCTGAAGCACGAGCACGTCTTAAATCACGATGCGCATGATCCAATACAGACTGATCGGCAGTCACTGCATGAATTTCGGTCATGAGCGCAGTATCAATTCCAAAAGCATCATCAATGATTTTAACCAAAGGCACTAAGGCCTGCGTAGTACATGACACACTGGAAATAATTTGGTCACTGACTTTGACCTCATGGTGATTCACCCCATACACAATGGCGGCATCAACCGAGTCAAAAGGTGCCGCGCCAATAATGACCCGCTTTGCACCTGCACTGATATGCCCTGTTGCTGCTTCACGCGAGCGAAATAAACCTGTGCACTCTAGAACCACGTCTACATGGAGGCTTGACCAAGGTAAATCCTGCGGGTTTGCCTGACGCAAGACTTCAACTTTGAGCTGCGCTTGATCTTTAGAAAGATGTAAATAAATTCTTTCATTTTCATAACTTAAATCGACTTTTCCCGGAAAGCGCCCATGCGTGGTGTCATATTTAAATAAATGCAATAAGGTTTCTACATCTGCTACATCATTTACCGCGACGATTTCAAACTGAAAGTTCTTTGGATTTTCAAACCAAGCGCGTAGTACATTACGTCCGATTCGACCAAATCCATTTATCGCCACTCGTTGCATGACTTGCCCTTATTTATAAAATGATGAAAGATAAATCAGGCCTATATTAATGGATTTATACAGATTTGGTTAAGCTTTCTTTTTCTATCATCCATCAGTGAAGATGATGAATATGAACCCTTAAGTCATAAATTGATCTACCTAACCACCTCGGACCAATCAGCTCATTTCCATGAAATGATATAAATATCCAACAATAACAAGCAAAATCTTAGAACTATCGAATACATAGAAATGTCATCAATTCGCCTTAAAGTGATTGGTGCAATATCCTTTTTCCGTTATAATTTGGCGTTTTAAAATTTTTAAGCCAGTATCTGAAGTCACCGTATTTAGAATAAGACTAACTTCAGCTACTATTAGCCAAATCGAAAATTATGGAGTGACTTGGTTGTGAGTACTCGTTTTATGACATCAGCTGAAATCCGCGAAGCTTTTTTAAGCTACTTTGAATCGCAAGGACATACACGTGTCGCGTCGAGTTCTCTAGTTCCCGCCAACGACCCTACTTTGTTGTTTACCAATGCGGGTATGAACCAATTTAAAGATTGTTTCTTAGGCCTAGAAAAACGTGATTATGTACGTGCAGTGTCTTCACAAAAGTGTGTCCGCGCAGGTGGTAAACACAACGACTTAGACAATGTCGGTTATACCGCACGTCACCATACCTTCTTTGAAATGTTAGGTAACTTCTCATTTGGCGACTACTTCAAACGTGATGCAATCAAATTTGCATGGGATTTTCTCACTGGTGAAGCTTGGTTAGCTCTGCCTAAAGACAAACTCTATGCAACGGTTTACCACACTGACGACGAAGCATTTGACATCTGGAACAAAGAAATTGGTTTAGATGCTAGCCGTATTATCCGTATTGGCGACAACAAAGGCGGCCAATACGCATCAGATAATTTCTGGGCAATGGGTGATACAGGTCCATGTGGTCCATGTTCTGAAATCTTCTTTGACCATGGCGACCATATTTGGGGTGGCTTACCAGGCACACCTGAAGAAGATGGCGACCGTTTCATTGAAATCTGGAACAACGTCTTCATGCAGTTCAACCGCACTGCAGATGGCGTATTACACCCTCTTCCGGCGCCTTCTGTTGATACAGGCATGGGCTTAGAGCGTATTTCTGCAGTTTTACAACACGTTAACTCAAACTACGAAATTGACCTGTTCCAGCACTTACTCAAAGCGGCCGCTGAAATTATTGGTTTAGATACCGCTGCACTTGAAGCAGAAGCTCGCGAAAAAGGTACACCTGTTCAGTACCCTGCATCACTTAAAGTGGTTGCGGATCACGCACGTTCATGTTCATTCCTGATTGCTGATGGTGTAAACCCATCAAATGAAGGCCGTGGTTATGTACTTCGCCGTATTATCCGTCGTGCAGTACGTCATGGTAATAAGCTGGGTGCAACAGGTTCATTCTTCCATAAAATGTTGAAACCTTTAATTGAAGTGATAGGTCAAGCTTACCCAGAACTTGAAGCACAAAAGGCACGTATTGAAGCGCAATTACTGAAAGAAGAAGAGCAATTTGCTAAAACCTTAGAGCAAGGTTTGAAATTGCTTGAAGGTGAATTGGCTCAACTGAAAGGTTCTGTAATTCCAGGTGAAGTGGTGTTTAAACTGTATGATACTTACGGTTTCCCAACTGACCTGACTGCTGACATCGCTCGTGAACGTGATTTAACCATTGATGAAGCTGGCTTTGAAGTTGAAATGGCAGCTCAACGTCAACGTGCACGCGATGCAGGTAAATTCGCCATTGACTACAACTCTGTTGTTAAAGTTGAAGGCGAAACTCAGTTTGACGGCTATGACGCAACAGTTGGCGAAGGTCAAATTATCGCGATCTATAAAGATGGCGAACAAGTTGATGAAGTGGTTGAAGGTGACGAAGCCCTCATCGTACTGAACCAAACCCCGTTCTATGCAGAAAGCGGCGGTCAAATTGGTGACACGGGTATTTTCAAAAACGACACAGGTATTTTTGAAGTCCAGGACACCAAGAAATCGGGCGGCGCTTTTGTACACCAAGGTATCGTGACTGTAGGTAGCATTAAGCTTGCTCAAAATGTTGAAGCAACAGTTAAAGCAGACATCCGTGCTGCAACTGCGCGCAACCACTCTGCAACTCACCTTTTGCATGCTGCACTACGTCAAATCTTAGGTGAGCACGTACAACAGAAAGGCTCATTGGTTGCGTCAGACATCTTACGTTTTGACTTTGCCAACGATCAGCCTGTTTCGTTTGAACAACTTCAAGAAATTGAACGCTTAGTCAATGCTGAAGTGATTGCAAATACAGCAGTAAGTACTGAACTTCTTGACATCGAATCTGCTAAAGCAAAAGGTGCGATGATGTTGTTCGGTGAAAAATATGGCGATGAAGTTCGTGTACTTTCAATGGGTTCAATCATTGAAGAGAAAAACTTCTCAATCGAGCTGTGCGGTGGTATTCACGTTAAACGCACAGGCGACATTGGCTTGTTTAAAATCACTTCTGAAGGTGGTGTAGCTGCGGGTGTACGTCGTATTGAAGCGGTAACGGGTACCAAAGCCATTGAAGTTACTCAAAAAGCTGACCGTGATATCAATACCATCAATGGTTTACTAAAAGCTCAAAAAGACCAAACTTTAGAAAAAGTTGAAGCCTTAGTCGACACAGCATCAAGCTTGCAAAAGCAGATTGAGCAACTCAATCAAAAACTTGCCAGCTTCCAAGCTGCTGAACTGCTTAGCCAAGTTCAAACGCTTGCGGGTCGTCAAACGCTAATCACGACTGTTCAAAACATGGATGCGAAATCACTTCGCAACCTACATGACGGTGTGAAATCAAAATTAGAAAATGCAGTCATCGTACTTGCTGGTGTTGAAGGTGACAAAGTTAGCCTGATTGCATCTGTAGCAAAAGACTTTACTGCTTCTATTAAAGCAGGTGACATCATCAAACATCTAGCAACTGAGCTCGGTGGTAAAGGTGGTGGCAAACCTGACTTAGCACAAGGTGGCGCGCCACTAAACGAGAAGTTTGCAACAGTGATGGCAGATTTAACTGCTTGGCTTGAAGCGAAATAAAACTTCACCTTTTGTGTAACTGACCCTGAATGATGCATTCAGGGTCATGGTTTATATGGAACAACTATGGCATTAATCGTTCAAAAATATGGCGGTACCTCTATGGGTACTCCAGAGCGCATTTTAAATGTTGCTCGTCGTGTAAAGCGTTGGCATGACCACGGCCACAAGGTTGTAGTGGTTGTATCAGCAATGAGTGGCGAAACCAATCGTCTACTTGCTTTAGCGAAAGCCATTACCGAAACCCCTGACCCACGAGAATTAGACCAAATGGTTTCTACGGGTGAACAGGTAACGATTTCAATGTTAGCAATGGCGCTCAATTCTATTGGCGTTGAAGCTAAGTCACTTACAGGTCGCCAAGTCGGTATCAAAACGGACAATGCGTTTACTAAAGCACGTATCGAATCAATTGATACTGACACCATGACTGCGCATTTAGATGCCGGTCGTGTGATCGTGGTTGCTGGTTTCCAAGGCTTCGATGCCGATGGCAACACCACCACCCTCGGCCGTGGCGGTTCAGATACTTCTGGTGTAGCACTTGCTGCGGCATTAAAAGCAGATGAATGCCAAATCTATACCGATGTAGATGGCGTTTATACGACTGACCCACGCGTTGCACCAAAAGCGAAAAAAGTAGACCGTATTTCATTTGAAGAAATGCTGGAAATGGCATCACTTGGTTCAAAAGTTCTACAAATTCGCTCGGTTGAATTTGCAGGAAAATACCAAGTGCCTTTACGCGTATTATCAAGTTTTGATAATGACGATGATGGCGCATTCGACGAAGAATTTAAAAAGAACGTCGGAACACTAATCACCACTGAGGCGGAAGACAACATGGAACAACCAATTATCTCTGGTATCGCATTTAACCGTGACGAAGCTAAACTTACGATTCTAGGTGTTCCTGATGAACCAGGTATTGCATCTAAAATTTTATCGCCAATTGGTAATGCCAACATTGAAGTGGATATGATTATCCAAAATGTTGAAGAAGATGGTACAACTGACTTCACCTTCACGGTAAACCGCGGCGAACTTGCAAAAGCAACAAAAATTCTTCAAGAAACTGCTCAAGCCATTGGTGCGCGCGAAGTTGCTACACGTGACGACATTGTTAAAGTGTCAATCGTAGGTGTTGGTATGCGTTCACACGCAGGTGTTGCAAGTAAAATGTTCACTGCCTTGGCTGATGAAGGCATCAACATTTTGATGATCTCAACTTCAGAAATCAAAATTTCTGTGATTATTGAAGAAAACTACCTAGAACTTGCTGTACGTTCTCTACACACTGCTTTCGGTTTAGACCGTGAACACGGTGAATCAAGCGCACGTGCTTAAGCAATCTTGCGAAAAACTTGTCATTGTCTGACAGTTTTTGCAAAAGACTACAAAAATCAGGAGCCACTATAGTTTTTTCTATAGTGGCTCTGTTATATTAAGCCCGAGGCTTTCTTAAATTTAGATGAATGTTATACCTAATGTCACTAGATATCTAAAAATTCAAGTGTCATGCGGTTGTATTAAACATTTGTTTAAATTTTTTTAAATACAAAAAATTATGTATTTTACTTTAGTACAACTGCAGGTTTAGCGTTTTGCAAGGAGATAAACATGCTGATTTTGACCCGACGCGTCGGTGAAACATTAATGATTGGGGATCAAGTAAGTGTTACTGTACTTGGTGTCAAAGGCAACCAAGTTCGTATTGGTGTCAATGCTCCCAAAGAAGTATCTGTACATCGTGAAGAGATTTATCAACGCATTCAGCATGAACGTGCAATGCATGAACATCTTCAACATCTTGATCAGGATTACCAGCCTGCATTTGAAGATGAAGGTTCACAGCAGAATAATTTCAATCGTTAAGATTGAAACATTCAGATATAAAGCGGCCCGATTGGCCGCTTTAAATTTTTACCCAGTCTATTTTTGCTCAAGTACCTCGATCACTTTCTTTACAGGCCCAAAACTACGACGATGCTCGTCGATAACCCCATGTTCAGCAATCGCTTCAAAGTGCGCTTTGGTTGGATAACCTTTGTGTTTGGCAAATCCAAACTGAGGATATTTTCGATCCATCTCAATCATTTGATGATCACGTGTCACTTTGGCCAAAATACTCGCCGCTGAGATTTCAGCATGTAAAGCATCCCCACCCACAATTGCCTCACAGCTCATACTCAAGCCTTGTGGAATTTTATTACCATCAACCAAGACATGTTCAGGCTGTATTGCAAGCTGTTCAACCGCGCGGCGCATCGCAAGCAAAGATGCTTGTAAAATGTTGATCTCATCAATTTCAGCAGCACTCGCCTCAGCAATCGCCCATGCCAATGCTTTTTCCTTAATTTCGACAAAAAGTTTTTCACGTTTTTTTTCGGTCAGTTTTTTGGAATCATTTAACCCTTGTATCGGGTTATTCGGGTCTAATATTACCGCAGCAGCGACCACTGAACCCACCAAAGGGCCGCGCCCTGCCTCATCTGCACCTGCAATTTGCATTTTCTACTCTCATAAAAAATGGCTGATCAACAGCCATTTTAAAAACTTAACAATTTATTGGCTTAGTTTAGCATTTCAGAGGCGCATGTGGCTGTTGTTTTTGTTGCTGCTAAAGCGCTATAGGTTGCCTTTGCTTTGGGATCAATTGCCGCCAAAGCCAACTGCTCTTTAGACAACACTTTGGGCGAGTTATCACCCACACAGTTGCAGACTTCACGTTTTTTCTTCTGTTTTTGGTCTTCAGATAACAGCTTACTGCCCACAACCCATGTCGGATTAGTTTCGATTTCATCCATACATTTTGCATGTGAGGCCATTTTAATAGCCGAAATTCCATCATCATCTGAGCTAGATAAAGGATTCGACACACACGCGGAAAGCATAAGCGAGCCAAACAAACAGAGAATTAACTTATCATTTTTCATACAGATACACCCTTTGTTGTAAAAGAAATCAGGCTTCAATTGTTATTATTCACATCAATATAAAAGATAAACGCCAAAAAGTACAAAAAACCGCAAAGAAGCGAGGCATGTCCCCCGCTTCTTTGATATATCACAACTTAATTCACCACTTCAGCCACACATGCATTGATGGTTTTCGTCACAGCATTGCTAATAATGGTTGTACGCGCCGCAGGGTCAATGGCCGCTGTTGCCACATCGACAGCGGTAATATTTTGTGGGGCTTTCTCACTGACACAACCACAAATTTCGGTTTGAATATCGGTTTTTTGATCAGCCGTCATAAATTTGGTTGCTGTTTTCCATGCTGGCAGATTATTCAACTCAGTCGTACATTTTGCATTAATGGCAATTTTAAGCGCTGCTGTACCCAGTTGTTGTGTGGTGGTCGTCGTATTGGTCGTTGCTATATCAGTCGTTGTACAAGCCGAAAGGATCAAAGCCAAAGGAGCAAGCACTGCAATCATTTTTTTCACGGAGTTATCCATTTATAACAGTTAAAGTGCGCGTATTTTGCCGAATCTTTGCTATTTACGGAAACACTATTTCCATGCCATTTTAATATCTTTCGCTTATTGCACAGTTTTAGATCAGACATGCGCCACTGGTCTGTACAGCGTTGCAGAATATCAACGCTATGTTGCATCTACTACATTTTTGACCTATCTATAGTTCTATAAAATAGCGCAGCATAAAAATGGATGTGAATCTAATGAACTCGGCAAATACCCATTACACGCGTACTGCTCAAATCCTGCATTGGCTCATGGCAATTATCTTTATTGCTGCTTGGCTGATTGGGTTTTATAGCGGAAACTTCCTCAGTTATGATGCTGATGGTAGCTTTAAAGGGGATGTCATTACCTTACATAAGAACATTGCAACCACGATTATCTTTCTAGTAGTGATTCGTATCTTTTGGCGTTATACCCACCCTGCACCCAAACTTCCAGACAGTATGTCGCCGTTAATGCAAAAAATGGCACACCTCGGTCATTTGGCTTTATATTTCATTTTGTTGGCTTTGCCAATTACTGGCTGTTTATTTAGCTGGAGTGCTGGGCACCCTGCACCTGTATTGTACCTTTTTGAAATTCCCCGTTTAGTACAAGACAACCCTGAATTACTCGCGATCGTGAAACCTTTACATATCTGGATTTCATGGGCTGCAGGATTGCTGTTAGTGGGTCATATTGCAGCAGCACTGAAACACCACTTTATTGATAAAGATAATGTGTTAAATAGCATGACCAAACAAGCAAAGTAAGACCAAGTTGAATTAGCCTAAAAGCATCAATCTGTTGCTTTTAGGACTTCATCCACCACACATCCTTTCAGCGTATTCAACACACCCTGTTGTACCACCTGTTTTTTGACTTGTTCATCAACCACTGCGCGCAACAAAGTTGTTGCTGGAATATCGTTTAACGCATTTTCACCCACGCAACCACAGATTTGCGTTTGGAGCTGATTCTTTTTCTCTTCACCAAGCAATGCTGTACTGACTTTCCACAACCTTGTCGCTTCAAGCTCTACACCGCACTGATACACCACCACAGGCTTTAGTAGTTTTTGCGTTAACCCAATATCCGTTTTGAGCAAATAAACTGCAAAGAGCACAAAAATAACCACAAGCAATGCAATGATTTTTTTCATATCGACCTCACATAAAAAAGACAGAGCGAACTCTGTCTTTAAAAGGACATTAGATTAAGCAATGGCTACAATTTCAGCCGCCCATTTTTGCTTCTCTTCTGCCGAAATAAACGACGCTTCAAAAGAGTTCAACGCCAATTGTTTTAGCTCAGCTGCTGTTAAGTCTAACGCATCTGTAATGGCAATAAAGTTATCATTCATATAACCACCAAAGTACGATGGATCGTCTGAATTTACTGTTACTTGCACACCTTGTTGCAACAAACGGCGGATATTGTGCTGTGCCATATCGTCAACGACACATAACTTTAAGTTACTGAGTGGACAAACTGTCAGTGGCATTTTCTCTGCGATCAAACGCTGCATTAATACAGGATCTTCTTCAGAACGCACACCGTGGTCAATACGATTCACTTTAAGCAAATCTAAAGCTTCCCACACATATTCTGCTGGACCTTCTTCACCCGCATGTGCCACCACTAAAAAGCCTGCTTCACGTGCTTTAGCAAAGACACGTTCAAACTTTGAAGGAGGATGCCCAACTTCACTTGAGTCCAAGCCCACAGCAATGATTTGATCTTTATAAGGCAATGCTTGCGCTAAAGTTTCAAGGGCTGCTTCTTCACTTAAATGACGCAAGAAACACATAATCAAATGCGAACTAATGCCAAATTTTGCCTTGGCATCATCACATGCGCGTTGCAGACCATTAATCACTGTTTCAAAAGCAATATCACGGTCTGTATGCGTTTGTGGGTCAAAGAACATTTCGGTATGTACTACACGATCTTCTGCACATTTTTCAAAATACGCCCAAGCCAAGTCATAAAAGTCTTGCTCATGAATCAGTACATTTGCGCCTGCATAATAGATGTCTAAAAATGATTGTAGATTGTGAAAATTATAAGCCTGTTTCACTTCTTCAACCGACTTATAAGGAATGTCTATTTGATTACGCTGTGCGATTGCAAACATGAGTTCTGGCTCAAATGTCCCTTCAATATGCACATGCAATTCAGCTTTTGGTAAAGCACGAATGAGCTCCAATTGACTCATAACTTTTCCTCTTTAAAAATAAAAAAGGGCGTAAACTGAGTTTACACCCTTATCACTATTTGATGAATTAGCCACCAAATAACGCGAATTTTAATGCCCAAAGCACAGCTACAATCCACACCATGTACGGTACAGTCGCCGCTTTACCGGTGAACAATTTAACCAATGCATAGCTAATAAAGCCCATCGCAATACCATCTGCAATTGAGTAGGTAAATGGCATAAATACAATGGTTAAGAACGCAGGAACGGCTTCAGTAATATCATCCCAATCAATATGGGTAACCCCCTGAATCATTAACACGCCAACAAATAACAATGCTGGAGCTGTTGCAAAACCGGGTACAGATTGAGCTAAGGGTGCTAAAAACAAACATAAGATAAATAACACACCGACCACAACTGCGGTTAAACCTGTACGGCCACCAGCAGCAACGCCCGCAGACGACTCAATATATGGTGTTGTCGAAGATGTACCTAATGCTGCACCTGCAACAATTGCGGTTGAGTCTGCAAATAATGCTTTTTTCAAACGTGGAAGCTTGCCATCTTTCAGTAAGCCTGCACGGTGTGACACACCCACCAATGTACCTGTTGAGTCAAATAAATCGACCAAGAAGAATACAAAAATGACACCCACTAAGCTTGCTGTAAATAGGCCTTCAAAGTCCATTTGCATGAATGTTGGAGCAATTGATGGAATCTCACCAACAACACCTTTGAACTCGCTTAAGCCCATGGCTGTTGAAATTGCAGTTAAAGCCAAGATACTGATAATAATGGCACCACGCACTTTAAAGTGATGCAGTACAACCACCATCAAGAAGCCAAATAAAGCCAAAAGAACCGTCGGTTGCTTTAAGTCGCCCAATCCAACCAAAGTCGCTGGATTGTCCACAATAACGCCTGCATTTTTTAAAGCAATCAACGCAAGGAATAAACCAATTCCGCCGCCAATCGCAAGCTTAAGCGACATTGGGATTGCATTCACAATGGCTTCACGGATCTTAAACATACTGATCGCAATGAACACCAAACCTGATACAAACACTGCAGCTAAAGCAGTCTGCCAAGGCACACCCATACCCATACACACCGAATAGGTAAAGTAAGCGTTTAAGCCCATACCCGGTGCCAATGCAATTGGATAATTTGCAACAATACCCATAACCAAACAGCCAATTGCGGCTGCAAGACAAGTCGCTACAAAGACAGCACCATGATCCATCCCCGTTTCGGATAAAATCATTGGATTCACAATAATGATGTAACACATAGTTAAGAATGTGGTTACACCTGCAAGAAGCTCTGTACGAAAACTGGTTTTATTTTCACTCAGTTTGAACATACGCTCGAGCATATTTTCTGAAGATGGATTAGGAGTCGTCATGACCTAGCCCCTGTAAATAAACTTTTAAAACTGTATAACTGCCAAAAAATTTCGACACTCAGTATGATGAAAATCTGATTAAATTTCTGGAAGTTAAAGCAATGAATATGCCAAATTTCCTCAATTCAGGAAAAGTTTATTTAGCCATGAATGGTTCAAACGCAGGGTCGAACCATATATACCTAAACAAAAAAGCCGCATAAACTGTATGCAGCTTTCAACAAAAACGTCATTTTAGACTCAAAATCTAAAATTCAATATATCTTGGCGCGAATTATAACACACTGATTTTTAATTGTTTTAAATTTATTTTTAATTAAAATTCAACATGATAAGTCATTTACACATGATTTTATTCTATCTTAAGCGTCAAAGTACTTTAATGGAGACCTGATCGATTATTGCTTCAGCATCACTTTGAAAACGAGCTATTGACTTTTTCAGGCACGACCTTTGCCTTTGAGAGAGGACTCAACTTTTGCACTTTAGGCTCAGTACTGTTCATGAGTTGATTCAACTGTTGCTGTTTTTTCGTTTCTGTATCCTGAAAAACAACAAACCCAAGCAAACAAACAGCAGCCACAAAAATAGGGATTAGAATTTTTTTCATGACATTCACAATATCCACAACTGCTTTAGCATGATTACAAATCATAACAAATAATACAAAGGGCCACACATTTATCAGATAAAAAGTATCTTCACACTTTATAGTTTTTTCTGATTTAATTATTTCAATAACATAAGATTAAATTAAATGAGTGAGAAAAAAATATGATCAAAGTGCTCAATTTTGTAATATTTTATATTTCAAAAAATTACAGTTGATTAACCTTTTATGAACATAATTTGGTTTAGACAAGATCTTCGCATACACGACCATGCCGCACTTTGGCATGCAAGCCAACATGGACCTATGCTGGCTTTAGTGATCCTATCCCCACAACAGTGGCTATTACATCATGATGCAGCTGTAAAAATTGATTTATATGTCAGACAATTGCACGATTTAAAACAGAGCCTTGCTCAGCTGAATATTCCTTTGCTCATTCTAAATATTCCGCTGTGGCAAGATATTCCACGTCAGCTTTCATCTTTATGTCATACACTGCAAGTACAACAAATCTTTGCAAATATCGAAATGGGCGTGAATGAGCTTAAGCGCGATGCCGAAGTTCAACAATGCTTAAATCAGCAACACATTGAATTTACGCTCTTCCAAGATCGAATCCTCTTTCCCTTAAACAGTATTCGTAACCAATCTGGTAAGCCCTATCAAGTCTTTGGCGCTTTTAAAAAAACCTGTTATGAGCGCTTAAATATTGGCTTACCGCAGTGCTACCCTCTCCCTTCTGCACAGCAACCTATACACCTTCCTGCCGATTTAAATACAGCCATTCCACACATTGAATCACTGATTGATGTGAATACGAATGAGTTAAATCAAATTAAAGCCTATTGGCCTGAAACGGAAATATATGCGCTTTCAATGCTCGATGATTTTATTGATCACAAAGTTAGTGACTATCAAAAAGAGAGAGACTTTCCATTTTTAAATAGCACCAGTCAACTTTCAACTTATTTAAATCTCGGGATCGTGTCGATTCGACAGTGTCTCAATGCCCTGTTTCGTGCTCAACACGGCCAATTTATGATTGATAACACAGGTCAGCAGACTTGGTTAGATGAATTACTTTGGCGAGAGTTTTATCAGCATATTTTATTTGATTTTCCACATGTCTCTAAACATCGGCCATTTAAAGCCAATACACAGCGTATTGTATGGCGAGATTCGCCTGAAGATTTAAACGCGTGGCAACAAGGTCGTACTGGTATTCCAATTGTGGATGCAGGTATGCGACAACTACTTGCGACAGGCTGGATGCACAATCGTGTTCGTATGATTGTCGCAATGTTCTTAACTAAAAACTTGTTGATTGATTGGCGTCTGGGCGAGCAATGGTTTATGCAACATTTGGCTGATGGTGACTTAGCTGCCAATAATGGCGGATGGCAGTGGTGTGCCTCCACGGGCACCGATGCTGTGCCTTATTTCCGAGTCTTTAACCCTGTGAGCCAATCTCAGAAATTTGATAGCAATGGTGATTATATTCGACAGTGGCTGCCAGAGCTTGCACATTTAGATGCCAAAAACATTCATGAGCCTTATGCGAAGCAGCAGAATATGGATTTGGACTACCCCAAACCAATCGTCGATTTAAAATCCAGTCGTGTTCGTGCCATCGAAGCATTTAAAGGGCTTTAAACACCTAAAGTTTGGGCTAAGTTCTGCTTAGCAAGACGCTCATAGCACTTTTGGAAAAATGGCGTCTGGTACAGTGGTTGCGTTTCTAAAAAGTGCCTTAACACTTGCTGGCGCTTCTGCACATAAAGTGCGGGCTCAACCCAAGCATATTCTTGCTGAATTTGGCGTTCATATTCAGCAAAACGCATAGGATCACTGGCTAAAATAGCCAGATCAATATCCAATAAATAAGCCAAATCAGTGTCAACTGTCGGTGCATGTGCTTTTGTTGCCAAAATCCATGCGTAGAGCTTTGCAATTTGCTCAGCTCCAAGCACATTTTTAAGCATCCGTTGCATATAGTCGGCGCTTTGCTGCTCATTATCATGTGCTTGCGGGTTGTAAATGACATCATGAAACCAAATGGCCAACTCAACAGACAAAGGATCGTCTAGGTAGGTTTTGATCTGATGAAAATGCTCAAAACATTCAACAATATGTTGAATGCTATGATAATGCCGCTGTACTTCACTATAGGCGTTATACAGCGAGGCATGGAACTTTTGAGTGGTATCGTCATCCAAACTCAATTGCTTTGCGGTGAGCGCCCAATAGTCCTGAAACTGTTTTGTATACTGCACCATTGGAATGCCCTTTCGTTATGCTGCCTGTTCATCTCGTTTAAAGACCAACTCACTTTTTAATGAGCTATCTGCATCAAAATAATAACCATCTGTTTGGAATGATTTTAACCCCTCAATTTGATCAATTTGGTTTTCAATCATATAACGCGCCATCAAACCACGCGCTTTTTTGGCATAGAAACTAATGACTTTATATTTGCCATTTTTCTGATCTAAAAACACAGGTTTAATAATTTCTGCTTGAATTTTGCTTTCTTTCACAGATTTATAGTATTCATCCGAAGCAATATTCAGCAAAATTTTCGAACCTGCCTGTTCTAAATCTTGGTTAATTAAATCGGTAATGTGATTGCCCCAAAACTCATACAGATTATGTCCGCGTGGGTTAGCTAGCTTAGTTCCCATCTCTAAACGATACGGCATCATCAAGTCCAATGGACGTAGCAAACCATATAACCCAGAGAGCATTCTTAAATGTTGCTGTGCGTATTCAATGCTCGACTCTGACAAATGATAAGCATCTAAACCAGTATAGACATCGCCCTTAAAAGCAAACATAGCTTGTCGGGCATTTGCAAAGTTGAATTCTGGCTGCCAATCGCGAAAACGATCGACATTTAAGGTGGCAATTTTTTCACTGACACTCATTAAGCTTGCAATTTCACTTGCTGACAGTTTGCGACTAACTTCGATCAATTCTTGGGAATGTTGTAGCAATCTGGGTTGTGTATACGCATCGGTTGGTAAAGCAGTTTGGTAATCTAAAGTTTTGGCAGGAGAAACAAGGGCAAGCATAGATAACCTGATTAAAAAACAATTAAACAGACTATATCAGTAGACTTATTTTATTGCCAATCTGTGTTTTTAATAAGCATAAACGGTTAAACTAGCCCATTCTCCTGTTATATGTATCGATTCTCTATGTCTGAGCAGATGTTCATTCAAGGTCCAGTTGGGCAAATTGAAGTTTTTGTAGATTATCCACAGGGTGAAGTGAAAGGATTCGCGGTAGTTACTCACCCCCATCCACTCCAAGGTGGTACGCCTCAACACAAGGTTCCAGCATTGCTTGCGCAAATGTTCTTAGAACGCGGTTGTATTGTGTACCGTCCAAGTTTCCGTGGCTCAGGTCAAAGTGTTGGTCTACACGACGAAGGTCATGGCGAAACTGATGATGTTCTTGAAGTGATTAAGCATGCTCGTGCAGCACATACAACTTTACCCTTCTATGCAGGTGGTTTTAGTTTCGGTGCGCATGTCATGGCAAAATGCTATGATGCTTTACAAGAAGAAATTCGACCAAAACAAACCATTTTATGTGGTCTACCAACGGCAACGGTCGCAGGTGTGCGCCACTATGTAACACCTCAACTTAAAGGTGACATCTTATTTATCCATGGCGAAGCCGATGAAGTGACCTTACTGTCTGACATGATTACATGGGCTAAACCGCAGCGCCATTTAGTGACTGTATTACCTGGTGCAAACCATTTCTTTACCGGTTACTTAAAACAGTTACGTATTGCGATTACACGTTTCCTGTGGATTTAACGCATCACTCAGTTCAGGAAAGAAATGACTGTCTAACATTAGCCCCTTTCTTTCTTGAACTTTTTATTTTTAATCTAGACGTATCTCTTTTTCTATTCCAACGCTTCATTAGCCGTCCGTTATATCTATTCTGTTCCCAAAATAATTTTAAGCTCCCTTTTGAGCGCTAAACTCAATCAGCACTACCTCCATCAAATACCTGTTTTAAAAATCAGTGAGGCTTGAACCCTGCTAATGGTACTTTATGCAACAATCTACGCTTGAACTTGATATATTCTGCACATCATTATTCAAATAATAAGTTATACAATCAACATCTTAGCTCGAGAGAGCTATTCATTTAAATAATTTTTAAAATATTCAGGGATTTTATGAAAACAATTCTCGGGGCAGTTTTAGTCACTATAGCCACCACATCAGCCTGTGCTCAGGACATTATAGGAACTTGGCGTTATATCGATGATATAGTCAAAATACTTTATTATTCATACAAGATTCGAAAAAAACTCGAAATAACTCATCGACTGAGTCGATCAACCATTCTTTACGCTTACGTTTAACCCATGCCCACATCTGTTCTATAGGATTTAAATCAGGGCTGTATGCAGGAAGCCAAAGAATTTTATGCCCTTGTTGTTCCAATAACTCCTGAATATCTGCTCTTTTATGAAATGCTGCATTATCCATAACCACTACACTATTTTCTGGTAATGCTGGTATGAGGAATTGCTCAATCCAAAAATGAAAAACATCTGAATTGATTTTGCAGTCAAATAAACCGACTGAAAATAACTTACCCTCATGGATTGCTCCAATGGCATTGGTCTGATTCTTTAATTGCCAATTATATTGCCCTAAACAGGGTACTCCTTTTCGTGAGTAGCCATGAGGTCTATAATCATGTGACTTAAAACCACTTTCATCCAGATAAATAATCGGATGGTTTTTTTCTAATTCATTCACTTGCAGAATAAATTTATCCCTAAGCTTTGTATCTGCTTTAGGATGGCTTAACGTCTTTTTTTAACTGTAATATTTAAGCGCTTTAATGCAGCACCAATAGATGAAACACCACAATTAAAACGTGCAGCACGTTCATATTGATAAGCATCAGGATACTTTTCAACATCTTCACGTAAAGCATCATCGTTAATTTTAGAAGGTTTACGTACACGAGTTTTTTTAATCTCTATACGTTTCTTCCATTCAACAATGGTATTTTTATTAATTTCAAATTGTGCAGCTACCGCTCGAATAGAATAACCTTCCTCAAGCTTAGCTAAAATTTTACGTCTAAAATGTTCTGAATAACTCATTGCACCATTGTATTGGTTTTATAATGATTTGACTATAAAACTGGAGAACCCAAAGGTCTGGTGAAAATTGAAAAGCAAGCCAATGGAACTTATGCAGGAACTGCACTGAAAGCAACTCCTCGCCCAGGTTATACAGCAAAAGAGTTCTGCACCAACTGCCCTGCACCCTACACCGATAAGCCTATTATTGGTATGCAAGTGATTACAGGTTTAAAAACTGAAAATAATATTAATTATACCCATGGCAAAATCATTGACCCCGTTTCAGGCAAGCTGTATAGCCTAAAAGGTAAAATTAGCCCAAATGGGAAAAAACTATTCTTAAGAGGCTATTTAGGCGTCTCGGCTGTGGGACGTAGTCAGACGTGGTTACGTGTGGAATAAGTCTTATAGCACATCCAGTTATAAGCGCGTTGACCCATCAAAATATTAAACGTGTTCTGTTCTAAAAAATGCTGAATTAGGAAAAACCAATTCAGCATTTTTTATCTATTCAATTAGCCTTTCCACTCAAACTCAGTAAAACTTTTATCTGTTTTTAGTGTGGTTTCAACCGCTTGTGCCAATTGATTTAATAAGCTTCGTTCAGCAATTCGGTCTAACCAGTCTTGCTCTTCATCTGGATAAGAGGCAATTTCGCACACCAGATTTCCTTCGCCGTCATGACCTTGGCACGTAATAGACAGTGGCAAAGTATGATTATCGACACTCACAGCCACTTGATCACCACTTTGTGGCAAAGTTTCAAAACCCAATTGACCTAACTTTTCAACCAGTAGGTCTTGTACCTGCTTCTGTACTACACTACTCTCACTTACTTCCTGCTGCTGTCCATGCTGCGCCGTAAATTGTAATTTTCTCATTGATCATCCCAAAGGCTTTTTTGTTATATGGGTTTAGCATAATGGCTTAATACAAAACAGCCAAGCAAAAGCTTGGCTGTTCTCACACAAAATATATAAGCTTTAGTCTTATTCCGTGACTTGGATCGCTAAACCGGCTTGATTGCTTAATTGCGTAAAGGTCGGGAAACTCGTAGCAACCGTTTCAGTGCCAATAATTTTAATTTCACCAGAGGTGCGTAAGCCAGCCATTGAGAAACTCATCGCAATACGGTGATCGTGATGTGATTCAATTTCGCCACCAGTGAAAATCGCGCCCCACTCACCTGAATGACCTTTACCTTCAATGATGATGCCATCGTCAGTCGGCGTACAATCGATACCCATGGTTTTTAAACCATCCGCCATCACTTGAATACGATCTGATTCTTTCACACGCAGCTCAGCAGCACCCGTTAATACGGTTTGCCCTTCAGCACATGCCGCTGCAATGAACAATGCAGGGAATTCATCAATCGCCAATGGCACTTGATCTTCAGGCATATGAATACCTTTGAGTGTACGTGTGCCTTGAATACGAATATCTGCAATCGGCTCACCGCCTGCAATACGTTCATTTTCAACCGTAATGTCCGCACCCATTTGCTTCAAAATCTCGATCACACCTGTACGCGTTGGGTTAATGCCCACGGCTTCTAAAGTAACGTCTGAACCTTCAGTAATCGCAGCACCCACCATAAAGAAAGCAGCCGACGAAATATCTGATGGCACCTGAATCTCTGTACCGACTAGCTTACCGCCACCTTGCAGTGAGATTCGATTACCCTCTGTTTTCACATCATAACCAAATGCACGTAGCATACGTTCAGTATGGTCACGTGTAGGTTCTGGTTCTGTGACCGATGTTTCACCTGCTGCCCACAATCCTGCCAATAAAATCCCAGATTTCACCTGCGCAGATGCCATTGGCAAATCATAGTGAATGCCTTGTAAAGCTTGGTTTCCCGTGATCGAAACAGGAGGTGTACCACGCTCACCTGTAGTTTGAATCTGTGCACCCATTTCACGTAACGGTTTAGCAATACGTTCCATTGGACGCTTCGACAGTGATGCATCACCCGTCATTACAGAGTCAAATTTTTGTGCAGAGAGCATGCCTGAAAGCAAACGCATCGAAGTCCCTGAGTTACCCATGTAAAGCGCACTTGCTGGCGCTTTTAGGCCATTTACGCCGACACCATGAATCGTCACTTCACCATTTTTAGGACCTTCAATGCTCACGCCCATATCACGGAAGGCTTGTAAGGTTGCTAGCGCATCTTCTCCTTCCAAGAAACCTGTCACATGCGTCGTTCCTTCTGCAATTGCACCAAACATGATTGAACGGTGTGACACAGATTTATCACCTGGCACGCTAAACTTACCTTGGAAACTCTTTTTACCCGGTAATATGGTGAATTGCTGTGTCGTCACTTTATTGTTCTCCATGAAAGGTTTTTGAGCCAGCATATGGTTAAAATGCTGGCGTGCTGCTTGCGCATGTCCAAGCAAGCCCATTAAAGCATGTGAATCTTCATCTTCAATGAGTTTACGAATCGTAGCCAGTTGGTTTTCAAAACCATCTACGGCATTTAAAATGGCTTTTTTATTGGCAAAAAAGATGTCATGCCACATTTGTGGGTCACTTGCGGCAATTCGAGAAAAATCGCGGAAGCCCCCCGCAGCATAGCGAAAAATATCTAAATTATCTTCACGGTTTGCCAGTTGTTCAACTAAGTTAAAAGCCATCAAATGCGGAAGATGACTGGTATGAGCCAAGACTTCATCATGCTTGGCCACATCCATACAAATCACTTCTGCTTTCGCAGCTTGCCATAGTTGAATCAGTTTCTCTACAGCCCAATCAGCACTGGTCGGTAACGGTGTCAGAATCACTTTATGATTTGCAAATAAATCGACCTTACCCGCATGTACACCCGTGTGTTCTGCCCCAGCAATTGGATGCCCCGGTACAAACCCGGCAGGTAATGCTTCGCCATACACGGCTTTGGCCGCGTCGACCACATTGCCTTTGGTACTGCCTACATCGGTAATAATCGTATGTTCTTGCAAATATGGTTTGATGGTTTCCAATACTTTTTGCGTTGCACGAACAGGTAAGGCTAAAACCACCAAGTCCGCACCTTGAACCGCCTGCACAGGATCACTATACCCCTGTTGGATTAAGCCCAAAGCTTTGGCATCCTGTAAGGTTTTTTCCGAACGTGTAGAGGCTACAATATTTTGGGTTAAACCTTCAGCAATCATCACCCGTGCAAGACTTGAACCAATCAGTCCAAGACCAATAAATGCAACTTTTTCAAATAGTGGCACAGACATAATTTAAGCGTTCGCCTCTAAACCTAGTACGTTGGCCAAAGCCGTTAGAAATTTCGTATTTTCAGCTTCAGTTCCAATCGATACTCGTAAATGATTGGCGATGCCCACAGGACGAACAATCACCCCTTCTTTTAATAAAGCATTAAAAGTTTGTGCAGGATCGGCTTGTATATCGACCAAAATGAAGTTAGCACGAGAAGGCTCATAGTTTAGACCTAACGCTTTAAACCCTGTTTCAAGTTGCACCATGCCCACTTTATTGACCACACGTGATTTCTCAATGAAATCTTCATCTTTCAGTGCAGCAACTGCTGCCACCATGGCTAAATGGTTGACGTTAAACGGCTGACGAATGCGATTTAAGAAATCTGTCACTTCTGCCGATGCTAAAGCAAAACCAACACGTAATGCCGCTAAACCAAAGCACTTCGACATGGTGCGGCTAACAATCAGGTTTGGATACTGTGCTAAAAACTTCAAGCTATTAAAGTTTTCTGGAAAATATTCCACATAAGCTTCATCTAAAACCACGATCACATGACTCGGTACTTTTTGCATGAAGCGCTCAAATTCGGCCTCTTCAAACCAAGTTCCTGTCGGATTATTGGGATTTGCAATAAACACCAATTTGGTATTGTCTTTAATTGCCACCGCCATCGCGTCAAGGTCATGCGAAAAACCTTGAGCAGGTACCTCAATCGCTTCAGCATTGATGGCTTGCGTGACCAAAGCATAAACTGCAAATGCGTGTTGGCTATACACTACCGAGTCTTTATCTGAAACAAATGCACGGGCAAAAATTTCAAGTAGATCGTTTGAGCCATTGCCTAAAGTAATACAATCATGTGCTACACCAAACTGCGTATGAACTTGATCCTTCAAGATAAAACCACCACCGTCTGGATATCGTCCAATTTCCGCCAATTCAGCAGCAACTGCTTCTTTTACTTTGTCCGAACAACCCAAAGGGTTTTCATTTGAAGCAAGCTTAACAATATCGGTCATTCCCAATTCACGCTCTAATTCGCTGATTGGCTTACCTGGTTGATATGGTTTTAACTTCGCAATACCTTCATTGGCTGGAGCAAACGACATGTGACCTTTCCATTCTTACAAGTGGTGTACATGGTTGAGTTTGGAACAAACCCAACCACCTTAGAGATTACAGTACTGCAATCGGGTATGAACCCAATACTCGAACTTCTTTCACAAGTGGACGAATCTCTTCAATCGCCGCTTTAACATTGTCTTGTTCCACATGACCTTCTAAGTCGATGAAGAAAACATAAGCCCATTTTTCAGGCAGTGCTGGACGCGTTTCGATACTGGTCAAACTAATGTTGTGCTTTGCAAATGGTGCAAGGATTTCCAATAATGCACCTGCACGATCATGTGCAGAAATCAGCAATGACGTTTTATCATTACCGCTTTGCGGGATTCTTTCACGACCAATCACCAAGAAACGTGTGGTGTTCTCAGGATTATCTTCAATATTGCTGTGTAAAATTTCTAAATCATAAATACTTGCTGCAACATCAGATGCAATAGCAGCCGAATGCCATTCAGTACGAATACGACGTGCCGCCTCAGCATTCGAACTTAAAGCTACACGTTCCACACCTGGATAGTGTGCGTCTAACCATGCACGACACTGTGCCAAAGTTTGCTGATGCGCATAAATTTGTTTAATACTGTCTTTACGCGTGTTTTCAGATACAAGAAACTGGTGATGAATACGCAATTCAACTTCACCAATCACATTTAAGTGTGAGGCTTTAAAACAATCCAAAGTATGATTGACCACACCTTCTGATGAGTTTTCTACAGGCACCAAACCATAGTGTGCACTGCCTGCTTCCACTTCACGGAACACTTCATCAATGGTCGGTAAAGGACGAACCACAGCATCATGTCCAAAATGCTTCAACACCGCAGAGTGTGTATAAGTTCCAACAGGGCCTAAAAATGCAATACTTTGCGGTGCTTCAAGCGCCAAACATGCAGACATGATTTCACGGAACAAACGTGCCATGGTCACATCAGACAAAGGGCCTTCATTACGCTCCATAACATTCCGTAAAACTTGCGCTTCACGTTCTGGACGGTAAAACATTGGATTCTCTTCAGAAGCAAATTTTGCTTTTGCAACAGCTTCCGCCAGTTTCGCTCGACGGTTAATAAGTTGTTGAATCTGTTGATCAACAGAGTCGATATCCTGACGGATTTGATTGAGGTCAAGAGAAGTCGTTGTGTTTTGATCGTCTTGGATCATTGTTATGTCGCCCTTCATATACATTGTGCAAACAGTATAACAATAGTTAGCTTTGAAATCTTGCGCAATAAGACTTTGCATGTTTCAGTGCTAAAAACAGACAGTTGATTTAATCATCAAGTTTATCAATAAACTGCCCCAATAATAGACATCAATAAAACCACTGAGCCCTGCCTATTTTTCTCGTGTGGTTATGCATAGAACAACACTCAAACAAAACACTAAGACGATGGTGTTTAGGTCTTAGCTTATCGCTTTTAAAACTGTATCTAGGTTTTGAAAAATTTTGCTACACCTTCACAAAAATCACCATTCATCCGTATTTCAGTGCGTTAGAATATCTTTTAAAATATGCTTTACTTAAGTTGACGTATTCATAACAAAGAGAGTATGCAGCAGTAGCGATTGCTCTATAGTCTCAATAAAACAAAACAATAATGAACTGTAGGTACTGTCATGCACAAAAAAATTGCAGTCTTGGTCACCTATGACTTTGAGGATGCCGAATATGCTGAACCCGTAGAAGCATTTCGAGCAGCTCGGCATAGTATTATTAACCTTGAAAGTCAGGCTGGAAAAATCATTTATGGCAAAAAGCGTAAAGCTTTTGTCACCATTGACCAAAGTATCGATGATGCCTCTGTGCATGACTTCGATGCCTTACTCATTCCTGGCGGTTTTTCGCCAGACAACCTGTGCCAAGATGAACGCTATGTCTTATTTGTCAGGCACTTTGCAAACATGCAAAAACCTATTTTATGCAGTGCAGACGTTCCGCAAATTTTAATGCATGCTGGAGTTGTGAAAGGTAGGCGCATGACGTGTATCCATCACCTTCATCAAGACTTAAAAGATGCAGGTGCCGTGCTGTATGACACAGGTGTTGTGAATGACAATAACTTATACATTTCATCACAAACCCAATATGACCTCCCCGCCTTTATTCAAGAAAGTTTATTGGTACTGAACCGATAAAAAAGAGCCTACTTGAGGCTCTTTTACGCATGTTTATATCAGCACCTAGGCTTAACGCCCAAGTAGACTACGCGCGACAATTTCTTTCATAATTTCATTAGTCCCGCCGTAAATGCGTTGAATACGCGCATCGACAAAGAAACGTGAAATTGGATATTCACTCATATAGCCATAGCCACCAAAGAGCTGCAATAAATTATCTGCCACCTTCATTTGCATGTCTGTTGAAAAACTTTTTAATGCTGCTGCGGTTTCGACATCCAGCTTGCCTTGCATATAAAGCTCAACGTTTTGATTGTAAAAAGCTGCTGTGGCTTGTTCATCAATCTTGGCTTGAGCCAAAACAAAACGTGTATTTTGGAACTGCGAAATATGTTGACCAAAAGCTTGGCGCTCTTTGACGTATTGGATGGTGACATCAATCGAACCGCGAATTGCACCTATAGCTGTTGCTGCAATTGCTGTACGCTCTCGTGGTAGCTCTTGCATCAAATAAGCAAAACCTTGGCCTGCTTGTCCCAACAATTGATCTTTCGGGACTTTGACATTGTCATAAAACAACTCAGAAGTGTCTTGTGAATGCAGCCCAATTTTGTCGAGGTTGGTGCCTTTTTTAAACCCATCCAAATGGGTATCGACTAACATCAGTGAAACACCCTTTGCTCGGGCTTGCGGATCAGTTTTCACCGCTAATACCACAAGGTCGGCATGCTGCCCATTGGAAATAAAGGTTTTAGAGCCATTTAAAATATAATGCTCACCTTGCAAAATGGCATTACTTCGCATGGCTTGTAAGTCTGAACCCGCACCCGATTCAGTCATCCCAATCGCACCGACCACTTCACCTGACACCATTTTCGGTAACCAGTACTGCTTCTGTGCTTCAGTTCCGATATGCAAAATATAAGGCGCAGCAATTTCAGAGTGACAAGAAATACCTGTCGATAAAGCACTAAAACCTGCACGTGCTGACTCTTCCACCAACATGAGTGAATAATGCGTTGGAACACCATAACCGCCATATTCCTCAGGTACATCGACACATAAGAAACCATTTTCACCCAAGGCATTCCAGACTGAGCGCGGCATTAAGCCTTCTCGTTCCCACTGTTCATAGTGTGGTGCAATGTGTTCATTCATAAAACGGCGAAAGTTATCGCGAAATAGTTCTAAGTCTGCATCGTAATTCAACATGCTTCTTCCTTGTAGTGACGTTGTTTTATTATTCAGCTCACATGCTAGCCATTTTTAAGGCAACTGTCATGAACGCATCAGGCCATTTTATATTCCAATAAAAAAGGAAGCCTTTGGGCTTCCTTTTTAAGATGAACTGAAATTATGCGTGAGCATTTTCTTCAACAGCCATCAAGCGATCTACTTCTTCTGGATTTGCAAGTGCGAAGTTTAATTTTTCTTGGTCTAACTGACCCACCCATTTCGCAACAACAATCGTTGCCAATGAGTTACCCACCAAGTTGGTTAAGGCACGTGCTTCAGACATAAAACGGTCAATACCTAAGATAAGCGCAAGACCCGCCACTGGAATATGACCAACGGCTGACAAAGTCGCTGCCATCACAATAAAGCCCGAGCCTGTTACACCCGCAGCACCTTTCGATGAAATCAATAACACACCCAATAAAGTCACTTGGTGCATAAGATCAAGCTGAGTATTGGTCGCTTGTGCAATGAAGATCGCAGCCATCGTTAAGTAGATTGAGGTACCATCTAAGTTAAATGAATAACCTGTTGGAATAACCAAACCAACCACTGACTTTTCACATCCCGCAATTTCAAGCTTTTTCAGCATACGCGGTAAAACCGATTCTGAAGATGACGTACCCAGTACGATCAACAGCTCTTCGCGAATCATACGAATCATTTTCAAAATGCTGAAGCCACAAAGACGTGAAATTGTGCCGAGAACCAAGAAAATGAAAAGCAGACAGGTAATGTAGAAGCAGATGATCAACTGAGCAAGTTGCGCCAAGCTACCGATACCATATTTACCGATGGTATATGCCATTGCACCAAAAGCACCAATTGGAGCAAGTTTCATGATCATGTTTACAATGTTAAAGAACACATGCGAAATTTGATCGATGAACTTCAGTACAGGTTTACCTGCATCACCCAACTTGTGTAATGCAAAACCAAACATCAAGGCAAAGAGCAGCACTTGCAGGATTTCACCTTCAGCAAATGCACCAACCACAGTGTTTGGAATAATATGCATAAAGAAGTCGACAGTCGATTGCTGCTGACCAGATTCAACAAACTTTGAGATACCAGAAGTATCTAATGTTGAAGGGTCAACGTTCATGCCCACACCTGGCTTCCAGATGTTAATGACCAGTAAACCGATCAATAGTGCAATAGTCGATACAATTTCAAAGTAAAGTAGCGCAACACCGCCTGTTTTACCCACAGACTTCATACTTTCCATACCCGCGATACCACTCACGACAGTACAGAAAATTACTGGCGCAATAATCATCTTGATCAGCTTAATAAAGCCTTGACCTAGAGGATAAAAAAGCTCGCCCCAGCCGGGTACATATTTTTCAACGCCATTGATAACTTGCGTACCACTAGGGAAAAAATGTCCTACTAAGATACCCGCAATAATCGCGACAATAACTTGAAAATATAGTGACTTATAGATTGGTTTCTTAGTCATAACGAATACTTCTGTAAATCAAAAGACTGAAAAAATCGGTATACCTATACTTCCTCATAGGTAGTTGGCTTTCTGATAAACACAAAAAAGCCCACAGTTTGGACCGCATCCAAACACCGGGTAAAAAAATCATGGTGTACAAACAACAGCACTGTGACAAAAATCACAGTTCATTCACATTTACTGCAATGGGAGAGACTAAAAACTAGCGAGTCACAATTATTGGGTAAATTTTACCTAACATTCTTTAATCAAAGTAAACTGATTTTAATCATAATGTATAAAATCTAAACAATATTACTCATACTTTAGTCTAATGGTGGAAAAGCTATTTAAAATTAAAAGTGCTGTTTTTTTTGATTGTTCCACTAAAATAGCACAACACAGCCTTCACTTACTTTGGTTTGTCCATGAACAACAAAAGAAATATTTATAAAGATGCTGAGCACCCTTTTGCCCAGTTTGTTCGCATTATTGGCAAAGGGAAAAATGGTGCGCGCTCACTCAGTTATGAAGAAGCTTACCAAGCCTTTGATATGATCTTGAAAAATCAAGTGTTAGATGTACAGCTCGGTGCATTTCTGATGCTACTACGAGTTAAGGAAGAGTCTGTAGATGAACTGGTAGGCTTTGTTCAAGCCACACGAGATCAACTGCCGTTCACGGCTTTAGAGGTCGATTTAGACTGGTCTTCTTATGCAGGCAAGCGTAAACACTATCCATGGTTTCTCTTAGCGGCACTGACTTTAGCTAAAGCAGGTTATAAGGTCGTGATGCACGGAGCATCAGGTCATACCATTAACCGTATTTATACTGAGCAGGTATTAGAGTATCTCGATTTTAATATTTGCCAAACTCAAGCAGATGTGGAACAGGAATTAGCGACGCGTAATTTTGCATATTTACCGCTGCACGCCATCTCCCCGATTTTAAGTGACTTAATTTCCCTACGAAATGTTATGGGTCTTCGTTCACCCATTCATACTCTTGCACGCTTGATCAATCCATTTAATGCCAAAGCAACCTTGCAAGCTATTTTCCACCCTGCCTATCGTGGTTCGCATCAGCAAGCAGCATTTAAACTGGGCTATAAAAATAGCGCGGTCATTAAAGGTGAAGGCGGCGAATTTGAACGTAACCCAGATGCCAAAACACTGATCTGCGGCATCAAAAATGGTGAACTCTACGAACATGAGCTACCTAAACTCACCGACAACCGAAGCCCAATTGAAGAAGAGTTAGATTTGGCTGAGTTTAAAGCAGTTTGGCTGGGTGAAAAACAGCATGAATATGGTGAAATGGCAGTGACTGAAACCATTGGCATTGCGCTCTATACCATGGGAGTGTGCGATACATATAGCGATACCATGCAACAGGCCAACCAGCTTTGGCACACTCGTTTCTAAGCATAAGGGACAAGCAAAAGCGTGAACGTTATTCGTTACGCTTTTCGACCCAGTAAAAGTCGGCCCAGTAAGGATAATGCTTTCCTGAAGAATGAATATTTCTGAGTATCAACTGATCACCAATATGGATCTCAATTTTTTGAGATTCATAAGGGCCAGATAAATATAGTCAAACCGCTTAATTACCCATACACTCGTTAAAGAAACGACTAAAAAGCTTATCTATTGAGTTAACCAACCATTTTTTCCTTTTTGCTTTCACCCATGCCCACATTTTTTCAATAGGATTAAGGTCAGGACTATAAGGTGGTAACCAAAGTATTTGATGCCCATGTTGGCTTAATAGATCTTGTATATCTGGTCGTTTATGGAAGGCTGCATTGTCCATGACAATTACACTATTCGAGGGTAGTTCTGGTAATAAAAACTGATCTACCCAAAAATAAAATACATCCGAATTTACTTTGCTATCAAATAAACCCACTGCAAATAACTTACCCTCATGGATTGCTCCTATTGCATTGGTTTGATTTTTTAATTGCCAATTATATGTTCCATAACAAGGAGTTCCCTGTTTTGAATAACCATGAGGTCTATGTTCATGAGATTTAAATCCACTTTCATCAAGATAGATGATCGGGTGTTGATACCTTAATCGGTTTAAATCTTTTAAATACTGCTCTCTGAGTTCTGTTTTTGCTTTCGGGTGCCGTAAGGTCTTTTTTTAACTGTAATATTTAGACGCTTGAGCGCATCTCCAATTGTAGAAGTAGCACAACCAAAACGAGCAGCGCGTTCATATTGATAATCATCGGGATATTGCTCAACATCTGCACGTAAGGCATCATCATCAACTTTAGATGGTTTTCTTGGTCGAGTTCTTTTTATTTCGATTCGCTTTTTCCATTCGACAATTGTATTTTTATTAATTTCGAAGTGCTGAGCAACCGCTCGGATAGATTGACCTTCTTCAAGCTTGGCTAATATTTTTTTTCTAAAATGTATTGGATAACTCATATCAGTATTGTATTGGTTTTTTGACGTGTTGACTATAAACATCTTTTTGTTGTCCAATGAGGTTTGAACAATAGAGCTGATGGCTTTTTATCTTTTTCGATGCTTCACCTGCATGGGCGTTATGGATCTTTATTCCAATCAATAACATCGGATAACCATCATTTTTCATTGATGTGTATTGTGTGACGGGATTTTGAAAATTTTGACTCGGTAACACAGAAACATCTAATAAACATTCAATTTTTCTTGCATCACTTGTTCGCTCAGCAAATACATTGGTCGAAATTACAGTAATGAAGAATAAACTGAGTCGAGTGAGCTTTATTATTTTTATAAGCATAATGATTGAAACAGTTTGAAGGTATTCTTGTTAGATTGAGTTGTTGAATCACCAAGCATCTGTTGCTGAGCGATTCAACGTATTTTTAATCAATTAAATAAAGCGAATAGGTTTAAATTCTGGTTCAGGCACATGAGAATCACACTCCTCACCTTCTTCTTTATGCCCTTTATCAATATAACCCGTACGTTCTTTTTCAGGAGTATTCTGATGCTCCCAAGCAATAACGGCTTGCATACAAGTTTGACGTTGTTCAGCAGTCAACGCAACGCCATTCGGCCATTTACCAATTTCTACAGCTGTTTTTAAACGCTCAACAATATCGGCATCTAAAATAGAAAGCATCTGTTCAATATTCATGATTTAATCCTGTTGAAAAGAGTCAAAATCTTGGTTCCAACCGAGTTTAGTACGGCATGACATATAAAAATCATAACCCGGTGGATGTAATAAATTCAGTTTAAAGGGGTGCTTACGAATATGTAAGCTATCACCCACATTGAGTGAAACACTGTGTTGACCATCGGCACTGACCATCGGCAAGACACGGTTTTCACGAATCAGAAGCTTAATTTCACTATGACCACCCACCACAATCGGGCGTGAAGACAAAGTATGTGGATGCATCGGTACCAAAGCAATCGCATCCATCCCCGGATGCACGATTGGGCCACCACCTGACAACGAATAAGCGGTTGAACCCGTAGGCGTCGATACAATCAAACCATCACTGTGTTGACGGTAGACATATTGACCATCGATATTGAGTTCGAAGTCAATCATATGCACCGACTTGCCCGAGTGTAATACCACATCGTTTAGCGCAATAGCATCATAAATCGTCTCGCCCTTTGAGCGAATTTCCATTTCCAATAAGAAACGACGATCTAACTGAAACTCACCTTTTAAGACTTGATCGAGCTTAAAAATCACTTCAGTCGGCTTGATGTCGGTTAAAAAACCCAAACGCCCTCGGTTTACACCCATTACAGGGGTATTAAATTTAACCAAGGCACGTGCAGCATGCAGAAGTGAGCCATCTCCGCCCACCACAATCACCAAATCGACCACTTCACCCAGAAGCGCACGACTCACCGTTTGCGTGTTTTTATAAGGAACCAGTTCAGCGGTTTGCGCATCAAAAACGGGATGTAACCCTAAGCTGAGTAGATGATCATGAATAAGACATAAGGTTTCGACAACTGAAGACTTATCTGGACGTCCAATTAAGCCTATGTTTCGAAATGTTTTATGTGAAATTTGCACCTGCAACATCGCTCCGCTACGATTCCCGCCTATCATAACATTATTTATTTAAATTGATTCAAAAACTAAAGTGACTGCTGCTACACACGGAATTGTCTCTATATTTCAGTTCGTTCACAGTTTAATTATTGCAAATTAGCGAAAAGCTTCGCATGATTAGCACAATTTCTCAGGATCTTATTCGTATTTATGAAGTCAGAACGTGGCATAGGTTTAATTGCACTGATCTTCTGCATCTTAGTCATTGCAGCATTCTTGGTGTTTAGTATTTATTTAATAAGACTCGACTCCGTTGTACGTGACAAGTTTGAAGGCAAGCGCTGGGACATTCCTGCGAAGGTATTCGCACGCCCACTCGAAGTGTATACCAATGCCCCTGTCAGTCAGGCTGACTTCACTCAAGAGTTAAAACTTTTGGGCTATAAGTCCTCGGAAAACTATACCAAATCAGGGAACTTTGTCAGTTCTGGCAATGAGCTATATGTACACACTCGTGGCTTTGACTTCGGTGATAGTATCGAGCCTGAACAAGTGCTTAAAGTCACCTTTGCCAATGAGCAAGTGGCTGAAGTCAGTGCAACTAAACCCTCATCTACAGGGATTGCACGTTTAGAGCCGATGCTGATTGGCGGGATTTATCCGCAGCATAATGAAGACCGTGTCCTGATTAAACTCGACAAAGTCCCTAAGCCTTTAATTGAGGCTTTAATTGCAACAGAAGATCGTAATTTCTATAGTCACCACGGCGTTTCGATTCGTGGTACGGCACGTGCGATTGTGAGTAATGTCACGGGTGGAAAACGTCAAGGTGGTTCAACACTGACCCAACAGTTGGTGAAAAACTTCTATCTCACCCCTGAAAAAACCATTAAGCGTAAAGTCAATGAAGCATTTATGGCTTTATTGGTCGAATTTCACTATGACAAAGATGAAATTTTAGAAGCCTATCTCAATGAAGTGAACCTCGGTCAAAATGGCAACTATTCTATTAATGGTTATGGTTTGGCTTCGCAGTTTTACTTCGGGATGCCTTTGCGTGAGCTAAATATTGCGCAACAAGCTTATTTGGTGGGTTTGGTACAAGGTCCAACCTTATATAACCCTTGGCGTAACCCAGAAGCTGCGAAAAAACGCCGTAATATTGTTTTAAACAACATGTTGGTCATGGGCTATCTGACCCAAGAACAATATGAAACTGAAACGGCTCGCCCTTTAAATGTGATTGCCAAACCGACTCTCGGCCCTTCACGTTTCCCAGATTTCTTAGACATTGTACGCCGTCAGTTACGTACCGAATACCAAGAAGGTGATTTGACCAACCAAGGTCTACGCATCTTTACAACGCTCGATCCGATTGCCCAAACCAAAATTCAAGATGCATTTAAATCGACTGTTGGTCGCTTAAGCCGTGGCTCAAGCCGTCTAAAAGAGCTGCAAGGTGCTGTGTTAGTTGCACATCCTGAAAATGGTGAATTGGTCGCAGCTGTTGGTTCAACCCAAGACTTTACTGGTTTTAACCGTGCACTCGATGCCAAACGTCAGGTCGGCTCACTGCTTAAACCTGTGATTTACCTCAGTGCGATTCAGTCGGGACGTTACAACTGGGCCAGCCCAATTGAAGACAGTAGTATTAGTATTCAAGCCAATGGTAAAGCATGGACACCTAAGAACTATAGCGGTGGCGAACATGGCGTTGTGCCGATGGTACAGGCACTGTCTAATTCATATAACTTGTCAGCAGTTCGCCTTGGTCAAGAGTTTGGTTTATCGACGTTTAGTAACCACCTAAAACGTTTTGGTGTGACCAGTAATATTCCAACCTATCCATCCATTTTCTTGGGTGCGGTAGACATGTCTCCGATGGAAATGCTCAGCATTTATGGCAACTTTGCCACAGGCGGTTTTAAGTATCCGACTAAATCCATTCGTACTGTTGTCGATCAAAATGGTCGCTTACTAACCCGTTATGGCTTAAATGTCCAACAAACCATTGACCCAGCTTCTGCCTATGTCCTGAACTATGGTCTACAACAAGTGATGACCTCAGGTACAGGTCGTTCGGCTTATAACACTCTACCGAACTCGCTTCAGCTTGCAGGCAAATCTGGAACCACCAATGACACCCGTGACTCATGGTTTGCAGGTTACTCGGGCAATTATGTTTCTGTGGTTTGGCTAGGTTTAGATGACAACAAACAAACTGGCTTAACAGGTTCTTCAGGTGCGTTGCCAGTGTGGACCAATGTAATGAGCCAACTGCGTCAAAAACCAGTCAACTTACGCCAACCAGATGATGTGCAATGGCACTGGATTGATCGTGGCACGGGTTATCTTGCTGCTCAAGGTTGTGAGGGTGCAATGTATATTCCCCTCTTGCGAAACACCGTACCACGTAAAGCAACCGCATGTGGCTTACCGCATTATCAAGTTGAACCCACTTACAATCCTGAAACAGATGGTTACCAAGCTACACCTGAACAAGGCGACAGCATAGACAACTATATTCGTGAAAGTGAATCGAACATGCAGCGTAACTTAGAAGATGAGACGCAAGTCATTTCGAGTGGTAGCTATCAACCTGAATAAATAGGACGGATTTAAATTTTGATGTGGTTTAAACGTTTAAGTATCTTAGTAACCATCGTGACTGTGGCAGGCTGTCAAAGTCTCCCACAGCTAGCTGAAAAAAAGATACCTGAAAAGCCGACACAGTCGGATAAAGAGCAGAAAACACCTTCAGGGGTAACAATTCATCCTTATGATCGCGAAGAAATTCAACGTCAGAAGATTGTGATTCCTGAGCAGAAAAGCAAACAACAGTTTGATGATGGGCGACAGCTTCCTGCTTTTAAAAGTCTGATGCAAAAAACACAAACGGCCTATCGCCAAGGCCAGTGGAGTCAAGCACAAAGCTACGCCATGCAAGCACAGCGTTTAGCACCACAGTCGAGTGAGACCTTTTTGTATTTGGCTTTAATTGCCAATCAACAAAAACAACCTGCAAATGCGGAATCGCTTGCACGTCGCGGCTTGAGTTATGCCCAAAGCAATGCCATGAAAAAGCAGCTTTGGAGCGTTATCTTAAAAGCAGGTCAAATGCAGAAGAATCAGAAAACCATTCAACAAGCCCAAACAGCAATCAAAAGTCTGTCTTAAAAGCACGCTCCGTTAGATGGAGCGCTGCCCTGCTATACCATAAGCGCCATAACTTTGCGCTTTGGCTAAATCGGCTAACTGTAAGCCGCCTAGAGCAAAAATTGGGATATGAATCTCTTCTGCAATCAAACTCAATTGCTCCCAACCCAAAGTTTCACTATTTGGGTGGCTGAGTGTATCAAGTACGGGACTGAGTAAAAGAGCATCACAGCCAATTTCTTGTGCATGTTCAGCACTGCTACGGTCATGACAGGCCGCAATATAACGCTGCCCAACATTCAGCTCCCCTTTACTCAATTGCATCAGTTGAGATTGTTTCAGGTGTATGGCCGCAACTGCCTGCTGTTGTAGTGGATTTAAACCTTTCCATAGTTCTATATTGACAATCACCCGTGCCAATTGTTCTACACTCAGTTCTGCAATTTTTAAAATATGTTCAGGACTGGCAGACACTCGCCAATACAGCACTTGTTGTTCAGGCAAATCCTTCAACAGATCGATTTGATCTGAAATTTTAATCACGGGTGCGGCATAGAGTCGCTTCAAAATGGCTTGATTGGCTTTTGGAAAGTTAAGATCTTGTAATTCGGCACGCTTGAACCACACCCATGGTGAGTGAATGTCTGCCAATAGATGATTTGATACTACAGCATGAAATAAATGCAAATTGACAATTACATCGTCATATTCAAACTGAATACAGTCAAAAGCATGCCAATCTTGTATACCAATTCCGACCTCTTCTAACACTTCACGGCGACAAGCTTGCTCAGGCGTTTCACCTGCTTCCACCTTCCCCCCAGGAAATTCGTGCTTATTGCCCTGATGCTGTTCCGCCTGGCGCCAGCCCACCAAAACTTTGCCTTGATGTAAAAGGATGGCTATAGCAACTTGAACCAAAGGTTTTGACATAATCAGATTCCATTTCAGATGTGTAGTGTATTAAGTGATTGCATGTAACGATATTGAAGTTTTTTATATTTTCAGCGAGAAAATGTTGACAGCCTCATTCGATAATGATTATCATTTAAATCGTTCAACATACACCACGGAGTCGCCAGAATGAACGCACCATTTAGCTTATTTACTCGTAACGAAACAGCCCATTCACTACCAATGCTACACTCAAACAACTTATTTGCCCTAGGCCGTGAAATTCGCATTATGCATGCTGGAGAAGAGTATCGTCTACGACTCACTCGCAATAACCGACTCATTCTTACCAAATAAGAACTATAAAAACCCAATAACAATAATCGTGGAAACAAGCAGTATGTCAGCGCGTACTGCTTTTTAATGTCTTTAAGTTTGATCATTTATGCTGTTTTTATCGCAAATCTGCACATCTAAGCCTCAACCCTATTTAACAGCAGCTCCACTTTTAAACCGCCTAAGTCGGATGAAATAAATAACAACTGCCCTGCGTGTAAATCGACAATTTTCTGACAAATCGATAAGCCCAAGCCTGAACCTTGTGTTTTTGTACCTAAAGCCCGATAGAAGCGTTCACCCAAGCGCTGGATAACTGCTGCATCGACCCCATTTCCGCTATTTTCAATCCTCAGTCTGAGCTGCTGTTTTTCAATAGTGAGATTGACAAAAACTTGTGCCTGCTCGGGGCTATAGCGAATGGCATTGTCGAGCAAATTGCGAAGTGCGCTAAATAAGAACTGCTCATTGGCCAAGACACAGGCTTGCTCTGCAAGCACCACGTTAATTTTAATCTGTTTTGAGTCAGCAAACGGCTGTAAAGCTTTAATCACGTCCTGCATTAGTAGACTGAAGTCAAACTTAGTCTTCGCCAAGCCCTCCTTTTGCTCAGGGTCTAGACGCGCCAGCAATAACAAATTATCCAACACCTGTACCCCACGACTGACATCTTGCTGGATCGGTTTGAACTCACTTTCAAGTTCAGGGAACTTGCGCTTGAGCACCTGAAGTCGCATTTGTATCGCAGACAGTGGAGAACGTAACTCATGTGAAGCATCCGCGGTAAAGCGCTGCTCTGCCACTAAAGCTTGGTCTAAACGCGCCAACAAGGCATTCAGCTGAGATAGCATCGGTTGCAACTCAATCAGCTCAGGTTCTGGCATAGAAATAGGTGCTAAATCATTGACCGATTTATTTGAAATTTGCTCTGAAACTTGGTGTATCACCCGAAATTTACGTCGAATGGCAAAATGCATCAACAACCACTGTACACACCAGACTAAAAACAACACACCGCTGAAAACTAGGATGCTTTGCCAAAATGCATGGAAACGTTCGGACATCGACTGGGTCACTTGAACCTGTAAACCGTGATTATCCTGCGCAGTATAAATACGCCACAGTTTCTGCTCTGACCAATAAAAACCATAAGGTTCATCGGAAACCAAACTCAAATGATCCACAGTTATTTTTTCAGGTACATCTTCGGATGCAGTCAAAAGTTGCTGCGCATTATCGAGTCGATAGCGAATATCAAACTCATCACTAAGCTCTGCCAAGGCTTGACCATTGCTGACCGTTAAATCATCTGCCAGCAACATATCGGCCATTTCATCCATGATTTCATCTTGCATAGACATGGTCTGATAAACCGATACCCCAATAAACATCAGCAATGCCAAAAGCCCCGCCAGTATCGAACTGAGGAGCGAACTTTTAACGAGCTGACGCTGCAGTGAAATTGGCTGTGCCATTATGTGTCCTGATTCATTCTGTAGCCCAAACCACGAATGGTTTTAATACAATGACTACCGAGTTTTTTTCGCAATTGATAAATAAAAACCTCAATCGCATTGCTTTCGATTTCATCGCCCCATGCATAAAGACTTTCCTCAAGTTGTTCCCGCGTAACGACATATTCTGGCTTGAGCATCAATTTATGCAAAATTTGAAACTCTTTGGCGGTTAAATTAACAGCTTGACCATTTTGAGTCACACTTTTGGACTGTGGGTCGAGTTGGATATTGGCATAGCTCAATACCTGCGAGCTACTATGCTGTTGCTGTCGAAGTTGTAAACGAATTCGAGCGGATAATTCCTCTAGACTAAAAGGTTTGACCAAATAATCATTGGCGCCCAAGTCTAGCCCTTCGACTCTATCTCGAATACTGTCACGCGCTGTGAGAAAAATCACAGGAGTCGATAGGTTCTTGCCACGGACTTTCAGCAAAATGTCATCACCTGTGGCATGTGGCAAACCACGATCTAAAAGCACACAGTCATACTGATGCTGTTCAATGGCTAAAATGGCATGGTCGCCCCGTTCCACCCAGTCGACACTGTAGCCATCCATTTCAAGCCAAGTTTTAATACTCTCAGCTTGAGAGGCATCATCTTCTGCTAATAATATCCGCACTGCTTAACCTGCCTAATCACTATTGTTTAGATCATGCCGTGAAATGACTCAAAATACAAAAACCACAGGGCTAAGATCAAATCTTAGCCCTGTGGTTTTTTTAAGAAAGCCCAATCAAAATTGAATTGAGCTTGGGCAAGTGTGTTTAGAATTTCACTTGATCTACGTCAATTTCAACGCGTTTTGCTGGTTTGTAGTCAATATCTACTTCACCGATAATGGTTACAGGTGTTTTAGCCGAAATTGCTTTGCCACCCCATAATTCATCATCAATGTCGACAGTAATTGAACCAGTTTGGTCACGGAATTCATACTTCTCATCCCCAATGGCTTTGACCACATAACCTTTTAACTGGACGTGACTGTCATCTTTTAATGTTAACGCATGCTTAACTGTAGTTGGTGTTGAAGCAGTAACTGCCGCTTGGTTCACTGCGGTGTTTGCTACAGCGACAGTGGTTGAGCCAATAACACCTGCAACCAATAACGCTTTCATCATCATATTCATATCCAGTACCTCTATTTAATTGTTCATCTATTTGATGAAGTCATTAAACCAAAGCTAGATGAGCTGAATCTTAAGAAAGATTCAATTAAAGCATTAAACGCTTAGTTAAGTGGGACGACACGTAACACTTCTTCTAGTGTCGTGACGCCTTCTAAAACTTTACGAGCACCCGAAATTCTTAAAGGCTCAATGCCTTCTTTTTTGGCTTGTTGACGCAGTGCAGTCAAGTCACCATTGGCACCAATCAGTTGCTTTGCCTCTAAACTCACGGGCATAAACTCATAGATGCCGACTCGTCCTTTGTAGCCCGTTTGACGACACTCTTCACATCCCACTGCGGTAAAGACTTTTTCAGGCATCTCCATAATGTAATCAAAAGTCAGATGCTCCCATTCTTGGCTATTGATTTGCTTTTCAACTTTACAATGTGGACATAAACGACGTACGAGACGCTGTGCCAACACCCCTAAAATGGTTGCCGCGGTTAAGAACGGTTGTACGCCTAAATCATGCAAACGCGTCAGACTGGAAGGTGCATCATTAGTATGCAGAGTTGAAAGCACCAAATGCCCTGTAAGTGCGGCCTGAATCGCCATATTGGCCGTATCATGGTCACGAATCTCACCGACCATAATAATGTCAGGGTCTTGACGCATCAGTGCGCGAACACCATCAGCAAACCCAAGATCAATGCCTGTATTCACCTGCATTTGGTTAAAACTCGGCTCTAACATCTCAATTGGGTCTTCAATGGTACAGACGTTCACCTGTTCGGTAGCCAATTGTTTCAAAGAAGAATAAAGCGTGGTGGTTTTACCTGAACCCGTTGGCCCTGTCACTAAAATAATGCCGTGACTATGCGAAGTCAGCGCTTGCCAATCACTGAGCAAATGCCCTTCAAAACCCAACTGCTGAAAGCTACGCACTAAAACTTCAGGGTCAAAAATACGCATCACCAACTTTTCACCAAAAGCAGTCGGTAAAGTCGAAAGACGCAGTTCTGTTTCTTGTCCTTTCGGTGTCCGTGTTTTTAACCGTCCATCTTGTGGTTTACGTTTTTCCGCCACATTCATTCGACCTAAAATTTTAATCCGCGAAATCACTGCGGTTAAAGTATTGGCAGGCATGTTATAAATCGTATGCAGCACTCCATCAATACGGAAACGAACTTTGCCGTTGTCTTTACGTGGTTCTAAGTGAATATCACTGGCACCTTGCTCAAAAGCAAACTGTAGAACCCAGTCGACTAATTTAACAATGTGTTGGTCATTGGCATCAAGGTTTTGACTATCACCCAACTGTAAAAGTGCTTCTACGCCTTTATTATCACGGTCATAACTCCCAGACTTCTGGGAGTTACTGACGGCGCGACTCACCTGATAATACTCGACCATATAGCGCTGTAATTGTTCAGGGCTGAGTAATACACGCTGGATTTTTTTCGGTGCAACATTCTGCTCCAAATTTGCAATCCAATCTTTCATATACGGCTGATCTGTTGCAATCAAAACTTGATTAGCCTGAACTTCTACTGCCAAGATTTTATTGCGGAAGGCGAATTCTTGAGACATCACCGAAGTCAAAGCTTGCACATCGGCTTTGAGTGGATCAATCACATAAAACGGTAATTGGGTCTTTTCGGCTAGCCACTGACACAGCCGATTTAATGTCAGTCTCGACTGTGGATGCGACTGATCCACCAGATTAAAATGAGCAATCCACTGTAAAGGATGCCACTTCAATTGATCGCGTTGACGGTGCGAGGTTTGTACTAGATTTTTTTCTTTTTCAGTAATTCGCCCATCTTTAAACAGTTGATCTAAGCACCAAGTGGTATCAATTTCAAAATTAAAATTCATTGTTATACGTCCCCAAACATAACCCCACTATAGCAAGATTTTCTGTATTCATTCACACAAAGCATAAGCAAATCCCACAAATATCGAGGAGTAGCCAAGCTCATCAATAGAATCACGAATTTACTCACAAATCTTGCTCTTTTAACTTGAATCCACCTTCAGCATTCGCCTATATTTTAGACAGGTCATTAAATTTAGTGAGATAGGCTTGGACTTCAGCATAGTTTCCATCAACAACTTGGCTTTATCTGATGTCCTCATTACCTTGGCTTCAGCATTAGGCTGTGGACTGTTGATTGGTCTAGAGCGCGAACGAAGCAAACAACGTGAAAACCAACAGAGCTTTGCAGGACTACGCTCCTTTGCCATTTGTGCCCTTCTCGGTGCCATTTGTTTTTTATTTGGTGTCAATATTGGCATTGTTGGTGCGCTGATCATCGGCGGCATAGTTATATTCTCAATGAAAAACCAAACAGAAGATTTGGGTTCAACCACTGAACTTGCCTTTGTCATGACCTATTTTATTGGCGCAATGTGCCTGTGGAATACCCCTTTAGCGGCAGGTTTAGCCGTGCTCCTGACCATTATTTTAATGACCAAACATTCTATGCACAGCATTGCTGGAAAATGGATTACTGAAGCTGAATTTAAAGACGGTATCTTTCTTCTAGCACTGATTCTAATTGCTTTGCCCTTAACGCCGAATACGCCTTTATGGGGTGCTGTGCTGAATCCCTATATTATTTTAAAATTAGTTACACTTATTCTTGGTGTTCAAGCGCTTGCACATATTGCCAAACGACTGCTGAACACTAAAAATGCCATGATTTTATCGGCAATCGCCTCAGGTTTTGTATCCAGTACCGCGACTGTTGCCAGCTTAGGCATGGAAGTACGTGCAGGTCGAGCACTTGCCAAACCCAATGCAGGTGCAGCGCTCATGTCCTGTATTGCGACTTTGTTGCAACTACTAATTATAGTCGCAGGTGTGAGTATACTTTGGCTCAAAACTATACTGCTGCCGACGCTTGTGGCAAGTGTCCTTTTAGGGATCTGTGCTTATGCGTTGGTACGATCTGCCCCTGCACAAGAACAACATCAACCCACTGATTCACGCATGTTTAGCTTAAAAGAGGCTGGCATTATTGCCCTGACTTTGACGTTCATCCAAGCGGGTGTGTATGGACTTAACCTTTGGCTGGGAGATGCAGGTTTAATCGCTGGGACTTTGCTGGCCTCTTTATTTGAAATTCATGCAGCGATGGCAACAGTGGTCATGCAAGGGGCACCGACAGACACGGCAGCAATGTCTGCATTTATATTAGGTTTGACTGCACACGCTGTTGCCAAGTCCATTAATGCCGCCTTAACAGGTGGTAAGCAATACTTTATAGCTTTTGCCCCGATTCAGATTTTGCATATGGTGGTTTTGATTGGGCTGTTGTATTGGAGCTTCTCTCTTTAAATCTCTCATTCTACGGCCGTGATATTCACTGTAGTTTCACCCACTGTAAAAGCGATATCAACAGCAGCAAATTTCATTTTATATACCCGTGCTTCATCATCCTGATACGCCGGTCTGGGATCTAAAGATAAAATGGCTTCAAGCTCTTGTAGGGTCTGTACAGACAATTTCCCACTCGTCAAAAGCTGCTGCTTCTGTTCGATCGCCCGATTCGACCATATCACCGATTTACGTTTAGGTTCATCTTGCGCATAGCCACTTTCCGCTTCTATAACGGCATCTGAGTAGTGAATATAGGGTTTAATATCGACAATCGGGGTGCCATCTAGCAAATCACTTCCTGTGACATACACTCGAACCGATTTCCCTTCTTTTTTAACGTACTTGAGCTTTACCACCGATAGACCAATCGGTGAAGGACGATACATACTACGCGTAGCAAATACTCCTATTTTTTTATTGCCCCCTAAGCGTGGCGGACGAACTTGTGAGCGAAACTGGTTTTTTTCTGGATTTTTATTGTCATGAAACTGCCACACCAACCATACATGACTAAATGCCTCAATTCCTTCAAAGGCCAGAACATCATTATAGGGTGCTAGCATTTCAATATACGATTCCACTTGAACCAAATTAGGCTGACGAGGAATACCAAACTTTTCCTTATAAGAAGAGTGCATATAGCCAATAATTGGCAAGGTTAACTCAGTCATCATCACTTTTTCTAATAAGCTCAATTAAATATATTCAGTTTATCGAGAATGATTTTAGATTAGAATAGCAACCTGTTCTAATTTGATAATTTATTGAGACCTTTAATGGCTGCTTTCAACGTCGAAAAGATTACTCACGTCCACCATTGGAATGATACTTTATTCTCTTTTAAAACGACGCGCGACACTGCTCTACGTTTTAAAAACGGTCAATTTGTGATGATCGGCCTTGAAGTAAATGGCAAACCGTTAATGCGTGCTTATTCTATTGCTAGTGCAAACTACGAAGAAGAACTTGAGTTTTTCTCAATTAAAGTTCCAGATGGCCCGTTAACCTCTATTTTACAAAAAGTTAAAGTGGGCGACGAAATTTTGGTATCTAAAAAACCAACTGGAACTTTAGTACTTGATGACTTAAACCCAGGTAAAAACCTATACCTGCTTTCTTCTGGTACAGGTCTTGCACCGTTCTTGGCGACCATTCGTGACCCTGAAACCTATGAACGTTTTGAGAAAGTGATTGTGGTTCATGGTACACGCTTCATTTCTGAATTGGCTTACCAAGACCTCATTTTAGACGAACTTCCGAACAATGAGTTCTTTGAAGAGCTAGGCATTAAAGATAAATTGGTTTACTACCCAACGGTTACTCGTGAAGAGTATCCAAACCAAGGTCGTGTCACAACTGTAATTGAAACTGGTGAGATTTTTGAGAAGATCGGTTTACCACGTTTCAACCCAGAAACGGACCGTGCAATGCTTTGCGGTAGCCCTGCATTCCTCGATGACGTTGCTGCACTTCTAGACCAACATGGTTTAAAAGAGTCGCCACGTATGGGTGTACTTGGTGACTACGTGATTGAACGTGCATTCGTTGAAAAATAAGATCGTATAAAGATATTAAAAAACCGAAGCTTAGGCTTCGGTTTTTTATTTACTCTACGCATAGTTTTATCTAATATTAAAAAAATAACAAATCTAGAATTTAAACCCATGACCTTTCCAGAACTCAAATTTAAAGACTATTTACATCCAAAACCCAAGCCCAGCGGCCTCGATGTACAGTGTAAACTCCAGCATTTTGCCCTCATTACTTATGCCGTTGACCCAGCTCGTTTTAAAGAGATCATTCCAGCACGATTTAAGTTAGACACGGTCCAGTACCAAGGCAAACAACATGCACTGATGTCGGTAGTGCCCTTCATCGATGTCGATTTCAGCTCTGCGGTTTATCCTTTTCCAAAATTCACTATGGGGCAAACTAATTATCGTGTCTACGTGATTGATCAGGAAACACAGGAACGTTGTGTTTGGTTTTTAGGAACGACTTTGGACTCTTGGACGCTAATCGTTCCTCGTTATGTCTGGCAACTACCGTGGCATCCTGCACAGATTGAGTTTGATTGTCAGCAAGATGCAGAGGGTCGATATACACAATATAAAATGCGGACTCAATCGGCATGGGCCACTTCAGATGTGCATTTGTCTCAGTCCGAACATGACCCATGGCTTTTTGAAGGCTTTCCCAATTTAGAAAGTTATCAGGTCTTCTTGACTCATCCTTTGGCAGGATTTTACCATCGCCGCGATGGAAAACTCGGCAGCTATCGTGTGTGGCATGGTTGCTTAAATCCAAAACCTGCAACGCTGCATTATGCTCGCTTTGAACTTTTAGCAAGGCTCAATCTTGTATGCTATGAAGATCAGCTCAAACCCTATAGTGTTCTGATTGAACCAATCAATGAATTTACCATTTATTTACCCCCAAGGTGCCTTAATCATTCGGCTGAATAACACAATAAATAATGAATACCCTACATATTTTAAGGGATATTAAGCATGATGAATAAATTTCAGCCAAAATAATGAGAGATTGGTTGTTTTTCTCCACAAAGTCTCTATAATTCAACAAAACAGACAAGTCTGTCTATTTATGCTGAAATACTGAATGACCGAAAACATTCAGAGGGTACAAAAAATATAAGAAGGCACATTAAGTTGCTCATATTCATATCATGCATTATTGTCAAAGAATGTGCGATATGGAACATAATCATTATCAGCAAAGCGCGATAACTTAACCGTTATCGCGCTTATTTATTTGTACGTGATTTATTTTAAGCGCATTTAAGCCAGCAATATAATGAGTGTATTAGGTTAACCTTAAAATCAAAATTTATATATTAGGCAGCTGAAAGTTCCATTTGAATTAAAGTATTCACACGCTTCCAATAATCTTCCAAATGTACTTGCTTCGGATCGATTTGTGCTTGTATGGTCATGCCATCCAAAATACTCGATAAAAAAGCCGCCAACTGTTCATCCTGCTTCACACCTAGACGATTCAAAGCCTGACATAACTTGCCTTTTAACCATTCTTTATAATCAATTGCGGGCTGTAGTGAAGAAGGATAAATTTTTGAAATTTCTTCAACTGCCTTTTGGAACATACAACCATTAAAATCCGCGCTATGAAACCAAGCATGGTACCATTCAAAAATTGCACGAATATGGGAGAGATAATCACTTGGGTCACATGCAGCAATCGTCGCTTCAAGCGACTGCTGTAAATTTTGGTTTCTGGTCACTAAGCATTCTTCAATTAATTTAGCTTTAGATGGGAAGTATTTGTAAAACGTCATTTTAGCAACGCCAGACTCGCTAATAATCCGATCCACACCGATAGAATTATAACTATGTGAGTTAAAGAGATTAAGCGCTGTGTTAATGATGTCTTCTTTTTTTGACATTTATTTTACCTGATGCACAAAACTTTAAAATTAAGCCATTAACCCAAAAGAACAGCACATGAAAACGAAATACATCGATTGAAGACGATATTATATATCAAATTTAGATCAACACCGTTTTTTTATAAGAAACAATATCAATATTAAAATAACCATTTGAAATATATAGTTTTTAAAATAAATAAAACACTAGAAGAGTCAGATCTTTTTCACTATGATAAAAATGATGACAATTAAAATTTACTTCGTATATGAATGCTCTCTCCTTCACCCAGTCTGAACATACCCGCGCAGAAGTTTTGCGCTTTATTGAACGATCCTTAAGCTCAGCGTCATGGGCAACCAATACTCAAGCGATCATCCGCTTGAAACAAACGACAGCCGAACATATTTTATTTCAACATCCGATACTGACACGGCTGCATCAATGCCAACTGAGCCTTGAACAGCTGAAATTTATTCATCTGAATTATTTTACCGCCATTGTCAAAATTTTCACTGATGCTTTGAGTATGGCTATGTATCAAGCACTGCAACTTGAGCACGACAGTAATATCGTGGAGCAAGACCGCATTGCAGCCAAGATATATGCACGTTATTTGTTGTCACTAAATCTTCTAGATGAATTGGGTTTTAATACCCATCAACTTGAGAAAAGCTCACCCTCTAAATCGCATTTGGTCTATTTCCTTCAACTGATGCAGCAACTTGAACTCAATGTCACCGATCAAAAACAGACCGAGCCTGAAGCATTTGCAATCGCACAATTTATTCAAGAACATATTCATTCTTATGCAGACTTGCTGCTCATTTTGGCTTGTACTGAATTACAAGTGATTAAGTTTAGTGAAGCACTCAGAACTAATCTCGCAGCCTATGATCCTTTATTTACCCAAGGATACTATGCATGTCATGGCCTTGCAGAAACATGTGATACAACCCTTGCTAACGATGACAATCATGAAGACGACGTTTGGGTGCTATTCACACAATGCTATAAACCTGAACAGGCTCTGTATTTCCAGCAACTTCAAACTGAATATTTAAGTCTATGGAATAACTTTTGGAGCAAGATGAGTTTACGAACTCATTAATTCACCTCAGTAGCTAAACGTCCTTGTACACTCACGTATCCAACTCTTGAATATGGAGTGAATTCACATCTTATGAATGCCAAGCATTAATTTCCAGCAGTAGTATTAAATCTAGAATTAAACCGTAGAAGCACTCTCACTTTTATTGTGCAGTCGAATTTTCTAATATACTTTTTTTGCGCTCAGATAACGCTTTGCTCACCACTTGATAACCCGCCGTCATACCTAAAGTCGCCATAATGCCTGCCACGATTATGTCTGGCCACAAACTGCCTGTACCAAACACACCTATTGCAGCAAAAATAACCGCCACATTCCCAATCGCATCATTTCGGCTACAAAGCCAGACCGATTGCATATTAGAGTCACCTTCTCTAAAGGCATATAAAATGATGGCACAAACCACATTCGCAAGCAAAGCAATCACACCAATCACCCCCATGGTCATGGCTTCAGGCGGAATTCCCAAAACATAGGCATAAATCACTTTACCTATCACGACTAAGCCAAACAGCGCCATGGTTATACCTTTAAGCAATGCCACTGTCGCCCGCCAATACAAGCTCGCACCAAGCACCGCTAGGGAAATACCATAGTTGACTGCATCACCAAAGAAATCTAAAGAATCGGCCCATAAAGATGACGAATGCGCATAAGCCCCACCAATGAGCTCCACCACGAACATAGCTAAATTGATCAATAAGGCTATCCACAATGCCGTTCTAAACTTACTATTTGGCTTTTGCGGTGCAGGTGCACAACTGCAAGAAGAACATGCCATATACACAACCTCTATTCAGACGTAATCATTTTCTATTATGATTAAAAACTATGGAGTCGCTCTAAGGTCAAGCAAAATGAATCAACAAAACTCATCTGCTATTTATTTGATGAAAGACTTAGTCCATAAAACAGGATTAAGTGCCGATACCATTCGTTTCTATGAAAAAAAGCATTTATTAGAACCTTCTTTTCGCGGGGACAATAATTATCGCTATTATCAAGATAATGCACTTAAACGACTCATCTTTATTAAACGTTGCCGCGCGCTGGATATCTCACTCAAAGAAATTGAATACCTGATTGAACTGGAACAAAAACCTCAACAAGACTGTAGTGCTGTCAATCAACTGATCGATGAGCATTTAAAACAAGTCGAACAAAAAATCATTGAATTGCAAAAATTTCAGATACAGCTACAACAGCTTCGGCAGTCTTGCTCAACTCAATCAACCATTGATGATTGTCAAATTTTAAGACATCTTGAAGCAGGGCTAGATGTATAAAACACATCAACGCAGAATTTAGAATATGGGTATTACTCAGTTTTGCTACCTATTTACTCAAACCATTCGTGGGCAATGCAGGATTTTTATCCTTATTTTCTTTAATTTTTTAATAATTTCAGAAATAAAAAATCTAGCCTAACCTCAAATCTAATAAAAATGATCCCTAATTATTTCGGATAAAAGGCCGCAAAGAACTCCAATTTTTTGATGATTAGAACCTCGAATAAGTTTTATATAACAGATCTTTTACTTTATAAAACAAGGGGATTTAAATTCATTTTTATCCTTAGCCACATAAAACCATATATTCAAACATTTATAATGGAGCACTCACATCCAGCATTTGAACATGTAATTTTCGCGTCTATAACCGTTTAAATTCCGAGTTGTTTACTAGGTTGAATCTATTTTTTAAAGCCCTACAATAAACCCATATTTTTTCTATGCCTTAGTTTAATCATGAGCATTCATCACGTTACTGAACTTCTTTCTCCTGCAGGTTCGCTTAAAAATATGCGTTATGCATTTGCCTATGGTGCAGATGCAGTCTATGCCGGACAACCTCGTTACAGTTTACGTGTGCGCAATAATGAATTTGACCATGACAATCTGGCTATCGGCATTCAAGAAGCGCATGACTTAGGTAAAAAGTTTTATGTGGTCGTCAACATTCAACCACATAACTCAAAACTCAAAAACTTTATTCGTGACCTCACACCTGTGGTTGCAATGCAACCCGATGCCCTGATCATGTCGGATCCAGGCCTGATTATGATGGTACGCGAACATTTTCCAGACATGGATGTGCATCTTTCGGTTCAAGCCAATGCCATTAACTGGGCTACTGTGAAGTTTTGGAAGAACATGGGACTGACTCGGGTCATTTTGTCCCGTGAATTATCTATTGATGAAATTGAAGAAATTAAGCAACAAGTACCAGACATGGAAATTGAAGTTTTTGTGCATGGTGCGCTATGCATGGCGTACTCTGGACGTTGTATGCTTTCCGGCTATATGAATAAACGTGATGCCAATCAGGGGGCATGTACCAATGCATGCCGTTGGGAATACAAAGTACACGAGACTCAGCAAGATGAAAATGGCGATGTGATCCCAGTCCAAAATCTGAATACAGGCTCCAACTGCTGTTCAAGCTCTAATGCTGATGAACTGCATATGCAAGCACAGCATCAGTTTGATGAACCCGTATTACTACAACGTCATGATGAAGACATGTTTGCTGCTGAAGAAGACGAACATGGTACTTACTTTATGAACTCAAAAGACTTACGCGCGGTGCAACATGTTGAGCGCTTAACCCAAATGGGGATTCATTCTTTAAAAATTGAAGGACGCACCAAGTCTTATTTTTACTGTGCCCGTACAGCACAAATTTATCGCAAAGCCATAGATGATGCGCTCGCAGGTAAACCTTTCGATTCCTCACTCATGACACAACTCGAAGGTCTGGCCAACCGTGGTTATACCGAAGGTTTTTTACGCCGCCACGTGCATAGCGAATATCAAAACTATGAAAATGGTTCATCCAGTTTTGACCATCAACAATACTGCGGTGAAATTTTGGAACGCAATGGCGATTATTTGAAAGTCGATGTCAAAAACCGTTTTGTAGTGGGCGATGTGCTCGAACTCATGACCACTTCAGGCAACATCATATTTAAACTAACAGAAATCCTCGATAAAAAAGGCAATCCAATACTTGAAGCGAAAGGCTCAGGACATGTGGTTGAAATACCCGTTCCTGCTGATGTAGACATGCGCTATGCCCTGCTCATTCGTAACTTACCGCATTCAAGCACTGACATTTCAGCGCCTGCATTGGCTTATGTTACAAGCTGACTGGGGATAATGCTATGGCACTACAAATAACGGATGCTTGTATTAACTGTGATATGTGTCTTCCTGAATGTCCCAATACCGCTATTTTTGAAGGTGATAAAATTTATGAAATAGACGTCAACCGCTGCACCGAGTGTGTTGGTTTTTATGATACCCAAACCTGTGTCGATGTTTGCCCAATTGCCTGTATCGAGCCACATCCAGAATACGTTGAAACACAACAACAACTGTTAGAAAAATTTAAAGGATTGAACTTATTTAGCGTCTAACCTTGGGGAAAGTAGAAAAGAAACCGAGTACTGACCACACTCAGAGTTTCAAAACAAAAACTGGGCAAAGAATAACAATAAACAAAAACTAAATGAAAAAGCCAAAGTGACTGGGGAGCACTTTGGCTTTTTCTTTGTACAAGATATTTGCTTTAAACGAAAAAAAAAGGAACTGAGCTGTTAGCGACTCAGTTCCTATCAAGGGTAAAACCAAAGATCAACAATACAGCATAAAGGGGAAAAGCCAACGTATATTTTGGGAGAGCGTTGGCTTTTTCATTTCACACTTACAGCCCAGAACGAATAATATAATCAAAAGCAGACAGAGCGGCTTTCGCGCCTTCACCTGTGGCAATGATGATTTGCTTGTAAGGTACTGTCGTACAGTCACCTGCGGCAAATACACCTTTGACATTGGTTTCGTTGCGATCGTTAATCACAATCTCACCACGGTTTGAAAGCTCAACTGCTGTTTCTTTGAGAAAATCAGTGTTTGGCAATAAACCAATTTGCACAAAGATCCCTGCAAGCTCTACCGTATGTTCTACATCAGTTGCACGATCTTTATATTTCAATGCTGTCACTTGCTTACCATCACCCACAACTTCAGTCGAGAGTGCATTTAGGATCACTGTGGTATTAGGTAAGCTATGCAATTTGTCTTGCAACACTTGGTCAGCACGTAATTTGCTATCAAACTCAACCAAATTCACATGTTCAACAATCCCCGCAAGATCAATCGCAGCTTCGACACCTGAGTTACCTCCGCCAATTACGGCAACACGTTTGCCTTTAAACAGTGGGCCATCACAGTGTGGACAGTAAGCAACACCACGAGTACGGTATTCTGCTTCGCCCGGCACATTCATTTCTCTCCAACGTGCGCCTGTTGAAAGAATTACTGTTTTAGATTCAAGCTTCGCACCATTTTCTAAAGTGACTTCAACCAAGCCATTCGCTGTCTCATCTGCACCTTTGATGTTAGAAACACGTTGTAAGTTCATGATGTCCACACCGTACTCACGTACATGTGCTTCCATTTCAGCAGCAAACTTCGGCCCTTGAGTCTTTTGAATCGAGGTATAGTTTTCAATGTCCATGGTATCCATGACTTGACCACCCATACGTTCAGCCACAATCCCGGTTTTAATGCCTTTACGTGCGGCATAAATGGCAGAGGTATTTCCCGCAGGACCACCACCAACCACTAAAACATCAAAAGCCTCTTTGGCATTGAGTTTTTCAGCTTCTTTGGCCGCAGAATTGGTATCCAGTTTGGCAACAATCTCTTCCAAGGTCATACGGCCTTGACCGATATGGTTGTTGTCTTGGAACACCATCGGTACAGCCATGATTTTGCGTTCTTCAACTTCATCTTGGAAGAATGCACCATCAATCATAGTTGCTGTCGTGCCTGGGTTGTAAATAGCAATCAGGTTCAACGCTTGCACCACGTCTGGACAGTTATGACAGCTTAAAGAGACAAAGACGTCAAAGTCAGACTGGATACCTAAACCTTTGATTGAAGCTAAAACTTCATCTGATACTTTGGGTGCATAACCTGAGGTTTGTAACAATGCCAAAATCAAAGAGGTAAACTCATGTCCCATCGGCAAACCCGCAAAGAAGACACGCGGCTCTTCACCGGCTTTTGCCACACCAAAGCTAGGTGCACGTGAGTTTTGACCATCAAAACGTGCAGTCACCAGTGGAGACAGTGCTGCAACTTCTTCAACCAATTCTTTGATTTTGTCTGATTTCTCAGAACCATTCAAAGTCGCAACCAATTCAATCGGACCTTCTAGGCGTTCAAGAAGTGTTTTTAATTGAGCTGAAGTATTTTGATCTAACATTGTTAAGCTCTCCAAAGCAGTCTATAAATTTATTTGATAGAAGAATCATAGAGCAAATCTAGAAATAGATAAAACAGTTTGTTTTTATTTTAATAATCGGTTTTATAGATTTAAAGATATTCATCATAAAAAGTCCCTCTACCCCGCAGGACTTTTTACGAAGTCAAAGCTTAAGATTCACTCTGCATCCGCTGTTCAATTCTTAGCGTTCTGGCCTTTAACTGACGTGTCAAACCAAACAACAAAAGACTTAGCACTGCCATCAGTAACATCAAGATAAGTGAGAAGAATTGCATGACCTTAGTGAACTGCGCTGCTTGCTGAACTTGCTTTTCTACACTTGCAGCCATCGGCGTGAGTGTTTTGCCATAGAGTTGATGCTGCATCGTCCATAACTGTTCAGGCTTAAACCCATATTCAATAAAATGTGAATCGGTTTTTTCTGCTTGGACCAGAGCAAGCACATGCGGAATGGCTGCATTTTTATCGACAGGTTGGTGTAACAATGCCGTCTGCGCAAGCAAATAATGTTTTACAGGCATTTGAATTTGCGACTGCTGCAAATACTGTGCTATTTCACTTTGCTGAATGTTTTTATCGTAGTGTACGATTTGCTGAAAAGCCTCGCTTTCATCATCTTTTAAATCATATTGCACATAAGTCAGTCCTGACCAAAGCAGAATAAAGGCAATCAGCCATGCCACAAACTTCAGTATAAAAGACTGAAAACGTACATAGAAAAAATGAATTTTCCGTGTATAGTGCACCAGTATGAATGCCCCAATAAAAGACACCATGATCTTGAGCACAAGCCAACCAAACCACGACAGCAAATTCAGAAAATAATCTGGCTGATGTCCTAGTGATGCGAGATTTTCATCGACACTCATGGGCATATGCAGTTGCTGTATTTCAGTGCTCAGCCCAAAAAAGCTATAGACAAAATCAGGTTGTAGAAAATAACTAATGCTGGAGGCAATAAACAAGGCAGCACTCAACATACACCATAAACTCAGTTTACGTTGACGTTGTTTAAGTGCAACCACGCCTTGTTCAATGTGCTGAGGCTGAACAACATACTCATCTAAGGAAGGCAAACGCTTCTCCTCTATTGACCATCCACCTCGGCATTAAGATGGTGTCGTACGATTAGAACTTGAATCTAAAACCAATTGATTCAAATTGTCCTGCAAACTACGCAACCGTGTGGTTGCTTCAGCACGTTTCTGCATACCTTCCTTTTGTATTTGAATCACATCATTTACTGTTTTAATGAGGGTGTTTTGTACATGTTCAAGCGTCTCAATATCAATCACTGAACGTTGATTGGCTTTTGCTGTATCTACTGAGTTTTGATGTAACAAATCAGCATTGCGCTTCAACAAGTCATTGGTCGCATCATCAATGGTATTGGCCAACTGCACACTATTCGTCTGCTCATTTAAAGAAATCGCCAAACTAATTTGGTTTTTCCATGCAGGCAATGTAATGTTTTTAATCGCATAAAACTTATCGACCAACATCAAATTATTAGACTGGATAATACGAATCATCGGTAATGTTTGCATGGCTGATTGTTGTAAAACCTGCAAATCACTCACACGTTTTTCCAAATTATTGGCTAAATGATTGAGGTCGTAAACTCTCTGTGTCGTGGTTTGGTCTTGCCCCTGTGCAGTCAGTGTTGAGATTTCCTGCTGAATTTCATCCTGTTTCAACTTACCCGCTGCGATATACACACCGAGCTGTTTATATTCACTTTGCACACCATGAAACATCCGATCTAGCGTATCAACACGTGCTTTTAAACCAGACTGTGATTTTTCAATTTCTTTCACTAAAGTATCAATCTGTTCTTTGGTGGTATTAAAGTGCATATCAATATTATTCTTTGCGCCTTTAATTTTGCTTATCAAGCCACCGAAGAAACCTGAATTTTTCTTTTTATTTAAGATACTTGAGGTATTCAGTTGTTGTGCAACTTGTACCACCTGATTTAGCTTTTGCCCAGTTTCATCCAAGTCCTTATTTTGAACCAAATTTAACAACTCATCGGTATATCCTGAGGTTTGTGTCGCAATATTTTTACCATACTCCGCTACGGCGTTATGGTTGATTTCTGCCAACTCTTTCCGTGCTGCCAAGACCGCATTGAAGTCATCTTGTTGCAAGCCAATTTCTTGCAAATTTAACTGTTGAAACTTATGTTCAATCACTTCGGTGGTTGGCTCTACCACAAGACTGTTTTGTTCTGAGTTGGTCATAATTCACCTAATCTATTTCTTAAAGTGTTGGTTTCTGTAGTGATTTTTTTAAGGTATGAATCAATTTTTCACGGCTATTATCGAGCTTTTCTAGTTCAATTGTCGAGCTTGATTGCTGCGATTGTTTGACATGATATTGCCATGCCGGGATCAAAACCTGCTGTGCCTCTTTATATCGGTCTAACAAACTCAATGAAAGCTGCTGTGACAACTGCATTTGCGTAATCACAATATCATTACTGCTTTGCAAAGTCTGCAAGCTGTTTATTTTCTTGGATAAACGTTCTGCAAAATTATCTAAAGGATGTGCATTCTTCACAAATTTAGGATATTCCATTAAAAATGCTTCAGCCGCAGATATATATTTGGCCATTTGCTCACGTAAGCCTGTTAACTGCTGATAGCGCGCCTGTGACTTTTGAATTTCAATTTGTAATTTTTGGCTGAGATGATTGGCTCGATCCAACAGCTGATCCAGTTTTTTATAGTATTCAACTTGGGTTGAACCATATTCAATATCAATTCCGAGCCACTTTTGTAGCCCATTAAATTTGCGCTTCTTCAGGTATTTTTTTGAGTCAGCCAGTGACTGGATCAGTTGCTCAATGGTCTGACTCAACTGTAAAGTGAGCTGCGGGTCCACTCCATTTAACAGCACAGACTGCGCTTGAATGACACCATCTGCATAATGATTGAGACGATATTGATCGTTCAGCAAAGGAACCAAATCATTACGCTGGATACTTAAAAGTTCATCTGAATTGACTGGTATATCCCTTAAAGGAACAAGAACGTCAATTTGTGCCATAGCGCTTTAACCCAATAAAGAAATTGAATAAAATCATTTTTATAGTACAGCTTTTATGTCACATAACATGTAGATTTTTGCAAAAATGCTGTGACATCTTTTGTGCCGTAAAAATTATCATGAAGGTTATATCAGTTATTCAGTACTCTATTCATACTAGACCCAAACCTATTGAGTAGAAGTAAAAGATCCAATCAATACATACTCTGTTTTTATCTTCTATGGAGTTACAATCCTTTATGAAACAAAACGCATATTTGAAATCATAAAAAAGCCATGATCAACATGGCTTTAAAATGGGGTGTTTCGATATTATAAATAATTGCCTTCACGCTCAGGTTGATAAACCACTTTTTCAATTTTGACTTTCATCATTTGCCCGTCTGGCTGTGGCCATTCAATTTCTTGACCTTCAGCTAAGCCAAGAATTGCTGCACCAATAGGGGCTACAACATTGACCTGTCCCTTCTCGCCTTTAAAATCATGCGGATAAACCAAGGTAATTTCAGATGCTTCTGTAGATGGTGCAATAGTCAGTAAAACTTTTGCATTCATCGTTACCACATTGGCAGGCATATCTTGTGGAGCAACAACATCGGCGCGTGCCAATTCTTCTTCAAGCAACTGCATGGTCGGTGTAAGTTTAGGCTGATGTTCTAACATCGTTTCTAAACGATGAAGATCCTGCTCAGAAATGATAATTGCTGGGTTTGCCATGTGCTGCATTCCTATTTGAATACGGTATGAATAAAATTCTTATTAAAAATAATTTATTAGCCTATAACTTCTGTTATATCAGAAATGCAGTCTAAATTATATTTCAACTGATTTTGATTTTTTAATGCTATAAAAAAAGCCCCCTTGAGGGGGCTTTCTCAAGTCAGAACTTAGTTTGCGTAAACAGGAAATTTCGCACAAACAGCTTCAACTTTCGCTTTAACAGCGTTAATCACAGCTTCGTCACCTTTGCTGTCTAGGATATCAGCGATCCAGCCAGCAAGTTCACGCACTTCAGCTTCGCCGAAACCACGAGTCGTCACAGCTGGTGTACCAATACGGATACCAGAAGTCACAAATGGTGAGCGTGGGTCATTTGGTACTGCATTTTTGTTCACAGTAATGTGAGCTGCACCTAACCATGCATCTGCTTCTTTACCTGTTACATCTTGCTTAATAAGAGATAACAAGAACAAGTGGTTTTCTGTACCGCCAGAAACGATGTCATAACCACGAGCAATGAGAACTTCAGCCATTGCTTGAGCGTTCTTCACTACTTGTTGTTGGTAAACTTTGTATTCAGGAGCCATTGCTTCTTTAAAGCAAATTGCTTTAGCCGCTACCGCATGAACCAATGGACCGCCTTGGTTACCAGGGAATACAGCTGATTGTAATTTTTTCTCAATTTCTTCGTTTGCTTTTGCAAGGATTAAACCTGAACGTGGGCCACGAAGTGTTTTGTGTGTAGTGGTTGTTGTTACGTCAGCAATCTGAACTGGGCTTGGGTAAACACCAGCAGCAACTAGACCAGCAACGTGAGCCATATCTACAAATAGGTAAGCGCCAACTTTATCCGCGATGTCACGGAAACGCTGCCAATCTACAATTTGGCTATAAGCAGAGAAACCAGCTACGATCATACGTGGCTTGTGCTCAATTGCTAAACGTTCAACTTCTTCGTAATCAATTTCGCCAGTTTCAGGGTTTAAACCGTACTGAATTGCGTTATATGTTTTACCAGAAAAACTTACTTTAGCACCGTGAGTCAAGTGACCACCGTGAGCCAAACTCATACCCAAAACAGTGTCGCCCGGGTTAAGAAGCGCTAAGTAAACAGCAGAGTTTGCTTGTGAACCTGCATGTGGTTGAACGTTTGCGTAATCTGCACCGAAAAGTTCTTTAGCACGGTCAATCGCTAATTGTTCAATCACGTCTACATATTCACAACCGCCGTAGTAGCGTTTGCCTGGGTAGCCTTCAGCATATTTGTTTGTAAGTTTTGAACCTTGTGCTTCCATTACTGCTGGAGAGCAATAGTTTTCAGAAGCAATCAGTTCGATGTGCGCTTCTTGGCGAGCATCTTCATTTGTGATTGCTTGCGCGATTTCTGGATCAAATTCAGCAATTGAGATATTGGCAAACATTAGCGAGGTCCTATGAAATTAGGGCTTTTAAGCCGTGCTAAGATTGGCGCGTATTGTAGCATGAAGTTTATAAATTTCGAGAACGAACTTTACGCAGTTTTAAATAAAAAATCGCTCATGAAGCAGAACTCCTTGAGCGATTTGAGTCAAAGCAAATTACTGAATTGGCATGAGAGTTTTTACATCGGTCACAAAATTATCCAAATTACGAGTATAAACAGTCGTATGATTCCATTTATCAACTGGAGCAAGTAATCCATCATTTTTGTAAGTAATGACTGTCCCTGCTGGTGCAGTATTCACTAAAAAATCCGTAACCTTTCTAGGCACAGTCTCATCAAATGATCCTTGATAAATAATGATTGGAGTACTTATCTTCTTTTTCAAAGGCTGAGAACCATTTGCTAGAAAATCTTTCACTTCCGGAATATTGGTCATAAACCCAGTTTGGGTACGTGGATATCCCTCTATTGTTCCAAAAATGTCTGCGTAATCGACCATTGGGGCACGAAAAGTACCTCCTAATAGCGTATAACATAGAGACTCAGCTTGTCTCGCAATATCATCTGTTGGAATTTCAAAGACTTCACTATAGCGTAATGCTGGGTAAGGATTTCTTAATCCTGCTGTAATTAAAGCAGTAAAAGTATCTAATGGCGCAAGAATATTAATTTTTTTCGTTAGATCCGTTTCCGTAGCAGCTTGCTGCTCACCACCTGCGAGGATTAAACTCAGGTTGGATGCTGGTGCAATGGCAATAGCGCCTTTGTAATCGAGCTGTGCTCTTGATGCATTCTCAGCAGCACCTAATGCGGCATGTCCCCCTTGAGAATGACCAATAACAGTCCAGCGCTTCTCCGTTGTATTCCCCAAATTTTTACTCGCGGCAACAACTGCATCTGTGATCGAATAAGCCTCACTTTTCAGATTTAAAAATGGATGTAACTCACGACCTCCAGGTTCACCTAAGCCTTCATAATCTGGAGCAACCACGGCATAACCTGCTACAAGTAACTTTGCAATTAAGAATTCGTTTCCACCTAAACCTTGCTGACTCGGGGCACATTGATCAGCAACACCTGTAGTTCCATGTGCCCATGCAACGATCGGCCAACCGCCTGCTGGCATTGGCCCTTTTGGTTTAAAGACTAAAGCTGTTGCTTGCGTTTCACTTCCATTGACCCCACGCATTAAATAGGTCATCAATGTTTTAGAACTACTAACACTATCCAACACAACATTAGCATTAATATCTACATCTGTATAAGCCTCGACTCTAACCACTGGATTAACAATATTATTTTTAGGCACCCCATCATCTACGATAACAGAAGTTGAATCGCCATCCCCTCCTCCACAGGCTGTTAAAACAAGCACAGAACTACTGACGAACACGGCCAATATATGTTTTTTCATCTTAAAATTCCTTAATGACATTTTTTCTTGTTGTAACGATTCAAATCACTTGAATACATTAATGATTTACGCCTCAAAATGACACATGGCAAGACCAGTTACGAGAATGATACAAAGTGAACATTGTCTGCAAGTGAGCACTTACCATTGTTATAAAAACTGGTCATTGGAACTTAAAATAAATCCTGATCCCACAACTGAATTCAGGCATTAAGCTCTTCTCTAGTCTTTGTTTGAACCGAATCCCAAAGAATTATTTTAATTTTAAGCAAAAATTTTCCTTGTAATCTGCCTAAATAAATCAACAAGTAACTTCCAACTTTTTCCTTGCTCAATAAAGTCTGATCTCTAATCACGCAGGTTCACCAGATGATTTAAACAACATCACTGCACAAAATCAGCGAATAAACCACAAATCTGGCAGTCATAGGCTGTCTTGATAGTCTTGAAAATGATAAATTTATTCAGCTTTTAATTTTCGGATATGCACATGCAAGCCATTATTCTCGACACAGAAACCCATACCCTAAATGGTCAACCCATTGAGATTGCATATGCACCGATTGAAATTACAAATGGCAAATTAAGCCTAGACAAAAGCCAAGTATTTGATCAGCTCTATACCGTCGATGAACCAATCTCATTCGCAGCGATGGCTGTGCATCATATTTTAGAGTCAGACCTCGTTGGGAAGCCTCACTATACGACCTTTAAACTACCTGCTGAAACACAGTACATCATTGGTCATAATATTGATTATGATATTCGGGCTATCGAAAAATGTGGTGTCGATACTTCTCATATTAAAGCGATTTGTACACTCGCCCTTGCACGTTTGGTCTGGCCTGATGCTGAAGCGAACAATATTTCGGCACTCATTTATATGATTTCAAAAGGCAGTGAAAAAGCCCGTGAAATGATTAAAAAAGCTCATCGTGCCGATATGGATATTATTTTAACGGCCAATATTTTAATGCATGTGGTTCATCAATTAAAAATAAACAGCATGGAGCAATTATTTGCTGTCTCTGAAGATGCTCGTATTCCGCGTGTCATTAATTTTGGCAAGCATCGCGGCACAGCGATTGCTGAACTCCCTGCTGACTATATTCAGTGGTTAATGCGTCAAGATGAACTCGATCCTTACTTACGAAAAGCTTTAGAAAATACGAGCATTAAAACGCTCTAAAATGTATTGTCATAAATTCTTAATATTGTTGTAATTTTCACCCTGTATGTTCAGCCTTAATTTATTTGTTCGGGGGAGTAAATTAAGGTATGAATCATTATCAAAAGACAGCATTGGGTTTAGATGCTTTACAACAACGTCATATCCCACTCAATGCGCGTCAAAGACGACTATTGGTTTTAATTGGTACAGAAGATTTTGAACAATTGGCTGACCAGTTCAAACAACGCATCGCAACGCCTGAAATCCTCGGACAATTAATTGAATTGGGTTTAATTCATTCCACACAAACAGCTCACGTCTCTAGCCCAATAGAGCCTCTATCCGAATCTCAACCACCTGCCTCACTACTAGAAAATAGTCAAAATAGCGTCAATCCAATAGATTTAGACAGCAAAGCGCAGACTCCTGCACCACCCGCTCCTACACAAAGCCCAGCCCCACCACTTAAAGCTTATAGCTTTGAAGAAACACGCGATTTGATGATGAGCTTATTACAACGTTATTGTGGCTTAATGGCAAAACAACTCATTCTTCAAATTCAATCGGCGACAGACTTACACAGTCTCAAACGCTGCCAAATGCAATGGATTACGACGTTACAGGAAAGTCGAATAGAACCCACAGCACTCAATCAACACTTACAACAGATCAATCATTCACTGTTGCGTTTGCAAGCAGCTTAAAGAAATAAATTCAATGGATAATTGAGTCTTTTTCGGTCTTAGTTAAGATTTAAAGACTACGAGTTTGATTAGCAATCTATTGTTTTATTATTCAGGCAAAAAATCCTAATGTCTTTCATCGACTTTTCAGACTTTGGCACAATGGTTACTCGAACCATTTATCAAACAGCTTGATAAATAATAACTATGTGTGAAGTGATATCCTGATTTTATTTTATGACGTTAAAAATAGTCGCTCAAAAAAATTTATCTCTTATACTGCAATGGGATAACTTAACTCGACATTTATCGCCCATAAAAAAGCCCATGTAAACATGAGCTTTTTTTTCAAAAGTGTTAATCAACAACTCGGTATATATTTTCCGTTTGCCGACTTTCAAATAACAGTTCAATACTAGGCAGAATCACTTCACCATCAACAACGATATGTTCAATTCGTTTAAACAAATCCAAACGTTCTGCTTCGGAGTTTTCAGGTACTTGCCTTAACCGGGCCTTTACATTATACGTTTGGCTGTATTGGTCTTTTACCTTTACATCTACAAGCTGAGTCATGGTCATTTTCCTTTTCTTTTTTTAGCTCTGTTTAATCTTATAGCACAAGTTTTTTCCAATACTGCCCTTAGAGTTGTTAGAATTTATCGCAATGTTAATTTATATAAATATTTTCAAAATCATAACTATAAATCATAAACTTAAATCAAATATGCTTAACAACCGAGATACATAGTCATATTTTTTCACATAAAAAAAGCTCGCATTGCTGCGAGCTTTTCTATGTTGGAAGGCTAGTGCTGATTTATTGTTTGAACACTTCGTTTCAAACTCAACGAGCTGTCATTGATCCGTCCAACTACATCGTAGCGTCTTAGTTATCGACCTACTGTAAGTACAATATAAAAACATTTTTTGCTCTCGACAAGAGCCTATGACATTTCGAAACAACTGTACAAATAAAAGCCAATTGATATTTTTTAAAAATAAGAGACCATACTGAAAGGCAAAATCGAGATAACATCTCAGCGTCAAATCAAGTAAAATCGCGCATTCAACCTATGAGTTCTTTTCCATGTTAGTTCAATTGATTTTGAGTCATTTATAAATACAAAACTAAGTTCATTCCTCAAAACTTATTTGTTTAATCGTGGTTTTAACTTTAGCGTTTGGTTACGTCTTTCGACTTCAAAATCATGGATCGGCAAACTGGCCTACCCTATTTTTTATTATAAGAAGAAAAAATACGGGATCGATATCCACTGCACCACAAAAGTTGACTATGGCTTGTTCATCGGTCATGGGGGACCTTTGATTGTCAACCCAACGACTGTGATTGGAAACAATGTCAACCTATAACAATTTACAACGATTGATGCCAATGGCGGTCGTCAGACTGCTGTAATTGGCGACAATGTATATATTGGCCCAAATGTCTGTATTATCGACCATGTTAAAATTGGCAATAATGCCACCATCGGTGCAGGTAGTGTGGTCACCAAAGATATTCCTGATAATGCAATAGCCGTAGGTAATTATGCAAAAGTCATTCACTATAATAATGCTGGAAATTCAGTAAATAGATGCTGGCTGAATTGAAAAAAAAATAACACCAGCATAATTTAATCAACTTAGCACTCTATGAATAAAACACAGACTGACAATTTTTATACTTCGTAAATTTTAAGACATAATATGTTAGTGTTGTATTTCAAAAGCTCATGAATAGGATAAATTAGGTTAGGGTAAATCTTCGTTTTTGTTCGATGAATAAGATAGAGGTATATCATGACCACGATTAATATTTCAGACATTAAAGAACATTCTAGTGTAATTGCCGTATGTGGAACGAAGATTGGAGATGTTGACCACATAGAAGGTAACGAGATCAAACTCACCAAACATGGCGATGGGAAACACCATATTATCTCAAGTGCATGGGTAAGAGAAATTCGAGAGGATCAGGTCATGTTAAGCAAAGATGCCCAAGAAATTAAAGATAATTGGATTGAAGCATAGACTCAAAAAACGGCTTTGTTGCACAAACCTATCTGTAAAGGCTTTTTTAGCGATATAATTTTCAAATGAAGAAGCCTACACACAAAATCTACCGCACAACCAATTGGCCCGCATATAACCGAGCACTCATGAGTCGCGGAAATATTGCCATTTGGTTTGATCCTGCTACGCAATGGTATGCGCCATCAAAAGGCAAACAAGGGCGAAATCAAACCTACTCCGACGCAGCCATCCAATGCTGCTTAATGATTAAATCCTTATTTCGTCTGTCTTTACGTATGGTTACTGGCTTTGTGCAAAGTCTGATTAAACTTTGCGGATTAAATTGGATAGCTCCAGATTACACCACGCTTTGTAGAAGACAAAAGCATATTGATATTGTAATCAGCTACCAAAAAAGTAGCGATGGGCTGCATCTACTCATGGACTCTACAGGCATGAAGTTTCTAGGTGAGGGCGAATGGAAACGCAAGAAACATGGACCTGAATATCGTCGCCAATGGCGTAAACTTCATATTGGTATAGATGCTAAAACCCTACAAATACGAGCAGTTCAGCTTACAACCAATAATGTCAGTGATTCACAGGTGCTTGGTGATTTACTTAATCAGATTCCACAAGATGAGCGGATTGACTCTGTTTATACCGATGGAGCTTATGACACCAAGCAATGCCGTCAGGTCATTGCAGATCGGCAAGGGCATGCGGTGATTCCACCTAGAAAAAATGCGAAACCATGGAAAGATACAAAGAGTAGCTCGCTAGAGCGAAATGAATTACTTCGAACAATTAAACGTTTAGGCAGGACACTATGGAAAAAATGGTCAGGCTATCATCGGCGAAGTTTGGTTGAAACTAAGATGCATTGCATCAAATTATTAGGAGATAAACTCAGTGCAAGGAGTTTTGATAGCCAAGTGAATGAGATCCATGCACGTGTAGCAGTCCTTAACAGATTTACGGAATTAGGTCGACCACTTACCCAAGTTACGCCTTAAATTTGGCTCAATTAGGGGTGCTTTGCATTTCAAATCTTTGTGCAACAAAGCCTATGCAACTCGCATCAGACTATTTACAAATGAGTGAGCGTCATCTTCGACGCTACTTATTGCTAGAAGGTATTAGTTTTCAGCAAATTCGACAAACCGTATTAGAACGAAAAGCGAAACAGATGCTTGAAAATAATCTCTCCATTGGGGACATTAGCCAAGCTTTAGGTTTTAGTGAAGTACGTGAATTTCGTCGGGCATTTAAACGCTGGACAGGCCAAGCGCCGTCTGTTTATAAAAATGGCACCGAATAATCCTAAGCTGATACAGAAGCCTTTTTCTGTTTTTATTCGTTCCCGCTTTAAAAGTTGAAGCTGAAATGTGTTCAATTAAAGCAACCAAACTGCTTCGGTCAGCTGCTTAATTTCATCCATATCATGGCTGACATACAGCATCGGGATATGGGTTTCATGTTGGACGGTTTGAAAAAAAGGAAGGATTTCCTGTTTATGTGCAGCGTCTAACGCAGACAATGGTTCATCTAATAATAATAAATTTGGCGAATACAACAGTGCCCGACCCAATGCAACTCGCTGCTTTTCACCACCTGAAAGCTTCGTCGGCATACGACTGAGTAAATGATTAAGTTTAAGCAGTTCAATAATATAATCAGGATCAAAACGTCGGCTTTCAGGCGGAATGCGCTTATAGCCAAACAATAAATTTTGCATCACCGTCATATGTGGAAACAGTTGTGCATCCTGAAAAACCAAACCCACATGACGTTGCTGCACGTTTAAATTAATCTTATTTTTCGCATCAAACCATGTCTGATGATTGATTTTAATCCAGCCCTTGACTGGAGTATTAAGTCCTGCAATAGCATGCAAAATACTGGTTTTTCCTGAGCCTGACGCTCCAAATAAACCAACGACAGGATGTTCAGATGAAAATGTCTGATCGAGTTTAAATTTGCCTAAATTTAACAGAATATGACAGTCAATCATCGTCTTAATGCCCCCGTTTTTTTTTCTGATAACGATGGAACCACTGGGCAAACCATAAAGCGAAAAATGCCACAGTTAATGACAGAATAATCAGTCGCCAGACCGCTTGTTCTGTGTCGGGTTGCTGCATCAAGCTATACATGGCCAAGGGCAAAGTTCTGGTCTCCCCTGCAATATTACCGACAAAGGTAATAGTTGCGCCAAACTCGCCCAGACTGCGACAAAAACATAAAATTGCCCCCACCAATATGCCACTGCTGGATAAAGGCAAAGTGACATAAAAAAAAGTGCCCAAGGAGGAAGCACCGAGCGTTTTCGCCGCCATTTCTAGCCGTTGATCCACCAGCTCTATGGCCAAACGAATCGATTGAACCAAGAGTGGAAAGCCCATCACTGCTGAGGCCAAAACTGCGCCTTTCCAATTAAATGCAAAATTGAGTCCAAAGGGCTCAAGATATTTACCCAGTATTCCGTTTCCTCCAAAAACCTGTAACAGCAAATATCCTGGCACTACAGGCGGCAGCACCAAAGGTAGGAAAATAAAGGTTTCAAATAATGATTTGCCAAAAAACTCTTTACGTGCCATAACCCAACCCACTACCAACGCAGGGATCAGGCTAAATGCCAAACAGGTTGCAGCCACTTGGCAGGATAACTTGAGTACCTCTATTTCTTCAGCCGATAAAGAAAACATCATCACTTGGCAGCAGATAAAACGGTAAAGCCATATTTTTTAAAGACTGCATGTGCTTGTTTACTCTGTACAAACTGATAAAACGCTAGTGCATCTGGATTATTTTTGACAAGACCTAAGGGATAAACAATCGGGGTATGGGTGCTGATAGGGAAAACGCCAACGACGGTGACATCGTTACTAATAGCGGCATCGGTTGCATAGACAATGCCAAGCTGACATTCACCACGTGCGACAAAGTTGAGCGCAGCTCTGACATCTTCAGTTTCAACCAATCTTGGTTCAAGTTTTGACCACCACCCCAATGCGGTCAGTGCTTGTTTCCCGTATTTTCCGACTGGGACACTTTTGGTGTCACCTGTACAAAGCTTGCCTTGAAAAGCGGTAGAAGGATCAAAACTTTTATCCATTTTTATTTTGACGGGCTTAGCTTTTGGAGAAATCAGAACAAGACGATTGCCCAATAAATTCACACGTTTATTCGGCACAATTAACTTTTTATTTTGCAGATAATTCATCCACTGTTCATCTGCCGAAATAAAAACATCCGCAGGTGCACCCGCTTCAATTTGCTTAGCCAAAGTCGACGACCCGGCATAAGAGGTTTTCACACGTACTCTTTTTTGTTGTTCAAACATTGCATCGACATCTGCTATAGCATTGGTCAAGCTGGCCGCTGCATAAACGGTAATGGCTTGCTCTGCATGTACATGTGCCGCAAGAGCCAAACCACAACACAACACCGCATATTGCATGCACTTATTCTTAAAATTGAGCAGCACCATGTTCCCCTTAAGCGTTATAAATTGATCGATATGTTTTCAAAAATATATGGATACACAAGCAACGTCAATTCTAGAAACAGATTATTTATCGCTCAAGTTAAAGTGTTTGTATCTTAATCACGTGACTGATACTGCTCTTACAATCGAGTGAGTAGATAAGAGGTTTTATCAAATAGAGGAAGCTTATTCGTGTATGCAATGACTGACTACGAGAAGCATCTAGTTGAACTAAATAGATTATGGTTTCAGGTGTTGAGCTATTTCTTCAAAATCCTGCTCAATCGCAACGCGTGCTTTTATTTCCATCTGTCTAAATTGACTTAAAATACTTTCGCCCAAGTCTGTGAGTTTTGCCCCACCCCCATGCGTTCCACCTTTTTGAGTTTCGACCAATCCTGACTGAAAGCTATGATTCATGGTTTCAACCAACTGCCATGCACGGCGGTAGCTCATATTCATACTTTTTGCAGCTTGAGAAATTGAACCTGTACGGCGAATTTCTTCCAATAACTCGGCCTTACCTGGCCCAAAGGCAATGTCTTGATTGAGAAGTATTCTGAGCTGTAATTTTAATTTGACGTCCTGCATACATTCACTCAAATAAAGACCTGTCATCGACACAGATGACCTAAAGAAAAACCTTTTACTTTTTATACAGCAAAATTTTAAATATCAAGTATATAAAACAAAACCATTACCGCGGCAAAAACTCGCTAAGGTCAAACCTGACTGCTTTGCCATATTAATCGCCATACTGGTTGGAGCTGAAATACACGCCAGCAAGGCAATATTCAGTTGAGCACACTTACGAATCAACTCATAACTGGCGCGGCTGGTCATCACGACAAAACCTTGATTCACATCATAATGATGTTTTGCAATATAACCCAATAGTTTATCTAAAGCATTGTGTCGGCCTACATCTTCAAACAAAGCCACTATTTCCCCTGCTTCAACCCATGCAGCCGCATGTGCACCACCTGTCATTTGGGTGATTTTCTGTCGGGTATTGAGTTGAGCAATGGCTTGGGGAATTTGAGCCAGCCATCCCTCACAAAGGGCTGTGGTAATTTGAGGTAAATCCAAATGAAGTTGCTGCAAGCTTTCAATCCCACAGAGACCACAACCCGTGCGTCCAACCATCATCCGTCGATGTTGTTTTAGCGCCATAAAGGCGCGGGTAGAAATCGTCATTTCGACTTGGATCCCAAATTCCGTTTCGTATATGTCTAAAGAGTAAAGCTCTTTCAAACTCGTCAAAATACTTTCAGACAAGCTAAAGCCTTTCGCAAAGACTTCAATATCTGCTGGCGTTGCCATCATTACTGCACGGGAAATCCCATTATAAACCAAAGCAATAGGGTGTTCTTGCACCACAAAATCAGATTGTTCAACAGCTCTATTTTCACTTAGACGCTGAATATCAACAGTTTCATAGCCCAGAGAACTCAACTTCGACGTTCGAATATCCATAATAATTTTCCAATCTTCCCTAAACACTCAACCCTTCAATCATGAAAAAAATGACACCTACAAATCAGGCGCCATTTCAGCATTGAATCAACTAGCCAGCTCGATTCACGATCTGATTGGCATCTTCAGGATCAACTGCTTGTGCCAAGTTGAAATGTTCAGGAGCTTGACCTGCATGTAAAATCACAGGCACGCTTTTCGAAGCCGGTATTTTGGCGTATTTATCATGACTACTGAGCGCAACCAATGGATTGGTTTCTGGATAATAGGCTGCGAGGCTACCCCGTGGAATGTTATACGGTACGATACGGAAGCTGTGAACCACACGTTTAACACCGTCCGAATAAATACTTTCGATATGCACCCATTGATCTGCAACAAAACCAGCCGCAGCGATATCTTCTGCATTCATAAACAAAACACGGCGCTGACCAAATACCCCACGATAACGGTCATCGAGTCCATACAAGGTTGTGTTGTATTGGTCATGAGAGCGTGTGGTCATTAGGGTATAGACTTTTGCCCCTGTATATTGTTCAGCGTATTTATTCTCTTTATCGGCATACACTTCAGCCAACGGCGTAATTAAGAACTGTGCCTTGCCTACAGGCGTATTCCACACATGCTGATTGGCAGGATGCTCTAAGTGAAAACCACCCAGCTGATAGACACGTGCATTGAAATCTTGGAATTCATCAAAGACCTCTTCAATCGAATCTCGAATACGATCATAACTTTCTACATACCATTTCCACTTGATATCACTGTCTGGCAAGACGGCTGCTGCCATACGCGCCACAATGTCAGGCTCTGAAAGTAGATTCTTAGAAGCAGGCTCATTACGCCCTGCTGAAAGATGTACATTACTCATAGAATCTTCAACACTCACTGCCTGTGGCCCATGCTGTTGCATATCAATTTCGGTACGGCCCAAACAGGGTAAAAGTAATGCCTCTTTACCACAAACTAAATGGCTACGATTCAACTTCGTTGCAATCTGTACTGTTAAATCACAACGACGTAAGCCTTCTTGTGTATACGGTGTATCTGGAGTGGCAACAGCAAAGTTACCACCTAAACCAATAAAGACTTTTACATCACCTTCATACATCGCCTGAATGGTATCCACCACGCCAAAACCATGTTCACGTGGCGACTTAATGCCGAATACTCGGTCCAGACTATCCAGCAATTTTGGGCTTGGTCGTTCATTGATCCCCATGGTTCGATCGCCCTGCACATTACTGTGCCCACGAATCGGTGCTAAGCCTGCCCCTGGACGACCAATATGCCCTCTTGCCAACATTAAGTTCGCGAGCATATGTACATTCGCAGTCCCGTGCCGATGCTGTGTAATCCCCATGCCCCAACAGAAAATGGCCGTTTTGGCATCCAAATACATTTTAGCTAAAGATTCTAAATGCTCAGGGCTAAGTCCCGTATGTGTATGAATATCGGACCATGCAGTACTATCAATTTCTTCCATCATGGCATCGAAACCAACCGTATTCATCTCAATAAAAGATCGGTCAAAAACGCTCTTTTTCCCAGCTGCCAGTGTTTGAATGTCCCATTCACGTAAATGTTTCAGCATTCCGAACATGAGTGCATAATCACCACCCACGTTGGGTTGGAAATAATAACGACTAATGGTTGTACTGCCATTGGTCATCATCTCAACAGGTGCTTGCGGATCTTGGAAACGTTCTAAACCACGTTCTTTTAAGGGATTAATGGCAACAATATTGCCACCACGCCGTGAAACTTCTCGTAAAGTCCCCAACATCCGCGGATGGTTGGTGCCCGGATTATGCCCAAAACTGAAAATCGCATCGGCGATATCAAAATCTTCTAAAGTCACCGTTCCCTTACCCAAACCAATTGAGTCACGTAAGCCAACACTGGTGGTCTCATGGCACATATTGGAACAGTCTGGAAAATTATTGGTACCAAAAGAGCGGACAAAGAGTTGATACAGAAATGCTGCTTCATTACTGGCACGACCCGAAGTATAAAATGCCGCTTGATCTGGATGATCCAAGGCATGTAAATGTTTTGCAATTAAGGCAAAAGCATCGTCCCACGAGATAGGCACATATTTATCGGTCGCGCTGTCATAGCGCATTGGGTCAGTTAGACGACCTGAATCTTCAAGCAAGAAATCACTTTGTTCAGACAGCCAACTGACCGTATGGGTCGCAAAAAATTCAGGTGTAACACGTTTTGAAGTGGCTTCAAAGGCAACGGCTTTTGCACCGTTTTCACAAAAGTTAAAGGCATGTGCATCTTTCTTTTCAGGCCATGCACATCCTGGGCAGTCAAAACCCGTGGGTTGGTTAATATTGAGAAGCGTAATCGCACCTTTTTTGAAAACTTCCTGTCTCTTTAAGTTTCTTGCAACACTTAACAACGCGCCCCATCCACCCGCAGGATTGGTATAAGGTTCTATTCGTGCATAGCTGGTTTCTTCATCATGCTTTTTATCTTCAGTGTTTTCCATCTCACCGCCCTCAATATTTATCTTCGGTAAAAAGTTCTGCAATGATCAATTCACTGTTCGCTTTGCTCATACTTGCAAGCGATTTGGATTGCTCAACCCTTTTTTATTGCTCTTTTCTTATTCATCATGCCTGCGTTTCTTGGCACAATTCCAAAAACACTTCTGATCAAAAATATCACCCTTTTGGCATGCAATTTCAATAGATGAATTATTACAAAAGACAATGATTTGATGGATCATGTTCGGGCAACACACCCTCTCATTTTTGAAAATGAACGAACTAAGCGACTTTAAGACTCTGTTTGATCTTTGAAATAAAACATTTCATACTCTTGTTTATAAAAACTAAATCGTATGTAAATACGAAGTGGAGCGACTATGGACGGTTCGACGACTACACCCTTAGAACATAGGTCAGCGCAACTGATCGATCAATTTGGCCGTCATAAACATAAACTCCGAATCTCACTGACAGATCGTTGTAACTTTCGTTGTAGTTATTGCATGCCCGATATGCCTGAATGGTTAGCCAAAAAAGACATATTAAGCTTTGAAGAGCTTTTAACATTTTGTGAAATGATGGTCAGTTTAGGCATTCGGTACATCCGCTTAACAGGTGGCGAGCCTTTGATGCGTCAAGGCGTAGTCAATTTTATTTATGCTTTGAATCGACTCAAGGCACAGGGCTTAGAACGTATTTCCATGACCAGCAATGCTTCCTATTTAAACAAGTATGCACGAGCGCTAAAAGAAGCAGGACTAGATGATCTCAATATCAGCCTCGATAGCATTCATGCAGACACGTTTATGAACATGACCAAACGTCCGATAGCACCTGTTCTCGAAGGCATTGCGGCAGCACAGCAAGCCAATCTCCCGATAAAATTAAACTGTATTTTAGTCGCAGGACAAAATGATCATGAAGTGCTTGAACTGACCCAATGGGCTTATCAGCAGAAGATCGCATTACGTTTTATTGAATATATGCCTTTAGATCAACCTGAACACTGGCAGGCAGAAAAAGTTATCACTGAAGATGACATTATCCAAATACTTGAACCCCATTTTCAGATTCAGAAACAAGCCAGACAACATGACCCTGCAACCATTTATCTGCTTAATGATCAATACACATTAGGCATTATTTCCACCATCAGCAAACCCTTCTGTCAAAGCTGTGACCGTTTACGTATCACTGCAACGGGAGAGCTATTTACCTGTTTATTTGCCAATAGGGGAACACCGCTGCGTCATTTACTTCAACCAAAAGATTCCGCTTTATTACAAGCTCAGATTCTCAATGCTGTGTGGCATAAAAAAGCAGGGTTTATTGAACATCAACATGCCCCAACGCGCAAAATCAGTATGCATGCCATAGGGGGTTAATCAACTGGTTAATTTTGAGTTTGTCAGTCATTCGACTGTATCCGCTTTTATTTTTGTGTTATCTAAATACGTCATAAACTTTTTCTCTTGATCGAACAGTTTCACTTTAGATCAACACTTCAATGTTTCGGAATACTTTATGAAAAACGTTGGCATGAAGCCAGAAAGCTATCGCGTTGCAACTGCAAGCTCCGAACTGCTTGCCCCTGCACATTGTTTACAACTTCTTGCCGACGGCAATACCGAAAAAGGTGATGCTCTCAAAACAGCCCGCATTGCTGGGATTTTAGCCGCAAAACGTACCGATGAACTGATTCCGCTGTGCCATCCGCTACCTATTTATCGTGCCGATGTCGATTTTGAACTGCTTGTCGACCGTGTGATTATTCGTGCAACCGTTGAAACGATTGGGCCAACAGGTGTAGAAATGGAAGCGTTGACCGCTGCCAGTATTGCGGCTCTCACCATTTACGACATGCTCAAACCCCATTGCGAACCGCATGAGCTGATCATTCAGCAATGTAAACTCGATCTGAAAAAAGGCGGAAAATCACACTTTAAACGTCATTTACGTCAGCCTGTTTCTGCGGCAGTATTGGTTCTATCAGATACCGTTGCCGCAGGTCGTAAACCAGATACTGCTGGCCGCTCCGTCGTCGAGACCTTAACCGAAGCTGGTTTTGATCCAATTCATTATCAAATTTTACCTGACGAAGCCGATCAGTTAAAAGCATTGGTCTTAGAGCTCACTCAATCTTATGCTTGCATTATTACTGTAGGCGGAACAGGCATCGGCAAACGTGACATTACAGTAGACACACTTGAGCCTTTACTTGAACGTGAGCTCAATGGCCTGATGGAAGCCGCACGTGCTTTCGGACAAAAACGTACCCCTTATGCTGCGATGTCACGTGGCGTTGCAGGTTTTATCGACCGTTCATTGGTGATTACCCTTCCGGGCAGCCGTGGTGGTGCAAGTGAATCTATGGCAGCCATTTTACCTGCTTTGGTTCATATTTTTGATGTCTGCCGTGATCTACCTCACCCAGGAGGTTATGAATGAGTTGCTCTGGCGTTGGTTTAATTACACTCGATCAAGCTCTTGAACACTATAGCGCCGTCCAAACATTGCCTGTCGTTACTTTGCCTTTAGTACAGGCGCATAGACATGTTTTAGCGGCAGATGTTGCATCAACAGTTGCCTTGCCTCTATTTACCCAAAGTGCAGTTGATGGCTATGCGCTGCGCTCTGAAGACTTGCAAGCTGGAATTACCAGCTTTGAATTGGTTGGTGAAATTCGTGCGGGTATTGAAGAACATATTGAGATTCAAGCAGGTCAAACTGTTCGTATTTTTACTGGGGGCAAGCTGCCAAACTCAGCAGATACTGTGGCTCGACAGGAAATTATCACGCGTGGCCATAAACAAGCGACTCTAACTCAAGCTTTGGACAAAGGCGCAGACATTCGTTATCAAGGTGAGGAGTTATCCATCGGGACAACACTTGCACAGCAAGGCCTGCGTTTAGGCAGCGGTTTAATTGCGGCACTCAGTATGGCGGGTGTTCAGCATGTCGAGGTTTATCGCCAACCTAAAATTGCAGTGCTTATTACCGGTGATGAAGTCAGTACGCAACTGGACAATCAATCTAAAGTGTTCGATGCCAATGCGCCAATGATCCTCACTTGGCTCAAAGAACACGGTTTTTCTGAAGTCCATTTAGAGCATGTGATTGATGATGAGAAGATACTCACACAAGCACTCTCGAATGCCATGAATCATTATGACGTGGTCATTACCACAGGCGGTGTTTCGGTTGGCGATTATGACTTGATTCGACCTGTTTCAATGGCTTTAGGTGCAAAAGAGATTTTCTGGCAAGTTGCGCAAAAACCGGGTAAACCATTGTATTTTGCTGAATATCAGACAGACTATCATCATTCTTATTTGATTGGCTTGCCTGGGAACCCTGCTGCTGTACTCACCTGTCTTGCTGTACATGTATCGACACTATTGGCGGCTTTACAGGGAGTTACGTCTCCCGCACCCGCTTGGAAAAAAGCTCGTTTCAACGACAGTATTAAACAAGACAGCCGTGAGCAACTGGTTCGCATGGTATTAGATGTCAACGAGTTTGGACAATTAACCGTTTCCAAACTCGGCAAACAACAATCCCACATGCTCAGTAATTTAAATCGAGCCAATAGTATTGTTCGAATCCCTGCTCGATCTGATGCCCCTATAACATTGGACTATGTCGATTTCATCTCCATCTAACAACATAGATTGGATAGTGATACAAACCAAGTGCTTTTTTGCACACGGTCTAAGGCATGAACAGCTTTGTCCTAGACCGTACATCTCAATATTGAACGGTTATTATTGATATCCCTACACACGGATGTTAGGTCAAAATCATGCAAAACTACCCAGCAACAGCACTGGTGATTTTAGCGGGTGGTAAAGCCACACGAATGAATGGGGTCAATAAGCTTTTGCAAAGATTTGACCATGAAGTCCAGTTGTTAAAAATATATTCAGCTTTTGATGGAAAAGTTCAGGACATATGGATCAATAGTCATCGCGATTATGCGCAATATAGTGAGTTGATTCCTGATATTCGCTGTTTCAAAGATAATAATGCCGGTTTTTTAGGGCCTTTAATCGGTATTCAAACGGCATGGTCATATGTGCAGGCTGATTATATTTTATTTATCCCGTGTGATATTACCAATATTCCACAAGATATATTGCCGCGCCTCCATCACACATTAGAACAACATCCGCACTCTTCTGTTGTCTACCTGAATATCAATGGACAAGCGCTCTACCCTTTTTGTTTGTTAAAACGCAATAGTCTAGAAACCTTGAATAACCATTTACACCAACAACAATTCAGCTTAAAACACTGTTTCAACGATCTGTCGCCACAAACAGTAGATATTCAAAATGCGCATTTGGCTTACCACAGCCTCAATTCATTTGAAGAAGTGCACGATTACCAAAAGTCATTAGACTCTTAGTCGAGTCATATCATTCAAACCGTTCTGTCATAGATAGAAATAGCCACATCTATAAGAAAAATAGTGTTTTATTTGTCTGTACAAACTGACTTTTCCATTTTGATGATCAAATTAAATAATGCTAAAGTGAATTAATAAATATTCAATAAACTGAAGACAACAAACTATTTTTAAACCCGTTTTGACAGAGGCAACATGCAGGACATTCATATCAAAATCGAGGCTTATGGTGCAATTGAAAAGCATCTTCCTGCCGAACTTAGCCTGAGTTGTGTGCCGAACAGTTTAATTGCTGATGTACTTGATCAAATAAAAATACGTTATCCATCTGCTTCTGACCTGCTGGAACGCTGTGTTTGTGCGATTGGTGAAGATATTGTGGCGCGTCAAAGTCGATTAGTACAAGATAGCACCTTGGTATTACTTTCACCTGTTGCTGGAGGCTAAAATGTTAGAGTTTGCTCGTATTCAAGACACTGCTCTTAATTTAGAGGATTTTGACAGCATTCAAGCATTTCCAGAGTGCGGTGGAACAGGTATTTTTATTGGTACGGTTCGAAACCATCATGAAGGACGCGCGGTTCAGGCACTGAAATATACATCTTATTGCACCTGTTGCCGAAAAGATGATAAGAACGATTGAACAAGAGATACAAGAAAAATATGCGCTTCGCTATGTTCGGGTTGTACATCGGATTGGTACATTAGACATTGGTGATAAAGCTATTATTGCCATTGCGTATGCTCCACATCGCCGAGAAGCATTTCAGGCCTGTGAAGAAGCGGTTGAGCGTGTTAAACATGAAGTGCCTGTTTGGAAAGAAGAGTTTTATACCGATGGAAGCAGCCAATATGTTGCAGGCTGCTGTATTCGCCAAGACTATGATGAAAAGCATGAACAACACCATCATCACTAAAAATACTTGCATCCATTGATGCTAAAAACCAATGAAACTCTTTAAACGAAAATAATGGGAAATCATCTATCGCAATCTTCAAGTTTAGTTTTCCCAGTCAGTCCAAAGCCCTCTTCTACTTTGGGCTTTGAACTCGGATGGCGTTATTACGGCTTGATATTATGAAGCACTTTTTGATTTATAGCCGACGAGCATCTTTTCTTTCAACTTTTCAATATCTTCATCCGATAAGCCCAAACCTTCTGTCGCATACTTATCAATACTGCCATACACTTTGATGACTTCATCGAATTGTGCTTTAAAGAATTCTTCACGCACATCAAGAACTGGTCGATATATATTAGCGGCTGCTTCACCTTGGGTGTTGACCATATATTGATACGTCGCATTGACACGGTCTGCGGTATACGCATTTGTTAAAAGATAATCTTGTAAGACATCGTCATACTTCATACCGACCAATAACTGAATCACAGCGGTAACCCATCCCGTACGATCCTTGCCTGCTGTGCAATGATAAAGCTGAACACCATCTGTATAAATTAAACTATTAATCACTACTCCGAAACGTAATTGAGTGCCTTTATCATGCGCAGCCATATTCGCCATTGAGCTATTAAAAAAATTGATCATATCTTCAGCTGTAGCAATTCCTTTCGGTAGATCACTCTCTTTTGAACCAGCAATATTTACCATCATAATATTAGTATCGGGACTTAAAATATCTGGGCTTTTTTCTCTTTCAGAATTGGTCCGCAGATCATAAACGGTCTTAATTTCCAATGTTTTAAAGGTTTCTAAGTCTGTTTCATTTAATGGCAAATAGTTCGATCGATAAATCACGCCTCGTCTTAATTTCAAACCATCAGCGTTAACATAATTGCTTGAAATGCTATTTCCTGCAATATCACGAAAGTTGTCTGCTGTTTCAATTGTAGGTGTATCTGCCAAATATAAACTCGGATCATCCGTAGTATTTGCCGGATTATCAACGACGGTGTTATTAGCATTGTTTGATGAGTTTGAATAACGACTTTCCTCACCACATCCTGTAAGGATAAGCGTTCCTACAAGTAATGGGATAAATAAACTTTTTTTAAGACAAGAAACTAAAAGGCTTTGTTTAGTACTGACGTCCATGGTCTTTTACACATCTGATTTACGGAAGTCGTATTATTGTTAGAGCACATTACATTTACATGAATAATCAAGAATAAAACATAAGCCAATATATTAATTTTTATAGTATTTATCTCAAAATAAAATCACATTAGTGACATAAATCACAATTTAATACACATCAACCCGCGTAAGTGACTGGATGGAATACTTTAATCATTTTGTCATTTTTTATGATAATCAAATGCTGCGCCGAACACGATTTGTTATAGCTAGACCAGTACTAAGCACATTGTCTTATCAGTTCATGTAATTGCATCAATCGATACTAAAATTTTGCCCATATCTAAAAATACACGGGCTTCCATATGCTAACGCATGCACTAAATTTTTAATATTTTGCCTTGGAAAATAAAATTTTCTAAGCTTTAAGCGTACAAAAACTGATTCAAACCAATTACTTGTTCTATATAAATTCGATCAATTTACGTCATATACGGTAACAGAGTCGCCATGATTAGTTACAACACTTAGATTTATTGCAAATAGCTAGTGTCGTCATAGAGCAACAATAAACATTTAAATTGTTGCAAGAAATATAACGAAGGTAGCTTTGAGTGAAATGAAAATAGAGCTTAAAACTGTATTTTTAATATAGCTTCAGAAAGGAAAATAAAAAAAATGGTGCGCTCAGCGGGACTCGAACCCAAGATAAAACCTAAACTTTACTCATACAATTTAATGACTTAGTGAAATACAAGGTTGTTTATAGGCTTTATATGGGAATTATGCCCTTTGACCAGGTACTTCCATGCTTCAGTATTAGAAAAATAAGGTTTAGGTTTTGATCTGTTTTTAATTAAGCACCCTATTTGCTTATCGAGTAATAAAGTAATAGCCAAAAAAAAGTGCCTAGATAATTAGGCACTTATATAAAAATCTCCAAGTAAGATATGGAGTAAGATCCCAGTAATTTAAATCACTGGTTAATGTAATTATTGATCTTGGTTAAGTAGTCGGGAATATCTTCGGCTATGAGTTTTCCATAGTGTTTATAAATCATTGATGTATCACTATGGCCAAGCTGATCTGCAATCCATTCTGGTGGCACCTGCCCTGAAGACAATAATTGACTTGCGAACGTGTGTCTCCCCTGATTAATTCCACGGTATCGCACACTAGCCTTTTTTAAATGCCTTCTCCAGATGTAGCGCAATTCATAATAATTAAAAGGTCGATCGTACTCTTGATTGATCCAAACAAAATGCAGTCGTTCCTGCTTATATGTTCGGTTATCCCGTTGTAGAACATTTACAACTTGAGCGTAACGATTGCCTGTTATTGCATACTGTCTACGTAGTGCCTGAATTGCGGGCTGTAATAGCTTAATTTCGCGCTTTCTGCGGCGATTTTTAGTGACTTTGTGCAATCCTTTAACATGATTGCGATTGACCTGTATTGTGCCTTTTTCGAGGTTTATGTCTTCCCATGCAATAGAGATCTGTTCAGAGATTGATAAGCCTGTCCAAAAAATACAAGGCAGTAAATTTTGTATATCTTGGTTGGCCATAGTTCCCAAAATCATTGAAATTTCAGTTTTGGAGAATGGGTCTGGCTCAAGATTGTCCAATTGCTTAATGACGATATTTTCAAATGGGTTATAGGGAATTTTATTTTCCTGTCGCCATAGTTCATGAATAGATGCCAGCCGGGTAATCACTTCACGAATGGTTTTTGGTGCAAGCTTTTCCTTTAATTCGTTGATCCATTTTTTTACGGCTGCCGTGTCGATGTCTTTCGGGTGGATCTTAGCCCAACGTGGCGTGACGTGTTTCTTGATATGGCTGTAATAGCCATCAAACGTACTCGGTGCAACTTCCCAGCGGATCATTTCTTTGTACTGAGCAATGTAGTAAGACATTTGATTTTTTTTCAAATGTCTTGAGTTGGGGAAATGCTTGGCTAAATTGAATTGGTCCAATTCAATCTCGAGTTTAATTAATTCAGCTAATTTTTTGGCTTTCTCAACGTTCTCTGGTGAGAATGGCCAGTTTAAAGTTTCTTTAATCACGGGTTCTGATGGATGTGTTTTCATCCAAATTCGCATGCTTTTGCCACGAACTTCTAATCCTGCGGACATGGAAAACCTACATTTAAGTATTTAAAAAATATGAGGGATATTTTAGAGGAACGCACCTCCGAGTGGAGGTGCGTGAAAGGTGCTCAAGTTAGTTGAAAGGTAGCTCGTTTTGTTCGTCTATGCTGCTTCGAGCAAGGAGTTCATTTTCTAAAGATATTTTTAGATAAGGATCATCCGTTTTACCAAGCAGCCAATGAATATTTTTATCCTCTAAATCCTTAATTGAAGCGCCCTTATACTTCCCATAAAAAATATGGGTTGGATACCTAGCACGTTCAGAAAAATCGAATAACTCCTCAAAAGACGAAATTTTAGTTTCACGGACAATTGCCACTAAAAGTGAATATGTAGTTTTACAGTCATTTAAGGCTGAATGTGCGTTTTTAAGACCACGTCTAGTTGCCTTGCGATCGGAGCTTACCTGATATGCCAAAGCTGTTAAATTATGCGATTCTAACTTTGGCCATAAATAACGAGCCATTGCCAAAGTGCAAATTGCTTTGATGCCATTAGTTGATGTGCCAGCTCGATTTACTGCTGCAATGTCATAATCAATATTGTGGCCAATCAAATATTCAACACCGATTTCCTTCGGAAATTTAAACTTAGTGAAAGATGGGCATTTGACTAAGTCCTCATCGACGATGTGGTGTACAGCCATTGCACCAATATTAATCGGCTCACTTGGTTTAAAACGTTTTGTGAAGTCGAATTGAGTTGGAATTAATGGAATATTCCCGCCAATTTCATGAAAAACTACACCCATCCCTGCAGCTTCAATAATATCGCCATGCAATTTGTGGGTTTCTGTATCAAAAATTAATGCTGTCATGATTATTCCATCCACTGCACACAGTTTTCAGTTTCGCACTTAGCTGCGATATGTCCATTTACTGCACTAATTTGATAACTCAATTTCCCTGAACTACAAATTGGGCAAGGCATTTCACCACCAAAAGTTAGTTGTGGTTTTTGGGTACCATGTTTGTCTGTGATTGCTTGGCGGGCTTTTGCGATCGCTTGAAAATTCATTATTCTTGTTCCTCCCAGTCAAAATCCTCCCCAAGTTGTTCGCGATTATCTTGATCAATCAAAATGACGGAAATAATTTCATATTCTTCAAGCTTTTTCATAGATGCCATTTTTTCAAAGGCTTCATTCATGCTAGAAAACTTGCCATGAAGAGTTCTAATTTCAGCGACAATACATGCCCCAAGAAATTCAACAGCTGACTTGTGTATTTCAGTATTTTCCAAATTTTTTCGAATACGAATTTGATAGCTTTTAGTGCTCATTAGGCCACCTGCTTAATTTGATTTTGTTTCATTGCTTCATTTAACTTTTGGATTCCGTTTAAGCCCTGCTCACGGATAATTTTTTTCACAAAGTTGAACTCTTTTAAACATGCGTAATCTGTAAAACCCGTGATGCAAGTAAGTTTTGCATCACTTCGCACTCGATCAAAACCAACTGGCACATCTGAAAGTAAAATTTCATTTAGTTCGCTGTTGATCCCTTTCCATCGGGTTTTTAGACCATGCCCACGATCGACCGTTAAAGTGCTACCAAATTTGAACTCGTTAAACGACATTTTTGGCATTTGGAATTGCACCGGCACTGACATCACTTCTTCCGTTTCAGGGTTGTAAAAATGACTGTCCACCCCTAAATGCCATTCTTGTTCCAGTGGAATTAATATATTTTTCAGGCAAATGATTAAATCGCCTTTATATACTGAGTAAGCTACGTGCTCTGGAGTTTGTTCAGTATCTTCTAAGCCTGTTTCTTCGCGGTGCTGTTCAACGGTTTCATTCACTTCATCGACACAGAATTCCATACTTAATTCATAAGGGCCCTGAGCAGCTGCATCTTGTTTCTGTTTCAGTTCAGCCTGTTGTTTAGCTCGAAGTGCATTTAATTTTTTAGGATTCATTGTTTTTCCCCAAGCATTAAAATCACAGAAGAAATTACGCAAGAAAAGACTAGGTTCAAGAGCAAGGCATTTTTAAAATTGAAATTCACGCTGTTAACTCCTTTTGATCTAACTCACAACGGCATCTGCCAATACGGAAATATTCAATAGGACCAGGTGCATCCTTTGGAGTAATTTCAAAACGATTAAGTTGGTATGTACGAACAGGTGCTTTCACCGTAATTTCATCACCTTTAATTTCGGTGATTTTTCCACTGTGCGCTTTTTGGCTTACAGCAATATGCCCATTGCCTATATTTCTGCGTTTTTGAATCATGAAATTCACTTCATCGCCCACTTGGTAGGCTTCAAAATTTGGAAGGATTAAACCACCACAGTTACAACGATATTTAGACATGGACTATGCTCCCAGTACTGCAGTGCTTGGGTTATGCACCAATTTTGACAATTGGCGATTTGCCCAACGCTTGCGGTGTTCGATGTCACTTGCAGTTAAAGCCACTGAATCTTTAAAGTTCGCCTGACGTTTAAAACTGGTATGCGGGTGAGTCTTTTTCATTTTGAAGAAATTCGGATGAATTAACTCAGGTGTTAGCACAGCGTTTGACGCTGAAGTTTTGGCAGAAACGTTTTGTAGGTTAGAATCGTTTTGCATTATTTGGTTCTCCAACTGATTGATGTGACACATACAGGAGTGGCCGCTTCTGTATGTGTGCTTTTAAAAATTAGTGTTTAGAATTTGATTTGAAAATATCTGATTTTTCTCCAAATACTTCATCCAACATATCTTTCAAACTGTTGTCATTTGAATCTGCTTTGCGCACATGAACCTCAACCGAAGCCTCGGATAATGCATCCAATAAACCTTTTAAGCTTTTAAAAATTTCTGATGAATCAGGGCGTTTAGAACGTTCTGGAAATTGAGGAAGGTTCAACTGATTGTAAAAATCCTCTGCATATGCCCATTGATGAATTTGGCGAGCATTTATATTGCCTTGCTCTGTATGCCATGCATTGTGTTTATTGCAATATTCAGCACTGATAATGTCTTTATCTTTAAACACGACAATTAAAGGTTTATTGGCAATCGGTAGATCATCTGATGATTTAAAAATTTTCTGATGAGCAGGAATTGCTTCAATTTGAACTGTAAATGTTGGTGAATTCGATTCAGCTAAAATGGCATTTGCAAAATTATAAACACTGTCCAAAAATGACCCACTTTTACTACCAACACCTTTTGGATAGCCAATTTGTTGTAATAGCTCTTTTCTTTCAATTGAGCCATGATTGACCAAACGTGTTGATAAATAATTGGCAACTTCATCAGATACAGGCAAAGAGGCTTTCATACATGATGGGGTAGAAATATGTAGTTGATAAATGGCTTTATTCATGGTGTTTTCCTTAGTTAAGTTTTGGGATTAATCCCGTTGTGAAGTTGGTTTTTCAAAAATCCAACAGCGTTTGGTGGTACTGCTAATTTTGCTTTGTATGGCTTTATTTGCTTCAACAAAGCGATAGTGCAAACTGTGGCGCAGCGCATTTTGGAGTTCATTAACTTCAGGCAGTGAGTAGCGGTAATCCGCTGCGACTCTGTATAAATGAGCAAAGTTAATTGCGAATAAATCTGATCTGGCTGAGTGATTCAGTACAGTTTCTTGGTGAGTTGGAGTCTTGATGGCATCTTCCATTTCTTCGACGGTGTTCCAGAAGTTTTGGACAATGATTGGATCTGACTTGAGCACCTTGTCTCGGTTCTGCGCCATGCCAAATAATTCATCATGCACCTTTTGTTGTACATCGTTTGGAATTAAGTCTTTTAAAACATGGGTACACATCGCATCGAATAACGCTAAAATTTGTGCATGGTTATGAATCACACGTGAACTTTTAACGTTGTATTTTTCTTGGTGTAGTATTTCGTCGTATCTTTCCATGCCCAAGCGGTAGGATTCGAGTACGGCATTTTCCTTTTCGATACAAAGTAAAATGAACTGGCTGATTTGAGACTGTTCATATCGCTCAAGGTTACGAGAGGCGTATAAGCCTTTTTTAGACATTTGCTCTTTAGTGAATTTGTACTGAACAATACGTCCCATCACTGCTTCTGTAGACACAATTTCAGCATTTTGGCTGATCACCAAAGTCCCCATAAATGGCGGTTCATAGGTTTCATTCCCGCCATTTTTAACCCCTTTTGCACCAAGTGAGCCATTGTCATATAGGGTTTTTAGTGCGTTCCAATCGAACTGTTTTACTGTGCCTTTGTCCCCTTCACGGTCTGACTCGAGTAAAACTACAGGTAAATTGGAAACCTGTCTGAAGGTACGTAATAAACCTGATATAGATGATTTACTTGGGTCGATACCTTCATAGTTTGAGCGACCAAATAACTTCCATAAAAATGAAAGCAAAGTCGATTTACCAGTTCCTGGTTCACCCACCAATTCTATAAATGGAAATGATTTGTGCATGCTTCGGATTTGCTGTGCAAAAAGGCTTCCAAAAAAAGCCGTTAATGCCACCATGCCACGAACATCGTATGCATCGAGCAGATCCTTGACCCAAGCATCGGTGTAGTCACTGGCATTGTTGTTAATTTCTAATTGAAACGGTGCACGTGCTTTTAAGTTGGTTTTGCGTGGAAGTTCAAAGTATTCCTCTTTATTGATTTTAAAACGTCGACCGTTTTGGACTGCAATGTCACACAAAACATAGGTTTGATGTTCTTTGTGATAACCAACGTAATTAATGAGTTCAACTCGTTTGATGTCGCGCAGTTCCCTTTTAAGAAATGCGAGTAGCTGCTTACTATTCCCCTCATAAAATACACCCGGTGCAATGTGCGTTAGACGTTCACCAAATGCACCTGCAGATGTGATTTGTGATGAAGTAAAAGTGTTTTTAATCGTTTGGCCACCACGGGGAAAATCGACTTTAAAAAAATATGAAGCTTCGTCAATTTCCTTTTGATATTGGTAATACAGACCATATGGGCGGCATTCCATCATAATTTCTACTGTTGACGCATGTTCCAATGCTGAGTCTCTGCGCTCGGCAATGAGTAGGTCTTTTTCTTCTTGTGCCCAGTCTGCATTGTCATCTGTAGCATGTAGACCTTTCATGTAATCATCGTATTTGTCCATGTCCAACTTGAACCAATACACTTGATTTTTAAAGTCAAAAGGAAAAGATTTCATGCCTTTATGCTTGTAGATAAGTATGCCTTTATCAACAGCCTTCTCTGCAACAAGTAAAGCACCGAAATATTTATATGTTTCTAAATCGCTGAACTTCAGTCGATCTTGTTTATATAAATCATTCCAGTCCTGTTTTTTACGTCCACCCGGTGGCAAAGCAACTTCACATTCGAAACCGTCTGCTTGTGCAAGTTCGATATTCTTAAAAATACCTTTATGACCTGCTTCGTCGTTGTCAAACGCCCAAACCAGTTTTGGAAAATTAATCCCTGCTTCAGTACATTTTTGTGCGATTTCATTTAAAAAAATGGAAGGATAATTACCACTACTTAAAGCTGAAAAACTGGTAATACCTGAAAGCCAAAATGCAATGGTGTCGAAAATACCTTCAGTAATGAAAATTTCTTTCGATTCTAAATAATTGGTATTTGGTGTGATCCAAGCATGCCCCATTGATGACCAATCTTCTTTAAAAGTCGTTTTAGGCAAGACATCCTGTTGATCCAATACACGCTGCCACCATCCCTCATTACCTTGTTCATCCGTAATAGGAAAACGTAAGGTTATAGAGGTGGTTTTTTTAGGCTTATAGCGGGTAATCGACTCTTGTGCATACAAGCCTTTTAATTGTTCTAATGGAAAACCTCTTTCCTCAATTAGATATGCATTTACAGTACGTAAAGGATCTTCAGGTGTTGGTTCAAAGCGTTTTTCCCACTTTTCAAAAAGTTCAGGAAAAAGGTCACGGACATGATTTTCATGCCCGCATTCATTTTTACGTGGACAGAAAACTATCCACGGTTCTTCGGCAAATGTCCAAGCTGATGACTCTTTGTGGTTACAGTCAGGACATCTGCCACGAAGTTTGTCGCCATTTGTAGAGGGCTTACGTTTAAAGCCATAAACATGCTCAAGTTTTTGTTCAACTTGTCTTTGTGTTTCTGGGAACATCATTTGATTGATTTGCCTTATTACAAATGCCGTTTACGTTTAATTTCTTCCCCTGCCAAATCGAGCATTTTTTCTTGAATACGTTCTCTGGCTAGGAATTCGATAGTTTCTTCAATTGAGGAAAGCCCCAACTGCTGTTGCACTTCTTGCAAGATTTTTAGTTCTTGCTCTGTCAGTGCAATTTCATGTTTGAGCATTGCTTCAGCTCCTAGAAAGCTGTTTTTTCGCGCCTTCACTTAATATCTTGTACAAATTAAAATCGTCATCAGAATCATCTACTAAAGTGTGGATCGCTTGCTTCATTGCCATTTGGCGAATCAAAACGCTTATTTCGATACCGGAGAGATTCGATGCTGCTGTGAGTAAGCTTGTTTCATCGTTGGTTAAGTTGATACTGAATCGGTTATCACGAGGCTGTTTTTTAATACGACGATGTTGTAAAGACATGGATTTATCCCTCTTGTTTGGTGCTTTTACCTTGCATATAAAACTTGGCGATAATGCTGGATTGGCTTTGATCAGTTTGTTCCGCCATTTTGTTGATTTCGTCAGCTTCTTCTTTGGGGAGATAAACATTGAAGCGAACACGTCCACCTGTGATCTTTTTTGATCTGGGACGATGATTTTGGGGTGAAGTTTCTGTACCCATACAGTATCCTACGGTTATAGTGATGTGCTAAGGGTCACTATAGCATAAATATTTAGTCTATCAATATGTATCGGTGAAATATATGTCCGAAAACTATGATGAGCTGTCAGCCATCATTTCTGATCGCTTTAAATCGGAACTAGAAAGAAATAATTTGCGTGCAAAATCACTGAGCCGTGATATCGGAGCGCATGAAAATACGCTTGGAAATTACGTGCGTAATAAAGTTCCAGATCAGTGGGTGTACTTAGCTAAACTGCATGAGCAAGGTATTGATATACGTTATGTGCTGCTTGGTATTGATCCCGAATTTTCAGGACTGACGAGTGAAGAAAGTTTGTTATTAAAGGCTTACAGACAAATAAGCCCTGAAGCTCAAGAAGCATTACTTGGACTGGGTAAAGTGATGGCCAAGGAATCGGAAAACAAAAAATGATAGCCAAATAAAAAGCCCACTTTGCAGTGGGCTTTTTTCTTATTCCTCTATTTGGCTCTGAACTTGTGCTAAGTTAAATTCGAGCGCCATGAGCTTATAAATTAAATCATTATTGCTATAGGTTACGTCTTTGTCGTTCCCCGCTGCTTCAAGTGACTGTCTCCAAATACGAAGATCGGACAATGTTTGGTCTATAAGTAGTTCTTTATCAAGTGTTTGCATGTGATTAGCTCTATCAATTTGATTTAATTGAAATTGCCAAACACGTACCTCTTCATTGTTCCAAATGGGACTTATGACCGTAAGTTCTCCGTTAAACTTAGGATATATCAAGTCATTTAGCGACTGTTTTAAGACGTCAACATCTAATTCTTTGGTCGATTGATCACTTTTAGATAGTTCATTGAGTAAATCATTCAACTGATCGGGACAAACTGAAAGCAGTCCTTTTGCTGTGTCATGGTTAAAAGATATCTGCGCTTTTACACACCGATCAATTAATTCAAACAGCTTTTCACATAAGAGCTGACTTTTCGCACTGCTGGCCTGTACACGCGAAGCTATGGGGACATAAGGGATAATATTTGTATTTTGATTCATGTACTTATTCCCCTAAAAAAAGAATGGAGAACGTTAGCACTGCCATACAAATTTGAGCTAGCCCCACAAATGTATTTTTAAGAAGTTTTTGATTTTTACGTTTCTTTAAGCGTTGCTCGAAGGCAGCTAAGTCGGTAATTGGCGTGTGCTCGATGATGTGAGCATTTTTTGAATGTGCAGATGTGCGGGCTTGAATTTGTCTGTTCATGACTAAATTCCTTTGAGTATAGGTTAAAAACCTACCGCCATTCTTTCCACGGAATGGTGGCAGACCGACAGGGGTGGAAATACCGCACTCAAAGAAACGGCCAGTCAAAGACTGCCCTGCCGATCTACCATGACAAGTCTAGCAGATGCGACTTTTTTTAAGCAAAAAAAATCCGCATAGAGCGGTGTTTATTTGCCCTTTGAGTGTTTTTATAGGTTTCCACGCCTATGCACCGATTTTGCGGTGCTTTTACATGTTGCCGATAGTGGGTTGCTATGTCAATAGTGAGTTGCTATGATTTGGATTCAATCATTCATTATTTCTGTAACATGTATATGCAGCCCTTCCGATGGTAAAGATCCATTCATTTACACTATTCATCGCTCATACTTTAAATAAAAATACATTTAGGATTTACAGAGACTCTTTATGAAAATCCAATCAATCTACATTGAAGGCTTACATAGTAAACGCGAGCCATTTTCTTTACATTTTAATGATGATTTGAATATTATTTCAGGGAAGAATGGTGCTGGTAAAACTACAATCTTAAAACTTATTTGGTATTTTATTAGCGGCAATTTAGAAAAAGCTCTGATAGAAGTGCCATTCAAAAAAGCAACATTAGAAACAGACGTTTATACATTATCTGTCATTGTAAATGATGATCAGGACTACCCGTATGAAACTTTTTTTACTTATAAAGATAAAACAAGTTTAAGCGAAGAAATTTCAAACATTGATGTTGACTCAATAAATCAACACACTAAACATATTATTACTAAATATATAAGTAGCTCATATTTTTTCCCAACTTTCCGAATGATTGAAGGTGGATTTAGTACAGAAAAGTACGACATAAAACATGAGCTTTTCCAACATTTACTCATAAATAATAGTCAAAAAACACCAGATACAATTGATTTAGTAAATGACTTCAGAATATTGTCTAATAAACTATCTAATAAAGATCATAGATTTATTACGTCAGTGTCATCCTCATATATAAATGAATTACTCATTAGTAAATATGCAGAGATTATGTCTTTAACTCAACCTTTACAGGCTGAAAGTCGATTAAAATCTCAAACATTTTTTGATGGATTAAATAATAAAAATGATAATAGTATTTCATCAAATGCACTAAATCAGCTTAATGCTCTGCAAAAAGATCTTGATTCAATCAAAGAAAAAATTGATTTAATAAAAAAACCTTTAAAAAGGTTTGAAGATTCAATGAAGTTTTTTCTTAAAAACTATGAATTCCACTTTGGTAATAAAGTTCAATTTTCTGATAATAGATTTGAAAGTAAAGTTAGAGAAAGCAAGTTAAAAACTTTATTAGGTCTAAACTTACCTGAAAAACTATTTGATATAAACGTCTTATCATCTGGTGAAAAACAGATATTAACTCTAATTAGTTATAATTCTTTTTTTGATGATACGATCTTCTTTATAGATGAACCAGAAAATAGTTTACATGCAGATTGGCAACGTATTTTATTTAGAATTTTAATGAAACAAAATCCAAGTAATCAATTTATTATTACTACTCACTCACCATTTATCTATAGTAAGTATCCCGACAAAGAGCTTTGTGTACATCCTAAGTTTGAGCGTGGTAACGAGAAAGTTAATCATGAGTGAAGTTGTAGAAGAACAAGATAAAATTGAAGCTTTTGCTGCACAAATTGAACGTTCAGATCTTTTCAGTATTGTTATTGAAGGTAAAGATGACTTACTCGTTTATACCGAATTCGAACAGATTTACGAAGATCATGAACCAATGGTTGATGTTCTACCTGTACATGGAAGAAATACTGTCCTTGGTATATTCAATAGGCTTAAAGCGACTCCTCATCTACAACGCACTATATTTATAGTCGATAAGGATCAGTGGGTAATAAAAGGTATTGATAGCAATTACATACATGATCGTATTATTTGTACCCATGGTTATTCTTTTGAAAATGACATCTTTATTGATGGTAATCTTGAGAATGACATGAAAACCAAAAATGCTGTTGTATTCAATGAAGAGTTACCTACTGTATTACATTGGTATGCTTTAGAGATGGATAGAATTTTGAATGGTAATTTACCTCTCAACCTATCTATGCACATTGAAAACTTGTTTAACCAAGCTGACATACATACTGCACCACAGGCTGGTGAAACTTTTCCAACAGCTGTGTTAGCCAGACTACAAACGGAATATCCTCAGCTTTTGCGTGGAAAGACACTCTTACAGTTTTACAAGCGAGTTATGAATAAGCGTGACGGTTTTGATAAGAGAGATGGTTACGGAACTAATGCCATAATCGAAAGTGTATGTAAACACAAAGGAAGTTGCCTTAGTCAGATATTCCAAAAAGTGGATAATTTAGTAAACCTCCGCAAGTGTAAATAACCTTTTAATCACTCTAATTGAGTGGTTTTTTAATTCTAAAAATTTCAATTATTAAATTCTCAACATTTAACTTTGATATAACTAATATCTTTAGCATTTGATGATTTTAAGATGTTATGGCAACATAGCGGGGTATTATTTTTAATAAACTATTCATTATGAAAAGAATTTACCCTCTAATTATTTCACTTTTAACATTAACAGCATGTTCAAATGAACCTCAAAATGCCACTGATACGGCACAAGCAGAGTTCGATAAAAAGCAAACTGAAATTGAAAAAAATATAGCTGAACAAGAAGAACAAGACCGACCGCAGTTTGAACTCCCTGCAGTGGACTTCACTTCTCCAGTAGCAAGAGTTGACCTAAAAAATGATGAAGAAATTATTGCTTCGGTTGGCTTGCCTGTCGTTGAAAAAGAGTCTGGTGCTAACCAAAATGGTGAGCCAATGACAACATATTACTTCAGTGAAGATCAACGTAATGGTTTGGAACTGAGTTTAAGCCGTGAGTTTGTAGATGTAGCATGGAAGTATGATGCTGGTAATCCGCAAAAAGCTTATGCCGTATTTGACGATGGCCAACGTATCACCAGAGCTTTATTGGGTGGAGAAATCGGAGCTGGTTTATATTCAAGTATAGTTAAAGGCTCGGATATAGATGCAATGACTTTTGAGGATGGTACAGCGGTTAATCATGCACGATGTGGCGAGTCTATGTGTCGTTATCAGGTGGTGAGATGATTAAAAAAATTGGGCAAAATTTACACCAATTAATTAACATCAAAAAATTTGAATACAAAAGAAGTAGTCATTTCTCAAAAATCATTAACTCTTATGAAATTTTGTTTTCATATGCGGATTTCATGGATCTAGAAGAAATTAAGCCTCTTTATAAAATTCCTGATGAGGATCTCACTTGTATTTTCTGCTTAAAGAAAGAGCCCTTAGCAATTTTTAAAGATGATGCTCATGTCATTCCTTATTTATTAGGAAATAAATTTTTAATGCACCGGGAGGAATGTACGGCATGTAATAAAAAATTTGGGGATACTTTAGAGACGGAGCTTGCGAGGTTTTCTGAGAAATTTAGAGTGATGAATGGTTATAAAACTAGAAATAAACACAAACCCAACTACCTAAAATATCAAGCTAAAAGCCAAAAGGCATTTATGCAAATGAGAAAAAATGATCATGAAATGTCGTTAGAGATAACTGGTGAACGATCTGAAGATATTTTAAAGGAACATGGAGCTGGGGAAATATCTCTTAACTTTGAAACTATCTATAGAGATTCAGATGTATATAAAGCTTTCATGAAAACGGTTTATGGAGTAATTCCGCCAAAATATAGAAAAGATTTTACGCTTTTGAGAAGTTGGATCAACACCGAAGATTATAATATTAAATTCTTAAACAAATTAATAATGTATCAAACTATTCTTCCAACAATCCACCCAGACAATTTAGTTTTAAATGTATTTAGGAAAAAAAGAACTTTAAGCAATATATTGTTTAAAAGAAATAATTATGATTACTTTGCACTTATTGGTTTTGGAAACGTGTTATTTGATATTCCACTTTTATCAGATGCAACTTTAAAAAAAATTAAAAATAAATCTCCATACAAGAATTTTATATTTCCATTGTTGTCAGATTTAGCTATAAATAAAACAGGTGCTATTAGAACTGCTTTAGATATGAGTAATACAGAAAAACGCCCAGAAAAAACTATCTTTCAGCTACAGAAATCAAAATAAAAAAAGGTCACTCAATGTGACCTTCGTTTTCTCTATACCCTGCCAACCACATCTGCGGTGCTTCAGCCCAGCTTCTTAAATTGTGAGGCTCTTGAATTCCATAAAATGCATTCATGAACCTTTCGTGCCACCATTGATACATACCATTGTGGTGTCTTAATCCGCATGGATTCATATCTTCACGAATACTTTTATAAAATAGTTCAAAGAGTTGTTCTGGATTCATATTAATCCCCTGAATAACTACTACTGGATGAACCTGATCCGCTGTCCCAACTGCTCGAGGAGCTACATTCACTCGAATATGTTGGAGGAGTATATGAGGTGTCTGGGGCATAATTCTGAATAGGACGATGAAAATCAGAAGTCATTCGACATGGTTCAGGCTCACTGACGACTGAATTAATTAGATTTTGCTGTTGTTGTACCAAATAAAGATCAGTTGTATCGATACTTGTAAGCCTTCTTTCGGAAGGAGATCGAACAGACGTAGTTTGTCGGCCGATCTCTTGTTTTGGTTTAGCTTTGCAACGATGAGTTTCAAAAAACCAAGTACGTGTTCCACAAATATTACATTTGGCCATAATGAGTGCCCTTTAAAGTAGAAATATATGTCCCCGCCAATAAATGGCGATTTAGAAACTGAGTGAATAATTTGGTGCTGGAATGACTTAAACTAAAGTTCACAGATGTTTCGACTGAGTGGTGGCAGATAAGTTCAAGTGCAGTCCCTTCTCGTTTTTGGACAATTGATAGGACTGAAAAATCCTTTCCTGTACTAAAATCCATTGCACCTACAGAAAGGCTGTTATTTGCCGAAAAGTTAATGCATAGGCGATCAATCATTTCTAGGCTCTACACAATCGTCATTTGCTGCTTTGAGCTCTTTTAACTCTTGAATGGTTGGTAGGCGAATAGATGGATCGGGCGTTGCACTTGGAGAAATGACGTAAGTCAGTTCGATATTGCCGACACAAGAAAAACTGCAAAGAATATTTGGACACTGCAGTCGAATTTCTTTAAGGAGTGGGTGTTTTTGTTCGCTGCTTCTTATTTTTAAGTTGGTCACCTTACAATGAGGACAGATCATTCTTGGCCGTGAACTGTCCGCGTTGGTTTTATTGAAACTTACAGCCGTCATACTCACCCCAGATTAAGAATATATTTTTCACCATTCTAAAATAAAAGAATAAATATTTGTTCTTTTTGTTGAATTTTAATAAGATTTCGCCTGTTTTGCTCATGTAGAAAAAACTTATGCAAAATTTGAAATGCCAATGCTGTTTTAAGCTACTGGCTAAAGTTGGGGCTTTTGATGCATTAGAAATTAAATGCCCACGCTGTAAAACGTTAAATACATTTCAGAGCACCCTGAGTGCCTTACCTGAACGCCCAGAGCGTCAAATCGACACAGGTAAGATCGATGACAAACACTTCTGTAATTCCGCAATACAATCCTAAAGGCCACAGCTTTTCTGGCTGGCTGGGTGGTAAATCTCAACTTGCACGAACCATTATTGAGTTAATGCCTGAACATAAAACCTATGTTGAAGTATTTGGTGGTGCTGGATGGGTTCTCTTTAAAAAAACGGCTTCTCCAGTTGAAGTGATTAATGACGTTAATGACGACTTAATCAATTTATACCGTGTGCTGAAATATCACTTTGAAGCATTCTTGGACGAGTTTGAAAACACCCTTTTCTCACGTACGTTGTTCAATGAAATGAAAAAGAACGATCGTGGACTGACAGATATTCAACGAGCAGCTAAATTTTATTATTTGCTTCGTGCTGCCTTTGGTTGCCAGTTAGATGGTTCATTTTCATATAGCCGTGACCGAAAAAGCCGTTTAAAACTTGGGGAAGAGTTGCGCGAGCATTTGGTTTCAATTCACACCCGGCTGCAGAATGTTGTGATTGAAAATGCGAGTTATGATTACGTCCTCAAACGTGTCGATGGACCCGAAACGCTATTTTATTTAGACCCGCCCTATTGGGACTGCGAAAATGCTTATGGCAAAGGGATTTGGTCTAAACAGGACTTTTATGATTTGAAGGATTACCTTGATAAAATTCAGGGCAAATTTATTCTCAGTTTGAACGATACACCTGAGGTCAGAGCGCTATTCAAAGACTATAAAATCCAGCATAAAAAGATTCGTTGGTCTGTGAATAGCAAAGCAGCGCATGAAGAGCATAATGGCAATGAGTTGATCATCACCAATTTTTAAGCAGTCTCTTTGACTTGTTGCAACATATCCTTTTTAGCATTGAGCCGTGGCATTTCATTTTTTAAACGTTGTTCTGCGGCTTTTTTACTTTGGTACACCTTGTTAATCACTTTAGGGTTGGTTTGGTCGCCTAATGTTACCCAGTAACGCGGTGCAATTCTTTTTCCGATCGTATATTGGGCTTTAAGCCCTGTGTAAGGTTTCACCTCTAATTCGTTATGCGCTGAGAATTTACCTGTTTCTAGATCTAGCAATGCATACTCGCGATCTAGTCGCGCTTGAGCTGCCTCTTTGTTCACATACAAATAGGTGAAATGTTTGGGGTTAGATTGATCCCCCTTTGTCAGCGCAACGGCTTTGTTCCCAGACTGGTAATAGACCACAACACCTGTCCATTTTTTATCTTTTTCAGATTCAAACTGATCTTCAAATAACTCAGACACATCGTCAACATCTGGGCAAAATACCTCAAGTTCTAGGGCTGTGGTAAAACCATTACTGGCGTCTATGCTATGAGTGATGCGTGTACCGAGCCAATAGATCTCATCTATTTGTTCCTTTAGACCATCAAATAGAAAAGTCATTTCAGGAATCAGGTCTGGATTGCCATAGGCTAAGTTATAGCTGAAGGTCAGCGATGTACGTTTAAGGTCTGCTAGTTTTGCTTTAGCCACCAAAGTTGCCGATTGTTTGTCTTGGTGAATATGGCGAAGTTCTTTGATGTTTTGGTTACTGGCATCACCATAAACGACTTCAAGCTTTTTCCCTTGTACAGCATCATAATAAAACGCACGTACTGCAGTAATTTCATCACCGCCATCGGTATTGCTATAGCGGTGGCTGTCCCCTTTATCGCGGGTAATTAAATATGTTGGAAGGTCTTGGCCAGAGATAGTCTGAGAAGCACCTTTGGGCATAAATAGTAATTTGCCGTTTTTAATTGATGCCATTGCATCATGTTCATCTGCCAGTCGCGTCAGTAAATTTGCATCGGATTCATTTTGGATCAAATTGATAATTTGATGTTTGGCCAGTGATTGGTGCACCGATAAATCAAGCTCATGTTGGAAAGCGATTGCCTGTAATACAGCTTCTAAAGTGACGTTACTGAAGCTACGTTCCTTTTTCTGTTTTAGACCTGATTTTAGGTCGGCACTGGAGGCACGAATGGTCAAAATATCGGGTGCTCCTGAATGTTCGACCTCCTTCACTTTGTACAAGCCTTTATAGACTAAGCCTGTATTGCTCCAACCGATCCATGCCTGAATCACAGCATCTTTTGGTGGTAGGTTCAATAAGCCGTCATGATCTGAAAGCGTTACCTCGAGCGCGTCACTTTCCATACCCCGATTATCTGTAATCGTTAGGCTATTGAGCCGATCCTGAAATTTGGTGCCGATGTCGACTCCATCGACCAATAGTCTAAAGATGGCGTGTGGATAGCTATCATCAAGTTCATTCATCAGATTCATAAGACTTTACCTACAATGCTACCCAAGACGTTCCCCATCAAAGTTCCTGCCGTTTGGGTTTTGGTGAGCTTTAAAGAGAATTCAACCTTTTTGGGCAGACCATCTTTGAAGAAATAAGTTTGTGTCTCGTCGACCGAATCTAATTTCCAAATCCCATAAATTTTCCCATTACCCGCAATGAGGGGAAAGGACTTGCCTGTGTCCCCCATCACACGCAATGCAGTAATTGATAGCTGTTGGCCAAACTCGGGAACAATTGAACCTTCCAGTGTGATGGTGTCTTCCCCTTTGCCCACGTACTGATACGCGGGCATGCTTCCAACACGGCTATTACTTGCATGATTCCATGCCGTACTTCGTTGTAAGCTTTGATATGTGGCTGTTGGAATAGAAAATACAAACATGCCTAAAATCATCATCATTGGGTAAATTCCTATTCATCGTCCATATAACTGCTACGAACACGCGCTTGCTTTTGCTGATCACGACGATTCAACACGCCCTCAATCATGTTTTGCAGTTGTTGAATGGTTTGTCCTGGTGCAGCAGTAATTTGGATGGTAATGGTGTCGCCTTGAACGATGACATCACCACGGTTTGTACTTGAAAGTCTTTGCACCGGATTAATTTTTGCTAAAGCCGGTGCAACATTAATTTTCTCAAGTGCAGTGTGAGAATTAGGATTAAAGACGTTCAACACTTGATTGAATTTTTCTTTGAGACCAGGAAAGCCTTGTTCTAGTCCAACACGAAGTCCTCCCATGACATGGCCACCTAATGCAGCCATGACACGTGATGGACTTCTAATTTTTTGTTCCTGTTTGAAATATGAGGGAATATAGTTGGTGACTTCACTCCACACCGATTTAAGCTTGTTAAAGCCCGCTTTAATCCCGTTAATGAGCCCATCAATAAGCATGCCGCCAAAGCCTGTAAATTTTTGCGGTAATTCAATGCCAAACCAACTTAATACGGCTGCAAATGCCCGATAGAACAATCCTAGAGGTGACCAATTTAAAATAGTGGAAGAAATGCCTAAGATGCCTGAGCTAAATCCAGTTTTGATCTCCTGCCATGCATTTGCTGCACCTGTTTTAATTGCATTCCACTTTTCCAAAAACCACGGTCCAATGCTTCCCCAGTTTTTATAAATGAGATATGCCCCAACTGCGATCGCAGTAATGATTAGACCAATAGGATTCATGAGCAATGCACGGCTTAACCACAAGAACATACGACCGACACCGAAAATAGCTGTTTTAAGAAAGCCAAATACAGTCGGAACTTTGCTAAATACAGTTGCTAAGGCTGTCCCACCAGTCGCTGTTGAAGCCATGATGAGCCGTAGACTTAACATCCCTATAATCAGTGGGGAAAACACCAACAGCGCCCCACCAATGACGACAAGACTTGCTGCTATACCCAATAAGCCAACACCTAACATTTTGGCGAGTGTTGGATTACGTTCCATCCAGCCATTAAAGCCCTGTAACGCATCTGTGGCGATTTCAATCGCGTTGGTATAGACAGGGAGAATCGTGGTACCGAATTTGAGATAAGCATCATGCAGTTTGGCTTTGGCTTCAATTTCTTTACCCGTTGTGGTGTTTTTTGCTCGATCACTTAACTGATCGATATTTTCTGCCCCTGCATTCAACTTGGCATTTTTATGAATTTGCTCACGTTGATCGTACATTGTAGAAAACAGGCTTGAGGCCGTACGGTTTGTAAAAATACTGCCGATAGCATCATGAATTTGACCTCTCTCAGTAATACCCTTTTTTGCCAATTCAGGCAGTAACACTTTTTCCATCCAAGCGAACTGGTCTTTCTTGAATAGGTCTGCACCTTTAATTGCGCCAACGTCAAGGAATGAAATCTGGCCAGCTTTATCATGTTTTAATTTGCTTGGATCTGCGATTAAACCAAGACGTTCCATGTTATTTGCTGCACGTTTGGTGGTTCGACCTTGATAAATATTCTGATAGGCTGACATCGCAGCAGTACCATATCTATGTCCGCCTAACTCCTGAACAATCGGCTCCATTTTGTAATAGAAGGCTTCATCTGTAAGTCCTTTAACCGCAATACCACCTGTTTTAATTGCATTTAGCCATTCAGGTGCTTGAACACGTCCACCCGTAGCCGTAACCACTTGTTGAATAATATTGGCTTGTTTGTTGAAGGCTGCTTCACTTTTTAAACCATTCCGAAGTTCAATGACTTTAAGCATGTCCATGAATAAACGTTCGTTTTCAGCTCCCTGCTCTGCACCGAACATGGCTTCATTACCAAATTTCATTTTTGCCAACGTAGGAGCGACCATTTTGGCATGATGTACGTCTGCAAATGCCGTGACGCCATCTAACATTAACCCCATGTTGTCTAAAGTGGATGTACCAAAGGTTTCCATTGCACGAGCATATTTAGTGGCTTCTTGGGTGGCGTCTTTACCTAAACCCAAAGCACCAATACGATTTTCTGTAATGTCCATGCGTTTGGTTTCGTCAATCGGCTTACGCATGGCATAAAGTGCACCAACACCCGTTGCTGCTGCTCCTGCACCATACATAGCAGCCGTTTTTGTATGACCAATCCACTTTTGACTATTCGTCTGAAGACCGTTTAAAGACTTCAAATGGTTTCTTTGGCGATCAATCTCGGTGTTTGTGCTCTTAATTTTGTTTTTAAGTTCTTCCTGGTGCTGACCAAGATTGGTTGATTTTAATCCTGCATTATTCAGTTCCTGACGAAGCTGAATGAGCTTTGGTCGACCTTCTGTGACGACTTTATTTAGACGTTTAACTTCTGCTTCAGTCTTTTTAAGTTCTGATGAAAGTTTGGAGTTTGGATTGGTGGCCAATTGTTGTTTAAGTGACTGAACTGTTTTTTTATGGCGTTCTAATTCTTGTGACGCCTGTTTAACGTCATCCTTTAGCTTTTTAAAAGTCGCAAGTTTTTTCTGTTGGGTTTCAAGGTCTTTCAATTGGTCATTGGTTTTTTTTAATGCAACACTGGCAGCATTACTGCTACCAGCGATGATTTTAAGAGCAGGACTAAGTTTATCTCTCCCCCCAAAAAGAACCTCTAATCTTAATTTTTTCATTCGGCATCTGACCCATTACGTTCAATGGCTTTTTGATGCCATTGCATCATTTGACTAAGTGTCATATCGGCATAAGCTTGCGGTGGCCAGTGGAACACCACCGCAATGTTTGAAATCGCGTCGTCTACTGTTGGCGTAAGTGTTCTACACGCACTGATTTCGGTTGCAAAAAAAGCACGAGTACCCCACCGATTTGCACGAGATCTGCAGGATCTAACTGGTTAATTTGAGACTTGGTCAATGTGGGTGTGGACACACGTGGAATAACGTTACAAATAGCGGTGACATCACCATTTAAAAGATCGGCAATTTTCACGCCCTGAAGTGCAGTGACATTTGGTTTTCGGATTTCGATTGAATTGATTTCAAGTGTTCCCATCATGATTGGGCTTTCGAGATCGACAGTTTGAATATCTGGGTCAATCGCTGCGGTGTTTTCTTGTTGCGCTAAAGTTTTCAATGTAAACATTCCTTAATAGAAAAAGAGATATAAAAAAACCTCCTGCAGCACTGAACTACAGAAGGGTAGGAAAATTAATGGCCAATATTGGCGCGGTGTTTTTCAAGTAGATCTACACCGTTGACACGTTCAATCATGTTCGGAATATCAATCAAAATTTTCTCAACACCATCGATCGATAACTTGTAATAAGACCAGATGGTTTTGATTGAGGTTTCAGTGTCATCCCCTGCTTTTTGGTTTCCGAAATCAATTTCTTCATGACGGCCACGAACCACTATTTCGACCGCTGTAGTTTCGCCTGTGTCATCGCGCTGATATGAACCTGTGAAACGCAACATGTGTGCACCAACCGTTGTTGCGCCAAACTGTTCGATAACGAGTCCGTCAATACCGCCCAATTTCCAGTTGAACTCGGTTGCGTCATCACCCAAACCTAAATCGATTTTGACGTTGCCATTCATACCGCCACCACGCCAGTCTTCAAATTTGCGGACTAGCTTTGGAATAGTGACTTCACCTGTTTGGCCAAGGTAAGAATTACCTTCGTTAAACAGATCCATCATTTTTAATTTTTTGGGTAAAGCCATGCTGTTTTTATCCTTTTTATGCCGTCATACGTGAAGCAAAGTCAGCCAAATATTTGTCTGTGATACGCTGACGTAGGGTTAAATCTTCCAGTGGTGGGACTGTTGTGTAGTCATAGTCCAAAATGAGTCGACCACTTTTGAGGGTTTCTTTACTGTTGACTGAGTCATCAAACCAACACTCTCCATCGATGATGTAACCTTGCGTTTTCAGATCACGGAATTTGGCATTGATCCCTTCGACAATGTCTCGGGCCAGACTTGGATGTAGTGGTTTATCCACTGCCCACATGTGCCCTTCAGCCATCGTGTCCGAAAGAACTTGTGATGTTCGCGTGGAGTTTTCAAAAGCAAAAAGTGGATCATCAGTACAAGTACGAGAACCCCAAAAGCGAAGGCCGTTACTTTGAATTAAGGTCGTGACTTCATTGCTGTTGAGATAACCTGCATCTGTATCCATGCTTTGAAGTTGCCAGAACACGTCTTTGGAAATACCAGTAACGCCATTGACTGGAACGTTTGATAAGGTTTTGTGCCAGCCAATATCGTTGTCGATTTTTGCGCGTAAGCCGAGTGCGCGAGCTGTAGACTCAAAGGTCTTGGTCGATGAACTGACCGTGTCCCACCCTAAAAAGTCTGGCCAAATAAGCATGGTTTCGCGTGAGCCAATCGCATCGCGGTAAGCGACCGCTTCTTCTTTGGTTTCACAACCATGTGCAGATACATAGTTAAACGCACGTAGCTTTTCAGCAATTCCACCTAGAGCTGCAGTGACAGCTGCAGTATCGAGTCCTGGTGCACCTAAAATTCGCGGTTTTACACCTAGATGTTGTTCTGCCGTCAGCAAGGCTTTCATGCCCGTGTATTTGCCGTTTACCGTTCCACCAATAACAGCAGTGGTTTGCTCTGCTTCATCTGTTTTTTGATCGACACGCACAACGACGACTACAGCATTGGTCTGATCGACAATGGCCTGTAATGAACGTGCAAGTGTCCCTTGTGTACCTGCGTTTCCAATAGCAGCTTGAATGTTGGTAATTAATACGGGTTTATCCAGCGGAAATGTTGTTGCATCTGCATCTGAACCTGTAGCAATGAGTCCAATGACCGCAGTGGATACGGTTCGGATAGGACGAGTACCTGCATTGAGTTCATGGACTCGTACTCCATGATGATAAGAATCTGTAGCCATAAAAAAGCCTGTGATCTGTTGTAATGTTTTCAGATCACAGGCTTACAAATTGGGATTTTTTTGTCAGTCTATTAAAATTGTATATGCCTTATATACAAAAAAATTACAGCGTCATGGCATAACGCCACATCTCATCCACTTGATTTGTAGTCAAATCCAGTGCTTCAAGCATGTATTGCACCGATTCATTGCTCCGTTCAAAACGCTCCGATTCAATGTATTCAATTTTGATACGCGCTTTAACTGTTGGATCTTCGATGGATTCAATCATCTGTTCAACAGTATCCAGCAAGCCATTTTCTAAAAGCGCCAGTTTAAACTGACGACGGGTTAAAGAGATGAATTGTGAAAGATAGGTCGTATGCTTTTCTTCCTCAGTTCGATTATCGATCCAGCTTGTTCCATCCCAAACATGATAAGCCGACGGACGTGGGGCCGATACGGTAAGATCACTTAAAATGGCACACTGGTTGTTTAGTGCCTTGAAAAGTTGGCTATGCTTTTCTTGTGTAATTTCTTGATCACCCAGTAAATCTTCAGTTATACGAATATCTAAAGATTGCAATTCAGTATTCACAAAATAATATAGTTTACTCATTAGAAAATCCCTACAACAGTAGCAATAGCCGATACTGGTTCATCATCTGATCCTGACCATCGTACAAATTTAGTAAATAATTTCGATGTAGCATCATGACTACGGTAGCCATCAGGCATTACATATTTAAGCCATTCTCCTGCTTCATGAACATAGAGTGCAGTTGCACCTTCTTCACTTAGCTGAACATCAGCAGATATTCGCTTCTTAAGCATGATTGGAAGTGAATAAATTTGATGTCGATTGGAAGTCAATGTTTCATAGAGTGTTTGTGAAGCTACACTTTTATTTGTCCACAACGTCATCTGAACAATGGCTATGCGGCGAGCATCATCATAGGTGATGGTGTAACCATTTCCTTCCACTACCCTCAAACTATTTGTATTAGGGGATGTAACTATCTCAACATTTCCTGAGCCATCAAAATTAGCATTTCCTGAAACAGCACCAGATAAGGCAATGTTTCTTGGAGTTTTTAGCTTGTTGGTCGTTGCCGAATTACAATCAATACCGTTTGATGTAATACGGGCGACCACATTCCCATTCCGAGAATCTATGAAATTGAAAACAGCGCCATAGTTGTAGAAGCTCATCCGATCAAGACCATCACGGCCCATATCTATATAGTGATTTTCATCATCGGATTGCACGAGGCCTGTAGAGGCTGTAACCGTTCCGCCCACATCATTTAAACCATCAAATGTCTGACCAAAAATAGTTCTCGGTGTTTTGAGTTTAGTTGCTGTTGCTGCGTTACTGTTCAATCCACCAGAGACATCTAAGGAGCCATCGCTGTTTAACGTCATTACGCAGGTGTAGTTATCTTGATTGCCATTCCACCAATCGAAGCCACCACCGCCACCTCCTTTATGGTTAATAAAGTCAGTTTTGCCTAGGCCAGCGGTTCTGTTCCATGATAAATATGCCCCCTGTTGTGATGGTGTGTAATCCGCTTGACCATTTGCACAAAGCGTAATGGCTTTCATACTTCCATTTAAAGTGCCTCCAGTGAGCGGAAACTTTTCATCCTGTAATTTTTTACCTTGTCGGGCTGACAGAAGTTTATTTCCATCATCCGTGGTTAGGTCATCAACAATAGGAAGATTTTGTTCTGACACCCCTGTAATCAGACCTTTGGCATTTACGGTAAGTACAGGAATTTTTAGCATTGATCCATAAGTATTTGCCACCACACCTGAATTGGCTAAGGTGAGAATGCAGGATGAATTGGCAGAGCCATCAAAATTGAATGAACCTGTCGCTGCACCTGAAAAGCTAACGTCTCGAGCCGTTTGTAATTTGCTTGTTGTAGAAGAATTACCATTCAAGCCACCATTGAATGTTTTGGCATATACATGTTCAGGAAAAGATGTATTACCGACACCATCCAATAATATTGCTCTACGGATTATGTTGCTTGATACATCTCGTTGGGTGGCGTAGATCTCAGCATCATTGTCATCTGTGGTCCCAATTTCAACAAAACCTCTATCTTGCCCAGTGTTGCCCACAGCCAAGTACCCGCCATCCGTGGTCGTGTAAGCCTGTATCAGTTTCTTAAATGCACCCGTTTGATCGCCAATATTTGAAACAGTGATGGTGCCACCAATGACTAAGTCGCCTGTAATTTCCCCGCCCGATAAAGGTAGCTTGGTGTCATCTTTAATGGTGATGTCTTTTGAGCCATCAAATTCAACGTTGTTAATCTTTCGTGCGGTTTTAAGTTGGGTTGCTGTTGAAGCATTGCCACTCATCCCATTTAACGGAGTGAATGTACCGCTACCATCAATATATGCAATCAGATTAAAGTTATTATTATCACCATTATAAAAATTAAAACCCCCACCACCTTGACCACGATGATTAATAAAGTCAGTTTCTCCCTGACCTTCGCTCTTGTTCCAAGAGACATAGGGCCCTTGAGATGTCGGTGAATTATCAAGTTGTACTTTTGATTCTTGTAAGATTTTGGCTTGACGGGCGGAGATAGGTTTATTTGCATCGTTACTTGTTAGGTTGTCGACTATCTCATTTCGTCGAATGTAGTTTTCATTTACCCATGATCGAGTTGCATAGATCAAAGAGTCATCTAAATACAAGGCAATAACTTCAGCATTTTGGATGTTAATTACCAATTTGATGGCAATTTCACGTGCACCACCTTCATCTACCAAAGGTTTATAGGTCGGTGGGTAACTGGCGTTCACAACCATTGTTGCGCCAGCATAGAGACCTAATTCACGAATGTAGAAGCCACCAAGATTTGAAGGAATAATGGCTTCACAAATAATTTGATTGGTGTTGTTTGCATTGATCTCTACCACATTGAGCGCGATACGGGCCTTTTCATTCACCAGTGCTGTTCGTGTTTCAAGGGGATTTGGAACAGATCCATTTCCATCACCAACGGCAATATGCGAATAGTTGATTTTATTATTGAGGGTTGCACTGGCAATCAGTGCTTTACCATTGTTGGTCAAAAGACCTTTATAGGTTGCTGCCATTTTCTACTCGACATAAATGGTGACTGTTTCCGCGCCATGCGTGCCGATAGCCACTCGCGGAATACAGATAGGTTGAACATTAATCACTAAATTGGTGAGGTGGCGACTGGCGGGCTTTGCATCTTTGACTAGGCGGTTTACTTCGGCATAAGTGGTTTCATTTAGTTCTAGTCCATTGAGATCCAGTTCTAAGGTGAATGTGCCTGGTGTACCGACTGGATTAGTTTCAAACCACTCTTGAAAAATGCACTGGTAGCCAAACTGCGCCAGTACTTCTCGAACGGCCGTTCGAGTTCCTTTAATTTGGTGTTGGCGAAAAGATTTCTTAATCAGTTGACGTTGTAGCGAGGGTTGCCAGTTGGTATCCCATGAGTCGACCGAGTATTGCCATGCAAGAAAAGATAAGAATGGATCGGGAGCTTGATCGATCGAAGCCAAAGACTTTATTTCAACAGGCAAGGCACAATTCTGAGCCGTGACTTCAGTGACATTTCGTTCAAATTGGGTGCTGTTCGGAGGAAGTAGTTGGCTCACTCAATCCCCCCAATAGAAACGGCAATGTTGGTGCAATACGTGGCTTGTAACGGTGTAAAGACGACATCGGCAATTGGACTAATCAACTCAACTCGATGCACGCCATCAATATGCAGTGCAGCGTATATAGCAGACAGCCGAATGGATCGACCCAGTCGTTTTTGTTTTGTGGCATAAGCCGTCACATTATTGAGTGACTGCTGCAACAAAGTGGCTGCTTCAGGATCTTTGCCAACATAGAGCTTGGCATTAATGTCATAGGAAATGATTTCGGCAGATTGGACTGTAACGCGGTCACCAATCGGGCGAACGTCTTCCGCTGTTACGGCATTTTCTACAATTTGCACTAGCTCTGGGGATGCAGACCCCGTCAATGAGTCCGCTTGTAAAATGGTTAAAGTGATATATGCGGGCTGAGGTGAGACTACTGAAACATCACCAACACGACCATCAGCATCGCGGGCAAATTTCTTATATGCAGCTTCTGGACCAGCAACAGACAATGTGTCAAAGGCCAGTTGAATCCGCTCTCGAAAGGCATCATCTGATTCCATGACTGCTGCCGTTGGGGGTGTAATCGACAAATCTGCAGGTTTGATGACTAAGCGTTTTACATTAAAGTTTGCACCAACTTGGTCTAAATCGTTTTTAGTGGCGTAGGCCAGTAATAATGCTCTCGCAGCGGTGTTGATACGATTTCGTAAAACGATTTCACGATACGCATTTTCCTGTAGGAACTTTGTTAGAGGCTCACTTTCACGATCTAAGGTTTCAGTAATTTGAGTTTTTTCATTAGCAGGGAATTTTTCAATAAGACTCGCTTTTCTTTCAGCCAAGATCGACTCAAAATCCAATGTTTCAATAATGTCAGGTGGAGCCAGCTGGCTAAAGTCAACACTCATGCTTGAGCCCCCATATTTAGAGGAATTCTTAAATTCATTTCTTGTCCTGTGGTTTTATAGACACCTTCAATATCAAAAACTAAACCTGTACCATCTACCCCGCTGGCTGTGATTTGACTAATGTCGATGCGGTTTTCCCAAGTTGAAACTGCGGTATAAATCGCGCTGTAGCACTTCAAGATCAAGGCATCATTAATGGACTGATCTATTAATTCAAAAATCAGTGATCCATAGGTTCGACGCATAACCCGACTTCCAATGGGGGTCGTGATGATGTCCTCTATTGCTTGCTGTATTGACTCTTGAACTGTACTGATCGTTTGACCACTTTTTTTATTGATCATGGAACGGGTGCTCCTGAAGTACTTCCACCTGACTGAATGCCCGGTGTTCTATGTTTTCTCAAACTGATATCACCCGCTTTTACATCGGCTTCTGTAGAGATGTCTTTTCCTGCGGTAATCGTTTCTGAGACAGTAAGTTTTCCAGTGATGCTGACATCTGCTGTTAAATTACAAGTGCCACCTTCTGGTAATACAGCATCTAAATGATGGGTTTTAGTGTCGTATGAAAGGATGCAACCATCTGAAAAAAGTCGAATTACTTTATTTAGGTCACTTGATGGCGCAGGGTTGGTTTCATTGTTCAAGCCCGCTATAGCAACACCCATGTCTAAAACACCCGAAGGGCTGAGAACGACAACTTCTTCCCCAATGCTTGGAGGATCCCAAGTTCTATCGGCTCCAGCTCTTAAATTTAAATAACGGATATTTCCAGTCGTAATCTCGCCTAAATTGACGGTGACTGTTGTATAGGATTGAGACGGTTCAATGGTCTTGATCCGTCCAAAACGGACAAGATTTTCAAGACGACGGGCTAGATCTGCATTCATGTTGCAATCGTTATGCAGCCCGCCTTTTTATGCATGTGATTATTTTTGTATATGCGCTATATACAAAGGATTGTTCTTATTTTGAAAAATGGTCTAAGACTTCGGATTCAATCATTTCTAACTCTGCGGGGGTAAAACCTAATAGCTCTCGGCTGTCGTATTTGACGGTCGGACCGCCCTTTTCAACTCGATCTCTTAAACCATATTGGTGAACCCGGGCAATGTTGGCCACTCTGTTCATAAAGCCAATTGCGACCCCTTCAGGAGTTCGCTCAATCCGCATATATTTTGAAGTTTTAATGAGATTGAACATTTTGTTTTTGATTTTATTTTTCTTGTCCCTTAGTCGTTTTTTTCGAGGCACAAAAGCACTGCCATCGGGATTTTGTTGTCGCGTTATCCTGGTCTTTTGTGATGCCCGAACTTTGCGGGCAATGCTCATTTCTAATTTTCGTCGCTCGGCATCGCTTAACTTGGTAAGCAATGGAGCAAGATAATCGTTTAGTGCCTGAAGCTCTGCCATCAATTAGGGCCCAAAGTAATGATTTTCAGATGGCGCAGACATCCACTCAGCCAAGACTTCACCTGTCTTATGATCGATCATTTTGAATGGCTTAGGTTCAGTCGCGGTTTCATATTGAGGTTCATCAGGAAAAGAAATATCGAGTGTGCCATCGCCTTGACGCTTCACAATCACCCGTTCAGTTAGAGGAAAGGTTAAAGAAAGGTCGACTGTATGATTGCTCAATATTTCAGTCTCAAACTTAAACGCCTCTTTCGATTTTTCAGTGTTCACTAATAGCTCATGCTGATGCGTACGCACCCAATCGAACAAAGGCAGCATGACTGCATCAAGCTCCCCTGCATAGTCGGTTAGGATTAAATTGATTTCATAGACATATTCAAATGAAAGGCCATTTGCCATAGTGCAACGAACATTTCCTTTGTCTGTAAAAATCAACAAACGATCAGGATCTCGCTGGAGTTCTTTCACCGCATTGAGTAAGTGACTTCGTAAACTATCGGGCTTTCTCATTGTTTTGATCCTGAATTTTGATAATGGAATCCACCTGTGCTGAACACTGAGCTCGAGCAAGTTCCGTTTGCTCTAAAGCCAAGACCAAATCTAGATTTGTGCTTAGGCTAAATATTGGCTTATTGCAGGGGATGAGCACTGGATACAATTTGACTTCTGTTATGGGTTGGGGCTGTGTTGAACATGCTGCGAACTGCATCAGGAATAGGCTGAACAGACCAACTTTTAGAAGGTTCATCATGAGCAAATATCTCTTTTAAGGTGATTTGACGCTGTTCAAATTTGGACTGTAAATCACTTTGTACCTTCTGCAATTCAACAATACTTTTTTGCTGCTCAGACACACTGGTTTGAATTGATTTTATTCTTGATGCTTGCTGCTCCAGCTGCTGTTGTTTTTCACTCAGCGCTTGCTCTAGTGCACCAATTTTTTGTTGAGATTTGAGTACAAATTTAAATGTCAGCACCAAAGCCACACATATAAATAACAATATGAGTGGCTTTACGAATGGGCGAAGTAAAGTCAGTGGCATCATGCGACTTGCTTTGCTCCATAAATCGGCTCAAGGTGATCCCATTCTTTTTGGAACTTGGCTTGGTAACCGAGTTTTTTATAATTTGGACCGTTGTAAAGCGTGAAAACTGCTGTCCAATCTTCTGCACGTAAGGCTTCTAATAATGAAACTTTTTTCCCGCCAACTGTGCCAGTTTTCCATTCAATAAAGCGGATAAAGGATTCAAGCTGCAGGGATTCACTGGTTTGCATTTGTTTCTTGAAATCGAAAACAGATTCGTAACCTAACTCTTTCCAGTTTTCACCCATAATTTGGAACTGCCCCCAACTACATGACATCAAGGCAGACTCAGGATGAATGTTTTGAGCTAACCGCAAGCGGGTGTATTCCGCTTCATTTCCTTTATAGCCAACCGTTTTAGGATTTACGATGCTTGGGCATGTTTGTGCTTGTAAACTGGCAAAGGACTTGCCTTTGAACTGTGCTAAGTAGAAGTACATGCGATGACGTTCAAATAGGATTTTAGCTTTACCATTTTTTAAAAAACCTACCCCACGTCCTTCAACTGCACCAAAGACACGGATGGTCAATTCAGACACTTTTAAACGTTTTGCAGCGGCAATATAGTCGCTGTCTTTGAGCAACTTACTAACATCGGAACCTGCAAGTGCAGCACGGGTTTTATCCCCTACTTTTCCGTCGACCAAAATACCTTTGCTTTTTTGGAATTGAATGACGGCAAATTCTGTACTTTCACCAAAAATGCCGTCGGTACTGAGAGGCTTACCTGTTTGGCCTTTAAAGCCAAGTTCTTTCAGTTTTTTCTGAACTAAGACGACTTCATCGCCTCGAGCACCAAATTTAAGAATCATTGAGTCGTACTCCAAATAAGTTTGGCCACATTACCTTTGGATCTCCAGATGAGTACCCCAAGAAGTACTGCAAAGATGGCATCCCATAAGGTGACCGGGTCTTTGAAAAATAAAATGTGAATGGACTGGCCTAAGAATGATCCAATTAAGAGGGCTGCTAACCATGAGTAGCCACGGTGGAAATTTCCACCGTGGCTGAAGCAAGCAATACGAAATCCGCATAATAAATAGGCTAAGACTGCGATCCATTGAAAGAGAAGTTCAATCATGGTTTTCCACCTCGGAAAATGTTCAAAATGTCAGACAGCTTGGCTGCCTTAACCCAATCCACCACTTTGATTAAGATGAATAAGCAAAGGGTTGAGGTAATGAGCGCTGCGACTGCATCTGCTTTTAAGAAAGTGTGCTCAGTGATTAAGGGTGCACTGATATAACCAATACCCGTTGCAAGGAGCATGTTTCGGATACGTTGAAAGGCGTTTAAATCTTTTTCAAATGTGGCAATAAAAGCTGCCCCAAGTACTGCCCCTAACAATGCGTTTCCATTGATAAATGGAAATAATGAAACTGCACTCAATGCTGCAATGGTTACTGGTGTTGTTGGTTCTGCCATTTAATTAGTCCCATAGCTGGATGGTTTGTTTTGTTTGTTGTGGTGTTTCTATATCAGGCAGAATGACTTCCGTCCCCATCGGAATAAAAACGCCATGGTCGATAATGCTTGGATTTGCTTCGAGTACCATTTCCACGACACCAGCGCTGCGTCCGTATTCACGCCAACAAATAGTGTCGATAGTGTCGTTTTGAATTGCGATGATGGTTTTGCTCATATCAGCTCCACGACTGTGTGGTTCTGACCTAATAAATGCTGAATGGCCCATTGCTTGTTGCGACGATAATCATCCACCGTGCACTCGGCTTGTTCGGCTTTTTTTGCACCTGTGTTTGAACTGTCATAATTTCGATAGTTCTCATTTAATTTGGCAGCGACACCGTTGGCCACTGCAGACAAATACAAAAAGTCGGTATCAGGTTGATCATTGATTTGTGTTGTCGATAGCTCTGACAAAGTCCCTGCTTTCGCTTTGAGGGACACTAATAATCGGTTGGTGTCGAGCACTTCTTCGATGATTGCTTGCTGAAGTCTTTCGTTGGTAACCGCGCTATCAATACGGACAATTTCTCGGATTTGATCCAAAACAATAATCGGATAAAACGGGTCACTTTTGATTTGGATGTGGCTTGGTGTGTTATTGCCATTTGCGACGAATCCCATGCTATCCCCTGCCGTTGTTTTTGTTAGTGCATGGGTGGGAACAATGGTTTTAATGAGTATTACAGTGTAATGACATCACCATTGTTCGCCCATGCGGTGCGTGGGCACTCGGTTATGTCGGTTTGAACTGCAGGTCGCCCTGGTCATCCACGACTTGTGAACCGTTTGCATTGAGCAAAGGTTCAGCTTGTTTTTCTACTTCTGGTGGGAACTTTTTCAACAATGTCTCCATTGTTTTTAAATCCTGTTTACCACCACACTTGTCATCCAGTTCAATTGCGCGTTCAAGATGTGCTTGTGCTTCTTGAGCAAAAGCAATGTCTGACTGACTCGGTTCATCTTTGCTTTGGATCTGTTTAATCGTCGCTTTGCCTAAAGCAACTAAAAGCTTTGATTTAACTTGATCAGGCATGTCTGGAAGTTTTTCATCAAACTTTGTTTGGAGGACAAGTTGCTCTAATTGCTGCAGTACCCCAATTTCAACTTCAGCATTGGTTTTCAACTGCTTCAAAAATGCGTTAGCAATTTCTTCAGTCACCAAAGTAGCCGTCTTACGCTCAAAACGATCTGGCATGATCATGTTATGCCATAGTGCAAATTCAGCCATTTCTAGCGCTTTGGCATAATTTCCAGTGTCAATGCACCAGACCAATACCGTCATAAAGACTTCATCTTGGACGCCAGTATTGGCTTCCATGATTCCATCTACATAAGGTAAGTAAGTTGGAACTAGTCCTTGCTTGAGCTGAATTTTCGCTTCGGTGGACTGAATCTGTTTGAGACGTCGACGGTCATTATTCAACTGCATTAATTGCAACTCATAAGCCGTTTGCGACTCCATGGTGCCAAACTCAGCAGCGGAAACCGCTGCTGCTTTAGCACTGTGTTTGAGAAAATGTTGTCGTGCAAAGTTCATTCAACATTACTCCGCCAAGATTTCGATTTTTTCAGCCATCGCAGCAAGACCTAAATCTTCGATGTAGTAATCTTCATTTGAAGACTCATAGTTTTCGATTTGGTCACGCTTCGGGTTATCGATGACGGTACGTCGACGAGATCCTTCTTGCACATAAATCGATAAGTTATCGAAAGTGGTGACTAAGATGGTATCTTCAGGGAAGAACGGCACTGCATAGACGGGTAAGTTGCCCATACGTTTTTGACTGATAATGATGTCTGCAGCCAGCTTTTCAGAGTTCGGCTGATCTTGGTTGACCAATGGGAAATATTTATCCGCTACAGTTTTACGGTTACAAAGCACCACAAGATCAGGGTTGTCCTGGTGTACTTCATCGATCATTTCATCAACTAAAGTCATCACCAAAGCGTCTACATTTTTGTAGTCACCTAATTTTCCAATAGTAATTTTGCCCTGTGCTGCACCTGAAGAAAGGACACGTGCCACATTTTCTTCACGCATTTTTTGCAGCCAGCCTTTGTTAACGTCCTGCAATTTTGGATTGGCCACAATGTCTGTGGTCGCAGCAAAAGACGTACCGTTAAAACCAATCATGATACGGTCAAGACCTTGACGCTTTTGGATCTGACCAGAAAAACGTGCATAGAAGTCTTTAAACTTTGCCCATTGATCCAACTTCTGATATTTGATGGCGGTATCAAAGTCTGTTTTACGACAGAAGTAGAATCGCTCATCCATATTGCTTGGATCTTTTGCCTGACGATCCGTTGTATCAGTATTGGTACGCGAAGCGGTTGGACGGGAAATGCCTAGACCTACCGCTGAACCTGATTGTTCATCTACTAAAAAGACATTAATTTTTTGTAGAAATGCTGATGACAATTGAATTTTATCTTCTAATTTTTGTTGCACAGTCGGGGCAACATTAAATTTATGAGAAACTTTTTCAACGTTATTCAGCTGAGCTAATTGAGCCATTGCAGCATTATATTTAAAACGTGTTTCGTTACGCATGATGTGTACTCTTCTTAATTCTGGAATGGGTTGGCGAATTGGTCTAGCAATCAACTACTTCGTTGAATTTCGAATTGCCAGATTTTGGACGATGTTCATCGTTTGGCTCGCCATTGAGCTTATTTTTCAGCTCAGTAAAGTCGTTTTGAAGTTGCTCATGTGCTGTATTCAAAGTGTTGAAATCATTTTCAATTTTTGAGACAGCTTTGCCTTGATTTGCCGTTTCTGTGGCAATTTCGACAATGGCCTGTTCTTGCTCAGAAAAAGATTCCGCAGACTTTTTGTCGTTTTGTTCTTGTTTTGAGAATAATTTTTTTACTTTGTCGAGTAAGCCTGCGGAATAAGATTGCTGCTCTTTAACCTCTTCAAATTCGAGAGAGACTTCTTGAGCAGCTGTAAACAAATTTTCTGGTTTCTGTTTCTTGTCGGAGAATGGGTTTACTTTTGCACCAGCTGCAAACTGCAACATTTCTGTCCCCAAAGATGCTGGACTATCTGTCACGGCTAAACCGACCAAATATGCTGAACCTTTGTTTGCAAAATTGTCATCCACTTCAATAGATGTATAAACTTTTTGCTTTTTCTTGTTCAGTTCAATCAGGCTTTGGGTAGGCTCGATTTGAGCAAATAGTGCATCTTTTTCTTCACCGTTGATGTCGACTTTTTCAGTTTTCAGTGCCAAAACATCGCCATAAGCACCAAACACTCCATCTGGAAAAACACTACGGAAATGTTCCATATTGATACGAGCACCGTAGGTATTCGGATCATAGTTATCAGCCATTTGGATAATCCATTCGGCTTGAATTTCACGTCCGTCCGTGGTGTCTCCTGCTACTGCAATGCGGAACCACTTGGATTTATATTTTTTATCTTCTTTGCTCATTTGCAAACCTATTCAGTAAATTGATTGTCGGATAAAAATCACGTTTTCGAATAGGTGCAGAATGGGCAATGTTACATACTCACCGCAATGCGAAATTTTTGTATATAGCTCATATACAAATTATTAAGACTGCTAAAAAGATGAGGTACTGCCAATGTTTGCACATTAAAGCAAATAGCCCTTGGCAATGAATGATTTATCTCCAATAGCAAACTTACATCTGATTATGGACAACAAACTGAAAGCCAAATTTTTATATTGGCTTGGGTGGAAAATTGTCGATATTGCAGAAGTACTGAATGAAAATGAGCGAACAGTTCAGGCATGGAAAACACGTGAGGATTGGGAAAAAGAAAAGCCCGAAAATCGTGTCGAAAACGCTTTATCTCTTCGTTTGATGATGCTCATTCTAAAAAATAAAAAGACTTCGGGTGACATTAAAGAAATCGATGTATTGATGCGGGCATATAAAGAATTCGCCCGAATTGAGAAATACCGAAATGACGGTACTGAAGCAGATTTAAACCCTGAGATCCGCAAACGAAATACAGCGCCACGTAAAAAAGTTCCGAACCATTTTACAGAAGAACAAATCGAAGAACTGGTGTTGGCTTTTGAGGAGAACCTATTCGATTATCAATGGAATTGGTATCGGGCAATGGATCAGCGCTCCCGTGCAATTCTTAAAAGTCGTCAGATTGGTGCAACCTATTATTTTGCCCGTGAAGCTTTAATCGATGCTCTAAAAACTGGCCGTAATCAGATTTTCTTATCGGCTTCAAAAGCACAAGCCCATATTTTTAAGCATTACATCAAAGCCTTTGCAGCCGATATTTGTGGGGTGGAACTGACGGGTGATCCGATTGTTCTTTCCAATGGTGCAGAGCTGTTGTTCTTAGGTACAAACTACCGTACAGCACAGGGACATCATGGGAATTTTTATTTTGACGAATTTTTCTGGACTCATGGATTTAATGAGTTGGAAAAAGTTGCATCGGCAATGGCTTTGCAGAAGAAATGGCGTAAAACCTATTTTTCTACTCCATCAACCATTACTCATGAAGCGCATTCATTTTGGACTGGTGAACGATTCAATAAAGGCCGTCCAAAAAACAAACAAGTTAAGATTGATGTCTCTCACTCGGCTCTGAAAAAAGGGCGACTTTGCGAGGACAAGATTTGGCGCCAAATTGTCACCATTTTGGATGCTGAAGAAGGCGGATGCGATCTATTCAATATTGATGATCTTCGTTTTGAATACTCTGCTGATGACTTTCAAAACTTGTTAATGTGTGAATTCGTGGATGATGGTCAATCCATGTTCCCGCTCAACATGCTTCAGCATTGCATGGTGGACAGTTTAGAAACTTGGACTGATTTTAAAGTTTGGCATTCACGCCCTTATGCCAACAAACAAGTGTGGGTCGGATACGATCCCGCTTTGACTGGAGATAATGCTGGCTTAGTTGTGGTCGCCCCTCCTGCTGTAGCGGGCGGAAAGTTCCGTGTATTAGAACGTCACCAGTTCAAAGGTGATGACTTTGCCCAACAAGCAGAACATATCAGAAGCATCACTTTACGCTACAACGTAACTTACATAGGTATTGATACAACAGGCATGGGCGTGGGTGTTGCAGAACTTGTACGACAGTTCTTTCCTGCTGTTCATTCATTTAAATATTCGCCCGAAGTTAAAGCACAACTTGTTTATAAAACTTTGGATGTCATCCGCAATGGACGGCTTGAATACGATGCAGGTGATAAGGATTTAACTCAGTCACTCATGAGCATCAAAAAAACGATTACAGCTAGTCAAAAACAAATCACGTTTACTGCAGGTCGATCAGAAGACATTGGGCATGCCGATCTCGCTTGGGCACTTATGCATGCAATCTATAACGAACCACTGGCTGGCATTACAGAAACAAACACTTCCGTCTTGGAGATTTACTCATGAACCCATTTTCAACAGCCAAAAGTTTAATGAACACTGCACTAAACTTTTTACCGCAGCCATTACAACAAACAGTTTCTCAGAAAACGGAAGCATTTTCCTTTGGTGATGCTGTTCCAGTATTGGATGGAAATGATTTATCAAACTATATGCAATGCTGGTTTAATGGCCGTTGGTATGAACCACAGGTCAGCCTTGAAGGTCTGTCGAAAAGCTGGAAATCAACACCATATTTAAGTAGCGGGATTATTTTCAAACGGAATTTTTTAGCCAACTTATTTGTCCCTCATCCACGTATGAGTAGACAGTCCTTTGAGCAAGTTGGTTTAGATTTCATTTGGTGCGGAAATACCTATGTTGAAGATGTTCGTTCGCGCTTGAACAATACAATTGAGTTCAAGCCTGCTTTAGCAAAATATACAAGAGCTGGGGAAAATAAGGGGCAGTACTTCTATTTAGATCAAGGGCATCGCGGATATACAGAGCATGAGTTTCCTCAAGACCGTATTTGCCAAATACGCGAGACAGATGTTGATCAAGAAATTTATGGTACACCTGAGTATATATCTGCTTTGCAAAGTGCGTGGTTGAATGAATCTGCTACTCTATTTCGTCGTAAGTATTACAACAATGGTTCTCATGCTGGATTCATTCTTTATGTGAATGACCCCGCCAGTGATCCAAATGATATCACTGCCCTGCGTACCGCATTAAAAGAAAGCAAAGGACCAGGGAATTTCCGAAACTTATTCTATTACAGTCCAAATGGGAAAAAGGATGGCATTCAAGTCATCCCAACTTCCGAGATTGCAGCAAAAGACGATTTCACCAATATTAAGTCAATTACACGTGATGACACTTTGGCTGCATTACGCATTCCGCCACAGTTGATGGGTATCGTTCCAAGTAACGCAGGTGGTTTTGGTGATATTAAATCTGCCACCGAAGTGTTTTACCACAATGAGATTGTCCCATTACAATCTCGTCTACTTCAGTTCAATGAATGGGCGGGTGATGAGGTGATTAAGTTTAAAGAGTATGGATTGATTCAGAACAAGTAATTTATAAATTTACAAACATCACTTTAAAGCCCGCTCATCGCGGGTTTTTTTATGGGATCAAACTCAAATAAGAATAATTCCCAACTAATCCACCGCACCACCACGCCCGCGCAGTTGCCCCACCCCACCTGCCCTCTCTAAATGTGGCTATTTTACTGCAGGGACAGACAAAGGAAAAAATCAGGTGAACATAAGCTGTTATTAGTACATTTCAGCATTCGAGTAGCTTTTTTAATACTGCATTTCACTACGGATCTACACATTTATTTATTTGGCTAAAACTCAATCGAAAACAAGACAGAATAAATATTTAGCCTTACATCTGTTACGGCCATAGCTTGATGCGTTCCCATCTTTAAGGCACATATAAATGTGTTTTCTATCTAATAGATTTTTTATGGAGTAATAAAGTAATAGAGCAATATAAGTAACTGAAAAATATAAATATATAACCTTACCTTTGAAGGTAATTTTTTGTAATATCCTAAGTAATATTTTATAAGTTATTGATTTTATTGATACAGATATAATCTAAATCTAACATTTTTTCACAGCAATAAATTACTTCAATATTACCTCTAAATTACATATCAATAATTTAATAAACTATTGTATTAATTAAGATTATAAGAAAATATTACTTTATTACTTCAAAAAAACGATAGTCCCCAACTTTTTATTAATTTACTCAAATATAGGCTTTTGCATGTTTTTCATTCTGTTGTTTTAATTTTGGTGGGAATGAAATGGGAATTTTCACCCCTAAAAACACCCATATTTAGGCATTATAAAAACACTAACTTATTGAAATTTAAGGATAAATTGGTGCGCTCAGCGGGACTCGAACCCACGCCACAGGCTTCGGAGACCTGTACTCTATCCAGTTGAGCTATGAGCGCGCGAGCACATCATATCAAAAAAAATCACAAGGTAAAGCATCTATATAGCTTAGAGTGATTTTCCTGCTTATGCTTTATACAATGTTCCATATCTGCAACACAGAATTGCGAGTAGATTACTTGGTTTATTAGGCATAATCGCTCACAATAGTGCCACTATTAATCATTCGAGAATTTCATGACTGATGCATTGACGTTAAGAGATTTGTCCAAAACCTATAAAAATGGGTTTCAGGCTTTAAAAGGCATCGATTTAACTGTTCCTGAAGGCGAGTTCTATGCCCTTCTTGGACCAAATGGTGCAGGCAAATCTACAACGATTGGTATTATCAGCTCATTGACCAAGAAAACCTCAGGCACTGTCGAAATTTTTGGACATAATCTCGATACACACCCCTCTCAAGCCAAACAGTGCTTAGGAGTTGTACCTCAAGAGTTTAACTTCGGTCAGTTTGAAAAAACCTTCGATATCTTAGTCACACAAGCGGGCTATTATGGTATTCCTAAAAAAATTGCGGAAGTTCGTGCCGAAGAATATTTAGAAAAACTCGGCTTATGGGAAAAACGCGGTGTTCAAGCCCGTATGCTTTCAGGTGGTATGAAACGTCGCCTGATGATTGCCCGTGCCATGATGCATGAACCGAAACTCCTTATTTTAGATGAACCCACAGCAGGGGTTGATATTGAGCTGCGGCGTTCAATGTGGGACTTCCTCACAGAAATGAACAATAAAGGCACATCGATCATTTTAACCACACACTATTTAGAAGAAGCGGAAATGCTGTGTCGTCGAATTGCCATTATTGACCGTGGTGTCATTAAAGAAGACACCAGCATGAAAAATTTCCTCAATCAGCTCAATGAAGAAACCTTTATTTTTGATTTGGCCGCACCGATTGAACCGATTCATATCAACATCATTGGGGTTCGTTTCCATTTAGTCGATGCCGTAACTTTAGAAGTGACTATGGATAGAGCACATACCCTCAATGACTTATTTCAATTGCTCGAATCGCAAGGAATCCAAGTCCGCAGTATGCGAAACAAATCCAACCGTTTAGAAGAACTGTTTGTGAAGATGGTCGAAAAAAATCTCGAAGGAACTACGCCATGAACTTAAATCAACTTAGCGTAGCTTTATATACTCTAGTACATAAAGAAATTCGCCGCTTTATGCGCATCTGGCCGCAAACCTTGCTTCCACCTGCCATTACCATGAGTTTGTACTTTGTGATATTTGGCAATTTGGTCGGTTCTCGTATTGGCGAGATGGGCGGTTTTAGCTATATGCAGTTCATCGTACCTGGACTGATTATGATGGCGGTGATTACCAACAGTTATGCTAACGTTTCTTCGAGCTTTTTTAGTGCCAAATTTCAAAAAAGTATTGAAGAGCTAATCATGAGTCCTGTACCTTTGCATGCCATTTTATGGGGCTTTGTCTTAGGTGGTGTCTGTCGCGGGGTCTTGGTCGGTATTATTGTGACAGCTATGAGTTTATTTTTTACTGACCTTTATATTACCAATTGGTTTGTTACGATTTACACCGTCTTGGTCACCTCGTTCTTATTTTCACTGGGTGGTTTTATCAATGCGGTGTATGCGAAATCTTTTGATGACATCTCCATCATCCCAACCTTTGTGCTGACGCCTTTAACTTATTTAGGTGGCGTATTTTATGCCATTTCAGCACTCAGCCCTTTTTGGCAAAATTTATCGTTGATCAATCCAATTGTATATATGGTCAATGCTTTTCGTTTCGGCATCTTAGGTCATAGCGATGTTAACGTCGTCGTCTCCCTGTCTGTTATGACCATATGCTGTGCAGTGCTTTATGGCATTGCTTACTATTTACTTTCTCGTGGTTCAGGAATGCGTGAATAATGAGTGTAGAACATTCTCTTTTGGGTAAAGACACCAATTACCCTACAACTTATCAACCCGATATTCTTTTTCCTATAGCCCGTGCTACAGCACGTGAGCACTATGCACATGTTGAAGGTATTCAACAAGGTAAAGACTGGTGGCATGTTTTTGAAATTTCTTGGTTAAATAACCATGGTGTTCCGCAAGTTGCCATTGGTCGCATCAATCTGCCTGCCACCTCGCCCAACCTCATTGAGTCAAAGTCATTAAAACTTTACTTTAATAGCATGAACTTTACTCAGTTTGAGTCTAAAGCTACGTTTAAAGAAACAGTCGAACAGGATTTATCGGCAGCGGCTGGCGCAGATGTGAATATTGATCTTTTTCATGTCGATGATGTGGAAATTAGTCAACCTGAAGGTATCTGTATTGATGAACTGACTCCGACCCAATTGGAAAATCATCCCAATGCAAATCTATTGGCATTAGATGATACTGCGGAAGATGTTGAAGTACAGATTTACTCACATTTACTCAGAAGTAACTGCCCAGTCACTGGACAACCTGATTGGGGCACGGTATTTATCCGATATAAAGGTAAAAAGCCTTGTTATAACAGCATACTGGCTTATATTATCTCTTATCGTCAGCACAACGGTTTCCACGAACAATGTGTGGAACAAATATTTGCCGATATTTGGCAAAATTTGAAACCTGAAAAGCTGATGGTGTACGCAGCTTATACACGCCGTGGTGGTTTAGACATTAACCCTTGTCGTGTGTCAGATGTGTCATGGATGCCCCGCCCAATTCGATTGGCGCGACAATAAAATAAAGAACATTGAGGTTAATACACGATGCCATTTTTTGGTTTTATTCCATCGACTGAACTTTTACAGACTATTCAAACTGCTCAGCAGAAGAAAGACTCAAGTGAACCTTTATATCCACTTCGTGATAAAACAGCACTCCTCATCAATGATGAAATTATTGATGCCATTTTGACTGAGTTAGTTCGCCGTTTTCCACCGAGTGATAAACGTGACACAGCCGAGAAACTGGCTGGCTATATTAAGTCAACAGTTGCGGTTTTGTTGAAGCAGCTTTTAGGCAAATCATCGAATGATGTGGTTCAAGCATCGATTCAGTTTTCTGAAAAAAGCTTGTTTAAGGATGCTGAAGGTCAGTTCCGTGTGGGTGAAGCGTTAGATGCAAGCTTAGTGACCAGCCTCAAATATAACTATGCTGAAATTAAAGCAGGCAATGAAGTAGATAAAGCCGCGTTAACCGAACTGTATAAACAGTTTGCTGAAGCGACTGTACGTCACTTCATGAATGACTTTAATAAAACCCTCGATTTGGGCATGATTAAGCGTAAAGCGGCCGATATCGGTTCTGCAGCTGTCATTAAAGCAGTGCATATTGCTGCCAATAAAATCATCCCCAATTTAACCAAAGATGAACTTTTAGCTCTGGCTGAATATCACGACACCTTATTTCATGCTTAAGTACTAAAAGTCTTCGAGACTTTTCAGATCAAAATGACTCTACTTGTGTAGGGTCATTTTGGTTTCTAAGCTGTGATTTCTTAGTCTTTATATAAAGCTATATAAAGTCCATATATAAACTGAGACTAGATCTTTTTGTCATTGTCACTAGACCCTAAACACTACAATTTTAATTGCCTCTATATAAGGAAGACTTTTTATATCAGTCAGTAAAACTTGACTTATATAGTCACGTAAATATTCTGCCTGAAAAACTGTGCCATTTTGATTGATCTGTCCTTTATATAGGCTGAGTTTGTCTTTTTTTGTATACCTATTTGCCCGCTTCAGTACAGACAATGTTATCTTAAAGCCTATTCACGCTAGACTCCGTTCACAAGAATTTCGACATAACAGAAACGCGAACTATGGGCATTCCCCTATTCGCTTTGCTCCACTGCCAATAACGACTCTGGAAATTAGACTTCTATGTTAAATTTAAACTTTTATAACAAAGTTAAACGTTTACCTTTATTGATTGGCGCTTTGTCGATCACCAGTTTTTGCCAAGCCAACGATTTCGCTTCTCATCCTGACTATTACAGCTTTAAACAAAAAACCATGCAAAATTATGGTCTGTCTGCTGAACAAGTTGATTGGGCGATGAATGGTTCTAAAAATGTACCCAACATCATTAACATTATGAACCGCCCTGGTGAAAGTAAACCGTGGTACGAATATAAAACCAACTTTATGGCGGAAAGCACCATTCAACGTGGTGTCCGTTTCAAAGCCCAATATGCAGATACTTTAAACCGCGCCGAACAACAATTTGGTGTACCTCAATCAGTCATTCTCGGCATTTTAGGGGTAGAAACAGGTTTTGGGAGCAATAAAGGTAATTTTGTGACCCGTGATGCCTTAGCCACTTTAGGTTTTGGTTACGAACGCCGTAAGCAATATTTCCAAGATGAACTCAGTGCTTTAATCGCATGGAGCTACAAAGATGGCGTGCCAACCAACTCAGTTGTAGGTTCTTATGCAGGTGCGGTGGGCTACCCACAATTTATGCCTAGCAATATTCCAAAGTTTGGTGTGGATTATGACGGCAATGGCCATGTCGATTTACGAAATTCAGCAGTCGATGCGATTGGTTCAATTGCCAACTATTTAGCAAATCATGGCTGGCAACGTAATCAGCCAATTGGATTCGCAGCACGCTATAGTGGCTCAAATCCTGAAGCGGTCATTGCTAAAGATTTAACTTTACCGACGCCTTATGGTGTTTTAAAAAATCAGGGCATTCAACCGACCAATCCGATTGTCAAAATCGATGATTTAGATATGGTGAATGTGATCCAACTACAGGAAAATTATGGGCAAAGTTATTACATCACTTACCCTAACTTTCAAGTGATTACGACCTATAACAAGAGCCGTATGTATGCGACTGCAGTGTGGCAATTAGGGGCTGAAATTGCTAGCCGATAGAGCTAGCTTTTTACTCAAGCTTGAGATGTCAATAAAAAAATATTTAAAAATGATGTAAATTTCGGCATTTTTCATACATTGTTACAATATAGGTTATTTTTTAATCAAAAAATGTTCGGTTTATGTAGTTTTTATCATTATTTTAATTAAACACTAGACATGCTTATGACTGCATGAATATTATCCATTTCGTCAAATGTTGTTGCAAAAGTGAATTAACAGGCAAGTTTTTTTATCTTTCAACCACTTAGTTTAAAGAAAAAAGTATTGTCTTTTGGAGTTTATAAATGCAGTCTTCACTTAAATATATACTGGCCATTGCCTCGACCATCGCGCTGAGCCAATCGCAAGCAGAGATGGTTCAGTCATCATTTACCAATGATAACGATAACTCTCGCCTAGCTGCGCGTGTCTTGAATAAAGATGCTCAAGGCTTCAACTCACACTTCTCAAATTTAAATAGCCTTTCAATCACTGAACGTTCAGGCGATAAAATTCGTCGCGAAACAATCGCTGCAAAAATTGAGATCCCTGAAGAAGAGCCTTCAGTGATTGAAAAGTTAAATACTGTTGCATCAAATACAGTACGTAAGTTTAGTCAAACGGGCATGGCGTCTTGGTATGGTCGTCAGTTCCACGGTCGTAAAACAGCAAGTGGTGAAACATTCGATATGAATGCATTAACTGCAGCTCACCGTAGCTTGCCGCTAAACTGTTTTATTCGTGTAACGAATAAAACCAATGGTAAAAGTGTTGTGGTTAAAGTAAATGACCGCGGCCCATTCCACGGTAACCGCGTGCTTGATCTTTCTTATGGCGCTGCTAAGCAACTGGGTATTACCAATGCCGGTACTGCGAAAGTCAGCATTGAACGTATTGATGGACCAAACTCTTAAGACTCTTTCCTACAGCACGCATTTGACAGCAAAGCCACAGTAATGTGGCTTTTTTATTGTCCTATCTTTGCCTAATGTTTTACACAATCGTAAACAGCTCGATCTCCATCATTTGATCCCTCCCAGATGCTTAGTTTGAATAAGATGCGAAATCTAATCGATCCGATTTTTTGAAGTGAGTGTGCTCACATCTTTACAGCGGTGGAAGACTAGCAAAATTAAATATTTTCTCAGCTCATTCTTATCTGATCAAAGCCAATTTTTCTACCCACCTTGAACTGTAGTTTTATCCATTCGTCAAATTCAAATGATTTTATGAATTACCTAGTAAATTGAGCGCCATTTTGGGGATATTGGATTCACTATTGCCCTACATGTTTTTATATAATTGAGTCCATTCTATGGACCAAAACTCAAAAGAAAACCTTCTTATTTCTTCAAAGTTCTCAAAACACGACTCATTTGCTCTATTTTCAACTTTTCTAGTTCCTCAATCAAAGCTACGCCAATTTGATAGACATAGTAAAAATCGCAATTGGTGAGCTTTTAGAGCAACACAAATTTAAAAGCAATGAAAAAGATCGGGCTCTCAAACTTTTTTATCCTTTTTTCGGTATTTTATGGGCCTATTTGCTGATGAAATGCTAGAAATCGAATAACAGATTCAGACCATAAAAAAATCCTAAACTCAGCAAAATACTGAGCAATAATTTTCTCGTCAAAAGAGTGGTTAACAGCGTAAAAATTGCACCATAAAAATAGCTATTTTCAAATATCCCTTTCCAATGTCCACCTTCAAAAAAAACCAGTGGCAAACAAATCGAAACCATAAGGCAAGGCGCCGCATATTTCAGCATGCGTGTCGCAAATTTAGGCAGGCGAATTTGAGTTTTAGGCTCTAAAAATAAATACCGATTAAAAAAAGTCACACAGGTCAAATTCAAAACAAATAACCAGGTCATGTTTTAGTCCTCCGCTTGATCAAAAAACGCAGCAACCCACATACCACTAAACCCAGCCAGCAAAATAGCTGATCCGAGTTCTAACCAACTCAAAATCAACACCATGATCGACGAACTCACCACGCCATAAATTGCAGCTTTATTCTGAATCAGCATCACTGCCATAACCAAGAACACCACCACAATTGAAAATTCTAAGTGGAGAGTTGAAAGATCAGGTACTTTATTTGCTAGCAAAATACCCATTAGACTAAACAACACCCAACTGACATAAAAGCTGAATCCTGCACCCAACATATAGGCATAAGACGGCTTTTCCTTCAGCATCGCGGTGGCGTAGAGTTCATCGGTTAGCAAAAAGCCGATGCTCAGTCTTCTTTTGAGTGACCATGGCTTCACCTCCTCTCTTAAACTCAGTGCATAAATAAAGTGCTGACTGGTTAAAAAAAATACGGTGATCAGAATACTCAGTAAAGATGCACCCGTCATGAGCATACTCAAACTGACCAATTGTGCCGCACCTGCAAACACTAACGCTGACATGCCTACAGCTTGCATGACACTCAGGCCCGCATTAATCGCTGCTGAGCCTGCCAATATTCCCCATGGAATAACGGCGACTGAAAGCGGCAACATATCCTGTACACCACGGAAAAAGCTTAAACTTTTTTGTTGGATCAATTACGACTGCACAGCAGACTCCATTTTTCAATTCGCTAGAGTCAATATGCGGCATACCTTAGATGGCTTTCTTGTATGAAATTGCTGTTATTTTAAATTTTATGTGCCATATATTGCGCAGGCGTACAGCCCAAAGACTTTTTAAAATGACGAGTGTAATGGCTTTGATCGGAGAAACCACAGAGTTGTGCGACTGTCGCAATCTCGCAGCCTTGTTTAAGTAAATATAATGATTTACGTAATCGAAACTGTACCAACCATGCATGAGGTGGAAGTCCAGTAAACTTTTTAAATTGACGTAATAAATGCCATGGGCTCATCCCGACGACAGCGGCGAGCTCGGCCAGTTGATGCTCTCTTTCAGGTTCCGCAGCAAGTAGTTCTTGTACCAAGACCACTTTACGCTGCGCTTCAGGCAAGTCTTTTAATATTTTTTTAGATTGATTATAACGACTTAATAAATAAGCCAAAGTTGAAATATATAAACTCTGCTTAAACAGTGTATTTTTCGGCTGTAACAACAAATCGAACAGCAAATTCAATTGTTCGGCTAGTCCTTCATCATGAACCACAGCTTGCGGAAACCACGGCATAGTGCCGGCTTCATGAAAAAAATCTTGACTCACCTCTTGGATCATTTCAGGGGTCGGATAAATTGCCCGATAACACCAACCAGTTTCAACAGCAGAAGAACCCGTATGTACCTCATCAGCATTGAACAAAATAATATCGCCTTGCGGCGCAATATGCTGATTTCCTGTGCGCAAAAAGGATTGTGCATCTTCATCAATTAAACCAATACAATAGCCTTCATGGGTATGTTTTGAAAACTGCGTATGCTGATAGGAGGCTTTTAACATTTCAAGACCATCAAGTTCCTGAACATGATGGTAATTTACAAATTCACTGGGTCTGATTTCGTGCATGAGTTGGCCTCTCCTGAACACTCAGCATACTGCGATTCAGCAAAACGTATAGAACAAAATTGCTCTACTACTGATAGGTTTTTCCTTGGTGTTTTAACCAACCACCTTCATGGCGCTGTTGTGGATCGTGATGTGTCCAGTGGATCACCCCGCCTTTTTCACTATATTCGTATTCACCATTGAAACCAACGGTATCGCCTTTTTGTAAGCGTTCAATGCGTGGTGCCAAATCAATATTATGTGCAACCAAAACCGTCATTGCATTAGGGAGTTCTACAATAAATTTTTGATGACGAGAACCATCATTATCATCTTTAAGCACAGCCACAACACGCCCTTGTGATTGAACTTGAATATTACTTTTCCGGTTTTGAAACGCTTGGGCAATTTTTGCTGTGCCATCAAGTACTTGATTTTGCGGTTGGCTGGTCTGTGTAGAGGGCTCTACCGCGACTGATGGTGTCGATGTTTGTAATTGATTTTCTTGAAGATCGATTCCGAAATATGCAGCAATCAATAGTATGATCACCGCGCCAATACTCAGGTTGGTTTTGTTGGCCACTTATCTACTTCCTCGTTTTATTTTTATTAATTGTATAAAAAAAGCCCCAAAGGGGCTTTTTTTACTCAAAATAATTTTTCAATTATTTTGCAGCAGCTTGAGCAGCAGCAACTTCTTCAGCGAAAGAAAGTTCAGCTTTTTTCTCAATACCTTCACCCACTTCAAAGCGAGCAAATTGAACAACTGTAGTACCAGTTGCTTTAAGAACGTCCGCAACTTTCTTGTCGTTGTCGATTACGTACATTTGACGATCAAGAGCAACTTCGTTCAAGTATTTCTCAACTGAACCAGTGACCATTTTCTCAACGATGTTTGCAGGCTTACCAGATTCGATTGCTTTAGCTTCAGCAATTTCTTTCTCTTTAGCGATAAGTTCAGCAGATACACCCTCAGCAGAGATAGCAACTGGGTTGAACGCAGCAACGTGCATTGCAATACCTTTACCAGTCGCAGCATCACCTGTGTAAGATACAACAACACCGATTTTTAAACCGTGTTTGTAAACTGCAAGGTTTTCGCCTTCAATGATTTGAGCACGACGAACTTGGATGTTTTCACCGATTTTTTGAACAAGAGCAATACGCGCTTCTTCTACAGTTGCACCATCTTCAAGTTTCAATTCAGCAATTTTAGCAGCATCAGTTTCGCCAGCAGCTAACGCAGCAGCAGCAACTTGAGCAGAGAAACCAGCAAAGTTTTCGTCTTTAGCAACGAAGTCAGTTTGGCAGTTTACTTCTAAAAGAAGCGCTTTGTTACCGTCTTGAGCGATAGTGATTGCGCCATCAGCTGCAATGTTACCCGCTTTTTTAGCCGCTTTAGCTTGACCAGATTTACGAAGGTTATCAATCGCTAATTCGATGTCACCATTCGCTTCTGTTAATGCTTTTTTACATTCCATCATTGCAAGACCAGTACGATCGCGCAATTCTTTAACCATGCTTGCTGTAACTGCAGTCATGTCAATCTCCTAAATACGGTAGAAAATGAATTCTTTTTAGAACAGAAACGGCCCAGAGCTGTCTCTTGGGCCGTCTGCATACATGACGCTTACTTTGCCACCATCACATGTCGCAAAAATGACAAGCTTACGTCAAACGCATTAAGCCTCAGGAGCTTCTTTAGCTTCTTCAACTTTAGCTTGTGCATTTGCTTGTGATTGAGCATATTCTTTACCAGCAAGAATCGCATCAGCCATAGCAGAAGCATACAAAGTAACTGCACGGATCGCATCGTCATTACCCGGAATAACGTAGTCTACGTTGTCTGGGTTAGAGTTTGTATCAACGATACCGATTACAGGAATACCAAGGTTTTTAGCTTCTTTAATTGCAATTGCTTCGTGATCAACGTCGATTACGAATAATGCGTCAGGTAAACCACCCATGTTCTTAACGCCGCCTAAAGCGCGTTCAAGTTTTTCCATCTCACGAGTACGCTCTAAAGCTTCACGTTTAGTAAGCTTAGCGAAAGTACCATCTTGAGATTGAGTTTGAAGGTCTTTAAGACGGTTGATAGATTGGCGAAGTGTTTTCCAGTTCGTCAACATACCACCTAACCAACGGTGATCAACATATGGTTGACCAGCACGTTGTGCTTGTTCACGGATGATGTTAGAAGCAGCACGTTTCGTACCAACAAACAATACTTTATTCTTTTTGCTAGCAAGGTTGTTAACAAAGTTCAAAGCATCATTTAACGCAGGAACAGTGTGCTCAAGGTTGATGATGTGAATTTTGTTACGCGCACCAAAGATGTATTGACGCATCTTTGGGTTCCAGAAACGTGTTTGGTGACCGAAGTGTGCGCCTGCTTGAAGAAGGTCGCGCATGCTTACGTTGTAATCTGCCATTTTCTTTACCTTAAAGTTTGGGTTAGGCCTCCATATATCCGCATCCTCCACCCTAACGGGCACCCAGAGAAATGTGTCGATATATGTGCGGATTTTATTGCCCCATCGCACAAAGCCCGTGAAATTTATTCACGAAAAAGCATTTGATAAAATGGGCGGCTATTTATACCATAGTCACACACAAATTTCCAAAAGTTTTTAGAGATCATGAACAGTACTTACGAAGCACCCCGTCGACTCATCAAAAGCGCTGAAGACATCGAAAAGATGCGTGTGGCTGGACGACTGGCGGCTGAAGTCTTGGATATGATCAAGCCACATATTAAACCAGGTGTGACTACACTTGAGTTAGATACGATTTGTCACGATTATATTGTCAATAAACAAGACGCGATTCCAGCATGTTTAGGTTACGGTGCAGCACCAGGTCGCCCTGCTTTCCAACATGTGATTTGTACTTCTGTAAACCATGTGGTCTGTCACGGCATTCCTTCAGATGCAAAAGTGTTGAAAAAAGGCGATATTTTAAATATTGATGTGACGGTCATTAAAGATGGTTTCCACGGCGATACCAACATGATGTACATCGTGGGTGGCGAAACTTCTATTCTCGCGAATCGTTTATGTAAAGTGGCACAAGAAGCAATGTACCGTGGAATAGCAACAGTGAAGCCGGGTTCAACCATTGGCGACATTGGTCATGCCATTCAACAATATGTCGAATCGGAACGTTTTGGTGTCGTGCGTGAATATTGTGGTCACGGTATTGGAACTGTGTTCCATGACGAACCCCAAGTCTTACACTATGGTCAACCAAACTCAGGCATGATTTTAGAAGAAGGCATGACCTTTACCATTGAGCCAATGGTCAATGGTGGTGACTGGAAAACTAAATTATTGGGGGATAAATGGACGGTAGTGACCAAAGACCATAGCTTGTCTGCACAGTATGAACATACGTTATTGGTCACTAAAAACGGGGTTGAAGTTTTAACTGCACGTCCTGAAGAAGATTTATCACGTTTTCAGTCTTAAATGCTGTCATTGGCATAAAATATGATGCCATCTGTCAAAAAGACCACCTACTGGTGGTCTTTTTTATGACTAAGCAAATATTAGATGTGAAATTTATTCTTTATTTTACAAACAGCTAGAATCAAAAAATATTCAACAGTAGCGCTCTATTACATTCATTCACCTGTAACAAAGATTGCAAGCAAGTAACACGATCACACAAAATGGGTTTTGACATTCACAAATGTCAAAAACACATATCCTTTAAAAACAACAGCTTTATCGTAGCAGCAACCTTAATAATACGCACTATAAAAACGAATAGCTAATTTGGACATGGAGTCCCAGAATGAAAAAAACATTGCTTTGTGTAGCAACGTCTATTGCTGCCTTGCCTATGCTCACACATGCAGATTCACCTTATTTTAGTCTACACGATGGTGATGGATTTAAACGCTTTTCTGTATCGGTCGGTGCTTTACACGTCATGCCACAAGGTAAAGCCCAACCCTTCCGAGTTAACACATCGGTTAAAGAAAGCGAAACTGCAAAAGTTGGAGATATCAAAGCACAAACGGTGCTCGACAATATCAAGCCAGGAAGTAGCGTCAATCCTCTCTTAAAGGCTACTCTTGATGGGCTAGCTTTAATTAATGCTGATGTCCCCTCAGCACTAAGTGGAACTGCTGAAATCCGTGGACTCAGTCAATGGGATAATCCAGGTACGGGTTTAGAAGCCGATGATGTCACTACATTGGGCATCATGACCAATTACTTTTTTACCGACAATATTTCTTTTGAAATGAAAGCAGGGATTCCACCAAAAGTCGATTTACAAGGTAAAGGAAAAATTTATGCGCCTTTCTCAGCAACTGCAACACCTATGGGCGGAGCTTTAGGAAATTTAGAACTTGAAAATGATATTTTCATTACTGACTTAGAAGCATATGGCCCTGCGGCATCTGCACGCGCGTGGACACCTGCTTTCGAGTTCCAATATCACTTTGGTAAAACAGGTGTGAATAAATTCCGCCCTTATGTCGGTGTTGGAATGATGTATGCCTACTTTAATGAGTTGGAAATTAACCCACAAACTGAAAAAGACTTGATTGCAGCAGGTCATATGATTGCCAATATTAAAGAAGGAAATGCTGGCGCATCACTTGAAGGGAAAAAAAGTTCAGCCAATCCCAAAGTTAAGCTAGAAGCAACTGATGCCTTCGCCCCTATTGCAACCGTCGGTTTCACCTATGACTTTAATGATAAATGGTTTGCTGTCGGCTCGGTGTCCTATGCTCATCTTAAAAATGAAACCACGATTACCGTCAAAGATGCTACGCACGGTGAACTGATCAAATCCACAGCCGATATTGAAATTAACCCCATTCTGGCGTATGCAGGTGTCGGCTACCGATTCTAAGCTTCAAACAACTACCAAAAAGACGACACCAAGTCGTCTTTTTTCATGAATATTCATTGTTTTTATTGATCAAATAGTCAATTTTTTATCATCGCTTTCAGCAAATAATTCACTTAATATAGCGAACTCTAAGCTCATTTTTTGGTTGAAATATGTCAGAAACTCGTTTTTCCAAACCGCTGATTTATATGCTCATTGGAAGTGCAATAATTCTGGCATTATCACTGGGTGTCCGACATGGCTTTGGACTCTACCTTGTGCCTATGAGTGATGAGTTTGGCTGGGGACATAATGTTTTTAGTCTAGCGATTGCGATGCAAAACCTGATTTGGGGCGCTGCACAGCCCTTTACAGGTGCATTAGCAGATAAATATGGCTCTAAAATCGTGGTTGCCGTCGGTGGTGTGTTGTATACCATCGGTTTGCTACTCATGGCAGTCAGCTCTACGGGTTGGTTACTCAACTTAAGTGTCGGTCTTATTTTGGGCCTAGCATTATCTGCGACCTCTTTTTCTGTATTGTTATCCGCGGTGGGTCGTGCTGCACCGCCTGAAAAACGTAGCCTTGCTATGGGCATTGCCAGTGCAGCGGGTTCTTTTGGGCAGTTCATTATGCTGCCGTCAACCTTACTGCTGTTACAAAACTTTGGCTGGTCTGCGGCGTTGGTCGTTAGTGCACTTTTAATTGCGATGATTATTCCACTGGCTTGGATGCTCAAAGCTCCCGCCTTTGTTGTACCGAATGCGTCAACCAATCAAGTTCAGCTCAGTTTTAAAGATATTTTAGTCATTGCGAAAAACCATAAACCATTTTGGTTCCTATCACTTGGTTTTTTGGTCTGTGGCTTCCAAGTGGTCTTTATAGGTATCCATTTACCTGGCTATTTGATTGACCATGGTTTTAATGCAACTACAGGAACTGTTTTCTTAGCGCTGGTCGGTTTATTTAATATCGTTGGCACCTACACTGCGGGCTGGCTAGGTGGGAAGTATTCTAAACCAAAGTTACTGATGGGCTTATATGGACTCAGAGGCATTGCCATTATTGCCTTTTTGATGCTCCCACTCAGCACAGTCACCATCTATAGCTTTGGTGTAGTGATGGGTTTATTATGGTTATCTACAGTGCCTTTGACCAACGGTATTGTGGCCAATATGTTTGGTATTAAATATCTGAGCATGCTGAGCGGGATCGTGTTCTTTACCCATCAAGTTGGTTCATTTTTCGGTGGATGGCTAGGTGGTGTGAACCATGACGTGACAGGTAATTATGACTTGATTTGGCTGTTTTCTATTATTCTGAGTGTTTTTGGCGTGCTGGTACATTTCTTTGTCGATGAAAAGGCGGTTGTCCATGACTAATTCATTTTTATGGCTCAAATGCGGTATCGGCATTAGCATTATTGCGTTGTTTGCTCTGGCTATTAGCCTTTGGCTGAATACGCCTGACCTGTTTGAGTATTTTAATCAGGCATTTTGCGCTCATTAAATCTGCATATTTTGAGCTCAATATTTCATTATAAAAGAAAAGCAATATAATCATCAGCTTAGTATTTTTTAAATTTTTTCATAAGTTTAGAACTTCTTTTAATTTTAAGATTACACATATTTTGATTACATTTTCTCTAGACCGCATATCTAGAGAAAATAATCAAAATGACCGCATTAACTCAACTTTCACAAGCGATTCATGATGCCCAACGTTGGCATCAACCTGAACAATTTCAAAATCCAGAAGAAATACAAATTATCCCACTGGCGGAAGAAGCCTTAGGTGCTGTGGTTTTTGGTTTAGATGCCCGTAAAGCCCAAGCAGGAGAGACCATCTATCGCTTGAAAGAAGCTTTGGCTGAACATCTACTTTTAATTTTTAAAAACCAAACTTTGGATGATCTGCAATATTTAGTCTTTGCCAGCTATTTTGGTTCTATTTTCCGTCCAAGTGCAGACAATCCTGTCCTTGCTAGTCAGTCTGACACTGGTGTTCCACCCAATGTGGTTCCTGTTTCCAATGCAGTCGGTCAAGGCGACTACACCGGTCATGGCGAACTCACCCCACATGCCGATCACCAGTGGACACCTCTTCCCTCTTTTGGCTCTCTACTCTATGCCCTTGAACTTCCTCAAGACGGCGGACAAACCTCTTGGTTCAATACCATCAAAGCCTATGACGCGCTTCCCGGTGACGTGAAAAAGCAGATCGACCAGCTACAGCTGATTACTTATAACCCATTCGTCCGTGCGCAAAGTAATACAGGCAATACGGGTTATGGAGACAGCCCTTATTATCGCTTTAAAGATCAACCCATTTTAGGTCATGCCTATCCGCATCCCTTAGTCCGCACACATCCAGAATCTGGGCGTAAAGCGCTTTGGCTCAATACCCGTTCGGAAGTTGAATTACTTAATGTCGATGATAGCGAAGGCAGTGAACTGATTGCTGCACTTCGTACGCACATCCTCAAACCTGAGTTTCGCTATGAACATCACTGGGAAACTGGAGATATTGTATTTTGGGACAATCAGGTAACACTACATTCACGTCGTCCCTTCCCTGTCGATCAACGTCGCTTACTCAAACGTATTAGTCTTGCAGGTGGGCGTCCTTACTAAGCGATAAATAAAATGAATGATTTATGGGTATGACACTAAAATGTCACGATTGTTTTAGATAATCTGTTAAAAAACCAATAAAAAAGCCCATCGTTTGATGGGCTTTTTTATTTCTATGACTTAAGCATTGCGTTTCGCAAAGTCATCCATAAAATTCACTAGCGCTTGCACGCCTTCTAGAGGAACCGCGTTATAAATACTTGCGCGCATCCCACCAACTGAACGGTGACCTGCAAGGTTCAACAAATGGTTTTCTTCAGCTTCTTTGAGGAAAAGTTTCTCCAAATCTGGATTCGCCAAAGTAAAAGGCACATTCATAATTGAACGGTTTTGCACAGCAATTGGATTTGCATAAAAATCGCTTGCATCGATATAACCATAAAGCAGTTTCGCCTTTTCAAGGTTCACTTTATGAATCGCTTCAACACCGCCTTGTTCAAGTAGCCATTCAAACACCAGACCGGACAAGTACCATGCATAGGTCGACGGTGTATTCACCATCGAATCATTCTTCGCTTGTGAAGCGTATTTCAAAATACTTGGAATTTCAGGTTTGGCTTGATCTAGCAGATCTTCACGAACAATAACCAAGGTTAAACCCGCTGGGCCAATGTTCTTTTGCGCGCCTGCATAGATGATACCGAATTTAGTGACATCAACAGGTGCAGACAAAATACTTGAAGACAGGTCTGCAACCAATGGCGCATTGGATTCTGGAATAGCCGCAAACTGAAGACCACCAATCGTTTCATTGTCTACATAATGCACATAAGCCGCATCTTGAGATAAGTTCCAAGTGCTTGAGTCTGTAATGGCAAGTTTTCCATCAATTTGCGTACCCGCTTCAATGACGTTGATATCACCATAACGCTGCGCTTCTTTCAGTGCTTTCTCAGACCAAATTCCAGTATGGATATAGTCCGCTTTGCTGTTTTTACCCAACAAATTTAAAGGAATCGCGGAGAACTGAAGTGAAGCACCACCTTGAAGGAACAAGACTTTATAGTTCTCTGGAATGTTCATGAGTTTACGTAAATCTGCTTCTGCTTTTTCAGCCACAGCAACATAGTCTTTACTACGGTGACTCATTTCCATGATGGAAAGACCCTTGCCTTGCCAATCAAGCATTTCAGCTTGTGCTTTTTCTAAAACGGCAGTAGGTAATGCAGCAGGACCAGCACAGAAGTTGTACGCGCGCATGATTTTTCCTTTCAAAGTGAAACACAATAAAATGATGGCATTTAACCACAGATAGCCAGTGCTTGCAGTAAATTCAGCTGAAAATATTTCAATGTAATCTCACCTTTACAGTCAAAAACTCAATCAAGATCAACGATCCAGTTTTAACTCATCACTGCTCAATCAATTACAGCAGCGCTTTCCCATTCACCTAAGCTCAAACGAAAGCATTTCCTTTGCTTAAAAATGTCGCTAATCTATTGATATACATTTGCAAATTAAACAATTCAGTAACTGAGTCAGCATTCAGAACAGTTAGATTATGCGTATAATGTGCAAAACATAGAAAAGAGTCGTGCTCATGCCACAAAGACTATTCAACATGCTTAATACACCAGCCAACAAATTCTTATTGCGTACATCACTGCCATCAATCTTGTCATTAAGCATGTTCGGTCTCAGTCTCGGAATCAGCTCGACAACTTTTGCTGCATCTATCAGCTATCAACAAGCTGAGCAAAGTGTGTTACAAGACTCGTATAGCACACAGGCCACCCAAGCCTTACAACAAGCCTCAAAACTAGAAGCTGAAGCGGTCAAAGGTTTGGGGCTCCCCCGTATCGATCTGAACGTACGTGCCTATGCTTTTCATAATGAGCTCGATGTGCCTCTTGGTGCACTCAAAAATAATTTAGAACACACACTTTCTCAAAACATTAATGACCGTATAAATCAACAAAATCTGCCACCTAATATTTCTGACCCGTTAAAAGAAGGTATTAATCAGACCATCCATAATGGTGTCGGGCTTATTCCAGATAACTCTCAAATTACCTTAGAAGATCAAGTCATACGCCCGACGATTTCTGCAATGATGCCGCTTTATACAGGTGGGTTAACCTCAAGTGCGAAACAAGTCGCCAATATCAAAGCAAAACGTAGCGAACTCAATACAAAACAACAGCAAGACCTACAACGCTTTGAGCTGATTCAAGCCTATTTCAATGTTCAACTGCAAAAACAGTTACTCGCGTCTAGCCAATATAATTGGCATGCAATGCAAAAACACTATGACAATGCACTTAAACTTGAACAACAGGGCTTTATTAGTAAAGGCCAGCGCATGCAATTTGAAGTGGCAAAAAACAATGCACAGCGCAGTGAGCAAGCCAGTCAGGCCAATTTAAAAGCCAGTTTATTTCAACTGAATAACCTTTTACAAAGCAGCCAAATTACTGAGCTCACCACACCACTCTTTATTAACAGTACCCAAAACCAAGATTTAAATACCCTACTCAAGTCATATGCAGATCAATCGGCTTTAGTACAAAAACTGCAAATGGACACCCAACTGGCACAAGCCAATGTCACGGCACAAAACGCCGCCAAGAAACCCCATATTTTTGCCTTTGGTGAATATAGTCTGGACGATAAAAATAACTGGATCGTTGGCTTAGCCGCACAGTACAATCTGTTTTCAGGCATTGATAAAAACAAAAATGTCCAAGCAGCAGAGTTACAACGCTACGCTTCTGAACTGATGACAGCACGGACTAAACAAGAAATTGAAAATGTGATTTATAAATCGTATAGCGAAGCCACCACAGCGCAGCAAAGTGATCAGTTATTACAGCAAAATATAAAAGCAGCGCAAGAAAATTTACGTATACAAGAACTGTCCTTTAAAGAAGATATGGGAACAGCGACCCAAGTGATCGATGCACAAAATATGCTCAGCGCCTTAAAAGCAGAAACCGCACTGAATGCCTATAAATATGTCATGTCACTGGCGACGCTTCTACAAAGTCATGGTTCGATCCATCAGTTCCAAACCTATTTTCTGCAACCCAATACGCGATTTATTCGTTAATTCTTTGATGAGAGCCATTTAATGAATCAAGATCAAAACCAATCTGATCCGCAAAAACCTGAAAAACAAGAAGATCAAGCGGTGCCATCAACAGAGGAATTAACCACAAATGATACTCAAGAGCAGGCACAGACTGAGAGCGAACAGACTGAGCCAGCATTAGCCAATACAAACCCCGAGCAAAAGTCCAAAGCGATCAAGCTGATTGGGGGACTCGCTCTTATTATTCTATTCATCGTGATTGCTTTTGGACTGTGGAAGGCCTATCAACCGAAAACGGTTGAAATCCAAGGTCGGGTTGAGGCAGAAACGATCCATGTCAGTACCAAAGTACCGAGCCGAATTGATGAGATTTATGTACATGACGGACAGAAGATCAGCAAAAACCAAGAACTCGTTCGACTGTATAGCCCTGAAGTCGATGCCAAAAAACAGCAAGCACTGGCCAGCTTACAGGCTGCCTTAGCACTCCAGTCCACCGCTGACCGTGGCTCTCAGGAAGAAAATATTGCGAGTTTATACGCCAACTGGCAAGCACTGAAAGCACAGCAAACTTTGGCACAAACCACCTATCAACGTGGTGCAAACTTGTACCAACAAGGTGTCATCTCACGCCAACGCCGCGATGAAATGCATGCTGCGGCGCAATCAGCTGCTCAAATGACAGAAGCCGCATATCAACAATATGCTCGGGCTGAACGTGGCAGCACTCCACAGCAAAAAAGTTCAGCAGATGCGCAAGTGCAAATTGCAAAAGCAGCTGTTGCTGAAGTCAATGCACTTGAAGCTGAAACCAAACTACTCTCACCTATTGACGGTACCGTGTCTAAAACCTATGGCAAACCCTCTGAATTGGTAGCGATGGGGGTACCGATTGTCAGTATTATTCAAGATCGCGAGCTTTGGGTATCACTGAATATTCGTGAAGACCAATACGCCAACATCTATCAAGCAAAACAAATTGAAGGCTTTATTCCAGCCTTAAATCTACATACCAACTTTAATATTAAGAATATTGATGCCGAAGGCGAATTTGCCACCATTAAAACCACACGCCAAACAGGAGGCTATGACATTCGTAGCTTTAAAGTTCATTTAACGCCTGCGCAAGCCATTCCAGACCTAAAAGTTGGCATGAGTGTGTTGTTTAAAGTCAAAGAGAGCAAATAATGCTAAGCGGGCTACTGCGGGAACTGAACTATTTACTGAAGCATAAGTGGGATCTATGTTTAGTCACGCTTGCCCCACTGTTTATTATCGTGCTGTTTTCCAGTATGTTTGCCCAAGGTAAACCTGAACATTTGCCTATTGCGATTATTGATCAGGACCAAAGCGAGCTAAGCCAAAACATACAGCGCTACTTGAGACTCAACCATACTTTAGATGTCGCCATCGTCAGTGATCAAAATACCGAAGTTGAAAAGCTGCTGAACCAAACCAAAGTTTGGGGTTACGTCAGTATTCCCAATGGTGCTGAACAACGTTTTGTTCAAGCTAAAGATGCTGAAATCAGCATTGCCTATAACCAAAGTTACTTTAGTGTGGGGAACACCATTTCATCAGCCATGTTACTCAGCACAGTTGAAGCAATGGCAGACTATGCTGGTGAAAGCTATTTAGAAAATACGATCCCTTATTTAGATGTACCTACACCACACGTTAAAATTTCGACCTTATACAACCCAAATTTGAGTTATGAGTTCTATTTAGAACCCTTTATGATTCCTGCAATTTTGCATTTACTACTCTGCTGCTGTGTCGCATTTTCAGTCGGTCAAGAATTTAAGTTTCATACAGCGCAAAATTGGCTAAACAACCAATCTGCTTTTAAAGCCATCCTCACGAAAAACCTGACCTATGTACTTATTTTTAGCTTATGGACATGGGCGTGGATGTTTTGGCTGATTGAGATTCGCGGTTGGTTTATTGCAGGTCAACTTTGGTTGATCATGTTGGGACAGCTTTTATTTTATAGTGCCTATGCCTTAATCAGTAGCGCCATTGTTTTAGCCACCAACAACTTATCCAAAACCTTTGGTTTAATTGCTGTGTATGGCGGCTCATCACTCAGTTTTGCAGGAGTGACCCTCCCCTTAAATAACGCACCACTGTTTACCAAATTTTGGGCCAATATTATTCCTTACACACCTTATGCCAAACTACAAACCGAACAATGGGTCATTGGTAGCCCAATCAGTTCATCGCTGTTGCCTTTACTCATACTTATCCTCTATGTGCTCTTTTACGCTGTGACCTCTGTCCTGCTGCTCAAAAAAAGAATCAAAGGAGCAGTATCATGAAGTCATTTTTGCACAATTACCTCAAGACATTTAAAGACATTATCGCCAATCAGTCGATTTTAACCACGCTCATCCTCTCGGTGATTTTCTATAGTGTTTTCTATCCGACTGCCTACAAAGCACAGCAAGCAGAAGCTTTGCCCATTGTGATTGTGGATGAAGAACAAAGTATCGTGACCAATAACATCATTCAGCAAGTTTCGCTCAGTCCAAATGTTGAAGTGAAAGCTGTGACAGGCAATTTCCTCGATGCTGAAAATATGATTAAACAACAGCAAGCCGATGGTATTTTGCTCTTACCCGAAAATCTTTCCAATAGTCTTCGGCATGGCGAAGTCGGTGGGATTGGGCTCTATCTCAGCGCGGCAAACTTCTTAAAAACCAAGCAAATTGGACTAGGTCTCGCTACCTCAATTGAAAATGCTGTACGCGAGCACGTGGAAAAATTTGGCAATATTTCGCACTTTTCTCCAACTATTTCCATTCATCAAACGCCGCTTTTTAACACCATGTCGGGTTATGGCAGTTATATTTTCCCCGCCATTGCTCCGCTGATTATTCATCAAACCATCGTGCTCGGTTTAGGGATGTTATTGGCCGGATACCGCGAACAGAAATGGCGACCAACGACGACAGAATTTTTTGCGATTTTTTGCGCCATTCTGACCATTGGTATGCTCGGTTGTTTATATTTATTTGGCTTTATTTATTGGTTAAACGACTACCCACATGGGGGAAATTTTAGTGGCATGTTACTGGCCGTGCCGATTTTTATAGGCTGTATCGTGGCTTTAGGCATGTTGATTTCAACATTTTTCGATATGCCTGAGCGTGCAGGACATGTCATTGTATTTACCTCTATTCCGCTATTTCTACTTTCAGGAACAGCATGGCCACACGCCGCAATGCCCGCTTGGATGCAATACTTGGGCAATGTTTTGCCATCGACCCAAGGGATTCAAATGTTTATTCAACTGAACCAAATGGGTGTACCAACTACACTTATTCTGCCGAAACTACTGTATCTCTTTGTGTTTGGTATAGCGTGCGCAGCATTTGCTTATTGGCGTCTCAAGCATCGCTAAATTTTAGAACCTATTGATAGCAATCCTACCAATTTAATCCGTTGAAGCCCCATAAAGTTTGACATCAAAGCTGCGAATTTTTGTGCTTCCGCCGGCTTTGTCAAAACCAACATCGTATTGAACTAGGTTTTTATTGCTATAAGCATACTCATAGGTAACTGCATACAAACTTGGTTTTTCCGTCGATTTTTCAATGTGTTTCGATACAATTTTTTGAGTCGTTATGGCTTGTTTAGGAATCGATTTTGCAAATTTTCGCATGTCTTTTTCATGAGTTTTAAATTCACGCTGTAACTCTGGCTCAAAATAAGTATAGAGCTGCGGAAAATCGCCCTGAGTAAAGGCTTGATAAGCTTGCTGAGCTGCTTTCTCTTGAGCAGGACTCGGATTTGGGATCGAATCCAATGCCTGTTGTCCCAATTTATCACACGCTGTTAAAGCCAACGCACAACTCAAAACCAGTAATTTTGCTTTCATAAAATCTTATCCACCACTAGGTCATCGCCAATATGAAAAAGGACGCCGAAGCGCCCTTTTCTTTTTCATTCAGTTAGTCTTCGTTCGATGTATTGGTATCTGTAGTATTTTCAGATGCATCTACATTTACTTCGTCAACCACAGTTTCTTCAGTTGTTTCAATAGAAGCATCTAAAATATCATCTTCGACTTCAACTGCTTCAACAGCAACGACACCGACCAAGATTTCTTCATTACCTAAACGAATCAGACGTACACCTTGTGCATTACGCCCTGTTCTAGCAACTTCAGAGGCACGAGTACGAACTAAAGTACCGCCATCAGAAATCAACATCAACTCTTTAGATTCATCAATGGCAACCGCACCGACCAACTCACCATTACGTTCAGATGTTTTGATGGCAATAACACCTTTACCACCACGTTTCTTGGTTGGGAAGTCATCAACAGGCGTACGTTTCCCATAACCATTTGCAGAAGCACACAGTACCTCGCCAGTTTCAGGGACAACAACTAATGAAACAATACGGCTTGCCACATTTAAATCAGAAGATTCTTCATCATCTGAATCTGTGTCGGTTTCAACATCATCTTCGGCCTGAGCTGCTGCTAAAGTGACGCGCATACCACGCACCCCTTTTGCAGTACGTCCCATCACACGTGCATCAGTTTCAGAGAAGCGAATTGCTTTACCTTCATTTGAGAACAACATGATTTGCTGTTCGCCATCGGTGATTGCAACACCAATCAAGGTATCTTCTTCTTTCAGCTCAATTGCACGTAAACCATTTGAACGAACATTACTAAATTGCTCTAATTCAACACGCTTGACTGTACCAGATGCTGTTGCCATAAATACAAAGAAGTTCTTACGCATTTTCTCTGCAAGATCAGCAAATTCAACAACTGTTTCATTGTCCAAATCTGTTGTTGAAAGCTCAACACCCAACTCTTTCAATTGCTTACGTAATGCATCAGAGAGTTCATCAGCATCTTCAGCCAACTCATCGAATGAAGCTTTTAACGCTTCATAATGCGCGTCGATAATACTATTTTCACGTAATGTCGCGACATTGCTACGCACAAAGTTTTTGAACTCAGCTAAGCGTTCTTTAAATTTCTTCGGCGCATCAATCACAGGAAGAATTGCTGTGATCGTCTCATCGGCATCCAGTGGCAATAAGTTCACCATTGGGCGACCTTTTGAACCACGCGATGCTTGAGGCACTTCAAACACTCTCAGGCGATAGACTTTACCAACATTGGTAAAGCACAACACTGTGGCATGGTTAGATGTCACAATCAGATGCTGGATGTAATCATCTTCTTTCATCGAGGTCGCAGATTTACCACGTCCACCACGACGCTGCGCAGCATAGTCTGAAAGCGGTTGTGTTTTCGCATAACCTGTTTTTGAAACAGTCAGTACCACTTGCTCTTCAGGAATTAAATCTTCACGCGAGAAGTCAATACGAGACTCAACAATTGCGGTACGACGAGCATCGCCGTATTGTTGCAAAATTAAAGCTAATTCTTCTTTAATCACTGCCATCAATAAATTGAAGTCATTTAAAATAGCTGTGAGTTCAGCAATTTGACCTAAAATTTCAGTATATTCAGCTTGTAACTTGTCTTGTTCAAGACCCGTTAAACGGTGCAAACGAAGCTCAAGAATCGCACCGACTTGCGCAGGCGATAAACGATAAATCTGACCATCTAAACCAAACGGGCGGCTTGGATCTTCACCTTCAATTTCGTCGGGACGTACAGAAACAGAACCTGCTTTTTCAAGCAATGCAATTACATTCCCTGCTGCCCACTCACCTGCTTGTAAACGCTCACGTGCCTCAGCTGGGTTTGCAGAAGTTTTAATGGTTTCAATGATCGCATCAATATTTGCTAATGCTACCGTCAAACCTTCTAAAATATGGCCACGTTCACGTGCTTTGCGCAACTCAAACATTGTACGACGCGTCACCACTTCTTGGCGGTGACGAATAAATGCCGCAACAATGTCTTTCAAGTTCATTAACTTTGGCTGGCCGTTGTCTAAGCACACCATGTTAATGCTGAAAGAGTTTTCCAACTGCGTGTTTTGGAATAAGTTATTTACCACAACTTCAGCGTTTTCACCACGCTTTAAGTCAATGGCAATACGCATCCCGTCTTTGTCAGATTCATCACGTAGCTCAGAAATACCTTCCAGTTTTTTCTCTTTCACCAACTCAGCGATACGTTCAATGGTTCTTGCTTTGTTGACTTGATATGGAATTTCTGTGAAAACGATCGTGGTACGACCTGTTTTTTGGTCTTCTTCAAAGTGGTATTTACCACGAATATGCAAACGACCTTTACCCGTACGGTAAGCATCAACAATGCCCGCTTTACCGTAAATAATTCCACCAGTAGGAAAGTCTGGACCCGAAATATATTCCATCAATCCTTCAATTGAAATATTTGGGTTTTCAGCATAGGCCAAACAAGCGTTCACTACTTCAGTCATGTTGTGCGGCGCCATATTGGTCGCCATACCCACAGCAATACCTGTAGTACCGTTAATCAGTAAGTTCGGAATACGCGTTGGCATCACTTGCGGAATACGTTCAGAGCCGTCGTAGTTGTCTTCCCAATCCACCGTATCTTTTTCAAGATCGGCAAGGATTTCATGAGTCAACTTACGCATACGAACTTCGGTATAACGCATCGCAGCTGCGCTATCGCCATCGACCGAACCAAAGTTCCCCTGACCATCAACCAATTGATAACGCAAACTAAAGTCTTGAGCCATACGAACAATGGTTTCATAAACAGCAGAATCACCGTGTGGGTGATATTTACCGATCACATCACCAACCACGCGGGCAGACTTTTTATAAGTTTTGTTGTAGTCATTACCCAATTCGTGCATTGCATAAAGCACACGACGATGAACAGGTTTTAGACCATCTCGAACATCTGGCAAAGCACGAGAAACAATCACGCTCATTGCATAGTCAAGATACGAGTTCTTGAGTTCATCCTCAATCGCAATCGGTCTGATTTCCGATACGCTCATGCATACTCCTTATTCTACAAACGTAAAACCGCTTGCATTTATATGTCGTAAAACTTGCAAAATTATTAGTTCAAAATACTGAACTAAAAACTGAAATATAGCCGCAAATTATAGCATAAACACTCTGATTTTTGTGTCACGTCACCACAGTTAATCTCGTTAATTTTCTTTAATTTAGGGGTTATTTTTTACACATGTATAGGATGTACATTTACAGCTCCATCACATTCCCTGTTAACGTTGCGTAAAATGCAAAAAAGCCCTCATTTTTGAGAGCTTTAAGCCATGTCTTGCCTATCTTTGGACTTACTGATCAATCCCTTGCTTATCGCGCCGCATAATATGAAATGCCACCATAAACAAGCCCAATATTAAAGGAAACTCATATAGCTCCTCCATAAGGTCTTTATAAGCAATCTGATGTAAGAAAATTCCACCATAAATGCGACTGTGTTCAATGCCGTCAGAAATAATCAAACCCAACACCGTGAGCAGCATTGCCCAAGCAGGTATCGTAATGTTCTTCATTTTTATCGCAATCTCATGGCGCAATGGTTTAACCAACAACATAAATACGACTGAACCAATCAAAACTACCGAGATGCCACGAAAATATACTTTTGGGACCTCAGGGAAATAGTCTCTACCCCAACTGGTGCTACGCCCAAATAAAAGTAACCACCACAGTACTCCCCAGATCCAAAAATACTTTTTACCCTCTGGAAGACGCATCGGCTGCATATAAAAATAACTAAATACAGCGAATATCAATAAAAGTAGAGCTTGTATATTTTCCACGCCACGTACAACAGCACCACCTAAAAGTGGAAGCTGTAGATCAGCCAAAAATGGAAAGATTAAACACAGAACAGCAAGGATCAGAACAGACCACGATACACGCGTATCAATCAGCAAAATCACGACTCCCAACTTAACAAAAAAAGTTTTATGTAAGTTAATAGGACTTACGCATTGACGGATTCAAAAAAGTATTAAAATACTTTATAAAGTATCTGTGATCAGACGAATTAAACATGCTTCTACAGCAACTTGTACATTACCCATTTATATGGGCTTTCTCATGACAGAACCGAACTCTATTAGCTGCACACAACTTGCCGAGACTTATAATATCTCGCATGATAGTGTAAATCGCTTTCTAGAGCGTGAAGACTACACACCTCACGACCTATATCAAGAAGCAATTCAACATATTGATAATAATAAACTTATAGTCAGTATTGATGATACTGTTTTAGATAAACCCTATAGTCAACATATGGACTTGGTTAGCTATTTTTGGTCAGGCAAACACCACCGATCCGTCAAGGGTATTAATCTCATTACCTTGTATGCGACAGATCAAAATGGTCAAAATATTCCAATTAATTTCCGAATTTATGACAAATCTGAAAGTAAAACCAAGAATGATTACTTTATGGATATGTTAAGTGAAGTACTCAGTTGGGGTGCAAAGATTCAATTTATTACAGGTGATAGTTGGTATTCATCGACTGGAAATCTAAAAACCATAAGAAAATATGGTATTCGATTTATGTTTGGTATCGACTGTAACCGTAAGGTTTCCCCAGAAAAAGGACAATGGTTTCAACTGCGTTTATTGCCAAATTTCCATCAGGGTCAAGTGGTCTGGCTCAAAGATTTTGGCTTTGTACAATTATTTAAGACTCAGTTAAAAGAACAGCAGAGGTTTTATATTGTGCATCAAGATGAAGATGATTTATTGTCCTTTGAGGGTTTTCATGAATTACATTCAAGTCATTGGAAAATAGAGCAATATCACCGGGTGATTAAACAGGTTTGTCATATTGAAAAGTTTCAAGTAAGACGATCTAAACTGATTTTGAATCATATTTTTTCAGCCTTGATGGCCTACGTCGAGATACAAAAGAACCAGTTTGAGCGGATCTTTGAAAATGTATATCGTTGGCAGAAGAAATTATTTAGACCAGTTATCAAAAACTTCATTGATGACTTTATTCTCGATAAAAATCATCTGCTACCACAGAGAATCTATAAATAATAGTGCGTAAGTCCTAGTTAAGCTTAAAAATGGATGGCAAATAGTATCATAAATCTGAATATTCAGATGCACACTCATCTTAAGAAATGCTTAAATTTTCATTATTATTTGCAAAATACAAGGACTTAAAATAACAAAATAAATATCGAGTGATTTTGATTTTTTATAATATTGAGATTAATTTACGCACATAAAAAAACGCTCCTGCACATGACAGCTAAGCATTGCTTAAACTGCTTGCACAAAAGCGTTTTTTGAAACGTTGTCAGGAATTAGATTTTAGATACTAACTCTGGAACAACGGTATTCAAATCACCTACTAACCAGTAATCCGCTACTGCATTGATAGGTGCTTCTTCGTCTTTGTTGATCGCAACGATCACTTTAGAGTCTTTCATACCCGCCAAGTGCTGGATCGCACCAGAGATACCTACAGCGATATACAGGTCAGGTGCAACAATTTTACCTGTTTGACCTACTTGCATGTCGTTTGGAACAAAACCTGCGTCAACCGCAGCACGTGATGCACCTTGAGCAGCGCCCAATTTGTCAGCCAATGGATCAAGAACAGTATGGTAGTTCTCACCTGAACCCACACCACGACCACCTGAAACCACGATACGCGCAGCAGTTAATTCTGGGCGTTCAGATTTTACGATCTCTTCAGCAACAAACTTAGAGATACCCGCATTTTTTGCTTCGCTTACAGCTTCAACCGCAGCAGAACCACCTTCAGCAGCGACAGGGTCAAATGCTGTACCACGTACAGTACCAACAATGATTGCTTCATCAGACTGAACTGTTGCAATCGCGTTACCTGCATAGATTGGACGCTTGAACGTATTTGCAGATTCAACAGCAATGATGTCTGTAATCATGCTGACATCAAGAAGTGCAGCCACACGTGGAAGAATATTCTTACCCGTTGTAGTTGATGCAGCCAATACGTGTTTGAAACCACCTTTAGCAATATCTGCAACCAAAGCTGCAACGTTTTCAGCCAATTGGTTTGCGTAAACTGCGTTGTCAGCAAGTAATACTTTGCTTACACCCGCAACTTTTGCAGCAGCATCAGCAACAGCTTGAGCGCCAGAACCAGCAACTAATACAGTGATATCACCACCGATTTTTTGAGCTGCAGCAACAACGTTTAAAGTTGCACCATTTAGTGCTTTGTTGTCGTGCTCAGCGATAACTAAAATACTCATGATTTTATCCTTCTGTATTAGATCACTTTCGCTTCATTTTTTAGTTTTTCTACAAGTTCGTCTACAGACTTCACTTGTACGCCAGCTTTACGTTCAGCAGGCGCTTCAACTTTAACTGTTTTAAGTTTAGTTGTTGTAGAAACACCAAAATCAGCAGGAGACTTGGTATCCAGCGGTTTTTTACGCGCTTTCATGATGTTTGGAAGAGCAGCATAACGTGGCTCGTTCAAACGTAAGTCAGTGGTGATGATCGCTGGAAGTGCAAGTTCAACAGTTTGTAAACCACCGTCGATTTCACGAGTTACTTGTACTTTGTCGCCATCAACTTTAACTTCAGAAGCAAAAGTACCTTGACCTGCACCTAGAAGCGCACCAAGCATTTGGCCGACTTGGTTAGAGTCATCGTCAATTGCTTGCTTACCAAGAAGAATCAACTGAGGTTGTTCAGCGTCAACAACGCCTTTCAACACTTTCGCAATTTCTAAAGCACCCAGTTGGCTGTCATCAGCTTCAACTAAAATACCGCGGTCAGCACCAAGCGCCATTGCAGAACGGATTTGCTCTTGCGCTTCTTTAGGACCAATAGAAACAACGATGATTTCTGAAACAGTTCCTTTTTCTTTTAAGCGAACCGCTTCTTCCACTGCGATTTCACAGAATGGGTTAATTGACATTTTAACGTTGGTTAAGTCAACACCACTGTTGTCCGGCTTAACGCGAACTTTAACGTTGGCATCAACCACACGTTTTACAGCAACAAGAGCCTTCATGTAATCCTCGGCTGTTTTAGCAAATGTAAATGTTGAGAAAAGTTAGTTTAACTCTTCACTTAAATTTTTTTAGGTGCCCTATCTTGCAATGTGTACGGCATTTCGGTCAAGTCACAATTCACCAAAGAGCTGTAAAAATGCGTAAATTTAGCTGAACGACGCGTTCATACTTTTTTGTACGCACTATATTTGCACAAAATCGCACTCAGATTAAGTTATGATTTTTATTATATTTTTATTTGATTTACATTATTCAAAGATTTGATTTCTTTTCTCTAATATTCACCGCTATTTAGATTATTGACTGTCTGTTCACATCTTTATCGGGCTTCACAAATCTGTCATTTAAGATAGATCACACAGCCTTAGATTCAAATACTCATTATTCTAGACATACGATGACACAATATTGCTGCTTTATTAACCAATCTAAAAAACTTCCTCAAAAAAAAGCATGCCATTCTGACATGCTTCTCTGAGTTTAATTGGCAATCAGCCATGTCGCGGCCAATGCCAACAGCCCACCTGAAGTGCCATCAATCCATTTTTGCTTACGTTCATCTATTGGGGACTTCTGTGTCAGTTTTGCAAAAACCAGACTCAAACTACAATAGACCACAAAAATCATCGCGATAAAGAGTAAAGATAAAATCAAACCTTGACTGACAGCATTGGCAGATTTATCGATAAATTGCGGCAAGATCGCAAAATAGATAAGCATACCTTTGGGATTTAACAGTGCGGTAAAAAAGCCCTTTTTGATCGGGTTATTTTCCGTTTTTCGGTCTAGTTGCAATTTTTTAGTGCTAAAAACCGACTTTAATAAACCAAAGGCCAAATACAACAAATATGCAATACCCAGCCAGCGGATGGTTTCAAACAAAAGCGGGAAAGACACAATAATGGCAGCAATACCCAAAGCCACTAAAATTGAATGTAGTAAATAGCCTGTACATACACCGATAGTCGCCATCATGCCTGCTTTTGCATCTTTGCCCATAACTTGAGACAGAATAAATAACATATCTGGCCCAGGTGTAAAAATCAGCGGCAGCACGGTCAGTGCAAAGAGTACATATACAGACATTTCCTTTCCCCTTTCATCCATTAGAAAGTGAAAATTAGTATGTGCGAAATAATACAAAATTGGCTTTCAATTTATTCTATAATAAAACGTATTTTTCAAATTATATTCTAAGATATGAAACAATCACCAAAGTCTGTGCGCATAAAACTTGACCGTATTGATAAAAATATCATTCGCCACTTACAAGACAATGGCCGCATTCAAAATAATGACTTAGCACGAGAAATCGGTCTATCGCCGTCTTCGTGCCTAAGACGCGTCAAACTATTAGAAGAAGCAGGTGTTATTCAAAATTATACTACAGTGGTCGATCCACAAAAAATTGGCCTTCAACTGATTCTGTTCTCGCGCATTTGGCTGGTCGGTCAAGATGCCGAAACCATCGACACCTTTATTGAAGCCATGAAAGAGCTCCCTCAAGTCATGGAATGCTACATTATTTTAGGGGAATGCGATGCAATGCTGAAAGTTGTGGTCCCCGATTTAGAAAGCTATCGTGAGTTCCAATCCACGCATTTGACCAAAAAGAATGGCATTACCAGTGTCAAAACAGACTTGCCAAGTCAAATCATTAAACAAAGTTTCCAACTGCCGCTTGATGAAATCTAATGTCAGCGCATTTAAATTTTGCGATAGAAACGACGCGTTTACGTCTAAGAGCTTGGCACGCAGATGACTTTCCTGCATTTGTGCAGTTAAATGCCGATGCTCAAGTGATGCGTTATTTTCCTAGTCCACTCACGCAAACACAAAGCGATGCCCTTGCGCAAACGTTTCAGCAATTCATCAATCAAAATGGTTGGGGCTTTTGGGCAGTCGAACTGAAACATAGTCAGGAGTTCATTGGATTTACAGGCTTACATGCTCAACCTGAGCGCTTTGATTTTTCACCCTGTGTCGAAATTGGTTGGCGATTGGACTCGAAATTTTGGCATCAGGGTTATGCCACAGAAGCTGCACGGGCTTGCCTATATTTTGCTTTTTCGGTTTTAAACTTGGATGAGGTTGTTGCTTTTACCGCAGTTCAAAATAGGGCTTCTGAAGCGGTAATGAAACGTCTCGGCATGCAACATCGTGGCTATTTTAATCATCCTAAACTCGACCAAAATAGCCCACTGCTTCGACATACACTCTATGCTATTAAGCCAACTGACTTTCTAAAAAATCACGATGAATATGACTTAAATCAATCAATTCATATTGTCCAAGATTAAAAATTTTCCAGACTTCAAGAAAGTCATCTTTCAAATCAATGCTATTTGAGGGCTGTGCAGTCGCTTGCCACTGTAAATCGGAAATCCATAAATAGTATTGCCCAGTCTCTGCATTAAAAGCCTGAACTTTACCTGCCGCATTGACGCCTTGAACAAATGCATTTTCAGGCAGTACAGGTTCAATATTGGATAAACTAATTTCAACAAAGTGTTTGACCTGACGCAAACCATAGCCCGCAAAAATTTCTTTTTGCGCGGAGCTGAGTTGATCATACTTTACTTGTATATCTGAAATCATATACTGACCTATTTTCACATTTGTCATCTTCAATATAAGCTTAAATCTACCGTTTCATTAAACTGGAATATTCAGCCCATCCTCTTTTAAGTTTATACTCTATTTTTTGCCGATTTATTATTCTACAAAAGTTCATAATCACACTTTTTCTAACAAAAGTGAGCGATCATTGATACTTATTGATCAAGTTGATGAAACCAAGAATAATGCCGAATATCACAGACGCCCTAGTGCGTACAATAGTTATCAACGGATGTGTTTACGCCGTTTGTTCTGACCTTTGGCATTTAACCTAAAGCACAGCGCTATAGTGCATGCATTATGTGACACTATTTTTAAAGTATGTATAAACTAAGTTTTCACCTTTTGCTGTGCTCGTGGATGCGTCTGATCATACACTTGAGCCAGCCTGTCAAAATCGACATGGGTATAAATTTGGGTGGTACTTAAGTTACTGTGACCTAACATTTCCTGCACTGCGCGCAAATCACCACTGTTTGACAGCATGTGACTAGCAAAACAATGACGGAGTAAGTGCGGATGCAGATCGATATTTACGCCTGCACGCTGTGCCTGAAACTTAACCCGATTTTCAATCTGGCGCATGCCCAAAGGATTGCCCTTTTGAGTAATAAAAACTTGTGCATCGGGCACAAAATCACCATTCCACAGCGGATAAATGCTCAGCCATTTCATTACCGCATCTTTGGCCTTAGAACCAAAAGGTACAACCCGAGTTTTATTCCCCTTACCTGTAATACGCAGTAACTGTCGGTTAAAGTCGATATCTTTAATTCTTAAGCCTTGCACTTCCGCTAAGCGTAATCCACTGGCATAAAGTAGCTCAAGCAAAGCTTTGTCTCGATACCACATTTGCTGTTCGACTTCTTTCTCAGGCAAGGCCTGATCCAAAATTTGATTGATAGTTTCAATGTCCACTAGCCCTGGTAAAGGGCGAGGTTTACGTTTGAGTTGAAAGTCATCGGCAGGATTAAAAGCCAAATGTTGCCCCTGCTCAGCCCATTTCATAAACTGACGAATAGAAGATAACATCCGCTGTAAACTACTGGAGCTCAACTGTTGATGTTCAACTTTTTGTGCAATAAATTCGCGTAAATCAGTGGCTTCAACATCGCCCAACTCAAGCTTTTTCTGTTCGCAAAATAGCAGAAAATCAGACACATCTCGTTCATAAGCCTGCAAAGTATGGGCAGACTGATTTTGTATTTCTCGTTGTTTTAACCACATCGCGAGCAGTTGCATCGGCTCAAAAGTCACAAGTCAGCCTCTATAGTTCTATTCGGTGAAAAATTAATTGGCTTTTGTATAGTAGCACTGTCTCAGCTCTTTATATGCCTATTTCATTTTTGATAAAAAAAGCACTGATGAATCAGTGCTTCTTGTGTGACGCTAAACTTAGTTTTGATAGTAACTCAGATCGATACGTCCTTCGTAGACATTTGAGGTTGGGCCCGTCATCCAAACCACATCACCTTCACGCCATTCGATATGCAACTTACCACCTGCTAGCTCAATCTCAACAGATGAATCGAGTAAACCACGGCGCATACCTGAAATCGCAGCCGCACAAGCTCCTGTTCCACAGGCCAAGGTTTCGCCTACACCCCGTTCAAACACACGTAAGCGCGCATGCTTTTCATCAATGATTTGCATAAACCCAGCATTCACACGCTGCGGAAAACGCTCATGCGATTCAACCTGAGGGCCCAGACGTGCAACATCAGCTGTAATCACGTCAGGAACGATAGTAACTGCATGAGGGTTACCCATATTCACCACATCAATAGTCAATTGCTCATTGTTCGCCAAAGCAATGTCATACAAAGCTTCAGGAGCATCCGCAATAAATGGAATTTCCTGTGGTAAGAATTTTGGATAGCCCATATTCACGCGTACCCAGCCATTTTGACCGAGTTCGGGTTCTACAATCCCTGCCTTGGTTTGCACTTTAATCTTGGTCTTTGTCGTGAGCTGACGCTCATGTACAAAGCGTGCAAAGCAGCGCACGCCATTACCACATTGTTCAACTTCAGAACCATCAGCATTAAAAATACGGTATTTGAAATCGACATTGGGTAAATCAGGTGGCTCAACAATCAATAACTGATCAAAACCGATGCCGAAATGGCGATCCGCCAAGCGCTGAATCGTAACAGTATCAAGGAATGCTCTTTGACTGATTAAATCGACCACCATAAAGTCATTGCCTAGACCATGCATTTTGGTAAATTCTAATAACATCTTGAATTATCCTTCAGGCAATAAACGTTCTTTGTCCCAAAGCGACTCAATGGTTTCACGCTCACGAATCAAATGTGCGTTTTCACCATCCACCATCACTTCAGCGGCGCGACCGCGACTGTTGTAATTTGAACTCATGACAAAACCATAAGCGCCAGCACCCAATACAGCCAGTACGTCATTTTCTTGGAGTGCAAGCACACGCTCTTTACCTAAGAAATCACCTGTTTCACAAATCGCACCAACCACATCCCATTCTTTTGCCTCGACATCCGAGCGCGGTGTAACGGGCTGAATATCCATCCATGCTTCATACAGTGCAGGACGAATCAAGTCGTTCATGGCTGCATCAATAATCGCAAAGTTACGGTGAATAGTCGGTTTGAGTAAATCAACTTTGGTCAGGAGTACCCCTGCATTTGCCGAAATACTACGTCCCGGTTCCATATACACTTTCAAGCCCAATTTTTCTAAAGCGGGCTTCATTGCATTGGCATATTCAAAAACGGTAGGCGGCACTTCATCTTTATAGGTCACGCCTAAACCACCACCAATATCGATGTGTTTCAACTGAATACCCATGGTTTTCAGCTGATCGATCATCACAATCACACGATCTAGCGCATCCACAAAAGGCTGTGTTTCGGTCAACTGGGAACCAATATGACAGTCAATCCCAATAATATCTAAATTCGGCAGCGTTGCAGCATATTGATAGGTTTCAAAAACTGTATCTGACGGAATCCCAAATTTATTTTCTTTCAGCCCTGTTGAAATATAAGGATGCGTTTTCGCATCTACATCTGGATTGACACGCAATGAAATGGGTGCTTTTTTGCCGAGCTTCGCTGCAACTTTTTGAATCCGATCCAGCTCTGCATGAGACTCGACATTGAAGCATGCAATACCCACTTCTAATGCTTTTTGAACATCGATCTCAGTTTTACCTAAACCCGAAAAGACAATTTTAGAAGCATCGCCACCCGCTTTTAGTACACGAGCCAGTTCTCCGCCGGTCACAATATCAAAACCCGCACCGAGCTTCGCAAGGACATTCAATACCGCAATGTTTGAGTTTGACTTAACCGCAAAACAAATTTGATGATCGATAAAGTCAAAAGCACGATCCATCTCTGTAAAGTGTTTTTCAAAAGTCGCTTTTGAATAAACATACAGTGGTGTACCAAATTGCTGCGCAAGCTGTTGCAGCGAGCATTGCTCAGCGTGCAAAACCCCATGATTGCGGGTAAAACTCATGAATGTATCCTTTCTATGAAGCGTTTAAGGTATTAAGGCTGATTGGTTTCAACTGAAGGTGCAGCAAACTCTTGCTTCACGGGCGCTGTATCTTCCTTTTGTGCAGACGGCTTAGATGCTGCGTCTTTATAAAGCAAATATTTCGCTCGCTTGTCGTAGTTTGGATCATTTGGCATATGTAATGTACCAGACTGACCACAACCGACGAATGCAGTACTCATCACCAAGACACTGATGCAGCAAATGACAGAACGCATCTGATCACCTATTTGATATTTTGAAGAAGTATAACCTGATCAACATGCATGACCAAACCACTAAGCGCTAAAGATTATAGTGAGTTAAAAAAAAACGCCAGTTAAAGACTGGCGTTTTTTTAAATGGTATCGATTATTTATGTTTCGGTTTGTAGAAACCAAAATAACCAATAATCAAAATGATGAACCAAATTGGACTCACCATTAAAGCTTTCATGGTATCTGCTTCTAGTGATAACACATAGATCACGCCAATGAAGAAAACGATCACAAACCAACAGGTAAATAGACCACCTGGTAGTTTAAAGGTCGATTTTGCATGTAACTCTGGACGTGTTTTGTAATACACAATGTAGCTCCAGATAATCATAATCCAGACGCAGATAAACAAAATCGTCGACAGTGTAGTTGCTAAAGTAAAGGCTTCAACGGTATTCGGTACAAAGTACTGCAGTGCAGCACCTAACAGTAAACAAATTGCTGAAAAGTACAATGCATTTGCAGGAACAGCACGCTTGTTTAAATGCCCAAATGCTTTTGGCCCTTGATCTTCACGAGACAAACCAAACAACATACGCGACGTTGAAAACACACCACTATTCATTGATGACATCACAGAAGACAATACCACCAAGTTCATGATGATTGCTGCAGCTGCAATACCCGCTTGACTAAACAAGTTCACAAAAGGCGAAACCGCCGGATCAATCACGTTCCATGGTGTCACAGACATCACAATTACTAAAGACAGCACATAGAAAACAATGATACGAATTGGAATCGAGTTCACCGCTTTAGGCAAATTCTTTTCTGGGTCTTTAGTTTCAGCAGCCGTGGTACCGACTAGCTCTACACCTACAAAGGCAAAGATCGCAATTTGGAAACCAGCAAGGAAGCCCGTCACGCCTGTTGGGAACATTCCGCCATGTGACCAAAGATGACTAAATGATGCAATTTCACCCGTTGTTGAAGTGAACCCTGTAAAGATCATCCATAAACCAACGGCAATCAACACCACAATGGCAATAATCTTAATTAGTGCAAACCAGAACTCTAGCTCACCAAACAGTTTCACCGTGACCAAGTTCAAGCCCATGATGAACACAATGGCCGCAACACTGATCATCACCCCTTCCCCAGGTGTGAACGGCATCCCTCCATTAAAGAATTGAAGGTAATAAATAATGGCTGATAAGTCCGCGATACCAATCGTGATCCAACATAACCAATAGGTCCAACCAACGAAATAGCCTGCCCACGGTCCGATCAAATCGGTAGAGAAATCGATAAACGATTTGTACTTCAAGTTAGACAGCAGTAATTCGCCAAGCGCGCGCATGACCAAAAACACCATAAAACCAATAATCATGTAAATGATTAAAATAGATGGCCCAGCGAGACTAATCGTCTTCCCCGACCCCATAAATAAACCTGTACCAATCGCACCGCCAATCGCAATGAGTTGCAAATGGCGGTTGGATAAACTCCGTTTTAAATCACCTTGTTCAGAGGTCGATTCTGTATTTTCTAAACTCATTCTTGATGTCGTCTTTTATTTCCAGTCGCCAAAATTACCCGAAAAGAACAAAAAAATAAAAATAAAATTGTATTAATCTATATTTTCAACATCTTTTGAAAAGTAAATTAATTTTTCTTATATTTAACACGACAAAGGACACGTAAAAGTTCCTGTTGAAAAAATCAGCAAAACACTTGTCAAAAATAAATTTCCGTGTAACAAATACAACAAGACTAAAAATCAATAAAAAATCGTGCAGGAAGCATGACTGTGGCATATCAATTGCTTAATAAAACTCAAAATTTTTATAGAAATTTCAAGTTTTAAAACATAGAGGACTAAAAGAAAAATGAATACACAAAGTTTACAAACTTTTATGGAAACCATCAGTGGTTGGGTCTGGGGACCCTATATGTTGGTCCTCATTGTCGGAACAGGGATATTCCTCACATTACGCTTGTTCTTCTGGCAAATTCGCATGTTGCCTCTAGCCTTTAAACAAGTCTTTGGCAAACATGACCAAGCACATTCTCATGCAGGAGATATCTCGCACTTTGCATCCCTCATGACAGCACTCTCTGCCACCATTGGTACGGGTAATATCGCTGGTGTTGCAACCGCTTGTGTCCTTGGTGGCCCAGGTGCGGTGTTTTGGATGTGGATGACAGCCCTGTTCGGTATGGCAACCAAATATGGTGAAGGCGTACTGGCAGTTAAATACCGAATCAAAAATGAAAAAGGTGAAATGTCTGGCGGTCCAATGTACTACATTGAACGCGGCCTAAAATGGAAGTGGTTGGCACTGATTTTTGCACTATTTGGCACCTTGGCATCTTTTGGGATTGGCAGTTCAGTGCAATCCAACACAGTTGCGCTCGCTGTTGAAAACAGTACGGGAGTTGCAACATGGATCACAGGTATCGTCATTACGGTATTCTCCGCTTTGGTTATTTTAGGCGGGATTAAATCTATTTCTAAAGCCGCTTCTTTCATCGTACCGATTATGGCGATTGGCTATGTCCTCGGTGGTCTCATTATTATCTTCAACCATCTTGAACTCGTCATGCCTGCACTTGAACTGATCTTCCGTGATGCCTTTACGGGTGAAGCTGTAGCAGGTGGTGCAATTGGTGCCGTCATTCGTTACGGTGTCGCTCGTGGCGTCTTCTCAAATGAAGCGGGGATGGGTTCGGCGCCGATCGCCGCCGCTGCTGCAAAAACCGACCACCCTGCACGTCAAGGCTTAGTCTCAATGACAGGTACGTTTATCGATACCATTATCGTCTGTAGTATTACAGGGATCGTTTTGGTTATGGGCTTTATTATGGCGGGCAATAGTTTTGGTGGCGAAACAGGCGCGGTATTAACCACTCATACTTTTAACCAATTACTGCCGGGTGTCGGAGGCTGGATCGTGACTTTTGGTATTGTGTTCTTCGCTTACTCCACCATTTTAGGTTGGTGCTATTACGGCGAAAAATGCTGTACATATTTACTCGGTGAAAAGTATGTTCTGTTGTACCGTCTCATTTACATCGCATCAGTCTTTATTGGTTGCGTGGCATCTCTTGATTTAGTCTGGCTATTTGCCGATACCTTTAATGGTTTAATGGCGGTTCCAAACTTAATTGCTTTGTTATTGCTGTCGACGGTGATTGTGAAAGAGTCACGTGATTTTGTCGAAAAGCGTAAATCAGGTGAGTTGTACTAAGGTTATTTTCAAAGCAAGTTTTTAAAATCTGCAATCGTTAAGCCACCTTCGGGTGGCTTTTTGATTCAGAGCATTCATTTCAAATCAAATCCTCTGTATGCTGTTGAACCATCGAATACTCTAAATAGTGCATCAAATAAAGCATGGCAAAAGCAAAAAGTGTTTACCGCTGTGAACAATGTGGCGCTGACCATTCAAAATGGGCGGGTCAATGTTCTGAATGTGGAGAATGGAATAGTCTAGTTGAAGTCAATATTGCACCTGCAGTCACACATCGTGCGCAGCCCAAAATGGGGGGCGGCTATGCAGGTCAAGCTGCTGCTATTAGCACCTTAAATCAAATTTCAGTTTCACATGAGACTCGACTGGCTACAGGAATTGGTGAGTTTGATCGTGTGCTTGGCGGTGGTCTCGTCACGGGTTCCGTGGTGCTGATTGGCGGTGATCCGGGCATCGGGAAATCGACCATTTTATTGCAAACGGCAACGCATATGGCCGCAGCCAACAGTGCGGCATTGTATGTCACAGGTGAAGAATCACTCTCTCAAGTGGCTTTGCGTGCAAATCGTCTTGATCTACCCACAGATAAACTCAAAGTCATGGCTGAAACCTGTGTCGAGCGGATATGTGAAATGCTTGCTCACGAACGCCCTGCCGTGGCAATTTTAGATTCCATTCAAACCCTATATACCGAAACACTCCAGTCAGCGCCGGGCGGCGTTTCTCAAATTCGCGAATCTGCTGCTTTACTAACACGTTTTGCTAAAAATAGTGGCACAGCCTTGTTCATCGTCGGACACGTCACCAAGGAAGGTGCACTGGCTGGTCCACGTGTGCTTGAACATATGGTGGACTGTGTTCTGTACTTTGAAGGTCAGTCCGACTCACGTTATCGGATGATTCGAGCTGTTAAAAACCGTTTTGGTGCAGTCAATGAACTCGGGGTTTTTGGCATGACCGATAAAGGCTTAAGAGAAGTAGCGAATCCTTCAGCCATTTTCTTAAGCCGTTATGATGAAGCCATTGCAGGCTCAATCGTAATGATCAGCCGTGAAGGCACACGTCCTCTGTTGGTTGAGGTTCAAGCTTTGGTTGATGATGCACATGGTCAACCGCGTCGAGTCGCCTTAGGTTTAGAACAAAACCGTTTAAATATGCTCTTGGCGGTAATGCATCGCCATGGTGGCGTGCAAACATCTGGACAAGATGTCTACGTCAACGTTGTCGGTGGTTTAAAAATCACGGAAACAGGCTCTGACTTGGCCGTCTTATTGGCCTGTGCCTCTAGCCTGCGAGGTAAAGCGCTGCCACAACAACTGGCTGTTTTTGGTGAAGTAGGACTCTCTGGGGAAATTCGCCCAGTGCCAAATGGGCAGGAACGCTTAAAAGAAGCCATTAAACATGGTTTTAAATACATTATTCTACCGCGAGGCAACGCACCGCAAAAAGACATTGCTGGGGTGAAGGTCATCGCTGTGGCGCGCTTACATGAGGCACTCACTGAAGCCATGAGCTTAAGTGACGAACTCAACTAAGCTAAATTCCATCTATTTGGATTTCTCATAAAATAAACACGTTTTTTATTGAAATTTAGGATGAAAGACTGCATAAAGGTAGAGTTAAAATTTATTTTTTATAGAGTAGGAAAATTTGATGGAAGTTCGACAGCGTGGTTTGATTGCTGGTTTTTTAACAGCGGCTCTTTTAGTTGCACCCTTAGCCGCAGAAGCTAAACGTGCAGGTGGTGGTAAAAGCCACGGCATGAGCCGTCAAGCTGCACCAACTCAGTCTTATCAACAACCTCGTCAAGCAACTCCAGCTCAACAACCTACCGCGCCAGCTACAGCTCCAGCTAAATCTGGTCCAGGCGTCGGTGGTATGGTTGCGGCTGGTGTAGCGGGTGCTGCAATTGGTGCTGTAGCTGCAAATGCATTGGCAGATGACAACTCTGCTTCTCAAGCGCAAGCACAGGAAGAAAAAGGTGGTATTCCGAGCTGGATTTGGATTCTTCTTGCCGCTGCTGTTGCCTTCTTCATTTTCCGTAAAATGGGCGCAAAAAAAAAAGTAGCAGCTAATCCATACGCGCCAAACAATGGTTTAACTCAAGCACCGTTTGGCCAACAAGCTGCACCACGTACATCAAATGACAATAGCAATATTTTTGGTCAGTCTGTAGGTGGTTCAGCTGCTGCACCACAAAACAATGCACCTTTTGGCGCTGCCTATACCAATAGTGGTAGTCAGCTGCCAGACGGTACAGAACCTGCGGCTTTCTTACGTATTGCTCGTCAACGTTTCAATCATATTCAGTCAATGAACACGGCAAGTAACATTTCTGAAATTCAGCGTTACTTAACACCTGATCTTTACCAGTCTATGTATCAAGACATTATGGCGAATCAAGATCAAGATGTAGCTGAGTTTTCAAACCTTAATGCAATGGTTGCGGACTCTGCGACAGAAAATGGCCAATACGTGGTTAGCGTACGTTTTACTGGTACAGTAAGTGAAGATCTCAACAGCTTACCGCAACCTTTTGCTGAAGTTTGGCACTTTGTAAAACCTGCGGGTTCTACCCAAGACTGGCTCGTTGCAGGTATCCAGCAAGAAGCTTAATCTCTAAAGATAAAAAACAGCGACTTCGGTCGCTGTTTTTTATTGTGCAGATTCAACAATTAAATTACGGATAAATCGCTATACAACTTTTCAATACAAAATAGCATCCACAAAAACTGAACACCTATTTCAATAAATTTCCTTACCTAATAAATTATAGTATTCATATTCAGAATTCTATTTTGCGCTTAGGCTATAGCCATATCACAAATAGTTTCGCATTTTGAACACTCTGTAAATAATGTTACTGAGAAAGAAAATATGAAAAATTTAACCATGCTTTGCATTTCACTATTTATCAGCTCCCATAGTCTCGCCTGCGAGCCAGCCTCCTTAAATTGGGAACAGTTTCATAAGGCCTATGATCTAAATAAAAATAAAACCTTCGAGTTAAAAGAATTTTTAAGCGTTAAAGATTTTGACCCGCTTCCTTGGCCCGATGACAAACGCTTCCAAGCTAAAGATAAAAATTTTAAATTATTTAAATATCTAGATAAAAATAAGGATGGTAAACTGGCCGATGAAGAGCTTGGAGAAATTCATAGCTTACTCCCTAATCCTTGTGCAAATTGGCCCCCACGATAATTTCTCAATCATAAAATTCTAAGCAATAAAAAACCCTGAATAATCAGGGTTTAATATTTTTAAATAATGATTAACGTTCTGGTAATGGGATAAATTGAGAGTCCTGATTTTGCTCTTTTCTTTCCCCAACAACCACATCAACATCTAAAGGTTTGCCATCGCGCTCAAGTGAAATCTGAATGGTGCTATTTGGCGGTTGTAGAGCCACAAAATTAATCAAATGTGAGGTTGAAGCAATCACTTCATCATTCACTTTCACAATCTTGTCGCCTTTCTTTAAACCAGCTTTTGCAGCAGGTCCCGTTTTTAACACGTCCGCGACAACCACACCTGGCCCTTTAGGCTCTAAGATATTGACTTGTTCAACAGGCAATAAACTAATACCTAGCCAACCACGTACCACACGACCGTCTTTAAGAATAGAGTTCAGTACTTGTTGGCAAATTCTTGCAGGAATGGCAAAACCAATACCTAAAGACCCACCTGACTGAGAGAAAATCGCAGTATTAACCCCAATCAAATTCCCCGCCACATCAATCAAAGCACCACCAGAATTACCAGGATTAATTGCAGCATCAGTTTGAATGAAGTCTTCATAAGTGTTAATGCCCAGGTCAGAGCGTCCTGTAGCAGAGATAATACCCTGCGTAACGGTTTGACCTACGCCAAATGGGTTGCCAATGGCCAAGACCACATCACCCACTTCGTTGCCACTGAGCTTAAAGGGTAAAACAGGCAGATTTGCCAGCTCAATTTTAATCACAGCCAAATCGGTATCGGGGTCGGTACCAATCACTTTAGCCACTGCACGACGACCATCTTGCAATGCCACAACAATTTGATCGGCTTGAGCAATCACATGATTATTCGTCAAAATATAACCATCAGGGCGAACAATCACACCTGAACCCAAACTGTTTTCATTTTTATTTTGGCTAAACTGATCTGGAATTTGATTGCCAAAAAATTCACGGAACGCAGGATCATTGAGTAATGGATGGTCAAGTTGTTTGACTTTTTGCGTGGTAAAAATATTTACTACTGCTGGTGCAGCCACTTTCACGGCAGCGCTATAAGAAACTACCCCACCGGTACGCGTGGTGTTAATTAAAGGCTCAACCTTTTCAGCAGGCATCTTAATACCATCCGACGCCACAGGCGCTTTTGGCTTTTGATACTGCTGCCAAGCAAAAAATCCAGCAATGACTAAAATGAGTAATACCCAAGGTAACCAGGAAAAGGTCCTGCGCACGATTTCACCCTCTAAAATGTTTTAATTCATTGATGACTAAGTAATTTATGCCTATTGTAAAGCGAAATTCAAGCCGAAACACAAAAATAAGCAAGAGTTTTGTCATGCTTTAGTTACAATAAACAATAGGTTCCGATGTAATCAATTTAAAAGAGTTTTTAAGTCGATATGGCAAAATTACAAGACATTATTCAGTGGTGTGATCAAACCCTCAAATCACCTGAGTTTAAGGACTATGCACCGAATGGCCTTCAAATTGAAGGTAAGACCGAAGTACGTAAAATTTTAGCTGCGGTGACAGCATCGCAAGATGCCATAGATGCCGCGATCCGAGAAAATGCGGATCTTTTACTAGTGCATCATGGTTATTTTTGGAAAGGTGAAGCCTATCCCATCACAGGTATGCGCGGTAAACGGATCAAGAGTCTGATTCAACATGACATTTCTTTGTTGGCATATCACCTCCCCCTCGACAGCCATCCGAGTCTTGGAAATAATGCAGCTATTGCAGATTTGCTCGAACTAGAACGTATTGAGGCGCTTGACCCATCTGAGCGTCATCCTATTGGCAATATTGGTTATTTAAACCAGCCTATGCCTGTGGAAGAGTTTAAAAAGTTTGTGTCTGAGAAATTAAAGTTTGATGTCACCCATCTTCCTGCGGACAAGACCATGATTGAAAAAGTCGGTTTTTGTACCGGTGGTGCACAAGATTTTATTGTAAAAGCCGCAGAACAAGGATGTGATGCCTATATTTCAGGCGAAGTCAGTGAACGTACCTTCTATGAAGCTAAAGAATTAGGCGTACATTATTTTGCTTGCGGACATCATGCGACTGAACGCTATGGCGTGCAGCGATTAGGTCAAGCCATTTCAGAACAATTTAATATTGAATATGTTTATTTCGAGTTAAACAACCCAATCTAAGCAATCACTGGGATGAGACCTCTTTCATCCCAGTCCTTTCAATGCGCTTACATCGCATGGCATCCGACATTACCTCCATTTAAGCAAATTATTACTTTCTAAAATATTATTCCTAGTCTTTCATCTTTTTAAATCAAAACATAGCATCAGTTCAAAAACGCTTTGCATTTGATCTTTGTTATACATACTGAACTTCCAACCCAATATGAACAATAAAACTTGTTATCTTCTACCTTAAAATTGCAAATAATAAACATATTGATTCTCATTAACTTTTAAGTAGATAATGAAACTGCTTTAAAAAATCCCAATAAAACAATTTTGATGATTAAAGGAATCAAACACATGGCTTATTCTTTACCCGCTCTTCCATATGCCTATGATGCACTCGAACCCAATATTGATGCGAAAACGATGGAAATTCACCACAGTAAACATCATCAAACCTACATCAATAACATTAATGGCGCGATTGCAGGCACAGAATGGGAGAAACTGTCTGTGGAAGATTTGGTTGCCAAAGTCAATGAAGTCCCTACTGATCTTAAAAATATGGTGATCAATAATGCAGGTGGTCATGCCAACCACTCACTGTTTTGGACGGTCATGAGTCCACAAGGTGGTGGCCAACCGACTGGAGCTGTGGCAAAGGCTATTGATGAGCAACTCGGTAGTTTTGATGCTTTTAAAGATGCATTTACCAAAGCCGCGATTAGCCGTTTTGGCAGTGGTTGGGCATGGCTGAGCGTGACACCTGAGCACCAGCTGATTGTTGAAAGCAGTGCAAATCAGGATTCCCCACTGATGCACGGTCATACCCCTATTCTCGGTTTAGATGTATGGGAACATGCGTATTATCTAAAATACCAAAACCGCCGTCCTGAATATATTAATGCCTTTTATAATGTGGTCGATTGGGATGAAGTAAATCGACGTTACCATACTGCGTTACAAGCTAAAAATTAATCAACCACCTCAATCCATCTAGAGCTTAGAGTCTTTTAAAATGAATATATTCTGTACGAAAGGCTCTAACGATATCTTGTGTATCGTATATGTCTCCTTGCGAAGTTTTTTGCATATTTTGTGTATTAAAAGACTGCCCTATTGTCTATAGAATCATTTACAATAAATGCACTTAAAGTAAAACCCAGCAAATCTGCAAGGAATGAAACATGACAACCATTACTTTACCTGCACTTCCATATGGCTACGAAGATCTTGCTCCGCACATCAGCAAAGAAACTTTAGAATTCCACCACGACAAACACCATAATACTTATGTTGTTAACCTAAACAACCTAATCAAGGGTACTGACCTTGAAGGCAAAACTTTAGAAGAAATCATCACAGCTTCTGCTGGTGATGCAGCTAAAGCAGGTATCTTCAATAACGCAGCACAAGTTTGGAACCACACATTCTACTGGAACTGTATGGCTAAAAACGGTGGTGGTAAAGCAACAGGTGCTTTAGCTGCTAAAATTGATGAAGTGTTCGGTTCTTACGAAAAATTCGCTGAAGAATTTGCTGCTGCTGCAACAACTCAATTCGGTTCAGGTTGGGCTTGGTTAGTTGCTGACGAAGTAAATGGCAACCTTTCTATTCTTAAAACTTCAAATGCAGACACTCCACTTGCACACGGTAAAGTTGCAGTGTTAACCATTGACGTTTGGGAACATGCTTACTACATCGACTTCCGTAATGCGCGTCCTGTTTACATCAAAACTTTCCTTGAAAGCCTTGTAAACTGGGATTATGCAAACGCGAAATATGCAGGTCAAGCTGCTGGCGTTGAAAAATAAGATTCGTCTTGTTTAAAAAACCGCTCTTTTTGAGCGGTTTTTTTGTTTTTGCTGCCTAAACGCATATTTATAAAGCAAACAATTCATTTCTCAATATTTTTTGCTTGACCCATTTTCCTTTCCTCCCTAAAATGCGCATCAGATTCTCCAATAGCTCAGTCGGTAGAGCGACGGACTGTTAATCCGCAGGTCCCTGGTTCGAGCCCAGGTTGGAGAGCCACTATTCTTCCATAGCTCAGTCGGTAGAGCGACGGACTGTTAATCCGCAGGTCCCTGGTTCGAGCCCAGGTGGAAGAGCCAAGATTCTAAAAAGCCCAAGCATCGTGACTTGGGCTTTTTTTATCGCTCATTATTCTGATCCACAAACATATACCATTCTGGTATACAGCTATGACATATCAAATTGTTTATAAAAAAAACATTTAATCTAAAATTCGACTTTTTTTAGAATTGTAACTTGACCGATGTGTAATTTTCTCTATACTGCATTTCAGATTCTCCAATAGCTCAGTCGGTAGAGCGACGGACTGTTAATCCGCAGGTCCCTGGTTCGAGCCCAGGTTGGAGAGCCAAATTTTAAAAAGTCCAAGCATTATGACTTGGGCTTTTTTCTATCCATATAGATGATATTCACCTAATAAGTAAAACCAAAATCACTCCAAAGCAGCTCTCCATACAGGCCCTCCTCATCTTGACTCCCCCAAAACATCTTCATGAAAAGTGTGTGGCTGAATCAAATCGCACCAATAAAAGCTAAACCGTTTATTTTTAAATCATTTAAAGCAAATTATATAAAAATATCAGGCCAAAGACTTGACCCTTTGAGCTTTGCCACATAGAATGCGTGCAGATTCTCCAATAGCTCAGTCGGTAGAGCGACGGACTGTTAATCCGCAGGTCCCTGGTTCGAGCCCAGGTTGGAGAGCCAAAATTCTAAAAACCCACTCCATGCGAGTGGGTTTTTTCTTTGCGCTAGAAAATATTGTGTTCGATCTGAGTCAAATCATCTTTTTTATCATCGGCTGCTTCGCCACTATTACGTTAGTGATGATGGTCTACCCTGACCTGTTTCGCCGTAAACAAAAGTTTTATGCCAAACACGTCATTACGCCGTTTGAACGTAAAATGTTTATTCGCTTAAAAGAAGCCTTTCCACGCCATCATGTTCTAGCTCAAGTTTCATTTAGTTCACTGATTACCAGTGATCACTATAAAATGCGGGCCAAATTTAACCGTAAAGTCACCGATTTCGTTTTATTAGATGAACAATTAGCAGTCGTGGTGATTATTGAACTTGATGATCCTTCCCATATCGGCAAGGAACAAGAAGATGCAGAACGTGATGCCATGCTCAATGAAGCAGGTTACATCGTTCTGCGTTTTACTGAAATTCCAAGCATTCGCCAACTGCACAAACACATTGGTATCACACCTGCAATGCGTGCTTGAATTATTTTGAGACCGCGCTGCTCGCTTCCTGCTGTGTGAATTGCTTTTCGGCAGCCAACTTTTCTTGAATACGCTGCTGTTGTTCTTCTTTAATACGCTGATATTCCGCTTGGTTTTTTGCATCGCTTTTTACCGCTAAAAAAGCAATTCCTAAAATAAGCAATGGAATCACAATACCAAGACTCGCCAAAAACATCACTTTCGACGTTAGTTTTTTAGTTGATTTCGTCATAGCCAGCCTATTTCCAATATCTAGATTTTGATGGGCCAATACTATAACAAAAAAAGAACCTCAACCATGAGGCTCTGTCTTCAGTTTAAATGGTTAATTTTATGTCGGTGCTATACCTGTACAATTTTCATTGGTGCTGGCATCTTTTTGTGCATCAGTTAGTACAATACCCGTACCCGCAGACATATAGGTCTGAATAAAATCCACAGCCTCCTTATTTTGACATACGATTGCCTGCGTATGCGTCGCCTTCGGTACAATAGTTAGTTTATAACCATCAGCATATCCATTTTGCGGGAAGTATGTGGTCGCTTTTGCTTTCATATTCGCATATAACAGTTTCGTCATATCAGGCAGTACCGCTTGATCATTCGCACCTTGAATAATAAATACAGGGGTTTTAATGACTTTCGCAGCAGTGGCATTGGTTGCTGGTTGATTATCCGCCAAGAACTTCTGAACCACTGGATCTGTTTTAATTTTATTTAAATCAACACCATACTGAGAAGTCCAGTGTGTCGGATCTGCCAGAAACTCAACAACACCCGCTTTAAATTGTTCTTGTAAGCCATTTGCACTATTCGGTGCTGGATAACCTAAACATGCACCATCATCGCCTGTACGCCCATTGGTTTAGGTTGACCATTTGCGTCAAGATTATATTGTGGATCGAGATAAATTTGAATAATTTGTCCTAAACTGGATGCAGGTGCACCAGCCACAGCTCCTTTATAAGTCGTATCTGTATTAGCAAACTCGGCTGTACCCAATGATGCATGCCCACCTTGTGATTGACCAATCGACATCCATGCCCCATTTAACTGCTTACCATAATGATCTTTTGCCGTTTGTACAGCAGAAAGCGCTGACTTCGCAGCACTAGATAAGTTTAAATATGGATGAATCCCTGGTGTACCCAGACCTTCATAATCGGGGGCAACAATGACATAACCCGCAGCCAGTAGACTGTCTGCTAAAATTTTAAAACGTGGGTGAATCATATTATTACTTGGCGCACAACTATCACCAACCCCAACCGTGCCATGCTCCCAAACCACTACGCGATAACCATCTGTAGGTGGTGCTACTTTAGGGAACATCACCAGCGCCGTTGCTTTAGCGGTCTGACCTTGAACATTTTCCATGTTATACGTCATTACCTTAATAGAAGCTGCAGTGGTTAATGTGTCTTCTGAATAGGTACTTTCAGAAACATAGGTCTGTTTTTTGATTTGAAGCGGGCGAATCATCATCGTCATTACAAGCAGTTAAAGACAGCATTGAAACGGCAACTGTAAGGGCTAATGCTATTTTCGAGCGTTTCATAAAATATCCTTTTATTCGTTGTTTTTTTAAGCATGAAACTACATGCCGTTTTATTAAGACATAAAAAAGCGCTCTGTACAGGTAATGCTGATCAGTTAAGACAAAATAGCTGAAATGCGGTAAAAATGAGCGTATCCAGATACGCTCATTTTTTTATGACTTTTTCTCAGAATTTAAGTTCAGCATTTCAGCAGACAGCTCCTTCACTTTCTAATTTTAGCGAATTAATTGATTTAAACTGGATTGAAGACTGTTTAAAACGGACCGGGAAAGCATCGGTCAGAAAAAGAAAACTCCCCGCAGAGCATGCTGTATGGCTAGTTATTGGACTTGCATTGTTCCGCGACCAGCCCATCTGGTATGTTGTTCAGCAGCTGCAGCTGGTTTTTGGCACGGCTGAAAGCTGCGCCCCAAGCGCATCAGTGCAGGCCAGACAGCGCTTGGGTCTGGAGCCTTTAAATGTCCTGTTCAACACACTGAGTCAGACATGGTTTGAAGATTCTCAGCCGCAATATTCCGCCTTTCATGGCCTAAGCATCTGCGCTGTAGATGGAGCCGTCTGGTCCATGCCCCACACAGATGAGAACTTCAGGCACTTCGGTTCTTCCAAAGGCAAAACGATAGCAGCACCTTGGCCGCAAGCCAGAGCGGTTTGCCTGATCAACACCAATACTCATGAAGTGATTGATGCCGGGATTGGAAGTATGGATCAAGGCGAGCTGACTTTAGCGAAGAAATTGAAAGTGCCTGCAAATAGCCTGACTTTATTTGACCGGGCCTACTTCTCTGCTGATTTCTTATCAGGGTGGCAGTCTCGGGAAAACTGCCATTGGCTTATGCGGGCTAAAGACAATCTGCGCTATGAAATTATCAGGAAAAACTCAGCGCATGACTTTCAAATCAGAATGCCTGTTTCTCCAAGAGCGAAGAAACTGAATCCGGATTTAGGTGACTATTGGGAAGCCCGCCTGATTGAAACTGAACAGTCTGGAAGGGTTAGACGATACGTTACATCATTATTAGATTCAAAGGCTTATCCTCTGGAAGAGGTCAGTACGCTGTATGCTCAGCGCTGGGAAATCGAGATGTGCTACCGTGAAATCAAGAGCGACCTGCAAGATGGGATGCATTTAAGAAGCAAGCAGCCTGAATTGGTGTATCAGGAATTATGGGGTGTATTGATTGCTTATAATATTCTTAGAAGGCAAATGAAATTTATGGCTCAACGGGCGAAAGTCAGCCCTTTGCGTATCAGTTTCCATATTGCTTCAATCAGCATTATCAATATATTAAGGCATACTCCGCTGGAATCGGCAGGGAATTTGCCCAAGCATTTAGAGCGTTTGCTGGAACAGTCTAAAATGTTTGTTTTGCCTGAAAGAAGATCAAGGCAATGCCCTAGAGTCGTCAAAATAAAGCCTCAAAAGTACCCAAGAAAATGCCAGTCAATTTCTTAACTGACTGGCATTACTCTGTACAGGACGCTTTTTCAACCAATATATAAATTTAAATAATTAATTCTAAAAAGATTCCAGCAAAAACAATCAATCCCACCCAACGATTGTGACGGAATGCCCAAAAACAACGCTGTGGATCTCTGTCTTTGGTTTTTGACCATTGATAAATAAAATCAGCCACGACTACAAGCAATGCGATTAGACCCAATGGCATCAATAAATTTTCAAGGTAAAGCGCCGTACCGATCAAAACGACACTCATCGCCTGTAAAAGTGCAATGATTTGAATATCAAAACGACCGAATAAAATGGCTGTCGACTTCACCCCAATTTTTAAATCATATTCACGGTCGGTAATCGCATATTGAGTATCGTATGCCACAGTCCAAGCCAGATTGCCGAAATACAGCAACCAACAGGTTAAATCTAATGGTTTACCCATAGCCGTAAATGACATCGGAATTCCCCACGAAAAAGCCATGCCTAAAACAACCTGAGGCAAATGGGTATAGCGCTTCATGAAAGGATATATAAATGCGAGAACAAGCCCACCTAAAGCACAATAAAACGTTTCAATCGGTAGAAACAACAACATACAAGCACTAGCAAAGACTAGAGCTAGAAACACATAAATGGCTTCTTTGGCCGTGATAATCCCTGTTGCTAAAGGCCTTGTTTTCGTGCGCTCTACATGCGCATCGACCTTACGATCAGCAAAATCATTAATTGCACACCCAGCCGCACGCATAAATATCGTGCCAAGTACCATCGGAATCAGAATACCAATTGGCGGTATGCCCTCTGCTGCAATCCACAGTGCCCACATGGTGGGCCAGAATACCAATTCTGTGCCAACAGGCTTATCAAAACGACATAAATAATAATAGGCTTCTAAACGTTCACGCCAAGTAATTTGATGCGCAGTTGTCATGACTGTCCTTCAGATGCTGAATTCTGCTTTTGCAAAAATTGCTCAAAACTCGCTAAAAAAGTTTCTTGAACAATAAACTTGCAGCCGTGCCAAGTATAACAGCTCTGTCTAGTCCAGCCATCTTCTAGCCAAATCACACGACGTTCACATGCTGGATTGGTGCGCTGAAACAAGAACCAGCCAATCGGTTTTTTACCAATATGTTTAAAAAGCCGTGCACGGCCTTGCAAACTTAAGATCGGAAAAATGCTTTTGGCTTTAACCCAAGGCTCTACATCACTACCATATAAAAAACTTTCTCGTACCCATGACGTATGCTGAAACGGCATGCCCATCCATTTTGCATCGATAAACTGAAGACGCTGAAAATGCTCTTTGGTTGGTTGAACCCTAAATGTTCCATCAGCCAAATCCTTCAGTTGCTGAGTAAGTGAACCTGAAGCATATAACCATGTTTTCAGTTCAGCTGGAATCTGCTGCATAAGCCTACCTGTACCATTGATTTACTGTGCGCTTAAACGCTTTTTGAGTTATGCAGAATGTCATTGATTCAATTCTAAGATCAATCTTTAGCAATTATCTGTTTTTGCAATGGTTTCAAATTTACCCTGCGGAGTTTTTACCAAAATAAAACCTTCAGCACTCAAGTAAAAACTTTGAGGATAATCATAATCCAGTGCTAACTCAGGGCTTTTCAATGCAACAAATTCTGCCTGCTTGTAGCCTTCAGGGGTGCGACCAACTTCGATATAAATCACCATCGAAAAATTTAGCTTAAAACCTTTGTCGTGATCTTTAGGGTCAATCCAAGGATAAAAACTGGTGTGCTTCTTACGCTGTGCCATTGCTCTCATCAATTTTTTTCAAGTTAAACAGATGATACAAAAAAACCCGCGGCTAGCGCGGGTTTTTTGCAGCGAAATTCAGTTCAGAATTACAAGCTGTAGTACATATCAAATTCAACTGGGTGAGTTGTCGTGTTCAAACGACGCACTTCTTCAGTTTTAAGTTCGATATATGCATCAAGCATTTCTTTAGTGAATACACCACCTTTAAGAAGGAACTCGTGATCCGCTTGAAGCGCTTCAAGAGCCATATCTAGGCTGTGCGCAACTGTAGGGATTTTCGCTTCTTCTTCAGGAGGAAGGTCGTATAAGTTTTTATCAGCTGCTTCACCTGGGTGAATCTTGTTTTGGATACCGTCAAGACCCGCCATTAACAATGCAGCGAAACCTAAGTACGGGTTCATCATTGGATCTGGGAAACGAGCTTCGATACGTTTGCCTTTCGGGCTAGAAACGTAAGGAATACGGATAGAAGCAGAACGGTTACGTGCTGAGTAAGCCAACATAATCGGTGCTTCGAAGTGCGGAACTAAACGCTTGTACGAGTTTGTAGATGGGTTCGTAATTGCGTTCAATGCACGAGCGTGTTTGATTACACCACCAATGAAGTAAAGCGCCATTTCTGACAAACCAGCGTATTCATCACCAGCAAACAAGTTCTTGCCATCTTTAGAGATTGACATATGAACGTGCATACCAGAACCGTTATCACCAACCATTGGCTTAGGCATGAAAGTCGCAGTTTTTGCATATTGGTGCGCAACGTTCCAAACCGCATATTTGAACTGTTGTACTTCGTCAGCTTTACGAACCATTGTGTTGAAGCTTACACCAATTTCTAATTGGCAAGATGCAACTTCGTGGTGATGTACTTCTACACGACCTGGGCCCATGATGTCTTCAATACGCGCACACATATCAGCACGCATGTCATGTGAAGAGTCAACTGGAGGAACTGGGAAGTAACCGCCTTTAACACGTGGACGGTGACCAGAGTTTCCGCCTTCGTAGTCTTTGTTTGTTGACCAAGCAGCTTCTTCAGCAATCAATGTATGGCGCGCGCCAGACATATCAATTTCCCATTTTACTTCGTCAAATACGAAGAATTCTGGTTCTGGACCAAAGAATGCAGTATCACCAATACCTGTCGATTTTAGGTATTCTTCAGCACGGCGAGCAATCGAACGCGGGTCACGGTCATAACCTTGACCTGTTGATGGCTCAATAACGTCACAAGTAACAACTACTGTCGGCTCAGCGAAGAACGGGTCGATAAAACCAGTTGCAGCATCTGGACGTAAGATCATGTCAGATGCTTCAATGCCTTTCCAACCAGCAATAGAAGAACCATCAAACATTTTACCGTCTTCAAAAGTATCTTCGTCGATAGTATCTGCTGGGTAAGTTACGTGTTGTTCTTTACCCTTAGTATCCGTAAAACGGAAATCGACCCATTTTGCGCCACTTTCTTGGATGAGTTGTAGGACCTTGTTCGCCATGCTCATTTTGCTCCGATGAATTTTTGTTGCACTCTTTAGTGCGTGTTAGTAGTTGGTTGTTCTAAAGCAATTACCGTACCAACTTTAAAAAGCTTAGCTAAAATATTGAATTCATTATCAGAATAACAGTTTTAAGCTGTTTGCTTTGGCTCTATTATACTGAGCTAAAAAGTAAATGCACCATATTCAAGCACGCTTCTTCACATTTAATCTAAAAGATTTTGAGTGTGGATCATAATGGTGCATTTTTAAATATTATGGGTCGATTTACACCCGTTTTTTATAAATTAGAGCACTTTTTAAGCTGTTATTTTCGCCTTGATTTGACTTCCACACCTCATATCACGGCGAGCGATATACCTTAAATCAAATATAAGCAGCGTAATCAACTGTTTTTATTTGATTTTTAAAAAACAAAAAACCTCTCCTTTCAAACTAAATATAAAGCCGACATCTCAGATGTGAGCAAGCAAAAAAATATGCTCTGTTTTGGTGACATTAGGGGAGTTTTTGGCTCACAACATCAGAAGATATTCTTTTTATATTCATTGAATATGCATGCTTCATGACATTTATACATAGTCCACGAGGCTTCTCGTTAGGATTTGAATCTGAGATATTCATAAACTCTATATCAGTTAGTAACAAAACCCATTGTAATTTTTAGACCCACAAAAAAATGTCGCGCCCTAGCTGTGTATTTTTTGCTATGATAATTTCGGTTTTGTGCCTCCATTCAAGTCATTGAATGAGAAAAATAATTTACTTATAGCTTTATAATGTAAACGCACGAATACCATAGGACTCTTCAAGCACATTTATGTGCATAAATTTCAATAGGTTAAGCTCATGCTTTTAATGATCGACAACTATGACTCTTTTACCTACAACATCGTCCAGTATTTTGGCGAGTTAAATCAAGAAGTAAAAGTAGTACGTAATGATGCCGTGACATTGGAAGATATTGAGCGATGGCAACCTAAGTATCTTGTGATTGGCCCTGGTCCATGCTCACCTTCGGAAGCAGGAATTTCTATTCCAGCCATTCAGCATTTTGCTGGAAAAATTCCATTATTAGGGGTGTGCTTAGGACATCAGGCCATTGGTCAAGCATTTGGTGGCGAAATCATTCGTGCCAAAAAAGTGATGCATGGTCGTTTGTCTGACATGCACCACTCAAATAAAGGCATTTTTAGCAACCTCCCTTCTCCGTTTTCAGCAACGCGTTATCACTCACTGGTGATTGATCAAGAAAGCTTGCCTGAATGCTTAGAAGTGACTTGCTGGACCAATGAAGCCGATGGCTCAATTGAAGAAATCATGGGTGTAAAGCATAAGACGCTTGCCGTTGAAGGCGTGCAATTTCACCCTGAATCAATCTTGAGTCAGCATGGCCATCAAATCTTTAAGAACTTTTTAGAAATTTACGCATAAATGAGTGCAGTGAAAAATGAATATGCAACAAGCTTTAAATAACATCACTAAAAATATTGAGTTGACGCAGCCGCAAATGGAAGACGTCATGCGCACCATCATGAATGGTGAAGCAACAGATGCCCAAATTGGTGCACTAATGATGGGTCTTCGCTTAAAAGGCGAAAGTATTGATGAAATTACCGCAGCGGCTCGTGTCATGCGCGAGTTTGCCATCAAAATTGATGTCAGTGATGTACCTTATTTAGTCGACATCGTCGGTACAGGTGGTGACGGTCAGAACTTATTCAACGTCTCGACTGCGTCTGCTTTTGTGATTGCAGCGGCAGGTGCAACCATTGCTAAACATGGTAACCGCGGTGTTTCAACCAAATCGGGTTCCTCGGACTTGTTAGAACAAGCAGGCATTCAACTTGACTTAAACATGCAACAAACTGAACGTTGTATTCGCGAAATGGGTGTGGGTTTCTTGTTTGCCCCGAATCATCATAAAGCGATGAAGTATGCGGTTGGCCCACGTCGTGAATTAGGCATTCGCAGTATTTTCAATTTACTTGGCCCGCTTACGAATCCGGCTGGAGTAAAACGTCTAGTGATTGGGGTGTTTTCGACTGAATTATGTCGACCAATTGCAGAAGTGATGAAACAACTGGGGGCTGAACATGTCATGGTCGTTCATTCTAAAGATGGTTTAGATGAAATTAGCCTTGCATCAAGCACCTATGTGGCCGAACTTAAAAATGGCGAAGTCACCGAATGGGAAATTCAACCTGAAGATGTTGGGATCGAATCGCAAACTTTAACAGGTTTAATCATCCAAGATTCTGCTGAAAGTTTAAGCCTAATCAAAGATGCCTTAGGTAAAAACAAATCCGATAAAGGCGAAAAAGCAGCCAATATGATTGCTTTAAATGCAGGTGCCGGTTTATATGTCTCTGGACTTTGTACCAGCTATAAACAAGGCGTGGCTTTAGCACATGACATCATCTACGGCGGACAAGCCTTAGAAAAGATGAGCATCCTTGCTGAATTCAGCAAAACCCTTAAACAATACGACGCTTGATAGACAGGATTTTGTCATGGTAGATATCGCAAATACGATTTTAGGCAAAATTGTGGATCGCAAGCAGGAAGAGTTTGCTGCACGCCTCAAACAACGTAGCTATAAAGATGTTGAAGAATGGGCATTTGAGGCAACTCCTGTGCGTGGTTTTGCAAAGTCTTTACTGAGCAGACAACCGGGTGTGATCGCTGAAATTAAGAAAGCATCACCATCTAAGGGCATCATTCGTGAAAACTTTGATCCTGCTGAAATCGCACAACAATACGAAGCCGCAGGTGCAGCATGTTTATCAGTTTTAACCGATGTCGATTTTTTCCAAGGTGCCGATGAGAATATTCAAATTGCACGTTCTCACTGTGCCCTACCTGCATTACGCAAAGACTTTCTGATTGACCCTTATGGGGTGATTGAAGCACGTGCTTTACATGCGGACTGTATTCTTCTGATTGTGGCATCCTTGTCCGATCAACAACTCGAAGAAATGTCGAAAACAGCTTTTGAGCAGAATTTAGATGTCTTGGTTGAAGTACACGATGAAGCAGAGCTTGAACGTGCTTTGCGTCTATCTGAGCGTTGCGTATTGGGTGTCAATAACCGCAACTTAAAAACCTTTGATGTTGACTTAAACACCTCGATTCGTCTGAAAAAACTGCTTGAACCATCTCGTCTACTGGTAACTGAAAGCGGCATTGCGACCCCAGCAGATGTGGCCATGATGCAAGAGCATGACATTCATGCTTTCTTGGTCGGTGAAAGTTTTATGAAGCAGCCGCGTCCGGATCACGCCTTTACCGAGTTGTTTGGAACACCTAAATCACTTTAATGGCATATTCAGGGTAAGGCATGCTCTTGCCCTGAATACTTTGTGATATATCCTTTCAAAAAGCTGTTGAAGATCTGCTTAAACAGCAATATATAAAAAATTCAATCTTAAATTACTCAATTAAACCCTGTTTCTTGGCTTCATTCACCGCTTCCATTCGAGAGCGGACCTGCAACTTGTTATAGATTTTACGCAGATGCCATTTCACCGTATTGATGGACAAAAAGATCGACTCGGATATTTCAGCATCGGTACAGCCACGGCTTAGTTTTTCTAAAATTTGGACTTCACGTTTTGATAAAGCCTCAAGGCCAGAACTTCCGATCAAAGCTTCAGCACTGCTTTCAGCTTGATTGAGCTTTTGAAGTTGCTGAATATATTCTAATAACACAACTGTATGCTTTTGCTTCTGTCGACTTAAATGCTGACTTAGCCCACTTAATATATCCCAAATTAAAGGGTCTTCATCTAGAATCACCCGCACCGCCTGAGTCGGCATGAGGGTTTCAAGCGCTTGTTGTAGCGCCTCAAAAGCCTGTTCATGTTGTTTCAGCTGATACAGGGCCAGTGCAAACAAAATTTGAACACGCGCAAAACGTATAGGATAAATCCTAAAAAATGCTAACTGCTGGCTTAAATATTCTTTGGCTTGTTCGGCTTTCCCCATGAAAATTTGCTGACGCACCAGCATTAAATCATCGCCACGCAGCAAATTCGTAAAATTTAAATATGGCTGAAATGCTGCTTGTTCAGTATCAGCTAATGCAGAAAGCGGGCTTGATTGTTGCACATAGGCTTGTATGGTTTGTGCGAGTCGAGGTAATGACCATTGGCTACTACGGGTATGTGCTTGGTGCAAACACGTTTGTATCGCACTTTGATCTTGATGCAAGGTCGCTAGTCGCATTTGTAAAATATAACCGACTATCACCATATCAGGCATTGCTAGATTACCGCCGCCCTTAAAGTCCATTAATGCAACTTCGACTTGCGACATTTGGTTCATTTCATAATACAGGTCTGCTTTAAAGCTGCTCAGAATATTCATAATGGCCGCTTGATTGTCTTCATCTAGACCTAAGTTACGATATTCCTCGCTCTGTCCTACTTGAGTAAATTTCTCTGCCGCGAGCGTTAAATTTCCTAATAAATAATCACATAGGGCATCAATACAATCGACCATTGCCAAACCATATAGGTTATGACCTTGCAAATAGATAATGCGCGTTTGTAGTAATAGCTTTCGTGCTTCACTCATTTGCCCCAAACAAATGTGATGTAAAGCCCCAATCCCAATCAGTAGAGCACGGACAAAATAAACGGTACTTGGCAGTTGTGCTAAGTTTTGTTGCGCTAAGCGATAAGCCACATCTAACTTGTCTTCTAAAACAGCAATGAGAGGGGCTAAACCTAATTGGTCCTCATGTTGTAATAAGGTTTCATGTTGATCCACACTATGCCAGAGCTGTAAATAATGATTGGCTAGGGTCACTTGATGCGTCAGCACCAAGGTCCAAATAATGTCATAGAGCAAATTTGGATTTTGCAGCAAGACAGAATCTGGTATCTGTTTGACCAACTCCAACAACGTATAGTGTCGGCCTTCTAAGATCAGTTCACGACATACCGTGTTGAGCAATGATAAAATCAGCTGCTGATCTTCTGCCTGTTGGGCGTGATAAATCGCTTCCATCAGATAACGCTGTTGTTTGAACCATTCTGCCGCTTTACGATGCATTTGCTGATATGCATCGGGTTGTAAAAGCTTAAACTTCGATTGCAAAAAGTCTCGAAATAAATGATGCACGCGATACCACGTACGCTGTTCATCTATCGCTTGAATGAACAAGCCTTTTTGGCTGATGACATCGAGAATCTGCTGTGCAGCATGATTACCCGTTAAAGCGACAACCAAAGCTGGATTAATTTTCCTCAGTACACTAATTTGCAATAAAAATTGCTGAATTTCAGGGTCTTGTTGTAAAAAAACCTGCTCACTGAGGTAATTCACAATCTGATGGTGCGCACCGCTTAAATTTTGAATAAAGCCATGAATATCTTAGTGTTCTTTCAAATATAAATTGGTGAACTGAATGCCTGTAAACCAGCCTTCAGTTTTATCAATCAGTTGTTCTGCAAGCTCCGTGCTTAAAGCAAGCTGGTCAAAGTTTTGTTGTTGTAAAAACTGAATGAGCTCACTGCTTTCTTGCTGTTTGATACTCAACTGAGACTCAGTAACCCACTTTAAACGCCCCAATAGATATTCTTTCGCGAAACTCCAGTTGGGTTTGACCCTTGAAGCAATCACCAAATGACAATTTTCAGGTAAAGACTGGTACAACCACCAAAAGATATTTAAACATTCTGGGTTTGTTAATGCTTCAAACTCATCGATAAATAAAACTGTGTCAGCATCCTCTTCTGCAACTTTTTGCGTCAGTTCAATGATGTGTTGTTTATGGATCTGTCCATAAGAGATCGAATGCGGTGGTTCTAAATCTAAAAGCGCTAAACGCAAGTATTGATAGAGTCGAATAGGATCATTTTCATCATCATCCAAAGTTAACCAACAGACTTTCTTTCCCTTTGCTAAAAGAGACTCTGAAAGTTGATGCATCAGCGTGGTTTTTCCATAACCCGCCGCGGCGTGAATAAAAACCAAAGAAGACTGACAATAGTCCACGATCTGATTAACAGTTGGGGACGTTGCATTGCCCTGCCATTCAGCATGCTCGGACGACTGAGTTTAGTCTTCAACACTTGCATGTATATTCATCCAATCTTTTTATTCAATTACATCTGCAACATTCATTTCCCTGAATTTTGCATTTGGCAAAACATCATTCTCTACGAATCATGTTATGCCGTTCATCAGTCTAAAACACTTATAAATTAGTAGGGGCACCGCAGTTAAGCAATATGAAATAGCATCAAAAACCATTCCAATCCCTATTTTAAACTGTTCATTCGCGCATTTATCAAACAATGTAAATTCCATTCTTTCGAGTGGTTTGCATTTTCTGAAACATTGTTATGCTCAGGCTTAAGGAAATCTTAGATATTGATATCTCATATCATATTCTGATTCCAAGACATACAAGGAGTTTGTCATGAGCATCGCACAATCAGTTAAACATCAGGATCGATTATTAACGATTAACATCAAAGATGGCGAAATCAAAAATGCACTACCGGGTGTGCATGTCACACCATGCTTTTTAGATCCTGACAATGGTAAATGGATTATCTACGCTCGTTTTGATGCTGGCGTTGTAATGCCACGCCACTTCCACACAGGTGTTGTACATTTCTACACAACTGCTGGTTCATGGCATTATGTCGAATATCCTGAAGATGTTCAAACGGCTGGCAGCTATTTATTTGAACCAGCAGGTTCGATCCATACTTTAGCAACACCAGAAGGTGCTGAAGGCTTTATGGTCATTAATGGTGCGAACGTCAACTTAAATGATGATGATTCACTGATGTTTATTATGGATGCCAGTTGGATCGAGCGCACCCTTCACGTCGTGGCTGAACATACAGGGCAAAAAATGCCGCGTTATATTAAACCGGGTTCGGATGTTGTATTTAGCGACAAATAAATTCCAAAAGGCTTTTGGCTTCGGCTAATAGCCTTTTTTATTAGAAAAATAGTCAGCAAGGATGAATGAAATGTTTGGCAAAATGATGCACCAATCTTTATTGATTAGTAATTTAATCGAACATGCGGCAAAGTACCACGCAGATACTTCTATTTTTTCACGTGAAGTAAATGGTCAAATGACCACCACCAATTGGTTACAGGTTCAACAGAATAGCAAACGTTTAGCCAATGCTTTCACGTCATTTAATCTTAACCAAGGTGATCGTCTTGCAACGATCGCGTGGAACAACCACCGTCATTTAGAGTCTTGGTATGCTATTTCAGGGAGTGGTTATGTTTGCCACACCATCAACCCTCGCTTATTCCCAGAACAACTGGTGTTCATTATTAACGATGCACAAGATAAAGCGATTTTCTTTGATTCAACTTTTCTACCGTTAATTGTCGCAATCCAAGGCAAAGTACCAACCGTTGAAAAATTTATCTGTTACGGTGCGCGTGATGAAAACGTCATTGCAGCACTTCCAGATGTTATTTTCTATGATGATTTAATTCAAAACCAATCTGCTGAATTTAGCTGGCCACAATTCAGCGAAGAAACCCCTAGTTCTTTATGTTACACCTCTGGCACTACAGGTAACCCGAAAGGCGTACTGTATAGCCACCGTTCTACCCTACTCCACACCATGGCGATTAGCTTGCCAGACGCATTAAACCTGTCTGCAAATGATGTGGTCATGCCTGTCGTTCCTATGTTCCATGTCAATGCATGGGGTGTGCCATATGCAGCAGCGATGGTCGGTACCAGTGTGGTTTTACCAGGACCAAACCTAGATGGTGACAGTCTCGTTGATCTGATCGACAGCTATAAAGTTACTGTGGCTTTAGGTGTACCCACCATCTGGCAAGGCTTACTTGCAGCTGCAAAAAAACGCGGGACAAGCTTAGAGAGCATGACGCGTAACATCGTGGGTGGTGCTGCATGCCCGCCATCGATTATTCGTGATTTCAAAAACAACTATGCTTGCGACACCATTCATGCATGGGGAATGTCTGAAACCAGCCCACTGGGAACAGCGAACCAACCGAAAGCAAAACATGCCACGTTGAGTGCTGAAGAGTTTGAAAAGTTACGCTTAACCCAAGGTCGTCCACCTTTTGGTGTTGAATTACGTATCGTTGATGAAAGCACCAATCAAGTCTTAGCTAATGATGGTCATACTCAAGGGAATTTACAAATTCGTGGCCCTTGGATTGTCGATCATTATTTCAACCAAGAAAAAAGTGCCACCACAACCGATGGTTGGTTCGACACGGGGGATATCGCGACCCTAGATACAGACGGTTATATGACCATTTGCGACCGTGCCAAAGACTTAATCAAATCGGGCGGTGAATGGATTTCTTCGGTTGAACTTGAAAATATTGCCGTAGGTCACCCTGAAATTCGTATAGCAGCAGCCATTGCGGCACGCCATCCAAAATGGGACGAACGCCCAATTTTGATTGCCGTAAAACAGGAAAACTCAACACTGACTGAAGAAGAAGCGCTGGCTTACTTTGATAATAAGATTGCCCGCTGGCAGACTCCTAACGTGGTGATTTTTGTAGATGCACTGCCAATCAACGGTACAGGTAAAATTGTGAAGGCAGAACTCCGCAAACAATTTGGTCATGTTCTACTTCAAGACGAAGTCGTTTAAGGCTCATTCGAAACATTCAAAAGGATATTGTGATGAAAAAAATATGAAAACAGCATGGGTTACAGGTGGCAGCAGCAGTATTGGCCTTGAGTTGACTAAACGTTTACTCAAAGATAACTACCAAGTGTGTATTTTCGCCCACGCGGGGATTGAACAAGCGGTGATTGACTTGCAAAAGCGCTCCCCTGCGGTCTGTGGTTTTGAAGTCGATGTACAAAATGAAAGCACTATGGACGCGAAATTTGCAGAAGCAGTGGCTGCATTCGGCACACCAGATTTGTTGATTAACTCAGCAGGCATTGCAATTGCAAAATCATTTGAAGACATGACTTCTGAAGAATATTTACGACAAATTAATATCAACCTAGTCGGTAGCCGTAATGTAGCCCATGCTGCCTTACCGCATCTCAAGCAAGCGGTTCAACAAGGCAAATCACCAAAACTGGTTTTAGTTGCATCAGCAGCGGGCTTGGTCGGTTGTTATGGTTATACGGGTTACTGCTCATCTAAATTTGGCGTGGTCGGTTTGGCTGAAGTGCTACGTATGGAACTGCGTAGTCAGAAAATTAAAGTTGCCGTGGTTTGCCCGCCAGAAATTGAAACACCGATGGTATTTGACGAACGTAAAAATGGTTCACCAGTCACAGCGGCATTAAAACAACTTGGCGGCAGCCTCCCACTAGAGAAGGCCTGTCAGGAAATTTACAGCGGCATTTTCTCATCCCAATTTATGATTATTCCAAGTACTCAAGCACGTATTCTTGCCAAACTTTCGCGTGTCTTGCCTGACCTTTATCGTAACCAAATCGATAAAAAACTGGATAAAATCATCCGTACTTTACGTGCAAGTTAAGTCACGACTGACTTAGCATGCCAAACCTGAACCCGAGTACATCATTTGTCTATCTAGATAGAATAGTTGCTCGGGTTCAATCATTTTAAGTTCTTACAGAACAGCAGTTCTCTTGAGCACCCCGCAGAATACTATTAGCCATTTGATATGCAATTTTTTGCAAATCTCTATGAATGCAATTCAGTTCAAATATAGGGAAAATCAGACTATAATTATCGCCTAATTTCTTATTTTGCGTATTTTTCTGACACTATGAGCAAACATGATTCATCGCTTTCTAAAGAACAGTTTAATTTACTGAAAGACTTTAAAAAGCAAATCACCAATCCGCATTCGACTGCCATCAAACAGTCTGAGGCCCAAGCTCAAGTTGCTCCACCCGAGCCAGAAGATGATTTCGCGTTGTTTCAAAAACAAATGCAAGGTGTCCAAAAGATGGAGACCGCGAACATTGCCAAAATAGAAAAAAATCCAAAGAAAAAAATCGATGCACAAACTTTAGCAAAACGTGCAGCGGCTGAAGGCCCAATGCATACCGATGCAACTGAGCTGTCTGATACTCAAGCCATGCTCAATCCTGTCGCGAGCCAAGCCGCGCTCAGTTATCGCATTGCTACGCTGCAACACAAAGTATTTGAAGATTTAAAAGCGGGTAACATTCGTTGGTTTGAAGCAGTCGACTTGCATGGTTGCACCGTTGAAGAAGCCCGTGTCGCAGTTTTACAAGTCATTCAAATGGCCAAAGATGAAAATCAAAATGTCATTAAAATTGTACACGGCAAAGGTCCAGAAGCCATTTTAAAAACATATGTGAATGGTTGGCTACGTCAACACCGAGATGTATTGGCTTTTGTAAGTGCGCCAGAAAAGCAAGGTGGTACAGGTGCAGTTTTAGTGTTGCTAAAACGTGCTGAAAAGAACCCAAAGTTTAAACAGTAATCGGATTTTTGTCCAAAATAAGGCATTGGAATAGTTTTCTGCTACAATGCCGTCCTTGTTCAATATCAGTGTAAGTGAACACGTCTTATGTCTATGCAGCAATCCTACGCTAACATCTTAACTGCCGTTGGTGAAGACCTAACCCGTCCAGGTCTCCTCGATACGCCTATGCGTGCTGCTAAAGCTTTTTCGTATTTAACGTCTGGTTATAGCAAAAGCTTAGAAGAAGTGACCAATAATGCGGTGTTCCCATCGGACAACCGTGAAATGGTACTGGTTAAAAATATCGAATTTTATTCACTCTGTGAACACCATTTATTGCCTTTCTATGGTCGCGTACATATTGCGTATTTACCTGAAGGCAATGTCCTTGGACTCTCTAAATTTGCACGCATCACCGAAATGTTTGCACGTCGTCTACAGATTCAAGAAAATCTGACGCAGCAGATTGCAGAAGCGGTTGCAGAAGTGACAGGCGCACGTGGCGTGGCGGTTATGATTGATTCTGCACATATGTGTATGATGATGCGCGGCGTCGGCAAGCAAGAATCGACTACACGTACCGTTTCCTTTATTGGTGACTTTAAAACCAATAAAGAAGAGCGTCGTGAGTTTTTAAGTGCAGTCCCTGAAAGCTATTAATTGAAACATAAAGCCTCAACCTCTGTTGGGGCTTTTTTTATGCATATATCATTGAACGATTCATTTTTTGTTTAGAGGAATACGCAATGTCAGCAATTTGGTTAGCAGGTCATGGTTTGACCCAAGGCGAACAGAGTATTGATTTTCCACGTTCAGACCGTTTAGTTCAAGGTAACCCACAGCGCTTGACCTATAATCTGTACGAGCATCCACACATGGGCTGCGGGATTTGGCACTGTGAAGTTGGCTCATGGAATATTCAATTTGCTGACAACAAACAAGAATTCTTTCAAGTGATGGAAGGCTGCATCCGTATTCATGATGCCCACACTCAAAACTTCATTGAAGTCAAAGCAGGTCAGGCAGGAATTATTCCACCGAGTTTTATCGGCACATTTGAAGTGGTTGAAGCTGTAAAAAAATACTATGTGATTGTTGAGGTATAAGCACCTCAACAACCGATTTGAAACGTCTTAGAATAGTTCGTGTTTAAGTCTGAGATTTAAACACTCAGGACTTTTTCAGTCACATGAATACAGTTACGCCCTTTATTTTTGGCAGCATAGAGTGCCGAATCGGCAGTGTCTAAAAAGCGTTGATAGTCAGGATGACCATTATAAACCGTACAGCCAATACTGACGGTAAAACTAAAACTTTGCCCATGAGCGGTACGAATTGGGGTTTCCTGTATCCGCATGCGAATCGTTTCAGCGATTTGTAAAGCACGCGTGAGATCACTGTCGACCAATAGCAATAAGAACTCTTCGCCACCGACACGGAAGGCATAGTCACTACCCTTCGCTACATCTAACAAGACTTCAGCAATAAAACTCAGTGCCAAGTCCCCTGCGGTATGCCCATACTTATCATTAATACGTTTGAAATAATCCGCATCAATTGCTAGTAGGCTCAACGCAGCATCATTTTTACGGGCAAAATTAATTTCACGCGACACAATCGTACTTAAATAACGACGGTTTAACAGCTGAGTGAGCGAGTCATTGCCTGAATCTATATATTCGGTCACTTGAAACAGTTGATCGACCAAATGCTGAATCTGTCGGTTCACGTCACGAATTTCTTGAATGCGTTCTACCTTCTGAGCCTGATCTTGACAGTCGAGCACATCAAAATTGAGGGTATCGACCTGTTGAATCAGCCTGATAATGGTCTCCACCTGCTCTGCGCCCGTAAATGCATACGCTGCTTTATGAACAAACCATAGACCAAATTCTGACTTAGACAAAGCAATGTGTTGCAACTGCGGATGCTCGGAGAAGACTTTGAACATCAACTCATTTTCCCAGTCGAGCAAAATACTGCGCTGCTTATCTTTTTGTACCGCGACATCTTGCATTGCAGAAAATAAACGATAACTATGCTTAACTTCATGGCTTCGCTCTGTATTGGCTTCATAGGATCTGCACATAATTTCTGTCGCAAAACCCATAATTTGCAGCATATAACTCAGCATGTGGTGGTTATTTTCCAGCGGAAGTTCAGCCAAGAGTTCCAAGATCTTGTTTTCAATCTCACGAATACCGCGCATGATCAACCAAGAAGGAATGCCCACCCGCGCATGTACCTGCCCAACTTTTTGTTGTTTTTCAACTGCTGCATAATAAGCTTCATTCACAGCCACGTCGAAACTTTCAATGAGCCATTGGTTTAAACTGTTTTTTAAACGTTGTTGAATGATGTCATCTTTAAAAAAATCTGCAGCCTCAGGCTCCAAGACAATATTGCTATAAAATTCATTAACCAATACAGACGAATGCTGCTGAATAAAATTTTGCGCTTTAACTTGATCATTCACTGAATAATGTTGGCAAATTTTCCCCCATTGCTCGGCCAATTTAGCCATGCATTCATCATTCATAAAACTTACCTATTTATATATTTTTGAGACTTACTAGACATTTATGTGATTAATATAGGACTTACGCATTGACGGATTCAAAAAAGTATTAAAATACTTTATAAAGTATCTGTGATCAGACGAATTAAACATGCTTCTACAGCAACTTGTACATTACCCATTTATATGGGCTTTCTCATGACAGAACCGAACTCTATTAGCTGCACACAACTTGCCGAGACTTATAACATCTCGCATGATAGTGTAAATCGCTTTCTAGAACGTGAAGACTACACACCTCACGACCTATATCAAGAAGCAATTCAACATATTGATAATAATAAACTTATAGTCAGTATTGATGATACTGTTTTAGATAAACCCTATAGTCAACATATGGACTTGGTTAGCTATTTTTGGTCAGGCAAACACCACCGATCCGTCAAGGGTATTAATCTCATTACCTTGTATGCGACAGATCAGAATGGTCAAAATATTCCAATTAATTTCCGAATTTATGACAAATCTGAAAGTAAAACCAAGAATGATTACTTTATGGATATGTTAAGTGAAGTACTCAGTTGGGGTGCAAAGATTCAATTTATTACAGGTGATAGTTGGTATTCATCGACTGGAAATCTAAAAACCATAAGAAAATATGGTATTCGATTTATGTTTGGTATCGACTGTAACCGTAAGGTTTCCCCAGAAAAAGGACAATGGTTTCAACTGCGTTTATTGCCAAATTTCCATCAGGGTCAAGTGGTCTGGCTCAAAGATTTTGGCTTTGTACAATTATTTAAGACTCAGTTAAAAGAACAGCAGAGGTTTTATATTGTGCATCAAGATGAAGATGATTTATTGTCCTTTGAGGGTTTTCATGAATTACATTCAAGTCATTGGAAAATAGAGCAATATCACCGGGTGATTAAACAGGTTTGTCATATTGAAAAGTTTCAAGTAAGACGATCTAAACTGATTTTGAATCATATTTTTTCAGCCTTGATGGCCTACGTCGAGATACAAAAGAACCAGTTTGAGCGGATCTTTGAAAATGTATATCGTTGGCAGAAGAAATTATTTAGACCAGTTATCAAAAACTTCATTGATGACTTTATTCTCGATAAAAATCATCTGCTACCACAGAGAATCTATAAATAATAGTGCGTAAGTCCTATAATATAACAAATTTCAATACTTATTTTCACCATCAGCTTTGATTTTCAGCACTTTATAAAAAGTAAGGCTCACGTTTGGTTGTTTTAACAGCAACGACTTTCATAAAAAAAGCCCCTTTATTGGAGCTTTGAAAAGAGGACCGAACTAAAAGAAATGGAGATAACTCAAACCCGTCTGATCCCAATCCTTGCCTTTTTGCTGTTGATACTGCCAATGAAGCCTCAACGCATTTTGCTGATTGAATAAATATTGCAACTGAGTATTCAGTCTGACTTGCCATTGATGGCTATCTTCCCAATATGGCAGCTCGACCTGTACCAAACTATTGATATGTTCGCTCCAGATGTTCTGGCAGCCTACCGTTGGCCCAAGTCCCACGCGCCAACCTCGGTCTAAAGCTTTGCCTGCTTGAACATGATTTTGCAATTGTGCATAGCATAAATGTTGACGCTCTTGATCTGCCACACTATAGCCAAACTGACTGGATAGATTGAATACACCATGTTGATCCTGTTCACTAAATGCACCATCTCGATTTAGTGCCTCTTGTTGCCAACCCATGTTAAAACCCCAGCTTAATGGTGTTTTAAAAGCAGTCAATGGACTGTAGGCATTGACCTCCAGCACATTCAGCTCCTGCAGTTTTAGTCGATCATCGCGATATTCGAGGCTACCATCTAGAAACTTAAGCTGTGTACCCAAACGGAAACCGCCTTGTGGGTCAATCAAGTCATGATAGGCCTGACGATGGCTCAGTCGGAAATAAGTGTCACCTTGTATTTCACCCGCTTCAAACTGAACGGTTCGCGCATGGTGGCCTTTTACCGGATCTACTTTTGGCGCTTCGACCACTTGACGTTGCTTTTCCAAGTCAATCTGACTCCGCAAACCCAGCAGTTGTCGAATACGCGGTTGGGCGTCTTCTGCCGCAATCTTTTGTGCAATTAACTGTAAATACACATGGTCATAGGCCATTTCTAAAATACGTGCCTGATCCACCAAGGCATAGCGATTCAAATAATCTTGCATTTGAGCAGGTTCAAGTTGCGCAACCTGATGCGCAGCCGCTGCCAAGGCTTGTCCGTGTTGTTTGGCTTGTGCCAACAACTGAGTTTCTAAAGCTGGACGGTAAACACTTTCTGCAATTAGATGGTTTTCATCGACCGCCTTAATAGTCTCAACAGGAATCGCAGCGGTTTTAAATTGTTTTTGCAGGTTGACCTCTGGCCGAACCAAATCAATTAAACCCAGTAAACGATAGGCACAGTTATCACTGATAAAATAGTAAGGAAATTGCACATGCTTGAGTTCCCAAATATGCTCAACCATGGTTTTGGTTTCTTCTGGCGTCAGGGCTAACTCGTACTCCCACAAATCGCGGCTTTCCAAATCACCATATTCTTTCACTTTTCGATAGTACGGCATGAGTGAGTACTCACCTGGGTACTGCCCGGTTAAGCCCTTCCATGCAAAAGAAAAGCTGTCGCTATTGGCCACTGTCGCTGCATAATTCACGGCATAAGAGACTAAGTTCAGCTGTTTTTGGTCTTTAGGATCGAGCCTTAACAGGGTATGCCCAAACATCGAACTGGGATTGCCCATAAAGTCCGTGGCGTAAATTAAAGTCGCCTTATACGGCTTAATTTGCCCAAGCCACTCATCCAGCTCAGGACATGAGGCTTTAGTCAGTTGGTTTGATGCAATATTCAGTTGTCCTATGAGCCATTTTGAACGTGCCGGAAAGCGACACTGAATCGATTGATTGGCTTCGGCTGGGATAAAAAGTGCTGCAATATTGGCATCAAGCTCTTGTTTGAGCTGAGTTTGTCCGTGTTCGCTATAAAAAAATGGACGGTAGGTGACTTCACTTTGTCCTGAGACATTGGCATACATCAAACGTTGCCAAGTCACATTTGAGGCTAGCTTCAGCTGCTGTGCTTTTTCAATATAAAACTCTGCTGAGCTAGGTGCTTGAGCAAAGATGCTGGTGCTGAATAGCACACTAAAGAGGAGGACAACAGATTTCATGCAGTGTTAGCTATTCTTCTTTTTTAGATATGAAAAACCCTGCCTGAATGGCAGGGTTTTATGGTGCAATTAAACGTATGCTTTTAATACGCTATCCGTTGCCATCACTGCTTGTAAAGATGCTAATACTTGAAGCGCATCTTGGTTCTCAGCTGAATAGATTTTTGCAAAGTTTTGTTTAGAAACTTCAAAGAAACGTGCTTTATCACCAGATTGAATGTTGAGTAATTCAGCAAGGACATTCAGACTTTCACCCTCACCGACTGCCATATCACGCGCCAATGCTTCCGCATTTTCGTTGGTAAATGTTACTGCCTGAGCAGTCACAGTACCTGTACCGCTACAACCTAAAGTACCAAAGGTAATACCGAAAAGTTGGTTAGCAAAAAGACCATTGGTTGTACCCGCTAAAATTTTAGCGACTTTACCAGACTGGCCAGCCCAAATTTGTGAACCAATACCACAACCGACGTCATTATCTGCAAATGTAGCGGTAGAACCAACAGCCAAAACCGCAGCCAATGCTATTTTTTTCAACATAAGGTTTCTCCAGACTCGATTATCTCCGAGTATTTTTATTGTTCCTATTGTGTGTATTTTGAGCTACACCCTTGTAAGATAGCGGTAACAAGCGCATAACGCAAAACAATTTATACTAAAGTGAAGTGAATATTTAAAAATGTGCTAGCGGTATAAGGACCAACTGCCACGTAGGTCTCGTTTCCCTAAAATCTTTAACACCAACACCAGACTGAGCAGTAGCAATAAATACCAAGAACCCAACTTACCCCAACCGACCATATGCCATGCATCGACTTGACTTGGGTACAGCCAGATTTGGTAAAACGTACTGATATTTTCCGCAATCCAAATAATAAAAGCCAACAGTAAAAGTACGGGTAACATCGGCAGTTGAAAACGGTGCTGCTGTAATTCAAAGCCAATCTTGGTTTTCCAAAACAGCACTATGCTCCACGCAAACAAAAGATAACGAATATCGGGAACAAAAAATTTGGACATAAAGTTGATATAAGACAACACCGCCAATGTCAGCATGGCGGAGAAACGGGGTAAGTGCTGAAAAGAAACATGATAGAGACGTAATGAACGCGCAAAAAAACTACCCACAGCCGAATACATAAAACCTGCAAACAAAGGCACTGTTAAAATTTTAAACACGGCGGGATGCGGATACTGCCAAGATGCAATTTGCGGATGGGTCAAAAAGATTTCCATCACCATTGCCATCACATGAAATAATGCAATCACTTTGGCCTCGGCCCAAGACTCAAGTTTTAAGTACAACAGACAAACTTGTATCAGTACGGCATAAAACAGTAGATAGTCATAACGGAAAAAACCGAAATATTCCTGACTTCCCATACTGGCTGTGAACGCAAAAGCCAATAGCAGTAATATCCCAAATAAGGCAGCCGAAGCTGCCTTAGATGAGAACTCAAAACATGATTTTAAAATCGTGATCACGCATGAACCCTAATTGAATTGAAGCTGTGAAACTTAGAGATATTTGGCACTGTATTCATGCACAGTATCAATAAAGGCTTTCGGGTTTTCAGGGTCAACCCACTGGGTAATACCGTGACCTAAGTTTGCAACATAACCCGTTTTCTCACCGCCTGCATAAGCGTCATCTAACATGGCTTTGGTGGCTTTCACAATGGTCTCATGCGAACCATATAATGTTGCAGGGTCTAAGTTGCCTTGCAGTGCCGCACGGCCAGCCACCGTTTGGCGAGCCACATTTAATGGCGTCGTCCAATCTAGACCGAAAGCATCCGCCCCTGTTGCCACCATTGGCTCTAACCACTGACCGCCACCTTTGGTGAATAAAATCACAGGCACTTTACGTCCTTCATTTTCACGTTTTAAACCTGCAACAATTTTTTGCATGTATTTTAAAGAAAATTCTAAATATTCACGGTGTGCCAATGCCCCGCCCCAACTGTCAAAAATCTGTACGGCTTGAGCACCTGCATCAATTTGCGCATTGAGATAGTCAATCACCGCATCAGCCAAACGATCGAGTAGCGCATGTAAAACTTCGGGTTGCGCATACATCATTTGCTTGGTGAAACGGAAATCTTTGCTCGAACCACCTTCAACCATATAAGTTGCCAGAGTCCAAGGGCTGCCCGAAAAGCCAATTAATGGCACTTGGCCACATAAGGCTGAACGAATCGTCTTGACCGCATTCATCACATAGTCGAGATCAGATGCAGCATTAAACTGAGGTAAATTCGCCACATCTTGTTCAGTACGAACCGTTTTATGAAATTTAGGCCCTTCCCCAGCTTCAAAATAAAGCCCTAAACCCAAAGCATCGGGTACAGTTAAAATATCTGAAAACAAAATGGCAGCGTCGAGTTCATAACGACGCAAAGGCTGTAAAGTCACTTCGCACGCAAATTCGTTATTTTTACACAGCGAAAGGAAGTCACCCGCTTGAGCACGGGTTGCACGATATTCAGGTAAATAACGCCCTGCTTGACGCATCATCCAGACGGGTGTGGTATCTACAGGTTCACGTAATAAAGCACGTAGAAAACGATCATTTTTAAGCGTCGTCATTTACTTTCCCATCTCAATTAAATTTGCCCACCATCATAACAAAAAGGTCGAATTTTTAATAACTTCTCATAACACTAAAATTCGATCAGGACAAAGATACAAACGAATATTTACACAAAACAAATACTGCATCTCCATCTTTTTTCTGTAATACTTCACTAGTTTTTACTTTGTAAATGAATAATTCTTAAGGTTGAATTACATGTTCGTTCGCACAATACTCGCGATGAGTTTAAGTTGCATTCTTGCTGGTACAGCGTTTGCTGCATCTACTACTGAACAACCCTTGACGCCAAAAAAGATCATTGATACTTCAGTTCAAGATCCTATTGATCCTTTAGCAACAGATGTTGCTTCAGCTTCTACTGCGGTTGCAAACAGCCAAATTACAGCAAAAGAACAAGCAGACTTAAACCAAGCTTCACAAACTTTAGATCAACTTGAACGATCTGAAGATAAAACCGCTGACGTTGGTGCTGCACCAAGCAAAACCACCTCTGCACCGACCACCACGACGACAAATCCTGCTGCAGCAAAAGCATCGTGGACATTAAATGGTCTAAACAGTGCAGAATGGTTTGACAATATTGCTAAAGGCCAATTCCCTGTCTATGCACGTGCTCACGTGATGCTGAATAATGCACATGCGTCTCCGGGTGCAATTGATGGCATGAGCGGTAAAAATACCCTCAAAGCCATTGCCTCGTTCCAGCAAATGAGCGGTTTAAAAGCAACAGGCACTTTAACCAAAGAAACTTGGGATGCCCTACTGGCAAGCCAAGGTTCTAAGCCTGCATTTATTGAATACACCATTACCGAAGCAGACCTAAAAGGTCCTTATGCTGCATCAATTCCACGCGATTATGCACTACAAGCCAAAATGAAAGGTTTGTATTACACTCGCGTGACTGAAATGTTGGGTGAAAAGTTCCATATGGATGAAGACTTCTTGCAGAAGTTAAATCCAAAAGCAACCTTCAAAAAAGCGGGCGAAAAAATTATTGTGGCCAATATCCGCAATGAAGTGCCAGAAGACATTCATTTGATTGTTGCACACAAAGGTGCAAAACAGCTGTATTTATTTAACAGCCGCAACCAAATGATCGGTTCTTTCCCTGCAACCATTGGTAGCTCAGATACTCCGTCTCCAACGGGTACTTATAAAGTTACGGGTGTTGCGCCAAATCCATGGTATAGCTACTCACCTAGTAACTTTGTACAAGGTAAAAACTTAAAACCACTTTCTCTACCACCGGGTCCAAACGGTCCTGTAGGGAATATCTGGATTGGTTTAAGCAAAAAATCATTTGGTATTCATGGTACACCAAACCCTTCAGCTATTTCTAAAACAGCATCGCACGGTTGTATCCGTTTGACCAACTGGGATGCTAATGATCTTGGCAAAAAAGTGAAGTCAGGTGTTACGGTTAAATTCTTAGAGTAATTGGCTTTCTAAGTTATTTACGCTATAAAAGGTGTTCTCTTGAGAGCACCTTTTTTCAATTACAACAATATAAAAATGACGATGAACGCTTTAAAAATAATACTGCCCGTGGCCTGCTTACTATCTTTCTCAACTTATAGCTTTGCCGAATTAGATGAAGAAATCGTGACCAGCGTGGATGCTTCTGCATATGTAGTCGAATCTGACAATCCATTTGACAGTCTGGATGATCATGAAAAAATCCGTCATCCGCAATACATTCCAGAGCAAGATAGCCTCAAAGATCCACTTTTGAATGCACTCTATTATGTCATCGCAGGCAAATCTCCGATTCACTATTACGCGATTCGAACGGGGCAAAAGCCTAAACTGCTTTATTTAAACTCGCCCCACTCGGCAGTTTTTTCAATAGGCGAGGCTTATACTGAAAATCGAGAAAATTCACCCTACAGCCCCAACTCAACAACACTGTCAAAGATCATGAACTGTTTTCGATTATGCCCGTCGCGAAGCATCTCGCCCTGATTTTTCATACTCGCTATGCCTATACTCCTACAGAGTTAAAAGCCAGTGCGGCCATGAACTCCATCTATGCCAACAATCACTACCGATACAGCTATGAAATTATTGAAATCGACACGAATGGCAAACAGCTCCACCGCGTGCAATTTGTGGCTCCAGCAATTGAAGATGGGATGAGTTTTGGCCCCAAATGGGATGAGAACTCATCAGATTATAATAATGCAACACTTGAATACAGCACCAAGTCCCCGGGCGACTACCAAACCGTGCATCCTTATAATCTTGAAACCCATTATGAGTACAGACAAGGTACGCTTAAGCACTTTGAACAGAAAACTCTACTCACCGCCAGTGACAAAGTATTCTTGAAGAATCCACCCAACTCGATTAATTATGAAAATTATCTCGATGATCAAAATGTACCGCTCTCCGTCGAAGGCAGTACTTGCCTCGATGACTATTTTGTTTTTAAAGACAAAGCGGCTCCTCTCGGTGTGAAATGGGGCAATGACTGGATGCAACAGCAGCCGATGTTGCATCAACAATTTTTAGCTGAATATGCTCAAGGCAAAAACTATGTCTGGAAAGATTTCCGTGTGCGGTATTGTGATTTAGACTAAGACTGCAATGTTGCGTTTAATCATTTCAATATTGAAACGCAACATTGCAAATTCACTATTTTAGCGATAAATATAAAACGCTAAAATTACTCCATAGATTAAAAATAAGATTGGAGTTCAAAATGGATGCTTTCATTCATCGCAGTCAAGACCGCGGTCATGTCAATATCGGTTGGCTAGAGTCTAAACACAGCTTTTCTTTTGGCAGTTGGTATAATCCTAAATATATGGGCGTGAGTGCCTTACGTGTTATCAATGACGACGTGATCGCGGGCCATCAAGGTTTTGGTCAACACCCCCATGACAATATGGAAATCTTGACCTGTGTGCTTAAAGGTACCATCACCCATAAAGACAGCATGGGCAACCATGGTGGTATTTCTGCAGGTGAATGGCAACTGATGAGTGCAGGTACGGGTGTACAACACAGTGAAATGAATCAGGGGGATGAGCCGGTACATTTGCTACAAATTTGGATTAACCCAAATCAAAGAGATGCAGCGCCAACCTATCAACAGATTCGTCTTGATCCATATGAGCAACCAAATCAATGGCATGTGATTTGTGGACCAAATGACAATGCTGCAATGCATATCCGTCAAGATGCCGAAGTCAAAACGGCTGTGATTGAAAAAGATCAAATGCTAGAAGTTAAAGCTACACAGCATATTAACTATATGCATGTAATTTCAGGTTCAATCCAAGTTGCAGAACATATTCTTCATGCAGGCGACGCGATTGCTTTCTTAGAAGCAAGCGACGTTAAAGCTTTGGAAGAAGCACAAGTGACTTGGTTTGATTTGCCTGAAGTCAAATAAGTCATCCCTCACAATAAAAAGCCAACGTCAAGACGTTGGCTTTTTTAATGCAGAACTCAAGCAGTTGTTTCATTTGGTTTAGAGAAAATTCACCGCAAGTAACGCTACAACAGCAGGTAAGGCTTGAATGTAGATAATTTTCTTACTGGCGGTCAACCCACCATAAATTCCAGCAACCAAAACGCAGCCTAAAAAGAAATTGGCCAGTGGCAGTGCATAAGTTTCGGGTGCACATAGCGCCCAAAATAGACCTGCAGCCAAGAAACCATTGTATAAACCCTGATTTTGCGCCATGACTTTGGTCAGCTGTGCTTTTTCAGGCGTATTGCCAAAGGCTTTTAAACCATAAGGCTTATCCCATAAAAACATCTCTAAAACTAAAATATACACATGCAACAGTGCAATTAAAGCAATCAAAATTTGTCCCATCATACGCTTTATCCTTATTTTTGATGAATGATGCTAGATCAGCTTCACAACTGATCTAGGTCGAAACTATTAGGGTTTCAAAAGTACTTTACCCTGACGCGCGCCTTGCGTCGCTTTCAGTGCTGCATCTTTAATTTGAGCAAAGCTGAAGATGCCTTCAACAGGCAACAGTAATTTTTTCTGTGCAGCAAGCGTCAATAACTCCACAATTAACTCCTTTTTACGTTCAGCAGACAATTGCTTATTCACCACACTTGCCCAAAAACCTTTGACTGTGGCTTGTTTAAAAATCAGATCTCCCGAAGAAATCTGCATAGTCTCACCCGTCATGCTACCAAATGAAACCAATAGACTATTTTCACTCAGCAAAGCCAACATTTCCCCACTGGCCTGACCACCAATGGAGTCTACACCCGCAATCAGTGGCTGATCTGCATGAATCGCTTTGACTTGTTCTTTCCAATCGGCTTGGTCTGTTGCCACCACATTTTGAATGCCTAAGGCCTGCATTTCAGTTACAGCCTCAGTACGGCGAACCAAGTGAATCACCTTTTGACCACGCGCTTTTGCAATCATTGCCACGGTTTTACCCACCGCACCATTGGCAGTGTTCTGAATCAACCACGAATCTGCCGGCAAGTCGATAAAATCTAAAAGCATCAGTGCACTGATCGGCATTCCAATCAACTGCGCTGCCGTTTCATCATCAATCGCGTCAGTTAAAGGCACGATGCCATGTGCTGGCGCAATAAAATACTCAGCCCAACTGCCATGAACTGCAGCAACTGCTACACGCTGCCCTACCGATACGCCTTGTACACCCTCACCAAGCGCATCAATCACGCCCACAGCTTCGCTACCACCAATTGCAGGCAGTGTTGGTTTATAACCATAACTACCACGCACTGTCCACACATCGTGGTTATGCATTGGCGATAGAATCATTTTAATACGTACTTCACCCGCTTTCGGTTCAGGTTGCGGCATATCTGCAGCTTCCAAGACGTCAACAGGTTCACCAAAATGGTGATGAATAATACTTTGCATTTGCTATTCCTTTATCGGTTGTAATAGTTGTTGAGTGGTTTCCAAAGCAAGGTAAAGAGGCTGCTTATCTTGGGCCAATCTTGCCAATAAAGCTGCTCCCAACCACAGGTGATACATCGTCTGTGCCATTTTTTCAGCGTCAATATGCGCTGGAATTGAACCGTCTTGCTGCCCTGCTTGGATTAGGCCCGAAATACGTTCTGTTAACTTACGCACCCCGAAGTTCAAAATCTGACGCATATCTTCAGATAAATCTGAGACTTCTGCTGCCAATTTGACGATCAAACAACTCTCCGCCCACCCCCCATCGCTATGATGTTCAACATCACTTTCAATATGTGATGGGTTATCAATCCATGCTTGCCAAAGTGCTACGAGGCTTGCATAAGCGCTTCGCTGTTCTTGCTGTATCAGCTGATCGATTTTGACTTTATAGTCGGCCAGATACTGCTGGAGTAGCGCACAGCCGAAAGCCTCTTTCGAAGCAAAGTAATAATAGAATGAACCTTTCGGCACATCACAATTCTTTAGAATTTCCTGTAAGCCCACTCCGACAAAACCTTTATGTAACACCAGTTGAAAACTGCTATTTAAAATGTGTAGTCGTGTCGCTTCACTTTTATCTGATCGTTTCATATCCACACTATAAATCAATAATAGACCAGTCGCCTATAAAATAATGCATCTACCTTTGATAATTCATCTCAAATCATTGGATTACATATAAATTTTGCTGATTAAATTTTAGATATAAATGATTGAAATAAATGTTACATTATACTATAACCCTAATTTTCAATTCATCTTATGTCTACACCTTCACAACGTTTACAAGCGATTGACGCTCTCAGAGGATTGGTTATTCTGATTATGATGGTCGACCATGTCAGAGAAACTTTTTATCTGCACCAGCAAGTCCCCGACCCGATGCTAATTCCAGGAACCGAAGAATCCCTTTTCTTTAGCCGAATCTTGGCTCACTTATGTGCCCCTGTTTTTGTGGTTTTAACAGGCTTATCGGCTTATCTTTACCAAGCAAAAAACAACAGCGTTCAAATGACACGTGAATTTTTACTCAAACGCGGTCTATTTCTGATTTTTCTCGAACTGATCATTATCAACTTCGCTTGGACTGGACAGTTCCCGCCCGATGTCATCTATTTACAAGTAATTTGGGCCATTGGTCTGAGTATGGTGGTTTTAGCAGGCTTGATTGGGCTATCGCAAAAATGGCTCTGGGTGATCAGTCTCAGCATTATTTTTGGACATAATGCGCTGGATCAAGTGTCATTTTCACAAATACCTATCCTGCAAAATCTGTGGTTTATTTTACATGAACGTGGTTGGATCAAATTTGGAGATCTGATTCGCTTTAGAACCTCCTACCCTGTACTGCCTTGGATTGGGGTGATTACCCTTGGCTATTGCATCGGTCATACCATATTTAACAGTACATACGATGTCGCAAAAAGAAATCAAATCTTGTTAGGTTTCGGGCTTGCCAGTATCAGCTTATTTATCGTTTTAAGAATGATCAATCTCTATGGCGACCAGCACTGAAACCGTTATGAGTTTTTTGAACTTGACCAAGTATCCGCCATCGCTGCTGTTTATTTTGTGGAATGTCGGACTAGGCTTAGTCCTGTTAGTATTAATTCAAAGGGTTGAAAGTAAACCTTGGGTCAAGCCCTTGATTGTCTTTGGTTCCGTGCCAATGTTCTTCTATATCGTACACTTATATGTGCTGAAAGTACTCTATGTCATTGCGGTTGCACTATTTGGCACGACCCATGGCGAATACTTCGGGGTTGATCATGTATCCACCCTCTGGCTCATTTCGATTATTTTAACTGTGGCTCTCTATCCGTTGATGTTGAAATTCTCAGCCTTTAAACATAAAAACAAACACATTCGTATTCTTAAATACCTCTAAGGATTTAAGGTGTATAGCCAATTTCACTGCAATAAGATTGATGCTTAGTCCAACGAGGCATCAATCTTGACCTTATATCGGGTTATAAATAATGGCTATTAGATGACTGCCCTACTTCAGTTTCAATAACCAAACCTAGTCTACACATGTTTGAGCAACGCCTGTATTTTGATAAGAACAATAGAAGAACCCTGCACACGATACCATGATAATTGACACCCCTATCATTTGATAAAGGTTTAAATTTTCACCTAAAATAAACCATCCCGCCAATGCACTGATGATTGGTGAAGCACTTAACAACACCCCAAATATTTTGGGTGACAAACGCTTCATTGCAAAAATATCCAGTAAAAATGGAATACAACTCGACAGCAATGACACCACAATGCATAGACCGAATACCTCATATGTACTAAAAGCCTGTCCAACATTAGATATTCCAAAAGGAACAATACATAGCGTCGCAATCATCATGCCAATTGCTACCGTGTTACTGCCGCCTTTGGCCACTTTGGTTCCATAGATAATATACAGTCCCCAGCAGATGGCAGCACCAAGCGCATATAACATGCCAATATAGCTAAAGTTATTATCCACCTTCCCTAAGGGAAATAAGATCAAACCAATCAGCGATAAGCCACCCCAGACAAAGTCCGATTTATTTCGTGACATAAAAATAGCCACAGCCAAAGGCCCTAACACCTCAATTGAAATCGCGATCCCGACCGACATATAGGAAAAAGCTTTATAAATGAGTAAATTCATCAAGCTTAAAATCACGCCATAACAAAAGAGATCTTTCCATTCCATGCTGTTTTGACGAAAAGTTTTCCATGGCTGAAATACAATCCATAAAAAAACTGCGGATAAACCTAAACGCACCAAAGCGACCGTTTCAGCTCCGAGGATGGGAAAAAGCATTTTTGCAAATGCAGCACCCACTTGTACTGAAATTAAAGACAATACGGCTGCGAAAAGTGCTGTTTCTTGTTTATGTATCATCATGTATGAAACGACCCAAGGAGAAAATTTACTTTGCTTTGGTGAGTAGTGCTAAGCAGATTGAAATTAAAACCATCCCAATCCAACCGATTGGTGCAAGTTGTTCTCCCACCAACAGGATTGCAAAAACAGCAGCAACCAAAGGTTCAAACAATGTCAAGGTAATGGCTTTACTGGCGGGTACGGTTTTTAAGCCATATCCAAATAAAACATAGCCCAAAAACATTGGAATCAACATCATATACCCCACGACATAAAGGTTGATGTTTTCTTCAAACAAGTTTGAACCTGTTATCCATAAAGTCGGAAGTAATAATAAAGAACCAAGTCCGAAGATGAGCCCCATAGATGCTTTTGCATCCATTCCTTGGTCAATCATTCGTTTTGCCGCCCAAGAATATAAAGCATAGGTCAATCCCGCAACCGCCCCTAAAGCAATACCCAACATTTGTCGATTTTGGGACAAATGCTCCGTGGTTGCTACAGCATGTGATTCCCCTAGAGAAAGTAACGCAACGCCCGTCACTCCCAATACGAAACTCATCAGCCATGTCATCGAAAGTGCTTTTCGATCAAATACCCTTTCTAAAAGTGCGGTAAATAAAGGCGCCGTACCAATCGACACGACTGTCCCAATGGTGATCCCAGCATAGTGCATCGATGAATAAAAGGCCAAAGGATAAATAAAAACCGCAGTTACACCTACACCGAGCATCACAGCATGGGCTTTGATATGTGCCAGATGGTAGATAATACTTTTTCGCGCCAAAAGTGCCTGTAACAGTCCACCACCGCCCATGGCGGCAGCACCAACAGCCAAAGGACTCAAATTAGGTGCAAAAAATGCGACTGTACCCGTCGTTCCCCATAGAAAAGCAGCGAATAGCACTGCGATAAAACCATAATTTGGTACCGCAGAAACAGACTGATTCACGTACTGATTTCCTGCGTTAAAAGTATTTTCACCATCGCTGTTGCAGCTTGTACTTTTTCACTCGAGCTTTCCAAGCCTGCTCGCGCAATCGATCCCTCTAGAATAAAAGACAACAACAAAGCCATTTGTTTGACCTTGTCTGCGTCCGAAATGATAAGGGCAAGCTGTGTAGAGATAATGTTTTCAATTTCATCCTTATGCGCTTTCACAGCCAAGCGCTCGGCGCTGTGCGCTGGGAACTCAGCAGCAGCATTCAACAAACCACAGCCCCGAAAGCCTTTTTCATAGGCAAACTCAGCATGGTCTTGATAAGCTTCAAAAACCGCGACAATTTTATCAATAGGAGTATGGGCTTGTTGGTTTCGAAGCGCATACAAATCTAACCACTCTTGATGCCGTGCTTCTATATAAAAAGTGATCAAGTCAGCCTTAGTCGCGAAATTATTATATAAGGACATTTTAGCAACTTTGGCCTTATCGGTAATGCTATTAATCCCTGTACTGGTGATGCCATCGTTATAAAACAAAATCGCGGCTGCATCTAAAATTTTCTGTTTCGCAGTTTTTGTATTCATCACACTCAACCAAGTAGACCGATCTACCTAATATATAGAATATGTAAAAATATTCAAGTCACCTTTGCTTATTTAATGAAGGAAATATCAGATGAATCAAATACGGGAGAATACCCTTCAATAGCCCCATCGCAATGGCGGTGGATAAAAAGCGAAACGGAACTATCGCTCTATACTTTTACACGGCATATGTAGTTCCAACTTATAGGTAATGAGTTGCTAGATAGGCCGAACGAAGGATGCTAAAAACCCATCTGAGAAATTGAGAAACTTTCAAAAAACTGATCTACAGAAATGACTGCTATACAGTACAACTGCATAGTCTCTATAATTGCTTGTCTGAAACGAATAGTGAATCCAAAAAAGGATCAAGTTGGACAGCTCAATAGTTATAAAAGAAGGTTAAATACCTTAAATAAAAAAAGCAGTAAGAGAAGGTCTGACTGCTTTTTTTAGAATTTGATCACTGCCGATCTATGTGGTGTTCCCCACACTACTTGCCGTAATGGCTCAACTTAAACTTGGGTTATCGATTAATGATTAGTTTTAATTTGTATTTAAAAATAATTTGGCGGAAGCGGTGAGATTCGAACTCACGGAGGACTCACACCCTCGTCGGTTTTCAAGACCGGTGCATTAAACCGCTCTGCCACGCTTCCATGGGCGCTATCATATAAATAAAAATATTTTTTGGCAAATATTTTTCATCTCTCAGCCTTCAAAAGACCACTATTCAGCTAAAAAATGTTCAATCTCAATAAGATATTAACTTTACAGCCTTCATATGCAGGAAAATTGAGCGATAGCACTGACATCTTTTAGAAATTAATTTAAAAAAGGCATAAAAAAACCCTGACTCAGTCAGGGTTTTTTTGAATTTGGCGGAAGCGGTGAGATTCGAACTCACGGAGGACTCACACCCTCGTCGGTTTTCAAGACCGGTGCATTAAACCGCTCTGCCACGCTTCCATGGGCGACATCATATAAACATTCAATCTACTTGGCAAATACTTTTCTTCAAAAATCACACCAAGTGGCTAAAATTAAAACAAAATCTTTTAGTTCTCTGAACTTTCAGGTCTGTCATAACGAATTGAATTGACATACCAGTGTTTTTTTCCAGTTGGCGTCAACACTTCAATTTCATCATCGACTTGTTTGGACAGTAAAGCACGTGCCATCGGCGAGTCGATGGAGATGTGCTGCGGGTGATGATCGTAAATTTCATCTACTCCGACGATGCGTAAGGTTTTTTGTTCCCCTGCGTCATTTTCAATTTCGACCCAAGCGCCAAAATAAATCTTGCCAGCCTGCTCTTCAGAAAAGTCGATAATACGAAGTTCTTCGAGGCGTTTTCCCAAGTAGCGAACCCGTCGATCAATCTTACGTAAGATCTGTTTGTTGTACTGATATTATAACCCCACTCTAAAACATACTATTTCTAATCAAATTAGCTTTTCATATCACAAAAGTTTGTACAATCTGGTATGTAAAAGCCCATATTTCATACTGAATAGTATATGTTGAACTAGTTAATTTTCACTGTCCGAACCTGAATTGAATGAGTTAATAAAATTTAAAACTTCAAGTTTTTGTCGATCAGATAAGAAATGAAGCTTTAAAATGATTTCAGCCATCAAGTCATCTTCCGTATAAAAATAAGCTACGGGAACATCCAAAACATTTGCAATATTTTTTGCCATAAGAAAGTCTGGTAAATGCTTACCAGTTTCGTATTGATTCATCCTAGCACTAGCAGAGGATTCATCAATACCAGCTAAAATTCCCAAACGTTCCTGAGATAAACTTTTTGTTTTTCGTGCAACTCTCAACCGTCTGGAATAAATATTCGAATTATGTTGTGTCATCAGTTTAGTAATAAACCATAAAACTAAGATGTTCTTAGTTTTTAATTGCTTTATTACTAAGGATTTCTTAGTATTTTAAATATTGTGTAATCTCTGAAAAGTTGAAGGTTCCGAATTAAAAATTAAATTAAGATAATTTGTTATTTAAATTTGGAAAAATTTTTCATATTTCAAGTTATTGGATTACATATAGCCCATTAGTCTTAAGTTTAGCTGATAACTTAATAGTCATTTCTAGATCAAGTGTATGAAAGAAATTAAAAATGTAGTTAAAGAACAGTTTTTATTAATTTTAGAACGTCAAACTGTTCTGGTGATGTTTACTCCAAAAGAAATTTGGTCACAGTTCGATATGATTTCCGAACAAGTCAAGCTGCAAACTTACGCTCTTATAAGACAGCTTGTTAAGTACAATTATTTAACAGAAAAAACATGCTCGAACGGGAAAAAACTCTATTCAGAGACTTCGAAATTAGAAGATTTTAGATTTGATCATTGCAGGTTAAAAGCAACAAAAATTTTAAATGAAAAGCTAAATGATATAAAGCGACTAGAATTTGAAAAAAATAATGAACTCAATCTTACTAAGGAATTAATGAAAGAAATTCCAGAACTTGATTTCTGTTTAAAAAAATATATTAGACTTCCGTCATAAATCAAAAAACGTACAATTTATTTGATCTTAAATTAATCAGCAAAATTATTTAATTCAAGAGATAATCCTTGGATGAAATTCAAAGATATTCAAAAATTATCAGACGTTAAGTTTCGTAGGCTTACCGGTGTTAGTTGGGCTACATTTAACCTCATGTTGGCCGAGCTAAATAAGCATTTACCTCGTCATATTGGTAAAGGACGACCGCATAAATTACCGTTGGAAGATCGTTTGCTCTTATGTATAGAATATTGGAGAGAATATCGAACATTTTTCCATCTTGGTATGAGTTACGGTGTATCTGAAACGAGTGCAATTCGTATCACACGTGTTATTGAAGATACCTTAATCGGTTCTGGAAAATTTAACTTGCCAAAACAACTTCCTAATCGAGATGAAGTGGATTGGGAAGTTGTTGTGATTGATGCCACTGAAATATTAGTTCAACGTCCAAAAAAAACAGAAGAAATGGTATAGCGGTAAAAAAAAGCGACATACCTTTAAATTTCAGCTATCTATGCACTATACAACAGGTGAAATACTGAGTGTATGTGGAAGTCATGGAAGCATGCATGATTTTAAAATATTTAAAAAAAGCATGAGGAAATTAAAATTTAAGCCCTTTTTTATCGTTGATAAGGGGTATTTAGGGATAAAGAAATTGGGTTTTGGATGCCTCATGCCATCTAAAGCAAAGAAAACTGAAAAACTAGATTCTGAATTAAAAAAGTTAAATAGAGAGATTGGTCGTAGACGAATTCAAGTAGAGCATGTATTTGGAAGGATGAAATGTTTTAAGATTTTATCTTGTGTATATAGAAATCGTCGTAAAAGATTAAACCTGCGGTTTAATTTACTTGCTGGCATATACAATTTAGATTGGGTGAAAGATAAACAATTAAATTGATTGAAAAATGATTTATGAAGGAAGTCTATTAGCAATATTAATTATGAGATGAAAGAAATTAAAAATAAAAAAAATAATATTTCAAACATTATCAAAAAAATTGAATTTTGCATTTATTAAATTTAAAACTTAACTTTAATAATTTATATTAGCTTACTTAAAATATCAAACAAACAATAATTTATCATTAAAATCACACATCCATATAGAAATTAGCAGATCAAAATAAATTATTTTTTTAAAATTCATTATTATCAATTAGATATATAAATTTCAAGAATTTTAAAAAACAATCTATATAGTAGACACTTAAAATTCACAAAAAAAATAAAACAAATAAATTTATAACATATACCACAAAAAATTAAAAAATATTATTGATATTAAAGGACAATATTAAAAATATTACAACATCATTGACATCAATAAAAATAATAATAAAAATAAACTAGTTAAATCAATCAAAGCTAATATGACGTACGTTAAAGATATTTATGTAAATTATAAAGATTGTACTTCTCAGACAACCTTAGTGCTACCTGCTATCTTGACTGAAAGTGGAATCATTATTTCTCATTTAAGATATTTAGCTTCGCATAAAGTAAAAAGTGAATCATGGAAAGAACGATCATGCTATGCGCTCAAACTTTTATTGAAATATATTAATTCTGTTCCGAACATTAATAATGCAACAAAAGTTTTAAAAGCCTTCACTGAAGCTTTAATCACAGGGACAATTGATTACGATACTCGAACAGACCCACTTGATCTATATTGGCGCCCACGGACAATTAGTGATACTAATAATTTATTGTTCCATATCACAAATTATACTGATTTTTTAACGAGGCAAAACGAACATTCCACACTTCGAGTAAATCCTTTCAGAAAAGCGACAACCCATGAAGAACGACTGAATTGGTGTGCTTATTACCATAAACAAAATCATGTTTTTTTAAATCATCTAACAACAAAAGATTCATCACTACAGCAAGTTCGTGTAGTTGACTCTTTCGAAAATCATTTCATTGATTGTGAATACGTAGTACGTTTTCCAGAAGATCAAATTGAAAGACTTTTATATTTAGGTTTTGAAAAAATGGGGTAATTGACTATAAATCTCAAGCAATCACTATGTTGATGAATTATGGTGGGCTGAGAAAAAGTGAAGTTTTTCACATTTTTACATCAGACATCACATTAAATCCTAATTACCCACAGGAAGCTCTTGTGCGTGTTTACCATCCAGTAGAAGGTGCCTCCCCCGATCCATTTTTTAACAATAGAAGTGAATATCTTTTATCTAAAACCTCATTTAAACCTAGAAATAAATACGTATTAACAGAACGTCTTTATGCCGGATGGAAAAGCCCATCACTTCTTTCTCCTGGATTTTATTTAGAGGTTGTTTTTAACCCGCCAGAAAAAGCTAAAGAATTCTTATTAATATGGGCAAATTACCTCAAATATCAACGTGTAGAACCTGCAAAAAATAACCCTCACCCTTTTGCATTCACTAATACCCGTGGAGAACCTGAAACGCTTAAAAATTTCCAGCGATTGCATAAAAATGCCGTAGAACGTATCGGATTACAATGTAAAAAAAACTTAGGCACAACCGAACACGGTCACCGACATGCCTATGGATTTCGAGCACGCCAAGCTGGTTTAAATCAAATAGAAACCAAATACGCTATGCATCACAAAAGTCCAACTTCTTGCCTTGTCTATACCAAACCAACTTCAGAAGAAGTTCAAGAAAAATTGAGAAAGAACAAATGATAAAACCACAATCAATTCGTCAAATTGAAAATAAGCGATTTAATAAAGAATTTTCGATGTTTCCTGACCTGAACTCTTTAAAGCAATTTTGTAAAGATACAGGCATTACTAATTCCGTTCTATATAAACAACAATACAGAGAACATGGACTGCCTGCACATCCTGAAAGAATTTATGATGAGTGGATCAGTTATAAAGATTTTTTTGATATTGTTGATTTTATTTCATATTCTGAATTAAAAGAATTAGTCATTACTGCGAAACTTAAAAGCTCTAATGAATATAAGAAGTTTGTTCTAAAACAGAATGATCCGACCCTTCCACTCGACCCTCAAGGAGTCTATCAAAAGGAATGGGAAAACTGGTACAGATTTTTAGGTAAAAGCGAACCATTTAAACCTGATTTCATTTCGCCAGAATACATTAGTTGGGCAATTAAAATTAAAGAGTTTATGACTCAAGCACGAGGTGGAAGTACTAAAGAAACGCAGCTCTGTCGCTTCGTCCGTCTTTATATTGAACCTTTTGATAAAAGTAAAACGCCACATATCTTTCTCATACAAGAAAAATTTGATGTAAATCGTTTTCGAAATTTACTCGCAAACATAGCATCCGAACCGATGAAACGAAAACTAGTCGTCTATGTTAATGAGTTTTTGAATTATATTATTCATAATGATTTAACAATAGAAGATGAAGAAACAGGCGAAATTGTTCGAGTTAAGAATGCTCGCAACCCATTTTCGTATCTATTAGATCAACAAAATATATCCTCTACCTCTATTCCATCGGAAACAACAAAACCTTGTCTACAATATCATTTTGTAAAAAAGGTGCAAGGATGGATTATTCCTGAAAGTGCTAAATGTTTTCAGGATCTAGAACATCTTCATAAATTTGATGCTGATTGGGTCAAAGTTAATTTTGATCAATTAGATCTTTATGATCCTGACTGTGTTTATCGGATTACAGATAATCAAGCTTACTTATGGTGCCCTACCGATTGGATTCATACTTACACACTAACCAAAGTTCCATTACGAGGACGACAAATTGCCTATAATGATTCTGGTGAAGCTGATGAGTATTTAGCGGAATTTGATGAACAAAATAAAATCATTTGGCAAAAGAATCTTTCGCCATTATCAGGAATGACCAAAGATCAATCATTCATCAAAAGAATGCCTGATGGTCAATTAGGGATGTATACCACGACTAATAAAACAAACAACAATGGAAATGGCTACACTATTCCATGGATACCTGAAGAGCTTGCTTACTGGCTATTAAAGCTGCGCAAATGGCAACAAAAATTTAATCCAATTCATGCCCCAACATCTTGGTTAAATTGCCAAAGAACAAATTTGAATGAACTACAAAGGAAAGCAAAAGGAATCAATTGTTTTTTATTTAGACGATTTAATGACTCTGAACCAGCAAATGTTGGAAACTCTTTAACACCACGTTTGGCAGCTGCACTTTATAACATACAGCCTTCTAACCTTAGTTTGGCGACCCTTGAAGGTAATCAAGCTATTCTAAGTGCATATAAATCTAAATACACACCACATAGCATGCGAGTTAGTTTAATTACTGCATATGTCGTTGAAATGGGTATGCCTATTGAAATAGTAATGAAAATTGTAGGTCATAGCTCAGTAATTATGTCTATTTATTATTGCAAAGTTTCAAATCGTGATATTAGAACTAGGCTAGAGGAAGGCGAGAAAATCGCATTAAAGTCTGAGGCCGAGTCTATCCAACGAACAATTGAGCAAAATAAGATTGAAAATGTTAAAAACCAGTTGGTTGGTAATAATTCTGAATTACTACAGGCATTATCTAATGAAGTACCAGCGGGAAATTATATATTTAGAGATTACGGTATTTGTCCCTTTGCAGCATCTAGATGTGATGATGGTGGGGAATTAATTAAGAGTAGTACGTTCTACTCCCCCACACCACAAGGTTATTTAGGTATTCAAAATTGCATTCGTTGTAGGCATTTCATTACAGGTCCTGCTTTTATAGGTGGATTATTGGCAATAACTAATGAAATTTTACTCCAATCTAATGAGCAATCTGACATATGCTCAAAACTGCAACTAAATATCAATCAAATCAATCAGGATCTCGATAATTTAGAGAAGGAAGAGTACATAGCAAATATTAAAAAAAAAAATTTGAAGGTGCTACCAATAGATCAAAATTGGAAACACAACTTCGTAATTTTGAATCAGAATATGAAACCGCTGCAAAAAAATTAGATATGCTTTTATGTGATATACAAGCTGCTTATGGTTATATTACTAGCTGTCACAAACTAATCAACAATATTACCTTAATTGAAAACGATGACAAACTTTCTCTAATAACATCTTCTAATGCTGAATTAGTCGTGGAAATGGAGGAAGTAAGTCATTACCAGCAATTGCAAGAAGTTTGTGAAAATGCGGTAATTTATAAATCATGCAGTGCTGATAATGCAATTTATCCAAGAACACAACTTATTGATAGAATGGCAGCATTCAATGAAATTATGCCAAAACTTTTCACGCTTTCTAAAGATCAACAACTTTATGCAGGTAATCAAATTTTCAGGTTGTTGATGAATAGGCTAAAATCTTGGGATAAAGTACACAAAGTAATATATGGAGAAATTAAACTAATTGAATTGACAGAAATAGAGCAAATTTCAAAAACTGAAATTGAACTTATTTTAAATAATTCAACACCATTAATTGAGACTACTCATGGATTCTAGTGAGTTATTAATTGAATTAAAAAAGAATACATCTTCTAAATCTCAGCAAACACTTGATGCCATTTATGAGGTATGTACGGAGCAAATGAAACGAGGTGGTGATGATTTTTCATTTAGCACTATTGCAAAATTAGGATTTGATCGTGGAGTACCTCAAGCACAAAGTATTAGAAATAATAAAAAGGGCAGAGTAAAACTTGAAGTGCGACATAAACCACCTAATTAATTTAAAGGGTTTATGGAGTATATAAAATTGTCATACCATCATCTTAACTTTGAAGATCGTACTGCATTAATGCTTGAGTCAAGAAAAGAAGGCTTTTCAGCCAGAAAATTTGCTGAACTTATTAAAAGACATCCTAGTACGATCTATCGTGAGCTTAAAAGAAATAGCATCAATGACGTTTATCAAGCTCGATATGCTTCTGATAACACTTTTGCTAGACGTAGACGTGGTCACAGAAAACTCAAAATCGATTCAATCCTCTGGAAATTTATTGTTGAAGCGATCCGTTGTTTATGGTCTCCTCAGCAAATAGCAAAGCGTTTAAAGACATTTCCTGATTTGGATCAAACAATGAATGTAAGCCATACAACGATTTATTCAACGATACGAGCATTACCCAAGGGTGAGTTGAAAAAAGACTTATTATCCTGTCTACGTCATGAAAATAAAAAGCGAAAAGCTAACGGTGAACCTAAAAAAGATTCTATATTACAGGATATTAAAACTATTCATGAGCGCCCAGCCGAAGTTCAAGAAAGAAAAATACCGGGTCATTGGGAAGCTGATTTAATTAAAGGTAAAGACAATAAAAGTTCGATAGCAACACTTATTGAACGAAATACACGGCTCTGTATCTTGGCAACATTACCTGATGCAAAGGCAGAATCAGTGCGCAAGGCTTTAACTGAAGCTCTGAAATATTTACCTGCAGAACTGCGTAAAACGTTGACCTATGACCGTGGACGTGAGATGTCAGAACATAAAATACTCGAAGAAGATTTAGGCATAGATGTATATTTCTGTGACCCACATTCACCCTGGCAAAAAGGCACATGCGAAAATATGAATGGTTTAATTAGGCAATATTTACCTAAAGGGATTGATTTAAATCAGGCAGATCAGCATTATTTAAATCAAGTTGCCATGTCACTGAATACTCGTCCTAGAAAAGCGTTAGATTGGCTTACACCATTAGAGAAATTTGCTCAGCTTGTTGATTATCATAAGACTTTTCAAACTGTCGCACCTCATGTTTGAATTCGCCAAGTATAAAGTACTCATTCAATCTTTTCAGGATAAATCCTCACAGAAACCTAAGTTAAAAAAACCTTCAAAAAGTGACAATGAATGGATAGACGAAATTGAAAATCATAAGCATCAATTACTGGTACGTATCATGGCATCTGAATTAAAAGAAGCTCAACAAATGATTAGAGAATTAATTCCGCCTAAACAACGGGTTGATTTTTATGATCATAAGCATATGATGCCTGATCAATCTTTTAAGTTTTCTGATCAAGAAGTTCGGGCTTTACAGTATTTACTTTCGACTGATTTTCAAAAAAAGTGGAATTTAAAACCTACTGCTTTTGGTGAACTTGTGGACGACTCTAAAAAGCCTGTTTTTAAAGTTGCAACCTTGGATGCCTTACGTAAGGCCTTGGAGTATTTATCTTGAATCGTAAATTACTTACCGCTGAAGGTTATCAGCGCTTACAAGATGAATTAAATGATTTTGTCCGTAAAGAACGTCCTGAGATTACGAAAATAGTGTCATGGGCAGCAAGTCTCGGCGATAGATCGGAGAATGCTGATTACCACTATAATAAAAGAAAACTACGTGAAATTGACCGCAGAATTAGATACTTAACTAAACTTTTTGAGGTAGCCCATAAGGTCGAATATAACCCTGAACAAGATGGAAAAGCTTATTTTGGAGCATGGGTTGAATTAGAAAATGACGAGGGTGAGACTATTAAGTTTCGCATTGTAGGCGATGAAGAAATTTATGGACGTAAAGACTATATTTCTCTCCAGTCACCTCTTGCAAAGGCTTGTCTAGGTAAATCGGTAGATGATGAGATTCAAGTACATACGCCTACAGGAAAAAAAACTTGGTATATCTGCAATATTTCGTATATTAAGTAAATAATTTTTAATGAAATTCCTGTTTTATCTATTCACACCAACCCTAGTTGACAAAAAACATATATAGCAATAAATATTGGTTGACATAATTTAAATATAGCAATAAATTTAAGTTACCCCAACATTTCACAATTTATCGCGGATTTATTTATGGAATTACATCATCCTTCACTTTTTGAACCACAATTAACCGATGAGGTTATAAGTTTTTTCGCCAAGCATATGTTAGACATCTATCGAGATATTAATTATCTATTGAGTACTGATGATGACTCAAACTATGGACGTGGAACTAGTATCTTCGATAGAACTCGTAATCGCTTTTTAAAGTTAATTGTTAGAAAACAATGTCCGGTGGATGTTCACTTAACTGATGGTTCATTAAAGTTTATTTTTCAAATAGGTAATGCTTCTATACGTTTTTTAAAAGATGATTTTGAAAAACCTAAAAAGAAAAAATTCCTCATGCAACAAATACAAAGTTTTAGCCTATTTCCTTTAGATGATCACCAACCACATTTTTGGCGATTCATTCTGAATGAACCTAAAACTCTTGATGATGAACCACTTGTTGTATTTGCTGGCTATAACTTAGCAAATGATGTTGTTGCATATTGGGATTCAAATAGTATTACTGATATCAACCATATTCATTTGGTTGAGCCAGAAACCCCCGCATCTGTCGAGTTAGGCTCCCCATTGGTCGAAGATCTTGATATCGAAGATAAAGATGATGAAGATTCCATAGCTGTAAATAACTAATTGTACGATGACTAAACATGACAACACAGTTTAATGGCTTGGAACTAAAACTTTTAAGGCAATTCAATGAATTATCATTAGAAGATTTAGGTACCGAGCTAAATTTAACACGTCAATATCTTCATAAAGTTGAAACTGGGCAAACTATACCCAATGATCAATTTATTGATAAAGTGGCGCACTTTTTTAATGTGCCACAGACTTTTTTTATGCAGCTAAAACCTGTTTTACAGGAAGATCAGATTCATTTTAGAAGTAATCGTACCGCTAAAGTTTCGTTTAAGCAGATTGTTATCGCAAGAGGTGAATACATAAAACGATTAATTGAATATTTGGATTCAAAACTCAGATTACCTAAATATGATATTCATACTTTATATGACGAACCAATTGATCAAAATCCAGCAATTGAATCTATAGCTGAGCAATGTCGTGAAAAATGGGGATTAGGTTTAGGCCCTATTAGTAGCATGGTGCGACTCTGTGAAACACATGGAATTATTGTGACCACTTTCTCTAGTATATCAAAAGAAGTGGATGCTTTATCCCTTGCCACAAAACGCCCGATTTTTGTACGCAATGAAGCAAAAGAAAGTGTATGTCGTCAACGTTTTGACTTAGCTCATGAACTTGGCCATCTTGTACTTCATGATGGACTTGTTACCGGTGATAGACTAACAGAGTCTCAAGCTAACCATTTTGCATCTGCTTTATTAATTCCACAGGTAATGATGCGTACGCACTTCCACACTTGGCATAAAAATGGACGTTATAACTGGTCTAAATTAAGTGAATTTAAGCAAACTTGGAAAGTTAGTAAAGCTGCAATTTTGTATCGTGCTAGACAATTAGGTTTATTAACTCCCGAACAATATACTAGTGGTGTTATCTACTTGAAAAAAACAGGTGAAGGTCTTACTGAAAAAGAAGATCATTTAATTCCAAGTGAAAAACCTGAATTACTAAAAGTTTGTTTCTCTGCACTCTCCAAAAAGAGAATTTTTGCTGAAGATGTTGCAAACTCTTTGAATATAAATGTCGATTTTTTAGAAAACTTAGTTGGCATGAGTATTCCTAGAAAACCTAATACATTAAAAATCGTTGAAGAAAGCACCTAAAGGTGCTTTCTTCAACTTTGGAAAAATAGAAACTATGACTAATTTATCTTTTACTTCCTACCCGATCAGAAATAAATACGAATATTATTTACCTGAATTACAACTTTTTAGTTCATATAACGTTGGTGGAATAGCTTTAAAAGATTTAAACATTTATACAGAACCATCTTACCATGATGGTCATTCTGATGATCATAGATTCAATACATTTCATTGTAATAGCATCACAAACCATGATGAAGCTTGGGCAATTGGATTAGAACTTATAAGTCTTTTGAGAGGGCTGGTAACTATTTTTTTTGGTGAAAATGAACAGAGATTTGTTCGGTTGGAAAAAATGAAAATAGAAGGACAGCCTCTTGAATATCCAACATATGAAATGAATCACAATATTAAAATTTTGTTAGGTTTCTACCAAAGATTAGGAAGTAATCTAAATAGTAATTTAACTTTTACAGAGAGAAGAGATTATAAAGAAAGTGCTAAGGCTAATGTATTTGCTAGTTCCTTTTACATAGCACAAACACATATTGGAGTTTATTTGATTTTGAAATATTTTTCCGAACCATTAACGTGGATGAGTCTATATAAAATAATGGAAACATTTATGACTATTGAAGCTCATCATGATACAGGTTGGAAAATACCTTATAGCAAAGCTGACAAAACTAGATTTACCAATCCAGCTAATGATTTCAGCATGGTAGGAATTGATGCTCGTCACGGATTTAAAAAAGATTCGTTAATGCCAAATACTGGATCTAAAATGGAAATTAATGAAGCAAAAGAGATGTTTATTAATTGTGCTAAATCATATTTAAATTTTAAGCTCGACGAATTAAGAAAAGCACCTTAAGGTGCTTTTCTAATAACCAATAAATTAATTGGTTAAAGCTTGATTTATCTGCTCTTCCAAACTACGTCCAACTTCATCCTGATTTTTAGCCATTAAGAATAGTCGTTTTCCATTACTATCTTTAACCCATTGCTTACCAATAGCATTTTTAATTCGTGCATCATCAGCTGTATCTAGATGTCCCCCTTTGTATTCCAACACAAATATCGAACCATCAACTAATTCAGCAATGAAATCTGGGTAGAAATAGTCTTTTTCTGTTGGTAACCAGAAGGAAGTATGTGATTGCTTAGGAATATTACGCACCCAATATTTTACTTTAGGATGCATGTCCAAAAGCTGAGCACATTTAAACTCTTCAGAAATCTTTCCTGATTCAGTCTTTTCTTTTAAATCATCAATCTGAGCATAGAAATGCTTTTTAAACTTATAGCTACCTCGATAAGGCTTTCTAACTGGGTAAATTCCACGCTTAAACTCAAAACTATTTTCTAGTTTTAATTCTTCTGCTACTTTCAACTCTGCAAATAAATCACTTTGGAATGCTTGTTTACGAGCAAGTTCAAAGAGTCGGTCAAGCTCACGAGAAACAGCTAGTGACAATTGGAATTGAGCACGATGTAGTTGCGTCAATGTAAATCTACGCTCATTCAACAAGTGACTAATGAGCTTGGTTAAATACGCTCTTAGCTGAATTTGCGTTAATCCTGCCCTTCTTGTTTTCCGATCTAACCAATTCAACAAATCATTTTCGGTGATTGGTGTTGGCATATCATCAAATTGAATCTGTTGGCTATTGAGTAATTCATAACTCAACTGCTCATCTTCAAGATTTAGGTCAATCGCAAAACTATTTACAGTTTCACGTATGTTAAAACCTTCCAATTGAACTGGATAATCTAATAGATTCCATTCAACCGAATCTTCAATAGTTTCTTTGTCTGCAACTTGCCATTCACCATCAACAAATAATCCTAATTGTGGAATCAATGCGAAAGTAGCATTCCAGTTTTCTGGTGCTTGATGAGCTTGTCGCTCCGCACGAGCTTCCTTGAAAACTTCTTGTATTTGAGTTTTTTGTTTCGGAGTGGCTTTTTCAATTACAGCTTTTTCAATTTGATCAAACTCTTCGTCAGTCGTCCCTTTATGAATAATCAAGGACGTACCTTGGCTATTTTCTCTCGTTTGAATCGCTGGTTGCAAATTAGTTGGAATAAGTTCAGGTGTAACCACAAATGGAATAGAGACCATGACTTCAGGAGTCTTTGGTTGAGTAGTCCCTTGACTTGTACCTGTAGTACCTAGATCCAATTCAGGTTGTGGATTTGCCACAATCGAGGCTTCCGCTTCCCATTTATCAAAGCCCATATTTTGCACCATACGGTCTTTAAGAAGCATGGTGGCTTGAGCAATGGAACTTGAGACAACGTGAGCATATGCTTTATTGAGTTCATCATTCTGACGTAGTTTTGCATACGGCATACGTAAGACACGACCTAACAACTGCTCTACATCAGTTGCAGAATTGATATTTTGCAAACTCGCAAGTACATAGGCAAATGAGCAATCCCAACCTTCTTTCAGTGCTTCGACTGTAATCACAATTTTGACTTTACTTTGAGGGCTAAAGAGATTTTCATCTTCTAGCTCTTTGGTTTGCCCTGTAGAGATCGCAATCCAGTCTTCAGTTATATTTTCATATTCGCTTAACAAATGCTGTTTCACAGCTTCTACATTCGCTTCACCATTTTTATCTTGGGCTTGGATCAATAAAATTGGGCGAATATATTCTTTTTCGCTTTGTGCAAGCACTTCTAACTTTTGTCGTTGAATCAGCGCATCACGAATACAATCTTGCCAACTATTTGGATGTTCAGTCAGTACGACTGGCAGCTTAATCATGTGATCAACTTTTAACTGTGCAGCAGAAACCGAGTAAAGAACATTATTGTCTTTTGGTGTTGCTGTCAGCTCTACCAAGCAACTTGGGTTGAGACGCTTCAAGGTTGGGAAGAATGTTTTTCCACCACGGTTTTTATGCGCTTCATCCACAACAATAATTGGTCTATGCAAGTTAAAGAAATTGACCAATGAATGTTTAACACGACCAATATCTTTTTCAGTTAGGAATGGTTGATACTGCAAAGTATCAGCCGTTACTTTATCCATACTTTCGGCTTGGTGTGGAGTCAATTGAGTAAAGTGTTCACTCAAGGATTCATCAAAAGCATAGGCATTGCGCTGATAGGTCTTTTCTTTATCAATATTGAAGATCTGAATAGTGGTCACAATGATAATACATGACTGTCCAACATCATGCTTGTTGAGTGATTGAAGCCCGTCAATGTCACAGATTTTGATGCGATCGCCATAATAGCTTTGTAAGGCTTGTCTATAAGGGTGATTTACATTAGCAAGTGCAGCAAGTGTTTGCTGTCGAATCATATCTGTTGGTACAAGCCACAATACAATAGGACTCTCAGTATTCACATAACTCTGTGCCACTTTAGGAATACTATGCGCTGCAAGCAGCGTCTTACCGCCACCCGTAGGTACACGTAGGCATACAATTGGTATTCCCTCCAATCGATCGTTATAAGCAATATTTTCGCCGACACAGCGTTTAAATGCTTTCTCCGCCCCTAATGATGCTGCCAAAGTAAAGAATTGCTCTAATGCTTTTAAAGAATCTATTTGGTACTGTTTTAATTTAAGTGACATACGCAATCCTTACTGAGCTTGGTTGCCATAAAGCGAATATGGGATTTGTTTAAACTCAATGTCTAGAGCTTCAAGTCGGGCATCTCCAAGTCGTGATGCTTCGCCTATAACCACTCGTTTACCTTCATGCGCATGACATTCATTTAAGTAATTTAAAATAGATAAAGTTAAGACATTACCGCCATTTGGTCGTCTGTCACCTAAAATGCCGTTATAGAGAAGATAGTAAGCAACACCGTCATGTGTGCCTAAATATGGGGTATCAAAGCTTTCTGTTTGATTTAGAGCTGTTTTGGTTTGAAGCCACCAAATATAGCTTGCGAGGTCTTTAAACTTTACCTCTGTATTTAAGAAACCTTGATCATCAAATACGGGATTGCCTAAAGTGTAGAAGCTGAAACCGCCGCCACCTTGCCAATTCACAGTTAAAGAAATACCACCTTGTTCACCATCAATGACTTTTTCAAGACGTGGAATAATATGAGTTTTTGCATGTTCACCCATTTCAATTCCAATATAACGACGGGACATTTTATGAGCGACAGCAGCCGTTGTGCCTGATCCCAAGAAAGAGTCCAATACAATATCCCCTTTATTTGAAGCAATATGTATTATCTTTTCCATTAGACGTTCTGGTTTTGGGCTAGAAAATGTATCATCTTTACCAAACAAAAACTGACTTTCTTTTTTAGCTTCATCTGTATGTCCATGATCTTCATGATTCCACCATGTCCAAGGTACTACACCCTCAACTTCAGATAGATAACGGATAATATTTGGTTGAGTGTCACCATTTTTTCCAAAATAAATCCGTCCTTGGGCAAGAAGCTTTTTGAACTCAGGTTCAATAGTTGACCAACAGCGGCCTTCAGGTGGAATATGTTTAGTGCCATCTGGTGAATAAATAGGATACATCTGATTAGGTCTAAATCCTTGAGCTGTCATTGGAATACCACGCCATCTTCCCCGAGGATCATTATTAGGATTTTTCTCTGTACACGACAAATTTCATAGGATCCTTGTCCTATCAGGCTTTTTCTTTCTTAAAATTGCTAGCACTTTCTTAAATTCTTCTTTTTTTCCAAAACCAATCAAACGTAGAATAGCCATTTGAACATAGTCCAAACCGTAGCGAAATAAACTTACTGAAAGTCGTCCATGCTTCTTTATTTTTATCGCTTTTTTTCGATCATGTTGCCATTCACCTGTTAAATAGCACCAACAGAAACCGATAGCTAGCACTGCTATCAATTTCTTGACTCGTCCAGGGTCTGTTAAACGAGTATTTTCAAGATTGAATCCACGTCCTTTGAGACAACTAAATAAGGTTTCGATTTCCCAGCGTAATGCATAATCACGAATAGCAGAAGCATTAAACATAGGAGAAACAACAAGTAAAAGTTCTCCATCTTCTAATCGTAGCGCACTAATATACAGTTTTACTCGACCAACCCAAATACGTCGTTTACGACATTCAGTTTGACCAACTTGAAGATGACGAAATAAATCACTAATTTTATGATTCCTGGCTAAGTGATTGGTCACAATAAAGTTTTTTTAACACGTATACAGAAGTTAATGTCATTTTCAATTAACCATGTAAACCATTTCTCACCGATAAATTCTCTGTCTGCGAACACATTCACAATACGGTCTTTACCAAAAATAGAGATAAAGCGTTGAATCAAAGCAATACGCTCTTTTGTATCTGAATTTCCACGTTTATTGAGCAATGTCCAAACAATAGGTATCGCTATTCCACGATAGACGATGGCTAACATCAAGATATTGATATCTCGTTTTCCCCATTTCCAATTGGTTCTATCTAAAGTCAGTTGCACTTTGTCGAATGAAAATATATTGAAAATTAACTGAGAAATTTGACGATAATCAAAATACTGACCTGCAAAGAAGCGTTGTATACGTCGATAAAATGATTGTGGTAAGCACTTGATGGGTAAGGCTTTAGATGCAGAAGAAAGATTACATGTCTGTTTTACAATTAATGCAATCATAATCAGTGTAAAACATTTTACATGTGACTTGTTCCACTTTAGATATTTGTTTAAGATGAGATGTAACTCATTGAAATGTGTCATCATATTCGTCGTCAGAAAACAAGTATTATGCCATTATTTCAATGAGTTATCTTTTTTTGTCGTGTACAAAGAGGATTTTTATAAACTTTAGCTTGTGCTTCACTCATAGGAACCAAATTTCGACTCTTTTTGAAGTTAGCACTATCTTTTGCATAAACTAATAAGTGATCATGTGCATCGCCTATAGCTTCACGGTTTTCTCTTGAATAACGTTTCTGCCATACAATATTTGCTACAAAATTCTTCCTTGTGAACACTTCATCACATAAAACTTTTAAATAATGTGCTTCGTTATCATCTACTGTAATCCAAAGGGAACCATCCTCTGCCAAAAGTTCTTTTAGCAATTGTAGGCGTGGATACATCATGGAAAGCCATTGAGCATGTTCTAACTTATCGTCATAGTGTTCAAAAGCTGATTGTGTGTTGTATGGTGGGTCGATAAAAATACATTTCACCTGTCCACCATAAAGTGGTAACAATGCTTTCAAAGCTTGAAGATTATCCCCTTGAATGATGAGGTTTTTTTTCGCTTGCTCTTCATCACCAAAAGATTTTTCGAATTTTAAGAGATGATAGGGCACATTGGTGGCTGTTTCTTCAGCTTGGTTGCGGTTAACCCAATCTAATAAAGGCATAACAATACTGAATAAAAATAAGAATTACCTTTATCTTATCAAAATGCCCTTAATGAAAGAGTAAAGCAGCCTTTATTTTTTTAAATATTTTATACGTCATCTTGTATTCCAGCCGATTCAACCCACAAAGCCAAAATTTCGCTAGGTGTAAATTTCTCCCATTTCTGATTATTTTTAATTATATTGTTAGCAATAAAAAACTCTAATTCTGAATATTCCCAATCAATCGGAAGTTGCTTAGTGTAAAGAGTACGATTCGCATCCATCTCAATCCTATTTAAAAAATTCTCTATGTTTCTAATATATAAATTAGAATTAATATAATTAAATTTGCCTTCAAAAAAATGTTCATACTTATCTAAATTAGAGGTTGTTTTAATAGCTTGGTAGTTTAAAATATTATAAATAGTTTCTAAATTGTATTTTTTTGCCATCCCAATTAAAATAAAATTAAAAGCATTATTTTTATTTATTTTAATATGATTTCTAAAACAAACCTGATCAATAAGAACACCAATTTCCCAAAACCGCTTATTGAATATAAATTTTTCTACTTCCCTAATATCTTCAATTGTCATCATTTCTTTTTGAAGAGTTTTTAAAATTTCAATCATCCAATCTTCCAAACAATTAAATTCAGATGGAATTAGAATAATGCACTGACAATCAAAATTTAGTTTTAAAGTTTTTTCTACTTCATTAATCAAAATATGATCAAAAAGATTTGAATATTTCATATAAATTGAACGTAGTTTTGCTTGCTTACCAGAAAGTTCTATGGAACCTTCACAAACTTGTATATATCCTTTCTTAATAACATTATCAACCACCTCCCCCCCACCATTAGTTCTAACAACTGTATTATAATTCCAGCTTTTAACAATACCTTTATTCTTAATATAATTTTCAATTAAGACATACAAATATATATTTTCTAAATAACTTAATTTTTTAAATTGGTAGGATTCATCTTTAATTTTAATATCTGCATTTAAATCAGAAATCAATTTTTTTGTCATTTTTAAAGCATTAGATTTTTCACATTCTGCACAGGAAATTTCTTTTTTTAAAAAGTTTAATTGAAGATATTTAAAAGATGGTCGATCATTTGCTTTGTATTCTTCATAGCAAAGATTACAAACTTTTATTTTTTTTACTTCAAGAAAACCAGCCTTTCTAACCTTCTTCAATAATTCATTAGGGCTAATTACTTCATATTTCTTAAGTAAGTCATTAATTGTATAAGAATATTTATAATTATCATCAAACCGCCAATAATCTAAAAGCAATTCAGTATTTGATGAACAATTTTCGATAACTTCTAAATTCAATTTTTTCATTTGGTTCTCGTATATCTTTTTTTAAATAGTATATAAGAATAGTATGTATACTATTTTTAAGTCATTGATTTATGAATATTAAATTTAATAAAGTATAAAAAATGGGGTTATAATTTAAAATCCGCGTTTTCACTACGGTCGCCAAGGCTCGCCGCCCAGTTTACTTTCTTGGTAATTTCAGGGCGTTCTTCATGCCAAAGCTGCTTTAATTCCGCCACCAATTTGTCGTGACCTGCACGTGTAATTAAGTTTGATTTCATGATGAATGCCGTCTAAATCTGCTTATTGATTTACAACAAAGGATTATTTTATCCCTTATTTCTCCACAACAGAAGTTTATAAAATAAATTCCTGAATTAAATTAAATTGTTATGTTACATTTTTCAAAAAAATATTGCACAAAATTTGACACTTTTAAAATTGATATATATTATGCGCACATCTTAAATTAGTTGCCTATTTTTTAATCTATGTAGTTTTTCTACATAATCTTCTTAATCCCATGTCATTTTGAATGACGTCATGAATGCCCAACCTCTTATTGAATTTAGACAACTTGAACTCGTTTTAAGGCATGTTTTGCCTTTGCGTTCTAGGGCATAAATTACTTGTAGCGGAGACAACATGCACAGTAGTTCAACTTCTGGATCGAGGCTTTGCCTTAATTCATTAACTTTCTCTCTCCCGTTGAAAGCCCTTGCTTTAAGTACTTTGTTAATTCCATTTCATAGTATTAATGCAAGTAAGACCTACCAATATGATAACGTCGTCAATCATAATAAATTGACTGTCGTTTCAGTGGAAAACCCAACGACCGTTTTTAAAGATGGTCAGCATTTGCATGGTTTTGGTTATGACCTTGCACGTAACTATGCAGACAGCTTAAATGTAAAGCTAGACTTCAAAACCGTCCCCGATAATGCTACAGCACTTAAATGGGTAGCACAGGGCAAAGCAAATTTTGCAATGACGACGGCAAGTGTTCAAACGATTGAGCAAAAAAGTCTCGCAACCTTTTCTGCTACTTGTGGTGATTTAAACGTTTTACGTAAAAATGGCCTCAATACTGAGCTGAACTGGGTGTTTAAACATGCGAATGATCCATTGACGCAAACGGCGAGTGGATTTGTCTGCCGTGGTAAACAATCTGGTTCAATTGGTCAATTAGCCTCTTTTTACAACCGTAATGTCGTGAAGCCTGAAAACTGGAATACGATTCAACGCGATTTGCGTCAGCGTATGCCAATCTATAAGGCCAGTTTTAAAAGCACAGCGCAAAAGTACGATTTAGATTGGCACTTATTGGCAGCGATTGGTTATCAAGAGTCTTATCTTAAACCGAACTCCATTTCTCCCACGGGTGTCCGCGGTTTGATGATGTTGACCAATAGCACAGCCAAAGCCATGGGTGTAAGTAACCGTACCGATCCAGCGCAAAGCATTCAAGGTGGTGCTAAGTACTACGACCAAATGCTGAGTCGCTATGAGGATATCCCCTTCCCTGACCGTAACTGGTATGCATTGGTTGCGTACAATATGGGACCGGGTGCGGTGAATCAGATTCAAAAACGGATTCAGGCACAAGGTAAAGACCCTAATAACTGGCTCAATTTGTATGCTTACTTACAACAGAACCAAGCAAAGAATGGCCGTTACCGTCAAGCACTACAGTATGTGACACGTATCCGTGCTTATCTTGAACATATTAAAACCACGCCGCAGTTGGTCAATATCTAAAAGATCCTCTCTATCGGCATAAAAAAAGCTTACCTATAAAGGTAAGCTTTTTTTATTTCAGAACACTTAAGCTGTTTGCTCAAGCACTTTCTTAAATAAATCTTTTTGCTCTTGGCTTGGCTTCGCTGTTTGCAATGCCATCAACTGTGACATATCGCCTTGAACTTTTATTTTACCCGTCATGAACGCTTGCATTGCTGCAGCCATATCAAACTCAAGGAACACTTTACGTAGTGTTTCAGCATCCATGTTCAAAGTTGTTTTCGCGTTTGAAGACAAGCCTTTTTTAATTGCGCCGCCATCTAAAGATAACTCGGTATTACCCGCATTGTCAGCAACAACTAAGTTAATTGCAAGATTCGCAAGTGCTGGCGGCAGGTTCAGATTTCCCGCTTGAGCAGTTAATGTTTCTACAGTTGAAAACCAATCATCAGTTAAAAAAGCAGGCATGATGTTTCCTCAATTCTTTGTTCGTTGTGTGCTGCCTATCCAGACGGCATCATTGTGAAGCTAAATACGCTCGGAGATTGTTATAGCATGTATATCCTACATGTGCCTAAAGTTTTTTGTACGTACCGTTCATATTTTATATTTCTTATACAAAGTTTATCAAAATCATCCACATAAAAAAAACACCAATCATTGATTGGTGTTTTGCATTGGCTTAACTGACAAAATTAGTCTGCTGCAAAGCCAAGATTAACCATGTTAATGCGTTTGTTCTCTGGTTCATCTTCCGTTGAACAACTTTCACCTTTAAAGTCGAATTCACGTTCGCTATCTAACGCTTCAAAGTCGAATAACTCACGGTCTGCCAGCTGCGATGGCGAGACATTTTGCAAGGCACCAAAAATACTGTGTAGACGCTTTGGATGTGCTTTATCCCACTCACGCAACATGTCATTTAACATGGCACGTTGCAGATTTTCCTGAGAACCACACAAGTTACACGGAATAATCGGGAACTGGCGCATTTCAGCATATTTAATAATGTCTTTTTCTTCCACATAAGCCAGTGGGCGAATTAAGATGTTCTTTTTATCTGAGGATAACAATTTAGGAGGCATCGCCTTTAAGCTGCCGCCATGGAATAAGTTCAAGAAGAAGGTCGCCAAGATATCATCACGGTGATGCCCCAACGCCACTTTGGTCGCGCCAATTTCTTGCGCAAAGCCGTATAAAGAGCCACGGCGTAAGCGTGAACAGACTGCACAGTAGGTTTTGCCTTCAGGCGTTAAACGTTTGGTGATGCTGTAGGTGTCTTTTTCTAAGATATAGTAGGGAATATTATTCTCTTCTAAATAACGTGGTAACACGTCCTCAGGGAAACCGGGTTGCTTCTGGTCCAAATTCACAGCCACCACATCAAAATTGATCGGTGCAATGCGTTTAAACTGCAACATAATATCGAGCAAGGTATAACTGTCCTTACCACCGGAAATGCAGACCATCACTTTATCGCCTTCTTCGATCATTTTAAAATCGCGAATGGCATGACCCACCTGACGGCGTAACTTTTTCAACAGACGATAATACGCAGAGCTAGTGGGTAGTTCTGGTTTAAAATTAAATCCCTGATTGGACTCAACTGGCGAGAACATAGACGAGTTAAACCTTAAAAAAAATACCGCGCAATTTTATCCGATTCACAGCCATCTCGCACCTAAAGAATGTAAATTCTCATGAATTGTCATTGCTGTCATATTCATGTATTGAAATCGGTTTAACTTTGAACGATTGCGTTCAAATTTTAGCTGAACTGCTTATGTTTTGGACTTTTCCACATTTTTCCACAAAAGCTGGGGATAACTTTGTGGATTCTAATCGACTTGACAGGGTGTTCCCCCCACTCTTTAAGGCTTCTATTTAAATTGATCATTTTTTGATCAATTTATTTACTATTAAATTTCAATAACTTAACCCAGTCAAGCAATCCTCATTAAAAATAAATTAATTATTTTTTTTGATTAATTGCTCAACAATTTGACTTGATTTTTACAAAGACATAGATTTTTTGAACTTAAAATAGTTTCAGACGGTTCTTTTTTTGCTAAACTCATTTCTAGTCACTGAAATCGATTTTTTTACGATTAATAATAGATAATGAAAAATAAGCTGCTTTTGAGTCGTTTTTACGTTTTGGGGTGTATGACGATTTCGTTCATGGCACTGGATTGTCACGCGGGTCAAACCATCTACCAATTGAGAGATTCCAACGGCACGACCTTGTTAACCAATAAACAAAGTCGTTATAGCAACTTAAAAGTCGAAAAGAAAACCTATTATCCAGACAGTAATATCCACAGTTATAGTAACTGGGGGGCTTCTGAATCTTCAGTGTTGCCCAGTTATAGTCGTAACAAAAATGCTTTTGACCACATTATTCGCCAAGCGGCTCAAACCCATGGCGTTTCTGAAGGCTTAATTAAAGCAGTTATGCATACCGAATCAGGCTTTAATGTCAACGCACGCTCACCTGTTGGGGCTCAGGGGCTTATGCAACTCATGCCTGCGACAGCACGGCGCTTTAATGTGTCTAATGCATATGATCCACAGCAGAACATAAATGCAGGTGCAAAGTATTTGGCATGGCTGATGAAACGCTTTAACGGCAACACCAGTCTTGCGCTTGCAGGCTACAATGCTGGCGAAGGCAATGTACAAAAGTATGGTGGCATTCCACCCTTCCGTGAAACTCAAGACTATGTTCGCCGTGTGAGTAGCCGTTATAGCAATTTATATGCAGGCGGGATCAACATTTCTGCAGGCTCAAATAACACACCAGCCAATGCTCAAGTCATTGCCCAATCTGCACATTACGATGCAGACTCTTCTCCAAACACACAACTCAGTGTGAGTCGTAGCGCACCTTCACGTCAAATTATCCTCGCAGCTGATGGCAGTTTTACTGATGCGCCTGGTTCCTATGCCACGGCCAATGCAACCGCCTCTGCCCGCATCCAAATTTCAGAATAATTTTTATAGCAGTTTTATTATTTTTTCTTGAATTTTGATGAGTTTCACCTCATATTGAGATCAATGATTTTCGATTTATAAATCAGATTATTTTTTTATTATAAGAGGATTTTCTCAATGATGCGGATTGGTTTGTTCTTGCTAACCAACCTCGCGGTACTGGTTGTAGCTGGCATTATCTTGTCACTCTTCGGTGTCGGTAGTTACCATGGCGCGGGTGGCTTAAATCTAGGTAACCTACTGGTTATCTGTTTTGTCTTTGGTATGGTTGGCTCAATGATTTCTCTATTCATGTCAAAATGGATGGCGAAAAAAACAACTGGTACAGAGTTAATTGACCCCAATGCCCCGCGCAACCAAGCTGAAGCATGGTTGTTACAAGAAGTCGCTCAATTGGCGCAACGTTCTGGTATTAAAATGCCAGAAGTCGGTATTTTCCCGTCTTACCAATCTAATGCTTTTGCTACAGGTTGGAACAAGAACGATGCATTAGTTGCAGTTTCTACTGGCTTACTTGAGCGTATGAATAAAGACGAGCTTCGCGCAGTCTTGGCTCACGAAATTGGTCACGTGGCCAATGGTGACATGGTGACTTTGGCGCTGGTTCAAGGTGTCGTGAACGCCTTTGTGATGTTCTTTGCACGTGTCGCAGGTGATTTCATTGACCGTAATGTCTTTGGTCGTGAAGACGGTGAAGCACCAGGTTTAGCTTATTTTGCCATTACCATCGTGCTTGATATTGTCTTTGGTATTTTAGCTTCTGCAATCGTGATGTGGTTCTCCCGCTACCGCGAATATCGTGCAGATGAAGCAGGCGCGCGTCTTGCAGGCAAACAAGCAATGATTTCAGCCTTGTTACGTTTACAAGCCGAGTCACAACTTCCAGATGCGATGCCTAAAGAAATGAAAGCATTTGCAATCGCCGCAGGTCAAGAGCAAGGCTTTAGTTTAACTGCTTTGTTCCAAACCCACCCAACGATTGAACAACGTGTTGCTGCTTTACAACAGCTCGATTGTCCATAAACAATTCGTTGACTAGATTTTAAAAAGCCTCCGCATGGATAATGCCAGTCAGTTAAGAAATTGACTGGCATTTTCTTGGATATTTTTGTGCTTTAATTTTCACTACTCGCGGACATTGCCTTTGCCTTTTTTCAGGTAATACAAATATTTTAGATTGTTCAAATAATTGCGCTAAATGTTTGGGTAGGTTTCCTGCTGATTCTAAAGGTGTGTGCCTTAAGATATTGATAATACTCATAGATGCAACATGGAAACTGATCCTTAAAGGACTCACCTTTGCATGTTCAGCGATAAACCTCATCTGTCTTCTTAAGATATTATATGCAATAAATACCCCCCACAATTCTTGATAGACCAAATCAGGTTGTTTGCTTCTTAAAATCCTTGCATCCTGTAAATCACTTTTAATTTCCCGATAACACATTTCTATTTCCCAACGCTGGATATAAAGCATTGCAAGGTCTTTGAATGGATAAACTTTAGAATCTGTTAATGATGTAATGTAACGTCTTATTTTTCCTGCATATTCAACTTCAATTAAACGTGCTTCCCAATAGTCACCCAATGACGGATTTATCTTTTTTGCTCTTGCTGAAACAGGCATTTTGATCTGAAAGTCATGGGCCGCATTATGATGAATCACTTCATAACGCAGGTTGTCCTTTGCTCGCATCAACCAATGACTCTCTTCTGCCTGAGATTGCCAGCTCACTAAAAAATCAGCAGAGAAGTAAGCACGATCAAATAGGGTAATACTGCGAACTGGTGCTTTTAATTGACTGGCTAAGGTTAATTCACCTTGATCCATACTGCCCATTTGGGCATCAATCATTTCATGGGTATTGGTATTCACCAGGCAAGTCGCTCTAACTTGTGGGTAAGGTGCAGCTGCTGTTTTGCCTTTGGATGAACCAAAGTGCTTAAAGTTTTCTTCTGTATGAGGCATAGACCAAACCACACCATCTACAGCACAAACGCATAGACCGTGAAAGTTGCTATATTGTTGTTGTGAGTCTTTAAACCATGCCTGACTTAATGTCGAAAATAAAGCACTCATGGGTTCTAAGCCTAAGCGTTGTCTTGCTTGTACGGATGCACTCGGTACACAGTATAGTCAAACCGCTTAATTACCCATACACTCGTTAAAGAAACGACTAAAAAGCTTATCTATTGAGTTAACCAACCATTTTTTCCTTTTTGCTTTCACCCATGCCCACATTTTTTCAATAGGATTAAGGTCAGGACTATAAGGTGGTAACCAAAGTATTTGATGCCCATGTTGGCTTAATAGATCTTGTATATCTGGTCGTTTATGGAAGGCTGCATTGTCCATGACAATTACACTATTCGAGGGTAGTTCTGGTAATAAAAACTGATCTACCCAAAAATAAAATACATCCGAATTTACTTTGCTATCAAATAAACCCACTGCAAATAACTTACCCTCATGGATTGCTCCTATTGCATTGGTTTGATTTTTTAATTGCCAATTATATGTTCCATAACAAGGAGTTCCCTGTTTTGAATAACCATGAGGTCTATGTTCATGAGATTTAAATCCACTTTCATCAAGATAGATGATCGGGTGTTGATACCTTAATCGGTTTAAATCTTTTAAATACTGCTCTCTGAGTTCTGTTTTTGCTTTCGGGTGCCGTAAGGTCTTTTTTTAACTGTAATATTTAGACGCTTGAGCGCATCTCCAATTGTAGAAGTAGCACAACCAAAACGAGCAGCGCGTTCATATTGATAATCATCGGGATATTGCTCAACATCTGCACGTAAGGCATCATCATCAACTTTAGATGGTTTTCTTGGTCGAGTTCTTTTTATTTCGATTCGCTTTTTCCATTCGACAATTGTATTTTTATTAATTTCGAAGTGCTGAGCAACCGCTCGGATAGATTGACCTTCTTCAAGCTTGGCTAATATTTTTTTTCTAAAATGTATTGGATAACTCATATCAGTATTGTATTGGTTTTTTGACGTGTTGACTATATTCTGCCGTACCGAAAACAAGTTGCAATTGTTGAACCACATACCAAATCGGTTGATTTCGAAATAGAGCAAGTCCGATTACCAGCCAAACAACATGTTCAGCAGGCAGTTTTCTTTTTCGAATTGATGCTTTACCTGTTTGGTCTAAGCAATCCTCAATCCAGTTTAAATCAATCAATTCACTGAATTGTGAAAGTGAAGGTAAGGTTTGTTTTAATGTTAAATCTAGATTCTGAGATAAATTCATAAAAAAAGAGCGTATTTACATACGCTCTTTTTACAGCATTTTAACTTTTTTTGCTTAACTGACTGGCATTACTCCGCATGGAGGCTTTTTTTGTGACTCGGCATAAGAACATTTTTATTTAATCGTCACTTCGATACAGCGTAATAAACTGCCATTTGGGTCAATGATACAAAACTGGCGGAACTCGTCAAAATCCTGAATATCAGTCATACGAGCGCTTTCCCACAACGACCAATTCACTTTAGACCAGTATTCATAATAGGGTTGAATTTCCGCTACGCGAATACAGGCACTATGCCATGAACTATTTGGGTCTAAATGCGGATGATGGAAAAATTCCAGTGTCATTTCGCCCAAACGCAGAATCATCCACTCTGCAGACTGATAAACCAGATTAAAGCCCAAGCCTTGGTAAAATGAAGCGGTGCGCGCTAAATCAATCGCTGGCAAATTCGCCGTAATTTGACCTTCAAATTTCATCAGCGGCTATCCTAAGTTTAATTCCTGTAACCAATGCCACATCACACTACCACCCCACCACAATAAGCCAATAAAACACACCAAAAAGATCAGGCCAAACAAATCGGGGATGTGTAGCCAAAGCCATGCCACTACTGGATTTCGCCAAAATTCGGATTGTTGCTGTTTCTTTTCTAATTTTTCATGAAGAAAAGGATGCGTCACATGATGATCTGAATGGATTTGGTATTCTTCCCGAATATGGTCATGAACCACATCCAGTGCTTTACGACTCGGACGTATAAAAATATCAAACAATGTCCCTAGCACAGGGATAAAACCGACCACAGCGTCAATCATAGCCAGCTTCAATACTGGACTCAATTTCTCTTGCGGTACGCCAATTTGCTTGGCTTTATAAATGGCATAACACGTTAGGGCAAAACCAGCGATATCACCAGCAATCGGAACAGTACTCAACGCAGCATCAGCACCAACACCCTGCTTGGTGAACGGAATACGCACCACAGAATCCATCATATTGGCATATTTGGCCAAATCACGCTCTAAACGAATGACATCTTGCTGGCTCATTTTTTTTTGTTCTAAGGGTTCAGGCATGTTGTTACTGACCTCCATCATTTCAACCACATTAACATCATAAAACCACTGAATTATGCTGGTTTTTATGACTTTTTTCTGTGCTAACTTTGTGCTGAAACAATTGCTTATAAGTTTAAGACAAGGTCAGAATTTGCGACGCAATCAGCAGATATACCACCACGCCTGACGCATCACAAATTGAGGTGACCAAAGGTGCAGATGCACTGGCTGGGTCGAGTTTCATGCGGTTTAAGATAAACGGCAGACTCATACCAATCAGACAACCCATCAACACAATGCCCATCATACTCAGTGCCAATACTACGGCGACCAGAATGTCCCCACGGAAATAACCCAAAATGGAAACAGCCGTTGCCATAGTTCCGCCAAGACACAGCGCAACCAAACTTTCACGTCCTAGCAAATAAAACCAGTCTTTAAAATGTACATCGCCCGTTGCCAGTGCACGTACCATTAAGGTTGCGGATTGAGACCCCGCATTTCCCCCACTTCCTACCAGTAAAGGTAGGAAAAATACCAAAACAATATGTGCCGCAATCAAGTCTTCAAAGTGCGCAATCCCCAGCCCTGAGAGTAAACTGCCAAAAACCAGAAACACCAACCAAAACACCCGCTTCTTATACAGTAAGAGGATTGAAGCCGTTTTAATACTCATCTGCGGACTGGCCGCAACCGCACTACTTTTTAGAATATCTTCTGTGGTTTCTTGTTGTACCACATCCATTGCATCGTCATAAGTCACAATCCCCAATAGACGCTGCTGCTCATCAACAATGGGCAAAGCCATAAAATCATAATGAGCCAGTTTCTGTGCAATACTTTCCTGATCCTCACTGACTAAACCCGTAATGACATGACTGGTCATAACCTGTCCAATCAATTGCTCAGGCGGAGACTGGATAATTTGCCGCAGCGAAATCACACCATCTAAATAACGCGAGGCATCGGTCACATAGATGAGATATAAAGTTTCACTTTCCGCTGCATGCTGTCGTATATGTTGAATCGCCTGTTGCATGGTCATTTCGGCATGTACCGTAATGACCTCGGTGCTCATAATTGCACCCGCAGACTCGGCTGGATAATCCATCAAGGTCTTCAGCTGAGCTTGAACATGCGCGTCTAACTGCGGAAAAATATGACCTTGAACGTCCTGCGCTAAGCTTTGAAATAAATCGGTGCGGTCATCCGAATGCATATGAGCTAGTAGCTTCACCAGCAAAGCCTGAGGCAATTGCGCTGCTAGCTGCTGCTGCTGGGTTAATGCTAAAAACTCAAAGACATAACTGGCTTGTGGTAATTGTTCCAATAGCCGAATTTGGTCATTTATAGGCAGGCCCATTAAAATATCAGCCAAATACGCAGTGCTGTACTGTTTCAGACTTTGAATAAAAGCATGGTTATCGGGCTGATTTAATTGCTCTTGGAAATCTTGCTGTGAAAATGACGGATTTGGCATACACCACTCAAATATTGTTTTCTTTATCTATGCGAGTATAGCAAACGATCTTTAAATGTCAGGCCTTTCAGCCTGATTGGGTTAAAGGTTCGCTTTGCCTATTCAGACTGCACACGAATGTTTCGGATTCGATCTTAAACCTCGTCCTGAGGTGTTCGTCCATGAAACACACGGCGAACCAAGACATACATTAAAGGAATAAACAGCAATACCAACACCGTGCCAAAAATCACGCCACCAAGTACACTCACCCCAATTTCCTGACGACTTGCGGCCCCTGCACCAAAAGCAAAGACCAGAGGTGTAACACCCGCGCCAAAAGCCAAAGACGTCATTAAAATCGGGCGTAACCGTAAGCTTGCGCCTTCCAAGGCAGCTTCAATTGCGGTTTGGCCTTTTTGCTGCGCCAGTGAAGCAAATTCCACAATTAAAATCGCATTTTTACAGGACAGACCAATTGTAGTCAGCAAGGCAATTTGAAAGTAAATATCATTCGGAAAACCCGTCAGATAACTGAACAAAATATTGCCACCGATACCGAGTGGAATCGCACTCATGACTGCAGTTGGAATACTCCAACTTTCATAAAGTGCAGCAAGGCATAAAAAGATAAAGCCTATGGAGACCAAATACAGCAGCAATGCTTGGTTATTGGACTTGTTTTCCTCGAACGATAACCCGCTCCAAGCCAAATCTATACCATCATGCCCTCGTACCATGTTTTGTACGTCTTGCATGGCTTGTCCAGAACTAACATTTTGTGCTGTATCCGCCTCCATTTCTAGTGCGGTATAGCCCATAAAGCGATTCACTACCTCAGGGCCTCCACTCCAAGATACTTGAGCAAAATTTGTAAAAGGAATCATTTGGTTCAGATCATTACGTACGGTCCATGCTTGAAGATCATCAGGTTTTGAACGAAATTCGGCATCCCCTTGCATAATTACCCGCTTAATCCGACCACGGTCAATAAAGTCATTGATATAACTTCCACCCCAAGCACTGGATAAAGTGCTATTAATGGCGGTCTGGCTGAGTCCATTGGCCAAAGCTTGCTTTTGGTTCACATCCACTTTGAGTTCGGCTTTATCTGGGTTAGAACGTTTATCTAAATTGCTAAAACTAGAATACTGCTTGGATGCTTCCTGCAAAGTTTTGAACTGTGCTTCTAAATAGGCACGACCTTCGCCATTGATATCACGTATCCAAAACTCCATGCCATCGGTTTGCCCTAAGCCACTGACTGAAGACGGCATATTTACATTAATTTGCGCATTTCGATGCGATCTAAAATGAGCAATCGCCCGTTCTCGAATCGCTTGTGCGGAGTTCTCTTTCCCCTTACGTTCATCCCAATGTTTCAACGCAATAAAACCCTGACCTAAATTTTGTCCCGTCCCCGAGAAATTACGACCATAACGGATCATCACCAAATAGATATTGGCCTGTTCTTTATCTAAAAAGTATTGGCGAATTTCTTCCCCAACCACACGGCTTTGACTCAGCGGTGCACCATCGGCCAGTTTAAACTGGACACTTAAAATACCCTGATCTTCACTGGGAATAAAACTGGTCGGCAAAGCACGATAAAACAGCGCAAAGACGGCAATTAACGCCACAAAAACTACCAGCATGATTTTACTGTGCTGAATGGTCTGGCTACTCAGCTTTAAATAACGCTGTTTTAGCTGATCTAACGTCAGATTAAACCAAGTTGCCCATCGTGCCGATTTATCATTGGGTTTTAAAATTAAGGCACATAGTGCAGGCGTTAGAATTAATGCGACCAGCAGAGATAGCGCCATGGCAGCAACCAAGGTCATTGAAAACTGACGGTAGATCACTCCTGTCGAGCCACCGAAAAAGGCCATGGGAATAAACACTGCAGTTAACACCAAAGTAATCCCAATCAATGCCCCACTGATTTCCTGCATCGATGCAATCGAAGCTTGTTGAGCACTCATCTGCTGTTCATGCATCAGCCGTTCAACGTTTTCCACCACCACAATCGCATCATCCACCAGAAGCCCGATAGCTAAGACCAATGCAAATAAGGTTAAGGTGTTGATACTCATCCCGAGCACATACAGAATGGCCAGCGTGCCCAAAATTACAACAGGCACAGTGATAGTGGGAATCAACGTTGCACGCCAATTTTGCAAAAAGACAAACATGACCACAATCACCAAAAGCACTGCTTCAAACAGTGTTTTGACCACTTCCTTAATCGACTCTTGCACAAAAGGCGTGTTATCACGTGGATAAACAATTTGATAGCCTTCTGGGAGTTTAGAGGACAATCGGCTGACTTCTTGTTTGATCAATGCCGAAGTTGCCAGTGCATTGGCCCCTGAAGACAATGAAATGCCCATACCCGCTGAAGGAAAACCATTAATGGTATTAAACGACTGATAATTTTCCGCGCCCAGTTCCACCCGTGCGACGTCTTTTAAATAAATAAAACTGCCATCACGGGTCGATTTGACAATGATGTTCTCAAATTCTTCAACGGTTTTTAAACGTGTACCGGAGGTAACTTTGGCATTTAAATATTGATCTGACAGGCTAGGTAACTCGCCAATTGCCCCTGCGGCCACTTGCGTGTTTTGCGCTTCAACCGCCGCACGAATATCACTCGGCATCAGTCCATATTGACGCAATTTGTGCGGATTCAGCCATAAGCGCATGGCATACTGTGCGCCAAAGACATCAACCTCACCAACCCCATCAATACGGGCTAAATCTTGCTCCAAATGCGTCATCATATAATCAGACAGTGCAATATTGCTGCTTTTGCCTGTTTGGTCATATAAGCCAATCACCATATGCGTATCGCCAAGCGATTTATAGACATTGATCCCTTGACGCTGTACATCTTCTGGTAAACGGTTAATCACTCCATTGATGGCATTTTGAACTTGCACCTGAGCGGTATCTGGGTCAGTTCCATTCTCAAAACTAATGCTGATTCGACTACGGCCATTCGAGTCACTGCTCGAACTAAAATACAGTAAATGATCAATCCCTTTAATTTGCTGCTCTAAAACCTGAGTAACGCTCTCCTCCACCGTCTCTGCCGACGCACCCGTATATGTTGCACTCACAGTAATTCGCGGAGGTGCAATATCGGGGTAGCGCTCTACAGGCAACTGGAAGGTGGCAAATAAACCAAATGCCATCACGATAATCGCCAACACACCAGCAAAAATTGGACGATGAATAAAAAATTTAGACAGCATGGGACTGCGGTACTCTTGGGTCTGAGGCTAGATCTAGAAACTGGGCATCACTTCATGCTTGATCTTCTATGACGAATCATTAAAAAACAAGACTTAACAACATGAAATAGAACATTAGAGCTAAATATGAAGAAACTATGAAGAAAGCTTTTTGACCAATTGATGACATCCTGTAATTTTTCGCAATTTGTCATTGATCTGAGATATTAAAATTGAACACTGAGTCCGCAACACCACAATAAAATGTTGAGGAACACATGTTAAAAAGAACATTATTGAGCTTTATTTTTTTAAGTTTATTGGGCTGTCATCATGATGAGAAAGACAATGCAACATCCCAGCCACCATCAAACAACGCCGAATACATTGAGCCTACATTGCTTATTATTGGACATCGCGGCGCCAGCGCGCTACGCCCTGAACATACCTTAGCCGCTTACCAAAAAGCAATTGATGATGGTGCAGATTTTATTGAGCCTGATTTGGTGCCAACTCTAGACGGTTATTTAATCGCTCGCCATGAAAATGAAATCGGAGGAACCACCAATGTCAGCAGCTTGCCGCAGTTTGCAGAACGGAAGACCAGTAAAGTCGTTGATGGCGTGACTTACACAGGTTGGTTTACTGAAGACTTTACTTTAAACGAGCTGAAGCAACTGAAGGCACGAGAACGTATTCCAGAGATTCGTCCAGCAAATGCCCAATATAATGATCAATTTGATCTGCCCACTTTAGATGAAATTATTGAACTCGTAGATGCGCACTATAAAAAGACAGGAAAAATTGTGGGCCTGTATATCGAAACCAAACATCCCAGCTATTTCCAAGGTCTCAATTTGGCCATGGAGCAACGCCTATTAACCACGCTGGCCAAACACAGCTATAGTCGTGACATTGCACCAGTCTATATCCAGTCATTTGAAGTCAGCAACTTAAAACAGATGCGTCAACAGTTAGATCAATTAAAATCGATTCAACATGCCAAAATTATTCAACTCTATGGCGGTAACTCCGAACAACCTGCCGATGCTGTGCTTGCCAAATCAACACTCCGCTATAGTGATATGGCAACACCTCAAGGACTGAAAGACGTCGCAAGTTATGCACATGGTGTTGGGCCAAGTAAAACCTATATCGTGCCCAATACTCAGCCGGCGACCCCGACCAGTTTTGTAAACGATGCACACGCAGTGGGCTTAAAAGTACATCCTTATACCCTACGCCCAGAAAATAATTTCTTAGCAGACTATTTAGACTGTAGCGCGATAGCCGCTGAAAAGTGCGAAAAAGGCGCGCTGGCAGAGTTTGAAATTTTCTTTAAAGCTGGAGTGGATGGTATCTTTACCGATGACCCTGCTTTGGGACGTCAAGCAGCGGATGCTTTTTTGAAAAAAATAGAATAAGTCACACAAAGCAAACCAAACAACTGAGCATCTCGTTTACTTTCAACCAATATCCATCCTTTAACTATAGAGATTAAAAAGTAGGCTTTTTTAATCTCTTTCTCCTTATTTTAGGTGTACATAGATTAAGCACTTTTTGAATACTATAATTAAGTGACTTTTAATATAGATCATGTATTGTGGCTGAAATTTTAAAATGGTTGATGGTATGAGCCAATATTCCCCACTCAAAGGCAAGTCAGGTTTTAAGCGTATTTTTAATGCAACTCATTATTCCATTTCAGGTTTTAAGGCCGCATTTGCGCACGAAGCAGCTTTTCGCCAAGTCCTATTGATTAACCTGATTCTGATTCCAATAAGCTTTTTCTGTGATGTCAGTCGCTTAGAACAAGCCCTCATGGTAGCCGTTTGTTTACTTGCAATTATTGTTGAATTGTTCAATTCAGCCATTGAGGCGATTGTGGATCGTATTTCTCTGGAGCGGCATGAGCTTTCAAAAAATGCCAAAGACATGGGTAGTGCTGCACAGTTTGTTTCTTTAAGTATTATCTTTATTGTTTGGCTACTGATTCTGATGCCTTAATATTTTTGTTCAATATTTCACGCTCAAACTGTTCAACAAGCTAAAAATTAATTCATAAAAAAACCCTGCTTTAGCAGGGTTTTTTTATGAATCAGTTCAGTGCTTAGTGAGCAGCGAATTGGTTCATTGTGTTTTTAGCATCATCGTGCGCTTTAAGAGCGTTGTCACCAGAGAAGATTTCTTTGTGATCATCACCGATGTCAGAACCCGCCATTGCTTGGTGTTTAACACAAGCGATACCACCACGGATTTCTTTACGTTGTACGCCAGCAACATAAGCCAACATACCTTCAGAACCGAAGTAACCTTGTGCAAGCTCATGAGTAGAAAGAGCAGCAGTGTGGTAAGTCGGAAGTGTGATCAAGTGATGGAACACACCCGCTTCACGAGCAGCATCTGCTTGGAATGTACGGATCTTAGCGTCTGCATCAGCAGCTAATTCAGTAGCATCGTACTCAGCGCTCATTAATTTAGCACGGTCGTAAGCAGAAACGTCTTTACCTTCAGCAACCCAACGGTCGTAAGCTTGTTGACGGAAGTTCAACGTCCAGTTGAATGATGGAGAGTTGTTGTAAACAAGTTTCGCATTTGGAACTGTTTCTTTAACACGGTTAACCATGTGCGCGATTTCGTCAACGTTTGGAGTCGCAGTTTCGATCCAAAGAAGGTCAGCACCATTTTGAAGGCTAGATACACAGTCAAGAACAACACGGTCAATTTGTGTGTCTGGACGGAATTGGTATAAACCAGAAGCCAAACGTTTTGGACGGTGAAGTTTACCATCACGCTTGATTAAGATTTCGTCTTCTTGAGCATCAGCAATGTCAATTTCAACAGTGTCTAGGAAACCGATGTATTGAGAAGCGATGTCGCCTGGCTCTTTAACCACTGGGATTTTTTGAGTCAAGTCAGCGCCTTCAGAGTCAGTACGCGCAACGATGATACCGTCGTCAAGACCCATTTCTAAGAATGCATAACGTAATGCATGGATTTTAGAGATGAAGTCTTCGTGAGGAACAGTTACTTTACCAGCTTGGTGACCACATTGTTTCGCGTCAGATACTTGGTTTTCGATTTGTAGTGCACAAGCACCCGCTTCGATCATTTTCTTAGCAAGTAAGTAAGTCGCTTCTTCGTTACCGAAGCCAGCATCGATGTCTGCAATAATTGGCACAACGTGAGTTTGGAAACCGTCGATTTGTGCAGTGATTTCAGCAGCTTTAGCAGTATCGCCTGCTTCGTTTGCTTTTTTAAGCGCACGGAAAAGGTCGTTTAATTCTTTCGCATCAGCTTGGCGTAAGAACGTGTAGATTTCTTCGATCAACGCAGGTACTGAAGTTTTTTCATGCATAGATTGGTCAGGAAGTGGACCAAATTCTGAACGAAGCGCAGCAACCATCCAACCAGAAAGGTAGATGTAACGACGTTCAGTCGTACCGAAGTATTTTTTGTTCGCAATCATTTTTTGTTGTGCGATGAAACCGTGCCAGCAACCCAAAGACTGAGTGTATTTGCTAGAGTCAGCATCATAAGCAGCCATATCACGACGCATAATTGCAGCTGTGTATTTAGCGATATCTAAACCAGTTTTGAAACGGTTTTGGATTTGCATACGCGCAGCATCTTCAGGACTGATGTCTGCCCAAGTGCTACCGAATTTTGCTTTTAATTCGCGGATTGCATCAATCGCTGTTTGATATGTAGTCATGATATTTCCTGTAATAATATTAGGATTTTCTTCAACGAAAAGCTAAAATCAGACCCTCAAGCTTTTGCTTAGATTTAGAGCGCTTCGTTGCGATGAATACAGATTAGATTGACAGAATAAATTAATCCAATATTCTGCATTAATTTTCAGTATTTATTTAAAAAATATATAGATAAAAGTCTAATTATATTTCGATAAAACATAATTAAGTAATTGTTATTTTTAAACTTAAATAAAATAAGAAAACCGTGAAAAATACATCCTTTGTCGAATATTTCTTCATTAGACTTAAGTCTCGGCCGTTGGAAAAAAGAGTTCAAACCAAAAATCAATACTTAATTTGACCCAAATGACAAAAGTTCAATATTCAGCAAAAAGAGTATTTATCACGCTTTTATTCCATCAATAACAGGCCAGCTTAAGCCATTTTCTAAGCAATAATCTGAGCCTCAATTTACGCATATTGAGACATTGCTTAGGACTAATATGCTCTCCGTTTTTAAGCATAAAAACCCATTTTCTGAGAAAATGAAGGGGGTATTCTTTGTACAACCCGATGCTTTTTTTTTCGTCAGTTTATTACACAAGCCCGATGGCTTATGGCATAATGCAAACAATTTCATGATTTTATTCTCGGTATTTATTTTATGAATCTGGAGCGGGTTGATCTAAACCTCTTAATTTACTTGGACGTACTTTTACGCGAAAAAAATGTAACCCGAGCAGCTGAACAATTGGGTGTCACCCAACCAGCAATGAGTAATATTCTACGTCGTCTTCGTAACTTATTTAATGATCCCCTGCTAATTCGCTCTTCTGAAGGTATGACACCGACCGAACGGGCTTTAGAGTTACAACCCCGCATACGTGACGCTCTTTCTGATCTCTCCATGATTTTGGAACCTCGTACCGAGTTCCGTCCTTACACTTCAAACCGTGTTTTCCGTATTATGACTTCGGACTATGCCGAAGCAACCTTAGTTCCCCGCCTCGTTAAAGCATTACGTTCTGAAGCACCCAATGTGGTTTTAGACTTCTTAACTCCAAGTGATGTGTCATATCGTGATATGGAACAAGGTAAAGTTGATCTAGCCATTAACCGATTCAATGAAATTCCACAAAGCTTCCACCAAGTTTTGGTCTGGCGTGACAGTTTTTCATGTCTACTCAACGGTAAACACCCCGCTGCCAGCAACTTAAACCTAAAAAGTTACCTCGATGCACAGCATATTTGGGTCTCTAAAACAGGTATGGGCGTTGGTTTCGGCGTTAACCCTGAAAAACAAGCAGGTCTAGGTTGGATTGATCAAGCTTTAGAACGGATTGGCCAAAAACGTAAAATTTCGGTCTTCACCCGACATTATCAAATGCCTGCACTATTGGCTTCAAATGTAGATTTGATCGCGACTTTACCGACCCGTATTGCACGCTTACAAGCCAAAAGTCAAAACCTCCTGATTAAAGACCCACCTTTTTATATTCCAGAACTTGAGTTGAAAATGGCATGGTGTCCACTGTTACATCACCATCCTGCACATCGCTGGCTCAGACAGCTGATTTTGTATGTGGCACGTCAAATGATTGAGGAAGAAAATCGAGAGTTTTTAGGCAATAACTCGCAATTCTCACATTATTAAGCATTCAAGCTCTAAATAATTCATTTTCATACCAATAACTCAGGTATGATAGAAGACAGTAAGTGATTACTGTCTTTATTTTTTTGTGTTAAAAATATTCATAATAACGATGAATCACAGGTGGATTCCGTGAGCCTTTTTCAAAACATAGTTATCATTCTAGTCCTGATTGCTGGGGCGGGTTTCTTGTCTCTGACAGAAATTGCACTGGCAGGAGCACGTAAGGTCAAGCTGAAAATCTTGGCTGAGTCGGGCGATGATCGCGCACAGAAAGTTTTGAATTTACAAGAAAATTCTGCTGACTTCTTTGCCGCTTCACAAATTGGCTTAAATGCAGTGGCGATCTTGGGCGGTATTTTAGGTGAAGGGGCTTTTCGTCCCTACTTCATGAGCTTTGTTTCTCGTTTTTATACAGGTCCTTGGTCTGAAACCATTAGCTTTGCTCTATCTTTCACTTTAGTCACCTCTCTATTTATTTTGTTTGCTGACCTCATGCCAAAACGCTTGGCCATGATTGCGCCAGAAAAAATTGCTGTTTCTGTCATTAACCCGATTCAGGTTTTTATTAAAATTTGTAAGCCCCTTGCCTGGGTCATTAATGCCATCGCCAATTTGCTATTCCGTCTGTTTAAAGTGAATACCATTCGTGATGACAACATTACCTTTGCTGATATTTCCGCAGTGATGGATGCCGGTGCACAAGCGGGTGTACTACAAAAGCAAGAACATCATTTCATTGAAAATGTATTTGAACTTGAAGAACGTAATGTTCCATCAAGTATGACCACGCGTGAAAATGTGGTGTTCTTTACCTTAAAAGAGTCTGAAGCCAGTATTCGCCAAAAACTTGCAGAATATCCTTATTCCAAGTTTTTAGTGTGTAGTGAAAATATTGATGATGTGATTGGCTATATTGATGCCAAAGACATTCTGGTACGTATTTTAAATAATCAGTCTCTATTACAATTAAATGAAAATACCATTCGTAGTGTATTGACCATTCCAGATACCCTGACCCTTTCTGAATTGCTAGATCGTTTCCGTTCAACCAAAGAAAAATTTGCTGTCGTTATTAATGAATATGCCTTAGTTGTAGGGGTAATTACCCTATCTGACATTATGATTACCGTGATGGGCGATTGGGTTACTCCAATTGAAGCCGAACAACAGATCATTAAACGTGATAATAATTCATGGCTGATTGATGGCAGCACGCCGATTGAAGACATGAAGCATGCACTGGCCATTGATGAAATGCCAGATGAAGAAAATTATGAAACCTTGGCTGGTTTTATGATGTACCGTCTACGCAAAATTCCACGCCCTGCCGATACCGTAGAATACGCAGGCTTTAAATTTGAAGTGGTTGATGTCGATCATTTTAAGATTGACCAACTTTTAGTGACGCGCTTACTTGAAGAAACACTACAGCCTGCAACCCAAACAGTCGAGGAATAGAAACATCGCCTTGAATTAAAACCTTGCAACTGCAAGGTTTTTTTTGCTTCAGATTTAACCATATGAAGTTATACAAAATAAGTATCTTAACCATACTTTACATATATATATTATTTATTAGAAAAATAGAATGAAAAATCACATATGTTTAAGAGCATTTAAAAATCATGCTGAATTGCATACTATCGCTGTCACTTGATGAATAAACAGACTTAACACGTTCAAAGGATTGATCCATGCTGACCATTTTAGGTTTAGGCATGATTATGTGCTTCATGTACTTAATCATGTCCAAACGACTGAGCGCTCTTGTTGCTTTAACTTTAATCCCTATCATTTTTGCATTACTTACTTATGTTTTAAGTCTCTTTGTTGACAACCTTGCTGGATTTGATATTGCTGAACTTGGCAATATGATGATGGAAGGCATTAAAAAGCTCGCTCCTACGGGCGTAATGCTCCTTTTCGCAATCCTTTATTTTGCAATTATGATCGACACGGGTCTATTCGACCCTTCTGTGAAGTGGATTTTAAAGCAGGTTAAAGGTGATCCTTTAAAAGTGACCCTTGGCACTATTACGCTGACTTTAATTGTTTCCCTGGATGGTGACGGTTCAACCACTTATATGATCTGTGTTGCCGCAATGCTACCGCTGTATAAGCGTATTGGTATGAGCCCTTTAATTATGGCCTGCCTAATGATGCTTGCGAGCGGAATCATGAACCTAACGCCATGGGGTGGACCAACAGCACGTGCTGCAACTGCATTACATGTTGATCCAAACGATGTCTTTGTTCCGATGATTTTACCAATGCTCGTTGCAATTGGGTGGTTATACTTCCTCGGCTTTATGTATGGCCGTATGGAGCGTAAACGCATTGGTATTGTGGAATTAGATATTAGCCATGGTGACAGTATTCAGATTTCGCAAGAACCTGAAGCCAACCGTGCCCACTTAAGATGGTTTAACGCTCTACTAACTTTGGTCTTGATGGTCTGCTTAGTAATGGGCATTTTACCTGCGGCGATTCTGTTCATGGTTGCCCTGTGTATTGCCTTGGTGGTGAACTATCCAGATCTAGACATGCAAAAGCGTTTGGTTGGTAACCACTCTGCCAGTGCCTTAGCTGTAGTCGGGATTATCTTTGCGGCAGGTATTTTTACCGGTATTTTATCGGGTACAGGTATGGTTGAAGCCATGTCTCAAGAACTGGTTGCCATTATTCCAGAAAGTATGGGGCCGTATTTAGCACCTATCACGGCTGTGATTAGTATGCCACTGACCTTCTTCATGTCGAATGATGCCTTCTACTTTGGTGTACTGCCTGTACTCTCTGAAGCCGCTGGACACTATGGTATCACTCCTGTGGAAATGGCTCGTGCATCGATTGTTGGTCAACCTGTACACTTACTGTCCCCATTGGTTCCATCGACTTACTTACTCTGTGGATTGGCTGGAATTAACTTTGGTGAACACCAAGAATTTACCATCAAGTGGGCAGTAATTACCTGTTTAGTCATGTTGGTTACAGCGATGATCTTTGGTATTTTCCCACTTTACTCAACACTGGGTTAATCAAATACTCATACTGAGTTATAACGAACCTTAAGCTCAACAACCGATAAATACCCGATGTATCACATCGGGTATTTTCATTTATAATGCCTTGATATAACAATATAATAGAGTCAAGCTTATGTCTTTTTCATTGCCTGCTATTTTGGCGTGTACTTTCTTTTATTCTGCGCTTTATCTGATTTACTATTATTTTTCCCAATACAGCCACACACTTCTGATCGTAAGTGCGATTGTTTTGCTGATTTTAGCATGGCGGATTACACCTTATGCTTATGAACGTGGGCAACGCAGCTTTAACGAGACTCTGTCTTTTGGACAGTATTTCTGGAATCTACTGATTACATGGTGGCGACTGTTTATTTGGCCCATCAGCTTATTACTGTCTTGGATTTTCCATAGCTAATATAACGCCATAAAAAAAGCACCCGAAGGTGCTTTTGAGACTGCGATCTTAACGACCATACAATTCAAGCAGTTTATCTAAAGTCGCTTGATAGTGAATGCTAATATCTTCAGATAAAATTTTATATGCACTGTCAAACTGAACCATTGGCCAGCCTTCTTTCCAAAATGGGAAGATGTTGTGTAAATCATGTGTCACGGTCGCATCTTCACGTACAATTGCTTGTGTAACTTGTGACAAGACCTGTGCTGTTTCCGCACCATCAATCGCCATGTAATCAATCCCACGTACTTTTAAAATACGGATGCGGTCTTTCTTATAGCGAATTTTTTTGGCTTGACCTTCATTCAGACCCAACGCCAAAGCTACAGCTTCAACAAACTTACTTTCAAAAGATTGGTTCAAAGCCACAATCGCAAGTTTATGTGCTTCTTGACGACCCGCTTTACCGCCTTTACGAATCTCTTCTTTTGCCTCTGTATCAAGCTCATCGTCTTTCATAGACTGCAAAATGTCTAAAATTTCGATATCACTTAAAGATTCAGGAGAATGATCAGTCATGAACTGCCCTTAGACAAAAAAATTGAATCCGACATTTTCGCATAATTCAGAGCGAAAAAGCGAAATTGTTGTACTTTTCTCTGTGAATATTCTGTTTCACGTATTTTTTTGAGCCATCCCCTTCCAAATCTACTATAGTAAAGGCTATTTTTCTCATACGCTCTTTTTTGACGATGCAATCCAAACAAGTTCAACTGTTACTGCAACAATTAGAGACCCTTTACCCTGCCGCATTTAAACGTAATTACTTGTTTTATAGTCAAATCAAAACACGCGGTATTTTAGATGACCAACGTGAAATTATTCCGTGGGTTTTGGCGGTGATGATTTTTATTCCAATCAGCTTAATTCTGAAAGATTTTTACTTAACTCACTTGGAGAATCTCGATCCGCTGCAAAGTCACAGTTATGCCATTATTAGTATTTTATTGGTGCTGATGTGGGTCTTACCTTTTGTCATTAAGCAAATTAAACATTCATCAAACTCCTTGTATCAACTGCAACGCCATGCGCCCATCAAACTCGCTGCAGTGATTCTTTTAAGTGGACTAAATCTGATGTTCCTTGAAAGCAGTTTGCTGATGTGGGTCTTGTTTTATTTTGGTGTGAACTTTGGTTTTGTGCGCTTCTATAAAGAAAATTTATTTCGAGACCACAGCCAGTCGGTTGAACATCATCAGTTACAACAACTCAGACGTGTCTGTTTTTGGGCCTATAAGCAAACGGTCAAATCTCGATTCCAGTTGCGCTTTAGCTCCCATCAATCTGAAGATTATCAGGCACGGAAAACCCAGCTGGGGCATGAAGCAGATTTATATGTGCAACTGCTGAAGTATGAGCATGCTTACTGTAAGCAGATTAAGCACATCGATCTCGACAGTTATATCGATGAGAAATTATAAAAAAACCGAGCAATCATGCTCGGTTTTTTCTAAGGCCATTTTAGGCCGTTTGCTTTAACGAACTGATTGGCAATAATGTCGGGTCTAATATCACTTGATGCGAGCGAGTTTCATCAACGATGTATTCTTTGTGCTTAATGCTATCCACAAAAATCCAATCCGCTTGCACCTGCTCTGCGGTAAAACGGACTTTCAAATAACCACGCTGATTTAAATTGCAATAATTCAGCTCATCAATCAAGGTTGTAAAAGCAAACTCAAACTCTTTGAGTTGTTGCATTGAAATAGACAAATACTTTTCCATACCTGGCGAGGAAACTGAACTTGTCGCTAACTCCACACCCACAAACTGCCCTGTTAAATCGTGTAAGTCCGATGCCCATGCATTATGGGTATCACCAGCCAAGACCACGACTTTTTTATTTAAATACTGCAGTGTGCCGTACAGCGTCTCCCTTTCAACCGCATAACCATCCCATGCATCTAAATTGTAAGGAACCACAGTTTTAATACGAGACAACTGCTCTACTGTTAAAGATGGATCATGATTTAAGTAACGAAGTTTTATTTCTACCAATTCTTTAATGAGTTGATTCACCTGCGCCAAAACCTCTGGAGTTACCGCGCCGCTACTGATTGCACTGAGCACTTGTAACATCTCGGCTGGAACAAGCATTTTGCTCATCAACACCTGCTGACCCAAAACTTGCCATGTGGCTTTAGAGCTCGCAAGTTGCTGTGTTAACCATGCGCGTTGATTCAACCCCAGTAACGTTCGATTTGGATCTTGCATATCTGTAGTAAAGCGCACAGCATCCAAACTCGATGCGGTTAAATAATCCGCATAATCTAGCTGTTTACTCCGCGCTAGAATACGCGTATCCAACATATTCAACTGCACTAAATTACCAAAGTTAAACTGGCGATAAATATTCAAATGATCTTTTTCAGAAAGCGGACGGATTGGCATCCATTCAAAATAGGCTGCCAGTGCCGCAAGTTTACGATCGAGAAAATCGCCTTCATTATCTGGCTGATGGTTCTCAGCGCCATCTTTCCATGTATCATTGGCTAACTCATGGTCATCCCATACCACAATAAAAGGATGGCGTTGATGCGCGGCCTGTAAATCCTGATCTAGTCTATATAAAGCATAACGTTTACGATAATCATCTAAGCGAATAATTTCTGCATTATTATCATCCGCCAGTGCGCGCCCCATCGCTACAGCCTCTTCCGTTGCATATCCGCCCATACCATATTCGTAAATGTAATCCCCCAAATGAATCACAACATCCACATCTTGTTTGGCCATTTCTTTATAAACATGGAAATAACCCGCTGGATAATTTGAACATGAGCATACGGCAAACTGAACCGACTGTACCTGCGCTGCCAAGGTTTTGGTTTGCCCTGTGGTTGAATATGTCGACGCCGATTTAAAACGGTAGAAATAAACTTGCCCCTCAGCAAGTCCCGTCACATCCACTTTCACAGTAAAATCTTGTGCAGCTGTAGTCAGCACCTTTCCTGTTGCTGTAATGTTTTTAAAGTCTGCATCTTTTGCTACATCCCACTGCACTTCTAAACGCGCACTGCTGTCCGTCGGTGTTACACGTGTCCAAATGATCACTTGAGTTTGTAAAGGATCACCACTGGCAACCCCATGCAAAAATTGCACTTGCGTATTGGGCTGTGTGTTTGAGTCGGCGTCATCACCACAAGCAGTCAGTGAAATAGGTAAAGATAAAGCACCAAATCCTGCCAAAGTTTTTTGAATAAGTTCTCGGCGGTTCATTTTTTTTGTCATGTGGATTGCCTAAAGACGATATGGACTTGAAATTTATGCGAAAAAGATGACATCCATATCTCAAGTCGATGACATTTTTATGAAGCCTGAACAAGTGCAGCACAGATAATTTTGCTATTTTTTAAACATAAACCGCTGAATTGATTGAAAAGAAAGCAAATAATCACAAATAGACTTGCCAACTTTTATTTCGTCCTCTATTATTGCGCTCATGCCCGAGTGGTGAAATCGGTAGACACAGGGGATTTAAAATCCCCCGCCCACAAAGCGTGCCAGTTCGAGTCTGGCCTCGGGCACCATTCTTAAGCTAATTAAGATGGTGCAATAAAAAATCCAGCGATATGCTGGTTTTTTTATGTCTATAATTTATGCATCGAAGCACATAACAATCACAATAGGCTTTGTTGCACAAAGATTTAAAAGATAACACTCTGCTCATTTGAACAGAATTCAAGTGACAACTTGGGTATGAGGACGACCTAATTCTGTAAATTTGTTCAATACGGCTATGCGTGCATGAATCTCATTCACCTGACTAGAAAAACTCCTTGCTGTTAATTTATCACCTAATAGTTTGATGCAATGCATCTTGGTTTCAACTAAACTTCGACGATGATAACCAGACCATTTTTTCCAAAGCGTTCTTCCTAAACGTTTAACTGTTTTCAGTAACTCATTCCGCTCTAAAGATCTCAATTTCTGATCTTTCCATGGTTTTGCATTTTTTCTTGGCGGAATGAGCGCATGTGCATCTCGATCTAGAATGACTTGTCTGCAGTGCTTCGTGTCATAAGCACCATCGGTATAGACCGAATCAATTCGTTCATCTAAGGGAATTTGAGCAAGTAAATCACCGAGTACTTGCGAATCGCTCACATTATTTGTAGTAAGCTGTACTGCACGTATTTGCAAGGTTTCAGCATCGATGCCAATATGAAGCTTACGCCATTGGCGACGATATTCAGGTCCATGTTTCTTACGTTTCCACTCACCTTCACCTAGAAACTTTAAGCCAGTTGAGTCGACGAGTAGATGTAGCCCATCACTACTTTTTTGATAGCTAATCGCAATATCAATATGTTTTTGTCTTCGACAAAGCGTACTGTAATCTGGTGCGGTCCAATTTAATCCACAAAGTTTAATCAGACTTTGAACAAAACCTGTGACCATGCGTAAAGAGAGTCTAAATAAAGATTTGATCATTAAACAGCATTGAATAGCCGTATCGGAGTAAGTTTGATTTCGACCTTGCTTGTTTTGTGGTTGTGCATACCACTGAGTGTTTGGATCAAACCAAATGGAAATGTTGCCCCGATTAATGAGAGCGCGATTATAGGAAGACCAGTTGGTTGTACGATAAGTTTTAGGAGTAGGTTTATTCATTTTGAAATTATAGGACTGAATAAACCTTATAGGCTAGGTTTGTGCAACAAAGCCATCACAATATGAAAAAGAACACTCTTATTATCATCTTATGCCTCATTTTTTCAAACGTCAGCCATGCAAACCCCACCTCGCAGCAAACAGATAGCGATACGTTTTATGACTTGTTTGCAGGCACGATTATTGAAAAAGACCGTCAACTCTATTTACATGCGTGTAAATCAGTAGATGCTCATTTTAAATTAAGCTTTAATCACACTAAAGATGAGCAACATATTCGTGAGCTCATGAAAAAGCATCCAAAATTTTGGCTGAATCTCAGTGCAAATGCTGAAATGGTCGAAGGCGAATACGTGATGACAGTCGATGCGATTGGAGATGAGCATTTAAATCAAAGCTGTCATCTCACCGATCTTTTAGATGAGTTGTAACAGCAAACTCTGTTTCTAAAGCAAAACCAACAGAACTTGAAATGAGAGAGTGACTCACCACTCTCTGTTCACCACCAATTCTTCCATTTCAATATCCATAAACCCAGCATCTTGCACCACCATCATCATCGCTTCAGCAATAAAATCGGCAGCAGAATCATCTAATGATGAATCTAGATCTTCAAAATGCGGCTTCATTTCATTAATTTCAGCTACTGTGGCATTGGCATATTGATAGATATCACCCTCAGATTTTGCTTTTACAATTTTTTTAGCAAAAGTCTCAACATGCTGCTTCACTTCAGCAACAAGAATATCGGGATAATATTCATCATCAAACATAGGGAGAAGTAAATCTGCAAACATACAGGCACTCAAAATGAGAAACTTAAAAAACGAGTCTATATAACATAAACCAAACAAATCACCAAATAAAAAAGCAGCATCTGAAGATGCTGCCAGTCTAAAAATCTAATATAGATCAAATTTACAAATTAAATCATTAGCTCAGCATTCCACCGCCGCATTAAGCCATATTCATCGCTTGCCAAACCTTGATCGCATCACTCATGGCTTTGACATCATGGGCGCGCACCATACACGCGCCTTGTTGAATACTCAGCAAATGTCCCGCTACAGAACCCACGGCCCGCTGCCCTGCATCGGCCCCACCTAAAGCTTCTCCGATAAAGCGCTTTCGTGACAATGCGGACAAGATGGGATACCCGAGCTGATTCAGCTGATGGAATTCGTTTAAAAGCTTAAGGTTCTGCTTTGCATTTTTAGCAAAGCCAAAACCCGGATCAATCATGATATTTTCAGCTTTGACACCAGCCTTGAGTGCATCCGACACGCGCTGGGAAAGCTCAGCCATCACATCTAAAGTGACATTATCATATTGATCTAAACCATTCATGGTGGTCGGTTCACCACGCATATGCATGATAATCACTGGGATATTCAGTTCAGCTGCCGTTTCTAAAGCATTCGGGCGTGTTAATGCTCGTACATCATTCCAGATATGCGCACCTGCTGCGACCGCAGCTTGAATTACTTCAGGTTGAGAGGTATCAATCGAAATGACCACATCAAGTTCAGCCAAAGCTTCCACCACTGGGACGACACGACGAATCTCTTCCTCAACCTCAACCACAGATGCACCTGGACGTGTAGATTCCCCCCCAACATCGATGACTGTCGCCCCATCCGCAATCATTTGCTGAGCATGCGTAAGCGCTTGTGCTTTGCCATTATGTTTGCCGCCATCACTGAACGAGTCTGGCGTCACATTTAAAATACCCATCACATGCGGTACCGACAGGTCGAGTGATAGCTCACCACAACGTAGGATTTTCTTCGGCAAAGCCATCAATTGCATGTAATATTCTCCAGTTCAACTTACATTATCTTAACGCGTTCCCACTTTTAAGTGCCTATTTTTCTTCATCGGCAGTGGAAAATCTGCGCAATAAAAAACCACCCGAAGGTGGTTTTTTATTTTAACTTTTAAAAATTAAGTTGCAGATGGTAATGGTGGTGGTGTACTTGGACCATCCGTTGGAGTTACATCTATCACAGGATTTTCTGCAACATATACTTTTGGTGGTTGTGGCTCACGACCTTCCATAATGTCACGAATTTGCTCGCGATCAATCGTTTCCCATTCCATCAGAGCTTTCACCATCGCATGAGCAATATCTTTATTGTTTTCTAAGATATTGCGTGCGACATGGTATTGCTCATCGATGATACGACGAACTTCAGCATCTACTTGTTGCTGTGTTGCTTCAGAAATCGTACGACTACCAATGCTGCCCATGAATGATTGCTGAGAATCATCTTCATACACCATTACACCAAGTTTGTCAGACATACCGTACTTGGTCACCATCGCACGTGCCATTTTAGTTGCACGTTCAAAGTCGTTTGAAGCACCTGTCGACATTTGGTTGATAAAGATTTCTTCAGCAATACGACCACCAAACAAAATTGAAAGTTCATTCAACATTTTGTCTTTATAGTGGCTGGTTTGGTCATGTTCAGGCAACTGCCAAGTTACACCCAACGCCCAACCACGCGGCATAATAGTCACTTTATGTACAGGGTCTGTACCCGGCAGAATTTCAGCCACAATCGCATGACCAGCTTCATGGTACGCAGTTGCACGACGTTCTTCTTCACGAATCACCATCGACTTACGTTCAGGGCCCATGTACAACTTGTCTTTTGCATCTTCAAAATCATGCATATCGACAGTGTTCTTGTTACGACGCGCAGCAAAGAGTGCAGCTTCGTTCACAAGGTTCGCCAATTGTGCACCCGAGAAGCCTGGCGTACCACGTGCAAGCACTTGTACATCGACACCAGTCACTGAAGGCAATTTCTTCATGTGAACATTTAAGATTTGCTCACGACCTTTAATGTCTGGTAAGCCAACCATTACTTGGCGGTCAAAACGACCCGGACGGAGTAAAGCTTTATCCAGTACATCGGCACGGTTTGTCGCAGCAATGACGATAATACCTTCATTACCTTCAAAGCCATCCATTTCCACCAACATTTGGTTCAAGGTTTGCTCACGCTCATCGTGACCACCACCTGTACCTGAACCACGATGACGACCCACAGCATCAATCTCATCAATAAAGATGATACATGGCGCATGACGTTTCGCTTGTTCAAACATGTCGCGAACACGAGACGCACCCACACCCACGAACATTTCAACAAAGTCAGAACCAGAAATACTAAAGAATGGTACTTTCGCTTCGCCTGCAATTGCTTTTGCAAGTAAAGTTTTACCTGTACCCGGTGGACCCACCATTAACACGCCTTTAGGAATCGTTGCACCTAAGCGTTTAAATTTTGAAGGATCTTTTAAGAAATCAACAATTTCTACAACTTCTTGCTTTGCTTCATCACAGCCAGCGACGTCGGTAAAAGTCACTTTAATTTGGTCTTCTGCCAACATTTTTGCTTTTGACTTACCAAAACTCATTGGACCGTTTTTACCACCTGCTCCGCCACCCATGTTGCGCATAAAGAACATGAATAACAAAATGATTAAAAGTACAGGGAAGCTTGCGATCAAAAGTTGCATCAATAAACCTTGGCGCGCAGGTGCAGTACCTTCAACGACAACGTTATTTTTAATCAGATTAGGCATAAGCTCTGGGTCTTGAACCGCAGGACGAATACTTTCAAACTCTGAACCGTTTGATTTTTGGCCATGAATTCGTTCGCCATCAATTGTCACTTGCTTAATTTGACCAGCATTCACCGCAGCAACAAACTCTGAATAATTCATCGCTGTCGGCTTTTCATTGCTACTGACATTACTGAAAATAAGGATCAGTACGCCCAGTATCACTAGCCACAATATGGCATTCTTGAAGAGATCGCTCAAAGCTTTATTCCCATATCAATCTAATTTGATCATGCCCTATCGGGTGACCTTAAAGTTTCTGCTGAAGATCAGCTTCGCAAAATAATAAAAAGGTACAAAATGCACAATTTTTAACGACTTGGCAAGTAAACTTTATTTGAAAGCCTTCTTACGGCCTTGCCCAACTAAGAATACTTCCTTAGATCGGGCACGTGATGCAGCAGGTTTTACTGTCTTTAACACATCAAAGTTGTCGACTACTTGCTTACGGAACTCGTCAAAGCCTGTACCTTGGAATACCTTTACAACAAATTGACCATTTGGACCGAGCACTTTCGTAGCAAAATCGATGGCCAATTCACAGAGGTAAATCTGGCGAGGTTGATCTACAGCCTTGTTACCTGAAGTATTGGGGGCCATATCTGAAATTACAACGTCTACTTTACGTCCATCTAAAATATTTAACAATTTATCGAATACTTCTTGCTCACGGAAGTCACCTTGCAAGAAGGTCACATCTGGAAGTGCATCCATTTCCAAAATATCAGATGCAACCACCAATCCTCGATCACCGACCAGCTTTCCTGCAATTTGTGACCAACTTCCAGGTGCAGCACCCAAGTCAACCACGGTCATGCCAGGACGAATGATGTTATATTTTTCTTGAATTTCAAGTAACTTATAAGCTGCACGTGCTCGATAACCTTCTTTTTGCGCTTTTTTCACAAAATGGTCATCAAGGTGCTCTCTCATCCACGCACGGCTACTTTTGGATAACTTTTGGTTGGTAATGCGTGTTGCCATATCTCTCTAAAACATTAAAATTTCTTAAACTTAATTGTACGTTAAATTCTCTAGGCTTGCAGTATACATCTGTATCCAAATCTTGGGTTTTAGTTGTTTTTTTCTATTATCTAAATCGATTATTTCCACAGAATATACAGCGTTTAATTTCGCAGTTTGTTATACTAAGCCGTTTTTAAAATTAGGTTATCTTTATGGCGACTTTATCCATTCAGGAACGCAAGCGTTTGCGTCAAATCGGTCATGCTTTAAACCCTGTGGTAATGCTTGGCGGTTCAGGTCTGACTGAAAATGTCGTTGAAGAAATTTTACGTGCTTTAAACGACCACGAATTGATTAAAGTCAAAGTCGCGGGTGAAGACCGTGAAGAGCGCGCTGCAATCATTGCAGAAATTGCCTCAACTACAGGTGCAGAAATTGTACAGACCATTGGTAAAATTGCGTTGCTTTACAAAAAAGCGGCGAAACAAAATGCCAAATTGTCTAATTTAGTTCGTTTCGCTCACGCAGCAAAATAATTGTAGTTTTTTATGGCAAGTTACGAACTCAGTGCATTTGATCGTCGCTTTCAAGCTATTTCGCTTGTTGGTGCGATTGAACAACAAAGCCCATATGCTCTCAATATCGGCTTTTGGTTACGCGATCCCAATTTGTACATGCACTGGCCCGAAGTCGTGAATGCAAATCCTCGTCAAGACTTTTTATGGGAAAACACCTGTTTTGAAGTCTTTATCGGGGTAAAAGGCGAAGATTATTATCGTGAGATCAATCTCTCCCCTTCGCAAGCTTGGCAGGCCTATCAGTTTGAGGAATATCGTTATCCTGAAGATATGCCGCCACAGATCGCTTACGATATTGAACTCAATCAATTGAAGCGCACCCACTATGGTTTAAATGTCAGCATTGATCTGACTGAGTTTATGCTACAACACAAACTGAAATGGGCTGACCTATATCTAGGTTTATCCGCGGTGTTGAATACCTCACAAGGTCAACAGTTCTATGCCATGCAGCATAGTGGCCAACAAGCTGACTTTCACAATAAACGTGATTGGTTGCATCAGTTTTAATCCAGACAAATAAACCAGAGCAATAAAAAAGTGAGGCTATGACCTCACTTTTTTATGCACTTAATCTTGAGCCTCGTACAGCTAGATTATTTGTTTGAAACTTTATTCCACGCATCTAAGGTGTGTTCTTTTGAACGTTTAAACGTTTCAGTCAACTGATCTTTATGTTTTACTGAAATTTCGCTGACATCACCTTTTAACTCTTTACCTAGTTTGGTCAAGTCATCTAAAACAGCCGTAAACTCAGTTTTAACAAACTCTTTTAGTTCAGTTAAGTCTTTTTGAGAGTTCGATAACTGCCCTTTAATGGTTTCTAAGCGCAGTAAAAGATCTTGTTTAAACTGGCGGAGTTGCTCTTGCACACTGGCATTTAACTGCTTCGCTTCAGCTTCAAGCTTTTCTTTGCTTTCAACTACCGCTTCAGTGACCTGCTCTGTTGCTTCTTTCGCCACTTGCTCAAGCTTTTCAGTGCTTTCTGCAACAACTTCTTTCAACGCTGGCTTTGGTTTGGTCACTTTGTCTTGTTCAGTCATGATGTTATTCCTGTTGTTATATACACAGCGACAGCTTAGCGTGATTCGATAAAATTTAGATTTTGATTTGTTAGACAATTATTTGTTGTTACATTTTTCTTTACAAAACTTAGAAACAGTATCCGCTACAAAATAAAAGCACTTTATCTTGTTAATTCCATCTTATTGGCATGGACTTTGTTAGTGAAGTTGCGTATAGTGCCATGTTAAGTTCAAGCGAGCAGACATAGGGAGGGTAGGTTTTTAGATAGCCTTCCTTTTTTTTCGTCTACTCGCTTTTTTACAGCCTAAATTTCAGGAGCTTTGGTTTGAGCACCCCAGCAATTTTAGCCCTTGCCGATGGTACGATCTTTAAAGGAACGTCTATTGGTGCATCGGGTAGTACGACTGGTGAAGTCGTTTTCAACACTGCCATGACTGGCTATCAAGAAATTTTGACTGACCCGAGTTATGCACAGCAACTTGTGACTTTAACTTACCCTCATATCGGTAACACAGGTTGTAATGATGAAGACGCTGAGTCAGGTCGAATTCATAAAGTGTGGGCCAACGGATTAATCATTCGTGACCTACCTTTATTGCATAGCAACTTCCGATCAACGCAATCTTTAGGCGAATACTTAAAAGAACATAATGTTGTCGCAATTGCAGATATTGATACGCGTAAATTAACCCGTATTTTGCGTGACAAAGGTGCGCAAAATGGTTGCATCCTTGCTGGTGAAAATATTACTGAAGAGCAGGCTTTAGAAAAAGCACGCGCATTCGGTGGTTTAAATGGTTTAGACCTAGCGAAAGAATGCTGTGACCCAACTGGTTTCGAATGGACAGAAGGTTCTTGGGTATTAGGCAAAGGCTTCACACAACCTGAACTTAAATTCCATGTTGTTGCATACGACTACGGTGTCAAAACCAACATCTTACGTATGCTTGCAGACCGCGGTTGTAAACTCACTGTCGTGCCTGCACAAACTCCTGCTGCTGACGTGCTTGCATTGAATCCAGATGGCGTGTTCTTATCGAACGGCCCTGGCGATCCAGCTGCATGTGACTACGCAATTGAAGCTGTAAAAACAATTGTAGAAGACGCTCGCAACCTACCCGTCTTTGGTATTTGCTTGGGTCACCAAATTCTTGCACTTGCCTCAGGTGCAAAAACGGTGAAAATGCCGCATGGCCACCACGGTGCTAACCACCCTGTTCAAAACATGGAAACAGGCACAGTGATGATTACTTCTCAAAACCACGGCTTCGCAGTGGATGCAGAAACACTTCCTGCAAACTTGAAAGCTACGCACAAGTCTTTGTTCGATCAAACTCTTCAAGGGATTCATCGTACAGACAAACCAGCGTTCAGCTTCCAAGGTCACCCTGAAGCAAGCCCTGGTCCGCATGACTGCGCACCATTGTTCGATCATTTCATCGAACTTATCGAAGCATCTAAGAAGTAATTAAGGAAGCGATCATGGCTAAACGTACAGACATTAAAAGTATCTTAATTATTGGTGCAGGTCCGATTGTAATCGGACAGGCATGTGAGTTTGACTACTCAGGTGCGCAAGCGTGTAAGGCTCTTCGTGAAGAAGGCTACCGTGTTATTTTGGTGAACTCTAACCCAGCCACCATTATGACCGACCCTGCGATGGCAGACGCAACATATATCGAGCCAATCACTTGGCAGACTGTTGCACAAATCATTGAAAAAGAGCGTCCAGATGCTGTCCTTCCTACAATGGGTGGTCAAACAGCATTGAACTGTGCACTTGCACTTGATGCCAACGGTATTTTAGAAAAATACAATGTTGAATTGATCGGTGCGACCAAAGAAGCAATTGAAAAAGCTGAAGACCGTAAACTGTTTGATGAAGCAATGCGTAAAATTGGTCTTGAATGTCCAAAAGCTGCGATTGCTGAAAACATGGAAGAAGCTTTAGAGATTCAAGCACGCTTCGGCTTCCCTGTGATTATCCGTCCGTCATTCACGATGGGTGGTTCAGGTGGCGGTATCGCTTATAACAAAGAAGAATTCCTTGAAATCTGTGAACGCGGTTTCGATCTTTCTCCAACCAAACAATTATTGATTGATGAATCTTTAATTGGTTGGAAAGAATACGAGATGGAAGTTGTTCGTGACAAAAACGACAACTGTATTATCGTTTGTGCGATCGAAAACTTTGACCCAATGGGCGTGCACACAGGTGACTCAATCACTGTTGCTCCTGCGCAAACATTGACAGACAAAGAATATCAATTGATGCGTAATGCATCTTTAGCAGTTCTTCGTGAAATTGGTGTGGAAACAGGTGGTTCTAACGTTCAGTTCGGTATCTGTCCAGATACTGGCCGTATGGTGATCATCGAGATGAACCCACGTGTATCGCGTTCATCTGCCCTTGCATCAAAAGCAACTGGTTTCCCAATTGCAAAAATCGCTGCGAAACTAGCAGTTGGTTATACCCTTGATGAATTAAAAAATGACATCACGGGTGGAACAACTCCTGCTTCGTTCGAACCTGCAATTGACTACGTGGTAACAAAAATTCCACGTTTCAACTTTGAAAAATTCCCACAAGCAGACGCAACACTGACCACACAGATGAAGTCTGTGGGTGAAGTGATGGCGATTGGTCGTAACTTCCAAGAGTCTGTAAACAAAGCGCTTCGTGGTCTTGAAGTTGGTGCGTGTGGTTTTGATGAAAAAATCGCTGTAGGTACTGAAGGCGCGAAAGAAAAGATCTTGGTTGAACTTAAAGTTCCGGGTCCAGAGCGTATTTGGTATGTAGCCGATGCATTCCGTCATGGTTTCACCTTAGAAGACGTGTTCCAAGCGACGAAAATCGATAAATGGTTCTTGATCCAAATCGAAGACATCATCAAAACTGAAAATGAAATCAAAACTTTAGGTTTTGGTGATCTAAACGCAGACAACATCCGTTCGTTCAAACGTAAAGGTTTATCTGACCTTCGCATCGCGAACTTGATGGGTATTTCACAAAAACAATTCCGTAAGCACCGTTGGAACTTGGGCGTGACTCCAGTTTACAAACGTGTGGATACTTGTGCAGCAGAATTCGAATCTGACACTGCCTACATGTACTCAACTTACGATGATGAGTGTGAATCAAACCCATCTGATAAAGATAAGATCATGGTGATCGGTGGTGGCCCTAACCGTATTGGTCAAGGGATCGAATTCGATTACTGCTGTGTACACGCGGCGCTTGCAATGCGTGAAGATGGTTACGAGACCATCATGGTGAACTGTAACCCTGAAACTGTTTCAACGGATTACGACACTTCTGATCGTTTGTACTTCGAACCAATCACTTTGGAAGATGTACTTGAAATCGTACGTACTGAAAAGCCAAAAGGCATTATCGTTCAGTACGGTGGTCAGACTCCGCTTAAATTGGCTCGTGCTTTAGAAGAAGCAGGTGCCCCAATTATCGGTACATCACCAGATGCGATTGACCGTGCGGAAGACCGTGAACGTTTCCAACAAATGATTCAACGTCTTCAACTTCGTCAACCCAACAACAGCATTGTAAAATCTGCTGAAGAAGGTATGGCTGAAGCATCTAAAGTCGGCTACCCACTTGTGGTACGTCCTTCTTATGTACTCGGTGGTCGTGCGATGGAAATCGTATACAACGACGACGAACTTAAACGCTACTTACGTGATGCGGTTCAAGCATCAAATGAAGCGCCTGTTCTTCTTGACCGTTTCTTAGATGATGCGATCGAAGTTGACGTAGACTGTGTATCTGACGGTAAAGACGTTGTGATTGGCGGTATTATGCAGCACATTGAACAAGCAGGGATTCACTCAGGTGACTCAGCATGTTCGATTCCTCCTTACTCGCTCTCAGTTGAAATCCAAGACGAAATGCGTCGTCAAACCGTTGCTATGGCGAAAGAGCTTGGCGTTGTTGGTTTGATGAATGTACAGTTTGCTGTGAAAGGCGAAGACGTTTACATCCTAGAAGTGAACCCACGTGCGTCTCGTACTGTGCCATTCGTTTCTAAATGTATCGGTGAGTCTTTAGCGAAAGTGGCCGCGCGTTGTATGGCGGGTCAGTCTTTAGAATCTCAAGGATTTACTAAAGAAATCATCCCGACTCACTTCTCTGTAAAAGAAGCGGTGTTCCCATTCAACAAGTTCCCGGGTGTTGACCCTATTCTTGGCCCTGAAATGAAATCTACAGGCGAAGTCATGGGTGTAGGTAAAACATTTGGTGAAGCATTCTACAAAGCTGTGTTAGGTTCTAATGAACGCGTACCGGGTCTTCCTACAGAAGGCGAAGTGAAGCATGCATTTATTTCTGTGCGTGATTCAGACAAGCCTCGTGCTGTTGGTATTGCGAAGCAACTGGTAGGCTTTGGCTTCAAAGTACTTGCGACTGGCGGTACTTATGAGTTCATTAAAGCTGCGGGTATTGAGTGTGAACGTGTAAATAAAGTCACTGAAGGCCGTCCTAATATCGTGGACCGCTTGAAAAATGGCGAAGTTCACCTCATTATCAATACAACTGAAGGCAAACAAGCTCAACAAGATTCGTTCTCGATTCGTCGTTCAGCGCTTCAAGCGAAAGTGTATAACACTACGACCTTGAACGGTGCTGATGCTGTATGCCAAGCTTTTGCAATTCAATTGCCAATGGATGTATACCGTTTGCAAGATTTACAAACTGTAGGTTAATTCGTTTACCGAGAAGTCCCGTCACCTCTCGGTGGCGGGCTTTTTTCATTTATAAACCTATATTTTTTACACTCACAGACTTGAGGGACAACAATGCAACGTTATCCTATGACTCCCCAAGGCAAATTAGCCTTAGAGAAAGAATTACATCAATTAAAAAGTATTGAACGTCCACGTATTATTGCGGCAATTGCTGAAGCACGTGAGCACGGGGATTTAAAAGAAAATGCGGAATACCATGCTGCGCGTGAGCAACAAGGTTTCTGTGAAGGTCGTGTTCAAGACATCGAAGGTAAATTGGGTGCGGCTCAAGTGATTGATGTAAAAGAACTTGAACAGAACGGTCGCGTGGTTTTTGGGGTGACAGTCACTATCGAAAACTTAGACACCGAAGAACAAAAGACCTATATGATCGTGGGTGACGATGAAGCTGATTTTAAAATCAATAAAATTTCAGTGAACTCTCCTATCGCACGCGGCCTTTTGGGCAAAAGTGAAGGGGACGAAGCAAAAATTCAAACCCCTCAGGGTGAAGTTGAATACGAAATTGTAAAAGTTGCATATATCTAAGTTTCTTTGATATTTACGGCTGTAGAAACCCCTCGATTGAGTAATGCCAGTCAGTTAAGCAAAAAAAGTTAAAATGCTGTAAAAAGAGCGTATGTAAATACGCTCTTTTTTTATGAATTTATCTCAGAATCTAGATTTAACATTAAAACAAACCTTACCTTCACTTTCACAATTCAGTGAATTGATTGATTTAAACTGGATTGAAGATTGCTTAGACCAAACAGGTAAAGCATCAATTCGAAAAAGAAAACTGCCTGCTGAACATGTTGTTTGGCTGGTAATCGGACTTGCTCTATTTCGAAATCAACCGATTTGGTATGTGGTTCAACAATTGCAACTTGTTTTCGGTACGGCAGAATACTGTGTACCGAGTGCATCCGTACAAGCAAGACAACGCTTAGGCTTAGAACCCATGAGTGCTTTATTTTCGACATTAAGTCAGGCATGGTTTAAAGACTCACAACAACAATATAGCAACTTTCACGGTCTATGCGTTTGTGCTGTAGATGGTGTGGTTTGGTCTATGCCTCATACAGAAGAAAACTTTAAGCACTTTGGTTCATCCAAAGGCAAAACAGCAGCTGCACCTTACCCACAAGTTAGAGCGACTTGCCTGGTGAATACCAATACCCATGAAATGATTGATGCCCAAATGGGCAGTATGGATCAAGGTGAATTAACCTTAGCCAGTCAATTAAAAGCACCAGTTCGCAGTATTACCCTATTTGATCGTGCTTACTTCTCTGCTGATTTTTTAGTGAGCTGGCAATCTCAGGCAGAAGAGAGTCATTGGTTGATGCGAGCAAAGGACAACCTGCGTTATGAAGTGATTCATCATAATGCGGCCCATGACTTTCAGATCAAAATGCCTGTTTCAGCAAGAGCAAAAAAGATAAATCCGTCATTGGGTGACTATTGGGAAGCACGTTTAATTGAAGTTGAATATGCAGGAAAAATAAGACGTTACATTACATCATTAACAGATTCTAAAGTTTATCCATTCAAAGACCTTGCAATGCTTTATATCCAGCGTTGGGAAATAGAAATGTGTTATCGGGAAATTAAAAGTGATTTACAGGATGCAAGGATTTTAAGAAGCAAACAACCTGATTTGGTCTATCAAGAATTGTGGGGGGTATTTATTGCATATAATATCTTAAGAAGACAGATGAGGTTTATCGCTGAACATGCAAAGGTGAGTCCTTTAAGGATCAGTTTCCATGTTGCATCTATGAGTATTATCAATATCTTAAGGCACACACCTTTAGAATCAGCAGGAAACCTACCCAAACATTTAGCGCAATTATTTGAACAATCTAAAATATTTGTATTACCTGAAAAAAGGCAAAGGCAATGTCCGCGAGTAGTGAAAATTAAAGCACAAAAATATCCAAGAAAATGCCAGTCAATTTCTTAACTGACTGGCATTACCTCGATTGAGGGGTTTTTTGTTTTTGTATTTTACCAAATAGCTCTTCCTAGCCCTCTTCTTATCCACGTGGGAAATTTCACTACAAGAATGAGATAAATTTAAGGAATCCATTTCCCCCTCTCTTTTTCAAAGCAATACTTTTATTTGTTATAATTTCTCACACTCTCCAACGCTGTCTTTTTATGTCTGAGCCCCTGATTAATTCTCCTGTCAAACACTGGTGTGAGTTTGAGTTCATCTCTAAAACGGTGAAGAATCCGAATATTCACATTAAAGGAAATTACTCTTACTACTCAGCGTATTGGGATCAAGGTTTTGAACGTTGTGTCGTGCGTTATTTGCATGATAAGCCCTCGACCGTAGATAAACCGATTGATCAGCTCTATATCGGCAATTTTGTTTGTTTTGGGGCAGAATGCGTCATTATGATGGGTGGTAACCAACTGCATCGTACTGACTGGATTTCGGCCTTTCCTTTTGATACGCGTAGTTTTGTGCCCGCAGGTAATACCATCATTGGGGATGGCTGTTGGATTGGTTCACGTGCCATGATTATGCAAGGTGTGCAGTTAGGTGAAGGCGCAGTAGTGGCAACAGGCGCTGTCGTGACCAAAGATGTTCCACCCTATGCCGTTGTGGCTGGAGTACCTGCCAAGATTATTAAGTATCGCTTTCCCGAAGCAGATATAGAAAAACTGCTTACACTGAAGCTCTATGACTTAGATGAAAAGCAGTTTTTAAAAATGCGGGAGGAGTTGCAGACGGATGATGTTGAAAGTTTAGTTAAATATTTCGAAAAATTATTTTGACTCTTCTATATTATTTTCATCCCATAAATTTGCTTTTAGATATAATTCAAACTGCCCTGATATATCTGAATAAGTTGCTAATGGTTGTATTGAGTATTTACAGTATAGCTGCGTAAGCTCACTCTGAATTTTTGGTTGAGGATCAGGGCTGACAGTATTTCTGTGCCTAGAATATATATTCTTAACTTGTTCTAAGAATGTAATGTATTCATACGCTTCAATTGCAAAAAATTTGCTGATTGTCTTTTCAATAAGTTTTATTTCACTATTACTTAATCTTTGAAAATTCATTAAATCTTGTCCATTTCCCATTTTATATAGTGTTTTTGCAATATTTTCTATTTTTTCAGGCAAATTGTTAGCACCGCTAATAATTGATAACATTAAGAATATATTAATTTTTACACTATTTGTTTTAAGTAATGCATATTGATTAATTCTTTTTTTCAATGTTCTTGTAGAAAAATCTTTGTCATATTAGACTTCTTGCGTTAGTCAAATTTTAAGTAGCCGAAAGCTATATTTTATGAGGTTTTAGCCAATTCAAAAAATAGATAAAACTATACTTTCGCAAGAGGTCTATTGTTCAAAAAATAATATTAAACAAATATCTACAGAATCTTCACCTACAGTTAGCAATAACTCCTTTAGCTTTGATAAATACTCTATACTTACATCTATACTAGGTTTTAAAATTTTGGGTAAAGAAACCCAAAAATCAACAAACTTATCTAAATATTCCTCACCCAACTTTTCATCATAACCATAGTTATGGCAAACGACTTTTGAAAATTGAGTTTTATCCATCACTAAAACAAATACAATTTTAGGAATATCAAAAAAGTGCTTAATTCGCTCAATCAAACGAATTGCAAAATCAGGGCGACAACGATCTAATTCATCAATAACAAAAACTAAAGGTTTTTCTAACTTATCTGCTAATTGAGCTAATTCTTGCTTAAATACTAATAACGTATTTTTATCAGCTTCGTGACTTTCAATTTTAGCTTCAATACTTTCTTTAATTTTTTCGCCAATTTCATCACTTGCTGATTCAATAACTTTTTCACCTGTTTCATAAGCTTGTTGTGCTAATGTTCCTAAAACTCCACCACTAATCAAATTTAGTCCCAGTGTAAGCAACACTTTAGGTAAACTTGGCAATAATGCTTGGCAGAGTAAAACTTGAAGTGCGACATAAACCACCTAATTAATTTAAAGGGTTTATGGAGTATATAAAATTGTCATACCATCATCTTAACTTTGAAGATCGTACTGCATTAATGCTTGAGTCAAGAAAAGAAGGCTTTTCAGCCAGAAAATTTGCTGAACTTATTAAAAGACATCCTAGTACGATCTATCGTGAGCTTAAAAGAAATAGCATCAATGACGTTTATCAAGCTCAATATGCTTCTGATAACACTTTTGCTAGACGTAGACGTGGTCACAGAAAACTCAAAATCGATTCAATCCTCTGGAAATTTATTGTTGAAGCGATCCGTTGTTTATGGTCTCCTCAGCAAATAGCAAAGCGTTTAAAGACATTTCCTGATTTGGATCAAACAATGAATGTAAGCCATACAACGATTTATTCAACGATACGAGCATTACCCAAGGGTGAGTTGAAAAAAGACTTATTATCCTGTCTACGTCATGAAAATAAAAAGCGAAAAGCTAACGGTGAACCTAAAAAAGATTCTATATTACAGGATATTAAAACTATTCATGAGCGCCCAGCCGAAGTTCAAGAAAGAAAAATACCGGGTCATTGGGAAGCTGATTTAATTAAAGGTAAAGACAATAAAAGTTCGATAGCAACACTTATTGAACGAAATACACGGCTCTGTATCTTGGCAACATTACCTGATGCAAAGGCAGAATCAGTGCGCAAGGCTTTAACTGAAGCTCTGAAATATTTACCTGCAGAACTGCGTAAAACGTTGACCTATGACCGTGGACGTGAGATGTCAGAACATAAAATACTCGAAGAAGATTTAGGCATAGATGTATATTTCTGTGACCCACATTCACCCTGGCAAAAAGGCACATGCGAAAATATGAATGGTTTAATTAGGCAATATTTACCTAAAGGGATTGATTTAAATCAGGCAGATCAGCATTATTTAAATCAAGTTGCCATGTCACTGAATACTCGTCCTAGAAAAGCGTTAGATTGGCTTACACCATTAGAGAAATTTGCTCAGCTTGTTGATTATCATATGGCTTTTGAAACTGTCGCACCTCATGTTTGAATTCGCCCTTGATAAGCAGCTGCAGCTTTTTCTTTAAAAGTATTGATATGACTTGAAACATTATCATCTTTTGCAAGGCAACTTGTGATTTCAGAAGAAATTACTAGAAATGGATCTTCCAAGTAATCATTTGCAAATGCATCCAAATAAATCACATTATGGTTTTCATCTTCTAAATGTTTTTGCCAGTGTCGAACAAACCAAGTTTTACCCTCCCCCCAACGAGCATCTAAAGCGAGTACAGCTCCACACTGCAAACGATCAACATAATTCGTTAGTTGAATACCCAAACGCTTACGATTCCAAAGGTCACCTTCCCAAGCTGTTTCTATATTCTCTAAATTTGTTCGTTGCCAATTCAGTTGATTCGTATCTGTCATCGTATTTATAAAGTAGTAAGTTATTCATAAATATAAGCTATTTTTTAGGCAAAGCCTATGTTTCTTAAACGCTACATTTACATTCAACTTTAGTGTTAAATTGATTATTATTCACACGCTTTTGTGCTAATTTAGAAGTGAGAAATTAGCATTTCATATGCAAATATCCATATGAATTTACTAGGTTTTATTCTTTAAAAAATACAGCTATTATCAAGATATAAGCTGTATTTAACCCGTGATACATTAGAACAGAAATCTGCACGTATAATCAGTTGATAATAAGGAGAAACAACCATGGCATACCAAAACATTTTAGTCCCTGTAGACGGTTCAGAAACATCATATGCAGCAGTTGCGCAGGCGGCTGAACTTGCTAAAGCATTTGGCGGTAAAATTACAGTCGTTCAAGTGCTTGCACTTGACCCTTACATTGCAGCTGAATACATTTCTGCAACTCAAACCAATGACTTAATTGAACGTGCACGCACTTCAGTTTTGAAAACACTTGAGGAAGCAGCAGCTAAATTTAGCGATCTGGGCATTCCTGTTGAAGCAAAACTACTTGAAGGTCAGGTCGTACACCGTGAAATTATCAGAGAAGCTGAAACATCTAAAGCAGACCTGATTGTCATAGGCTCTCATGGCCGCACAGGTTTAAAACGTTTATTCCTAGGCAGTGTTGCACAAAGTGTTTTAGGTGAAGCGCACATTCCTGTTTTAGTTGTGCGTCAGTAATACATCGAGTGCTCTACTTCCACTGAGGTAGAGCATTTCTATTTTAAATATTCCACTGAAACTCTTTCATTTTTACTTTTCCCCCAATCACTAAAATACCTTCAGACATCAGTAACTGTGCTTGAATGTTCTGTCCCTGATCATTCAGTTTACTTAGGCTAATTTTTCCTTGGGAGTTGATTACCCGATACCAAGGCAAACTACTGTCTGCATCCATATGTTTTAGCACATAGCCGACTAAACGTGCATGTTTGGGAATACCTGCTAAACGTGCAATTTGTCCATAACTGGCTACCCGCCCATAAGGAATCTGAGCGATCACCTGAAAAATCATCGGGGCTAGTTCTTTGACTATCGATTCTGCCATTTCAAATGTGCCCTATTCTAATTATTCCATAATGACATCGTTATATGATTCAAATAAACCAGCTCATTCATTCTAAAAAGCCCCAATACAGGGGCTTTTGGGTTGGCCAAATCACTAAAAATTATCAGGACTTTCCAAACGTTTCACTTCCTGAACTCGTTCAGGGTTATGCACCGCAGCAATGCCGTCATCTGCTTTAACATCAATCAATGCTTCAGGTTGATAGACGATAATGGTTTCATAGCCCTGTGCATCTTCACCAATAATATACTTGAAACCTTTACGGTTCATTTTATTACACAGGCGTTGATACCAGCCTTTAAAACCCGTCTTTTCTTCATTCGGGTTGTAGTAAAACGCATTCATCACAGCAGGTAATCCTAGGCCACAGACCATGCCTGAAAGCAACACGGCGATAAAAGTATAACCAATCAAAATACTGCTGTATTCACTTAACTCAGGCACGTTGGCTACCGCTAAGATCAGTGCTAAGGAGATACCTCCACGCACTCCACCCCACGACAAAATCGCCAAACTTCCGTTATAACTTTTCTTACGGAAAGAGGGAAAAAAGGCAAAAGATAAATAGTTCGCTGCAAAACGTGAAGCATGCAGAATAATAAAAGCGACGATGCCGCCAAAAATCAAACTAAAGCTGAGATCTAAAATAAACAGTTCCAAGCCAATTAAGGTGAATAAGAACGAGTTAATAATCCCTTCAACTGTATGCCAAAAATGGTTCACTTCCCGTATTTCGCGCTCTTGTAAAATTTCTTTCCATTTGTTCCCCACAATCAAACCACCGATGACGCAAGCAATCGGTGCTGAAGCATGGGCAAACAGTGCAACCAAGTACGAACCACAGGCCAAGAGTGCTGTGGTCAAAATGAGAGACTCCATTTCGTGCTTACCACGCAGCAGTCGCAAGATCCCTAAACCAAAGGCCCAACCAATAATAACTGCGACAAAAATTTCGTAGAGTAAGGTCTGCAACACGCCCATGACGGTAAAGTTTTCACCTTGTAAGACGTTTAAAAGCGTCATAAACAAGGCAATACACATGGCATCATTAAACAGTGATTCGCCCTCAAGCTTGACCATTAAATGATGTGGTGCACGTACCGAACTAAGCACGCCTTTGATCCCAATCGGGTCCGTTGCACCCAATGCAGCCCCCAACAGCAAAAGCACCAATAAATCGACATGCTGCCCAATCAGGAACTGATAACCATACAGCACCACCCCAAAGAACACGGCACACAATACCAGTGCAATACTGGCTAAAATACTGATCGGTTTCCAATGACTACGTAAATCTGAGACTTTGAACTTCAGTGCCGAAGAGGTCAAAATGAAGCAAATCACACCATTGATTAAAAAGTCATAAAAGTCGATGTGACGAACCGCTTCTTCAATGTTATGAATATTGATGGTAATAAACTGATTACCACTCAACAGGCTCGCGCCCCACTGTAAAATAAAGACAAAAATGGCAGAAACGATGGGTACGCCAATGGCTTGAGGAAAACCTAAAATGCGTTTATTGAAAATAGTCGTTGCAATGGATAATGCAAAAATAACGGTAAAAACTTGTAGAAAAAAATAATTTCCCATTGAACTTCCAAATTGGGCGGTTGGGGAGACGGCGGCTTTCAGTGCTGATAGATGGAATAAAAGTTCATTTCATACACATTGATGCTCGAAATATTTTAATCATTTTTCAGTTCAACGCCCGAAAAAAATAATTTTTTTAACATTTCTCCTAATGATGAATTAACATAGCGCATATGCATGTTTTTTATGCGTGAACGTTCCCTTTGGCCAAGTTTGATCTCCTATGCAATTCACTTTTAAAACCATCTTTCGGATGTTCTTCGCACTGATTATTTTCCTGACCACCTTTGCGTTGTTTCTGACCTGCTTTGCAAAAACCAAAGAAATTTTACAAGCCGAGCAAACTTTTGCCTCAGCACAAAGTTTTAAAATGAACTCTCGTCCCGATCAAACACTAGTTCTACTTTCAAACAATAAAGCTCCCGATGATCATATTTATTTGCATGTGGCCAATCAGGGTTATATCGCCAAACTCAGCTGTGATCATTATTTAACTGACATTTGTGTGGATGATTACAACGAACAACATACCCGCCAAATTCAGTCAATTGAACTACTCAAAGCAGGTCAGTTTAACTATATTCAGCAAGTCAGTTATTTCGATACACGCACACAAGATGTTAAAACATTGCGTTATACGCCTGAACAAATTCAACAGTTTTACCGTGCGGATATGAGCAACTTAAAGTATGTGGTGTTTGGGGTGTTGTTATTTGCCTGTATTGCGTTATATGTGAGTGTCCGTATTGCTCGAAACTTTAAGCAGTTCTTAAACCGCTAGAATGAATTGCTTGAAATAAAAAAAGAGGCGATCAATCGCCTCTTTTTTTATGGCTTAAATGGCTTGGTTAAAGGTATCACAACTTTCAACTTGACCCGACTTAAAGCCAGTGCCAAACCAAGTCATACGCTGTTGACTGGTTCCATGGGTAAAGCTATCAGGGACCACTTGCCCTGTTGCCCGCTTTTGTAGGTAATCATCACCAATCTTATGTGCCGCATCCATCGCCTCTTCAACATCGCCTTGCTCTAAGAACTGAGTTCGTTGATTGTTATGATGCGCCCATACTCCTGCTAAACAGTCAGCCTGTAACTCTTGGCGTACCGATAAAGCATTGCCTTGCGCTTTTGAGCCCTGTGCACGAGCTTTTTGTACTTGTTCAGAAATACCTAAAATGGTCTGAATATGATGTCCAACCTCATGTGCCACCACATAAGCCTGAGCAAAGTCACCTGCTTGATCTTGGCGCGCCAACTCCGTTTGGTTTTGCTCACCGCCAATACCCATTTGAGTCCGCATGTCTTTAAAGAAAGCGGTGTCGATATACACCTTCTGATCTGCTGGACAGTAAAACGGCCCCATTGCAGACTGAGCAGTACCACAACCCGAATTGATCACTCCTGAAAACATCACCAGCTTCGGTGGAACATATTGTTGTCCCAATTGCTGTTGAAAAATTTGACCCCATGTGTCTTCAGTGTCGGCCAGTACAGTACCGACAAAGTCCATCGCTTCCTGCTGATCAGGCGTTGGGTTATCCAAACCTTGGGTTTCTGCCGCTCCAGTTTGTGCGGTCACTTGTTTAGTGGCTTGGTAGGCTTGCTGCGGATCCACTCCTAGAAATTTCCATGCCACAAAGGCCACGATCAGCCCTAAAATACTGATGCCACCCGCCTTGACACCGCCACCACCACGACGATCCTCGACATTGCTACTGACACGACGTCCCTTCCAACGCATAGCACTCTTCCTTCTTCTAATACATGCTGACCCGATCCAGTTTATGCCTTTTTTGAGCTCGGCCAAACTTTTTTAATCAAGCTCACAATAGCCAATACAATCAAACCAGCCACAAAACCAATCACTAAGTTAATCAGTGTTGGGGTTAATGCCCCCACAATGCTTCCCACAGTTGGAATATGTTCAGCATAATCCACTGAACCTTCAGTTAAATGATGCAATAAAGGCACGCCGTGGGAAATAATGCCACCACCCACTAAAAACATCGCGATAGTGCCCACGATGGTTAAGGTCTTCATTAGTTTTGGTGCAAAAGCCAATAAACCACGGCCAATAGTTTGCTTAAATGAAGAGGCTTGCTGAGTTAGATACAGCCCTAAATCATCAATTTTGACAATCATCGCCACAAAACCATACACACCGACGGTCATTAAAATGGCAATTACAGACAACACCATAACTTTGGTTGAAAAAGTTGCAGCAGCCACAGTCCCCAGTGAAATCACTACAATTTCTGCCGACAAAATAAAGTCGGTACGAATCGCCCCTTTGACCTTATCTTTTTCAAAAGTCGCCATATCCGTTTCAATCGCAGTTAATTCTTGGCTGGCTTCCTCTTCGGTTTTGGCTTTTTTGTGATGCAAACTATGCAGGACTTTTTCTACCCCTTCATAACATAGAAATAAACCACCAATCATTAACAGTGGCGTGATCAGCCATGGTGCAACCACACTAATCAACAGCGCCGCAGGGACTAAAATCAATTTATTAACAAAAGAGCCTTTTGCCACAGCCCAAACCACAGGCAGCTCACGGTCAGTACGAACTCCACTGACCTGCTGTGCATTAAGTGCTAAATCATCGCCCAAAACACCCGCCGTTTTTTTTGCTGCCATTTTACTCATGACCGCAACGTCATCTAATATCGTGGCAATATCATCTAGTAATATTAATAAGCTACTCGCCATTTATTTTTATCCATCTTGAGAATTCTGACATTTTAATCTGTGATCTAAGCTTTTGAATATTTGTTTTTTGAAATTTAACTGATTTTATAATTTTTTCACTGCAGTTTTTTTAAGACTGACATTGAAAAAGATTATGCCGTACAATGTCTGCATTCTTTGAAAATAGCATGTCGCTACGACGACTTTGGAAATAGATAATGAGTAATCAAGACAACCGTCCTGTTATTTTGACAGGCGACCGTCCAACGGGACAACTTCATTTAGGGCACTTTGTCGGATCTTTACGTTCACGTGTGGGTTTGCAGGATTCACACCATCAGCATTTATTATTGGCCGATGCGCAAGCCTTTACTGACAATGCAGATAACTTTGAAAAAGTTCGCCGCAATATTCTTGAAGTTGCCACAGATTACTTAGCAGTCGGGATCGACCCAACCAAAACCACCATTTGCGTGCAGTCGAGCTTACCGGCGCTGAATGAACTCACCATGTTGTATCTCAACTTTGTGACCGTATCTCGTTTAGAACGTAACCCGACGATCAAGTCTGAAATTCAGATGCGTGGTTTCGAACGAGATATTCCAGCTGGTTTTTTATGCTACCCAGTTGCACAAGCAGCAGATATCACCGCATTTAAAGCAACGGTTGTACCTGTGGGTGAAGACCAGATTCCAATGATCGAACAGACCAATGAAATCGTACGCCGCTTAAACCGTCAGATTGGTCAGGAATTACTGCCTGAATGTAAGGCTCTGCTTTCCAATATGAGCCGTTTACCCGGCTTTGATGGTAAAGCCAAAATGTCGAAATCTTTAGGCAATACCATTGTGTTGGACGCAACAGATAAAGACATTAAAAAAGCTGTGAATGCGATGTACACCGACCCGAACCACCTGCGTGTTGAAGACCCAGGTCAGGTTGAAGGTAATATCGTATTTACGTATTTAGATGCGTTTGATCCAAACAAAGAAGAAGTTGAAGAACTGAAAGCACATTACCGCCGTGGTGGTTTGGGCGATGGTACGGTGAAAAAACGTCTTGAAGGCGTATTGAAAGAGCTGATCACGCCTATTCGTGAACGTCGTATGGAACTTGCGAAAGATCCTGATTACATCATGGATATTTTGAAGACTGGTACAGACAAATGTCGTGACATCACTCAACAGACTCTAGATGAAGTTAAGTCGGGTTTAGGAGTGTTTCATTTCTAATCCGTTCTTAAACTAATCCGCTTCTTTAAAGCCTTTCTCACTGAGAAAGGCTTTTTTAATCGCGAAATAAACACAAATAAGCTACATGCATCTCAAAAACTGACATTTAGTGTCGTTTGTTAACCTAAATTTACAGTACTTAACGTGAATACTCATGAAATAACAACGCGCAGCCCTTATGATGAGTTCATAGCTTAGATTAACCCTGAGATATAACATTTCTCCTTTTTACCGAAACTGTGTAACAACAGATTCGTAGTTCTACGCAATGAATACCCCAATCATTGCGTATTTTTTTGTCTAAAATTTATCAAATCACAATTAAACTGCTCTCTCCTTACGTGCCAACAAACTTAGACATTCTTTTTTTTGAATGCTATGCTAAAGCCCAATTTCAATACAATTCTTTTTAAAAATTTACACTTAACTGATAACAGCATAAAAATAGAGAACCTTTAGAATGTGGGAATTATTTACTCACCCATCCAATTTAATTTTTAGTATTTGCCTCAGTCTGATGTTTTTATTGGGACTGCTCGAATTGATTTTTGAACCGTACCGGGTTTGTCGGAGACTTTTTTATTTAAGTTAGGCCACCTGACCTAACGGGTTAATCTTATCATAGTACATTGCTTCAAACTCAAAAGGCGATACATAACCCAGTGCACTGTGTACACGCTTTTTATTGAACCAATCTACCCAGTTTAGTGTCGCAAGTTGTACATCTGCTAAACCTTGCCAATCTGCTTTTAAATATTCAATCACCTCTGTTTTGTATAAGCCATTCACCGTTTCAGCCAAAGCATTATCGTATGAATCACCAGTTGTACCGACTGATGCTCGTAAATTTGCAGCTTCTAAACGATTGGTATAGCGAATAGAAAGATATTGAACACCTCTATCGGAATGATGAATCACATTCTTAGGCATACCTCGATCGTGCAATGCTTGCTCCAATGCATCGAGCACCATATCTGTATTCATCCGTGTAGATACTTTCCATCCAACAATTGCTCGTGAGAACACATCAATAACAAATGCGGTATATACCCAGCCTGAATGAGTTTGAATATACGGGTGAGTAGACCAAGGGAATTTCACCCTTAGCCCCTCGCAGAACCGGACATGAACCTCTCAGCTCATCCGGCTCCCATTATCCAACCGATGGTAAACATCCCATTTTCCAGTGCACAAAGGCATTTGGAAAATCACGCGCAAGTCGCCCTAAGGCATATCTAGCCCGTCTTTTATGACGGGCCAAGTTTTTATACTTACGCCTCATCCAGCGTATAAGATAAGCATTCATGTGTTGCCAGATCGCTGACATTGCTGAACCATGGAATCGACCATAGTATTGCTGCCAACCTTGAAGAATTGGATTGAATATTGCAGATAAATCACTTAATTCGCGATTACACATCAGATGTAGATGCCATTTCCGAATAGTCTGTCGCATTGCTTTAAGTGCATCACGACTGACTGCAGGAGAGAAATTTACATAAACTCTTTTATACTTGTCCACAGCCTTACGGGGCCTAAACGTGTACCCGAGAAAAGTAAATTGAACATCGGGATATGCTTTACGACGATTAATATCTTGGCAATAAACAATCTTTGTCTTGTCTGGATGCAATTCGAGACCACATTCACGAAATCGTGCATCGATCTTTTGTAAAACAAGTTTGGCTTGAGATAAACTCCGACAATGAATTACGCCATCATCTGCATAACGGCAGAACCGTACACTTTGAAGATGTTTCGTAATCCACATATCAAAAGCATAATGCATAAATAAATTCGCCAATAAAGGACTCACAACACCACCTTGTGGTGTGCCGCGATTCCTTTCTAAAAGATGGCCATTTATGTGTTGCATTGGTGCTTTTAACCAACGTTGCACATATAAAAGAATCCATGGAATTTCACAGTGTTTCTTGAGTGCACGCATGAGTAAATCATGGTCGATGTTATCAAAGAGACCTTTGATATCAAATTCCACAACCCAGTCATAATCCCAACTTCGTCTCCTCACTATCGCAATTGCATCATGGGCAGAACGCCCCGGACGATATCCATATGAGTTTGGATGAAATAATGGATCAATTTTCGGCTCTAATAAGAGCTTAACTGCTGTTTGCGCGACTCGATCTGCAACTGTTGGAATACCTAGTATACGCACGCCACCTGACTTCTTTGGAATCGGAACAGCCTTAACTGGCGGTGGAAAATAACTGCCAGAACAAAGTCGATTCCATAGTTTGTATAGGTTGTTCTTTAAATGCTTTTCGAATTGCTCAATAGATTCATGATCAACGCCTGGAGCGCCACCATTCTCTTTGACTTTTTTAAATGCCTCCCAGATTAACGCTTTAGGAATATTAAATGGTTTGGTCATAAAGTTTTGCTCCTCCTGCTTGCACAGTTGACAAATCCGTAGACCTGGATAATGCAACCCCTTCGCTCCATTACCATTACAGTAACTTCAACACTACTACGAGTTGCTCCGCCCCTTGGTGACGCATTGCTATTATCAGCCTTGCCTTTTGAGCTTGTGCCTTTCGCTTGACATCGCCACCGAAGGTTCCCGCAGTTCAACGTAAGAGCCTGAATTAGGATCGCGCTGCCTCTACGCCGGACACCGAATGGCCCGTAAGCAGGTAACGGCCAAACTAATCGCGGGGTAACTTCCATCCCCGGTTTTGATGTCATTTGAGTACTTTCGACACTTGAACGGCAGTTCACTGTTGTTCGCCTTCCTAATTCTTACCTGACATCTCTACGATGCCTTTTCCATAACGCTCACGACCGGGACTTTTGATCCAAGCCGCTTATGGTGGTTTGCTACCTGCTCCTGCAAGCCGATAGCGAGGGGCCATACCCTCATCTCTTACGCCGCTTGCTGCGGCACACTAAAGTCACCCACCCATAGTTGGTTTGGATGATCAGCATTAAAATTACGTTTCACTAAATCATCTGCCCGTTTTTGGTCATCTCGGTTACGGGTGGTTTGTTTATTCTTACCACGCCAAACACCTTGTATACCTAGCTTTTGCATCAATCGAGCAACTGTACAACGTGCAATAACATAACCCTCACGTTTTAATTTTTGCCAGACTTTACGTACACCATATCGACCTGAACTTTCCTTCCAAATTCGTTTAATTTGTTCAGCATGATGCTCATCATGTAGATCTCGTTTCGCTCGATGTTCTGGATTGTCAGCGAGATCTAAAGTTCGGTAATAGGTTGAAGCTGCGATCGGTAAAATCCTACAAATCGCATCAACACCATATAAGTCTTTATTGTTATGGATGAAATCCACCATTATTTGTGTGGGCGGTCGAGCTCCGCCTGGGCGAAAAAAGCGGCTGCTTTACGTAGAATTTCATTGGCACGCTTTAATTCTTTAATTTCACGTTCCATTTGCTTCATTTTTTCTTGATCAGATATCTGTTGTACTTTAATAGGATTTTGCTGATCTAAATGCTTTTGATGCCAGGCACGAAGTGTTTCAGGAGTACAACCAATCTTAGGCGCAATTGCTGTGATTGCAGCCCAAGTAGAAGGATAATCTTTTTCAGATTCAATCAATAATTGAACCGCTCTTTCTCTGATTTCAGGGGTATATTTTAATTTTGTCATCGCGATAGTCTCTCAGAATATTGACTCTCCGACAAACCCGGTACGGTTCATTTATTGGTGTTAGGCGGCGGCTCACAAGGCCTACTTGACCAATTCCTACCTGATGACCTAGGCAGTACTAAAGACGTCGACATTGCACTAGATGCCGATCAAGGTTGGCTCAATGCCCTGCTGGATTGGTTGTTTATCGGCCGTGTTCCTCTTTTAGTTTGGCTGATTATCTTCCTCACTCTATATAGCTTAAGTGGCTTTATTCTACAGTCCATTCTTCAAACTTGGACCGGGAGCTATTGGAGTGCATGGATCATGGCACCTCTTTGCCTCGTACTTTCAATGCCTATGATTCGTTACAGCGCCATGCTGATTGCTAAAATTTTGCCACAAGATGAAACCACAGCAATTTACAGTGAAGAGCTGATTGGACGAACAGCACTGATTATTTTAGGTGAAGCTAAAGTCAACTCACCTGCTCAAGCACGGGTTCAAGATCAGTTTGGGCAAACACATTATGTACTGGTTGAACCTGAAACAGACCTTCATTTTTCTCAAGGTCAAGAAGTCATCTTGACTCAAAAAACCAAGATTGGCTTTAAAGCCATTTCACTTTAATTCTTTCATTTTCTACTTATAACTTTAAATAAAATCGGGATCTTTATGCTCAGCAACAACTTCTATAACATTCTTATTCTTGCAGGGATTATCTTTGCAGCTCTCGTCATTATCGGCATTATTATTGCCCGTCTGTACCGTCGTTCAAGCAAAGAAATCTCTTTCGTACGTACCGGTTTTGGCGGCGAAAAAGTAATTTTAGGTGGAGGTGCAATTGTACTGCCTGTGTTACATGAAATTATTCCTGTCAACATGAACACACTACGTTTAGAGGTTCGCCGTGCTGATGATCAAGCGCTCATTACCCGTGACCGTATGCGCGTCGATGTCATGGCTGAGTTCTATGTCCGTGTGAAGCCGCTAGCAGAATCAATTGCAGTTGCCGCGCAGACTTTGGGACAAAAAACCATGTCTCCAAATGAGTTGAAGAACCTTGTGGAAGGTAAATTTGTCGATTCCTTACGTGCAGTAGCAGCTGAAATGGCGATGGAAGAGTTGCATGAAAAACGTGTGGATTTCGTGCAAAAAGTACAACAAGTGGTGTCCGAAGACTTACATAAAAATGGTCTAGAACTAGAAACTGTGTCATTAACAGGTTTAGACCAAACAGGTTTTAAATACTTTAACCCTCAGAATGCATTCGATGCCGAAGGTTTAACTAAGCTGACTGAAACAATTGAAGACCGCCGTCGTAAACGCAATCACATTGAACAAGATGCTGACCTTGCCATTAAGACTAAAAACTTAGAAGCTGAACAAGCTCGCCTACAAATCATCCGCGAAGAAGAATACGCCAAACTACAGCAAGAGCGTGAAATTGCAATTCGCCGTGCAGAACAATTGGCTGAAATTGCCTCACAAGAAGCCGAGAAAAAACGTGAAGCAGAAGAAGTACGTATTGCAGCTGAGCGTGAAGTCGAGTTAAAGCGTATTGGTGCAGCACGTGATGTAGAAAGTCAAAATATTCAAAAATCACAAATTATTGAACAAGCGCAGGTTGAGCAAAAGAAAACCATCGAACTGGCAGAACAATCACGTGCCATTGCGATTGCTGAAAAGTCGCGTGAAGAGTCTGAAGCCAAAGCTTCTGCTGACCGTGCCCGCGCTGAAGCGGTTAAAGCTGAAGAAGAAGTGATTACCGTACGTGAAACCCAGCGTGCTGAGCGTCAAAAAGCTGTTGAATTGGTTGCAGCGAAGCAAGCTGCAGAAAAAGATGCTATTGCGATTACGGTGGCAGCTGAAGCAGGTAAACAAGCTGCTGCCGATGATGCCGAAGCTGTTCGTATTGCTGCGGAAGCTCAAGCCGAACAAGCTCGCTTAAAGGCCAAAGGTGAAGCGGATGCCAAAATACTGTTGGCTCAAGCAATGGAAAAACAATACCAAGTCGATGCAGATGGTACACGTGCCGTGAATGAGGCCAACAACGTCTTATCTCCTGAGCAAGTTGAAATGCAAATTCGCCTAGCATTGTTAAAATACTTACCTGAAATCATTCGTGAAAGTGTTAAGCCGATGGAAAACATTGATGACATCAAAATTCTACAGGTTAACGGTTTAGGTAATGTCGGCTCAGCCACAACTGGAGGTGATGGTGCGGAATCTTCACAAGTTGCTTTGTCTGATCAAGTGGTGAATAGTGCGCTACGCTATCGTACCCAAGCACCATTAATTGATAGCTTGATGAATGAACTGGGAATTCAAGGCGGCGACATCAATGGTTTAACCCAAAGCTTAAAACCGCAAAGCAAAGCTCAATAGTAGTTAGACTTACAAGCAAAAAACGCGACGATCTGTCGCGTTTTTTATCATCTACTTTAATATTCAACTTTCAATAAAATACACATTTAAGCTGTTAAAACGATAGACCCTCTAATTCACTCAGCATAGTAAGCCTATCATCTATTATAAAAATTTAAGTTATTTTAGCTTGGTAATCGATTAGCCTACCATCAGAAAAGTCCAAAAGTAATGTAAACATCCTAGACTCTACAATTGAGTGAAAACATTCTAAACCATATGGCTACAACCTTTTTTACAAATAAACTGAGTTGAACCATTTAGTGCAAACGCACCCAAAAGAAACGGATCAATTGCCCACGATCATAAGGAAAATTTGAAAGGTACTCATATCCAACTTTATTTCGTTTGTTGATTTTAATTTCAATACCATACCCAAATGAAATACTGAGTGCATCCAAATCTGAACTATCAAACTCCCCTGTCCCCAATTTATGGCTTAAACCATCCGAGTTGTAGGCCGAGTAGTTAAATACGCGAATATATTCATTCTCATAAAAATCATTATTGATCAATGTATAATCGTTTTCTTCTTCATTATGTTGTGCAGCTAACTGCTGATAATAGTGGAAAATATCATCACTCAAAGACTCAGCTAAGTAGACGTCTTCATTTTCAGCATAAGCACTATTCATTGCTAGCCCGAACAAGAATAAGCAGCGACAAAACAATAAATGAATAGGCTTCAACATCTGCAATACTATGTCTTCAAAAGAATTATTTTAATTATGAATATAGCATAGTCCGCTATAGAAACAGTGTACACTAAATATTTATCGATTCTCAGATTATTAGGTGCATAGTAAATCTTGCTCTAATTTAACCATTTTGTCTTTTGTTCAATATGGCTTTTTCTATGTGGCTGAATATAATTTTCAACTGGGATTAAGTTACTCTAAACCCTTATATTATTTTTTATATTAGAGCAAACCAATATGCTCTCCACAAAAAAGCCGCATGTGCAATTAAGACATACGGCTTTTTCTTTTAAAATATAAAAGGCTTAAACTAAACCTTTATCCTTTAAAAGTTGGAACATGGTTGAACCGAGTTCTGCTGGGCTACGCGTATAGGCCATCCCCGCTTTTTCAAATGCTGCAAACTTTTCTTCCGCAGTACCTTTACCACCAGAAATAATCGCTCCCGCATGCCCCATACGCTTGCCTTTCGGTGCTGTTACACCGGCAATATAACCCACCACAGGTTTAGTCACATGTGATTGAATATATTCCGCTGCTTCTTCTTCAGCCGTACCACCAATCTCACCAATCATGATAATCGCTTCAGTTTGCGGATCTTCTTGGAACAGTTTCAAACAATCAATTTGGTTCATGCCCGGAATTGGATCACCACCAATACCAATACAGGTAGATTGTCCTAAGCCCAGTTTCGTCGTTTGAGCAACAGCCTCATAAGTCAACGTGCCTGAACGCGAGATAATACCAATTTTACCCGGTTGGTGAATATGACCCGGCATAATCCCGATCTTACATTCACCCGGGGTAATAATACCCGGACAGTTTGGACCAATCAGACGTGTACCATTGCCATTGGTTTCAAGATAACGCTTAGCTTTGAGCATGTCTAAAGTTGGCACGCCTTCTGTGATGACCACAATCAGTCCAACACCTGAGTCCACTGCTTCAATAATTGAATCTAATACAAACGGTGCTGGTACATAAATCACAGTCGCATCTGCGCCTGTACCTGCGACTGCATCTTTCATGGTGTTAAATACAGGTAAATCAAGGTGGGTTGTGCCACCTTTACCAGGAGTTACCCCGCCAACGACTTTAGTTCCATAATCTAGTGCTTGTGCTGAGTGGAATGTGCCGTTTTTACCTGTAAAACCTTGTACCAATACTTTGGTGTCTTTATTAATTAATACGCTCATATTGATACTCCTTACGCTTTTACTGCAGCAACAATTTTTTCTGCGGCATCCGATAAGCCATTTGCAGAAATAAGTTTTAAACCTGATTCATCAAGTAATTTGGCACCCAATTCAGCATTGTTCCCTTCTAAACGAACAACCACAGGTACGGTCACATTTACTTCTTGAACCGCTGCAATAATTGCTTCAGCAATCATGTCACAACGTACAATTCCACCGAAGATATTAATCAATACCCCTTGTACAGAGGTATCTGCTAGAATAATTTTAAACGCTTCAATCACACGGTCTTTGGTTGCACCACCACCCACATCAAGGAAATTCGCAGGTTGGCCACCATACAGTTTAATAATATCCATGGTAGCCATTGCAAGGCCTGCACCATTGACCATACAGCCAATGTTGCCTTCAAGCGCGACGTAGTTGAGGTCAAATTCAGACGCTTTTAACTCACGTTCATTTTCCTGTGACTTATCGCGCAGCGCAGCAATTTCTGGTAAACGATACAGCGCGTTGGAGTCGATCCCCACTTTGGCATCGACACATAGGATGTCACCATTTTCACGCACAGATAGTGGATTGATCTCAAATAAAGCAAAGTCATTTTCAATGAACGCCTGATACGCAGCAGACATGACTTTCACAAATTGATTCACTTGACCATCTTTAAGGTTCAACTTAAATGCAACTTCACGTGCTTGGAATGGCAATAAGCCAACCAAAGGATCGACTTCAACTTTAATAATTTTTTCAGGGGTTTCTTCAGCAACCTTTTCAATTTCGACGCCACCTTCGGTCGAAGCCATAAAGGTCACACGACGGCTTGAGCGGTCAACCACTGCACCTAAATACAGTTCACGCTCTACAGGATAAACATCTTCCGCGACAAGTACGCTATTTACAGGCTGGCCATGGCTATCAGTTTGATAGGTTACAAGGTTGGTCCCGATGATACTTTTTGCATATTCAGCAGCTTCCGTTGCTGACTTTACAACTTTTACGCCACCCGCCTTACCACGACCACCCGCATGCACTTGGGCTTTCATTACAGCAAATTTTCCGCCTATTTGTTCAAAGGCTTTTACTGCTTCTTCTGGACTGGTGGCAAGTACGCCCTCTTGGACAGGCATACCATATTTTTTTAATAGCGCTTTAGCTTGATATTCATGTAAATTCATCGACTAACCTTTTTATTACTGCTTATTTACTTTTTGTTGCACCGAAACTGTTTACTATCACAGTAACCATTTTGGATTTTTAAAACTTCTTGTCTTTATTTTTAGATGATTCTTCACGAGAAGACAACACCTGAAACAAAAAAGAGCGACCGTAGTCGCTCTTTTCGTTGTCTTATTTGCGTTTACGCTGAATTGCGTGAATCGCACGACCATCCACTGCAAGTGCTGCTTCATGAACCACTTCTGAGAATGTTGGGTGACCAAAAGTCATCAACTGTAGATCTTCAACCGAAGATACAAACTCAAGCGCAATCATACCTTGGTGTACGATATCAGACGCAGCAGGTCCAATCACGTGCATACCAAGTAAACGATCTGTTTTCGCATCAGCAACAAACTTCACGAAACCAGCATTTTCACCAGCAGCCATTGCACGGCCGTTTGCAGCGAAACCGAATTGACCTGTTTTAACTTCATGGCCTTTTTCTTTGGCTTGCTCTTCAGTTAAACCTACCCACGCCGCTTCTGGATGTGTGTAAATCACAGAAATGATCGTGTCATAGTTCACTTGAGCTGCATGACCGTGAATACGTTCAACAGCCATTACGCCTTCTTCCATTGCTTTATGTGCAAGCATTGGACCACGTACTAAGTCACCAATTGCATATACACCGTCAACAGAAGTCGCACACCAATCATTCACTTCAACTAAACCACGTTCAGTGAGTTTGATACCACAGTCATCTGCCAATAAGCCTTCAGCATACGCACGACGGCCTACACAAACGATCAACTTATCAAACGCTTGAGTTTTTTCTTCGCCGCCTTGAGTATATTTAACAGTGACTTCAGAACCATTAACTTCTGTGCCAGCAACTTTAGCACCAACACGGATATCAAGACCTTGTTTCGTCAAAAGTTTTTGGTAGTCTTTCGCCAAGGCTTTATCAGCCATTGGTAAGAATGTGTCCATTGCTTCAAATACAACAACTTCAGCACCTAGACGACGCCATACTGAACCAAGCTCTAGACCGATTACGCCCGCACCAATGACACCTAAACGCTTAGGTACTTCTTGGAATTCTAGTGCGCCTGTAGAGTCAACAATAATGTCTTGATCTACTGGAGCTACAGGAATGTTCACAGGAACAGAACCCGTTGCAAGAATCACATATTTAGGCTCTAAAATTTGAGTTTCACCTTCGTGAGATACAAATTCTACTTTTTTACCTGCAAGTAATTTACCTGTACCTTTTAACCACTCAATACCGTTACCTTTTAAAAGGCCATCAATACCCATGGTCAGTTGGTCAACAATTTTGTCTTTACGTGCAAGGAGTTTAGACAAATCAAAGTTCACTTCACCTGTTGTAATACCGTGATCAGCTAAGTGATGCACTGTATCTTCATAACGGTGAGAAGAATCAAGCAATGCTTTAGACGGAATACAACCCACGTTTAAGCACGTCCCACCTAATGATGGTTTGCCTTTGTGAATACGTTTTTCGATACAAGCAACTTTAAAACCAAGCTGCGCTGCACGAATTGCTGCTTCGTAACCACCTGGGCCACCGCCAATTACAACAAGATCAAATTGTTGAGACATTTTTATCTCCAAAAATGGGCTTAGAGGATCGCTCTAAGCCCATGTTTTATTCTTTAGAATTAAAGGTCAAGGATCAATTTAGCTGGTTCTTCTAACAATTCTTTGATTGTTACCAAGAAACCAACTGCTTCTTTACCATCGATTAGACGGTGGTCATAAGAAAGCGCTAAATACATCATCGGTAAGATTTCTACTTGACCGTTTACAGCCATTGGACGCTCTTGGATTTTATGCATACCCAAAATCGCAGTTTGTGGTGTATTCAAGATCGGAGTCGACAATAATGAACCGAAAGTACCACCGTTGGTGATTGTGAACGTACCGCCAGTCATGTCTTCGATGCCCAATTTGCCATCACGTGCTTTGTAAGCAAAGTCACGGATACCATTTTCAACTTCAGCATAGTTCATGCGGTCTGTATCACGAAGCACAGGTACAACTAGACCACGCTCAGAAGATACTGCTACACCGATGTCATAATAACCGTGGTAAACAATGTCATCACCATCAATTGAAGCGTTAACTGCTGGGTAGCGTTTAAGCGCTTCAGTTGCAGCTTTAACAAAGAAAGACATAAAGCCAAGACGCGCACCATGACGCTTCTCAAATGCGTCTTTGTATTGTGCACGCATTTCCATGATTGGCTTCATGTTTACTTCGTTAAACGTCGTCAACATTGCAGTTTCTTGAGTTGCAGCAAGCAGACGCTCAGCAACACGCTTACGAAGACGTGTCATAGGAACACGCTTCTCAACACGCTCCCCCACAGCAACACTTAATGGTGCTGCAGCTGGAGCTGCTGGTTTAGTTTGGTGATTTGCCACATCTTCTTTCGTAATACGGCCACCACGGCCTGTACCCGCAACATCAGCAGCTGGAATGCCAGACTCAGTCAATGCTTTACGCACAGCAGGCGCTTGATCAGCAACTTGAGCACGTTCAACGACTGGTGCAGCACCCGCTTCAGTTTGAACAACCGCTTGTTCTACTTTCGCTTCAGACTGAACTGCTTCAGTTTGCGCAGCGCCAGATACAGCACCTTCTTCAAACTGTGCAATCACTTCATTTGAAAGAACAGTATCACCTTCACCTTTAATGATCGATGCAATTGTACCGTCAGCAGGAGCAACAACTTCTAAAACAACTTTATCTGTTTCAATATCACAGATCACTTCATCACGTGATACTGCTTCACCTGGTTGTTTGTGCCAAGTTGCGATTGTTCCATCCGCAACTGACTCAGGGAATACCGGTGCTTTAATTTCGGTTGCCATTACTAAGAATCTCCTGTTATTCAGCTACGATCGCTAAAGCGTCATTTACGAGCTGAGCTTGTTGTTTTGCATGCAAATATGGTGAACCACAAGCCGGTGCAGCAGAAGCTTCACGACCTGCATAACTGATACGTACTGGTTTAGCCGACTTCATTACATCATCATATAGACGAGGAGCAATAAATAACCAAGCGCCTTGGTTCTTCGGCTCTTCTTGCGTCCAAACAATGTCTTTTACGTTTGGATATTGAGCAAGAACTTCAGCAATACGTTGTTCAGGGTATGGATACAATTGTTCAATACGAACGATTGCAGTGTTATTCAACTCTTGCTCACGACGTTTCTCAAGCAAGTCATAGTAAACCTTACCACCACAAAGCACTAAACGTGTTACGTCTGCTTTGTTGATGTTGTCGATTTCATCAATCACAGTTTGGAATGTACCGTTTGCAAGTTCACTTAAAGTAGACGTTGCAAGCTTGTGACGAAGTAAAGACTTCGGTGACATGATGATCATTGGCTTACGAATTGGGCGAATCGCTTGACGACGTAAAGCATGGAAAATCTGTGCAGGCGTAGTCGGTGTCATCACTTGCATGTTGTCTTCAGCACATAACTGTAAGAAACGCTCTAAACGTGCAGATGAGTGCTCTGGACCTTGACCTTCAAAACCATGAGGAAGAAGTAAGGTTAAACCACACACACGCTCCCACTTGGTTTCACCTGATGCGATGAACTGATCGATTACCACCTGTGCACAGTTTGCGAAGTCACCAAATTGTGCTTCCCAAATGATCAAACTCTTAGGCAGAGTCGTTGCATAACCATACTCAAAACCTAACACCGCCATTTCAGACAATAATGAGTCGTAGATCGCTGTACGTGGTTGATTTTCTTTGATATGGCAAAGCGGAATATACGTTGAACCATCCACTTGGTTATGCAGTTTTGCATGACGGTGTGAGAAGGTACCACGACCTACATCTTCACCAGTCAAACGAACCAAATAGCCATCATCTAAAATAGATGCATAAGCCAGAGTTTCCGCAGCGCCCCAGTTCAATGGAATTTCGCCAGTTTGCATTTTTAAGCGATCATCAATCACTTTTGCAACTTGACGCTGCATCACGAAGCCTTCAGGAAGCTCGCGCATTTTGCGACCTAGTTCTTTTAGGCGATCTTCAGAACATGTGGTATCCCATACGTCTGTATAGTCATGCCCTAAGTACGGTGCCCAATCTACAAACATTTTTGTATTTGGTTCAAGTACCAATGCATTTGCAACGTGCTTACCTGCTTCTAAATCAGCACGGTAGTCTTCAACCATTTGATCTGCTTTAGCACGGTCTAATACGCTTTCTTGAACCAATTGGTCTGCATACAGCGCACGCGTTGTCGTTTTCTTATTGATGACTTGATACATCATTGGCTGAGTTGCAGCTGGCTCGTCCGCTTCGTTGTGACCACGGCGGCGGTAACAGAACATGTCAATCACAACGTCTTTACGGAAAGTATGACGGAAGTCATGTGCCAATTGCGCAACAAACAATACTGATTCAGGATCATCACCGTTCACATGGAAAATCGGTGCTTGGATCATTTTCGCGATGTCCGTACAGTATTCTGTAGAACGCGCATCACGTGGATCAGATGTTGTGAAACCAACTTGGTTATTCACCACAATGTGAACCGTACCACCCACTGTATAGCCACGTGTTTGTGACATTTGGAAGGTTTCTTGGTTAACACCTTGACCTGCAAATGCAGCATCACCGTGAACAATTACTGGCAATACATCATCGCCACCAATATCTTTACGACGTACTTGACGTGCACGTACTGAACCTTCAACCACAGGGCCGACGATTTCTAAGTGTGATGGGTTAAACGCCAATGCCAAGTGAACTTCGCCACCTTGAGTCATTACGTTTGAAGAGAAACCTTGGTGGTACTTAACATCACCAGAACCTTTTTTATGTAAGCTCTTACCTTCGAACTCACCAAATAGGTCTGCTGGGTTTTTACCCATGATGTTTACAAGAAGGTTCAAACGACCACGGTGTGGCATACCAATGACCACTTCTTTACAACCTACAGAACCTGCACGCTGAATTAAAGCATCAACCATTGGAATGAAAGATTCACCACCTTCCACGCCGAAACGTTTTGCACCAACGTATTTATTACCTAGGAATTTTTCTAGGCCTTCAGCCGCAGTCAAACGCTCTAATACGTGTTTTTTCTGTTCTGCAGTGAAGTTGAATTGACCACGTGCACCTTCAAGGCGTTGTTGAATCCAACGTTTTTCTTTGGTATCAACAATGTGCATGTATTCTGCACCAATTGAAGCACAGTACGTTGCTTCCATGGCTTGAACCATTTCACCTAGAGTTGCTTCATCTTTACCAATCAAAAGATTACCTGTATTGAATACAGTGTCGAAATCAGATTGGGTTAAGCCATGTGCAGCAAGGTCAAGATCCGGCACGATTTCACGTTTTGCCAAACCTAAAGGATCAAGCTTCGCTTTTTGGTGACCGCGGTTACGGTACGCTGCGATCAGTTGTAGTACGCCAATTTGACGACGCTCATGTTCTGTACTAACAGAACTCTGTACCACTGCTTGAACACGACTTGAATTACGACCTAGTAATAAGAATTGCTCACGTACATTGCTGTGTGGTTGATCACCTTTCGGGTATTTATCGAAGTATGCACGCCAGTCAGCTTCTACTGAGTCTGGTGCAGCCAAGTACTGCTCATAAAGTTCTTCAATATACGCTGCACTATCAGCGGAAAGTTCAGTGTCAAGACGCAATGCGTCAGCAACTTCTTGCATTTGTGGACCCATTTCCTATTGCAAAAACATTTCAGGATGCTTTTTAAGCGAACCCATGATTAGTAATGTCAAATTGGTAACATGACATTAGTCCCCATAAGGCGGATGCCATGAGGCGTTATCACTACATTAGAATTACCCAATGTGACAATGAATCATAACGCCCTCAGCGGCATCATCACTCATTCATACCCGGCCAAAACCGAGCAATTTTTTGCAAATCGACTTAGAAAAAATAAGGCGATGCATTATTTTTTCTAAAGCGACTAACCCTTCATTTATACTCGCTCTAATGCGGCTTAAATGTTGAATTAATGTACATATTTAGCGCGCATTTTTTAAATATAAACGTGCAAAAATTTTAACATACTCCCCATATTTCAATTGATTTTTTTGACACATACCTTTCATAAATTGGCGAAATACACATATCAAAATTTCATCTAATATATGGTGCTTTAAATAAAACCGAGTTTCAACGTAGACCAAAGTCTACTCCAAAAAACACATACGAAAAGAGAGCATCATCTTTCAATATGCCCTCCCCATCAACAACATCCATATTAACATCTTCATAACTTTTTTTGCAGACTCATACTTGCACTTATTTATGACATTTGTTTTAAATCGCCGCGCTTTTCACCAATCTGGTGCAATTTCCACAAAAGTCACCTATCACAAACAAAAATAGTGCCAAGCTCACGCTTTCACTCAACTTTATTTTTTATAACAAAAATCTAACTATAAAATAAAAAAGCACACCCCAAAGGTGTGCTTTTTCTAACTGATAAATCAGCCTACAGATTAACCCGCAGCATCTAAAAGCATATTACGGATGTGACCGATTGCTTTAGTTGGGTTCAAACCTTTAGGACACACTGATACACAGTTCATAATACCTTTACAACGGAATAGCGAGAATGGGTCGTCTAGACGAGCCAAACGCTCTTGAGTTGCTGTATCACGAGAGTCGATGATAAAACGGTATGCATTCAACAACGCTGAAGGACCCAAGAACTTGTCTGGGTTCCACCAGAATGATGGGCATGAAGTTGAACAACATGCACAAAGAATACATTCATATAAACCATCTAAGTGCTCACGCTCTTCAGGAGACTGTAAACGCTCTTTTGGTGGCGCAGGTTGGTTGTTGATCAAGAATGGATGAATTTTGTTGTACTGATCGTAGAACTGATTCATATCCACAACTAAATCTTTAACCACTGGCAAACCAGGTAAAGGACGAACTGTAATCACTTCTGGTAAGTCGTTTAGGTTCCAAAGACACGCTAAACCATTTTTACCATTGATGTTTACACCATCCGAACCACAAATACCTTCACGGCATGAGCGACGGAATGTTAATGATTCATCCTGTACTTTCAATGCAAGAAGCGCATCAAGCAACATACGGTGCTTATCAGTCAATTCTAACTTGAAAGTTTGCATGTACGGCGCTGCATCCTTATCAGGATCGTAGCGGTAGATATTAAATGTACGAGTACCTCTACTCATCTTACTTCTCCTAATTAGAATGTACGTGGTTTAGGTGGAATTGCAGCAACTGACAATGGCTTGTAACGCACTGGCTTGTACTCAAGACGGTTATCGCTAGAGAACCATAATGTGTGCTTCATCCACTCATCATCACGACGACCATATGGGTAAGCTGGGTGATCAGGCGACTCTTCAAAGTCTACAACCGTATGCGCACCACGGCACTCTTTACGAGCTGCTGCTGAAATCAATGTCGCTTTAGCCACTTCATACAAGTTTTCAACTTCTAAAGCTTCTACACGCGCTGTGTTAAATACTTTAGATTTGTCTTTCAAGTGAATGTTACGTACACGTGGTTCAATCGCAAGAATCTGCTTCACACCTTCTTCAAGAAGTGCAGTTGTACGGAATACACCAGCATGGTCTTGAACGATGTCACGGATTGCATCTGCAACTTCTTGCGCATTTTCACCTGTAGATGAGTCATCTAACTTACGGATACGTGCAACAGTTTGCTCAAGTACAGTCGTAGGAAGTGGTTGGTATTCATCACCGTGATGTTTAGTCACGTAGTCGATGATGTGCTCACCCGCAGCTTTACCAAATACAACCAAGTCAAGTAATGAGTTCGTACCTAAACGGTTTGCACCATGTACAGACACGCAAGAACATTCACCAATTGCATAGAAGCCTTTAACAGGTTTCGTAAAGTTACGATCGCCCGCATTAGTCGAATAGATATCGCTATCTTTGTCATAATGTGCTGCAAATGCTTCCGTTTCAGAACCTTCAGGCACAACCACTTGACCGTGGATATTCGTTGGAATACCACCCATTTGGTAGTGAATTGTTGGTACTACTGGAATTGGCTCTTTGGTGATGTCAACGTTCGCGAATTTCTTACCAATCTCAAATACAGATGGAAGACGTTTCATGATCGTTTCAGCACCCAAGTGCGTCATATCAAGCAAGATGTAGTCTTTCTTCGGACCACAACCACGACCTTCTTTAATTTCTTGGTCCATAGAACGTGATACGAAGTCACGTGGTGCCAAGTCTTTTAAAGTTGGTGCATAGCGTTCCATGAACGGCTCACCTGCATCGTTACGAAGGATTGCACCTTCACCACGACAACCTTCAGTTAACAATACACCTGCGCCAGCAACACCCGTTGGGTGGAACTGCCAGAATTCCATATCTTGCAATGGAATACCTGCACGCGCAGCCATACCAAGGCCGTCACCAGTGTTGATATAAGCATTGGTTGATGCACGGTAAACACGACCCGCACCGCCTGTAGCAAACAATGTCGCTTTGGCTTGGAATACTGCAATTTTACCCGTTTCTTGGTCAATTGCTGTTACACCAAGAACATCACCTGCTTCGTTACGAATCAGGTCAAGCGCGATCCATTCAACAAAGAATTGCGTACCCATTTTCACGTTGCTTTGATAAAGCGTGTGAAGAAGTGCGTGACCTGTACGGTCAGCAGCAGCACATGCACGTGGAACTGCTTTTTCACCGTAGTTTGCAGAGTGACCACCGAATGGACGTTGGTAAATCGTACCGTCTGCGTTACGGTCAAATGGCATACCCAAGTGTTCTAACTCATAAACCACTTGTGGCGCTTCACGCGTCATAAATTCGATCGCGTCTTGGTCGCCTAACCAGTCAGAACCTTTAACAGTGTCGTAGAAGTGGTAGTGCCAATTATCTTCTTGCATGTTACCAAGAGATGCACCAATACCACCCTGCGCTGCAACTGTGTGCGAACGAGTTGGGAATACTTTAGTTAAAACAGCAACTTTCAAACCAGCTTGAGCAAGTTGGTAAGACGCGCGCATACCTGAACCACCACCACCAACGATGACAGCATCGAAAGTTTCGTGTGGAATATTTGTGTAATCTTCTTTAGGGGTTATAGCGCCCATGATCTATTCCTATCAATTCGCCCAAAAAATCTGGATTGCCCAGATCGCATATGCAAATACAGCAATAATTACTGCTGAAGTCAGTACAAGGCGTAAACCTGAAGCTGAAGGACCCATTTGACGAGTAGTCACATAATCCGTGAATACCTGCCACATACCAATCCATGCATGTGCAACAAGAGATAAGACGGCCAATAAAGATAAAATCTTCATTGGAGCTGTCATCATAAAGCCGTACCACTGTTCATAGCTAAAACCGCCATTGCATAGGATCCAACCTAAAACAACAACTGTATAAACCGCTAATACGACAGCACTTACACGCTGGATAAACCAATCGCGAGAACCTGAACCCGTTAAACCAGTAGCACTTTTCATTAGATAACAATCCATACAAATGCCGCAACGATACCGATTGCAGACAAGATCAATGAAATAGTAGCTGCGATACGACCACTTTGCAGTTCTTCAGCAATACCGATATCTGCAAGTAAGTGCTTAACGCCCGCAATAAAGTGGAAAATTAAGCCGGCTACAAATACCCATACGACAAAACGCACAATGAAGCTATTAAAAATAGCCTGAACTTGAGCAAATCCTTCAGGCGAAGACAATGACTTGTCTAAGATCCATAGAAGTACCGGTACGAGTAAAAATACGATGACACCTGATAGACGGTGTAAGATTGATGCAATAGCCACAGGGGATTTTAAGTTTACTTCTAAAACTTGACCCATGGACAAATTGACAGGTCTGTTGCTTTTCACAGCGGGCATCCTGTAAGTAAAAACTCCATCCGGAGTTTGTTGGAATTAATTCGAAGGAAAGCTGGCATTGTTCAGCAGCTACTTTAAAACTCTAAATTAAATAGCGTTTGAACTTAAAACGACACTGAATTATAAGACGTGAACTATCAAAATACAAACAATGCCCTTGGCCTTTTTGCATAAAAATTCTTTAAATAAGAATCATTAACACATAGATAAATACCTTGCGCTACAATACTTTAGCTTCAAATCTCAGCTATATGGTTGGTTTTTATAAAATAAACACCAAATTCAAGCGCTAAAATTTATACAAAAACGGTAAAATTCGACTTTAGACTAAAGATGCACAAAAAAGTCTTGTTTTTAAAACTGGCTAATTTCACTGCTTTATTTTAATCATTTTTTTATTTATATATAAAATGTTCATTATTTTATTTTAACATAGTGGCATAAATATGCATGATGTTGGTGCAACAGATTAATCCCCTACAAGATTGAAATATCTCGTAATAAATTTTAATTAAAACAATTTTTCACATCCGTATAAATAAAAAAAGTGACTGATATACCGTTTTCGAAATACCAAATAAGCTATTTTTTATACAATTAAATCATTTTTTTTGAGTCACTTATTGTTTTTAACAATGACTACGAAAGCAGCATTTTCTTTTTAAAATGATGCGTAAGTTACGAGAATCATAATAAATGTAAATATATGACGACTTGAATTCTTTTTCTTTTCAAGCGCTTTTTTCAATATAAAACTGCTTACAATTGCGCCAGCAACATTTTTTATTTATGCACTTGCTCGTTGAATTAACTTATTATAGTGTGTCGGTGCTGTGATTTTATGCAAATTTTAATGGATTAAATCTTAACTATAACTTCGGAAGTCATCATTTTATCCATAAGTATAATTGACAAAATTTCAGCACTCTCTACTCTTAGAGCAAATTTTTAATCCGTCTGATTCGTGCATTAAAAGATGAGTATTTCGAGTCAGATAAATCATTCACCAGGACAGGAGATCTATTGAATGTCTGAAGCAACTGGCAAAAAAGCCGTTTTACAGCTTGATGGCAAAGAAATTGAATTACCAATTTACAGCGGCACATTGGGCCCAGATGTAATCGACGTTAAGGATGTATTGGCCGCAGGTCACTTCACTTTTGATCCTGGTTTTATGGCTACTGCTGCATGCGAGTCTAAAATCACTTTCATCGACGGTAACAAAGGTGTGCTTTTACACCGTGGCTACCCAATCGACCAGTTAGCAACTAAAGCTGACTACTTAGAAACTTGCTACTTACTTCTCAATGGCGAGCTTCCAACAGCTGAACAAAAAGAAGTATTTGATGCTAAAGTTCGTAACCACACTATGGTTCACGATCAAGTTAGCCGCTTCTTCAATGGTTTCCGTCGCGATGCTCACCCTATGGCGATCATGGTTGGTGTAGTTGGTGCGCTTTCTGCGTTCTATCACAACAACTTAGACATCGAAAATGTTGATCACCGTGAAATTACAGCGATTCGCTTAATTGCTAAAGTACCTACTTTGGCTGCGTGGAGCTACAAGTACACTGTAGGTCAACCATTCGTTTACCCACGTAACGACTTAAGCTACGCTGAAAACTTCTTATACATGATGTTTGCTACTCCAGCAGACCGTGATTACAAAGTAGATCCTATCCTTGCTAAAGCAATGGACCGTATCTTCACGCTTCACGCAGACCACGAACAAAATGCTTCTACCTCTACAGTACGTTTAGCTGGTTCTACTGGCGCGAACCCATATGCATGTATCGCTGCAGGTATCTCAGCACTTTGGGGCCCTGCTCACGGCGGCGCAAACGAAGCTGTTCTTAAGATGCTTGATGAAATCGGCACTGTAGAGAACGTTGCTGACTTCATGGAAAAAGTGAAAACTAAAGAAGTTAAACTCATGGGCTTCGGTCACCGTGTGTACAAAAACTTCGATCCACGTGCGAAAGTAATGAAAGAAACTTGCGACGAAGTTCTTGGTGCGCTTGGCATTAACGATCCACAGCTTGCTCTTGCTATGGAACTTGAACGTATCGCGCTTTCTGATGAATACTTCATCAAACGTAACTTATATCCGAACGTAGACTTCTACTCAGGTATCATCCTTAAAGCGATTGGTATCCCGACAGAAATGTTTACAGTGATCTTCGCGCTTGCACGTACTGTTGGTTGGATCAGCCACTGGTTAGAAATGCACAGCGGTCCGTACAAGATCGGTCGCCCTCGTCAGCTTTACACTGGCGAAGTTCAACGCGACATCAACCGTTAATTCGGTCTGCGTTGATAGACAAAAAACCACCCGCATGGGTGGTTTTTTTATATATTGAACTCTAAACCTACCATTCATGAATCACACCCTTAAAGTATTAAAAGGCCTGAACAGACTCAGGCTTTTTTTAATACTTAATGTGGCTACTTTAAGCTTCAACAACATCGTAGTGTTTTAGCTCAAGCGCAGATAAACGTTGCTTTAACTCAGCCAAGGACCACGGCCAAGCCGCGAAGTTACGGCCATTTTGATCTAAATAATAGCTTGAGCAACCACCTCGGTTAAATACGGTGGTTTTCAAATGGGTTTGCACCTTAGCATTGTGATAACGCAGAACATCTCGTTTTACCATCATACGTTTAAAGCCTTGCTGCTTCATTTTTAGTAGACCATCTACAATGTACTGAATCTGAGCTTCAGCAATGCCAATAAAAGAGTCATAAACCAAGATATTTGGGCCCAATACCAAAAAGGCATTCGGCACATTTTCCAAACTTGTACCCAAGTACGCTTCTGGAGAACTTTCCTTCCAAAGGTCAGCCAATCGCTCACCTTGAGCATTCCATACACGCTGGCCAATTGGAAGATGTGCCACTTCAAAACCGGTCCCCCAGATAATGACATCGACCTCAAATCGCTCCCCATTTGCCACAATGACACCCTGTCCATCAATCTCGACCAAACCTTGTGGCAACAACGTGACATTGTCTTGTTGCAGTGCTGGATAATAATTGTTGGCAAATAAAAGTCGCTTACAGCCGATCGAAAAGTTAGGCGTTACGGCTTTACGTAGGGTGTCATCCTGTATTTGCAATTTTAATAATTGACGGCTTAAAACATTGACTGGCTCAAGTAGTGACGGATGACGCAGCCCAAAGTTGATCGCATTTAAAATACTGGAAACACTTTTCCTCCAGCCTTGCTGAATCATCGGGAATTTGGCCACCAGCGACTTCACACTAGCATTCAGCTGCATATCCGCTTTGGGCAAAACCCACGTTGCAGTACGCTGAAATACGATCAACTCTTTCACCAACGGCTGAATTTGTGGAATAAACTGAATGGCAGATGCACCTGTTCCAATCACTGCAACCCGCCTCCCCGTTAAGTCATAATCATGTTTCCAACGGGCTGAATGGAACATTTCTCCTTTAAACCCCTCTATCCCTTTAATTTTAGGTAAGGACGGTTCTGTAATCGGCCCTGTGCTAAAGATCACGGTTCGTGCTTGATATGCCCCCTGAGAAGTTTCGAGTTGCCAAATACTCGCCTCTTCATTCCACTTTGCACTGAGCAACTCATGCTGAAATCGGATTTTGTCTTGCAATTCAAACTGCTCAACCACCTGTTCCAAGTAACTTAAAATTTCAGGTTGTTTCGCAAATAAATGGCTCCATTGATGACTAGGTGCAAAGGAAAATGAATACAACGCCGAAGGTACATCACAGCCACAGCCAGGGTAATTATTATCACGCCACGTACCGCCGACCCTATCCGCTTTTTCTAAAACCAGATAATCCTCATAACCAACTTGTTTCATTTTATAAGCCGCAGCAATGCCCGAAATCCCTGCTCCCACAACAATGGTATCGTAAGTATGTACGGCTTTAGGACGAAGCACAGCCTTTTTACGGGTCTGCTTAGGTTGAGCTTCCGTACTTTTTGACGTGGTAGTTTGATCTCGCATTTGATCAGACGGCGCTTGCACATCTACTTGCTCGATCTCTAATTGCGTTTCCATATTCATTTTTCTCTATTCTTATTTTGTGATTTGATTAAACAGTGGATAACCCAAACCTAAAAGCTTGACGTATAAGCTTGGCGATGCGCGTTTCATCCACCAAAACAATTTGGCATCGGGTTGTGGAATAGTATAAAGCTTGCCTGCATCTAAGCGATTTAATGTTTTTTTGACTACAGCATCACTGGTGGTAAACGCATGGCTCATCAGCAGTTTGTCAGCCAGTCCAGAATAGCGACTTGGCAAACGCCCATTCTTCATAATATTAGTGGGCACCAAGGTCGGACACAGCACATTGACTGCAATGTTATAAGCCTGAAGCTCTGAAGCTAAGGTTTCTGATAGTGCCAAAACACTAGACTTAGTCACGTTGTACGCTGTCATTTCAGGGGCTGCGGTATAGCCCGCTGCCGATGCCACATTGATAATGGCACCAAAACCTTGCTGTTTAAACTTGGGCACAAAGTAGTGGCAACCATGAATTACCCCCCACAGGTTGAGATGCATACACCACTGCCAATCCTCCAGCGACACCTCATCAAACTTACCACCTAGCCCAACTCCGGCATTATTGATGAGCAAGGTGACAGGATGTCCCAAAAGCTGTTCCGCTTGCTCAACCAGAGCGTGTACAGATTCTTTTAATCCAACATCACAATGCACCGCATAGGCTGACGTAGATGTCATCGACTGAATTAAATCTACCGTCTCCTGTGCCGAGCTTAAATCAATATCTGCACAGATGACATCACCACCGCGTTTTGCCAGTTCCAGTGCAAAGCTACGACCAATTCCACTACCTGCACCAGTTACAACTGCGTAGGCCTTTTGACTTGGTTTATTTTTTTTACTCAACAGTCCCATGTCATAACCTCCTTTTTATGATTTCAGTACTGGAGTAAATTCTTTGGTGAAATAGGGGGTTAACACTCCCGTTTCAGGATGTAGTAAACGCTCTTTGTAATAATCTAAAAATGCAGAAGTATCATAATCATTCGGGTGAAAACTCGGGCGTAAATAATCAAAAATATGCTTCCAACTACTGCCATAAACACCTCGTTTTAGCCCAAACAAGAGACTGAAACTGCGCGGTACATCCTTCCAATAACTGAGACTCACCAAATTAGACGGTTTACGATAAAACGGGACAAAAACTGACGCCACTGAAATCAGCAGCAAAATGGTGATAAGGGCTGGGAAAAAACCCGCAATACGTAAGGCATAGTTATTGGAAAGTGATTGAAACACATCATATGCAATGTCTTTATGCTCAGATTCCTCTAGCATGTGCCACATCCAAATCGCCCGTTGCTTTTCATCTTGAGAATCAAAGAAAATCTCTTCATGGTTCATCATGTATTCAGACAGCACTGCAGTAAAATGTTCAATGCCTGCCATTAAAGACAATTTCATCGGCTGCGGTAAGCGGTTAAAACCGTAATCAAAAACGATTTCAGCTAAATAGCGAAAAATACCAACGGGTAAATCAACCTGTTTAAAAGTATCGTTCAATTCTTCATGTAGCTTTGAATGCAGTGCCTCCTGTCCAATTAAAGAAGTCACACGTTGTTTTAATACAGGGTCTGAGAGGAAATCGCGGTGATAACGGGCGGTATCAATCACCAAGTCTTCACCATAGGTCAGAAAGATCGAGAGTGATGCAAAGTAAGCACTCGCTAGCTCTGCATTTAAGTAAAATTTGGGATCAATTTTCTCAGCTTCAAAGTCAAATTTCATATGCCGAATCGGAATAATCGCAGACTGTTTTTCAGCATTGAATACTGGTCCTGCAAAAATTTGGCTGGCTTTACCTTTCAATGGAAGAGCAATACGCATAGGACATTCCTTCTTATTTTTAGCTCATTTTTCAGGCTCAATCTCACGATTTTTACCTGTGCTTTGCATTCAAAATAAGAGTCCGCTTCCCCCATGCCACTGGCATTTTTCTTCAAATGATTTGCAATTTATGACTTTAAAATCTGTTGTCTAACAATCACTCCACAGATTTATCTATCGGGGTCAGAACGAGGCTTTGTGTGCCACAAAAGGAATGCACTGCTCATAGGCTGAGCACTCTTCGCCATAGTGTTTTTTGAGAAAATAGTCTTGCACCATTTGCGCCTGCTGTTCAATGCCATAGCTTAAAAACTGCTTCCCTTGTTTTAATGCATAGCGATATTGACGGTTAAAAAGTGCCTGACGGACTACAGCGAGTCCCTGCTGAATTTGCCAAACATGCGTTAGCTCATGAATCAACCAGGCTTGTTGATGAATGGATTGATCGGCAAAATTTTCGCACCAGTCTTTGATATTAAAATAGACATGTCCATTGGGGCTAATCGCATAATGAGGCAGCACTGCCCGATGCGCGATAATTCGAACCGAATCCATGTTCAGACTGTTCCCAAAAATGCTGCTGGCGAGCTTTTGCTCCCCTTCAGTCAAGGGCCGATTTTTAAGTTCAAACTTTTGCTGTATTTTTTGTAAAAGCGGTTGAAACCACACAATCACACTCCATAAAGACATTAGAATAATTTGTTCTTTTTAAGGACATTTACGGATTTTTTTTAGAATATCCCTTAAAAAAAATCGCATTTCGTATATAGTATTCGCACTTATTATTGATTAATACTTCTATTTGTTTATCGTCACTTACACCACGTAGAACTTATAGCTATAACAAACTCAATCGTCGTGTATATCCCTATAGGTATAGGATTTAGTTGGAAATGAAAAGTTTTAAAATTGCACTTGCACAGTTCTCTCCGCACATTGGCAACCTTGAAGCAAATGCCCAAAAAATGTTGGAGCAGGCCAATGAAGCAAAAAAACAAAATGCTGATTTAATTATTTTTCCAGAACTTTCGAGCATTGGTTACCCAGCAGAAGATTTACTTCTACGTCCTAGCCTAACCAAACGCACGCAACAAGTTTTTGAACAACTTAAAACAGTAAAAGACATTGTGATGGTCTTTGGTTTTGTCAATCAAAGCGAAGATGGCCAGCGCTACAACGCCGCTGCGGTCATGAAAGATGGACAAGTTTTGGGTGTGTATAACAAACAAAACTTGCCAAACTATAGCGTGTTTGATGAAAAGCGTTACTTCACCGAAGGGCATCAACACCTTGTTTTTGAATATCTGGGGCATAAGTTTGGTGTGTTGATTTGTGAAGATGTTTGGTCACTATCAACGGTACAACAACTGGCACAGCTCAATGTAGAAACGGCTTTGGTCTTAAATGCTTCACCATATGAAGTCGGTAAGCCGCAGCACCGTGTTGAAACCATGTCTGCATTGGCGAAACAAATGAACCTCAACTTGGTTTATGCCAACCAAGTTGGCGGTCAAGACGACCTGATCTTTGATGGTACAAGCTTCGTGATTGCCAAAAATGGCTCGGTTGTACTTCAAGCAGAAAGCTTTAAAGAATCCCTATATTTAGCTGAATACGAAGCAGAACAACAAGCCTTTAAGGCCAATGCTCTGCCGCCTGCTTTAGACACTATGGCTGAGATTTATCAAAGCTTAGTAATGGCGACCCGTGACTATGTACAACGCTCAGGTTTCCCTGGAGTGATTTTGGGTTTATCAGGCGGGATCGACTCAGCTCTAACTCTTGCAATTGCAGCCGATGCGATTGGCGCCGACAAAGTCCAAGCCGTAATGATGCCATATACCTATACCGCTCAAATCAGTGTAGAAGATGCTGCTGAACAAGCGAAGAGTATGGGGGTGACTTTTGGGATTGCTGAAATCAACCCGATTGTGAACAGCTTTATGCAAACGCTTTATCCGTTCTTTGGCAACAGCCCTGCGGATGCAACTGAAGAAAACTTACAAGCACGTGCCCGCGGTACACTGCTGATGGGTTTATCCAACAAATTTGGTAATTTAGTCCTCTCTACAGGCAATAAATCAGAATTGGCGGTGGGCTACTGCACGCTCTATGGTGACATGGTGGGTGGTTTTGCAGTACTGAAAGATGTGTATAAAACCATTGTGTTTGAACTTGCGAAATACCGTAACAGCATTTCAGACAAGCCAGTGATTCCTGAGCGTGTGATTACTCGCCCACCTTCAGCAGAGCTACGTCCAGATCAAAAAGACCAAGACTCTTTACCGCCATATGATGTACTGGATGCCATTTTGTATGCCTATATCGAAGAAGATATGAGCCAAGATGACATCATTGGCAAAGGCTTTGATGCTGAAGTGGTTGCAAAAGTAATTCGTTTGGTTGATTTCAATGAATACAAACGTCGCCAAGGTGCAATTGGTCCGCGTATCAGCTCACGTGCATTTAGCCGTGAACGTCGCTACCCAATCATGAATGGCTGGAAAGCTGGCCTATAAGCACTTTCTCCAATAAAAAAGCCCAAACATGTGTTTGGGCTTTTTTATATCGACATATTCAAATCTATTTTTTACGCACAAAAAAAGAGACCAAGCTGAGAGCTTGGTCTTTTAAAATGGTGGCTATGACGAGACTTGAACTTGTGACCCCCGCATTATGAGTGCGGTGCTCTAACCAACTGAGCTACATAGCCGTAAACTGTGCGCGCATTATGCAAAGTTCAAAGACAAGCGTCAACCTTTTTTACACACAAATGGTTATTCCATAAACAAATACACTTTAAACTATCAATTTTTCAGCAACCCACTCTTTTTAAACTTATTTTCATACTGCAAGCTATATTCAAGTTATGCATATTTACGAGAAAGATAATGAAAAAGAGAGTCTGTTTTTTCTTCATCCTGAGTACTACAGCATTGAGCAGTTGTCAGCTGATTTCCCCCATGATCACCGACTATAACGGTGTACGGCGTGATGTAGCGACCTATATCAACTCCAACCTATTATTTAGCCTAAAAGATCGAGAGATATTGGTCAACTATGCCAAAGGACAACAAAAAATCCTGACGGCTGATCGCTTAAGCCCAACAGCACAGCAAAACTTGGCTTTAGAAAGAGCCGAAGGACGCTACTGTGCAAGTCAGCACATATCTTTAAAAAAACTCAATTTAGTCGATCATCAAATCTTTACATTGCCCGAACATCAAGCCAATTGGCAACACATTCAAGACTTACAGATGCAGATCAATTTAACGCCTGAAAACCTTCACTGCGAGGGGAAGTTCTAAAAATATCATAAATGTCCGCAGTCACAGCTTTGGTTTAAATATCGAAATAACGGTGCAGTGAACCACAAGACCATTTCAGAAATGGCAAGTAAATAAAGATAGTTTCACAGCCTTTCTTTCCCACAAAAAAAAAGATCATGCTGAGAGCATGATCTATAAAAATGGTGGCTATGACGAGACTTGAACTTGTGACCCCCGCATTATGAGTGCGGTGCTCTAACCAACTGAGCTACATAGCCGTAAACTGTGCGCGCATTATGTGGTTTTCTCACCAGTACGTCAAGTACCTTGCGCGCTTAATTGATCAAAATTTGTTGAAGTGAGCCGATAAGCCGGGTTCTGTCGAGAACGATCATTCCTCTAGGCGTACAATCACTCATACGCTCAAGCGACCTACCCGGATCCAGCATGGGCCATGCCTAAAGGATCCCTATTTGGTCTTGCTTCCGGTGGGGTTTACCATGCCATGAACTGTTACCAGCCATGCGGTGCGCTCTTACCGCACCCTTTCACCCTTACCTTCGATTTCGATTGCTCGAAACCATAATGAAGGCGGTCTACTCTCTGCTGCACTTTCCGTCGGCTCACGCCGCCCAGGCGTTACCTGGCACCTTGCCCTATGAAGCCCGGACTTTCCTCCCCTGCTTCAATCACGGAGATCTCCACAGCAGCGATCGTCTGGCTCACTTCGAGGCGCATAGTATCAAATCTTAGACTTAATTGCTTGCGCTTTTTTGAGCAATCAGCTTTTTATATTTATCCATGAGCTCATCCTCAGTTTCCGCATGATTAGGATCCAACGGAATACAGTCCACTGGACAGAACAATTGACACTGGGGTTTATCATAATGTCCGATACACTCTGTGCATAAGTCTGGATTGATTTCATAAATCAATTCCCCCATGAAAATGGCTTCATTGGGGCACACAGGTTCACAAACATCACAATTGATGCATTCATCGGTTATATATAAAGACACGCTACCAACCTTGTTGATGTTTACGTTCAAAAGCAGCGACTACAGCTTGCGGTACAAACTTTGTCACATCACCTTTTAAACGTGCTATTTCACGAATCAACGTCGATGAAATAAATGAATACTGCTCTGACGGCGTTAAAAATACTGCCTCAAAGTGTGAATCAAGTTGACGGTTCATATTGGCTAACTGGAACTCGTATTCAAAGTCAGACACTGCACGCAATCCTCGCAGTACAGCCGTTGCCTTCTGTTCACGGAAGAAATTTACCAACAAACCATCAAAACCTACAAACTCAACATTATCAAGATGGCTTAATGATGCTTTGGCCAAGCTCACACGCTCTTCTAAACTAAAGAGAGGGTTTTTATGATGACCAATGGCAATGGCTACCACCACTTCATCAAACATACGTGATGCACGTGTGACCAAATCAATATGACCATTGGTAATTGGATCAAAAGTCCCCGGGTAAATGACGCGAGTTTTAGACATCCATTTTTACTCTGTTGATTTTGTAGAGCCATATTTTAGCAAAAACTTGTTTTATAGGTGAAGAAACTCCATAAATTTGAAAAAACTTCACCTTAACCCTGCTTTAAGGCACAATAGGTACATTGTTGGAAGTAATTGATTATGGCGAAAGCAACTGTAGTTAAAAAAAATACCAGCGGGACGATTGCACAGAATAAACGTGCACGTCACGACTATTTTATTGAAGAAAAATTTGAAGCTGGCCTGTCACTGCAAGGCTGGGAAGTGAAATCATTACGTGCAGGTCGTATGACGCTGTCTGAGAGTTATATCACCTTTAAAAATGGTGAAGCTTTCCTGTTCGGTGCTCAAATTCAGCCTTTACTCAGTGCATCTACGCACATTGTTCCTGAAGCGACCCGTACCCGTAAGTTACTGTTGAACCGTCGTGAACTGGATAAGCTACTCGGCGCAGTGAATCAAAAAGGTTATTCATGTGTTCCACTTGTCGCTTATTGGAAAGGACCACGTGCTAAATTAGAAATCGCTTTAGTGAAAGGCAAACAGCTACATGACAAACGTGCCACGGAAAAAGACCGTGACTGGCAACGTGATAAAGCCCGCATTATGCATAAATAATAAAAAAACCTCCCATGTGGAGGTTTTTTATTATTAGAACTGTTAATAGTCAGCTTTTAGCTCAACCAAATATTTTCCAAACTTTCGAGCAGTTTCCAAGTCACCTTCGGGTGGGGTTATTTCAACACTGGCATTGTCTGACTGAGTCATCAAACCTAAAAAGCTCGACATCCGATTAATATCGTGTTGGCTACGTCCCGTCGGCATAAATGGTAAACCAGCCCACAACATACCATGCTGCATAGCAAATAAATTAATCTGCTGTAATACCGCCAGTTTATCGCCACTTAAGCCCCCACCATTGGTAAAGCCTGCAGCCAGTTTTCCTTGCCAAGCCCGTGCTAACCAACGCTTAGAGGAATCTTCCATAAACTGCTTAAGCGCTGCTGTAAGACTGCCCATATACGTTGGGCAACCCATCACAATAATATCGGCCTGATCTAACAAGTCCCACTGCACTGCAGCAACAGAAATTAAATGCACATCAGCACCCGCCTGCTCTGCACCTTGTGCAATATACTGAGCGACTTTCGCCGTATGACCATAGGCGCTATGATAAACCACACACACATGAACAGGTGCAGCAGAAACAAGATCAGGTACAAACATGGAAACTTTTAAGACCAAAGAATTGAGTTAAGTTTAACACTTCCACTCGCTGAGTGGGGAGTAAGTGCAAGGATTAAAACAGCCAAGCACTTGATCAGAAACCCAAACTATTGCATAAACACAAAGGTCGCCATACGCCCAGTTTTGGCATGACGTCGATAAGAAAAGTACTCATTCGACTGGCTAAAGGAACACTGATCACCACCAGAAACTACTTCAACCCCGTGCTGTTTTAGAATGAATTTTGCGATCGCATATAAGTCAGCATAATACTTTCCAGCTTGCGCAGCTGTTTGAAAAGCAGACTCAAGCTCAGCATACTTTGAACAAAAGGCTTCTTTTACTTCCGCCCCAATTTCAAAACAAGGTTGGCTAATGGCCGCGCCCAACCAAGCCCATGTCGGCTGAGTGTTTATGCTGGCAATGGTATTTTCAATAATGCCATGCGCCAACCCACGCCAACCTGCGTGCAAATTGGCCACTTCAGTTCCATCCGCATTACCTAAAACCACTGGCAAACAATCGGCTGTCATCATCATCAGAGCATGCTTCGGGCGCTGCGTCACCAAACCATCCCCTTCTTGAGCATCAAAGTCAATTTGCTCATTCACTACACGGCAAATGGTGCTGTGAGTTTGTGTCATCCATGTGATTTTATCGACCCCATAGTCTGCAAACTCTTCGAGCAAGATCATGCGATGCTGTTGCACACGTGCAACATCATCCTGTACATGCAAAGCCAAATTAAAGCCTTGTAGTTCAGTTTGAGTGGTCTCTAAAGCACGATCATGATGTACACGGGTTTGCCCCACAAAAACACCTGCCGGAAGTCCTTGAACAAATTGCATATACGGTCCTTATGATGATTCAACTATAACTTAGTAGGCTTTGTTTTCCGTGCGTAGTACATCGACCAAGGTCGCCAAGTCTGCTGGCCACGGCGCTTTAAACAACATTTCTTCACCTGTACGAGGGTGTTTCAAACCTAGCTCTGCTGCATGCAAGGCTTGGCGTCTGAAACCACGTAAAGTCTCATCTAAAAGTTCTGTTGCACCTGCGGGTACGCGTACACGTGGCATATACACAGGATCGCCAACTAAACCAAAACCAATATAACTAAAATGCACACGAATCTGATGCGTACGTCCAGTTTCAAGACGAGCTTGAATACGGGTGAAATGTTGGAAGCGTTCTTTCACGTTGTAGTGTGTTACAGCATCTTTACCGCCTGGTAATACCGCCATTTTGACACGATCGACAGGGTGACGTTTAATCGGTTCATCCACCGTGCCTCCAGCAATCACATTGCCATACACAATCAGATCATAAACACGGTAAACCGTTTTTTTCGCCAATTGCTTGCTGAGTGAAAATTGTGCTTCTAAGTTTTTCGCAACGACCAATAAACCTGACGTATCTTTATCAATACGATGCACCAATCCCGCACGAGTTAGTTCTGCCGATTTTGGATAGTGATGCAATAATGCATTGACCAACGTACCCGATGAGTTGCCCGCACCTGGGTGAACCACCATCCCAACAGGTTTATTAACAACAATAATGTCGTCATCTTCATAGACGATATCCAGCGGAATATCTTCAGGCAGACTACGAGTTTGGGCTTCTAACTCAACTTCAAGGGTTAACAGTTCAAATCCTTCACATTTATATTTCGGTTTGACACTGTTACCATTTACCAACAAATGGCCTTCTTTTAGCCACTGTTTGAGTTTTTCACGCGAAAAGTCGCTCCAAATCGTTGCTGCAACTTGGTCTATACGCTGTCCGAGATAAGTTTCATCCAATTGAAATTGCAACGATAAACGTGTTGCAGTAGAGCTTGAAGTATGGTTATCTGCATCCTCAGAATCTTCAAGTAAATTGAAATCGGTTTCAGGGAAATTTGGATCGGAAGATTGTGCTTGAGCCATTTGATCATTCAAATAAAAGTGATTTAATAGCGCAATTGTAGCTCATTGCCCGTATTAACAGAGGAATTTTTATGTCGCTACCACATTATAAAATGACAATGCTTGCTCTAACGATTGGCATTGCATCTGCAATGGTAGGCTGTAGCAGCAATCCCAAGAAAGAAGTGGTAGATACCGGTCCACAATCGAGTGAACAGGTTTATATTCAAAAAGCAGAAAAAGCACTGCAAAGTGGTCAATATACCGACGCTGCAAAACACTTAGAAGCATTAGATACCTATTACCCTACAGGTGAATATGCGCAACAAGCTCAACTCGAGCTGCTCTATGTGAAATTTCAGCAGAAAGATTATGAAGGTGCGATTGCACTGGCTGATCGTTTCATTCGTTTGAACCCTCAGCATCCAAACGTGGACTATGCCTACTATGTACGTGGTGTAGCCAATATGGAACAAAACTATGATGGTTTGATTCGCTATACTTCTTTAAAGCAAGCACATCGCGATGTGAGCTATCTTAAAGTGGCGTATCAAAACTTCGTGGACTTTATTCGTCGTTATCCTTCAAGCACTTATGCTGTAGATGCCGCACAGCGCATGAAATTTATCAGCAATGAGTTAGCTGAAAGCGAAATGAATGCGGCACGTTTTAATATCAAACGTAAAGCATGGGTCGCAGCACTAGAGCGTGCGCAATGGGTGATTGAACATTATCCACAAAGCCCTCAAGTGCCTGAAGCTTTAGCAACTGTTGCTTATACCTATGACCAATTGGGCGACAAGCAAACTGCGCAACAATATACCGATGTCTTGAAACTAAATTATCCAAATTTAGTGAAATCGAATGGTGAAGTGAACTTACGCGCTGCACGTAAAGAAGCAAGTTGGGTCAACCGTGCGACTTTAGGTGTGTTTGGTCGTGAAGAACAAAACAGTTCTGAAGAAAAAATCGAACAACCCAAACAAACAGCAGAACGCAGCTTTACCAATCGTGTCAGCTTCGGTTTACTCGATCGCCCTGAAACAAATCAAAACATCAATACTGAAACCGAATAATTCCTCTGAAATATTCGCTATTTTAGAAAGGGCAAGTTATCATACTTGCCCTTTTGTTTTGTGCGATTTCCGCTTGATCAAAACGCTTAAACGGTATACAAAACAATCTAGATTCGATGGTTTTTTGCATTTTAAAACCTCCATCTCTGCTTCTTTTCACGGTTCAAAACATCAGCGACTGACGATTCGACATGGCTATTCCTCAACACACCATTGACCAAATTTTAGATCGGACCGACATTGTCGACCTGATTGGTCAACGTGTGAAACTTAAAAAGTCAGGTCGCACCTATTCAGGCTGTTGTCCGTTCCATCAAGAAAAATCACCATCTTTTCACGTGTATCGTGACAAACAGTATTTCCACTGTTTTGGTTGTCAGGCCAATGGTAATGCCATTCGTTTTTTAATGGACATCGACAGTCGTAGCTTTATTGATGTGATGAAGGATTTGTCGAGTCAAACAGGCATCGAACTTCCCAAAGACAACCGTGACTCAAAAAAACTGGTGTATAAGCGTGAAGCTAAACCTGTCCAAAAACCACAGGTCGATGTCGCAGAAGCCAAGAAAACTGAGCCAACTCTAGCACAACCTGAGTTTCAGATTGAGCATGATCCTTTTGCTGAATTTCAGTCCATGGACTACCAAGAAGGTTATGCTGATTTTGATACCTTCGAGGGCTTCAACACTGCCCCCGTTCAGGAAGGTAACTTATACGACCTGTTAGAAAATATTGCGCAATATTATGAGCAACAACTACCGCATAGTCGTGCTGCTCAGCAGTACTTTAAACAGCGTGGACTCAGCCGAGATACCATTGCATATTGGCGTTTAGGCTATGCACCTGAGGACTGGCAACACTTAGAAAAAGCCTTTCCGCAAGATATCGAAGGCTTAAAGCTACTCGGACTGATTCGTACCAGTGACAATGGTCGTGACTTTGACTTGTTACGGGATCGCGTCATATTTCCGATTCGTGATGCCAAAGGTCGTGTCGTGGGCTTCGGTGGTCGTGCTCTAAATGACGAAATTAAGCCTAAATACATCAACTCGCCAGACTCTGAGGTATTTCATAAAAACCAATTGCTTTATGGTTTATATGAAGGCCGTAAACAAAAAGCCCAAGACTGGCTGATGGTCGAAGGTTATATGGATGTGATTGCGCTACAGCAGTATGGGATTGCAGGTGCTGTGGCGACCTTAGGAACGGCCAGTAACACCGAACACTTAAATATTCTGTTTAAACAAAACAACCGTATTACCATTGCCTTTGATGGTGACGTGGCTGGACAAAAAGCGGCTCGCCGTACTTTAGAGATTGCGTTACCGTTACTCAATGATGGTCGTGAGCTGAAGTTCTTTGTGCTGCCAAATGATCATGACCCTGACTCACTGATTCGTCGCGAAGGTATTGAAAACTTTAATAAACTGCTCCAACAGGCCCCACTGTTGTCAGACTTTGTATTTGCACATCTGACGCAGAACCATGACATCAGCAGCCCTGAAGGTAAAAGTCAGGTCATGAGTGAGTTACGTCAACTTACGGACTTATTGCCAAAAACAGGCTCTTTCCGTTATTTGCTAAATCAATCCTTCAAAGAAAAACTCGGTTTTGGTCGTCGCTGGACACCTCAAGTCAGCAACGATGCCTCGTTGTCTTTTAATATTCGCACCAAAGATGAAGACTTCGCGCTCGCCGTTCTGATCCATCATCCGTTTTTGTATATTCACTTTGAAACTCTACGCGCCTATTTACCTGAAGATGAACTTTTAGCGCATGTGCTACAAGTCTTAGATGGTATCTTTGATGATTTACCTGATGACCAAGAACTGGCGACCTATTATGTACTGGGTGCGTGTAGCCGTTATGCCAACGCGATTGCCGATATTATGCAGCGCACCAATATTGAAGTTCTGACCAAAACACCTGAAATGGCCGACAAACTGGCCAGTGAATATGCTCTCTCGCTTGAAGAAAAATATTTGCGCCAAAAACTAAAAGCGCCTTTAAGCCTGCTCGAATCGCGCAATCTACGTCAAAAACTGAATGAATTGACCAAAAAAATAGGCTTAAGACTGATTACTTAAACCTATTACATTTTTATATTTAGATTTACTTTTTAGTTTTACGACGTTTAGCAAAAGTCTCATTTAAACACGTTTGCATTTGTTCAAAATGACTCGGATCTTCAGATTTGGCTGCTTCACGCAGCATAATCGAGGTCGGATGTAGCAACTTCTGCGTCAAACGATGTGCAAACTCTTGCATTACTCGTTCCGCCATTTCCCCTTTCGCAATTCGTGCCAGCGCTAGATCTAATTCTTCTTGTCTTAACTGTTCACCTTGCTGACGGTAAGCATGAATGGTTTCACCTGCGAGATTGACCTTCTGTTGGGTCACCAACTCGGTGGCTAGTTGGTTGACCATCACCTCTGCTTCAACCGCCGCCTGACGACGCTGAGCAAGGTTTTCATCAATCACCGATTGCAAATCATCTACGCCATATAAATAGACGCCATCTAAGCTTTCCACTTTCGGGTCTATATCACGCGGAACAGCCAAATCGACCATCAACATTTGTTGATAACGACGCTTTTTTAAAGCAGCTTTGACATCTGGATAATGAATCACTTGATGTAAACTTCCCGTACAACTGGAAATGACATCTGCACGTGCTAAGTTATTGGCCAACTGATCAAACTCAATGATTTCAACATCTACACGATGGGCTATTTCTTGAGCCAAAGTTTCAGCCCGTTCACGAGTACGGTTACAAATGAGGATTTTTGCGACTCCCATTTCAGCCAAATGTTTCGCCACTAAGCTATTCATTTCGCCCGCAGCGACCACCATGACCGTCAACTTCTCAGGCTTACTAAACACTTGTAATGCAAGCTGAGCCACCGCGTAGCCCATCGATACGGCGTGAGTACCTACAGCCGTTTCAGAGCGGACGCGTTTCGCCGCATAGAAAGCATATTCAAAAATTCGGTTTAAATGAGGAGAAACAGTATGAGCCGTCTTCGCTAGAGATAGTGCAGATTTAACCTGCCCCAAAATTTGCGGTTCACCAAGCATGAGTGAATCTAAACCGCTTGCAACACGCATTAAGTGAGTCACAGCCTGCGCATTTTCATAACGGTATACATGATTCAACAATTGTTTAACATCTATGCCATTTGCTTGGGCGAGCCAGTTCAATACCATATCTGAGTTTTCAGACATGGCATACACTTCTGTTCTGTTACACGTAGACACCACCACCATTTCATTTAAGTCTTGGTTTTGGCCTTGTTGCTCAAGCAGTTGCGTTAACTTTTCAGGGTTAAATGCAATTTGCTCACGCAATTCTACGGAGGCGGTTTGATGGTTGACACCCAATGCAAAGAAAGACATATCAGATCATCATTTCGCTAAATTTATGCTATTGTGCAATAACGGTGTCATAAAAAGCATTACTTGGATCAAGAAAAATTGCGTCAAACACATTGCCGACTGAGCGGCGCGAGAATTAAGCAATATTCTACCACATTCTTACTCGTCGGTAGCATGGCATCTAGTGCTCATCTTAGAGCAGCTGGAGATTTTTCGCTATCTAATTATGATGCAATTCAACAAAGTATGATTGCCGAATTTGCACTGGCTTACCAAGACAGCGCGACTGCCTTGCACAACTATACTGTGCTGGCGATTAAAAGTAATTCCACCACCATTAAACAGCGCGCTTTAAATATTGCCCTTGAACAAAATGATTTGCATGCCGCACTCGACATTGCAACGCATTGGGTGGTACAAGAGCCCACCGATGTTCCAGCATTATTTTATTTGTCGCATATTGCACTCAAAGCACATGAATATGAGCTTGCGGCTGAAACGCTCGATAAGATTCTCAATATTGATGCCAATGCTGATTTAGAGCAAATCCTTGCGGGAATTGCCCCTGAAGAACCTGAAGATCAAGAAATTCTCATTCAAGCGTTACGTTCGAGTAAGGAGCGGAACAATCCCTCTATTTTGGCATTGATTGCAGGTTTAGAGGCTCAAAATGGCCAGCTTGAACAAGCCCTGACCACCATTAATAAAGCCCTAAAAAAGCGCGGAAAAGTCACAGGCTACATCCTGATGAAAGCCAACTTACTCAGCGCACTCGGTCAAGAGGAAGAAACCCGTAATTGGTATGCGAAATCGAGTCGTAAACACCGCGACAATGTCGATATCCGTTTAGCAGAAGCCAAATATCTGATTAAAATTAATGCGTCGAATGAGGCCTTAACCAAGCTTGAGAGCCTGATTAAAAAATGGCCTAACCAAGAAGAAGCCTTGTTTATTGCGGGGTTAACCAGTATTGATTTAAAGAAGTACGAAAAAGCTGAAAAATATCTGGTTGAACTACGTAATTCGGCTGAATATCAAAATGAAGCCTATTACTATCTAGCAGTGAATGCTGAACGAAAACAGCATTTTGAAACAGCCAAGGCCTACTACCGTCTAGTCGATGGTAGTCTGTATACCGTATCGCGTCGTAGCCTCATCAGTATCTATACTCAGCAAAACAAACCCAATGATGCTTTACGCTTCTTAACCCAAGAACGGGTGAACTACCCACAACATGCAAGCTTCTTGTATCAGGCGCAAGCCGATATTTTAAAGCGCATGAATAACAAAGCCGCAGCCATGCGACTGTTAGATGAGGCGATTAAAAACTTACCGGATGATCCTGAACTGATCTATTCTGAAGTGCTAATGCTGGATGCACACACGGATAAAGACAAACTTGAAAAGTTGCTGAATCAACTGTTAAGTATCGAACCCAATAGCCCAACCTATCTCAATGCTTATGCATACACTTTAGCCTTGCAAAACAGACGCTTAGATGATGCACGTAGATTTGTTGAACATGCTTTAGAATATGCCCCTGAACAAGCCTCCATCTTAGATACCTTAGGCTTTATTTGTTACTTACAAAATGACTTTAGCACTTCAGCCAAAGTCTTAGAAAAAGCCTACCTTATCAGTGGTAGTGTCAACATTGGCGTGCGTTATGCGCGTTCAGTCTATATGCTCGGTGATCTGCAAAAATTCTCCACTGTGTTACAACAACTCAAACAAAAACACCCAAATGATCCTCAATTGGATCAACTAAATACTTTATTGTTACCCCAACAACTGAAAAAGAGCTCATAGTTTTTATGCGTATTTTCTCAAATCTGAGCTTAAGCTTACTTGCTGCAAGTAGCTTGGCACTAACAGGCTGTCAACAATTTACCAAACCACAGCTTGACCCAAACACCATACAAACCGAATCTGATCAACACTTTAGCTTACAAGGTAAAATTGGGGTGCGTACGCCTGAACAGACAGGCAGTGCTTTTTTCACATGGGTACAACAGCAACAAGAGTTTGATATTGAGCTCAGTGGAATTTTAGGCGTTGGTAAGACGCAAATTACCGGTCGTCCAGGTGAAGTTAGCCTGAATAGTGCTAAAACTGGCCTCATCCAAGCTGAAACTCCTGAAGAACTTTTAAAAACAGCAACTGGTTGGCAGGCGCCCATCACCCATTTAGTCAATTGGGTTCAAGCCAAACCCGCAACAGTTCAAGCACAAATCCAACGTGACAGTGCCAAACGCGCAGTACAGATCATTGAAGATGGTTGGAGCGTTGAGCTGAGCTATAACGAGCAAGCCCATATGCCAAATCGGCTGATTTTAAAACAAGCACTTGAAAATGGTGCAGAAAACCGTATTACAATGGTCATTCAAAACCGCTAGTTATCTCGTTATGATCCGTGTCCCTGCCCCATCAAAACTGAATTTGTTTTTACACATTACGGGTCGTCGTGAAAACGGCTACCATGAACTGCAAAGTATTTTCCAGTTGATCGATCTGTGTGATTGGTTAGAGTTTGAACTCCGTACAGATCAAGAGATTCATATTGAAGGCTTAAACAGTGTCGATTTGAGTCAAAATTTGATTTATAAAGCGACACAGATACTTCAGCCGTATGCACAAACAGCTATTGGTTTATCCATTCATCTTGAAAAAAATATTCCGATGGGTGCAGGCTTAGGTGGTGGTTCATCGGATGCCGCGACGACATTAATCGTGGTCAATCAACTGTGGCTGTGCGGGCTAAATACTGAGCAACTAGCAGACTTGGGGGTTCAGTTAGGCGCAGACGTTCCCATCTTTGTCCATGGTCGCAATGCATGGGCTGAAGGTATAGGTGAGCGCTTAACATTCATAGACTTAGATCAAAAACAATACATTGTGTTAAAACCTGATTGTTTTATCAGCACTCAATTGCTTTTTTCACAAAAAACATTGACAAGAAACACGAAGAGCTCTAAATTTTGCGCCTATCAGTTAAAGCCATCTGATTTTGGAAATAATTTTGAGCCTTTGGCAAGAAGTTTATATCCAGAAGTAGATGAAGCAATGCAATATCTCGACCAGTTCGGTGTTGCAAAACTTACAGGTACAGGTGCTTGTGTTTTTGCTGAAGTAACGAGTGATATGAACATTGATGATGTTCTTGCAAATGCACCATGTAAAGCTTACTTGGTCAACAGCTTGAATGAATCACCAATAAGACATTTCCACGTTACCTGATAGGGGTATCGCCAAGTGGTAAGGCACCGGTTTTTGATATCGGCATCCGTTGGTTCGAATCCAGCTACCCCTGCCATTTTATTTCACCTGTAGATGACTGTACTAGGGGTATCGCCAAGTGGTAAGGCACCGGTTTTTGATATCGGCATCCGTTGGTTCGAATCCAGCTACCCCTACCATTTTACAGTAATCAAATTTAGGGGTATCGCCAAGTGGTAAGGCACCGGTTTTTGATATCGGCATCCGTTGGTTCGAATCCAGCTACCCCTGCCATTTTCCAAAAAAGACAGAACAACACTTTGCTGTTCTACTGTTAATTTACCTTGACAGAAAGACGCAAAAATATTAAAGTTCTGCCGCATTAGGGGTATCGCCAAGTGGTAAGGCACCGGTTTTTGATATCGGCATCCGTTGGTTCGAATCCAGCTACCCCTGCCATCTAATTCCTAAATTGCCAACCGCCAAGGGTGCTTCATGCCCAATCTTGTCGTTTTTAGTGGATCTGCACATCCACAATTCGCCCAAAAAGTCGTAAGCCACTTGCACATCCCTTTAGGTGCTGCATCTATTGGTCAATTTTCTGACGGTGAAATTGCTGTCGAAATTACTGAAAATGTTCGTGGTAAAGACGTATTTATCGTACAACCTACTTGTGCCCCAACGAATGATAACCTGATGGAAATCCTCGTTATGGCTGATGCTTTGCGTCGTGCAAGTGCTGGTCGTATTACCGCAGTGATTCCTTATTTCGGTTATGCACGTCAAGACCGTCGTCCTCGTTCATCACGTGTTCCAATTACTGCAAAAGTTGTCGCAGATATGCTGACAACTGTAGGAATTGACCGTGTGGTAATGATCGACCTTCACGCTGACCAAATCCAAGGTTTCTTCGATATCCCTGTAGACAACATCTACGGTACACCAGCGCTTTTAGCTGACCTTCGTCAACAATCACATGATAACCTCATGGTGGTTTCCCCTGACGTGGGCGGTGTCGTTCGTGCACGTGCTGTTGCTAAACAAATGGGCGATATTGACCTTGCTATCATCGACAAACGTCGTCAAAAGGCAAACGAATCACAAGTCATGCACTTGATTGGTGATGTTAAAGGCCGTGACTGCGTGATCGTAGATGACATGGTGGATACTGCAGGTACGTTATGTAAAGCTGCTGATGCATTGAAAACATTTGGTGCGCGCAAAGTGGTTGCTTATGCAACTCACCCTGTTTTATCAGGTAAAGCTATCGAAAACTTGAAAAACTCTGTGATTGATGAATTGGTTGTTACAGACACCATTCCTCTTTCTGAAGAAGCTCAAGCTCTTGGTAAGATTCGCCAAGTTTCAGTTGCAAGTATGGTTGCTGAAACAATTCGTCGTATTAACAACGAAGAATCTATTAGCGCAATGTTTGATTCTTATCTATAATATAGCGCTGAATTTTAAAAGCCCTGCCCAGTGCAGGGCTTTGTCTCACTAGGTCGGTCGCAGATCTAGTTTATTTAAAACTTAAATTAAGGATGTCTATCATGGCAAACTTCGTATTAAACGCTCAAGCGCGTGAAGCAGCTAACCAAGGGAAAGGTGCGAGCCGCCGCCTTCGTCACGCTGCTCAAGTTCCAGCTATCATCTACGGTGGTGCTGCTGAACCTGTAGCTGTTACTTTAGAACTTCGTGAGCTTGTTAAAGCTTTAGAAAACAACGCTTTCTTCGAAGAAGTTGTTGAAATCAAAGTTGGCGACAAAGTTGAAAGCGTTAAAATCAAAGCGTTACAACGTCACCCAGCTAAAAACACGCCTATGCACGCTGACTTCGTTCGCGCATAAGTGTTATTGGTGTAATTAGTGTCAAATATTTCACTGATTGTTGGTTTGGGCAACCCAGGTTCTGAGTATGCCCAAACCCGCCATAATGCAGGCTTTTGGTTTGTTGAACGCCTTGCAGAACAATATGGCATTACGCTTAAAAAAGACCCAAAATTCAATGGAATGAGTGGGCGTGGTAATATCGAAGGTCAAGACGTCCGTCTACTATTACCCACAACCTTTATGAACCTTGTTGGTAAAAGTGTTGTTCCCTTCGCAAAATTCTACAATATTGCTCCCGAAGCAATACTGATTGCTCACGATGAACTAGATATGAACCCTGGTGTCATTCGCCTAAAAACAGGTGGTGGTCATGGTGGTCATAATGGTTTACGTGACATAGTCCCTCATATCGGTCCAAATTTCCATCGCTTACGCATTGGTATTGGTCACCCCGGTTCAAAAGAACGTGTTTCAGGACATGTCTTAAGCAAAGCACCAAGCAATGAACAAAATTTAATGGATGATGCAATCCATCACGCATTAGCTCGCACTAAAATGCTGGTGAATGGTGAGATTCAGCCTGCCATGAATCAAATCAATGCTTACAAACCAAACTGATAAGTCAAAAAAATGTTGAACCATGCTGCTTGCCATACTGTCATTTTAAAGGCAAAATGCGCTTGCCTGATTGCTTATCCAGCAAGTTCAGATTGATTCAACCATAAGATAACGATCTTAGGTCCACTCAGGAGACGCTAGCCATGCTATCTCGTTTATTAAAAGCAAAAATCCACCGTTGTGTTGTTACTCAAGCTGAACTTCATTATGAAGGTTCATGTGCAATTGATGGTCTTTTATTAGATTTAGCCGGTATCCGCGAATATGAAGAAATTCACATGTGGAACGTGACTAATGGTAAGCGTTTCAGTACCTATGCAATTCGTGGTGAAGAAGGTTCTGGCATCATTTCAGTCAATGGTGGTGCAGCACATCAGGCCGATGTAGGCGATTTAATGATTATTGCGACATTCGGTGATTTCACAGAAGCTGAAGCAAATGCACATAAACCACGTTTAGTTTATGCAAATCCAGATAACACTGTAAGTCACATGGCAAACTGCATTCCAGTACAAGTGGCTTAAGCCCAATAGATTAAAAAAATCCGCTGCGTGCGGATTTTTTTATGAGCAGAATAATGCAATTGTATCAATTCTGAGCACCGCGAAACCAATCTCGTTTGCTCTCACAGCCTAATTCTTGTAGCTGATCACCTTTCAATGCCGTGAGTATCGCATTGCCCTGCTCATCGACTTTAAACTCAGCATATTCTGCCTGCTGATAACAATCCGCTAAACCTTCTGCAAATAAAAAACTTCTCGACGCAGGATAAAGTCCGTTATACCGATTATTCGGGTTTTGTAAAATCAGTCGAGCTGTACGAACATTTTTCGGCAACTCAAAGTAGCTATGGATCACGCGCCTCTGTGAATCGAGTTCAACATAAGTGAGCACCGAAGACTTGTTCTTAATCACTTCATCAAAATAATGACCTGAAAAAATCCGATCTTCTTGATTGCTGTTGGCTTGGCTAGTACTTTCTGGACTCAAATGCTGAGGCGCAAAATAAAGTTGATAATTCAGCGCCATATAATCCCCCTGGATAATCGAACGCGGGTCTACAGGTTGCAAGCGCACATACATGGTTTGACTATTGTTTAAGTGCCATTCATTTTTAAAAATTAAGCCTAAACATACCGCGATACTGAGTAGTGCCAAAGTAAGAGGAATCATTTTCTTCATATGCCGAACTCCTCTTTTTGCTTAAATAGCATCAAGCTCAATGTCAGCAAGAGCAACATCAGACCTGACAAGAACATGCTTAAACTTTTAATTAGAAAGGTCACGTCAAGGGAATAATATAAAAACCCTAAAATTAAAGCGAAAGTTGCCAGCGCAAATCCATAGATCACTTTATCTTGTGTTTTTAATGCCCATGAAATGATGGCCAAACAAATAAAAATATCGAAATAACCATAAAAAAGCAGCCCTACTGCAAAAGCAGTCAAAATAAAATGCGCAAATAAATGAAACTGCTTTTGAATATGTAAAAAGACAAAAAGTACAAACCATAAAATCGGTAAGCCAAAAGCCAATATCGGAATGTGCTCAATTTTCGCTAATTCGTATTTCCCAAATAAAGTATAAAAACCCATGGAGAATAAAATAATTCCAAGTGCCGAAAGCAATAAACTGCGTTGATATTCAGTTGGCTGTATGAATTTTATAGCCAAAATTCCCAGATAAAAAACATAGTTCCAAAGTGCTAAATAAACAAAATTTTCAACAATATTGCGCCAACTAAGATGTGCATTAATATCCCAAATACACGCTACACCTGCTGCATATAAACCCAAAATTTGAACAAAAACAAAGAACCAATGTGTTCGCATGAAATAAGCGAGTGCTAGCATCGCCAATTGTAAAAATAGAATAGGAATAATTTGATTTATTAAATCTACGGTGTGAAAGATCACCGCAATTTGTCCTGCAACCCAGAGACAATAAGCAAATTGTCTTAAAAACAAACTTTGTTTGGCTTTCAACAGATAAGCCGCCAAAGCCACAAAGACAACTCCCATAAGCAAAGAGAAATTCCCCCAAAAGGTCAACATCAACGTAGCAAAGACGCTGCCTGCAATCCAAGCTCCCACAGCAAGTGGAATAGCATTGAACCGACTATGTGGAATAAATTTAATCAACATGTAAGTGATGAAAGCAAACCACGCAAAAATAATCAGTGCGATAAAAAATAATTCAAAAATTTCATTCTGACCAAACCACTCCGTCACCGCCTTCACAATAATCAAGGTAAAGCTAATGCCCAAGCCAACGGCTGAAAGTGCGCTACATAGCTGATCTTTATTTTGATAATAGTAAGCCAGTGAAATGCCCAACAAGAGAAAAGACACTGTGAAATAAAGAATGCTTTTATCCGCATAGAGGTACATCGCCATATGCCAAACCGAGAGAATGGCAAACCACAGCAAGAATAAATAACGGAGTTTCGAATAATATTTATTGCAGAGATAGAATTGAATCAGTGCCAATACATGAATACTGATTAAGAAGAGCTCTGGATATTGATCTCCCCAAAAGGTTTGGATAAAAAATAGAAACAGTGCCAACTGGCTGGTAATACATAAAAGGAAAAATACACCGATATTCGGACGATATAACCACGGTAAAAGCAGCACAGACCAAAGTAGAAATAATAAATAGCTATCAGCACCCGTTTGATAAATTTGACCAATCACAGCCAGACTTAAACCAATCATCAAACCACAGATACTATGTAAACATTGCACTAGAAAATCATGTTTTGTCAGCCACAAGCTGCAAACCGCACTGAGGAATAATAACAACTGAGGAATAGCCAGCTGAATAGCCTGTGGCAACATAAACCAATTGGCGGCAACCAAATACAACATACTGAGCGCGATGAGTGTAAAACCAAAAACTTGCAGATGCTTTATGAAGGATTCAGCACTCCAAGGGTAATCATATTGTTGAGTTTTGATCAATTCTAACTCCTCACTCTTACTTTTATCTTGATCATTTCAAACCATTCAAACTATAGAAAAACTTCTTATTCATGTTTATGGTTTTTCTCAGATATTCATTCTTGGACATTAAACTCATACTAAGTGAAATCATACACAGAGAGTGTTGGTCTTTAGCAAACAAATAACATAAACAACGCTATAGCAAAATTTGTTCTATGTATAAAACTGATCATTCTAAAACTCCCCCTGTTTTTCTAAATATTTAGCACTATAATGGATTTACATCGCTTCAGGGCGGGGTGTAATTCCCCACCGGTGGTAAGTTCAGTTGAATGACTCAGACTGAATCAGCCCACGAGCCAGCCAAGCAGAAATCATCTGTTTGGCTCGCAGATTTGGTTCAATTCCAAAGCCGACGGTATAGTCCGGATGAAAGAAGACGACGTGACCAATAGAATCTCAGGTGCAAACCTGTGAGGATTTATTGCTACGCCAATTTTTCAAAGTCCTGAAATGTTCAACCGTACTTCAATTTTACGCGAGCGTTTCAATGTCTAGTTTGATTCAACCCGAAATTTTCTTTTCAGCCCTTTCTCCAGCTGAACAACGTATCCAACAAGCTTTAGAAGATATCCGCCAAGGCAAACCTGTTTTGGTGATGGATGACTTTGACCGGGAAAACGAAGCCGACCTCATTGTGGCTGCTGAAACCCTCACCGTCGAAACAATGGCACGTATGATTCGTGATGGTTCTGGCATTGTCTGTTTATGTCTGACCGATGAATTGGCCGATCACTTAGACCTTATGCCTATGGTGTCAGATAACTCAAGTCAGTTTAAAACTGCATTCACGGTGACCATTGAAGCTGCAACTGGCGTGACCACAGGTGTGTCTGCACAAGATCGTACCACCACAGTCAAAGCAGCAATTAAAGATGGGGCTGTTGCCAGCGACTTAAACCGCCCTGGTCATGTATTCCCGCTTCGTGCACGCCAAGGCGGTGTGCTCACCCGTCGCGGTCATACCGAAGGGACGATTGATTTAGCTCGTTTAGCAGGCTTGAAGCCAGCAGGCGTCTTGTGTGAACTGACCAATGCCGATGGAACTATGGCCTCTGGCATTCAAGTGTTGGCATATGCGCAAACGCATCAGTTGACTGTGATCACCATTGAAGAATTGGTGCAATATCGCATTAAACACGGAGTCTAATTTTTACGCTCCCCCATCAAAAAGCCTCCATATTGGAGGCTTTTTGATGCAGCACCATCAGCATCAAACAAACACAGTATAAATACCATAGAGCGCAATACTGACCAATATCGCACCACAAACGCCTAACAACTTATTGTACAAAGCGGACTGCGATAGTTTATTAAAACCCAAATAAACCAAAGACAACGTGCTGAAGTCTAGAATAATCCAGAGAATGGTCAACAGTACAAGGCTGACATCAAGATCACTGGTTACCCCAATGAACTGTGGGAAAAATGAAGCAAAGAAAATAATATCCTTCGGATTCGAAATACCCACCAAAAAACCTTGCTTAAAGCCACCCTGTACCGCCTTTAATTGCACTGGCGATGTTTCTGTTTCTTGGGCAATTGCTTCTTTTAAAATTTGAAAGCCAAGATAGGCAATATATACGCAGCCTAAAATCTTAATCGCATTTAACCAATGCTCTGCAATGTTTAAAAAGCCTTTTAAGATGAGTACAGACAGTACAATAAGAACCAAAGAGGCTAAATTCGTCCCAAAAATGGTTTTTAAGGCCTGTTTATATCCGCCTTTTAGGCCTGCACTAACCACCAACAACATCACTGGGCCAGGTGTTGCAATCATGACCACCACAGCAGTACAGTACAACACCAGCTCAAATACATTCACCATCGAAAAAACCCTTTCCCCCAGTCACTCTCGCAAATAGCTTAGGTATGCGGAGTAATCTTTTCTTTTCAAACCAAGAGGACTTATTCGTCCTCTTCCATATGGATGAGATGTTGTCGAATTGCGTCAGCACGCAAAAATGCCAAATCATAACTGGCTGTAGCAAGTGCAAGAACACGACGTTCAAACTCTTGCCAAATCGGTTTCACTTGCTGCGCTTGAATGCCTAAACCACTTTCTTCGGTAAAGTTCTTATTTTTTTCACATACTTTTAACGCATGATAAAGCTTCCGCCCTTTTGATGCATCGGGACGTAAACGAACGCGTTTAGATAAAACAAAAGCTTCGACCTGCTGCACATCAGCAAAAGGCAACATTGGCACTAAAATTTGATCTAGTTGCGCATCTAAGCGTTGCCAAACTGAACGATGCTGCTCCGAAGTGTAGGTGTTCCACTGAATCACTTCATGATTAAAACGACGACAACCACGACACACAGAATCACCAAATACCGTTGAACAACGCCCTGCACATGGGGTCAAAGAGGCAATTCGACGATCTGTACTCAAAACATACTCCTGTTAATAAACGCACCAAAACAAAACGGATTCTGTCTTTGGCAACTGAATATACACGCTCCCCTACCACTTGAGAAGCCATTTAAAATGTTTACTTATCTCGCATCTTGATTCAATTCCATGTAAAATGTGCACCTTAAAATTATCTATCAAAATACATTGGAGTACTCCATGAACGCTACTGTAGAACAGCTTGCACCTGTAGAACAGCAAGCGACGACTGGTTGGGTTGTTGCCGCACTTTATCAATTCAAAGAAGTTCAAGATCCTGCTGATCTTCAACAACGTCTTTTAGACTTGGTAAAAACCATCAACCTATGTGGTACTCTGATTGTAGCGGGCGAAGGCATTAATGGTACGGTTGCAGGCGACCGTGCCGCGATCGATATGATTCATCAATTCCTTCTGAATGAGGGTTTTAAAGAAATGGAATACAAAGAGTCTGACAGTGCAGACAAACCATTTCGTAAAATGAAGATTAAACTTAAAAAAGAGATCGTGACTTTAGGCGTTGAAGTAAAGCCACGTGATTTAGTCGGTCACTACCTTGACCCGAAAGAATGGAATGACCTGATTGCTCGTGATGACGTCATTTTGATCGATACTCGTAATGACTATGAATACAAAGCCGGAACATTTAAGGGTGCTATTGACCCGAAAACAGAAAGCTTCCGCGAATTTCCAGAATACGTTAAACAAAACCTTGAACAGCACAAAGATAAAAAAATTGCGATGTTCTGTACAGGTGGTATCCGCTGTGAAAAATCGACCTCTCTTCTTCTTCAAGAAGGTTTCAACGAGGTTTATCATCTGAAAGGTGGCATCTTAAAATACTTAGAAGAAACTCCTGCTGAACAAAGTATGTGGGAAGGTGAATGTTTCGTTTTTGATGGCCGTACTGCAGTCACTCATGATGTTGAAGAAGGCCTTAACATTAAGTGTCATGCTTGTGGTTGGCCACTTCTTCCTGCTGAAGCAGAAGAAGCTAGCTATGAACATGGTGTGTCATGCAAATACTGTATCGACAACACCACAGAAAAACAAAAAGAAGGCTTCCGTATGCGCCAATCACAGATTGCTGCGGCTAAACGTAAACGCCTTTAAAATCATTCAGATTATTTAAGCCAAGAATAAGCCCTCATTTGAGGGCTTATTCTTTTATGCAGTTCGCGTTTTTTAAAAATATTTAACAATTTTGTCACAACATTGAACTCAATCTGAGTCATACTGTATAAATAATAAGCTAAAGTGGTGTCCTGTAGGTCTCCACATAACAATAAAAATGACATGCCTAAACGACGAAAATAGGATGATTGCCATGCATAAAATAATCATGCCACGCCATCGCACACTGATTCGCAATGCCGCAGCAAGCCGTATCGAGCAATATCACAATACTAGCTTCAACCAAATCAAAGCCAAGCTTGAACAACGCACGCATTTATTTATCGTAGTTTTGGGCATGTTGATTGGTTCAAGTATCGCGCTAGGGATTGGTTACCATTTAAGCTCAAATCTTTTAAATTATACATTGCTCAGTTTAATCCCAGTTGCGCTGGCTTATAGCTTACGTAAAGTCTATATTCACACCCTGACCCATACCCGTTTCGATGAATAGAAAACAATACATTTCAATTCTTTACCCACATGCGATAAGTCCTTAAGATAACTTATCGCATTTATTTTATGGTTTATATGAACCTCACTGCATGGATCATCTCCGTCATGGAACAACTGGGTTATTGGGGAATAGCCTTACTGATGTTTCTTGATAATGTTTTTCCGCCCATTCCTTCTGAAATTATCATGCCTTCGGCAGGTTATGCCGCATCACAAGGTGAGTTGGTGTTAGTTGGGGTCATTATTGCAGGATGTATTGGTTCACTCTTTGCCGCAGCAGTGCTGTATTGGATTGGCTATCAATTTAAACAAGAGTACATTTTCAGATGGGTCGACCACTATGGTAAATATCTATTTATCAAATCCACCGATGTGAAAAAATCCTTAGATTGGTTTGAGCAGTATGGTCACCGTATTGTATTTTTTGGTCGCATGATTCCTGCGGTACGTTCACTGATTAGCATCCCTGCGGGAATGAGCCGTATGCCCTTTTGGAAGTTCATGTTCTATAGTGGGCTCGGTACGATTATCTGGACGACATTTTTAGCAACAGTCGGTTATTACTTTGGTGAAAACCAAGCACTGATGCATCAAATTTTTAGCAAAGTCGGTTATGTCATTATTGCCATTGTCGCTGTGATTATCCTTTGGTTTTTATATCGCAGGCATTTGCGTAAAACACGCAGCTAATTTATTTATTTTGGGGAAATACATGGAACACTATTTACTGCATTTTGCGGCGGTATATAGCATTGCTTTGGTGCTGTTAATCACTGTACTGGTCTTTGGTCTAAACCTTGGAGGTTTAACCTTAATTCCGACCTTAGTGGCTTGTGCACTGATTAGTGTCGGACACTTTGTGAAAAAAGAACACCGTGTTCCAAACAATCATGAAAAAATTCAACTGGTTTGGGGCTCCAGTGCTGTCGCAATTATCGTTGGTAGTTTCTTTGTACTTTTTTTAGTACTGATGAATCCCAATGCTGAAACCATTATGAAATCCGTCGATAATGCTGGCATTGGACTCACTGCTGTCATTATGCTGTGTATGGTCGCGATTCATGGCGCTATTTTTCATATTGCCTATGGTTGGTACGCAGACTATTGTTTTAAAAAGTTGCCATAAAAAAACACCTCGTTTGAGGTGTTTTTTTATGCTTAATAGATAACGATCAAATGCCGCACGTCATTAGTGTTTTTGAGCGGAAAGTGCCATTAACTTTGTTTGGCTAGTTCTCATTTCTTCAATCAACCAATCCTTAAAAATGACTTTATGCAGATCATCCTCAAAAGGAGATGCGGAAAGTAAATAATAAGCGGAGCCATCTTGCACAATCGGGGTAAGCATGTCTAACATTTGAAAATCGAGCTCTTTTTCAACCATATAGGCTGAAACCACTGTTGCACCTAAACCAGCTAAACATGCCTCTATACACAAATAGAAATGTTCCAACGCTACTTTTCAAAATGCTTAAACTGCGCTTTATATGTATCTTTAAATTGTGTCCAAAGTTTAGGTCTCGAACTGGAAATAAACAGCTGTGACATCGGGGCTAAATGCTTATGACGCGATACACCAACCATATGCTCATCAGCCATTTTTTCGCTATAAATGGCCTTGCCCCACTCAAAATCATTACGCCTTAAGGCCAAGTCGATGTTTTGCGCTTTAAAATCCGCTTCTCCACCCGCTGTTAACAAACTGATGTCAATCTCAGGATAACGTAGCTTAAATTGAACTAAACGCGGAATCAGCCATTTCATGGCGATGGTCGGCTCACAGGATAAGATTAAGCTCTTCTTCTCATTCTTCTTTTCTTTTGCCATCTGTACGAGACATTGGTCAATCTGAGGAAAGACCTGCTCACAACAATCAAACAGTGTTAGACCATCCCCCGTCAGCTGTAACTTTTTGCCGTCGCGAATAAATAAACGACGTCCCAGCGCCTCTTCCAAATTTTTTAACTGCTTACTGACCGCCCCTTGAGTGACAAAGAGTTTTTCAGCAGCGATGGTTACACTGTCATAGAGGGCAACATAATAAAAAAACTTAAGAGAATTCAGTGATAAGCGCTCAATCATTCCAAAAACTCATCGATAGGAAAGAATTAAAATCGATTTTCACTATAGCAAATATATGAAAAATATATAAATCCTTTTAATTCAACCTGAACAAGGATCAATGAGTGAATGAAATTATAGCGATTGCAATCATCACCCTACTTGCAGTCATCAGTCCTGGTGCTGACTTCGCTTTGGTCAGCCGAAATAGTTATCTATATGGGCGTAAACAAGGAATCTATACCGCATATGGCATTGCTTGTGCTGTATGGATACATATTAGCTATAGCGTACTGGGGCTGAGTTTCTTAAAGCACTACATTCCGAACCTATTGCATATCATTCAATATATTGGCGCGCTGTACCTGATGTATATCCGGGTACAAAACATTTACCCAACAGCAAATTAGTGACCATGCCACTCATACCTTGCTGCGCCCACGGCAAGCATTTATACAAGGTTTTCTTGGCAACAGTTTAAATCCCAAAACTACACTATTTGTGATGAGCATCTTTGCACAGTTGTTGCGAGGCAATAATGGTCTGATGCATTTAATCGGTTATGGCATTTTTATCTCGGCCAGTCATCTATTGTGGTTTTTGCTCATTTCACTATTCTGCTCTACCCCAGTGATCCGAAATAAAATTTTACGCAAACAAGTGAGCATTAACCGTGTCATCGGTACCGTACTCGCAACTTTAGGACTTTGCTTATTTCTCACAAACTAAGCATGAGTGATACCTGCGTTTAAACACTAAAATTTGGGCATAAAAAAACGTCCTCTAGGGACGTTTTTTTATTTGCTTGCTAATGCCTGCGTCGCTGATGTCACGACGCAAGAACAATTATGCTGGCGTATGATACATGAGATAAAGTTCGTTTAAGTTCTCTGGAATTTCTTCTGCAAGCTCATCCATTAACTGACCGTTACGACGGAAAGTTTCCATTTGCGGATCTTCTTCATCAATCCCACTAAATACCATAATTGGTAAAGTAAGATCGACCAATTGCTCTTCAAACTCAGGCGTGAACCATGCATCTTCATTGAGGAACATTGCATCGACAAAACCAACGCTCCAATCCCCTAGACTTGACTCAACATCGGCCTCTTCAATTTCAAAAGGAAATTCAATCCCTTCTTCATTGGCAAGGTTTTGACGAATAGACTCAAGCCAAGCTTTCACTTGTAAGATGATCTCGGCAGGCACTTTCTTTTGATTATTATCAAAAAGTTCATCCAACCATTTTACAAAAGTAGGACCAACTGCAATTGCACACAAGAAACCATGAGTCGCTGCAAAATCTAGACCATACTCATTTTGGTCACCATCTAGATATTCGCTCAATAAGTCTAAATCTAAAGCACTCATTTCAAATCCAAATTCAGAAACTGATTAGGGCATTAGCATAGCATTTTCAGACACGATGCTACATCTGATTTTAGTCTTCTTCGTCGTCAAAATCGTCGTCATCGTCGATGTCGTAATCAAAATCTTTAAGCTCACGTTCCAAACGGCGCTGTGCAAGAAGGTCATCAATCAGGCGACGTTTTTCTAATGATTCTTTCGCACTAATTTTACTTGATGACTCATCAAAATTAACATCATCATCAGCGTAGTTATCATCTAGTTCAAAATCTGTAGAAGACACTAAAACTACCTCATAGTGAAAAAATGTGAAGGGTCTTAGCCGCTATTTATATGGGTTACAGAACCTTGTCAAGTTTTATTTGCATTTAGAGCAATTAATTTGATTTTTAGTCTTTATTTCTAACCAATTTTTATGGCATGATATAATCCACCCTGCGTCTTTGTAGTTTACGACTTTAAATGGTCACATAAAATCCAAATTGTTCAGATTTCAAATTTGGGTTTTGAACTTGAGTACGCTCGGGATGAACTTGAAAACAACAAATTCACCCCCATCTAAATCACTGAATTTATATTTTTAATATTTTATCAGGCAGCTTTTGGCTGACTATCCCTGATGGAATACGCAGTTATTTACAAATAAGTTTATGAAGCGAATTGTGCCCAGATGCACAGTTTTCCACTGCCACAGATTCAACGAAGAGTAAGCAAAGATGAGCGATATGACTTCCCCTACTTCACAAGTAGCGGCTCTGATTAGCCGAGGCAAAGAGCAAGGTTACCTAACTTACGCTGAGGTTAACGATCATCTCCCAGACTCGATCACTGAAAGCGAACAGATTGAAGACATTATTCAAATGCTTCAAGACGTCGGTATTCCTGTGCACGAACGTGCACCTGAATCTGATGATGCAATGTTTGAAGGTGGTAATGAAGCTGCCGATGAAGTTGCTGAAGAAGAAGCCGCTGCTGTTCTTGCCTCTGTAGAAAATGAGCCTGGTCGTACCACTGACCCTGTCCGCATGTATATGCGTGAAATGGGTACTGTTGAACTGTTAACGCGCGAAGGCGAAATTAGTATTGCAAAACGTATTGAAGAAGGGATTCGTGACGTTCTTCACTCGATTGCTTACTGGCCAAATGCGGTTGAAGTGGTATTACAAGAATACAAAGATTATGAAGCGGGCGAACGTCGTCTTGCGGACATCCTTTCAGGTTATTTAGACCCTGAAACCGATGAAGCTATTCCAGAAGTCCTCGAAGAAGAGTCTGAAATTGATGAAGAAGAAGACTCTTCAACCAAATCAACCAAAGATGTAAAATTGGATGATGACGAGGAAGAAGAAGATTCTGAAAGTGATGATGATTCTGAAGGTGAATCTGGCCCAGATCCTGAAATTGCCAAAGCGCGTTTTGACGAACTGACTGCGGCTTGGAAAAACACCCGAACCATCATCGAAAAACATGGTCGTTCAAGCAAAGAAGCAGAAGATGCTTTAGAGTCACTTGCAACTGTGTTTATGATGTTCAAATTTACACCACGTTTATTTGACATCATTTCAGAAATGATTCGTGGTACACATGAACAAATCCGTACCTCTGAACGTGAAGTAATGCGCTATGCAGTACGTCGTGGTCGTATGGATCGTACTCAATTCCGTACCTCTTTCCCAGGTCAAGAGTCAAACTTTGCTTGGTTAGATGAACAAATTGCGAAAGCTTCGCCAGACCAAAAAGGCTATCTTGAAAAAGTACGCCCTGACGTTTTAGCGTTCCAACAAAAAATTGCAGACATTGAAAAAGATTTGGACCTTGATGTTAAAGGCATCAAAGAGATTTCAAAACGTATGGCTGTAGGCGAAGCGAAAGCACGCCGCGCGAAAAAAGAAATGGTTGAAGCGAACTTACGTTTGGTCATTTCGATTGCGAAAAAATATACCAACCGTGGCTTACAATTCTTGGACTTGATCCAAGAAGGTAACATTGGTTTGATGAAAGCGGTAGACAAGTTTGAATACCGTCGTGGTTATAAGTTCTCGACTTATGCAACGTGGTGGATTCGTCAGGCCATTACTCGTTCGATTGCCGACCAAGCGCGTACCATTCGTATTCCAGTACACATGATCGAAACCATTAACAAGATCAACCGTGTATCACGCCAACTTCTGCAAGAAATGGGCCGTGAACCAACACCTGAAGAACTCGGTGAACGTTTGGAAATGGATGAAGTTAAAGTGCGTAAAGTGCTGAAAATCGCCAAAGAACCAATTTCGATGGAAACACCGATTGGCGATGATGAAGATTCGCATTTGGGTGACTTCATTGAAGACAGCAACATCACTTCACCTGTCGATGCTGCAACGTCTGAAGGCTTAAAAGAAGCAACTCGTGAAGTGCTTGAAAACTTGACTGAACGTGAAGCGAAAGTCTTGAAAATGCGTTTTGGTATCGACATGCCAACGGACCATACTTTGGAAGAAGTAGGTAAACAGTTTGACGTGACGCGTGAACGTATTCGTCAGATTGAAGCGAAAGCACTGCGTAAATTACGTCACCCTTCTCGTTCTGAACATTTACGTTCATTTCTAGAAAACGACTAATTCATACCGATACATTGGAGACTTGAAATTTAATCTCGAGTCTCCATTAAGTATTTAAGAGCAACACCTAACGCCTGCAGTTTCGCAGGCGTTTGAAATAAGGGGGACTGACGCTCATGACTATGTTAGACCGTACACCATCACGTGAATTACAAGAACATCTTTGGGTATTCCCTATGGACTACCCGATCAAACTCATAGGCTTTGCCAGCACTGAGTTACATGTTGCAGTGGTTGAAATTTTAGTCAAACATTTCCCTGATTTTGATGGTGAATCGATCCAAGTCCAACCATCACGCACAGGTAAATACCATTCTTTAACTGCCCAATTGCGTTTTGAAGAATTAGAACAAGTTCATCAACTGTATGCAGACCTTGCAGCTTGTCCGTTAATTAAAACGGCGCTGTAATTCAAATGATGTATCAATGAAACACGCTTACGAGCGTGTTTTTTTTGCCTAAATTTTTGATCTATTAAATTCAGCTTATTCACAGAAGAAATCCTCCTACGCTCTAGATCTTTTCTTTATAATTTCAGACATACTTTTTGTTTTATAAGGACGCAAGTGCCGTGTCAGATGCCGTTCTCAAACCACAACTCATTATTCGCCAGTTTGATAATTTAACTTCATATGCTGACCGCTTTGTAGAAATGAAAGCACTGACTGAACAACGAGATGCAGACACACCAGATGAACTTTGGATTTTGCAACATCATGACGTGCTCACCCAAGGTCAAGCTGGAAAACCTGAACACATCCTCATGAGCAGCAACATTCCCGTGGTACAAACGGATCGCGGGGGGCAAGTCACTTGGCATGGTCCTGGTCAGTTGGTTGCCTATTTTATGTTTGACCTCAACCGACTTGGTTGGAACGTCCGCACCTTGGTGTCTTATGCTGAAAACCTAATGATTGAGTTACTCAAAAAATATGAGATTGAAGCCTATGCCAAACCTGATGCACCCGGCGTGTATGTCGATGGACGCAAGATTGGCTCATTGGGTTTTAAAATTCGTAAAGGCCGCAGTTATCACGGTTTGTCCTTAAATATTGATTGTGACTTATTTGGGTTTCACACCATTAATCCATGCGGCTATGCGGGCTTAGAAATGGTGCGTATCTCAGACCTCAAACCAGACTACCCGCACTTTGAAAACTTATGTGCCGACATTATTGAAACTTTACAGCACAGCGGTTACTTTAAAGAAGTTCAAGTACAGCATATATAAAGGCTTTGCTTTTCATGGAAAAATAAATTAGAGTATTTACTCTAAACTAATAATTATTTTTAGAAAGGACAACAGCGAGTGATTAACGTAAATTCAGTGAAACCCGCTCTGCAATTGACCTATGTCAAACTTATGATGGATGTGATTGGCCGAGGATTGGTCATGGCCAGCCAAGTCGATAGTGAAATTCAGCAAGAAGTTGCAAAATTTCCAGCCAATTTCACCTTATCGATGAATGTTTTTCCAAACGGCCCGGCTTTTTTAGCCAAAGTGACCGAAAACCATCAACTCGAACTACTCACTCCAGGAAGTTTAAAGGCAGATTTAACCATCACCTTTAAACATCTAAGCCACGCCTTTTTGGTGTTTTCATTTCAAGAAAGTACAGCACAAGCTTTTGCACACGACCGCATGATTGCAGATGGGGATATTTCCTATGCAATTCGCCTCGTCCGCTGTCTAAATAAAATGGAATCATTGATTTTACCGAAAATGGTCGCTGAACTTGCCGTCAAAGAATACCCAACTGAATTGGGCTTAAAAGAAAAACTCACTGGTGCTGCAAATATTTATCTCAAAGTAGCCCAATCATATTTAAAACGGAGTGCATAACATGGCGAAGCCTTATTACGAATTTTTCTGTCCTGTAAAAGTGATCGCTGGTCATGCTGCTTTAGAACACATTCCGTTTGAACTGGCAACATTAGGAGCAACCCGACCTTTAATCATTACCGACAAAGGTGTACGTGCCAATAATTTACTGGCACCCATTGAAGCAGCATTTGAGTCTACCGATGCGGTAATTGGTGCAATTTTTGATGATGTTCCACCCGATTCAAGCTTAGAGACAGTACGTAAAGCGGCCAATTTATATCGTGAACATCAGTGCGATGCGATTATTGCTGTCGGTGGCGGATCGGTGATTGACACCTCGAAAGCCACCAATATTTTGGTATCTGAAGGTGGTGATGACTTACTCAAATACTCTGGGGCACACAACCTACCTAAACCACTCAAACCCTTTTTTGTGATTCCAACCACATCAGGTACAGGGTCTGAAGTTACCATGGTTGCCGTGGTGTCTGATCCAGAGAAAAATGTCAAACTGCCATTCGCATCGTACTATCTAATGCCGCATGCTGCGATTCTCGATCCACGCATGACCCAAACCCTGCCACCGCACTTAACTGCGATGACCGCAATGGATGCCATGACCCATGCCATCGAAGCCTATACATGCATGGCACACAATCCAATTTCAGATGCCTATGCTACAGCTGCAATTAAGAAAGTCAGCAATCACTTGTTTAATGTGCTGGATAATCCAAACGATGCCAACGGCCGCTTAGAATTGGCTCAAGCTTCGACCATGGCTGGCATTGCATTTTCAAACTCGATGGTGGGCCTTGTACACTCACTTGGACATGCCTTAGGTGCAGTTGCACACTTGCCGCATGGACTATGCATGAACCTGTTCCTCCCTTATGTGCTTGAATTTAACAAGGAAGTGAATGGTGACAAGATTGCAGAGCTCCTGTTACCGCTTGCAGGGCCAGACATTTATGCGCAGACTCCTGCCCACTTACGTGCAGACAAAGCCATCAGCACATTACTCACCATGCGTGATCGCTTATTTACCCTAACCAAGTTACCCCGTACCTTGAGTGAAACAGGAAAAGTAACCTTAGAACAACTGGATGAGGTCGCAGAAAAGGCCCTCAACGATGGTTCGATCATTTATAATCCGAAAGAAGCCAGCTTAAAAGATTTAAAAGCAATTTTAGAAAAAGCTTGGTAATTCATAAAAAATCAGCCAATATAGCGACAATCTTAGCCTGATGCTTTTTTAAACATCGGGCTTTTATTTGCCATAAGGAATAATACTTTCCTTATACCTATTGGCATAAAAACTGCTAAAAAATCTGAAAAAGTTACTGACAAAAGCGGCCAAATTAATGTAGATTGGCGCACTTTTGAAATTAAACACAGGGGGGATCGTTCGTCTCAAACGATCCTTATTAAACATGACTGATCCTTGATCAACGATTAAGAGGATAACGCCGTTGACTAATATTTCTGGGACTCAATCGGCAGCTAAACTGCAAAAAACGCTAGGTCTCTGGCACATCATTATTATTGGTTTAGCTTATATTCAACCAATGACATTATTTGATACTTTCGGTTTAGTATCAGAAGAAAGTCATTATCATGTGCCAACGTCATATATCATTGCTTTAATTGCAATTTTATTCACGTCGATCAGTTATGGTCACATGATTCGTCGCTACCCTTCCTCGGGTTCAGCCTATACCTATGCGCAAAAGTCCATCCATCCGAATGTCGGATTTATGGTCGGTTGGTCATCATGGTTAGACTATTTATTGTCTCCAATGGTCAACATCATTCTTGCCGTGATTTACCTTGAAGCCTTATTCCCTGATGTAAACCATTGGGTCTGGGTGGTTGGTTTAACTGCATTTATGACCGCGGTCAACTTACGTGGTGCACGCTTCGTTGCAAACTTTAATGGTTTGATCGTTTTTGTACAGTTAGGTGTGATTGCTTACTTCACGTGGATGGTTTACAGCTTACTTGCTGGTGGCGTCAACGCAGATGGTACTTTGGTCAATGCGAAATATCAGTTATGGAGTTTAGAGCCATTTTGGAATGAGCTTACTTCACTGGGTGCCCTGATTACAGGTGCAACTTTGCTGTGCTTCTCATTCACAGGTTTTGACTCGCTCAGCTCGCTGGCAGAAGAAACAAAAGATACCGAGAAAACACTACCTAAAGCGATTTTCTTAACGGCACTCTTGGCTGGTGTGATCTTTATTATCAGCACCTACTTCATGCAGATTTACTTCCCGAACGATCCAAAGACTTACTTTGAAGATGTTGCTGCAACACAGCCTGACATTTTACAAGCCGTCGGTGGCGTTGCGTTTAAAACGGTGGTGTTGTACTTTGCAATTGTGACTGTTATGGCATCAGGTATTTCGGCACATGCAGGCGTTTCACGCTTAATGTATGTGATGGGCCGCGATGGCGTGATTAACAAGAAGATTTTTGGTCATATTAGCCCGAAAAGCTTCACACCGTCTTATAACATTCTCATTGTAGGTGCTGTAGCATTAACCGCTGGCTTCATGGACTTAGACATCGTTATTTCGATGATCAGCTTCGGTGCATTAACTGCATTTACCTTTGTAAACTTATCGGTGATTTCAAGATATGCACTGCGTGATGGCCGCACAAAGAATATTAAAGATATCTTTAGCTTTGTGATAATTCCAATGTGTGGATTCCTCAGTATCTTTGCCATGTGGCTAGAGATTGAAGAAACCGCGTTGAAATTCGGTTTATGGTGGGCAATGTTTGGTATTTTATACTTAGGTTATAAAACCAAAGGCTTTAAGCAACCTGCACCACAACATAATGAATTTGACGATCCGCTCTAATCTTTCATTCAAAAAGAAAAAGACGCCAAGTGCGTCTTTTTCTTTTTTAAACTAGAGCTAAAAAACTAGCCCTTAAATGGTTTAGTCATTTTAGCAATACGCTGTGCATAGGCTTTTGTGGTTTCGAGATCCCCGGCTGGGATTTCATCCGTACTTGCATCCGATGGTGATTGCACCAACAAGCCTACAGAACCACCCAAATTATTTACATCTTGACGGGTTGCCGCTTTACTATTAGCAGGCAATAAGCCCAAGCTTACCCAAATACCGCCATGCTGTGATGCTAGTGTTTGTAGTTGAATTAAGGTCACTTGCTTATCACCATTTAAGCTTGCACTATTGGTAAAGCCACCGAAAATTTTATCTTGCCATGCACGAGTAAACCATTTTTTTGAAGATGCATCGGCAAACTTTTTAAATTGCCACGGCGCAGTGCCCATATAAGTTGGTGCACCAAATACAATTGCATCAGATTGATCCAGTGTCAGCCAATCTTGCTCTGGAATGTCTCCATTTGGGTCAATCTCCACCAGATTTGCACCAATTCCTTGCGCAAAAGTTTGTGCAATCACTTTGGTATGACCATAACCTGAATAAAAAACCACTGAAATATTCGACATTTTAGTTTCCTCTTTTGAATTAGTTGATTGGCATCGCTGCGTCAATCATGATGCTGTGCCACGTAAACCATTAAAAATAAACAGTATGAAATATCTTAAACACTTGCCTGATCGGGCTTAAGTTTCAAATAACTTGCAACTTCAGCGCTTAGACCCTGCTTCAACTGCTGGGTCTTTTCACCGACCAAAACTTCATACGCATTTTGCTCGATGCCTTGAAAGATTTCTTGGGCTACTGTTTCTGACGCAATCTTTGGAATAGGTAATGAACGAGTCAGATCGGTATCAATAAAACCTACATGCACCCCCATGACCTGAATATTAAATTGAGACAACCACTGACGACTTGAGTTGGTATATGACCATGCTGCTGCCTTGGAAATGGCATAACTGGTCAAAACAGTGCTTGGCTCCCAAGATACATCCGAGAGAATATTGACCACATAAGCCTGTTGGCTCTTTTGCAAGATCGGAGCAAAAATTTGCGTCACTCGCATCAAGCCCAACAAATTGGTTTCCAAAATCTTTTGCGTAGTCGCAATGATATTGGCATCGACAGGATGCTCATTTAAAAGCGCAATGCCCGCGTTATTCACAAGAATCGTGGTATCTGCACATTGTTCGGCAGCCTGCTGTATAGACCCTTCATCATTCACATCGAGTTGAATCGGGATTAACCCTTCTTCGTGAAAACTCCCAATCTGGCGCATACCCACATAGATCTTTTTAGCGCCCTGACGACGTGCCTCCCGAGCGATGGCAAGTCCTAAGCCACGATTCGCACCCGTAATAAAAACAACAGCCTCTGAAACTTTCATCATGTGATCCATCCAATTGCCAGTATCTTGCGAAAGCGTAGTCTGATGACAGCACTGCATTAAGTCTGTATTAATGATACACTTATGAAACCTAGTATCAATTAGTTACCACTTGGTAACTAGTCTGATTGATTGTTTCAAATGAAGATAGAATCTAAAAGGAGCATGGTTAGAAATGAATAAGCCAATGAAATTTAATATTTTTCATCCAGATTGTCCTGCTCGTCTTTTTTTTGAAAAATTTGCAGACAAGTGGATTTTATTGATTGTGTATACACTGGATCAGGAGTCACAGCACTTTAATGAGCTCAAGAAAAATGTTTTAGGTATTTCACCTAAAGTACTGTCACAAAAATTAAAGATCTTAGAACGCGATGGTTTTTTGACGCGAACCATTCATGAAGATAACGTGATTCGCGTGGAATACGCGTTAACTGAGATTGGCAAAGACTTTGCTCAAAATGCCTATCAAATGAAAGATTGGGTCGAAGCCAATATGCGTAAAGTTTTAAAATCCAGAGCTGGATTCGATCAAAAGCTAGAAAAAATAGAGCCCGCTTAAGCGGGCTCTATCATAGCAATTTGATTAGGCTAAAGGCTTAAAACCCTGCTGACGCCATGCTTCATACACAATCACAGCTGTCGCATTGGATAAGTTCAAACTGCGCGAGTTTTCAGCCATGGGCAAACGAATCCAATGCTCTTTTGGAAACAGCATACGAATCTGCTCAGGCAGACCACGCGTCTCAGGTCCCATGAGTAAAGCCACGGGGCGATTCAAATCCGAAGTATGCGGCGTTTCCGTTCCTTTGGTGGTTAGAGGATAAATCGCGTTTATATCGACACCTTTTTCAGCTAAACTTGCTAAACACTCATCGAATGTTTCCCAAATTTGCATGCGCGCCCACTCGTGGTAGTCCAAACCTGCACGTTTGAGTTTTTTATCATCCAGTTCAAAGCCGAGTGGCTTAACCAAATGCAGCTGCGCTCCAGTATTGGCACATAAACGAATGATATTGCCTGTGTTTGCAGGAATTTCGGGCTCGTATAAAACAACATGGATCACAGCTTTTCTCTACTCTTTCAATATGGCAATAATTAATCTTGCCACTGTAATTGTTCACGCAAACTTACTACATCACCAATGATGGTCAATGTAGGCGCTTGAATATGATTTTCTTCAACTTTTGATGCGATATCCGCTAAGGTCCCGACCACCACTTTTTGTTCTGGCGTGGTACCTTTCGAAATCAAAGCAACGGGCATGTCTGGGCGCTGCCCATGCTCAATTAACTTTTCACAAATTTTTTCTAAACCAACCAAGCCCATGTACAGCACAAGCGTTTGATTCTGATAGACCAACTCATCCCACGGTAACTCAGGCGAACCTTCTTTTAAATGCCCCGTAAGGAAACGCACGCTTTGCGCATAATCGCGATGTGTCAAAGGAATGCCTGCATAAGCCGAACAACCCGATGCGGCAGTAATCCCCGGCACTACTTGAAATGGTACACCTGCAGCAAAAAGCTCTTGGATTTCTTCACCACCACGACCAAAGATGAAAGGATCACCACCTTTTAAACGGCAAACACGTTGACCTTTTGAGGCATATTCCACCAGTAAGGCATTGATGCCTTCTTGCGGTACAGCATGGTTAGAACGGGCTTTACCCACATAAATTTTTGTTGCATCGCGACGGCAGAGTTCCATAATCACAGGAGAAACCAAACGATCATAAATCACCACATCGGCTTGTTGCATCAAACGCAATGCTTTGAGGGTCAGCAACTCAGGATCACCTGGACCTGCACCAACCAAATATACCTCACCTTTCGGTGTTTTCCACTCCAACAGCGCTTGCTCGATTAAACGATCTGCTTCTACAAGATTGTCATGAAAAACCTGTTCTTTCAGGGGACTTGCATATAAGTCTTCCCAAAAAACACGGCGCTCATCAGGATTAGAAATCTTCGCTTTCACCGCTGCACGCCATTTTCCTGAAAACTCAGCCAGCTTACCCATGCCATGTGGAATACTGGTTTCAAGCTGGGTTCGAATTTGGCGAGATAAGACGGGGGATGTACCATTGCTGGCCACTGAAATCACCAAAGGCGAACGATCAACAATAGCAGGAACCATGAAACGGCAATGCGGTGGATCATCAACACTGTTGACCAGTATTTTCAGCGCTTCACAGTCCTCAAAGACTTGAGTATTCACCGCATAATCATCTGTTGCAGCAATCACTAAACGATAGTCATTGAGTTGAATCTGCGCAGGATATAGCGCTTGGATATATTGCCCTTGGCTTTCTTCAACCAGTTGCAATAAATTTGCATCAATATCAGGAGCAATGACATGAATCACCGCTCCTGCTTTATGTAACAACACTGCCTTACGGTAAGCAATATGCCCACCACCGACAATCAGACAAGGTTGCTGTTGCAACTTTAAAGAGATTGGAAAAATATCCACACACGACCTCAATGAGTTTTATCTGACTGTCTTAAAGCAATTATTGTGCACAAAACTGTGCAGTACATCGACTTTATTAGTCAATGTACTCAGCGCCGCCCATATATGGACGAAGCACGGTCGGAATTTCAATCGAACCATCAGCACGTTGGTAGTTTTCCATGACCGCAAGTAAAGTACGGCCCACAGCCAAACCTGAACCATTCAGCGTATGTACAAATTCAGTTTTCTTTTGGTCTGCACGGTAGCGTGCTTTCATACGACGCGCTTGGAAGTCACCCATGTTTGAACATGAAGATATTTCGCGGTATGTATTTTGACTTGGTACCCAAACTTCAAGATCGTAAGTTTTAGTTGCACCGAAGCCCATATCACCACCACAAAGAATGATCTTACGGTACGGCAAACCAAGTGCTTTCAAGATCCCTTCAGCATGACCTGTAAGCTCTTCAAGCGCTTGCATTGAGTCTTCTGGTTTAACAATTTGCACCATTTCAACTTTGTCGAATTGGTGTTGACGAATCAACCCACGCGTATCACGACCATATGAACCTGCTTCACTACGGAAACATGGCGTATGTGCTGCATATTTCAGTGGTAAACGGTCTGCATCAATGATTTCATCACGCACGAAGTTGGTTACAGGCACTTCCGCAGTTGGAATGAGGTAATACTCTTTTTCACCTTGTAATTTGAATAAATCTTCTTCAAATTTAGGCAATTGGCCTGTACCACGGAGTGAGTCAGCATTGACTAAATATGGCACATAAGCTTCGGTATAACCATTTTCCAAAGTATGTGTATTCAACATGAACTGTGTAATCGCACGTTGTAAACGAGCAAGTGGTCCTTTGAGCACACTGAAACGAGAACCTGTCAATTTGGTCGCAGTTTCAAACTCAAGACCGCCCATCCACTCACCTAAGTCAGTGTGGTCTTTAATTTCGAAGTCAAACGTACGCGGCGTACCCCATGTGAGGATTTCCACGTTATCGCTTTCGTCTTTTCCTTCAGGAACAGACTCATCTGGCAAGTTTGGAATGCTGAGTGATTTTGCTTCAAGTTCAGCTTGTAATTCAGACAAAGCGACTTCTGCCGCTTTGATTTCATCACCAATCGCTGACATACGCGTCATAATTTCAGATGCATTACCACCAGCTTTTTTAATTTGGCCAACTTGTTTTGCACCCGAATTACGTTCAGCCTGAAGAGATTCAGTTTTGGATTGAATCTCTTTACGGCGAGCTTCTAGTGATGCCCATTCTTCAACATTCAGTTGTACACCACGTTTTGCTAAGGCTAAATTTACAGCCTCAATATTATTTCTGAGTAATTTCGGGTCGATCATAGCCAATCTTTTGCAAAGAAAAAAACTGGCTATAGTGTAAGCGCTTCAGGCCGAAAAATACAGTCACGCTATCACTAGCTGTGGCTTATTACAGCAATTTTCATAGCTTTTCTTTGCTCGCTTTTTCTCGTTCAGCTGCATAATCGACAAAACTTGGCAAATATTCCGCCTTAATTAAGCCGCTGGCTTGTTGATACGGTAAAACCAATTCAGACATCCCTTCTGCATAAGACGCTAATTCATATAAGGGATAGACGAACACCACACCTTTGGCACTCATATAATAATTATCGGTCAGCTTCAATTGCTCGCGTGAAATATTATGATCGGACAGCCACATGCTATTGGCACTATATAATGCATCTAATAATTGGGACTCCGTCTTATCCACCACAATGTCACTCAGCGCAACCCGTTTTTTCGTTGCCAAATCTAAGGTGATGTATTCGTTGTGATACATGCCATGTGCGGCACGCGCTGGGTAGTGATAATTCATCAAGACAAAATCAGCATATTTGCCACGCTGCGCCACATAACGGACATCAGACAAAGTTTCACTGAGCATGTTTTCATCAATCTGTGGCTTTGCTTGCTTCGAGCTTTCAAATGCCACAGGATTGGCTTTTTTCATCCGCTCATCAAAATATTGATTGATCCATGGGACATTGGTGTCCAAGCTGTACAACTGGTATTTGGTGCACCCTTCTTCATCACAAGCAATAGAACGCGCCAATTGTAATGGTCGAACTTTCGCCTCAATCAGTGGTAAGGTCTTTAAGACTTGAGCTGGTTTAGTTGTCTCTTCACTTTTTGCAGCGTTAATGTCATTTTGTGGCTGGCATGCGCTGAGCAATCCCGCGCACAACATCATTGCGAAGACAGATCCAATTTTATTGTTATGAAGTAATATCATGATTTACCCGCAGTTAAGTATTCAATAGCACAGACTATACAAAGCACAGCCATAACTTCCCACCACGTTATGTAACTGAACGTGATCCAATAAAAAACCACCCGAAGGTGGTTTTGAACAACAGACTCATATTATTGGTCAATAATGTCTGTGCCTTTAGGCGGAGTAAAATTAAAGGTTGAAGGTGGAATATTGGTATTTACCTTGGTGTTATTAAAACGCACATAGGTTGTTTGTCCCAAAGAATCCTCTAAGATCATTAGCGTTGGCGCATTTTTCGCACCAAAACTGATCGTTAAGCTTTGAAATGCACCATCATTGTTTTTTGGGTACAAGGTATAGTAGGTTTTGCTCTGATTGGGTTGCGTAATACGGTATGCCTTACGAATCTGTTCCGTATTCCCTGACAATAATAGTGCAGGGGTATTCGCCACCTGTTCATCTAAAGTCTGACGAACTGCTTGCTGTAAGTCTGGATCATAAATCCAAACCGTTTTGCCCGAAGTCACAATGGTTTGTTTTGCAGGGCTTGTGGTTTCCCAATAGAATTTCCCTGGACGCTCAACTTTCATCACCCCTTTAAAGGTCTGATTCATATGCTGAGCAGATAAACCTTGTTTCTTCGGTGCTTTAGATGAATTTGTGACTTTGGTGGTTTGCTCAAAGTTAGAACTGATACTTTGAATACCACTCAACTGTTTCACTAAACTCGTCGTCGCTTGTTGCTCCGATGCTGCAACCGGAGCTGCAAATACTGTACTGCTCATAACAGGGCCAAGTGTTACTACACCTACTGTCATTGCACATAAAGTCTTACGAAGCATTTTCATAATCTCACCTTTTATAATTTGCGCAGTCGCAATTTGTTAGATGAGCTATCTTAAATCAAATTTTATGGCTAATAATTGAGAATATAAGAAAATTTGTATATTTATTGGTGCTTAATGTTGTGAAATATCCATCATGATGAAGATAAGATGTGCTCTTTAGATATAGAAAAGCCTCTGAATATGCAGAGGCTTTTCTAACTGAGGTTAAGAATTATCACTGTCATTTCCATTGCCAACCAATTGCTGCACCTGCACCGAAATTACCTTCGCTATTGGTTGTTACAGCTACTTTGTATACATATTTGTTACTTTCAGTCACACCGCTGAGACCAAAAGCATAACCTTGCTCACCTTCCCATGTACCCACGCCGGCACTAAACATATTGTAGCCAGCATCTGTCGGTTGCGGTAAAGATGCTATCGCAATACTTGATGCTACTGCTGCATAGGTTCGATCTTCGAGTTTTCGCATGTCTCGGTTCAAGGCATTTACACGACTATCCGTATAAGCATTTGCTTGATTGAGGGTTTGTTGCCCAACTTGGTTCACATAGGTTTGTGCCTGATTCAAGATATTCGTATCTGCTGCTGCCATTACTTCTGGGCTAATGCCGTTGGTACCATCCGCTCCTTGTGGGCCCTGCGGACCTTGTGGACCCTCTGGCCCCATTGGACCTTGTGGTCCTTGAGTTCCAGAACCATTTCCATGGCCGTTACCATTTCCATGCCCGTTACCGTTTCCATGCCCATTACCGTTTCCATTTCCGTGCCCGTTGCCATTTCCATGATCGTTACCATTTCCCTGCCCGTTACCGTTTCCATGCCCATTACCGTTTCCATTTCCGTGCCCGTTGCCATTTCCATGATCGTTACCATTTCCCTGCCCGTTGCCGTTTCCATGCCCATTACCATTTCCGTACCCGTTACCATCTCCGTTGCCATGCGACCCATGACCATACCCATTTCCATTCCCATGTGACTCGTGCCCTTGTCCCTGTCCTTGATGATTATCCCCTTGGGTTGCCCATGCAGCATTCCCCATGGCCAATACAATACTCAACAACAATAATTTCGGAGAATACAATACTCAACAACAATAATTTCGGAGTAAGTCTTAGATTCGTAACAACGCCGCTATTCTCAGTGTTTGATCTATGAGAAATACACAACGCTGTCTCTTTCATTATATGGTTTTTTTTCAATTTGACTGTTTTGTTTTACAACAACCATATGGCAGCAGGATTTTTCCAAGACTTTTGTGAATATTCTGTTCATGTCTGTCTGCCTTTCTTTTACTTTTACACTATTATTACGCTCCTTTTTTGTGACGTATATCACCATTTACTGGTATTTAGTGCTTTATTTCAAAATTTAAAAACACAAGAAAAATAAGCTAACCATATGAATAGACGAAAAAAAACCCACAAAACTGTGGGTTTTTTTACTATTAAAACTTACGCTTCAACAGTTACGTAGCGACGGCCAAACTGACCTTTCACTTCGAATTTTACTACGCCGTCAGCGGTTGCAAACAAAGTATGGTCACGGCCCATACCAACGTTTTGACCTGCGTGGAATTCTGTACCACGTTGACGAACGATGATGTTACCAGCAGTCACAGATTGACCACCGTAAATTTTAACACCAAGCATTTTAGGGTTCGAATCACGACCGTTCTTAGTCGAACCACCGGCTTTTTTAGTTGCCATGTCTCATTACTCCTCGTGATTAGCCTGAAATAGCTGTAATTTTCAACTCAGTGAACCATTGACGGTGACCTTGTTGTTTACGGTAGTGTTTACGACGACGCATTTTTACAATACGGATTTTGTCGTGACGACCATGGCTAACTACTTCAGCAGTTACAGTAGCGCCAGCAACAACTGGAGCACCGATTTGAATGCTGTCACCATTTACTAGCATTAATACGTCATCAAACGTAATAGTTGCGCCAGTTTCAGCTTTCAACAATTCAACTTTAAGGGTTTCACCCTCTACAACACGGTGCTGTTTACCACCGCTTTGGATTACTGCGTACATAATGTACTCCAAACATGCCCGTGTCGTCGTGCCGATAAAGGAAGATATCGATCTTAATACGAACGCCACTGGGGTTAATCAAGGGCAAGGATTTTAAGTGATATTGACTCAAACAACAAGAGATTTGCCGAACTTATTAGACTAAATTAACGATTATTTAATAATCGAGAAAAACTCAATCAACAAATTACAGTTCAACTCTGGCTTGACTTTGCTTACAATGAAATAGATTTTTAAAATCAATCCGCTATAGTATGGATGAATTGATTTTTTAAAATGTAAATAAGCCTACAAATGCAGTACGCTTATACATTGGGGAAATAAGGAACTGTCTTTAGTAAAATATAGCCTCGCACGCTAGTGAGTCTTATTTATGATTGAAATGAATCATTTAGACATGTATCCATATTTACACAATACTGGTAATGCTGATTTTTATCACTTTATATAGATGAGGCCGCTCTTCAAATGACCATCGACTTTAAGCAAGATATTCTCGCCCCTGTAGCTCAAGACTTTGCCACGATGGACACATTTATTAATGAAGGCATTACCTCTAAAGTGGCATTGGTCATGGCGGTGAGTAAACATGTGGTTGAAGCAGGTGGTAAACGCATGCGTCCCATTATGTGTTTATTGGCTGCCAAAGCCTGTGGTGCAGAAGATCTGGAACGCCAGCGTAAACTTGCTGCCATCATTGAAATGCTGCATACCGCAACTTTAGTCCATGATGATGTGGTCGATGAATCTGGCTTACGTCGTGGTCGCCCAACGGCCAATGCAACTTGGAACAATCAGACCGCAGTACTGGTGGGTGACTTTCTAATTTCACGCGCCTTTGATTTGTTGGTCGATCTCGGTGATATGACCTTACTCAAAGATTTTTCTACAGGGACTTGTGAAATTGCCGAAGGTGAAGTGCTACAACTTCAAGCACAGCACCAACCTGAAACCACAGAACAAACTTATTTAGATATTATTCACGGTAAAACGTCACGTTTATTTGAACTGGCAACTGAAGGGGCTGCCATTCTTTCTGGGACACCGCAGTACCGTGAACCACTACGTTTATTTGCAGGCCACTTTGGCAATGCCTTTCAAATCATTGATGATATTTTAGATTACACCTCAGATGCTGAAACATTAGGTAAAAATATTGGCGATGATTTAATGGAAGGTAAACCGACTTTGCCGTTAATCTCAGCATTGAAAAATACAACGGGTGAAGAACATAACATTGTTCGTCGAAGTATTGCGACAGGTGGAACGGCAGATCTTGATCAAGTCATTGCTATCGTAAACAGTTCTGGCGCACTAGATTACTGCCGACAACGGGCGCATGAAGAAACCGAAGCCGCACTTCAAGCATTACAGGCTTTACCTGACAGCCAATATCGTCAAGCACTGGTCAATTTAACCCAACTGGCTTTACATCGAATTCAATAACAAATGATGCTTTAAAATGTTTTTAACTTGCCTATGCATATAAAATTTAATGATCTGTTTTCTCAAATGCAGCAACAGCTTGAGCAACCTCAAGCTGTTTTAAATGATCAACTTTTAATTGAGTTGGTGGAGCGTATTCGTCCAATAGATGCGTATCAAACCGATGAAATCCACCAAAAATTTCAAGCGCTCATTCAAGCATTACTCATCACTCCCGATGCCGCATCAACCTTACAAAGCTTTGTACTGCGGCTTATTTCCCAATATAAACAAACCAGTCTTTATGCCGATACAGGTATCTTGTCTTTAGATGGGTTTTGGAACCAATTGTCACAGCGTTTAGGGGCACATTTTCTCCCGCTGATTAATGACGAAACTCAACTGCAAAATTTAGTCCGTCGCGTTTTTCCCAACCGAAGTGACAAATATTGGCTCGATAACATCCGAGACAGTGACTGGCTACAACTGCTGAACCTGCTCAATCACGGGCATGCCAATCAAAAAGAAAAAGTCAAAATTCGCAGTGAAGTGATTAAAGCCATTACGGTGTTGTCTTATCGGATTAGTGGTATTGGTTTATATCCAGAGTTTATTAATGCGCATCCTGAGCTGACCGAATATGAATCGCCTTTTTTAGTGCAGAACCGCGAAATTGTCGAATTCATTCAACAGTATAAAAAGGCACATCAAGACGCAGAAACCTCGAGTGTGGTTGCCCCACCCGACGCTTCTCAAGCGCTGGTCATGATTGAGCAGTGTCGTGATGTGGTATTGAAAATTCGTCGTGCGACTAGACGTATTGGAGTCAGTGTCAGTTTAACCTATCTGATTTCCTTACTTGAGCAATGCTTAGACCGCGTCGAACTGTTGCTCAATTTAATTGTAGAAGAAGGCGAAGTACACTATGAAGCGGTGAGTATGCTCTTGGTCGATATTACCGCTGCGATTTATAGCGAACGCAGCGTACGCTCTCTACTCACTACCAATAGTGAACTAATTGCGTTACAGGTAACTGAAAATGCCAGTAAAACCGGGGAACACTATGTAAGTACAGACAAACAAGGCTTTTTAGCCATGTATAAGTCCGCAGCGGGTGCAGGAGTTATTATTGCCATTATGGCAACGCTCAAAACCTTGTCGGCACGTATGGTCATGGCACCACTCATGCAAGCCTTTATTTACAGTATGAATTACTCACTAGGTTTTATGCTGATTCATGTCTTGCACTTTACTGTAGCGACCAAACAACCCGCAATGACTGCTGCAGCCCTTGCAGCAACAGTACAACACCGCAAAGGTTCTAAAACCGCGCAAATTGCTGAATTAGCAGCATTGATTATCAATATTATCCGTACCCAGTTCATTGCTATTTTGGGAAATATCTCGATTGCCATACCCGTTGCAGCCTTTATTGCATGGGCTTGGGCAACGGGGCTACACGAACCGCTGATGACACATGCAAAAGCCAGCAAAACACTACACGACCTGAATCCATTTACCTCTTTAGCCATTCCCCATGCTGCTATTGCTGGCGTGTGTTTATTTTTGTCAGGTCTGCTGGCGGGTTATTTTGACAATATGGCGGTTTATCGCAAAGTTGGCCCACGCTTAAAAGCACACCCTCGCCTCAAAACAATCATGGGACAAGAACGACTCGACAAATTTGCAGGCTATATAGAACGTAACTTAGGTGCGTTAGCGGGTAATTTTTTGTTCGGAATTATGCTAGGAAGTATGGGAACGATTGGCTATATTTTGGGTTTACCCCTAGATATTCGCCATATTGCCTTTGCTTCAGCAAACTTCATTCAAGGCCTGATGAATATTAATGGTAGTCCTGAGATTGGCTTGATTATTGTATCTTTCCTCGGAGTGCTCGCTATTGGTCTAACGAACTTATTTGTCAGTTTTACCCTCACGATTATTGTGGCTTTACGTGCACGTCGAGTTCGATTTGAACAATGGAAACCTTTAGCAAAATTGGTCCTCACCCATTTTCTGACTCGCCCTAGTGATTTCTTTTGGCCCCCGAAAGTCCCACTTGAAGTTGAAGAAAGTTCAAACAGTACAAAACACCATCCAAAATGATTTTGTACTGATTTTGAGCTCTTGTTACACTGTAAACAAAATTTTATACATGATTAATCAACACTTGAATTAAAGTGTACTGATGAGTACACTTTAACCCAGTAAATAACCGCGCTTAAATCGGTTGAAATGACACGAGTTCCAGCATGCCTTACTTGTTGCTTTTTATCGGTATTATTTTATTTATAATCAGTGTATTAGCTCTAAGCACTCAACCACTCACCGATTTAGATCTGGCGATGGTCGAATATTTCAGCACATTAAGAACTGAGCATATAGATAAACTTGCAATACTTTTATCGGCACTCGGTGGCATGCCGTTTGTATTATTTCTAACCACTCTATGGTGTTTCCATCGTGCATGGTATAAAAAGTATAGAGATGTTGTTTTTATTGGTTTAGGCGTTGTTGGAAGTATTGCTTCTGCTTGGCTACTTAAATTTCTAATTTCAAGACCACGCCCACCAGAAATGTTTCACCTAGTGACGAGCTATGGTGCTTCCTTTCCGAGTGCGCACAGTATGTATGCTGCCACTTTGGCGTGTCTTGCCATTTTCTTAAGTCGACCATTTTCTGCACATCGTCATGTTGTATCCATTGCTCTTTTATGGATGCTGATGATGGGAATTTCAAGAGTCTATCTTGGAGTACATTTCCCATCCGACGTTCTCGCAGGTTGGAGCATTAGTATTATCTGGATTTCACTGCTTTACATCTTGTGCGGCAGATATACCCAATTAAATACACATTATTTTTAGATAAGAATCTAATCGAGGTGGAACTATGATGTCGGCAAAGCTTTGGGCCCCAGCCCTTACCGCTTGCGCATTAGCAACGAGTATTGCACTTGTTGGTTGTAGCAAAGATCCAAACGATGCGCAGCAAGCTGGCGCTTCTCAACAAATGCCACCTACTGAAGTCGGTGTCATTGTTGCACAACCGCAAAATGTAGAACAATCTGTAGAGTTATCTGGCAGAACCACGGCATTTGAAATCTCTGAAGTTCGCCCACAAACGAGTGGAATCATTCTAAAACGTTTGTTTGCGGAAGGCAGTTATGTACGTGAAGGCCAGGCACTTTATGAACTTGACTCTCGTACTAACCGCGCAACATTTGATAATGCCAAAGCAGCATTATTACAACAAGAAGCGAATTTAAGCACACTCAGAACCAAATTGAATCGTTATCAGCAACTGGTTTCAAGCAACGCTGTTGCGAAGCAAGACTATGACGACTTAGTGGGTCAAGTAAATGTCGCTGAAGCACAAGTGGCAGCAGCACGTGCTCAAGTTAAAAATGCTGAAGTGGACTTAGGTTACTCAACCATCCGCTCTCCAATTTCAGGTCAAACCAACCGCTCTACAGTTACTGCTGGTGCTTTGGTGACTGCAAACCAAACAGAGCCATTGGTGACGATTCAACGTTTAGACCCGATCTATGTTGATATCAACCAATCAAGCTCTGAACTTCTTCGTTTACGTCAACAATTGAGTAAAGGTAGCTTAGACAGCAGTAACAACACGCGTGTGAAGCTGAAACTTGAAGATGGCAGTGACTATCCAATCGAAGGCCGCTTAGCGTTCTCTGATGCCAGTGTCAATCCAGATACAGGGACTGTGACGATTCGTGCGGTGTTCCCGAACCCGAATCACTTGCTGCTTCCAGGTATGTTTGCCAATGCACAAATCGTTCAAGGCGTAATCCCGAATGCGATGTTAGTGCCGCAAATTGCAGTGACTCGCACACCAACAGGTCAAGCGATGGCAATGATTGTGAATGACAAAGGCGTAGTAGAGCCTCGTCAAATCACCACAGTTGGTATTCAAGGCCAAGACTGGATTGTGACTGAAGGCCTTAAAACAGGTGAAAAAGTTATTGTTGACGGAATAGCAAAAGTTAAAGCTGAACAGAAAGTTGTTGCGAAACCGTATCAACCTAAAGCAGCAGCACCTCAAGCTCCAACAACGGATGCTAAAAAGACAGAAGCTGGTGCAAAAACTGAACAAAAAGCTACTTCAAATACATAAGGGGTAGACGAATATGGCTCAATTTTTCATTCATCGCCCTATTTTTGCTTGGGTGATTGCACTGGTGGTTATGTTGGCGGGGGTTCTTTCGCTAACTACAATGCCTGTTGCTCAATATCCAACAATTGCACCACCAGTGGTGACAATTGCTGCAACTTATCCAGGTGCTTCTGCACAAACTGTTGAAAATACTGTAACGCAAATCATTGAACAACAAATGAATGGTTTAGATGGTTTACGTTACATTTCATCTAACAGTGCGGGTAATGGTCAAGCGTCAATCAACTTGAACTTTGAACAAGGCATCGATCCTGATATTGCACAGGTTCAAGTTCAGAACAAATTACAATCTGCAACAGCGCTTTTACCTGAAGATGTACAACGTCAAGGTGTGAAAGTGACTAAGTCTGGCGCAAGTTTTATGCAAGTACTTGCATTTTACTCTCCAGATGGAAGTCTTTCTGGGGCGGACATTAATGACTATGTAAACTCAAACATCTCTGAACCACTTAGCCGTGTTGCAGGTGTTGGTGAACTTCAAGTCTTTGGTGGTCAATATGCGATGCGTATTTGGCTAGATCCAGCGAAAATGAACAGTTTGCAAGTGACACCAAGTGACATTGCTGCTGCAATTCGTGCTCAAAACGCTCAAGTGGCTGTAGGTCAGTTAGGCGGTGCACCTTCTGTACAAGGTCAAGTGCTGAATGCGACTGTCAATGCGCAAAGTATGTTGCAAACACCTGAACAATTTAAGAATATATTTCTAAAAAATACATCTTCTGGTGCTCAAGTCCGTTTGAGTGATGTTGCGCGTGTTGAACTCGGGTCAGATAACTATCAGTTCGACTCTAAATTTAATGGTAAGGCTGCTGGCGGTGTTGCGATTAAACTGGCAACTGGTGCAAATGCACTAGATACAGCAGCGGCTGTAGAAAAGCGCCTCAGTGAACTTCGTAAAAACTACCCAAATGGTTTAAAAGATCAACTGGCTTATGACACCACACCGTTTATTAAGCTGTCGATTGAAAGTGTTGTACACACGTTGATTGAAGCTGTCGTGTTGGTGTTCATTGTCATGTTCTTATTCTTACAGAACTGGCGTGCCACGATTATCCCAACATTGGCTGTTCCAGTGGTTGTATTGGGCACATTTGCTGTCATTAACATCTTCGGTTTCTCAATCAACACGCTCACTATGTTTGCGATGGTCTTAGCGATTGGTCTTCTGGTCGATGATGCGATTGTTGTGGTGGAAAACGTCGAACGGGTAATGCAAGAAGAACACCTAGACCCTGTAGCTGCGACCGAAAAATCAATGCAACAGATTTCTGGTGCCTTGGTCGGTATTACCAGTGTATTAACTGCGGTATTCGTACCGATGGCATTCTTTGCAGGTACAACCGGTGTTATTTACCGTCAGTTCTCGATTACGCTAGTTACCGCAATGATTTTGTCACTGATCGTGGCATTAACATTCACCCCTGCCCTGTGTGCAACCTTGTTAAAACAACACGATCCGAATAAAGCAGAAAGTAATAATATTTTTGCGCGTTTCTTCCGTTGGTTTAACAGCAGCTTTGAAAAGCTATCCGTAAAATACCAAGGTGGTGTCAACCGTATGACCCATCATAAAGTATTTTCTGGTGTGGTTTATTTACTGGTGATTGCAGGCTTAGTTGGCCTATATAAAGCTTTACCATCCTCATTCTTGCCTGACGAAGACCAAGGCGTCGTCATGACTTTAGTTCAGCTTCCACCAAGTGCAAGCCTTGAACGTACCGATAAAGTCATCACCACAATGACAGACTATTTCATGAATAAAGAAAAAGAACATGTAGAGTCCATCTTTACTGTTTCTGGTTTCTCATTCACAGGTGTTGGTCAAAACGCAGGTCTTGCCTTTATCAAGCTGAAGGACTGGAGTGAGCGTACGACACCTGAGTCGCAAATTGGTGCCATCATCCAACGTGGTATGGCATTGAATATGATTGTGAAAGACGCCTCTTACATCATGCCATTACAGTTACCTGCAATGCCTGAATTAGGTGTATCTGCTGGTTTTAACATCCAGTTGAAAGATGCAAGTGGTCAAGGTCATGAGAAATTGATTGCTGCACGTAATGCTATTTTAGGTATGGCTGCACAAGACAAACGTCTTGCAGGCGTCCGTCCTAATGGTCAAGAAGATACGCCTCAGTACCAAATCAATATTGATCAAGCGCAAGCGGGTGCAATGGGTGTCAGCATTGCGGATATCAATACAACCATGAGCATGGCTTGGGGTGGTACCTATATCAATGACTTCGTTGACCGTGGCCGTGTGAAAAAGGTATATGTCCAAGGTGAAGCGAATACACGTATGATGCCTGAAGACTTGAACAAGTGGTATGTGCGTAATAGTAGTGGCACGATGGTTCCATTCTCAGCATTTGCAACAGGCGAATGGACTTATGGTTCACCACGTCTAGAGCGTTATAACGGTGTATCTTCTGTAAACATTCAAGGTACTCCAGCACCGGGCGTAAGTTCAGGTGATGCAATGCTCGCGATGGAAGAAATTATTGGTAAGTTACCATCTATGGGCTTACAAGGTTTCGACTATGAATGGACAGGCTTATCTTTAGAAGAACGTGATTCGGGCAATCAAACAGCTCCGCTGCTTGTTCTTTCGATGCTTATCGTCTTCTTATGTCTTGCCGCATTGTATGAAAGTTGGTCTATCCCTGTTTCAGTATTGCTAGTTGTACCACTCGGTATTCTTGGTGCATTTGCATTGACATGGTTAGGTATGATCATTAAGGGCGATCCAAACTTATCGTTTAACATCTACTTCCAAGTTGCAATTGTTGCCGTGATTGGTCTTTCTGCGAAAAATGCGATCTTGATCGTAGAGTTTGCAAAAGAGTTGCAAGAACAAGGTGAAGACTTGTTTGATGCAACCCTTCATGCTGCAAAAATGCGTTTACGCCCAATTATCATGACCACCCTTGCATTCGGTTTTGGTGTACTTCCGCTTGCCCTTTCAACAGGTGCTGGTGCAGGTAGCCAACACTCGGTAGGCTTTGGTGTCCTTGGTGGTGTAATTAGTTCTACACTGTTGGGTATTTTCTTCATTCCAGTATTCTTTGTTTGGATTCGTAGTATTTTCAAATACAAACCTAAGAAACAAAATAATCAGGAGCAAACATCGTGATGCAAAAAGTATGGTCTATTTCAGGTCGTAGCATTGCGGTATCTGCACTTGCGCTTGCTTTGACTGCATGTCAAAGCATGCGTGGTCCAGAACCCGTCGCTCAAGCGGATATCCCAACAGGATATATTGGTTCAACGACAGGTCCATCTGTTGCAGAACAAGGCTATAAAGACTTTTTTGCTGATCAGCGTTTAGTCCAAGTCATCGAGTTAGCACTAGCCAATAACCGTGACCTCCGTACGGCGACTTTAAATATTCAACGTGCTCAGCAAGCGTATCAAATTAGCGAAAACAACCAACTGCCAACCATTGGTGCAAGTGGTAGTGTGCTTCGCCAAGATACACTCAGCAGCAACAAACCCATGACAACCTATAATGTTGGCCTTGGCGTAACTGCGTATGAGTTAGACTTTTGGGGTCGTGTTCGTAGCTTAAAAGACAATGCTTTAGACAGCTATTTGGCAACTCAAAGTGCACGTGATGCAACACAAATTTCGTTGATTGGTCAGGTTGCGCAAGCATGGCTGAGCTATTCGTTTGCTAATGCCAATTTAAAACTGGCAGACCAAACCTTAAAAGCGCAGCTTGAGTCTTACAATCTAAACAAAAAACGTTTTGATGTCGGTATCGACAGCGAAGTCCCTGTACGTCAATCGCAAATTTCGGTTGAAACTGCTCGTAATGACGTTGCGAACTACAAGACTCAACTTGCACAAGCACAGAACTTACTCAACCTGTTGGTGGGTCAGCCTGTTCCTGCAAACTTATTGTCTCCTCAACCTGTGAAACGCATTACCCAAAGTACAGCGTTGACAGCGGGCTTGCCAAGCGACTTGTTAAATAACCGTCCTGATGTCCGCGCTGCGGAATACCAATTGTCTGCTGCGGGTGCCAACATTGGTGCGGCAAAAGCACAGTTGTACCCAACCATCAGCTTAACGGGTACAGCCGGTTATGCATCGACAGATTTAAGCGATTTGTTTAAATCAGGTGCCTTTGTATGGTCACTTGGCCCAAGCTTAGATATTCCAATCTTTGACTGGGGCACACGTCGTGCCAATGTGAAGATTTCAGAAACTGACCAAAAAATTGCGTTGTCAGATTATGAAAAAACCATTCAAACCGCTTTCCGCGAAGTGAATGATGCATTGGCAGTACGTGAAAATATTGGTGACCGTTTGGCGGCACAACGTCGTCTGGTAGATGCAACCAACACCACCTATAAGCTTTCAACGGCCCGCTTCCGTGCAGGTATCGATAACTACCTGACTGTACTTGATGCACAGCGTACATCGTACTCGGCGGAACAAGGGTTGTTATTGCTTGAACAAGCAAACTTAAACAACCAAGTTGAAGTGTATAAAACCCTCGGTGGCGGAGTAAAAGCCAATACGTCTGATCAAGTGGTGAAACAACCTTCATCTTCAGATGTGAAATACAACAAAACAGCAAACTAAGGTTTGCAACATCAAAAGCTCACTTAGGTGGGCTTTTTTATTGCTTTTTGCTGGGCTTTTTCCTATCTTCAAAGATAATCAAATCATTTGAATATTGAACATTATGCTTTTAAGTAACCTTGAGTCTGTTCCTGGACATCGCATTTCTCAACAACTGGATGTGGTCTACGGCAGTACGGTTCGGAGTAAACATGTCGGGCGCGACTTTTTGGCAGGGTTAAAAAATATTGTCGGTGGTGAACTCACTGCCTATACCGAGCTTTTAGAAGAATCACGCCAAGAAGCCATGAATCGTATGATTGCAAAAGCACAAGGCTTAGGGGCCAATGCCATTGTAGGTATTCGTTTTTCAACCTCAAATATTGCCCAAGGTGCATCTGAGTTATTTGTTTATGGCACTGCAGTCCGTGTCACACCGTTAGACAACCATCTCCCCGATCCATTTCCAACACAGGCCTAAGCAATGGAAAGTTTAGTTTTCCAACTGCTGATCTTTGCGGTGCTCTTTAGCGTCGGTTTTGGCTTTGGTCGCTACAATGAACGTAAACATTTGGCGGAGCTTGAACAGAATGAGAAGCGTCTTGCCTACATTACCGTGGGTAATTTACGCAAAGTAAGCTTCGAACAGTCTGGGCACATGATCAGTAGCAATGTTGTGATTTCTCATGATTATTTCAAATATGTATTGGCGACCGTGCAAAACTTTTTTGGGGGTAGACTCACCAGCTATGAAAGTGTCGTCGATCGTGCCCGTCGTGAAGCCATCGTCCGACTCAAACTTGAAGCGGAAAAACACGGCGCAACGCATATTGCTTGTATGCGACTGGCGACCACAGAAATGGGCATGCAAGGCGGTATGGTCGAAGTCTTTGCTTATGGGACTGCCATTCAAAATCCTTAAACAGCGACTATTGACCAATTATCCATTCACTAAACTCAAACAGCATGAGCGTTCAAAATAGCTCATGCTCGCTCACCTTCTATCGTACATTCGGATGGTAGATTGCTCACTAGAGCATAACTCTCTACACTGAACACAATAAAAATGGACATTACCTACACTGTAAATAGGTCACAGATAATGAAATCTTTAGCACTGAAAATAAGTATGGCTGTACTCAGCATGATTCCACTTGTAGCCAAAGCTGAATTAATTGTACTGGCATCGCCTCAAAGTAATGATGCGTACTATAGCTGAATACTTAATTTATTATCACACCTAAAACCATAGGATATGAGGTTTTACAGATGTTTCCATGTGCTAGTGTTTTTAGAATTTAGCTATATGTAAAAATGATTGATGATATTTTTGATTTTCACGTCGATTATGCAAAAAAAATTATTAAAAATGGAGACAATGTCGTTGTTCTGACGGACAAAGGCCTCTACCCCGACTATGTCAAAGCCTTGGGCAAAAAGCATGTGGCCATCGCACCGATGCATGACATTTGGATGCGCGACTTCACCAGCGCTAATCCAGCTCAACCCGTCATGTTCCGCTACACGGCCGCAGGACAAGGTGGCGCTAAAAAAGGTCAGGCCATTTCAGATGAAGTACAAGACGAATTTAAATACTACAGCCAAAAGGCTGGCTTACAGTTTACGCAAAGCAAACTATTGAATGATGGCGGAAACTGGGTGGAAGATGGTTATGGCAATGTCGTCCTTAGCACCAAATTTCTAGCGGATAACAAGCTCACCGAAAGCGAAGCGCGTAAAAAACTCATGGCTCTAACAGGTGCAAAGCAGATTGCGTTTATTGAAGCCGATGAACAAGGGGGCTTGGAACATGCCGATGGCGTAGTAAGCTTTGTCGACCAAAATACCTTGGTGATTAACTCCTACCCTGAAGATCCCGACTATGCCAAGCAACTCAAAGCAGATTTAAAGCGCGGCATTCCCAATGTTAAAATTCGTGAAATCATCACCCCTTATGATGGTAGCGAAATCTACGATGAAAAATTTGGTTCTGCATGTGGCCTATACACCAATATGTTGGTGACGCCTGAACGGATTTACTTCCCGCAATTTGGGATTAAAGAAGATGCTGTCGCGTTACAGCAAATTCGTAGCGTAACGAAGCGTACTGTTGTTCCAGTACAGTCTTCAAATGTCTGTCATATGGGCGGCGGTGTACGTTGTATGTCTTGGCAAGTGCGTGGGAAAAATGCGGAATTGTTCTTAAACTATTTAAATAAAATCAGTAAGTAGTACAACTCTATCCCCTCTATCAAAGTATAGGGAATATGGGAACAACATCCCCAAAAAAGCAGGTGGAAGTGACTTTCCTCCTGCCTTTTTCAATTTACTTCACTTTCATCTTACGAATCATTTTATACAACGATGTAGGCGATAAACGAGACACCAGAACCCCCATTTTCTCCTTACGTCCACCGACTACGATGTATTCTTCACCTTTGAGCAAAGCACTCACCACCGTTTGCGCAAAAATATCGGGTTCTAAACCATTTTCAATCGCTTCGTCTTGATGACCCTGTGGTTTACCCTCGCCATTTAAAGCATTAAACGAGACATTGGTTTTAACAAAGCCCGGGAAAATTACCGATACATCCACACCCTCATTGGCCACTTCGGCACGCAGGCTATTTGCCCACATATGAATGGCAGCCTTGGCTGCTGAATAGCTGGCACGGTACTGCGTCCCCAACAACCCCGCAACACTCGAAACAAAAGCAATACGGCCAGATTTTTGCGCTAAAAATGTCGGCAGAACGGTTTTGGTTAAAAACACTTGTGAGAAATAATCCACTTCCATAATCGCACGTTCAGTCTGCATGCTGGTATCAGCAATCAAGGCACGTTGGCTTAAACCCGCATTATTAATCAGCCAATCAATTCGACCTTTTTTCTGTAGCACTTGCTCATAGGCATGACGAACTTGAGCTTCATCGGTAATGTCGGCACAAATGGAAATGTGTTGATCCGGATTCAGCAGCCCGACACGGACTTTTTCGAGTTCATCAAACCGTCTTGCCGTGAGTATCACCTCTGCCCCTTGTAAAGCACACTCTTTGGCTAGTGCTTCACCTAACCCAGAAGATGCCCCCGTAATCCACACCACCTTAGCGTCTAAACTGTTTAACTGTGCCATGTCCTTATTGCCTCATACCGAAGTTTTATTTGCAGATTGATCATTTAAAAAAGTCAGGAAATGATCGAAATATTGACTCATCATCTGCGCATCATAGATACGCCCTAACTTATCAAAACGTTTATAGCCCAACTGGGTCGTCAAGTTAATCACCCCATTTAGTGTTTTATCGACCACCAGATTAAATTTAAGCATTTTTTTGGGTTCACGGACCAGACTGGTCACCCCTTGATCGACAATTTGTGTAAATACCTTCAAAGCTGGAGCAACATAACTGTTATTGCCCTTTTCCATCTGTTCCGCACAACCCAAAAGTTCGGTAACTAAGGTTTTTTCGACTGGGTAGCTTAAAAAATGCATGCTCTCGGTGTCATACATCATTTGCTCTAGATAATTCACCATTGGAATTAGACGGTCATTTGAAAAAAACGACACGGACCACGGCATGTACTTACGCATAGTGTCCACAATATGCTGAATAATTTTCTCAGACTCCCCATCGCCTGAGGTAGACAAGCGTGCAAGATCACCAAAGACTTGATCAATCACTTCACATGAAATATCCGCTAAAACCTCACCCAAAGGTTTGGCAAGGCTTTGGCTTTCGCCTGCATTAAGCTGTTGATGAATGTGGGCAAAGCGTTGGTGAGTTTCAGGTTTTAATTTTAATGATATTTGATAAGTCATAGTGATCCCCCCTTTTTTGATTTTTACTGCGAACAAAGCGCACTCTAGGTTTAGACACATCATAAAGCGCTCTGCATCATGCCGCAATTGCTAGATCAACGCATTTGCTTTACATGCCCCCATTTGCGATTTCTTTGCTACAATAGATGCAATTTTTTATCTACTTTTGAACTGTTTGAACTATGACTGATTCAGCGCAAAATATCGCTACAACTTACGATCCGACCGAGATCGAGAAAAAATGGTACCAAACTTGGGAAGAGCGTGGCTATTTCAAGCCCTCTGAAAAAGGTGAGTCATTTTGTATCATGATTCCGCCACCAAACGTCACCGGTAGCTTGCACATGGGTCATGGTTTTAACAATGCCATTATGGATGCCTTAACCCGCTACAACCGTATGTCAGGTAAAAATACCTTATGGCAACCGGGTACAGACCATGCGGGTATTGCCACGCAAATGGTGGTTGAGCGTCAGTTGGGTGCTCAAGGTGTCAGTCGTCATGACCTTGGTCGTGAAAAATTCATCGAAAAAATCTGGGAATGGAAAGAGCAATCAGGCGACACCATTACCCGTCAAATCCGTCGTTTAGGTTCATCAGTCGATTGGTCGCGTGAACGCTTTACGATGGATGAAGGTCTATCCAATGCCGTAAAAGAAGTGTTCGTTAAACTGCACGAAGATGGCTTGATTTACCGTGGCAAACGTTTGGTGAACTGGGATCCAAAACTACAAACTGCGCTTTCTGACCTCGAAGTTGAGTCGGATAAAGAAGAAGCAGGTTCACTGTGGCACTTCAAATATTTCTTTGAAGATAAAAATCTACGTACCCATGATGGTAAAGACCACATTGTTGTCGCAACCACACGCCCTGAAACATTGTTAGGTGATACCGCGGTTGCTGTGGCACTGGATGATGAACGCTATACGCACCTTGTGGGTCAGAACATTATCCTGCCAATTACAGGTCGTGCTGTTCCAATCGTTAAAGATGAATATGTAGATAAAGAATTCGGTACAGGCTGTGTGAAAATCACCCCTGCACATGACTTTAACGACTATGAAGTCGGTAAGCGTTGTGAATTGCCAATCATCAACATCTTCAATAAAAATGCAGAAGTATTGGCAGAGTTTGAATATATCGCGAAAGCGGGTGAACAAATCTCGAAAACCATTGCTGCCCCTGAAGACTATATTGGTTTAGAGCGTTTTGAAGCACGTAAAAAACTGGTTGAACAAGCAGAAAGTGAAGGCTGGTTAGATCAAATTCAACCGTACACCTTGAAACCACCTCGCGGTGACCGTTCAGGCGTAATCGTTGAGCCATTATTGACAGACCAATGGTATGTAAAAATTGCACCACTGGCGCAACCTGCCATTGAAGCGGTTCAAGATGGTCGTATTAAGTTTGTTCCTGAACAGTACAGCAACATGTACATGGCGTGGATGAACAACATTCAAGACTGGTGTATCTCTCGTCAACTTTGGTGGGGTCACCGTATCCCAGCTTGGTACGATGCTGAAGGCAACATCTATGTCGGTCGTGACGAAGCTGAAGTCCGTGCAAAAAACAACATCCCTGCTGATGTTGCGCTTAGCCAAGACGAAGACGTACTGGACACATGGTTCTCTTCTGCGCTGTGGACCTTCTCAACTTTAGGTTGGACGGGCGATGCCAAAAAAGATGCGGAAAACTATTTCCTCAATACTTTCCACCCAACTGATGTGTTAGTCACTGGTTTTGACATCATCTTCTTCTGGGTTGCTCGTATGATCATGTTTACGATGCACTTCATGAAGAATGAAGATGGTACGCCACAAGTACCGTTTAAAACGGTCTATGTTCACGGTCTAGTTCGTGATGGTGAAGGTCAAAAAATGTCGAAGTCTAAGGGCAACGTGCTTGACCCTCTTGACTTGATTGACGGTGTAGACCTTGAGACGTTGGTACAAAAACGTACTACAGGTCTGATGAACCCGAAACAAGCGGCGAAGATTGAAAAATCGACCCGTAAAGAATTCCCAGAAGGCATTCAAGCCTATGGTACAGATGCAGTGCGTTTCACCTTCTGTGCGCTTGCCAACACAGGCCGTGACATTAAGTTCGATATGAAGCGTGTTGAAGGCTACCGTAACTTTGCCAACAAGATCTGGAACGCAACCCGTTTCGTGATGATGAACTGTGAAGAGCAAGTGATTGGTACTGAAGTTCGTCAAGACCTTTGGGAATTGCCTGAACAGTGGATCGTAAGCCGTTTGCAAAAAGCTGAAGCTGCGGTGCAACAAGCTTTCGCAACTTATCGTTTAGACTTGGCTGCACAAGCAATTTACGAGTTCATTTGGAATGAATACTGTGACTGGTATGTCGAACTGACCAAACCTGTTCTGAATGATGAAAACGTATCTGTTGAGCGTAAAGCTGAAGTTCGTCGTATACTTCTTGCAGTAATGGAAGCGTCTTTACGTCTTGCACACCCAATCATGCCGTATTTGACTGAAGAAATTTGGCAAACACTTGCACCGAAACTTGGTATTTCTGGCGAAACTATTATGCTGGCGCAGTACCCTGTTGCTAACCCTGAGCGTGTAAACGAACAGGCTGAAGCAGATATGCAATGGCTTCAAGGTTTGATTGGTGCAGTACGTAACATTCGTGGTGAAATGGGCTTAGGTAATGCACGTTTATTACCAGTGCTTCTACAAAACACAACGGAAGCTGAGAAAGCACAGATCACACGTATTGAAGCGTTGTTTAAAGCTTTAGCAAAAGTAGAAAGCATTACGTTCTTGGCTGATGGCGAGCAACCGCCATTGTCTTCATCAAGCGTTGTTGGTCACGTGTCTGTATTCGTCCCAATGAAAGGTTTAATTGACCCGAAAGCGGAATTGGGTCGCCTTCAGAAAGACTTAGACAAAGTGCAAAAGCAGCATGACGTCATTGCAGGCAAACTTTCGAATGAAGGTTTTGTAGCGAAAGCACCTGCGGCTGTGGTTGAAGGTGAAAAAGCGAAATTGGCTGAGTTTGCTGACCAGTTAGTGAAGATTAAGGCGAATATGGAACAGATTGCTGCGCTTTGATGTGTTGTTAGTTTGATCTAATTTGTAGTATAAAGGGCTGATTATTCAGTCCTTTATTGATTTTAACAACTATGAAATATATTCAAAAAATCAGTGCAAAATTAGACTTCCTTAATCATGATTTAAATATTGATCTAAAAGGACGTAACTTAATTCTCACTGGTAAAAATGGAGTAGGTAAAACTAGATTTTTGAATCAATTAAATAGTGTAGCTCTAAATAAGTTAATTCATGAAATTCCACATTTGTCTCAACAGCATTATTCATGTAAGGAACGAATTATTAATATAATAAGTTCAGAGATTCAAAACATATCACCTAACTTAATATTCCAACAGCATTTAGAAGAATTAACTAAATTACTTATTAAAACAGACTCTTATAACATTATTGAAAATAAAAAATTTGTAGAAATTGCAAAAAAATTAAAAGCTATAATCATCCAAAATCAAGGTTTATCAAATGATGAGAACTACAGATACAGACATTCACAAATTCATGAGATTGAACATTACTTTAATGAATTAGGCTATATGAATTCTCATGAAAATATTGATTTAGTCGTAACTGGCATTGGGAACCTGAGCGAAAATATTCAAGCTTCTAAAGTAACGTTTAATTTCTTCCCCGCACATAGACAATCACAAATTACCGCATCTACTAATACAACAGACTTAAATCAATATATTAATACAGCAAAACATGAGTATTCTTCGAAGTTAGGACAGTTTCTTGAACAATATTTATTGAATATCAAAATTGAAAAATCACTCGCTTTATCTGAAGAACAAGATACGGATCATGCTGACCAAATAGATGAGTGGTTTACAAAATTTGATGAAGATTTAAAGTTCTTATTTGAGGATTCAACAACTCAATTAAAATTCAATTATAAATTAAGAAAGTTTAGTTTGTTGCAATCCTATCGAGAGTTTACTTTCCAGTCACTCTCATCAGGATTTACTGCAATATTTGATATTTATAGTGATCTGTTAATGAGATCAAGATTATTAAATATTTTACCAAATGAATTAAATGGGGTCGTGCTCATCGACGAAATAGATGCTCACTTACATATTTCGCTTCAGAAAAAGATTCTCCCATTTTTAAGCCAATCTTTTCCTGAAATCCAGTTCATTGTAAGTACACACTCTCCATTTGTTATTGCATCAACGAATAATGATACTGTCGTCTATGACCTCTCAACTGGTGAGTTTTTTGAAGAAGATTTAAGTCTTTATTCACATGAATCAATTATTAAAGAACTTTTCCATGTTAAAGATGATAATGAAAATCTAAAACGGCTATCTAATCAACTTTTACAGTTCATAAACTCAGAAAACTCAATTCAAGACCTGAATCTAATTCAAGGGTTATTAGATGATATTAAGAAGGACTTCGAAAAACTATCAGTTGAATTACAACTTCAGTACATGGTCGCAAAGAATAAGCTTCACAAATTAAAACATGAGGGTAAATAATTCATGTTTTCAGTTGTAAGAGCACCTACTTTCCCTAAAAGTTTAACTACCTCTACAAAGGATTATCGTGCGTCTGATGTAGTTGAGGTACTACAAGATATATTCTTTTCTAAATGTTATTTATGTGAAAGAAAAGGCTTTCCAGACGTAAATATTGAACATCGTGATCCACATGAAGGTGACCTTTCAAAAAAATTTGATTGGGCTAATCTTTTCTATGCTTGCGTTCGATGTAATAGCATTAAAGCTAATATACACAAGAATATTTTAGATTGCTGTCAAAGTTTAGATGTAGCTCAAGCTATCGAGTTACACTGCCCAATTGTCAATAACGATGACCACAAAGTAGTTGTAAAGGTTGGAAATTTAGGAAGTAACCATGAAATTGAGTCAACAATTCGCCTTCTAGACCAATGTTTTAATGATACGAATACAGCTCTAAAAGGTATAAGTAGACATACATTGATAAAGCAAATTCAGAGATATCAAACTAAGCTTTTGATGATTAAAGATGAGCTTCTAGATGATAGTTTAATATTAACAACATCTGAAAAAAATCTGAGAATAGAAAAGTTAAAGGCTATGTGTGACCCTGAATTTCCTTTCTCTGCATTTTGGAAATGGTATATCACTCGTGATGTAGATTTATCAAAAATTGTAGGCAATGTCTTTTAAAGCCCTCACCCCAGCCCTCTCCCATAGGGAGAGGGAGCATTCTTTATTAATTTAATAGTTATTCGATACGCAATGAAGTTCCCTCTCCTCTTAGGATGAGCAGCGCTGCTGCGCGAGGGGAGAGGTCACAAAACCCCATGCCCCAACAACATCTCCACCCCACTCAGCTTTTTCATATACACATGCTCAGCTTTTACTTTTTTTGCTTATTTATCAGAGATATGCAAAGCCATCTACGCCACCAAAGCAATCAAGTCATTAAAGATGGAAAATACGCTAATCGATCAAAAGCGTAAAGTCTTTCCAACGGAGATGCTGTGCGTAACGTGATTTATCTAGCAATTGTGATGCAGCGTCTAAAAAGTGAAATACGCTTATCTTGCGCTGCTGTGCAGCTCATGGCGTTTAGCCATGAGCCGCGTTATTATTGAATTTGTTGACCGCCCCTAAGCAATCACCTTTAATTGATGAAAATCAATTACACAAAATTATTTACAGGCTCAACCCACTTTAAAAATTAAATGACCAGCCGAATGCTCTATTTTTAAGTAAGTTTTTTAAACAATCAAAATCCTTATAACTATTTAAACACTGTTCATCTTGCAATAGCTTTCTTCGAATTTCTGTCAAATCATATTGGTACTTCTTAGCCAAATCAGCAGGTTTAAAAGTCTGTTTATAAAAACCAGAGCTTTCCCAATCAAATGAGTAAATAATGTGATCTAACTCAATTTGCAATTGTTCAATTTGATCTTCTAGCAATAGATTATAAGATTTCAAATGTTCATTTGCGATTTTAACTGCTTGTTTTTGATCACCTTGTTCTGTATAAGCACGTAACTTTAACAGCGTAAGTAAATCTTTTTCTTCAAGTGCAGTATTTGCTTGCTGCAAAAGCTCAGTTTTCTCTATACGTTTTTGCTCATCTCTTTCGCGGTCAGGATGGATCACAGAGGCAATTTTTAAATAAATGCTTTTTAATGACTGCCCTGCCATTTTTTTTGCATCTTCAAGTTGCATTTGCTTCTTTAAAATTTTCTTTTTTTCTTTTTCTGCAAACTTTTGATATGCCTCACGTTCATGATCATTAAGTTGATTTTGAATGAAATCAGCTTCCTCTCGATCAAATTTTTCTTTTACTTTTTGCATAAACTCTTCAAGATTTTCGAGATCAAAATCAAAGTCAATCCAGTCCTCAGACACACCCAATTGATCTGCAAGAATTTCTTTCATCACTTGTTTTTGCATCATTTCATCAACATCATGCTCTGAATGAAAATCATCCTCTGTATCCTCTACTTGTGATGTAAGCAAATGATCACGGTCTTCTAAGATTTTATAAAATTGAGCAATGACGATGGTCAATGCATGTTGCTCTTCAGACAGATTGGGATTATCTAACAGTTGACTCACTAAAATTGAGATTTTTTCATCTAAACGCTCTAAATGGGTTTTAGCAAATTTATGCGATTGTTTATATTTCCAAAGTACCTCCAGTTGACTAAATAAAACTTGGTGCCATTGGGCATATACTGGCAAGAGTTCAACACTTGCATCCTCCTGTACTTTTTGTTGTGCTTGTTGCCACTCAACCAAAGAGAGTTGTAATTTCTCAATTTTTTGAATCTGACGATTAAACTTTTTTTGTTGTGGAGATAAATTTTCAGTTTCGTGATACAAACTTAAATCTAAAATGCTCATGACTTTATTTCAATACAAATGCGATTTGACTCAATATTTTAACAGAAAGCATGCCTACGACTATTTGTTTAAAAAGTAAAATCTTATCTCATAGAACCCCATGCTCCATCAAGATCTTCATCCCACTCACCTTTTTCATATGCTTTAAACGTTCCTTTTCCCACTTCAACTGCTGTTTTAACTCGGTAGCATCCTGATCTATGACCTTATTCACATCACTCATTTTGAGCTGTTTGGTATTGATATGACTACTCAAGTGAAAAGACGCAAAGATCTCATCTAATTGACCTTGTAAACTCTGACTCTGCGCTTCCAAAGCCAACTGATAAAACTTCACTTGTTCCGAACTTAAAACCTTTGAGCTTAGGCCTTTATTGGTCTCTAGCTGTAACTGGAGTTTCAATAAATAAAATAAATCCTGCTCTGCATGGGCTTCATTGACCTTCTGCAAAAGTTCAGTCTTATCTAATTTCTTCGCTTCATTAGGCTCACGGTCAGGGTGAATCATCGCGGTAATTTTTAAATACACCGTTTTCAGTGACTGCGCTGCCATTTTGGCGGCTTGCTCGCGTTTTTCTTGTTGTTTTAACTGCTTGGCACGTTCTCGCTCTGCTTCATATTGGGCAGAATCGTATTCATAATTTTCCCAGTCTACATCCACGTTTTGTTCTACTATTTCAGCAAGGTCATGACTTTGTATTGAGTTTGCTTTGGTTTTCTTCGCGCGTATATGCTCTGCATGCTGCATATAGAAAGTATCAATTTTCTCTACCTGTTCTTTTTGCTCGGAAGTTAGCATCTGTGATTTTTTCAGCATCTTGGCTAAAGCGGCTATTTTGGTGTCAATCTGCACCAAGTCTGCTTTGCTCAAGGCATCGTGGGCTAAGTGATTCCACAAGGTATCCAGCTGTGTAAATAGAACCGTATGTAACTCGCTATACACAGGTAAAAGCTTACTGCGTGTATAGTTTTGAATGTCGGCTTGCGCATTTTTCCATGCTGCCAGTTCTTGTTTTTGTTGTTCAATACGTTCAATCAAACGATTTAATTTTTTCTGCTGCGGGCTAAGCCTCGCCTCTGGCTGAGCCGTCGTTTTTAACGCTGAAGACATAACCCACCCAACCCAGTACAAAAGAGAAATTATAGCGCGATCTTAGCGCACAAGCAGTGATCTCTCTTTAAGCCAATTTTAAAATCTGAGTGATTCAAATTTCAAATAAAAAAAGCCCATCATTCGATGAGCATTTTATTTAGATAAATAGCTTTACCAATAGTTTTCGACCGCGATATTTCCTTCACCACGGCGATTCATGGTCAGACCACGTGCTTTCAGGGCTTCTTTGGTGTCTTCAACCATTTGCGGGTTACCACACAGCATCACATGGCTGGTTTCAGGGTTCAGACTCAAACCAACTGCTTTTTCAAGCTCACCATTTTCAATCAGTACAGGTAAGCGGTCATGCAGTGGCACATGCGGATCACGCGTAATAATCGGCACAAATTTAAAGCCTGTATGCCCTTCACCAAAAGTCTCTGCAATTTCTTGAATACGTGTTGCATACGCCAGTTCGGAGGCTATACGTACACTATAGACCAGAGTAATGCTCTCGTACTTCGACCACGTCTCAAAGTCTTGTAACATTGAAATAAAAGGTGCCAGCCCTGTGCCTGTGCCCAGTAACCATAAATCTTTTGGTAACGGCAGTTGATAACGCGCCAAAGTCAAAAAGCCGTACGGGATCTTTTCGAGGTAGATCTCATCATCGACTTTTAAGTGCTGTAAATTTGAGGTAAATGTACCTTCAGGCACCACAATCGAGAAAAACTCTAAAGTTTCATCAAAGGGAGAGGACACCACCGAATACGCTCGAACCACCAATTCATCACCCACTTTGATGCCAATACGGGCAAATTGTCCTGCGGTAAACTTAAAATGTGCAGGTCGCGTCATAGTGAAGCTAAAAAGTGTATTGGTCCAACGGTGTACGGATAAAACCTTTTCTAGGCTAAATTTTTCAATTGACATGATTTCAGCGTGGCATCAAAGACGTTGCTCATGTTAGCATGACCACATAATTTGTTAATATTTTTTAAATGTTAAGGCTATATTCATGCGCATGACTTTACGCCAGTTGGCGGTTTTTGTAGCAGTTGCTCAAGAAGGCACAGTAACCAAAGCCAGTGATGCGGTTCGACTCACCCAGAGTGCTGCGAGTATGGCTTTAGCAGATCTAGAAGACGGTTTGGGAGCTCCTCTGTTTGACCGTCTAGGTAAGCGTCTTCAGCTCAATGATCTGGGTCGTTTCCTGCTGCCACAAGCTTTAGAAATTTTGGGTCGCTGTGATGCTTTCGAGCAAGCCGCTAAAGGTGAGTTACAAAGCATTGATTTGCGTTTGGGTGCAACCCTGACCATCAGTGACTACCTCATGCCTGACCTAATGGCTGATTTCTTACAAATTCAGCCTCAAGCCCATTTACAACTGCAAGTTGGTAACACCCGTCAAATGATTGAGGCGGTGAATCAGTTCCAACTGGATTTGGCCTTGATTGAAGGCTCTTGTCACTTGCCACAGCTCCAGTGTATTCACTGGCGTGACGATGAATTAGCGGTCTGCTGTGCACCAGAACATCCTTTGGCGCAGTTAAATCGCACATTAACGCCTGAAGACTTTAAATCGGTCGAGTGGATCTTGCGCGAAGAAGGTTCAGGTACACGTGAAGTATTTGATAATGCTATTTTGAAAGACTTGCCTGATGCCAATATCCGTCTGACCTTGGGTCATAATGAAGCGATTTTAAAAATCGTGGCAGGTGGTTTAGGGATGTCATGCATTTCAAAACTGGCAACGGAACCTTTGCGCGAAAAAGGCCAGTTGGTGGTACTTGATACGCCGTTCTGGTCTCTAACGCGTCCACTGTTCATGTTGGTGCATCGTCAGAAGTACCAAGGCCCAGGACTCAAAGCCTTTATGAAATTCTGCGAAAAATAAGTAAGCAAAAAGCACCCGAGGGTGCTTTTTTTATTTCCCAAATTGGCGCTCACAAGGTTCACCATCATTGTTCCCATCCATTTGGGTATTTGGACAGTTCCTTAAGAAGTATAGCGCTTCTTCATAAGAACGCATTTGAGAGCAATGGGTTCGCCCATCGCATTTAAACTGCCCTGGACTGACAGGTAAACGACCATTTTGTTTATCAATACTTTCAGTCACACGTTCAGAACGGGGTTGATTGGTCTGGTGTAGACCTGCATCTAAATTACGCTTCCCTTGCTCAGAAAGGATTTGATCGGGTAACTTTCCTAGAGCTTTACGCTGTTCTTCTACAATCTGTTGTTGCTCGAGCATCAACTGTTCAGCTTTACGCTGTTTTTCTGCACTATAACTTTGATATTTCCCATAGGTCAAAAAGCCCAATACCGCGACGATAATGATCCCAATCACGGTGATAAGGGTACTTTTATGACCTGCCTCATGGTAACGTGGTGAGGCTTGGGTACGCACTTTTTTCTTATTTGATGATGTCGTGGCTTTGCTTTCTGAGGTCAGACCAAGCCGCTGGATATTCCCAGCCTTAAACTTGCCTTGGCCTTCTACAATCATAAACTGAAGTGCTTCACCAAGCTTGGGCTCAATGTTGTGCTGTGGCAAATCTTTGATATGAAAAAACACATCATCAATATCCCCTTCCACCTCAATGAAACCAAAACCACGTGAGGTACTAAAGCTTTTGATTTTCCCTTTCAGAAACATAATCTGCTCTATTCAACTGTATTTTTCGTATTGTAATCAATAAAAAAGAGGCTAAAAAGCCTCTTTGCTTCAAAATACAAAGATTAATCTTTGCACGATTAAACTCTGAATCAACGCTAACTTAGCGTCGAAAATTAGACAATAAATCTGTGGTGATCGATTTATTATGGCTTGAGACTTTCGACTTCTTGGCTTTGGTAGAGTTATCTTCAACCCGCTCAATTTTAATCGCTTTATAGCGATCGCCATTTTCAACCACATTAAACTTCACGCGTTCATTGCGTTTCGGCTCACCTGAGTCTGCAGGAAAATCCGAGATATGAAAAAATACGTCGCCTTCAGGTGAGGAAATAAAGCCAAAACCTTTGTCAGCGTTATATTGCTTAACTTTTCCTTGATATTGCTCGGCCTTCATAAACAGATCCTAATATGTACACGCTTTGTTGTAGTATATAAAAAAGAGGCTATAAAAGCCTCTTTTTGCTGGGGCTCAATCTTAATCTTTTTGAACTGAACCAAAGATTTTGTCGCCCGCATCGCCTAGACCCGGCACGATATAACCATTGGCATTTAAGCCTTGGTCAATTGAAGCCGTGAAAATAGTGATATCTGGGTGCGCATCCAAAACACGTTTAATACCTTCAGGCGCCGCAACCAACACCATCACACGGATGTCTTTACAGCCACTTGCTTTCAATACATTAATTGCAGCAACCAATGAAGAACCCGTTGCAAGCATTGGGTCGATGATCATCGCTAAACGGTTTTGTACATCTGGAACTAACTTTTTGTAATAAGTACGTGCTTCAAGCGTTTCTTCATCACGCTCTAAACCCAATACAGAGACTTTAGCACTGGGAATCAGGTTTAAAAAACCATCTAACATGCCAATACCCGCACGTAAAATTGGTACAACCGTGATTTTTTTACCCACAATGCGATCTACTGTTACTTTACCATTCCAACCATCAATTTCATGGTCGCAAACAGGTAAATCTTTGGTCGCTTCATAGGTCAACAGCATGGTCACTTCTTGAGCCAGCTCACGGAAGTTTTTAGTGCTGATATCGGCACGACGAAGAAGACCAAGCTTATGACGAATCAGTGGATGACGAATTTCATGGATAGCCACGGGAGAGCACCTAAAAGGTAAAATAAAATTCCTTACATTATAAAGCTTTTTATCGTGCGATAAAAACAAAAAAGCCCCCAATTCATGGAGGCTTTTTTGTTAAAACGAAACGTTTTTAAAAATTAGTGCTGTTGAGAAAGCATAAAGTGGATTGGAGATAGAATCTCTGACTGAAGTGCTAACTTGATAATTGGATCTGGATAGATACCAATCACAAGCACTGCTGCCGCAGCTAAAAGCACCATAATACCACCCACTTTTTGGCCCCAATGATCCACAGCATCTACACGAGGTGCATCTGGTGGTGTCATGTACATAACAACCATCACACGGAGGTAGTAGTACAGACCAATACCAGAACCAACGATGATCATCGCAGCAAGGAACCAGTGCTGAGTCGTTACCGCAGCCATGACTACAAGGAACTTACCAATGAAGCCCGCTGTCAATGGAATACCCGCAAGCGATAGCATCATCACGGTTAATACGGCAGTCAACACTGGACGACGCCAGAATAGACCGCGGTAGTCCGCTAAACTTTCTGCTTCGTCTACGTTGTTGTATGGGCTAGACATCAATGCAACAGCACCGAACGCACCAATCGTGGTTAACACATAAGTGATCACATAGACCGATACGTTACCAAGGCTTGCATACGTCATGCTGATTAAACCAATCAACAAGTAACCAAAGTGTGCAATTGAAGAGTATGCCAAGATACGTTTCAAGTTCACTTGTTTCACTGCAAGGAAGTTACCCACCAAGATCGATAATACCGCAATCACGGTTAAGATCGTCACGATTGAGTCAACAAGAATCGCACCTGATGTTAGGATGTAACGTACAAACAAACCAATCGTCGCTACTTTTGCAGCTGTAGCAAGGAAAGTTGCGATCGGAGTTGGTGCACCTGCATAAACGTCTGGTGTCCATTTGTGGAATGGCGCTAAAGACAGTTTGAATGCCACAGCAAAAACAATCAGGCCTAAACCTAAAAGTACCATTGGCTGTTGGATGTTTTGCATTAACGCTTGAACATTGTCATAGAACGACATTGAACCTGTGTACGCGTAAATATAAGCCATACCCATCAACAACATTGCCGAAGCTGTTGCTGAAAGCACCAAGTACTTCACACCCGCTTCTAAAGACTTAGAGCGCTGGTGTGTATAGGCCAATAAGCCATATACAGGAATCGACATCAACTCAAGGCTAATGAAGAACGATGCATAGTGAGAACTTGCCACCATTAACATTGCACCAGTCACTGATGACAACATTAAGATATACAGTTCTTCACGATTATCTTTATAGCTTTCAATATAAGCATGCGACAGAGTACAGCATGCCAAAGCAGCAATTAGAATAATTACTTGGTACAGCAAGGTGAACGCATCCACCATAAACATACCCATCACGTTCGCTGGTTTAAAAGCACCACCGAACATTGTGAAGAGTACATATGCTGCTGCAAGGTTTAAGCCCACCACTGATGCTGTTGCAATTAAGTTATGGTTACGCTTAATTGCAGTAAGAATCATCACGACGATCGTTGTTAAAGCAACGATCATCACAGGAGCTAAAGGCATAAGCTCAGAAAATGACATTGTGAAGTTCATGACTTATTGCATCTCCACATTTTCGAGTTGAACAGTTGCTTGACTCGCAACGTCAACTACTTCTTGTACAGGAATGTAGCTGTTCGCTAACCACGCCATGCTTGAATTTGAAATATCAAGGAAGCTTTGTGGGTACAAACCAAGCCATAACAGACCGAAAGCACAGATTAACAAGATCACTACTTCACGCACATTTAAATCTTTCAATGGGTTGTTGTAATGCTGCTGTTGTTCTTCGTTTGGCGTACCAAACAACGCTTTGTGGATCAGAATCAAGCCATAAAGACCTGCAAATACTAAGCTTACTGCTGCAAGAATAGTAAACACTGGGAATTTTGCATAAGAACCCATCAGGATCAGGAACTCACCAATGAAGTTACCTAGACCTGGAATACCCACAAGCGCCGCCACGAAGAACATGAGGAAGAATGCAAGATATGGGAACTGACCACGCATACCGCCCATCAAACGCATATCACGTGTATGAACACGCTCGTACACTTGACCACACATAATGAACAATGCAGCAGATGACAAGCCATGTGCCAACATCATGATCATCAAACCTTGGAAGGTTAAGATGTTACCTGCGTAAATCGCAAGTAAAACAAAGCCCATGTGTGAAATTGACGTGTACGCAAGTAAACGTTTCATATCGGTTTGCTGGAAAGCACACCAAGCACCGTAGAAGATACCGATTAAACCGAAAATGATCGCGATGTCTGCAAACTGTGCAGAAGCCGCTGGGAAGAATGGAATCACAAAACGTAGTAAACCATATGCAGCGGTCTTAATTAAGATACCTGCAAGGTCAACCGAACCTGCTGTAGGTGCTTGTGCATGCGCATCTGGTAACCAGCCGTGTAATGGGAAAACTGGAAGTTTTACCGCAAAACCGACAAATAAACACAGCATGAATGCATAAGCAACGGTAGGTAATTCTTTGTCTAAAGTGTTGGCTACAGCTAATAAGTAGTTGTAATCAAAACCGATCATACCCGTCATCATGTAACCATAAACCACAAGGCCTAGGATACCGATCAACATAATAAGACCAGCGACTTGCGTATAGATAAAGAATTTGGTTGCAGCGTAAACACGTGATTTACCTTCTGCCCCTTTATGACCCCAAAGCGCGATCAAGAAGTAGATAGGTACAAGCATCATCTCCCAGAAGAAGAAGAACAAGAACATGTCAATCGCTAAGAATACACCGATCACACCACCCAAAGACCATAAAAGGTTTAAGTGGAAGAAACCAACATTCTTTTGAATTTCACCCCAAGAACAGCCGACAGCCAACACACCTAAAAGTGCCGTTAAGCCCACCATTAATAGAGATAGACCATCCACCGCTAAGTGAATGTTAATGCCTAAAGTCTGAATCCATGGCAACATGAATTCAGCAGACCACGATGGCACTTTCGCGCCAAGTTCGTAGTTAAATGTACCTGTCTGCCATAGGGCAACAGTTAAGCCCAAAGTAATGAGCATACCCACTAACGCGATATAACGCGGCAGTTTGTCGTCGAGTTTGTCGACTAACCAACAAATAAAACCAGCAATGAACGGAACTAAGATCAGCGCGGGTAGAATCCAGTTGTTTGTGATTTCCATCTTATTTCCCCACGATCTGAGTGACGATCAAGACCATTAGCAATACAAAGATACCTAATGCCATGCTTGATGCGTAATCACGCAATGAACCCGTCTGACGTGAACTTGTGAAGCTGTGACCGCCTTTTACAAGTGCAGGCAAGACTAACCACAAACGATCAATTGGATCACGACCTAAAATCTTCGCAATAAGCAAATATGGTTTCACAAAAACGATGTCATACAGCGCATCGAAGCCCAGTGCATTACGGCAAATGTTTGCAAGACCTGCACCCAATGACGTTTTAGCAAAGCCTTTCACTGCGCTATAAGCAAACGCGAATAAGACCACACCAATCACTAAACCAACCAATGCAATACCTACAGCAGTCCATTCAGCGCTATGCATGCCATGTTCTAAAGCTTCAGGAATCACAAATGCTGGAATTTTTGCTGCATTTAAAATGCTTTCCACAGGTGCTTTAAGTGCCGCACCGACGAAAGTTGAAAGTACAGCAAGAATCGCCAAAGGACCCCAGAAGGTAATGCCTTTAATCGCATGATACGGCGTATTTTCTTTACCAAAGAACACAACCCAAATGAGGCGGAATGTGTAAATCGACGTTAAGAAAGCACCAGCTACACCCACCCAATACAATGAGTTATATACTGCGATTGATTCGCCTTGTACCCAAACTGCGCCCAAGATCGCGTCTTTCGAGAAGAAGCCCACGGTGAAGTATGGAATCGCGGCCAATGCACCGCCACCAATGGCGAAACAAGCAAATAGGAATTTGTTCTTGTAGAACAAACCGCCCATCTTGAAGATGTTTTGTTCGTGGTGGTAAGCCAAAATCACTGCACCTGAAGACAAGAACAATAATGCCTTGAAGAATGCGTGAGTCAGCATGTGGAACAGGCCTGCTTGGTAAGCTTCAGCACCCACAGCCATAAACATATAACCCAGCTGACTCATCGTTGAGTAAGCCAAAATACGTTTGATGTCGGTTTGAACCAATGCAGCAAAACCAGCCACCAACAACGTTACCGCACCAGTGATTGAGATAAACATCATCACTTCAGGGGCCATTTCAAACACGGTGTACATACGGCAGCACAGGTAAACACCTGCAGTTACCATCGTTGCAGCGTGGATCAATGCAGATACAGGAGTAGGACCTGCCATTGCATCGGCCAACCATGTTTGTAATGGGATCTGTGCAGATTTACCTGCAGCACCCAAGAACAACATCAGTGCTGTCCAAATGGTTAAAGATGAACTTTGTGTCATCACTGTTGGTGCAGCTGCAACCACTTCAGCAATGTTTAAAGTACCGAACTGTTGGTAAATTAAGAACAAAGCGATCAGTAAGAAAACGTCACCGACACGTGTTACGGTAAATGCTTTAATTGCTGCAAAACCATTTGCAGGGTTTTGGTAGTAGTAACCAATCAGCAAGTAAGAGCATAGACCTACGCCTTCCCAACCTAAGAACAATAACGCTAAGTTATCGCCCAATACGAGCAGCAACATGCTGGCAACGAACAGGTTGAAATAAGAGAAGAAACGCGCGAAGTCTTCTTCACCACGCATGTACCAAGATGCAAAGATGTGAATCAGGAAACCCACACCCGTCACCATACCCATCATGAGCAGTGATAGACCGTCAAGATGTAAGCTAATGCCTGGGCTTAGGTTACCTACATTGAACCATGTCCAAAGATGTTGAACATAGGTCACTTTGCCATTGTTAACAAAGTCTAAACCAGCGATCAAAGCAACCAATGCAGAAAGGCCAACCGCCCCCACACCAATAATAGCAGCGACATTTTCAGGAAGCTTGTTGCGACCTGCCGCTAAAAGGACAAAACCAATGAGCGGGAATAATACTGTTAAATATAAAAAACTCATCCGCGCATCTCACTAGCAGCATCCACATCCAAGTGATGGAAGCGATGGTAGAACTGAAGGACGATCGCAAGACCAATACAAGCCTCTGCCGCAGCAAGCGTTAAGATCAGAATAAACATGATTTGTCCGTCTGGTTGTACCCATGCACTACCAGCCAAAACAAACGCAAGCGCAGCTGCGTTCATCATGATTTCAAGGCTCATTAACATAAATAATAGATTGCGTCGCACCATCACACCGTAAAAACCCAGTGCAAAAAGAATGGTTGCAACAATCAAACCATGTTCTAAAGGGATGTTGCCCATTATTGTTTGTCCTCTTCTGCACCTGGTTCACGTTTGCCAAGATGGAATGCTGCAACCAACGCAGCAAGCAATAACATGGCAGCAACTTCAACCAATAATAAATAGTGAGTAAAGAGTGCTTGGCCAACGGCTTTTGGACCCACAACTTCGGTACCCATAACAGGGCCAGCCACTGTGTAGTCAGAGCCGAGCATCCACACCAACACCAAGCCCATTAAGAAGCTCATGAGTGCTGGATATGCCCAAGCAGACGATGTTAACCATTTACGTTCTTGTTCAACGGTGTGTTGACCAAGGTTTAACATCATCACTACGAATACGAATAACACCATGATCGCGCCTGCATAGACGATGATCTCAAGCGCGCCAGCAAATGGCGCACCTACGATCATAAACATGCCTGCAACCGCAAGAAGTGACACGATCAAGCTTAATAAAGCGTGTACAGGATTCGCGTTGGTCACAACACGAATCGTAGAAACGATGGCCACAAGTGCCATCAAATAAAATGGCCACATCATGGTAATAAGCTCCGTACATCAACTGGTGCGCTTTCACGCTGCGCTTGACCTTTGTCTTTTCCAGTTACAGCCATACCTGTTACACGGTAGAAGTTGTAGTCTGGGTATTTACCAGGACCTGAAATGAGTAAGTTTTCTTTCTCATATACCAAGTCTTGACGAACGTATTCACCCAACTCGAAATCTGGAGTCATTTGAATTGCAGTCGTCGGACATGCTTCTTCACACATACCGCAGAAAATACAGCGTGAGAAGTTGATACGGAAAAACTCCGGATACCAACGACCATCTTCTTTTTCTGCTTTTTGTAGTGAAATACAGCCAACAGGACATGCAACTGCACATAAGTTACACGCAACACAACGTTCTTCACCATCTGGGTCACGTGTTAACACGATACGACCACGGAAACGTGGTGGAACAATTTGTTCGGCTGGCACTTCTGGGTAAAGAATGGTGTCACGTTTACGTGTCACGTGTGAGAAAACCATCCACAGTGAACGTACGATTGACCCGAACCCAGCTAGAATTTTATACATTTTATTCTCCCTGCCCTTACCACAGAATCACTGCGCCAGTAACTAATAAGTTAACTAACGCTAATGGTAAGCAAATCTTCCAACCAAAGTTCATCACTTGGTCATAACGCGGACGCATAAGTGAACCACGAGCCAAGACAAACATCATCACAAAGAATGCTGTTTTGATAATGAACCAGAATACGGGTGGAATGAACGGAATATCGATGTTAAATGGCGCTAACCAACCACCGAAGAATAGCGTGACGATCAATGCAGAGATCAGAACTACGTTGACGTATTCCGCAACGAAGAACATCCCCCATTTCATACCGCCGTACTCGACGTGGTAACCTTCCGCCAATTCTTGTTCTGCTTCTGGTTGGTCAAATGGGTGACGGTGAGTGACCGCAACACCTGCAACCACGAAGATTAAGAAACCTAAGAACTGTGGGACGACAAACCATACATCTTTTTGTGCTTCTACAATTTCACGCATGTTGAATGAGCCTGCAATTGCAACCACACCCATCAATGAAATACCCAAGAACACTTCATACGAAATGGTTTGAGCTGCAGAGCGTAGACCACCAAGCAATGCATATTTGTTGTTTGATGACCAACCACCAAACAATACGGCATAGACTGCAATACCTGCCATTGCCATAAAGAACAATAGACCGATGCTCATGTCTGCAACACCTAAGTATGGTGATACAGGAATAACCATGAACGACATCACCGCTGTTGCCATGGCAACAGCAGGAGCTAAACGGAAAGTCAATTTGTCAGCAAACTTTGGTGTCCAGTCTTCTTTGAACATGATTTTCAACATGTCAGCAACGATCTGGAACATTCCCCCAGGACCTACACGGTTCGGACCATAACGGTCTTGCCATAAGCCCAGTAAACGACGCTCAATAAAAGACATCAACGCAGCGATGAGTACTACAACGAGTAAAATCACAATCGCTTGAATGACTGAGTAGGCAATTGGCCAGTTCTCAGCCCAAAGCGGCGTTTGACGGATTAATTCTTGTTGCATGAATTACGCTCCTACCGCGACTGATACAGGCTCAGCAAGTGAAACCGTAGGTGCAAGACCAACTGGATAACCAATATAACCTGTAGGTAAATAATCAATCACTTGAACTGGAAGTACGATCGAAGTCTCACCTGATTTCACAGTGATTTTTTGACCATCTTGAACATTCAAACGAGTTGCATCTTGCTCACCCACTGCAAAGACCGCTTCAGGAATACGCGATTCCATCGCAGGTGTTTTCACAGTAAATTCACCAGAAGCAAAAATGTGATGCATCGGCACTAAACGGAAGCTTTCAGGGTTTGCAACCACAACCGCTGGAGCAACGAAAGTACGTGCTGGGCGCTTCGCTAAACGATCGAATAAACGCACACCCGAATCACCACCTTTTAAGTGACCACCCACGTTATCTTGGAATTTATTCCAAGCTTGCGGTGAGTTCCAACCTGCTGACCATGCAAATGGTACCAGTGGAGACGGCGTCTGGTTCCCGACATAACCTTCCATAGAGAAGGTTAATGCCGAGTCGATATCTGTCGGTTGTTTCGGCTCATGCACGTTCAATGGTGCACGCATAGAGGTACGACCAGAGTAACGACGCGGTTCACGCGCAACTTTCAAACCATGGACACGGAAGCCCGCATCTGGAGCCACATCTTGAATCGCAGCAAGTGCAGGTACGTTTTTCGCAACTGACTCGATGACATCGTCAAGCAAGGTCCAAGAAATCGCTTTGCCCTTCACGCCGGTTTCAATGGCATGTAACCAGCGCCAAGATTCTTTGATCGCCAGTTCAGGTTTGTAGTAGCTAGGGTCATACACTTGGTAGAACCGTTGTGCACGGCCTTCTTGAGAGACAACCGTACCATCACCTTCAGCAAATGACGCAGCAGAAAGTACGATATCCGCTTTCTTCACAGTTTCAGTTTCAGAGTGATCTAGAACAATCACGTTTTTACCAGAAAGTGCTGCTTCAACTTGTACCGCTGGCAAACGACGGAATAGATCATTTTCAACGATCACAACCGTGTCATAATCTTGTGCAAATGCTTGCTCTAAGCTTTGTCCACCGAAGATTGCTAAGCCCATAGAGTTCACTTCAGGAACCGTTAAGCTTAAGCCAGCATTTCCACCAAGGTTTTGCGCAACTTGTGCAGCAGCTTCCATGATTGATGCGTCTTGTAAACTTGTACCTGAAATGATCAGTGGTTTCTTCGCCGCTTTCAATGTATCTGCAATGTTCTGAGCAAATGCTTTCGCATCATCCGCTAGACCAAGAATTGCATCACCTTTTACAGCCGAAGCAACGGCAAAACCTAAACGAGCGATATCGTTTGGAGAAGCAACCACTTCACCTGCAGCAACATCAGCTAAGCGTGTTTGCGTTGCCGCAAGGATGAAAATCGGTGATTTCGCATCTTGAGCAATACGTTGTAACGGTTCTGCTAACCAGTCTTGGGTACGACGTTCCGCAGCCATTTCTTTGGCTTTGTTTTTCGCCGCTTGACGAACAGACAACGCCATACGTGGCGCAGTTTGCGTTAAATCTTCACCCAAAATGAGCACAGCATCATAGCTTTCGATTTCACGCATACCTGGGTTATATACACCTTCGGTTTGCATGATCGATGCAGCCAATTCAACCAAGTTTTGCTCTTTTTGAGACATACCTGTTGAATAGTTCTCTTGACCAACTAATTCGCGAAGCGCGAAGTTCGACTCAAGTGATGCACGTGGAGAACCAATACCCAAAACTTTTTTGCCTTGGATATTTGCAATCACGGTATCTAATGCCTGATCTACAGAAACTGTAGTTGCTTCAGCACCATCACGGAACTGCGGTTGACGTGGACGATCTGCACGGTTCACATAACCTGTACCAAAACGACCTTTATCACAAAGGAAGTATTGGTTCACTTCACCGTTGAAACGGTTTTCGACACGACGAAGTTCGCCATAACGCTCACCCGGAGAGATATTACAACCCGAAGAACAGCCTTGGCATACGCTTGGCGCATACTGCATGTCCCACTTACGGTTATAGCGTTCTGAGTGAGTTTTGTCGGTGAATACACCTGTAGGACATACTTCAGTCAAGTTACCTGAAAATTCAGACTCTAAAGTGCCTGACTCAGGACGACCAAAGTAAACGCGTGACGCGCTTGCATACACACCAAAATCTGTACCACCCGCATAGTCGTTGTAGTAACGAACACAACGGTAACATGCAATACAACGGTTCATTTCATGTGAAATGAATGAGCCCAGCTCTTGGTTGTAGTGTGTACGTTTAGTGAAACGGTAACGACGACGGTCGTGTTGAGTCATCACTGTCATATCTTGTAAATGACAGTGCCCACCTTCTTCACAGACTGGACAGTCGTGTGGGTGGTTCGTCATCAAGAACTCAACAATTGACGCACGGAAGTCTTTCGCTTCTTTGTCTTCAATCGAGATGTAGGTATTGTCAGATGCAGGCGTCATACATGACATGACTAAACGACCACGCGTATCTTCAGGATTCGCGTATTGAGTCACGGCACATTGACGGCAAGAACCGACAGAACCTAAGGATGGATGCCAACAAAAGTACGGGATATCAATACCCAAAGACAAACATGCTTGCAGCAAGTTCTCTGAGCCATTGACTTCGTACGATTTGCCATCGACATGAATTGTAGCCATAGTCGAATTCCTTAAGCTTGTTCTACGTTGCTAGTTTGCGCAGCAGCATTCACTACTTTTGCTTCAAACTCGCCACGGAAATATTTGAGTGCACCCATCAACGGTTCCATTGCACCTGGAGCATGCGCACAGAAAGTCTTACCAATCCAAAGCTTACGAGTAAGTTCTTGTAAGTGATCGATATCTTCTTTCTTACCTGTGCCATCTTCCAGTGCTTTCAGTGCTTTCACCGCCCACGGTAAACCATCACGACAAGGCGTACAGAAACCACATGACTCACGTGCAAAGAATTCTTCTAAGTTACGTGTCGCTGAAACCATACATTGCGTTTCATCCACCACCATCAGCAAACACGTACCTAAACGTGAACCTGCTTTCATGATGCTCTCAGCATCCATCGGTAGATCAATGTGTTCAGCAGCCAAGAAGTCTGTAGACGCACCACCCGGTAACCATGCTTTAAGCTTCAAGCCATCACGCATACCGCCCGCATAGTCTTCAATGACTTCACGCGCAGTTGTACCAAATGGAAGCTCCCAAAGACCAGGGAATTTCACCTTGCCAGATGCACCATAAATTTTTGTGCCTGGATCTTTCGACTTACCCGCAGATAAGCCGATATACCATTCAGGACCACGTAACATGATTGCTGGTAGGTTATTGTAGGTCTCTACGTTGTTAACAATGGTAGGACGACCCCAAGCACCTGCAACTTGTGGGAATGGTGGTTTCGTACGTGGGTTTGCACGGCGACCTTCAAGCGAGTTGATCAATGCAGTTTCTTCACCACAAATATAACGACCCGCACCGGTGTGCACATGCAACTCGAAGCTCCAGTCAGTTCCAAGGATATTCTCACCCAAGTAACCTTTGGCACGAACTTGCTCAAGCGCTTCATTTAAGTAAGCAGCTGCTTCAATGTACTCACCACGAATGAAGATATAACCATGAGTTGCTTCTAGCGTATACGCTGCAATCAACATCCCTTCAATCAATTGGTGAGGAAGTTTTTCCATCAACAAACGGTCTTTAAAGGTCCCTGGTTCCATCTCATCGGCATTACAAATCAGGTAACGTGGACCTGAGTTGTCATTTGGCGCCATCAAAGACCATTTGATCCCTGCTGGGAAGCCAGCACCACCACGGCCTTTTACGGTCGCAGCTTTAATCACTTCAAGCACATCTTTCGGCGGCATGGTGATTGCTTTTTTCAGACCCGCGTAACCTTCGAGCGCTTCGTAATCATCGGCATTACGAACGTGCTCTTGTTTACTCAAACGCCAAGTTAATGGATGCGTTTCTGGGTTACCTTCGCCATAAATTGGTTTTGGTTCGGTATTCATACATACTTCTCCAATAACTGTTTCACTGAAGAAACTTCAACCAAACCGTGAGTGTCTTCATTCACCATTAAGGTTGGGCCTTTGTCACAGTTACCTAAGCAGCAAATCGGCAGCAAAGTAAAACGACCATCAGCAGTCGTTTGACCAAACTGAATGCCTAACTCGCGCTGAAAAGCTTCTGCTAAAGTTTCCGCACCCATCAAGAAGCACGCGATCGAGTCACAAAGTAAAATGACGTTACGACCCACGGGTTGACGGTAAATACGGTTATAGAAAGTTGCAACACCTTCCAAATCAGCAACACTGATTGTCAATAACTGAGCAATGGCGTTTAGCTGCGCGTCATCTACCCAACCATTACGGCGTTGTACACACTTCAAAGCATCCAAAGATGCTGCGCGTGGGTACGGGTAGTGACCAATGTGATGTTCAATTTCGTGGATTTCGTCCGTAGTCAAAATCCCTTCAACATTCACGCGTGGCTTTTTATCAGTCAAAATCATCATAATGCGTTTACCCCTTAGCGATCCACGTCAGCCATAACGACGTCAATAGTCGCTAAATAAATGATCAAGTCAGACATTAAGCTGCCGTTAATAACAGAAGGCATTTGCTGTAAATGCGTGAAGGTCGGTGTACGAATACGGGTACGATAACTCATGGTTGACTTGTCTGAAGTCAAGTAGTAATTCGACGCACCTTTTACCACTTCCGCCATCACAGATGCTTCACCTGCAGGCATGACTGGACCCCAAGATACGCTTAAGAAGTGCGTAATCAAGGTTTCAATGTCTTGTAAAGTCTTGTCTTTTGGTGGTGGAACAGCCAATGGATGATCTGCTTTGTACGCACCTGAAGGCATGTTGTCTAAACATTGCTTCACGATTTTGAGTGATTCTTCAATTTCACGGAAGTGAACCATCACACGTGCATAAGCATCTCCTTCGTACTCAAGTGGCACATCGAAGTCGTAGTTTTCATAGCCACTGTACGGGCGATATTTACGAACGTCGAAATCAATACCTGTTGCACGCAGACCTGTACCAGTCACGCCCCAAGCCAATGCAGATTTTGCATCATATTGAGCTACGTTACGGGTACGACCAATAAATACTGAGTTGCGTAATGCAGCGGTGTAGTATTCATTCATACGCTTCGGCATCCAATCTAGGATTTCACGAATCAGATGCTGCCAGTTGTTTGGCAAGTCATGCGCTGTACCACCGATACGGAACCATGCTGGGTGCATACGGTAACCAGTGATTGCTTCAATCGCGTCATAGATTTTTTGACGATCCGCAAACATGTAGAAGACTGGCGTCATACCGCCGGCATCTTGAATCGCAGTACCGATATACAATAAGTGGTTATTGATACGGAACAATTCAGACATCATGACACGGATACATTGCGCGCGGTCAGGTACAGTAATACCCGCCATTTGCTCCACACCCATCACATAAGGCATGTTTTGCGCACAACCACCTAAGTAGTCGACACGGTCGGTATAAGGAATGAATGAATGCCAAGTTTGACGTTCAGCCATCTTTTCCACACCACGGTGGTGATAACCGATATCAGGCACACAGTCTTTCACTTCTTCACCATCCAACTGCAAGATTACACGGAAAGCACCGTGCGCAGATGGGTGGTTCGGACCTAAGTTCAAGAACATGAAGTCTTCGTCGTCATTACCGCGCTTCATACCCCAATCTTCAGGTACGAAACGAAGGTGTTCCTGTTCGTAATCCTGCTTCGCTTGGTTCTGCATATACGGTGTATATTCAGTGGCACGTGCAGAGTACTCTTTACGAAGTGGGTGACCTTCCCAATAGGTTGGCAACAAAATACGACGGAGCATTGGATGCCCTTCGAAATTGATCCCGAACATATCGTAAGCTTCACGTTCGTACCAGTTGGCATTTGGCCAAATATTGGTTGCAGTTGGAAGATTTACATCATTTTCACTCAATGCAACTTTGATACGAATATCACTATTACGCTCAAGCGATAATAAGTGATAGAACACAGTAAAGTCAGACGCAGGCAAACCGTCGCGGTGTGTACGTAAACGTTCATCTACCGCAGACAAGTCAAACAACATCACGTATGGACGTGACACTGTACGCAAGAACATTAAAACTTCTTGTACGCGCGCGCGCTCAACCCAGACTGTTGGAAAGTCTTCAAAAGTCGTTTGCACATAGAAGTTCTCGCCAAATTTGGTTTTGAGCTCTTCTACAATTGCAAATGCTGGGCGTGAATCAACTTGCGCTGACTCTGGCATAGCGTTTTCAGTTTCAGCCATTGGCTTGGCTTCCTATTTAATACAAATTCATTCAACCTAAACAACAACTACACCCAGACCGGGTGCATCAAAACAACTGTCGTTTAAATTATTTAATTTCATCCATAGAGCGTAAGTTTTTCACTGCAATACGTTCAGCATTCTTACGGTCACGTTCTGGCATCATCTTTGGCTTATACACTGGCTTAAGATCATCACCAATCACGGCAGAAAGTGGACGGCGCTCTAATTGAATTTGGTCTTGTAACAACATTAATGCTTGGATTAATGCTTCTGGACGGGGTGGGCAACCCGGAATGTACACATCCACAGGAATGATTTTATCCACACCTTGCACAACTGAATAAATGTCGTACATACCACCTGAGTTTGCACAGGCGCCCATTGAGATGACCCATTTAGGCTCAAGCATTTGCTCGTACAAACGCTGAATTACAGGTGCCATTTTTACAAAACACGTACCCGCAACAATCATCAAGTCAGCCTGACGAGGTGAAGCACGGATTACTTCGGCACCGAAACGTGACAAGTCATGCACGCCTGTTAAAGTCGTTGCATACTCTACGTAGCAGCAAGATGTACCAAAGTTAAACGGCCAAACTGAGTTCTTACGACCCCAGTTCACTGCTGTATGTGCCACGTCCTCTAAACGAGTCATGAACACATTTTTATTCACTTCTTCTTCAAGCGGATCCGTTACGATTTGACGCTCTTGAAGTGGATATTGATCAGCATCCGGATTCGCACGGGTTAATGTATATTTCATCCCGAGTTACTCCTTATCAGACGATTTAGCCGGTGACTTATCTTTCACACGACCAGATGATTGAGCTGGGATTTGACCTGTAGGGTCCATAACCAACTCTTCAATTGAATTAAAGCGAGTAATATCCGCAAGATTCATATTTGGCGAACCAATTTTCAATGGTATACCGGCTGATTTGCGACGATCTACAGGTGCCCAATTTAAAGCACCGACAGAAATTGCGTAAATCAAAGCAATCAATAAGTCGACAACAAAAATCACCACAGTGGTAAAACCAAACCAACCGACTTCACGAACCGATGTTGCCCATGCGTAAAGATAAAGTGCTTCTAGGTCGAAGACTACAAAGAAAATTGCAACTAAATAGAATTTAGCAGACAAGCGGATGCGTGCTCCACCAGCACCTACCACACCTGACTCAAATTGCTCTTGCTTGGCACGGCCCCATGACTTACCCCCAAGGAGTAAAGGAACTGTGAGCATAAAGACGCAAAGAAATGTAACGCCGATCACGAAGGCAATAATTGCCCAATCGTATGGAGTAATGGCACTCATGCGGGGATAACTCCTGGCAGGCCTAATTTATTAACAAAGAATGCATGTATTGGCCTTCAAATACACCAAACACAAAATTAATCCCGCCAATTGTACCCGATTGCTGACGTAAGTTGCTAGCTTATAGACCTTCGTCTTTAGGATGATTTCTCTTCGTTTTTTGAGATTTTTTCGATGAAAGCCCTTTTATTTCGAAACCAATCGTTTTATCTAATAAAACACTACTATTCTATTATTTTTCCAAATTTTGACATTCAAACAAAGCCTATAAAGCATTTTTCAGCCTCATTCCGATAACAATCACACAATCAGCGGTTTAAAAAACTCAGCTCATCAACCGCAGCATTTTGCTTATTTTAAAAGTACAAAAGTAGATTAAGTCACTCATATTTTTTGTATTTTTTTGCAAATCACTCCAATCAATTAATGCACTTGGCTTTTTCTTGTGCTATTGATATAGACAACCAACAACAAAGAATAAGGAGCACCACATGAGTCTGGAATTCACCCATAAACCTAACTATTTTTTATTTGCCCAGTTGCTTATTCGCCATGTTGAAACTTATGTTCGTAAACACCCTGATGCTAATAACGCCATCTTTGATTTACGCGACATTTATGAACTTTTTCGCCAAGACAAAGCTTCAGCCACCACCAACCTTGATGGCATTATGAATATTGTGGATGAATATAAAATTGAAACGATTAATGGTGATCAGAAGCTCATTAGCCGTTATGGCATAGATACGCAAAATAACTCATTATTGATTGACTTTAATGCAGATGCGCTTGAAAGCCTAAAACAAGGCAAACAGATTATTTCTCCCGATGCCAGCATCCAAGAATAAGTCAGCATAGAAAATTAAAAAGCACCGAAATTCGGTGCTTTTTTAATGCTTAGCTTTTTGAGTCTGTATTATCTTTAACACTATACTTCTTTTTAGACTTACTAAAGCGATGTGCCGGCCATGTCATGGTAAAACGTGCACCACCGAGACTTGGACTCTGATCCACCTTAACACTACCACCGAACCAATAGGCAATTCGGCTCACAATCGACAAACCTAAACCATAGCCACCCGATGCTCGAGTCCGACTATCATCCAAACGTGCGAATGCTTCAAAAACGCGCTCTCGCTCGTCTTCTGGAATACCTGGCCCATCATCTTCAACACAAACATAGGCCATACCGCTGTCATTAATACCACCACTGACCAGCACCTGATGGTCGCCATAACGAACCGCATTACCAACCAAGTTCTGTACCACACGGTGTAAATAACGACGCTCAGCCTCAACCGTTAAGGTTAATGGCGGGGCATTTAAATGAATTTCTTTCTGGGTTTTTAGTGCTTCAGTCTCCACCACCACCTGATCTAAGACTTCAAACAATACAATGTTTTCAATATCGAGTGATGGTGTGCCCTGCTCTAACTTTGCGTAGGTCATGATTTCATCAATTAAGGTATTTAAAGCCTCAATGTCTTTATCAATCATATCGACTTGCTGAAGACGGTATTCATAATCATCTTCTTCAGCCAGCATTTCCATACCAAAACGAATCCGAGCAACAGGCGTACGAAGCTCATGTGATACCGCACGCATCAGTTCACGCTGTGCCTCGATGAGTCGCTGAATATGGTCTGACATGCTGTTATAGCTATTGGCTAGACTGGCCATTTCATCCGTGCCATCGACAGGCAAACGCAGGGTCATGTCACCTGCTTTCATACGGTTTAAACCGTAATTAACCTCGCGCAGTTTACGCTGCATCGGTACAAGCAAGCCATACACCCCTAAACTCAGCACAAACAAGCTAAGCAAGGTAATCCCTGCTGCGAGCTGAAACGGCATCCAATTGAAAATAGGCACAGGCCCCAATACCAAAACCTTGCTCGGTGAACTTGGTAAAGGTGGAGACACAATAGAAATGGTGGTGCCACGCACAGAAGCACTATCACGATATAAGATCACGCTATGATCTAAACGCAAACGACCAATCTGCTCCGACTCTAAAGCCAGATTTTGTACTTCTTCAATTTGTACAGGATAAGAGAAATGTTTCTGTACTTTTTCCAAGTACTCTTCTTCTTGGCCTGGGTAATACACCAGATAATCTAGGATAAAAATCGGGAGTGCTTTCATTTGCAGCTCACCAATTTTATCTACTTTAATATACAGTAAATGATTCGGATCATCTTTTAGACCAATGATCAAGTACGCCACTTGCGTTTGCGCATCATAACGCACAGCCGCTTTACGCTCACTGATCCGCTTTAATTCTGCACGACTCAAATCAACCTTATCGGCTGGGATCATATTAATCGGTAATTCAAGCAAATCCGAAGCATCTGAAATCCAGTCTGCTTTTTGCTGTGCATTGGTCTGACGGGATACACCTTCACTAATAATAAAGGAAATCCCGTCCGTCAAAGACTCGCGATATTCTTGCACTCGCTGATAGTTAATAATTTGTACAAGCAAATATCCCATGAGGGCAACAATAGCGACCAGCACCACCAGCCCAGCATAGATACGCAAGAATATACTGTGTTTGAACACTAAAAATGTCCCGTTTTAACGAATCAAATAAACGGCTTAAAGACCATTGGTTTCTTTTACAAATAAGTAGCCTTTACTACGTACCGTTTTAATACGTTTTGGATTTTCAGGATCATCACCAATTTTTGGACGAATACGCGAAATACGCACATCAATTGAACGGTCTTGACCGTCATATTCGATACCACGTAAGCGTTCGAAAATGTCTTCACGAGAAAGAATGCGGCCTGCATTTGAAGCCAACAACCATAATAAATCATATTCAGCGCTGGTAAAGTCAACCAACTCACCATTTAAAGTCACTGAACGACCACCGTTATCGATCACCAAATCATCAAATTCAATACGCTGTGCAACTTCATCTTCAGGCGCTTTGTCAGTACGACGTAATAAAGCGCGAATACGCGCAAGTAAAACACGGGGCTGAACTGGTTTTGCCACATAGTCATCTGCACCCATTTCTAGACCAAGCACTTGATCCATATCTTCGGTACGTGCAGTCAACATCAAAATCGGTTGATGATAATGTGGACGAACTTCACGGCAAATGGTTAAACCATCTGCACCTGGAAGCATCACATCCAACACCACCATATCGGGTTGTTCTGCAATAATACGGCGAATGGCACGGTTACCATCGGGTTCTACCCCAACCTCAAGACCATTACGGATCAGGTACTCTTGAGTTAAGCGAGCTAGGCGCTCATCGTCTTCTACGATTAAAATTTTTGGTAACTTTTCTTCTTGGCTCATGGAGTGCCCCTTTATTTTGACGACTTAACGTATCCTTTAAAATCCAAGGGATACGCTCTGATATATTTTGCAATATACACACGTTTACATTGTAAACAAGATCTTGTTCACCAAACTGATACATCAAAGTAGCATTTTGTTATACATTTTTTCAGCCTCCAAATGAGCGCTTTCTCGCGTTTGCTGTATATCCAACCAAAGCAAAAGAAACGTTTCTTTACAAAAGGGCGATTTTTCATACCAAATCACTGTTTGAACAGTTTATAACTCACTCATTCGTCTGTTTTGAACTTATCCACAATGTTATCTATAAGCACTTAAACCGAGCTTTGTTATGCTATCGCCTTGTCTAATAAGGCTTAATACAAGAATCATAAAAAAGGGATCTTTTTGAGATCTTTTCGAGACCAGATCGATCAAAATATTTAATAAAATGTCAATATTGATCTACCCTGAATTTTCCCGTATCTTGTGTTCAATTAATTTTTAAACCACTAGGTCTTGTGTTTAAACCTCAAACACTGTGGCATAAAAATTGCCCAGTTCAAACGGTCCATAGACATAAAAATAGATGACAAAATGGAGCTATGCTAGCATGAGCGTATCGAATTCAACCCCTGGTCAAATTCAGGTGATTAAACGCACTGGAGATGTTGCCAGCTTTGACGCAGAAAAAATCTCTGTTGCCATTGGTAAGGCATTTTTGGCTGTTGAAGGCCAACAAAGTGCTGACTCAAGCCGCATCCACGATCGTATTTCTCAACTTACCGAGATGGTATTAAATACGTTCAGTCGCCGCCTACCTTCTGGCGGTACAATTCACATCGAAGAAATCCAAGACCAAGTTGAACTTGCGCTAATGCGTACAGGTGAACAAAAAGTTGCTCGTGCGTATGTCATCTACCGCGATCAACGTGCTGATGCACGTAAACAAGCAGGTGAAAACCATCACCCAACCTTACAAATCACTGACGCCAATGGTCAGCTTCAACCGCTTGACATGCGTAAGCTTGAAGCGACTGTAACCAAAGCGGCTGAAGGTTTAGAAGGCATCAATGTTCAAGCAATCATCGATGAAACCATCAAAAACCTTTACAACGGTGTAAAAGCGTCTGACATCGCAACCACGATGATGATGGCAACACGTACACGTATCGAACAAGAACCAAACTATACCTACGTGACGGCTCGCCTACTTCGTGATGAATTGGTCGCAACAGGTTTAACTTTCCTTGGCTTGTCTGAAGACACAGTTGAAGGTGATGCTTTAGAAACTTTCCTGAAGAAAGGTATTGAGCTAGACCTACTTTCACCTGAGCTTCTTAACTTTGACCTTGCAAAATTGGCCGCAGCGATTCAACCAGAACGCTCAAACCAATTTACGTACTTAGGTCTACAAACATTATTTGACCGTTACTTCATCCACTCAGATGGCGTACGTTTCGAATTGCCACAATTATTCTTCATGCGTGTTTCGATGGGTCTTTCACTCAACGAAGCAAACCGTGAAGAACGTGCAATCGAGTTCTACAACCTATTGTCTAGCTTTGACTATATGGCGTCTACGCCTACCCTGTTTAACTCAGGTACGCTACGTCCACAGTTGTCTAGCTGTTATTTAACGACCATTGATGATGACCTGTATGACATTTATGGCGCTATGCGTGATAACGCAATGTTATCTAAATGGGCAGGCGGTTTAGGTAATGACTGGACGCCAGTTCGTGCCTTGAACTCGTATATCAAAGGTACAAACGGTAAGTCTCAGGGTGTTGTTCCATTCCTTAAAGTGGCGAACGATACTGCTGTTGCGGTCAACCAAGGTGGTAAGCGTAAAGGTGCTGTGTGTGCATACCTTGAAACTTGGCACTTGGACATCGAAGAGTTCCTAGAGCTACGTAAAAATACTGGTGATGACCGTCGCCGTACGCATGACATGAACACCGCGAACTGGGTTCCTGACTTATTTATGCAACGTGTTTTTGAAGATGCTGAATGGACCCTGTTCACGCCATCTGAAACACCAGATCTACACGACTTAATGGGTGCAGAATTCGCTGAGCGTTATGCACACTATGAAGCGATTGCGAAAGAAACAAACATGTTGCACAAGAAAATCCGTGCAAAAGATTTGTGGCGCAAAATGCTGTCGATGTTGTTTGAAACTGGTCACCCGTGGATCACATTCAAAGACGTATGTAACTTACGCTCACCACAACAACACGTTGGTGTAGTTCACTCTTCTAACTTGTGTACAGAAATCACATTAAATACAAGCAAAGATGAAATTGCGGTATGTAACTTAGGTTCAATCAACCTTGTACAACATGTTCAAGGTGGTGTGTTAGACCGTGAAAAGCTTGCACGTACAGTAAAAACAGCGGTTCGTATGCTCGATAACGTGATCGACATTAACTACTACGCTGTACCACAAGCGAAAAACTCGAACTTGAAACACCGCCCAGTAGGTATGGGCATCATGGGCTTCCAAGATGCGCTGTATGAAATGCAACTCGCTTATGGTTCTGATGCAGCAGTAGACTTCGCTGATGAATCAATGGAAGTGATCAGCTACTACGCAATTTCAACATCAAGTGATTTGGCTGTTGAACGTGGTACTTATGAGACATTTAAAGGTTCACTGTGGGATCAAGGTATCCTGCCAATTGACTCACTAGACCTTGTTGCAAAAACACGTCCTGAGCGTATGTTTGAAGTTGACCGCACTCAACGTTTGGACTGGGACACTTTACGTGCCAAAGTTCAAAAAGACGGTATGCGTAACTCGAACGTGATGGCCATTGCACCGACTGCAACCATTTCAAACATTTGTGGTGTGTCTCAATCGATTGAGCCTACATTCCAAAACTTATATGTAAAATCGAACCTGTCAGGCGAATTCACAGTGATCAACCCGTACCTAGTACGTGCGTTGAAAGACCGTGGTCTGTGGGACTCTGTGATGGTGAATGATCTGAAACACTTCGAAGGTTCAGTTCAAAAGATTTCTCGTATTCCTGAAGAGCTTAAAGCGATCTTCGCGACAGCATTTGAAGTTGAGCCACGCTGGATTGTGGATGCTGCATCACGTCGTCAAAAATGGATCGATCAAGCGCAGTCTTTAAACCTTTACATCTCTGGTGCAAACGGTAAGAAACTGGACTTGACCTATAAAATGGCTTGGTTACGTGGTCTGAAAACGACGTATTACCTCCGAGCTTTAGGTGCAACATCTGCTGAGAAATCAACCATTAACACTGGTGCATTGAATGCAGTAAAACCAGCAACTGTAACGGCAGCGCCTGTTGCAGCAGTTGCTCAGGAAGTTAAACCAGAAGTGGTTGTTGAAGATGAAGGCTTCGGTCAAGCAGCTCCAGTGCCAATGGCGTGTTCAATTGACAATCCAGACTGTGAGGCTTGTCAGTAATAACCTCCCCTAACCCCTCCTAAAAGGAGGGGAATTACACCAAACTTATTGAGGTGTGAAAGTCCCTCTTTTAAAAGAGGGATTTAGGGAGATTAAAAATTTAGGCAATAAAAAAGCCCTCTAGCGTCCGTCAAAACTAACTAGAAGGCTTTCAATCTCGATGTGATAACAAGATGATCACAAAGAGGCTGGCATATGTTAATGCATGGGCAATTCTATCATTGAATTAGTTTGTGAGCCAGTAAGAGTCATCTTGATTTTGTATCAAGGAGTACCGAAGATGGCTGCAAATTCAAAAGCTGCTCGAAGTGCTATCACTGGTCAATATGTAACTTTGGAATATGCTAAAAAGCATCCCAAAACTACAGTCGTTGAAACAGTGAAGCCAACCAAATCATCTAAAAAATGATTTAAAATGTGAATCCTAGTTAACTAGGATTCACACAATTTGAACCAAGGAACCCACCATGCTCCATATGACACATAACTATATGTTAGGTCTTGCGACCTTGGTGATTTCCTTTGTGGTTTTGTTTTATATGCCCATTGCCTACTTTTGGGTAAAAGCAAACCAAAGCAAAAAGCGAAAGCAAAATAAGTCGTGAGAATCACGTTCTATGCACAGTTTTAGAACAACGATTGGCAAAACTTAATTTTGCTTTCACAAATTAAGCGTATAGTAAGACATCTCAGCACTGCTGGATGTCGATAAAAGATATAAAGCAACGTAGAGAGAATTGATATGTCTATCCTAAGTTGGGACGATTTCGAAGATGATTCGCAAAAACCGGCTGCACCTGAACACAAGTCTGCGCCCGTCGAACCGCAAAAAGCGGCTAATCCGCAGATGGTATCTGCTGCAGAGCAACCACAGAAGAATGTGGCAACTGCACAACCCGCTTCAACCCCTCGAAGCCGATCAACAAATCCAGCCGATCCGTTGGCAAGAGCATCTAACGCCTTAGAAAGCTTAGATGTTGCTCCAGGTCTAGAAGAACTAGAAATGGGTGCGCAACGTGTACAAGTTGACGACAAAGCCATGATTAACTGTCGTGCGGACTTAAACCAACTTGTACCGTTCAAATACGAATGGGCTTGGCAAAAATATCTAGACGGTTGCGCAAACCACTGGATGCCACAAGAAGTAAACATGAACCATGACATCGCGCTTTGGAAGTCTGAAAATGGCTTAACCGAAGATGAGCGTACCATCGTCATGCGTTCATTAGGTTTCTTCTCTACAGCAGACTCATTGGTTGCAAATAACTTGGTGTTGGCAATTTACCGTCACATTACCAACCCTGAATGCCGTCAGTACATTTTGCGTCAAGCGTTTGAAGAAGCGATTCACACGCATGCTTACCAATACTGTATCGAATCTTTAGGTATGGATGAAGGCGAAGTCTTCAACATGTACCGTGAAGTTCCGTCAGTTGCGCGTAAAGCTGCTTGGGGCTTGAAATATACGCAGTCTTTATGTGATCCAACCTTCCAAACTGGTACACCAGAAAACGATCAAATCTTACTACGTAACTTGATCGCGTTCTACTGTGTGCTTGAAGGGATCTTCTTCTATTGTGGTTTCAGCCAAATCTTGTCGATGGGCCGTCGTAATAAGATGAATGGTGTTGCTGAGCAATTCCAATACATCTTACGTGATGAGTCGATGCACTTGAACTTTGGTATCGATATGATTAACCAAATCAAGATCGAAAACCCAAGCTTGTGGACTGCTGAATTCCAAGAAGAAATTATTCAAATGATTCTTGAAGGTACGATGCTTGAAATCGAATATGCGCGTGACACTATGCCACGTGGTGTATTGGGTATGAATGCTGCGATGATGGAAGAATACTTGAAATTCATCTGTAACCGTCGTTTAGCACAGTTGGGCTTGCCTGAGCAGTTTGCTGGTGTGAACAACCCATTCCAGTGGATGTCTGAAATGATGGACTTGCGTAAAGAGAAGAACTTCTTCGAAACGCGTGTGACAGATTATCAGACTGGTGGTGCGCTGAGCTGGTAAGGTAAACCGTCACGCGACACATATGTTGTCATAGAAAAAGGCTGCTATTTGCAGCCTTTTTCTATTAGAAACAAATTATAGTAATTCTTTGATCATACTTATTGAAATCAAATATTCTTGATGATCATCTCTAAATTTACAGAGTAGCGTACTTCTGTACTTTAATCTTTTTCACAGCGTAAAAAGGCTTTTATTCAAAATCACATATCACCAGCTGCCAATAAATCATGATGTTTATCACAATATATTCATTATACCAAGTATAATTCATGTCATTATTCACACTTACAAAGATCCATAAAGGTATATCGACCAATGATTTTGGGGCAAGTTTGTTATTTAAAAAAATGAATCTACTATCTTTCTTGGGCCATTCAGGCATTTCATTATAAGATCTAATAGAATTTCCTAAATCCAACTCCTTAACGAGGATCTTCTCCAAGCATTCACAAATATGTATTTCCTTACTTTTCACTGAAATTTCTCAACACTCTTTCCCCCATCTTACTGAAAAACAAATATTTAGAGATAGATCACTATATACAGAAATAACTCCCCAATTATAAAAATATTCTGTATATGGTTTTACATCATCTACTTTTTTATTCGAAAATTGTGTTTTATCAAAATAACCTAAAAGACTATCCATCTTTAGATCAAATTCATCATAAGATTCATATACAAGTTTAAAATTAATTAATTTTAATTTATCCTGAATATAAATTATATTTAATTTAAATTTTTCATTTAAAAAAACCACAAACGAATTTTCATAAAGAACATTTAACTCATTATAACTTTCACCCTCAAAATAAAAGTCACTTAGCCTATAATCAATTAAATTTCCAATTACATGTATATCACCAGTATTACTATTAAAATTCAGTCTATACACAAATAAAAACCCATAAATTTAAATATAAAAAATAACAACAACAAAGAAACCTTAAATAAAATTTATTACAAAAAAAATTATTTATTCGATATAAGCTTTTATTAATTATTTCAATTAACTAAAATTTTACAAAACCTAGACAGCAACCAATCAAAATTCACCCAGCACAGAATATTAATTAAAAATACAAACTCATAGAAATATCACCTTGCCTCGGATCATAAGAAAAATTTATCTCGTCCCAGTTATGCTTCTTTTTTTTTAATGAAACTTTAGTTGGGTGCTCAACAATAAAGTCATCATCAGTTAACACATATTTTTTCTTAAACCTTTTTAATATTTTTGATTTTAATAAATGATTATCAAAAAAATCAGATTTTTCAAATAGAACATATACAGTATTGCTACTTTTCGAGATCAGCAATTCAATATCATCACTCAAATATTTAAGATCTATTTTTCTAAATCTATAACTACTAACATCTTCTTCAAATAAAGACATTGGAAAAATATTAGCTCCAAAATTTAATTCATCTCTGTCCACTAAGATCTTTTTACTATCTAAAACAACTTTACAATCCATACCTATTTCTCATAATTAAAGTTAAATGATAATTTAAAATTTTTATTATCAGTATTTTCAATGAAAATTTGTGCCCCCACCAATCCAAAGATATCAATTTTATAGAGAACAACCTCATAAAAAAGAGATATTCTTTCCCATAATATTGCCGTTTTAGTAGGATATTTTTCAGTGCAAGCAACTAAAGATTTAGACATTACTATTTTTAGCCTGCCCACTTGCGTGCTTAACTAACACTCCGCTTCCTTCACCTTGATTCACTCAATAAGATTCGAAGCATAAGCATATACATTACACCTATTTAGAAGCCCAATTAGATCTTTTGAAATAAAATGATCTACATAAAATTAACAATGATAATGACAGTTATAACAGTGTTACTCTTTCTTATAAAAATTATATTTATACATTATGAATCTTCATTGTAATTGAATAATCTTGCCTAATCGCATTTAACTCTATACTACCCCACTCCAGTTCGAAAAATGATTTCCACTCTTGTTTTTTTGGTTTTATGTTTACTTCTTTTGTAACGAAACCACTTAACTCTACAAGTTTCTTTTTTAAACAAATATCATCATAACAATCCTCATCAAATGTTAAGAAAAAATATCTAACAAAATCACCATCCTTAAATATAATATTCAAACTAAAATTACATTCAAAAAAAACAACTTCAAAGCCATAAGTATCAAAACCATTCACTTTAAGATGTTTTTTCAAAAAAATATTATTTGAAATAAATTGTTCATTATTAAAAAAAAACTCACTCTTATTAATAAATAGATTTCCTGTTGATTTATTTAGCTCTAAATTCATTAGACTTCCTTCATAAATCATTTTTCAATCAATTTAATTGTTTATCTTTCACCCAATCTAAATTGTATATGCCAGCAAGTAAATTAAACCGCAGGTTTAATCTTTTACGACGATTTCTATATACACAAGATAAAATCTTAAAACATTTCATCCTTCCAAATACATGCTCTACTTGAATTCGTCTACGACCAATCTCTCTATTTAACTTTTTTAATTCAGAATCTAATTTTTCAGTTTTCTTTGCTTTAGATGGCATGAGGCATCCAAAACCCAATTTTTTTATCCCTAAATACCCCTTATCAACGATAAAAAAGGGCTTAAATTTTAATTTCCTCATACTTTTTTTAAATATTTTAAAATCATGCATGCTTCCATGACTTCCACATACACTCAGTATTTCACCTGTTGTATAGTGCATAGATAGCTGAAATTTAAAGGTATGTCGCTTTTTTTTACCGCTATACCATTTCTTCTGTTTTTTTTGGACGTTGAACTAATATTTCAGTGGCATCAATCACAACAACTTCCCAATCCACTTCATCTCGATTAGGAAGTTGTTTTGGCAAGTTAAATTTTCCAGAACCGATTAAGGTATCTTCAATAACACGTGTGATACGAATTGCACTCGTTTCAGATACACCGTAACTCATACCAAGATGGAAAAATGTTCGATATTCTCTCCAATATTCTATACATAAGAGCAAACGATCTTCCAACGGTAATTTATGCGGTCGTCCTTTACCAATATGACGAGGTAAATGCTTATTTAGCTCGGCCAACATGAGGTTAAATGTAGCCCAACTAACACCGGTAAGCCTACGAAACTTAACGTCTGATAATTTTTGAATATCTTTGAATTTCATCCAAGGATTATCTCTTGAATTAAATAATTTTGCTGATTAATTTAAGATCAAATAAATTGTACATTTTTTGATTTATGACGGAAGTCTATTGATTTTTTATTAATTACATTTGATTAACAAAAAGTGATAGTTTGGAGAATACAGTGTCGGAAAATTTAAATGATTTAAAAGTCTTTATAATTGTTGCCCAAACAGGGAATTTTACCAAAGCCGCAGGTCAATTAGGTACATCTCAGTCGGCTCTCAGCTATACCATTAAAATGCTGGAACAGCGTCTCGGAGTCAAACTCTTTCATCGTACAACACGCAGTGTCTCTTTGACACAGGAGGGAGAACAGCTATTCAATGATATTGAACCACTCATTACGGGCATTGAACAAAAGCTAACCCACCTAAACGAATTTAGGGATTCTCCTCATGGAAAATTAAGAATCAATGGGACTGAACTCAGTATCAACTTTTTATTGTGGGATAAATTATCCAGGTTTTCACGTGACCATCCGACTATACAACTGGAACTGACCACAGATTATGCCTTTGCAGATATTGTCAAGGATCGCTATGACATTGGTATTCGTCTGGGCCACTTGGTAGATAAGGACATGATTGCCGTTCAGGTCAGTGATGAAATGCAGATGATTACGGTGGCTTCTCCTGATTATTTAAAGACTTATGGTACACCACAAACTCCTGAAGAATTGCATCAACATCGCTGTATAGGAATGCGTCTACCAACCCACGAACAGATCATGGCATGGGAGTTTAAAGATTTAGAAAAAAATAATGAAGTGATGAATCTTAAGCCTGACTTTGTCATGGTAGTCAGTCATGCACATCTAAAAGTCAAAGCGGCTCTGGATGGACTCGGTATTACCTGGCTCCCCAAAGCAATGGTGCAATCTGAGATACGTAGTGGTAAATTGGTCACAATATTAGAAAATTGGGACATGAAATATTCAGGCTACTATATGTATTACCCAAGTCGACGGGAATCCTCTCCTTTGTTTCGTTTACTCGTGGATGCATTAAAGCTTCAATAGGATTTTTTTTCAAAATTTCATCAAAGCTTTAAACTATCAATGGTTATTGTCATAGCTGAGCACACTAACTCTATCAGTACAAAGTAAAGTTAATAACTTAACCAGAAACTTTGAAAAACCAGATGTATCTATTCGTAGTAGAAGAAGATTTATCTTTAACCGATAAAATTTACTTAGCAAGCCTGTTACGAGAATGCCTGCATGAAGAAGCTGAATATATTGAAAAGATTAATCAAAAAGATATAACCATTACTCCGTATCTAGATTTCACAAGTGAACTTTTACAGCACCTGTTATCTAGAAAGCTTATTATTCCTTATCTTATAAATGATCTTGATCAGTTTATAGAGGAAGAGGATGGCACTATAAATTATTATATTTACTATATAAATTATCAGATCAACATCCAACCCAAGGATGGAGATTACCAAATGATGTTACATCGACTAATGTACCCTCGCTCAGATGAATTTTTAGAAAATCCAAATTTCTGTTATGAGTTCTGGAAGAAGATAGCATTTTATGAAAGTATGCAATATCTCATGTTCAAAATGAAAAGTGTTCGTTATGACTTTTCTCCTGGTCCTAAAACAACTACGGTTTTCCAAAACTTAGTCAATAATTTCTCTGTAGGACAAATTTACAATATTATTTATAGAGCTATTGCAAATAGTACAGAGCAATATCAGTCAGGGAAAATTACAAAAAATCATGCTCAGAACATGGTTATCTCATCATGTGAAGGTCAAGGTGAAAGAGCTATCGCTAACAACTGGAACCTTACAGCTTACTCAAGAATTAAAGACTGATATACGCTGAATTATCAGGAGACTTTCCCTTGGGAGATTCTAGGCAGCCAACTTATAAAAGTCTTCGGCCATTTGATTTGGTGTCTTAAAACCCAAACCCTTTTGAATTCTTCGATGATTATAAAATAATTCAATGTATTTTATAATATCTGCTTTGGCTTCTTCTCTGGTTTGATAGTTGTAATGATGCACTAACTCATTTTTCAGTATTCCCCAAAAGCTTTCAATCGGTGCATTATCGTAACAGTCTCCGCGCTTGCTCATTGAACCTTGAAAACCATATTGCTCAAGTATATTTCGATATTCATGGCTGCAATATTGACTTCCTCTGTCTGAATGCACAATCAGTTCTTTGGTTGGTTTTTGATTGTGAATAGCCATATTTAGCGCATTACAAACAAGCTGTGCTGTCATGCGCTCATTTAAGCTATAGCCAACCACTTGCTTCGTGTAAAGGTCTTTTACCGCTGCTAAGTACAGCCATCCTTCAACAGTCCATATGTACGTAATATCACTTGACCATGCTTGATTTGGTCTAGTCATTGAGAATTGTTGCTCCAGCAGGTTTTCATAGATCGCTCGATTATGGTCACTATTCGTAGTCCTTTTAAAACGCTTGTGTCGCTTACAATACAGGTGGTTCAGCGCTTTTATCTGTCGTACAGCGTACATACTCATTTTTATGCCCTGAGCTTGTAAGTATTTGGTTAATCGAATATAACCATAGCTCTGCTTTGTCTCCTCATGGGCTATTTTCACCAATATCGTCTGTTGATTTCGTTGAATCGTTCTTTTGCTCACGCCTCTCTTGAGCCAATCATAAAAACATGAAACTGAAACATGAAGTAATCGAGCCATTAAGGTAATTGGAAAAGAATATCTTTTTTGTTTCATATAGGCGTACCTTACTGACTTTCTTTGGCAAAGTACGCTGCTGCCTTTTTTAAAAATTCACGTTCCATTTCAGCTATTTTGAGCTGTTGTTTGAGTTTTTTATTTTCTTCGAGTAGAGCGTTTAGATCAGGTGAATACTGTTTTGTACCTGCTAAAGTTCCAGCCTTTGCTTTGGTATTCCAATTTGAAAGAGTTTGCATTGAAATGCTAAGTTGTCTGGCTGTTTCCGAGACATTGCCTTGATTGGCTTCAATTAATTTGATGGCTTCAGCTTTAAATTCTGTGGTGTAAGTCTTGTGTTTCTTGCTCATGGTAAACTCCTGATGAGTGTGTTTAGTTTACCAAGTTAAAACCTCCTGTTTTTTCAGCACACATCAATCTTTAGGGTCTAGTACAACTTGTACGCCACCACCTCTTAAATAAAAGTCACCACGTATTTGAGATGCCGCAGGACCTTCCCATGCATATAATTTCTTACCTTTTGGAACCGTATATTCCAAATATTCACCATTACTATTCCAACTTGCCCATACAGCAAATTTATCACGCCATTCTTCTCTATTTTTTAACTTTTCAAATTCGGACTTCCTCATCCAACAAATACTATTATCCAAACTTCCTGGTGCTAAAACGCGAACTAACACTTCACCTTCATTAAATGTCTGAGCTTTAATCAAGCCCTTTGCGAAAGTATCATATTTACCCTTTAAAGGATGAGAGAAACCACTTTTTAAAGCTAATTGAACATTTCCTAAGCTTGGGTGTAAAGGAGTTTTTGAGGTTTTTGGGTCAATTTTAGCTTCAGGGAAAGGTACGATTTTATTTTTTGGAAGTACATGAACCCAATTAGGTCTACTTTTTCTAAAAGCTTCTAATTCTTCTGCATCTGAAACTCGTCTCAATCGAGTTACATTTTTTACATTTGTTGTTGCTTTAAATGCAGCATCGCCTTCTTTATCTATTCGAACTGCTAACTTTTCTAAAAAATTTTGAACTGGTTTTAAAAATTTTCCTAGTTCTTTATTCGCAGAATTTCTAACTTCAATTACGACATTCAACAATTTTTTAGCTTTAAGTGCTACGCCTTTACTTGCATACTTATCAATAAAACTAACGGTTTCTTTCAAATACTTAATAAGCTTATCAAATACTTCTAATAACTCCTTAGTTCTGAGCTTTCCCTTAACTTCACGAATTTTAGTTGAAGTAGATTTATACACATTAGTAATTTTAGCTTCTTTTAGGGCTTTTTTGACTGCGGGCCGTGCCAAAAATTTATTTAATTCCTTAATACCACTTTCGATTGACGGTTCTGCAATTTTATAAATATTTGCACCTGTTAATTGTGCTAATTTTGCTGTGGGCCTCAGCATAAAACGGCGAACAGGAGCGAGAACCACTTTAAATATTCCTTTGAAGAGAGAACCTAATACAGGAAACAGTCCAATTAAAGTTAGAATCAAACCAATCCATGCCCATGGATTACTATTATCTTCTTTAATTTTAGAACAATTTGCACAAATATCCCTTACATCACATATTTGGTCTACAAATGGGATCATTGAAATTACGGTACCAGTCACAATTTGAGCAGTAGATTGTTCCTCAGCAAAATCACCTTGAATTACAACCCAAAGCCAATCTGCAATATCCGTGAGACTTTCCTGTCCTTTTTTTATTGCCTTGTTTACTGGAGCTGCTATCGCAGCCATTGCATTAAGTAGATCTTTTTTTGATGGTAAGAAATCAGTCATTATTTTCATTCACTTCTTTTTTTAATTCATTCAACTGATCTAAAACTAAATCATATAAACCCCATGGCTCATCTATATAATCACGTTGTTCATACTCAACTTTAATTGCTTTTTGCGGTACATTATCATGATGAGCTTTCCCAAGATCATCTAATTTTCCTTCTATAATTTGATTACCTTCAAAATAAATTTTATAACCTAAATTTGCAAATGGCTCATTTTCAGCATCTAAATGTTCTAATGCAATCCAATTTTTATTATTAAATTTAGGTAACACTGGAGATTGGTTTTTTACACTGGCCCCACTTTGGAACACATGCTGTGTTGCATTCACTCTAAATTCACCGCCTGTTTTCAGGGAAATCCCTGAACCATTTAAGGTGATTTGTGATGTAGCCCCTGTGATGACAATCTCTTTAGGACTGCTAATTTCGATACGGTCCTCAGTCGAGGAAATAATGATGCCTTTTTTAGCAAGTATATCCAATGCATCCGATTGGGCTTGGATCTCAACTTTACTCTGTGCTGCTACTGCTTTGATCCCACCTTGTGCAGCAAACAAGCTCAGTTTGTTTTGCGCCTGAGCAATCCAGTTCTTTTGAGTGCTGAAGTTGATGCTATCGCCTGCAATCTGATTAATTTGTGAATCAGCAGAGAAATGAATATCTTCAGCTGTACTTAGCGCAATTCCGTCAGGTGAATTGAGCAATAAAACTGCCTTTTTGAATTTTGCAATTTTTTGTTCGAGTTGTTCTGCAAATTCTTTAAGCTGCTCAAGCGATTCAATTTCATCAGTCTTTTGATTTTTAGCAATATCACTTAAAGCTTTACTGTTCGTCTGACTACCTTCCAGTTGTTTCTTGGCAATTTCAGCATCTAGATGCTCACCTTTGGCTTGATCTTGTTTATACGTGGAAACAAGTAAGCCTTGCCCAGCACGGACAGCTCCCCACTGGTCAGTACGCAGTTCAAAACCTTCACCTCGTCCTTCACTCGTGTCCGTTTCTTTAGGATGACTCAAATTCCCTAAGTTCAGTTGTGTCGCACCATGACTACTTTGTAGCTGGGTACTGATCTGACCCGTCGTGTCATCAAAACGTAGTTGCCCGAAGCCCTCGCCTTGAACCTCTTTTGATCGAATCCCTGCCAGTTTTTTGGTATCAGGCAGTTTGCCTGTATTGTCAAATTTGCTTGGAAGACGTTGTGCTTCATGGATGCGCCCCACGACAAAGGGTCTGTCGATATTGCCATCAAAGAAGTCGATCACCACGATTTCACCAATACGCGGTAAGAAGCGTGCGCCATAACCCTCACCAGCCCAAGGTGTGAGCACATCAACCCAAGCAGAATCTGTGTCATTGTCATTTGAACCTGCACCGCCATCGTGAGTATTGTCTTCACTACGGGTGAACAGGAAACGGACTTTAATACGCCCCCATTCATCCACGTGAATTTCTTCACCACTTGGTCCAACCACTTTCGCGCGTTGTGGTGATGCAATAGGGCGTTGTCGTAGCGGATTGTACTCTGGAACAATGCTGATATTACGTCGTTGTAAAACAAGGTGATTGGCTTGGCGTTCGTCTTTATTATTTGTTGTAATTTCAGCCTGCTGCCAATTGGTTTGCTTCAACAAAGCTGTGATTTGATCGGTCAAATCTTTAGGTAAATTATTCTGATTATAGAATTTTTTGGATGTGATTAAGAATTCTTTGTCTGAACCACTATGTTGATCGATTTCAGGGTGCTCGTTGAGTTCAAACCAGTAACCCACTTGTGCATCTCGTACGGTCGAGGTAGCCATAAATTGCTTGGCTTGTAGGTCGTAATAATGACCAAGATTTTGATTAAACTTTTCAATCTGACCATTGCCTGATTTGGTCGTTCCATCTTCACCTTTAAGGTCTTGTATCCATGCAGGTGAAAAATGCCATGCTTGCTCTAAACCTAGACTGGCGTTGTCTTGATTATCACTATGGCTATGTTTGCTTTGAACTGAACCCGCACCTTCTTCTATTTCTAAAGTATTCGCTTGCCAATGTTGAATATGGACAGATGTTGGTTGTATAGAACGCTGTCCGACAAAATTTGTAATCGAATCACTGCTTTCTACAGCACTGCTACGATGGAAGCGAATATTCTGTCGCTCTAAACTTTGATATTGGGCGTTGTCATCAATCAGTCTAAGTTTTTGCGGCTGAATGGGTTCACTTGAACTGGACACTTTGAGCTGAGACTCATCAATAAGCCAGTTAATCCCCTCTGAAGAGAGCAGCCTTTGAATAAATTCACTGTCCAACTCATTCGCTTGCATAATGAATGGGCGCACATCATATTCTTTGCTTAAACCACCTTTATCCAATGTCAGACTCGAAGCAAATAAGGGACTACGTTGCTGCCACTCGGCAAAAATAGTTTGAACCACCTCAACAACAGACTTCGCCATGAAAACTCTAGAGTTGCGTCGATGCTTCCATAAAGCTGTCGGGTCTTCCACGGTTAAACGATATATGGTTAAAGCGCCATCACTTGCCCCCACATCCGCCTTGGTGATGATGCCTGAAATACGATTGAGTTCTGATTTTTCAGTGACAATATCGACAGCGACTTGACTACCGATGAATTGCTTTAACGGAATATGAGCGGAGGTAGATAAGCAAAGGAGCTGTAACTCTATACCTGCATTCAGTTCATGCGTTCCATCTATGCGCTGAAGGAATACTTGTTCGTTAAGCGAGGTATTGCTGAACTGAATATGAATAGCACGTTTTTGTGCAGTAAGTCCAAGTTGCTCTATTGCAGCATAAATATTATTGGGCATCGTTATTATTAAATTTTAAGTTGTGGCTGATTGTACAAAAGTCTCAAAAAATTTCTTTAATTTTTTGTAACTTTAATAGAATTTTTAAGTTTCAGAGCCTTTTTTCAATAAACGACCGATCCATCTGTAAGTTTCTATTTTTATAGTTTTGATATTATCCCAGTCATATTCGCTTAACCCAATTCATTCCTTTATCCACTCTAGAAATATTAAAGTTTTTCAGTTAATACCAGACCACTAAAATTTTATTTTCTTCAAACTGGTTTGCAATTTACTCAAACTTCATTTAATCCGTTAACAATTACAGTATTCTACATAACCCGCAATTCTTGAAGATGTTGCTTATCAGGCAATATAGACACTCCCCCATAGATGATACAGTAAGCTACTACCAATAGCTTATACATAGTAGCAATTGATCTGCTATCGACAGACAGTTTAGATCATCACCTTATGCAGGATAAATACAAGTTAAGTACATCAATTATTATTCGAAAAAAAGACCCAGTTATTCACGTCAGATGTTTGAATTGAGATCCAGCCTGCTTATGTATATCAATATATGGCATAGAATTAATTACACAGGAAAGATGAGAAAATCTGAATGAAAAATTATAAAAATAATAGTTTATTATAAGTTATACGCGTGATTTATTGATTATCTCTGCAAATTTCAACGGTTGTATTGGTCAAGAGTTAAATGAAACTTGCAACTTTCCAGATTTGGTATAGCTTAAATTACATTAAGTTATACATAAAAATTAAAAACTGAGTGTGTATATTTTCTTTGAATCATCCTATTTTATAATATGTTTTAACCTCAATTCTTTTGGCTTTAATTCACATAAAAAAACGAATATGATTTAAACCCTATTTTTAAATAGTTTAACGTCAAACTACCCAAGGTTTGATCATAAAAAGCACCATTAGCTCCCCTATGCGCTTGTTTTGGTGCAACTCTAAAAACACTTAGAATCACTCAATTAAACTAAAGCTTCAACATTAAACTAATGATTTATAACAATTATAACCAAAGATAAATCAAATTGATTAGATTGGCATAGATTCTGCATTTTTGTATTCCATCATGTATACAAGTTGGAATGCAAAAAAATGAGTCAGAACAAATGCATTGGCTGGACACTTCAAGAATGGCAAACCGCTTATCTCAACCAAGATATTCATCTTGAAGATTTAATCGACTATGTAGCGCAATTACCACAACCTGATCATGCATGGATTTCAATTGCTACGACCGAAATACTTTCCCAACAAATTGAAGCCTTAAAGCAAAAAGCAGATCAAGCCACAGACCTCAGCAAAGAATTGCCTTTATACGGCATTCCGTTTGCAGTGAAAGATAACATCGATGTTGCTGGTTTTGTCACCACGGCCGCATGCAAAGCCCTGACAACTGTTGCTACACAAGATGCAGAAACCATTCGCCTGCTTAAAAATGCAGGGGCAATTGTTGTAGGAAAAACCAATTTAGACCAATTCGCAACGGGGCTTGTCGGGACACGCTCTCCCTTTGGTGCAGTCAGTAACACGTTTAATGCTGACTATGTCAGTGGTGGCTCTAGCTCTGGTTCAGCCAGTGTTGTGGCTCGTGGCTTGGTACCCTTTGCACTCGGAACAGATACCGCAGGCTCTGGCCGTGTTCCTGCTGCATTTAACAATATTATTGGGCTAAAACCGACTAAAGGTCGTTTTTCAAATCGTGGTTTATTACCAGCTTGTAAAAGCTTGGACTGTATTTCAATTTTTGCATTAACGGTAACAGACGCCGACACCATTGCCCAAACGGTAGAACATTACGATGCGTTAGATAGCTATTCACGCCAGCACCCCAAAACTACACCTGTGAAACTCTCGACTAAGCCACATTTTGCTATTCCCCAAAAACTGGAATTCTTTGGAGATGACCAAGCTAAATATGCCTTCCAACTGGCTGTAGAACAGTTAAAAGTTCTCGGTGCTGAAATTACTGCAATTGATTTTTCGGCTTTTGAACAATTAGCAGCCCAACTCTATCAAGGCTCATGGGTGGCAGAACGTACCGCAGCGGTTGCCGAGTTGTTGGCGCAGCAGCCTGAGGTTTTCGATCCGACAGTACGTGCAATCATTCAAAAAGGTCATGATTTTAGTGCAGTTGATGCCTATAACGCGGAGTACTTAAAGCAAGAATTAAGCCGAAAAATTCAAGACACTTTGGCCCAATTTGATGCATTGATTGTTCCCACCTCTCCAACCATTCATACCCTTGCCGAAATGGAACAGTCACCGATTAGTCTGAACTCTGAGTTTGGGACTTATACCAATTTTACCAACCTCGCCGATTTAAGTGCTCTCGCCCTGCCCGCAGGTTTCCGCACTGACGGTTTACCTTTCGGCATCAGCCTAATTGCACCTGCATGGTATGACCAAGCTCTGATTGAATTCGGAAAAATTTGGCAGATGCATTTGAACTTAAAGCTGGGGGCTTTAGACCGCTATGCACCCATTCCAAAGCTACAGAACTCAGTCTCTCCACATCATATCCGTGTTGCGGTGGTTGGGGCACACCTGACTGGAATGCCGCTGAACTTCCAATTGCTCACCCGTGATGCTGTGCTTGTGGAAACCACGCATACCGCTGAGCACTATGCCCTGTTTGCCCTGAATGGCGCGATCCCGCCTAAACCCGGTCTAGCCCGAGTCGATGAACACGGTCAGCAGATCATTGTTGAACTGTGGGATGTACCGACCGCTCGCTTTGGCGAATTTGTCGCAGAGATTCCGACACCACTGGGCATGGGCAATGTCGAACTGGCAGACGGTCGATGGGTGAAAGGTTTCATTTGTGAACCTTATGGCTTAAACGATGCCGAAAACATCAGTCACTTTGGCGGTTGGCGCACCTATATCCAGCACCGTAACAATTCAAAAGTAGAACAAGCTTAGTCAAATTTAGGAATTATAAAATGTTTAAAACTGTATTGATTGCAAACCGTGGCGAAATTGCCGTACGTGCAATTCGCACTTTAAAAAAACTGGGGATGACCAGTGTAGCGGTATATTCAGACAGTGATCGTTACGCACAACATGTCAAAGACGCGGACATTGCCATTGCTCTAGACGGCTTAAAACCATCCGACACTTATTTAAGCATTGAAAAATTGATTCAAGCCGCTCAAAAAACGGGGGCTGAAGCTATTTTCCCCGGCTATGGCTTTTTATCAGAAAGTGCTGAATTTGCAGAGGCTTGTGAGAAAAATAATATTGCCTTTATGGGGCCAACCGCGACACAAATTTTAGAGTTTGGTTTAAAACACCGTGCACGTGAACTAGCTGCCGCTGCACAGGTGCCTATGACACCGGGTACAGGCTTACTTGAAAGCTTAGATGAGGCAATTTCTGCGGCTACAGAGATTGGTTACCCCATCATGCTGAAAAGCACCGCAGGCGGCGGTGGCATTGGTCTTACCCGCTGTGATAATGAACAAGCCTTAGTTGAAGCTTATGAAAGCGTCAAACGTTTAGGTGCACAATTTTTTAAAGATTCGGGCGTATTTTTAGAACGTTTTATTGACCGTGTGCGTCATGTCGAAGTTCAGATTTTTGGTGATGGTCAAGGTCAAGTGGTTGCATTAGGCGAACGCGACTGTTCATTGCAACGTCGTAACCAAAAGGTTGTGGAAGAAACCCCTGCTGCTCATCTGCCCGAAGCCACACGTCAAAAACTACACCAAGCAGCAGTTGAACTCGGCAAATCTGTCAATTACCGCAGCGCAGGTACGGTCGAATTTATTTATGATGCTGCACGCGATGAATTTTACTTCCTTGAGGTCAATACCCGACTACAAGTAGAACATCCTGTCACTGAGATGGTGACGGGTTTAGACCTGATTGAATGCATGCTTAAAGTCGCTGCGGGCGATGCACTGGATTGGACGGCACTGAGCAACATCCAACCACAAGGTGCGGCGATTGAAGTGCGTATTTATGCAGAAGATCCAGTTAAGAACTTCCAGCCCAGCCCGGGTGTACTGACCGAAGTTGCATTTCCAGACAATTGCCGTATTGATACTTGGGTCTCAACAGGGACAGAAATTTCGCAATATTTTGACCCGATGATTGCCAAAATCATCGTACATGCGGACACCCGTGAACAAGCCATTGAGCAACTAAAAAGTGTGCTCTCTCAAACTCGTTTAAATGGCATCAGCACCAATTTAGACTATGCACATAGCGTGATCTCTGATGAACGCTTTGCACAAATGCAAATCTGGACACGCTTGCTAGATGACTTTGACTACGTACCGAATGTAATTGAAGTACTCCAAGCTGGCACGCAAAGCTCGATTCAGGACTTTCCGGGACGTGTTGGCTATTGGGATATTGGTGTACCACCATCGGGTCCTATGGATGACTATGCTTTTCAATTGGCCAATCAAATTGTGGGGAATGATGCTAGCGCAGCAGGTTTCGAGTTCACTCTTCAAGGCCCAAGCCTCAAGTTCCACCAAGACAGTGTGATTGCACTGACAGGTGCGCCATGCCCTGCGCAACTCGATGATAAGCCCGTGGACTTTTGGCAGCCGATTCACATTTGCGCAGGTCAAGTACTCAGCTTAGGACAGGTCGAGTCTGGTTGCCGTAGCTATTTAGCAGTGCGTCATGGACTCGATATCCCCCTATATTTGGGCAGTCGTTCGACTTTTGCTTTAGGTAACTTTGGCGGGCATGCAGGACGCGTGCTTCGTGCAGGTGACATGATCAAACTCGTCAACACAACCCATCCAAATAGCGATACACCTTTAGCCACGCAAGAACCACAAGCTCTATCTTCTGCCCTGATTCCAAGCTACGGCAGAGAATGGAAAATTGGCGTTCTGTATGGACCACATGGTGCACCTGACTTCTTTAAACCCGAATATATTGAAGAGTTTTTTGCCTCCCAATGGACTGTACACTTCAATTCCAACCGTCTAGGCATCCGACTATCAGGGCCAACACCAAGCTGGGCACGTGAAAATGGCGGTGAAGCAGGACTCCACCCATCGAATGTCCATGACTGTGAATATGCTATTGGTGCGATTAACTTCACAGGTGACTTCCCTGTCATTTTGGCCAAAGATGGGCCAAGTCTAGGAGGTTTCGTTTGCCCTGTAACCATTGTCAAAGCTGAACTTTGGAAAGTGGGTCAGCTTAAAGCCGATGATAAAATCAGCTTTTATCCTTTAACTGTTGAACAAGCCAATGCCTTAGAACAACAACAAATTGAACGGATCGAAAACTTTGCCCACGCAGCACTTAATTCTGAGCCCCCAAGCAGTGATATTCCAACATCCGCAATTCTTGCCAGCTTAGAGGCAACTGATGTGTCTCCACGCACGGTATACCGCCAAGCGGGTGACAGCTATATTCTACTGGAGTACGGTGACAACGTTTTAGACTTGGCGCTACGCTTACGCGTTCATCAGCTCATGCAACTCATTCGCGCGGCTAATATTAAAGGCATATTGGAACTATCCCCCGGCGTACGCTCGCTGCAAATCAAATACGATGGACTCACGCTTCCACAGCATCAATTGATCGAATTTCTACTCAAACTTGAACAGCAAATGGGAGATTTAAGCCAAATTAAGATCCCGTCACGGATCATCCATCTGCCGATGGCATTTGAAGACAGCGCAACTTTAGGTGCCGTTGAACGCTATCAAGAAAGTGTCTGTGCCAAAGCGCCTTGGCTACCGAACAATGTCGATTTTATTCAACGCATCAATGGTTTAAACAGCCGAGAGCAAGTCAAAGAAATTATTTTCAATGCCCATTATCTCATTTTAGGCCTTGGTGATGTTTACCTCACCGCGCCCTGTGCAGTACCGATTGACCCACGCCATCGCCTGTTAAGTTCAAAATACAACCCTGCCCGTACCTTTACCGCTGAAGGCACCGTAGGCATTGGCGGCATGTATATGTGTATCTACGGTATGGACTCTCCGGGAGGCTACCAACTAGTCGGACGCACCCTACCCATCTGGAATAAATTTAAAAAGAACAAACAGTTTGGTGACAAACAATGGTTCCTAAACTTCTTTGATCAAATCAAATACTTCCCCGTATCTGAGTCAGAGTTAGAGCAATGGCGTGCCGACTTTGAAAATGGACAAGCACAAATTCAAATTGAAGACACTGAATTTGACTATGCAGCGTATTTACAACTACTTGAAGATGAAAAAGACAGCATTGCCGAGTTTAGAGCACAGCAACAACACGCTTTTAGCGCTGAAGTCGGCTTATGGAAAGAGAGTGTTGATCATCAAGAACATCTGATTGCAGAAGTAACTGATGAGACCGACTACAGTGCCTATGCAGCACTACATGCTTCGATGACCGGTAATATTTGGAAAATATTAGTGGAACAAGGTCAGATTGTGAAAAAAGGGGAAACCATTGCTATCATTGAAGCCATGAAAATGGAATTACCGGTGTACGCTGCGGATGATGGTACTGTCAAAGCCATTATTTGTCGGGCTGGACAAACCGTTCATAGCGGTGAGCCTTTGGTTTATATGGAATAACACATGCCCAATATGACACGTGCAGGTTCAAGTTCAGACAATTTGTCTGAACTGGTTTACCAGAAAATTAAGAACGATATTTTTGATTTCAAATTGATGCCGGGTGAACGTTTTACCGAATCCGAAATCGCCTTGAACTATCAGGTCAGCCGCACGCCTGCGCGGCAGGCGCTATATCGATTGCAACAAGAAGGCTATGTAGAGGTGGCATTTCGTAGTGGCTGGACTGTCCGTCCGTTGAACTTGCAATACTACGATGAGCTGTATGAGCTACGCATCATGATTGAGCAGTATGCAATTCGAAAGTTATGCAGCAGTGCATCTCAACCATCGAAGGAAATGAAACACCTACACAAAATTTGGATGGTTGCACCTGAGCAGTATCTGTCAAGTTTAAAAGCCATGGCGAAAATTGATGAAGATTTTCACTGTGCATTGGTTCGTGCCATTGGCAATCAAGAAATGATCAAAATTCACCAAGAGGTCAGTGAAAAAATTCGCATTATTCGTCGCCTCGATTTTTCTAAAATGGATCGGATTGAAGCCACCTATGCGGAGCATCAAGCCATTTTGAATTATATAGCACAGCAACAGACGGAGCTTGCCGTTGAAAAGATCAGCGCTCACATTCAACAAAGTCGGGATGAGGTAAAAAAAATTACCTTAGGTATGCTTAGTCAGCATGCCGTTGTGAAAGCAAGTCGCTAAGCACTCAATCAACATTCCACTCTCAAATAGAAAAGGCGCTTCATGCGCCTTTTCTTAAACCTTTGAACTTAAGCAGGAATACGCAGCACTTGGCCTGGGAAAATATCATCTGCATCTTTCAATAGCGGACGGTTGGCCTCAAAAATTTTATTGTACTGGTTGGCATCACCATAAAATGCTTTGGAAATTTTTGATAGATTATCGCCCGATTTAACTGTGTAGAACTTACTTTCAGGTTCAGGGCTAGCCACAGTGAGTTGATCATCGACTTGTGCTACATGGTCAATATTACCGACAGCTAAAACAATCTTTTCTTTATCGGCTTGAGTCTGAACTTGCCCTTTCACGGTCGCCAAATCCGTGGTGGAGTTATAGCTGACTGAAAGTCCCGTCACAGATAAGCCCAATGCTTTGATATGACCCAATAACTTGTTGGCAATTTCTTGAGCCGATGGCTCTGCTGGTGTGGTTGGTGCGGCTTGAGGCTCGGCGGCTGCTGTGTTTTTCTTACCAATGCCTTTAACAAAATCAAAAAGACCCATGTGTATGCTCCATCTTGTTATATCAGTGTTGTTATATTGAATGCTCAAAAATGAGACACCCTTTTTTATACCCAAAAAAGACAACAGATTTGGTAGCGAATAGTCCTCTTAAGGTAAAGCTTTGTAAGTTACCCGAGTAAATAGCAGATTTTAAAGGTGAGTTAGGTGCTTTGCATTTTTTGAAAGGCATAAAAAAGCCACCCAACTGGGTGGCCTTTCCATTCAGCAAAGCTGAAACAATATGTATTAACCTAGTTTCTTAGAAACGTAGTCAATCGCAGATTGTACAGTTGTGATTTCGTTAGAATCTTCGTCTGGGATTGTGATGTCAAAATCGTTTTCGAAAGACATAACAAGCTCAACAAGGTCTAAAGAGTCAGCACCTAAGTCATCCATGAAAGATGCTTCGTTTTTGATTTCTTCAGCCTTAAGACCAAGTTGTTCTGCAACTGCTTGCTTGATGCGTTGTTCGATATCGCTCACAGGAATTCTCCTCATTGCTTGTGGCGTTTTTAATGCCGTTAGTTTAATTGAATCTTTAAAATTTTGAAAGTTTATCCATCAGCCAATTAGCTCATGTATAGACCACCATTTACATGCATTACCGTACCAGTAATGTAATTTGCTTTGTCTGATGCCAAGAAGCTCACCGCATTTGCAATATCTTGTGGATCACCTAAACGGTTCAAGGCCACTTGATCGCTCATTTTTTTACGGATGTTTTCGCTTAATTGCTCAGTCATTTCTGTTGCAATAAAACCAGGCGCCACTGAGTTTACAGTGATTTGACGGCTGCCCATTTCTTTTGCAAGGCTACGGCTAAATGCTTCAATACCAGCTTTCGCTGCTGAATAGTTGGCCTGACCTGGGTTGGCAAAATGCGCAACCACAGAACTAATATTAATAATTCGTCCAAAACGTGCTTTGGTCATACCCTTTAAAACACGTTTCGACAAACGGTAAACTGCTTTTAAATGGATATTTAAAATGTCATCCCAGTCATCTTCTGACATACGAAGTAACAAATTATCTTTGGTAATCCCAGCATTGTTCACCAAAACCAACACAGGGCCATAGTTTTGTTCAATGTCAGTGACAAGCGCATCAATGGCAGCACCATCGCGAACATCGAGTACTTTACCTGCACCGTGTTCACCGAAGCTTACAGCCAGTTTTTCTGCACCTGACTCAGATGTCGCAGTACCCACAACAAAATAACCGTCTTGAATAAGTTGCTGAGCGATGGCAGCACCAATCCCTCGACTTGCACCTGTCACGAGTGCAATTTTGCGTTCCTGTGTCATGCAATTTTTCCTTCAGCCACTAAAATGGCATTTAGTGCATCTTCCAAGCGTGATTTACTATCGAGTGGAAATGCTTTTTCAATATTAGGTAGACGTTTTGCCAAGTTTGCCAAAACATTGCCTGGACCACACTCTGCAACATATTGGATTCCTTGATCCTGAATAAACTGCATGGTTTTGGTCCACTGTACAGACTCATATAACTGAGCTGTAAGTGCTTGGCGGACTTGTGCTACATCTGTAGCAATTTCCGCGCCCACATTTTGTATTACAGGTATGCTAGGCAGCTCAATGGCAGTTTGTTCCAAAGCTTCTGCGAACTGTTCTGCAGCAGGCTTCATCAATGAACAATGCGATGGAACAGAAACTGGGAGTGCAATCGCTTTGCCGCTGTTTTCTTTGGCTAAAGCCATGACTGCTTCAACCGCTGCTTTTTCACCCGCAATGACCACTTGACCTTGAGCATTGTAGTTAGCCGCTTCAACCGAACCCTCAGCCTGACTCGAAACCTGTTGGCATAAAGCAACAACTTGCGCATCGTCCAAACCTAAGATGGCCGCCATTGCGCCCTTTCCTTGCGGTACAGCACTTTGCATTAACTTGCCACGCAAGTTTACCAGCTTGACTGCATCGCCTAAGCTTAGGCTTCCTGCTGCAACCAACGCACTGTATTCACCAAGTGAGTGTCCCGCCAAATACTTTGGTGCAACACCACCAAGTTCTAACCATACACGCCACAAAGCAATGCTGGCAGTTAACAATACCGGTTGGGTAAATTCAGTTTGGTCTAAACCTTCACCAGATTGTGCAATGTGCCACAAATCGAATCCAACCGCTTTAGAGGCTTCTGCAAATGTTGCTTCAACACTGGCAAATTGTTCTGCCAATTCAGCCAACATGCCAACCTTTTGTGAACCCTGACCGGGAAATACAAAAGCTGTTTTTGTTGCCTGAGCGACTTGATCAAGTTGTTTCGCAGACATAAAAAAGTCCTTTCTTGTCTTTGCTCTCGTTTATGGAGCGAAAATTTAACACTTAATTTAGGTCGATGTAATTGCCAAATACAACAAAAACAGCAGCGATAAAAATTCGACAACAAAAAAAGGGAGCTTTACGCTCCCCTTTTTTCGACTAAGCTTTAAGCTTAATGCTTCGACAATTATTCAGCAGATGCTTTAGCGAATAATTGACGACCACGGTAGATACCATCTTTAGATACATGGTGACGACGGTGAATCTCGCCAGTAGCTTGGTCTACAGTTAATGCATTCTCGGTTAAAGCGTCATGTGAACGGCGCATGTCACGGCGAGAGCGACTTTTACGGTTTTGCTGAACGGCCATGATGGCTCCTTACAAATCGAAAAATATGGATCAGAACAAATTCAGTTGTCTTATACGGAAGAGTATAACACAAAAATTAGTTAAGTTTACCCTTCAAACTTGCCAAAACATCAAACGGATTATCCCGCTTTTCTTCAACAAGTTCTTCAACGGCAGGTTGGTGCTTATGTTCACAAGCGTCATGCTTAGCAGACAAAGGCATCAACAATAACAATTCATCTTCTATCAGAGACAGTAAATCAGCCGTCGCAGGCGCATCATAGCTACCTTTCGTCGTTGCTTCACTTTCACCTAAGACGATGAAATCAGCATCCTCATCCAAGCGCTCTATCAGTGACTCATCATCCACTAGAGCTAGATGAAAATCTGAAACGAGTTCAATGTTTACCGTGCCTAAACAGCGCTGGCATTCCATTGGAACGTTCGTTTCAACGTGACCATCTAGCCATACAATACGATGATACGCATCCATTGATAGCTTACAGTCTATGTTAATCAATTGATCATCAATTGATCCAACAGCTTCACGGGCTATACGAGCAAAGCGAGACAATGGCAGTGTTCCTGACCATGTAAAGCCTTGTTCGGCCCATTTAAACGGCTCAATCTGTGCCGGAAAGGTATTTGCTGACATAATTAAGGCGGCAATTCTACAAATTCATCAGTACTCTGTCAAAGATTAAGATACAATTTTGTACTTATTTAGACAGACCATTTGGGTAACTTAAGTCATGCATCTGTTGCAGCCGCAAACAGAAGTGAGTATTTCATCACTTGTGAGCACAATTTCAACTGTCGATTCTGACATTTCAAACCGCCAAGTGCAACTCTCGACGTGGGAGAATTTGTGTACAGAAGCAGAACAAGTTGATTGGCTCATCTTACACTTTAATCGTTGGTTTTCCCACCTGAATGTCAACTTGGTTAAAGGTGACTTTGAACCTGAATATTTTCCCGCGATAGACAGCACCCCTGCACGCATCCAATTTGCCCATGGTTTTTTTAATAGCGCCTTGCATGAAATCAGCCATTGGAGCATTGCGGGTGAACAACGTCGCCTACTCCCCGACTTAGGCTATTGGTACGCTCCTGATGGTCGAACAGCGGAACAACAAGCTTTATTTGAACAGGTTGAAATTAAACCGCAAGCCATTGAATGGTTATTTGCTACAGCTTTTGGTCGAAAGTTCCGTGTTTCCTTGGACAATCTGACTGGTGAAGGGGGTGACGGCAACCGCTTCAAAGACCATGTTTTCGCTCAAGTTCAGGCTTATTTTTCAGGCCAAGCCCAATTACCGCGCGATGCGAAACACTTCATTGACTGTATTTGCCTATGTACTCGTGCTGGCAAAACATTACAGAGCGATGAATTTCAAAGAGAAATGCTCGACTAAATTTCACACGATTCACATTTTGGTCATTGAACATCACCGAGATAAAGCGCGATAATGTTGAAAAAACCATCAGGAGATAAAAACGATGCTTCATTTAAGAGTCCATCCTGATAACCCTCAAGCACGCTCAATCAGCCAAGCAGTAGAACGGATTCGCGCAGGCGATGTGGTGGTGTATCCGACCGATGCCGCTTATGCCATTGGCTGCCAGATTGGGAATAAAAATGCCATGGAGCGGATTGCTCAAATTCGCGGCCTTGGGGCCAAACATCAATATGCCATCATTTGTGCTGATCTATCCGATATTGCCACTTATGCCAAAGTGGACAATGCTATGTATCGTTTACTGAAAAATAATACACCAGCCGTGACGACGTTCATTTTGCCTGCAACCAGTGAAGTGCCTAAACGCTTGATGCATCCGAAGAAAAAAACTATTGGTTTACGTATTCCAAGTAACCCAGTGTGCCAAATGTTACTCAAAGAGTTAGGCGAGCCGCTACTAACCAGTACATTAATCCTGCCGAATCAAGAAGAACCGCTGGATGATCCCTATGACATTGAAATGCAACTGTCAAAACGAATTGATGTGTTTATCGACAGCGGGCTGGGCACATTAAGCACCACCAGTATTGTCGATTTATCAGGTGATCACCCTGAAGTGATTCGCCGTGGACTTGGTGATGTCAGCGCATTTGAGTGATGCGCTGCATTTATTCGCTAGGGAAACTAAATCTCACATTCTCAAGAGATCAACATGACCCTGTTTACGGTTTTGCTCAATCTGAATCAATTTCCCGAGCAACATAGTTTATATGTGCAGCGTCCTTGGACGCTTGAGTCCGAGACTTTGGTGCAAAGCCCGAGTTCAATCAACTGCATTATGCGGGAAGAGAATCTGTACAGCTATTTCCTCCCGATCTCGACCATCCAACAATATTTCAAATTCCTCGAACCCAAAAATCTCTGCCTACAAGACAGCTGTCAGCGCATCATTGAATTTGCGCTACAAGCACCTGAGTAAATCTTTTCTTTGGCGTCAACTGACATTAACTTGAGCTTCAGCTACTCTCTTCACTCATTCAAACCATCTATCAAATAAAAGCGTTGCCCTCACTATTCTAATCTCAATAAATCTGTATCGCCCATTTACCTATCTGCAGCAAATCGATTATTTTGCAAACTACAGGACTATGCCCTAAGTGTGCCAAGTTCTCTCAAACCCACCCCATTTCTGCAAATTTAGCTACGACATCAGTGGATAAAAAGCATCACACAAATAAATACTCTATATTTATTTACAGCTTTTTTTGTTATTTGGTCGGTGAAATCATGTATTCACACCGCAATTTGTTTTACACTAAGCCCTATTAAAATTATGTATTTTTTAAATCACCTCTACTTTTTCTCCTAAGTACTGATTCGAAAAAACATAATCATGCCTTTGAAAATTCGCGTGGCCAATAACTGTAATGAATCAATCCGTCCATAATGCCATGGAAGATCTTCCACAAATCCGTGTTATGGATGAGTGGCATGACTCCATCCCCGAGGATTTATATATTCCTCCAGCTGCATTTGAAATTCTTTTAGAGCATTTTGAAGGACCACTCGACTTTCTGATTTACCTGATTCAAAAAAACGGCTTCGACTTATTACAGTTAGATATTGCCCCGATTGCAGCGCAATACCTGTCTTATATGGATGCCATGAAGTCGCTGAACATTGAGCTGACAGCAGACTATATGGTGATGGCCGCGCTATTGGCTGATTTAAAGTCACGTTTGCTGTTGCCCAAAGCACCCAATGCAATCCAAATTGAAAAAGACCCAAAACAAGAGCTGATTGACCGTTTAGAAACTTATCTCCGTATTAAACAAGCGGCTGAACGCTTGGGGCAAATGCCTATATTAGAGCGAGACACCTTCTCAACCAATGTCAGCTTAGGCCAAACTCTAGACAATAATGACGGTCATGATGTGCAACAGCTGCGTGATGCACTGTTCTGCGTGTTTAACCGACCTGAGCCGATTACCCACCAAATTGCACAAGAACCTGTTTTACTTGAAGAGCGCATGGCTTTTATTGAAAGCAAAGTCGCTTCAGGTGAAGTTTTAATTTTTGAATCTTTGCTGCGTCCCATTCAAGGTCGGATGGGCATGGTCGTGACGTTTATGGCCATTTTAGAGTTAACCCGTCAGCAACGTATTCAAATTGTAAGTTCAGGTGTTGAAGCACCGCTTTCGATACAAGGAGTCAAAAAATAATGTTAGAACAAACCGCTCCTGTAACGAACGAAGATAACTTGCATGAAGTGTTGATGCAATTAGAAGCGATTATTTTTGCCAGTGATGCACCTGTTTCACTTGCACGATTGAAAGAATCGTTCCAAAATCAATATAGCAAACAAGATTTACGCCAGTTTTTACAACAACTTGCCATGCTACAGCATGGTCGTTCGATTGAACTGATTGAAACTGCTCAAGGTTTTCGTTTTCAAGTTCGAGCAAAATACCGTCAAATCGTTGCGCAAACGTGGCCAGAGCGACCAACTCGCCTCTCGCCATCGCTACTCGAAATGTTGGCCGTGGTTGCTTATCATCAACCCGTCACTCGAGCAGATATAGAACAAATTCGAGGAGTCTCAAATAACAGTCAACTGTTACGCACGTTATTTGATTGGAACTGGATTAAAGAGTCCGGTTTTCGTGAACTCCCAGGAAGACCTGCGTTGTTAGTTACGACGCCCCAATTTTTAAATGCATTTGGCCTAAATTCTTTAGGTCAGTTGCCTCCCCTGCAGGATGCCAAGGAAGCTTTTATGGCGCTCGATGCGAATGCACCGAAGTCGTAAATAGGTGAACTGTTGATGATAATTTCTAAGGTTATGCTGTCATGAGTGAAAAGTTGCAAAAGGTACTCGCACGAGTTGGTTTGGGTTCTCGCCGTTATATGGAAGAAGTCATTGCCGCTGGTCGTGTGAGTGTCAACGGCCAAGTTGCCCAAGTAGGCGAACGTATTGAACCAGGTGATGAGCTTCGCATCGATGGTCGTAAAGTATCGTTCCAAATTGAAGATGAAATTCGTCGTCGTGTTCTGATTTACTATAAACCAGAAGGCGAAATTTGTTCACGTAGTGATCCTGAGTCACGTCCAACTGTATTTGAGCAATTGCCTGCAATCGCGAATGATCGTTGGGTAATGGTCGGTCGTCTGGATATTAACTCAACAGGTTTACTACTATTTACAAACGATGGTGAGTTGGCGAATCGCTTGATGCACCCATCAAACGAAGTTGAACGTGAGTATGCTGTACGTGTTATGGGTGAAGTGACGCCTCAAATTAAGAACAACATGCTCAAAGGTGTGGTGTTAGATGATGGCCCAGCAAAGTTTGAGTCATTCTCTGAAATTGGCGGTGAAGGGGTTAACCGTTGGTATCAAGTGGTGGTAAAAGAAGGTCGTAACCGCGAAGTACGTCGTATTTTTGAATCGCAAGGTTTAAAAGTCAGCCGTCTACTCCGTACACGTTATGGCACGGTTATTTTACCGCGTGAATTACGTACGGGGCGTTGGATGGAGTTGGACAAAAACGACATCGACAACTTAACCAAAGCGGTTGAGCTAAAGCCGCGCCAAGGCACTGGTTTATACGGCATGGCAAAACGTCGTACTGAACGTATGCAAGAAAAACCAATGGCTGCGCGTCGTGGTGGTTTCTTACGCCAACAGCGCCGTGACAATGAAGATGAAGGCCAACAACAAGCGAAGCCAGCTTTCAATCGTGAACGCCGTGAAAATCCAAATGGACATAGCCAATGTCGTCAGGACAATGCACAAACTGGTTATGGTCAACATGAACCACGCCAAAACTCAGGCTATGCACAACGTGACAGCCGTCCAGAGAACTTTGGCAACAAAGGCACCTATGGTCAACGCGACGCGCGTGATGAAAATGCGCCACGTAAACCTTTTGGAAATAAAAGCTTTAAGAAGTTTTAATTTTTAAAGTCCAAATTTGAGCCACTTTCGAGTGGCTCTTTTTATATGTGTTTACACTGCACAATAAGCCCTCTTTCTGTTCTAGATCAGTAAGCGTCCGCTGAACCCCATGTCTATTTTTTAATTTGAGTTGGATTTCCAGCGGTGTGGTAGCAATTCTTCTATTTGGGTCACTTTATGGGTCGGCAATCTTTTCAGCACATCACTTAAATAGGCATACGGATCCAACCCATTCAGCTTTGCTGACTGGATTAAAGTCATGATGTTTGCCGCTCGCTGACCACTACGCAGCGAACCTGCAAATAACCAGTTCTTACGTCCCAACGCCCAAGGCCGCACCTGGTTTTCCACCCAATTATTGCAAATCGGTAGATTGCCATCATCCAGATAGCGGCTTAAAGCTGGCCAACGCTTCAGAGTGTAATTGATGGCCTTGGCGGTTGGAGAACTCGATGGCACCGTCAGTTGATGCTGGTTGAGCCATTCATACAGTTGTTGCATCACCGGTTGACTATGCTGTTGTCGGTATTCGCGGCGCTGTTCTGCTGTACCATCGGTCTTTCTCCTGAGTTCTGCTTCTATGGCATACAGTTTCTGAATCAGCACTAAGGCCTGTTCAGCGACCTGACTTTTCTTGGTCACATGCAGTTCATGGAATTTACGACGAGCATGCGCCATGCAGCCCACCTCAATGACTTGGCCTGATTTAAAGCGTGCTTTATAACCACTGTAATCATCACAGACCAGATGGCCCTGCCAGTCTTTCAGGAACGCTTCAGCATGCTGGCCTGAACGACTATCCTGAAAGTCATAAATCACGGCTTGAATTGGATTATATTGGGTTGTTGCATAGGCCCAGACATAACCTTTCTTCGGTTTTTTCTCATCATCACTCATCCGCATGATGGTGACCGGCGTTTCATCAGCATGGATCACCCGCTGTTGCAGCACCACCTCTTTTAAAGCATTGGCCAGAGGTTCCAGTTCTACACCGCAGCGACCTATCCAGTCAGATAAAGTTGATCTAGAAAGCTCGATTCCCGCCCGCTGATAGATCAGACGTTGACGGTACAGCGGCAAATGATCGGCATACTTCGATACCAGCACATGGCTGAGCAATTCAGGTGAAGCAATGCCTTTATCAATCACATAGGCGGGCATCGCTTGCTGAGTCAGGGTGTCACACTGATCACAGACCCATTTGCCACGCACATGCTGTTCCTTATAGAACTGTGCCGGTCTGAAATGCAGTTTTTCACTGATATCTTCGCCGATACGACGTAACTGGCAGCCACAACTGCATTGGGTTGATGCAGGTTCATGCTCAATACGGATGGTGTGTAGATGATCTGGCAGTGGTCGACGTTTAGGTTTATTGACTGTGGCTTTGTGTGTCGCTGCATCAGTTTTATCTGCATTCAGCCGTTCCAGTTCCAGATCAACAGCGGCAATATCTTCTTCGACCGCTTCATCCCATAGATGGATTTGTTTTGCAGTGAGATGTTCGTTTTTACTGCCAAATTTGTGCTGTTTAAATAGTGCGAGCTCATGCTCGTATTTTTGCGTGAGAATGGAAAGATGTTGAACTTTGGCATCCAATTGCTGGTTTGATTTTTCTAATTCTTGATTTGATTGTGCCAAAGACTGATGCTGCATTGCCAACTGCCGGGTAAATTCCAGCAGTTGTTCATGGGTCAGTTGGCTTAAATCAGGCAGTGTATTCATGACCGCAGTATGCCTGAGGTCATGAGAAGAATGAAATAGAACGTTTGGAGAATAGCAGAATGGACCAAGCTAGTTTAGAGCATTGTGACCACTTGCTGTCGTCCAATGCGCTGCCAAGGCAAACCCTGGATCAGTGCCTGTAACTGTTCTGGACTGAGTGCAAGGGTTTCACCCTGATGAACTTTAGCCCAGTGAAATTTTCCCTGTTCCAACCGCCGAGAACACAGCCAGATCCCCAGTCCATCATGTACCAGCACTTTCATGCGATGGCCACGTTTATTACAGAACAGGTAAGCACAATGCGGTTTGATGTAGCCAAAGGCTCTCACCACCTGAGCCATGGCCGTATCCATACCTGCACGCATGTCCATGGGCTGGGTAGACAACCAGATTTCATCGATACGGATCATGTTGTAAGTGCCTTGAGTAATTCTGCTAAAGCAGATATTTCTGATACTTGCCATTTCAAGCCAATTTCTGCTTTTGAGTGGGGTAAAGTAATTTGAACCGTTAACATGCCAGTAGGGATAGGATCTAATGGTGCGGAGCAAGATAAGGCAATAAATGCAGGTTTATTCGGTAGTAGTGAGCGATCATTCCCTGGCTTAGCATCAATTAAGCGAATCCATTTGGATACAAGATTTGTATTCAATCCATGTTGCAAAGCGACCGAAGCAATTGAAACCTCCGATGCTTTACACGCCTGAACGATCTGCTGTTTAAATTCAGCACTATATGTTCTTCGTTTTATCGTAAGAGATGCGATGGATGTCTGGTTATTTGTAGTCATAAATTTAAGTTCCCACTTGTTTTTAAGTGAGGACTAAATTAAGGCTTATAGGACGAATTCATAAGGTGTGTTCAGCGGACGCTTACCTAGATCAGAAAAAACTGCAAGCTCCTTATAAAAAACGCCCAACTTATTGAGCGTTTTTATTCCCCCGCCAACAGCAGCCCATTCATGCCACACTTTGCGGAATGGCGCTAAGTAAGCGTTTAGTATATTCGTGCTGTGGAGACTGGTACAAATCATCTGAATTGGCTATTTCCACCAAATCACCATGATTCATGACCATGATTTGATCTGAAATATATTTCACCACTGATAAATCATGTGAAATAAAGATATAACTCAGTCCAAATTCATCCTGTAAATCTTGCAGCAAATTCAGTACTTGGGCTTGTACCGAAACATCCAACGCTGAAACAGACTCATCACAAATCAAAATTTCAGGTTTTAAAGTTAGGCAGCGCGCAATCGCAATACGTTGACGCTGTCCGCCTGAAAACTCGTGTGGATAACGATAAAAAGCCTGTGCAGGTAAGCTCACACGCTCCAACAGTTCCAAAGCCATCTGTTTACGTTCAGCATCATTCGCGCCGATCCCATGCACTTGCATCGGCTCCATTAAAATCTGCCCGACGGTAAAACGTGGATTGAGTGATGCATAGGGATTTTGGAAAATAATTTGAATCTTGCGTTGATACCGAGCAAACTCTTTTTCTGACATGGCCAAAATATCTTGACCTTCAAACAGCACTTTTCCTCCCGTCGCCGCCTTTAAGCGCATCAGCAATAATCCGATGGTGGTTTTCCCTGAACCAGACTCACCCACCAAGCCCAAAGTCTTGCCTTTTGCCAGTTGGAAACTCACGCCTTTGACCGCTTGAAACTCCTCTTTGCCGAATAATCCTTTACGACTATAAAATGACTTTTTAAGGTCTCGCACATCTAAAATGATCTCTTCTTGGCCAGTTAAGCCGCGAGATCTTTGTTGAAGTGACTCGACATCGATGGTATGCGTTTCAATATAGTCATCACCCTTTTGCTGCATGAAATCACTGATCATGGGCAAACGCATGGGACGTTTGGACAATTGTGGACGGCAGTGTAACAACGCTTTGGTATAGACATCTTGAGGGCGTTCAAGCACATCTTTAACCCTGCCTTGTTCACGAATTTGACCATGCCGCATTACGATTACCTGATCGGCAATTTCCCCGACCAAAGCCAAATCATGGGTAATAAACAGCATCGACATTTGATGCTTCTTCCGCAACGACTCCAGCAAATCTAAAATTTGCTTTTGAATGGTGACATCCAGCGCTGTTGTCGGTTCATCAGCAATCAATAGTTTGGGTTTACACGCAATTGCCATAGCAATCATGACGCGCTGCTGCTGCCCACCCGACAACTGCCCCGGATAAGCATCAATATTGGTTTCAGGAGATGGAATCCCAACTTCTATCAAGAGTTCCAAAGCACGTACACGCGCCTGCTTACGACTCATGCCCAAATGTAACTGCAAAATTTCTGCAATTTGTGAACCTACCGTAAACACAGGATTTAAGGATGACATCGGCTCTTGAAAAATCATGGCAATATCTTTACCGCACTTTTTCCGCATTTCACGACGCGTTAAATCGAGTAGGTTTTGCCCCTCAAACAGAATTTTACTGTCCGAAGCAATTTGACTGCTTTCTGTAGGTAATAGCCCCATGGTTGCTAGCGATGTGACCGACTTCCCACTACCTGACTCCCCAACCAAGGCCACAGTGGTATTCACTGGAATACTAAAACTGATGCCTTTGACTGTTTCAATGTACTGCTTTTCTTCATTTTTAAAGCTGACACGCAAGTTTTCCACCTGAAGTAAGGCTGGCGCTGTCATATGATTAAGTTCAGACATTCTCATGCTCCTATTTCAGTTTCGGGTCTAATGCATCTCGCAGTGCATCGGTAAACATTGAAAATGCAGTGACCAGAACCGCCATTGCTACCGAAGCGGTCGCTAACTGCCACCACTTGCCTAAAATCAGTTCACTTTGCGCTTCATTCAACATACTGCCCCATGACACCACACCAACAGGGACACCAAAACCTAGGAAGCTCAAAATCACTTCTGACTTAATAAAGGCCACCACTAAAATTGACATTTGAACCAGTGCAATATGACTGACATTGGGAAATATATGCACAAAGATACGTCGGCCATGACTCACTCCAATCGCTTTTGCCGCCAGCACATATTCCCGCGAAGTATGCTTCATATATTCGGCACGAATTAAACGATATACTCCCGTCCACCCCGTTAAACCCAAAATCAAAACAATCGATAAAACGCCTTTTTGTTGTAGTACTGCGGCAATCGCTAAAACCAAGAGCAAATAAGGAATCGAAGTGAAAATGTTATAAAACCAGTTCAAGACATCATCGACCCAGCCACCAAAGTAGCCCGAAATTGCACCTAGAACGGTACCAATCACCACAGCAAGAAAAGCTGCGACTAAGCCAACAATAATTGATGTTTCTGCACCTTTAATGGTTTTCAGTAAAACACTTTGTCCCCATTTGTCGGCACCTAAAATCAGGCTTTGCTTGAGTTCCGCTTGTTGATCTAGTAAATGACCATCCAGCGCTTGGTCAATCGCTTTCATATCTTCGGCTAAAGGATCAACAACCCCATAATAATCAATTGCACCACCCACACCTTGTTCAGCAGCAATTTCTGCATTGAGCTCACGAATGACATCTTTTAAAGGATCAACAGGGTTTTCAGGCACAGCCGCTTCGACTTTTTGTGCTTCACTTTGCGTAGCAGGTATCGCTGCTGCACCGATAAACGTAGGCGGTGCATAACTCACCGCAACTTCTTTATTCCAGTCTTTTGCAATCAATCCTGTGGATGACAAAATTAACAGCACCAAATAAAACAGTACGATTAGGAGTGAAAACATCGCGATTCGATCGCGTTTTAAACGGCGCATGGCGAGTTGCCATAGCCCTGTAGATGCTGTTGTAGGTTCAGCAGTATCTGGTTTTCTTTTAGTGAGAACACTGAGCATAATTCACCTACTTCAACTGTACACGTGGATCGACCCATTTATAAATCAAATCGGCAATCAAGTTGAAAAACATCGTTGCGAGGGCAACGTACACGGTAATGGCTTTAATTACGGGAAAATCACTACGCTCTACCGCAATAATTACTTCACGACCAATGCCCGGAATACCAAAGAAACGCTCAATCAAAAATGCACCAATCAACAAAGCAGGTAAACTTGCCATCACGTCTGTAATAATCGGGATTGAGGCATTACGTAGCACATGCACGCCTAAAATGCGCCGTTCACCCATCCCTTTGGCACGTGCAGTACGAACATAGTCTTGATTGACTTCATCCAAAACAAAACTACGATACAACCGTAAAGTCGGGGCAATACTGACCACTAACATGATCAGAATAGGTAATAAAGTATACTTAAACAGGTTCTCACTAAAGCTATCGCTCCAGCCTTGTACTGGAAACCAGCTCAGCTGATAGGCAAAGACATACTGAAAAACAATGATATACACCAAGATACTGATCGACATGCCAATCGTACACAGCATCATCACCATACGATCCGTTAAACTGCCACGCACCGCTGCCACCGCCAAAGCCAAAATAATAGAAATAATGGTTTGTAAGATCGTCAGTGGAATGAGCAAAGTCAGTGAAGGCCCAAGTCGTGTCATGATGATTTGCGATACTGACTCCCCTGTACTCCAACTCAGCCCATAATCAAAAGTCAGAATCTGTTTGATGAAAATCCACAGTTGCACATAATAGGGCTGATCGACCCCAAGCTGCTGTCGGATATTTTCAATCTGTTCAGGGTTCGACATTTTCCCTGCCAAAATATAGGCAGGATCACCACCGACCCAGTTAAACAAGAAGAAAATCAGCAAAACCACCCCAAGCATGGTCGGGATCATTTGCCAAATTCGACGAATAATATATGCCAGCATAAAAATGCCCCTTATTTCACCCGTTGACCGGTAATTTCATCGAAAAAGGCTTTGTTATCAGGTTCACGACCCAAAAAGTCTTTGACCAATGCTTTGGCAGGTTTTTGACCACCTTGGGACAAAATGGTTTGACGATAGTGCTGCCCCACTTCAGGGTTATTTAAGTTATCACCAAAGGCTGAAAGCATGTCCAACGCCATCACTTCTGACCACATATAGCCGTAATAACCGACTTGATAACCACCCATGATGTGACCAAACTGCCCCGGAAACTCGGTGGTTGGAACATAGCCCAAGGCCGTTTCCCCTTCCATTTTTTCCCAAACCTTTAAGGGCTGAACCTCTCGTGCATCACTACCATGTAGCGCCATGTCATACTGTGCATACAACGTCTGACGTGCATAATGCAAACCACGCCCATAACTATGCACGGCATTGAGTTTGGCAATCAACGCATCATCCACGCGTGGGCAGTCAGGTTTGCAGTAGTCTGCCACCTTTGACAAAGTCTCTTTGCGTCGAGCCCATTCTTCATACATTTGTGACGGTGCTTCGACAAAGTCTCGCTCAACCGAAGTTCCTGACTGAGATGAAAAACGTGTGTTAGATAAAATGCCATGCAGCGCATGACCAAACTCATGTACAAAAGTTTCTAACTCATCGCTATTTAAACCATTGCGGTTAAAGTTAGTGACCAGTGCTGAAATCGGTTTGCGTCCAGTTAGGCTACTGCCGCCATAAACACCCCACACAGCAGCATGTCCATATTTACCTTTACGTGGAAATTTATCCATATATAAGCCGCCGAGCAGTTGCCCTGTTTTAGCATCGGTCACATCATAATATTCCACTTCATCTTGCCAAACCTCGACTTTTGCAGGCTTAAACTTGATGCCATACAGGTTTTCAGAAATGGAAAATAGCCAGTCTTGAGAGGCTTGCGTTGGAAAATACTGACGTAGTTGCTCTTGATCGACCTGATACTTGGCTTTGCGTAATTTTTCACTCCAATATGCTTCGCTCCAACGCTCAATACTGGCTTGCTCAACAGGGATATTTAAACTTTGTGCTTTAAACTCACGTAGAGTTTGGACTTCCTTTTTCTCTAGGGGTGCTACGGTAGCATGTACCTCTGCCAAGAATTTATTCACGGTTTCAGGCGTTTTCGCCATCCGGCTTTGCAGTACCCATTCGGCATAACTAGACTTGCCAAACAGTTGTGCTAACTCATAACGTAGGTCCATCGCTTGCTTCAGCAGCGCTAAATTTTTCTCGCCACCACGTCGGGTAAATGCAATTTGATAACGCTTACGTGCGTCATCGTTATCTGCCAACTCCATAAACGGACGATAATCTGGATACTCAAACCCCAGTAGATAATTACCTTTTTCATTTTTCTTTAAGCCGTCGATATAACTTTGTGGCAGGCCTTTTAGCTCATCTGGGCTAAATTCGAGTTTTTCAGGATTATCACGTACATTACGTGCATACTCTTGTTCAACTTTTGCCAATTCATCAAAAATCGCTTTTAAACGTACTTGTTTATCTGCTGAAAGCTGTATCCCTGTTTTTTCAAAACCTTCCAAAATATCTTCACGGAACTTGGCTTCAATCGGATCAGCAATTTTAATTTTCTTAATTTGTTGATATAGCTTTGGATTTTGATACACATCAGTTTGGAATTGGCTAATTTTAATTTCACAGTCTTCAGCCGCTTTACGCAGTGCTTCATCAGGGTCAACATTGCTATACAGACCAATCGGGCCGTAAAAATCTTCAAATGATGCAAAAATACGATCCCATTCAGCCAATACAGGTGCTGCTGCCGTTTCGTTTTTAAGGGGCTTATTTTCAAACGTTTTAAGTTGCTTTTTCACATCCGCAATTTTGGCATTACACATTGCAGGGATGTCTTTGGCTTGAAAGCTGGGTAATGTTTGGCGCGGTGCTGTTTCCGCCAAAGCCATCTGACTCATCCCTAGGCCCAACATGCACAATGCAGTGAATTTAAAATGTTGCTTTTTCATCATGACTCCAGTTTTGTTTAATTTCTATTTCTTCAAATCAATATCGATATACATCCACTCTGCAGGCAGTATGGGATGCTTTTTAAAACCAATTACACGCGGTTGTGCCAAGATATTTCGATAACGCGCACCAATCACCTGCACAGGCATATACACCTCTAGCAGACGCGACATTTTGGCGTAGATTGCATCGCGCTCTGGGCTTGGTGTCATCTTTTGGGCTTGTTCATATAGGCGGTCATATTCAGGAATTTTGACGCAGCCATTGTTGGTAATCTTGATGTTTTTGCCATAAAACAGCTGCATAAAGTTATCTGCATCTGGGTAGTCTGCAATCCATGCTGATGCTTTAAACATGGTTTTACATTGTTTTTCTAATTTCAAAGCTTCAGCAAAAGGCATCGACTTGGTGGTCATTTTGATTTTAATGCTGTCTAAGGTTTTCTTCCAAAACTCGGCCTGTTGTTGACTGCGTAAATTATTGCCCGAAAGCGTCATCTCAATCACCAAAGGTTTCCCATTCGGCTGAGTACGCCAACCATCCGCAGCGACTTTATAGTGATAACGATCTAACAATAAATTTGCCGCTTTGACTGAGTAAGGAATACTGCTTCGATAATTGGGATCATAGCCCACCACACCACTTGGAATCGGTGCTTGCAGTTTTTGCGAATCGCCTTTTTGTAAAATATTGATGTAGTTATCGGCTGAAAACGCCATCGCCATGGCACGGCGCAGAACAATTTTATCTTTACTCAAACCACCAACTACTGGGTTTTGCATGTTCCAATAATGATAGTCAATAGAGGGATCGGTGATCCGTGACAGCTGTACACCTTTCTTGATCAATTCCGGTTTTAGTTTTCCATCTTGCAAGGCTTGAACCGTCAACTCACCATCCAAAGCAAACAAATCCACTTCATCTTTAATAAAGGACAACCAGCGTGATTGCCCCTCTTCCATAATCTGAATATCAATCTCGCCAATTTGTGGCATTTTTTTGCCTTGCATGGCTTTAACGATCTTTTGGTCCTCAGGCATACTGGCTTTAAAGTTCCAAACAAAACTTCGGAAATCAGGATTGGCCTTTAAAATGATCCGCGAACCCGGTGTCCAACGACTGAGCATATACGGCCCCGTTCCTATTGGATGCCCCATAACAAAACCCGCTTTGTCACGATATTTTTCGATGACTTCCCGTGCAACTGCACCTGCAGGCTGATGCGCAAGTAGCATTGGAAAGTTCTGATCTGGGCTGGTCAGGCGAATAACCAAGGTATAACGGTCTGGTGTTTGTAAACCAGCGACAGATTGGTCGTAATTGAATTTTCCCGTTTTCTGCGCTTGTTTCAGCAAAGCCTCCATCCCTAAGATTCGCCCATCAAGCAGCCAACTGTTGGGTGAATGCAAACTCGGATCCAGTAAACGCTTAAAGGTATACACATAATCAGCCGAGGTCAGCTCACGCTTTTTACCTTTAAACACTGGGTCTGCAGCAAAATAAATCCCCTTTTGCAAACGAATGGTATAGGTCAATCCATCCGCGCTCACCTCGGGTAAAGCCACAGCTGTTCGTGGTACCAATTTCGCAGGTGAGGCCAAATAATCATAGGTAAACAACGTTTCAAAAATCGAACCGTTAACATGGGCGGAGTACAAGTCATGCACGCCCGCAGGGTCAAAGCCTGTTTCAGCCACAGGAAAAACATAACGTAAAACTTTTTTCGGGTCGGCAGGACTTTGCGCAAAACTGGAAACTGAACTACTCAGCAGAATGCTGCCTGCCAAAATTCCCAAACCCCATCGTTTCAATTTCTGATTTAGATCTCTCATTGTGTTCTACATCTCAATTATTTTTTATAGGCTGAATATCAAGATATTGCCAATTGGTATTCATCATCGGATGTGCTTTAAAACCCTGAACTTGTGGATGTAACAACCAATTTCGAATGCGACTGTTATGAATAATCCATGGATTATCGGCTTCAATTTGACGACTGAGTTTTTCATAAAACGGCAAACGCTGAGGCGGTGGTAAAGCCATCGCTTGTGTATAAAGTGCATCATAGGCTTTGGACTGGTAGCAACTGAGATTACCCTGTGCCGAATTGGGCCCATACAGCAGTTGGGCAAAGTTTTCCCCTTCAGGATAATCGGCAATCCAAGCCCCGCCCCAAATCATATATTTACATTGCATCGCTGCTTTTAAATTGTCAGCAAAGTTACTCACCACAAAGTCGGCACGCAGACCAATCGCATCTAAATTTTTCTTCCATAGTTCAGACTGAATCACGGAACTGGAACTGTTTTCAGTCATAAACTTAAGCGTTAGAGGCTGACCATTCGGTAGCCGACGGTAACCATCTCCCCCCTTTTTATAACCGAAACGATCCAGTAATTTATTCGCCAAGAGTGGGTTATAGGCCACGCTACTTCGGTAGTTGGGATTAAAGCCTTGTACCCCCTCAGGCACCAACATCTCCGACTTCACCGCCTGCCCTTTATACAGTTGTTTAATGGCTTCTGCTTGGTTATAAGCTAGACTAATCGCACGTCTTAATGCAACTTTTTCAAGCCCAAAACCGCCCACTGTAGGATCTTGCATATTAAACATGGTATAGGTGATTTCAGCGTCTTTATTGGGGAAATGTTGAATGCCTTGCTTGACCAGTTCAGGTTTGAGTTGTTTGCCATTTAAAGCCCGTGGTACCGCATTGGAAGTCAGTTTGTCAAAATCGAGTTGGCCTGATTTGAACGCGAGCCAGCGTGATTGTTCTTCTTCAATAATACTGACGCTGACTTTGCCAATTTGCGGCATTTTTTTGCCTTGCATTTCTTTAACCAGACGGTTGTCCCAACTCGAACCTGTAGATTTAAAGTTCCATGTAAAACCACGATATTTCGGGTTGGCCACCAGTTCAATACGACTCCGCGGTACATATTTGCTCAGTTGATAAGGCCCTGTCCCCACGGGATGTTGCGCGATTCGATCCCCATAAAACTCCACCACTTCCCGCGCTGTTCCGCTAAATGTGGCATAAGCCAAGATATACGGGAAATTATAGTCAGGACGGGTTAATGTGATTTGTAGTGTGTATTTATCGAGGGCTTTTAAACCCGGAATCGCGGCATCATAATTAAACTGGCCTGTTTTCTTGGCTTGAGCAACAGCAGCATCGCCACCGACAATTTTGCCTTCAATAAATGAATAGGTCGGTGAGCGGTTTTTCGGGTCCATAATCCGCATCATGGAATAAATATAATCCTGCGCCACCAACTCTCGCGGCTTGCCTTTGAAGGCCGCATCATTGCTAAAATAAATATTGGGCTGAATTTTAAAGATATAGACTTTGCCCTCTTGTTCTATTTTTGGCATCGCCACTGCTGTATTTGGAACCAATTGAGCGGGGCGCGCCAAATAATCGTATTTTAAAAGTGGTTCAAAAATGGCTTGGGCAATACTACCACTATAAAAATTATAGGTTTTAACCGTATCAAAACCATCATCAGGCGCTTCATAAGCGATATTTAATACTTTGTTTGGATCTGCAGGCGACTTTGCATAGGCAGAAAAGCCAAAACCCATCGCAAGGGATAAAGCAGCAAGCTTCAGTTTTTTTGAATTCAAGTTCATACCTATACACATCTTTTTTTTAAGCAAGGTGATCTCATGCCATCCATGTTCAATGTCAGTGTTTTATTTTTCAGACAACACTAACAAAAACTTAAAACATAAACCCATGTTTTATAAATTAAATTTTAATTATCAAAATTTAAAAAACGGTCATGGGCAAATATTCACCTCAGCAACAAAGCGAATATCATGCCACGCCTATTTTTTTCTAATTCCTTAGGATGTTGTACCATAAGTCGAAAAATGTTCCATCCCATTTATACGACCCAGCTTCAGATATAACTTAGGTAAATCATCGATTTCTTTTAGCATAATGGCCGTAGACAGCAATTTAAACCTGTTCTTTATTCACACCAGATAATGAACGTGATGCCATACAACTATCCCTCTGTCATTGCGCACAGTATCGTTTTACTTCTTTGATGTCATTTGAATTATTTTTCTAGTCGATATTCATAAAAAGTATTTTCACCACATCAAAAACTTCATTTTACTTTGAGCGAAGTTCGGCTTGAAACTTTCCAAAATTTAACAACAACTCATCCTCCAAATGCAGCATGATCATGCACGCTTTGGAAGAGGATGAGTTTTATTCTTTTTCACATGTAAACAATAAAAGTAAAAAGATTACTTCAATACGGGGATGTCGATCCACAATGCTTGCGGAAAATGTGTCGCCAAATAAGCTTTTAAATAGGTCGCCGTGTCTTTAGAAATGAGTTCATCTTGTGACTCATCATTTAAGTTATAGGCTAAAGCATAAAGCTCTAAACCACGGCTTTTCAGTGCTTCTAAACTTAAAATAGTATGGTTAATACTGCCCAAACGTCCCGAACTTACCAAAATGACAGGCAGTTGCTTGGCTGCAATATAGTCAATGCTAAGCAAATCTGTGGTTAAAGGCACCATTAAACCACCCGCACCTTCTAACAACACCACCTCATATTTTTCAGCCAGCTGCTGAGTAGCACGCTCGATTTTTGCAAAATCAATCTCACGACCATCAATTTTAGTCGCCAAATGTGGCGATGCAGGATAACTAAAAATTTCAGGCATGGTCAGCTTACTGTCATCTTCAGGAAACCAGCCCATACCCATAATTTTACGGTGCTGTTCAATGTCTTCAGAAACATCAACATTGCCCGTTTGCACTAGCTTTTGGGTAATGGTTTTTTGGCCTTGCTCATTCCAAAGCTTGGCTAAGTAGCCCGTGGTATAGGTTTTCCCAATGCCTGTATCGATTCCACTGATAAAGTAAACTGATCCAGTCATGGCATTCTCCGTGCAATACAATAAATAGGGTGATAACTTAGGCGATAATGAATCTGACCTGATGTATCGAGTTGTGAAAATTGTTGATAATCTTGATAAAAGCGTTCAAGGGAGTGCTTGGTCCAACGGAAGTTAGAGGCAGTTGCCGTAACCCCTGTGGCTTTTAAGTGTTGTAGTATCTGTTTCGGTGTCGCAAAGTCTAAGTACTCAATTTGTTCAGACAAATGCAGAACTTCAAAGCCTTGATTTTGCAATTTTTCCCGTAGTTGATCGAGGTTTATATAATCTAAACCTTGCCCCGTTAAGGTCTTAATCTCTTGTAAATTCCGCTCACCAAAAGTGGAAAAACAAAACAGCCCTTGTGGAAGCAGACTGTCATTCGCTTTCTGAAAAACAGCATCAAGATTCGTCATCCACTGCAGTGCAGAGGTCGATACGATCAGTTCTAAATGAGCTGGAAAAACAAGCTGTTCAATGTCACCTAATAACCAGTCTATATTCGAATAATTCTGAAAGTGCTGCTGCACCTCGGCATATAAGTCATTCAAAAAATAGTGCTGGATTTGGAAATCTTTCAGCAATAAATGGCTTAAATTGCCTGAACCACAGCCAATTTCAAATACCCGCTCAAATTGCGTTTTAGTGGTATAACCTTGTATTAAATCAAAAAGCTGGCGTGCAATTTGCTTTTGCACAACCGCATGCTCACTGTAGCTTTGTCCTGCCTGAGCAAAGCGCAATGCGACTTGTGCTTTATCAATCTCTAAATTCTTCACGACTCACTCACAACAACTGAATCAACTGATCTAAATCAGTATGGCGAACTTGAGCGGTCAAGGAAATACGTAGTCTAGAACTATGCTGCGGCACAGTCGGTGGTCGTACAGGCATAATATAAAAACCCGATTGTTGCAAAGCTTTTGCCTTCTCTACCGTTTTGCTTGAATCCCCGATGATCACAGGGACAATTTGAGACGTTGATGGACAAGCAAAACCTTTGGCCTGAACCGCTTGCTGCAAGGTCTGACTGATACTGTGTAAATGCTGTCGTGCTGTCTTTAACTGCAAGACTTGTTGCAAGATAAAGTTGCTCCACGCCATGCAGATCGGCGGTTGTGCCGTACTAAAAATCAATGGACGCATCGTATTGATCAGATAGTCTCGAATCACAGGATGACAAATCAGATAGCCGCCGATTGAAGCCATAGCCTTACCCAAAGCACCAACCAAAAAGTCAATCTCATCAATCACTTGATATTGCTCGGCACAGCCCAAACCTTGCTCACCACGTACACCGATACCATGTGCTTCGTCGACATAGAGCATGACTTTTTCAAACTGTTTTTTGATGCGGACCAATTCAGCCAAATCGGTTTCGTCACCATCCATACTAAAAATGGACTCCGTCACCACAATGATTCGCTCAAAAGTATCATCGGTATGATAATTGTGTAAAAGTTGAGTCAAATGTGCCAAGTCATTATGGCGATAACGTACCAACTTCGCTGTCGATAAACGAATACCATCAATCATGCTGGCATGGATTAATTTATCAGCCAGAATTAGAGTTTTACTGTCCGCTAACGCAGGTAAAATACCAATATTCATGTGATAGCCACTGTTGAATACCAAAGCCGCTCGACCATGAAAAGCCTGACTTAGGCTGGCCTCAAACTGTTCATATTCTGGAAAATTACCCGTCAATAAACGTGAAGAAGCTGAACTCATCCAGCGCTGTGCGTTCGGTGTTTCATCGAAAAACTGTTCACGTAATTCGATATTTGCAGCCAATCCTAGATAGTCATTCGATGCCAAATTCAACATCTCATGATCATGAATTCGAATCATCCGCCCTTGCTGCACATTGGACGTAAACTGGCGCAAATTGCCTTGCTGTTTAAGTACATCCAGTTGTGCTGCAAAATGTTCTACATGATTCATACAAAAGGCTCCTGCATCTGCACCACCACTTCAACCAATTGCTCAAGCAAGGTCTTGAGTTCCTGTGCGGTAATCACATAAGGGGGCATTACATAAACCAACTTCCCAAACGGTCGCACCCAAATACCACGGCGGACAAACTCCTGTTGTAAGGTCTTCATATCCACATTAAACGTCAGCTCAACCACACCGATGGCCCCCAATACACGAACTTCATGGACATATTCAAGTGACTGCAACGGGGTCAAGGCGGTACGAAGTTGTGTTTCAATGCGTTGAATATTGCTTTGCCAATCTTGTAAAATGAGGAGTTCTGTACTTTTCGCCGCTACTGCACACGCCAAGGGATTGGCCATAAACGTTGGGCCGTGCATAAATACGCCCGCTTCGCCTCGACTGATGGTTTCAGCAATATGCTTTGTGGTTAAGGTTGCTGACAAAGTCATATAGCCGCCTGTTAAACCTTTACCCATACACATAATGTCAGGTTCGACCTGTGCATGCTCCCAAGCAAAAAGTTTCCCCGTACGCCCAAAACCTGTCGCAATTTCATCAAAAATCAGTAAAACACCGTATTTTTCACAGAGCAATTTGGCCTGTCGTAAGTACTCAGGATGATAAAAACGCATCCCTCCTGCACCTTGAACAATCGGCTCAATAATCAGCGCGGCGATACTTTCATGCTGTGCAGCTAAGGTGTTTTCAAGCTCACGAATGTCCTTCTGATCCCATGCTGCATCAAAGGCAACTTGCGGTGCAGGAACAAAAATACGATTGGGTAAGCTTGAGCCAAAAATTTGATGCATCCCTGTGACAGGGTCACAGACCGACATCGCATTCCACGTGTCACCGTGGTAGCCCGAACGCGGGGTGACAAAATTGGTTTTGTCTTGTTTCCCAAGCGAAGTCCAATACTGAACTGCCATTTTTAACGCCACTTCAACCGCAACAGAACCCGAGTCTGCATAGAAAATTTTATCTAAACTTGGCGGGGTGATTTGCAACAGTAATTTGCCCAGTTGAATGGCGGGATCATGGCTAAAGCCACCAAACATAATATGTGACATGTTTTGCAGCTGATCTGTCACGGCCTGATTCAGTTCAGGGTGGTTATAGCCGTGTATGGTGCACCACCACGAAGACATCCCATCAATCAGCTGACGACCATCATCTAACTCAATGGTTGAACCAAAGGCTTTTTTGACTTTAAAAGTGGGGAGTGGATTGGTCATCGAGGTATAAGGATGCCAAATATGTTCCCGATCAAATGCTAAGTCATCCAACTCACCATCCAATTTGGCATTGATCTCAGTCATCCTTAACTCCATATCGTCTACAGTTACAGCAAAATTTCAATTTGACTGATCTTAAACCTGCGCGCATCAAAAAGAAATTGCGATATTCACCACTCAGCGAATTGTTTAATCCATTTTTTGTAAATGTTGGCAGATTTTGTCAGTTACTTCATCGACATGAAAAACTGGAAGTCCATGTGAACCACTTAAAAGCATCGTATCTAAAAAAGTTGCACCTAAAGCTTTTAAATTATCCAAGACTTTGTAGCTAACTAAAAAATCTTGTTTAGCCAGAAGATGGAGTTGATGCCCCGTATAATTGTGTAAGATCTCAACCGTATTTAAATGCTCTAAACAATTGAGTCCCTGTTTTAGCAGATCTAAAGACTGAGGCTGAATCAAACTTTGCAACTGCAAAAAATCTTGCTTGGTAGTTGCCGTTCCTTGGCATACCATAAATCCAAATTTCTTTAAGGTTGCAATCGCATCTGCTTCGAAGGATTGTTTAAAGCTTTTAAATGTCGCTGGACTCATCGCGGTTATCCAGTTTTCATGCGCCACAAAGCACGGATTTGAAGCTAGAGTAATTAATACTTTTTGCTGTTGATACTGCTGTTCAACAGCCGCGACCAATAAAGTCGCTAGTTGCCCCCCCAAAGACCAACCGATAATGACATCAAAATCTTTGGCTTGTTCAACATGTTGCTGCAACGCCAGTGTATCCAATCCATTAAAAATATTGATCAGCTCAACCGAATGGCCTTTATGCTGCAAAGCATGAGCCAAAGGTTGTAGTAACTTGGTCCCACCACCCCAGCCCGTGATGAGTAAAATACGTTGATTCAATGCAGACTCTAAAACTGTAAATTTCAAACAGTATAAAACCTCAGACTCCGTTGCAAAGCAAGCCCTTTGAATGAACAGTAAATTTAAATAAATAATTCAGATTTAGACACCAGAATCTCAGCACTTTAGTGCCTTAAAATTTGCTAAGATCAATGAAATACATTTCTGGACAGCCTACACCATGAAAATAATGCAAGTGGCAACGATTAGCTTACTTTCGCTAGGTAGTTTCTGTGCCATCAGTAGCGCCACTTATGCAGCACCAGCTTTTTCAAGCGCTTCATCAGACCAAAAACAATGGGTGGGCAAGCCCGCACCGAGTTTTAAGTTACAAGATCAAAATGCCAAATGGCATGAGCTCAAACAATATCAAGGCAAATGGGTAGTGTTATATTTTTATCCGAAAGATGACTCGCCGGGCTGCACCCAAGAAGCCAATCAGTTCAAAGCACTCTACCCACAATTTAGCAAAAATAATGCGGTGGTCTTAGGCGTGAGTTTGGACGATGTACAGTCACATCAAAAATTTTCTAAAAAGTTGGGACTGAATTTCCCTATTTTGGCTGATCACAATCATCAACTGGCAAATCAACTCGGCATCGTGCGGAACTTGGGCATCGCGAAAATTGCGAAACGTGAAACCTTTCTGATTGACCCACAAGGTACAGTGGTCTATCACTACAGCAGTGTAAATACCCAAACCCATGCGGGACAAGTATTGGCAGATATTCAAAAATTCTCTAAAAAATAACCGATGTAAAAAAGCCTTCGAAGATTGATTCGAAGGCTTTTTGATTACTCAGTATGTAAATACACATGCCACCTTTACATAAAGTGGCCGGCATTTCTTACATTTGAGATTGAATATAGTTTTGCAGACCAATCAATTCGATTAAACGTAATTGTTTTTCTAACCAATAGGTATGGTCTTCTTCGGTATCTGACATTTGTTGACGTAACATGTCACGGGTAATGTAATCACCCTTTTCTTCACACAATTTTACGCCTTGCGCTAATTTTTCACGTACATGATATTCGAGCTTTAAATCTGCTTTTAAGCATGAAACCACATCTTCACCAATTTCAACGTCATCACGTTGCATATTCGGTGTGCCTTCCAAAAACAAAACACGGCGAATAATCGCATCTGCATGTTGTGCTTCTTCTTGCATTTCATGATCGATACGTTCAAAGATTTTGCTCAAACCCCAATCTTCATACATACGTGAATGAATGAGATATTGATCGCGTGCAGCCAATTCTCCACCGATCAACATATTTAAGTAGTCTACGACTTCAGGATTGCCACGCATTTTCAAAATCTCCATTCTCTAATGCAACTATTATGGACACATTTAATTCACTTTGCAAAAGATAAATTATGTAAGTTTATGATTTTTATAAAATTAAAATGAGAAACATACGCATTTGCAGTATGAGTCATCAAAATAATAGTTATAAAAGAAGCCTTTGCAAAACTTCATCCCTTTTGCAAAGGCTTTTTAGGCTTGAACAGCCCTGTGCTTCATTTTGTAACCATTAAAAATGCTTCTTATTTCAGCCTTAGAACGGCGTACAATCTTTCATTTTTTTTGTGCAACGGACCAAAGAGAACCCACTTCAGCGGACTGGACTCGGGCCTGAGCTTGGCGATAAAAACGGAAAAATAACCCTGCAAAAATAATAGCAAAGACGTCAACCCACCATAAAGAGGAAGAAGATGACCATAGCCCAATCTCAGGTAAGAGCAGTGCTATAGCAGAAGTCAAAGGTATGAGCAGTAAAACAATCACAATCGACAGCAATAACGTTGGTAATGCTCGTGCTGCGCCCAGTAGAAAGCTAAGCATTAAACTGAAGATAAAAATCGCATAATAGATATACATAAACCATGCGTTGATGCTGTGTAGTTCAGGACTGAGTACATAGGCCCAGCGCCCGATCAACATACTCATAACAATCCCAAAGACCGTTCCCAAACATGCGCCTATGGTTAAGTTTGCGATGAATTGCACATCCTTACGCTGTGCAGGTGGTGCTAACTTTGGATTTTTTTGTCGTTTCACTCGAGACTCAATCCATAACAGATTACCTGAGTAAAATAAAAATGCTCCGCCCAGCCCCAAGGCCAAATACAACCACCGGGTAAAATCTCCGCCATAGTTACCAAAGTGCAAACTGAACATCGATCGAATCAGTTGATCTAGACCAGAACTTTGGGTATTTAAATTGGCTGTACTATAGGGTGCGGGCTGGTAAGGATTGAAAAACATCACGTCGAAGTTATCACCACGTAACATCTGGTCAGGGCTGTATAAACTCACGCGTGCCGATGCCTTGGCGGGTTGGTCTAGATTGTTAAAGCTTACAGACGAGACCTCATAGCCCTGTGCTTGTTGCTGTACCTGTAAGAGTATTTTTTCAACATCCAGTTGAGGAACTGGATCTACAATCTGCACCGCAGCGGGACGTTCAAACAATGGTTTGCCTTTGGACACCAACTGCCCCAAGCCATCATAAAAGAGATCATGAAATGCAAAAACAATCACCGTCACACTTATCAAAATATGAAACGGTAAACTGGTAATGCCAATCACATTGTGCGCATCGAGCCAAAAACGTTTTTTGTTCTTACCTTGCCGTATCGCAAAATAGTCTTTGACCAACGTTGGCAAGAGGATGATTAAACCTGTCATTAGCGCCAAAAAATATAAGACGGATACCACACCCATCACATAAACACCGAGTGTATGATGCCCAAGCATCCCTGGAATGCCTGCCGTTTCGTGCAGTTGTTCAATCAACCAACCCAGTTTAGATAAGTTTTCTTGTTCAACCTGTAAAGTCCCATCTGGTTTCAGTGTCGCCAACATCGCGCTTTGATCGGTATCAAAGGCATGATCATCATGTACTTGACTTTGCGCAGGTTGCCACTGAATCGGGGCATAATGAAACTCTTTGGATTTTAAATTGATCTGAAAGCTTTTTTGCGCTGCAGGATAGTGCTGCTGTACCTGTGACACCAGATCGTTGTACTGATGGAATTCAACCGTATTTAAACTTTGTTGCGGTGGCGTTGCCCACTTACTCAAATCATGCTGAAACATACTCAGCCCACCTGCAAAAAAGCAAATGAACAAGAGAATGCCTGCACAAATCCCCACCCATGTATGTAACTCTTTGGCCAGTCGGAGAATATCTGTACGTACCTTCATGCCCTATTCCCCTCTGAGCCAAAATATGAGTGTGTAAGCCACAACATTGAAAAACAGATAAATCACAATGGACTGCCATCCGCGTGGAATAAAATAGGCCACGAAAAAGAGTGGTAGCCAAATCCATGGAATCGACCACATACCTAACTGTGGAGCAAGACTACGATACTCAGATTGCAGTCCCCACATTGTGATTAATGCAGCTAAAGCGAAAGCTAGGCTGAGTCCAAGAACTGCTCCTGCAAAGCTTTTCGTCCACCAGTCAGGTTGTATCTTTTGATCGCGTAGTAACCTCATGCATCAAAGCCCCATGTAATAAAGGAATAAATGGTAGTGCTGACCACAACACCAATGGCATCAGTAACCACATCAACACCGCCACCAGTTTTGGTAATACCGCCAGTAAAAGAACCAATGCCAAAACAAAACCAATCCACCCGACCCAACGATACTTTTTCGCCACAGTCTGTTTAAGAAAAGTTTGGTTAGGATGGGTCAAATACAGCAGCACACAACCACCACAGCACAGGAGTAAACCGAGAAATTTCATCATTGCGTTCAACTTAAATGAGACAGCATTCAGACATAAAAAAGCCCACTGCATCGCAATGGGCTGATCATAAAAATTAGAAATCGAAAGTGACGCCAAGTTTATAGGTACGTGCACCACCAACCGTTGCATAGTAAGAGTTGAACACACCTTCCCAGTATTTTTTATTAGTCACGTTATCTACATTGGCTAAGAAAGTCGTGTTTACACCACCCAGTTTTGTTTTATAGCGCGCACCAACATCAAGAATAGTATAGTCAGGAAGTTTATAGGTATTCAAACTATCTAAATATTGTTCACTAACATAGTTAGCCCGAGCATTAACATTTAAACCATCTACCACAGGTACGGCATAATCCAAACCTAATGAGGCAGTAAAGTCTGGTACACCATAAATCGTATTGCCTGAAATATCAGTGGTGCTTGTAGAACCTTTTGTATATTCAGCATCAATATAAGCCATGCTTCCCAGTAGACTTAAGTCCTCTGTGAAACTCCCTGAGAAGGACCATTCAATACCACGTGATCGACTTTCCCCACCATCTTCAGTGATCTGTGTATTACCATTAACCGCTGTCGCCAAAGCTGTTGTGATCAGAGTCGGTTTTTCAATTTGATAAAGCGCCAAGCTATTTAACCAAGAACCAGCTTGATACTTCGTCCCCACTTCATATTGCTTCGTTTCGTAAGGCTTAAACTGTTTTCCTTCATTCACATCCGCGGTAGAAGTTACTGAGTCTGCTTTTGATAAACCTTCAACATAACTTGCATAAAAAGATAAATTTTCTCCAAACGGTTTGATTACGATGCCTAAACTTGGTGAAAGCTTATTTTCATCGTATTTCACATCTGTAGTGAGACTTTCTAACTGCATATCTTGATAACGAGCACCCAAAATCAACTGAAATTTGTCATCCAACATTGAAATTTGATCCGTCAAGGTATAACTCATGAATTTATCATCTTCATAAGGTACAACTGTTGGATAGGTCGTTGGCATTGTCCCGTTCGAGTTAGGATTATAAAGATTCGTTGTAAATGATGAACTGGTCGCACGAGAGTGTTGATCGTATTCGCGATGCACATAATCTGCACGTAACCCAAGGGTATGTTTAATGGCGCCTGTATTGAATTTAGTTTCAATACCCGTATTACCACTTAGGTTATTTTCTTTAGATGCGACTCGATAGTACTGCGAAGTTGCATCACCTGCACTGTTCTGCAAGATCATACGCGTACCAAAAATATGGCCCGAATAACCTTTCTCAACATAACCCACACCTGCAAAAACTTTGGTATCAGGGGTGAATTTATATTCACCATTTAAGCCCGCATAACGGCTATAGGTTTCCCCATGAATTTGATCAAAGTAATTATTATCACCCTTTGGTGTGGCAACTACGCCTGTTTTTTGCATAGAGACCATTGCAGGTGAACCATTATCACGGTTTTCACGAATGGCATAAGCATCAAAGTTTAGTTTTAATTTATCGGTCGTATAGTCCGCTGCAATCGAACCCAGTGCTAAACGGTCATCCATACCTTCAATAAGATGCTCACCGTCTCCATATGTGCCGTTTACACGAACTCCAAATTGGTTTTGGTCACCAAAACGACGAGAAACATCTACATTGGTTTTATAATAACTCTCATCTTCTAATGACGTCGAAATACGTGTTAGATCTTGGTCGGCACGTTTAGAATTCGCAATCACTACTCCGCCAACGCTTCCTGCTGGTGCCATACCTGCAACCAAAGCATTCGGTCCTTTCAATACTGTTACCGATTCTAGTAAATCTGTTGGTATACGTCCCATAGGAGCTACAGCGTATAACCCGTTGTAAGCCATATCGTCATAGCCGACACTAAAACCACGAATTTGGAAGTTTTCGTTTAAATGACCTTGATTGGTCGTCGCACGAATACTGGCATCATTTTCTAAAACTTCCCCCACTGTAGATGCTTGTTGATCACGAATCAGTTGCTCTGTATAAGTAGAAACCGTAAATGGCGTATCAATCGTTGACTTATTCCCTAAAGCACCCAAGTCAGCTGCCTTCGCCAATTTACCATCGGCATAGCCTTGTTGTGATTGCGCTTCTGATTTTAAGGCAGGTAAAACTGAAACCTCCTCTGCAAAAGCAAGCTGTAAACAGCCTCCACCCATCATCAAAAGCCCAACAGAGCTTGCAAGAATTTTCTTAGAGAAGGATTTCATTTTAAACAACGCTTATTTTTAATGAGAATTATTATTATATGTAAAATAATTATCATTATTTATTGTATTTTATCATTTGACTTATCTATATGATCTAAAATACAAATTTAAGATTACTGCTAAAAAATACGTTTTACTCGCTCAATTTCAATACAGTTTGGTGCAGTATTATAAAATGACGCATAAGTCAGACACCTGTTCACCCCATAGGCAAAGACTTTCATGGCATTCACGTTTACACTAAGCCAATACTTAAAACAACAATGGGGAATCTATGACAAACTTAGCAACACAAGCACCGGTACTGGTTACAGGTGCATCGGGTTATATTGCCAGTTGGGTGATTCAAAAATTATTAACCCAAGGGTATACCGTTCATGCCACTGTACGTGACTTGAACAAAACCCAAAGCTTCGCGCATTTATCTAAAATTGCAGACAGCAGTGCTGGAACACTGAAACTCTTTAAAGCCAATTTGCTCGAGCCAAATTCCTTTAAAGAAGCGATGCAAGGCTGTGAAATTGTCTTTCATATGGCCTCTCCTTTCGTCGTTACTAACTATAAAGATGCAGTGAAAGACATCATTGAACCTGCTGTTTTGGGCACAGAAAATGTCTTAAACACCGTCAATGAAACCGAGTCTGTTAAACGCGTCATTGTCACTTCGAGTATTGCTTCGACCTATGGCGATGCCATTGATATTTTAAAAACAGACCACAATACTTTTAATGAAAGTCACTGGAACACCAGCAGTTCTGAGACTCATCAGCCTTATCCATATTCTAAAGTGATGGCTGAGCGTAAAGCTTGGGAAATGGCAGATGCACAAAACCGCTGGCAATTGGTTTGCATTAACCCAGCATTGGTCTTTGGTCGTTCATTGACACCAAATACGCAGTCAGGCTCAATTGAGGTCTTACAACAGTTTACCAATGGTTTGACTTTAGCTGGTGTCCCACCTATGTGGAATGGTGTAGTCGATGTTCAAGATGTTGCTGAAGCTCACTTACAAGCAGCATTCAACCCAGAAGCAACGGGTCGTTACATTGTAAGTGGTGGAACTTTAAGTCTGCTTGAAATCGGTCAATTGCTTAAAGCACATTTTGGTTGGAAGTTTCCATTTCCACGAAATGAACTTCCTAAAGCAGCTTTTAAGGTGATTGGTCCATTCATTGGATTTAGCCGCGAGTTTGTTGAATTGAATATGGGTTATCCCATTTATTTTGATGCGAACAAGAGCCAAAAAGAATTGGGTTTAGAGTATCGAGATGTCAAAGAAAGCTTGGTTGAGCACTTTCAACAATTGCTCGATGACGGTGTCATCAAGCAATATATTCCTTGAAATAAACAACCTAAGTTTGACTTAAATATTTCTCCAGCTCATTGAAAAGCAATGATCTTGGCGGAGTCTTATCAAGTTCTCACCCCATTTCATCATTAGCCTGCAGCTGGCCCTACTTTTGTTTCGGCAAAAGTAGGCAAAACCATGCTCATCTGCAAAACCTGACCACTTTTTGATGTATCAGAAATATGTCGCAGAAACATTATCTTACTTACACCACGCAGGTTGCAGATGACGTTCCCAAGTATCATATTTCTGATTTAACCTGAGTCAACAATCTAAGCCTCTAACTGACCATAATCTTTCATAAGTTGAATAAACTCAGCTTCATTGATCACAGCAATACCAAGCTTCTCCGCTTTATCCAGCTTTGAACCTGCTTTTTCACCTGCAACGACACACTTTGTTTTACTCGACACACTACCACTCACACGTGCGCCCAGTGCTTGTAGGAGCTGTGTTGCTTCATCACGCCCCATCGTACTGAGTGTCCCTGTCACGACCCAACTTTCACCATTTAAAGGTTGTCGACTTGGTGCCACAGGCGCGTCCCAATGAATACCTGCCGCCAATAATCGGTCTAAAACTTCAAGGTTATGCGGTGCTTGGAAAAAATCGACAATCCACTCCGCCGTGATATCCCCTACATCTGGAGTTTTCTTTAAAGCTTCAATGTCTGCGACACGTAGCGCATCTAAAGTTTGGAAAGTATTGGCCAACATACGTGCTGTGGTTTCACCCACTCCACGAATCCCTAGTGCATAAATAAATGCAGCCAAAGTGGTTTTCTTACTATTTTCAATCGAATCAATCAAGTTCTGAACGGACTTCTCACCCATTTTTTCAATGGTTAATAGCTTTTCTCGGTGCTCGTGTAGGTGATAAATATCAGCCACATCTTTAAGCAGATCAAGATGTAACAATGATTCGACCCAACGATCCCCCAAACCTTCAATATCAAGCGCTTTACGTGACACGAAGTGGCGAATCGCCTCAATACGCTGTGCGGCACAATACAAACCACCTGAGCAACGTGCTAAAGCTTCACCTTCGGGCATCACCACTGGCGATTCACACACGGGGCATTGGCTCGGGAGTTCAACTTCAGTCGCATCGATAGGACGGAACTCAGACCATACTTTTTCCACTTTGGGAATCACATCAAAGTGTCACCTTACAACTAACTTTTCATCACTCAGATATTATTGTAATAACTGAAATTTTGATATAAAACTAGAGCATCTTCACTAGTTGAAACTATCAAAAAGGGAATAGCTGTGATAAATCATGACGAAAGGCTCATTTTTTTATCTAAGTTTATTGGTGTAGGTGAGTTGGTCAGAAAATGGATTGATTCTAAGAGCACGAATCAGCAACCCTTGCTTTCCCTTATCTTGATTCGATACGTCGAACTGATCCATTCTCCTTTCAACAATGATGATACCAACGAGCTAATTATTAACCTTACTTACATTCGTGCTGACCTTTGCCAGCGGTATAAATTTAAATATGCGAATGAAAGGTACAAAAAGATTTGCTTGCTAATAAAGCACATGATTGATGAGAGCTATTTCAAAGGCGGAAATGTCGATGGTCTATCTTTCCTCATATGTACTCTCACTGAATCTCAATATGAAGCCTGTAAGTCTGAGAAAATTCCATTCGAGGTTTCTCTCAAGTTCAACTATGACCTTTCGAAATCAGATACAGTAGACAACGCTAAAAATCATCCCCTCTCACCTACTGTCGTGCTAAGACTTGAATACTTATCTAGCTTCCTGAATAGTGATGTATCGAAATTGATTGCTAATTTTGTATCTCAGTCAAGTATCAACCGACGAACTGAACTCACTCTGTTATTAGTGACGTACTTGAAGGTTCTATGCAAGGCACTTAATAACCGAGATACAGATATGCTACTCCAAAACCTAACATATATGCACTCGGACATCTGCCGAAGACAACGCTTTTCAATGTTCAAGCGTAATGCAGGGCACCTTAGAATGCTTGTAATGCACCTCCTTAAAGAGCGCTATTTACATGAAGGTTCAGTTTATAAATTAGCAGTTGCTTTTGATAAAGTTACCGAATCAAAGTATAAAATTTATTTGTCTGAGAGCATTCCTAAAGAAGTTTTTGATAAATTCGATCATAATTTTACTAATCCAGATTTACGCTCTAACAAAGATTCCCCACCTCTCCCACATTTTGTTAAAGAAAGGCTTGAAAACTTATCTGGAATTTTGAATGCTGATGTTTATTATTTAATTTCTAATTTTATATCTCAGTTGGGTAAGCAGCAACAAACCAAACTATCATTTTTAATAAAAACATACATAGCAGTTCTGCATGAAGCGCTTAACAATAACGATTCAGGTGAACTAGCTAAAAGCCTACACTATATTCGAATAGACCTTTACAAAAGACACACTTTTGAAAGCAGTAGAGTTTTAATCAATGCTCTTCAAACACTAATTAAGCGATTAATTAATATAGACTTTTTTAACAAAAAAGAATTAAATAAACTAGATAGCTTTCTTGCTTCAACAACTAAATCTCAATTCGAACTAATTAAGTCAGAAATTATACCAGAAGAAATATCAAATCTTTTCGCACATGAATCCAGCGCCGATGAGAACTTTAAGAAAATACTAAACTCCACCTGCACTCCAGAAATTGCTAATAGATTAAAAGAGCACGTTAACAGTTTTAAGTATAAGAAACATCATAGAGCCCCGTTAATTCAATTTTTAGAGCAAATTTCATCAACTAATATTGAGTGGTATAAACATCCCAGAATTATTCAAGGTGAGCTTTTAAAATATAGAGGTAACTTGCTTGATGAATATCACAGAAATACTGCATATAGTAAATTCCAGAACGTTAAGAACTCAATTGATGTGTTAGTTAAACATAGCCTATTGCCAAAAAACGTTGAAATGCCGGACAATTTACGTAGGTGTACAAATACGGAAAAGGTGCGAAAAGACAACCCGCTCATATGTGAAGTGGACATGTATGATGAAAAAAAGCGTGATGAATACATAAACACTCCCCAGTTTATTGAGTCTTTAAAGAGCGAACTTTCATATAACTTGTGTATCCTTGTGAAAAATGCCCAAGAGATTGTTTTTCAGGGGTACAAAAATTTTTGTAATAAAAATATCATCATAGAGCAAAGCCAGTTTGATGAATTCATGAACCACCCGCAATTTCTCACAAGTAAAACAAAAGGCAGCAATTCTAAGTCAAAGGTAAATCCTTTTTATAGCAGACATCCACTACGCTTAAATAATTTAACCGCTTATTACGATTATTATTTTAATAATCTACTAAATGGCAAAACTCAACATAATATTTACCAACTCGCTATAAGCGAAGATATCCTTGGATATCTAGGCTTAACAAGCAGTATTGCATCTGCGATGCAAACCATCATCACAGAAGAATTAGGGATTAATCCGTACTCGCTTTATAAAGTAAAAATATCATCTAACGGTCACGGCCATGAATTTGTTATAGTGGATGATGAAGGTTCTGTAAGAATTAAAGCATTAAAGCCACGAGCTAGAAACGCTCACTCAAGAAAGGCGGAAGGATCTTATAAATCATTAGCCGATATAGATGCATATGAAATAAATGCAGCAACTTGCTTAAGAATGGCATTAGAAATGACAGCAAGAATCAGAGAGACCTTGGGAATACGAGATCTATGGGTTTGCCTAACTTGTCATGGTGTCACTGTTCCAAGTCCTGAAACATTCCAAAATAAATTTAATAAGTTCTGCTTGACGCTCTCACCTCAGAACACGACTTTGCAGGAAGCTACATTAAAAAAAGTACGAGCATCAAAAGGTGTTTTAATTTATTTAAATTCAAATGGCGACTCCATCAAGACTTCGACATATTTTGGCAATACTGTTAAGACAACTCTTAATCGTTACATCCCGAAATATTTAACTGAGATAATTTACAGACTCAAAATAAGAAACTTTCAGAAGATATTTCTGTTTATGGCTACCTCATCTGATAAATTACCTTTCAAGTCACTAAATATGAGTGAGGCCGAATTTAAATTACAGCTAAAACAAGTTTTCAATAATCCAGATATGGGAGGTAATTTATACGAAAAACTAACTAACCCTTGTATAGATAATGAGGAAGATATCCCACTATATTTTTGTGTATCTGATCTAAATCTTCAGTTAGCTATAAAGTATGCGAAAGATGGTAAAGATGAGAAGTTAAAGAAAAACTGTAAAGATGTACTTGATAAGATTGGACAAGAGTCCTCAGTAATGATGAAGCATATGCTTAGGACAGCACAGTTAAATGTCGAGAAAAATAGTTCTTAGGTGTGTAAATAATGAAAAGTAATTTAAGCCCTATAAAGGAACGCATAGACCCTAATGACTTGCTAGAGACCATTGTTAATTCCTCTTACCCTAAACCTCGATGGATGTTGAACGAGTCTATAAATGATAAAACTTGGTACTTATCCAAAGTTGGTATTAGTTTAACCTTCTATAAGGGAAACATTAATAAAGCACAAAAGTTTGAATTCAAACAAAAGATTGCAGACAATGAGTATTTAACTGACAAAATTAATGAAGCATTATTAATAGATATACGTAACAGTCTTCTGTATCTTGATACAACAGGTAAAATTACAAGACCAGCTAGGATTTCGGATATCGCTCTATCTGTAATTCACCTCATCTACCATGCAAATGAATTTCGTATTTCCAAGAACGAACCTTTAGTTAGAAGCCTAGAGCAAATCAAATTCAAAGAGTTGAAACATTACTTGTTATCTTTCAATGTAGAGAGGGATTTGTTTGAAAAAGCAGTTAATTTTATATTAATAAAATGGAACTCAAGGCGCGATATAAACTGGTCTTTAATAAAAACTGAGTTTGCTCTTACAACTAGGGAATTTAAAAGTCTTAAATACAAGATAATTAAATACTTAGAATCAAAAGATGATGGCTTTTTTTCTCAAATGGCGTATAAGCGAGAATACAATAATGCATGTACACGAGAGTTTGACATAGACTTTGATTTGTATCCAAGTCAAAGTACAATCTCTAATGAAATATCTAAACTGGAAGCCTTTTTTACTGCAAGAACTGCCCAGAAATATAAGTTTCAGTATTCGCCAATGAAACTGTTTTCTGTGGGAAGGACTATTTTTGATGAAATGATCGATAGCGTGAAAACTCCATTGATGCCAATTCCATTATCCCTTCATACAATTTCCTCAGCATTACATTTTGCACGCGTTTATGGGGAACCACTTCGTCAGTACATTTCGGATTTATCTAAAGGCGAAGTTAACAGGATAAAGGAACTGGGTATAGCTTTATCAACCAGCAGGCAACATAGCCTAAAGATAAAGAATTATGTATATAAAACAACTAAGATCCCACGCGCGCTCAAACCTTTAATCATTACGTCATGGGAAAAAGCAGATTTCAATAAATTTGACTATAGCGAATTAAGAAATGGCATGTCTGTTAATATGGCTATCAGACTTTACACAGCTGCAATATGGATTCTGATCGCCAGCTTCTCTGCTGGCAGAGCAACATCATTGCGGACTTTAAACCGTAATTGCTTTGTACAATCCCCAGTTGATGGTTTGTTTGACATAGTCATGAAAATTCCTAAAAGCTCAGAAAGGTTAGAGTTAGAAAAAGTACATAGACCTATCCCTGATTTAATATACGATTACGGTCTAGAGTTCGCTTTAATGGTATGTGAACTTGAAGAAAGACGAGGTTTTATAGGAGATGAGAATGAACTATTTTTGTTTGGTTGTGCATTGTCATATAGATCAATCAGTGCGGCTCGTGAAGATGGTGGGGAAAACTCGAAATACCCTTTAAGCAGTGACTATATTAATGCTTCCATTAATATGTTTATGGACTGGATTGAATCCCCCCTAATCGATGGAAAAAGATGGTATCCATCAACACACCAATTTAGAAGACTATTTGCTGTAGTGTATTTTAACTTCTCAGATCAAGTTGGATTAGATGAGCTATCTTGGTTCATGGGTCACTCTAACCTCGATCAAACATTCTATTATGCAGAAGTGTCACCTGATGATGAATGGATCGACGAAGCTGAAGCTACTATTGCACGGATAGGGGCATCATTAAACAAGCATATTAATGGTGATCAAGCAGTGAGAAGCATCATTAACAACGCCAGACAGTCAACAAAAATTTCAACTGTACTAGAGACACTGGTCCGTAGATTGATTGACGAACATAAAGAAAGAACAGGTCAACAAGTCCGTTTCTGTAAAATTGATGGAAACGAAGTTTTCTTTTACTTTATTAAACCATGAAACTAGGAATTTAGTTATGTCAAAGTTTAAGAAGGGCGAAACTTCGAAACCAGTTATCGATAAAAAGATTGAAATATCCTCATCTATAAAGCGAAAAACTGAACTCATAAATAAGATAGAATACTTTGAAGATATACCTAGCAGCTTGGAAATGAAAAAAAACACCATCTCACAAACTTCAGTTCATAAGTGGGATGATAGTGATCTTAATATTATATCTTATTCTTACAATACAGCTCATGCTGAGCATAACTTAAAATATTTAAACGATCTAATTGATTCAATTAAAAATGCCAATCATAGGCTTTCTAAACTCTCAGAATCAGAAAGGAAGGATAAAGGTAATTCCACCGCCAGAATATCACAAAATGAAGTGAACAAACTAAAAACTGAAAACGAGGAATTACGTGTTGCATTAGCGGAAGTTTATAGAGCTTATATGAGCCTTTTAGATCAATGTCGAGAAGATAAGGAAATCGATGCTGCATATAGAAAACTTATTCTATCTCAAGCTCAAATCCTAGGTAGAAATCGACTCTGGCTGGTTAAATAATGTCTTCTGTAGTCGTTGCAAAAGATCCTAACCTTAAATTTCTCAATACTAGTAGGCGAATAGACCAACACAATGATTGCCCACTTCCCATGATTTTAAAGAAAGGTGGTAAGTTTGATTGGGATGCTAATTCATTTATTACTCATTATGGCGGTGGTTCACAAACATATAATATTCGCCCATTAGCAAAAACCGTTCAGAAAAAAGCATATAGTTTAAACTTGTTCTGTGATTTCCTTGAAGATAATTCTATAAATCTGAGTGAGATTAATGATAGCACTCTTTATCAATATATTAAGGAGTCAAAAGATAGGAATATTAAAGACGGTACTATTATTCAACATGGAAGGACTGCAATTGAGTATATAGATTATCTCAGTAAAATGTATCCAGAATGGAAACTGGGTACTACAGGGAAAGATCCAGATAAAATATTCAGCGTGCATTATGAAAAACTTAAATTCAAGAAAGGAAGTATAACAGGTGAATACTTTTATCATGAATCACTTGTCGGACTAATTAACATTGCCTCTGAAGCTGAATACGTTCATGATAACGAGTTAGTTATGTGGCTAGATGCCATCAACTGCACAACCAACCACCCAAGAATAAATACATTCCTCATAAGCAGGTGGGAAGCCTTAACCACATTACTAGATGTTACAGGCTCTAGAATAAGTGAAGCTCACGAGATAACCCGAACTATGATAAAAAAGGCAGCGGATTCATTACTCATCAGTGACAAGCAGCCAATAATCCGAAATATTCCCATAAGGAAAGGAAAATACAAAGGTAAAACTCGATCAGTGAGGACTACCCATGAGGATATTCAAGTTATTCTTTTATACGTCCATGTAATTGAAGATATGTTTCCTGATATGGAGCATGATGCTCTTTTTGTCGATTCAGTCACAGGAAAACCATTGAAATCTACTTATTTAAAAAATTATGCAAAAAAGGTTATTAACGGTAGTAAGTATTGTGAGGCTCTGAGGCACCTAACCAATCATTCTTTTCGCCATAGATTTATTACCCTTAATATCGCTAAAGCAATTAAGAAAATATCAGCACAAGGTAGCTTTACAAGTATTCTGAGTGTTGCTTCAAATGCATGCCGTAAAGTTACCATGCATGCAAACAATGAGTCTTTGTCTCATTATGTGCATCTAGCCACTGAATATAATGAAAAAAACGATCAAGCAGATATAGATATGAGCAATGTTTCTCCTCAAATTAGAATTCGTGTAAAGAAAATGATCTCAATTGCAAATTTGTTCCGCTTAAAGGAGATAAACGAAGCCGAAGCTTTAGATTCTCTTCTCTCAACGATAGATGGATTTAAGAAGTTTACCTAAAACCAATCAGCCTTTGTTCTTCAGTTCAGATATGTGAGCGGGAAATGCCCAAAGTTTCTGATGGCAGAGGACTTTTACAAGTTGGCTGCCTAAAATCGTAAGCGTCCGCTGAACCCCACTTTTTCTAACTCATTAATACCGCGATAGTGTCCACTTAAATTTAAGTGGACACCTATTTATGGATTTAAAGACAGTTATAGACAGTGCACCAACGCTAAAAAAGCCCCGTCGAACCTTCACAGCTGAATTTAAACATCAACTTATTCAGCAATGCCAGCAGCCAGATACATCAGTGGCCAAGGTAGCAATGCAACATCAGATCAATGCCAATCTGCTACATAAATGGATTCGTCAGTCCAGATCAATGCCCCCTGCATTAAAAACCCCATCCATTCCACAGACTGACTTTCTTCCGGTCATTCTTCACCCGACTCCAGTCAAACAAGAAGCACCTCTACCACCTGTGCCAGAGAAGAAAGCTGTCGCTCATATCAGGATTCCATTACATGAGGCACCAAGTTCCGCAAGGGATCAGATGATCGAGATCGACTGGCCGGTGGAGTCAGTAACTGAATTACTGTTGCTGATCCAGGGTTTGACTCAATGATTCGTATTGATGAGATCTGGTTGTCTACCCAGCCGATGGACATGCGTGCAGGGATGGATACAGCCATGGCTCAGGTGCTGAGAGCCTTTGGCTACATCAAACCGCATTGCGCTTACCTGTTCTGTAATAAGCGTGGCCATCGTATGAAAGTGCTGGTGCATGATGGACTGGGTATCTGGCTGTGTGCCCGGCGGCTGGAACAGGGGAAATTCCACTGGGCTAAAGTTCACCAGGGTGAAAGTATGGCGATCAGCCCGGAGCAGTTACAGGCACTGATCCAGGGTTTGCCCTGGCAAAGAATCGGACTGCAGCAAGTGGTAACAATGCTCTAAACCAGGCTCATCCATTCTGCTATTCTCCAAACGTTCTATTTCCTCTGCATCATGACCTCAGGCATACTGCGGTCATGAATACGCTGCCTGATTTAAGCCAACTGACCCATGAACAACTGCTGGAATTTACCAGACAGTTGGCGATGCAGCATCAGTCTCTGGCACAATCTAAACAACAACTGGAACAATCAAATCAGCAATTAGATGCCAGAGTTCAACATCTTGAAGTCACCAATCAGCAATTAGATTCTAAAGTTCAACATCTTTCTATTCTCAATCAAAAATACGAGCATGAGCTTGCACTATTTAAACAGCATAAATTCGGCAGTAAAAACGAACATCTAACCGCAAAACAAATCCATCTCTGGGATGAAGCGGTTGAAGAAGATATTGCAGCGGTTGATCTGGAACTGGAACGACTGAATGCAGATAAAACCAATGCAGCTGCACAGAAAGCCCCAGTCAACAAACCTAAACGTCGGCTGTTGCCAGATCATCTACACACCCTCCGTATTGAGCATGAACCTGAATCAACACAATGCAGTTGTGGCTGTACCTTGCGTCGTATCGGTGAAGATGTCAGTGAAAAACTGAATTTCAGACCGGCACAGTTCTATAAGGAACAGCATGTGCGTGGTAAATGGGTCTGTGATCAGTGTGACACTCTGACTCAGCAAGCGATGCCAGCCTATGTGATTGATAAAGGCATTGCTTCACCTGAATTGCTTAGCCATGTGCTGGTGTCAAAGTATGCCGATCATTTGCCTTTGTACCGTCAACGTCAAATCTTTCTACGCGCAGGTGTTGATCTGTCTAGATCAACGTTATCTGACTGGATTGGCCGCTGTGGGGTGGAACTGGAACCTCTGGCCAATGCCTTAAAACAGGTGGTACTGCAACAGCAGGTGATCCATGCAGATGAAACACCGGTGACGGTCATGCAGATGGGTGAAAATGAGAAAAAGCCCAAAAAAGGTTATGTCTGGGCCTATGCCAGCACACAGTACAATCCAGTTCAGGCAGTGATCTATGACTTTCAAGATAGCCGTTCTGGCCAGCATGCTGAAGACTTCCTGAAAGGCTGGCAGGGTCATTTGGTCTGTGATGATTACAGTGGTTATAAAGCACGCTTTAGATCAGGTCAGGTCATTGAGGTGGGCTGCATGGCACATGCACGTCGTAAATTCCATGAACTACATGTGACCAAGAAAAGTCAGGTCGCTGAACAGGCATTAGTGCTGATTCAGAAATTATATGCGATAGAAGCAGAATTAAGAAAAAAGACGGATGGTACAGCGGAAGACCGCTGCGAATACCGACAACAGCATAGTCAACCGGTCATGCAACAACTATATGAATGGCTCAACCAACATCAGCTGACGGTGCCATCGAGTTCTCCAACCGCCCGGGCGATCAATTACAGCCTAAAACGTTGGACTGCTTTAAGCCGCTATCTGGATGATGGCAATCTACCCATTGACAATAATTGGATAGAGAACCAAATGCGTCCCTGGGCCTTGGGGCGTAAGAACTGGCTATTTGCAGGTTCGCTGCGCAGTGGTCAACGAGCTGCCAATATCATGACTTTAATCCAGTCAGCAAAGCTGAATGGCTTGGATCCGTATGCCTATTTAAGTGATGTGCTGAAAAGGTTGCCAACACATAAAGTGCCCCAAATAGAAGAATTACTACCTCACCGCTGGAAACCTGAACCCCGTTAAAACTTGGCGATGGCGTTCAGCGGATGCTTACATAAATCCGAGAATTATCGTATGATTTAAAAAATTCAAAAGAATAAACGGTAGTCGACGCTTTTTATGCCTAAATACATCCGTAGCACCTTGATGATGACCACTCTCGTTTCGCTTTTGAGTGGTTGCCAAGTGGTCAGTGTGAAAAATCAATCACTGAACGTCACGATTACCAATGAGCGTGAGAGTATTTTAACGCGGGATAAGCTCAGTGAAGCGAGTCTAAACGTGCTGTCTATGACGGGTCGAGAAGCCAAAATCTGTTCAGAGCAACCTGAAGAATGCGTCAGTGAACTCAAACAAATTCCACAAATTCAAGATGAACAGCTCCTCTCTACTGCCAGCGAACTCTATCTCGCTAAAGCACTTTCCTTAGAAAAATCATCTGCCTGTAAAGTGAGTATTTTAACCAAGACTCAGTCCGAAGAAAAAAAAGCGCTACAAAAACAAAACTACCAAAGCTGCCTAGATGAGCAACTCGGCATGTTGGATAAAAGCATTCGCTATAGTTATGCCTACATGTTTAACACCAAACGTGGCCCACAAGACCGTATTTTTGATAACCGTCAAGTCCAACTCCGTGACTTTTATAACCAAGCTATCGCTAAGCTTGTAAATAGTTATCGCTTACGCCATGGGCCATCTGAAGTCGGCAATCAAATAAAAGTGGGGCAAAGTATTTACCGCATAAATTATGACAACTACCCACTTTTAAAAAACCGTCAAGTTGAACAACTGATGTCAACTTACAATATGAACTTTTCAGGCCTACGCTCTATCACACGTCGCGATGGTTTTGGTTCAGAGTTTCTGATTGTCCTCCCACCCGAGCACAATGACACCTCACCAGAAAAAGCCAAATATATTGTCGATCCACTGCATTATCAGTACACCAATGGTCGTAATCCTAACATTCACAATGCCCGTTATTTAGCAGCGACTATTACCGCACAACCACGCTCTGCATCCAATATCGATGAGATCTTAAACAACCCTGAGTTTGAAATCTCAGCTTATGATCCCTATAAGTTTGAATCTGCGAAAATTGCAGGCAAAAGTTACCCTCTTGCTGCAAACTTTTCTGCGCCTTATGGCTTATGGTTGGCACAAAACAATTTAGGTAAAGCCGCGTATTTATCACTGATTGATCGTGATGCACGCCTCACTATGCCGCACCTATACATGCTTGAGCCGTACAACCCAAATAAAAAAGTGGTGGTGCTCGTTCACGGACTAGCCAGTAGTCCAGAGGCATGGATTCGTTTGACGAATGATGTCATGGGCGATCCCGTGCTACGTGAACACTATCAAGTCTGGCAAGTGTTCTACTCGACCAATATGCCAATTTTGGAAAGTCGTTTCCAAATCTATGCAATCATTCAACAAAGTTTTAATTTGGTCGATAGCAAAGCGCCTGCCAAAAAGGATGCCGTGCTAGTGGGTCATAGTATGGGCGGTATTATTGCGCGGCTTTTGGTAAGCGATGCTGACTTAACCCCTGCGGCAATGAAACTGCTACCCAATCGACGTGTGCAACAATTTAAAAATGATCCTCTGTTTAAATCGCGCCTCGACATTCAACCGATTCCAAATTTCAGTCGGGCCATTTTCTTAGCAGCGCCACATCGTGGGACAGAGTTTGCTGACCGCTGGTTTACCCTCGCGGCGCGTAAAGTCATTCGTCTACCAGGTGCATTTTTGGGGGCACTGACCGATGTTATACAAAGTAGTGACCCTGACCTACAAGAATTTATTAAAGATGTAGATAATGGACTCATACAAAATGGGCCAAGTGATCTCAGCAAGAACTCTAACTTCACTCGGTTAACTAAAAACGTCGTTCCATACAAAGGCATGAAATTCCACAGCATCATGGGGAATGCGACCAAAAGTGATGACATCAATATCATTACAGACGATGTCGTGCCTTATACGAGTGCCCATCTAGATGGTGCATTGTCTGAGAAGATTATTAAAGGTGGACATTCTATTCAAGAAACGCCTGAAGCTGTTCTTGAGTTACGTCGTATCCTACGGTTGCAGCTGACTGAACTCGGTCTGTATAAGCCTTAAATCTTAAAAAGCCTAAACAGATGTTTAGGCTTTTTTATTTTTGCTTTACACCTAATGCCTACAGCAATAATCACTTGGCTGTTTAACAACTGTTCGCTTTATAGATGATTTATTGTTTAGTCGTTTTCAATTTTGCTAAGATATTGCCATTCATACAATAGCTGTTCATAGCGCATAAATACACACGGTAAGCGGTGTCGCTCGGTCTATTTTTATATTGTGCATTTTCAAAGATTTAAGGATTTCACCTACATGAGCAATTCGGGAATCATAACTGATTTGTCCACACTCACACCCATGATGCAACAGTACATGGGCGTCAAAATGCAACATCCGCACTCTTTGATGTTCTATCGTATGGGTGACTTCTACGAGCTGTTCTTTGAAGATGCACACAAGGCCGCTAAACTTCTCGGGATTACCCTGACCCATCGTGGCAAAGCCAATGGTGAACCCATCCCTATGGCAGGTGTTCCTTACCATGCAGCTGAAGGCTACCTTGCTCGCTTGGTGAAAAAAGGCGAAACCGTCGTTATTTGCGAGCAAATTGGTGAAGTCACAGGTAAGGCCCCTGTTGAACGTGGCGTTGTCCGGATTATTACCTAAAATCTCCCAAGTGAAAGTCTCCTACTAATTCAGCACACATCAGAGTTTATATCTTACAAAATAAGCTTAGGCTCATATTCTGATATAAATCTACTACCGATTCCTAATTAAAAAGATCACCCAATACATCTTCAGAAACAAAAATTTCTTTTAACTTTGTCTAAAACCTTATTAGGATGTCCAACTAAGACATGAATGGATGTCCGAATGTTGATTTTTCACTTTAGCATCCTGCTTAGAATCGTTTGTATTAACTATATTTGGCTAAAGCTTCTTTAAATAAATTCTCACTTTCATCTTTGAATCTAGTCTGTTGGTTATTTAATTCAAAAAATTTTGCGTATAAATTTTTATAAATTATATCGTGAGCTTTATTGTGAACTGTTTCATCTGAAGGATTGTCCATCTCAAAGCTACCTTCTAAGCATAAATTCATTATAGTTAGAATGTCCTCTTTAGAGATTTCATCTAATGGTTTCCAGCTCTTGCCATCTAATGAAAAAAAGCCCTTACCATTTTCAATTTTCAAGCACTTCATAACCTTTCCTTCTATCTAAATAAGGTTCACTACCTGCTTCTAAGCAATTAAGTAATACTGCATGATTATTTGTTTCTTTGCCATTAAGACTAACTAATACTTTATCTGTAGGGTAGCCAGTGTACAATTCGTACTGCTCTTTACCTTGAACATCCTTACTTTTACAAGTATATACCAAATAATCAGGTTTTATTGATGCACCAACAGTACTGTTGTGTGTTACGAGAATCACTGGCATATATTCAGATATCTCTTTGATTAGAGTATTAACTTTTTGAAATAGAAATCTATTATCAAATGATGATTCAGGTTCATCAATTAGCAGAAGGTCATACTGACTAGCATCGCTTATTTCTTGTAAAAGCCTATATTCTGAACGCTCCCCACCAGATACTTGATAACCAGAAGCGTTTAAGATGTTATAGCTTATTTTTGTGAATAGTTTGTGGTAGTCAGTTTCAGCTAAAGATTCAATTTTTCTAAGCTCTTCAAGGTAAGTAAAGCCATTCGAATCATATTGAGAAAATGCATTAGCAAAAGATATTTGTTTTCCCAAAGTTGAACCAATGTCCCTAGCATTAGTAAATTCATTTCTTTTTGCGATCTTAGAAAAACCTTGGATATCATGCCTTAGAAATTCTTTTTCTTGCTTTATTAAGCTACATAAGGCATTAAACTTGTCAACTTTCTTCTGATCGAGTGCAAGCTTATATAAATTAATCTCTTTGATCGGTGACGCTGATGTGTGCATCTTTAATTCAAATTGGATATTATCGATAATGTCATTAACAAATGATTTTTTTAATTCCATCGCATAGTTTTTATTATGTTCAATGATTAAATCTATAATCAATAGCTTTAGACTATCATCCGAAATGTGTCTATTTATAATCTCTTTAAATCCCGATGAGTCAGCTAAACTCATTGTAGCTTGGACTAGCTTCTTAAGTGAAGATAAATCATCTATAGTAAATTTTGACTCTGTAAAGAGCTTAGCTTTAGCAAAAGCATCAAGTTTGTCGGTTTCTGATGCATGTTTCAGTAAAGACTCAATAAACTCATTAAGTTCTCTATTTGATCGAGTGATATCAACATCTCTCATTATGTCTACGCATTCTTTAAATTCTTTTAAGTGGTCTTCAGTGATTCTAGAATGAGTAGTGCTAAGGTTTTTTGAAAATTCTTTTTCATCATCTTCATCTTTCTGTAAAAGAGAAAATTGTTTAATATACTTAATTTTTACATCTTCAGTATCATTTTGATTTGCAATTAAATTTAAAGTATGTGATTTACCTGACGATCTTTCGCCTATAACAACATTTAAGCCAGTAGATAATTTTAGACCATTATTTAATGCTTCAAAAAAATGGTGTCCATCTTCTTTAGAAAGGTGCACTTTGTGTTTGTCGGATAATGCAACTTTAAGAGCTGTAAGTGTAATATCACCGATATCTACATATGTTTGTCTAGCAGGAATATGTGTTAGTCTTTCTTCCATACGTAAATCACTAAAACAAACTGGTACTAAAGCTGTTTTATCTTTAATTGAGTAAGCAAATTTCCTTGGACTAGTTACTTCTCCTGCTGTTATAAAATTTGATAGTTGATTTAACGTTTCTTCTTTGATTTCAGGTGACTTCTTGTAATGAGGTATTAGAAGATAATTTGAAAGTTCTACAAATACGTCTCGAAACTCCGCAATAGATATTGACGTTTCTTTATCAGGAATCATTTCTGTAATTTTATCACAACGCATTTTAAAATCATGTAGCTCATTATCTTCAGCAATGACTAAAATATGTGTTCCTTCTATATCAATTTCGATTCCTGGAAATACTTTAATTCCAAGCTGACTTTTAATTTCTTGGAATTGTAGTAGGTCAAACATATTATGATTAGTTATTGCAATAGCATCTAACTTGCCTTCTGATACGTACCACACTAGCCGTTCCATGCAAAAGCTAAAGTATTTGTCACTGGGAGTACTAACAGTATGAATGTGCAAGTCAATTTTTTTCATTTTTTAATTGTTCACATATAGTAGAATTTAAAATAACTCAAGATAAGTATATAAAATTTATCATGATAATAAAGATATTTTACTTAATTTTGTTGATAGTTTAAGCCACAGCTTCATTAAACGCTTCTACAACCCCAAATATGTTGTCAACATCCCCATCAGCAAATACACCATCAATCCCTTCATAGTGGATTTGATTAAAAGGTGGTTCATATAACTGTGTAGCTTCTAGCACACCATTTTTCGTTAAATGATCAATCAGCATTTCTACAAAACGAATCTGTTTCTCGTTATAGGTTGATCCTTGTAAATACTTAGAAAAGGCTTCTTGTACCGCCTGACGATCTAAGCCCACCAAAGAACGTATGAAAAGAGGAAGAGATTTTTCTGTTCCAAAACATTCTTCAAACTTATCTCGGCTTTCTACTTCTTGCGCTTCAAAGACAAAGCGTTCAAGCTCGCTTAAGTCAGTCGGTGTAAGAGCCAAACCACGCTTAAGTTTGGCAATGGTAATATGGTTTTCATTGGCTTTAATAAAGCTTTCGACACGCTTACGGTATTGTGCAAGGTTTACGCCACTTGAAACGACTGGTATATCGACTGCTTGCATATCTCCAATTTCATCATCAAGCATAGAATACACAATAGTCGATGTGGATTTTTCAATCAGTTTCACCAAGCCACGAATACGTTTACGCATCGCTTCGAGCATTGGCAAGGTAATACCTTTCCAATATTCCACGGTTTGAATATCTTGAATCAGCGCAATCTGTTCTGCAACAACAGGAATATTTTCTTTGCTTTCCAGCTTAGAAGCAATTTCAATCACTTTATTGGCATAACTCTGAATCGCTGTATTGTTCTTTTCCAATACTGCCAACTCAAGGTTGTAGCAAAGCATATCAAACAATTTAGCTTCTAAAGTTTCAGGCTCAAGTTGGTTTGGTAATTTAGAAATGTGTTCTCGTAATGTTCCTATCGCAAGGTCATCTAAGTTGTTCCAAGCATCATCATTTTTGAAATGTTCAACATGCTCAAGTTCAGATTTCACAATGAAATTCTCATTGTTCATAGACTTCACTTCAGTCTGTAAACTCTGACGCATATCTTGCTGTACAGCTTTTAACTCTTCGGTGGCATCGTCCTTCGCATTGAGCAGACTCAGGATATTTAAACGTGCTTTAAACAAACGTTGTCCAAGAGGTTCTGTGGTCGATACAGGCGCACCATCTGGATTTTCATTGAAGTATTCAAAGTTAGAGCAATAATCGAAAATAAAGAATTCTTTTTTATCTTTTTCAGGGCTAAACAATTCTTTGCAGAGTCGTGTACCACGCCCAATCATCTGCATAAATTTGACTTTAGAGCGAACCGCTTTAAAGAATACTAAGTTGACCACTTCAGGCACATCAATCCCTGTATCGAGCATATCCACTGAAATCGCAATCTGTGGCTCAGGTAAATCTTTCTTGCTAAAGTCATCAATTAAGCTTTGTGGATACTTAGTGGCATGAGTAATGACACGGGCAAACTTGCCATCATATTGCGGATAGTTTTCATTGAAGCGATCAGCAATAAACTGGGCATGTTTTTGATTGACGGCAAAGATAATGGTTTTACCAAGACGATCACCGCCTTCGGTTTTAATGCCATTTTCCATCAAGTGCTTGAGCATTAAATCAATCGTGCCTGTATTAAACAGCTCTTTATTAATCTTGGATGCTGAGACTTCTTCAGGTGCATCTTCATCGCCCCAATTTAGGCTATCCCAATGTTGTTTTTCTTCTTCGGAAAGTTCGTCATATTTCACACCTTCACGCATGAATTTGAGCGGAACGGAATAGGCTTTAGGTGTTACAAGATAACCATCGGCAATGGCTTGATCTAAATCATAGTAATCAGTTGGGACACCACTTTCTAAGCCAAACAGTGCGTATGTATCACGGTCTACTTCATCGCGTGGCGTTGCAGTTAAACCGACAAGCAAGCTGTCGAAGTATTTAAAAATCTCGCCAAATTTTTGATAAACGCTGCGGTGTGCTTCATCAATAATAATCAGGTCAAACATGCCTGTACCGAATTGGCGTGTACCGTCCGCATTTTTTTCATCAATTAAGCCCATCATAGTTTGATAGGTAGAGAAATACACTCGACCAACCTGATTTTTATCCTCAAGTAAATTGACGAATGAAGCATCTTTTAAATTGGCTTTAAAGGCGTTGTGTGCCTGATTGACCAATGAAGTGCGGTCTGCAAGGAATAAGGCTTTTTGCACCACATTGGCTTTCATCAGCACATCAACCAGTGCAATGGCGGTACGGGTTTTACCTGTGCCTGTTGCCATAATCAGTAAGCCTGCACGTTCTTTACGTTGATAGGCTGCAAGCATGGCTTTGATGGCACGAGTTTGGTAGTAACGCTCGACAATGTCCGCATTGATCGGGAAGCTACTTAAATCAGGGTTGTTCTTACGTCTTTCGATCAGACGCTTGAGTTCTGCCTGCGTATAAAAGCCATGAACTAAGCGTGGTGGGCCACCTTGCACATCATTCCAGATTCGGGTTTTGTAACCATTGGTATAGAAAATGACAGGTCGTTGTCCTGTTTGTTGCTCTAAACAGTCTGCATAGAGCTTGGCTTGTTGTTGCCCAATATCAGGGTCAGTCGATGTGCGTTTGGCTTCAACCACAGCCAAAGGCAAGCCATTGGCATCATACAGCACATAATCCACTGCACCTTTACCCGATGGGCTCGGCATACCTGTTACAGCAACTTCCTCTCGAACCGTTGTGCCAATTTCCCAACCTGCTTCTTCAAGCATGAGGTCAATTTTAAGCTTTCGGGTTTCGTCTTCTTTATAGTCGGTATGGTCTTGAACTTTACTGTTGGCAAGCTTGGCTTGTTCAACGTCTGCACGTTTTTGTGCAAGTTCAGCATCAATATCGGCAAGTAATTTTTCACGCTCTTCTAAACTGGCGGACAGTTCAAATAGTTTTTGTTCCCGTTCCCGTAACGCTTTATGTTGTTCTGCAAACTGTTTTTCTTTAGCTTCTGTTTCTTTTTGCAGTTGTTCTTTATTGGCGGTGATTTGCTGAGTATTGTCAGCATTTGGTATTAGTTTTGGATTAAATAAAATCGACTGAGAGCGGTCTTTTGACGGTGAACCATAGTTACGCTCAAACCAAACATACATCAAAAATAAATGGCTGATGTGTTTTACAGTTTCTTCAGTGGTGAGCTGCTTGAACTTTTTCCCATGTACGGCACTGTTGCCGACCATGCGGATGTTGTCCATTTTGTCCCAAATATAAGGTGGAATTAGGTCTTTAAACTTTATGTCGTTGAGTAAGTTATGCAGTGAAGCATCGTAAGGCTGAGTCAGTTTTTTGTCGTATTGATACAGCCACAGTACAAGGTTTTCAAGTGAGGTACGAGCAGCAGCAAGGGCAAACTGAGGGGATATATACGTGAGCTTTTCGGCTTCTTTGGCAGTCGCTGCCAAGCTTTTAAATTCAGGTTCTAAAAACTGAAAATTGCTCATGTATATATTCCCTCATATTTTTTAATTAAATTTTATAAAATACCGTTAAATGCTTGGTTTTGTAACGCGAAAAAAAGCTTATTTGATGAAATTAACTGTACTTTCGAGTAACGTTTCGTTTCATTTATTGATTCTATAAATGAATCAAATTTATCCAATTGGGCTTTAGTCGGCAAAGGTATATCTAATTCATATAGATCTGAATTACTAATATTTGCTTGTCGTACACCACGATTATTTTTAGTAATTAAAGCCTTAATTGAGGACTGACTAAAAAAATAACGTATATAATTTTTAGAAAATAAAGTATTAATTACTTCTAGTTTAGCAACTCGCTGATTTAAATAGTATAAGTCATAGTCATCAGTAACTTCCGTTATATTACCATAATCATCTTTGCCAACTGTTCCAGTTAAACTCATTAATAAATCGCCTGATCTTAGCTCATATTGTGTAAGCTTTTCAGGATATTGAGGAATAATGAAGTCAAACTTTTCCGTGCTAAAACCTAATTTATTCGCATTACCAATTTTTACAACAGGAATTCCTGATTTTGAAAAATCAGTACTTGAAAATGCATAACCACCTTGGATTTTTAATACATTTTTTGCTGAAACAAGTTCCCACCCTTTAGGGTTACTCACAGGATCGCCAAACATATCAATAAACGTGGCTTGTAAAAGCTGATCTAACTTTTCAATCGCTTGCTGACGTTTTTGGCGTAACTCGTCCGCTTGATCTAAAATAGACGCAATTCGGCGTTGTTCGGCAAGTGGTGGAAGTGGGATTTCAACATTAGCAATAACTGTTTTAGAAATTTCCTTAAATGTTGCGCCAACACCTAAATCTTGAAGATATTCTTTGTTCGCTTTTAACCAATAATATAAATATTGCGAATCCAATAAATCAGCTTTGGGTACAAAACTTTTGAACCCTTGGTTAGTACACATAGGAATTGTATTAATTGCAACATGTCCGATAGGAGCACGAGAACTAAATAAAACAGAATTTTCAGGAAGTAATTTAGTTGAACAACTATCAAAACCTAATTGAGTAATCTTACTTTCTGTTTTAGAAATAAATTTAGACTTTAATTTACTAAGGTCTTTAGGTGTCACCCAAGTAATATCACCATCCCAAAAATCAGGATTATTCGTCCGTGGCGTTGAGCCTGAATGAATTTCAGCACATTCACCTAACTTCATTTTAGGAAAACTCACTTAAGCATCTCCTTAAGCGCAGCCATTCCTTTTAAAATATCCTGCTCAAGTACTTCTAAATCCGCCAAAATTTTACTTGGTGCTTCATATTCCACTTGCTCATACACCACTTCCTTATAACGGTTAATCGACAAATCATAACCATTGGCAGCAATATGGGCTTTATCCACCATAAAGCTTTGCTCTGTGGCTTTACGGTCTTTTTCACCCTCTAAGTTTTTAAAACGGGCAATAATGTCAGGAATGTTGTTATTTTCATGCTTAGACGCATCGAGTTCATTACGCTTATCATCCAGCGAATAACCATCCGCCTGCATATCATAAAACCAAACTTTATCCGTACCGCTCGACATGGTTTTGGTGAAAATCATAATGGCAGTCGAAACGCCTGCATACGGCTTAAATACACCTGACGGCATCGAAATAATCGCTTCAAGCTTTTGCTCTTCCACAATCTTTTGACGCAAATCTTTATGCGCTTTAGACGAACCAAATAACACACCATCAGGCACAATCACCGCAGCACGACCGCCAGTTTTTAACAAACGTAAGAACAAGGCTAAAAACAATAATTCAGTCTTTTTGGTTTTGACTACGGCTTGAATATTCTTGGCACAGCTTTCATTGTCCAAACTGCCTGCAAATGGAGGATTGGCAAGAATCAGACTGTATTTTTCCGCAATATGTGAATGGGTTTCACTCAAAGAATCACGGTTTTCAATACGTGGGTTTTCAACACCGTGCAGCATCATGTTCATTGAACCAATACGAAGCATAGTGCTATCAAAATCATAACCAAAGAAAGTTTCTTCACTAAAACGTTTTGCTGCTTCAGGATTGGCAAAAATTTCAGTGCTATGATGATCGTTTAAATATTCACTTGCCGCCACCAAAAAGCCTGCTGTACCACAAGCAGGATCACAAATGGTATCGGTTGGCTTAGGTTGCATCAACTCCACAATCATCTTGATAATATGACGAGGGGTACGGAACTGACCGTTTTGACCCGCTGAAGCAATTTTACCGAGCATGTACTCGTAAATATCGCCTTTGGTGTCTTTATCATCCATCGGCACATCGGCAACCAAATCCACGACTTTGGTAAGTAGCGCAGGCGTAGGAATGGTAAAACGAGCATCTTTCATGTGATGACTATAGGTGGTTTCATCTTCTGCACCTAAGTTTTTAATGAAAGGAAAGACTTCATTGGCAACGGTATTATATAGTGTTGCAGCATCGCCTAAAGTGATGAATTTCGACCAACGTAAGTGGTCTTGTTCAGGCGTAAAAATTGGATGTTCTACAGCTTTCTTTAAACGATTGGCTTTCTTTTCTTTCGTAATCTGAATTTCATCGAGTCGGCGAATAAACAGCAAATACGTCATTTGTTCCATGACTTCTAAGGGATTGGAAATACCACCACTCCAAAATGCATTCCAAATCTGGTCAATTTTGCTTTTAATTTCGCCTGTAATCACGTTATGACTCTCAAATTTCTTTGAGGTTTATTGTGTTGGATTTGAAGTAGAAAAGCTATCAGGAAATAAAGAGATGCGACAAGGTTTGGCGTTGAACTTATGGTATTAATTCTTTTGCATTGATTTCTAATGCAGATGCAATTTCATATAGTTTTTCGACAGTGAGATTGACCTCACCTCGTTCAACGCGCCCCATATAACTCCGATCAATTCCACATTGCAGTGCAAGAGTTTCTTGAGTGATTTTTAATTCAGTTCTTTTATTGCGTATTAGTTGACCAATCGCTATAGATAATTCTGACATTTGAAGCCAAGTGTTCAAAAACAGAAATATCCCCAATTGAAGAACACATATCTACGGATTATAATCCTCTTTTAGTGTTGTGAGATCAATCTGATGGCTAAACCTACTCCATTACCTTTCTATGATGAGTTCATGACAATTTTTAAGAATCATAATATCTCCAATTGGGAGGCTAAAGATTTTGTCAAATTGATAATGGGTAACAATGTAAAAATTAATAAAAAAAATCAATTTAAAATTTATAAAGCACTAAAGATACTTGTTCGTTATAAATATTTGAGTATTGACCCATCCAAATCGACACAAAATCGATTCAGCTACTGTGAAACAGAGTTAATGAATGAATTAAGAGTAAGTCCAATTCTTAATAAATTGGGACAAATATTTGAATTAAAGGAACTAGAACTCTTAAAACAGATTCAAGAAAAGGAACATAACATTTCTTTTATAAAATCACTTTGTGAAGATAATCCTGAAGTAACAGATTTTTTAAACAAAAAAATAGAAAAATTAAATGATGAAATTAGCTTAATCAAAAGCAATATATCTCTAATGGAAAATATTTTGGCGTAGATTTTAGCCAAAATTGAAATGTGCTGAATTTTTTAGGAGTTTAAGTTGAGGTATTTCTAATGTGTAGCCAAATTTAGTGGCTATTCAAAAATTCCATAATACATACTATACATTATTATCTGGATGCGATTGATAAACCTCAAATATCTCGTACTGCTATTTGCCCAAAGTGTGCTGTGGATGCGGTACTTGGTTCTGTCTCTGGCATTAAGATTAATAAAAGTCTGCTACAAAAAATGCAGAAACATTGGTTTTAATTTCGCAGAAAAAGAGTGCCCAGTGAGGCTCGGACTTTCATCACATGAAATCTAATGTCTCATGATCACCAAACACTTTTAGAAAAAAACAGGTTACTCTTGACTATGAAATAGCACATCTTTTTTGTGTCGCAATTTAGCTCAAACCTAATCTGGCGCTGGCACCAGAAAAACTGGGTAGCTATCAGCTTAGGCCTGAGCTAGTACAACTAAATATTTAAAGTTAACCAATTAAGTTAAGGTATTCCTGTTCAGTTAATACCTTAACGCCTTTATCACGAGCTGCATTAATCTTAGTTTCACCGACCTTGTCGCCAGTTACCAGATAGGTAGTTTTACCGGTAACAGTTTTAGCCACTTTAGCTCCAAGTGCTTTTGCATTCTTTTCCATATCGTCACGGGAACCTTGTTGCATCGAGCCAGTAAATACAACGACTGCTCCAGCTATAGGCGAATCTGAACTTTCTCTATCAGATTCCTTGGGTGTAACACTTAAGTTGAAACCGAGGTTATATACTTTGAAAAACTCTTCTCTAACATTTGCTAAACCTTCGACAATAGCTTCAGCGCTTAGATGTGCAAATCCATCTATTTTAACCATATCCTCGACTGATATTTCGAAAACCTGAACTATGGCATGATGCTGAAGTAATTTCTCACAGTTTCCGCCAGCTAATCGGGTAACCCCAAATGCTGCAAGAAATCTCCAATCCTCTATTTCAATTTCTCTACTTGCTTGGAGTTGATCGATAAGATTCTGCGATGTTTTATCTCCAAATCCAAACTCGACAAATTGATGCTTAGGAATCTGATAGATTTCGTGGATGTGCTTAATACCTTGATTAGCTATTTTTTCAATCACTTTTGGCCCAAAACCATCGACATTACCCAATGTTTTAAAAAAATGAATCAGTGTATTCTCGGTTTGAGCAGGACAGTCTGATTTATTCGGGCAAATTAAATGATCGCCTTCCCAAATAAGGTGAGCATCACAACTAGGACAATTTTCAGGTAACTCTGGCTCTACTGGTTTGATAACTTCTTCAATTTTTGGAATAACTAAGCCACTTCTAACTAACTTAATGATTGCGCCGGGACCCACTCCATTTTTCTTCACCATCCTATAATTATGAACAGTTACCCTGCTTAAAGTAGCCCCACTAAGTTTGGTCGGAGCCAATTCAGCCACTGGTGAAACTCGACCAGTCCTTGAGGTCTGAGGAATAACTTTCATTACTTCTACTTCAGCCGATTCGTCATTCACTTTAAACGCGATTTGCCACCTATGAAATCTTCTCGTAGAACCCATATGCTTTTTAATCGGCTCATTTGTTGATTCTAAGACTAATCCATCAATATCAAAATCAACTGAGTTCCATATACTTTCAAGAATACTTTCAAAGTTTGACAACAACTCCTCTATACTTCCCGTCCAGCTTTCTAATAGCGAAAAAGGGTAGAAGACACAAGCACCGTCATCAATTGCCTTTTGAACATCTTCATCAACTTTCTTTTCAGCAATAATTGCTGCTTGGATATTGCGTGAGTTTTCAAACTTTTCACTCAACACTTTATTAAAGTAACTTTTCTTGATTACTATTTCGCCAGGCCCTAAACCCCTTTCTGCTTTTTTTGCTACTCTGAGTCCTCGTTCAAATGCACGAGTAATATCTTGACCTCTTGTCCCATCACCTCGGGTGTAGAGAGTTATACCATCATCATAAGCAGCATAACCATCAAGTTTTGGTGTAACCCTAATCTCAATTAAATTTTGATCAAATTCAATTTCTGATGCGGCTTTAATAATTCTTTCAGTCCATTTTTTAATTTCTTCAAAAGAATATGCTTTATCAGTAGAAAGCATTTTCTTTGGAAGTGGAACAGTCTTGCTATCGATTAAAACTTCAGGCTCTATGTTTAATAAGAATGGGTTCTCGGGATCATAAATTTTCAAGCAACTAAGATGTTCATCATACTTCTCATCCTCAATAATCTGATAACCAGATCTGTAAAGAGCATTGGCAACTTTAAGCAATGTTTCCAACTCTTCCAAACTGTGCTCATTAGAAGAAAATAACTTTTCTGCATCATCTATATCTAAATTAAGCCCTAGCTTTTCAAAAATGGCGATTTGGTTGTCGTTAAATTTATATTGAGACATTACTGCTACCCTTATACTGCCATTTGAAAATCTAATTGAGTTCTACTTGAAATACTTGAGTTCATGGTGACACCTACATCACCACTACGGTAAACACTGACAGTATCGCCAATTCTAACATCTAAACGGTGAATTTCCCCAATATTATGCAAGGTCACATTTGAAACGGTCACGCCGCCCACAGCAACAGGATTCAAACGCGCCACAGGTGTGAGTGTACCTGTACGCCCCACTTGCCAGTCAATATTTTCAACCGTGGTGAGCGCAGCTACCGCAGGGAATTTATAAGCCGTTGCCCAACGCGGTTCACGACTTAAAAAACCGAGCTGTTGCTGTTGTTTGAGGCTGTTAACCTTAATCACCATGCCGTCAATTTCCACACTCAATTGTGGTCGTTCCGCATTGATTTGTTCATAAACCGCTTGAACTTCTTGAATACTATCGCAGACAAAATGACGCTCACCAACTGCAAAACCAAACTGTTGCAACCACTCTAGACTTTCCGACATGGTGCTTTGACCATGATTGGGTTCACACTGCGCAATACCATAAGCATAAAATGCGAGTGGACGCGAAGCCGCAATATTCGGGTCTAACTGACGTAAACTTCCCGCCGCGGCATTACGTGGGTTGGCAAAAGTCTTCTCACCTTTGGCTTCATTTTCTGCATTGAGCTTTTCAAAACCTGCTTTAGGCATCAAAACTTCGCCACGAACTTCCAGTAACGTAGGTACTTCACCCTGATCTGTACTCAACACCTTCGGCAAGTTCCGAATGGTTTTGACATTTTGAGTAATGTCTTCCCCTGTCTCACCATCACCACGTGTCACTCCACGCACCAGCACACCTTGTTCATACCACAGTGAAATGGCAAGACCATCAAACTTCAGTTCGACATCATATTGAATCGTTTGATTCGGCAACCGTTCTTCTGCACGGCGTGCAAAAGCAAAGAGTTCTTCTTGATTAAACACATTGCCTAAAGACAGCATCGGTACCACATGGGTCACGCTCGTAAACTTCGCCAAAGGTTTACCGCCCACTTTATTGATCGGGCTATCCGGCTGAATATACTCAGGGTATTGTTCTTCTAAAGCTTTCAGTTGATGAAAGAGCTGATCATATTCACTGTCTAAAATGGTCGGCTGATCCATCACATAATAAGCATGATTATGCTGTGCCAAAATTTGGATCAGTTGACGCATTTGCGCAACGACAGTCGAAGTTTGAGTCATAATTTCACCATAAAAAAGGGCGGTCTTTGTTCCGCCCTAAAAATTGTATTTCTACTGTCTATTATAGAAATCGTTACCGTTGCTTTCAATCAGATTAAGCATCGATTGCTTGTCCAGCACGATAATCAATCGCCAAGTGGCGCCAATGCTCACGCAGTTGTGGCGTGAACTCTTGGTTGTTTTGGTCATAAACCGTTCCATCGATTTCACGAGCAATTAAACGTGAAATACTGTCCATGGTGTCAAAGGCATTTTGGACATCGCGGTGTGGTAAAGCCAAGAAAAATGCCAAGCCTTTAATTGGATCGGTCGACAAATTTTCCAAGTCAAAACCATCCATACCTGTATCAGTAATCTGCAACACAGAGAACAGTAACTTGGTTCCATCTTCGTTATAACGATGGAAACACGACATTTCGCCAAAACGTAAACCATACTTCATTAAAACTTTTAAAGTTTTCTCACCAGACAATGCACGACGTTCAGGATAAACATTCAGGGCAATAAACGACTCTGCTGTGGCTAAGGCACTTTCATCATCGACAATTTTTTGCTCATACAAATGTGCATCTAAAATGCTGCTTTCATCGTCAAACTCTGAAATTTCAGCTTTTTCGACGTTGGCATTTAAACTAAATTCAGCTTTATCCGCTTTTGCTTGGTCATCAACAAGCGAGGAGCTTGCACTTTCAGTCGTTAATTCCGTTGCATCTGCTACTGCATTTTCAGGAGCGACTAAGTCTACTGCTTTATTTTCTACCTCAGCTGATACATCCAAACTTGGTTCCGTGTTGCTGCTTTCGAGCACACTATCTGCATCCAAAGCTTTCGGTTCGGCTTTTTCAGGCAGTGTCTCTTCTACAGAGCTTTCGTTTAAAGTCGGCTCTTTACGTTCAGCCTCTTCAACTGATGCCGTTTGCAGTTGGTCACGTACGTGACGCGGGATAATCGGTTTTTGACTGTCAGCATCGATATGCAATGCGGACTCAAGTGAAGGCGCTGCATCTGCCGGCTTTCGAAAAATCATTCGAACCCCAAACAGCATAATGATCACTGCTATGACGATACCAATAATTGTTGTGTATTCCATCTTATTAGGCCTCCGCGACTAAACCGTATTCTTTTGCCTGTTCTAAATTTACAGTCACTAATTTTGATGTTCCCGGTTCAGGCATCGTAACACCTAACAAGTCGGTCGCCATCGTCATTGCGAGTTTATTATGGGTAATGTAAATGAATTGCACCTGTTCAGAAAGCTCTTTTACAAGATTACAAAATCTTCCCACGTTCGCATCATCCAAAGGCGCATCAACTTCATCCAAAACACAAAATGGCGATGGATTGAGCCGGAAAATCGCAAACACCAAGGCCAATGCTGTCAGGGCTTTTTCTCCCCCTGAAAGTAGCGCCAATGAGCTATTGCGTTTGCCTGGCGGACGGGCCATGAGCTTAACCCCAGATTGCCAGTCATCTTCCAAAGTCAGACTCGCTTCTCCACCATTGAAAACTTTCGGGAACAGATCTTGTAGTTCGGTATTGACCCGATCAAAAGTGCTCATGAACAGTTTACGGGTTTCTTGATCAATACTTTTCATTGCAGCACGCAACTGCTCAACAGTATTTTCCAAATCCTGAATTTGATGGCTCAACTCTTCAAAACGTTTAGACACTTCTTCATATTCTTCTGAAGCCGCCAAATTCACTGCGCCCAATTTCTCAAACTGTTGCTGTGCTTTTTCTAAAACTTGTTGATGGTTACTGATCTCAATGTTCAAACCCTCAATAGCTTCAACATTCATCTCTTTCAGCTGTTCAGAATAATGTTGTAAGTCTGACTTTGCCGCTTGCCACGCCAAACGCTTCTCTTCTAACTGGGTTCTCAGCTTTTCATCTTGTTGTTGCTGTTGATGACGGTGTTCGGTCAAACTTTGCTGGCGCTCTTGTACTGCATTCAGTTCAACTTGCCATTCAGACCATGTCTTTTGCAGCTTTTCAGTAATCTGTGCTTGTTCGCTAAACTGGCTTTCCAATGCAGGCAGCTCAAGTTGTACAGGGTCAATAAACTTTTTGGCCTGCTCCATCTGTGACAATATTTGCTGATACTGCGCCTTTAAGAAAGTACTGTCTTTTTCTAACAGTTCAATCTGCTGTGTGGTTTGGACCGCCTGACGACGCACCATTTCAAGCGCCTGCCAAACCTGCTGTGCCTGCTGCTGGCTATCATCCAGTTGCTCAGTCAATGACTCCACTTGGAACTGCATGGTTTTATAGTTTGGCAAGTTTTGCTCTAGCTTAATATTCAATGCATGCAGATCAATCTCCAGATCATCTTTTTGCATGGCATCTTCTTCAAGCTGACTGTCTAGCTGCGCCAGTTGATTGGCCAATTGTTGCTTTTGCACTTCAAAGGCTTGGTTAGTACTTTGCACTTTGGCAATATTCAAATCAATCTGCTGCGTCGCTTGAACTTCTTTTTTTAACAGGTGTTGATCCGCTTTTAACTGCTCATCCACCGCTTGGACTTGAGTACGAAGCTCTGTGGTTTTCGTTTCAAGCTGAGTCAGAAGTCCCGTTTTTTCAGCAAGGGTCTGTTCAATTTCATCTAAACGAATCCGATGGCTTAACGCACCCTGTCCAGCTTGGCTTGCTTCGTCATAATCCAAACCAATCACCCAGTCCACGCCGACATGGTAACCGTCTAAACTCAGAAGAGACTGACCATCTTTCAATTGCTTTTGCAGCGCTAGGGCTTGTTTTAAGTTGGTAGTCACACCCACCTGCTGCCACAAAGAGGATTGCGGCGATTCAATCCAACTGGCTAGGCTATCGCAACCTGCAATTTCGATCAGTTCAACATGCGGCTGAGGCGTTAACTGACGTGCAACGGCATCGGTGAATGCATCGCTGTTGTCTAAACAATGCGCTGAAAGCCATTTGGCTAAGAATTTTTCGACCAGCACGGCATGGGTTTTAGCCGCATCTTTAAGCTTCAGCACGTGCATCAACTGTGGATGATCACTATTTTTTAAGGCGCTGACTTTGACCAATAGCTGCTTTAGATGTTTCTGTTCTGCACTTAAGACCTGTATATCTGCTTTGTGCTGATTCAACTCAGTTTGAGCAGCTTGGTGCTGAATACGCAAATCATCCAGCTGTAACTGCACCTCAATGATACTTTGCTCACGTTGTAACTGCTGTGCCTCAGCGTCTTGCTTGGCATGCAACAATTGGTCTATCGCATCCAACTGGCTTTGGTTTTGAATTTGCGCCGCTTGCTGCTCTAAAATTTGCTTTTGTTGTTCAAAACGTAAAATGTTTTTGGCCAACTGTTCACTTTGCGCCAACATTTGCGTTTTTTGTTGCTGTTGCTTTTCAACCAAACTTTTGACTTGTTCAAACTGTTGAAGCAGCTGTTGCTGCTGTGCTTTTAAATCCGTTAAGCCTTGGCTTTGCTGTTGGTTTTGACTTTCTTGCTGTTGTAACTGTTCGGTATGAAGCTCATTTTGTTCGTGCAAACTTTCCAGTTGTAACTCAATCAACTGCATACGTTCTTTGGTTTGTGCCTTCTGCTGTTCAAGCTGTGCCAAAGTCGTCGTATTTTGCTGGAACAAGCTCTGCTTTTGTTCCAAAGTCATTTTCAACTCAGCCAGCTTTTTCTCTGCCTGTTGCCACTCACTCTGTAGGGGCGTGGACTGCTGAATCAGACGTTGAAATAGCTCACTGGTTGACGTCAAATCATGCTCTAAAGTGGTTAACTCTGAACGGACTAACTTGAACTGATCGCCCAAATCATTCATGTGCAGCGTATATTCTTGTTGTAAACGGCTGCTTTGTTCACATTGAAAAGATAAAACTTCAACTTTAATGGTGCGAATTTGGCTTTCCAGTGTTTTATACTGAATCGCGGTTTCAGCCTGACGTTTTAAAGTTTTTAACTGTGATCTTAATTCGGAGGCAATATCTTCTAAACGCGATAAATTTTGCGTGGTGTGATCCAAATGTAATAAAGTTTCACGGCGACGTGCTTGATAACGCGAAACCCCTGCGGCTTCCTCAATAAAAACCCGCATTTCTTCAGGTTTTGCATCGACCAAACGGTTGATCATGCCTTGTTCAATAATCGAATAAGAACGTGGCCCTAAACCTGTGCCCAAGAATATATCTGTAATGTCCCGACGACGGCACTTGGTACCATTTAAAAAGTATTCAGACTTGCCATCTCGGTTGACCTGACGTTTAACCGCCAGTTCGGTATAGGCATTATAGCTACCACCTAACTTGCCATAAGTGTTGTCAAAACGCAGTTCTACACTGGCGACACTGACAGGTTTGCGCTTTGCCGTGCCTGTAAAAATGACATCCTGCATACTGCCACCACGCAACTGACGCGCACTGGATTCGCCCATGACCCAGCGAATAGCATCGATCACATTGGATTTGCCACAACCGTTCGGCCCAACGACTGCGGTGCGGTTATCTTTAAAGTGTAATGTGGTACTGTCGGCAAAAGATTTGAAGCCGGAAAGTTTTAAACTGCTTAAACGCATAATGTCCTGACTAACGTCGTGAGCGTCTCGCCCACGCAAGTTCAATTTGTTTCATTCGGGTCAGAGATTCCAACACCAAGTTACGTAAGTGTCGACAAAAATCTTCCATAAATAAAGTAGCTTGTTGTGATTTTCTGATTAAAACAGCATCAGTCACCAGTTTAAATAAATCATAAGATTCTTGTAACTCTCTACGCGAAGTATTTAAGGTTAAAAAATAGCTCCGACGTATCGAGGGTAACAATTCTTGGTAAAACTTCATCAAATAAGCATTGCCCACCATTTCATGCTGGCGCGCCAATCCTTCAAAAATCAAATCATAAAATTTTTCGATACTGCCCTGTTTCAGTTGATTCCCCAACTCATCCAATAACAGCTGTAAACGTTCCGCTTCATAGCTGCGCCATGTTTCCGCAATGCGTTGCACAATTTGCCCCAATAGCAGACTGCTGGTGTCAAACAAGGCGCGCACTTGCTGAGCGGACATTTCAGAGACTATAGCGCCGCGACGCGGGTAGATTTCAATCAGATGTGTACGTTCAAGCAGTAACAAGGCCTCACGCACCGAGCCGCGACTCACATCCAGTTCAGCGGCAATACGTAATTCTTGTATGCGCTCACCTTCGACCAACTCACCGCGAATGATTTGTTCACTGATGTGCTTGGCAATTTGTTCGGACAAACTCTCTGTATCATGTGCTTGCATACTGTTCCTAACTTGTTTTTATAAGATGCAATCCATGGTCTTTAGTGACCTATTTTTAGGTTTTACCCGATCTTAAACGCTAAACACTATGTCATTGTCTAACAATTTTACCGTCTATAATGCCAATCAACAGCAACGCACACAACATTGTCAAAGAAATTAAGAACTAAAACCTTGATAAATAAAATATAAACCAACTACCACCAACAAACCAGCAAAACACTTTTTCAACATCGCAGGCGATAAAAGATGCGCTACTTTCGCACCAAACTTCGCGGTGATAAAACTCATGACCGCAATCCCCAAAAAAGCATAGACATGAATATAACCAATGGTATTTGGTACGTTGACCTCAGCCTGATGCCCGAACCACATAAAACCTATAGCTCCAGCCACTGCAATTGGTAAACCACAAGCCGCAGACGTCGCCACCGCTTTTTGCATAACCACACCATGACGGTTTAAGTACGGCACCGTCAAACTTCCCCCACCAATGCCAAAGATCGCAGAAGCCACACCAATGCCTGCACCGACAAATAACTGTTTGCCTGTAGACGGTAACTGACGTGATGGATCGACCTCAACATGTGCGCCACTAAACATTTTGTACGCCACCCACACCGCAAAAAAACCGATCAGCAACTGTAAGCCATGTCCCGACATATAGTCTGCAATGCCCGCACCTAAAAAAGCACCCATGACTAGACCTGGAGCCAAATTGCGAAACACAGGCCACAACACGGCTCCACGTTTATGATGCGCACTCACGGAACTCATTGACGTGACAATAATGGTCGCCAGTGATGTGCCAACCGCCATATGCATAATGACACTCGGGTCATAGTTCAGATGAGTAAAAACCACATATAAAATCGGGATGATAATGAGTCCACCACCGACCCCAAATAGCCCTGCAGCAAAACCAGCGATTGCGCCAATCAGTAAATATATGATTAACTCCATGATCATTTTTCACTTTTCTCAGATTCATATGGATTTAGAGACACGCCAATTACAACAGCTTCTCGCTGAAGCACAGCAACTTCCTGAAGTTTTATTGCTTAAGCCAGTTACCACATCCACCAATGATGATGTGCGTGAAATTGCGCAAAAAGGGATTCAGAGCGTTTTGGTCTGCAGTACACGACAAACTCAAGGTCGTGGACAGCGTCAACGACAATGGGTTTCTCCTGAAGGAAACATCTATTTAAGCACATTGCTACAGACCAAAACACCTATAGATGGGCGCTTGGCTTTAGAAATTGCGTTAAATATCTTGCAAATGCCGAGTTTGCAAGGCCTTGCTCTGCAAGTGAAATGGCCAAATGACCTTTACAGTACTCAAGGTAAATGGGGCGGCATTTTAGTTGAACCACTGTCGAGCCACCAAGCTATTATTGGGGTTGGTATCAATATCAACCAAGTCGAAGATACCCAGCTTGATCAAGCCACCAGCTCACTTGAACAGCTGGGTTTAGCCCAAGCAGATCGCATTCGCTTAATGGCGGAACTATATCTAGCGATTCAACAAGCAGGCCTATGGTTCACCCATAACAGTGCAAATCTGGCTTCTCGTTTCAATCATTACGCAGCCTTTATGCAGCAACAGGTCGAATTTGAACATATGAAAGGTCTGTCTCAAGGCCAATTCTTAGGCATTCAAGATGATGGTGCGGTACAAATTCTGACCACCAATGGTGTTGAAAACTTTTATCAAGGCCGTTTACGCCCAGTGACCCCTGTTTAAATGATTGAGCATCATCATGAAAAATTTATGGTTAGATATTGGTAATACTCGTCTGAAGTATTGGATTACGCAGGAAGATCAAATTTTGGAACAAGGGGCTGAGTTACATTTACAGTCCCCTGCCGATTTGCTTTTAGGTCTAATTCAGCATTTTAAAAACTTAAACATCCAACAGATTGGTGTTTCTTCGGTTCAGGACAAAAAAAATAATGACCGAATCCGTAGACTTTTAAAAAGTTTAAATGTGCCGATCACCTTTGCTCAAGTACAGGCCAACTATGCTGGCTTACAATGCGGCTATGAACAGCCCGAACAACTCGGAATTGACCGTTGGTTGCAAGTGCTGGCTGTCGCACGTAATCCAGAGCAGAACTATTGTGTGATTAGCTGTGGTACGGCGCTGACCATCGACTTGGCAGATGGTTTACAGCATTTAGGCGGCTATATTTTACCCAATCTCTACTTACAACGAGACTCGCTGATCCAAAACACCAAAGGCATTAAAATTCCAGATGCGGCTTTTGATGAACTCGGTCCTGGCCGTAATACCATCGACGCAGTGCATCATGGGATTCTGCTCGGCTTGGTCAGTACCATTGAAAAAGTCTTGCAACAATCTCCACGCCAACTGATTTTAACTGGCGGTGATGCACCTGTATTTGCACGCTATTTGGCAGAGTATGCACCATGCATTGAAAATGATTTATTACTTAAAGGGCTGCAATATTATACTCAACATCACCCCTGAGCCACCGCCTGTTGTTGTAAAAGGGGTTTTAAGGTATTGAGCAGTAGCTCAAATTCAGCATAGCCATTTTCACGCATAAAATGCCCTGCACGTTTCACCTCCAGTACCTCTGCACTCAAGAAGTGCCCAAAGGTAAGTGCCAAAGGAGGTGGAACATAAGGGTCATTATTGGAAAACATAACCACACGTGAAGCGATGTGAGAGTGGAGTATACCGCTGTCCAACTTCGCTTGCGCAATAAAGCCACTTAACTCAGGTAAGGTTGTTAAAGCCGCTTTAAAGCCCGCAATACAGAAGATCGCTTTGATTCGACGTTCACGCAGTCTACTACTGAGATAATGTAAAGCTGCTAGACACCCCAAACTATGCGCAATGATGATGGTATTTTCATCCAAAGCGGTCATTTGCAGGGCCAAAGCCTGTTGCCATTCTTCGAAATGTGGTGCATCGCTGTGCGGGAGCACTAAACGTTTTACTTCAGCATGCAGATCCATCTGGCTGAGTTTTTGACTTAGCCACGGAAACCAATGGTCATTGGGCGATGCTTGATAGCCATGCACAATATAGATATGTTGTTTTGATCCATTCATTTTCAACTTCTTATTATAATGTTTGAAAAGAATAAATTTTACGCAACTTTCAAGCCATAAACAGTGCGTTTTTGTTATTGATTGAGGGTATTGAAAATACACATAATATTTTCCATGACTCACAAAACAACATAAAAAAGGCGCTCAACGCGCCTTTTTCTGAAATGGTAAGAAGCAGATTACTTCTTATCGTTCCCACCAAATAATGGTCCCATTCCGCCGCCACCACCAAACTGTTTTTGCATACCGCTTAGTGATTTCATCATTTTTGCCATACCCGATGGATTGGCAAATTTCTTCATCATTTTCGCCATTTGCGCATGTTGTTTAATCAACTTATTGACTTCAACGACATCCATACCACAGCCGGCTGCAATGCGCTTTTTACGGCTTGGGTTCATCAGATCTGGATTGCGGCGCTCTTTGATGGTCATCGATTGGATAATCGCTTCCATCTTTTTCACTTGCTTTTCAGGGTTCGCTTGCGCCAACGCATCTTGAATCCCTGCATTGCTCATGCCAGGCAACTTATCCAAGAAGCCCATCATGCCGCCCATTTTATTCATTTGCTCAAACTGCATTAGCATATCTTCAAAGTTGAAGCTGCCACCTTTTTGCAGTTTTTTCGCCATTTTTTCGGCTTTTTCTTTGTCGACTTTACGTTCAAGCTCTTCGACCAAAGAAAGTACGTCACCCATACCCAAGATACGCTGTGCAACACGTTCAGGATGGAATGGCTCTAAGGCATCGAGCTTTTCACCCATACCTAAGAATTTGATTGGCTTACCTGTGATTGCACGTACTGAGAGCGCCGCACCACCGCGCGCATCACCATCAGTTTTGGTCAGAATCACACCCGTTAATGGCAGTGCATCATTGAAGGCTTTGGCTGTATTTGCCGCATCCTGACCGGTCATTGCATCGACCACGAACAAAGTTTCAGTTGGCTTAATCGCCGCATGAAGCTCTTTGATCTCGTCCATCATTTCATCGTCTACGTGTAGACGACCTGCTGTATCGACAATCAAGACATCCGCAAACTGAATTTTGGCTTGTTCAATTGCACGCGTTGCAATGGTAATTGGTTTTTCGTCAGCACTCGATTCAAAGAAAATCGCGCCAACTTCACCTGCAACAGTTTGTAGCTGTTTAATTGCTGCTGGACGGTAAACGTCGGCAGATACCATCGCGACTTTTTTCTTTTGGCGTTCTTGTAAGAAGCGAGCAAGTTTTGCAGCAGTTGTTGTTTTACCTGCACCTTGTAAACCCGCGAGTAGGACTACAACAGGAGGTTTTGCTGCAAGATCAAGGCTTTCATTTGCCTCGCCCATCATTTTTGTTAATTCGTCATGCACGATTTTAACAAATGCTTGGCCCGGCGATAATTGATTCATGACTTCTTGACCCAACGCCTCTTCCTTAACTTTCGCGATAAATTCACGAGTTACAGGAAGTGCAACATCGGCTTCAAGAAGTGCCATACGTACTTCACGTAGGGTATCTTTAATATTGTCTTCGGTTAGCTGCCCAGAGCCAGTAACATTTCTTAAACTCTGCGTGAGTCGTTCCGTTAAGGTATCAAACATTGCAAAATCCGCTTAAAATTGCTAGTTGCAAAAAAATCTTTCTTAAAATAGAAAATTTATGCATAGAATGCTATAGGATACTGTAGTTCGCACCGAATTTATATAAATGAATATTCATCATCCTGAAAAAGGTTTGACATGATTAGCCTGCCCTTGGTTTACACCATCTTAGCATTAGTCGCTTATACCACCTCTTTTTGGTATTTGTTCCTCAAATTAATGGCTAAACGTGATCCAAACCATTGGTTTATTGGCATTATTTTAGGCTTAGGCTTATTACTACATGCAACTGTTTTGTACCATGACATGCTCACGCCGATGGGGGTGAATTATGACGTTTTTGTCTTAATGTCATTTACATCTGGGCTCATGTTGTTACTTAGTCTACTCTATAGCACTTATCGTCCAATTCTAGCTTTGAACCTGATTGGCATTCCTGTGGCTGCTACAGGACTCATTTTAGGTTTTGCCTTTAGCCAGTCCACTCAATTTATTGAACAGCGCTCATTGGGTTTAGATATTCATATTATTTTATCGCTGTCGGCCTATGCGGTGCTACTCATGGCGACCATACAAGCCGTGATTTTATGGTTCCAAGATCGTGAGTTAAAGAACAAACAGAAGAAACGCTTTTGGGTTAACTTACTGCCCTCTTTTCAAGCGATGGAGTCTTTACTGTTTGACTTAATTAAAACGGGTTTTCTTTTACTAACCGTGGCGTTGGTGTTTGGTTTCTTTACTATCGATAACTTTTTTGCCCAACATCTGGCACATAAAACCGCTTTTAGTATTATTTCTTGGTTTGTGTATGGGGCTTTACTCATCGGACATTACCGTTTTGGTTGGCGCGGTCAAAAAGCGATTCGTTTTACCTTAATTGGATTCTTCTTGTTGGCTGTCGGTTTTATCGGATCTAAGTTTGTATTGGAAATGATTTTAGGTCGATAAAGTATTTTATGTTAACTTTAGGAAAATTAAACTTATAATGAAATTTTTCTTTGTAGCATTTGCATTCACTTTAATCACATGGGTTTGCAGCGATTTTTTTCATAAAAAACAATTAGATTCTGCAATAAACTCAACAAATAAAATTAAAAATTGTGGCTACTTGTTGGGCATTAAGTCAACAAAAGCTAGATTTAGTCAGGAGTATTTTGTAATACAGAATAATCAAAAGGAAATAGATAAATTTAATTTTGATCCTGAATTTGATGTGCATCAGAACATAAAATACTCTGGAGAAATAAAGCAAGGGGAAAAAATTTGTTATGAATATACTTACATTCACACTTATATGGATACTCTTTGTACACGACAAAAAAATATAACTCATTGAAATAATGGCATAATACTTGTTTTCTGACGACGAATATGATGGCACATTTCAATGAGCTATATCTCATCTTAAACAAATATCTAAAGTGGAACAAGTCACATGTAAAATGTTTTACACTGATTATGCTTGCATTAATTGTAAAACAGACATGTAATCTTTCTTCTGCATCTAAAGCCTTACCCATCAAGTGCTTACCACAATCATTTTATCGACGTATACAACGCTTCTTTGCAGGTCAGTATTTCGATTATCGTCAAATTTCTCAGTTAATTTTCAATATATTTTTATTCGATAAAGTCCAATTAACTTTGGATAGAACCAACTGGAAATGGGGGAAACGAGATATCAATATCTTGATGTTAGCCATCGTCTATCGTGGAATAGCCATACCTATAGTTTGGACATTGCTCAATAAACGGGGAAACTCAGATACAAAAGAGCGTATTGCTTTGATTCAACGCTTTATCTCTATTTTTGGTAAAGACCGTATTGTGAATGTGTTCGCAGACAGAGAATTTATCGGTGAGAAATGGTTTACATGGTTAATTGAAAATGACATTAACTTCTGTATACGTGTTAAAAAAACTTTATTGTGACCAATCACTTAGCCAAGAATCATAAAATTAGTGATTTATTTCGTCATCTTCAAGTTGGTCAAACTGAATGTCGTAAACGACGTATTTGGGTTGGTCGAGTGAAACTGTATATTAGTGCGCTACGATTAGAAGATGGAGAACTTTTACTTGTTGTTTCTCCTATGTTTAATGCTTCTGCTATTCGTGATTATGCATTACGCTGGGAAATCGAAACCTTATTTAGTTGTCTCAAAGGACGTGGATTCAATCTTGAAAATACTCGTTTAACAGACCCTAGACGAGTCAAGAAATTGATAGCAGTGCTAGCTATCGGTTTCTGTTGGTGCTATTTAACAGGTGAATGGCAACATGATCGAAAAAAAGCGATAAAAATAAAGAAGCATGGACGACTTTCAGTAAGTTTATTTCGCTACGGTTTGGACTATGTTCAAATGGCTATTCTACGTTTGATTGGTTTTGGAAAAAAAGAAGAATTTAAGAAAGTGCTAGCAATTTTAAGAAAGAAAAAGCCTGATAGGACAAGGGCTCTATGAAATTTGTCGTGTACAGAGATGGATACTATAAAAATTCTAACAAATATGAACAAAATTAATAATTTTCCATAAAGTTTACAGAATAGAGCTTATGTAACATAACACTAAAAACTCCCCCAACCACCCTACAATATTTTAGTTATCTATTGCTTCTCATCCCCACTAAAAACATATAGCAGCACTGTAAAACTCATCCACGCACTCACAAAAGCCTCACTTAACCAATCGTGCGGGTTGTATTCACATCTACAGGAAGCTTCGATTAGTATGTGGCCTATAGCACTGATCGATAAACCTTAAGTGCATAAGAAAGATAATGAAATGGATCGTTTTTTATCCATCTGTTATACTAGCTAAATATTTACCCCCCTTCTTCCAATTTAGAGTAACGCCAATGAAGTAAGTCTTATTTTCCGTCAAATCTAATTTATGTGTTTTCTGACGTGCAAAATAAACTTATTTACTACTCTATATCTCTATAAAAATTTATTTTGTATGTCCTGTATAAAGGAGTCTTTAATGACCCAACAGGCCTGTACTGTAAAAAATCTCAGCGTTCAATTTGCTCATGAACCACTTTTTCAGCATTTAAACTTTGAATTGCCCGCTGCCCAATGTTCAGCTCTGATCGGACGCAATGGTCAAGGCAAATCAATATTAATATCCCTACTCACTCAAGCGCACATGCCAAATTATGCGAGTGGCGAAGTGATTTGGCATATGCCATTTTCCTACTTAAGTCAGCTCGAGCGTTTAAGCAACTGTACACTTGCCGAAGCCCTTAACATTGCTGACTTACATGCAAGTTTTCAACGTATTGAACAATCGACTGCGAGCTTTGAAGACTATGACCGCGTCGAACATGCATGGCATCAACCCACTGAGTGGCTGAAATTACTGGAAAGTGCCAACTTACCTACAGATCTATCTAGCTCGGTTTCTCAACTCAGTGAAGGTCAGAAAACTAAACTGGCACTGTGTCTCCTTTTTTTACAAACTGGGCATTATTTACTTCTTGATGAGCCCAGTAATCACTTAGACCATACAAGTCGTGCATGGTTAAGTCAAAAAATACTTCAGCATCCTGCGGGCTGTTTAGTCATTAGCCACGACCGCACATTGTTAAATCAAATCTCCAATACCTATGTTTTAAATGATTTTGGCTTGCAACACTTCCGTTGCAACTATGCCGAGTATCAGTCACACACAGAGCAACAACAGCAGGCACTACAACACAATATCTCGCAAGAGAAAAGCGAACTCAAACAATTACAAATCCAACAGCATGAACAGCGCATGAAAGCCCAGAAAAAGCAAAAGTCTGGGCAGAAATTACGAAGCTCTGGTTCTCAAGCCAAAATCCTACTCGACTTTAAAAAAGAACGTGCGAGTCAAACCTTATCGGGAGTCGCGCAGCAACAACTTCGCCAAAAGGAACAAGTGCAAGATGAGCTCAAAAACAAACAGCAGCAACTAGAACAGATTAAGTCACAAAAGTTTGATTTCCATTTTCAACCTAAACAAACTGGTGAAATTCTTCGTTTAAAAGAAGTGGTTTTAGCAGCACTCTCTATCTTCCCTATTTCTTTTGCCTTACATAGCGGAGAAAAAATCCAACTGCGCGGCCAAAATGGTTCAGGTAAGTCGACCTTACTTCGTGCCATTCAAAATTATAGTCATATTCAATCGGGAGACATTGTCAAGCGAGGAGCATCGTTATATTTAGATCAAAACTTTAGCCTACTGAATCCAGAACTGAATGCGGTACACAATTTACAGTTATTGAATCCGTCTTTGTCCGATGAGGCGTGTCGGAATCAATTGGGGCAACTTCGAATTCGTCGAGATAAAGCTCTGCTTCCCATCTCACTACTCAGTGGCGGTGAACAACTCAAAGTTGCTTTACTGTGTATCAGTCTCGCAGCACAGCCTGTGGACTTACTGCTACTGGACGAACCCGAAAATCATCTCGACATCAACTCAAGACAACTGTTGGCACAGGCTATACGCGATTTTACAGGGGCGGTTATTTTAGTTTCGCATGATGATGCCTTTATCGAGGAGACACAGATTGAAAACTATTTCGATTTAACCCAAACGGATTAGACTAGACAGCGTGATCGGATTTGCGTATAACACCGTTTTTCTATTTGACTGGTGACACCGCTGTGAAACTCATTCTTGCACCAATGGAAGGCTTAACCGACCCAATCATGCGTGATGTTCTCACGTCTGTAGGTAGCTTCGACTGGTGTGTGACCGAGTTTATCCGTGTGACCAATTCGGTGTTACCCGATCATATTTACCACCAGTATTGCCCTGAATTACTCAATGGCGGAAAAACGGCGGCAGGAACACCCGTGCATGTGCAGTTTTTGGGCAATGACCCTGAAATGTTGGCTGCCAATGCCATCCGTGCGGTGAAACTCGGTGCGCCTGCCATTGATATGAACTTTGGCTGTCCAGCCAAAACCGTGAACCGTCACCGTGGTGGCTCGGTGCTTTTAGATGAGCCTGAAGTGGTACATGAACTGGTCAAAGCAGTACGTGATGCGGTTCCTGAACACATTCCTGTTTCTGCGAAAATGCGCTTGGGTTATATGGACCGACATTTTATGTTGGACAATGCTCATGCCATTGAGGATGCTGGTGCGGCTTGGGTTACGGTGCATGCACGTACCAAAGCCGATGGTTATACTCCACCCGCTTTTTGGGATCAGCTCCGCCCGATTCGTGAAGCATTGAAGATCAATGTGATTGCCAATGGTGAAATTTGGAACAATGCAGACGCGAAACAGTGTCGCTTAGAATCTGGCTGTGAAGATTTAATGATTGGACGTGGTGCCGTGACTACCCCCGATTTGACTCAGTGTATTCGTCAAAATATCGATACACCTCTGCTCACATGGAATGAGCTACTGACCTTACAAATCCGTTTCTTAAACGGGGGGTATAAGAAAGAAATGAATATGGTCGGACGTTATAAGCAATGGCTTGGCATGATGTCTAAACACTATCCTGAAGCCAAAGCCCTCTGGGATGAAGTCAAGCGTATCAAGCCGCTGGATGACATTATCCTTAAACTAAACGCAAGCGCGACTTAATCCGTTCGCGCAACGATCGCGACATAAGTGGGTAAGTTCCATGCACCACCCGCAAAACCTTTACATTGCTGCGATTGTGCCTGATAACTGAGGACAAAAGCCTTTCCATTCCAAGCCCACTCGGAACGAATACCACAGTCTGCGATACCCCGACCTTTTTGCTCTGAGAAAATTTGCGCCTCACTAAAACTTGAGCCTGATGTCGTGACTTGCTGCTGAATCTTTTGCAATGCTTTGTCCATAACCCAGTAGCCTAGACCTTCATTGTACGCTCCACGCCAACATGGCACTTGAACCACCACTTGCTCTGCATTCAGCGGATAGACTGAAACCCGATCTTCCTCAAAAAACCGTACTTCATATAAATTTGGACAGTCTTGTTGATCTGTTTTTGCTTTTAACTTTTTAAAGAGTTGATGGGCATTTTTACTGTCCACGGCAAAGTGACTGGCAACCGCAGGTCGGTATCCCGTAATACCAATTTTAGGGATGGCTTTGGGCTGTAAAACATTTTGCTCAGACTGATTGCCTTTTTGATATACCGCGTTCGGTGTATTTACACGCTTTTGTATATCATCCATTTTGAGCAAAACAGCATTTGCCCCAGCGGTTGAAATTTGCCATTGCTGTGCTTGAGTCGTGAGACGAATATCTTCTGCGCCCACCAAAGCCTTTAACAACAGCGCACTTTGAGCACTGGACAGTTTCGCAGTACTTTTCTTGGCATCGATGGTCAGGCTCCCCAGAGATGTTCCTCCTACGTTTAAATTGGCTTCAGTATCCTGTGTAAATTCCTCAGCCACTTGAATTTGGCTGAGCACCGCACTGCCTGCACCTGCTGGACGAGAAATCAGCAATGAAACTGGATGACCAAACTGAGCATCACTTTGATACCCTACCGCACGGCACATGCCCGTATTATCACAGGCAAGTTCCCAGTCTTTATGCATAAAATAGTTACCCGTTTCAGCATGAGTCCACTGGCTCAAGGCACTCATCAGCAACACACCAATAATGGGACTATTTCGTTTTATGATCTTATTATTCAACATATGCACTCACTCCACTTCAGAGGAATCTTAATCTTGCACTCAAAAACTGCGGCTTTGCACTATACCTGTGTAATTTAAACAATCTTCAACGCGAATCCGTTGTACCTTCGACAGCTGATCTAGATCAAACCAAGCATAAGCCGTATGTTCATCACTGAGGCTGATCTCAGCAGATGCAGCCAAATGACATCTAAAAATAAATGCATGTGAGGTCACTGCCGAATGAAAATACACACCCGACAAATAATCGATCTGAACCTGACAACCGAGTTCTTCTTGGCACTCACGCAGCAAAGCCTGATGAATGGTTTCTCCCATATCCAAGGCTCCACCGGGCAGCCCCCAAGCCTGATCGGCATAATTGGCTTTCAGTAATAAAACCTGTCCTGCATCATTGGTTAGCACCGCATGAGAACTCAGTCGGTAAAAGTCTTGAAATGCCATAGATACCTTCTTCTTAAGTTGTTCATGTTGTCATTCAAACATAGCCCAGTAAAACGGAGGTGGCTCAACCTGTACCCAAGCCAAAGCTTTAGTCGAACTCAGTCTGGAAAATAAATCGGCTTTGACATTTTAGTTTCAAAGTCCACAGGCACCGAAATATGCTGATGGGCAACCAACCACTCACCTGCCGTTTTTTGAAAACATAGCGTGGTTCTGCACCAAGGAATCTCTGGGGTTGCAACGCCACTGGCATGATCCAATTTAGAATAACAATGTAAAAAAGCTAAACCGTCACGACTAAAAATATTGATGTTACGCCTGAACACTTTGATTTCCCCCTGAAAAAATGGGGCATATCGTCTCCACAATTCTTGATAGGCTTGCACACCTTGCAGCTCAAACCCAATATCAAACAAGCTGACATCACTCTGACAAAGACGAATGATATTTTGTACATCCATTTTACAAATGGCATCATCCCATTGTTTGAGTTTGAAGATAATTTCATGCCCTGCATGCTCATCTCCAACTAATCGAAAATCCACATCGCACTCCCACGCTACAAATCAAACTGCATAAAAAAACGCGTGCGCCATCCATAGCAAACACGCGGTTTTCTTCAATTCTTAAAACAAGCAAAATATGTAATCTGATCTTAAGTCGTCAAATCCTTAATCGTGGTACTTGAACCATTGTTTTTGACCGATTCAATGCCTTTATCTCGGGATTGCTCACTGGCATAAAACTGACTGGTACCAATAATCTGATGATTGGCAGCCTTTAAGTTAAAATAAGGTTTGCCATTCTTGGCTTCTAAGCGTTCATAACGCGTATCATCGGGGCTATTTTTTTGCACCGACTCAATTCCATTATGTGCTGACGCCTTTGCTTTATACAGTTCACTGGTCAAAATGACCTCGCCATTTCCCGCTTTTAAAACAAAACGATATTGGCCATCATTTGCCTGACTTACTTCGTACCATCCTGACATAAGCTCACCTATTGTTATTTTAAAGTGATTGTAGATCCACCGAAACCGAATAAAAAATCATCCAATTTCATAAAATATAAATGACTTCTTTTATAAAAAAAAGTGCATTTACTACCAGCCAGATTTTATTTTTATAAAATAACAGCGCTATATGAATAACGCATGACAGCCTCAAACCGTTTAAATGACACGTGATATCGGCCCAATAAACGGTTTGGAACTCTTCATAATTTTATGCTTTTAATACCAATTTGCTATAACTGCTTTTTGGCATTTCAATAATTTCTACACAAATTTGTACCGTTAAATCCTGAGGAGCGGTAAAGTTTTGCTGCAAGGTTTTAAGTAACTGGCTCGAAATGGCGCACTTGGTGGCTTCATCTCGTCCGCTTAATAAAGACACTTTGGCATGCAAATAAGCCTGCGCATCTCCATCTACCCCAATCACAAAATCGGACTGTCGAATAGCACGACTTTTGATGTCGTTGCCCGATTGTACAAACTGACCATCCAACAAAGCTTGGTTTAGAGCCAATAATATCGGCTTAACTTCAAGGGTGTCGATATTGTCTGAATATTCAAGGTGGATATGTGGCATAGCGTATTCTTCAACAGGTTTTTATCTTTATAGCATGCTGTGCTAGTGTTTCAACGCTTAATGTCTTTTCAAAATGGCCAAAAAACAAAAACGGAGTCTAATTGACTCCGTTTTAATCTCGAACTACAAACTCAGCGGATTAGGCTTTTTTCACATACTCAGATTTCAGTTTCATCGCACCGACACCGTCAATCTTACAGTCAATGTCATGACCATCTGCGGCATCTGGCAGTAAACGAATATTTTTCACTTTGGTTCCGACTTTCACCACCGATGACGAACCTTTAATTTTTAAATCTTTAATCACCGTTACCGTGTCTCCGTCAGCAAGTGAGTTGCCGTTGGCATCTTTAATTGCCACCACTTCTTCAGTTGCTTCTCCCTCTTTCCATTCGTTTGAACATTCAGGGCAGATCAGCAAGTCACCATCTTCATAGGTATATTCGGACTGGCATTTTGGGCAGTTGGGTAAAGACATAAAAACCTCAAAAATAAAAAATAGGACTTACGCATTGACGGATTCAAAAAAGTATTAAAATACTTTATAAAGTATCTGTGATCAGACGAATTAAACATGCTTCTACAGCAACTTGTACTCTACCCATTTATATGGGCTTTCTCATGACAGAACCGAACTCTATTAGCTGCACACAACTTGCCGAGACTTATAATATCTCGCATGATAGTGTAAATCGCTTTCTAGAGCGTGAAGACTACACACCTCACGACCTATATCAGGAAGCAATTCAACATATTGATAATAATAAACTTATAGTCAGTATTGATGATACTGTTTTAGATAAACCGTATAGTCAGCATATGGACTTAGTTAGCTATTTTTGGTCAGGCAAACACCACCGATCCGTCAAGGGTATTAATCTCATTACCTTGTATGCGACAGATCAAAATGGTCAAAATATTCCAATTAATTTCCGAATTTATGACAAATCTGAAAGTAAAACCAAGAATGATTACTTTATGGATATGTTAAGTGAAGTACTCAGTTGGGGTGCAAAGATTCAATTTATTACAGGTGATAGTTGGTATTCATCGACTGCAAATCTAAAAACCATAAGAAAACATGGTATTCGATTTATGTTTGGTATCGACTGTAACCGTAAGGTTTCCCCAGAAAAAGGACAATGGTTTCAACTGCGTTTATTGCCGAATTTCCATCAGGGTCAAGTGGTCTGGCTCAAAGATTTTGGCTTTGTACAATTATTTAAGACTCAGTTAAAAGAACAGCAGAGGTTTTATATTGTGCATCAAGATGAAGATGATTTATTGTCCTTTGAGGGTTTTCATGAATTACATTCAAGTCATTGGAAAATAGAACAATATCACCGAGTGATTAAACAGGTTTGTCATATTGAAAAGTTTCAAGTAAGACGATCTAAACTGATTTTGAATCATATTTTTTCAGCCTTGATGGCCTACGTCGAGATACAAAAGAACCAGTTTGAGCGGATCTTTGAAAATGTATATCGTTGGCAGAAGAAATTATTTAGACCAATCATCAAAGACTTCATTGATGACTTTATTCTCGATAAAAATCATCTGCTACCACAGAGAATCTATAAATAATACTGCGTAAGTCCTAAAAAAAATAAGCAATTCACATTGCTCAAAACGCCAATATAGCATTTTTCAGACGAAAACGATGCGAATCACCTATTTATTTTATGGCTTTAGCCTTGTCACGGGATTGATAAAATAACGCTTACGAAAATATAAGTTTTAGCTGTAATGACGTCACCTCAACGCTTATTTTTACTCTAAGCACTGCTTCAAAATCACCACATGGTTATGCTGTTCTTCTTTGGCTGCGGTGAGTAACGTGATCTGCTCACGCACTGCCAGTTGGCGCAAATCATTCAACTCGGCGGGATGTGCTTCCAGTTCTTTCATATAACGGACTTTAAACTCATCCCAGTGTGCCACCATGTCTTGGTAATACCATTTCCGTAGTTCATTGGATGGTGTGAGAATTTTTGGCCATTCATCTATTTTGGCCTCAAGTTTTGATACCCCTCTCGGCCATAGCCGATCAACCAAAATCCGTTTGCCATCCTCAGCCTCGATAGGCGCATAAATTCGCTTCATGCGTATTGGCATGCAGAACTCCTTTTATTCTTTTGTGCAACTTATTCTATTGTTCAACAATGACGAAGCACTATTCATCGGGAATGTCTGGATTCACTAAAAAAGCCAAGAGTTGCAATGACTCTTGCCAGCCCAGATAACAGCCATCGACAGGAATCACATCGGGTAAACCAGACTGCGTAATATGAACCTCTGTACCGACAGATACTTCTTTAAACTCAACACGTACTTCAATTTTTCCTGCTAGTTCAGGTACATCGAACTCATCGGTATAGCGTAATAAGCTGTTTTCAACGATTTCATGATAAGTACCATGAAATGAATGCTGCATGCCTGTACTGAAGTTAGTAAAAAACATGCGAAATTGACCACCTTCTCGCAGATCGAATTGATCTACATGTGCGGTAAAGCCATGTGGTGCCATCCACTTCACTAAAGCATCTGCGGTGCTAAAAGCACGATAGACGCGCTCGACGGGCGCACTAAATACGCGGTGTAATTGAACACTATTTGACATGATTTTTCTCGTTCTTTTCAAATATTCAGATTTAGTTTAGAACGCTCAAACCCACATACTGTATTTTTTTTTGTGCATATTTTTAGACAAGCCAAACGCGGCCTGCTGCCTTTTTCTACCCACCAACAAAAAAAGCATGTTTTTCAACATGCTCTAAATTTGACCATTTTTTAGGCCTGACCTTGCTCATAGTCCTCATCATCTTCGTCGTCATAGACATAGGCCATACAGCCCCAGCCATCATATTCGCCACCAAACTGTTCTGCAATTTTAGTAAACCATTGTTCTAAGTCAACAATATCTGAATACTCAGGTTCCATATACACGTAAATGGTAATAATCCACTCAGATACGTCACTTTCTTCATCGACAAACAAAGTGATTTTTTGCTCTTCTTGTAATAAATACAGCGCACACTTTTCTGCTTGTGACTGCTCTTGAAAGGCAATCGAATATTCTATTTCATGCGGTTCAGACAGGTCGTCGCCATCCTCAGCCATTTGCCAAAGTACATTTCCATTATCATCATCTGGATATAATTCATAATCACGTGTCATGCGTATGTCCTTGTTATCTTTTTAGCCAATATATCGTTGGCAAGTGACAAAATAGTGACTTCAACATAGCATATTTTGCTCATTTTTATAGCAGTTACATCTGATTTTTCGAAGGTTGTTTGGACTTTATTTCACGTAGACTTTGCCGCGTTATTGTAAAACCCGATGCTCAACTAAAATGTCCGCTTGAAACTGTAAATCACTGCTTTTTAAGCTTTCTAATAAGGCCGCAAATTTGAGTTCTTCTAAGCGTAGGGCTAGATAACTGTCTTGTATCTGAGTATGACCAAAAGCCGCACCATAGTGATTGATAAGGGTAAAGTCATCCTGCAAAGCTTGGATCAAAAGACCAAGATTGTCTTTACTCACACGTTGCAAATAAAAATCTGCTTTCGTGTTAAATAACTGTGAAACCAAGACCATCACAGATAGTCGTCGATGTTCATCCATAAAGGCACAGGTCACAACTTCATTTTGCTCAACCGCACGAATCACTTGTTGCCGGACTTTTTGTAAATGGCCGGCCGCATCCGTTTTCCCATAGCCTTCAATGAGTTCATCTAATAACTGCTCCGAAGGTAGTTGATAACTCTGGCTGTAGGTTTCAATTTTATGGTGTAGTGCCTTCGATATTTCAGCCAGATGTTGTCGTTCTTCAGCCATGTGAAAAAAAGCGCCCAGTTTTTCTCTGGCGCGCTGCATGGTAACTTCTTTGGCTTTACATTCATATTCCGCTAAGAAGTGATGTACTTTTTCAATGTACTGCCGACATTGTTTGAGCATTTGTTCAGCATCAAATTTGACCGTTTCAGCAAACAATTCAACTTGGTTGTGCCGTTCAATAACATAGTGTTCGACATCAATAATTTCTTGGTAAGTACTCAAGGTTTCATTGCGTTGTCTAAGTGTTCCAAGCTCAATTCTTAAACTGGTCAGCCGATGTTGTAATTCACTTTGCTGCTGTTCATAAACTTCTAAACTGTTTCGACTGCGCTCTAAATTGCTTTCTAAGGATTCAATCTTCTTTTTTTGGGCAAGGCTGTGTATTTTTTGCCCGCATATAACAGCACACAGCAGAACCATAATGACAGCGAATACATAAAGCATGGCCTATCTCCCTACGGGAATGTCATTTTTATTTTAAAGACTCAGCTGTAAGAACAAATGAAACTCAAACAGTAAGCCTTGGAACAGACAAACCTATTTTCATTCAATTTCAATCAGTCGTGACCATGGCCAAAAAGCCAAACTCAAATGTTAATTTCCACAAAGATAAGCACACTGGATAAAAGTACGCTTACACAACTTACGCTAACGGTTTTTTAAACTGCCCGATATCCCAAATTTTAAGTATTTCTCAAAATTAAAATAAAGTGTGACACAGTTAGAATGGCACGCTTCCATGAATCGCAACCGCTTTTCCACTTAAAGGCTGCTGAAAGGCGAGAAAACTGGCATGTAAAGCCATACGTTTTAATGGACTTCGTATCGGCTCAGGGTGATACAACTTATCTCCAGTAATTGGATGCCCAATATATTGCATATGTACACGGAGTTGATGTGAACGCCCCGTAATCGGGGTCAGTAAAACTCGCGTAATATCGGTCTCAATGTCATAGCTAAGAGCTTGATAAAGCGTTTTTGCAGGCTTACCCAGTTCAAAGTGCACAATCTGCCGTGGTCGATTTTCCCAGTCAGTAATCAGCGGTACTTCAACACTGCCTTCAGCATCCAACTGACCTTGAACTAAAGCAATATAGTGTTTATCCACCGTGCGGGCTTGGAACATTTTGCTGACGGCGACTTCGGCATCGCGGTGCTTGGCAAACATTAAAATTCCCGAGGTCGCCATATCTAAACGATGGGTAATTTTGGCATGTGGGTACTGCGCTAAAACCCTTAAATAAGCACTGTCTTGGTGTTCTGGTAAACGTCCCGGCACAGACAACAAGCCCGCAGGCTTTTCAATCACCACCAAATCATCGTCTTCATAAACGATCACCAAGTCTTCTTGGGGCGGTGAATAAATAAAGTTGTCATTTAGAGCCATGGGAATAACAGCATACAAAAGCGAGCGCGAAAAATAGCAAGCTGTGTTTCTGCTGTCAATCATTGACAAAATATAGAAAACAGCCTTAATCCTAGGCGTCCATCACCCTATATAAAGCCAGCTTTTTAGCAGGGCTAATTCGATTGAAAGCCTAAAATAAAATAATGTAAGTGAAACTACAACAGCAGGATTTTTCGATTTTCGCGGGAAATATTAAAATTTATTTTTTTGATTTATATTTTATTCGAGTTCAAATTTTTTAGGGTGTCTGGGAAAACATGTTGTTTACTTCAACTATCATAACTTTGTAAGTGATGATCTTATAGCCTATAAACTTTTGATTTATAGCGTCCTAAGCCGAATCAAGACCTTTTGGGTAAGTACTACTCACGCGTTTTGCGCCACTGGTAGCATGCTACTCTTTTCGATCCCGTCACACCCTTGAGATATAATTTAACAATCCAAGGGCGGGATTGTTTCCCGAAGATAAAGTCTTTTTAGCTATTTTTGGAAAAAAATCTTGGCTTTTAGGTTATCTAAAAAATATTTTCCCAAATGCAGCGTATTTATGATTTTTTTCTCACATAAAAGCGTTTTTCTCAGGATTTTATTTCTTTGCTGCATCACAGATGAGAAATTCAACTTCCTGCACAGACCTGCATCAACTGAATGAGATTCCCGCAGGTATCATCAAAGACTGCAACTTTGACTTTTCCTGCCCGCATCGGTTCACTGGTAAAGCGCACCCCTAAGTTTTTGAGTCGCTCATATTCCGCATCGAGGTCATCCACTTGAAAAGAAGTATAGGGAATCAGGTCTGCTTTAATTGCAGCTTTAAACGGCTGTGCCGCAGGATGTGCATCAGGCTCCAGTAGCAGTTCAATACCTTCAGGACTTTCGGGTGAAACCAAGGTCAGCCAGCGATACTCCCCCACAGGTACATCATGTTTGACTTTAAAACCGAGTTTTTCTGTATAAAACTGACAGGCTTTTTCTTGGCTATCGACCATGATGCTGGTGACATATATTTTCATTGTTGTTACGCCAATCTCAACTTTGAATAAGGCTTTCCAGTTGTAAAGGTGGATTTCCTAATCGTGTATTTAAAATTACTGCAATGGTATGTGAAAGAATCTTACGCGTAATTCTATGCGTTAAATGCCATAAATCTTTAGCTCTTACTTTTTGAATGTGAAATCGTTCAGTTAATTGACCTATAACAGTCTCAATTTTTCTACGAGTATTCATGAGCCTCGCCATAGCTTCCTTAGACCTGCTATCAGTCATGTTCTTTCTATAAGGTGTTTGTAAATCAATATCTTGGTACTTAAAATAGTGTTTTAATTCAGGTCTTAAGTATCCTTTATCACCACCAAGTAATCCCTGAATATCTTGAGTAATTTCGGGTGCAACATCACGTTCATCACAATGAGCTGGAGCAAAAGTATAGCCTGTAATCATTCCTGAAAAGTTAATAACGATATGTCCTTTGAAACCATAATATTTTTCTTGTTTAGCCGCACAATAACTAAAACCTGCAGATTCTTTGAAGTTTTTATGTTTTTTTGCTCTAGCATAACGACAAACAGGTATAGGAAAGCCATCGATAAAATGAATATTATCTAAACCGAAAACAGATTTTAGTTGTGACATAATCTGTTGATTTACATGCCATAATTTTGCACAATGTTTGCAAAAATTAGGATAGGAACCTAATTTTGGAAACCATTCAAACCAATTGTGTTTAAAGTAGAACCAGATATTTTTATCAGAATCTAAGCCAAGAAACTCTCCCACAATTTGTATAGTAAGAATTTCAATATCACTTAAAGCGGGTGGAAATCCTCTACTTCTTAAAGGTTGAATGACAATCGCTGAGTAAAATTGCTCTATGATTAAAAATACAGAAATGATAAATTCGTAAATGGACATAACTTGCTTTGCTTTTCTTAGTCGAAAATTAAATTGGGTTATGTCCTTTTTATTTCAAAGACTTAAAAAGTTGAGATTCGCGTTGTTGTTCCATATTTTTTATCAGACTTTTAATGGTTATAGCAGAACTCTAAGCATTCCAATGTTATCAAATCGCAATTTTTTTAAAGCCGTTTTCGCAAACCAAAGCGCCAATTTGTCTGGGCACAGTTAGAGCAAATATTTGGATAAATTCAGGGCAATATAGACGCTTAAAATGGAAGAAAATATTTGAATGGACGTGTCTTTTATCGTGTTGTTTTTAACGTTTAGTTTCTAGGGATCAGGAGATAACTTCAACGATTAAAACTGGGTAAGTTCTAAACTTTTGCCTATAAATGGATAATCTATAGCGTCCTAAGCCGAATCGAGACCTTGTGGGTAAGTACGACGCTGATCTGATAGATAACGAGTCGCAAACTACTCTTTTCGATTCCTGTGCCCTTAAACGCTATATTAAGCAAATTGGTGCGGGATGAATTTCCGAAGATTGGCTGATTTCAAGCAATGATGAAAAATATTTCCCTAAACACAACTAGATTTGATAAAACATTCATAATGACACTTGAATCATCTATTTCATCGCATAAAAATGAACTTCTATCATTTTTTACACCATCATTTCAGAACGCTTAAGTCCCCATATAACCTTGCAACCAAGTTGCAATAAACCACCACAAACTGATCGCGGACATACCACAGAGTAAATTGGCAAGCACCTTTTGCATATTGCTGAGCTGAGACAGATAAATTTTTCGGTTAATCACATACGCAACCACAGCTAAGGCTCCACCGATTGCACCACCAATCATCACTAAAAACAAAGGCCAGCCTGCCATCAAATGAGCAGCTGTACTCAGCTTAGGTTTCTCTTCAACACTCAAAGCCAGTTCTTTACTTTCCATCGCTTTCCCCTATACATGATCAAGCAGTCATGTGACTGATGCCCTAGGCTCACGTCACTCATAAAAGTGCATTTTGAAATATAAGTTAGCAAAAACTAAGCCAACACTATTCAAAACTCAGAGCATCGATGTCCTGAATTTTGCTCAAATACATTGGAGCAACATTCACTTTGCTCCATGTTTCTTTAAATTTAGGGTCGCTATCAAGGTCTTTGTTGAGATTTTCTCTGACTAGCTTCTTTGCGGTGAGAAAATTGACACTGGTTTCGCTGTTCACATAAGGGCCGAAATTATCGGAGCTGTCATAGCCAATCAGACGCATATCACGCCCCTCTAAACGGAACTGATAGGCCCAATATCCATAACGACCATGGGCATAATGTAGTTTTAACAGGCCTTTTTCGATAGAGGGCATCAACTCAGGCGCAAAGTACACACCGCCATCTTCATTTTCTGAAGAAAACAGTGACAGGTTCTGAACGACTTTTTGGTAGCGCCCTTTTGTATTCAACAGCACGATCACACCACGGCGGTTGCGATCTAGTTTTCCGCGGTATTCATCGGTGACCCATTGTTTCGGATCTGTACCTTTGACGATTAAAACCACATCTTTTAAACCATCTTTGTTTAAGTCCCCTTGCACGACCTCAAACACCGTATATTTTGCGGGAAGGTAAGCTTTGTATTGGCTGGTGGCTTTTTGACGCTGAATGTTCTCAGCACTTAAGTTTTCCGCACACAGATTGGCGGATATACCCAACATTGCAGCGAACATTAGAGAAGTTTGAATGAACTGTTTTTTCATAGTTTTGTTAATTTTTTAAATAAAGTAGGTAAAAGAGCGCGCTAATGAATGCTTCATTTTTGGCATCTGTGCTACAGATTAGCATTTATCAGAAGCCTATTTGTAGAATGCTCTGCAATTAAAAACAGATGACCGTATCAGTGTCATATTTTGATTGCTGCCGTTGAAAACTTTCGGCTAAAGTGAAGAAAGACCATTCAAATACGCTTCATCATGAAAACCAAAACTACCCTATTGATGCTGTGTCTTGCGCTTTCCCTCAGTGCATGCAAAATGTTAAAAACACATATCGTCAAAGTCACCAGCTCAACTGAAGCACAGCCACATGAAGTATTGTTAAAAACCACCAAAGGCTATGTGTACTTATCGACACAGAACATGACGGATAAACAGAAGCACATCCTAAAAAATCTGCGTCCTTTTCAGTGCTTAGAAATTAAAACACCTGAACAGTTTGCTATGCAAAACAGAATGGTTCGATTTTCTGACTTTAAAATCCGCGCTTTAGTCGAAGCTGACCGAGAATGTCGAAAAATTAAGGTCACGACCCGAGTTGAAATTCATTAATGTTGTAATGCTTAAAAATAGAGCATCCATATCCAACAATGAAAAGCTCTGCATAATTTGCAGAGCTTTTTTGTTTTTGATTACTTGAAACAACACTTGTCACAACCTTCGATTTTTTCTCTGGGCCAGTTCATTCTTGCCCGCTTATAAGCCAGCTCATAATTGGCAAAATATCCAATCAGAATTTGATCCTCCGAGCTGGGTAAGTCTGCACAGCCTAAGGATGCATTGTGAATATGATGGATGCCTTTTTCACTAGACTGTTCATTTACAATAAATTTTATCATTTACAGTTCCCCGAATAATTTTTATAAAGTTCAACCACAAATAAAACCATACAAAAAGTATGTATTTATAAAATTAAACGGATGCCGTATGAAAATCAATCATTATTTTAAAAGTGAAACTGACCTTTAAGTCATATCAACATAGAGGAATTGATGCCCATATAACCGAAAAATTAGCCACTCTATTTTTTAAATTTAGAGATCCAGCAACGCCATAAGAAAACTGCCGAGACTATAAAGGGGTGCTGATACTTTCTTGTTTTTTACGTTTAAACCAACGCACGGCCCAAATCGCTAAAATAATACCCACAATCACCACCAAGACTGGAACCAGTAGTGACAGTACGGACAGTAAAACGGCACCTACCCACTCCACTGTAGATACCAGTGGGTTGGCAACCCCACCTGTCGTTGCGGTTGAAACTCCTCGGACAGCAACGGTACTCATTTGCACGGCGCCTGCTGTTCCGCCACCGACAATAATTGCGGCGGCCCAACTGGCAAACTGCGACATTTCCCCGCTACTGACTGCCATAGTGGTGAGTGTTCCTGCGACCATCGCGGCTGGCGTTGCAATGGTGTCCAAAGCGTTGTCGACCCAAGGTATGTAATAAGCTGCGATTTCACAGACAGTTGCAATGGCTAAGGCGATACACACCGATGGCATGCTTAACCATTCAAAACCTTGCATGGGTTCGAACCATCCCATAATAGATGCAAGGCTCATGACCAAAAGTGGGACAAAGACACGAAAGCCACAGGCCGCACTTAAGCCAATACCGATACAAAGTCCTAATATGGTTTCCATGTGCTTTTCCTGTGTGGCCTAAGTTGGGATGTTTTTATCTTTTTTATAACTTAGCAAAAAGCCCTATCGGGTGATAGGGCTTTTCTTTAAAACAGTGGGTAACTGTTAAATCTTTGGCTTAGGCATTCTTATTGTTAAATTGATTGCCTTGGCATTTGGTACACGGGGGTAAACGATCTGTACGAATTTCTAAGTAGACGCGGTGTCCGCATTGAACACAAAAATAGAAGCCTGTTCCAGGTTTTTCGCCAGCAGTAACCATTTTTGTTCTCCATATGTTTAGAAAATGGTATCCCTAGTATATGCATTTTATGATGGATGTCTATTGATCATTTTGACAAATGATGACGTCATAAATGTAAGAAATGATGTATTTCAAAAATAGCTAAGCTAAATAAAATTTAGTCATGAAAGTGCTGTCAGTAGCTTATATTGTTGTCTCTAGAGCGTTGAATCATAAGTGCATTCGTTTAAGCTGAGATACATTTGAGTCATAGTATCAGTGCTAACCGCTTCCAAAACCTTTCTTCCAGCAAATAAAAAGCCCTATCTAATGACAGGGCTTGATTTAAAACAGTGGATAACTGTTTGCAGTGTGCCGCTTAGGCAATCTTGTTGTTAAATTGATGGCCAAGGCATTTGGTACACGGGGGTAAACGGTCTGTACCAATTTCTAAATAAGTGCGGTGTCCGCATTGAACACAAAAATAGAAGCCTGTTCCAGGTTTTTCGCCAGCAGTTACCATTTTTGTTCTCCATGTGTTTTAGAAATGGTGAACAGAGTATAGACAAGCTTTTGAGATTGTAGAGTCTATTTTGTGACCATTGGAGTCAAATACAGAATAAAATAGGACTTACGCATTGACGGATTCAAAAAAGTATTAAAATACTTTATAAAGTATCTGTGATCAGACGAATTAAACATGCTTCTACAGCAACTTGTACTCTACCCATTTATATGGGCTTTCTCATGACAGAACCGAACTCTATTAGCTGCACACAACTTGCCGAGACTTATAATATCTCGCATGATAGTGTAAATCGCTTTCTAGAGCGTGAAGACTACACACCTCACGACCTATATCAGGAAGCAATTCAACATATTGATAATAATAAACTTATAGTCAGTATTGATGATACTGTTTTAGATAAACCGTATAGTCAGCATATGGACTTAGTTAGCTATTTTTGGTCAGGCAAACACCACCGATCCGTCAAGGGTATTAATCTCATTACCTTGTATGCGACAGATCAAAATGGTCAAAATATTCCAATTAATTTCCGAATTTATGACAAATCTGAAAGTAAAACCAAGAATGATTACTTTATGGATATGTTAAGTGAAGTACTCAGTTGGGGTGCAAAGATTCAATTTATTACAGGTGATAGTTGGTATTCATCGACTGCAAATCTAAAAACCATAAGAAAACATGGTATTCGATTTATGTTTGGTATCGACTGTAACCGTAAGGTTTCCCCAGAAAAAGGACAATGGTTTCAACTGCGTTTATTGCCGAATTTCCATCAGGGTCAAGTGGTCTGGCTCAAAGATTTTGGCTTTGTACAATTATTTAAGACTCAGTTAAAAGAACAGCAGAGGTTTTATATTGTGCATCAAGATGAAGATGATTTATTGTCCTTTGAGGGTTTTCATGAATTACATTCAAGTCATTGGAAAATAGAACAATATCACCGAGTGATTAAACAGGTTTGTCATATTGAAAAGTTTCAAGTAAGACGATCTAAACTGATTTTGAATCATATTTTTTCAGCCTTGATGGCCTACGTCGAGATACAAAAGAACCAGTTTGAGCGGATCTTTGAAAATGTATATCGTTGGCAGAAGAAATTATTTAGACCAATCATCAAAGACTTCATTGATGACTTTATTCTCGATAAAAATCATCTGCTACCACAGAGAATCTATAAATAATACTGCGTAAGTCCTATAAAATTAACTTTTTCCCTGTCAAATTATTGTTTAGTAATGATTAAATACATATCAATATAGTATTTTAATCAAAGTCAAAGCATTCTATATCGTCAGGTGCTAATATACGATTTACAACTTGAGCTGTAGGCATTAAACTATTAAGAAAGCTCTTCGCCTCATTACAATTGTTCAATGACTCGTAAAAAGCTGTACACCAATCCGAACGATTCATATTATTGATACAGATTTTACCCGAAATCAATACATCTAATGGAAAGTTATTCTTTTTTGATTTCCTTCTCAACTCTTTGAATTCATTCAAACAATAAGAAGAAATTCTAGACTTTACATTTAATATCCCAAAATGGTTTTTAACTCTTACCTTTTCTACAGTTGTCAGATTAGATGCTTCCAGTTTGATATCATCGACCTTAATTAAATTTATAGATGAATCAAAAGACAAACTTATCTTAAACTTTATTTTTGATAAAATATCACTATAAAAGGGGTGTATAAACAAACATCCTTTAGAGGAATCAAAGTATTTTTTACCTTTTATACTTGCACATTTCCTACACTGTGGTACCAAATTATTCTGAAATATTGAATAATGAGAAAAATCCTCTTTAGGCATAAAATGATCTAGTGTATTTGGTCTCACAAATTTTCCACAGTATGGACATACATTAAGACTATTATTTCTTCTATTAACTAATTTACCTTTAAGCTTTACAGGAGGATTATTATAATAATCCAATAGGATATCTTTATTTTCAGTATTTACAAAACTAGGAATTTCAGGGTTTTCTATATAAATCGATATTATTCTTTCATAAATCAAATAATTCTCAAAAATATTAGACTTTAATCCAATTAATTTATCTTTATTTTCTTTTGTCGAATCAGGATGAGTTGCACTAATCCACCATTCATCGCCATTATCAACAAAACTATTTAAAAAATCCATACTAATCTTCAAACTCTATCTTTTCATTACGATTTTTACTAATAAAGTAAATCAAACCTGCATCGCCAAACTCCTCATTAATTTGATTGACATTTAACTCATTATCATCCTCTATTAAATCATCAATAACATGCTCATAAATCTTGCTTTCCAGATCATCCTCAAAAATCTCAGAAATAATACTTTCTATATCTGAACCGTATGTTTGAATGCTAGGTAAGGTGATTAGACTTCCGTCATAAATCAAAAAACGTACAATTTATTTGATCTTAAATTAATCAGCAAAATTATTTAATTCAAGAGATAATCCTTGGATGAAATTCAAAGATATTCAAAAATTATCAGACGTTAAGTTTCGTAGGCTTACCGGTGTTAGTTGGGCTACATTTAACCTCATGTTGGCCGAGCTAAATAAGCATTTACCTCGTCATATTGGTAAAGGACGACCGCATAAATTACCGTTGGAAGATCGTTTGCTCTTATGTATAGAATATTGGAGAGAATATCGAACATTTTTCCATCTTGGTATGAGTTACGGTGTATCTGAAACGAGTGCAATTCGTATCACACGTGTTATTGAAGATACCTTAATCCGTTCTGGAAAATTTAACTTGCCAAAACAACTTCCTAATCGAGATGAAGTGGATTGGGAAGTTGTTGTGATTGATGCAACTGAAATATTAGTTCAACGTCCAAAAAAAACAGAAGAAATGGTATAGCGGTAAAAAAAAGCGACATACCTTTAAATTTCAGCTATCTATGCACTATACAACAGGTGAAATACTGAGTGTATGTGGAAGTCATGGAAGCATGCATGATTTTAAAATATTTAAAAAAAGTATGAGGAAATTAAAATTTAAGCCCTTTTTTATCGTTGATAAGGGGTATTTAGGGATAAAGAAATTGGGTTTTGGATGCCTCATGCCATCTAAAGCAAAGAAAACTGAAAAACTAGATTCTGAATTAAAAAAGTTAAATAGAGAGATTGGTCGTAGACGAATTCAAGTAGAGCATGTATTTGGAAGGATGAAATGTTTTAAGATTTTATCTTGTGTATATAGAAATCGTCGTAAAAGATTAAACCTGCGGTTTAATTTACTTGCTGGCATATACAATTTAGATTGGGTGAAAGATAAACAATTAAATTGATTGAAAAATGATTTATGAAGGAAGTCTATTGTTGTGTAATTCCCTTCTCTCTTTAATATATTAACAGCTTCTCTATCAACTTCACGAGTAATAATACTTGAATGTGTTGCAATTACTGCGAAAGATTTAAATGCTTTTAATAATTTCTTTAGCATTTTCATTAACCCCAACTCAAGCCCTGGGTGTAAATACAGCTCTGGCTCATCTATTAATAAGAGCGTCTCACTTTCGATCTCACTTATTAATATTGGAATCAAATAAGAGTAAATTTCCTGACCTGAGCTTAAAGCCAAACAATCATCATTTTTCTTAAAAAAAAGCCCCTTATTTTTATCTAACTGACCAGAATCTACTTCACCTAATTCATCAATTGAGATATATTCACTTTTTTTATTGATAATAAAAATATCATCAAAATCTATACTTAACTTTAAAGTATCCTTTAATAGTTCTCTTTTATTCACCTCCCCCCACCATAGATTATCCTTATCATATTTAATAATATTCAAAATAGCATCAACACTTCTCCTTTTCGGATAATCTTTATCAAATTTATTATATTCATTCCTAAAACCGATATAATTATACTTATTTACAGGAATCCTCTTATTTCTAGTACTTCTTTTTGGGGTTCCATTAGTATTTTTTAATTTATATAATTCACCGATCTCATTAGCAGTTAAAAAATTTTCAAATGGAGAAAAAGCAGAAACCAAAACCTTATTGAAATATGGATAATCAATTTTTTTTGACTCAATTCCCAAAATAGTTCTTATCAATTGATCAATTATATAAGTTTTCCCTGAACCATTTCGTCCAATTAATAGATTTATATTTCTTTCGCCATATTCTCTTTCAATATCAAAATCCAAAATAAGGTTATCAAATTTATTTTCATCAAGCTCAATAGTCACATTGAATTTTAAATTATCTAGTGATCTTCCTATTGAAAGTTGGTAACCTTTTTTAATAATTGCTTCAGAAGCTGATCCCTCTCTCATTAATGAACTAGAGTAACCACCAAATTTAGAAAAATCTTTTTCCTCCTCAATAAAATAACTAGCATCTCTAATGGAGCTTAAAAAGTCATTAATTTTATCTTCATCACTATCAAGCAACACTCTTATTTTTTTATAAAAATTTACTTCTAGAGGTAAACTAATCATACTTTCATCAAGAAGATCACTAACATCATAATTTTCTTCATCAAGTTTAGTACCCTGCTTCTTAAAATATTCAAAAGTATTTTTATTACCTGATTTAAGTACTCTCACAAAACCCAAAAGTTGTTCGCCATCTTGTTTATCACTTTTATAATAAATCTCTCTGTACACGACAAATTTCACAGAACCCTTATCCTATCAGGGTTCTGCCTTCTTAAAATTGCCAAAATTTCCTTAAACTCTTCTTTTTTCCCAAAACCAATTAAACGCTGAATCGCCATTTGAACATAGTCTAAACCATAGCGAAATAAACTCATTGAGAGTCGTCCATGCTTCTTTATTTTTATCACTTTTTTTTGATCATGTTGCCATTCACCCGTTAAGTAACACCAACAGAAGCTTATAGCTAACACCGCAATCAATTTTTTCACTCGTCTAGGGTCTGTCAAGCGCGTATTTTCAAGATTAAACCCGCGTCCTTTGAGACAACTGAATAAGGTTTCAATTTCCCAGCGTAATGCATAATCCTGAATAGCATTGGCATTAAACTGAGGAGAAACGACGAGTAAAAGCTCTCCATTTTCTAACTGTAGTGCACTTATATATAGTTTCACCCGACCAACCAAAATCCGTCGTTTACGACATTCAATTTGACCAACTTTAAGATGGCGAAATAAATCACTAATTTTATGATTCTTTCCTAAATGATTGGTGACAATGAAGTTTTTTTAACACGAATGCAGAAGTTGATGTCTTGTTCAATTAACCATGTAAACCACTGCTCACCGATAAACTCTCTGTCTGCGAACACATTCACAATACGGTCTTTACCAAAAATGGCTATAAAGCGTTGAATCAAAGCAATACGCTCTTTCGTATCTGAATTTCCACGTTTATTAAGCAATGTCCAAAGGATAGGTATCGCTATTCCACGATAAACGATTGCGAGCATCAGGATATTAATATTTCGTTTTCCCCATTTCCAATTGGTTCTATCTAAAGTCAGTTGCACTTGGTCGAATGAAAACATATTGAAAATCAACTGAGAAATTTGACGATAATCAAAATACTGACCTGCAAAGAAGCGCTGCATACGTCGATAAAATGATTGTGGTAAGCACTTGATGGGCAAGGCTTTAGATGCAGAAGAAAGATTACATGTTTGCTTTAAAATAATCACAAGCATGATGAGCGCAAAGCACTTTAAATGTGACTTGTTCCATTTTAGATATTTGTTTAAGATAAGATATAACTCATTGAGATGTGTCATAGTATTCGTCGTTAGAAAACAATTATTATGACATTATTTCAATGAGTTATCTATTTTTGTCGTGTACAGAGAATAAATCTTAAACTTTACTTTATAATCAAAATCATCCCAAGGCTGGTTATGCCCAGTACGATAATTATCTTTTGCTAAAAAAATTCCACTATAATTTGTGCTTATCTCTTCTGTATATATAACTTTCATAACTTATTTAATTTAAAAACCCCACATAAATGTAGGGTCTTTTTACAACAAAATCAATTAGTTCAGGCTTAAATTTTTAAGCCACATTCCCTTCCAAGAAATCTTGCGCAAAGCGTTGCAATACACCACCCGCTTCATATACAGACACTTCTTCTTCCGTGTCTAAACGGCAAGTGACAGGCACTTCAACAATTTCACTCTTACCATCTTCTGTCGCACGTTCAATAACTAAAGTTAACGTCGAACGCGGCGCAATATTACCAATCACGCTATACAGTTCAGTACCATCTAAACCTAAAGTTTTACGGTCAGTCCCCGCTTTAAACTCAAGCGGTAACACCCCCATACCGACTAAATTGGTACGGTGAATACGCTCAAAACCTTCCGCCACAATCGCTTCAACACCAGCAAGACGCACACCTTTTGCAGCCCAGTCACGGCTAGAACCCTGACCATAGTCTTTACCTGCAATAATGATAAGAGGTTGCTTACGATTCATATAAGTTTCAATCGCTTCCCACATACGCATCACTTCGCCTTCAGGCTCAACACGTGCTTTCGAACCTTGCTTAATGGTGCCATCCGCACGAACCACCATTTCATTAAACAGTTTCGGGTTAGCAAATGTTGCACGTTGTGCAGTCAAGTGGTCACCACGGTGCGTTGCATAGGAGTTAAAGTCTTCCTCAGGTACACCCATTTTGTGTAGGTACTCACCTGCTGCCGAATCCATCATAATTGCATTCGATGGTGACAAATGATCTGTAGTGATGTTGTCAGGCAAGATCGCAAGCGGCCGCATATTTGCCAGTGTACGAGGTGCAGCCAAAGCCCCTTCCCAATACGGCGGACGGCGAATATAAGTACTTTGTGGACGCCAGTCATATAAAGGACTTGCCGCTTTTTCCGTTACACCCAAGTCAAACATTGGAATGTACACTTTACGGAACTGTTCAGGTTTTACCGCTTCTTTGACCAATGCATCAATTTCTTCATCTGATGGCCAAATGTCTTTCAGGTAAATTGGATGACCGTCTTTGTCGTTTCCTAATGCATCTTTTTCGATATCAAAACGAATGGTTCCTGCAATCGCATACGCTACAACCAGCGGAGGTGATGCCAAGAATGCTTGTTTTGCATAAGGATGAATACGACCATCGAAGTTACGGTTACCTGAAAGCACCGCTGTTGCATATAAGTCACGATCAATAATTTCTTGTTGCAGTTTAGGGTCTAACGCACCTGACATACCGTTACATGTCGTACATGCATACGCCACGATCCCAAAACCTAGTTTCTCTAAATCGTCCAATACGCCTGCTTCTTCAAGATATAAAGCCGCTGCTTTAGAACCCGGTGCAAATGATGATTTCACCCAAGGTTTACGGGTTAAGCCCAATTCATTGGCTTTACGTGCCAATAAACCTGCTGCAACTGTGTTACGTGGGTTTGATGTATTGGTACATGAAGTAATGGCAGCAATAATCACAGCACCATCAGGCATTAGACCATCGGTACGGTTTTCAACCACACCTGCTATGCCTTTTTCTTTTAAATCCGCAGTAGAAACACGGGCATGTGGGTTTGATGGGCCTGCAATATTACGTGTTACTGTTGAAAGATCGAAGCGAAGTACACGTGGATATTCTGCTTGTTTCATATCCGATGCCCAAAGACCAATTTCTTTGGCATAGTTTTCAACCAGTGCAACTTGCTCAGCTTCACGACCTGTCAGGGTTAAGTAGTCAATGGTGTTTTGGTCGATATAGAACATTGCCGCAGTTGCGCCATATTCAGGTGTCATATTGGAAATCGTGGCACGATCCCCCACTGACATGCTGTCTGCACCTTCACCAAAGAACTCTAAATATGCACCAACGACACGTTCTTTACGCAAAAACTCAGTCAATGCTAAAACGATATCGGTTGCAGTAATACCCGCTTGACGTTGTCCAACAAATTCAACACCGATAATGTCTGGAAGACGCATCCAAGACGCACGGCCTAACATTACATTTTCAGCTTCTAAACCACCGACACCAATCGAAATGACACCGAGTGCATCGGTATGTGGCGTATGTGAGTCTGTACCGACACAAGTATCTGGGAATGCCACGCCTTCACGACTTTGCACCACAGGAGACATTTTCTCCAAGTTGATTTGGTGCATGATGCCGTTACCCGCTGGAATCACATCGACATTTTCAAAAGCGGTCTTGGTCCATTCGATGAAGTGGAAACGGTCTTCGTTACGACGGTCTTCAATGGCACGGTTTTTCTCAAAGGCGTCTGGGTCAAAACCACCGTATTCCACAGCAAGAGAGTGATCGACAATCAACTGTGTTGGCACCACAGGATTCACTTTCGATGGGTCGCCACCTTGGTCTGCAATCGCATCACGTAAACCCGCAAGGTCTACCAATGCTGTTTGTCCAAGGATGTCATGACAGACGACGCGAGCTGGATACCAAGGGAAATCGTGATCTTGTTTTGAGAAAATCAGTTCTTTCAGTGACTGCTCCAAAATGGCAGGATCACAACGACGCACTAACTGTTCAGCCAATACTTTTGAAGTGTATGGAAGTTTTGCATAAGCGCCTGGCTGAATCTGTTCAACGGCTTCTCGCACATCAAAGTATTCTAGCTGGGTGCCTTGCAGTGGTTTGCGGTGATTATTGTTCATAGCGTTCCTGCCTTTGGTGTTTCATTTTTCTTCACTGTCTTTCTTTACTAGACAATTCATCTTTGTCTGCTAGGCATACTACACTGTCGAAAACCCATTTCCCAAATCGTTTATATTTCATTAACTTAGATATAAAAACAGGGGTTTTTGAAATATTTGGTTACATTAACTTTTAAATATTTACTCTAAATATGATTTTTTCTGAAAAATAGCGGAAAATAGCCCTAATTCTTTAGTATTAGATTTTAAGATAGGCGAGCAATTCATGAGCGATCTAGCTTTCTCCTCTTTCACTTTAATTGGTGTAGATGCACTCAAATTTTTACAAGGCCAAGTGACGGTCAACGTTGAAGCTTTAGCTGAAAATACAACGCAATACACCGCCATTTGTGACTTGAAAGGCCGTATCCACTTTGGTTTATGGCTAACAAAACGTAACCCTGAGCATTTTGAAATTGTCACCACACAAGACCAGTCGGAAGAGTTTGCTAAACACATTAAAAAGTTTGGTGCTTTCTCTAAAATGAAACTTGAACCTATGGGTTCAGTTTTTCCAACCTTCACGCAAGACCGCACCACCTTTTCTGCTGAGCCTACCGATATTGCTGCATGGCAAGTGCAAGCCATTACCCATGGTGAAGCGTTTATCGACCAAGCCATTGAGCATGTGTTTCAACCCCAAGAGCTTCGTTTACACCAACGTGAAGGCGTGCACTATGACAAAGGCTGTTACTTGGGTCAGGAAGTGATTGCGCGTTTATGGTTTAAAGCCAAACCCAAAGCATGGTTGCATTTAATTCAGGGTACAGGCAGTGCGCCTGCGCAAGCTGAACAGTTGAATAAAGGTATTCAAGTGGTGAATAGCGCTGCGATTGATGGCGGTTATGTAGCGTTGGTGGTGGCACGTCCTGAGTCTTTGAGCGAACTGGATGTGACAGTTTTAGACTTACCAGAACGCTTAAATGGTGATGTGGCAAGACCTGCTTAAGTCTTTAAATTTTATGCTGTTATAATAAATGAGCCTCCAAAACTTATTCTTGGTTTTGGAGGCTTTTTTTAACTTAGAATGATGTCGGCCCTTTCTTCCTCACATAATAAACCACACCAGCCTTATCATCTGAAAAATAAAAGGAATTTGCATCTATACGGTAAATATCCGCAGGTCGACCATTCACCTTATTCCCCACTAAAAAACCATCCATAAAGGTTTCAAGTTTTTTCCTTTTACGCATAATCACAATTTTATAACCATGACCAATTGTGGCATCCGTAGAACCATGCAGAGCCACTAAAAAAGAATTTTTAATGGTGTCATCCGTATCTGGATCATCAAAGTAGTCAAAGCCTAGTGCAGACGAATGCGCAGGAAAATAGGCGTACGGAGACGGTACATTTTTACATCCAGTTGGACGTTTAAATTTTGGATCTGCTAAAATTTTACCATTCGACGAATAACAAGATGGCCAACCATAATCTGCATCACGCTTGAGTGCATAAAAAGTTTCATCAGGTTTATGTTTACCCAAATGGTCCGCACCTTGATTGGTAGCAAATAAAAATTTACCCACCCATTTCAAACCGACTGCATTGCGTAAGCCTGTGGCATAAATCTTTTGTTCAGAACCATCGGGGTTCATTTCTAAAACTGTCGCTCTAACTTTCTCTTTCTCGGTACAAGCATTACAACTTGAGCCGACTGAAACATAAATTTTACCGTTCCCACCTACTGCAATGGTTCGTGTTAGATGCCAGCCACCATATTTATAACTTAAACCATAATCAGGAAAAGTCGCTAAAACTTCGGTTTTGTCCGTGGGTTTAATCTCATCTTGGGTGAATTTTCGTCGGGTGAGCTGATGCGTTTCAGCCAAATATAACCAATCTTGCCCTGAAGAATCGGTATAAAACTGGACTGAATTTGGATTTTTCAGACCTGTCATATAAGGAATAATTTTGCCGAATTTTCCTGTTTCAGCATTCCATTCATCCAAAATATAAACGATGCCTTTTTTATTGTCGGTTAAATCATGCATGTCCGTTACAAACATTCTACCGTCAGGTGCTTTGCTAAAAAAACGAACACGTTTTAAGCCCTCAGCCGCAGGAATGATGACGTAATTTTCTGGCAGATTGAGAGAAAAGCGCTTCCCATTTTTCAAGTTGATTTGATGAGGCACAAGATTTGGCTGCCCCGCTAAAACTGCCATTGAACTAATTAAGCATATGAATAAGATTGAGAATATTTTTATCATTTTAGAGACGTCTCGATTCATCTTATGAAATACAGCATCTTTTTTATAGGATATAGGACTTACGCAGTATTATTTATAGATTCTCTGTGGTAGCAGATGATTTTTATCGAGAATAAAGTCATCAATGAAGTCTTTGATGATTGGTCTAAATAATTTCTTCTGCCAACGATATACATTTTCAAAGATCCGCTCAAACTGGTTCTTTTGTATCTCGACGTAGGCCATCAAGGCTGAAAAAATATGATTCAAAATCAGTTTAGATCGTCTTACTTGAAACTTTTCAATATGACAAACCTGTTTAATCACTCGGTGATATTGTTCTATTTTCCAATGACTTGAATGTAATTCATGAAAACCCTCAAAGGACAATAAATCATCTTCATCTTGATGCACAATATAAAACCTCTGCTGTTCTTTTAACTGAGTCTTAAATAATTGTACAAAGCCAAAATCTTTGAGCCAGACCACTTGACCCTGATGGAAATTCGGCAATAAACGCAGTTGAAACCATTGTCCTTTTTCTGGGGAAACCTTACGGTTACAGTCGATACCAAACATAAATCGAATACCATGTTTTCTTATGGTTTTTAGATTTGCAGTCGATGAATACCAACTATCACCTGTAATAAATTGAATCTTTGCACCCCAACTGAGTACTTCACTTAACATATCCATAAAGTAATCATTCTTGGTTTTACTTTCAGATTTGTCATAAATTCGGAAATTAATTGGAATATTTTGACCATTTTGATCTGTCGCATACAAGGTAATGAGATTAATACCCTTGACGGATCGGTGGTGTTTGCCTGACCAAAAATAGCTAACTAAGTCCATATGCTGACTATACGGTTTATCTAAAACAGTATCATCAATACTGACTATAAGTTTATTATTATCAATATGTTGAATTGCTTCCTGATATAGGTCGTGAGGTGTGTAGTCTTCACGCTCTAGAAAGCGATTTACACTATCATGCGAGATATTATAAGTCTCGGCAAGTTGTGTGCAGCTAATAGAGTTCGGTTCTGTCATGAGAAAGCCCATATAAATGGGTAGAGTACAAGTTGCTGTAGAAGCATGTTTAATTCGTCTGATCACAGATACTTTATAAAGTATTTTAATACTTTTTTGAATCCGTCAATGCGTAAGTCCTAGGATATAACTTGAATGATGAGCAGATAGTCAAACGCTTTTGCTAGAAAAGCGTATAGGCTCTTCATATATAAATTATTATTTTATATTATCTTTTGCCTATCCACTGCAAGCGCCTTTACAGTGGACTAAAGCCTTCATTTTCGGTCTGTGGCTATAAACAGAACATATAAAATATTGCTTTAGAAGTCTAAAGCAAGCATCAGTACTTGGGCTAAAGGCTCATCCAAGGACGTAAACCTTTTTAGAGCCTTATTTAATAGTTCACTCATCTTCAATGAATATTAAACATCAAAAATCATGAAACAGCTTATTCATGTCTTTGCAGAGATAGTCTTTAAATGAAAAATCTCGTGCATGTTTAGCATCAAATTTTGCGGTCACACCGTCTTTTTCAAAGATATACACGCGGTCATCTTTGCTCACTAAAAACTCACCACCCAATTTCATCAATAAGGCATCAATTTTCTCGCCGTCTGGAATCGACTCATCGGCCAAAACTTTTAAATAATTTCTCTTAATTGACTTAATAAACATGCTGAACTCACTACTCATTTTCAGCGCTATTTAAACAGAATCTAAGCCAGAATCCTAATAAAACCCGAAGCCATCAGCTACAACTACCAATAACACGTTTCAGACTTTTCCACTGCACAGCACGCGGTTTGTATTGGAAAAATATATACCGATCAATACAATCAACGGAAATTTGTAAGACCAAGACACAATTCAGATATTTACATTCACACAATTCAACTTATGATGTGAAATGACTCAAAACAAATACACACATAGATGGACTTATGTGTAAGAAAAAGGTTTATAAAACATGAAGAAAATCGTACTTGCAAGCTTAATTGCACTCACTAGCCAGCTTGCACTTGCAGCTACCACTCAAGATACCACCAACCCCGAATTTGCCAAGATTGAGGAAATGGTTAAAGCCAACAATATGACAGGGGCATATCAAGCTTTAGAAAAACTGGCAAAGTCTGGCAACCCACAAGCCATGTATAACTTGGCTTATTTGACTCAGACTGGCCAAGGCACAGCGAAGAATGAGAAGAAAGCCATTCAGCTCTATCAAGATGCTGCAAACAAAGGCTACCCTGTTGCGCATTATGTGCTTGCGAAAAACTATGTCACAGGTACTTTAGGCTTGCCTCAAGACATCAACAAAGCCAAACAACACTTTGAAGCCGCATCTAAACTAGGCTTTGATGATGCAACCGTTGAATATGCCGTGCTGTTATTTTCTGAAAATAAACCAGAGTCTGAAAAGTTAGCCCTTAAGAAACTTGAGCCTTTGGTGAAAAAAGGCAACTATCAAGCCATTCATGCACAAGCCTTGTACGACATCAGCACAGGCTTTAAAAACAAACAAGAAGCACCCATTCAAAAAGGCCTCAACAGCATTCAAGGCTTAGCCAAAAAAGGCTATATTCCTGCACTGATGGCCGTAGGCAATATGTTTGCTAATGGCAATATCATTCCGCAGAACTTGCCTGAAGCGAAGAAAATTTTTACCGCTTTAGCCAAGGAAAATGTGCCACAGGCCAAAGAGTCTTTGGCGATGGTTGATAAAATGATTGCCGATCAAGCCAAAGCCCCTGCTGCAACAGCTGCGGTCAAAAAATAAATCTCTTCTTCAAAAAAATACTCTCAATTGAGAGTATTTTTTCACCACCAAAGACCAATCAAGACACTGACCACCACAAAACTCAATAGCGTGCTGATCATCAATGGGGTGAGTGCTTTTTCATTTAAGCCATACACTTGCCCAAAAATTCCAAATAGAGAGGGCATCGGTAAAGCTGCAATCAAGGTCCCTGCATAAATCATCTTTGGGTCCAATGCAGTCAAATAGGTCAGCCCTAAATAAACCAAGAGTGGCATACAAATATTTTTAGATACCACCAGATAAACCGTTTGCAGGTTAAACGATTGAATGGTTAGCCCGACCATTCCCCCACCAATAATAAAGAGCGCTAAAGGTGCAGCGGTCTGGCCTAACATCGCAAACACTTGGTCGATTAAATGTGGAATTTGAAGTTCGAAAATCGCACAACTCATACCAAGCATCACCGACAAGAACAGTGGATTTTTAAGTAGCGTAAGAAATGTAGTTTTTAAAATGGAGGCTAAATTGGCTTGTCTTTGTCGCCCTATTTCTGCCAGAGTGAGCATCAGCGGTACAAGAAATACACTTTCAATGATCACCACCAATGAAATATAAATCATCGCTTCACTTCCCATCAGCAGCGTCAAAATTGCTGCTCCCAATAACCCCGTATTGGACATGGATGCACCCAGTGAAAAAACTGCAGCATGGGTAAAGTGATTCTTAAATAGCTTTTGACCTAAAATAAAAGCCGTAATAAATAAGCCAAAGGTCACAGCTGCATAAACATAAAAATAAGAGGGATACCAAATTTCATGCAAATCTTTTGAAGCTAAGGCGTGCAACAATAAAGCAGGTAACGCAATTTTGATGACAAAAGCACTGATTGCAGTCATTTGCTCTTTAGCGAGCAACTGGATTTTGACAGATGCAAAACCGAGGAAGAGCAGGAAAAATACTGGAAAAATTACCGAAAAAATCATTCAAGCTGTTCCTTTTCCAGATGATGTAAGTAAAGACCTATCCTAGAATACACCTTTACTCAGTTGAAATATTTTTAAAGACCAATGGACGAAGCAAAATGCTTATGCGATTAGAACGCAGAAAACAAATCTTTGATCCCATGTGGCTGACACCGTAAATACTGCGGTGCGATAGAGACTTTCCCACCCAGTTCTGCAGCGGCATGCCACGGCCATCGTGGGTCATACAACATGGCACGCGCCAGACCAATTGCATCGGCTTCTTGCGCTTCTAAAATATGTTCAGCCTGCTTAGCTTCTGTAATCAAGCCCACCGCAATGACTGGAATTTTCACCGCTTGTTTCACTGCATGGGCAAAAGGCACTTGATACTTGGGCTTAATCTGAATGTCTTGTTCCACATGCAAGCCACCACTTGAAACATGAATATAAGCCGCACCGAGTTGCTCTAACGCTTTCGATAGCCCAACCGTTGAATCAATATCCCAACTTTCTGTTGCAGTCGACTCCATCCAATCAGTTGCAGATAAACGTATACCTACGGGATAATTTTCAGGAACAGCTTGTTTAATGGCTTGGAAGACCTCTAAGGTAAATCGAATACGGTTTTCAAAACTTCCACCATATTCATCGGTACGTCGGTTCGACAGCGGTGACATGAACTGATGCAACAAATAGCCATGGGCTGCATGTAGTTCGATCAGCTCAAAACCTGCATCTACTGCGCGTACTGCAGCACTGGCAAAGTCTTCGATGATGTCTTGCATCTCCGTCACACTTAAAGCATGTGGTGCATGCTCTTCGGGCTTAAAGGGGACATCACTGGCAGAAACCGTTTGCCAACCATGCGGTTCATTCGGTTTGATCTGACCTTTTCCTGACCAAGGACGATCGGTCGATGCTTTACGCCCCGCATGTGCCAGTTGAATGGCAAAAGGCATTGGTGAAAGTGTTTTGACTTTTTGAAGCAAGGCCTTCATTTGTGCACGTTGCAAATCATTCCACAGCCCTAAATCCGCAAAACTGATTCGTCCTACAGCTTGTACGGCTGTTGCCTCAACAATACACAAGCCCGCACCTGACAAAGCATAATTGGCCCATTGTTGCTCATGCCAATAGCTCAGCTCACCCGCATCATTGGCTGAGTATTGGCACATCGGCGCAATCACGATTTTATTTGTTAAGTTTAAATCCCCAAATTGAATGGGTTGAAATAATAATGGCATCACAGCTCTCCCTGTACTCACTATGATCTATAACAAATAAAGTGCCTTGCATTCAACGCTAAAAGTGCAAATCTGCTGTCAAACCTTTGTACTTTTATGGCTATCCATTTAGAAAGTAATGCGGCTTCCAAGCCCCAAGACTAATGCATTATCCACCACATGGCTTGAACCTGAGTTGATCACATACTGAATGTTGGGACGTAACATTAACCACGGCGTAGCGTTATAGCTATAGTTCAGTTCAATATTGTATTCTGCGCTCGCATCATACTGTGCTTTACCCGCAGTAAATCGCTCATTCAGATGTACACGATTCACTCCCAAACCTAAAATATCCGTCGGATGCTGCTCAAATACCCCAATATATTTCAGCCCCACTTGCTGTGAGTTGTCTACTTTATTGGTGATGCGGTCATGCCATGTAAAGTTGGCAAAACTATGCAAACCTTGGCGCCCTGCACCCGTTGAAGTCAGTTGCTGTTCGATGGCAATCCATCCTGCAAATGTCCGGTCTTCGCCAACCACACCTTTGCCATAAGCCACATCATATTGGTTATTTGGATCATCTGCGGTGTTATATATCCCACCAACCCGATAGCTCCCCGCCAAACCATTCAATAGTGCTTTCGGTGTCCAAATCACTTCTACTGGAATAGTCACACCGTCGGCATGTTCTGTGTCTAGGCTCCAACCTTGTCCCTCGGCTTTGCCATTGCCATTATCTGGATTGAATTCATAAACACCCACTTGAGTTGTCACTTCAGGGGTCAGTTGATATTTAATGCGACCGCCCCATTGTGAAACCGGCGTATTCATCCAGATATTGCCCTGCCATTTCCCCATTTGTGCGGCACAAAAGGCATTACTAACAAAATCACACGCCATCACATCAAAATCAGAACCTAAACCCAGTCGCCCAACTTTGACACTGAGCCCTTGTTCTTTAAAACGCTTTTCAATCGAAAGCTCTGACAAACGGCTGTCTTGGTTTCCACGGCCATAGGTGGCTTGTACATTGGCTAATTGCGGTGCAGAAGGATCTTGCAAATCTCGAATTGAGGTACTTTGTCCTTGACGCGCAGTCGCAACAAAACGAATGGTGACCCCTTCCCAGCCGGCTAGCTTTTCTAAATCAAATTGTGTACCTAACCAAAACTGCGAAGCGGTACTTGGGCTTGCACCTGCATTATGCCCGCCATCCGCCAAATAGTTGGTATCTGTTAAAGCATTGGCTTCAAACTTAATGCCTTTTTGCGCCAATTCAGTTCGTTTTCCCTGCCAGTCACCAAACAAATACTGACCCTGTACATCCATCATCTGTTCCGCATGACTCACTGTCGCCCAGGCACACATTGCTGTTGCAAATAAAGAGAAAGAAAACTGTCGCATAAAACCCAAGCCCCAAACTAAAATGAAGAACAATCCATTTCATTTAAATGAAAAATTTAATGAAAAGTACATAATTTTTAAACAAAGATCTCAGCAAAATTTTTATCATTAAGTCAAAAAAAAGTTATCAATATCGTCCACAGCTATAAATAGAAGATTGGATTTGGGTGATTCATAGCAGTTTTCACTCAATTCAAGAATGCTATTTAAAGAGGATGATTCCTGATCACACTTGCACTCTAGCTCCGTACAAATGTGCTAAAGGCAAGCCTCTCGTTGAAATCACTTGCAATCTTGCGTGTACACCGCAATATTAGCCTCAAGTTTTATCATCTCATGTTGCCATGCCAGAATTACCCGAAGTTGAAACCACCAAAGCCAGTCTAGCGCCGTTATTAGATCAACAAGTACTCAGTGTTGAAGTTCGCCAGTCGAGCCTGCGCTGGCCGATTCCCGCCGATCTCAGCAAACTGGTGGGTCAGCGTTTAATTCAACTCAAACGCCGTTCTAAATACATTTTGGCCATTTTTGAACAAGACACGATGCTTTGGCATTTGGGTATGTCTGGTAGTTTCCGTATTTGTGAGGTGGGTGAAACCCTGCGTAAACACGATCATTTGATTATTCGTTTTGAAGATGTCGAGCTACGCTACCATGATCCGCGCCGCTTCGGCTGTATTTTATGGTTGGATAAATATTCGCAAACCAAGTTAATCGATACCCTTGGGCCTGAACCACTGAGTGCTGATTTTAACGCTAAATATTTAAGCCAAAAGTTAAAAAGCAAACAGGTCGGCATAAAAGTTGCAATCATGGATAACCATGTGGTGGTTGGTGTCGGAAATATCTATGCCACAGAGAGTTTGTTTAATTTAAGAATACACCCTGCGCAAGTGGCGTCTAGTTTAACACCCAGCCAAATTGAAAAATTGGTGGTCGAGATTAAACGTATTTTGCAGCAGGCCATCGATTTAGGTGGGTCTACCCTGCGGGACTATTCCAACGCAATGGGTGAAAATGGTTACTTTCAACAAACTTTATTGGCTTATGGTCGAGCAGGTGAAATGTGTGTGAACTGCGAGACTACGCTTGAAAACATCAAACTAGGACAGCGTGCTTCTGTGTTTTGTCCCGAATGCCAACCGCTGAAAAAAGTGCAACCTAAGCCCAAAGCCACAGCTCGAGGAAAAACCAAATGAAAACTGCCATTGTTCGTCATATTTTGGTCAAAGACAAAGACCTCGCTGAACAACTGAAAAAGAAAATCCACGATGGCGCCGATTTCGCCAAAATTGCTAAGCAATACTCCACCTGTAATTCAGCTAAACGCGGTGGTGAACTAGGTGAAGTCAAAAAAGGCCAATTGGTGCCTGTGATTGATAAATTGGTTTTTAGTGCAGCTGAAAAAGTACTACATGGCCCCATCAAGAGCCAATTTGGTTTTCATTTAGTAGAAATTAAATTCCGTATGGATTTTTAAAAGGATGCGCGGTATGTGATGTGTTTATGTCTAAGCACATCACAAACACAGTATTTGATTAAGCCTCTTTCATCTCATATGTCCAAGCATCAACGTGTTCGCCAGATTCCAACGTCCCTTGTACCCTCACCCGTTGATACTGTATCCCTTCAAACTCATCCAACGCATCCCAATGTTCGGTTAATTTTTCACTGCTAAAAAAATATCCTTCAACTGCTGCTGCTTGCGGATCTAAAACAATGGCGAATAAGCCTTTGTCGGGTCCCCAATCCAAAATATGCACCACGCCATGCACATAGCCTTTTTGCCATGTCCCACCTATACGCTCTAAAAGATGGGCATTTTCATGATTTGGACGGAGCGTCCCATAGACAAATAATTGGTTCATTCGACATCACCACAGCTATTCAATCATCGCGCATCATAAAACCAAAACTGTACAAAAACCAGTCTTCGGATAAGTCTCAGACATAAAAAAACGGCACTTGATGTGCCGTTTTATTTTAACTGTTCGATTACTGACGTTTTTTCAATTCATCACGAATTTCACGTAGCAACGCGATATCTTCTGGCGTTGCTGCTGGTTCTGGCGCTACTTCTTCTTGTTTACGGCGCATACGATTAATCATTTTCACCATTAAGAACACCACCCATGCCAAAATGATGAAATTAATTAAAATCGTAAGGAAGTTACCATAAGTCAGGACATTTACACCTGCTTTGGTTAACTCATCTAAAGACTGTAAATTGTTTGGGTTATCGCCCAAAACAAAGAACTTTTGTGTGAAATCCACACCACCGCCAGTGATCACAGTAATCAATGGCATGATGATATCTTTCACTAATGAGTCAACAATTTTACCAAATGCCCCACCAATAATCACACCGACAGCCAAGTCGATCATGTTGCCTTTTACCGCAAATTCGCGGAACTCTTGAATAATACTCATTTAAATCTCCAGTTTTTTTTGACTTTAATTTATGTGACGAAGTATACATTTAATTTTATAGCTTCATTTCCACGTAATTTACTCGGAAATCATCTGCTTTTATATATTGGTTTGCTAATTTTAAACAAAAAAATGCCATCAATAAATTGATGGCATTTTTAAATTTTGCTGCCCCGCATGAGGACAACATCATTTTTAAAACTTATTTACCAGAACGGTTACGTTTACGTTCGTTTTCAGTCAAGTAACGCTTACGGATACGGATTGACTTAGGTGTTACTTCAACTAATTCATCATCTTCAATGAATTCAAGCGCTTGTTCAAGCGTATATTCAACAGCAGGAACAAGAGTCAACGCATCATCAGTACCAGAAGCACGTACGTTTGTTAACTGTTTTGCTTTAGTTGGGTTAACTGTCATGTCATCTGAACGAGAGTTAATACCAATGATCATACCTTCGTAAACTTCTAACTGAGGTTTAGCAAATAGACGACCACGGTCCTGCAATGTGAACAATGCATAGCCAAGGCAAGTACCTTGAACCATAGAAATCAACACACCGTTTTGACGTTTCGCAACAGTACCTTGTTTCATTGGACCGTAATGCGAGAAGCTAGACGTCATGATTCCTGTACCAGAAGTCATGGTCAAGAATTCTGAACGGAAACCAATTAAGCCACGTGAAGGAACAGTTGCTTCAATACGGATACGGCCTTTACCGTCAACTTCCATATTCGTCATTTCGCCTTTACGGTGACCCATTTGTTCCATTACAGAACCTTGGTGCTGTTCTTCAACGTCAAATGTTACGTTTTCATATGGCTCTTGCTTTTCACCATCAACTTCTTTCAAGATTACTTGTGGACGAGATACGCCCATCTCGAAGCCTTCACGACGCATGTTTTCAATAAGAACTGAAAGGTGAAGTTCACCACGACCTGATACTTTAAAGCTATCAGGACTATCAGTATCTTCAACACGAAGTGCAACGTTATGAATTAATTCGCGGTCAAGACGTTCACGAATATTACGTGAAGTAACAAATTTACCTTCTTTACCAGCAAACGGAGAGTTGTTTACTTGGAAAGTCATCGTTACTGTAGGTTCATCTACAGACAATGCTGGTAAAGCTTCAACATTTTTAGGATCACAAATGGTGTCAGAAATATGAAGTTCATCAATACCTGTGATACACACGATATCGCCTGCTTGAGCAGATTCAACATCAACACGTTCTAAACCATGGTAACCCATGATTTTTAAGATACGACCATTACGTGTCTTACCGTCTTTATCAATCACAGTTACTGGTGTGTTTAATTTTACAGAACCACGTTGAATACGACCAACACCGATAACACCTACGAAGCTGTTATAGTCAAGTGATGAAATCTGCATTTGAAATGGACCATCAACATCAACTGCTGGTGGTTCAACAATGTCTACGATGGTTTGGAACAATGGAGTCATATCTTCAGCAAGTTCTTCTGGAGATGGACCAGCAACACCACGAAGACCTGAAGCGTAAACAACTGGGAAGTCTAACTGTTCGTCAGAACCACCAAGGTTATCAAACAAATCAAATACTTGGTCAATAACCCAATCTGGACGCGCGCTTGGCTTGTCGACTTTGTTGATAATTACGATTGGCTTCAAACCACGTGCGAACGCTTTTTGCGTTACGAAACGAGTTTGTGGCATTGGACCTTCTTGAGAGTCAACAAGAAGAAGTACACAGTCAACCATCGACATTACACGTTCAACTTCACCACCGAAGTCCGCGTGTCCTGGGGTGTCAACGATGTTAATACGGTATTCTGTATTGGTACGTGCATCTAACCATTTGATTGCAGTGTTTTTTGCAAGAATGGTAATACCACGTTCACTTTCAATCGCGCCTGAATCCATGACACGCTCAATCTCGCCTGCACGATCGCCAAGTGCACCTGATTGCTGTAAAAGTTTGTCTACTAGAGTGGTTTTACCGTGGTCAACGTGCGCAATGATGGCAATGTTGCGGAGAGTTTTGATATCTGACATGTAAATTCGATACGCCTAAAGTTTGAGGGCAAATTATACAGAAAAATAATAGAATTTAGTAGTGACAGTTTATTGACAGACTCATTTTTTTTGATAAGTGGTGTGTAATTAATTTTGTAAAGCTGTGTAAAGCGATTAGAATAGCGCCACCTTGCTAACACCCTTTGACATATGTCTGATCAGAAACTCTCTCCCAATCAAACAGATCAACTCGATTTGGTCTATGGTTTAAACGACCGCCCTCGCCCAATCATTGCTTTTCTTGCTGCCTTTCAACATCTCCTTGCAATTATTGTCCCAATTGTTACTCCGGGCTTACTCATCTGTCTAGCGCTTGGTGTGTCGAAAGAAGACACCAACATGATTTTATCCATGTCTTTGGTCATTTCAGGGATTGCAACCTTCTTACAATGTAAAAAAGTTGGACCTTTCGGTGCAGGTTTATTGATTGTTCAGGGCACCAGTTTTAACTTTATCGGCCCGATTATTGGAATTGGCTCTGCCATGGTTGCTGCAGGTACTCCAGTAGAATCCGTCATGGCTGCAATTTTTGGTGTGGTAATCGCAGGTTCATTTATTGAAATGGGCGTCTCACGTATTCTGCCTTGGGTGAAAATGCTCATTACCCCATTGGTAACAGGCATTGTGGTGTTATTGATTGGTTTGACTCTGATTAAAGAAGGTCTGATCAGCATGGGTGGTGGCTATCAAGCCATGTCAAACAATACCTTTGCCAATGCAGACAACTTAATCATGTCCTGTACAGTACTGGCACTGATCATTATATTGAACCGTATTCGCATTACTTGGGTAAAAAGTTCGGCTATTTTAATCGCACTGATTGTCGGTTATGTGTTGGCAGGCTTTATGGGGCATCTCGACTTTTCAGGTCTTCAGGATGCACCTCTGGTTCAAATTCCAACCCCAATGCACTTTGGTTTAGACTTCTCTTGGAGTTTGTTTATTCCAATGGCCTTTATTTACCTTGTGACCTCTTTAGAGGCGATTGGTGATATTACGGCAACCTCTAAACTCTCGAACCAACCTGTCGATGGTGCAACATGGATGGAGCGTATTAAAGGTGGTGTCTTGGTGAATGGTGCAAACTCTTTCCTTGCGGGTATTTTCAACACCTTCCCTAGCTCGGTCTTTGCACAAAACAATGGCGTAATTCAACTCACTGGCGTTGCGAGCCGTTATGTCGGCATCTGGATTGCCGCATTATTGGTGATTCTAGGTTTACTCCCTGCTGTTGCAGGTGTGATTCAGGCAGTGCCTCAAGCTGTTTTAGGCGGCGCTGTGATGGTGATGTTTGGAGCTGTAGCAGCTTCTGGAATTAACATTCTGTCAGGTATTCATCTTGACCGCCGCGCACTACTGATTATTGCCATTTCATTGGCACTCGGTTTAGGTGTTGCACAAGTTCCACAAATTTTGGAACACTTACCTGAATTATTCCGTAACATCTTCAGTTCAGGTGTTGCGACAGGTGGTATTGCAGCTTTGTTATTAAATATTATTCTTCCTGAAACGAAGAAATAATTGTTCATTTCAGTATGCACTTTGCCCAGCACTGTCTGGGCATCGTTTTTACAATGGAGTATATAAAATGGATCCACGAAGTGAAGTTGTTCTTCGCCAGCAAGAATTTCTCTCTGGTTCAGTTTTACTGGTCAATGCACCGTGTGACGAATTAAACACACAGTTAATTGGTACTGTAGAGCCACATTTTTGGACATGGAATTTTAACGAATTACAATATTTCCAAAACCAACAAAGTGATGTGCATTTTGGTACAGATTTGCCTGATGTCGCTTTTGATCAAGCCATCGTGTTTGTTCCAAAGTCAAAAGAACTACTCAATTATGTCCTACACCAACTGGTCAGTCGTTTGGCTGTAGGTGCATCGATCTTTTTAGTCGGTGAAAAGAAAGGCGGTGTAGAACGCGCTTCTAAACAGCTGCAACCTTTTGGTAAAACCCTCAAATTAGACAGCGCTCGACATTGTCAAATGTGGCAGTTAGTCACCGAAAAAACCGTAACCGCAAAACCTTTGGCTGATTGGGCACAACTCTATACAGTGCCAACCCCGAAAGGTGAATTACAGATTTGCGCATTACCGGGTGTGTTTAGTCAAAATCGTCTGGACGTGGGTACAGCCGTGTTATTGCCTCACCTTTCACAGGTCACTTCTGGAAAAATTGCAGACTTTGGCTGTGGTGCAGGCGTGATCAGTGCTTATTTGGCCAAGTTAAATCCGAAAAATCGCATTTTTGCACTGGATGTCGATGCCTTTGCATTAGCTTCAACAAAAATGACTTTTGAAAAAAATAACCTTTTACCAGAACAACTTGAGATTAAAGCGGTACACGGAATTGAGGATGCTCCTCTGTTTTTACACGCAATCGTCAGTAATCCCCCATTCCATCAAGGCATTCATACAGATTACAATGCCAGCGAAAATTTATGCAAAACATCCCGTCGCCATCTCAAATCAGATGGTGAGTTGTGGATTGTTGCCAACCGCTTTCTCAATTATCCATTACTCATTGAGCAAAGTTTTGGCCAATGTACAACCAAAGCCGATCAACAAGGCTTTAAGGTGCTGTTTGCTAGCACACAAAAGAAATCTTAAGGAACAATGATGAGCGAAACGACTCAACCAGCTCAACTCAAGCGGAAGCTTGGAGCTCGCCATCTGAATATGATCGCCATTGGTGGTTCAATTGGTACAGGTTTATTCCTTGCCTCAGGTGCAACCATTGCAAATGCTGGCCCTGGCGGGGCGTTATTGGCCTACTGCTTAATTGGTGTGATGATTTACTTTCTCATGACCAGTCTGGGTGAGTTGGCAACACATAACCCAACATCAGGTGCATTTTTCACCTATGGCACCAAGTATGTTGAGGGCGGTTTTGGTTTCGCCCTTGGCTGGAACTATTGGTATAACTGGGCCATTACGGTTGCATTTGAATTGGTTGCAGTTCAATTCATCATGAAATTCTGGTTTCCCGACCTGCCCGGTTTCTATTGGAGTGCTCTATTCTTAGCTGTTGTCTTTGGCATCAATGCACTGACAGTCAAAGGCTTTGGTGAAAGTGAGTTCTTCTTCTCCTTGGTTAAAGTCCTTGCCATCATTGTGTTTATCATCATTGGTATTTTCATGATTGCTAAAATCATGATGACGCCTGGTATCGCAACTTTTGCCAACTGGACCAAAGGTGAAGCGCCCTTCGTTGGTGGCTTATCGGCACTGATTGGTGTGGCGATGATTGCAGGGTTCTCGTTCCAAGGTACCGAAATGGTCGGTGTCGCTGCAGGTGAATCAAAAGATCCGCAAAAAACGATTCCGATTGCCATCAAACAGATTTTTTGGCGCATTCTACTGTTTTATGTAGTGTGTATTTTCATTATCGGCACACTCATTTCATATGATGATCCACTTTTATTACAAGCGGCTTCATCAGAGAATATTGCACTCTCTCCATTTACCTTACTCTATGAAAAAGCGGGATTTGCCTTTGCTGCCAGCGTGATGAATGCCGTGATTTTAACCGCGATTCTATCGGCAGGTAACTCTGGGATGTATTCATCAACGCGTATGCTGTTTAATATGGCCCAAAATGGCAGTGCACCTAAAGTGTTTGCCAAATTAGACCCACGCGGCGTACCCATGAATGCACTTTATGCGACAACTGCAATTGCTGCACTTTGCTTCTTAACTACTTTCATTGGTGAAGAACAAGTTTTCAACTGGTTGCTTAACATGTCGGGTATGTGTGGCTTTATCGTTTGGTTAGGGATTGCTGTTTCACACTATCGTTTCCGTAAAGGCTATGTTGCCCAAGGTCATAAGGTTGAAGACTTAGCTTATCGTGCAAAATTCTTCCCATTTGCTCCGTGGTTCGCCTTTATTCTGTGTGCAATTGTTGTTTTAGGTCAAAACTACCAAGCAGTGCTTGATGGTGAATGGCTCTCTGTGTTATCGACCTATATTGGTATTTTCTTATTCTTGGCGATTTGGCTAGGCTATAAATGGAAATACAAAACCAAACTTGTTTCTTACCAAGAAATGGATGTCAGTCCAATGAGTCCTGATCGCGAATAAAATCCTTTCATAATAAAAGACAGCCTTCGGGCTGTTTTTTATTATCATTTATCCATTTGCTAAAGCCGTAAAGCATAAATTAATAACGCAATTTTCAATAAGACAGTTCAATTATTGACTTCACATAAAAGCGATACCTATGACTCGGATCCATCCTAAACTTAGTTAATATTCTGCAACCAGCATCCGCTCACTTATACGATTAACAATTTACATATCTAGGTTGTAAAAATTTAGCCTCTCAATTCGCACAGCAATAACTAAATGTTACGGTTCATTGAGTACTGATCTCTATCAAATTCCTAGCCCCCTAAATATCAAGCCAGAAATATTATCTCGCTGGCAAACAAATCTTTATAAAAATAAATATCAATTCATTCTAAAGGCAAAAGTTATGATCGATGTCGCGAAGCATGAGTGACTAAAATCCACTCTTCATTCTTCTTATATTCATCCTCTAAAATTAAATACTTCTAACTGTGTCTTATGTCCTATGCGTAAATGACCATGACCAACGTAAGCCTTAAAGGCTCTTGTATTGAGCTCGAGCTTATGCTCAACAACACGCATTAACATAAATTTCATTGTTTTAGACATAAAAAAAAACGACTCCGAAGAGTCGTTTTTTAGTTAAAACTCAGATTATTGAGCTTGAACTGTACGGCTGCCAGAAATTGTCGCGAATACACGACGGTTCATAGCACGGCCTTCTTTAGTGTTGTTGTCAGCAATCGGTTGGTCCCAAGCGAAACCTTGAGTAGACAAACGAGCTGGGTCAACGTTGTATTCGTTTACTAGAGACGATTTAACAGAGTTAGCACGAGCTAAAGATAAACGTTCGTTCAATGCACGTGGACCAGTGTTGTCTGTGTGACCTTCGATGCGAGCAGTAGCATTTGGATATTCAACTAACTTCTCAGCAACTTTAGCGATTTCTGGCTTGTATTGGTCTTTGATGTTTGATTTGTTTGTATCAAAGAACACACGAAGTTCCATGTTAAGGTCTTCAGTTAACTCTTGTGGTTGAACTGGAGCAACTGGTTCAACTGGAGCAACTTCTACTACTGGAGCAGCAGGTTTCAAGTGACCACCAAGAACTACGTTAAGACCAGCAAGTGCTGTGTAGTTCCAGAAATCTTCATCGATGTTGTAAGTAGCACGAGCTTCAGTACGTAGCGACAAAGCATCGTTCAAGCGCCAGAAAGCACCGAAACCAGCATTACCTAAAGTACCTTCTTCGTCTTTAGCAATACCATCGATGTCATATTTGTAGTGACCAGCACCTAAAAGTACGTATGGCTTGATTTTGCTGTCATAGTTTTTAGTGATCAAATCAGAAGTAGCATAGAAGTTACCGTTGATTTGAGTTTGCTTATATTCAGCGCCAGCAGCAAGACCGTCTACATCACCTTTAACTTGGTTGTATTCAGCTTCGAAACCTAACCAAGGAGTCAATTCAACACCAAGTGCAGCGCCAACGAATAAATCGTCTTGAATTTCAGGAGCAGAAGTTAAATGGTCAACACCGTTGTTGTGTTGACTGTCTTGCCAAGTGTAACCAAGCATTAATGGAGTAACAGTTACGCCCGCGTTTGCAGCAGCTAAAGGAGCAGCTACGAGCATTGCTAATGCAATACGACTCATTTTCATGGATTTATCCTCCAGAGATAACAATTGTTTTTCAAGCTTAAGCTTAAAATTATTTAACCATTCTGAGATAGGCTTTTTTATACCCCAGTTTTATTTTTAAGCTATTCGCAATGAATCATACAAACACTTTATTTTTTTTCCAAGTGCTTGATAACTTTAATCAAGTAAATTATTGACAAAATTACTTACAATTTCCGTTGTAATTCGGTAATTTTTTACTCAATTTTTACTTGCGAATAGCTTATTTTCACTTGTCTTACATTTTAACAGCTTTTTAAACAAGTTGAGTACTACTAATTATGTATAAAATTTGTTTGATAAACAAAGCTTTAATAAATAAAAAATAGCCCATAACAATAAAACTGGATAACCATATGTTTTTTATCAATAAAAAAGGGTTCACTTTATTCGAACTCATGATCACTATTAGCATTATTATGATCATTTGTACAGTAGCTCTTCCTCATTTTCATCAGTATATGGCAGCACAAGAGCGAACCAAGATACTGAATACACTAAGAAATAATATTCATGCAGCCAAAAATATGGCCAACCTGCAACGTCAAAATATCACCATTTGTCCAAGTCAAGACCTCGTTCAATGCCAAAATCATCAGTGGAACATGGGCTTTATTGTATTTATCGATAATAATAAAAACCGACGAGTAGATACCAGTGAAAAGATTATTCGGACAGAACAACAGCAGCTCAAATATGGCAATCTTGATTGGCGTGGCACACTCAATCTTCCATCTTTAAGCTTTAAAGCTGAAAATGGTCTCCCCCTTGGTTCAAATGGAACTTTCTATTATTGCTCTATGCAAAGTCAGGATCACTTTAAATTAGTCATGAGCAAAATGGGGCAGACCCGGACTGAACCCCTAGATGCCTGTAACTAGACCCATGAGTCCATAATCACGTTTTCAGCTTTTCTCTCGAGTAAATTTGCATATACTGCTTAAGTTTACAACAAAACGTATAAGTGATTCGGAGAAGAAAATGACAGACATCGTAATTGTGAATGGTGCTCGTACGGCAATGGGCGGTTTTCAAGGCAGTTTAGCAAGTGTGACCGCTCCAGAACTCGGTGCTGTGACGATTAAAGAAGCGATTGCTCGTGCTGGCCTACACGCAAACGATGTAGAAGAAGTAATCATGGGTTGTGTTCTACCTGCGGGATTAAAGCAAGGTCCAGCACGTCAAGCTATGCGCCAAGCAGGTTTACCTGATTCAACAGGTGCCGTGACCATCAATAAATTATGTGGTTCTGGCATGAAAGCAGTAATGCAAGCTGCGGATATGATCAAAGCAGGTTCAGCAAATATCGTGGTTGCAGGTGGCATGGAGTCGATGACCAATGCTCCTTATATTTTAACCAAAGCACGCGCAGGCTACCGTATGGGGCATGGCGATGTTAAAGACCACATGTTCCTTGATGGCTTAGAAGATGCAGAAACAGGTCGATTGATGGGTTCTTTTGCACAAGATATGGCCAATACCCGTGGCTATACGCGTGAGCAAATGGATGCATTCGCGATTCGCTCTTTAGAGCGTGCACAAACAGCGGTCAACGAAGGTTACTTTGCCGATGAAATCGTGCCTGTGACAGTTTCATCTCGCAAAGGTGATGTTGTCATTGATAAAGATGAACAACCATTCAATGCCAATATTGCAAAAATTCCAAGCCTTCGCCCTGCTTTTGCTAAAGATGGCACCATCACTGCAGCAAATGCAAGCTCAATCTCAGATGGCGCATCCGCACTAGTTTTAACGTCAGCAGAAAATGCATCGAACAAAGGTTTAACACCATTAGCGAAAATTGTGGCTTATGCATCCAATTCACAGCATCCATCAGAGTTCACCATTGCACCAGTCGGTGCAATTGAAAAAGTGCTTAAGAAAACAGGTTGGAATGCACAGGACGTAGACCTTTGGGAAATCAATGAAGCTTTTGCGATGGTGACCATGTGTCCAATCGATGACTTCAAACTTGATCCTGCAAAAGTGAACATCAATGGTGGAGCTTGCGCATTGGGTCACCCTGTCGGTTCAACCGGTTCACGTATTATCCTGACTTTGATTCATGCGCTTAAACGCACAGGTGGTAAAAAAGGGATTGCAGCACTCTGCATCGGTGGTGGTGAAGCAACTGCTGTAGCGATTGAATTACTTTAAGATTCAAGCAACTTTCTTTTATTGACATATTTTATACAATGAAAGACTGGCTGATTAGCTGATATAAAAGCGACATTTATGAAAATCCCTCGACTGCGAGGGATTTTTTATTACAAGATTGTATTAGGGTCGATCTTAACGACTTGTTAAAATAACGACGAAAAAAACAACAAGGATAAGACAATGCAACTGAATCACTACCTCAACTTTGATGGTCAAACTGAAGCCGCTTTTAATTTTTACAAGTCTGTCTTTGGTGGAGAGTTTGCAACGTTCATGCGTTATGGAGACTTACCTTCAGATGAAAGTTCAGTTACCCTTTCCGACGCTGACCAACAAAAAATCATGCATGTTTCGCTTCCCATCAATGCCAGCACGATTCTGATGGCTTCGGATACCAATGATCAGTTTTGTGCCCAAACCAATACTGTTTTTACTCTAGGCAACAACCACTATATTTCCATTAACTTAGATGCCCATGAACAAGCCGATGCAAAACGCTTATTTGATGCACTTTCAGCCAATGGAAAAATAGAGATGCCTCTAGAGAAAACATTTTGGGGCGCACTCTATGGTGCATTTACCGATCAATTTGGAGTGAAGTGGATGGTGAATTGCCAATTAGAAGAAGGATAAAATGCATCTTCTTTTTAAACATCAATATTTGAGAATTGCGCAATAATAGTGAGCCCCAAGGTAATAAAACCGATACCGAGCCATCCAGCCAAATCGATGTTCTGCCCTAAAAATGCTTTAGCAAGAAGTGCTGTGGCAATGACACCAATGCCAGACCACAGCACATATAAAATTCCCGCTTGCATAAATTTTAAGGCATAGGCGGCACACGCAAAAGAAATCATGTAAAGCACCAGTGCAATACCTTGATCCAATTTATTGACCAAGCCATTACCTTTTGCGGAATAAAAAGTCGAAAGCACATCTGTAGCAATAGCAATAAGTAACCAAATGACACCGGGATTAATTTTTGCAAAAAGTGCCATCATGTCCATTTTACCTGCTTCTTTTTCTTCAATTTGTTCATCAAAAATGCTGCGTATAAATACAAAAAAGCTGGACCAAAGTCCAGCTTTTTATTCACTTGAAAATTTAAGCGCCCGTTTGATAACTGGCTTGTGCAACGGCTGTTGATGCTTGATATGGATTTCTAAAATCATTTAAACCCGCAGCAGCTTCAAGAATGTCTTTACCTTCTTTAATAACAAAGGTATCAAAGCCTGAACGTTTCATGTAGTTCAAGACATCTTTAAACACATCACCTGTTGCGCGTAGTTCACCTTGGAAACCTTGGCGACGTAATAGCGCTGCAAATGAATAGCCACGACCATCGTTAAAGCCCGCAAAATCAATAAAGATGGCATCTAACTGATCTAAAGGGAATTCATGCGTTTCAGGAGAAGCATCAACTGTAACAAGGAGTGCTTTTTTACCTGAAACTTGAGCCAATTGATCTAACTGCTCAACCGTTAAAACCACATCACCTTGCGGTAAAACACCATCTTCACCAATCACTTGATAAGTGTTGTCTGCAATCGAGCCATCTTTAGAGAGGACTTGTAGTGCGAGATTAAGCATATGCACGCTCCTTAAAGGGTTGAATGCCCACACGGCGATAAGTATCAATGAATTCTTCACCCTCAGCACGAAGGTCAAGATAGGTATTTAAAATTTCTTCAACGATGTCTGGCACAACTTCAGCTGCAAATGAAGGGCCTAAAATGTTACCAATTGAAGCATCATGATCAGCATTACCACCCAAAGTGATTTGGTAGAATTCAGCGCCTTTTTTGTCTACACCTAGAATACCAATGTTGCCCACATGGTGATGACCACATGCATTCATACAACCTGAAATATTCAGATCCAGTTTGCCAAGGTTATAAATGGTATCTAAGTCATCAAAACGACGTGAAATCGCTTCTGAAATAGGAATTGATTTCGCATTTGCCAGTGAACAGAAGTCACCGCCTGGGCAGCAAATAATGTCGGTTAAGAAACCAATGTGCGCACGAGCTAAATTGTTTTTCTCTAGAATAGTCCACAATTCAAACAAATCTTTCTGCGGAACATCCACCAAAGAAATATTTTGCTCATGCGTGGTCCGCAGTTCACCAAAGGTGTATTTGTCTGCAAGGTCTGCAATCAAATTCATCTCTTCCGTGGTCACGTCACCCGGTGCAATACCCGTACGTTTCAACGAAATCGTTACAATACGGTAGCCCTTCACTTTGTGAGCATTGGTGTTGATATTGAACCACTGTTTGAATTTTGGATGTGCAGCAAACTGTTCAGAAAAATCTTCATCTGCATAATCTTGATAATCAAACGGCATAAATTCTTCGTCTAATTTCTGCAAAATTTCAGGCTGAATTTTTAAAGTTTTAATGGTGTGCTCAAACTCAGCTTCGACTTTTTCAGCAAAGACTTGAGGCGTCAACGCTTTCACTAAAATTTTGATACGTGCTTTGTATTTGTTATCACGACGACCGTGTAAGTTATAAACACGCAGTACGGCTTCTAAGTAAGCAATCAGGTCTTCACGTGGCAAGAAGTCACGAATGAAACTACCAATCACAGGGGTACGACCTAAGCCACCACCGACTTTAATTTTATAGCCAATTTCGCCCGCTTCATTTTTAACGATATACACCCCAATATCATGGAATGATGTCGCTGCACGATCAGTTTCTTCAAGTGCTGATACAGCAATCTTGAACTTACGTGGCAAGAAGGCAAATTCTGGGTGGAAGGTTGACCATTGACGGATCAATTCACACGTTGGACGTGGGTCAGCCACTTCACCAGCAACCACACCTGCATATTGGTCTGTAGTCGTGTTACGAATACAGTTACCCGAAGTTTGGATCGCATGCATTTGTACAGAAGCTAGCTCTTGAAGCATGTCTGGAACATTTTCTAGCGCAGGCCAGTTAAACTGAATATTCTGACGCGTTGAAACGTGTGCATAACCACGGTCAAACTCAGTTGCAAGTTCTGCAACTTTGCGCAATTGCGTTGAGTTCATTAAGCCATAAGGCACAGCAATACGTAACATTGGCGCATAGCGTTGTACATAGAGACCGTTTTGAAGACGTAATGGGCGGTACTCATCTTCAGTGAGTTTTCCAGCTAAATAACGTTCCGTTTGGTCACGGAACTGTGCAACACGTTCATTGATCAGTTGCTGATCGAAATCAGTATATAAATACATGGCGTACAGCTAGTAGTTTCATTATAACGGCTGACAGCATAACGAGATTTAAACTATCAACAAAATGCGTTTTTTACATATTTCATAGCTGTTTTATTGATAAGGATAAGTAGATGTACTGTTTGCCCCTAATCCTAAAGGTTTTTTCTGATTAAAGTATTTTTTATTAGATACTTATACATTATTCAGCTAACTCCGTTCAGCCTATCACATACACACTAACCAATGCATTGCTACCGCATAAATTTTAAACCTGGCTTTCTGGGCAGATCTCAATTTTTCTATTGCTTCCTCGTTCTCACTTTACCCTTTTAAACCGATTGCACATAAAAATAGCCTGACGAATCAGGCTATTTGAAAGTTTAAATGACTACAAAAGATTATTTTGCATCGGGTAAGGCATATGCCACCAAAGCATCTCCCATCTTGGTCCCAAATGAACCATGACCACCCGCCATAATGACCACATACTGTTTACCATTGGCTTCATAGGTCATTGGTGTAGCTTGACCGCCCGCTGGTAGACGACCTTTCCAAAGTTCATCACCATTGGTCACATTGATGGCACGGATATAATTATCCTGCGTACCACCGACAAACATCACATTCCCCGCCGTTGAGATTGAACCACCAAGCATAGGAACCCCCATTTTAAATGGTGGTAATTGAATTCCCGGTAAGCTGTCACGGATCGTACCAATACGACGTTTCCATGCAACTTCGTGAGTATTTAAATCTACACCCGCCACAAAACCCCAAGCAGGCTGTTTACATGGCAAACCAAATGGAGACAAGAACGCACTGATCTCTACACCGTAAGGCACGCCATACATCGGTTGTACACCCGCTTCGGTGCCTGCACCTTTGGCTGTTTTCGGACGGTTTGGATCGGCTGGAATGAGTCGAGAAACAAACGGTAAACCGATTGGGTTCATCACTGCGATTTGACGATCAGGGTTAACGGACATACCGCCCCATTCAAATACACCCAAGTTGCCTGGGAAAACCAAAGTTCCATTTTCTGAAGGTGGGGTATAAATACCGTCATAGTTCAGTTTGTGGAAAGACACACGGCACATCAACTGGTCAAACATGGTTGCACCCCACATTTGCTTATCCGTCAGTTTCTCTTTTGGCGCAAGGTCAAAGTCAGAGAAAGGTTGTGTCGCAGAGTAACGCTCACCTTTGGTTTGCGGCCCACGTTTCACTGTTTGTGGTACAGGTTTTTCTGTAATTGGAACAATGGCTGCACCAGTACGACGGTCTAGAACAAAGGCATTGCCTGTTTTCGTTAATACGTAAATGGCAGGAACCATTTTGCCTGACTTATCTTTAATATCCGTCAACGTCGGTTGTGATGGTACATCCATATCCCACAAATCATGATGCGTAGTTTGGAAATTCCACACCAACTTACCTGTTGAGGCATTCAGTGCCAGCATTGAATTGGCATAACGCTCATGCAACTCGGTACGGTTACCGCCCCAAATATCTGGCGTACCCACACCCGTTGGAATGTAAACCATATCCAAGGCTGCATCATAGGCTAATGGTGCCCATGCATTCGGTGAGTTTTGAACATACTTTTGACCTGGAGCTGGAATCGCATTTGGATCTTCTGCACCTGTGTCAAAGACCCACAACAATGCACCCGTATTTACATCATAACCACGAATCACACCTGAAGGTTCTTCAGTTGAATAGTTATCTGTGGTTGAACCCGCAATAATAATAGTCGTGCCTGTGACTACAGGTGGCGACGTTGGGATATAACCGCCCGGATAAGGGAATGGCATATCTTTTTGCAAATCGACTTCACCATTTTTACCAAAGTCAGTACAACGCTCACCAGTATCAGCATTGATAGCAACCAAACGGCCATCATTGACAGGTAAAATCACTTTTTTTGGACATTCAGTCGATGTTGATTTTTTTGAAGCCAAGCTGGCTTCAAAACCAGCCGTATTGTTCGCATCATAATAAGACACGCCACGACAGGTTAAATGCTGAAAAGTATTGTCCGCTTTGAGTTTCGGATCAAAAGTCCATTTCGCCTTACCCGTAGCTGGGTCAAGTGCAACCAATTTTTGGTGCGTGGTACAGATATACATATTGTCCCCAACTTTAATTGGGGTGACCTGATTGGTGGTTTCACCAGAGTCATTTTCTGTTTTAAAGTCGCCTGTGTTATAGGTCCAAGCGACTTTTAAATCATTAACATTCTCAGAATTAATTTGCGTTAAAGGAGAATAGCGCAAACCAGACTGAGTACGACCATAAGCAGGCCAGTCGCCATCCGCAACACCCGGAATAGACTGTGCGGTTGCAGGTTGCTTGCTGCTTAGTTCACCTCGAATTTCTTGAGGGTCATTAAACACAGCATAGATCATCACGGCAATAGTCACCGCCAATGAACCTATTAAAACCAGTTTTGCACTTTTAGCGTTGTCAAAGCCACGTGTGACCGCTGGAATGAGTAGCCATAAACCAAATAAACCAAGGATATCTAAACGTGGCGCCAAGGCAAAGAAGTCTGAACCCACTTCCCATAAGCCCCAAACCACTGTACCCAAGACCAACAACGCATAAACGATTAATGCCGTACTTTTTAATTTTTGCAGTAGAACTGCAGTCACGATGAAGAGTAAACCTGCAATGATGTAGTACCAAGACCCACCAAGCACTGCAAGATAAATCCCTCCTATCAGCAGGACTAAACCAAAGATTACAGCAATCACAGCTGTAAAAGTTTTAAGCCCTGAACCTGAAGACGGAGTACTCATATTGACCACCTTTTTCTTAGATTCTGTTAAAAGCTCATATCGTTTTAATATCGATATGAACACCTAGACAGTTTTTAGATTTTAAGTATCTGTCCAAACGACTTATTTCGAACAGTTTTATGCTTTGAACAACCGTTAAAAGTTTTTATCAACCTTGCTGGACAAATACTTATCGATCTAGAAACTAAAATGCAGTCTGGAATTTAATTCCGCCCACCCATGCATTTTCACCATTTTTATATGCGCCTACATGGCGGATATATTGGATATTGGGACGAATGGTTAACCAGTTGGCTGCATGAATACCGTAGTAAATCTCGGCATCATACTCTTCACCTTGTAAACGGGCTTTGACGCTGTTATTGACAATATTCGCGTCCTTGACATCATCATTGATATTAATACGGGCTAGGCCAATCGCGATTTCATCTTGAGGGCGAGCATCAAAAGCACCTTTATAGACCAAACCAATGTTCTGCATGTCGCGAACCGTATTGGTATCTGAATCATGTAGTGTGAGATTCACAAAAACTGTCAAACCGCGCGCAGCATCACCGTGATGTGCTGTGAGTTGCTGCTTGGCAACAACCCAGCCGCCTTGTTTATGTGAGGTTTGCTGTGGGTTTTGAATGTCTGTGGCATCTGCCGAACTGTAGTAATAACCTGCACGATATTCGCCGGGTAACTTATTTATACCTACAGCAGGTTGCCACACCACTTCAGCAGGAATAATGGCCCCCTGCGAACCGTCGGTACTTAAGTTCCAGCCTTTGCCACGTTCTAAGTTTTCAGGGTTATATTCATACACCCCGACTTGTGCATACAAATCTGGCCGAAGGTTATATTTGACTCGCGCAGCCCATTGGCTGACAGGCCAATTGTACCACTGGCCACCGCCCCAGTTACCAACTTGAGAGCCACAGAGCGCAAGGTTTTGGAAATCACAGTCGAAACTATTGAAGTCTTCACCTTCACCAAAACGACCGACTTTAATGTCTAACTTTTGATCCATGAACTTTTTCTTAATCCACAAATCGGTTAAACGCCACGTCTGTCCACGTCCCCACACTTCTTGAGTGGAACTTAAATGCCCATCTAAAGCATAGGATGTTTGAGAAAGTGAACGCCCATTGCGTTCGGTAATGGTGATTTGAGCCTCAGTATCCTGCCAGCCCAAAATCTTGTCTAAATCAAAGTGCGTACCAAATGCAAACTGGTCTGCATATTCGGTACCATGACTTGAAGAATGTGAGGCATCGAGCAACGTTGCCATTTCACCCGTATAGCCAAAGCTAAAGTCGTAGCCTTTTTGTTGCAATGCACTGCGCTGACCATTCCAATCACCCAGCATCCAAGGGCTTTCTGCCTCAAAGGCATTTGCAGCATACACACTTTGAAAGCAGCAACTGAGCGCTAAGAGACTGAGGTTAAAACACCAACTTCTTTTACATTTATTCATAATTGGTGACCTTTCTTACAAAATTACAACTAATCGATATGATACGCTTTATTTGTATAAAAACCCATTTTATGACGTTTTGTTGTTTTAAATCTATCCAAATTATCGTTATATGATATTTATAAAGAATCAAAACCAAGTGGTTTGCCTATAAATTCATATCTTATTTTTGAACGTGAAAACTTAATTGGACAAGCTAATTGTTGTTCGCTTTTTGTACTGCCCTCTTGTAAAGGTACAGAAACCACCCACGCACGATCTTTAGCCAACTGCGAATCGAGTGCTTCATCCAACTTTAATACAGGCTCAACGCAGACATCTTGCTGCTGAAAAATTGCGTTCCACGTGGCAAAATCTTGAGTTTTAATTTTGTCTTTTATTGCTTGTTTCACCACCTGACGGTCATCAGTTGCCAGAGAGGCCCCTTTTTCAGCCACAATCGGCAACTCTAAAATCTGGGCCAGCCCATGTAAAAACTGCGGCTCTAAACTCCCAATCGATAAATAACGTCCATCTTGCGTTTCATAATAGTCATAAAAAGTCGCACCATTGAGATAGCTTTGCTCAGGCCCTTGTTTTTCCTGTCCTGCTAAGCTCGCAGCTGCGGCCATGCTACTGAGCCCCACCACACAGTCGGTCATAGAAATATCAATATACTGTCCCAAACCACTCCGCTGTCTTTCAATCACTGAAGCTAAAATTCCAATCACACTATGCAAAGAGCCGCCTGCAATATCCGCAATTTGAATCCCCATTGGTGGTGGTCCACTGTGCTGTCGGCCACTATGTCCCGCGATACCTGACAAAGCCACATAGTTGATATCGTGTCCTGCTTTATTTTGATACCCTCCTGTTTGCCCATAACCCGTAATGGAACAATAGATCAAGCGCGGATTAATTTCAGATAAGGTCTGATAGTCGAGTCCCAATCTTTGCATCACGCCTGGACGGAATTGTTCAATTACAATGTCATAGTCTGAAATTTTCGATTTGATCAGTTCAATATTGGCAGGATCTTTCAAATCAAGAGCGACAGCATGTTTATTTCTGTTGAGATAACTATGTGCAGTGGCCTGTCCATTGGCATAAGGTGGCATTAAACGGATCAGATCTGGGCGGGTTGGAGACTCGATGTGGATCACTTCTGCACCTAGGTCTGCTAAGTACATTGTTGCAAAAGGTCCAGGTAAAAGTGTAGAAAAATCGAGAACTTTCAATCCTTTCAATGCCATATCCATGTTTATTTTCTCTTTTTATGTTGATTTTTTAGCTATTTTAGAAATATAAAAGCAACAAAACAATGTCATGTTCAGCCATTTACCTTGATCATTTCGGCAATTTAACATGTAAAAAGGCAAAAAACTTTAGTGTAAATTGCCTAAAATACTTTTTTTAGCGTCATTTAGGTCAAACGCAAGTGAATATAAAAGAGACTGAAGGATTAAATATGAGCCGCGATACCATTAGTATCCATTTCGTCAATGCGGCTTTAACTGGCGTAAAACGTCTCGGCATGGATGTCGAAACATTACTTTCTCACGTAGGGATTGAGGCAGAACTGCTGCGTCAACCTAAAGCCCGTATTTCTCCAGAACAATATACTCGCTTCGTTAAAATGTTATGGATGGTGACCCAAGACGAACATGTTGGCTTCGATAAGCAACCACGTCGTTTAGGTACGTTTGCCATCATGTGTCAGTTGATTATTCATGCCAAAACCTTAGGTGATGCTTTAGAACTGTCTTCACAGTTTTATAAATTGTTTGGTGATGAGTGGTCGGTGACCTTAGAACGCGACAAGCACGAAGCTCGTCTTGTTCCTCAGATTCCAAAATCGATGGATCCAGATCACTTCATTACCGAAAGTATGCTGATGATTTGGCACGGTCTCGCGTCTTGGTTGATTGAACGTCGTTTACCACTAGAACGTGTACACTTTGGTTATGAACGTCCGACTCATGCAGATGAGTACGATGCCCTGTTCTTCGCACCTGTGATGCAGTTCGACATGCCGCGTACTGAAATCACTTTTGCGGCAGATTATTTGGACTTACCAATTCGTCAAAATGAAGAAACATTAGAAGAGTTTTTAAAAGCCGCTCCTGCACAGTTGTTGGTGAAATTTAAAAATACAAACTCACTCACTTCACGTATTCGTGATGTATTGAAGAGTCAAATTGGTGAGGAAATGCCAACTCTGAATGATGTGGCTTCTATGCTGTATTTATCTCCACAAACGTTGCGTCGCCGCTTAGCTGCTGAAGGTAAAAGTTACCAAGGTGTGAAAGATGCATTACGTCGTGATGCCGCGATCCACCTACTATTGAACCCAGGTTTGACTTTAGAAGATGTGGCACAGCAAGTGGGCTTTAGTGAAACCAGTACCTTCCACCGTGCCTTTAAAAAATGGACTGGAGTTACGCCCGGTTTATATCGCCAACTACACGGTTATCACTAAATTTTTAGTTTGACGACTGTTCGGCACATTGCTAAACCCAAGATTTCGATCTTGGGTTTTTTTATGCGGCGGATTCAAGCGGCAAGTGCAACAGTATAAAAACCAGCCATAACTTCACTCGGTGTATACCAACCTAGTGTTTTTCTAGGACGATGGTTGAGTGCAAATTCTATCTGCTCTATTTGTTCGTTTGACACGCCATCAAACGATGATGATTTTGGCAGATATTGACGGATTAAACCATTCGTATTTTCATTTCTAGCTCGCTGAATAGACTTGTAAGGATCAGCAAAATACGTCTCTATGCCAGCATCAGTAATTCTTTTGTGTTCGGAAAATTCTTTGCCATTATCAAATGTCACACTATAAGCATGGCTCATTTGTAAACGATCTAATGCACAAGTAATCGTTTGAGAGGATGCTCTTGTTGGCCCTAAATGAACAATATGTACATACAGGCTCTTTCGATCAACGAGAGTCAATAAAGCACCTTTATGATGTTTACCAATCACCGTGTCACCTTCGAAATCTCCTAAACGTTGTCGTTGATCAATGACCTGGTGTCGGCAGTGAATACTTGTTTTATCAATGATTTGACCCCTACGATCCGTGTTTTTGTAACCGCGTTTTCGATATTTCTTCTGATGCCTTAAATGTAGATGAAGTTTACCGCCTTTTGATTTATCTTGATAAATGTACTGGTAAATCCACTCATGTGAAGGTACATCCAGCCAACCGCGTTGTGTTAAAGCACCTGAAATTTGTTCGGGTGACCAGTCCAAACCAATCAAATAATCAATATAAGCGAAGGCAAATGCTGTCATTGATGATGAAGGACGGTACCGTCTTTGACTTGCAAATTTAGCTGCCTGTTGAGCTCTATATCCACGTTGCCCAGTATTTCTTTTTAATTCACGGTAGATGGTTGATCGTGAACGTCCTAATTCCCGAGCAAGGGTAGCGATTGAACTTTTACTTTTCAAAGTAGCATAAATTTCGTATCTTTCATCTTGAGAAAGTTGGGTGTATTTCTTCATTGTGTGCTTTCCAATTACGAGTTGAAAAAGTCTAATGATTCTATGAATACACCTAACTTTTTCAACTAACTACAAATGTGTTGCACTTGGGATTTGAATCTGCGTGCCCAAATCTTCAGTTTATTGGCAAAAAGATTCATCTGACCTGACCCGTTCTAGTCATTGCATCACGGCCATTAATTTGTACACTCAAATGCATAACAACTTAAAAGTCATAAAAAGGAACAGCTATGAGCGAGGCTTATATCATTGACGCCATTCGCACACCACGCGGAAAAGGAAAGAAAGATGGTTCATTGCATGAAGTGAAGCCGATTACTTTACTGACAACATTATTGAATGAACTCAAAGATCGTCATCACTTAGATACGTCTAAAGTAGACGATATTGTCTTCGGGTGTGTCACGCCTATTGCAGACCAAGGTGGTGATATTGCTAAAACTGCTGCAATTGCGGCAGGTTGGGATAATGATGTTGCCGGTGTGCAAATCAACCGTTTCTGTGCTTCAGGTCTTGAAGCTGTCAATATGGCTGCACAAAAAGTACGTTCAGGTTGGGAAGATGTGGTTGTTGCAGGTGGTGTCGAGTCGATGTCACGTATTGCAATGGGTTCAGATGGTGGGCCATGGGCATTAGATCCTGAAACAAATTTAAAATCACACTTTGTTCCGCAAGGGATTGGCGCAGATTTAATTGCAACATTGGATGGTTATACACGTTCAGATGTCGACGCATTTGCAGCAAATTCGCAACGCAAAGCAGCAGCTGCACAAGCTGCGGGTTATTTCAATCAATCAGTGGTTGCTATTAAAGACAAAGCCGGCGTGACCATTTTAGATCAAGATGAATTTATCAAACCGTCAACAACAGCAGATGGTTTAGCAAAACTCAATCCAAGTTTTGAAATGATGGGTGCAATGGGTTTTGATGCGATTGCATTACAACAATATCCAGAAGCACAAAAAATTAATCATGTGCATCATGCAGGAAATTCGTCAGGTATTGTTGATGGTGCAGCACTTGTATTACTTGCTTCCGAGAAAGCAGTCAAAGAACAAGGTTTAAAACCACGTGCCAAAGTATTGGCGACTGCATTGGTGGGTTCAGATCCAACTATTATGCTCACAGGACCTGCACCTGCTGCTCGTAAAGCATTGGCAAAAGCTGGTTTAACGATTGACGATATTGATCTATTTGAAGTCAATGAAGCATTTGCATCAGTGGTGATGCGTTTTATGACGGAATTAAAAGTTCCTGCTGAGAAAGTCAATGTGAATGGTGGTGCAATTGCGATGGGACATCCATTGGGTGCGACAGGTGCGATGATTCTTGGAACTTTACTGGATGAGTTAGAGCGTCAAGGTAAAAAGCGTGGCTTGGCAACATTATGTGTAGGTGGTGGCATGGGTATTGCGACCATTATTGAGTTGGTATAAGGATAATAATAATGAGCGCAATTCAATATTTAAAAAATGACGATGGCATTATTATTCTGACTTTAGATTCTCCGAATCAATCAGCAAATACTATGAATGCAGATTTTCGTGTAGCTTTGGAAAATATTGTTTCTAAACTGAAATCTGAAACTTCTATTACAGGTATTATTTTTCGTTCAGCGAAAAAAACTTTCTTTGCAGGCGGCGATTTGGATGAGTTGATTCAAGCTCGTTTGGAAGATGCCACTCCATTTTTTGAAATGATTCAGAAAATGAAAGCAGAGTTTCGCTATATCGAAACTCTAGGTGTTCCTGTCGTTGCAGCATTGAATGGTACAGCTTTAGGTGGTGGTTGGGAAATCGCTTTAGGGTGTCATGCACGTATTGCATTGAATGATCCTAAAACGAAGTTTGGTTTGCCTGAAGTGACTTTAGGTCTACTGCCAGGTGGTGGTGGTATCGTGCGTATGATACGCCTTTTAGGTCTACAAAATGCTTTTCCATTCTTAATGGAAGGTAAGCAGTTTGGTGTGGATAAAGCAAAATCTCTCGGTTTAATTCAAGACATTGCAGAAACACCTGAAGAGTTGATGGATAAAGCCATCGCTTGGGTAAAAGAACATCCAAAATCACAACAACCGTTTGATGTAAAAGGTTATAAAATTCCGGGTGGTGATCCAAAAACACCTGCGGTTGCGCAAATGCTGGCGATTGCTCCAGCGATGCTACGTGATAAAACCAAAGGTTGCTATCCTGCACCTGAAGCAATCATGGCGGCTGCGGTTGAAGGTGCGCAAGTCGATGTAGATACAGCGCTGACTATTGAATCACGTTACTTTACTTATCTTGCCACAGGTCAAGTTTCAAAAAACATGATCGGTACTTTTTGGCATGGAATGAATGCAATTAAGGCAGGTGCGAGTCGTCCTAAAGACGTTGCAAAATGGCAAGCAAGCAAAGTTGGTGTACTTGGTGCAGGTATGATGGGGGCAGGTATTGCTTACTCTACAGCAATCAAAGGGGTTCCCGTTGTACTGAAAGATGTTTCTGCAGAAAATGCAGAAAAAGGTAAAGCCTATAGCCAAAAATTACTGGATAAAAAGGTCTCCCAAGGTCGTATGACGGCTGAAAAACGTGATCAGGTTTTAAGTCTAATTACAGCTACAGCATCTGCGGAAGATTTAAAAGGCTGTGATTTAATTATCGAAGCTGTATTTGAAAATCAAGAACTCAAAGCGAAAGTCACTCAAGAAGCCGAAGCATTCCTTGTAGAAGGTGGTGTGATGGCTTCAAATACTTCGACATTACCAATTACTGGTTTGGCAAATGCATCGAAAGATCAAGCAAACTTCATTGGTCTACATTTCTTTAGCCCAGTCGATAAAATGCAATTGGTTGAAATCATTAAAGGTAAAAATACCTCTGCTGAAACTTTGGCAAAAGCATATGATTATGTACAGCAAATTGGCAAAATTCCGATTGTTGTGAATGATAGCCGTGGCTTCTTCACCAGTCGTGTATTTGGTACTTTTGTTCAAGAAGGTTTACGTTTACTGCATGAAGGTGTACATCCAGCTCGTATTGAAATGGCAGCACTCAAAGCAGGTATGCCAGTTGGCCCATTAGCCATTCAAGATGAAGTTGCATTAACACTTTCTGAACATGTTGCCAATGAAACCCGTAAGGCGCTTCAAGCTGAAGGTAAAGATTTACCTCGTTCAGGTGCAGATGATGTGATTCAAACGATGATTCATACTTTTGACCGTAAAGGTAAAGCTGCTGGTGCAGGTTTCTATGATTATCCAGAAGGTGGTAAAAAGCATCTTTGGGAAGGTTTGAATCATTGGAAGAAAGATGTAGATATTTCTGAACAAGAAATGATAGACCGCTTCCTGTTTGTACAATCACTCGATACCTTACGTTGTTATGAAGAAAATGTCCTTGAGTCTGTGATTGATGCCAATATCGGTTCGATCTTTGGGATTGGTTTTGCGCCGTGGACAGGGGGTGCAATTCAGTTTTTAAATCAATATGGTTTAGACCAAGCTGTACAACGTGCCAATGAACTTGAAGCGAAATACGGTGAGCGTTTCAAAGCACCGCAACGTCTGGTTGAATCGGTGTCATCGGGTCAGATTCGCTAAAACTTCAATCTTAAAAAAGGGATCTGCTGATCCCTTTTTTGCGCTCTCAGCACACAACAAAATTAACCTGCTGATTCAGCATCTAATTTTGACTTATTTTAGTGCATTCTTTTCAAGCCCGACGCAGTTTTTTGTGTTATAAAGTTACATAGTTTTAGATTTATTCTTATTCAATTGGGCTGTTGCACATGACTGACAATACTTCTCCTGAAAAATCACCATGGGGTTGGAAAGCACTGATTATTGCTTTCATTTTAAGTGGAATTTTCTTAGGTATCTTCTACCTTGCGATCACCAATGAGCCTGACTATATGCCAAGTCAACAAACGCAGCAAAACTCTCAGCAACATGCCTTTAAAAATGCGCCTGCGATGTCTGAAGAAGCCATGGCCAAAGCGCAAGCGGATAAAGAAGCGCGTGAAGCAAGAGCTCAAGCAGCTTCTGAAGATACCACAGAACATGCAACCGCTGATGAGCACGGTATGAATGCCGATGAACACGCGAAAATGTCATCTGAACATGGTCACTAATATACTGTGACTAATAAAAAAGCCCTGAAAGATCAGTAATGCCAGTCAGTTAAGCAAAAAAAGTTAAAATGCTGTAAAAAGAGCGTATGTAAATACGCTCTTTTTTTATGAATTTATCTCAGAATCTAGATTTAACATTAAAACAAACCTTACCTTCACTTTCACAATTCGTAAGCGTCCGCTGAACACACCTTATGAATTCGTCCTATAAGCCTTAATTTAGTCCTCACTTAAAAACAAGTGGGAACTTAAATTTATGACTACAAATAACCAGACATCCATCGCATCTCTTACGATAAAACGAAGAACATATAGTGCTGAATTTAAACAGCAGATCGTTCAGGCGTGTAAAGCATCGGAGGTTTCAATTGCTTCGGTCGCTTTGCAACATGGATTGAATACAAATCTTGTATCCAAATGGATTCGCTTAATTGATGCTAAGCCAGGGAATGATCGCTCACTACTACCGAATAAACCTGCATTTATTGCCTTATCTTGCTCCGCACCATTAGATCCTATCCCTACTGGCATGTTAACGGTTCAAATTACTTTACCCCACTCAAAAGCAGAAATTGGCTTGAAATGGCAAGTATCAGAAATATCTGCTTTAGCAGAATTACTCAAGGCACTTACAACATGATCCGTATCGATGAAATCTGGTTGTCTACTCAGCCCATGGACATGCGTGCAGGTATGGATACGGCCATGGCTCAGGTGGTGAGAGCCTTTGGCTACATCAAACCGCATTGTGCTTACCTGTTCTGTAATAAACGTGGCCATCGCATGAAAGTGCTGGTACATGATGGACTGGGGATCTGGCTGTGTGCTCGGCGGTTGGAACAGGGAAAATTTCACTGGGCTAAAGTTCACCAGGGTGAAAGCGTAGCCCTCAGCCCAGAACAGTTACAGGCACTGATCCAGGGTTTGCCTTGGCAGCGCATTGGACGACAGCAAGTGGTCACAATGCTCTAAACTAGCTTGGTCCAAGTTGCTATTCTCCAAACGTTCTATTTCATTCTTCTCATGACCTCAGGCATACTGCGGTCATGAATACACTGCCTGATTTAAGCCAACTGACCCATGAACAACTGCTGGAATTTACTAGACAGTTGGCAATGCAACATCAGTCTCTGGCACAATCAAACCAGCAATTAGATGCCAAAGTTCAGCATCTTGAAGTATCCAATCTGCAATTAGATGCCAAAGTTCAGCATCTTTCCATTCTCAATCAAAAATACGAGCATGAACTTGCGCTGTTTAAAAAGCACAAATTCGACAGTAAAAACGAACATCTCACCGCAAAACAAATCCATCTCTGGGATGAAGCGGTCGAAGAAGATATTGCCGCTGTTGATCTGGAACTGGAACGGCTGAATGCAGATAAAACTGATGCAGCGACACACAAAGCCACAGTCAACAAACCTAAACGTCGACTGCTGCCCGATCATCTACACACCATCCGTATCGAGCATGAACCAACATCAACCCAATGTGCTTGTGGCTGCACCTTGCGTCGTATCGGCGAAGATATCAGTGAAAAACTACATTTCAGACCGGCACAGTTCTATAAGGAACAGCATGTGCGTGGCAAATGGGTCTGTGATCAGTGTGACACACTGACTCAGCAAGCGATGCCCGCCTATGTGATTGATAAAGGCATTGCCAGTCCTGAACTGCTTAGCCATGTGTTGGTCTCGAAATACGCAGATCATTTACCGCTGTACCGTCAACGTCTGATCTATCAGCGGGCGGGAATCGAGCTTTCTAGATCAACTTTATCTGACTGGATAGGTCGCTGCGGTGTAGAACTGGAACCTCTGGCCAATGCTTTAAAAGAGGTGGTGCTGCAACAGCGGGTGATCCATGCCGATGAAACGCCGGTCACCATCATGCGGATGAGTGATGATGAGAAAAAACCGAAGAAAGGTTATGTCTGGGCCTATGCAACAACCCAATATAATCCAATTCAAGCCGTGATTTATGACTTTCAGGATAGTCGTTCAGGCCAGCATGCTGAAGTGTTCCTGAAAGACTGGCAGGGCCATCTAGTCTGTGATGATTACAGTGGTTATAAAGCACGCTTTAAATCAGGCCAAGTCATTGAGGTGGGCTGCATGGCGCATGCTCGTCGTAAATTCCATGAACTGCATGTGACCAAGAAAAGTCAGGTCGCTGAACAGGCCTTAGTGCTGATTCAGAAACTGTATGCCATAGAAGCAGAACTCAGGAGAAAGACCGATGGTACAGCAGAACAGCGCCGCGAATACCGACAACAGCATAGTCATCCGGTGATGCAACAACTGTATGAATGGCTCAACCAGCATCAACTGACGGTGCCATCGAGTTCTCCAACCGCCAAGGCCATCAATTACACTCTGAAGCGTTGGCCAGCTTTAAGCCGCTATCTGGATGATGGCAATCTACCGATTTGCAATAATTGGGTGGAAAACCAGGTGCGGCCTTGGGCGTTGGGACGTAAGAACTGGTTATTTGCAGGTTCGCTGCGTAGTGGTCAGCGAGCGGCAAACATCATGACTTTAATCCAGTCAGCAAAGCTGAATGGGCTGGATCCGTATGCCTATTTAAGTGATGTGCTGAAAAGATTGCCGACCCATAAAGTGACCCAAATAGAAGAATTGCTACCACACCGCTGGAAATCCAACTCAAATTAAAAAATAGACATGGGGTTCAGCGGACGCTTACCACAATTCAGTGAATTGATTGATTTAAACTGGATTGAAGATTGCTTAGACCAAACAGGTAAAGCATCAATTCGAAAAAGAAAACTGCCTGCTGAACATGTTGTTTGGCTGGTAATCGGACTTGCTCTATTTCGAAATCAACCGATTTGGTATGTGGTTCAACAATTGCAACTTGTTTTCGGTACGGCAGAATACTGTGTACCGAGTGCATCCGTACAAGCAAGACAACGCTTAGGCTTAGAACCCATGAGTGCTTTATTTTCGACATTAAGTCAGGCATGGTTTAAAGACTCACAACAACAATATAGCAACTTTCACGGTCTATGCGTTTGTGCTGTAGATGGTGTGGTTTGGTCTATGCCTCATACAGAAGAAAACTTTAAGCACTTTGGTTCATCCAAAGGCAAAACAGCAGCTGCACCTTACCCACAAGTTAGAGCGACTTGCCTGGTGAATACCAATACCCATGAAATGATTGATGCCCAAATGGGCAGTATGGATCAAGGTGAATTAACCTTAGCCAGTCAATTAAAAGCACCAGTTCGCAGTATTACCCTATTTGATCGTGCTTACTTCTCTGCTGATTTTTTAGTGAGCTGGCAATCTCAGGCAGAAGAGAGTCATTGGTTGATGCGAGCAAAGGACAACCTGCGTTATGAAGTGATTCATCATAATGCGGCCCATGACTTTCAGATCAAAATGCCTGTTTCAGCAAGAGCAAAAAAGATAAATCCGTCATTGGGTGACTATTGGGAAGCACGTTTAATTGAAGTTGAATATGCAGGAAAAATAAGACGTTACATTACATCATTAACAGATTCTAAAGTTTATCCATTCAAAGACCTTGCAATGCTTTATATCCAGCGTTGGGAAATAGAAATGTGTTATCGGGAAATTAAAAGTGATTTACAGGATGCAAGGATTTTAAGAAGCAAACAACCTGATTTGGTCTATCAAGAATTGTGGGGGGTATTTATTGCATATAATATCTTAAGAAGACAGATGAGGTTTATCGCTGAACATGCAAAGGTGAGTCCTTTAAGGATCAGTTTCCATGTTGCATCTATGAGTATTATCAATATCTTAAGGCACACACCTTTAGAATCAGCAGGAAACCTACCCAAACATTTAGCGCAATTATTTGAACAATCTAAAATATTTGTATTACCTGAAAAAAGGCAAAGGCAATGTCCGCGAGTAGTGAAAATTAAAGCACAAAAATATCCAAGAAAATGCCAGTCAATTTCTTAACTGACTGGCATTACTGAAAGATCAGGGCTTTTTTATGGATGATAAACGCATATGAATATGCGGAATGCCACAATCCAAATACTCCTCACCCTCTTGCATAAAGCCCAAAGCCTGATAAAACGCTTGCGCATGCACTTGAGAGGACAAGACTAAAAATGGACGCTGTTGCTGTTGGGCATATGCAATCACCGCCCGCATCAGTACTTTGCCCACGCCCAAACCACGATGGGACTTCAAAACTGCAACACGACCAATACTATGATTTTGCAAAAGTCGTGCGGTGGCGATGGCTTGATCTTGTTCATAGACCACAAAATGAACTGCGATTTCATCTTGCACATCCCATTCATCTTCAGCAGCAATGTTTTGCTCTTGAATAAAGACCTGCTCACGAATCATTTTCGCAGCCTGTTGCAACTCTTCCCATGTTCCATTCGTAATTTTCAAGCTTGGCATTTTCATTTCTCTATAAATCATCTCTGTATTGGTCATTGCACTAAAAAGTGATGTTCAGATCAGCATTTACACCCTACATCTTGCTGATCCCATTGATCATTCAACAACAATTCCAGTGAATGTTTTTGAATACCATACATCTCTTTCAAGGCTTGAATTTGTGCCAAGACAGCAACATCGGGCGCTTGATAATCCTTACGCTTGGTTGCCAAAATCATTTTATTTTTGCTGGTATGCTCAAGTGCTACAAACTCAAACACTTTGGTTTCATAGCCATAGGCTTTGAGTAATAAGGCACGAATAGTATCGGTCAGCATTTCAGCTTGCTGTCCTGCATGAATGCCAAACTGCAACATGGGTTGCAACACGAGCGGAGCTTTCAGCTGGGGGCGTAATTCTTTATGACAACACGGCGCGCACATGATCATTTCAGCATTTAAACGAATGCCGGTATGAATCGCAAAGTCCGTCGCGACATCACATGCATGCAGCGCAATCATCACATCGAGGCGTTCAGGTTGGTACGTCCGAACATCACCCTGAAAAAAATCAAGTTGCTGAAAATCCGACTTGTTCGCAACCTCCTGACAGAATTCCACCATCTTGCTGTTTAGCTCAACCCCAGTCACAAAAGGGTTCAGATCTTGCTTCAGCAAATAATCATACAAAGCAAAAGTTAAATAGCCTTTTCCTGAGCCAAAATCGACCACGCGCAGTTGTTCAGGCAGCTGAATATGACTTAGTGCCCCTGAGAAAATTTCGACAAACTTATTAATCTGTTTCCACTTACGCGCCATACTGGGAATGATCTGCGATTTTGCATCGGTAATACCAAGCGGCTGTAAGAAATAACTGTCTTGATCCACAAAACGCTGTTTGACACGGTCATGGCCTTGCTGCTCAACAGCTTTGGTTACCGTTTTATGTTTACTTTGCGTCAGCATGGCTTTCTTCTTGTTCTTCTTCAGTTGCAACTCTTGTTCAGTTGTCATCAAGTTGGCTTGTTTACACTGCGCCAAAAGTGCAGTTACCGTAGCAAGTGCTGTGTCTAATGAATAATTTTTGGTGACATCTTGGGTTTTATAACGATATAAACAGCTCAATACAGGCTGTCCTTGCAACATGACGACTCGAAAAGTCATCTTCTCGAGTTGCTCAAGTTCACCCTGATATTGACTCAGAATCATCCGATCAAAACTTTGAGATTCAAGCGCTTGCTGGAAGGCTTGAAGGAATTGCTGCTCTTGTGCAGAGGACGATACCGAAACGGTCATAATAGAAACCAAAAAAAGAATTGCGATTAAATTTTAAAGCGTCTTACGCTAAATGCAAATTTGAATTACGATACAGTTGTATATTTTATAAAAATGCACATGACTTATGAGCGCTCACCCTATTGTAAACTACGATCCTGTTGAAGAAAGAATCAATTTTATTAGCCATGCTATTGGAGCAGCTCTTGCACTCATAGCTGGTATTTTATTGATTATCAAAGGGTCTTACTTAGAAACAGCGCAGTGGATGGGGCTGTGGGTCTATGCTTTGAGCCTATTTTTATTATTTGCCGCATCAAGCTTGTATCATTTTGCGGAATCTCCAGAGCGTCGCGGCTGGTATAAAAAGTTAGATCACACTGCCATTTATTATCTGATTGCGGGAACCTACACTCCATTTTTGTCTATCGCACTGCCCACGCAAAAAGCTCATTACCTACTCATTGCACTTTGGGTGATTGCACTCATTGGTACACTATTCAAGTTAGTTTTCATTCATCGCTTTGAAAAAATTTCACTGATTGCTTATCTGCTTATGGGTTGGCTGGCTGTGCTGGTAATGGATGATATGCAACGTTTTTTATCTAAACCAGCTTTGACTTTTTTAATCATTGGTGGACTTTCCTATACCATCGGTGCATTGTTTTATGCGCTAAAAAAGGTAAGATATACGCACGCTATCTGGCATATTTTTGTATTGATTGGTGCAGGATCACATTTCCTGTCCATCTATCTTTACGTGATATAACCCGCGCACACTACATTTTTTAGTAACCCTAATTCCGTAGTCTGCCCGAGGAACATTCGTATTTTTTTAAAAAATTACGCCTTTTTTAAAAAGATGACGCTTTTAAAACTCAGTTCGACTATTTTTTAAGTGTAAGGTCTACCATGGCGTCATTAAATACTGCTGTTGCTGAACAGCAGCATGTAAACTCAAAATTCCGCGTACTTACAGCCAGTCTAGTAGGTACAACTATCGAATTCTTCGATTTTTATATTTATGCCACTGCGGCTGTCATTATTTTTCCGTATCTGTTCTTTCCAACAAGTACCGATCCAATGACTGCAACCATTCAGTCTTTGGCAACCTTCGCGATTGCCTTTATTGCACGCCCGATTGGCGCTGCACTCTTTGGACATTTAGGTGATCGTATCGGCCGAAAGGCGACCTTGGTTGCAGCTTTGCTGACCATGGGACTTTCAACCGTGTGTATCGGCTTGTTACCCACCTATGCACAAATTGGAATTGCCGCACCATTACTGCTTGCGCTGTGTCGTTTAGGTCAAGGACTCGGCTTAGGTGGTGAATGGTCGGGTGCGGTATTGCTTGCCACGGAAAATGCACCTGAAGGTAAGCGTGCTTGGTATGGCATGTTTCCCCAACTAGGCGCGCCGATTGGCTTTATCTTAGCAACGGGTTCATTCTTAACGCTGGGTCATTTTATGACTGAAGAGGCGTTCATGACTTGGGGCTGGCGTATTCCTTTTATCTCAAGTGCGTTATTGGTGATTGTAGGTCTGTGGATTCGTTTACAACTCCATGAAACTCCCGCGTTCCAGAAAGTTTTAGACAAGCAAAAAGAAGTTAACATTCCATTTAAAGAAGTGATCACCAAGCACTGGGGCATGTTGATTTTAGGTACCATTGCAGCCATCTGTACCTTTGTGGTGTTCTACCTCACGACAGTATTTGCTTTACAATGGGGTACCAAACAGCTGGGTTACACCCGTGAACAGTTCTTACAACTTCAACTGGTCGCAACCCTCTGCTTTGCTGCATTCATCCCTTTGTCTGCAGTTTTTGCGGAAAAATTTGGTCGTAAAACCACCTCTATTGCAGTCTGTATTGCTGCGGCGTTATTTGGTTTAGTATTCTCAAGCATGTTGGAATCAGGCAGTACCCTTGTTGTGTTCTTATTCCTATGTATTGGTTTATCCATCATGGGTTTAACCTATGGACCAATTGGTACCGTGCTCTCTGAAATTTTTCCAATATCCGTTCGTTATACAGGCTCAGCACTGACCTTTAACCTTGCGGGGATCTTTGGAGCATCATTTGCACCTCTCATTGCCACTAAGCTTGCAACCACCTACGGTTTACACGCAGTGGGTTACTATCTCACGGCGGCATCGCTTCTGTCTTTATGTGCGTTCTTAATGATCCGTGAAACCAAAAATGATGATGTAAATAATCAAATTTAACCCTGAATTTGATGTCTAAAAACCAGCACAATGATGCTGGTTTTTTTATACCAATGCGTTAACAAACGCTACAAAAACCATATTTAAAATCTGTCGTTTTACTTCAAAAATAGAGAGAGATACAGATGAATAGGACCGAAAAATGGATGAAAAAATACAACAACTCACCAATGAACAACTCCTTGATGTCATCGTATTATAGCCAAATACTTAAAAATATAGAACAATAGAAACATGGGATATTCAAAAGATTTTAAAGACAAAGTCATAGAAATTATGACTAGAGATAAAATGTCTGTGCGAAAAGCAGCACAGCATTTTAACATCTGTATACAGACGATTCAGAATTGGAAAAAGTCCACTGTAACTAAACCTATTCCTGGTCGCCCAGCTAAAATTAGCAAAGAGCAAATATTGAATGATGTTGAACAATATCCCGATGATTACATCAGTGAACGGGCAGAACGTTTTGGTGTCAGTACACATGCAGTATTTAATGCGCTACATGCTGCAGGAATATCGCGTAAAAAAAGACGTTAAAGCACCCTAAAGCAGATCAAAATCAACGTCGGCAATTTCAGAACTTGATTGAATGTTTAGAACAACAATTACCACTGGTTTATATCGATGAAAGTGGTTTTCAAAGCGAAAGTACGAGATCGCATAGTTATAGCCCTAAAGGAGCGCGAGCTGAAGCTGAATTTAACTGGCAGTTAAAAAATTGTAGCAATGCGATTGGCGCATTAATCGAAAATAGATTGCTTACAGTTGGAGTATTTGATTGTTCAGTGAATACCGAGGTATTTGAATGCTGGATTGAACAGGATTTATTGCCAAAGCTGAAAAAAACCAGTGTATTGATTATGGATAATGCCACCTTTCACAAAGGAACAAGGCTTCAGGAGTTGATACGTTGTGCAGGCCATTACATTGTGTGGCTTCCTAAATATAGCCCGGACTTAAATCCTATAGATGAACGATATATCGTGCAAGGTGGTCACGAGTAAAAATGATTCGCAATAAATTTAGAGTTAAAGATATTGATAAATTGTTTAAAGATTACTGTAATGATTTATTTAGTATTTAGCTATAGTTGAAGAAAATAAAATTATTCAAGCCATTCAATACATCGCCACACATACCGCTTTTCAATACGATGATGCACAAGAGATCGTGACTGAACTCACGAAGCGGCATGATGCTGCACTAAAAAGCATGTATCGCCATAAACGACATCAACAACCACGCATATCAACCGCTGAACTAAGACACCACAGCTCCCTTGTGTCTGAAGGACGGAGCTTTACACAACAACAGCCACAAAGCCCGCATAGCACAGCAGTGAATAACCTCGATGCAATACAAGACCTACAAGCGCTTCATACAAAAAATCACAACCTTTGGATCGTCTTGGCTGTGGTCATTTTGGTTTTAAGCTTTATTTTTTATTGGTTCTAAACCCAACTTAAATCAGTTCAATAATATCGATCGTCGGTGGTACGCGAAAACGAAACGGCACACCCACCATGCCTGTTCCAACCGTGACAAACACATCCGCATGTTCATGTCGGTACAAGCCTTTTTTGTGTCCTAATATAGATACTTTTTTCATTACATAGTCTGTGAGCCATGGCAGTTCAACTTGACCACCATGGGTATGACCCGAAAGCATTAAAGGACGGCTGGGTAAAGCGGGTATCATATCGACCGTGTCTGGATTGTGCGATAAGATGACCCATGGTTTGTCCTGCGGTAAATGCGGCATAAAACGCATATCCGCCTTACCTGCCCACAAATCTCCGACTCCAATCAAACGAAACTCTTCAAATTCAACAATCTGACCTTCAATATCAATCACATTATTCACCTTCAAAGCATGTCTTAACAAATTTTGAATCGGCGGGCCTGGATATTGTTCATCATGATTGCCATTGACCGAATAGACTGGCGCATTAATTTCTTGCAATACTTCTAATTCTTCTGCCAGTGTATTTTCAGGTTCATATGTCCAATCCCCTGCAACCACCACCAAATCAGGTTTTTGTTCATTCAGTCGTTTGACGATTGTTTTCAGTTGTCGCTCATGCCCTGAAAATAGACCAATATGTAGATCGGCAATTAAGGCAATACGAACAGGTTTGAGTAATTTATAATCTTCTTGGATTTGATATTGAGTGGTTTTGACATGTACAAAATGCGGTTCGATGAAACGTGCATAACACAGCACACCACTAACCAAAAACACAAAAATAGCTTCATGCCATGAATAATAGCCCTGAAAGCCGGCATATAAGCTAAAGAAAAACAAAGGAATGAGTAAATAAGAGAGATAAAAAGCCAACAAATGCACAAAGGCTTTAAACGGATGAATAGTCTCCGTATTGGTTTGACTGATCCATGCCTGATACACCGCCCACCCCGCAAGCAAGGCCATCGCAATATAAAAATAGAACACGACGGAGTGTATATTCATCATAGACTTTTACTCACAAACTGTTCATCAAGAACACATAATCTTCTGTTTATCTTTTCACAGCTCAGAATTATACTCAAACCAAATTTATAGACCTTATAACGATGGAAAAACCTCACGGCTTAGCGAAACAAACTTTATTCCGCTCATCTTCGACTCAGCAAGGTGCCAAACTGTTGTTGCTGAGCTGTATGGTTTTGACTGTCCCAGCGTGTAACACCTTACCCAAGCAGATCCCACAGATGCCCGTCTATGCCTTTGATTTGCCAACCGATCAAACCAGTTTAGGCAAAATCGTACTGCCTTTACGTGAACAAAATCCAGGCCTTACAGGTTTCCATGTTCTCTATAATCCACTTGAAGCATTGGCCGCGCGTATCCATCTCATTGATAAGGCAGAAAAGACCTTAGATCTACAATACTATATTTGGGACAACGATCGTATTGGTTCTTTAGCGCTTTATTCTATTTTGAAAGCCGCTGATCGCGGGGTGAAGGTTCGATTACTAATCGATGATAACAATGCCAAGAAAATGGAAGGCATTTATTTGGCGCTCGATCAACACGCCAATATCGACATCAAACTGTATAACCCCTACCGCTTCCGTCACTATCGCGCGATGGATATGGTCTTAAATCTAAAACGCATCAACCGTCGTATGCACAACAAAAGCTTCATTGCCGATAATCAAATTTCGTTGATTGGTGGGCGTAACATGAGCAATCAATATTATAACGTCAGCGACAGTTATCAATTTTCCGATGTTGATGTGATGTTGGTCGGCTCTGCCTCAGATGAAATTGTGCATTCCTTCGATGAATACTGGAATGACGACTATGCCTTTCCAGTGCGTCAAATTGTCAACGCTAACCATTACAGCTTGCGTTATGAAGGTTTAAAAACCCAGTTAGAGCAGCACTATCAGGAAGTGACCGTACAAAATTATTTGGATCTGGCCAATCGTTCTCAGGCCTTTGAACACTGGCTAAATGATAGTATCCAGTTCGATTGGGTCAAAGCCGAAGTGGTGAAAGACTCGCCAAGCAAAACCAAGTCTCGTGCGAAAAAAGAAGAACATTTAAACTTCCAGTTGCAAACCCATTTAGAAAAGCCAATGGAAAGCATCGACATTATTTCGGCCTATTTTGTGCCTGAACGTAAAGGCAAAAAACAGTTGGCAAATCTAGCTCAAAGTGACATTCAAGTTCGCGTACTGACCAACTCATTTAAAGCCAATGATGTGCCGCTGGTGCATGCTTTCTATGGAAAATATCGTGAAGACTTGCTGGAAAGCGGTGTTCATCTCTATGAGTTTTTAGCCACGCCTGCGGCCGAAGCCCTAAACGAAAACAATGAAGAAATTTCGAAAAAAGCCAAAGTCAGCATCAAAGGATTAAGCCGCTCGAGTCTACATGCCAAACTCATGGCCATTGATGAGAAACAGGTTTTTATTGGTTCATTTAATTTTGATCCCCGCTCTGCCAACTTAAATACAGAAATTGGGGTTTTACTGAACAGTCCACCGCTGGCCAAAGCGGTACACTACACCATGGACCAAAACCTCAGTAAATATGCCTATAAGCTGGTTTTAGATGCAAATAAAAAAATTAACTGGCAAATCAAACAAGCTGATGGTTCTACCAAAACCTATACCACTGAACCCAAAATGAATTGGTTCAAACGTGCTGGTCTCAAAGTCGTCTCTTGGCTACCAATTGAAGGCTTTATGTAAGCCTTCAAGCTTATTGCATGTTGGGTTGGGACTTCAAAACTTTCTGATGTAAATCGGCCAAACCTTGCACCATTTTTTGTTGGACCAGTGCCGTTAAACTCTCAACCGTATGTCCTGCGGTACAAATCGCTGGCAGCGCAACTAAATGTGCCGTGACTTTTGGCATTTCTAGTACTTTTTTAACATGCTCGGCAAAACTAATGTTACCGATAAACGGAGAGACTTGGTCAAGTCCGCCCTGTTGATTCACATAGCAAAGCAAACAAATTTGCACATCACGCTGGGCCTCAATTGCTGCGCCTAAAATACGTCCATGAACCTTTTTCACTTTAGAACCATCGGTCGTAGTCGCTTCCGGAAAAAACAACACAGGAATATCTTGTTTTAAAAACGCTGTAATTTGCTCTCGAATTTTGATGGAATCGCCTGAACCACGTTGAATAAACAAGGTTCCACCACTTTTTGCCAATTTGCCAAACACAGGCCATTTTTCAATTTCAGCCTTGGCCAAAAAGAAAACTCGTGCGCCTGAGCCTAAAACCGCGACATCTAACCACGAAATATGATTGCTGACCCAAAGGGCAGGCTTACGTGGAATATCCCCGTGGACATGAACATCAATGTTAAAAACCTTGCACAGTCGACGACAGAAATACTGCACGTAACGGGTATTTTGTGGATTGTTAATGTCTTTATACAAGCCATGTCGATAGACCAAATAAAACCCTTCGGACACGGCGCCAAGCCCTGAAGCCAGCTTTTTACCATACAGAAAAAGCTTAGAGACACCTTTTATTGATGTTGTTTTTATTTCAGTATTCGATTGCATAGACGGTTCACTTGGCACAGCTTCATTCAACATTTAATCATTGATTTCGGCTCATTCTATACTGATCTTGAGCAACTTGCATTGATCATAAAAACCGAAGGCCCAGATGATTATTTTCAATTTTAATCGTTTAAACAAGTTAATTAAAATAAATCAATCGAAATACCAAAACATGGTGTGTACATGAACGATCAAATGAATCCTCCAGCTCCACCGTTAAATCCTGTTCAGGCACTGAAATTTATTATAGGGCTCAGTATTTTATACTTTGGTACCTTACTGCTTTTGGTTCACTTATTTCGCTCAATGTAAGGCAACGGCATAACTATTTCGCTCAATCTCAGCAAATTCATCTACACTAGAGTTTTCAATGTGAGATCGAATTTAGTGGAATATTTTGAGCAGAAGCAAGGTGGCGAAAAAACCATTTTAGTCAGTGTTGCCATCCATATTCTGGAAGACCTTGATGCAGAAGAATTTCGCTTGCTTGCTAAGTCGGCAGGTGCAGAAATTCTGGAGCATGTTCACGCTCAAAGATTCAAACCCGATGCTAAATATTTCATTGGTTCAGGCAAAGCAGAAGAAATTGCTGCTCGTGTTGAGGAGCTTGAAGCCACACTGGTGATTATTGACCATGCCCTAACCCCTAGTCAGGAACGTAATCTGAGTCGCATTATCAAGTGCCGCGTCATTGACCGTACACGCCTTATTCTAGATATCTTTGCACAACGTGCCCGTACCCATGAAGGGAAACTTCAAGTCGAATTGGCTCAATTGGATCACTTGTCTTCTCGACTGGTCGGTACAGGCATTAGCCTCGATAGCCAAAAAGGCGGGATTGGACTCCGTGGTCCAGGTGAAACGCAACTCGAAACTGACCGTCGTTTACTTCGTGTCCGTGTTGGACAACTTAAAGATAAATTAGAAAAAGTCCGTCAGACCCGTATTCAAGGGCGTGCTGCACGTCAAAAAGCAGCAATTCCAACCGTTTCTTTGGTTGGTTATACCAATGCGGGCAAATCGACCCTGTTTAACACCCTTGCCAAATCTGATGTTTATGCCGCAGATCAGTTATTTGCAACCTTAGATCCAACCTTAAGACGTTTGGAATGGGACGGTATTGGCCCGCTGGTCCTAGCCGACACGGTTGGTTTTGTGCGTAATCTTGCGCATGCTTTAGTGGAATCGTTTAAAGCGACGCTAGAGGAAACATTAGAAGCCAGTTTGCTGTTGCATGTGATTGATTCGAGCAGTCCAGACCATATGGAACAAATTGAAGCTGTTGAAAAAGTGCTCAAAGAAATTGGCGCAGATATTCCAATCCTACGGGTGTATAACAAGATCGATCAAAGTGGCGAACAAGCCAAAATCATTTACGCTAAACCCAATGTACCTGAGCGTGTCTATGTCTCAGCACATACAGGCGAAGGATTTGATCTACTACGCCAAGCGGTCCAAGAGTGCTTGATGGGCCAAATTCAAAACTTTGACGTCCTACTCAAACCTGCCTATGGCAAATTGCGTAATCAACTGTACGCCCTAAATGTGATTCAATCTGAAAATTATGATGATGAGGGCAACCTACACCTACAAGTGTATATTGCGCCACATAAACTTGAACAATTGATCAAACAAGCACATTTACCGATTAATGAAATTTTAGGTTTGAAAGCAAAACAATTTCATCGTGAACTCGAAGAATTTGAAATCAAAAGCTAAATCGGTTAAAACGTGATAAGTAAAATGTTAATGACAGAACAAAATGGAATGGATAAAAACTGTTGATTGGAAAGCATGGATCGGCACGGTTGCCCTGATCATCATCTTTCGTGAGGCGGCTGTGTGGATCACTGGACGTTTTGGACATCCTGAACTGGGCAATTTAATTGGACTGATTAGTTTATTAATCGTCCTTTTGGGTTGGAGAAAATTTCATAAAATTCCAGCACGTTTGGTGGATACCAACAATAAAATCATGAAAGAAAGTGCCTTTGCTTTTCTACCTATCAGTGCAGGCTCCCTGCTGATGATGACGCATTTAGGCAGTGAAATCCCAATGTTTTTGGTGGTGCTATTTGTCAGCACACTAATTCCACTGTGGGTTTACGCAAAAATGTCTAAGAAATGGCTTTAAGAGTGTGCACATGATTCCCATTATTTTCGGTTTTTTCCTAACCCTCGTTGCCTATTTACTGGCAAAGCCACTCAACAAAAAACTGCCACAGATTCCCGTGATTGTTTTTGGCATGTGCTTTGTGATTGCCCTGCTGTTGTTGTTAAACATTCCGTATGAGCAATATATGGCACAGGTAAATCCAGTGTTTAACCATCTGCTCGGTTATGTCACAGTCGCATTGGCTATTCCATTGGCTGCAATGCGCTATGACGACCTCCCCCTCAAAGCCGTGGTGGGTATCTTGGTCTTTGCCAGTATCAGTGCGGTCGGACTGCCGATGGGACTGGCTTATCTACTACATTTGTCCGATCCTACCATTATGGCATTTGCCACACGCGCAGTCACAACGCCAATTGCGATTAACATTGCAACACTGCTGCAAGCCCCTGTGAGTCTGGCAATTTTAATCGTTATTTTATCCGGTGTGATTGGTGCTGCATTTTCACCACTGATCCTCAAACATATTAATGATGAACGAGCATCGGGCTTAGCGCTAGGTCTTGCAGCTCATGCCATCGGTACAGCTCAAGCATGGCAACGGGGAAGTATTGCTGGACGTTATGCAGCCTTTGGAATGGCTGTCAATGCGGTATTTACAGCAATCTGGTTACCGTTGTTTATTCTATACTTGCAAAAAATGTGATATGTTCCTCACATAAACAATTGTATTGTTTAAAAAATCGACTTAAGATGAGTTTGTCGTTGATTACATGATAAAAGGATTTTGTTCATGAGCAAATTGACACTTGCAATCGCATTCGCTACAACCGTTATAGGCAGTACAGCTTTCGCTGAAGATATTAGCGGCACTTGGAAAAATATTGATGACAAAACTGGGTCGTCAAAAGCCATCCTTGAGATTCGCCAAGAATCAAATGGGACATATACCGCTAAGATCGTTAAAGTTACGCCTCGTCCGGGTTATACGCCAAAAGAAACTTGTGTGAATTGCCCTACGCCATATACCAACAAACCAATTTTGGGCATGGACATTATTAAAGGCTTAAAGCATGTCGACGGCACCAATAACTATGAAAAAGGTCGTGTGATTGATCCTTTGTCTGGCAAACTTTATGATGCGAAAATGAAACTGAATGCCACAGGAAAGCGTCTTTCTCTACGTGCATACATCGGTGTTTCTGCTTTAGGTCGTAACCAAACCTGGTTAAGAATCGACTAAGAATAAAAAAGCCACGAACTTCGTGGCTTTTTTAATGCATGTGCTATTGAACTGGATTATCAACTGCAAATAAGGTCTCATCTTCTAAACGGTAAGCCATTAATTGATGCCCCCAAACACAACCGCCATCTACATTTTGAATCGAGTCTGAAATGGTTTTGCCTTGTAAAGCGGCCCAGTGACCAAACACAACTTTATGGGTTTGCGCTGCTTGTGAAGCAAATTCAAACCATGGTTTGAAGCCTTCAGGCATCGGGTCGCTGAGTGAGTCTTTAAAACTAAACTCCAAACGCCCAGCACTATCGGTTAAACGCATGCGGGTCAAATAATTTACGATACAACGTAAACGCGCGTGTCCCGTTAGCTCATCCGACCATAAGGTGGGCTCTTTGCCATACATTTCTTTTAAAAAGGCATCGACAACATCAAAATCATCCGCTGCAATGACAGCCTCAACTTCTGCGGCTAAAGCAGCAGTTTGTTCTGCTGTCCAATTGGTTGGAATGCCTGCATGAGTTAGAACCGTGGTTGCGTTTGGAAATACACACAAGGGTTGTTTACGTAGCCAATCAATCAAATCATCACTATCAATCGCATCAATCACATCACGAATGTTATCTTTGTCTTTAATTGCTTTAATGCCACGTGCAGCCGCCAGCAACGTTAAATCATGATTACCTAAAACTGTTGCAGCCGCATTACGCTCTACTAATTTTTTAATAAAGCGTAAAGCACCCAATGAGTTTTCACCACGGGCAACCAAATCCCCTGCAAACCAAATAAAATCTTGGTCAGGATCAAACTGAATAGACTTTAGCAAGGCTTTTAGTGCTTCAAAACAACCCTGCACATCACCAATGACATAATTGTATCGAATTTCTGCACCTGCCACCTTAAGCCACCATTTGATCTGCTAATGCCACAAATTGAGCCAGTGTTAAAGTCTCTGGACGCGCCATCGGATCAACACCTGCTTGTTCAAAACCATCTTCAACCAACATGCCTTTTAAACTATTACGCAAAGTTTTACGACGCTGAGTAAAGACGTGCGATACCAAACGTGCCAAGGCTTTTTCATTTTTTGCCACAATCGGCTTAACCGCATACGGCTCTAGGCGGAACACCGCAGAAGTCACTTTTGGTGGCGGGTTAAATGAACCCGGTGGTACTTCAAACAAGAACGTAGGTTTACAGAAATACTGAATCATCACCGACAAACGACCATATTCTTTGCTATTTGGAGAAGCCGTAATACGGTCAACCACTTCTTTTTGTAGCATAAAGTGCATATCTTTAACTTTGTCACCAAACTCCAAGAGGTGAAACAAAAGTGGCGTCGAAATGTTATACGGCAAATTACCCACAACCCGTAAAGGACGACCATCTTCAAATAAGTTGATGAAGTCGTACTTCAGTGCATCTGTTTCAATAATGGTTAAACGTTCAGGATGTGGCACACGCCCCGGCAAACCTGCCGCCAAATCACGGTCTAATTCGACAACCGTAAGTGCATCACATTCACCAATCAACGGTGATGTTAATGCTGCCAAACCCGGGCCAATTTCCACAATGTTATCACCTGAACGTGGTGCAACTGAACGTACAATCTTGGCAATCACACGTTGGTCATGTAAGAAGTTTTGCCCAAAACGCTTCCGCGTATGGTGCCCTTCATCTTTAGGGTTTAAGGCATTAATTTGATACATAAAATTTTCCAACGTGAGTTAATCACTGAACATTAGTGACGAGCTAATTCTAACGCTAAATCAACAGCGACCTGTAAGCTTGAGCTTTTCGCAAGACCCGTGCCTGCGAGGGAGAGAGCTGTGCCATGATCGACTGAGGTACGAATAAACGGTAAGCCCAAAGTAATATTAATGGCTTCACCAAACCCTTGCGATTTTAACACAGGTAAGCCCTGATCGTGATACATCGCCAAAACAGCATCGGCATCTTTTAAGTTTTCAGGGGTAAATAAAGTGTCGGCAGGTAAGCTCAGGCTCATATTTATGCCTTGAGCACGGTAGCTTTCCAACACGGGGTTGATCACCTCAATTTCTTCCATGCCCAAATAACCATCCTCCCCTGCATGTGGGTTTAAACCACACACTAAAATGTGGGGATGCTCTTTTTTAAATTTGCTTTTTAAGTCCTGAGTTAAAATATCAATGACTTGATGCAATCGCTCTTTGGTAATCGCATCGGGTACTGCTCTTAATGGCAAATGTGTAGTAGCCAGCGCGACACGCAAGGTCTTGGTTGCGAGCATCATCACCACACATTCAACCCCAGCAAACTCTTGGTAGTATTCGGTATGTCCACTAAAGTGAATCCCAGCATCATTGATGACTGACTTTTGTACAGGAGCAGTTGCAACACCTACACTTTTACCGGACATAGCATAATCGGCCGAACGTCGTAGCTGCTCTAAGACATAAGGCGCATTTTCAGGATTGAGCTCACCCATTACAACAGCTTTGCTTAAAGGCACATGCTCAACATAAAGTTGACCCTGAGTTGATGATGCTTCTTGCCCTGAATATTCAATCAGTTCAATGTCCAATCCCAAACATGCTGCACGTGTACGTAGCAAGTTCATATCACCAAGGACCACGATCGGACGCTCATCTATACGAGCAGCAAGGCTTAAACAAATATCTGGACCAATCCCAGCAGGTTCACCACTGGTGACATATAAAGGCAGCATGATCAACTCAAGTAAAATGCGTTTTGACTATTATACAACGTCTCACCCAGTATCTCCGCATTCACCGTACTCAACTTGAACCTATTCTTTTATATTTAAATCCTCACTTATCCTGTTTTCACATTCCATCAACTTTCAAAGAAAAAATAAAGCCTCAAACACATCAAACATGAGCAAAGAAATTGCGAGTCGTAACTGCTGCACTGTCCGTTAATTTAAAATGGTTCTATGGTGATAATCCTGCATTTCATTCAGTGAAGTCATAAAGTTCAATATCGCTGTTCCCCATTTTTTTAAAGTTTGAACTCTTTTGTGGTTTTTTAAAAAGAATAAACTTTGATCTCTTCCTTTATGTAGGGAAATACCTTAAAATACGGCTCTTGAAATTTTATATTTTCATTTGTGATTCTGAGCAACTTCGTTTAGAATCGCGTCTCCTTTTGTTTGGACAGATTCCATAGTCCAAACCAACTATAATAGGTAGTGGTTTAATGAAAACTCTCAGCGCTAAGCCTGCTGAAGTTCAACACGACTGGTACGTTGTTGATGCTTCTGGCAAAACTTTAGGTCGCCTTGCGACTGAAATCGCTCGTCGTCTACGTGGTAAGCACAAGACTTCTTATACTCCTCACGTTGACACTGGCGATTATATCGTTGTAATCAATGCTGAAGAAATTCAAGTGACTGGTAAAAAAGCGCTTGATAAAAAATACTATCGCCACACTGGCTTCCCTGGTGGTATCCGTGAGACTAACTTTGAAAAGTTAATCGCTCACAAACCTGAAGCGGTTTTAGAAAAAGCTGTTAAAGGTATGTTACCAAAAGGTCCTCTTGGTTATGCAATGATCAAGAAAATGAAAGTGTATGCAGGTACAGAGCATCCACACGCTGCTCAACAGCCACAAGTTTTGGACATCTAAGGGATACAGCACATGGCTACTAATTATGGTACAGGTCGCCGTAAGACCGCAACTGCACGTGTTTTCTTGTCAGCTGGTACAGGCAAGCTCGTAATTAACAACCGTACTCTTGAGCAATACTTCGGTCGTGAAACTGCTCGTATGGTTGTTCGTCAACCTTTAGAGCTTCTTGAAGTTACTGAAAAGTATGACCTTTACATCACTGTTGCTGGTGGTGGTATCGGTGGTCAAGCTGGCGCTATCCGTCACGGTATTACTCGTGCGTTGATCGCTTCTGACGAAACACTTAAACCTGCTCTTCGTCAAGCTGGTTTCGTTACTCGTGATGCTCGTGAAGTTGAACGTAAGAAACTTGGTTTACGTAAAGCTCGTAAACGTCCTCAATTCTCTAAACGTTAATTCGTTTACCGAATCGGACAAAAAAGCCTTGGTTTATCCAAGGCTTTTTTTATGCGTCATTTTCAAGTTTTAAGTCCATGCTTTCTGCTTTATTCGTACCACATGCCTCTAGTTACATATTCCTGCTTATTTTGAAAATTGATGATCTTTGGGAAGTGGTGCATTACACGGCTCGTCGGTTTTCTCATCGACCATTTTCACAGGTCCATCATTATAAACAGTGACCTTACAGCCTTTTACTGTATATTCTTGCTGAATGCCGCCATACATCTCATCCTCAGAGATAGAAGTAGCGACATCACAGGCTTCATCGGCAATACAAGCAGCATATTCAGCAGTCTGCTGCGCTACATCTACCTGTTCGGATGCATCTCAAATTTGACCATAACTACTTGAGATAGAAGTCATTAATATAATAACTGCGATCGATTGGGTGATTCTGAGCCTAAGCTGCATGGTTCTATCCTTATTTTTCATTTATTCCAAGTTGTTCGATTGTATAAGCATATAGGACTTACGCATTGACGGATTCAAAAAAGTATTAAAATACTTTATAAAGTATCTGTGATCAGACGAATTAAACATGCTTCTACAGCAACTTGTACTCTACCCATTTATATGGGCTTTCTCATGACAGAACCGAACTCTATTAGCTGCACACAACTTGCCGAGACTTATAATATCTCGCATGATAGTGTAAATCGCTTTCTAGAGCGTGAAGACTACACACCTCACGACCTATATCAGGAAGCAATTCAACATATTGATAATAATAAACTTATAGTCAGTATTGATGATACTGTTTTAGATAAACCGTATAGTCAGCATATGGACTTAGTTAGCTATTTTTGGTCAGGCAAACACCACCGATCCGTCAAGGGTATTAATCTCATTACCTTGTATGCGACAGATCAAAATGGTCAAAATATTCCAATTAATTTCCGAATTTATGACAAATCTGAAAGTAAAACCAAGAATGATTACTTTATGGATATGTTAAGTGAAGTACTCAGTTGGGGTGCAAAGATTCAATTTATTACAGGTGATAGTTGGTATTCATCGACTGCAAATCTAAAAACCATAAGAAAACATGGTATTCGATTTATGTTTGGTATCGACTGTAACCGTAAGGTTTCCCCAGAAAAAGGACAATGGTTTCAACTGCGTTTATTGCCGAATTTCCATCAGGGTCAAGTGGTCTGGCTCAAAGATTTTGGCTTTGTACAATTATTTAAGACTCAGTTAAAAGAACAGCAGAGGTTTTATATTGTGCATCAAGATGAAGATGATTTATTGTCCTTTGAGGGTTTTCATGAATTACATTCAAGTCATTGGAAAATAGAACAATATCACCGAGTGATTAAACAGGTTTGTCATATTGAAAAGTTTCAAGTAAGACGATCTAAACTGATTTTGAATCATATTTTTTCAGCCTTGATGGCCTACGTCGAGATACAAAAGAACCAGTTTGAGCGGATCTTTGAAAATGTATATCGTTGGCAGAAGAAATTATTTAGACCAATCATCAAAGACTTCATTGATGACTTTATTCTCGATAAAAATCATCTGCTACCACAGAGAATCTATAAATAATACTGCGTAAGTCCTAGCATATTAAAGTTAAGATGATTTTATTGGCTATTTTTAGTATTCTAACCGATTCACTTCACCTAGTTTCTGAAATATGTCTGTCGAAACTACTCCGCTTCAAGGAATTACGCTGTATAGCCATGCAGATGATTTTCGCTCCCATTGGATTCGTTATGTACTTGCAGAGAAGCAAATCAAATACCATTTGGTTTTAAGTGATGCAGATGATGAAGATCTCGCCAGCTTAAACCCTTATAACCAGCTACCGATGTTGATTGAAAATGATTTAAAACTATTTAATGCCAATATCATCTCTGAGTATTTAGACGATCGTTATCGTCAAAACAAGCTCTATGCCGACGCACCTATGCCTCGTGCAGAACAGCGGCAGTATATTTGGCGCTTTGAACAAGATTGGTTAAAGCTTGCCGATATGATGCTACGCCATCCAGATACACTCGATGAACAAGCAAAACTGAAAGCACAAAAAAAACTGAAAGACACACTCATTTCCTTAACACCATTGTTTCAGCATTTCCCCTATTTCATGTCGGAAAGCTTTAGCATTTTAGATTGCATGCTTGCGCCTATCTTTCTACGCTTAAACAGCATGGGCGTGCATTTACCGAAACAGCAATGCCGCCCAATCTATTTATATTGTCAACGTATTTTTAGTCGTCCTGCATTTTTAAAGTCTTTAACTTTGCAGGAGAAAAACCATTATCAATCTGAATTTAAACAGCCGTAGAGAACATTATGTCTGATCAAGAATTAAACCTTACGCCGACTCGTCCATATTTAGCTCGCGCCATTTATGAATGGATTTGTGATAACCAACTGACACCGCATTTATTGGTCGATGCAACCCAGCCCAATACTCTCGTTCCTGAACAGTTTATTCAAGATGGCCAAATTGTCTTAAACATCGTCCCTCATGCCGTACATGCGCTACATATGAGCAACGATGCGATTACCTTCTCTGCACGTTTTGGTGGCGTATCTCGTGATATTTATGTCCCATTTAATGCTGTGATAGGCATTTATGCCCGTGAAAATGGACAGGGCTTGTTCTTCGATCCAAGTGAGTATGACAATCATACCCAAAGTGAGCAAAATGCTTTAAAATCAGACAATGAAGAAAAAACTGAACCCGCTAAGAAAAAACCAAGTTTAAGGTTATTAGATTAATAAAATGGAGTAATTATATGGCTTTTGATTTAGTACAATATTTTGCAGAGCAGATTAAAATTCAAAAGCCTGAGCTTCTGAGTCAATATTCAGATGAGGAACGACTTCAATATCTTTCTGAGGCCAACACCCTCTCCCTTGGAAAACTCATCACTTTGATGCGTCAAGATGGCACCAAGCTCTATCATGAGATTCAAACCCAAGATCATCTCTATATTCAAGAACTTGCAAGGCATCTCACCACGTCTCCGCAAAATGAATCACAGTTAGCGAAGGCAGACTTAGAACATAGCTTGACTACAATGTTGGGGCTTCAGTTCGCTGAACTCAAACAACTTGATGTCACAGGGAACTTTGGTGAACATGGAATTCGTGAGCTGCTTGTCGGTCAAATTGAGCACCTCTCAGGTCTGGCTGATGACTGGGTTTGGACAACAAGTGAGCTAACAGAGCTGATTGGCTCTAAACCAAAGCCTAAAGAAGAGCTATCATTAGAAGAGACGATGAAGGAGTTTAATCAAATGGTAAATCAACACGCAACAGACCACTCAGATCATCTACACCCACAGGTAGTAGAGCAAAATCCAACACCAACATGGGCAAAACTGATTGAGCCTGCTGTGGCTATTGTTATTTTATGGGGACTTTATTGCGCAGCAAGTCAAATGTTTGTCTAATTCCCAAGGGATGCACTTATTTTGCGCATCCCTTTATTTTTTAATGAAAAATAATTATATATTTCATCGTTGTAAATCAAAAAAAATCGATTTATTTTTTGCTTTTATTTGTCCAAATGATAAAATTTACATTTTGTTGCAATAGTAAATAAATTAAACACTTTTTCAAATAACAATGAACTTTATCACACTCCTTTTAAAATACACAAAATTAATCACATAATCTGTAGCGAAAACTGACTAAAAGCCTCGGATTCAGTCGTACATTTATTCATCTTTTTTTGTTACATTTATTTATATTGATAATCTTTTGACGACGTCCATATGTAAGCGTCCGCTGAACACACCTTATGAATTCGTCCTATAAGCCTTAATTTAGTCCTCACTTAAAAACAAGTGGGAACTTAAATTTATGACTACAAATAACCAGACATCCATCGCATCTCTTACGATAAAACGAAGAACATATAGTGCTGAATTTAAACAGCAGATCGTTCAGGCGTGTAAAGCATCGGAGGTTTCAATTGCTTCGGTCGCTTTGCAACATGGATTGAATACAAATCTTGTATCCAAATGGATTCGCTTAATTGATGCTAAGCCAGGGAATGATCGCTCACTACTACCGAATAAACCTGCATTTATTGCCTTATCTTGCTCCGCACCATTAGATCCTATCCCTACTGGCATGTTAACGGTTCAAATTACTTTACCCCACTCAAAAGCAGAAATTGGCTTGAAATGGCAAGTATCAGAAATATCTGCTTTAGCAGAATTACTCAAGGCACTTACAACATGATCCGTATCGATGAAATCTGGTTGTCTACTCAGCCCATGGACATGCGTGCAGGTATGGATACGGCCATGGCTCAGGTGGTGAGAGCCTTTGGCTACATCAAACCGCATTGTGCTTACCTGTTCTGTAATAAACGTGGCCATCGCATGAAAGTGCTGGTACATGATGGACTGGGGATCTGGCTGTGTTCTCGGCGGTTGGAACAGGGAAAATTTCACTGGGCTAAAGTTCATCAGGGTGAAACCCTTGCACTCAGTCCAGAACAGTTACAGGCACTGATCCAGGGTTTGCCTTGGCAGCGCATTGGACGACAGCAAGTGGTCACAATGCTCTAAACTAGCTTGGTCCATTCTGCTATTCTCCAAACGTTCTATTTCATTCTTCTCATGACCTCAGGCATACTGCGGTCATGAATACACTGCCTGATTTAAGCCAACTGACCCATGAACAACTGCTGGAATTTACCCGGCAGTTGGCAATGCAGCATCAGTCTTTGGCACAATCAAATCAAGAATTAGAAAAATCAAACCAGCAATTGGATGCCAAAGTTCAACATCTTTCCATTCTCACGCAAAAATACGAGCATGAGCTCGCACTATTTAAACAGCACAAATTTGGCAGTAAAAACGAACATCTCACTGCAAAACAAATCCATCTATGGGATGAAGCGGTCGAAGAAGATATTGCCGCTGTTGATCTGGAACTGGAACGGCTGAATGCAGATAAAACTGATGCAGCGACACACAAAGCCACAGTCAATAAACCTAAACGTCGACCACTGCCAGATCATCTACACACCATCCGTATTGAGCATGAACCTGCATCAACCCAATGCAGTTGTGGCTGCCAGTTACGTCGTATCGGCGAAGATATCAGTGAAAAACTGCATTTCAGACCGGCACAGTTCTATAAGGAACAGCATGTGCGTGGCAAATGGGTCTGTGATCAGTGTGACACCCTGACTCAGCAAGCGATGCCCGCCTATGTGATTGATAAAGGCATTGCTTCACCTGAATTGCTCAGCCATGTGCTGGTATCGAAGTATGCCGATCATTTGCCGCTGTACCGTCAACGTCTGATCTATCAGCGGGCGGGAATCGAGCTTTCTAGATCAACTTTATCTGACTGGATAGGTCGCTGCGGTGTAGAACTGGAACCTCTGGCCAATGCTTTAAAAGAGGTGGTGCTGCAACAGCGGGTGATCCATGCTGATGAAACGCCGGTCACCATCATGCGGATGAGTGATGATGAGAAAAAACCGAAGAAAGGTTATGTCTGGGCCTATGCAACAACCCAATATAATCCAATTCAAGCCGTGATTTATGACTTTCAGGATAGTCGTTCAGGCCAGCATGCTGAAGCGTTCCTGAAAGACTGGCAGGGCCATCTGGTCTGTGATGATTACAGTGGTTATAAAGCACGCTTTAAATCAGGCCAAGTCATTGAGGTGGGCTGCATGGCGCATGCTCGTCGTAAATTCCATGAACTGCATGTGACCAAGAAAAGTCAGGTCGCTGAACAGGCCTTAGTGCTGATTCAGAAACTGTATGCCATAGAAGCAGAACTCAGGAGAAAGACCGATGGTACAGCAGAACAGCGCCGCGAATACCGACAACAGCATAGTCAACCGGTGATGCAACAACTGTATGAATGGCTCAACCAGCATCAACTGACGGTGCCATCGAGTTCTCCAACCGCCAAGGCCATCAATTACACTCTGAAGCGTTGGCCAGCTTTAAGCCGCTATCTGGATGATGGCAATCTACCGATTTGCAATAATTGGGTGGAAAACCAGGTGCGGCCTTGGGCGTTGGGACGTAAGAACTGGTTATTTGCAGGTTCGCTGCGTAGTGGTCAGCGAGCGGCAAACATCATGACTTTAATCCAGTCAGCAAAGCTGAATGGGTTGGATCCGTATGCCTATTTAAGTGATGTGCTGAAAAGATTGCCGACCCATAAAGTGACCCAAATAGAAGAATTGCTACCACACCGCTGGAAATCCAACTCAAATTAAAAAATAGACATGGGGTTCAGCGGACGCTTACGTCCATATAATTAAACCCACTTGTTAAACAACAAGTTATAGTCAAACTACTTTATTATTCATACAGGATTCGAAAAAAAATCGAAATAACTCATCGACTGAGTCGATTAACCATTCTTTACGCTTACGTTTAACCCATGCCCACCTTGCACGATATATCGCTCATCTATAGGATTTAAATCAGGGCTGTATGCAGGAAGCCAAAGAATTTTATGCCCTTGTTGTTCCAATAACTCCTGAATATCTGCTCTTTTATGAAATGCTGCATTATCCATAACCACTACACTATTTTCTGGTAATGCCGGTATGAGGAATTGCTCAATCCAAAAATGAAAAACATCTGAATTGATTTTGCAGTCAAATAAACCGACTGAAAATAACTTACCCTCATGGATTGCTCCAATGGCATTGGTCTGATTCTTTAATTGCCAATTATATTGCCATAAACAGGGTACTCCTTTTCGTGAGTAGCCATGAGGTCTATAATCATGTGACTTAAAACCACTTTCATCCAGATAAATAATCGGATGGTTTTTTTCTAATTCATTCACTTGCAGAATAAATTTATCCCTAAGCTTTGTATCTGCTTTAGGATGGCTTAACGTCTTTTTTTAACTGTAATATTTAAGCGCTTTAATGCAGCACCAATAGATGAAACACCACAATTAAAACGTGCAGCACGTTCATATTGATAAGCATCAGGATACTTTTCAACATCTTCACGTAAAGCATCATCGTTAATTTTAGAAGGTTTACGTACACGAGTTTTTTTAATCTCTATACGTTTCTTCCATTCAACAATGGTATTTTTATTAATTTCAAATTGTGCAGCTACCGCTCGAATAGAATAACCTTCCTCAAGCTTAGCTAAAATTTTACGTCTAAAATGTTCTGAATAACTCATTGCACCATTGTATTGGTTTTATAATGATTTGACTATATATCTCAATTAGACGATTGATTCGTTTATTTTTTATTATTTACCATTCCTTGCATAAAAAAATCCCCCTATCTCATTTGAGTTAGGGGGATTTAGAATTAATGAGCTGGCGATGACTTACTCTCACATGGATAACTCCACACTACCATCAGCGCTAAGAGGTTTCACTTCTGAGTTCGGGAAGGGATCAGGTGGTTCACTCTTGCTATTGTCGCCAGCACAACTGTTTATGACTATTCGTTGGGTCTAACCTCAGAGCAGTGCTCTTCGTGCCTAACTTTCATCAAATGAGTTATTAACAGGTATATTTGAGTTGAATATTTTATCTAGCTTTATAACTAAATCAAGTTGTTTGCAGTGATTTGAACCACAACACCAACTGTTTGGGTGTTGTATAGTCAAGCCTCACGAGCAATTAGTATTGGTCAGCTTCACATATCACTATGCTTCCACATCCAACCTATCAACGTCGTAGTCTTCAACGGCTCTTTAGAGGACATAAAGTCCTAGGGAAATCTTATCTTGAGGTAGGCTTCCCGCTTAGATGCTTTCAGCGGTTATCCCTTCCGAACATAGCTACCCGGCGATGCGACTGGCGTCACAACCGGTACACCAGAGGTTCGTCCACTCTGGTCCTCTCGTACTAGGAGCAGATCCTCTCAAATTTCCAACGCCCACGGTAGATAGGGACCGAACTGTCTCACGACGTTCTAAACCCAGCTCGCGTACCTCTTTAAATGGCGAACAGCCATACCCTTGGGACCTGCTTCAGCCCCAGGATGAGATGAGCCGACATCGAGGTGCCAAACACCGCCGTCGATATGAACTCTTGGGCGGTATCAGCCTGTTATCCCCAGAGTACCTTTTATCCGTTGAGCGATGGCCCTTCCATACAGAACCACCGGATCACTAAGACCTACTTTCGTACCTGCTCGACTTGTGGGTCTCGCAGTTAAGCGCGCTTTTGCCTTTATACTCTACGCGTGATTTCCGACCACGCTGAGCGCACCTTCGTACTCCTCCGTTACTCTTTAGGAGGAGACCGCCCCAGTCAAACTACCCACCAGACATGGTCCTCGTCCCGGATAACGGGACAGAGTTAGAACCTCAATATTACCAGGGTGGTATTTCAAGATTGGCTCCACCGAAACTAGCGTCTCGGTTTCAAAGCCTCCCACCTATCCTACACAAGTAAGATCAAAGTTCAATGTCAAGCTGCAGTAAAGGTTCACGGGGTCTTTCCGTCTAGCCGCGGGTACACCGCATCTTCACGGCGAATTCGATTTCACTGAGTCTCTGCTGGAGACAGCGCCCCCATCATTATGCCATTCGTGCAGGTCGGAACTTACCCGACAAGGAATTTCGCTACCTTAGGACCGTTATAGTTACGGCCGCCGTTTACTGGGGCTTCGATCAAGAGCTTCGCTTACGCTAACCCCATCAATTAACCTTCCAGCACCGGGCAGGCATCACACCCTATACGTCCACTTTCGTGTTTGCAGAGTGCTATGTTTTTAATAAACAGTTGCAGGGGCCTGGTTTCTGTGGCTGCCAATAGCTCAAGGAGTAAATCCTATCACCGTCGGCAGCGTACCTTCTCCCGAAGTTACGGTACCATTTTGCCTAGTTCCTTCAGCAGAGTTCTCTCAAGCGCTTTGGTCTACTCGACCTGACCACCTGTGTCGGTTTCGGGTACGATTCCTATGTAACTGAAGCTTAGAGACTTTTCCTGGAAGCATGGTATCAGCCACTTCACTGTACAAGTACAGCTTGCTATCAGTTCTCAGCATACAGTACCCCGGATTTGCCTAAGATACATGCCTACAACCTTCCACCTGGACAACCAACGCCAGGCTGACTTAACCTTCTCCGTCCTCTCATCGCATTACATAGAAGTATTGGAATATTAACCAATTTCCCATCGACTACGCCTCTCGGCCTCGCCTTAGGGGTCGACTCACCCAGCCCCGATTAACGTTGGACTGGAACCCTTGGTCTTTCAGCGTGCGAGTTTTTCACTCGCATTGTCGTTACTCACGTCAGCATTCGCACTTCTGATACCTCCAGCATACTTCTCAATACACCTTCATCGGCTTACAGAACGCTCCCCTACCACTTGCAATAAATTGCAAATCCGCAGCTTCGGCATATAGTTTTAGCCCCGTTACATCTTCCGCGCAGGCCGACTCGACTAGTGAGCTATTACGCTTTCTTTAAAGGGTGGCTGCTTCTAAGCCAACCTCCTAGCTGTCTATGCCTTCCCACATCGTTTCCCACTTAACTATAATTTTGGGGCCTTAGCTGGCGGTCTGGATTGTTTTCCTCTTGACTACGGACGTTAGCACCCGCAGTCTGTCTCCCGGATAGTACTCATTGGTATTCGGAGTTTGCATCGGTTTGGTAAGTCGGGATGACCCCCTAGCCGAAACAGTGCTCTACCCCCAATGGTATTCGTCCGAGGCGCTACCTAAATAGCTTTCGGGGAGAACCAGCTATCACCGAGTTTGATTAGCCTTTCACCCCTATCCACAAGTCATCCCCTGGCTTTTCAACGACAGTGGGTTCGGTCCTCCAGTTAGTGTTACCCAACCTTCAACCTGCTCATGGATAGATCACCCGGTTTCGGGTCTACACCCAGCAACTAAACGCCCTATTAAGACTCGATTTCTCTACGGCTCCCCTATGCGGTTAACCTTGCTACTGAATGTAAGTCGCTGACCCATTATACAAAAGGTACGCAGTCACCGAACATGTCGGCTCCCACTGCTTGTATGCATGCGGTTTCAGGATCTATTTCACTCCCCTCACAGGGGTTCTTTTCGCCTTTCCCTCACGGTACTGGTTCACTATCGGTCAGTCAGGAGTATTTAGCCTTGGAGGATGGTCCCCCCATATTCAGACAAGGTTTCACGTGCCCCGCCCTACTCGACATCATCATATAAGCCCTTTCGTGTACAGGACTATCACCCACTATGGTTGCACTTCCCAGAGCATTCCACTAGAACTTATATGACTTAATGGGCTTTTCCCCGTTCGCTCGCCGCTACTGAGGGAATCTCAATTGATTTCTTTTCCTAAGGGTACTGAGATGTTTCACTTCCCCTCGTTCGCCTCGTATGACTATGTATTCATCATACGATACCTGCCTTATGACAGGTGGGTTTCCCCATTCAGAAATCTCCGGATCACAGGATATTTGCCGCCTCCCCGGAGCTTATCGCAGGCTATTACGTCTTTCATCGCCTCTGACTGCCAAGGCATCCACCACATGCACTTAATTACTTGACTATACAACCCCAAACAGTCGTTAATCCCTACAAGTAGGATTAAGACAGTCTATGATGATTTCTCATCACTTCCTTACAGTTTGTTGTTCTGTGTACTTAAACACTGTACAGCTTCAATTCAATTCACATACCAAAACGCTTGATTCAGTTAATTTCGCTAGTAACTCATTTCTTCAACCTTCATCAATCAGTAATAAATCACTGTTAATGTCGATCTTAAAAACGAGTATGAACAAATTATTTCAACTCAAATATATTCTGTTAATGATTTTTCCAGCCTTCGTCAGGTCAGGAAACTGTGATAAATCACAGAAGTTAATAAAATGTAAACCAATGTCTACCTCTTACTAATTTCTATAATCTAACTACTTAGCTTATATATTGAAGAACAATATATGGTGGAGACTAGGAGAGTCGAACTCCTGACCTCCTGCGTGCAAAGCAGGCGCTCTACCAACTAAGCTAAGTCCCCAGCTTATCAATAAGTCAATGTCTCTGTTTTTCTGTATTCAGCATTTAACAATGCTTGTTAGTCAGATTTGGTGGGTCTGACAAGACTTGAACTTGTGACCCCACGCTTATCAAGCGTGTGCTCTAACCAACTGAGCTACAGACCCTCAGATACATCGTCATGAAGAACAACTTGTTGTGGATTCTTACCAATCGTCAATCTTTCGTTAAGGAGGTGATCCAGCCGCAGGTTCCCCTACGGCTACCTTGTTACGACTTCACCCCAGTCATCGGCCACACCGTGGTAAGCGTCCTCCTTGCGGTTAGACTACCTACTTCTGGTGCAACAAATTCCCATGGTGTGACGGGCGGTGTGTACAAGGCCCGGGAACGTATTCACCGCGGCATTCTGATCCGCGATTACTAGCGATTCCGACTTCATGGAGTCGAGTTGCAGACTCCAATCCGGACTACGATCGGCTTTTTGAGATTAGCATCCTATCGCTAGGTAGCAACCCTTTGTACCGACCATTGTAGCACGTGTGTAGCCCTGGTCGTAAGGGCCATGATGACTTGACGTCGTCCCCGCCTTCCTCCAGTTTGTCACTGGCAGTATCCTTAAAGTTCCCGGCTTAACCCGCTGGCAAATAAGGAAAAGGGTTGCGCTCGTTGCGGGACTTAACCCAACATCTCACGACACGAGCTGACGACAGCCATGCAGCACCTGTATGTAAGTTCCCGAAGGCACCAATCCATCTCTGGAAAGTTCTTACTATGTCAAGACCAGGTAAGGTTCTTCGCGTTGCATCGAATTAAACCACATGCTCCACCGCTTGTGCGGGCCCCCGTCAATTCATTTGAGTTTTAGTCTTGCGACCGTACTCCCCAGGCGGTCTACTTATCGCGTTAGCTGCGCCACTAAAGCCTCAAAGGCCCCAACGGCTAGTAGACATCGTTTACGGCATGGACTACCAGGGTATCTAATCCTGTTTGCTCCCCATGCTTTCGTACCTCAGCGTCAGTATTAGGCCAGATGGCTGCCTTCGCCATCGGTATTCCTCCAGATCTCTACGCATTTCACCGCTACACCTGGAATTCTACCATCCTCTCCCATACTCTAGCTTCCCAGTATCGAATGCAATTCCTAAGTTAAGCTCAGGGATTTCACATCCGACTTAAGAAGCCGCCTACGCACGCTTTACGCCCAGTAAATCCGATTAACGCTCGCACCCTCTGTATTACCGCGGCTGCTGGCACAGAGTTAGCCGGTGCTTATTCTGCGAGTAACGTCCACTATCCTAGAGTATTAATCCAAGTAGCCTCCTCCTCGCTTAAAGTGCTTTACAACCAAAAGGCCTTCTTCACACACGCGGCATGGCTGGATCAGGCTTTCGCCCATTGTCCAATATTCCCCACTGCTGCCTCCCGTAGGAGTCTGGGCCGTGTCTCAGTCCCAGTGTGGCGGATCATCCTCTCAGACCCGCTACAGATCGTCGCCTTGGTAGGCCTTTACCCCACCAACTAGCTAATCTGACTTAGGCTCATCTATTAGCGCAAGGTCCGAAGATCCCCTGCTTTCCCCCGTAGGGCGTATGCGGTATTAGCATTCCTTTCGGAATGTTGTCCCCCACTAATAGGCAGATTCCTAAGCATTACTCACCCGTCCGCCGCTAGGTCGTATAGCAAGCTATACTTCCCCGCTCGACTTGCATGTGTTAAGCCTGCCGCCAGCGTTCAATCTGAGCCATGATCAAACTCTTCAGTTAAAAATCATTAGTAGCTTATGGCTACAAATCTTGGCTCATCAATTTTCTGACAAATATTTCTCAAATAAACTTCGAGTAATTTTTACCATCAATCAATGAAATATTTTCGATCGATCAATCAGTAAAAATCCACACAAGTTGTTCTTCATAATCTCTTAATGATCTTCTTGCTGATTCGTCATCAGCAAGCTAGGTCGGCTATACTACTCTCTTTCAAGAAGAAGTCAACTGGTTTTGTTAATTATTTTTAAACTTATTCAAGACTTCCAGATTCTACCGCTTGGGCTAAATCCTTGTTTCTCAACAAGTTTTAATCAACATCACCGCCGATGGATGTGCATTCTACAGCATTTCTAATCCCTTGCAACAACTTTTTCTATTATTTTATTTCAAGCGCATATTTTTTGGTCAAAAATGTGATTTTTGTCGATTATTAAAGCAATTTTAACCATCACTGTTTATTTTTCGTTAAAATAAGCTCACTTTCGCTGCCAAGCAAAATGAATAATGACAGCTTTTAAATCTCTGTACACGACAAATTTCATAGGATCCTTGTCCTATCAGGCTTTTTCTTTCTTAAAATTGCTAGCACTTTCTTAAATTCTTCTTTTTTTCCAAAACCAATCAAACGTAGAATAGCCATTTGAACATAGTCCAAACCGTAGCGAAATAAACTTACTGAAAGTCGTCCATGCTTCTTTATTTTTATCGCTTTTTTTCGATCATGTTGCCATTCACCTGTTAAATAGCACCAACAGAAACCGATAGCTAGCACTGCTATCAATTTCTTGACTCGTCCAGGGTCTGTTAAACGAGTATTTTCAAGATTGAATCCACGTCCTTTGAGACAACTAAATAAGGTTTCGATTTCCCAGCGTAATGCATAATCACGAATAGCAGAAGCATTAAACATAGGAGAAACAACAAGTAAAAGTTCTCCATCTTCTAATCGTAGCGCACTAATATACAGTTTTACTCGACCAACCCAAATACGTCGTTTACGACATTCAGTTTGACCAACTTGAAGATGACGAAATAAATCACTAATTTTATGATTCCTGGCTAAGTGATTGGTCACAATAAAGTTTTTTTAACACGTATACAGAAGTTAATGTCATTTTCAATTAACCATGTAAACCATTTCTCACCGATAAATTCTCTGTCTGCGAACACATTCACAATACGGTCTTTACCAAAAATAGAGATAAAGCGTTGAATCAAAGCAATACGCTCTTTTGTATCTGAATTTCCACGTTTATTGAGCAATGTCCAAACAATAGGTATCGCTATTCCACGATAGACGATGGCTAACATCAAGATATTGATATCTCGTTTTCCCCATTTCCAATTGGTTCTATCTAAAGTCAGTTGCACTTTGTCGAATGAAAATATATTGAAAATTAACTGAGAAATTTGACGATAATCAAAATACTGACCTGCAAAGAAGCGTTGTATACGTCGATAAAATGATTGTGGTAAGCACTTGATGGGTAAGGCTTTAGATGCAGAAGAAAGATTACATGTCTGTTTTACAATTAATGCAATCATAATCAGTGTAAAACATTTTACATGTGACTTGTTCCACTTTAGATATTTGTTTAAGATGAGATGTAACTCATTGAAATGTGTCATCATATTCGTCGTCAGAAAACAAGTATTATGCCATTATTTCAATGAGTTATCTTTTTTTGTCGTGTACAAAGCTTTTAAATACAAAATTTATTTAACCGTTATTTAAAACCTACTTAAACCTACTTACGTGGGTTTAATGTTTAATTCCTACTTCATCATCAAGAACCAATTGCTATTGCGCTTGGGATTACCTCAATTCCATAGGCTGTCACGGTGTAACTCACCGCCATTGGTGGCTTATGTAGCCACCAATTCTTTATCTGCATGTTTTAGAATATTGATGGCAGCATTAATATCCCTGTGATGCAGGGTGTTACATGAACATCGCCACTCACGCATTGCAAGTGTCAGGTTTTGGTTTAATTCACCACAATTCGAACACATCTTGCTGCTTGGAAAGAATCGTCCAACAGAAAGTATTGATTTGCCATGCTGTTTAGCCTTGTAAATCAACTGTCGCTTGAACTCATAAAAGCCCATATCCGATATGGCTCTTGAGAGCTTACGGTTTTGTACCATACCTTTCACATTTAAATCCTCAATCGCAATCAGATCGAATCGCTTAACTAAATCAGATGTGACTTGATGAAGATTGTTTTTTCTCAAGCATGATATTTTGTAGTGCAAACGAGAGAGCTTGGTTTTCGCTTTTTCTCTGTTTTGACTACCTTTCTTTTTACGGCTAAAAGACTTAGCAAGTCGTCTTAACTTGGCAAGCTGTTTCTTTAGTGGCGCACTTGATGGAACAACCTCGCCATTAGATAAAGTGGCAAGACTGGAAACACCTAAATCAATACCAACAGATAAACCTGTTTTGGGGTGAAGTTTCTCAGGCTGATTTAATTCAACAGCAATCGAAGCAAACCACTTACCACCCTGTTTAAATATTTTCGCTGATAATATTTTTCCTTGATAACGCAAATCCTCAGTCATTTTTACCCAACCCAAGTTTGGGATACTAATTTTTCTATCTTTAATGCTGAATTGGTCATTTGATAATGAGAAGCGATCATCTACGCCTTTTTTTCTAGGCTTTGGATATTTGGATTGACCATTAAAAAAACGATCAAATGAACTACCCAATTGCTTAATCGCAAGTTGTGGCGCACATTTGGTCACTTTAAGCATGAAAGGGTATTTCTCACGCTTGAACGAGTTTAAGTGCTTTCTTATTTTAGCTTCGGATGGTTTATTTAGAAGTTTTTTATCCACCTGAACGCCATAATAGTCACACTGATCTCTATATTCCTTATCTGCTTTATATTGACGTTGCCATTCTTTTAAAGCCCAATTATACGACAAACGAGCAACACCACTCGCTTGAGCGAAATGACTTGCTTGCTTATTATTTGGCAGTAATTGGATTACATGCCCTCGTATGAATCGGCTCATAGTGCGTCTTTGACTGCCTGTATTAACTTTTGGTTTTTCTTACTACGACTACCATATAATCTTGCCGAAAACACTGTAATGATTTCCAAAACATCTTGAGCAAGTTCTTCCTCAAAAGACAAATTTTCACCCTTATTAAGAATGACGATCTCCACGCTTTTAGCTTCACATAAGGCAAAAACCAACTCAGCACCAAACCGCAATAAGCGATCTTTATGCGTTAAAACCAAACGTCCGATTTCATCATTCATGATTGCTTCTAGCAGCTTATTTAAGCCTTTTTTTCTATAGTTCATACCCGAACCAAGATCGGAGATTAATTCAAACGTCCAACCTTGATTTGCACAGTACATTTCAAGAACTTGTTGCTGTCGAATTAAATCTTCTTTTTGGTCATGACTCGATACCCTTGCGTATGCAATGGTTTTCCTTTGAAGTTGACTATCGGGCTTGTGTATTTGCTCAGGCGTGATCTTACTCAGATCATATCGTCTATGATTTTTAGGGGTTCGATCTGCAACCAAAGTGCCTTCTTCATCCCAACGCCTTAATGTTTGAATGGAAACACCTAATGTTTTAGCTGCAACGCTAATGCTTACATATTTACTCATGTTGTATATAATAGTATAGAAATAAGTAGATTTCAATTAGCAGTTACAAACCCTGTGACACGCACCATTAAACATCAAAACAACCAGTACGGGACATTGATCATTTACGGAAGTGCTACCCAACTCATGAGCTTTTTCTTTCAGCTTTTGATTTGTCTCTCCGTTGGAATTTTTGTCATCCTGTTGATTATGTTGTGGTTGGTACATTCAACCTATCAAAAACTGATGCACTCGATTCAACCCATGGTCAATACCGTTGAAAGCCTTAATCTTGATACTCAATATCAAGCACGTCTTCCATCATCTCCCATTTATGAATTTCGCGTCATCAGTGGTGCATTTAATAATTTATTAGATAAAGTGCAGCGTACCAATGAAAAACTACAAAGCGAAAACTCTCAGTTATCACATCAAGCGTTGCATGATCAGTTAACTAAACTCCCGAATCGTCATTATTTTTACAATATTTTGTTCAATCAATTTGAGCACCCCGAGAAAAACCAGACAGCTCTCTTTTTTATCGACAACAATAACTTTAAAAACATTAATGATGTTTATGGGCACTTAGCAGGTGATGCCGTGCTCAAAGAAATGGCTCAACGCTTAAAAAAGAATGTCAGAAGCCACGATGTGGTAGCACGATTAGGTGGTGATGAGTTTGCAATTCTGCTTCGTAATATCAAACACTATGATCATTTAGAACTAATTTGCAAGCATTTAATCGAATGCAGTAAAGCCCCGTTGTCTTTTGATCAACAACAGATTCATTTTAGTTTCAGTATTGACGTTGCTTTCTCAAAATGTGCAACAACGCCTGAAGATTTGATTGCTGAAGCAGACAATGCCATGTATAAAGCCAAAAACTTAGCTCAAGGGTGGTATATCACACCTTGCATAAATCCTGATCAGGAACCCTCATGTTAAAACATGTTTGCAAATTTATGCTTATCACTGCTTTATCTGACTGCCTGAGTTTAGGGTACCTCAACTATAAGCAAACACGCATGCTGAAGAAACAAGGCTTTACCCTGAACGAAGAAGGCTGGACGCTGAGACTGCCTGAAAATTATTGTTTGGATTTGAGCAATCCGATATAGTCCGCACGCCAAAAAACCAATACAATACTGATATGAGTTATCCAATACATTTTAGAAAGAAAATATTAGCCAAGCTTGAAGAAGGTCAATCTATCCGAGCGGTTGCTCAGCACTTCGAAATTAATAAGGCTCTAGACTAGCAGAATAGATATGTTAGTCTAGAGCCTTAATAAAAATACAATTGTCGAATGGAAAAAGCGAATCGAAATAAAAAGAACTCGACCAAGAAAACCATCTAAAGTTGATGATGATGCCTTACGTGCAGATGTTGAGCAATATCCTGATGATTATCAATATGAACGCGCTGCTCGTTTTGGTTGTGCTACTTCTACAATTGGAGATGCGCTCAAGCGTCTAAATATTACAGTTAAAAAAAGACCTTACGGCACCCGAAAGCAAAAACAGAACTCAGAGAGCAGTATTTAAAAGATTTAAACCGATTAAGGTATCAACACCCGATCATCTATCTTGATGAAAGTGGATTTAAATCTCATGAACATAGACCTCATGGTTATTCAAAACAGGGAACTCCTTGTTATGGAACATATAATTGGCAATTAAAAAATCAAACCAATGCAATAGGAGCAATCCATGAGGGTAAGTTATTTGCAGTGGGTTTATTTGATAGCAAAGTAAATTCGGATGTATTTTATTTTTGGGTAGATCAGTTTTTATTACCAGAACTACCCTCGAATAGTGTAATTGTCATGGACAATGCAGCCTTCCATAAACGACCAGATATACAAGATCTATTAAGCCAACATGGGCATCAAATACTTTGGTTACCACCTTATAGTCCTGACCTTAATCCTATTGAAAAAATGTGGGCATGGGTGAAAGCAAAAAGGAAAAAATGGTTGGTTAACTCAATAGATAAGCTTTTTAGTCGTTTCTTTAACGAGTGTATGGGTAAATAAGCGGTTTGACTATATTCAAGCCTCTCAAAAATCCGCACTCGAAGCGCTTTCTAAACAGCTACAGCAATACAATTTAAATAAAATTAAAGTGGTTGGACATACAGACAATATTGGTGACCCAAGCTACAACCAAATACTCTCGAAGAAACGCGCATCAACAGTTAGCCAGATTTTTATCGAAACAGGGTTTAAAACTCAAAATATTCAGAGCATGGGTCGCGGTGCATCACAACCTCTGGTAGAAAATAGCAGCAAGGAAAATCGAGCGCTGAATCGTCGTGTGAATATTATTATTATTCCTTAAGCATTTATGTTTTATCTTTAGCCGTAAGCGTCCGCTGAACCCCATAGCTATTTTTTAACTTGGGTTGGATTTCCAGCGGTGTGGCAGTAATTCTTCTATTTGGGTCACTTTATGGATCGGTAACCTTTTCAGCACATCACTGAGATAGGCATACGGATCCAGCCCATTCAGTTTTGCTGACTGGATCAGGGTCATGATATTGGCCGCTCGTTGACCACTACGCAGCGAACCTGCAAATAGCCAGTTCTTGCGCCCCAACGCCCAGGGACGCATCTGATTCTCAACCCAATTATTATCTATAGGTAAATTGCCATCATCCAGATAGCGGCTTAAAGCTGGCCAACGCTTCAGAGTGTAATTGATGGCCTTGGCGGTTGGAGAACTCGATGGCACCGTCAGTTGATGCTGGTTGAGCCATTCATACAGTTGTTGCATCACCGGTTGACTATGCTGTTGTCGGTATTCGCGGCGCTGTTCTGCTGTACCATCGGTCTTTTTCCTGAGTTCTGCTTCTATGGCATACAGTTTCTGAATCAGCACTAAGGCCTGTTCAGCGATCTGACTTTTCCCGGTCACATGCAGTTCATGAAATTTACGACGTGCATGTGCCATGCAGCCCACCTCAATGACCTGGCCTGATTTAAAGCGTGCTTTATAACCACTGTAATCATCACAGATCAGATGGCCCTGCCAGCCATTCAGGAACTCTTCTGCATGCTGACCTGAACGGCTATCCTGAAAGTCATAGATCACCGCTTGAACTGGATTGTACTGTGTGGTGGCATAGGCCCAGACATAACCTTTCTTTGGTTTTTTCTCATTATCACCCATCCGCATAATGGTGACCGGCGTTTCATCGGCATGGATCACCCGCTGTTGCAGCACCACCTGTTTTAAGGCATTGGCCAGAGGTTCCAGTTCCACACCGCAGCGACCAATCCAGTCAGATAACGTGGATCTGGACAGATCAATGCCCGCCCGCTGATAGATCAGGCGCTGACGGTACAGCGGCAAATGATCGGCATACTTCGATACCAGCACATGGCTGAGCAGTTCAGGTGAAGCAATGCCTTTATCAATAACATAGGCGGGCATCGCTTGCTGAGTCAGGGTGTCACACTGATCACAGACCCATTTGCCACGTACATGCTGTTCCTTATAGAACTGTGCCGGTCTGAAATGCAGTTTTTCACTGATATCTTCGCCGATACGACGCAAGGTGCAGCCACAACTGCATTGGGTTGATGCAGGTTCATGCTCAATACGGATGGTGTGTAGATGATCTGGCAGTGGTCGACGTTTAGGTTTATTGACTGTGGCTTTGTGTGTCGCTGCATCAGTTTTATCTGCATTCAGCCGTTCCAGTTCCAGATCAACAGCGGCAATATCTTCTTCGACCGCTTCATCCCATAGATGGATTTGTTTTGCAGTGAGATGTTCGTTTTTACTGCCAAATTTGTGCTGTTTAAATAGTGCGAGCTCATGCTCGTATTTTTGCGTGAGAATGGAAAGATGTTGAACTTTGGCATCCAATTGCTGGTTTGATTTTTCTAATTCTTGATTTGATTGTGCCAAAGACTGATGCTGCATTGCCAACTGCCGGGTAAATTCCAGCAGTTGTTCATGGGTCAGTTGGCTTAAATCAGGCAGTGTATTCATGACCGCAGTATGCCTGAGGTCATGAGAAGAATGAAATAGAACGTTTGGAGAATAGCAGAATGGACCAAGCTAGTTTAGAGCATTGTGACCACTTGCTGTCGTCCAATGCGCTGCCAAGGCAAACCCTGGATCAGTGCCTGTAACTGTTCTGGACTGAGTGCAAGGGTTTCACCCTGATGAACTTTAGCCCAGTGAAATTTTCCCTGTTCCAACCGCCGAGAACACAGCCAGATCCCCAGTCCATCATGTACCAGCACTTTCATGCGATGGCCACGTTTATTACAGAACAGGTAAGCACAATGCGGTTTGATGTAGCCAAAGGCTCTCACCACCTGAGCCATGGCCGTATCCATACCTGCACGCATGTCCATGGGCTGGGTAGACAACCAGATTTCATCGATACGGATCATGTTGTAAGTGCCTTGAGTAATTCTGCTAAAGCAGATATTTCTGATACTTGCCATTTCAAGCCAATTTCTGCTTTTGAGTGGGGTAAAGTAATTTGAACCGTTAACATGCCAGTAGGGATAGGATCTAATGGTGCGGAGCAAGATAAGGCAATAAATGCAGGTTTATTCGGTAGTAGTGAGCGATCATTCCCTGGCTTAGCATCAATTAAGCGAATCCATTTGGATACAAGATTTGTATTCAATCCATGTTGCAAAGCGACCGAAGCAATTGAAACCTCCGATGCTTTACACGCCTGAACGATCTGCTGTTTAAATTCAGCACTATATGTTCTTCGTTTTATCGTAAGAGATGCGATGGATGTCTGGTTATTTGTAGTCATAAATTTAAGTTCCCACTTGTTTTTAAGTGAGGACTAAATTAAGGCTTATAGGACGAATTCATAAGGTGTGTTCAGCGGACGCTTACCTTTAGCCTTCGTCACGAAGGCTTTTTTATGCACTTTACTAAATTTCAGGCATAAAAAAACCGCTCAACGCGGCATCTTTATCTTGACCATTTCAAGAAATGGTCGGAGCAGTAGGATTCGAACCTACGACCCCCTGGTCCCAAACCAGGTGCACTACCAGGCTGTGCTATGCTCCGATTTCAACTTTTTAAAGTTGGGGTGAATGACGGGATTCGAACCCGCGACAACTGGAATCACAATCCAGGGCTCTACCAACTGAGCTACATCCACCATAACGTGTCGGTTCTTAATACCAAGCTACCTAATGGCGCGCCTGACAGGATTCGAACCTGTGACCATCCGCTTAGAAGGCGGATGCTCTATCCAACTGAGCTACAGGCGCATGACCAATAATACGAGGTATTATGGATAACCTTGCCTTGAAGAATTGGTCGGAGCAGTAGGATTCGAACCTACGACCCCCTGGTCCCAAACCAGGTGCACTACCAGGCTGTGCTATGCTCCGATTCATCTCAGCTTTTGTATCGAACATCTCGTTCGGTACGGTGTGCATTCTAGGCGTGACGCTTGATAACGTCAACACCTATATTTAAAAAAAATAAAAAAATCACGTCAAATGTATATTAATCAAGCGTTTCAGGCATTTTTTATACAAATTTTAACGTTTTAGCGATGCACTAAAATCCAACATGCGATCTAAAGGTAATTTCGCACGCTCAGCAAGTGCAGGATCTACGAATATTTCCTGATCGCCACGCTGTAATACCTCTAAAATACCATCCAGCTCATTCATTGCCATCCACGGGCAGTGTGCACAAGAACGACAGGTTGCACCCTCTCCGGCTGTTGGTGCTTCAACCAAAATTTTGTTGGGCACCGCTTGTTGCATTTTGTAGAAAATACCCCGATCGGTTGCCACAATCAGTCGCTCATTGGGTAAGGCTTGTGCAGCTTTAATCAGCTGTGAAGTACTTCCAACAGCATCAGCAACATCCACCACTGACTCAGGCGACTCAGGATGTACCAGTACCGCAGCATCAGGATACAGCGCCTTCATTTGCGCGATGCCACGTGCACGGAATTCTTCATGCACAATACATGCACCATCCCAAAGCAACATGTCAGCGCCTGTTTTCTTTTGGATATAACGGCCTAAATGCTGATCAGGTGCCCAAATAATTTTTTCACCCAAACTGTCTAAATGCTCAATAATTTCGACTGCACAGCTTGAGGTCACCACCCAATCGGCACGGGCTTTAACGGCTGCTGAAGTGTTGGCATAGACCACTACTGTATGGTCTGGATGGGCATCACAAAACTGACTAAATTCTTCAACAGGGCAACCCAAATCTAAAGAACATGTAGCCTCTAAAGTGGGCATCAGAATGGTTTTATTCGGTGATAAAATTTTTGAGGTTTCCCCCATAAATTTAACGCCCGCCACCACCAAGGTCGATGCTGGATGATCACGACCAAAACGGGCCATTTCCAATGAATCAGAAACACAACCACCACTTAACTCGGCCAATTCCTGCACTTCAGGATCGCAATAGTAGTGCGCTACCAATACTGCATCACGCTTTTTCAACTCGGCTAAAATTAAAGCAAATTTTTCTTGCTTCACTTCTTCACTGAGCTTGGAGTCTTTGGTTTCACCCAAACGGTCCAAATGCGCCTGTACAATTGATTTTGCGTCATTGGCAATTAAATTGGTCGCATTGTTCATCATTCATTCATCCCTTCATGCTTGTCGGCAAGCAAGTCCCGCACTTAATTTATTGGTCAAATGGCTTCTCGGCTTTTGACCAATCATTCAAAAGTTCTTATGCTAAAAAAGCCTCCAAAGGAGGCTTTTTTTAAACTCGTTAAGATTAAGAGCGATAATCCGCATTAATCTTCACATAGTCATAAGATAAGTCACAGGTATACACTGTGTCTTTCGCTGCCCCGCGTCCTAGATCTACACGAATGGTCATTTCAGCTTGTGACATTACACGAGCACCTTCCGCTTCCGTGTAATCGGCAGCCGCACCACCATCCTTACAGATTTGCACATCATCTAACCAAACTTGAATTTTTTCAACATCTAAATTCTTAACCCCAGCATAACCAATCGCAGCCAAGATACGTCCCCAGTTCGGATCTGACGCAAAAATCGCAGTTTTAACCAAAGGTGAATGTGCAATACTATAAGCAATATCACAGCATTCTTGCGTGTCATACCCACCTTCAACAGCAACCGTAATAAACTTAGTTGCACCTTCACCATCACGTACAATCAGTTGTGCAAGACGTTTCATCATACGCGTGAGTACATCTAGCACTACGGTATAGCGTGGATCTTGGGTTGAGCTAATTTCAACACCACCCGCTTGACCCGTAGCTGCAAAGATACAGGAGTCATTGGTTGAAGTATCACCATCAATGGTAATTCGGTTGAAAGAAACATTGACCGTTTCGCTCAACAGTTGCTGAACCAACTCGTGGCTGATAGGTGCATCGGTTGCTACATAGCCCAACATCGTTGCCATATTGGGACGAATCATGCCTGCACCCTTAGAAATACCCGTCATGGTATACGTGATGCCATCCAATTCGAATTGCTCAGATGCACCTTTTGGTGTGGTGTCTGTGGTCATAATCCCAGTAGCAGCAGCACCCCAAGCATCAGCACGCAAACTATTTAATGCAGGCTGTAAACCATTTAACAAACGCTCCAACGGCAATTGTTCACCAATCACCCCTGTTGAAAACGGTAACACTTCCGTTGCTTGCACACCGGCAAGCTCAGCCAATTTTGCACAAGTACGCTCAGCATTCAGCATGCCTGTCTTGCCTGTACCTGCATTGGCATTGCCAGTGTTAATAATGAGGTAGCGCGGATTCGCCACTTGTAAGTGCGCTTTAGACACATGCACGGGCGCTGCACAGAACGCATTTTGAGTGAAAACACCCGCAACATTCGTTCCTTCAGCAAATTCGAAAATGACAAGATCACGTCGGTTCTGATAGCGCACATAAGCTTCAGCCGTTCCGATTCTTACCCCTTTCACCACGTGTATTTGTGGCATTGATACGTCACCTACTGGCATTTTAAACGTCCAATTCATTTGTTAGAAAAAACACAGCTTATTAGAATTTTCAGAAAAAATCGAGCAGAAGACTTTGTTTGCTTTAACTTTTCAATGCACACTCATTTTTGACTTGACATCCTCCGCGACCTAAAGGACGGGGATTCCTACTGCTAGACGCTCATGTCCGAGCGCAAGAATATTCAGTGCGGAATTTATATCCCTATCATGGAATGTACCGCATTCCATACACTGCCATTCTCTTATTCCAAGTCCCGTTCTACCTTTCGGACTACTACAGCGTGAGCCACAGCTCGAACAAGTTTGGGTGGTATAGGCTTCATTGACTTCTTTATACCATACACTTGCGTTCTCGCATTTATACTTGAGCATGGTTCTAAGTGTTGTCCAACTTGCATCTAATACAGACTTCGCTAGTTTAGTCCGTGCTAATGCCTTTGCATTCACATTACCAACGAAGATGGCTGCATGTTTATTCACCAATTTATGACTGAATTGATGTAGCGTATTTTGACGTATGTTTCTAATCTTGGCATGAATCGCTTTAACACGCTTTTTATTTCTAGCACGTTGAGCAATGCCAAGTTTTTGTTCGTATTGCCGATAGATTTGAGGGGCTTTGAGCTTTACGCCATCTGAACAGGTTGCAAGGTCTTTTAAGCCCAAATCTATACCGATTGAGGTATTACCCTTTGATTTAACTTGTTTTGTCTTATCAACAACTAAACAAACATACCAACGTCCACGACTGTCTTCTACAAATGAGCCTGTTTTGACGTTGTATTTTGATAGTCCATAGCTATCCCATAGCTTGAATTGATGCTTGCCATACTGCACGTAGCCATCAGCATATTTGATTGCAACCTTTTTGAAGGGTATCCAACCCAAAGAACGTCTTGCAGACTTCTTATTACTCACCCGCCATTTTAGCTTTGCTTTTTTAAACTGCTTTCTTCGAGTAACCAATTCTTCTGTTATCGCTTGAACAGTTTGACTATGCAGATTGCATTCTTTAGATGTGCCTTTCGTGTATTTAGCAATATCGTAAGCTGAAAGAAATTCACCTTTTCTTTTTAGATGTTTAAATCCTAAATCATTCACATAATTCCAAACAAAATTTACTTCCAATGCGAGTTGGTCTAGTACCTTGTAATGTTTGTCTTTTATGCGTAATTTAAGTGTTTTCATGATTAAAATATATTTGGTCTATGAGCAATAGTCAAGAGATTAGAACAGGTCGCCACTGTGTTTTTAATATGCATGTACATTTAGTCTTTGTGGCTAAATACCGTAGAGATGTTTTTACCAAAGCAATGCTTGAAACAATGCGTGAAGTGTTTGAGCGTGTTTGTTTAGACTTTGAAGCCGAGTTGGTAGAGTTTGATGGTGAACACGATCATGTTCATTTGCTTGTGAATTATCCACCTAAAATAGCAATTTCTAGCTTAGTGAATAGTTTAAAGGGTGCTTCAAGTCGCATTGTAAGAACCAAACACCCTGAAATTAAAAACAAGCTATGGGGCAGTGCTTTGTGGTCGCCTAGTTACTTCGCTGCTTCATGTGGCGGTGCGCCAATTGGAATTGTTAAACAATATATTCAACAACAGCAAACACCGCATTAATGGCTTACGCCACTCGCTTATATCCTCGGGCTAAACCCATAGGTATCTACACATCTTGATGTACCTAATGCAATTGTTGCGATTTCATTCAGTTCATCTATTGAATATTCTGAGAGCAGTTGAAGAGTGTTCAGTAAAATCGAAAGTCCTGCCAATATTGCAGGTGCACTTTCCAACTTACCTCTCTTCTGCTGTCGGCCTGAAAGAGGAGCCGTCTTAAAATCGCTGCAGGTGTGGTCTGAAGCCATGATTCAACGTCATGGCCTGCCTGCTTCAGAAGCTTGAAATAGCACTCAATTGTCCAGCGCCAGTAATACCAGGTGGTTAATTCTACCGCATCAATCTCTGAAGAAACATTGCTGATCAGCGACCATCTCGCGACTGTTTTACCTTGAGCATCTTTCACCACAGCAACAATTAATCTGGCTGTAACTGCCTTGCCTGGCTGGGGAGCAACCCGTTGGCCTAAATCATCTTTTCTCTTCGGTTTTGCTGCACGCGTTATCCGAATATCGGTTTCTCCAACATGCAGCATATGCCTGTTTCCTTTATAAGCAATCGGCTTAACTTGCTGAGTTACTACTTTTTCTGCGACTTCTGCAACTTTGTAGGTTTCCCCTTGATGCTCAATCCGATGGCTTTCTTTGGCCCGAATCAACCATTTGAAACCATGGCTGCTGATTTCCCTCAAGTGGGCAATCGAGTCTCCTTCACGGTCAATGATATGGACTTTTGTTTTCTCAATCGGATACTGTTCAATCGTTTTGATTTGTTCTGCGAGTGAGTCCAAATGGGACTTGCGCTCGCTGTATTGTTCACTGAATGTGGAATAACAGCCGGATGCATCTGTTAGCGTCTGAGCTAATGGCGCAATTGGGAGCCCTGATGACGCATCGACAAGTAAACTGCTTTGCAATTCATAGCCTGAATTCGCCTCTGTTCTTTGAAGACGCCGAACCTTATGACTGTGCTTCACATACTGCAGTTGAGACCAGTCATGAACGATTAATGCATACTGATGCGGTGATGTCTTGATCTGTTCGCATGCAAGAAGCTTAATCGGCTGGTTTAATTGACTAAAAGAGATTTTATTATTATTCAGGAATCGCCAAACAGCCTGTGTAGTTGAGAAACTCGACTTTTGGGTAGAGGCCAGGTCTTTGATTGCGGGAGCAAGTGAAGCAAGAGGATTCATATTGAGTTTTACAAGGCTGTTATAACGTTTGACAAGACGCTGATCCAGACCAGAGATGTTAAATTGAAGAGCATGCTCTTCAATTTAACGCAAAGCTCGGAAATTGTGTAGATACCTATGGGCTAAACCCCGAGGTTTTACGCTCCAATGGATAAAAAAACCAATCCGAAGATTGGTTTTATGCAGCAGCATTTGATTAATTTGAAGCAAGCTGTGCTGAGCTAGACAAAAGCGCTTGTTTAGCATTTTCTTGACTTACAGGAGAAAGCGCTGGGTTTGAAGCCACAATACGGTTCACCGTTGCTGCATTTACAGGAGCAATAGCAGCCGTTTGCAGAACCACTGGGCGTTGATTTGGATTGGCAAAGGTATAGCGAATACCTGTACGCGGACTTTGTACCGTAATATTACCATTGGCTTGTGCCGCAGGTGCTGTGGTTGCACCGCGTGCTTGTTGAACTTTAGCTGCGGTAGTGGTATCTGCAAATGCAAAAGTTGGAAGCGCTAAAGCTGCAATCATGATTGGTTTTAATACTTTTTTCATTGTCTTTCCACTTTAGAGGTTTAGATGATGAGCAACTAAATAGCATTTAATGCCTAACACTGCAAATGCTATTCACATTATGCAACGCTTTAACTGTAATCAGAATCGTATTTGGACTGATCTTAACCTCAATTTTTTAGTCATATCAATAAAAAGCAGAACCGAAGTTCTGCTTTTTCACTCGTTCACAGTTTAGATTTTACCGTGGCACTGTTTATATTTTAGACCTGAACCACATGGGCAAGGCGCGTTACGACTCGCAGGTGCCGCAAACTCTTCGACTGGCTCGTACTGTGCATCTACTTCTGCGAATTGGCTTTGATCATCGGTCAACAAACCATCAAAGTCGGCATGCGACAAGTTCAATTGCATCGCTTCAGCTTGAGCTTGCTTTTGAGCTTCCATTTCAGCCAGCTCTTCAGCCGTTGGTACATGTACGCGAGATAAGTCAGTTACAACATCCGATTTGATAATCGCCAACATATTTACAAATAAGTTATACGCTTCTTTTTTGTATTCTTGCTCAGGATTTTTCTGTGCATAACCACGTAAGTGAATGCCTTGACGTAAATAATCCATCGCTGCCAAGTGATCTTTCCAGTGACGATCCAGCGAGTTCAACATGAAGTGACGCTCCAGCATAACTGCTGTTTCATCGCCCATTTGCTCACGGCGGCTACGGTAGCGCTGTACCACTTCATCAGTAATACGTTCAACCAAAGATTCTTCATCTAAACGACGGTCATCTTCCAACCATTGATTGATTGGCAAATCAATCGCGAGGTCTTCACGTAACGCTTTTTCAAGCCCGTCAATATCCCATTGATCATGAATTGACTCAGGTGGAATATAGTTAGAAATCACGCCTTGCATCACATCACGTTGCATCTCTTCGATATAATCTTGCAATGTGCTTTCGGCCAAAACCTCATCACGTTGAGAGTAAATAATTTTACGCTGTTCGTTGTTGACGTCATCGTATTTCAATAAGTTCTTACGAATATCGAAGTTACGTGCTTCAACTTTACGCTGCGCATTTTCAATCGAACGTGACACCATTTTATGCTCAATGGCTTCGTCTTCTTGTAAGCCCATCGCACGCATCATGCCCACAACACGATCACCCGCAAAGATACGCATTAAGTCATCTTCAAGTGACAAGTAGAAACGTGACACACCTGGGTCACCCTGACGACCTGCACGACCACGAAGCTGGTTATCAATACGACGTGATTCATGACGCTCAGAACCAATGATGTGTAAGCCACCCGAACTCAATACCATTTCATGGTTTTGTTCCCATTCGGCTTTTAAGCGCGCTTCGTCTTCAGCAGTTGGGTTTTCAATTTTTGCCAGTAAAGCTTTCCAGTTACCACCGAGCAGAATGTCTGTACCACGACCTGCCATGTTGGTTGCAATGGTTACTGCTCGCGGTGCACCCGCTTGCGCAATAATATCCGCTTCACGTTCGTGTTGTTTTGCGTTCAACACTTCATGCTGAATGCCTGCATCACGCAATTTATCAGAAAGAATCTCAGACGCTTCAATCGTTGCAGTACCAATCAAAATTGGGGCTACACCAGACTCATGCACGCGTTGAATTTCTTGAATAATCGCGTTGTATTTACCATTACGATTTAAATAGATTAAATCGTTTTGGTCGAGACGAATCATTGGACGATGCGTCGGAATGATCACCACGTCTAGACCATAAATTTCTTTCATTTCCGCAGCTTCAGTATCGGCAGTACCGGTCATACCCGAAAGCTTTTTGTATAGACGGAAATAGTTTTGGAAGGTTGTGGTTGCAAGCGTTTGGTTTTCAGGCTGGATTTCTAAGCCTTCTTTTGCTTCAACTGCTTGGTGTAAACCTTCTGACCAGCGACGACCTGGCATGGTACGTCCTGTGTTTTCATCGACAATGATCACTTCACCATCATTGATGATGTAGTGCACATTGCGTTGATATAAGTAATGCGCACGAATGGCAGCAGTCACATGGTGAACCAAGTTCAGGTTGGTCGATGAATATAGACTTTCACCTTCAGCCAACAAGCCCATCTCAATCAGTTCATTTTCAACCGTTTCAAAACCAATTTCTGTCATTTCAACAGAACGTTGTTTTTCATCAATCCAGAAATGCCCGCCATCCGCGACTTTTTCTTCTTTCTGCGCATGCAGTTTGGGTGGAATGCTATTGATTGCAGCATACAACTGTGAAGAGTCATCACTTTGACCTGAAATAATCAACGGCGTACGTGCTTCATCAATTAAGATCGAATCGACTTCATCTATGATGGCATAGATCAAACCACGTTGTTTTTTCTCAGCAAGCGAGAACACCATGTTGTCACGTAGATAGTCAAAGCCAAATTCGTTGTTGGTACCGTAGGTAATATCGGCACGATAGGCTTCAGCTTTCTCTGTTGGATCTTGCATGGAATAGATAATCCCGATGCTTAAACCCAAAAATTCAAAGAGCGGACGGTTTAATTCAGCATCACGCTGTGCCAAATAGTCATTCACGGTAATGACGTGAACACCTTGAGCACTAATCGCGTTTAAATAACACGCCAAGGTACCCATTAGGGTTTTACCTTCACCTGTACGCATCTCTGCAATTTTACCTTCGTGTAAGGTAATACCACCAATCAACTGTACATCATAATGACGCATGCCCATGACACGCTTAGCTGCTTCACGGCAGACGGCAAATGCTTCCGGGAGTAATTTATCGAGGCTTTCGCCCTTGTTATATCGTTGTTTAAATTCTTCAGTTTTTGCAGATAAGTCTGCATCGCCAAGAGCGGATATCGTCGGCTCGAGCGCATTAATCTTGTCTACGATTTTACGCATGCGTTTGAGTTCGCGCTCATTTTTGGTACCGAAGATTCCTCCGATCAGACTTGCCAACATGAATAGACTCTCTAAATCTTGCTTGTCAAATGAATATGTTTTCTTAGTCGTTATTATGGTGCTAGAAATTTGAAGTACAAGGGCTTTACACAAAACCATTTAAAAAATCTATTCATTGTTTCTAGCCCGTCGAATCTAAGGCAAACTAATGTAACAAATTTTAAACAGCCGACATAGAGATTTCATCCGACCTCATCAGGATTCAACGGTCTTTTTTAAAGTAGCGACTTTAATTGTTTGCAGTTATTCAAGGTTTTACTTTCAAGCGCTTGATTTTGCCGCAGCGAGGCTTTCACCCCGTTATTGGACTGATTTGGATTCATACGCTGCAGGAAACCCAAGAGTTGTTCATCATTGACTCGCATTGCGGTAAGAATCGGAACAAGCTGTACGCAGGTAATATTATAGACATTACTCGCATTCGTATTCTGACCTTGAGCTAACTCTCGCTCGAGAGCCTGTGAAAGGGTGGCTTTACGCTGTTTGAGGCTTTTTTGAGACGCTAGATATTGATCTGTAATTTGTTGTGGCGTTTGACGAGCAGTACTCACTTGGGCTTGTTTCAATTGCCCACCATTCTGCGCATGGGTTACTTCTAGTCCCCATAATACTAAAGTCAGGGCTACCCCTATTTTTTCATTGTTCGAATACTCAAGTTTTTTATACTTTGTGGAATTGCTTTAAAAAACAACTATAAATCAATCATGAAAAGAATTATAGCCAATTATAAACCGATCCTATGCGCGATCAATTCTATAGAGCGATACACTTCACAGCAGCAGAAATAATCTCGTCTAAACACTGTTACCAAATACGCAAATAAGCGGTCTCTAGAGCAACAATGAGGTCATCTTTGGCATACCCAAATACAGAACACCTATCCGACCAATTATGAATATTTTGTATAAACAAATAATAAAACACTATTTTTCATGCAAAAGAAATTGCGCCATAGTGATGTTCATTCCATAGACATAAAGATAATTTGAGGTTCAACATGAGTTTACGTTTAGGCGACATCGCACCCAACTTTCAACAGGCTTCGAGCGAAGGAGAAATCGATTTTTATCAATTTTTAGGCGATAGCTGGGGGGTACTGTTTTCACATCCTGCTGACTACACGCCAGTATGTACCACCGAGCTTGGCTTTACCGCAAAACTCAAAGATGAATTTGAAAAACGTGGAGTAAAAGCCATTGCCCTCTCAGTCGATGATGTCGAATCGCATCAGGGTTGGATCAAAGACATCAATGCAACCCAAAACACCACGGTGAACTTCCCGATCATTGCCGACCAAGACCGTAAAGTGTCTGAGTTATATGGTTTTATCCATCCCAATGCCAGTGAAACATTAACGGTTCGCTCTTTAGTGATTATCGACCCAAACAAAAAAGTCCGTTTGATTATCACTTATCCTGCATCAACAGGTCGTAATTTTCATGAAATCTTACGCGTAATTGACTCACTACAGCTGACCGATCATCACAAAGTTGCAACTCCTGCGAACTGGCAACAAGGTGAAGATGTAGTGATTGTGCCATCACTCAAAGATGAAGCTGAAATCGCACAGCGCTTTCCGAAAGGCTATAAAGCAGTTACCCCGTATTTACGCCTGACTCCACAGCCTGAGCAAGGATAAAATATTCTGCTGTTGCAACAGACAAGTGAAGCCCGAAGTTTTGACCGAGCGGACCGATTGAAAATAAAAAAATGGGGCACTGAACTCCAAACAATCCAAAAGAGGAAACTAACCCATAAAAATATGTCAAAGACACCTTGTATGATCGTTTCAAACTCCAATGACGAGCCGAGTTTGAACTTTTGAAAGCCTGTCAATCGACAGTAATGCCAGTCAGTTAAGAAATTGACTGGCATTTTCTTGGATATTTTTGTGCTTTAATTTTCACTACTCGCGGACATTGCCTTTGCCTTTTTTCAGGTAATACAAATATTTTAGATTGTTCAAATAATTGCGCTAAATGTTTGGGTAGGTTTCCTGCTGATTCTAAAGGTGTGTGCCTTAAGATATTGATAATACTCATAGATGCAACATGGAAACTGATCCTTAAAGGACTCACCTTTGCATGTTCAGCGATAAACCTCATCTGTCTTCTTAAGATATTATATGCAATAAATACCCCCCACAATTCTTGATAGACCAAATCAGGCTGTTTGCTTCTAGGACTTACGCAGTATTATTTATAGATTCTCTGTGGTAGCAGATGATTTTTATCGAGAATAAAGTCATCAATGAAGTCTTTGATGATTGGTCTAAATAATTTCTTCTGCCAACGATATACATTTTCAAAGATCCGCTCAAACTGGTTCTTTTGTATCTCGACGTAGGCCATCAAGGCTGAAAAAATATGATTCAAAATCAGTTTAGATCGTCTTACTTGAAACTTTTCAATATGACAAACCTGTTTAATCACTCGGTGATATTGTTCTATTTTCCAATGACTTGAATGTAATTCATGAAAACCCTCAAAGGACAATAAATCATCTTCATCTTGATGCACAATATAAAACCTCTGCTGTTCTTTTAACTGAGTCTTAAATAATTGTACAAAGCCAAAATCTTTGAGCCAGACCACTTGACCCTGATGGAAATTCGGCAATAAACGCAGTTGAAACCATTGTCCTTTTTCTGGGGAAACCTTACGGTTACAGTCGATACCAAACATAAATCGAATACCATGTTTTCTTATGGTTTTTAGATTTGCAGTCGATGAATACCAACTATCACCTGTAATAAATTGAATCTTTGCACCCCAACTGAGTACTTCACTTAACATATCCATAAAGTAATCATTCTTGGTTTTACTTTCAGATTTGTCATAAATTCGGAAATTAATTGGAATATTTTGACCATTTTGATCTGTCGCATACAAGGTAATGAGATTAATACCCTTGACGGATCGGTGGTGTTTGCCTGACCAAAAATAGCTAACTAAGTCCATATGCTGACTATACGGTTTATCTAAAACAGTATCATCAATACTGACTATAAGTTTATTATTATCAATATGTTGAATTGCTTCCTGATATAGGTCGTGAGGTGTGTAGTCTTCACGCTCTAGAAAGCGATTTACACTATCATGCGAGATATTATAAGTCTCGGCAAGTTGTGTGCAGCTAATAGAGTTCGGTTCTGTCATGAGAAAGCCCATATAAATGGGTAGAGTACAAGTTGCTGTAGAAGCATGTTTAATTCGTCTGATCACAGATACTTTATAAAGTATTTTAATACTTTTTTGAATCCGTCAATGCGTAAGTCCTAGCTTCTTAAAATCCTTGCATCCTGTAAATCACTTTTAATTTCCCGATAACACATTTCTATTTCCCAACGCTGGATATAAAGCATTGCAAGGTCTTTGAATGGATAAACTTTAGAATCTGTTAATGATGTAATGTAACGTCTTATTTTTCCTGCATATTCAACTTCAATTAAACGTGCTTCCCAATAGTCACCCAATGACGGATTTATCTTTTTTGCTCTTGCTGAAACAGGCATTTTGATCTGAAAGTCATGGGCCGCATTATGATGAATCACTTCATAACGCAGGTTGTCCTTTGCTCGCATCAACCAATGACTCTCTTCTGCCTGAGATTGCCAGCTCACTAAAAAATCAGCAGAGAAGTAAGCACGATCAAATAGGGTAATACTGCGAACTGGTGCTTTTAATTGACTGGCTAAGGTTAATTCACCTTGATCCATACTGCCCATTTGGGCATCAATCATTTCATGGGTATTGGTATTCACCAGGCAAGTCGCTCTAACTTGTGGGTAAGGTGCAGCTGCTGTTTTGCCTTTGGATGAACCAAAGTGCTTAAAGTTTTCTTCTGTATGAGGCATAGACCAAACCACACCATCTACAGCACAAACGCATAGACCGTGAAAGTTGCTATATTGTTGTTGTGAGTCTTTAAACCATGCCTGACTTAATGTCGAAAATAAAGCACTCATGGGTTCTAAGCCTAAGCGTTGTCTTGCTTGTACGGATGCACTCGGTACACAGTATTCTGCCGTACCGAAAACAAGTTGCAATTGTTGAACCACATACCAAATCGGTTGATTTCGAAATAGAGCAAGTCCGATTACCAGCCAAACAACATGTTCAGCAGGCAGTTTTCTTTTTCGAATTGATGCTTTACCTGTTTGGTCTAAGCAATCTTCAATCCAGTTTAAATCAATCAATTCACTGAATTGTGAAAGTGAAGGTAAGGTTTGTTTTAATGTTAAATCTAGATTCTGAGATAAATTCATAAAAAAAGAGCGTATTTACATACGCTCTTTTTACAGCATTTTAACTTTTTTTGCTTAACTGACTGGCATTAGTCAATCGACAGGCTTTTTTCCGCTTAAAGCAGATACACATGACTCTTTAACAAAATCAAACTGTTAAAACTCACATCTTCCGCTATAACAGTCCAAACAATACGATAAAAACGACTTTATGATTTATAACATTCACCATTTACATTGCGGCACCATGTGTCCAGTGTGTGCCCCTCTCTTTGGTCAAAAAGGTTTTCAAGCTAATGTCGTGTGTCATTGTCTTTTGGTTGAAACAGATCAAGGGCTGGTGCTGATTGATACGGGCTTAGGCATACAGGACTATCTACACACCAAACAGCGTTTGGGGCAGTTGGTGGCTCGAATTGGAAAAATTGAACAAAACTTAGAATTAACAGCCATTGCACAAATCCAAAAACTTGGCTTTAGCCCAAAGGATGTCAAACACATTTTGGTTTCACATCTGGATTTTGACCATGCGGGGGGTATTTCCGACTTTCCCAATGCAACAGTACATATCCTGTCTAACGAATATAATGCTGCACAAAACCTGAAGTCATTTAAAAATAAAGCCCGTTATAAAACACAACAATTTCAGCAGCATCGCCATTGGCACTTTATTGAGCCGATTCACGGTGACGCATGGTTTAATTTGACTCAAGTGCAAGGGTTTGACTTATTTCATAATGAGATTCTTTTGATTCCACTGTTTGGGCATACTGAAGGCCACTGTGGCATTGCCATTAAAACCCAACAAGGTTGGAAACTCTTCTGCGGGGATGCTTACTACTCCCACCTAGAACTTACCCCCCAAAACAGACTTCGCAGCTTAAATGCCTTGGAAGTATTTTTTGCCGAAGATAATGCACAGCGTTTAAGTAACTTGCATAAAATTCAACACTTGGCACAGTCTGAACCAAGTATCGAAATCTTTTGCGCACATGACCCTGTTGAACTTTCACACCATCAGAGCCTGATCCTATGACCAAATATCTTGTTATGCTTTCTCTGTGTATCAGTGTTTCTGGCTGTATGACTACACCTGGGCTGCCAGAGACAGAGCGTCCACAACACTGGGGACAGTCGATGCAGCCTGAGCATAATTTCTATCAAATCAGTAAAACCATTTTTCGTAGTGAGCAACCCGATCAAAATTTAGTTCAGAGTTTAAAAGCACAGAAAATTGATGTAATTATTAATTTACGCTCACGCAATCAAGACCTGAAAAAACTATCCAACCAAGGGTTTGAACTGGTACATATCCCCATTCATACATGGGCGATTGACCGAGAAGACTTGTTAAAGGTGATGCAGCAAATCCAACTTGCAGAGCAAAACCAGCAAAAAGTTTTACTGCATTGCTACCATGGTTCAGACCGTACAGGCGCCAGTGTGGCCATGTACCGCATTATTTTTCAAAACTGGTCTACCACTGATGCCTTGGCTGAGATGAAACATGGGGGTTATGGTTTTCATCCAATTTGGCAAAATATTGAGCCATTATTCAGCCCTGAAAATATAAAATGGATTCAACAGCAACTGTTGAATCCATCTTAGTGAAGGCAACTGGGTTGAACCCAATTTTAGCGTTTATCGAGTGGCACCCAGTCAATCACCCATGCGGACTTCATGCCGAGGCTCGCATCTGAAGTAATCTTCTTGCGGGCTGCATCGGCAGTATCACGGTCTTTAGATGGCCCCACCATAATCCGTACGCCTTTAGAGGTTGGACTTTTAGTGACCTTATAGCCCTTGGCACGAAGCTTAGCCGCCAGTGCATCCGCATTGGCTTCATTGGCAGCCAATGCCACCTGTACCATCCACTGCTTATCGCCATGTTCAAGTAAATCACGCGCTTTCTCAGCTTCCGCCTTTTTCTTGGCTTCATCAGCTTTACGCTTTTCATCTGCCTTACGTTTGTCTTCCGCTTTTTTATCAGCATCTGCTTTACGTTCAGCTTCTTTTTTCGCTTCAGCCTTACGCTCGTCTTCTGCTTTACGTTTAGCCTCTGCTTCTCGCTTAGCTTTATCTTCAAGTGCTTGCTTTTCTGCTAAGGCTTTTTGCTCAGCCAGTTTTTTTGCAGCCGCTGCTTTTTCAGCTTCAGTACGCGCTTGCAGCTTTTGCTGTTCCAACTTCTTTACTTCAGCCGCTTTGTCCGCAGCAATTCGCTGTTGCTTGGCTTTTTCATCTTCAACCAATTCTGGTGGAATGTTGTCCGAGCTTTGCTGTGCAGCATTACGGTGCGCATTCAACGCGGCATATTCTTCTGCTGCTTTACGTGCAGCATCTGCTTCGGCTTGCTGTTGCATTGCTAAAAATTCGGCCGCACGAGCTTCTTGTTCAGCAACCGATTTTTCACGTGCTACACGTTGTTGTTCCAGTAAACGCTTTTCTGTTTCAACATCAACCGTTAACGGCTGAAGTTGAACCAACTCACCTTCGGCATTACGTTGCACATTTTGTGTGACTAGCTCTGGTGTTTTAATATTATTTTGATGTATTTCTTCTTTGCCTTTAAGCAGTAATGCCGCCAAAAGGACACCACCACCTAATAAAACAACGCCACCCATCCAACGTTGTTTGCTATTCATTGACATTCTTCCAAATACTCCCATACCGCTTCTAAGGTATGAAATGAACCACATACCAAAATCAGCTGATTATTCTTTGTTTCGTCGAGCGCTGATTTAAAAGCCAATTTCACACTGTCAAAGTGCTGCACATGTTGCCCTTGCAGCGCTTGATCCAATTGTTCAATTGGAGCTGCACGCGGGACAGTTAATGCCGCAATTTTCCACATTTGTATGGAATCTTTCAATAACTCTGTGACAGATTTCACATCTTTATCTGCCAACATCGAGAAAACACTGACTACTTCAGTGTACTGTTTATTGTATTTTAGGAAATTTCGCAATTGATTTAATAAAAAAGCAACACCATGCGGGTTATGCCCTGCATCAAAAATTACCGTTTTGTTCTGTATTTGGCGAATTTCAAAACGACCTTGCAATTTTGCATTTTGAATTCCTTCAGAAATAGCCGCTTGAGTGACAGTTAAACCACTCAATAAAACAGCAGCAACAGCTGTTGAAATATTCTCAACCGCCAATGTGCCGAGAGGTAAATTTAAAGTGGTGCCGCTGGATGCAAACATCCATGACTGACCATGCTCACTGCGTTGATAAAAATAGTCACGATTCACTGCATAAAGTTTTGCAGCACAAGCATCCGCTTTATCGATAATCGCTTGAGGGATTTGTTGTAAGCCGCCAAACACCACAGGAATATTGGGACGGATAATGCCTGCCTTTTCAAAGGCAATCTTTTCAATGGTATCGCCCAGCCAGTCAGTATGGTCTAAACCAATATTGGTGATCACCGCAACATCGGGTTCAATCACGTTGACCACATCTAAGCGACCGCCCAGACCGACTTCAAGGACCCAAACATCACATGCTTGGTCTTTAAAAATGACAAAAGCCGCGAGTGTGGTCGCCTCAAAGAACGAGAGGCTTAAATCACAATCACGGCGCGCTTGATCCACTTGTACAAAAGCATCGACCAAGCTTTGGTCATCGACCTCTACACCACGCAATTTGACCCGTTCATTAAAACGGTAAATATGTGGTGACTGATACAATCCCACCTTATAGCCTTGCGCATTTAAAATGGCAGCCAATGTAGTGGTGGTCGAACCTTTTCCATTGGTTCCCGCTACAGTTAAAACTTTGGCATCGGGACGTGTCACACCGAGCTTTTCAGCTACAGGAATGACCCGTTCCAATCCTAAATCAATCCCCGTAACGTGAACATGGCCCCAATAATCGAGCCATGTTTCTAAAGAGTCTGTTGCAAGTGGTGCTGTGTTCAAGACAAATTCATCAGTTTCGCGACAATACGATAAACTGTATCACGTAATGCGTGACGGTGAACAATTTGATCGATTACACCATGATCAAGCAAGTATTCCGCACGCTGGAACGGCTCTTCTAGCTTTTCACGTACCGTTTGTTCGATCACGCGTTTACCTGCAAAACCAATCATCGCTTTCGGCTCTGCAATATGTACATCACCGAGCATTGCTAAAGATGCCGTTACACCGCCGTAAACTGGATGCGTCAACACCACCAAATATGGCAGACCCGCGTCTTTCATTTTTTGGATGGCCGCTGAAGTACGCGCCATTTGCATCAAAGACAACATGCCTTCTTGCATACGTGCACCGCCTGAAGCAGCAAAGCAAATCAGAGGTTGTTTGTCCGCAATGGCTTTTTCAGCCGCTTGCACAAAACGGTCACCAACAACCGTACCCATTGAACCACCCATGAAGTCAAATTCAAAGGCACAGGCAACCAAAGGAATACCTTTAAGTAAACCTTGCATCACCACCAAGGCTTCAGTTTCACCTGTTTTGGTCTGTGCTTCACTCATACGCGCTGGATATGGCTTTGAGTCGACAAATTTCAACGGATCTTTGGCTTTAAATTCTTGTCCCAATTCTGTTTGCACTTGGTCAAAGAACCAATTCAAACGATCACGGGCTTTCATACGCAAATGTTCATCACACTGAGGGCAAACATACGCGTTAAATGACATTGCAGTACGTGTAACAAGTGCATGGCACTCAGGGCATTCAATCGTTGGTTCTGTAAACGTCGCCTTGAGTGAGGTTTGCTCATCAGGTACTTGAATACCGGGTACACCACGTTCAGTCCATGGCGTCGATGGGCTTAGGATTTTCCCTGATTTAACATCTTGACTCATACTAACTCATCGAGCGCTGCTCGAAGCTCCTTGACTTTATTAACCGTTTCAACCACGGCTTGTTCTGGTGCTAAGCTTGCAAATTGCTTAACAAAAGCACTACCAACAATCACAGCATCAGCCACTCCGCCCATTGCTTTGGCAGATGTCGCATCACTGATCCCAAAACCAACACCGACAGGAATATCTGTTTCTGCTTTAATTTTTGCAATTCGGTTTGCAGCTTCAGCAACGTCTAAAGTTGCTGCACCTGTGACCCCTTTTAAAGACACGTAATAGATGAAACCACTCGCTTGTTTCACCACATGTTTAATGCGTTCGTCCGTTGAGGTTGGCGCTAGTAAAAAGATTTGATCCATATCAAATTGCTTCAATACAACATCAAGCTCTGCTGCTTCTTCTGGTGGTAAGTCCACCAGTAGAATGCCATCGACACCACATGCATGCGCAGTCGATACAAACTTTTCATAACCAATGACTTCAACAGGATTCAGATAACCCATCAATACGACTGGGGTCTCTTGATCCTTTTGACGGAACTCTTTGACCATATTCAAAGCATCTAAGGTATTGGTACCACCTGCCAATGCGCGTTCTGCAGCAAGGGCAATCACAGGACCATCTGCCATAGGGTCTGAAAATGGAAGACCGAGTTCAATCACATCTACACCCGCCTCAACCATCTGATGTAACAAAGGAACTGTTACCTGTGGATGAGGGTCACCAGCCATAACATAAGAAACCAAAGCTTTACGCTGTTGAGATTTAAGCTGTCCAAAACGAGTGGCTAAACGTGACATAGGGTTGTGCTTTCCTTAACTTGTTTAAAATTAAAACTACTGAGGAGTTGGCTTTGTAAAAATACAAGACGCTGCATTGTAACGCTATTTTTTACTCATTGAATAGAGCACATCGCGTTCGCGTTCCAATTCATTTTTCGTCAAATATTTTCAGAACAACCGTAAAGCACCATTTACTGATATTTCGGTTTTTTTCTCAATGATCAAAGATGCCTAATTTTAGGAAATACCAAAATGTCTAAGTTTTAGATAAACTTATTTTTATTTGAAAAAAAATGATAAAAATAGACGGCTTAGCTTTTACATTTAAAGTTTTATGAAATAGCAAAACCTGCATTATACTACGCACATTCTTTCATTTCCCTATCTCCTATGACCACCGATAACTCAGGTTTAGTGCAAGCACGTGCGCTTGCGCTGTTACCGCTTATTGTTTTTTTAGCCATTTTCTTAGGCAGTGGTATTTACCATTCTGTGATTGGAACCGAGTTTGCGTTCTATCAAATGAAAGCGCCTGTTGCGGCCATTCCTGCCATTATTTTGGCGGTGTTGATTTACCGCGGTGAGCTAAATCAAGGCATCGAAACCTTTCTGCGCGGTGCAAGTCACCCGAACCTCATCTTAATGTTTATGGTGTTCATGCTGGCAGGTGCATTTGCCAGTACCACCAGCGCCATTGGTAGTGTCGATGCCACAGTGCAAATGGGCTTGTCTGCGATTCCACCAGCCTTTGTGTTACCGATGCTATTCATTATTTCAGCGTTCATTGCAACAGCAATGGGTACCTCAATGGGCACCATTGCGGCCTGTGCACCGATTGCCTTTGGTTTCTCTCAAGCCACCGATATTGCTGCTGTCTATGCCATAGGTGCGGTCGTGGGCGGTGCGATGTTTGGTGACAATCTTTCAATGATTTCGGATACCACCATTGCAGCCACCACCAGTCAAAAAGTTCAACTTCGAGACAAGTTTCGCGTCAATGTCTGGATTGCAGTACCTGCGGCTTTAATCACAATCGCGATTTATGTCTTTAGCATCCATCAAACCGAAACCATTCAATCCAAAGACTTTAACCCTTGGCTAGTATTGCCCTATGTGGTGGTGTTTTTCCTCGCATTCAGTCGTTTACACGTGCTTGCGGTACTTACAGTCGGTGTAGTGCTCTCTGGGGTGATGGGACTGATTACACAGCCAGAATTTACGGTCATTCAACTCAACACAGCCATCTATGATGGTTTTGTCGGTATGTTTGAAGTCGCTTTACTGTCGATGTTCTTGGGCGGTCTTTCGACCATTATGCAAAAAGAAGGTGGACTCGACTGGCTTATTCAACGCATTTACAGCCTCACCCGTTTATTTAAAGTTGGTCGTGAGCGCGCAGGTGAAATCGGATTAAGCTTTTTGGTGGTTTTCTCCAACATTTTTGTGGCCAACAACACTGTAGCGATTATTTTATCGGGCGATATGGCGCGTGAAGTCGCTAAAGAATATGGCGTAGACCCAAAACGTGCAGCCGCTTTGCTCGACATCTTTTCATGTGTTGTACAAGGGCTTATTCCCTATGGTGCACAACTTCTATTGGCCTGCTCAATTGCAAAGCTTTCACCAGTTGAACTCATCGGCAGCATTTACTACTGTTGGATACTAGCAATCTTTGCCATCCTTGCGATTGTATTCCGTTTTCCACGACTGAAATCAGTCTGATCATTTCATACATTTCAGTGCCTCTCCAAAGGCGCTTTTTTTATGCCAGCTGTTATTTCAGTTGTCGTTTCAACTGTAATAAGGTCTGTCCACTGTGCTGTTTATAAGCACGCGCTAAAGCTGACTGTCCCGAATAGCCGAGTTGTAAAGCAATTTCAGTTAAACTCAAACCTTGTTGTAAGAGATATTCACATCGTTTCATGCGCTCTGACTCAAGTACTTGCTTAAATGAACTATCCCAGTCTTGCAACTGGCGTTGTAAGGTCCGCGTTGACAGGTGTAATTCATTGGCAATCTGTTCAATTTTAGGAGCTTCCGCATGTGCCTTAAGATAATCAGCCACGGCGCTATGAATCTGTTGCAATACGCTCTCATAACGAGGCTTGAGGGCAATTGCTACCTCTGCTTGTTTCAGTAAAAGCTGCGTTAAAGAAGGATCAGCAAAGCCCGATTTTAAAGTCAAACTGTCCGCACTCATCACATAGGCATAGCAGGCTTGATTAAAGCTCACTTCACAGCCATAAAATTTTTGATAATGATACTGTGCCATCTGGGCTGGATGCGCCATTTGGATTTTTAAGAATTGTAATTGATCGGGGAAAATTTTCTTGGCCAAATGCACAATGGATGCCATGGTCATTTCATTCAGTGAAGCATATTTCTCATTGAGAAAAGGCCAAGTCAGCCAAATTTCATTGCCCCATTGCTGCATCTGCATGGGACTAACTTCTGCCCCATCAATCACCAAACGACTAAAGCGCATCACATAACTCAGTGCTTCAGCCATGCTATTACTGCGTGTGGCCATATAACCTAAAACACCAAAATGCTCAGGTTGAATAAATTTTGCCATCTCCATAATCAACTGAGGACAATCCAACTGTTCTCGCGTCAGTTGCAAAATCGTTTGAAAGAAAGAAAATGGTGATTGGGTATCGATTGACAGTTGTAATACATGCTCCAATTCATACTGATATTGCGCTAAAAAACCGAGTTGATGAAAATCGATTCCTTGCTCTATAAGATACATATTCCAGAGCTGAAAATAACCATTGGGGATTTGTAATTCTTGCATGACGGCCTACCCGCTATTTGACATGCGATATTTTCACATTGGCGTAAAATGTATAAAAAATGGCAATATCTGTCAAAACAAACTGCATTTTCTCCGACATACTGCAATCATCCAAGGCAAATGAAGTAAAACAAAATGAATGCCATTATTACAGCCCCTATTGAACCGATTGTGCGAACCCAACTTAATTTTAAGCTCGATGAAGTGCCCCGTTTTTGGTTTGGCGGTGACCCATTTCGGACGCGCATGTTCGATGCACTCAGCCTCACTTTCCCCGATGGAGAACGCTATTTTATTCAAAGCGTGCGTTTGTTTAGGGACCAAATTACAGACCCAAGCTTAGCGGCTCGTGTAAGCGATTTTATTAAGCAGGAAGCACAGCATGGCATTGCCCATGACAAAATGAATCAGGTCATGCGAGAACAAGGCATGCCTGTCGATCAGTTTATTCAGCGTTTAAATAAAATCTTCAAGTTCGAATTAAGCAAACGCTCGCCGCAATACAACATTGCCATGACGGCTGCGGCAGAACATTTAACCGCACTGATGGCCGAAACTTTTTATAGCCATAAAGCCACGTTGGCTGAGGCCCACCCCTATGTACGTGCTTTATTTGCATGGCATGCAATTGAAGAAATGGAACACCGCGATGTCGCGTTTGATGTGATGAAACAAGTCGGACATGTGCCTGAAGCGACGCGTCTATTTGCATTGGCCTTTACCACGGTGATGATGTTTGGTTTCACCACCTATCGTGCAGATGTCATGCTCAAACATGATGGCTTTAACCGTATTCAGCGCTTGCAAATGATGCGTAAAGGGCTGCCATGGTTCTTTGGGGAAAAAGGGATACTGTCTCGGATGCGTGGTCAATATCTCGATTGGTTTAAGAAAGACTTTCATCCCAATCAACATCCTGTGATTGCTCAGTATAAAGTTTGGATCGACACCCTAGCAGAAAGTCATGATCCGATTTTAGCGGGTGAAGCTTTTTGGCAAGCTGGGAAATAATTCAGTAAGCGCAACAAATATACACTTTGGATGAGTTTAGGTATCATACGCCATCTTAAAACATGGGTATATGAAGTTGAATTTGTATGTCCGATTACATCCGAAGTTAAAAATGTCGTTTAAATTCAAACTCCGCGTTCTTGGTTATTTGATCATGGTCAATGCAGTGATCTCGATGCTTATTGCTTGCAGATATTTCCTGTATTTATCTGAGTTTCCAACAGATTTATTGGGATTCAGTTTCTTATTTACTGGAACATTCTCGCACATGACTGTGCTTGCTTCATTGATTGGCTTGATCTTGATTCCGAGCTTATTTCTACCCAATACGCTACGTCATATTACGCAAGCAAGTATTGCTAGCTTGGCACTCATTGCACTGATCATAGATACCTTTGTTTACGCACAGTACCGTTTCCATATCAATACCGTCATGCTGGAACTGGTGATGTCAGGTCAGGTTGTGAGTTTCTCAATCTCAACATGGCTGATGGTCATTGCTGCGATTGCCTGTATTTTTGCAGCACAATTTTACTTGATCCGATTCTTAGAGAAAAAATTACCCACTTTTTCATGGAGCATTGGTAAAAAGTTTACAGGCTTAGTGTTTGTCGCTTTACTTTTAAGTAATGGTATTCACGTTTGGGCTGCAGCACATGTCTATCAACCTGTGACCATGACACAACGCTATTTACCGATGTTTTATCCGATGACCTCGAATAAAACCATGAAAAAGTACGGCTGGATTGATGAAGAAGCCTTAGAAAAACAAAAGGCTATGTCTTTAGAACGTAAAAGTGACCTGAATTATCCGCTGACGCCGATTGTTGGAGAAGCTCCAAAGCAACCCACCAATATTATGTTTATCGTGATTGATTCTTGGCGTGCAGACACATTTAATGCAGACAACTCACCAAACTTGTGGAGTTATGCGCAGAACGGAAAGATTTTTAATCAACACTATTCAACAGGAAATGCCACACGCACAGGTATTTTTGGGATGTTCTATGGTATTCCTGGTACTTACTGGCATGGCATGATTGTGAACCGCCAAAGTCCAGTATTTATTGACCGTTTGCAAGCACTGAATTATCAACTCGGTTTATTTGCTGCTGCCAAATTAACCAACCCTGAATTCCACGAAACCGCATTTTCAAAAGTGCCAAATTTACGTATTGGTTCTTCTGGCAAAGTGGCGGGGGGTATAGATGAAGAACTAACGCAGGATTGGTTAAAGTGGTATGAAAAAAGAGATCGAAACAAACCGACCTTTTCATTTTTATTTTACGACTCCCCACACGGATACAGCTTCCCTAAAGACTATCCACACCAGTACAAACCTATGCTGGATGAGGTTAATTATCTCAAGTTAAGTAATGATTCTGATCGTTCATTAATGATGAATCGTTATAAAACCAGTGTGCACTACGTCGACAGCATTGTGAAACAGGTTTTAGATAAACTAAAAGAAACGGGTGATGCAGAAAACACATTGGTCATCATTACTGGCGACCACGGACAAGAGGTGAATGATAATCTTCAAAACTTCTGGGGACATAATGGTAACTTTACCGACCCTCAAGTCAAAGTTCCTTTTGCAATCATTGGTCCGAAGATTCAAGCTGATAAACTATGGAATAACCAAGTTTTAACTAGCCATCAAGATATTGTTCCAACTCTCATGAAGAACTATTTGGGTGTGACCACAAAAATTCACGACTATTCAGTGGGGGAAGATTTGTTGGGAGCACAAATTCAACGTGATTGGATTTTAACCTCAAGCTATAGTAAATATGGCATTGTTACCCCTAAAAACATCTTAGAAGTGGGGGCTATTGGGCAATTCGAAATCTTAGACAAAAAGAATCAGCCAATGTCAGATCAAGAGCCAAACTATGCTCATGTTCAAGCAGCATTGGAGCAAATTAGTCGTTTTAATAAATAAAGGCAAAAGAAAAACCGGCATGATGCCGGTTTTTTTATCACAAGTGTTTTTACCACTTTGCATAGTGCTGTTCGAGCAGTCCATATTCATTTAGCAATACAATCTCTTGATCACCCTGCTGAATCGTACCGCTAATTTTGGCTTGCCACTGACTAAACTGACTGCCCACGAGACGCAAATTTAGATTTTCAAAACGGCGCCACCCCGTGGTCACGGTTAAATTTAAGCGTTCATCTAGCGAGCGAATGCTCCAACGCCCTTCTTCTTCCATTTGGAACAGAACATCACTCACAGTGTAGAGCTTTCCATTCACCCACAGACAGTTTTCATTGCCAAAACTTTCATTCACACCAGAGGCTAAGTTCAGACCAATACGCTTACCCTGTGCATCCCAAAAACTACAAGAAAGCCAAAACCAAGCTGTTTCCGGTCGGAGGAAACCACAGGTATCATCTAGCGCAGCCAAGGTCCGCTCATTAAACTGAATGATCTGCCCCGCTTTATTGGTAAAAAAACCCTCACACGCTAAGGTGGTCAATTTCTGAGTATAAGTCCAACCATTAATCCCTGTTGGACTACACATACTCAATGGATCAGTACCTGCGCAGAAAATTCGGGCACTCAGCTTAATCTCACCATACTTAGTGACTTGAACATAACGCACCCCATTGGCATGCTGAATTTCAATTTGAAACGGTGAATTTGCAAACACACTTTGGTTATACAAAGGTTGTTCATCTAATACGGTTTTACGCGCCAGAAAATTCACGGCATTCCATTCAAGCACTTCATTTTTAAGATGATCGTAAATATAAACGAAACCATGCCCAGCCCAAGCAATATCAGCGATCGCTAAGCCAATGGTGTAATGCTCATGTTGAATGCTACAAAACTTAAACTTCTTATATTTCAGCTTTTTCCGCCAGCCAGTGAGGACTTCGCCATACGGGGTTTTATACTGATACTTATTTAAATCAATGGTTTTTGGAAGTTCGCTAAACCGACCATAATGTGGTTGTCCGTTGGACTGTATCAAATCCATTGATGCTTTATCCTTAAGCAAAAGTTAATGAATATCCATAGGCATATTATGCCTATAATTTTAATCATGAATAGTATTTAGTTGTTTTTTTCATCAAATTATTCATGAAACTCGTTTTTTCGTTTTAATCCATCTTATGCCAGAAAGAGCGAACCTGTTGATTCTAATTTAACATGAGATATGTATTTTCCCACGTATTTGCATCAAACTCAGCTTCAACCAAAGCCACATAACGCCCATGTACACAATCAATCGAGATACAGTCATCGACTTCTAAAATACGGTCAGTATGTTGCTTTTGCCACTTTTGATCAAAATGTTGTTTGCCAAGTTGTTTGGCTTCTGCGGCATGCGGAGCAACCACGAGTACATAACGATGTAACTCCCCAAATTCATGTGTGTCATACCCACCTAAATTTATGAGCCACAGTTTTTCATCTGTGACTTGAGGCTGTGCATCACTAAACTGTATTTGGTATTTTCTCCCTGCACTTTCAACACCATTCACTTGCGTCCAAGCATCAATATGTAAGCCTTTTTGTTCACCAAACCACGCATTTTTAAGTTGCGGGTAGGTGTCTTGTAATCTGTCAGCGACAGCAAATACAACATCATGAACTTCGGTATTGGCGTGGGCATGGCGACCACCAAGCATGACCATAAATAAGTTGGGCATTCTATTTCCTTTTTTTGACACATTTTTACAGCTAACATGAGATTCACGGAAACGTTATTCGCAATTGTTCGAGGTAGACCACACTGCGAGAGAAATGTTTTTGCAACGATATTAATCACATGAAAGTATAGGACGAGTTTTGCGAATGACAATGCCTTTGGTTACTTTGGGCTTATCCAAAGTAACATTATGAACTCCTTACATTTGAGGTGTAAGCGGTAAGACTCCGTCAAAATACAGATAACGTTACATGACCAGTAAGATAGATTTGACCAGAGCTTTCATTGGGAGGAAATATCTTACTTTTGTTTCGTCAAAAGTAACAAAACCATCTTATTGAGCAGACATTACATCCCTGTAATGCTGCTCAACGGGCAACATCTAGGTCACCTTCACTTATTCATGTTTTGGATAAACGTCTATTTCAAAAAAAATCGTGCTGAATTACTTCAGCACGATTTTTGTAATCTACCCAACCCTCATTTATTAAAAAAGGGGGGGGGCTTTTCTCTCTTTTTCAAAAGTGGTTAGTGGAGGATTCTTACATCTCAACCATTTCCACGCCATCAATACGCGCCACAGTCATTAAGTCCTTATCACCACGACCTGAAACAGTCGCAATAATAATTTGATCTTTAGACATGGTTGGCGCAAGTTTAGTGACATAAGCCATCGCATGAGAACTTTCCAGTGCAGGAATAATCCCTTCAATATGGGTTAAATCACGGAAGCCTTGTAAGGCTTCATTGTCATTGATCGGAACATATTCAACACGGTGCATATCTTTTAAGAAGCTATGTTCAGGACCTACACCCGGATAGTCCAAACCAGCAGAAATCGAATGCGTTTCAATGATTTGACCTTGTTCATCCGACATCAAGTAAGTACGGTTACCATGTAAAACACCGACATGACCTGCATTTAACGGTGCAGAATGTTTGCCCGTTTCAATGCCATAGCCTGCTGCTTCAACGCCGTACATTTTCACATCAGCATCATTTAAGAATGGATAGAACAAGCCCATTGCATTTGAACCACCGCCCACACACGCCACTAAAGCATCAGGTAAACGCCCTGCTTGCTCTTGAATTTGTTTACGAGCTTCACGACCAATAATGGATTGGAAGTCACGAACTAACTGCGGATATGGGTGTGGGCCTGCAACCGTACCAATCACATAGTAAGTTGAATCAACATTGGTCACCCAATCACGCATAGCTTCGTTCATGGCATCTTTCAATGTTTTAGAGCCACTTTCCACAGGAACAACGGTCGCACCGAGTAAACGCATACGGTACACGTTCATGGCTTGACGTTTCACGTCTTCAGCACCCATGAATACCACACATTCAAGCCCTAAACGTGCGGCAATCGTGGCCGTTGCTACACCATGCTGACCAGCACCTGTTTCGGCAATAATACGTTTTTTACCAGACAGTTTTGCCAATAGTGCCTGACCAATGGTGTTATTCACTTTATGTGAGCCAGTATGGTTCAAATCTTCACGTTTTAAGTAAATTTGCGCCCCACCCAACTCTTTCGACCATCGCTCAGCATAATATAAAGGACTAGGACGACCTACATAGTAGGCGAGGTCACGGTCGAATTCTGCCAGAAATTGCTCATCATCTTTCATACGGAAATAGAGCTTTTCTAAGTCTTCTAATGCAGCCATTAGAGTTTCTGACACAAAACGTCCGCCATGGATACCGAAATGCCCTTTTGCATCTGGGTATTGGGTATAGTCAATCACATTACTTTGCTGATCCACGATGGACTCCTTGCATGAAGTTTTCTATAAGTTGTTGGTCTTTTATACCTTTAGCGGATTCGACGCCTCCGCTGACATCTACAGCATAAGCCCCAGTCGTCTTTATAGCGTCTTCAACATTAGTTGGGGTTAAACCACCAGCTAAAATCAAAGGAATATCCAGTTTGGGGAATTGTGACCAGTCAAAACTGTGTCCTGTTCCCCCTTTCAGTTCAGGATGCCATGCATCTAAGAGCACTGCGCTTGCCCCTGCCTGTTGAAAGCGTTGAACTTCTGCCACCACATCCATTTCAGATATTACTTGAATGGCTTTATACCAACGGCGCCCAACCTGTGCCGCAATTGCCTGACAGTCTTCTGGTGTTTCATCACCATGAAATTGAATGATATCCAGCGCAACTAGTTTTAACACATCGGCAATGTCATCCGCTGTGGCATTCACAAAAAGCCCAACAGTTTGCACATACGCAGGCACGTGTTGAATCAATTCTTTAGCTTGAGCGGCACTTACATGGCGTGGACTAGGCGGGAAAAATACAAAACCAATTGCATCTGCCCCGGCATTGACCACAGCGTGAATATCTTGGCTACGGGTAATTCCACAAATTTTGGCACGGGTTCGCATAGGTTATGACTCTGGCTCAACCCTATTTATAGCTGATCTATAAATAACAGGGCGAATCATTGTAATGCAATTTTTTCACCTTGCGTAAAGTTCATCCTGAAAAATCTTTACATAGATTGTTTAATTCGCATACAAACCTTATACTTCGCTCAAATGCAATAAGTCTAAGCACTATGCTTTAGGGAAGTTGGTGAGAATCCAACACTGCCCCCGCAACGGTAAAACGAAACGTATATCTTTATAAGTATTTGCACTTACATCACTGCACTCGTGTGGGAAGATGGATATACCAATATTGTTCGCAATATTTATATTTAAGTCCGGAGACCTGCTTGTTGCGCCATTTAACTCAATCATTCACGGGGGGTGAATGTATGGAGCGTAAAAACATGTCTACTCTTTTTCAACCTACTGCACTTGTAGGTGCTATCGCTATTGCGATGGGTTTCTCCGTATCGGCACAAGCAAATACAGATTCTTCTGTCAATGCATCTTTAGAAACTTTAGTGGTTACCGCATCGCGTTCTGAAGAAAAGATTAAAGATGTACCTGCACGTATTAATGTAATTGATCAAAAGACGATCGAAAAAAATCCCACGCTTAACTTGTCTGATCTAATTCAAAAAGATGCAAGTATTTATATCAAACAATCGGGGGGTATTGGACAAGTACCAGAAATCTATCTACGTGGAACGTATCAGCCCCATACACTTGTCTTAAAAGATGGCGCTCGATTAAATAATCAGAATCATTATTCACCTTTATTTTCTGGCTTTATTGATACCAATGATGCACAACAAATTGAAATCTTAAAAGGTCCTGCATCAGTACAATATGGTAGTGATGCAATTGGCGGGGTTATTCAATTAATTTCTAAAAAACCAGAAAAATCAGGTGCTGAATTAACGGGGATTTACGGTGAAAATAATACTTATAAAACGATCGTAAATGCTAATTTAGTTACCAATCAAGGTTTCTATGCTCAAGTTGGTGGACAACGCTTAGAAAGTGATGGTACACCTATCTTCGAAAGCCAATCTAAAAATAAAAAAGCTGGATATGACCAAAAGGGCTACAATGCGAAACTAGGTTATACTCAAAAAGACCTAATTGATACCAGTGTCTCTATTAGCGAAAATAAAGGGACTAATCTTTTCCATTATCTAAGCTTAAACAACGATTCGCCTCGTCAATTTGAGAATCGTGTCATCAATGCCAAAGTTGCTTATAACATTTTGCCTAATTTAGTTTTGAATACGCAATATGCAAATGTTCAAGATAAGCAAGATGTACGTGATTATGGTTCATACTATAATACTGAAAATAATCAAGGTGACTTAAATCTAAAATGGAAATTCACACCGAATCAAAACATTTTAGTTGGTGCAACTTATAATGATGCAAATTTCAAAAGTAATACCATTTTAAACAGTAACCAAAGTGTAGATAGCACGGGTTATTATGTACAACACCAATTTAAAAACGAAAAATTTAATACCCAAGTTGGTGTACGTCTAGAAGATAATGAACGTTTTGGTAATCATACTGTTGGACAAGGCGCTATTCGTTATTTTATACAACCGACAACCAGTGTTTATGCCAATGTTGGAACAGCATTTAGAGCTCCTGCACTTACAGAACTCTATTACTATAGCGAAGAGTCTGATCAATATGGAATCTATCATACTTATGGCAATACCAACCTCAAGCCAGAGGAAAGTATTTCTTATGAAATTGGTTTAGACCATCAGTTTACGTCTGCATTAGCACTCTATTTATCAGCATACAAAACAGATATTAAAAACTTAATTACATCATTTCCAAGTTATGATTCTGCAACAAATATATCAACAACCACTTATGAAAACATCAATAAAGCGCAATTTACTGGTGGTGAAGTTGGTCTTAAATGGAAACAAAATGATCTTTTCTTATCAACTGAATATGCCTATGTAAAAACCGAAAATAAAGAAACTGGTTTAGAAATTGCCTACCGCCCTAAAAATACAGTTACCTTAACCACTGGTTTAGAAAATGCGATTTATGGTGTAAGTGTTTCTGCAATTGCTCGTTCAAACTCGAATGCCAGTAATAGTGAAAATTCTGTAAAAGTACCAGGTTATGCCACTGTTGACTTCAATGCTTTTTGGAACATCAATCCAAATGTAAAACTATTTACCAATATTCAAAATGTAGGTGATGTTAAATATCGTGAGGTATTAAATACTTACCCATCTAAAGATTGGTATATCAACGGCGGTCGCCTTGCTTCTGCTGGAGTCACTTTCCGTTATTAATTTAACTTAAAGCCTCAAAAAACATTTAAAACAGCGCAGTTTATGGATAATGTTCTGACCGACATTATCCTTTTTTATGACTTAAAAATTCTAGGAAAAACTATGGGCCACCGTTTAAGCAAAATTTACACCCGTACAGGCGATTCAGGCACAACAGGTCTTGGCGATGGTTCACGCGTTGCCAAAGATGATTTACGTATCGGCGCTTTAGGCGATGTCGATGAATTAAATTCTTGCATTGGTATTTTACGCGCACAAATTACTATCAGTTCAATTGAAGATAAAGCCGCTTGGGACAAATCTTTAAGCTTAATTCAACACTGGTTATTTGATCTGGGTGGCGAAGTCTGCATTCCAAACTACAATATGGTGTTACCTGTTGCAGTTGAATTTTTGGAAAATGAAATTGACCGTATGAATGAAGACTTGCCTATGCTCAAAGACTTCATCTTACCTGCGGGCACGTTGGCATGTAGCTACGCACACCAAGCCCGTTCAGTATGCCGCCGTGCAGAACGTAGCCTGATGACTGTACATAGCCGCGACCAAAATATTCAAGCCACTTCATTACAATTACTCAATCGTTTATCCGATTGGTTATTTGTCGCTTCACGCACTTTGCAACGTGCCGAAGGTGGTAGTGAAGTACTTTGGCAAAAAAATATTAATGAGACTATTTAAACGTTTCTAAGTTTTTAGAACGAAATAGATTTTTTCGGAGTCTTGCAGTGATCAATTCACTGGAAGGCTTTCTTAGCTTACATTTCTTTCAGGAAAAGTATCCCAAACCATTTGCCAATCGTAAAACTCGTCAAATGCCTTCTCTTATCTTGAATATCACAGAAGCCTTTCATTCAAGTTCAGTTCTGCCTCAAACCATTACGAATCTCATTTACGCATATCTGATATCTCCACCTTAGAATCTATCCCCAATCCGATGTTTTTAGCGCTACAATCACGCAAAAGACGTATAGATTAGGTTCAATATGAGAATCATCGGACATCGTGGTGCACGTGGTGAAGCCCCAGAAAATACACTCGGCGGTTTTCAATATATTCATGATCTAGGAATACGTGCGGTCGAATTTGATGTTCGTCAGCTCAAAGACCATGAGCTGATCATTATGCATGATGACAACATGCTCCGAACCACAGGTAGTGACCAAGCACTCTACCCATTAAGCAGCACACAACTCGATGCCTATAACCAAGCACATATTTGGCTAGACTGGGAAAAGCAAAGTACGCCAACATTGCTACAAGCCCTCCAGATTATGCAGGACTTCGAACATCTTGAAGTTGAAGTCAAAGCCGTGCAAACACAAGCTGAAGCAGAGCGACTAACACAACATCTCACACAGCAACTTAGAGGCTTTGAACACAGTGCGGTCATCACCAGTTTTGATCTTAAAATCCTACAAGCACTCCAAGATCAACACTCAACATTTAAACGTGGCTTATTGATTGAAGACGATATTCAACATCTTGCGATTGAACAAGCGCTCAAATACGACTGTTGCCAAATCGGCTGGATGAACCAACTGGCAACCGATGACTTGTTAAAAGCCACACAACAAGCAAATTTAGCCATTAGTGTTTGGACAGTGAATGACATCGAGCGCGCCAAACATTTACGTGACTGTGGCATTGATGGATTAATTACCGATTTTCCTAAAATGATGCTACAACATTTGACAGATATACATTGAGCAAGCTAAAGATTTAGTTAAGTTTTACATGAGGAACGCGACTAAAATATTCATTTTTCACTTTGATCACTCTACGACTATAGTGCCTAAAAATGCTTCGATCATTTCGATACCTAAACATTCGTATTCTGTTACTGTTTAGTACAATACATCTGTACAATAATGCTAGTGAATCTCGGTTCGCTCATGCTAATATGATGTAGTTTAATCCATGCAAAAAGTAATGGATTGACCTTCCATTTATACCTCCCAAGGTTTCAGGAGTGCTGTTGGAGATGAATGCTCCCCTACCCAAAGCCCCATTTAACTGGGTTGCAATTTTTGCATTGGTTTTTCTTCCTATTGTGGCTGTGATTGCAATTCCCTTATATGCCTTTCAGCATGATTTTAGCTTAGCTGCTTGGATCAGTATGTTTGTATTACTGGGTATTAGTAGTTTAGGTATTACTGCTGGCTATCACCGTCTATGGGCACACCGTGCTTATGAAGCAAGCTTACCCTTAAAAATCATTTTGATGATTATGGGTACCTTTGCCGTGCAAAACAGTATTTTATTTTGGAGTTCAGGTCACCGTACCCACCACCGCCATGTCGATGATATCGAGAAAGATCCGTACTCGATTAACAATGGCTTTTGGTATGCGCACATGGGTTGGATGCTTCGTGACTATCCATCAGCAGAACCTGACTTTAAAAATGCACCCGATTTACTCAATGACAAATTGGTGATGTTCCAACACAAATACTATGTTCCTTTAGTGATCAGCGTCCACATGGGTATTTTATTACCAATTGGTTGGGCTGTAGGCGACTTATGGGGTGTGTTATTGTTGGGCGGATTAATGCGTTTAATCCTCAGTCACCATGTTACATTCTTCATTAACTCTTTATGCCACATGTGGGGCAAACGTCCATATACAGACGAAAATACCGCACGTGACAACTTCTGGTTAGCCATTGCTACTTGGGGTGAGGGTTATCATAACTACCACCACATTTTCCAATACGACTATCGTAACGGCGTGAAATGGTGGCAATATGACCCAACCAAATGGTTGATTTGGTCATGCTCAAAACTCGGTTTAGCTAAAAACTTACGTCGTATTCCGAGCTTCAATATTAAAAAAGCTGAACTTGCGATGAAGTTTAAATATGCTGAGCAAGACTTAGAAGTTCATGGTCTCAATGTCAATGATGACATCAGCTCTGCGAAAGCTCGTATTGCACAAGAATATGATGCTTTTACCCAAACCTTGAATGACTGGGCAAAATTGAAAGAACAAGAAATTCAAGCCAAGAAAACAGCAGTGGCTGAAAAAATCCATCAAATGGATGAAAAGCTCAAAATTGAGTTTCAGTTAGTCGAACAGCGTCTAGGTCATCACCGTCAAACCTTGACCACACTGATGCGCAGCATTAAAAAAGCCCCTGTTTCTCAGTAATTAATCTCTGATTCAGCATTTCAAAAGAAAGCTCCGCAAGGGGCTTTTTTTAGCAGTTCATAAAGGATAACAACATGGATATTAAGAATATTCCTTTCGGGATCACCAACTGGGCCGAGATACCCACCACCCGCCATACAGGTGATCAGGGTTATGCCCTATGGCGTACTCAGCAATTTGACGCGATTCGCGTACGTATGGTGGAGTATTCGGAAAACTATCTGGCCGACCATTGGTGTTCTAAAGGACATATCCTGTTGTGCTTAGAAGGCGAACTACACACCGAACTAGATGATGGTCGAACTTTTACCCTCACAGCTGGCATGAGTTACCAAGTTGCGGATCAAGCCGAAGCCCATCGCTCGTCCACCTCAAAAGGTGCCAAACTGTTTATAGTTGACTAAAACAGTTGGATATATGTCTTAACATAAAACTTTGCTATATTGATGGGGTCATGGCTTATCCCTTGTGATCCTTCACTATGCAGTTCAATTCACGCTACTCCCTCCTTCCTTCAAAACTTTATCACCATCAACAGCCCTTGCCACTAAAAGGGGCAAAAGCAGGTCATTTCAATGCCGCTTTAGCAGAACAGTTGCAATGGTCTGAAGCCGACAAACAGTCTTGGGTAGAGATTTGCAGCGGACAAAAAACCTTTAGTGAATTTGAACCATTGGCAATGGTCTATGCAGGACATCAATTTGGTCAGTGGGCAGGACAGCTCGGTGATGGTCGGGGTTTATTGATCGCACAAATTCTTGATCAACATGGGCAAACCATTGACCTGCATTTAAAGGGTGCAGGTTCTACTCCTTACTCGCGTATGGGAGATGGTCGTGCGGTACTTCGCTCCGTCATTCGTGAGTATTTGGCTGGACATGCGCTGAATAGTTTAGGCGTGGCTTCAAGCAACGCGGTGGGCTTTACCTCGTCGGCTCAAGGCGTGCAGCGGGAAAAGTTGGAACTCGGTGCCATGATGTTACGTACATCAGACTGTCATATTCGCTTGGGACATTTTGAGTGGATCAATCAGTATCAACCTGATTTACTCGGCGAATTTACCCAAAGATGTATCGCATGGCATTACCCCGAGTGTTTAGATGCGGAACAACCTGTTGTGGCATTTGCAACCCAAGTGATTCAACGGACTGCGGTAATGATTGCCAAATGGCAACTGGTCGGCTTCGCACATGGAGTGATGAATACTGATAATTTAAACATTACAGGTTCAACCCTCGATTTTGGTCCTTATGGCTTTATGGAACGCTTCCGTCCGAATTGGATTAACAATCACTCCGACTACCAAGGCCGCTATACCTATCAGCAGCAGCCAAGCATTGGACATTGGAACTTATGGACATGGTTGAATAACCTCATTCCGCTTTGTCCGCAAGACTATGACAAAGAACAATGGAAGCAAGACCTTGCAGATTGCTTAGAGCACTATGAACCCACGTTCTTGGAGCACTACAAACTGGGTTTAAGTCAGAAAATGGGCTTACCTCATTTCCACACTGAGAGTTTTGACTGTGCCATGACTTTCTTACGGATTCTACAAACCGAACAGCTCGACTACACACAAAGCTTTACGCGTTTGCAAGAGCAGCAATATGAAATGATTAAAGATGACTGCCTTGACCGTCGTCAATTTGAAAGTTTCCTCGCGCAATATGAACAAATTCGTGCGAATCAAGACACAGCAGAACTTAATATAGCCATGCAACAAGCCAACCCTGTTTATATCCTACGCAATCACATGGCACAAAAAGCGATTGAGCTGGCTGAACGGAATGATTTCTCAGAAGTCGAACGCTTATTTGACCTGCTTAGCCGCCCGTTTGAGCGAAATGTAGCACTAGAGAAAGCGGAAGATTTAGCACCTTTGCCAACGGATGTTCCTGAGGTGATGGTGAGTTGTTCCTCTTAAGCATTTGGCTTAAACTGTGGATAAATTAAACAATATCCACAAGGCTTTCCACTAGAGTGATGATCAACATGTCCTTACACCTTATTGCTGCAAAAGCTGCACTTGCCCTGCCAGAAGTGACGTGTAGTCAGCCCTTTGGTGAAGGCTGTGATGTCTATAAAGTCATGGATAAAATGTTTTTGCTCAATTCATCTTTAAGTGGCGCGGCTTTAAGTAACTTAAAAGTTACGCCTGACCACGGCGCGATGCTACGTGATATTTATCCGTATATTCATGCAGGTTGGCATATGAATAAAAAGCATTGGATTTCGATATATGAAGATGAAGACTTAGATCCTGATTTAGTCATTGATCTGCTACATAGCTCTTATGAGCTCGTGGTATCCAAGCTGAGTAAACGACAAAGACAGCGAATCGCTGCGCTTCAAGCCATCACCTAAATATGTATTGAGTGAAAAAGATTGTTAATTATTCCTATTACATGTTCTAAAGCACAACCCTATCACTGCATCAAACAGGTCATGGATTTGAAGGTATATTGTCTCGGCTAAACAGTTTTTCGACGTTTTCTACGTATTGCCCATTTGAACCCAAATTTTGAAACGAAAAGTGAAATGAGGCATTCATAGATCATAAAAAAAGCCCGACATCCTGTCGAGCTTTTTCGTATTGGTTAGCTAGGTATAACTCCTGTCGTACCTCACATCCTAGTATTGAACTTATCATTTTTGTTTTATGTTTTGGAACTTCCTGTTCTCTATGACTGCATCATATAAAAAATCTTGGGACTGACCTAGACGCAATCGACTTGAATAGTTGTAAGCCAAAACGTACATGGAAAAATAAGCTTAATTAGACTTACCCCCAAAATTATCCGCAGAAATTGTGGATAGTTTTCAGGATAACCGAAGCTAAACCTGACTCCTTAAAGTTAATTTTTGAGTACTTTAAAAGCAACTTTATAGCCCACTGCTTCAATCTGTCGGAAATACAAGCACTCTTTTCTCAATTTTGCCTATTTAATTATCTATACATATCAATCCGAAAAGTTGAAGTATGAGAGTAGCTCACTCTCCACCCAAGTTAATCAGCAGGTCATGCCAAACCTCAGATAAAGACCCATTGAGAATCAGTAAAATCTTGTTCATTTTCATATTCAGTTGCTGATTTGAATATCGACTCATCGACTTTGTCTAAAACAAACGTAAAAGTAAAAAGACAAATTAAAACATTATTTTAGATACTTATAATTCACCCATGAACCAGAACCCTAAATGATCAAAAACCCAATAAAAAAAGGACTCAATATGAGTCCTTTTCAACATCATCACTTGCGCTTTAGCTCTTCTTCGCCTTCAATGTTTTAAATAACACAAATAACACGAGGATCCACACAGGAAGCATCAACACGGAAAGCATAAAACCCTGATTCCACATGATATATAAAATCATCAGCATAAACACTAAAACAAAATAATTGCTAAACGGTGCAAATAACGCTGGAAACTTAGTTTGAATGCCCTGCTTTTTGATACTCTGTCTAAATTTAAGATGGATCAAACTGATCATCATCCAATTCAACACCGCAGCACTGACCACAATATAAATCAGATAACTGAGCGCTTTTTCAGGCAAAAAGTAATTCAACAGCACGCAACCAAAAATCAGTAATGCTGAAAATAAAACAGCCGCAATCGGTGTCCCTTGCCGATTCACCTGCTTAAAAACTTGCGGGGCATTGCCCTGTTCGGCCAGACCTAATAGCATGCGACTATTGGCATACATCCCACTATTACAAACAGAAACCGATGCCGTCAGAATAATAAAATTGAGTAAATGCGCTGCCCAATCAATGCCTATTTGCTTAAAAATCAGTACGAATGGGCTTTTATCTAAGCCCCCCAAATCCAATTGATTCCAAGGCACCAGAGACAAAAGAATCGCCAGCGAGCAAATATAGAATAGGAAAACCCGAATCACCGTTTGATTGACGGCTTTTGGAATGTTCTTTTCAGGATCTTCGGTTTCCGCAGCCGCCATACTGATCAACTCAATACCGCCAAAGGCAAACATCATAAAGGCCAGCATATAAAACAAGCCTTCAAAGCCATGTGGGAAAAACCCGCCATGTACCCATAAGTTCGTGACGGATGCAGTTGAACCGACATCAGCCGTCAACAACAGATAAATCCCGAAGATGATCATGGCGATAATCGCCACAACTTTAATCATCGACAGCCAAAACTCAGACTCCGCATACAGTTTGACATTGGCAAGATTGGCCAGTGTGATCACCACAAAAAACACCAGCACCGAGACCCACGCAGGAATATGTGGCCACCAGTAATTCACATATTTACCAATCGCGGTCAGCTCAGTCATCACCACTAAGATGTACAGCACCCAGTAGTTCCAGCCCGTTAAAAAGCCTGAAAACCGCCCCCAATATTTAAAAGCAAAGTAGCTAAATGAACCCGTCACTGGCTCATGCACAATCATCTCACCGAGCTGACGCATAATTAAAAATGCAATCAAACCGCCAATCATATAACCCAAAATAATCGATGGGCCAGCAGATTCAATAATATGTGCTGAACCTAAGAACAGCCCTGTGCCAATTGCTCCACCCATGGCGATCAACTGGATATGGCGGTTCTTTAAACGGCGCTGAAGTTTAGGCGTCTCGCTGCTCAAAACACATGCTCATCTGATAAAAAAATGAATTGTACCGCTTGCACAGACGATCAACCAGTCTTGTCCTTTTAAATTGCAGATTGCTCGGTTTCATTTCACAAGCTAGAGGTTTAAGCGAACTGCTGATTTCGATTGCCGCCTTTGCTTGAATCCCATAAAAAAAGCGGATAAGCCTAGGCTTATCCGCTTCTTCTATCGTTCAGAAAACTGAATTAATCTTCAGGATATTCAAAACGGTAGCCTACTCCATATACCGCCTGAACCCATTCATGACGGTTGCCTGTTTCAGCTGCATCCGAAATCTTACGACGTAAGTTCTTAATATGACTATCAATCACACGGTCAGCCACTTCAAAGCTGTCTGGGTTGATATGATCCAGTAGCTGTGCACGTGAATAAACTTGACCCACATGCTCTAAAAACAACTCCAGTAAACGAAACTCGGTCGGTGTTAGGTTTAAAGGCTTTTGTTGATACCAAATACGTTGCTGCGCTTTATCCATACGGAACAAAGACTGATCTTCAGGCTCAGCCTTACGCTCTAAACGGCGTAACACAGCTTGGACACGCGCTACCAATTCTTTCGGGCTAAAGGGTTTACACACATAGTCATCTGCTCCCATGTTCAAGCCAAGCACGCGGTCAATTTCTTCGGTGCGTGCGGTGACCATAATAATCGGCAAATCCGACTGTTCACGGACTTTACGGCAAATGGTCAAGCCATCCATACGCGGCACCATCAAATCTAAAATCATCAGACTCGGTTTACGCTGCGTAAAGCTATCAAATGCGTCCTGACCATCGTGAAACATACTGACTTCAAAGCCCGCTGCTTCAAGATAATCGCGGACCAATTGTGCAAGTTCTACTTCATCTTCAACCAGCATAATATGTTTCATACATACTTCCTTTTGTGTTTCATTTTTTTGGGAACGTTAACTTGCAACGTAAACCACCCAAAGGCGAATGATCAAAACTCAATTCGCCGCCTAAAGCCTGTGCCAGTTTAGCCGATAAAGCCAAACCTAAACCCGTACCACCGGTGCTCCGCGTACGCGAGTCATCGACTCGGTAGAAACGCTCACCGAGTCTTGCTAGTTGCTCATCACTTAAACCATAAGGACTGTCATCAACATAGACCGTCCAAGATGTTGTGGACTGTTCCGTATGAACTCGAACCTGACCACCTGCTTCGGTATAACGAATGCTATTACCCAACAAATTGACCATGATTTGCTTAAAGCGGTCAATATCAAGTTGTAACTCAGCGCCCTCACCTTCGACACTGATGCTTAAATGGGCCTGTTCAAATTTGGGCTTAAAGTTTTCCACTTCTTGCTCAATTACCGTCCAAGGGTTCACGGTTGCAAAGTAACAGTTTAATTGCTGTGCTTCCGCTTGTGCCAAATCGGCCAAATCATGCGTGAGTTTTTTCAAACTGGTGACTTGGCGTAACATCGATTCAAAATGCTCAGGCGTTGGCTTTCGAATCCCGTCTTGCATAGCTTCGATCTGCGCTTGTAACACGGCCAGCGGTGTTTTCAACTCGTGTGAGGTATCTGACACCCATTGACGACGTGAAATTTCATGCTGATCTAAAATCACCGCCAGTTGGTTCAGTTCATTGGACAAATCACCTAGCTCATCGTTTCGATTCACTTTAACTTGATGCTGAAAATTACCCTTGGTTAATTCACGCGTACCATTTAACAAGCGTTGAATCGGTGTCTTAAAATAAGTCGCAAGTAACAACGCAGCAATTAAACTGGCAAAAACGGTTAAACCATAGACCAGTAATAAATAACGCTTTTGATTACTAAAGAAGTTGATACTCAACGCATCATCTTGATCGAGGACTGGTTTCAGCCCCAAGTAGCCCACCACTTGGTTATTCACCACAATAGGACGGAAAGAAACTTGATCATCCGAAGGTTCACCGACCACGAACTGACGCTGCGTATCGTATAAAGACAAACGCGAGCTAAGACCTAAACGGTCAGGCGTGGAAATAAACTGTTTTTTGCCTGTGTTTTGTTTGCTCTCTTGTTCAATCTCTTCTTTTTTACGATCTGGACGGAAAACATTTTGATTAGCGCTGAGCGGGAACTTTAAACCTTCAAAGGGTTGAAACTCCGAAGGTAAGTTTTCCTCCAAAGCTTGCAGTTCTTGTTCGTTTAAAATCTGTTTTTCATGTTTGACTTCAGTGGTAGAGACATCACTGAGTAAGGTTTTGGTATTTTCTTTAAAATAACGCTGTTGCAAAGCAATGTCGTACTGGCGACGTAACCACCAACGAGAGAGACGGTCATAATCATCTGGCGCAGCATGTCCTTCAATCTGCAAAATTTGCGCTTGAATGGCATTGCCCCAGTCATGATAAGTGCTATAAACGCCTGCTAAGTTATCAATCAGATGATCGAGCTTTTGCATTTCCACGTCCGCCACATATTTGGCAAAATTCTTTTGCATCGTCCAATGCAACACACCTAAACTCACCGTGGTAATCACCAAAGTGGTCAGCAATACAGTGAGGAATAAGCGTAAAGCAATCGGTACGCGGCGAATCTTCAAAAGCAATCTCTCGGTCATTCTTTTGCCTTGTTATTGTATAGAACACTGCATCAAAAAACTCTCCATTGTTTCTACATCTTTATTATTTAATCTTTAATCATCCAAAATGACATGCTCTTGTATGGGGGAGTTGTAGAATGAATAAGATGACAAAAATTGCTTTAGCCACTGCCAGCGTTTTATTTGTAGGTGCGTTGACAGCCTGTCAATCTACCCAAGCACCAAAAGATATGGAGCAGTCGCAACATATGCATGGTCATTATCAGAAAGACCGTCACATGACACCTGAACAACGCGAACAATTTGAAAAAATGCGTACTGAACGTAAACAAGTCATGCAAGACATTAAAAAAGCCTGCGATGGCAAAGCGGTGGGTTCAGCAGTCCAAGTCAAAGCAGGTGAGCAAACACTAGAAGGTACATGTGCGATTTCATTTAAACCTAACCGTGATGAAATGAAACGTGGTGAACATCGCCCAATGCGTGGCGATCAAGCCGATCGTGGTGAATTCCGTGGTATGCATATGCAACGCGGCGAACCACTAACCGATGCGAAACGTGCTGAGTTAACCCAGCAATACGATCAACATTTAGCTGAACGTCAAGCGCGCCAACAAGCTGCGACCAAAGCCTGCCAAGGTCAAACCGATGGTAAAGCCGTGCAGTTAAAAGTTGGCACACAAACAGTAGATGGCAAATGTATCGTTCACTTCCAACCTAAAGCTCCTGTTTCAGCACCCAATAAGGCTGCTTAAACCACTCTAAAAAGTATAAATAGATCAAAAAGGCGCAAATTGCGCCTTTTTTATTGGACATAACTTTTTACGCTTTTTGACTATTTATGTCATGCCAAAAGCAGCAAAACTGTTTACACTCAGTGCACTTAGCGATTTTGAATAATATTTATTTGACTTTACAGTCACCAAGAAAAGCACCTGAACCGCTTGTACCAAATTAGAAGATGTTGCACGATTAAGTTATTCCAATCCGTGTCAAAGAAGACACGTTTTTATGTTTATTAGGATTATAAGCTGGTTAAACCAGTATTGAGGAAACCGATATGCCACAATACAAAGCGCCCTTACGTGATATGCAATTCGTACTGCATGAGCTATTGAATGCAGAAGAACACTATTCTAAATTGCCTGCATTTCAGGAAACCGTAAGCCGTGAATTGGTTGACCAATATTTAGAAGCTGCTGCAGATTTCTGTGAAAACGAATTGTCTCCAATCAACCAAAGCGGCGACCGCGAAGGTTGTACTTGGAATGATGGCGTTGTTACAACTCCAACTGGCTTTAAAGAAGCGTATCAAAAATATATCGAACTTGGCTTCCCGTCTCTTTCTGCTGAAGAGCAATATGGCGGTCAAGCATTACCTGTTTCTTTGGGTAACGTGATTTCAGAAATGGTCGGTACTGCAAACTGGGCATGGGGTATGTACCCAGGTCTTTCTCATGGTGCAGTTCGTACTTTAGAACATCACGGTTCAGCTGAACAAAAAGATGCTTACTTACCAAACCTTGTTTCAGGTGTTTGGACAGGTACGATGTGCTTGACAGAATCTCATGCAGGTTCTGACTTGGGTATTATCCGTACTAAAGCTGAGCCACAAGCTGACGGTAGCTATGCAATCACTGGTGAGAAAATCTTTATCTCAGCGGGTGAACATGACATGGCTGAGAACATTGTTCACATTGTACTTGCTCGTCTTCCTGGCGCACCTAAAGGCACCAAAGGTATTTCTTTATTCATCGTACCGAAGTTCAACTTAAACGCAGACGGTACTGTGGGTGAGCGTAACGCGGTGCGTTGTGGTTCTATCGAACACAAAATGGGGATCCATGGTAACTCTACTTGCGTAATCAACTTTGACAATGCAAAAGGTTTCTTGATTGGCCCTGAAAACCGTGGCTTAAACTGCATGTTCACCTTCATGAACACTGCACGTATTGGTACGGCTGTACAAGGTCTTGCAGCATCTGAAGGCGCATTCCAAGGTGCATTAACATATGCGAAAGACCGTTTAGCAATGCGTTCTTTAACAGGTCCTAAAGCACCAGAAAAAGAAGCCGATCCAATTATTGTTCACCCTGCTGTTCGTAACATGCTGTTAACTCAAAAAGCATTTGCTGAAGGTGGTCGTGCACTGGTTTACTTATTGTCTCTACATGCGGACGTGGTTGAGCAAGGTGCGACGGAAGAAGAGCGTAAATCTTCTGACAACATCTTGTCACTGCTTACTCCAATTGCAAAAGCATTCTTGACTGAAACGGGTTCTGAATCTGCAAAACACGGCGTTCAAGTGTTTGGTGGTCACGGCTTTATTTCAGAGCATGGTATGGAACAAATCGTTCGTGATACACGTATTGCGTGTTTATACGAAGGGACAACTGAAATCCAAGCGCTTGACTTGTTAGGTCGTAAAGTTTTGGGTACTCAAGGTGCAATGTTGAAAGACTTCACTAAGATTATTCACAAATTTGTTGAAGCAAACAAAGACAATGCTGCAATGAAAGAGTTTGTTGAACCTCTTGCTGCTCTAAACAAAGAGTGGGGCGACTTAACCATGCAAATTGGTATGAAAGCAATGCAAAACCCAGATGAAGTGGGTGCAGCTGCGGTCGATTACCTATACTTCTCTGGTTATGTAACGCTTGCTTACCTATGGGCACGTATGGCACTTGTGGCTCAAGAAACATTGGCTGCAGGTACAACTGACGTTGACTTCTATAATGCGAAAGTAACGACAGCTCGTTTCTACTTCAAGAAGATTCTTCCACGTGTTCGCTCACACGTTGATGTGATTGCTGGTGGCGTAGAACCATTACTCGCATTAGATGCAGAGCACTTTGCATTCTAAGTAATTAATAACTAATTCGATATTCGAAATAGTTGTACTCTTGAGTACAGAAATGAAAAAGGACAGTCATAGCTTTGGCGGTCCTTTTTCTTTATAAATAGAGCGTTATTTCGCTTGGGTCATTTAACAACACTCTGCGTTGTTAATTAAGCTGTCCTAAGTCTACAGAGATTCAAACAATAAACAGGTGAACGAACATGCCAATTTATAATGCCCCACTTGCGGATATGAAGTTTATCCTCAATGACGTTTTCAATGCAGATCAGTTCTGGCAGTCTAATGAAAATCTAGCTCATGTAGACAGTGCGACGGCTGAAGCGATCCTCGAGGAAATGGCTAAATTTGCGCAGAACGTAACCCTGCCTTTAAACCGTACAGGTGATGAAGAAGGTGCAACATTTAGCAATGGAGCAGTGACTACACCTGCTGGTTTTAAAGAAGCGTTTAAGCAATATGCTGAAGGCGGCTGGATTGGCTTAGCGGCTGATGAAGAATGGGGCGGTCAAGGCATGCCAAAAATGCTGACAGTTCTAGCAGATGAAATGCTGTTCGCAACTAACCCATCATTCATGCTCTACCCGCTTCTTTCTGTCGGTGCAGGTATGGCGCTGAACAGCTACGCATCGCAAGAACAAAAAGAAACCTATTTACCTAAAATTTACTCAGGCGAATGGTCTGGGACCATGTGTTTAACTGAGCCTCATGCAGGTACAGATTTAGGCATTATCAAAACTAAAGCTGAACGTAACGAAGACGGCACCTATAACATTACAGGGACCAAAATCTTTATTACTGGTGGTGACCACGATTTAGCTGAAAACATCATTCACTTGGTTCTAGCGAAAACACCAGATGCACCTGCGGGTTCCCGTGGTATTTCACTCTTCATCGTACCTAAATTCTTGGTGAATGCAGATGGTTCTGTGGGCGAGCGTAATGCAGCAGGTCCAGGTTCAATTGAACACAAAATGGGGATCAAAGCGTCTGCGACTTGTGTAATGAACTTTGATGGTGCCAAAGGTTACTTGGTCGGTAAAGAAAATGAAGGCCTTGCGGCTATGTTCGTGATGATGAACTACGAACGTTTGTCGATGGGTATTCAAGGTTTAGGCGCATCTGAATTTGCTTACCAAAATGCTGCACAGTACGCAACAGACCGTCTACAAGGTCGTAGCGCTTCTGGTGTTCAATCGCCTGCTAAACCTGCAGACAGCATTCTTGTGCATGGTGATGTGCGTCGTATGTTGCTTAATGCACGTGCCAATAATGAAGCATCTCGTGCCTTTGCAGTATATGTCGGTCAACAACTGGATATCACCAAGTTCTCAACAGACCCTGAAGCGGTGAAAGCAGCCAATGACCGTGTTGCCTTGTTAACCCCAATTGCAAAAGCATATTTAACCGACACTGCATTCCAAGCAACTTTAGATGCACAAATGGTCTTCGGTGGTCATGGTTATATTCGTGAATGGGGCATGGAGCAATGTGTACGTGACTTACGTATTGCACAAATCTATGAAGGCACCAACGGCGTTCAGTCTCAAGATTTAATCGGTCGTAAAACCATTAAATGTGGTGGTGCATTCATCGCAGACTACATTACTGAAATCCGTGACTTTGCTAACAGCTTAGACGCTGACCTAAACTTCATTAAAGATGCAACACTCGATGCAGCAACTGAAGTGGAAGAAGTGACTAAGTATATCCTTGAACGTGCTGCTGAAAGTGCAGAGTTCCCGAATGCAGCAGCAGTAGATTACTTACATGCAGTCGGCCTACTCAGCTTTGCCTATATGTTTGCAAGAATTGCCAATGCTGCAAAAGCTAAAGATGGCGACTTCTATCAAAACAAACTGGCACTTGCAGCTTATTTCGCTCAACGTATTTTGCCTGAAATCGACTTACGTATTGCAAAAGTAAAAGCAGGCGCAGAAGTCATCATGAACTTCTCTGAAGACTACTTCACCAGCCAAGCTTAATCGCTTAAACACTGAATAAAAAAAACGCCTGCTTCGTCAGGCGTTTTTTATGGCTCAGCTTTATTTTTGCTTTTATACGTCATGTGCATGAAATTTGCTTATGATGCAATAAACCACCATCAACATATCAGGAGGCAGCCATGACTAACCGTGACCCTAAAATAGAGAAAATAGAAAACCTCCTCGATAAACTGGGCAATACTGCAGTAGAAAGCTTTCACTATGTGGCTTTATTTATTATTGGCTGTATGGTGATTTGGTCGGCAGGACATACCGTTTATGAGATCCTGACCATTAAACAATATGCCTCAATTGATGATATTTTACTGTTATTCATTTACCTCGAACTGGGTGCAATGGTTGGTATCTATTTCAAAACCAACCACATGCCTGTCCGCTTTTTAATTTATATCGCCATCACTGCGCTCACCCGACTTTTAATTTCCGATATCCAGCATGACCACAAAGCGGATATGGATTTGGTGATTATTACGGGTTCAATTTTAATTATGGCGATTGCAATTTTGGTGGTGCGTTATGCATCGTGGAATTATCCTTCAGTAATTCGAGATAAACATGCCGACAAGCCTTTACCTGAAGGGAAAACACCACGCCCACAAGATGATGAACTCGCTTAATTCTTTATTGACCACTAAAAAAACCCTCAGTCTAAACAACGGAGGGTTTTCTGTATCAAGCAAAGATTCATTTATTTTGAATCCGCTTCTAAAGCGTAGCGTCCATTTTCATAGATCCAGTGCATACCTTCAGGTGGGTCTGGCAATTCCAAACGTCGCCAATCGGTAATCAACACATAATCACGGCTTTCAATACTGGAATCACCATCCCCATACACATAGCTATTGGTTTCCTGACTATAGGTTGAATAGCTGGGCGCTCGGTAAATAATACTCACACCGGGTCGCATCGGATATCTGCCATGTGGTGGATGGTGCGGAGGCGGTCTGTGATGAGGGGGTTCAATTTGAGGCGGCGATGTAGGTCTAGGCATTGCACCTTGATACGGCCCAGCATAGGTTGGGAAACGCTGGGTTTGTGAAGTCAGCGGTTTTCCATAATAACGCGTCGTGGGTTGAGCAAAACTCAGTGCAGGAAACAAGCTGAGTAAACTTATTCCATAGATTATTTTTAAATATTTCATCATCTTCTTCCACTGAGGTGAATATTATAGTCAAATCATTATAAAACTAATACAAATAAGTCGATGAATTATTTCGAGTTTTTTTCGAATCCTGTATGGATAATAAAGTAGTTTGACTATATTATTTTAAACCAATTTCATGGATAAAAAATGTACAAGTTATCAATTTTAGATCACTGGCCGTTATCACCACTATAAGGTTTGAAGCAGGATTTCTTTGAAAAGCAAAAAATCGTATATGTTTTCAGTTTATACTTAATCCTTGTTTATAAATGTATTGGATGAACAATCGTGGCTGAATTAAGTTTTGATCGACTCTATGAATATTTTGCAAAAGTGCCCAGTATTCAAAAAAATCTGATTGATGCTTATGGCACAGATGGAAAAAGTGCATGGTGGTTTAAGTTTCAAATTGATGTAGATCATCCTTTGGCATGGCAAACGGTACAAGAGCTGGGACATGTACTGAACTATATTTCGAAAAATGAGCGCCTACCGACGCAGTTTCTACCTGTTTCACCGCCGCCATATATGAATGGTGAAGCCAAGCAATTCTTGGCATGGGTCATTCAGTGTAACCATCCTGACTTTCCACCTGATGTCATTTGTGACTGGTTAGAAGCACGTCTACCGAGCCCAGTGGAAGATGCCGAAAAATGGAAAATCAAAACAGATCTACATGAACTCGATAAGATGACCGATAAAGATTTGGATCAAATCATCCCGCCAAATCCTGTGCAGTGAAATCTTAAAAATTAAATCTACCTAAGTCCCTCTTTAAAAAGAGGGACTTTTCATCTTGCACAATATAGGAGAAGTGCCGCTTTTTATGAAACGGCAAAAAATGGGAAAAAATTCGAAATTAAAACGTTGACAAACCACTCCATTCCATAAAGCGGTATAGCCCATATTTGAGTTTTGACTCATCTTTATATTGCTCATAGCCCACACTCATTTGACGACCATTTAAGTTCGACCATGCCCCATCAAAATATTGCTGTGCATCTGTAAACACCGCTGCATTAGACTGACCGATCACACGTAAATTGGTCTCTAAGTTATAATTCTTCAAATTCCGTGCGGTAAAATTCGCTGAACCTAAAATGAGCTCTGCTTCTTGCGCATGGCGTTTTAAAATCATTTTGCTATGACACTGCTCTCCTTGAGTATTACACCACCGCACTGTAATACCTGCATCGTTAAGCTCAGACGCAACTTGACGATTAGGAATTCCATTCTTTTGACGACCAAATGCATCTTTATTGGGGTCGAGTAAAATCCGAAGTTTAACGCCGCGCTTCTGTGCATCTTTTAAAGCATTGATAATTTGACGCTCAGACAAATAGAACATCGCCAAATCAATCTGATCATTGGCTTTTGCGCTATTCAACATATTGAGTGTTGCATCTAGGATTGCTTTTTCAGTCAGTACCTGTACTTGAGGCTGCGATGGATTTCCTGCAATTTCGCCCAAAATCACCATCGGCACATCGCCCTGAGACATATGTGCCACAGTTTGCTCGGTTTTCAATACATCAATTGCGGTATTGCCTGTCACCAACAGGGCTACATTGGAATGTCGCGAACTGCCATCATGTGGATTCGCCGATGTGACCAAGGTTTTCCAACCTTCGGCGGTATCGACCACCAAAGTTTTGCGGTGATTGGCTTTAAAGTTAAATAAGTTTAAATAACTACGTAAAGTAATTTTTTCATCCCCAAACGGGTTTCTTAACCAACCGCCGTCGGGATTATTGCCTGCGTTTTGACAACAGATATACCAAAAACCAGACCAAATGGGATTCGATGCGCGGAGCGGACGTAAATCGGTTTCAATTACATCCACGCCTGCCTGACGTAACTTACGGTAATGCTCAGGTAATAGCCCACCATATACCGAGTTAATCGGGTCAGTAATGACTTTGATTTCAATATTCGGATGCAAGCTTCGCTTGACAATCAACGCATCGGTGAGCTGACGAGTCAACGCCCGTTGTGATGCTTGAGATGTCCCCACTTCATCATTAAACAAGAACATATCCAACACAATCGTGGTTTGTGCATCTTCAATCAGTTTAAACACTGCATTGAAAATATGATGATCTTGTTGCTGCTTGCCTTGTGCATCGATGTAGGTTTGATCTGCAATAAATTTGACATCGGCATGACGTAACTTGCCCGTATAGTCCAGCCCATCAGGCAGTGGTTTAACGCTATGGTAAACTGCGGAGATTAAATAAGTCAGAGCCAATAAACCCACCACGACACCGACATAACGGGTCGATGTCCAGTTGAGCTTCTGATGTAATTTTCGAAAGATACGCATAACAAAAAACCTAATCCAATATACTCAGACTAGGTTTTATTGTTTGATTTTTCAAGAGGATTTCTGTTGTCAATGTTTTGGTAGCCTCTCCCTAACCCTCTCCTTAAAAGCATAGGTATCTACACATCTTGATGTACCTAATGCAATTGTTGCGATTTCATTCAGTTCATCTATTGAATATTCTGAGAGCAGTTGAAGAGTGTTCAGTAAAATCGAAAGTCCTGCCAATATTGCAGGTGCACTTTCCAACTTACCTCTCTTCTGCTGTCGGCCTGAAAGACGGGCCAGAAATATACGAATTTTCTGATTTTGTTCATCTTCAGAACGCTGTATTCGCCAAGTCAGTACACACGCCATACTGCTGATCAGGAGCCGTCTTAAAATCGCTGCAGGTGTGGTCTGAAGCCATGATTCAACGTCATGGCCTGCCTGCTTCAGAAGCTTGAAATAGCACTCAATTGTCCAGCGCCAGTAATACCAGGTGGTTAATTCTACCGCATCAATCTCTGAAGAAACATTGCTGATCAGCGACCATCTCGCGACTGTTTTACCTTGAGCATCTTTCACCACAGCAACAATTAATCTGGCTGTAACTGCCTTGCCTGGCTGGGGAGCAACCCGTTGGCCTAAATCATCTTTTCTCTTCGGTTTTGCTGCACGCGTTATCCGAATATCGGTTTCTCCAACATGCAGCATATGCCTGTTTCCTTTATAAGCAATCGGCTTAACTTGCTGAGTTACTACTTTTTCTGCGACTTCTGCAACTTTGTAGGTTTCCCCTTGATGCTCAATCCGATGGCTTTCTTTGGCCCGAATCAACCATTTGAAACCATGGCTGCTGATTTCCCTCAAGTGGGCAATCGAGTCTCCTTCACGGTCAATGATATGGACTTTTGTTTTCTCAATCGGATACTGTTCAATCGTTTTGATTTGTTCTGCGAGTGAGTCCAAATGGGACTTGCGCTCGCTGTATTGTTCACTGAATGTGGAATAACAGCCGGATGCATCTGTTAGCGTCTGAGCTAATGGCGCAATTGGGAGCCCTGATGACGCATCGACAAGTAAACTGCTTTGCAATTCATAGCCTGAATTCGCCTCTGTTCTTTGAAGACGCCGAACCTTATGACTGTGCTTCACATACTGCAGTTGAGACCAGTCATGAACGATTAATGCATACTGATGCGGTGATGTCTTGATCTGTTCGCATGCAAGAAGCTTAATCGGCTGGTTTAATTGACTAAAAGAGATTTTATTATTATTCAGGAATCGCCAAACAGCCTGTGTAGTTGAGAAACTCGACTTTTGGGTAGAGGCCAGGTCTTTGATTGCGGGAGCAAGTGAAGCAAGAGGATTCATATTGAGTTTTACAAGGCTGTTATAACGTTTGACAAGACGCTGATCCAGACCAGAGATGTTAAATTGAAGAGCATGCTCTTCAATTTAACGCAAAGCTCGGAAATTGTGTAGATACCTATGCCTTAAAAGAGAGGGAGCACCTCCTCTTTACGGAAAAAGTTGGGGTGAAGCTTGAAATAGCACCTTAGAAACTAAAGTCCAGTCCAATTGTGAAGTTACGCCCCACTTGTGGAAGGGTCGATAAGAAAGAAGTATGCGAATAAACCGTCTCATCTAAGAGGTTATTGGCTTTGAAATACACGCGATAATCATTACCCTGCATATACTGACCATTATACGCCAAGCCCAAATTCACCATGTTATAGCCCTCGGTTTCAGTCTCATAGCTTGCAATTTGATCTTGCTCAAACACATGGTAGTACTCTGCCGTTCCTGACCATGTGTCACTAAAGTTAGCATTCACTTTTGTTCCTAAACGGCCAGCAGGCACCCGTGGAGCATTGTCATTGTCAATTTTGCCACGTACATAGTCACCAAAAACACTCATTTTATACACATCATTGATGGCATAAGACGCTTCTGCTTCCGTCCCATAAAAACGCGCTTTGTCTTGGGTGTAGTCTACTAGACGGAAGTTTTCGTAACGGTCTGCGGTTTGAGCATAAATGTAGTTGTCATACCAGTTGTGGTAAACATGAACGTGATAATCAATTTTATCCGTATCGTAATGGAAACCTAATTCTAGATTATTGGACTTTTCGACATCGAGATTTTCATTGCCACGCTCATAGGTATTGGTTGCAAGATGCTTACCATCGGCATAAAGCTCTTGTGCCAAAGGTAAACGCTCTTGATGTGATCCAACCAAAGACAGTTTATAGTTCGGTGCAAACATCCAATTCACAGCACCCGAATAGGACACGGCATAATCATCATAGTCTTTTCGATCAGATTCAATATCAATCGTCTGCTGATCGACACGTGCCCCTAACTCAAAATGGAAGTCATTCCACTGCTTATGTTCTAAACCAAATACGCTCCACTTTTGCGTCTTGGTCGGTTCTAAAATCGACTCTTCACCCGTGATATCTAATTTTTGTTGATTGTACTGTACGCCAACCACACCTTCCCAATCCGCAATCGGCTGATGCACCATTTCTAGACGCGCATCATACCCTTTACTTTTAAAGGTGGTTGCAACACTATCGCCTTCAATTTCATCATGTTGGTAGTCGGTATAACTGGCATGGGCACGTAACTTCTCAAACCCTGCAATCGGATTTAAAATTTCTGTACGGAAGTCATAACGCTCCGACTTTAAGTCTACCCAAGGCCCTGTCTCATGTTCGTCATGTGCATGGTCGTGTCCTGAGTGATCATGTTCATCCGTATGTCCATGATTATCGCTCCCGTCACAGTGCAAATGATCATCATGTGGATGACAGCTCTCATATTCATGGCTGTGCCCAGGTAAACCGTATTGATCTTGACGGTTGGTATAGGCAATACCCGCAAAACCACGCTCACCAATCCATGAGCCACCAACGCTGACAGTTTCGCCTTTGGCAAAGGTATTTCCAACACGACGTTCTTTTTCGAGTTCACCCTCATGCTCGTGGAAATAGTTCGGCGCAATATAGTCATTCGCTTCACGCTTTGAACCTTCAACCCGTAGAGCAAACTGACTGCCCAAAGCAACCGTCGCCCCAGCACTGGCCAACTTTTCATCACTGCCAGAGTTGTAGCGTAATCCCGCCGTACCTTCTAGACCTTTTTCAGGCATGCTGGTTGGAATTTTTTGATCGGTGACATTGACCAAACCGCCCACGGTGCCTGCACTGTATAACAGGGTTGAAGGGCCACGGATGATTTCAATTTGCTTGGCCAAAATCGGATCGACCGTCACGGCATGGTCTGGCGATAAAGTCGAGACATCAGCAGTTTCTGAAGCATGTTGTAAGACTTTCACGCGTGGGCCATCTTGACCACGAATCACGGGTCGACTTGAACCTGAACCATATTGATTTGAATATACGCCTAGCTCATCGGCCAAAGCATCCCCAATGGTCGGTGCACGTTCTTTTAAGCTTTTTTGCTCGACAACCTGATCAGCCACCGCAAAATCAGCAGCGGTCTGAACGAGTGGATGTGCTTGGCTGGTCAACGTTTCAAGTTGTTGTGTTGTTGTGTCATCTGCAAAAACGGCAGGTGCGACCACCGCCAAAATAGAGAGCGTTATCAAATTTTTATGGAAAGCCATGGAACTCACTCAAGCGTACAATTTTTGAATATTGTTATAGTATAACATTTCAAACTCATTGCAATAAAAAACATTCCAATCGCAGAAAAAAGATAAACTTCCCTATCCATCTAAGTCGATGCCAACGCCAACAGATCAATGCCCTTTACCATTTCACATGCCGTTCTCGCGCCCCCTTTAGCCAAACTCAGTGGTGACCGTTTACCGATTGCTGCCATTGCCATTGGCAGTATGACCCCCGATCTTTATCGACTGTTTACACAAGCCAATTCAAATACTACCCACTACTGGACTTCACTGATTCACCCCGATCTTTGGATTGGACTCAGTTTTTGTGTTTTGTGGTACGCGCTATTGCGGCCCTGTTTTTATCGTTTTTTAGGTATTCAGCATGAGTTAAGGCTGAGCAGTATGCTGCGTTTTTTTAAATTTTCTGTGGCCGTTATTCTCGCAATATTGCTCGGCACGGCTACGCATCTGTTATGGGACGGACTCACCCATGTTGATCACCGAACTTTGTTCGGACATGAGTTTTTAAGCCAGAAGATCTCTTTGTTAGGGCACTATTATCCGCTACATCGCATTTTACAAATTGGCACATCGGCACTGGCTCTGCCCTTGTTAGCATGGATGGGTTGGTGCTATTACCAAACCTATCAGCAACATTTTCCAGTGAGTTTAAAAATCAAACGCTATGCGATTGGACTGTTTATACTCAGCCTTTTGGGCGGTTTAGTCAGTGTCTGGGACTATGCACGTTATATTCCCACGCATGTTTGGCAGTCAGACCTGTATTATTTTACGGGGCGAAGTATTAATGAGTTTAGCCAAGTCGCTTTGCTAATTCTAATCTTTGGCTGCATTCTGTTTTTATTTTTAGATCGAGACTATCGTTTAGGCTGAATTTAGACCAACGCTTAAATGCTATTTCATGCCTTTTTTAAGCTATACCTTGAGAGTCAATGCCCAAAGAGGCATAATCCTACCTTTATTTCTGGCGGTACGCTGTTTACGTATTCGCTACCTTTAGCCATATAGTTGGATTTTTAACGCCATGATGCGAACTCATTACTGCGGTTCTTTAACCGAAGCTCAAATTGATGAAACAGTAACCCTCTGCGGTTGGGTACACCGTCGCCGTGACCACGGTGGTGTCATCTTCCTTGATATGCGTGACCGTGATGGTCTTGTGCAAGTAGTTATTGACCCAGACACTCCTGAAGCATTTACAACTGCAGACAAAGTACGTTCAGAATTCGTATTAAAAATTACAGGTCGTGTACGTCGTCGCTATGCAGGCACAGAAAATGCCAATATGGTGAGCGGTCAAATCGAAGTTTTAGGTAAAGAAATCGAAGTTCTTGCTGCATCAGAAACTCCGCCGTTCCCATTGAATGATGACAACACCAATATTTCTGAAGAAATTCGTTTGAAATACCGTTTCTTGGACATCCGTCGTCCTGAAATGTTAGATCGTTTACGTTTCCGTTCTAAGCTAACCAACCTAATTCGTAACTATTTTGAAGACAATGGTTTCTTGGACGTTGAAACTCCGATTTTAACCCGTGCAACGCCTGAAGGTGCACGTGACTACTTAGTGCCAAGCCGTGTTTCAAATGGTAGCTTCTATGCACTTCCACAATCACCACAATTATTCAAACAATTGTTGATGGTGGGTGGTATTGATCGTTACTACCAAATCGCAAAATGTTTCCGTGATGAAGACTTACGTGCAGACCGTCAACCTGAATTCACCCAAATCGACGTTGAAACATCGTTCATGAGTGACGATGACATCATGGATTTAATGGAAACGTTGACGGTTAAGATGTTCAAAGAACTTCTTGATGTTCAATTCGATAAATTCCCGCGCATGACCTATACAGATGCTATGCGTGACTATGCATCGGACAAACCAGACTTACGTATTCCTTTGAAATTGGTTGACGTCGCAGACCTGATGCAAGAAGTTGAATTCAAAGTATTCGCAGGTCCAGCGAAAGATCCTAAAGGCCGTATCGTTGCATTACGTGTTCCGGGTGCAGGTTCACTACCACGTAGCCAAATTGATGAATACACGAAATTTGTCGGCATCTACGGTGCAAAAGGTTTAGCGTACATCAAAGTAAACGAGCTTGAAAAAGGCATCGAAGGCTTACAGTCTCCAATCGTGAAATTCATCGAGCCAATCGTACTTGATCTCTTGAAACGTGTTGGCGCAGAAAATGGCGATATCGTGTTCTTTGGTGCAGACAAAGCTAAAGTTGTGAACGATGCCATGGGTGCTTTACGTATTAAAGTTGGTCATGACTTGAAAATGTCAACTTGCGAGTGGGCACCGCTTTGGGTGGTTGACTTCCCAATGTTTGAAGAAACAGATGATGGCAAATGGACCTCTGTTCACCACCCATTCACACTGCCTAAATCAAGCGTTGAAGATGTGAAAAATAACCCAGGTGCTGCGCTTTCTGTGGCTTATGACATGGTGTTAAACGGTACTGAAATTGGTGGTGGTTCACTACGTATTCATAACCTAGAAATGCAAAAAGCAATTTTTGAAGCATTAGGTATTGGTGAAGAAGAAGCCGAAGAGAAATTCAGCTTCTTACTCAACGCATTACGTTACGGTGCTCCTCCGCATGGTGGTTTAGCATTCGGTCTAGACCGTTTAGTCATGCTCATGACGGGTGGTGCTTCTATTCGTGATGTGATTGCATTTCCGAAAACGAAAACTGCTGAATGTCCATTAACGCAAGCACCTGCACCAGTTGAATCAAATCAACTACGTGATTTAGGTATTCGCTTACGTGAAAAACCAAAAGCTGAAGAAACCAAATAATCTTTAGATTTTGATTAAAGAAACCCTGCCATGCGCAGGGTTTCTTTCATTCAAGACAAGACCAACCATTCCATATAGTCAACACGTCAAAAAACCAATACAATACTGATATGAGTTATCCAATACATTTTAGAAAAAAAATATTAGCCAAGCTTGAAGAAGGTCAATCTATCCGAGCGGTTGCTCAGCACTTCGAAATTAATAAAAATACAATTGTCGAATGGAAAAAGCGAATCGAAATAAAAAGAACTCGACCAAGAAAACCATCTAAAGTTGATGATGATGCCTTACGTGCAGATGTTGAGCAATATCCTGATGATTATCAATATGAACGCGCTGCTCGTTTTGGTTGTGCTACTTCTACAATTGGAGATGCGCTCAAGCGTCTAAATATTACAGTTAAAAAAAGACCTTACGGCACCCGAAAGCAAAAACAGAACTCAGAGAGCAGTATTTAAAAGATTTAAACCGATTAAGGTATCAACACCCGATCATCTATCTTGATGAAAGTGGATTTAAATCTCATGAACATAGACCTCATGGTTATTCAAAACAGGGAACTCCTTGTTATGGAACATATAATTGGCAATTAAAAAATCAAACCAATGCAATAGGAGCAATCCATGAGGGTAAGTTATTTGCAGTGGGTTTATTTGATAGCAAAGTAAATTCGGATGTATTTTATTTTTGGGTAGATCAGTTTTTATTACCAGAACTACCCTCGAATAGTGTAATTGTCATGGACAATGCAGCCTTCCATAAACGACCAGATATACAAGATCTATTAAGCCAACATGGGCATCAAATACTTTGGTTACCACCTTATAGTCCTGACCTTAATCCTATTGAAAAAATGTGGGCATGGGTGAAAGCAAAAAGGAAAAAATGGTTGGTTAACTCAATAGATAAGCTTTTTAGTCGTTTCTTTAACGAGTGTATGGGTAATTAAGCGGTTTGACTATAGATATTATTTTCGCTTCAAATTTTCCAAAATTTCTTTTGAACTTTTGATCTATCCCCCTTACAGTGATTCACGATAGTCTATATTTTATTGCAGCAGTTCTGGCACTGAATCACTCTATTGATTTATTCATTTATTTTGTTCTTAAGACGCTCATCTTTTTTTGATTTTATTTATCTTAGATTTTTAAGTCTCTTTGCAAAATTTTCTCTCATCTCATCTTTTAAAAAGATTTCTGAGTCAAAATATGGCTATTTATTATCTACTTAAAATCATCTCACTTTTTCCATTGTCCTTTTTACAATACATCGCACGCGGAATTGCGCACCTGCTTTATTATAGTGACTCTTCAATCAAGCGTATCACCACCATTAATCTGCAGTTGGCCTACCCTGAGCTCGACCCAATAGCACTTCAGAAACGTGTTCATCTCAGCATTCAAAGCCAATGTCAGACCTATATTGAATTTTTAAAATGCTGGGGAATGCCACCACAATACAACCTAGATTTACTCAAAAATATTCACGGAGAATCTGTTCTAACAGAGGCTTTAGCCAATAAAAAAGGCGTAATTGTGGTTATTCCGCATTTTGGCTGTTGGGAGTTATTAAATGCATGGTTAAATGTCTATACGCAACCCATGATTATGTATAAACCCTATAAAATCAAAGGGATTAACCGCTATATTTTAGCTGCACGGCAAAAGTTTAATGCAACCCTTGTTCCTACTGATGAAACGGGTATCCGCAGTATCTTCAGACACTTAAAACAAGGTGGGCTGACGGTGATTTTACCGGATCATCTACCAAAACCTAGTGGCGGTATTTATTCATATTTTTTCCAGCAGAATACTTTGTCCACAACACTGGTCTCTAAAATGGCGGCTAAAACACAATGCAATGTGATTGGATTAAGTTGTATTCATAATGCTGACGCAGCGGGTTTTGATGTGTACTGTACAGAGTTATCTCAAAATATTTTATCAACAGATCTACAGCTATCTGTAGACAGTTTAAATCTTGCCATGCAAGACATGATTAACCAAGCACCTGAACAGTATATTTGGTCCTATAAACGTTTTCGAAATTGTTATGGCAATATCAATGCTTATCGGATAAAGCCTCCTAAGTAGGCTCCACAAACCAGCACGTGATTTCAAGAATTTTGAAAGAATAATTTATACTATTTCCTAACGGCCTGAATAGAATACTTTTATTCATTTGAGATCAATTCTCAGCAGTGGCATAATAGCGCACTGTTTTAGATAAGTTGTGAGCAACCAAATGGCTATGCGTCCTGAAGTCCGTCGTCGTGGTATTGTGCTAATTGTTTTTGCAATCGTACAGTGGTTTTTCATGCGCTATATTTTAGACAATCAATTATTTAATTTAACCACTTATGACCGCATTGTCTTTTTCTGCGTAAGTAGCCTTGCGGGTGCTTTTGTCATTTTTGTCGGCTTAATTTATATGGTCTTAAAGGGAAATGCAGATAAACCTAATTAGGGCCCTTTAAAAAGTAAATAAATACTTACTTTTTAAAGGGAATTTACAAAATTTATTTATTCAAAATTTCTTTAAAAATTGGCGTTAACAGTTTATTACCATACTCACTTAAATGATCACCATCTCGATATATGGGTCTTCCATCAAATTGACTGATGCACTCTCCATTTTTACATAAGATTTTGGCAGGATCTAGAACCTTTGCATTGCATCGTTGAGCACTGAAGTTAATGGCATCTCTAAATTTTCTAGATCTCTGCATATAACCTATATATGGGACAGAAGTTACAAATTTAGTTCCAAGAAGCTGGTTTCTAGCTAACATTTTGGGGACATGATTCGGCATTTCTGGGATAGGTTGCACAATATATAGCGGGTTTGTTTTTGTTATTTGGCAGAACGTCTCTTCTAATTTCAATGAAAAAATCTCAAAAACTTTTAATCTAGGCATCTCTAGATCATTATTAAAGTAAATTGCAGGTTTTTCATCTTCCACCCTACGTCTAGATGGATCTGTCTCTCCATCAATATATAAGGGAAATCTTGCAATTAGAATGATAGGAACATTTTCAAACTTTTTTGAGTTGATGAAATTAAAGCGTTTTTGATTAATCTCAGCACATTTATTTTGATGACTGCGAAATTGAGCATCAAGTAAAAGTGGGCATGCATCATTTGTTATGAACAATATACCTTCGTGATTAAGGTTTAAACTGGCTGATACAGAGGTGCTGAGCGCTGTCGCATGGCTATCACCGATCACAATGGCCTTTATTTTTTTATCATTTCCAATTTTGCAAATATTTGAGGTTTGAATATTTTCATTACAATCATATGGATTCATATCTTCAACCTCAGAAAGTATACTTAGTACTTTATCTGAATAATGGAATTTCATCCCATCAGTTTCTTTAATAATATATCCACAAGCTAAAATAATTAGAAAAATATATAAAGGCGTAATTTTATAAATTTCTCTCCATGAAGAATATCTAGGGAAATTGATTTTTTCAATAAGTTGATAACTTAAACACCCGAGTAAAATTGAAAGTGGTATTCCATACATCCACCAATCAGGAAGCACAAAATAGAATCCAAAGACAGCCAATGGCCAATGCCAGACATATATTGAATATGACCATTTCCCAATGTAACTAAAAATAGGATTGCTAATCAATAAATTGTTCTGGTAATTGCTTACAATAATAAGATAGGCTCCCAATACTGGAATCAATGCCATATAGCCTGGCCACGGTGTATCTTTTGAAATCAAAAAATACGAAGTGCCTATTAAGATTAGTCCGAAGCACTGTGTGCTGATTTGTTGTAATTTATTCTTTAATGACCAAGGGTAGAGGAATGCTAATCCACCAAATAACATCTCCCAAGCACGGCTGGTTAGTAAAAAGTAAGCTGTTTTACTGTCTTTGTATGTTGCATACATACTAAAGATAAAACTTGCTATAAATAAACTAATTACAGCACGCTTAAGATTAGTGAAATTTAAATATTTCTTCAGTGTAATAATGATAATTGGGAAAAAAATATAGAATTGCCATTCTACAGAAAGTGACCAAGTATGTAGCAACCATTTAGTATGTTCTGCTGTATCGAAATACCCACCACCTTCCGCAAATAAAAGGTTTGAGATGAATAAAGCGCTTTTTTCAATCTGTTTGCCCAGATCACTGTAATCTGTAGGTAGTAAGTAGAACCAACCAAAAACAATTAATACTGTGGATACTGCGGCAAGTACTGGAATAATACGATTAGCGCGAGCATTGTAGAATTTGAATAAGTTAAAAGAGTCTTTCTCTACACCATTAAAAATAATGGAGGTCATTAAAAAGCCTGAAATGACAAAAAAAACATCAACTCCAGCAAATCCACCAGGTAACCATTGTGGCTTGAAGTGGAAAAGTACAACTGCAAGAACTGCAATTGCACGAAGTCCATTTATATCGTATCTAAAGTTCATTTATAGCAACTTATTCAATTACAGAATGCTGAATTTTCTCAGCAAAGAGGAGAGATGTGATTCAAGAATATTATTGCGATCACTAAGAAACAAGTACCTTCTATAAAAGATGTAAGGCAATCTATATCGAAACACACCTAGCATCTTTATGCAGATAATAGCAAAATCATAACCTCACTCAAGAATACTGCATTTCATGTGGTTCAGTCCTTGTTCAACATTATGCAAATCATTCGATAAAAGTAGGTTTTTCCTAAATCAAACTTTATGTATGGCTAGCACATAAAGTTTTGTCACTTACATTCTCTTCACTTTTATGGGAAAGATTCATAAAAATGAACACAAAAATAAAAAATTATATAAATAATAAATATCTATATTAAATCCTGAAGTTCTAACTGTATATTGATCCCCAATTGTTTCGTACGAGCATTAACAACAGCATGTCGAGTCAAAATTTTCCGTGTACTTTTAGCTAAATTTGTTGAACGCATAAACCAGCGGTAAAAAGCATTCCTACGCTGATATTTTTGAACCCAACGCTTATCACGACTGGCCTGTAAGTGCTCAATAGCAGGCTTTACAGAGTCTCCATATGCTTTTCGAGAGGTATCAAAAATGAAAGTATACTCAGGAGGAAGATTTTTCAATGTAATTTTCTTTTCTTCTACCCACTCAAGTATCAACTTCTGAAGAATAATTTGATCCCACACATCAGGTTCAGCCAACATCCTTTTCTCCCACTCATCCATAAGAAGGTATGCATTAGGCGTATTATTGATGAACATTGTCCCACTTAATAATCGATTACCATTAATAAAATGAATTGCAATATCTTCAGTAATAGAATTAAAATACGGTTTAATATCCTCCAGAATAATTGCATCAACATCAATATAAAGAACTGGCTCTTTTAATTTTCTATGAAATTCAGCAATAAAAGAAGGCTTTAATGCAATAATTCTCTGCCATTCATCTTGAGGTAGGCTTTCAAAATGAAATTTTATTCCAAATTTTATTGCAGAACATTCTAAAATTTTGGCATGTTTCGTATAAAGACTATCATCCGTATGAAATCCAAAAATTGTTAGCATGAAAGCCCTATATATATAAATAATAAAGAATAATCTTAAATAGTCATTGGGGCTTCGTCAACGAATAGGAAGTTCAAAATAACCAAATTACATAAATTCAGATAGCCAGCAATACTATCTGAATTTAATTTTAACAATATATTCCACCTTCCTAAAGCGTATCAGTTGAGCTAAAAACCGCCTAAACTCTTTTGTAAACTTACCTTTAAGCGTTAACCTTTCCTCAACTTTAGAAATATTTACTTTTCTTAATTTACGCTCTTGTGCTAAATAACTAGGTAGACTGGTTTTGCCTCTCATTAAGATAAAATCTTGGACAGAAAGCGCTGGTAACATTTGATAAACCTTATGTTCACCACTCACTAGATAGTCTTTAAACATAATATGATCGATTGGAATTAACTTATTATATTCTTTAATAAAAGCCAATAATGCACGAGCACCCTGATTTGACAAAATATAGCCCCCTGTCCCCATATTCTTTGATTTCAAAGCAACCAATTTTCGAGTAGATGACAGGATACGCTTTGAATAAATAGAAGCACTTACTTTGGGATAAAATGCTTCTACTTTTATGATATGACTATCTTTTGGAACCGACACTCGGTTCTAGCTAGAAATAGTTGCCGCCTGTTGTCCTAAATGAATATCATCTTCAAATATACCAATGAAGTCTAGATTGTCATCACTGCTTTTTACCACAGTACAACATAGCTTAATAAACAACCAATTTCACTAAGCTTTAAGTCTAAGCTACCGATATCTAAAAATAAATCTTTTGCTACCCGATCAATTAAATCAGGAGTAATTGCATTAAAAAAAACTGAATACTATTCCTTACTTACTAAATTCCGATGTAATATGTTCATTCTCGGAAGCCAGACTAATAACAAAGTTTTGCATAATTGTGACTGAACGATTGTACAACTAAAAAGGATTCATATGAGCGTAATCAATTAGTGTACAGCATTTCGCCCAAGATTCATACAATCTTGAACTACCAATTACCCTATCTTACTTTCAAACGCGTCTTATCTCATCTCACAACCTACACTCCTAAGTATATGATTTTAATAGTGAAAAAAATAAGGATCTTCAATACACTAGAAAAGTTAAAGTACTATAATTACAATAGTAATTTAAACATGGGTATGCAGTTTATCGAAGATAACGATTCTCTTTTAATTGCATTAATTTTTATAATTTATGAAAAGTGTTATCAAGATGAATAATGAAGTAATTCAAGTATTTGTAGGTTGTGATCCCAATAATTGTGACTTAGAACAAATGATGGTTCTTGAATATAGTCTTCGTAAGCACACTTCGCATCCTGTGAATATTACTTGGATGCAACTGAGTCATGACACAAACAGCCCTTGGTATACCAATCAGGAGACTGGTGAGGGATGGCGTACTGAAAAATGGGCTACTCCTTTTTCTGGTTTCCGTTGGGCCATTCCTGAATCGTGTAACTTCGAAGGCCGCGCAATTTACATGGATGCCGACGTCATTGTACTTTGTGATATTGCAGAACTTTGGTCTCATCCAATGCAAGACGATGCCATTGTTATCGCTAAGGGCGGCAAAAGCTCAGCGCGTCTATGTACTTGTGTATGGGATTGTGAAAAAGCCAAACAATATCTTCCAGCATTGAAAGACATTCAATCCAATCCAGATGCACATAAGAATTTAATGCGCCTTCTAAAAGAAAAACCAAATCTCGTACAACCTTATCAAGATTCTTACAATAATATTGATGGCGAAGGAATGTCGATTGAACAAATCAAAATTCTACATTACTCAGATATGGGCACGCAGTTCAGTCATATGTATTCATTATCTCGTCTTGAAGCAACAGGCCAAAAGCACTGGTTTGATGGTGAAATAATGCCTCACCCTAGGGCAGATCTAATAGCACTTTTTGATCAATATTATGACGAAGCACTAACTGCTGGATACAAACCAGAACAATATATGATTGAACCTTTTGGTGCTTTTACCAAAGCAACTCAAGCCAACTATCACGGCAATAAAATTACACGTCCAGGGCAGAAAGAATCTTGGTTCACTCAAAAGCTCAATAAATTAAAGTCTAAACTCAATAGCAACAAATTTAGACTAGATGACTAAAACTTAAAGTGACTGCTTTAGTCACAACTTAGCCAATTTTTTAAAACGTTCAACCTGAATGACTTGTTTATGATTCCTAAAAAGCTACAGACCTTACAATTATTTTTTTCAAACTTGTGTTTTAGAAGCATTTATAAAGTCGTTTATAAATTAAGTCATTCAAATCAATACAAACATAATCGCCGTTTTTGGCCGTATTATCAGGTTGAACGTGATACTGAAAATGGCTTACAAAAACTTTTTTTCAAACAGAAGTTGGTCGTCGATAATACGCAAGCTATTTGTACAGAAAATAAACCATGCATGATGATTGCAACTGGGCCATCAGTACAACGGATCCCTCCCGAAGCTTTTACCCGCTCCGACATAGATTATATTGGATTAAATGGCGCAATTTCGATGCCTAATGTTGCGTTTAAGCATTATGTCATTATTGACCATAATTTCGTTGAGAGCCGTTTTGATTTGGTGTTGAAAGTCCTCAATAGCAATTGTACGTTTTACACTACACCACGTTGTTTAGACCAGATTTTAAGAAAAGTTTTATTTCAGGATATCCAATGTAACATTAGAGTCGTAGAACCTATTACTCGCGGTGAAATTGAACCAATCTTACAGCCTAAAAAAGCGGTCGACATGCAAAAAAGTTATTTCTATACCAACAATCAATTGGGTTTTTCAACTCAAATATATACCGCGATCTTTGATTATTTTACTGTAGCCTACGTTGCACTACAGATTATTCACTCACTCCGCTATCAAGAGATTTACTTAGCTGGGTTAGACATGAATAATTTTTCCCAGCCCCGTTTCTATGAGAGTGCTGAAAATAAACAACCAACGCTTTTAGACAGATCATTAGATTTCACATTACCAGCTTTCGACTTAGCGGCACAGTTTTTTAAGGCTCAAGGAATTACCGTATATAACCTTTCTGAACATAGTGCTGTGGAAGCATTTCCAAAAGTAAATGCAAAGGACTTATTTAAATTCCAATAAAATACACCCGATTCAAGGCTATTTTTTCGAGTGCTGACTAAAAATCCAAAAGTGAGTGCTTGAAATATTGCCCTCGCGCAAAATGCTTATCCAATATCTGACGCTCTTTCCCTGCAAGTTTTATGAGATTCGGATACTCATCTGGAGCCTCACAAATAGCCAGATCAATTAGGGTCTTTTCCTTGACCCATTTATTCTTCACTTGATAGAAAAATGCATTCTCATCACAATTGATTAAAACCATACTCGGCGATATATCACGCATCACTTTCTGACATGCAACATAAGCCACGAGGTATTCTAAGCGACCTATATGCTGGAAATAATCTTGAGAATTATCATAGTTAGATTGAATATATTGAATATATTGTTTTGGCCCGATTTCAATAGCGCTAAAGAGTTCCTTAAACCATAATTGATAAAATGGATTGTGTGCTACGCTAGCCAGCAACCAGTTTTCGATTACTGGATAATCAGCTAATATGGTATTTTTTTTCCGATAATAGGCAAAACTTTGCGTTTGTGTTTGCTGGATGAGCTTTTCAATCCAATCTAATTTTTTATAAATAATAATACTCGCATCCAACCAAATTCCACCATAATGATAAATTAGGTCGAACCGAATTAAGTCTGCACGTTGTTGAGATGTTGCCTTCTGCAAAATAGGTGAAGTTAAATCAAAACTTATAAAATCCGCAACATTCTTTGGATTTAATAAATTCATGGTATAGTCAGGATGTAATTTCTCAATACGATCAATACAATGCTGAACCAAAGCTGGCATATTCCCTTCCCAATAGATCCATATCTTTTTAGGTAATTGAATGCCTTGATTCTCTAGCTTAGCCTGTAAAACAATCTGATCTGCATAGTTATCTATGGCATCACATTTATTTCGTTGTTTTAAATTAAGCAGTGTATAAAACTTTAAAATATAAAATAACTTTTTAAAAATTTTCATTTTAGTCGATCATTTAGCCTTGTATCGAAACACCTTAGGACAATTACAAATACTTATGCTTCACTGCATAAAATTTGTCGCGCCACATTCGTTTTTGTTTTTTAATCCCATAAGAAAAGCTTCGACCTTCTTTTTCTTTACGAGAAATTCCTTGTGCGGCTACAGTTCCCAAAATATCACTGTCTAAACCAGCGGGCCTTACCAAGGCTGGCCATACACTCAAACCTTTACCATTTTTACTGAGCCAGGTTTGGAAGAAAATATCAACAGGCATGGTCATTGATTTTCCTGCTTGTATAAATGCTTCTGCACCTTTGCGCGACCAAACTAAACCGAGACCACGAATAGGAAAATAAAAAGCGTGCCATAAACTCATGCCATCAATATTCGTAATATCTTTGCTCAGTTTTTTCTTTTTGGCTGCAATATTAATCAGATACCAATCCAGCTCTTTATGCTGATCGAGATACTCAATCACACCATCAAGTTTGTCTTTGAAGTCTTGGTTGATTTTCATATCATCTTCAAGTACCACCAAATAATCAGCATCCGTACTTAAAAATTGTTCCGCACAGCCATAATGACTTAAATAGCAGCCCAATTCTGAATTCATCAATCTGCGACCGAGTACGTCGTTCGCCCCTTGATCATCGTAGTTTGCAAATTCAGTTAAATCTTTACCACGACCATCGACTGCAGAAAAGCGCTCAAAAGGCCAGTTGACTTGATTCAGCTGCTGCGTTGCTCGCTCAAGTCGTTCTTGACTGCCATCCAAATTAATCAAATAAGTAACAACTTTCATGATGGACTCTTAAAAGCAATAGATTTAGGTAAATAGTCTTTAAATTTCAAATTCAAAGCTGATGATATTTTTTGAAATTGTTTCTCTTCAAATTGATCTAAACTTTGGATACAACCAAATTTAACATTAGAATTATTCAAATTTTTTAAAAATAATTCAATTGATGTTTCATTTTTCAAATATGCAATTTCGATATCATTAAAAAGCTCAGCTTGTTTGTACTTAATTTTTAAATGATTATTGAGCCCTACAGGTAAAAACTGTAAGGCACTACGAAAACGATAGGAAATTTGCTTTTCTAAAACAGATGGATGGGCTTCAAAGTATTTTTGAAATAATATTTTATCTAAAACATGTGGTCGATGATGAATCTCAAAATAGCGGCTCATCCCACACAACTCCGCACTCAACATCTGAGCAACCGTATATTTAGGCGCTAAGGGTTTAGCAAAATATTTATTCAACCCTTTACGTATATTAAATTTAGTTTTAACTAATAAATTATTAGACCAGTGCCCATAAATCTTAATATAATCATCGAGCAAGAAATCACTGATTTTAGATGGTGCATTAAAGAAAAAATCGTCATTTAAATAAATGAAATATTGCGATAAATTTGGAATATTCCAAAGCATCGTTTCAATTGTAAGTGAATTGAAAGTAGGTAAATACTGTTGGTAATTTCTAAATATTTCTTGATGATCAACCACTTGAATTTGACCAGAGCGACATAGCCCCTGCGCTTCAAACTCCCCAACAAAACTCGGCTGTTGGTGATCAGTTATAATGTAAATCGTTCCACAATACGGAACATATTTCAGAATTGAAGCAATCGAAAAATAGATTTCATCATTATGGGCAAATCGAGTGTCTTCCGCTGCACCTTTTACAACATTTTCAGGTTGAAATTGTTGACGTTTCAATCGATGATTTTCATCACTTCCATCAACCCAAGCAATAACAAAATCTAGTTTTTTCATAATTTTCTAATCAAAAGTAAACCAACATTGGGTTTTTAATGCCAAGCCTCTTTAATCCAATCTGATGGCAAGACGTAACGATACCACTTGCCACCACCACCATTTACTGCATCAGGTGGATTAATTTCCCCATGGAAAACAATAATTTTTGCACCTTCGGGTTTTACGGGTGCTTTAAAGTACGCCAAAGGTATTTTTTGCAAGCAATGATACTTATAACTTTTACACCAACTGTCAGGCCAGTAAGAGAGCTTTTTCTCTTGATCGACATACCAAGACAAATAAGCTTGCTCATTGCGGAACTTTTGACGAATTTCATCAAAATGCTCACGAAAATATGGCATCAATCCTGGAAAAGCACCCAACTTAAAACGGTAAACTGAACTATTCCCCGTAATACGCCAAGGACGCTTCCAGTCATGAATAATCAGAAAATCCCCAGAATGGGTAAAGAAACTATCGATGTTATCAACAATCACGACATCCAAGTCTAAAAAGAGCGCATTGCCTTTTAAACCATAAAGATCTGGCTCAAACGTAGACAATTTATTCCAGCCACGTTCAGGGCTCCCCTCTGGAAGTGCTAATGGAGGAATAGGAAAACACTGTACAGCAGGATCAATACCATCGGTACGGTCAGTTAAACACACCATTTTAAAGTCAACAGTAGTGTGGCGTTTTACCATGTTATACAAGCGATTAACGTAGTCCGAACCATATTTGGTCCCCCACTTCATACACAGCACAATATTCTGATTTTGTTGCTCTGTTGTATTTAAAACGTCATCATTTTCATGTATAGACATGCTTGAAACTACCGATCTACATAGTATTTTGCATCATAACATAGTCTAGGTTTGATTGAAGATTAGAGCCATAAAATCCCAAGTAATTACACGGTAATTAAACTGAAATGTATTGTTCATTTACGTGACATCTTGCTCCTGCACCGTATTATAAAATAATTCAGAATCAACAGAATGAAAATTACAGTGGTCGGTTTAGGCTATGTTGGACTCTCTAATGCTTTGATCTTAGCGCAACAGCACTGTGTCACTGCATTTGATATCGATGAAAATCGTATTCATCAGTTAAATCAAAAAATCTCCCCAATTCAAGATAAAGACATCTCATTATTCCTAGAAAATGAAAACCTTCATTTTAAAGCAACGTCAAATAAAATAGATAGTTACATCAATGCTGAGGTTATTCTGATTGCAACGCCCACCAATTACGACACCATCACCAATCAATTTGACACTTCAAGTGTGGAGCAAGTCATTCACGATATCCAGCACACTAACCCACTTGCCACCATCATCATTAAATCGACAGTACCTGTCGGCTTTACACAAAGAATGCGACTGCGATTTAACACAAACAATATTATTTTTTCACCAGAATTCTTACGTGAGGGCAAAGCACTTCAGGATAATCTTTACCCTTCTCGAATTATTATAGGTGAGCAATCGGAACGTGCTGAAACATTGGCACAACTCTTTCTTAATAGTGCCATTAAAAAAGACTGCCCTGTACTATTTACTCACTCCACTGAAGCAGAGGCTATCAAATTATTTGCCAATACTTATCTCGCCATGCGTGTCGCTTATTTCAATGAACTTGACACCTATGCTCAAGTTTTTGATTTAGATACTCGTCAAATTATTGATGGCGTGTGTCTTGATCCGCGTATTGGAAAGTTTTACAACAATCCTTCTTTTGGCTATGGTGGATATTGCCTCCCCAAAGACACTAAACAACTTTTAGCAAATTATGAGCAAGTCCCAAGTAACTTAATTCAAGCAGTTGTAGATGCAAATAGAACCCGCAAGGATTTCATTGCTGAAACGATTATTCAAAAAAATCCCAAAGTAGTTGGTATTTACCGTTTAATCATGAAATCAGGATCTGATAATTTTCGCTCATCCGCAATTTTAGGAATTATGCGCCGAATTAAGGCGCAAGGCATCAAGGTGATTATTTACGAGCCAAATATTTCAGAAAAAAAATTTGCCAATAGTAAAGTTATTCGCGATCTCAAAAAATTTAAGCAAGTCGCTGACTTAATTATTAGCAATCGTCAAACATCAGAACTAAATGACGTCCAAAATAAACTCTACACTCGAGATATTTTCGGTATCGATGACTAAACTGAAGACCAACAAAAAAGGGCTCCGAAGAGCCCTTTTCCACCTAATTACTTATTTTACATAAGTTAACCAGTGTGCGTATTTCGGGTCTTCACCCTTAACCGCATTAAAGAATGTGGTTTGAATTTGTTCAGTAATAGGACCACGCGTACCTGAACCAATTTCACGGTCATCATATTCACGAATAGGCGTCACTTCAGCAGCTGTACCTGTAAAGAATGCTTCATCTGCAATGTAGAATTCATCACGTGTAATACGACGCTCAACCACGTCATAGCCCAAGTCTTTTGCGATGGTAATAATGGTTTGACGCGTAATACCATCAAGTGCACCACCTGCAATATCTGGCGTATGTAAAACACCATCTTTCACCAAGAATACGTTTTCGCCAGAACCTTGACATACATAACCTTGAGGGTCGAGCAGCATTGCTTCGTCATAACCTGAGTGCGCTACTTCTTGGTGAGCTAAAATTGACAGGGTGTAGTTACCCGACGCTTTCGCTTTACACATCGTCACGTTTGGATGGTGATGGGTAAACGATGAGGTTTTTACACGAATACCTTTCGCCATTGCTTCATCACCAAGGTACGCACCCCAACTCCACGCAGCAACCACCGCATGAATGGTATTGTCTGTTGCAGCAATACCTAATTTTTCCGAACCAATAAAAATAATTGGGCGCAAGTAGCAAGACGCTAATTTATTTTCACGAACCACATCAATTTGAGCTTGCTCTAGTGTTGCTTGATCAAATGGGACTTTCATTTGATAAATTTTTGCAGAGTTCAATAAACGCTTAGTGTGTTCTTTTAAACGGAAAATAGCCGTGCCATTCGGTGTTTCATAGGCACGGACACCTTCAAACACACCCATGCTGTAGTGCAAGGTATGTGTTAATACGTGAGTTTTTGCCTCACGCCAGTCAACCAATTGTCCATCTTGCCAAATAAAACCATCACGATCAGCCAAATTCATGACACACACTCCAAATTTATATACACAGTCATGTTACCCAATGCTCACGATTGAGCTTGGATCAATTAATCTTTGCCATAATTTGCAAACGATCACTCGGGTATCGCGCCAGTCCGCAGCATTTACTTGCATGGATTGATTCGCAAGGGCTAAACGGTGGCTCTCGGCTCGTTCACTGAGATAAGCTTGAATCAATGCAGTCGCATCGTCACTGGATAAGCAACTGGCTTTTGCGGCGTCTTCAAGGATTCGTACATTGTCGGAATAATGGGCAAGATCTGGATGAGATCCGCTCCATGCCAACACAGCATACTGTGCCATAAATTCGATATCGACGATACCACCTGCGTCTTGTTTTAAATGAAAAATTCCATCTTTTTGTTGTTCTTTAGAAGAACCCAAATGGTCTTTCATTTTTTGACGCATCTTCAGCACTTCTGCGCGTACATTTTCTTCATCACGTGGCTGCGTCAAAATCCGACAGCGCAATGCTTCAAACTTATCACGCAAACTTTGCTCACCCGCAATCGAGCGAGCACGTACCAATGCTTGATGCTCCCAGACCCATGCATTTTTCAACTGATATTGCTCAAAGGCTTTTAAACTAGTGACCAACACCCCCGCTTCACCCGATGGGCGTAAGCGCGTATCGATTTCATAAACCCGACCATCGAGGGTCTGCGTAGTCATCAGCGACATAAATTTCTGTGCAACACGCATTGCAAACTCAAATCCACTGATCGACTTCAGCCCATCTGTATCGGCTTGCTCATCCATATAATGAATAAAGACCAGATCTAAGTCCGAGCCATAACCCAGCTCAATCCCGCCAACTTTTCCATACCCCACCACAGCAAATGCCAAATGATCGATCGAACAGCGCTGTCCTTCAACATCGAGCGGATAACCATGTTTCTTTGCCGTCATTTGGTAAGCCAAATTTAAAGTTGTACTGACCGAAACTTCTGCAATATCGGTCAAGGCATCGGATACTTTCATTAACGGACTTTCAGCCAAAACATCACTAGCAGCAACTGCCAAAACATTGGATTTTTTAAATAGACGCAGCACACGCATCAAATCTTCAACGTCATCAAGCTCAATACGAAGCAACTGTTGACGTAGAGAATCCTCCAAATCTTGACGGCGCGGCAGCTCAAAGTCCATGGACAAAAATTCATCCAAGAGTACTGGATAATGAGTCAATTCTTCACAAATCCATGGACTTACGGTTGCCATTTTCACCAAACGCTGTAACGCCCCTTTACTCTCAATCAACATGACCAAATATACGGTGCGTCGCATTACCGACTCGACCAACGGCATGAGGCGTAGCAACGCGGCTTGCGGCTTATCTGACTGTAAAATCGCTTCAATCAAATGCGGCCAAAACATTTTTAAGCGTTGCACCGCTTTTGCAGGCAGTTTTTTCAGCGCATGACCATTCCAAAATTCATGAATGAGGTTTTTTGCATTCGCATCCAACACCTCATTTAAACGCGCTTCTAACTGACTAAAGCTTTCTACGAAAGGGTCATGTTCTTTTTCTTTAATTAAATGCTCAAATTGGTAAATAACTTTGGCGCGCTTTTGGTTTAAGTACTCAATAAATGCATCCCAACTGACAAAACCCAAGGTGTCAATCATCCTTTGTCTGAGTTCTGGTTCTGTTGGCAAAGACTGGGTTTGTTGATCATTTAAAGCTTGAATGGCATGTTCTACACGGCGCAGAAATAAGTAGGCATCTTCCAACTCACCGACCGCTTGACCATCCAGTAAACCCACTTCACCCAAATGATGTAAGCTCACTAAACATTGACGGTCTTGTAATTCTAACTTTGCCCCACCATAAATCAGCTGAAACACCTGCACAATAAATTCGACTTCACGAATACCACCCGCACCCAGCTTAATATCATCTTCGATATTTCGGCGTAATACTTCACGCTCAATCATGGCTTTCATTTCGCGCATGGCTTCAAAAGCGGTGTAATCGACATACTTACGGAATACGAAAGGACGTGTCATGTCCAACAACTCATCCCCCTCTTTGCCCCCTGTCACAATCCGCGCCTTAATCCACGCATAGCGCTCCCACTCGCGCCCATGCTGGCTTAAATACTTCTCCAGCGCCGCATGACTAATAGCCAGTGCAGAACCATCACCCCAAGGACGTAAGCGCATATCCACACGGAAGACAAAACCATCAGCCGTGATATGGTCCAACAAGTAAATGAGCTTCTGACCCCATAAAATGCAAAACTGTTGTACATCAATACATTTACGACCATCTGTTTCACCTTGCTCATCAAAGGCAAAAATCAAGTCGATATCACTGGATAGGTTCAACTCTTGTGCACCGAGCTTCCCCATCGCAACCACAATTAAATCTTGAATTTTATGGTTATAGCCCACAGGCTGACCATGTTTAGCCACCAATGGCGCTAAGGCAAACGCTTTTGCCACACAAATGGCTGCATCAGCAAAATCAGATAACTCCCGTGTTAACTCCATCACATCGATCAGTTGGTTGGCATCCTGCCAAATCCAGCGAAACATTAAACGCGCACGTAAAATTCGGATGGTGCGCATCCATGTGCTTTCATCACTGATCTCTTTTAAGGTGTTTTGAACGACATCGAAAATTTGTTCGGTGGTCAATGGCTGAGAAAATTGATCAATTGCATAATCTTGTTCAAGATAAACCTGATGTATAGATAGGACTTGTTCCGCATATTGACTTGCGCGCAATGTCTTTTGCAATTGCTCAGCATTCATGATCGACTCTTTCGGATTGTTTTGGTTATTTATAACAGCAGATCATGAGATTAGGCGAATTATTTTATAAGAAAAGTATGATTATTCACTAAATTCTTGCTGGGATGTCGCAAGTGACAATGCTTGATGTGCGCTGTTCGAACGTGGCAGGCTGACGATAAAAGTTGAACCTACACCTTCTTTCGATGTGACTGAAATTTCACCTTTATTTAAGTCAACAAAACGCTTACACAACACCAGACCTAGACCAGTCCCTTTCTCCCCTGCTGTCCCCTTAAAACTAACAGTTAGTTTCGGTTCAAACAAAGATTCAATTTGCCCCAAGGTCATACCTAGACCCGTATCTTGAATGTAGATATCGATAAAGTCATCACGTTGTTTGGCATCAATCGTCACAACACCTTCGCCATGCATATGGGTAAATTTCAGCGCATTTGAGACCAAGTTTTGGATCACCGAGGTCACCATATTGATATCTGCAAAAATTTTTAAATCGTCGGGGACACGGTCAATCAGTTGAATATTTTTATTGATAGCCAACGCATGCAACACATCAAAAACAATTTGAGACGACTGCTTAAGTTTGTAATGGATGGGGTGATAAACAAAGCGTCCGCTTTCTGCCATCGCCCAATTCAGTAAACTCTCCAACAAGCTATAAGTCGATTGTGCGGTATCATGCAAATAATCTGCAATGCTTTGCACACCCGACTCATCCAAACTTTTGCGCTCTTCAGCCAACACTTCTGAGAAACCAATTAAGCCATGGAAAGGCGCCCTTAAGTCATGTGCAATAATTTGGAAAAATTTAGTTTTACTGACATTCATAGCCACCTGTTGTTCATACAACTCTTTGAGCTCCGCATTTTCCATGCGCAAATGTAGCAGATTGAGAAAACCAGAGGCCAGTTCATAGACATTTTCTACAGCATCCTGCGTAAAAGCGTCCAACTGCTCATCAAAGAAAATCACTTGCCCTACAGATTTATCCGATACCTTTAAATCCAATGCGATGATCCGCTGATGTTTAAACCCTAAAGCACTCACCTGCCGAGAAAGATGATGATAATGGCGATGCAGGACATCAATCGTGATATTCCCTTCAAAATGAGTAGCAAAATTGGCTTCAGCGGGTAACTGAAAAGCATTGAATGCGTGTTTGCCCGCATACCAACTATAAGGTTCATTGCTAAACGTTAAAATAGCGGCATGTGCACCTAAAATTTTTCGCGCAAATTTGAGAAAGCTCTTAATTTTATTGTCATTACTGTTCACGCCCAACAATAAAGATAAGTGACAAGCACTTAACTGTTCTGTATCAGACCCGACATCTAGCAATTGAATACCCATTTCTGCCTCATCTTTTGTGATTTTTTCGGCACAAACCTATTATTTACTTCTATTTATTAGCAAATTTTCAACATTAAAACAATATAAAAATACAACAATACAAGCGTGGCATTTAACAAAAAAATCAATTATGTCAGACTTTTATCTTGTGACTGGTTTTGCTTTTTGAAAAATCGTTATTTATCAGAATGATTAAAACAAAATTTTGAGTCCATCATATGAGGAAATAATCAACCAAACCCACACCGAACATTGAATTGCTTTAAGCCACCTGTAATGTTTTACGGCGATTTAATTCAAATGTTAAATTTCAGACAATAAAAAACCCCCTTAAGTCTGTATATGCTTAAGGGGTTTCCTTTTCATCTGGTCCCGAGGGTCGGACTCGAACCGACACGTCATCTCTGACAGCGGATTTTGAGTCCGCCGCGTCTACCAATTTCACCACCTCGGGAAGGTGTTGATGCGTATATTAAACTTTTTGGAAAACTTGTCAACGCAAGTTGGTGATGATTGGCTATTTTTAAGTCATATTTGATTTTTTAGCTTTATATTTGTGCAATTTCAGCGTTTTTCAACAAAAACGCATATACTAAGCGCAATTTTGATCTCCTTTATTTTGACGCTGCTTTCCCATCATGCAACTTTCTGATTTTAATTTCGACCTCCCTGATGAACTCATTGCCCGTTATCCTTTAGACACGCGCAGTGCTTCTCGACTGTTACACCTCGATGCTCAAGGTCAGCATCATGACTTTCAATTCACCGACATTTTAGATTTGCTCGATACTGGTGATTTACTGGTCTTAAATGACACCAAAGTGATGAAAGCACGTCTCAAAGGCAAACGTGCCAGCGGCGGAGCTGTCGAAGTTCTGGTTGAACGCATGCAAGATGCATTTATTGCACACTGCCACATCAAAGCCAGCAACACACCCAAAGCGGGCGCTGAGCTCTTTATTGGTCCAGATGCCGTTAAAGTCACGGTGCTAGGTCGTCATGAAAATTTATTTATTGTGGAGTTTTCCCAGCCAATTTTAACGGTGCTGGATTTATACGGACAACTTCCGATCCCTCCCTACTTCAATCGTGAAGCTGAAGCCATTGATACCGAGCGTTATCAAACAGTATTTAATGATCCAACCAAGTTAGCCAGTGTCGCTGCACCTACCGCAAGCTTACACTTCGACCAAAAGCTGTTGGATCAACTTGAAGCCAAAGGTATTCAGAAAACATTTGTCACTTTACACGTCGGCGCTGGCACCTTTCTGCCTGTACGTACCAATGACATTGCCAATCACATTATGCACAGTGAATGGTGTGATGTTCCAGAGCACGCCGTTGAGCTGATTCGCCAAACCAAAGCTCGCGGCAACAAAGTCATTTCTGTCGGAACGACAGCGACACGTGCGGTTGAAAGTGCAGCGCAGGCACATGATGGTGAACTCAAAGCTTGGACTGGAGATACCCAAATTTTTATCTACCCAGGTTATGAGTTCAAAGTGGTGGATCGTCTTATCACCAACTTCCATCTGCCTGAATCGACTCTCTTGATGTTGGTTTCAGCGCTATCAAATCGTGATAATATTTTGATGGCTTATCAACATGCAGTTGCAAACCAGTACCGCTTCTTTAGTTATGGCGATGCCATGTTAGTTGACCAACTTCAACCCAAATAAGAACCTCACATGCCTCTCGATACGATCAAACATTCTATTCATATTCGACGTAAAAAGAATCAGGTCGTGTTTGATAATATCGACAAGCTTTGGGGCATTACTCGGAGTGCGGACACTGCCCAAGAAATCTTGGATCGGTTGCATCCATGGAAAGCACCGATTACCCTTAAATTTGAACAAGTTTAGTGGCGCATTCTCGCTTCTTTAGGGGCGAGTCAAGCCACTTTTAGCACTCAGGTTTTTTGAGCGTTTAACTGCTATTTCAGATGGTGGTTGTCTTTGGTTTTCAATGTACTGTTTAACCGTTTCAAGGCTTGCACCACCACACGAAACTACACAGTAACTAGGCGACCAAAAATGATTACCCCATAGCTTTGTTTTAATTGAGTCCCAAAAGCTTTTTCGTAGCAAATAAGAACTTTTCCCTTTTAGTTTTCCAGCTAGATTAGAGATAGCAATTTTAGGGTGAACATTAACCATCATGTGAACATGGTCATCCTCGCCATTAAACTCCATCAACTCACAATCCATTTGTTCGCAGGTTTCCTTCATTATTTCTTTTAATGAATCTAACATTTCTTGGGTTAGCACATCTCTACGGTATTTAGTTACAAATACTAGATGAACATAATTCTTAAAAATACAGCTTCTACCTGTTCTCCACTCATACATTTTTATCACATACTAGATTTACTTAAGATAAAAGATAGTATAAAATTCCAGCATATAAATAGCAAGAACACTTCACTTAGTAATGATTTCAGGCATTAAATTTCGAGCATACCCAACAGAGGAACAGAAGTTAATTCTGAGCCAATGGATGGGCTGTGCGAGATTTGCTTGGAATGCTAAATGTGATGAGGATAAGTATTTCCGAGGTTTTGCTCGTAAGTTCACACCGTTTAAGCAGTATTTTGATACTCAAGATCAGAAATACGCTCAGTTTAAGTCAGAAGAACTGACCCCATGGCTTGATAAATGTCCAAGTACCATTCTCAAGAACTCGACTGTGAATTGGTACAACACCCTCAAAAAATCAACCAAGGGGATTTGTGGCCGACCAAAGCGCAAAGCCAAAACCGATAAAGGTAGCATCTACCTGACTCGTGACCTGTTCTCTTTCGAGAAAGATCAATTTGGTAAAACACGACTCCAAATTGGTGGTCGTAAATACAATATTGGCTATCTGAGCTTCAATAAACATGCCGATTTTAATGAGCCAAAATCTCTTTATATCCGTAAAGAGCGTGGTCAATACTTTGTTTCATTCTGCTATGAAGATGGAATTGAGATGGAGGATTTTGATGGCAAAAAATTCAATGAAGATAAGTACCTGGAAAAGCAATTAGCATTATTAAGTGATACTGATGCCAATGAACTAAATAAGCACGTTGTTGGTATTGATCGTGGCGTGGCAATCCCTGTTTGTACACCAGCGCAAGAATTTGATTTTACCAGGGAACAAAAGAACCATCTAACCAAAGCTGAGCGCTACATTAAACGATTACAGCGCAAGTTAGCCAAACAGCAAAAAGGGTCAAACCGTAGAGCTAAAACCAAGCACCGTATTGCGATCCATCACGCTAAGAAAGCCAATATCCGAAAGGATTTCAATCACAAGACTAGCCATAGCCTAGTAAGCAATGAGCGAAATAAAGTATTCATTTTTGAGAAGTTAAATACTCAAAAAATGACGAAAAAGCCAAACCCTAAAAAGGATGAATTAGGTCGATTTATCCCCAACAAGGCAAAGGCAAAAGCAGGTTTAAATAAAGCAATTCTAAATGTTGGTTGGTATATGCTTGAGGCATATGTTAAATACAAAGCCATTCGTTTAGGAAAAGCTGTATTTAAGGTTCAGGCAGCTTACACAAGTCAGGAGTGTGCTTCATGCGGTCACACTCATCCCGACAATCGCAAAACTCAAGAAAAGTTTAAATGCGTGAGTTGTGGTCACACTGATAATGCGGATAAAAACGCATCCAAAGTGATAAAAAGCCGAGCAATAAAATTAATTTTAGACACTGGAACGGTGTTGGAGAAAGGCTTAATGTCTTCCTCTAGTGGGCGTGGAGGTAGTCGTAAGACGAAAAAGAGTGTTAAAACTCTTTCTCGCATTGCCGATGAAACGTCAAAAGAGATGATTGCAGCTTAAGTTGCTTTCAGAAACTCGTTGCTTTAGCTGCGAGTAGTTCATAATGTGCTGCCTATTCTACTTGGAATAGTCGGCATTTTTTTTATTGTGCATGTGTTCTTTGTCGGAGAGCATATTTGGACCTTATTCAGCTTTTTATTCGGCTTGGGCTGTTTGCTTTGGGCCTATTTAAGTTATGAGCAAGATGATCCGCTTGAAGAGATCATCGACTATCTCGAAAAACAAATCATTCATAAAAAATACCAGCTCAACGAGTTTACCCCTCCACAGCATATTGGCGTGATCCTACAACCTGCATTTTTTATTGCCCATTTAAAGCAGCTGTTTCCAATTTTTAACCAAGGCACCATCAGCAACGATATTCCTTACTATGCCAGTACCACTTGGCAGGATGAAGCAGGACAACAACATCAGGTTTTGCTGTTTCAATATCATTTTGTTGATGAAATTCGCGTACGTGATAAAGATGGCAATGAGTTAAAAGTGAAAGAAGTGCATAAAGACTTATGGGGATGTTTTGTCTTTGAAGTACCCACGCAAGGACTCGCGATTACCGCATACAATAAAAAATTCTATTACCCTTATATAGTCAAATCATTATAAAACCAATACAATGGTGCAATGAGTTATTCAGAACATTTTAGACGTAAAATTTTAGCTAAGCTTGAGGAAGGTTATTCTATTCGAGCGGTAGCTGCACAATTTGAAATTAATAAAAATACCATTGTTGAATGGAAGAAACGTATAGAGATTAAAAAAACTCGTGTACGTAAACCTTCTAAAATTAACGATGATGCTTTACGTGAAGATGTTGAAAAGTATCCTGATGCTTATCAATATGAACGTGCTGCACGTTTTAATTGTGGTGTTTCATCTATTGGTGCTGCATTAAAGCGCTTAAATATTACAGTTAAAAAAAGACGTTAAGCCATCCTAAAGCAGATACAAAGCTTAGGGATAAATTTATTCTGCAAGTGAATGAATTAGAAAAAAACCATCCGATTATTTATCTGGATGAAAGTGGTTTTAAGTCACATGATTATAGACCTCATGGCTACTCACGAAAAGGAGTACCCTGTTTATGGCAATATAATTGGCAATTAAAGAATCAGACCAATGCCATTGGAGCAATCCATGAGGGTAAGTTATTTTCAGTCGGTTTATTTGACTGCAAAATCAATTCAGATGTTTTTCATTTTTGGATTGAGCAATTCCTCATACCGGCATTACCAGAAAATAGTGTAGTGGTTATGGATAATGCAGCATTTCATAAAAGAGCAGATATTCAGGAGTTATTGGAACAACAAGGGCATAAAATTCTTTGGCTTCCTGCATACAGCCCTGATTTAAATCCTATAGAACAGATGTGGGCATGGGTTAAACGTAAGCGTAAAGAATGGTTGATCGACTCAGTCGATGAGTTATTTCGAGTTTTTTTCGAATCTTGTATGAATAATAAAGTAGTTTGACTATAGCTTTCCGTGGCATAGTAGTGATATTCAGATTAACCAGAAACTCAAATTTTTTGGTGCTGACCAGATGCAGATGGCCAAACTTCTCTCCCCTGCATTTGTACTGCGTACTGCCGATTTTTTCCGTTCCCGTGAAGGCGATTTACTTTTTCATCCTGAAAAAAATATCTTGTGCTATATCAGCCCACAAAACCTGTTTGAAATCTCCAGCAAAGCAAAAAAAATCAATGACATTTTGCTGTTTGAGGACTGTATGGGGCTATTGATTTTCTTCTTGATTATTATTGCAATCGTGTTTGGCGTAATCGTCATTCGCAATAATATTATGCGACACCACAATGCAACCATTCGCGCATGGTCGGATGTAGCAACCTATGAGCGCCAGAAAATAAAAATTCTAGATGGCTTAGAGCCTCTGGTCGAACAATACTCCAGCTTTGAAAAAGGCACCTTGGAAAAAGTCACTGAGCTCCGTCAGAACATTCTCAACCTGAACTTAAACAATACAGATGTCAATCAGTTACAACGTATCGAAGCATTAAACCAAGAGCTGATGCGCAGCCTCAATGTTGTGGTCGAAAACTACCCTGAACTTAAAGCCAATGATATTTATCTAAAAATGATGAATGAAATTGAAGAGCAAAACGAAAATGTCGGTGCTGCGATCAGCATCTTTAACCGCAATGTCGAACTGTTTAACAACCACATTCAAATCTTTCCCAACAACATTGTAAACACCATGACTGTCGGTAAAAAAGCTGTGCGTCCATTCCGTGACGCTGCTGCGCTGCAAAATTTTGATTACCGTCCCAATTTCAACTAAAAAGATCGCGCTAACACAAAGAACACATCCAAGGCACTCATTTTGATTGCCTTTTTTAATATCTACATTTACTTCACTTCTGGCAGCTATCGCTTGCTATGCCACGGCAATTCATCTCCCACTCTCCCCAACATACTCAAATCAAAACCGTTGTCACCGCACACAATTTCGTACAGAAAAGCTTTGCGTTAAAAGTGTTACAACACTGGTGTTTATTTGCATAATCAAGGAAAATAGCCTCCTTTTAGCGGCGAACTGTTTTTTCGCTCTTGCACTGCAAGCAGAGCAGAGCAGTGCTTTGCTCTTGTTCAGGATATTTTATGAAGTTTGAAAAATTAGGTCAGTCGGGTCGCGCCCGTCGTGGTCGTTTAACTTTAGAGCATGGTGTGGTTGAAACCCCTGTGTTCATGCCTGTCGGTACTTATGGTACGGTGAAAGGCATGCTCCCGCGTGATATTGAAGACATCAAAGCGCAAATTATTTTAGGCAACACCTTCCATCTTTACCTACGCCCTGGCCTTGAAGTGATTAAAGAGCACGGCGGTCTGCATAAATTCATGAAGTGGGATAAACCCATTCTAACCGATTCAGGCGGCTTCCAAGTCTTCAGTTTGGGCGCGATGCGTAAAATTAAAGAAGATGGCGTAACGTTCCGCTCTCCAATTGACGGTTCTAAAGTATTTTTGTCTCCTGAAATCTCAATGGACATCCAACATACATTGAACTCTGACATCGTGATGATTTTTGACGAATGTACGCCTTATCCTGCAACGCATGAAGAAGCGCAAAAGTCTCTACAATTGTCATTGCGTTGGGCAAAGCGTTGTAAGACTCAGCATCATGATGTGCTTGAAAATAAAAATGCGCTATTCGGCATTATTCAAGGTGGTATGTATGAAGACTTACGTGATGAGTCTTTAAAAGGCTTGCTTGAAGTTGGTTTTGACGGTTATGCCATTGGTGGTCTGTCCGTCGGCGAACCGAAAGAAGAAATGATTAAAGTGCTGGATTATCTTCCAGAAAAAATGCCAGCAGACAAACCGCGCTACCTGATGGGCGTGGGTAAACCTGAGGACATCGTAGAAGGCATCCGCCGTGGCGTCGATATGTTTGACTGTGTCATGCCTACACGTAATGCCCGAAATGGACATTATTTTGTGACCGATGGTTTAGTACGTATCCGTAACAGCAAATACCGTCATGATCAAAGTCCGCTTGATCCACACTGCGACTGTTATACCTGTACCAACTTTACTCGCGCTTATTTATTCCATTTGGAAAAATGTGGTGAAATGCTGGGTTCAATGCTCGGTACTATTCACAACTTACGTTACTACCAACGCTTCACTCAAGACATTCGTGATGCATTGGATAATGATCGCTTTGATGCCTTTGTTGAAGATTTTTATGCACGTCGTGGTTTAGAAGTTCCACCTTGCCCCCAAGATTAATTGTTGTGAGCATTTGCGCTTGGTAAAAAGACAAGGTAAATTGCAGAACAAGTCTATTTATGATCAATTCGTTGGTCACCGTTTTTTTAGTTTAGGAATTTGAAATGAGCCTTTTTATTTCTACAGCTCACGCAGCGGGTGAAGCTGCACAACAACCAAGTATGGTCGCAAACTTATTGATGATTGCTGTTTTTATTGCAATCTTCTACTTCTTAATTTGGCGCCCTCAAGCAAAACGTGCCAAAGAGCACCGCTCTTTGGTTGAAAGTCTTGGCGTAGGCAGCGAAGTGGTATTTGCTGGTGGCTTAATGGGTAAAATCACTAAACTCGAAGGTGACTTTGCAGTGGTTGAACTGAGCCGCGGTGTAGATGTAAAAATTCAACGCGCAAGTGTGATTTCAGTTCTTCCTGAAGGCACATTAAATAACCTTTAATCAAAAAAATTAGTCGTGCATCCGCACGACTTTTTTCATTTTAAGAAGAAAACAAATGCGTTACCCAGCATGGAAATATCTACTGATTCTCGTGGTTTTGACGATCAGTACATTATATGCCCTGCCTAGTTTGTATCCAGATGAGCCTGCGGTTCAAATTTCTGGTGCCAAAGCTGGTACCCAAATTGACCAAAGCATCGTACAAAAAGCAGAGCAGATTTTAAAATCTGAAAGTATTTCAAGCCATGACAACAGTTTTAGCAATAATGCTGCACTGTTACGTCTTGACTCTAGCGAAGCACAATTAAAAGCCAAAGAAGCGTTACGTCGTGGCCTTGGTGATGACTATGTTGTCGCGTTGAACTTGGCACCAACCACGCCAGAGTGGCTACAAAAAATTGGTGCAAAACCAATGAAGCTCGGTCTGGACTTACGTGGTGGTGTTCACTTCTTATTAGAAGTGGATATGGATAAAGCGATTGCTCAGCGCATGGAAACCTCTGCGACAGATTTACGTCGTCAGTTCCGTGACAACAAAATTAAATTTAACAGCCTTGCATTAAACAACAACACCATTACCGTTCAGTTCGCCAACAATGATGATCGTACTGCGGCTCAAGACTACTTACGTAGCAATGGTAATGAGTTTAATCAGCAAGCGGTCGCAACTGCGACAGGTTCAACCTTACGCTTAACCTATACCGATGTTCGCCGCCAAGAAATTCAATCTTATGCCGTGAACCAAAACTTAACCACTTTACGTAACCGTATTAACGAGTTAGGTGTGGCAGAAGCCTTGGTACAAACACAGGGTAGTAACCGTATCGTGGTTGAGCTTCCAGGTGTTCAAGACACTGCTGAAGCAAAACGTGTCTTGGGTCGTACAGCAAACCTAGAGTTCCGTTTGGTCTCTGACCAAAATGACCAAGTGATTGACCCTTATACGGGCAAGAGCAATGGTCAACCGCTTCCACCAGGAACCGAGCTTTTTGCATATCAGTCTTTAGACAGCGGACGTGAATTACTTTTAAACCGTAACCGTATTTTAACGGGTGAACGTGTTCAAAACGCATCAAGTGGCTTTAGCCAAGACACTGGCGGTGCTGAGGTAAACATTACCTTAGACACAGCAGGTGGCAAACTGATGGCCGATGCAACCCGGAATGCGGTGGGTAAGCGTATGGCTGTGTTGTTCATTGAAAATAAACAACGTATTAGCTATATCACCGATCCTGCGACTGGTGCACAAACCGAAGTCCGTACACCTTATGCAGAGTCTGTCGTGATTAACGCTGCAACTATTCAAGCAGTCCTCGGCTCTCAATTCCGTATTACGGGTCTAGATTCACCTCAAGAAGCGTCTGAACTTGCACTAATGCTACGTGCTGGTGCACTTGCTGCGCCAATGTACTTTGTTGAAGAACGTGTAGTGGGTCCAAGCCTCGGTCAAGAAAACATTGATAAAGGTGTGCTATCAACTCAAATCGGTTTCTTACTGGTCGCAATCTGGATGGTAGTCTTCTTCCGTCTCTTTGGTTTAATTGCTAACTTTGCCTTGGTCTTCAACTTAGCCATGATTCTAACGGTCATGTCTTGGATTGGTGCTTCCCTTACCCTGCCGGGTATTGCGGGTATCGTGATTACCATTGGTATGGCGGTCGATGCCAACGTCTTGATCTGTGAGCGAATACGTGAAGAAATGAAGTGGGGAGCATCGCCCAAACAAGCCATTGTGGCAGGTTATGATCGTGCTTATAACACCATTTTCGACTCAAACTTAACCACGTTCTTGGTTGCGTTTATTCTATTTGCTATCGGTACAGGCCCAATTAAAGGCTTCGCTGTGACCTTAATGATCGGTATTATCTGCTCTATGTTTACTGCTATTACAGTAACACGTGCGATTGTACAGCTCATTTATGGCAAAAAACGTAACTTGAAAAAGTTGAGCATATAAGGAGATCGATGATGACTGATGTGACTCAACAAGATTCAAAAAAATACGGCCGTCCAGATGATGAACGTGTGATTGATTTTATGAAGATTGCGCTGCCTGCAGCCATTCTTTCTATTGTCTTAACCATCGGCAGCCTATTCTTTATTTTCACCAAGGGTCTTAACTTAGGTTTGGACTTTACTGGTGGTATTTCTGCCGAATTGAACTATAGCAAACCCGTGAAGTCAGCCGATGTCTCTGCTGCACTGACCAAAGCAGGTTTTCATGACCCTGTGGTACAAACCATTGGTTCAGATCGTGATTTGATTGTACGTATGCCTGTACAAGAAGACACAGCGGCAGAAGACTTAACCAAAACCATTACCCAAGCCGTACAGCTACCAGGTAACTCAGCTTCGGTTAACAAAGTTGATGTGGTGGGTGGACAAGTCGGCAATGAACTCTACATTCGCTCAGCGGGTGCTGTAGCTTTAGCATTACTGCTGATGTTGGTCTACGTAACGATTCGCTTTGAGTTCAAACTGGCGATGGGTGCGGTACTGTCTTTATTCCATGACGTAGTGGTTACCATCGGTATTTTTGCCATGATGCAGTGGCCATTTGACTTAACTGTATTGGCTGCAGTTTTGGCTCTAATTGGTTTCTCACTGAATGACAACATTGTTGTATCGGATCGTATTCGTGAAAACTTCCGTAAGATTCGGGGCGCTTCGCCTTTAGAGATCGTTAACATCGCTTTAACTGAGACCCTACGTCGTACCATTCACACCTCAATGACTTTATTGTTGGTGGTGATCTCGATGATGATCCTCGGTGGTGATGGCCTTAAATGGTTCTCTGTAGCGATGTTTGTCGGGGTTTTTGTGGGTACCTACTCTTCAATCTACATCGGTACAGCTTTTGCTTTATGGCGTGGCTTAAACCGTCAAGACTTCATTGTTCAAGTGAAGCCTGAGTTTGAAGAAGAAAATGAAATTCCATAAATGCACACCATAGTGTGAAAAACAAAGCCTCTCAATCGAGAGGCTTTTTTATGGCGGTGTGAAGATGCTGTACCAGCTCTATCTGAGGCAACGCATAGCCACGGCAGGACTGCTCTGCCCGCCAAGCCACGGTCAACATCACATCTCCTAACTCAAAATTTTGATAGGCAAAACTCCCAATCAGCGGATGACTACACATGCCACCATTATGCGTTGGATGTGCTTGGGTGTTCAGTTCATTTAAGTTTAAACGAATGCCTAAACCTGATGCTTTAAGCACCGCCTCTTTGGTTGTCCAGACCTTAAACCAGTATGCTTTGTCCTGATCATACTGTTGCCACACGCGAAGTTCCTCTACGTGAAAAGCATGTTTAGCCAAAGCCTCAAAGCGAACTTTTCGGTTTAACTCCTCCACGTCCACGCCTAGATCCTGCATCCGCTCACTCGTAGCTAAAGCATAGTAATTTTGGCTGTGGCTATGATTGAAATGAAAAGAAGGCTGATCAACCCAATAGGGTTTACCTGTCTCACTCAGTGCAATGGAGTGATCATCTACAACCATCTGCCGTTGTTCGGATAAGCATTGATTGCGATATTGATAAATGGCTTGTTTTCGCTGTGCAATTTGCTCAACACGTGACAGGCTGTGATTCATCTGCACAATGTCCTCAATCTTTTTCAGCTCAACACGTATTGTCCTTGCCACTTTGTCTTCCTATCATGGTTTCATGCATCTTGACATCCTCCGCGACCTAAAGGCATAGGTATCTACACATCTTGATGTACCTAATGCAATTGTTGCGATTTCATTCAGTTCATCTATTGAATATTCTGAGAGCAGTTGAAGAGTGTTCAGTAAAATCGAAAGTCCTGCCAATATTGCAGGTGCACTTTCCAACTTACCTCTCTTCTGCTGTCGGCCTGAAAGACGGGCCAGAAATATACGAATTTTCTGATTTTGTTCATCTTCAGAACGCTGTATTCGCCAAGTCAGTACACACGCCATACTGCTGATCAGGAGCCGTCTTAAAATCGCTGCAGGTGTGGTCTGAAGCCATGATTCAACGTCATGGCCTGCCTGCTTCAGAAGCTTGAAATAGCACTCAATTGTCCAGCGCCAGTAATACCAGGTGGTTAATTCTACCGCATCAATCTCTGAAGAAACATTGCTGATCAGCGACCATCTCGCGACTGTTTTACCTTGAGCATCTTTCACCACAGCAACAATTAATCTGGCTGTAACTGCCTTGCCTGGCTGGGGAGCAACCCGTTGGCCTAAATCATCTTTTCTCTTCGGTTTTGCTGCACGCGTTATCCGAATATCGGTTTCTCCAACATGCAGCATATGCCTGTTTCCTTTATAAGCAATCGGCTTAACTTGCTGAGTTACTACTTTTTCTGCGACTTCTGCAACTTTGTAGGTTTCCCCTTGATGCTCAATCCGATGGCTTTCTTTGGCCCGAATCAACCATTTGAAACCATGGCTGCTGATTTCCCTCAAGTGGGCAATCGAGTCTCCTTCACGGTCAATGATATGGACTTTTGTTTTCTCAATCGGATACTGTTCAATCGTTTTGATTTGTTCTGCGAGTGAGTCCAAATGGGACTTGCGCTCGCTGTATTGTTCACTGAATGTGGAATAACAGCCGGATGCATCTGTTAGCGTCTGAGCTAATGGCGCAATTGGGAGCCCTGATGACGCATCGACAAGTAAACTGCTTTGCAATTCATAGCCTGAATTCGCCTCTGTTCTTTGAAGACGCCGAACCTTATGACTGTGCTTCACATACTGCAGTTGAGACCAGTCATGAACGATTAATGCATACTGATGCGGTGATGTCTTGATCTGTTCGCATGCAAGAAGCTTAATCGGCTGGTTTAATTGACTAAAAGAGATTTTATTATTATTCAGGAATCGCCAAACAGCCTGTGTAGTTGAGAAACTCGACTTTTGGGTAGAGGCCAGGTCTTTGATTGCGGGAGCAAGTGAAGCAAGAGGATTCATATTGAGTTTTACAAGGCTGTTATAACGTTTGACAAGACGCTGATCCAGACCAGAGATGTTAAATTGAAGAGCATGCTCTTCAATTTAACGCAAAGCTCGGAAATTGTGTAGATACCTATGACCTAAAGGACGGGGATTCCTACTGCTAGACGCTCATGTCCGAGCGCAAGAATATTCAGTGCGGAATTTATATCCCTATCATGGAATGTACCGCATTCCATGCACTGCCATTCTCTTATTCCAAGTCCCGTTCTACCTTTCGGACTACTACAGCGTGAGCCACAGCTCGAACAAGTTTGGGTGGTATAGGCTTCATTGACTTCTTTATACCATACACTTGCGTTCTCGCATTTATACTTGAGCATGGTTCTAAGTGTTGTCCAACTTGCATCTAATACAGACTTCGCTAGTTTAGTCCGTGCTAATGCCTTTGCATTCACATTACCAACGAAGATGGCTGCATGTTTATTCACCAATTTATGACTGAATTGATGTAGCGTATTTTGACGTATGTTTCTAATCTTGGCATGAATCGCTTTAACACGCTTTTTATTTCTAGCACGTTGAGCAATGCCAAGTTTTTGTTCGTATTGCCGATAGATTTGAGGGGCTTTGAGCTTTACGCCATCTGAACAGGTTGCAAGGTCTTTTAAGCCCAAATCTATACCGATTGAGGTATTACCCTTTGATTTAACTTGTTTTGTCTTATCAACAACTAAACAAACATACCAACGTCCACGACTGTCTTCTACAAATGAGCCTGTTTTGACGTTGTATTTTGATAGTCCATAGCTATCCCATAGCTTGAATTGATGCTTGCCATACTGCACGTAGCCATCAGCATATTTGATTGCAACCTTTTTGAAGGGTATCCAACCCAAAGAACGTCTTGCAGACTTCTTATTACTCACCCGCCATTTTAGCTTTGCTTTTTTAAACTGCTTTCTTCGAGTAACCAATTCTTCTGTTATCGCTTGAACAGTTTGACTATGCAGATTGCATTCTTTAGATGTGCCTTTCGTGTATTTAGCAATATCGTAAGCTGAAAGAAATTCACCTTTTCTTTTTAGATGTTTAAATCCTAAATCATTCACATAATTCCAAACAAAATTTACTTCCAATGCGAGTTGGTCTAGTACCTTGTAATGTTTGTCTTTTATGCGTAATTTAAGTGTTTTCATGATTAAAATATATTTGGTCTATGAGCAATAGTCAAGAGATTAGAACAGGTCGCCACTGTGTTTTTAATATGCATGTACATTTAGTCTTTGTGGCTAAATACCGTAGAGATGTTTTTACCAAAGCAATGCTTGAAACAATGCGTGAAGTGTTTGAGCGTATCTGCTTAGACTTTGAAGCCGAGTTGGTAGAGTTTGATGGTGAACACGATCATGTTCATTTGCTTGTGAATTATCCACCTAAAATAGCAATTTCTAGCTTAGTGAATAGTTTAAAGGGTGCTTCAAGTCGCATTGTAAGAACCAAACACCCTGAAATTAAAAACAAGCTATGGGGCAGTGCTTTGTGGTCGCCTAGTTACTTCGCTGCTTCATGTGGCGGTGCGCCAATTGGAATTGTTAAACAATATATTCAACAACAGCAAACACCGCATTAATGGCTTACGCCACTCGCTTATATCCTCGGGCTAAACCCATAGGTATCTACACAATTTCCGAGCTTTGCGTTAAATTGAAGAGCATGCTCTTCAATTTAACATCTCTGGTCTGGATCAGCGTCTTGTCAAACGTTATAACAGCCTTGTAAAACTCAATATGAATCCTCTTGCTTCACTTGCTCCCGCAATCAAAGACCTGGCCTCTACCCAAAAGTCGAGTTTCTCAACTACACAGGCTGTTTGGCGATTCCTGAATAATAATAAAATCTCTTTTAGTCAATTAAACCAGCCGATTAAGCTTCTTGCATGCGAACAGATCAAGACATCACCGCATCAGTATGCATTAATCGTTCATGACTGGTCTCAACTGCAGTATGTGAAGCACAGTCATAAGGTTCGGCGTCTTCAAAGAACAGAGGCGAATTCAGGCTATGAATTGCAAAGCAGTTTACTTGTCGATGCGTCATCAGGGCTCCCAATTGCGCCATTAGCTCAGACGCTAACAGATGCATCCGGCTGTTATTCCACATTCAGTGAACAATACAGCGAGCGCAAGTCCCATTTGGACTCACTCGCAGAACAAATCAAAACGATTGAACAGTATCCGATTGAGAAAACAAAAGTCCATATCATTGACCGTGAAGGAGACTCGATTGCCCACTTGAGGGAAATCAGCAGCCATGGTTTCAAATGGTTGATTCGGGCCAAAGAAAGCCATCGGATTGAGCATCAAGGGGAAACCTACAAAGTTGCAGAAGTCGCAGAAAAAGTAGTAACTCAGCAAGTTAAGCCGATTGCTTATAAAGGAAACAGGCATATGCTGCATGTTGGAGAAACCGATATTCGGATAACGCGTGCAGCAAAACCGAAGAGAAAAGATGATTTAGGCCAACGGGTTGCTCCCCAGCCAGGCAAGGCAGTTACAGCCAGATTAATTGTTGCTGTGGTGAAAGATGCTCAAGGTAAAACAGTCGCGAGATGGTCGCTGATCAGCAATGTTTCTTCAGAGATTGATGCGGTAGAATTAACCACCTGGTATTACTGGCGCTGGACAATTGAGTGCTATTTCAAGCTTCTGAAGCAGGCAGGCCATGACGTTGAATCATGGCTTCAGACCACACCTGCAGCGATTTTAAGACGGCTCCTGATCAGCAGTATGGCGTGTGTACTGACTTGGCGAATACAGCGTTCTGAAGATGAACAAAATCAGAAAATTCGTATATTTCTGGCCCGTCTTTCAGGCCGACAGCAGAAGAGAGGTAAGTTGGAAAGTGCACCTGCAATATTGGCAGGACTTTCGATTTTACTGAACACTCTTCAACTGCTCTCAGAATATTCAATAGATGAACTGAATGAAATCGCAACAATTGCATTAGGTACATCAAGATGTGTAGATACCTATGGGCTAAACCCCGAGGTTTTACGCTCCAATGGATAAAATAAAAAAGCCCAAAAATCACTTTGGGCTTTTCAGCATCAAAAACTTAATGCCAGATTAGCGCTTGAATTTCTTCTCAGCTTTCTTAAACTTCTGAACATAACGACGCTTACGCGCTGCTGTACGTTCATCCACCTGTGACTTACGTCCTTCAAATGGGTTTTCAGAGGTTTTAAACTCAATACGTACTGGCGTACCTTCAAGTTTGTACACTTTACGGAATACGTTTTCTAAATAACGACGATAATCCGCAGGCGTTTTATCAACTTTGTTACCATGCACCACAATCGTAGGTGGATTTTGTCCGCCCATATGGGCATAACGCATTTTAATACGGCGACCACCGACCATTGGTGGTTGGTGCGCATCTGTAGCATCACTTAAAATTTGTGTGATTTTTGCAGGTGAAACTTTCAAATGTGACGAATCATAAGCACGGTGAATCGATGGATATAGATCCCCCACCCCCGTACCATGCAATGCAGAAATTAAATGTACTTTTGCCCAAGGAATAAAGTCAAAGCGACGATCGACATCCAATTTACATTGTTTGCGATCATACTCAGACATGTTGTCCCATTTATTAATCGCAATCACCATCGCTCGGCCCGCTTCAAGCGCATAACCAATCAAATGTAAATCTTGCTCAACCACACCTTCACGTGCATCAAGTACAACCACAATGACATGGGCATCTTTAATGGCCTGTAGCGTTTTCACAATTGAGAACTTCTCAATCATTTCATCGACTTTACCTTTACGACGCACACCTGCAGTATCGATTAAGGTGTACTGACGGCCATCACGTTCATACGGGATATAGATCGAGTCGCGGGTTGTACCCGGTTGGTCAAATGCAACTACACGCTCTTCACCCAATAAACGGTTCACTAGCGTCGATTTACCGACGTTTGGACGACCAATAATCGCTAAACGTAAGCCTGTGTTCTTATCGTGCTCATCTGCATCTTCATCTTCAGGCACACTTGAAAGCACATCTTCAAGCATTTGCTGTACACCGCGACCATGGCTCGCAGCCACTTGCATAGGTTCGCCCATACCCAACTTGTAAAATTCAACAAGTGCAGCTTCGGCATGTACACCATCAACTTTATTCGCCACAAGGTAAACTTTCTTACCGAGTGTACGTAGCTCACGCGCAATTTGCTCATCCGATGCGAGCAGGCCTGCGCGTGCATCAACTACGAATACAATAATATCGGCTTCATTGATGGCAGTTTTAGACTGTTCTGCCATGTAAGAGTCGATACCACCTTCATTTTCGCCAATACCACCAGTATCAACCACAATGAAAGACTTATTTTGAAATACAGCATCACCATATTTACGGTCACGAGTCAGACCGGCAAAGTCAGCAACAAGCGCGTCTCGGCTTTTGGTGATCTGGTTAAATAGCGTTGATTTTCCGACGTTCGGACGACCAATGAGCGCAATTACGGGTTTCATAGATTAACCTTTATTCAAGATCAGCCAGTGAGACTGGTCTGAACATCAGAAACTGGAAGAAAATTAGGTGAAAAACCTGAATAAAAACTCGGGGTTTTGACTAAGCAAACACCCCGAGGAATTTAAAAAAATACGAATTTCGACTAGTTTAACATAAGTCGAACAGAATTAACGATTCTGCCAAATGCTTAATGCACCCTTTCGTGTTGCAACATAGAGTTGATCATCAATCACACGTAAAGTACGCACTTCACCAGACGTCTTCGCACGACCGATCAATTCACCTGTCGCAGGGTTCAGCATGTGCAAAACGCCATCTAGATCACCAACAATTAGGTCTTGGCCCAACATCACAGGATTACTCAATTGGCGGTTCAGCAGGCTGTCATTTTCCCAAAGCTTTTGACCCGTGCTAATTTCATAAGCCACCAACTTGCCGTCAGTTTGCGCTACAAATACACCATTACCCACCACTTCAGGGCGCTGCGTACTGCTTGAGTCTTCACTCCACACCACCTGCTGTGAAGCCAAATCTGTCATAGTCACTTGACCTTGATAGCTGGTCGTAATCAAGTACTGACCTGCCACTACAGGATCACCATCAACATCATTCAAACGTTGAATATCCGAACGACCATCCGACACAGCCACACGGCGCTGCATACGTGGCACACCTGTGAGCACATCTAAAGCATAAACATAGGCATTAGCTGAAGAAATCAGCACTGTACGTGCATCGACAGGAACAGGCGCTGCGTTGCCACGCAAGCTAAGTTGCACATTCGGTAAGTTATAGGTCCACACTTGCTGGCCTGTTGCCAAATCATGCGCAAAAACAGTACCATCATTACTTACAGAAATAACACGACCAGCTTGAATCAACGATGGCGCAAGAAGTGCACCCGTTAATTGTGCTGTCCATTTTTGCTCGCCAGTTGCTTGATCTAAAGCAAACAACTGACCTTTGGCGTTACCTACAATGACATGACCATCTGCAGCTTCGACGCCTGAACTCAAACCGGCTTTAGATACTTCTTTCTGCCATAGTTTTTGTTTGCCTTGATATGCCGTCACTACACCTTTAGGATCAAGTGCAAAAACTACACCGTTGTCTGCATCTAGGCGTAAACGTAAAGGATCAGCAGTCGAAGTTGAAGACACACTTTGAGAAAATACAGGAGTCAGAGTTTTCGCCTGAGTCAATTTTGGAAGTGGGTTCGGCTTAACTTCTTCTACTTTTCCACTACTTGCACAACCCGCAAGCGCTAAAGTTAATACGGTTAATGCGCACGAAATTTTGTATTTTCTATTCATTCAGTTTCTTCCGCTGCTGTTTCTATAAGTGGACGTTCGATTTCAGGATCATCAACTAAAATACCAACACTTTCGAGTTTAATTTGTAAAATTTGGCGTTCTTGTTTACGTTCAACCAACTGATCCCATGCACTTTGGTAGGCTTTTTTCGCATTTTCGATGTCGTTTTTAGCCACATAGACATCACCCAAAGCTTCATCGGCTGTCGCTTTAAAAGCAGGATCTTTTACCAATGCGAGGTTTTTAATCGCATCATCAAACTTCTTTTGAGCCAGTTGTGCATACGCTAAACGCAATTTCACAATTTGCACTAAGCCGTCGTCATCCACTTTAGAGTTTTCAACTTTCTTCAACGCTTTTTCAGCACTAGCATAATCCGCTTTGTCATAGGCCAATTTTGCCATCAACAATTGCGTTTGAATGGCTTGCGCCGAATCTGGTGCTTCTTTCACAATTTTGTCCGCAGTTGCAGACAAGGCTGTAAATGCATCGCCTTGCGTTGCACGTGCTTCATCCATCAATTGCTGAACTTTAGCCGTGTTCATTTGGTTCTCGGCCAAAGTTTTCTTCTGCCAGTATTGCCATCCAAAAAAGGCAATCAGCGCAATTAAAATCCCACTAATAATGGCTGAACCATATTTCTTAGTGAAAGACTTTAAACTATCAAGTTGTTCTTCATCACTTAATGCGCTCATGTGACTACCCTTTCCTTATATTTTGGCTTATTTTGAAGAAAATTTTTCAATCATAAATGGCACGATGTCATCCACCGCAACCAAAGTTTGTTCAGCTGTTGCCAACTCTTTTACGGCAAACTGTGCAGCTTCCACCTCGCGCTCACCCAAAATGAGGGCAAACAGTGCGCCAGACTGATCCGCTTTTTTCATTTGCGACTTCATTGAACCATGTGAACCAACTTTCAAACGAAGCGTGCTTGATGCAGCATCTAACTGGTTACGAATTTGTTCTGCAAGCACCAAAGCTTTGCCTTGAGAAGCGGGATCTGCCAATAAAAACATTTCGCAGTCACGTATAGGTGTAGCGTCTTCGACTTGCTCAAGCAACAACAACAGACGCTCCATGCCCATCGCAAAGCCAACTGCAGGTACAGACTGATCCGCCTTGCCTTTAAGCTGACCCACTAAGCCATCGTAACGACCGCCCGCACAGACTGTGCCTTGTGAACCCAAATGCGTGGTGGTCCATTCAAATACAGTTTTATTGTAATAATCTAAGCCACGCACCAGTTTTTGGTTAATCACGAAGCTCACACCTGCATCGGTTAAATACTCCTGCAAAGTGGCAAAGTGCTGTAGAGTCTCTTCCCCCATAAAGTCATGCAACTTCGGCGCATTTTCTAAAATGGCTTGAGTTTTGGCATCTTTAGAGTCAAGAATACGTAGTGGGTTGGTGGTTAAACGACGCTGTGAATCTTCATCCAAATCATTTTTATGTGATTCTAAGAACTCCACCAATGCCGCACGATAAGCTGCACGCTCATCAGACTCACCTAAAGTATTCAACTCAAGTTGAACTTTATCTGCCACACCCATGCGTTTCCACAGACGTGCCGTCATCAAAATCAGCTCAGCATCCATATCTGGGGTTGCAACACCAAAGGTTTCCACGCCGAACTGGTGGAACTGACGGTAACGACCCTTTTGCGGCTTTTCATAACGGAACATCGGCCCGATATACCAAACACGAGGCGTCGCACCGCGAAGCAAGTTATGCTCCAGCATGGCACGTACACAGCCTGCTGTTCCTTCAGGACGCAAAGTCAAAGACTCAGGCGGATTACCTTTGTCCAAGAAGGTGTACATTTCTTTTTCAACGATATCCGTTGCATCACCAATTGAACGTTTGAACAAATTGGTTTGTTCAACAATAGGCAAACGAATTTGCTGGTAGCCATACGCATCCATCAATGATGCGAGATGCTGTTCAAGACGTCTCCACGCTGGTGTTTGCGTAGGAAGAATGTCATTAAAACCTTTGATTGCGACAATTGAACTCATGATGAACTACGGATGATCTCTTTAGATTTAGCTTCTTCAAGCTCTGAAACACGCTGACGAACCATCGTTTCGATTTCGTCAACCAACTGATTTGTGTCAATTAAATGGCTCTTTTCACCATTACGATACACCAGTGAGCGTGGACTTGCACCAACTACACCAATATCGGCTTCTTTGGCTTCACCCGGACCATTCACTTTACACCCAATCACCGACACATCCATTGGGGTACGAATATCTTCTAAACGCTCTTCTAAGGCTTGCATCACTGAAATCACGTTAAACTCTTGACGTGAACAGCTTGGACAAGCAATGAAGTTAATGCCATTTGAGCGAAGACTTAGTGATTTTAAAATATCAAAACCAATCTTAATCTCTTCTTCAGGTTCCGCTGCCAAGGAAATACGCATGGTGTCACCAATGCCATCCAACAACAAACCGCCCAATGCAATCGCAGACTTCACTGAACCTGTACGGTAAATCCCAGCTTCTGTCACACCCAGATGTAACGGATTATCAATTTGCTGTGAAAGTAGGCGATAAGCATCCATGGTTAAAAACACATTGGATGCTTTCACTGAGACTTTGAATTCGTGGAAATCTAAACGGTCTAGAATATCAATATGGCGCATCGCCGACTCAAGCAATGCCTGACCAGTTGGCTCACCATATTTCTTTTGAATATCTTTTTCCAGTGAACCTGCATTCACCCCAATACGCATAGAAATATCGTTATGACGCGCTGCAGCCACCACTTCACGAATTTTTGCTTCAGAGCCAATATTTCCGGGATTAATCCGTAAACAGTCCGCCCCCAAGTCCGCAACACGCAGTGCAATCTTGTAATCAAAATGAATATCTGCAACCAACGGCACTGATGAACGCTTACGAATTTCACCAAAAGCCTCTGCAGCTTCCATCGTCGGTACAGAAACACGCATGATGTCCGCACCTACATCTGCACAGCGCTGAATTTGCGCTAGCGTTGCTTCCACATCACAAGTTTCAGTATTGGTCATACTTTGAATGCTGATTGGTGCATCACCACCGACATAGACTGAACCTACACGAATCTTGCGAGTAGGCTTGCGTTTAATTGGATTTACAATCATTGCTTTTCCTTGATCCCATTAACGTGACAAGCGGAAATCTGCTTTTCCACCGACGGTATATGGTGACAATGAAATACTTTCATTATTTAAGCTGAGTGACACAGCAGCAGCATCATCGATACGAATTTGAAAAGGAGTCTCACCCGCAAGCTCAAGCGTAGAAGCTTGACGCCCTGTTGCCAGTACTTTCCCCGTTGAATCGACAATATGTACAGACGTAGGACGATTGAACTCAAGTTTCAACTGATCCCCTGTGGTTGCAGCAGCCCCATTCATATTGATGATTTGTACATCAGATTCTGTCTGCGGAGTCGCAGCTTCATCTGTACTACCTGACCAATTCTGAATCATGCCGAACAACGCTGCCAAAATCGCAATTACAACAATCGCAATCAGTCCACGTTTCAACCATTTACGGTTACGGTCACGGTTAGAACCGGGTAATTTACCCATGATTTTAATCGGTGAATTATTCAGTGCGTGATTCGGCAATAGCCCCGTATCATTGGCATAGATATCATCAAAACGCTGAATAATCGTAGTAGCATCCACTTTTAAGAACTTCGCATAAGTACGATAGTAACCTTTAATGAAGGTTGCTTCTGGAAGCGCTGTATATTCGTCCTGCTCAAGTGCAGTTAAAGTCTTGAGTGGAATATTCAACTCTTTGGCAACGTCGCTTAATTCACGTTTTTGTGTAATACGAATTTGACGAAGATAATCACCCGGACGTTGGATATTTCCTAAAGCATTGCTAGAACCATTCGATTGTGGTGAATTAGGATTTACTTCCATACGGCCTCAGTAGTGTACTGTAATTGCAAATAACGTTTGTATTCTTGACTATCTGGATACAATGCACGTAACTGGTTGACCAGTACTTGCGAACCCATCGTGTCATGATTTGCTCGCGCAATTCGGATCCCAATCCAAAGCGCACGCGCATCTAAGTTTTTCTCGCCCACCGCTCGCACAAACTGTTCATAGTACTGCGTAGCTTCAGCATTTTGCTGACGTAAATATGAAATTTCCGCCATTTCGATCATGGCTAGATAGGCACCTGAGTTTACCTGTAGAGCTTGTTTAAAAGCAGCTTCTGCTTCCGCCACTCGACCTACTTGTAGATACGCACGACCTAAATTCTCCAATGCTCGATAACGTTGATCATACCCTAAAGTTGAACCTGCAACTTGAAGTTGATCAATCGCGTCATTATAACGCCCAATTTGATATAAATACGTACCGTAGTTGTTACGAGCCTGTGCATTTTTTGGCTCAGCCGCAATTGCATGCTTAAAATAACGCTCTGCCTTTTCCACATTTTGTGGACTGCCTTCACGCTGTAACAAAACGCCCATCATCATATTTGCAGATGCATCACGAGAGTCGATGTCTAATGCTTGATCCAATGTGCGTTTCGCAGCATCGTAATCATTCGACTTAATATATTCAGCCGCCAATTGCGTTCTAACTTGTACTGCTTTACTTGGGTCACCTTTCGTATTCACGGTTTGGCAACCCACCAAGTACCACACTGACACACCCAGTGTCAGCGCAAGGTAAAGTTTAGAAACGGGTTTTTTCAATTGGCATCCCCTTATATTATCCTTGTGAACGTAGAATCTCGTTTTTCTCTGCTACTTTCTTTTTCCACTGCTCAGCACGACGTGTTCGATCGGCCACTTGACCAACCAATTGTCCGCAGGCAGCATCAATATCATCACCACGCGTTTGACGAATCGTACACACAAATCCGGCGTCAGACAAAGTTTTTTGGAAAGAAATAATGCGGTTGCGACTTGAACGACCATAAGGCGCATGTGGAAATGGATTAAACGGAATTAAATTAATTTTACTTGGTAAATTCTTCAACAGTTTAATCATCTGCTGTGCATGCTCAGGATGATCATTCACCCCATCCAACATCACATATTCAATCGTGACATGCTTACGCGCACTTTCATTACCGTCTTTAGCGATATAACGCTGACATGCTGCAATCAATTGTGCCAATGGATATTTTTTATTGATTGGAACCAATTCATTCCGCAATTCATCATTTGGCGCGTGTAGGGAGATTGCCAATGCAACATCAATATCTTGTGCCAATTGATCAATTTTCGGCACTACACCTGAAGTCGACAAGGTCACACGGCGCTTAGACATACCATAAGCAAAATCGTCTAGCATAATACGCATTGAGCTCAATACGGCATCATAGTTGAGTAATGGCTCGCCCATCCCCATCATTACGACGTTGGTCACCGAGCGCTCACGCTCAGCTACAGGCACATCTTCCATATAAGAATAGTTTGCGACCCATAGCTGACCAATAATTTCATCTGGGTTTAAGTCGCGCTGAAAACCTTGTTTACCGGTTGAACAGAATGAACAATCCAGTGCACAGCCTACTTGAGATGAAATACATAAAGTACGGCGTAAACCACTGCGATGTTCAGCAGGAATCAATACGGTTTCAACCAAAGAACCTTCGCCCTCACCGACACGAAAGACCCACTTACGCGTACCATCTTTAGAATAGTTTTTATGCACCACTTCTGGCGCTTTAATTTCACAGAGCTTTTCAAGTTTTTCACGCAATTTACCTGAGATATTGGTCATCTCAGCAAAATCAGTCACAAAAAACTGGTGAATCCATTTCATCACCTGTCCTGCACGAAACTTTTTTTCTCCCATATCTTCGAAGAATTTTTCAAGCTGCGGACGTGACATGCCAAGTAAGTTCACTTTCGCAACAGAGTTTTGCTGTGCAGGAGCGGATGGAGATTGTTGCTGTTCAGCCGAAACTGTAGAGACAGCGACCACTTCAGTACTCATGTGTATTACCTAAACCATGTCTAACGATGAAAGGAGAAGCTCAATAAACGAGCAGAAATTTATTCAGGGAATAAAAAAACCAGATAAGTATAATAACACTTATCTGGTTTGAATACTTCGAATTAACGAGTACGTGGAGCAATCTCAGTTTGAGCGAAGAAGTAGTTAACTTCACGATCAGCAGATGCTACAGAGTCAGAACCGTGAGCAGCATTTTCGTCGATGCTTACAGCGAAGTCAGCGCGGATAGTGCCTGGAGCAGCTTCTTTAGGGTTAGTTGCGCCAAGAATTTCGCGGTGAGCAAGAACTGCGTTTTCGCCTTCAAGAACTGAAACAACAACTGGACCAGAAGTCATGAACGCAACTAGGTCAGCAAAGAAACCACGTTCTTTGTGCTCTGCGTAGAAACCTTCAGCTTCAGTTTGAGTCAAGTGTTTCATTTTAGTTGCAACGATTTGAAGACCAGCTTTTTCAAAACGAGCAAAAATGTCACCGATGTGGTTTTTAGCAACTGCGTCTGGTTTTACGATAGATAAAGTACGTTCAATAGCCATGATTGGCTCCTTAAGTCAATGTAGACATGAAAATTTTGGCGCATTATACCGACATAATGCACAATTTTCTGCTTTTACTCTGTAAAAAGTTGCTTTTTTCGATACAAGGATTATCGCGCTTCGTCAATCCATGCCATTTGAATTGCTTCAAGCAAACCTTCAGTCGACTTGGTCGGATCATCACTAAAGTCTGGTAAGGCACACACCCAAGCATGTAAGTCTGTAAAGCGAATCCACTGCGGATCGACATCTGGATGAGCTTCATACAACTCAATAGCAATATCAATAGTGTCTGACCAACGTAAGCCCATGGTGGAGTCTCATCACAATGTAGAAGATGCTGTACTGTAGCAAACTCTGAAATTTAAGCGCTAGTTTGTTTGAGATAAAATTGGGCTTTTTTACAACACAATATTTAAAAATGGTGCACTACAAATTAAAGCGACGGCTACGACTGCACCTATAGCCGCTCCGACCAACACATCACTTGGATAATGCAGCCCTAAAATCATGCGTGATGCAGCAACCAGAACAGTAAAAGGCAACATAAGCACCAATAAAATTGGCTGTACGAAGCCCAATAACGTACTGACCATCACCGCATGTAAAGTATGACCTGAAGGAAAACTAAAATGGTCAAGCGGTCGCTCACCCATTCGAATCACCTGATGCACTTGATAGGGTCTTGGGCGAATGGTTTTAATTTTTAGGACTTTATAAATTAAAGTCCCGCACAATGAACCAAGCACCAAATACACGATTTGCAAACTGTAGACCAATCCTTGCAACAACCAAGTTAAAGCCAACATGGTGTACCAAAAGATGCCATCCCCCAATCGACTGATCCGCTTAAAAAAATTGGCTACAGCATGCGAATGGGAAAAATGATTGAGATAGACACAACCTTTTAAATCTAAATCTAATATTCTTATTTTTGCAGTTTTAAGATTCATACCACTTCTCCTTAACAACAATGTTGAAAGTTCAGCTGGAAAATCATTGTTATATGACGATTTAATTCATCAAAATCGCTTCTCGTTAAGCTCATATTAAAGGGTGTTTTTGACAGTTTGATGATTTAAGTTAAAACCCATCAAAATTACCCAACTCGTCTTTATCACTAACGCTTTTAATACAGCTATTGGTTAAGGTGCTGCCTTAATATTGGCCACGTGATATAAGGCTTGCTCAAACTGTTTCACAGGATACTGCCAGCCCACACTTTCAATGTCTTGACGCGCTTGTGTTCCCATACATCTAAGCACCTTTTGTTCTGGCAACTGAATAATAGTTTGCATAAAGTGTGCCACTTGTCCAAAAGGACTCAACCACCCTGTTATACCTTGCTTGATATAACGCTGCGGACTGGCATAGTTATAGGCCACCACAGGTAAGCCACTGGCCATGGCTTCGAGTACCACATTACCAAAAGTCTCTATTTGACTAGCAAAAACAAAAGCATCTGCACTGGCGTAGACTTGAGCGAGTGACTGCCCTGTTAAGCTTCCCGTAAAAATAACATCTGAGCCATTTGCCATCTCCGTTAAACGCTTACGATCTGGCCCATCCCCCACAATCACCATTTTAAATTTGCGTGATGACTGCTTCTTGATATTCAAATAGCTTTGAATGAGCACATCCACCTCTTTTTCAGGAGATAAACGCCCTACATATAAAAGCACAGTGGTATTTGCATCTGCCTCCCAACGCTGACGCAGTTGTTCTGAGCGATGCTCAGGATGGAAGCGAGCTGTATCTACTCCTCGTCCAACCTCAACCAAAGGGCAAGTCACACCAAAGGCCTTAAGCTGATTTAACGTAGTTTGACTCGGCACACAGGTGAGTAGCGTATGGTTATGAAACCAGCGAAGATAACTTTCGATCGGTTTGACCAGTAAAGCCAAATCAAAGAAGCGACTAAAGTCATGAAAAGTTGAATGAAAGCCACTCGACACTGGAATTTGATGTGCTTGAGCAGCATACAGTGCCGTCAACCCCAACGGTCCTTCCGTCACAATATGGACCACATCTGGTGCGAAGCGTTCAATCGCTTTGCTGACTTTAACATACTGTGGCATACCAAATTGCATGTCGGCATATTTAGGAATGCTTTTTGCCCAGACCAAACACTCCTGTTCTGCCTGAAAGTCAGTACACATCGTTTTTTGTATTGGGCGGATGAGCTGAATACGATGCCCCAGTTTTTGTAAACCTTTGCACAGCTGTAATAAAGAGTTCGCAACACCATTGATTTCTGGTGACCATGTTTCCGTCACAATGGTTATTTTTAACTTGGGCTTGAGTGTTTCTTGAAGGAGAGAGAGTTCTTGCTGAAAATTATGCAGATGTTGTTGCTTGAGATAAAACCGCTGTGGTTCTGGGAAATTGTGCTGTTTGAATAATTTTGTTGTCATTGAACCGATCATGTTATTCCAAACTTTTCTTATTTTCCTCCAAGTTTAGTTAAACTATTTGACAGTTTGATGATAATGAATGCAATCAAATAAAAAGATACCTATGATTAGTAGGTATCTTTTTACATATTAATAGTTTAAAGACCTAAAATTTAAAACATCAAATTAATATACAAGCTATCTTTATACACACCTGCTGGGGTTAAGGCAGTTGGGCGCTCCATCAATTGCACCATGACTACAAACTTATTTTGCTCAGTTGCTGGTTGAGCAATAGGGCTATTCCAACGTGATGCACTTGCTCCTGAAATATTCATTTGAGTTCTCAATTTATAGTTTTTCTCATTGACTAAATAACTACTCCCTGTTGCATTAGTTAAATTACGCGAATTGAATTTAATCGCGTAATTACTATCACAAGCCACTGAGAAAGAAGTTGCAGCTTGACTAAGATACGATGAACTTAGATTCAACTGGCTTGAAGTTAAACGCTCAATTTGACACTGTTTTGCATAAGCTATTGGGGTAGCCGCCACACAAAACAGCAGTATAATAATGTTCAGTTTCATGGCTCTACTCCATTTATTTACACTGAAGATCCAGTACTGATGAGTTGTCATCATTCTTAGTATCTGTAATTGTAAGTTCTGCCGAACAACTGCGTGCTTCTTTAGTTTTAATTTGTATCTTATATGTTCCCGGAATCAAACCATAAAGCGTTACGCTACCATCAGTAGAAATCGGATAAACCTCTCCTTCACCATTATTATCAATATAAAGCTCTGAACCAGCAGCAAAAGACCGATTGTTACTGTCTACTGGTTTAACAGTGACTTGTTTCGCATGGAATACTGGGAAATTGATGATATAACCGCGTTGATTTAAAGCTGTTAATTGTTTGCTTGAATACTGTATTTTATCTTCGATAGGTAGTTGATTTTGATCAAATGCAATGTCGTATTTAACATAAGGAATAACATCATGAATAAAGGCATACCCCTTTTTATTGGTTTTATCAACATAGGTCAGCGATCTTAAAATATCAATATCTTGATAATCGCCTACTTTGACTAGAGTAAATGCGTTATCAACCATTTTAGTAAAACTGATTTTATTACCCAACCAAACAACTGCTCCTCGATAATTTAACTGTGATTCACGATCTTCACGACCTTGCACATGATAGAAATCTAAATCTCCTACATCTGTTTTAACAACACCATTAAAGTTAAACATCGTATCTTCACTACGACGGTTTACTCCAAGAGAATAATCGAAACCGACTTGATTGGAATCATATTTCACCAACTGGAGATTTGTATTTTGGTCAGCTGATTGACTAAAGTAAACGGACTTATTATCAAAACTGTAGCTAAGTGAAAGAATGCCGCCTGAGTCTTTCCTGTCACCAAAAGAGTTGAAATAGCTTAAACCAAATGAAATTCGACGACCAAAATTCCGATTAAACCCAACATTTATTACCTTTTGGTTACTATTAGGAATCTCAGGATTTTCATAATATTTTTGTTCTGCATAGTTAATATTTAGATTATGTAAATAGGGCACATTACTCATACCAAAATATGCAAGATTTTCAAATTTCGGATAGTTAGAATTGGCACCTAACTCATCTCCTAAAAATTTAAAATCTTTTTCTGTATATTTTGAACTCGCCCCCATTGAAAATCGACCAAAGTCTTTACTTGCGGATAACCCATAGGAATAATTAAATTGGTTTTCATCATCATGAGAAGCAAGAACAACACTATCGAGAACAAAAATATTACTAATCGCTTGTGTCCACATGAACCCTATATTTTGTATATCTTTACTGTAAGATAAATTGCTTCCTAACGTAGTTGAGTTTGACATACCTCTGCGAAAATAAGTATTCACAAAGAAGTCCCTATAATCACTGCTATCCAAATTATAGTTGTAACGAAGTTTACCTGCTGCAACACTATATTCATTCAAACCAGATCGTAATAGTCTATTGGTCACCATAATAGGAAAGCTTTGTACACTTCGATTCCCGAGTACATCCTCAACTACAATTTGCGCATTACCTGCTTGTTGGATTTGTGCCCCCATCAGTAAGTTATAATCACCAGGGCTCACCTTTTGATTATAAATATTTACGCCATTTATATATAAATCAACAGTAGAAGGAACGCGTGCACTCCCTTGTAAACTTGGCATATTCCAGTACACAAAATTTGGTCTTTCAGTGTAATTCGTCCCCCAATTTAAACCTGCAAAACGTAAAGAATTAATCAAAGGGTTATATGTAGTTGTAGTATCCCCTATCGTTAAGCGGGTCATATGTTTAGGAAATTCAAAATCGACACTACTACTCAGGCGAACCACCCGCTCATCAGTGGGGGTATTCTGATACAACATAGAGTTTTTCATGATCCAATAATCTTTGAAAACCCCTAGCTCCATAAGTCCACTATATGAGTTATTAGAATTACTAGTTGCATAAAGAAAATCATAATTTATGAAACCACCAAAACTGGCTTTTTCTGGAATAACACTTCCATTTAAGTTATTAAAATCAGATTCAAAAGAGTCTGTAGGAATAGTCAATTTAATGGATTGTGATGTGTCATCAAACGCTGACTGAATTACTCCTGATGACACTGAACAAAACTCTGGCCGAGAGGAGAGCGTTTTTAATTGGCTTGTTGTAATTTGACGTTCTGCCAGTATATTACATTCAATATAGTATTGATCGCCTTCTTTTAATAAGGCAACATCCGTATGATGATCTAAATCATTAATCCATAAATTTGCAATATTTTCTTCCAGCACAGCTTCACTGGCATTCACATTTAGTGCAAAAAAAATATGAATAACGATAAGTATTCTTATTTTCGTATTCATCGTAAACTCCCCACCTCAGACTAATCCGAGAATTTGAGTTCCACCATTTTATCGTTCTTATCAGTAAACAATTGAACATAATAATTTTTAGGATTTGATATTCGTGTATTGTTTAAATCATAAGACGTGCTTTTATTTGCAAGCAAATAACTCATAGTCTCCGTTTTAAAAACTTCTTTTTTATTAGCATCGACAATCTTCAAATTTGCAATTTGAATATGGGAATTCGCGTTATTTTTAACAACGAGTTTATTATTTTCTACATTAAATTTGAGCTTAACATCTTCTTGCTTTCCAACAAAGAGTGGTAAGTTAAAACTTACAAGAAAATTCACAGATGACTCTTTCACTGCCTGCGGAATCTCATCAACCATCACACGCCATGTACCTTCTTGCTGTCCACTTAAAATAGACTCAATGGGACGGTTAAAGCCCACACGAATAGTCTGTTTACCATTCGGCTGCAAAATAAAGTTTTTAGGATTAATAATTAAGGAGTTATCAGGCTCCAGTACGTTTTCGCCATTTTCTTTTTGCGTCCACTTAAATGCTTTTACTTCAAAAATTCTCTTCTCAGTTTCATCTTTAGATTCTAAGGTAAGTGTTGTGGTTCTTTGTTTTATTGGATTTTGAATATACATTTGGACTGGATCAACTGAAACACCAGCATTTGATACCGACATATAAAACATCGAAGACACCAAAATCGCTATTATTTTTTTCATGTTACACCGCCTTATTATAATTTATAAAAAAACCTAACCTGATGCTGTGATCAAGTTAGGTTTAGTAAAAAATTAGTAATAGACTTTGATACGATAAGTATCAGTATATGTACCCGCACGTTGGAATGCACCAACTGCTGCATTAGTTACCGAAACAGAATATTGATCGTCAGCTAGACCATTATGATTTGAATTACCGAATGGAATTACACCGCCACCTGTTTTATTTGTAACAATTGTTGTTGGTACACGAACACTGCCATCGTCCTCATGTTTAACATAAGTACTTGCACTTGTACCTGTGTTGGCTGTTTGAATGTTAAGTGTATAGTGCGTATTACTACGTACAGTGTAATTTGAACTTTGTGTTCCACCATTTTTATTCAGCGTAATGGCACTACCGCCAAGCACTTCACATTTTTTAGGGATTTCTAATTTAATAGGAATATCTTTTTCACAACCTAGAGAAGTACAGTTCCCCCAGTTATAACTCATAGGTATCTACACATCTTTAGGTACTTAATGCAATTGTTGCGATTTCATTCAGTTCATCTATTGAATATTCTGAGAGCAGTTGAAGAGTGTTCAGTAAAATCGAAAGTCCTGCTAATATCGCAGGTGCACTTTCCAACCTACCTCTCTTCTGCTGTCGGCCTGAAAGACGGGTCAGAAATATACGAATTTTTTGATTTTGTTCATCTTCAGAACGCTGTATTCGCCAAGTCAGCACACACGCCATACTGCTGATCAGGAGCCGTCTTAAAATCGCTGCAGGTGTGGTTTGAAGCCATGATTCAACGTCATGGCCTGCCTGCTTGATAAGCTTGAAATAGCACTCAATTGTCCAGCGCCAGTAATACCAGGTGGTTAATTCAACCGCATCAATCTCTGAAGAAACATTGCTGATCAGCGACCATCTCGCGACTGTTTTACCTTGAGCATCTTTCACCACAGCAACAATTAATCTGGCTGTAACTGCCTTGCCTGGCTGGGGAGCAACCCGTTGGCCTAAATCATCTTTTCTCTTCGGTTTTGCTGCACGCGTTATCCGAATATCGGTTTCTCCAACATGCAGCATATGCCTGTTTCCTTTATAAGCAATCGGCTTAACTTGCTGAGTTACTACTTTTTCTGCGACTTCTGCAACTTTGTAGGTTTCCCCTTGATGCTCAATCCGATGGCTTTCTTTGGCCCGAATCAACCATTTGAAACCATGGCTGCTGATTTCCCTCAAGTGGGCAATCGAGTCTCCTTCACGGTCAATGATATGGACTTTTGTTTTCTCAATCGGATACTGTTCAATCGTTTTGATTTGTTCTGCGAGTGAGTCCAAATGGGACTTGCGCTCGCTGTATTGTTCACTGAATGTGGAATAACAGCCGGATGCATCTGTTAGCGTCTGAGCTAATGGCGCAATTGGGAGCCCTGATGACGCATCGACAAGTAAACTGCTTTGCAATTCATAGCCTGAATTCGCCTCTGTTCTTTGAAGACGCCGAACCTTATGACTGTGCTTCACATACTGCAGTTGAGACCAGTCATGAACGATTAATGCATACTGATGCGGTGATGTCTTGATCTGTTCGCATGCAAGAAGCTTAATCGGCTGGTTTAATTGACTAAAAGAGATTTTATTATTATTCAGGAATCGCCAAACAGCCTGTGTAGTTGAGAAACTCGACTTTTGGGTAGAGGCCAGGTCTTTGATTGCGGGAGCAAGTGAAGCAAGAGGATTCATATTGAGTTTTACAAGGCTGTTATAACGTTTGACAAGACGCTGATCCAGACCAGAGATGTTAAATTGAAGAGCATGCTCTTCAATTTAACGCAAAGCTCGGAAATTGTGTAGATACCTATGGTTATAACTAGGGCGTGATGCTGTATCATCCTCTGCATAAAGGGCTGTAGAACCTGCACTCATTAGCGTTGCAACTAGCGATGCTTGTAGTAATTTATTCATAGCGACTCTCCGAGATTTTTCTTTTAAAACTGATTAATTGTTATGATCACCCTTAATTAAACTGGACCTTGTTTGGCTACCAAGCTTTTCTTAAGCGTGTTTTTATTCTAGTTGTTCTGTATAAAAAACCATCTATGCAGCCTTTTTCACTCAAATAGAGACCCAACTTTAAAATCTCAACAAAGTAAAATTAATATATTGTTTTTATTGTCATTTTATTTATTAATTAATTTAATAAATCCCTGAAAATAGTTACACCACTTTCAGTGATGCACAATTTTAGTGTTTTTTTATATTTTAAGTAGATCTCTGTTTTATCTTAGAAATTTTTAACATTTCAAATTTACATTTAATTACATATTTGGGTGAATAATTTCTTAACCCGCTAAAAAATCCATTTTTCATCTTTTTTTTACTTTACATTTCTACTAATTATTCAATTTAGGTCGATCATCTCGCTAAAATTCAAAGTTTATTCACATGCTATTTACCCAATTTCAGTTATTGAACAACATGACTAAAATCACATAATCAAACCTTAAATTTACATGACCTACTATTTTAGAAATCTAAATCTCACACTAAAAACCCAAACGTAAGCATAAGTACACTTTTTGAGAGTTGCATTTATTGCAATAAAGCTCATAGATACGTTATTAATCCAATAGTTTTTTGACAATATATGCTGCCCATATATCTAGCACTGAAATGGAATTCTTGTTGATTCCATATAACGATTTTGAACACGGGTAAGATCAACTTATAGCTGTGTACCGATAGCCATATCATGGCCCTATTTATACTCACAACTTTTTAATTAATAACTTTGCCCTACATAAAAAATGATAGTAGATCAATAAAAAAACCCTGCCGAGGCAGGGTTTTAGTACTTAAAATCAGCTAGATTAGAAACTTAGTTCTTTTCTTTATCTACAATCTTGTTTGCTTGAATCCAAGGTACGAAAAAAAGGAAAGCATTGCTTTCCCTTTTTTAAAGGCACGTAACGTAACCTTAGTTCTTCTCTTTATCGACGATCTTGTTTGCTTGAATCCAAGGCATCATCGCGCGTAACTTACCACCTGTTACTTCAATACCATGCGCTGCGTTTTGACGACGACGAGCAGTCATTGATGGGTAGTTCAACGCACCTTCGTTAATGAACATCTTCGCGTATTCACCAGATTGGATACGTTTAAGTGCATTGCGCATCGCTTCACGAGACTGTTCGTTGATTACTTCAACGCCAGTTACATATTCGCCATATTCAGCGTTGTTAGACACTGAATAGTTCATGTCCGCGATACCGCCTTCAAACATCAAGTCAACGATTAACTTAAGTTCGTGTAAGCATTCGAAGTAAGCCATTTCAGGTGCATAACCTGCTTCTACCAAAGTTTCGAAGCCCATTTTCACAAGTTCTACTGCACCACCACAAAGAACTGCTTGCTCACCAAATAAGTCAGTTTCAGTTTCTTCACGGAATGAAGTCTCGATAATACCTGTACGACCACCACCTACACCAGAAGCATAAGAAAGTGCTAGGTTACGTGCATTACCAGACGCATCTTGATGAATCGCGATTAAGTCAGGAACACCCGAACCACGTTGGTATTCAGAACGTACTGTATGACCTGGTGCTTTTGGTGCAACCATGATTACGTCAAGATCAGCACGTGGAACAACTTGGTTATAAAGAACAGAGAAACCATGAGCAAATGCTAATGTTGCACCTTCTTTGATGTTTGGCTCAATCACGTCACGATAAAGTTGTGATTGGAACTCATCTGGAGTCAAGATCATGACAACGTCAGCTTGAGCAACTGCAGCAGGAACTTCAGCAACTTTAAGACCTGAATTTTCAGCTTTTTTCCAAGAAGTAGAACCAGCACGTAGACCTACAGTTACGTCTACACCAGAATCTTTAAGGTTAAGCGCGTGTGCGTGACCTTGTGAACCGTAACCAATGATCGCTACTTTCTTAGATTGGATGATAGATAAGTCGCAGTCTTTATCGTAAAAAATTTGCATTGCTGTCTCCGCTAAAATGCTTGGTATTCTGTAATTCCATCAAGGGGTTTATTGTTTGATGAAATCCTCCTTTTTCTCAAAAGGAGGTTGAATCGTGTTAAATAATTAAATGGTTAAAACTTTTTCGCCGCGCGCGATGCCTGAAACACCAGAGCGTACAACTTCAAGAATGGTGTTCTCTGCTAATGCATCAATAAAACCATCAATTTTTTCAGTCGTACCTGCGATTTGAATGGTATAGGTCGTTGGAGTGACATCAACAATTTGCGCACGGAAAATGTCCGCAGTTCGTTTGATTTCAGCACGTGCCGAACCAAGTGATTTGACTTTAATCAACATCAACTCACGTTCAATGTGCGCACCTTCAGACAAATCAACCACTTTCACCACTTCAACCAATTTGTTGAGCTGTTTGGTGATTTGTTCAATTTTATGGTCATCGCCATAAGTCGTTAATGTCAAACGAGATAAAGTCGGATCTTCGGTTGGCGCAACGTTTAAAGTCTCAATGTTATAACCACGTTGAGAGAATAAACCCACCAAACGAGAAAGCGCACCAGCTTCGTTTTCTACAAGTACAGAGATAATGTGTCTCATGACGTGCGCTCCCCTTTACCTAACCACATATCTTGCATTGACTGACCTGCGATAAGCATTGGATAAACATGCTCTGTACGGTCAACCATCACATTAATAAATACACATTTATCATTGATCGCCATTGCTTCAGCAAGCTTCGACTCTAGCTCATCCGCATGGTCAATTTGGATGCCAACATGACCATATGCTTCCATTAATTTAGGGAAGTCAGGCAATGAATCGATATAAGAACTTGAATGACGTCCTTCATAGTTCATATCTTGCCACTGCTTCACCATCCCTAAAGCTTGGTTATTCAAGCAGAGGATTTTTACGTTTAGACCATATTGCTTACACGTCGAAAGCTCTTGGATACACATCTGAATCGATGCTTCACCTGTGATACACACTACTTGTTGGTCAGGGAAAGCCAATTTCGCCGCCATCGCATAGGGTAAACCAACACCCATGGTACCTAGGCCACCTGAGTTAATCCATTGGCGTGGACGTTTATACTTATAATAGTTCGCACCAAACATTTGATGCTGACCTACGTCAGAAGTAATGATCGCATCACCATTGGTGATTTTATCCAACGCTTCCACCACTTGTTGTGGTTTCATTACCCCATTTGCACCTGACTCATAACGCATGCCATGAACTTTACGCCATTCATTGATTTGCGCCCACCAAGCAGCCATGTCTTCAGGATTTGGTTTAGACACATTCATTTGTTTCAACTGTGTCAACATTTCTTGAAGGACAGGTTCTACCGCACCCACGATCGGGATATGCGCCATGATGGTTTTTGAAATCGTCGCAGGGTCGATATCAATATGAATCACTTTGGCATTTGGACAGAATTTTGCTGGATTATTGGTTACACGGTCATCGAAACGCGCACCGATACACAAAATAACATCAGCATTGTGCATAGTCATATTGGCTTCATAGGTACCATGCATACCCAACATGCCAATAAACTGCGGATCATTGCCAGGAAAGGCACCAAGCCCCATCAAGGTATTGGTGACTGGGAAGCCCAAAATATGTGCCAGTTCAGTTAACTGAGCAGAAGCATTACCTTGAACCACGCCACCGCCAGTATAAATCACAGGACGTTTAGCGTGAATCAGCTCTTCAATCGCTTTACGAATTTGACCTGAGTGACCACGATGCGGCGGTTGATACGAACGCATCTTCACTTTTTCTGGGTATTCGTAAGCAAATTTCTCAGCAGGATTGGTTGCATCTTTTGGAATATCGACCACAACTGGACCTGGACGACCAGAGGCTGCAATATAAAATGCCTTCTTAATAATCGAAGGAATTTCGCTGGCATGGCGCACTTGGAAACTATGTTTTACGATCGGACGAGAAATACCGACCATATCTGTTTCTTGGAATGCATCTTCACCAATTAAATGTGACGCAACCTGACCAGACAAAATCACCATTGGGATTGAGTCCATATAAGCCGTTGCAATTGGAGTCACAGTATTGGTTGCACCCGGACCTGAAGTCACGAGGACCACACCCGTCTTACCTGTTACGCGTGAGTAAGCATCTGCCATATGACCAGCAGCTTGTTCATGGCGCACGAGGTAATGATTGATTTTGTCTTGTTGAAAGAACGCGTCGTAGATATGTAAAACTGCGCCGCCTGGATATCCAAATACATGTTCAACGCCTTCGTCCGCCAATGCGCGAACGAGCATTTCACCACCAGATAAAAGTTCCAACGTGATTCACCCTAATCTTTATCACTGCAATGGTGGAAGGCACCAGCAGTGTTTCATTCATTGATTGTCTGCACTGTTATAGCACACATATTTCTTAGTTTTCATAGCAATAGGAAAAAATTCTGATCTGTATGCTGTTTGAGCAATATGAGATCTAAAACGTGTTGGGATAAACACATTTTTTTACTTTGTTCACGGTCTCGGCTAGAAAGCGTGTCCATTGCATGAAATGACACTTTATCGAAGGGTGATCGAGTAAAGGCATATAAAACTAAAGACAGCATTTTTAGGAGTTTCGTGACTAAAGTCAAGTTTAAAAATTAGCTTTTTTTTGTTTATTTACAGAGCGTTTGTTTTTTATTCATCGCGAACAAAGAAAACTGAGTCGCTTTTTCTCGGTTTTTTAGTGCAAAAACAAATAGATTTCTATTTCACTGAATTTATTAATAAAAAAACATAATAAAACCTATAAATAAGTTTAATAAGATATTCACTTAAATTTAAATCCAACATCTATCTCAGATTTTTTCAGTTTTAAATATAGATCAGCATTTGTTCATCAGGTTTTAGCATAACCTTCTTATTTTCATACTGTGCCATAACGCATATTTCACGCATTAAACTGAGGATTTGACCTGCAAAATATTTCAAAAACACAGATGAAAAAATGCATCAAACACTGCTTATTGCTCTAAAATTGGCATAAAATAACGACAACGATAAACCCGATAAAATCCAATGATTACGGATATAAAAAGGACAATGGTAGATGAGTATTCAGTTTGCAAGAATGACAGCATGTTTGGTGGGGATGGGGCTTGCAATGGGAAGTACACAAAGCTTTGCCAAGACGTATTATAAGTGGGTTGATAGCCAAGGCTCGACACATTACACCACGACACCTCCACCCAAAACAGCAAAGAAAAAAGGCAAAGTCGATACCTATGGTTGGAAAAATTCGCCACAAGCTGCGTCATCGGAAGCACCTCCACCTGCCAATATGCCGAATACCGTACCAGCTCCCCTCAATGCTGTACCGAGTGCTGCGCCAGCAGCACCAGCAGTTGATTTAGAAAATCAACGACGTGAAGCGAATGAAGCACTTGAACAAGGCCAACAAGTCCGCCCTGCGGTTTAATCATTCCGTACGGTTCCAGATTTATTTTCAGCTTGTTTAATTTCCTGCACAAAACATAGCGCAAAATTCACTTTTAGGTGCATTTTGCGCTATGCTGTGCAACAAACTTTTTAACCATTGTTCTACATACGTATATGACTACTCACATTGACCCTGAATATCAAGCGAGCGCGATTGAACCTACCGTCCAACAAGACTGGGAAGCTCGTAAAGCCTTTAAAGTTGCCGACTCTGTAGAAGGTCCACGTCGTTATATCCTCTCGATGTTCCCTTATCCAAGTGGCAAACTGCATATGGGTCATGTGCGTAACTACACCATTGGTGATGTCATCAGCCGTTTCCACCGCCTTAAAGGGGAAACTGTCCTGCAACCTATGGGTTGGGATGCTTTTGGTTTACCTGCTGAAAATGCTGCAATTGCACACCAAGTTGCACCTGCAAAATGGACCTTTGAAAACATCGCATATATGCGTGACCAATTAAAAAAATTAGGTCTATCAGTCGATTGGGATCGTGAATTTGCAACGTGTACCCCTGAATACTACCGCTGGGAACAGTGGTTGTTCGTGCAACTTTATAAAAAAGGCCTTATTTATCGTAAGTTATCTACCGTAAATTGGGATCCTGTGGATCAGACTGTACTTGCCAATGAACAAGTTGAAAATGGTCGTGGCTGGCGTTCAGGTGCGTTGGTTGAAAAACGTGATATTCCAATGTATTACTTCCGCATTACCGACTATGCACAAGAATTATTAGACGATTTAGATACCTTAAAAGACGGTTGGCCACAACAAGTCTTGACCATGCAACGTAACTGGATTGGTCGCTCACAAGGAATGGATATCACCTTCCCTTCAGCGAATCCTGAAATTTACGCAGACGGCCTTACTGTATTCACCACACGTGCTGACACCTTAATGGGTGTGACTTATGTTGCAGTTGCAGCAGAACATCCAATGGCGCTGAAAGCTGCGGAAAATAATGCTGAACTTAAAGCATTTATTGAAGAATGCCGTATGGGTTCTGTGGCTGAAGCTGACCTTGCCACTGCTGAAAAGAAAGGCATGGCAACAGGTCTGTCTGTGAAGCATCCTGTCACTGGTGAAGACATTCCTGTTTGGATTGCCAACTATGTGTTGATGTCTTATGGCTCTGGCGCAGTGATGGCTGTACCTGCACACGACGAACGTGATTTTGAATTTGCCAATAAATATGGCTTAACCATTAAACAAGTGATTGATGCTCAAGGTGCAGACTTTGATGCTGCACAATGGCAAGAATGGTACGGCTCTAAAGAAGGTAAATTGGTCAATTCAGCAGAATTTGACGGTTTAGACTTCCAAGCTGCTTATGATGCGTTCCTTGAAAAATTAGAACCAACAACTCTTGCAAATACGAAAGTTCAGTTCCGTTTACGTGACTGGGGTGTATCGCGTCAACGTTATTGGGGTTGCCCAATTCCAATGATCAACTGTGAAAAATGTGGTCAGGTTCCTGTACCTGAAGAGCAACTTCCAGTGGTCTTACCGACTGATGTCGTACCTGATGGCTCGGGTAACCCATTGAACAAGATGCCTGAATTCTACGAAACCAAATGCCCAAGTTGTGGTGGCGATGCACGTCGTGAAACCGATACCTTGGACACCTTTGTAGAATCATCTTGGTACTATGCACGTTATGCATCTCCTGATTTTACTGATGGTTTAGTTAAGCCTGAAGCTGCTCAAACATGGCTTCCTGTAAACCAATACATCGGTGGTGTTGAACATGCGATTCTGCACTTACTTTATGCACGCTTCTTCCACAAGTTAATGCGTGATGAAGGTGTAGTACAAGGCAATGAACCATTTACCAACCTGTTAACTCAAGGTATGGTTTTGGCAGACACTTATTACCGTGAAGCTGAATCAGGCAAGAAAACTTGGTTTAACCCTGCGGATATCGACCTCGAACGTGATGAAAAAGGTCGTATTCTGTCTGCGAAATACCAAGGTGATGGTCAAGACGTGATTGTTGGCGGACAAGAGAAAATGTCGAAATCGAAAAATAACGGTATCGACCCGCAAGCTATTATTGATCAGTACGGTGCAGATACGGCACGTGTGTTCATGATGTTTGCTGCTCCACCAGATCAATCTCTTGAATGGTCTGATGCGGGTGTGGAAGGCGCAAACCGTTTCTTGAAACGTGTATGGCGTTTGGTTGCCAGCTTCCTTGAAAAAGGTAATGTAGGCTCTGCAATTGATACTGCTCAACTGTCTACAGAAGCACAAGACTTACGTCGTAAAACGCATGAAACCATTCAAAAAGTGGGTGATGACATCGAACGCCGCCATGCCTTTAACACGGCTATTGCAGCGATGATGGAACTATTAAATGCGAACAACAAATTTGAAGCGAAAAATGATAACGATGTTGCGGTTGCTCGTGAATCGATTACAACGCTTTTAACTTTACTTGCGCCATTTGCACCACATTTAAGCCAGACTTTATTGGCTGAATTCGGACTAGACTTAACCAGCGTATTGTTCCCGACTTTAGACGAATCTGCACTCACACGTAATACGCAAACGATTGTGGTTCAAGTGAATGGTAAACTGCGTGGCAAATTAGAAGTGTCTGTCGATACATCGAAAGATGAATTGCTTGCATTGGCTAAAGCCTTGCCAGAAGTTCAACAATTCTTGACAGGTCCAACCAAGAAAGAAATTGTGGTGCCAAATAAATTAGTGAATTTGGTGGTTTAACTTAATCTCCCTGACTCCCTCTTTATTAAAGAGGGGAACTCCTCCCTTTTCAAAGGGAGGTCGGGAGGGATTTCTAAACAAAACCCAAACAAAGCCCGTTGCCAGTCAACGGGCTTTGCACATACAATCACGACATATTATTTTTCTTTTATCAAAAAGAGCAAACAGAGGACAACACATGCATTTAGGCAAACGTTTGGCAGCTATTGTTTTAACTTGTGGCCTAAGTGCTGGCTTGGTCGGGTGTGGCTTTCATTTAAAAGGCACCAATCCAAGCGCAACGCCGATTGCTTATTCAAAAATGAATTTGGTGCTTCCGAAGAACACCGATGAATTACATGAAAAATTGGCCATTTATTTGGTTGCGTCTGGTGTACAGCTGAGCAGTGGTTCAGATGCCTATGTGCTTCGCGTGCTAGACTATAAACCGCAGCGTTTAGAGCTGAACGGTAAACTGATTGAAGTATTACTACGCCTCAATGTCACCTTCCGTATTGAAGATGCACAAGGCCGTCCAATCACTGAACCACGCACCGTAGTCGCATCACGTAGTTATCAATACAACGTTGAAACGGTCAATACCGATGACCAAGAGAAAAACTATCTGAATCAAGTCATCGTGGATGATGTCGCGCAGCAAATTGTGCGTCAAATTTCATCGAACCGTCTACCACCTGCACAGCAGTAAGGTTTATTAACAATGAAACTTGACTATTTGCAAGCCTTAAAACGTGTCGATGAAGCTCGTGGCGCGTGGATTATGCAAGGTCAAGAGCCATTGCTTGAACAAAACTTACTGGATGCATTTCGAGCAAGTTGGCAAAAGCAAGAGATTGAACGACAACGGCATGACATCAGTAATGTCAATGACTGGAAAAATGTCTTTAATGCGCTCAACAGCTTGTCCTTGTTTTCAAGCCAGCTTGCCATTGAAGTTCATGGCAATATTAAACCCGATGCTAACGCTTTAAAGTTGCTAAAAAGCTATATCCAAAGCAATGAACAGAACTTGCTTTTGGTGGTGATGCCAAAACAGGACAGCGCCAGCCTAAAAACGGGCTTTTTCCAAACGGTTGAAGCCAATGGAGTGCATGTTGCCCTGACCGCGAATTATCCGCGTGATCGTCAGCAGATTTTAAGCATTGAAGCAGATAAGCTTGGGGTTAAACTGAGTCAGGATGCATGGCAGTGGCTAGAACAACACCATGAACACAACTTACTTGCAGCTAAAAATAGCTTAATGCGTGTCAGCGACACCTTTGCCGAGGTCGAGCTGATTCAGATTGATCATTTACATGCCTGCTTACAAGATCAGTCCCGCTATAGTACTTTCGATTTGAGTGATGCTCTGCTCGAAGGCAATCTGGCGCAATCGATTAAAATTTACCAATACCTGATTGCCTCAGGTGAACCCCTCAGTCTGATTTTGTGGAGCATAAGCAAAGAAATGCGTTTACTCATGCAACTGTTTGAGCAACCGCAAAATGCACTACAACTAGGGATTTGGAAGAATAAAGTCAGCGTCTATCAACAAGCATTACGTCGACTGAATCCGCAGTGCTTTTTAACGTGGCCCAGTCTCCTGCTTCGCATTGATGCTTCGATCAAAGGTTTGGGGCATGAAAATGCTGAACATGTCGTGATGCAAGCCATTGCAACGCTGTGTGGAAAATCACTCTTTCCCGCTTAAATTACCGCAACGAGTCTTTTAAAAATAATAATCATTTCTATTTGTTCAAAAAATTCACGATTTATCCGTATTTCGCTTTTATACTATCTGCAATTCTGTTTACTCCCTGATTCCAATGCAAAAAATAAAAGCTGTCAAAATGGTTATCGCAGTACTGTGTGTTGCCGTACTTGCTTATGTCGCGTGGACATATTTCAAACCAAAACAAGAACAACCACAATATATTAGCGAATCTGTCACTCGTGGTGATCTTGAAAATACGGTATTGGCGACAGGTACTTTAGATGCAACCAAACTGGTGAGTGTAGGCGCACAGGTCTCAGGTCAAGTACAGAAAATGTATGTGCAACTGGGTGATGAAGTTAAACAAGGTCAATTGATTGCGCAGATTGATTCAACCACTCAAGAAAACAGCTTCAAAACAGCAGAAGCCAATATTAAAAATTTGCAAGCGCAGCGTCTACAACAAGAAGCCAGTCTTAATGAGGCGCAACTGGCATATAAACGTCAACAACAAATGTATGCACAAGATGCTACATCAAAAGCAGAATTAGAATCGGCTGAGGCCAGCTATAAAACAGCACAAGCACAAATTAAAGCCATTGATGCACAGATTGAATCTGCAAAAGTAACCAAGTCGACTGCACAAACCAATATCGGTTATACCCGCATTGTGGCACCGACTGACGGTACCGTGGTGGCGATCGTGACTGAGGAAGGTCAAACTGTAAATGCCAATCAAAGTGCGCCAACTATTGTTAAAATTGCAAAATTGCAAAACATGACCATTAAGGCGCAGGTCAGTGAAGCGGACATCATGAAAGTTGAAAAAGGCCAACAGGTGTATTTCACCACTTTAGGTGATGACAGCAAGCGTTATGCTAGCCTACGTCAAGTTGAGCCCGCGCCAGACTCGATTACCGATGAAAGTACCACCAGCACATCAACCAGCACCGCAATTTACTACAATGCTCTATTTGATGTACCCAACCATGATGGCAAGCTACGTATTGATATGACTGCACAAGTCTACATCGTGCTCGATTCTGCAAAAAATGCGTTATTAGTCCCTTCTTCTGCAATTTCCAATCGTCCTGCAAATGCAAAACGTAACAGTGGTTCAAATACGCAAGCAGCGTCATCTACACAAACCAAATCGGACTCAGACCGTCCACAAGGTCCACGTCTTGAACGTCTAAATTTAAATGCAGCACAACAACAATTGGTTAAAGAAGGTAAAGCTACGCTGAGCGTAGTTCGTGTCTTACAAGCGGACGGCTCAGCTCAACCCAAACAAATTTTGGTGGGGATCAATAACCGTGTCAATGCACAGGTGCTTGCAGGCTTAAAAGAAGGTGATCAAGTGGTGATTGCAGACAGTTCAGAGAACTCTGCGGCTTCTGCCAATAGCAGCAACCGCCGTCGTAACAGTCCACCGATGGGAATGTAAGCATGACCAAAAAAGCCTTGCTTGAAGTCAGCAATTTGGTGCGAGAGTTTCCAGCTGGCGAAAGTACTGTCCAAATTCTCAAAGGCATTGATCTGACCATTTACGAAGGTGAATTGGTTGCCATTGTCGGCCAGTCGGGTTCAGGTAAATCGACCCTGATGAATATTTTGGGCTGTCTCGACCGTCCAACCTCAGGAAGTTATCAGGTCAATGGCCGCGAAACAGGTAAACTCGAACCGGACCAATTGGCTGAATTACGTCGTGAGTATTTTGGTTTTATTTTCCAGCGTTACCATCTTCTTGGCGACTTAACCGCAGAAGGTAATGTTGAAGTACCTGCCGTTTATGCAGGTGCAACACCGTATGCGCGTAAACAACGTGCCACTGCTTTACTGACAGAATTAGGACTGGGTAATAAAACTCAAAACCGTCCGAGTCAACTTTCTGGGGGGCAGCAACAACGTGTCTCGATTGCACGTGCCTTGATGAATGGCGGTGATGTCATTCTCGCCGATGAACCGACAGGTGCCCTAGACTCGCATAGCGGCGTGGAAGTGATGAGGATTTTGCGTGAGTTAAATGCCGCAGGCCATACCATTATTTTGGTCACCCACGATATGCAAGTGGCGAAAAATGCCTCGCGGATTATCGAGATCAGTGATGGGCAAATCATTGCAGACCGTGTCAATCAACCTGAGCACGACACTGAACTGCATAGCGATCCTGATGCAGAAACTGCGATTTCTGCCCAACAAGAAAAAAATAAAAGTGTCTCTGCATGGCGTTCCCTGCTCGACCGTTTAGGTGAAGCCTTCCGTATGGCACTTTTGTCCATGAATGCACACCGCATGCGAACCTTTTTGACCATGCTCGGCATTATTATCGGGATTGCCTCTGTTGTAACGGTGGTGGCTTTAGGAAATGGGTCACAACAGCAGATTTTAAGTAACATCAGTAGTTTAGGAACTAACACCATTACGGTGTTCCAAGGGCGCGGTTTTGGTGACAACTCCAAAACGGCCAACTTTAAAACCCTTGTTCCTGCCGATGCTGAAGCGCTCGCCACCCAACCGTATGTGAGTGCGGTCAGTCCAATGGTGAGTTCATCTAAAACCATTCGCTATCAACAAAGTGAAGCCAATGCCACCATTAATGGTGTCGGTGGCGATTATTTTACAGTGAAAGGCCTAACCTTCAAAAATGGACAAACCTTTGACCAACGAAGTGTCCGTGACCGTACCCAAGACGTAGTCATTGATACTAACACACAAAAACAGTTTTTTAGTGATGGTAGCAATCCGATTGGGCAAGTCGTACTTTTGGGCAGTGTTCCTGCACGAATTATTGGTGTCGTTGAGCCGCAAACCAGTGCTATGGGTTCCGATGATACGTTGAATGTATATATGCCCTACACCACTGTCATGAGTCGTATGCTCGGTCAGAGTAATGTGCGCAATATCGTGGTGCAAATCAATGATAAGTACTCCACCAGCGCGGCTGAAAACGCAATTGTGAACTTACTCACCTTGCGTCATGGTCAACAAGATGTGTTCACCATGAACAGTGACAGTATTCGCCAAACCATTGAAAAGACCACCAGTACCATGACCCTATTGGTCTCTGCAATTGCCGTTATTTCTTTGGTGGTGGGCGGTATAGGGGTAATGAATATTATGTTGGTCTCGGTCACCGAACGCACGCAAGAAATTGGGGTTCGGATGGCAGTTGGTGCGCGTCAAAGTGATATTTTGCAGCAGTTCCTGATTGAAGCCATTTTAGTCTGCCTGATTGGTGGGGTGTTAGGGGTATTGCTCTCGCTGGGTCTAGGACAAATCATTCAAAAATTTGCTGGGGGTAATTTTGGGGTTGCCTACTCAACCACGTCTATTATCGCCGCATTTGTATGCTCGACTTTAATTGGTGTGGTGTTTGGTTTCTTGCCTGCAAAAAATGCAGCCAAACTCGACCCTGTTGCAGCACTTGCCAGAGAATAAGGAAAAAATATGCCTTTTTTATTAACGCGCCTTTGTACCGCGATGCTGCTTGGCAGCACTTTGGTTGGCTGTGCAGCTGTGGTTAAAACACCTTATCAAGCGCCAGCGGTACAGACGCCATCTCAGTTTCAATACGACAAAGTAACATCGCAACAACGCCAACAAGCCCTGTATGCCGATCAATGGTGGACGTTATTTGGTGATGTACAGCTCAATCAACTGGTCGATGCTGTGCTCGCAAAGAATGCCGATTTGGCCGTTGCAGGGATGACCTTAAAACAAGCACGCTTACAAGCAGAACTGGCCGAGAATCAGCAAAAGCCACGAGTGAATTCTACGGTGTCTACAGGTCATCAGTTTGACTTGAACTCAGGCAATGACAGCTCAAGTGGTCTGTCTTTGGGTGCTGGCTTAAGTTATGAAGTCGATTTATTTGGTAAATTAGCCCGTCAAACTGAAGCAAAGAGATGGGAAGCACTGGCGACTGAGCAAGATTTACAAGCCACTGCTCAAAGCTTAATTGGCACCACGGCGAAGCTATATTGGCAGTTGGCCTATTATAATGAAAGCCGTACAACTGCCGAGCAAAGCCTTGCAACCTCACAAAAACTGTATGACTTAGTTAAAGTTCAGTATCAAGCTGGGGCTGTATCAGGACTGGACTTAACTCAAGCTGAACAGTCAGTACAAAGTCAAAAAGCCAGTCTGAGTCAAATTCAACAAAGCTTTGTCGAGACCCGTACCTCAATTGCCGTGTTACTGCATATGCCTGTACAGCAGTTGAGTATTGATGAACCACAGCGTTTACCACGCTTAGCTTTGCCTAGTATTGCTGCGGGTTTACCTGCCGACATCTTGTCGCGCCGTCCAGACTTAAAAGCGGCTGAGCTACGTTTACGTGAGAGTTTAGCGACCAAAGATGCCACCACGGCGAGCTATTATCCTTCGATCAGTTTGACTGGGAATCTTGGTTCAAGCAGTACCTCACTAACGCAATTGCTCAAGAACCCAGCCCTAACCTTAGGCGCAAGTTTAAGTCTGCCGTTCTTGCAATATAACGACATGAAACGCGACCTTGCGATTAGTCAATTGGACTATGAAAAAGCCATCGTGCAATATCGTCAGACTTTGTACCAAGCTTTTGCCGATGTTGAAAATGCCCTGTCTGCGCGAACTGAGTTGAGTCAACAAGTGCAATTGCAACAGCGTAATTTAGAACTTGCTGAGAAAGTGGAACGGTTGACCCAAGTACGTTATCGCTATGGTGCCGTGGCTTTAAAAACCTTGTTGGATCAACAGGAAACCACACGCACTGCGCGCTTAACGTTGGTCAATACCAAACAGAGTCAATACAACGCCTATGTGACGTTGATGCAAGCCTTGGGTGGAAGTCCTGTAAAAGAACTAACAAAACAATAGTCCTAGCGCTATTGTTTTGTTCTTCTAAAGTTTTTGGCTCATTTTTAATGGGCCGATAATTTTTGATTCTATCCTATTAATCCAACACAACGTCTTAAGACAATTATTTGTTATTAAAATAAACTTATGTGGGCGAATTAATGATATGACTAACAACTAAATTAAGTATTACAACGAAAATATCATGAAATCGTATTTCACGCCGTTTGTAGCTTGACGTAAATATAACTTTCTTAAATATTGGTCGATTTTCTAAAAAGGCGGATTCAAGCGGCAAGTGCAACAGTATAAAAACCAGCCATAACTTCACTCGGTGTATACCAACCTAGTGTTTTTCTAGGACGATGGTTGAGTGCAAATTCTATCTGCTCTATTTGTTCGTTTGACACGCCATCAAACGATGATGATTTTGGCAGATATTGACGGATTAAACCATTCGTATTTTCATTTCTAGCTCGCTGAATAGACTTGTAAGGATCAGCAAAATACGTCTCTATGCCAGCATCAGTAATTCTTTTGTGTTCGGAAAATTCTTTGCCATTATCAAATGTCACACTATAAGCATGGCTCATTTGTAAACGATCTAATGCACAAGTAATCGTTTGAGAGGATGCTCTTGTTGGCCCTAAATGAACAATATGTACATACAGGCTCTTTCGATCAACGAGAGTCAATAAAGCACCTTTATGATGTTTACCAATCACCGTGTCACCTTCGAAATCTCCTAAACGTTGTCGTTGATCAATGACCTGGTCTCGGCAATGAATACTTGTTTTATCAATGATTTGACCCCTACGATCCGTGTTTTTGTAACCGCGTTTTCGATATTTCTTCTGATGCCTTAAATGTAGATGAAGTTTACCGCCTTTTGATTTATCTTGATAAATGTACTGGTAAATCCACTCATGTGAAGGTACATCCAGCCAACCGCGTTGTGTTAAAGCACCTGAAATTTGTTCGGGTGACCAGTCCAAACCAATCAAATAATCAATATAAGCGAAGGCAAATGCTGTCATTGATGATGAAGGACGGTACCGTCTTTGACTTGCAAATTTAGCTGCCTGTTGAGCTCTATATCCACGTTGCCCAGTATTTCTTTTTAATTCACGGTAGATGGTTGATCGTGAACGTCCTAATTCCCGAGCAAGGGTAGCGATTGAACTTTTACTTTTCAAAGTAGCATAAATTTCGTATCTTTCATCTTGAGAAAGTTGGGTGTATTTCTTCATTGTGTGCTTTCCAATTGCGAGTTGAAAAAGTCCAATGATTCTACGAATACACCTAACTTTTTCAACTAACTACAAATGTGTCGCACTTGGGATTTGAATCTGCGTATTAAAAGTATTTGATGCTCGTAAAGTTGAGGAAGACTGCTCATTTTATATGATGCAAGCGGCAAATGACGGGGATCTATTCAGCTTCCAAGAACGCTACCATCTCTCACTTGACCTTAACTATAAGTTACTTTGTCAACTGCTTTCTGGCTTGACTGCAATGCACTGCCAAGAAAAAAACTAGTACACAGGGATTTAAAACCTGAGAATCTTTTGGTCCACGATGACAAGCTCGTTATTGCAGATTTTGGTTCTGTTCGCCGTATCGATGATGCCACTGGTAAAGCTCCTGCATCAAAGCATAGTATTCTCTATAGACCACCAGAAGCATTTGGTGATAATGCTTTTTTGACTTCTCTTCGGATGTGTATCAAGCAGGAATTATTGGCTACCTCCTTTTTGGGGGGAAACTAAGTAATAACCTTTTAGAACAGCTAAATAAAATAGAATTAAAGAAGCTTGAAAGAATCAAAGAAACAGGAGGTGATTATGAGATATCCAAATACATCGACTCTTGTATTGAAAAAAGAATAAATATGGGGAAACTACTCGACTGGCGAAGTATTCCGTTTTACGTTCCCAAAAAAGTTGTCAAGGTATTAAAGAAAGCTGTTCAAGATAAACATAATAGGTATTCTAATGTCAGTGAGTTTCTTGCAGAGCTTGCAAAGGTTAGAGCTGGACTCCCTGATTGGATTGCAGATAAGGAAGGATATACTCTTAGTGATTGGAAAGGAAATGACTACTTCCTTATGGAATTTGCTGGGCAGATAATTTTGAAAAAGAGGAAGCATGGTTCGAAAACGTTTCGAGTAGACAACAGCGTAAAAGCTAAAAACTATGCCCTTGCTTACAATCAATTGAAAGATAAAGTTGGACTACCTTAGCAGTTAATAATGCATTATATTCTTTAGAATCTGGCTCTATTATAAAAAAACAAAGCCGCTATAAAAGCGGCTTTATCAAATAATTTGAATCAATCTAATTAGTCATCGAGCATCAAGTCTGGGCTCATCCCCACAGTGTTGAAACCTGCATCGACATACATGATTTCACCCGTAATACCATTTGCCCAAGGTGAGCAAAGGAATAATGCGGCATTACCGACATCTTCAATGGTCACATTACGTTTAAGTGGTGAAATTTTTTCGTTTACATCTAACATTTTGCGGAACGACTTAATACCAGATGCCGCCAAAGTACGGATTGGGCCTGCTGAAATCGCATTCACACGGATCCCTTCTGCACCCAAGCTTGAAGCCAAATAACGTACGCCCGCTTCTAGCGATGCCTTCGCCATACCCATCACGTTATAGTTTGGCATCACACGCTCAGAACCTTGGTAAGTCAAGGTCAATAAGCAACCTTGACGAACTAAAAGTAATGGCTTCGCAGCACGCGCCATAGCAATGAAACTATATGCACTGATGTCATGTGCCACTTTAAAACCATCACGATCCGTTACATCGGTAAAGTCACCATCCAAAGTATGCGCAGGCGCAAAACCAATCGAATGCACCACACCGTCTAAACCATCCCAATGTTTTGCCAATTCAACAAAAGTCTGTTCAATTTCAGCATCGACAGCCACATCACATGGTAGAACAATCGTTGAACCAAATTGTGCTGCAAATTCATCTACACGTTTTTTCAGTTTTTCATTTGGATAGGTAAACGCAAGTTCCGCGCCTTCACGGTGAAGTGCTTGAGCAATACCAAATGCAATTGATAATTTACTTGCAATACCCGCTACTAAAAAACGCTTTCCAGCCAATAGTCCTTGTGCCATGTGACTCTCACTCAAAATAATTTATCTGCATAATGCCAAGTTTAAGTTGAAACCGAAATTGCATAATGCGCCTTTTTTCAATTCATCAACATTCAATAACAAATACGCCCCAATGAAGGGGCGTATTTGTTAAAACTAACGAGATTAGTCGTCGCCACGCAACATGCTGAGTAGGCGTAGAAATGAATAGTACATCCACACCAAAGTTGCTAGTAGCGCAATACCACACAGCCATTCCATCGCTTTCGGAGCGTGTTGAGCCGCAGCACTTTCAATCAAATCAAAATCTAGAATTAAGTTCAGTGATGCAATCACTGCAACAAAAGCGGCAAAACCTAGACCTAATAAGTTGTTTTCAAATAAAAATGGAATACTTGAACCAAAAGCCAAACGCATGACCATTTGCACCACAAACACAATCGCGATGGCAATTGATGCTGACATCACTACAGATTTGAATTTTTCAGTGGCACGAATAATTTGAAAACGATACAAACCAAACATCACTAAAGTGGTGACAAAAGTTGCCAACAGCGCTTGTAAAGGTACACCCGGATATTTCAATTGGAAAATGACCGACACCCCACCTAAAAAAGCACCTTCAAACAAGGCATATGGAATGGCAAGGGTACGTGCGGTATTTGGTTTAAAAGTTGCAATCAGGCCTAAAATTAGACCACCAATCGCACCGACTAAGGTTGCAGCATAGGCTAGCGAAATATTTAAGGTCATGAAACAGTAGAAAAACAGTGCCATACCGACCACAGCTGCAATCACTGTAAGTAATACAGACTTCTGAATAGCACCTTGAACAGTCATTGGTTGACTATAGTCCGCATGTGTTTCCACGCGGTTCAAAATAGGGTTATTACTTTGCATAACTCAACTCTTTGTTATAATTTAATTAATTTACTTTATCATAAAGCTTGTTTTAAACTTGTATAGCAAAAAAGTGTTTCTTTTTTCTACACCAACACCCTCAGCTCTATTCTATTCGATTTCAATAAAAAAGAGGCTAGCGCCTCTTTCTTTACTACTTATTTATTCATAATAAAAAAGTATTCACGATAATACTTCAGTTCCGCAATCGAATCACGAATGTCATCCATCGCTAAGTGTGAAGCATTCTTTTTCAAGCCACTCATAATTTCTGGACGCCAGCGTTTAGCCAACTCTTTTACCGAAGACACATCTAAATTACGATAATGGAAATATTGTTCCATTTCAGGCATTAAACGGTGTAAAAAACGGCGGTCTTGGCAAATTGAATTGCCACACATTGGTGAGCTTTTTGGATTGACCCATTTTTTTAGAAATTCTAAAGTTTGCTGCTCCGCATCTTGCGCAGTCAATTTACTGCGACGTACACGTTCAATTAAGCCTGATTGACCATGTTGGCGAGTGTTCCACTCATCCATTGCATTCAGCACGCGGTCTGGCTGATGTACAGCAAGCACAGGCCCTTCAGCTAAAATATTTAAGTTATCATCCGTCACAATTGTAGCAACTTCAATAATTTGGTCATTATCAGTATCGAGACCTGTCATTTCAAGGTCAATCCAAATCAAACGCGTATCAGCGGTGCTGCTCATAAATGTGCAATCTTATTCGGCTTAAAAACGATGATAGTAGCAAATTAATTGCTTCGATGCTGTAACTGATACCCTGCTTCGTGCTATTTTTGCCATCTTGAATTCATGGTTTTTTAGGATATGAATGGCTTTAATTCGTAAACGTCGTTTAACTGAACAGCAACAACGTCGCATTCAGAAACAACAGCAAACACGTCAAGAAGATATCGACACTTCAAATGATTTAGAAGGCTTGGTGGTACAACACTACGGCCGTCAGCTTGAAGTGCAAGCCCTTACGACTCCAGACCCACATCCCATCAAACCAACGGTACAAGCAGGCGAACCTGAACCGTTTTGGAAACCGATTGAACTCGGCAGTATTTGGCGCTGTCATACACGCACCAACCTCGAACTACTGGTCACAGGTGATCGTGTCAAATGGCAAGCCGACCCAAATACGGGGCTCGGGATCATCAATGCCATACAGCCACGTCAGTCGCTACTGACTCGTCCAGACCGTTACCATAAAGTAAAACCTGTCGCTGCCAATATCAGCCTGATTGTGATTGTGTTTGCGCCACTGCCTGAGCCTGCACCAGGTCTGATTGACCGTTATTTGGTGGCCTGTGCCGATGCCAACATTCCAGCACTTTTGGTACTGAACAAAACCGATTTGCTCAAAGACAATGACCCGATTTTAGCGTTGATTGCGGAATATCAAACCTTAGGCTATGAAGTGATGCAAACCCAAGCCGATGGTGATTTAACCGCACTGACCCAGCGTTTAAAAAATGAAACCGTGGCTTTAGTTGGCCAGTCTGGGGTAGGTAAAAGCACACTGATTAATGCCATCGTGCCAGACGCTGCACAGAAAACCAATGTGATTTCTGAAAACTCAGCCTTAGGGCAGCACACCACGACCTCTACCCGTTTGATTGGTTTTGGCGAAGGCGCCTCGCTGATTGACTCACCGGGAATTCGTGAGTTTGGTTTATGGCATTTAGATACCGACAAAGTGCAACGTGGCTTTCCTGAAATTGAAAACTTATTGGGCTACTGTCAGTTCCGTAACTGTACCCATAAACATGAAAAACAATGCGCTTTACGCTTAGCTGCGGCAAATGGTGAAATTTTAACGCGCCGTTTAGACAGCTATTTACGTCTGATTGATGAAATTGCTGAAGCTCAGCAAAAAAATTAATTTTTATTCAACCTTAGCCCTTGAAGCGGTGATTTTGATCACCATATTTTATGAGCTATACTCTCTAGCAATTTTTGAATTGTAATTTAGGTGACTTGTGGAACGTTGGTTCGAGTTTATGGGGAATCACCCCTTCTTATTTGGAACACTTGCGGTACTGGTTGTTTTGTTTTTCGTACTTGAAGGACAACGCAATGGTCGCAAAATTTCACCACAATCTTTAGGTATTTTAGTGAAAGCTAAAAATGCCATGTTGATTGACTTACGTGATGCCAAAGATTTCCGTGAAGGTCATATTAGTGGAAGTCGCAACATTCCCTACAGCCAAATTACAAAACATGCTGAAGAGTTAAAAGCTGCAGATCGTCCACTCGTGTTCATCTGTAACTTAGGCCAAGTGGCAGGTACTGCTTTACAACAAGTTGCACATACTGACAGCTATCGTTTAGATGGCGGGATTAGCAACTGGAAGGCTCAAGGCTTACCACTGGTTAAAGCTAAATAATTCGCACAAGGAGAAACTCATGGCTCAAGTCACTATTTACTCAACGACTGTATGTCCATATTGCGTTCGCGCAAAGCAGCTCCTTGAGCGTAAAGGCGTTGAATATAAAGAAATTAATTTATCTAAAGAAGCGCCAGAAGTCCGCATTGAATTGATGCAACGCACCAATCACCGTACGGTTCCACAAATTTTTATTGATGACCAATTTATTGGTGGTTTTGATCAGCTTTATGCTTTAGAGCGTGAAGGCAAACTCGACCAACTATTGGCATAATTAGCTCAGCATATTAAGGATTAGAAAATGAGTGAAGCTCAACCACAACTTGCTTTAGAACGTATTTACACAAAAGATATTTCTTTTGAAGTTCCTGGGGCGCAAGTTTTTACCAAAGAATGGCAACCAGAGTTAAACATTAACTTGTCATCTTCTGCTGAAAAAGTTGATCCAACTCACTACGAAGTTTCACTTAAAGTGGTTGTACAAGCAAACAATGCAGGTGACACGGCGTTTATTGTCGATGTTACTCAAGCAGGTATTTTCCTTGTAGATGGTGTTGAAGAAGAACGTCTTCCGTACATCTTAGGTGCATATTGCCCGAACATCTTGTTCCCGTTCCTTCGTGAAGCGGTGAATGATATGGTGACTAAAGGCAGTTTCCCACAATTGTTACTTACACCAATTAACTTTGATGCTGAGTTCGAAGCAAATATGCAGCGTGCTCAAGCAGCAGCTGTTGAAGGTCAAGCTTAAAACTTTAAGCCCTTCAAACATAAAAAAGACCGCTTTTGCGGTCTTTTTTATCCATTGGAGCGTAAAACCTCGGGGGTTTAGCCCGAGGATATAAGCGAGTGGCGTAAGCCATTAATGCGGTGTTTGCTGTTGTTGAATATATTGTTTAACAATTCCAATTGGCGCACCGCCACATGAAGCAGCGAAGTAACTATAGTCAAACTACTTTATTATTCATACAAGATTCGAAAAAAACTCGAAATAACTCATCGACTGAGTCGATCAACCATTCTTTACGCTTACGTTTAACCCATGCCCACATCTGTTCTATAGGATTTAAATCAGGGCTGTATGCAGGAAGCCAAAGAATTTTATGCCCTTGTTGTTCCAATAACTCCTGAATATCTGCTCTTTTATGAAATGCTGCATTATCCATAACCACTACACTATTTTCTGGTAATGCTGGTATGAGGAATTGCTCAATCCAAAAATGAAAAACATCTGAATTGATTTTGCAGTCAAATAAACCGACTGAAAATAACTTACCCTCATGGATTGCTCCAATGGCATTGGTCTGATTCTTTAATTGCCAATTATATTGCCCTAAACAGGGTACTCCTTTTCGTGAGTAGCCATGAGGTCTATAATCATGTGACTTAAAACCACTTTCATCCAGATAAATAATCGGATGGTTTTTTTCTAATTCATTCACTTGCAGAATAAATTTATCCCTAAGCTTTGTATCTGCTTTAGGATGGCTTAACGTCTTTTTTTAACTGTAATATTTAAGCGCTTTAATGCAGCACCAATAGATGAAACACCACAATTAAAACGTGCAGCACGTTCATATTGATAAGCATCAGGATACTTTTCAACATCTTCACGTAAAGCATCATCGTTAATTTTAGAAGGTTTACGTACACGAGTTTTTTTAATCTCTATACGTTTCTTCCATTCAACAATGGTATTTTTATTAATTTCAAATTGTGCAGCTACCGCTCGAATAGAATAACCTTCCTCAAGCTTAGCTAAAATTTTACGTCTAAAATGTTCTGAATAACTCATTGCACCATTGTATTGGTTTTATAATGATTTGACTATAGGCGACCACAAAGCACTGCCCCATAGCTTGTTTTTAATTTCAGGGTGTTTGGTTCTTACAATGCGACTTGAAGCACCCTTTAAACTATTCACTAAGCTAGAAATTGCTATTTTAGGTGGATAATTCACAAGCAAATGAACATGATCGTGTTCACCATCAAACTCTACCAACTCGGCTTCAAAGTCTAAGCAGATACGCTCAAACACTTCACGCATTGTTTCAAGCATTGCTTTGGTAAAAACATCTCTACGGTATTTAGCCACAAAGACTAAATGTACATGCATATTAAAAACACAGTGGCGACCTGTTCTAATCTCTTGACTATTGCTCATAGACCAAATATATTTTAATCATGAAAACACTTAAATTACGCATAAAAGACAAACATTACAAGGTACTAGACCAACTCGCATTGGAAGTAAATTTTGTTTGGAATTATGTGAATGATTTAGGATTTAAACATCTAAAAAGAAAAGGTGAATTTCTTTCAGCTTACGATATTGCTAAATACACGAAAGGCACATCTAAAGAATGCAATCTGCATAGTCAAACTGTTCAAGCGATAACAGAAGAATTGGTTACTCGAAGAAAGCAGTTTAAAAAAGCAAAGCTAAAATGGCGGGTGAGTAATAAGAAGTCTGCAAGACGTTCTTTGGGTTGGATACCCTTCAAAAAGGTTGCAATCAAATATGCTGATGGCTACGTGCAGTATGGCAAGCATCAATTCAAGCTATGGGATAGCTATGGACTATCAAAATACAACGTCAAAACAGGCTCATTTGTAGAAGACAGTCGTGGACGTTGGTATGTTTGTTTAGTTGTTGATAAGACAAAACAAGTTAAATCAAAGGGTAATACCTCAATCGGTATAGATTTGGGCTTAAAAGACCTTGCAACCTGTTCAGATGGCGTAAAGCTCAAAGCCCCTCAAATCTATCGGCAATACGAACAAAAACTTGGCATTGCTCAACGTGCTAGAAATAAAAAGCGTGTTAAAGCGATTCATGCCAAGATTAGAAACATACGTCAAAATACGCTACATCAATTCAGTCATAAATTGGTGAATAAACATGCAGCCATCTTCGTTGGTAATGTGAATGCAAAGGCATTAGCACGGACTAAACTAGCGAAGTCTGTATTAGATGCAAGTTGGACAACACTTAGAACCATGCTCAAGTATAAATGCGAGAACGCAAGTGTATGGTATAAAGAAGTCAATGAAGCCTATACCACCCAAACTTGTTCGAGCTGTGGCTCACGCTGTAGTAGTCCGAAAGGTAGAACGGGACTTGGAATAAGAGAATGGCAGTGTATGGAATGCGGTACATTCCATGATAGGGATATAAATTCCGCACTGAATATTCTTGCGCTCGGACATGAGCGTCTAGCAGTAGGAATCCCCGTCCTTTAGGTCGCGGAGGATGTCAATGTACTGAATTATTTAAATGCTTTATGGCCTTGCTGCTTAATGGCCTCAAACTTGGCTGAACTTTGTTTAGCTTCCGCAAGTTTCCCAGCATGTACCAAATGCTGAGCATGTTCAATTTCTTGGGTTAATGCATCAAACTTTTGTTCATATTGTTTCAATTTAACACTGTCTTTTGGTTGTTTCACCAAAGTGTCAGGTTTGTTTTGCTTAGCAGTTTCCGCAGCTTTTTGCATTTCAGTTAATGCGGTATTCGCCTCTGCGGCAGTCTTGGCTTGAGCAAAAGCTTTTGAGTTTTTCGCCAAAGATTTCATCGCACTTTCTAGCACTTCCGACGCTTGTGCAAGTCCTGCCAAACATAAACCACTGCTCAACAGCACAACCTTTAATAATGTTTTCATTCTTATTCCTGTGAGTTTGCAAAAAAATGCAGCCTAAGGCTGCATTGAATATCGCAAAATTGAAGACCGATGTAAATTAAAAATCATCATCACTTTCAGGGTCTCGATGTAAAGCATCGTGAATCGCTTCAACCAACTGTAAAGCAATTTCTTGTTTCGACGCTTTTTCCAAATCGCGCTTTTCCATTTTATAGCTTTCTGCAAAAAAGACCGTCATCGCATTTTCATCAGAAGCAAAACCAATATCAGGACGTGACACATCATTACAGGCAATCATATCGAGCTTTTTCGCGACCAATTTACCTGCGGCATATTCCTCGACATTACGTGTTTCTGCTGCGAAACCCACCATGAACGGGCGTTTATCTTGCTGTGCAATAGTCGCCACAATATCAGGGTTTTTAATTAAAGAAACATTGAGCTCGTCCCCTGCTTTCTTAATCTTATGCTCTGCGACTTCTGCAACACGATAGTCCGCAACAGCCGCCGTCGCAATAAACACATCACAGCCTTCATCTAACATTTGCATGCTGGTATCCAGCATTTTCATGGCAGATGAAACATTGATTCGGCGTACACCATTCGGTGTGTCTAAGCTGACAGGACCTGCAATTAAAGTCACTTTGGCTCCTGCCGCATAACATGCAGCTGCAATGGCAAAGCCCATTTTCCCTGTACTGTGATTGGAAATATAACGCACAGGATCAATCGCTTCACGCGTTGGCCCAGCAGTAATGGTGACTTTTTTACCCGCCAGCATCCCAAATTTTTCAGCCATGGCACGCTGCGCTTTATGGAAGTATTCTGTCACTTGATGTGCCAAATCCTCAGGCTCAGGCATACGGCCTAACCCGACATCACCACAAGCTTGCGCACCTGCATCTGGCATGATTACATGCATGCCATCTTCTACCAAAGTCGCTAAATTACGCTGCGTCGCTTTTGCTGCCCACATTTGTTGGTTCATGGCTGGTGCGACCCATACAGGGGCTTTGGTGGCTAAATATAAAGTAGAAAGCAAGTCATCGGCTAAACCCGCAGCAAACTTTGCAATGGTGTTGCAACTGGCAGGCGCAACCAAAAGCAGGTCTGCCCAACGTGCCAGCTCAATATGCCCCATGCCCGCTTCGGCTTCAGGGTCGAGAAGTTCTGTATGGACGGGGTTGCCCGACAAAGCTTGAAAAGTTAGCGGCGTAATAAAAGCCTGTGCACCTTCGGTCATCACCACACGGACTTGAAAACCCGCATCTTTTAAACGGCGAACCAAAATGGCACTTTTATAGGCAGCAATACCACCCGTAACAGCTAAAAGGATATTTTTATTTGGAATTACACTGAGATCAAAGCTCACGAACAGGCTACCTTTCTGTTGCAGTGGCGCTCACAATAGCATTAAATAGTCCCGTACCCAATCATCGATTGAGCCCTGTTTCTCAAATTAAGAATAAAAAAACCTGAGTTCGATGAAATCCACTTAACCTTTTAGCATATTTTGGAAAGTTGGCTTATTGGGGTTCAAACAATAAGCCACTACAGCAGCCATGATATTCACCATGAAGTTATTTACCGAACGATGACGTGAATGTTCAAGTTGATGTAAATTTTTTAATTGATCATTCACTGTTTCGATCAATCCTCTTCTGCAAAGTAATTGTTTTTCTTCTTCAGTTTGGATGGGTTTATTTTTCATATTCCGACGTGATGGGGTCAATATTTTCAGTCCTCTTGCTGCTAAAGCTTCGGCTTTTGCTTTGCTCAAATAGCCTTTGTCTCCGAGTAGGATCCCTTTTAATTCTTGAGTTAAAGATTCTAATATAGCAACATCATGAACATTTCCCGATGTCAGCTTGAGATTAATAATTTCACCTAAATTATTGATAACGAGATGTAATTTAAAACCATAAAACCAACCCGTACTACTTTTTCCACGACCGGCCAAGCCTTTAAATACACGATGCCTTTTAATCCGAAGATTATGGCAAACTACCAATTTAGTGGAGTCAATGATACTGATTCCCGTATCTTTTCCTTTCACCTGATGGAAGAAACTACTCAGAGCTTGCAAACAACGGGGCATGATTTCAATAAATCGGTTGTAGCTAAGCAGTTTAGGAAAAGCAGATTTCCAGTATGGAACGATCATTTGGCAATAAAAATATTTGAAGAATCTAAAGCCGGATTGATGAAATAAAATGACAATGGTCATTGCTTCAGACAAGCTTAAAGCTGACTTTTTCAACCTGGTTTTTTGATTAGAAATTAAAGCTTTCTCTAAAGATTCATTAAATATTTTCTCTGTACACGACAAATTTCACAGAACCCTTATCCTATCAGGATTCTGCCTTCTTAAAATTGCCAAAATTTCCTTAAACTCTTCTTTTTTCCCAAAACCAATTAAACGCTGAATCGCCATTTGAACATAGTCTAAACCATAGCGAAATAAACTCATTGAGAGTCGTCCATGCTTCTTTATTTTTATCGCTTTTTTTTGATCATGTTGCCATTCACCCGTTAAGTAACACCAACAGAAGCTTATAGCTAACACCGCAATCAATTTTTTCACTCGTCTAGGGTCTGTCAAGCGCGTATTTTCAAGATTAAACCCGCGTCCTTTGAGACAACTGAATAAGGTTTCAATTTCCCAGCGTAATGCATAATCCTGAATAGCATTGGCATTAAACTGAGGAGAAACGACGAGTAAAAGCTCTCCATTTTCTAACTGTAGTGCACTTATATATAGTTTCACCCGACCAACCAAAATCCGTCGTTTACGACATTCAATTTGACCAACTTTAAGATGGCGAAATAAATCACTAATTTTATGATTCTTTCCTAAATGATTGGTGACAATGAAGTTTTTTTAACACGAATGCAGAAGTTGATGTCTTGTTCAATTAACCATGTAAACCACTGCTCACCGATAAACTCTCTGTCTGCGAACACATTCACAATACGGTCTTTACCAAAAATGGATATAAAGCGTTGAATCAAAGCAATACGCTCTCTCGTATCTGAATTTCCACGTTTATTAAGCAATCTGCAAACGATAGGTATCGCTATTCCACGATAAACGATCGCAAGCATCAGGATATTAATATTTCGTTTTCCCCATTTCCAATTGGTTCTATCTAAAGTCAGTTGCACTTTGTCGAATGAAAACATATTGAAAATCAACTGAGAAATTTGACGATAATCAAAATACTGACCTGCAAAGAAGCGCTGCATACGTCGATAAAATGATTGTGGTAAGCACTTGATGGGCAAGGCTTTAGATGCAGAAGAAAGATTGCATGTTTGCTTTAAAATGATCGCAAGCATGATGAGCGCAAAGCACTTTAAATGTGAGTTGTTCCATTTTAAAGATTTGTTTAAAATAAGATATAACTCATTGGGATGCGTCATAGTATTGGTCGTTAGAAAACAATTATTGTGACCATTATTTCAATGAGTTATCTATTTTTGTCGTGTACAAAGAAATATTTTGCAGAAATCATCCAAAATACAAAATAATTCGGTAATATGATCCATTGAGAAGCCTTGTTTTATAACATTTTGTCTTGAGAACCAATATGTTACAAAAACAGGGCTTTTTTTCTACTCTTTTTTTATATCGAACTCAGGTTAAAAAAGTACTCTGTACACGACAAATTTCATAGAGCCCTTGTCCTATCAGGCTTTTTCTTTCTTAAAATTGCTAGCACTTTCTTAAATTCTTCTTTTTTTCCAAAACCAATCAAACGTAGAATAGCCATTTGAACATAGTCCAAACCGTAGCGAAATAAACTTACTGAAAGTCGTCCATGCTTCTTTATTTTTATCGCTTTTTTTCGATCATGTTGCCATTCACCTGTTAAATAGCACCAACAGAAACCGATAGCTAGCACTGCTATCAATTTCTTGACTCGTCTAGGGTCTGTTAAACGAGTATTTTCAAGATTGAATCCACGTCCTTTGAGACAACTAAATAAGGTTTCGATTTCCCAGCGTAATGCATAATCACGAATAGCAGAAGCATTAAACATAGGAGAAACAACAAGTAAAAGTTCTCCATCTTCTAATCGTAGCGCACTAATATACAGTTTTACTCGACCAACCCAAATACGTCGTTTACGACATTCAGTTTGACCAACTTGAAGATGACGAAATAAATCACTAATTTTATGATTCTTGGCTAAGTGATTGGTCACAATAAAGTTTTTTTAACACGTATACAGAAGTTAATGTCATTTTCAATTAACCATGTAAACCATTTCTCACCGATAAATTCTCTGTCTGCGAACACATTCACAATACGGTCTTTACCAAAAATAGAGATAAAGCGTTGAATCAAAGCAATACGCTCTTTTGTATCTGAGTTTCCCCGTTTATTGAGCAATATCCAAACTATAGGTATGGCTATTCCACGATAGACGATGGCTAACATCAAGATATTGATATCTCGTTTCCCCCATTTCCAGTTGGTTCTATCCAAAGTTAATTGGACTTTATCGAATAAAAATATATTGAAAATTAACTGAGAAATTTGACGATAATCGAAATACTGACCTGCAAAGAAGCGTTGTATACGTCGATAAAATGATTGTGGTAAGCACTTGATGGGTAAGGCTTTAGATGCAGAAGAAAGATTACATGTCTGTTTTACAATTAATGCAAGCATAATCAGTGTAAAACATTTTACATGTGACTTGTTCCACTTTAGATATTTGTTTAAGATGAGATATAGCTCATTGAAATGTGCCATCATATTCGTCGTCAGAAAACAAGTATTATGCCATTATTTTAATGAGTTATATTTTTTTTCGTGTACAAAGAAAAAAGTATAAAATAATGCACTTATCCATAAAAAAATGGCCTGAACAAGAACGGCCACGTGAACGCTTATTACAACAAGGGCCAGCCAGCCTCTCCGATGCAGAACTGTTGGCCATTTTCATCCGTTCGGGTTCAACGCAACATTCTGCGGTCGAATTGGCACGTCTTTTGTTGCAACATTTTGGTAGTCTGAATGCGGTTTTCGACGCTGAACTGCCCGAGCTCAGCCAATTTCACGGCATTGGCCCGACCAAGTATTCACAATTAATGGCCGTCAAAGAACTGGGGCGACGCTACAGTAGCCAGCAGCTCAAGCAACACAAGTTGGAGCTCAATCATTCAGCTCAACTGCTCAATTTTTTACAGTATGAGTTTTCAGGCGAAAACCAAGAGGTCTTTGCAGTGCTTTGCTTGGATGCACATTTAAGAAAAATAAACTTTAAAAAATTGTTCTTTGGTGCAGTCAATTCTTGTGAAATATCGATCAATCTATTGCTCCGTTACTGTATTGCTCAACACGCCACTTTCATGGTGATTGCCCATAACCATCCACTTGGGAAAGCTCATCCCTCCGCGGCGGACATCGAACTGACAGAGCGTATTCTTCAAGCCAGTCAGCTCGTGGATATTCAACTGATTGATCATTTCATCTTATCGCCCGAAGGTGCTTTTTCTTTTGCTGAACACGGCCTGATCCAATCCGTTTAAATATGCAGACAAATGATTGACAAATACCGCGACAAATATGAAGATCAAGCAAAATTTTAAAAGAATTCTAATCACATGATTGTGCGTGATCAGCCCAGTATTTTTAAGGTGCTTTTTTCATGGCGTGGCACCATTCTTCCCAAAGTTTTACCCCCTTTGGGTGTGGTCATGTTGGTCTCTGCCATTATTGGCATTTTGTCCTATGTCGGCTATTTCCACTTCCCTGAACTGCCCTTGGTCGGCTTCACCCTCATTGGGGTGGTACTTTCTATTTTCCTCGGCTTTAAAAATAGTGCCTGCTATGACCGTTGGTGGGAAGCGCGGAAGTTATGGGGCATTTTAATTGCCAACTCGCGTCACTTTGACCGTGACTGTCGTATCTTAACCCAAGGTCGTCGTGAACGTGTAATTCAACATGTCATTGTATTTGCCAATGTCTTACGCGACCGTTTACGCCATCAAACGGCCAATCCAACAGAACTGGTAGAAACCAGTGGCTTAAGTCAAAATGCACTGACTCAGCTGTATCAACAAGCCAATGCCCCGCAGTATACGCTCAGTCTGATTCAGTGGGAGTTGATGCAGGCATTAAAAGAAGGTGAAATTAGTGATATTGTCTATGCGCAGCTGAATCAGCACGTTGCTGACTTGAGTGTAGTGCAAACCGGTTGTGACCGTATTGCGACAACACCACTACCTTTTGCCTACTCGGTATTACTCAATCGTACAGTGTATTTTTTCTGTCTCATTTTACCGTTTAGCTTGGGTTCAACCTTGGGTATTTTCACCCCACTATTGGTTGGTGTATTGGCCTATACTTTCTTAGGACTCGATGCTTTGAGTTCGGAAATTGAAGAGCCTTTCGGAACGCAAAGTAATGACTTGCCGCTGGACTCGATGGTGCGTACCATCGAAATTGAACTGCTTGGGACTTTAGGTAAACCGACCCCACCACCCATTCAAGCACAAGACAATAATCTACTCTAATCGAACTCACGCTGACCTTCTCTTAGGCTAGATAGCTCTTGGAGAAGGTGGGAATGGTCAAAAATCTTTAGACAAAACTTTCCCAAATTCCCACTTGCCCGTCTTTAACTCTGGGAATATTGCCCAACTTAATCCACGGCATATTGTCACCATGAAAGTCACTCCCGACCGATACTTTTAAACCATGCTCGGCAATCATCCGGTCCACCATTTGACGGGTAGATGTTGGTTCAACATTGGGCGGCAATTCAACCGCATCCCCACCAAACTGCGCAAATATTTCAATCAGATAACGAATGTTCGTAGCAGATAAGTCATACCGTGTCGGATGCGCCAATACGGCAAAACCACCACTGGCATGAATCACTTGAATGGTTTCTTCTAAGCCCAGCCCATCAAATTTCACGTAGGCTTTCTTACCTTCCTTAATATATTTATCAAACGCTTGTTGCGCACGACTCACATACTTTTTTTCAACCAAAGTCTTGGCAATATGCGTTCGAGTCACACGGTCAGGCATCTGTTCAACTTTCGCTAAAACATCGAGATAAATATCTTCACCAATCAATGGAATCAACAAATCACAGATTTGCTTAGCACGTCGCGCACGGATTTGTTTTTGCTGTTCAAGGCATTTTTGCAGTGGTTCTAAGTCTTGCATATTCAATGCAACCACATGCACACCATAGTTTTTCTGGGTTGAGGGTCTCGACCACTGGCTCGAAATTTCTACACCCGAAATAATACGCATCGCATGCGACTTTGCAGCCAACTCTGCCAGCGCAAGACCATCCATGGTGTCATGGTCTGTCAAAGCCAAGGTGTGGATGCCTTTTTCCGCGGCAGCATCAACCAATTGCTTCGGTGTGAAAGTACCATCAGAAATATTGCTGTGAGTATGTAAATCTACGCCTTCCATCACTTATACTAGCTATTTATTTGAACAGATTTAGATACTCTAACATGAAAGCACTTTTAGACTTTGTGCCGCTGATAATTTTCTTTTATTTATATAAAACTGTAGACCCTAAAAATACTGATCACCCATTGCTCCAATTGATTGGTTCTGCTGGGGGTGTCGATAATAATAATATTCTTGTAGCGACCACAGGTTTGATTATTTCGATGCTGGTGGTTTACGGCGCACTGTTCTTCATGCAAAAGTTCCGTTTAGACAAACAACAATGGATTGTGTTGTTTATGACGGTTATTTTCGGCGGTGTCACCTTAATGCTGTCGGATGACTTTTACATCAAACTCAAAGCAGCCTTACTGAACATTATTTTCTCAGGTGCTTTCTTACTTTCTCCTTATTTTGGCAAAGAACGTAAACCGCTGATCAAACGCTTGTTCGGCCCAATCTTCAATTTAACCGACGCAGGTTGGATAAATTTAAACTTTGCATGGGCTGCTATGTTTGCCCTCATGTCTTTTTTACACGTATTTTTCGCATTTTTATTTATGGACGGAAAATATTGGGGAGAATTCACAGCTTTTGGTGACATGATCGTGATGTTTTCCTTTATCATTATTCAGTTTATTGTATTGCGTAAATACTTTAAATCTTCTGAAGAGTAATTTAGCCAGAACATACATCGAGAACTCTTATGCCGCTATTCGTCGTCACATGTACCGATCAAGAAGGTACAGTCGAAAAACGTCTTGCTACACGTCCAGAACATCTTGCTCGTTTACAAAAGCTCAATGATGAAGGTCGTTTAATTGTTGCAGGAGCGATGCCGAAAGATCCAAGCAATCCGCAAGCAGGTTTTTACGGTAGTACAATCATTGTTGACTTTGAATCACGTGAAGCACTCGATGTCTGGTTACAGGAAGAGCCATTCTTAAAAGCAGGGGTTTATCGTCAGATTGATGTTAAACCATTTAATAAAGCATTCCCTCAAGGATAAGGTCATGCGCGTTGTTGTCACAAGCTTATTGGGCTTATCTCTTCTTTCTTCTATGGCGTGGGCCGTTGAAACTGCTCCTGCCCCGAGTGTAGCCTCTGCTGTACCAGCAACGACTGCCGCACCTGTTCAAGTGCAAGGTAGTACAACTCAACCGAAAATCATTCCTGCGGTGGCCACAGTTAGCCCAACAGGTCAACCGCAAGAAGCCAAACCACTCACCGCTGAACAACTGGCTAAGAACAAAGCATTGCAAGATGCCAAGGTCAAAGCATTAGTCAAAGACCAAGCTTCACGTCTTGCACAATTGGAAAAAGCCAATCTCGATGCTTTGGCGCAAAACCAAGAGCTACAACTTAAAAATGATAGCCTCGGTGTACAAGTTCAAGTCTTACAAAGCGAACGCAGTGCGCAAATGTTCCTCTACGGCGCAGCAACCATCGCTGTTGGTGTATTACTGGGCTTCTTAATTGCCAGTTACGTTTATACCAAACGTCGTCGTCAGTGGTAAGCTAAGCCCTATTGAAAACAATAGGGTGCTGTGGTTGTGTCGCGTGCAATTCAAACTGCCGATTTAGAATGGCAACAGATTGATGGCATAGATGTGCCAGTCTCAAAACAATTTGGCGATGTCTATTTTTCCAAGGACAATGGTCTACTCGAAACTCGCCATGTGTTTTTAAATGGTAATGATTTATCTGAGCGTCTGTCCAATCTTCAGCCCTTTGAATATTTTAGTGTTGGTGAAACAGGTTTTGGCACAGGGCTCAACATCTTGGCGCTTTGGCAACTTTGGCAACAGGTTCGCCCAAATAACCACAGCCACCTTCATGCCATTTCAGTTGAAAAATTTCCGCTGTCTAAAACTGATCTGATACGTGCACTCAATGTCTGGCCTGAACTCAAACCGATCGCCGATCAACTGATCGCACAGTACCCGCACCCGATTGCAGGTTGTCATCGCCTGAGCTTCCCTGAGGAACGTTTCAGCCTTGACCTTTGGTTAGGCGATGCTCACGATGTTTTCCCCAGTATGGCAAAAACCAGTCGCGTTAACGCATGGTTCCTCGATGGTTTCGCGCCTGCCTGTAACCCAGACATATGGGAAGAGCAAGTACTGAATCACATCGTTCGCCTATCTGGTATTGGAACTACATTTTCTTCATTTAGTGTCGCAGGCGTGCTCAAACGTGGTTTAACACAGCATGGTATTTCTATTTCACGTCCGCGTGGCTATAAGCATAAACGCGAAATGCTCAAAGCCATCTGGTTAGCTGCTGAGCCTGAAAACACATCAGACGCTGTAGATACCCAATCAGTATTGAATCAAAATCAACCTGATCAAGTACTACACGCTTTTAAACAACGCCAAATTGCTATCATTGGCGCAGGGATTGCAGGTTTAAGTAGTGCATGGGCCTTTGCTGAGCGCGGGCATGAAGTCACGCTCTACGACCAATCTGAGCCACTTGCAGGAGGTTCAGGCAATCCACTGGCCTTACTCAACCCCAAACTTTGTCCGATTGAACAAAGTCATGAACATTTAATGACCTTGGCTTGGCAACATGCTTTACAGCACTATCCCAAGTTTCAGGCTTTTCGCCCCATTCAAGTACATCAACTGGCGCTGAAAAAAGCCGAAGACTTACTCGATCTCGAACAACAATACCCTACGGGTCTTCTGATAGCCGAAACCGCTACTGATTCTGCGTTAATCACTGAATATCCCAGTCTGAATCTAACTGAAGCTGGCGCTGTCTCACCACATCAACTCAGAGATCAAATCTTAGCGCATCCGCTGATTCAGTTCGTACAAGCCAACATTACTCAAATCCATCCAGAGCACAATGAACTTTTCAATGAACAAGCCCAATCTTTAGGTCAGTTTGATCAGGTGATTGTCTGTTGTGCACGCCACACGGCTGCTTTCTTTGAGCAGTACCCTGTGCTGAAGCCCATTCGCGGACAAGTCAGTTGGGTGGAGAACACCGCACAACCTTTAACCCTCAATCAAGCTTATAGCTATGGCGGCTATTGTATGCAGCTTGATGCTCAACAACTCATCTTAGGTGCATCCTTCTATCCAAATCGAGATGACAGCGATGTTTTGCTTGAAGACCATGTGCATAACTACCAGCTTATCCACAGTGTCTTTCCACATTATGCACAATCGCTTCCAGATGTGACGACTTGGCAAGGCCGTGCATCCGTTCGCGCGCAAAGTTTGGACTATTTTCCAGTCCTTGGAAAAATGTCTGAACAGACTGAAATTTATAGCTTTGCGGGCTTGGGCTCTAAAGGCTTTTTGTTTGCACCTTTATGTAGTGAAATTTTAGCGGCGCAGATACTGAAAGAGGCCTGCCCCGTTCCTGAGTCACTGCTACAAAAGCTCAGTCCGACCCGATTCCATAAAAAGCTCAAAGCCAAAAAGCCTTATTTTAAAGCGCAGTCTTAGTTCTGCTTATGACTCAAGTACAGCATATAGAGCTATAAATAGAGAAATGTAAATTTCTAAGACATTAAAAAAGCGCCTGACGGCGCTTTTTTTGCTTCTGCTTAATTACTTTGTTCTAAGGCTAAACCAGCATCACGAGCAGCACGGGTACCCCCCATTAAAATCACATACTCACGCGCACTGTCAAAACCTTCGAGTAACTCTGCAGCACGTGGCGCTTTACTACCGCCACCACATAAAATGTAAATCGGTTGATCCGTCGACACTTGAGTAAGGCTCTGTGCTGAAAGTTCTGTGATTGGCTGATTAATCGCCCCTTTCACGTGTGCTTCAGCATAAGCACTTGAATCGCGTACATCCCAGATGATCGCATCCTCTGGGAACTCAAATGTTGTAATTTCTTGTTTACGGATCATTGCGCACTCCTTTGATGTAAACAACACTTGGCAAATGAAGAAAACATCCCTAGCATCTCAGATATTCTTTCCATTTGTAAAGGTTTAATCCATGCCATCTTTTGATATTGTTTCAGAATTAGAAATTTTTGAAGTAAATCATGCCGTTCAGAACACCCAAAAGGAAATCGCAACCCGTTTCGACTTCCGTGGTCAGGACGTTTCAATTGAACTCAATGAAAAAAACAAAGAAATCAAAATTTCAACTGAAAGTGATTTCCAGTGTGAACAAGTGTACACCATGTTAGAGAACCATTTCTTTAAACGTAAAGTCGATATTCAAGCGCTTGATCCACAAAAAATGACTGCTTCAGGTAAAAATGTACTTCAAGTGGTGAAATTAAAAGACGGACTTGACTCAGATACCGCAAAAAAAATTAACAAGGCCATTAAAGAAAGCGGCATTAAAGTGCAATCTTCAATTCAAGGCGACAAAATTCGTGTGACTGATAAAAAGCGCGATACATTACAGCAAGTAATGACCTTTTTAAAAGAACAACAATTTGGTCTGCCTTTACAGTTCAATAACTTTAAAGACTAATACTCTTGTTTGATCATTTGAGGTAACTATGCCAAAGGCCAATCGCTTATCAAAACTTGTAAAAACCACGTCACGCTTGCCGAAAGCGTTGCGTACGCGATTATGGAGTCAAGCTTTTGGTCGCATAGTTCCCATGGTCGGCAGTGCCAATATTCGTTATTTGCAAGTCAGTCACAGCGAAGTCGTAGTCAAAATCGAAAATCACCGTGCCATGCAAAACCATATTGGTCAGCTGCATGCCTGTGCCATGGCCTTAATTGCTGAAACGGCAACAGGTTTTGTAACAGGGATGAATGTGCCTGATCATTGCATCGTTCTGATTAAAAGCATGCACGTTGACTTTAAACGTCCAAGTAAAGGTGCCATGACAGCGACAGCCACCTTAACACCAGAACAGCAGCAGTTGATGCAAACCACCGCCAGAGGTGAAACTTTAGTTTCTGTGACAGTGATGGATGAATCGGGTGAAGCACCTGTTCAATGTGAAATGTTATGGGCATGGCTCGACAAAGCATCATTAAAAAAGTAAAAATGTAAATATAACTTACTGTTTAGTAAGTATAAAATTTACAACATTACGCTAAAGCTGCGACTAAAATTTACTATATCTTTACTTCGACTCAGCTCAAAATCATGCTACATAACATGAATATTTGAGCTGACCTGATGAAAAAAGACTAATTTTAGCGACTGCCTTATTTTCTTTGGGGCTGGTGGCCTGCCAACAGCACAATCCCGCCAATACATCGGCTTCAACAACGCCGGGTCACCATTCTGCCTCTGCCCTGACCGAACAAAATAAAAAAATTGTGGTGGACTTTTATGAAGGCGTTTTTAGCAAGCATCAGGTTCAAACCTATTCTGACCGCTATATTGGTACACAATACATTCAACATAATCCCTATGTTGCAGACGGCAAAGCGCCTTTTGTAAACTATTTCACCCAGTATTTTAAAGAACACCCACAAGCAAAAAGTACCATCAAGCGTGTCGTAGCCGAAGGTGATTTGGTGGTGCTCCATGTACATTCCACTCAAAATGCACAAGATCGTGGTGAGGCCGTTGTCGATATTTTCCGCGTCGAACAAGGCAAAATTGTAGAACATTGGGATGTGATACAAAGCATTCCCGCGGAGTCCGCCAACCGCAATACTATGTTTTAATCCATCGGACTGCATGGAATAGCAAAAAAAACCAGTGATTACACTGGCTTTTTTTTGCAGACCAACTCAAGCTTTAGTTGGATTGGCTCGCCAAAAACTTTTCTTTAACATCCGCTGGAATCTGACGCTTATTGCCTTTGACATCAACTGCAACAAAGGTAAATACACCTTCAGTCACACGTACAGGTGGACGTGAACTGTCATGGCTATCCCACACTTCAATTTCCATCTGAATAGACGTATTGCCTACTTTTAAAATTTTAGTATAACAACTAATCACGTCCCCGACTTTGACAGGGACCAAGAACGTCATCTGATTAATTGAAATCGTTGCACAACGCCCTTTACTAAAGCGTTCTGCGTGAATTGCGCCGGCCAAATCCATTTGTGACACAATCCAACCACCAAACACATCTCCACTCCAGTTGGTATCAGCTGGCATTGCAATCGTTTGAAGAGATAGCATCCCTTCTGGTTTCACATGAATCTCTGACACGTTGACTCCAATTTTCGTTATGACTGGGCTTGCAACTGTTGATCTAACCATTGTTGCAATTGTGGCGCACGGAGCGCGCCGCTTATTCTAGCAATTTCAGTAGTTTTATTCATTAAAACTAAGGTTGGAATACTTCGCACATTAAAGGCACTACTTAATCGTGGAGATTCTTCGGTATTAATTTTGGCAAAAATCACTTGTGGATTTTGTTTCGCCACTTCAGCAAAGTGCGGAGCCATCATTTTACATGGACCACACCACTCTGCCCATAAATCAATAAATACAGGCAAATCGCTATGGCTAATGAACTGGCTAAAATTCTGCTCATTCAATTCAATCGGTGCCGCAGGTAAAAGCGCTGCGTGGCATTGACCACAACTCGGATTAGCATTCAGCTTCTCTTCAGGGACACGATTTTTTGCCATACAGGTCGGACAGACGATAATCATTTAGTTGACTCCAATATGTTGATGTAAGAATTCTAATTGGGTCGAAATGGCTTTTTCAAACCAACTGGCATGATAAATATCAAAATGCTGCATCTCCCATTCATGATATTGAACAAAAGGGGCAATATTGGTAGCTGCTTCACGACTGGATTCAATCGGAATTAAACTATCATGCTTGGCGGCAATGAAAAGTACAGGAATATTAATTTGTCTGACATTTTGAATCGGACGATAACGAATTAAATTAAAAAATAATCGGGCAGGTATCTCACCACTCCAATAATAATCAGGATTAATAATCGAACGATAACCCAAATACGCATCTTGCGTCGGTAAAAAACATAACTCTCGTGGATTAACCACAGGTAAAGTGGTCGGGGACATCCCCACTTTCCCCCCCATATAATCTTGGCTGGACAGCTTTAACGCTTTCGGGAGTTGCTGTAACGGGTAAAGCTTGGCACTTTCAGCACCATCGACAAAAGGCACTTGCGCCATCACCGCCTGAACATTTTTGAACTCTGCAGCAATATCGAGTACATATCCACCGCTGAGTGCCGTCCCCCACAGCACGATCCGTCGACTATCGATCGACTTACGTTCTTTGAGGTGGTTAATCATGGTGCGCCAGTCTTCGAGCTGCTTTTTAATCGACACCAGCTCTCTTGGGCGCCCCGTACTCCCGCCCCAATAACGGTAGTCAAATAACACGACTGCATAACCCGCTTGTGCAAAACGCTGCGCAAATTGGATTAGTTTGAATTGGCGCAGCCCAGCCAAGCCATGGGCCATCACAATCACTGCTGGTTTTTCTTCGGTTTTCGGACGATAAAAATCCGCAGCAATGACCTCTTGGCCACTTTTGACATATAGTGGTTCAACGGTATAGGCGTGCATACCTGCTCCATTGCGTTATTTTATGGTTGTAATCGCTTATAAATATTTCAACAGCATAGGCTGAACTTTCAGCTTAATGCTATCATAAAGCATATCTCGATTAGTTTAATTTTGGAGTGACAGCATGAGCGAAAATGTAGGCTTTGCAGGTCAAATTGGCCCAGAACATTTGGTTCAAGTGGTTGAAAAAGGGTTTAAATCTGTGATCAATAACCGCCCAGATATGGAAGGTGGCGCAGAACAACCGACCAGCGCTCAAATTGAAGAAGCAGCACGTGTTGCAGGCCTCGATTATGTCTATCAACCTGTGGTTGCAGGGCAAATCACAGAAATGGATGTACGCACTTTTGCCAATCATTTCAATGAGCTACCAAAACCTATTTTAATGTTCTGCCGTACTGGTAATCGTTCAAACAACTTATACCAACTGGCGAAACAAATGGACCTGTTAGATGACTAAACGGTTGTTTAAAAGTGTCATCTGCACTGCTCTGATTTTAACAAGCAGTGCATTATGGGCGGCAACGAATAACCTGAGTCAAGCACTCAGCCCACAGCTCAGTATTTCAGGGGAAATGACCCAAGATAAGTTTCAACAATTGATGAAACAAGGCTTTAAGTCGGTCATAGTCAATCGACCAGATCAAGAACAAGGTAATACCGTTCGCGTTGATCAACTGCGTAATATTGCGGAACAGTCCAAAGTCAGCGTAATTTACCAACCGGTTACCAGCAGTAAAATTTCTGAAACAGATGTGGTCGAATTTGCTAAATATTATAATGAATTGCCCAAGCCTATTTTAATGGTCTGTAAGAGTGGTGCTCGCTCTAGTCTGCTGTTCAATCAGGCAAAACAACGAGGATTACTCCATGAATAAACTGTTGCTGCTTTTACTCTGCTGTACCTTAATGACAGCATGTAGCTCAATGAATGTCCGTCCTACCGTTGGGGTAAGCGTTGGCACTGGCTTATAAGTCAAATGAAAGTGAATACGGCATCTAGTGCCGTTTTTTTTACAAAATATAATCATCTACAGCCCTGAATATGTTAACTATAGAGTATGTCTCGCTTAGATAAACGTTTGCTTATGTATGATCTGATTATTATTGGGGCTGGAACTGCGGGTATCGCAGCCTACCAACAAGCCGTGAAGTCCACACAAAATCTATTAATCATTAATGATGGGCCATGGGACACCACTTGTGCACGTGTCGGCTGCATGCCGTCAAAAGTGCTAATTTCTACAGCAAATCGCATGCATGATATTCAACATGCGGATCGTGTGGGATTGCAAGTAGAGTCAAAAATAGACCGCAGTCAGGTCATGCAACACGTACAAAAACTCCGTGATCGCTTTACTCATAGTACCCTTAAAACCGTAGAGAGCTGGCCTGAGTCCCATAAAATTCAGGGCCGTGCTCGCTTTCTCGATTCAAAAACAGTCGAAGTTAATGGGCAACACTACCAAGCCAAAAGCTTTATTTTAGCTGTAGGCTCCACCCCTAGCTTTGACCCAGCATGGAAGGATGAACTCGGTGATCGGCTCATCACCTCCGATCAAATCTTTGAATTAAATGCTTTACCCAATTCTTTAGCGGTCGTTGGTAGTGGTGTCATCGCGATTGAACTTGCCCAAGCCATGCAACGACTTGGGGTCAAGACCACCGTGTTTGCACGCAGCCGTAAAGTCGGTGTTCTCACCAGTCCGAAATTACAGCTGTTGGCACAAACAGAAATTAGCACCGAACTTGAGATCAACTTCGAAGTTTTACCCACAGAGGTTAAGTATATAAATAATCAAGTTGAACTTAGGTTTACTGAAAATGGTCAGTCTAAAACACTCAACGTTGATTACTTACTGGTTGCCACAGGACGAAGTAGTCTTTTAAATACCCTTAAACTCGAAAATATCGATACCTCATTCACGGACTTAAAACATTTACCTGTTGATTCTGAGACCAAACAACTTGCAGACTACCCGATTTTTATCATTGGCGATGCATATACTGATACTCCACTACAACATGAAGCCGCACACGAAGGTAAAGTTTCGGTAAAAAATGCATTGAACTTTCCCACTATAGAATCATGCAAAACTCTAACGCCTTTAGGCATCGTGTTTAGTAGTCCGGAAATGGCAATGGTTGGACAAAACTTTAAGCAACTACAAAGTGCACCTATCAATTTTGTCATCGGCGAAGTCTCTTATGTCAAACAAGGACGTGCATTAGTTTTAGGTAAAAACCATGGGGCCATCGAGGTTTATGTGGATAAAAGCAGCCGTAAGCTACTAGGTGCTGAATTACTCACAGACTCTACTGAACATTTGGCCCATTTACTGGCGTGGATGATTTCAGAAAAACTGACCGTCGATGAAATTTTGGAAAAACCATTTTATCACCCAACTATTGAAGAAGGTTTAAGAACAGCATTAAAGCATGCACGCCGACAGCTAGATACGATACCTAAACTGCGAAATTCATGATGCATGTTCTTTTAATAAGATTTTCTGTGTGCAATTAAATGATTTCATCAAATAAGATATAAAAGCCAGCAAATGCTGGCTTTTTACTATTTAGGCCCTTATAGATAGCTTATTTCCAGCTCTTTTCATCTAATTCTCTTCTTTCCCACTTAATAATTCTTTATTTATATTATTTAGGGTCTGTTGACATTTACTGTTCATAATTAACCCTATAAAGGTAGCCATAAAAATATACAGGCTAAAGCAACAGAACTTTGATAATTTCTTTTGAGCTTGTCATATCGAGTAGCTATTTCTCTAAATAGCTTTAATCTACAAAACATATTTTCAACTAAATGCCTGATTTTATATAAATACCAGTCCATATGGTCATTGTTGATTGGCTATTTGTTTTCTTTGGTATATTCGCTTTAGTCCCTGTTTTCCTGATCTGTTCACGCAGTGGTTCTGAATCATAGCCTTTATCTGCACATACCACTTTTGTCTCTTTTAAATCTAATGTTGATATTAAATCAGGTGCAACTTTAACATCATGTGTGGTTCCATCGGTAATCATGAAATCAATAGGATTGCCATGTGCATCAACAATCAAATGTATTTTTGAGGAGTTTCCTCCTACACTTTTAGAAATAGATTGATTCGCTATGCCGGCAGAATGTTGATGAGCACGTACATGAGAGCCATCAATAAAAATCCACTCCATATCGGGGCATGAGGCTAGTAATTTGAATAATCTAAGTAACTTACCGCTGCTTGACCAACGATTAAAACGTTTGAAAATAGAGTTTGAATGACCAAAACAACAAGGAATATCTCGCCACGGACAGCCTGTTCTAATTCTATAGAGAATAGCTTCAATAAAATTGCGTAAATTTGAGTTGTGGTGAATGGATAAATTACGCAGAATAACTTTCAACTTTTGCCAGTGTTGATCTGTCAGCATGGTACGAGGCATAGCGAATAGTAAAATTGGGTTTGGCGATTTGATTTTACTACTTCGCTATTTTTTTAAGCTAAAAGTGTCAACACACCCTAATATATTCAGCATAAAAAAATCCCCCTCTGCTTTAAGCGGAGGGGGATTTAGAATTAATGAGCTGGCGATGACTTACTCTCACATGGATAACTCCACACTACCATCAGCGCTAAGAGGTTTCACTTCTGAGTTCGGGAAGGGATCAGGTGGTTCACTCTTGCTATTGTCGCCAGCACAACTGTTTATGACTATTCGTTGGGTCTAACCTCAGAGCAGTGCTCTTCGTGCCTAACTTTCATCAAATGAGTTATTAACAGGTATATTTGAGTTGATTTTAACATAAAGCATAGCTTTATGTCTTGCGCTCGGACAAACATAATTAATGTTTGTTTATTTCTCGCTCATGTATCTAGCTTTATAACTAAATCAAGTTGTTTGCAGTGATTTGAACCACAACACCAACTGTTTGGGTGTTGTATAGTCAAGCCTCACGAGCAATTAGTATTGGTCAGCTTCACATATCACTATGCTTCCACATCCAACCTATCAACGTCGTAGTCTTCAACGGCTCTTTAGAGGACATAAAGTCCTAGGGAAATCTTATCTTGAGGTAGGCTTCCCGCTTAGATGCTTTCAGCGGTTATCCCTTCCGAACATAGCTACCCGGCGATGCGACTGGCGTCACAACCGGTACACCAGAGGTTCGTCCACTCTGGTCCTCTCGTACTAGGAGCAGATCCTCTCAAATTTCCAACGCCCACGGTAGATAGGGACCGAACTGTCTCACGACGTTCTAAACCCAGCTCGCGTACCTCTTTAAATGGCGAACAGCCATACCCTTGGGACCTGCTTCAGCCCCAGGATGAGATGAGCCGACATCGAGGTGCCAAACACCGCCGTCGATATGAACTCTTGGGCGGTATCAGCCTGTTATCCCCAGAGTACCTTTTATCCGTTGAGCGATGGCCCTTCCATACAGAACCACCGGATCACTAAGACCTACTTTCGTACCTGCTCGACTTGTGGGTCTCGCAGTTAAGCGCGCTTTTGCCTTTATACTCTACGCGTGATTTCCGACCACGCTGAGCGCACCTTCGTACTCCTCCGTTACTCTTTAGGAGGAGACCGCCCCAGTCAAACTACCCACCAGACATGGTCCTCGTCCCGGATAACGGGACAGAGTTAGAACCTCAATATTACCAGGGTGGTATTTCAAGATTGGCTCCACCGAAACTAGCGTCTCGGTTTCAAAGCCTCCCACCTATCCTACACAAGTAAGATCAAAGTTCAATGTCAAGCTGCAGTAAAGGTTCACGGGGTCTTTCCGTCTAGCCGCGGGTACACCGCATCTTCACGGCGAATTCGATTTCACTGAGTCTCTGCTGGAGACAGCGCCCCCATCATTATGCCATTCGTGCAGGTCGGAACTTACCCGACAAGGAATTTCGCTACCTTAGGACCGTTATAGTTACGGCCGCCGTTTACTGGGGCTTCGATCAAGAGCTTCGCTTACGCTAACCCCATCAATTAACCTTCCAGCACCGGGCAGGCATCACACCCTATACGTCCACTTTCGTGTTTGCAGAGTGCTATGTTTTTAATAAACAGTTGCAGGGGCCTGGTTTCTGTGGCTGCCAATAGCTCAAGGAGTAAATCCTATCACCGTCGGCAGCGTACCTTCTCCCGAAGTTACGGTACCATTTTGCCTAGTTCCTTCAGCAGAGTTCTCTCAAGCGCTTTGGTCTACTCGACCTGACCACCTGTGTCGGTTTCGGGTACGATTCCTATGTAACTGAAGCTTAGAGACTTTTCCTGGAAGCATGGTATCAGCCACTTCACTGTACAAGTACAGCTTGCTATCAGTTCTCAGCATACAGTACCCCGGATTTGCCTAAGATACATGCCTACAACCTTCCACCTGGACAACCAACGCCAGGCTGACTTAACCTTCTCCGTCCTCTCATCGCATTACATAGAAGTATTGGAATATTAACCAATTTCCCATCGACTACGCCTCTCGGCCTCGCCTTAGGGGTCGACTCACCCAGCCCCGATTAACGTTGGACTGGAACCCTTGGTCTTTCAGCGTGCGAGTTTTTCACTCGCATTGTCGTTACTCACGTCAGCATTCGCACTTCTGATACCTCCAGCATACTTCTCAATACACCTTCATCGGCTTACAGAACGCTCCCCTACCACTTGCAATAAATTGCAAATCCGCAGCTTCGGCATATAGTTTTAGCCCCGTTACATCTTCCGCGCAGGCCGACTCGACTAGTGAGCTATTACGCTTTCTTTAAAGGGTGGCTGCTTCTAAGCCAACCTCCTAGCTGTCTATGCCTTCCCACATCGTTTCCCACTTAACTATAATTTTGGGGCCTTAGCTGGCGGTCTGGATTGTTTTCCTCTTGACTACGGACGTTAGCACCCGCAGTCTGTCTCCCGGATAGTACTCATTGGTATTCGGAGTTTGCATCGGTTTGGTAAGTCGGGATGACCCCCTAGCCGAAACAGTGCTCTACCCCCAATGGTATTCGTCCGAGGCGCTACCTAAATAGCTTTCGGGGAGAACCAGCTATCACCGAGTTTGATTAGCCTTTCACCCCTATCCACAAGTCATCCCCTGGCTTTTCAACGACAGTGGGTTCGGTCCTCCAGTTAGTGTTACCCAACCTTCAACCTGCTCATGGATAGATCACCCGGTTTCGGGTCTACACCCAGCAACTAAACGCCCTATTAAGACTCGATTTCTCTACGGCTCCCCTATGCGGTTAACCTTGCTACTGAATGTAAGTCGCTGACCCATTATACAAAAGGTACGCAGTCACCGAACATGTCGGCTCCCACTGCTTGTATGCATGCGGTTTCAGGATCTATTTCACTCCCCTCACAGGGGTTCTTTTCGCCTTTCCCTCACGGTACTGGTTCACTATCGGTCAGTCAGGAGTATTTAGCCTTGGAGGATGGTCCCCCCATATTCAGACAAGGTTTCACGTGCCCCGCCCTACTCGACATCATCATATCAGCCCTTTCGTGTACAGGACTATCACCCACTATGGTTGCACTTCCCAGAGCATTCCACTAAAACTGATATGACTTAATGGGCTTTTCCCCGTTCGCTCGCCGCTACTGAGGGAATCTCAATTGATTTCTTTTCCTAAGGGTACTGAGATGTTTCACTTCCCCTCGTTCGCCTCGTATGACTATGTATTCATCATACGATACCTGCCTTATGACAGGTGGGTTTCCCCATTCAGAAATCTCCGGATCACAGGATATTTGCCGCCTCCCCGGAGCTTATCGCAGGCTATTACGTCTTTCATCGCCTCTGACTGCCAAGGCATCCACCACATGCACTTAATTACTTGACTATACAACCCCAAACAGTCGTAGCACCTACAAGTAGTACTAGGACAGATCGATTGCTCGATCATACAGTTTGTTGCTCTGTGTACTTAAACACTGTACAGCTTCAATTCAATTCACATACCAAAACGCTTGATTCAGTTAATTTCGCTAGTAACTCATTTCATTCAACGTTAACAATTGCTTGTTAAGTTAACTAAAACGAGTATGAACAAATTATTTCAACTCAAATATATTCTGTTAATGATTTTTCCAGCCTTCGTCAGGTCAGGAAACTGTGATAAATCACAGAAGTTAATAAGTTATCTACTTACTAATTTCTGTAATCCAACCTATCTGCGCGAAGCATAGCTTCTTGCTTAAATTTCAAGGAAAAGCCTTAAAGCAGTGCTTTAAGTTTTCTTGTCTTGAAATTTGGTGGAGACTAGGAGAGTCGAACTCCTGACCTCCTGCGTGCAAAGCAGGCGCTCTACCAACTAAGCTAAGTCCCCAGCTTATCAATAAGTCAATGTCTCTGTTTTTCTGTATTCAGCATTTAACAATGCTTGTTAGTCAGATTTGGTGGGTCTGACAAGACTTGAACTTGTGACCCCACGCTTATCAAGCGTGTGCTCTAACCAACTGAGCTACAGACCCTCAGATACATCGTCATGAAGAACAACTTGTTGTGGATTCTTACCAATCGTCAATCTTTCGTTAAGGAGGTGATCCAGCCGCAGGTTCCCCTACGGCTACCTTGTTACGACTTCACCCCAGTCATCGGCCACACCGTGGTAAGCGTCCTCCTTGCGGTTAGACTACCTACTTCTGGTGCAACAAATTCCCATGGTGTGACGGGCGGTGTGTACAAGGCCCGGGAACGTATTCACCGCGGCATTCTGATCCGCGATTACTAGCGATTCCGACTTCATGGAGTCGAGTTGCAGACTCCAATCCGGACTACGATCGGCTTTTTGAGATTAGCATCCTATCGCTAGGTAGCAACCCTTTGTACCGACCATTGTAGCACGTGTGTAGCCCTGGTCGTAAGGGCCATGATGACTTGACGTCGTCCCCGCCTTCCTCCAGTTTGTCACTGGCAGTATCCTTAAAGTTCCCGGCTTAACCCGCTGGCAAATAAGGAAAAGGGTTGCGCTCGTTGCGGGACTTAACCCAACATCTCACGACACGAGCTGACGACAGCCATGCAGCACCTGTATGTAAGTTCCCGAAGGCACCAATCCATCTCTGGAAAGTTCTTACTATGTCAAGACCAGGTAAGGTTCTTCGCGTTGCATCGAATTAAACCACATGCTCCACCGCTTGTGCGGGCCCCCGTCAATTCATTTGAGTTTTAGTCTTGCGACCGTACTCCCCAGGCGGTCTACTTATCGCGTTAGCTGCGCCACTAAAGCCTCAAAGGCCCCAACGGCTAGTAGACATCGTTTACGGCATGGACTACCAGGGTATCTAATCCTGTTTGCTCCCCATGCTTTCGTACCTCAGCGTCAGTATTAGGCCAGATGGCTGCCTTCGCCATCGGTATTCCTCCAGATCTCTACGCATTTCACCGCTACACCTGGAATTCTACCATCCTCTCCCATACTCTAGCTTCCCAGTATCGAATGCAATTCCTAAGTTAAGCTCAGGGATTTCACATCCGACTTAAGAAGCCGCCTACGCACGCTTTACGCCCAGTAAATCCGATTAACGCTCGCACCCTCTGTATTACCGCGGCTGCTGGCACAGAGTTAGCCGGTGCTTATTCTGCGAGTAACGTCCACTATCCTAGAGTATTAATCCAAGTAGCCTCCTCCTCGCTTAAAGTGCTTTACAACCAAAAGGCCTTCTTCACACACGCGGCATGGCTGGATCAGGCTTTCGCCCATTGTCCAATATTCCCCACTGCTGCCTCCCGTAGGAGTCTGGGCCGTGTCTCAGTCCCAGTGTGGCGGATCATCCTCTCAGACCCGCTACAGATCGTCGCCTTGGTAGGCCTTTACCCCACCAACTAGCTAATCTGACTTAGGCTCATCTATTAGCGCAAGGTCCGAAGATCCCCTGCTTTCCCCCGTAGGGCGTATGCGGTATTAGCATTCCTTTCGGAATGTTGTCCCCCACTAATAGGCAGATTCCTAAGCATTACTCACCCGTCCGCCGCTAGGTCGTATAGCAAGCTATACTTCCCCGCTCGACTTGCATGTGTTAAGCCTGCCGCCAGCGTTCAATCTGAGCCATGATCAAACTCTTCAGTTAAAAATCATTAGTAGCTTATGGCTACAAATCTTGGCTCATCAATTTTCTGACAAATATTTCTCAAATAAACTTCGAGTAATTTTTACCATTCAATCAATGAAATATTTTCGATCGATCAATCAGTAAAAATCCACACAAGTTGTTCTTCATAATCTCTTAATGATCTTCTTGCTGATTCGTCATCAGCAAGCTAGGTCGGCTATACTACTCTCTTTCAAGAAGAAGTCAACTGGTTTTGTTAATTATTTTTAAACTTATTCAAGACTTCCAGATTCTACCGCTTGGGCTAAATCCTTGTTTCTCAACAAGTTTTAATCAACATCACCGCCGATGGATGTGCATTCTACAGCATTTCCAACCCAACACAACCCCCTTTACTCAATTTTCTATAAAAAAACTCCCGCTTGTTTATTTATTAAGCAAAATGGTGCTTTTTTCTTATTTCTTGAGTGAAAAGGGAACAATTTCTCCAATTTCATTTCGATTTTTTTCTTGTGATTTTTTTTCTTGCCACTTTAATGCACGACAATCCACATATTCACAATAACCACTTTCGCCCTGTTCCTCATAATTATCCATTTTGAGTTGATATTTAAAGCTACCTACATAACCCGCAGCCAAACCAAATTTAAAATCACCACGACTTTGAGCGTAAAGATGAATGTGATGTCCCTGCTCATCTTGATAATGCCATTCAAACTCTCGCGGTAAATACATTTTTTGCCCATTGGGAGTTTTCACAGCAGGATAAACACGATGAACTTGAAAGCAAACCATCCGATCAAACATATGGGTTTGTTGTTTTTGCAAATCACGTATATAGATACGTGACTGCACAATTCGATTAAACGAATCTCGAATTTGTTCTAACAATAGTTGACGCTGATCCACCAGATTAATGACTTGATATGTGAAAAAAGCTAGGGGTAAATAACTAAAGTCGATACTGCGCGCGTATTCAAAAGCCCCTAACTGGTCAATATCATAGCGCTGTTCTTTATATTTAACTTCTCCCTGACATCGACACAATACAGACCAATGCTCGGCAAGACCAAAACGCAATTTGGTGAAATGTGAAATCAGCGGCGTTGTTGTAATTTCAATTTCAAAACTCAATTCTGTGTCTTTTCTTTGAATTTGAAATTTTGGGAACGCTCCCATGAGCTGTTCTTTATTGGCAAATTTAAATGTTTTTTCTTGAAATGAACATTCCGCAGAAATTGAATAACGGTTCAGCTGCCCTGCCATATGTGGACTACTGCTGGCCAATACCGTAGCAGTATCTAAAGGTGTAGTTCTGATTGCACTGTTATTCCGAAACATAGGCGTATTGGGCTGACCAATCATGCTCAAAAAATTTAAATAATGTAATGGCGCAGGAAGATTGGGAATGGTTAAAGCTTGATGAATAATTTTATATTTTTTATTGGGTGGATGATAAGCAGGGAGTGACCGTGAAGGAGCCTGATTAAGTTGTTTAGACTGATCGAGAAAATCTTGAAACAACCACATATCATACTCCTTCTACATATCATTAACTCATGATGGGCTGTGCTGACGTCGTGCTAAAAACGTAGTAATAAAGCCAGATAATGCATAAATCAAGGAAATGACTAAAATACCCACAGGAATATTGTAAGTCATTGCAGCAAAAATAAAGACCGCGATAGGAAGGACAAAAAATGGAACGCGCTTACGATCTACCGTTTTAAACGAATAATATTTAATATTCGAAATCATGAGGAGGCCCACAGACACAATCACTGCTGCGCTAATGGCTTGAATCCCCCGCTCACGAATATCAAAAATTTCTGGGAAATCGAGTCCGACCCAAACCAATGAAATAATAATAATCGCAGCAAGTGGACTAGCTACACCAATAAAGTAACGCTTATCGACCACACCGATTTGCACATTAAAACGAGCTAGACGGAACGCAGCACAGGCAGTGTAGACAAAGCAACACGCTAAACCTATGCGACCGAGCGAATCCAAACTCCAGCTATACATCAAAATAGCGGGTGCAACGCCGAACGCCAATAGATCAGATAAAGAATCATACTGTTCACCAAAAGCACTCTGCGCACCAATGGCTCGTGCAACACGGCCATCTAAGCCATCCAACAACGCTGCCAAGAAAATGGCATAAATCGCTTGCTGGAAGTTGCCATTCATACTGGCAATGATGGAATAAAAGCCTGACAACAACGCTGCCGTTGTAATCAGGTTCGGCCACAAATAAATACCTCGACGTTTTACTTTTTGACCTTCCTGTGTGTGCTCTTCTTCTTCCACCTCGAAAGTAATCCCATCAAAAGTAGGCGTACTGCGGGGTGAAGATTCGCTTTCAGGTTTATTTATATTTGTCATTCTCTGTCGATCCTAATGTAGCCTTTTCTCTTATAGTCTATCTTTATTCGCCAACTAACCAACGAACAGCAGCATGACCACCATTTTCACTCATACGCAAGTGTGGGAATAACCATTGTAGCGATTCATCTGCATCTTCAGAAAACTTCCAAGGTGGGTTAATCACCAACAAACCACAACCATTTAAGCCCACTGGGGTATCATCTGGCCAAACACATACTTCACAGATCAACTGACGACGAATACCGGTTTTAATCATTTTCTTTTCAAAACGATCAATCATGGCGCGGTCTTTGATTGGATACCAAATTGCAAACACACCCGTTGGCCATTTTTTATATGCAGTCGCTATGAGATCAACCAATTGAGGGAAATCTTTACGCTCCACTTCGTAAGGTGGATCAATCATCACCAAACCGCGTTTTTCTTTGGGTGGAATAACGCCAAATAACCCTTCATAAGCATCGCGCTCATGTAAGCCCGCGCGTTTGTCACGAACGTTGTAATACAACTGTTGGAATACATCACGTTGCATTTCAAAAATGGTGGCTTTATCGATTTCGCGCATGCCTTCCAATGCAAACCACGGCGAACCTGGATAAGCGCCCTTACCTGAACCTTCACGCATTTTTTCAACAATTTTTAAATACTGCTGAACACCTTCAGGCGCATTACGCTTAATCGAGTCATCAAGTTTTACTAAACGGTGAATACCATTTAAGAACTCGCCCGACTTTTGTGCTTCTGAAGTCGATAAATCATATTTACCAGCACCGCCATGCGTATCAATATAACGATACGGTTTATCTTTTTGATTGAGGCGAGTCAAAATCTGAAGCAAAAGGACATGCTTCATGACATCTGCAAAGTTACCTGCATGGAAGTGGTGACGGTAATTCATGTTTCTATCATTCCTAAAATCAATGAGTATTTTAGCATGAAAAATAGTTTCGTTCAGATTGCTTTCATACACTAGAATAACCGTGGCTTTTCTTTGTCTTTTTTAGGTTAATGTAATGGAAGCAGTTCTTCTCCCAAAGTCTTGGAATGTTGATCAAATCCTAGATGATTTAGATCAACATGGTTTTGCCATCATTGATGACGCCTACTCTAATGACTATGTACATCAACTCATTGAAGAATGTACTTCGAACTTAAACCGCTTTCGTGAAGCCGCTATTCAAAACGGTGTCATCAGCAAGATCCGTAGTGATCACATTTTATGGCTCAATCCCGAACTCGTTATTTCCAATCAACATGTTCAAGCCCTTTATAGTTTGGGTCAGGAACTAAATCGTGCCTTTTATCTTGGTATTCGAGACGTAGAAGCACATTTTGCTTGCTATAACGCTGGCGAGTTTTATGCCCTACACCGTGATAATCCTCAAGGCAAAAATGGCCGCATGATTTCTACGGTTTATTATTTACACGAAGACTGGCAAGACGGTTGGGGCGGTGAACTTCATCTGCAAGATAAAAATGACATTTGGCATGTGCTACATCCCAAACCGAATCGTATTGCATTGTTTCAAAGTGACTTACTGCATGAGGTTTTAGAAGCCAAACATCAACGTTTATCGATTACTGGATGGTTACGGAGTGACAGTACAATCCTATGATTCAAGCAAAAAGACTTTAAATTGTAAGAAGTATCCTCATATACTGAACATCAATTGATGAGGATGTAACCGATGCGTGCCAGCAGTCAACAAATTATTCAGCGTATTGGTGAAACAGATCAACTCTACCTACAAGGCAATAGCCCTGAATTAGCCCTTGAGCGTGCTGACTTACGCTTACAGTTGGTCACACTGAGCCAACTGCGCCAAGAGCAAGTCCACTTTTTACAAGAAGCAGTGGTGTTACTTGAGCAAGGTCGAATTGAGTTTGAGGAAATGCCTCTGTCTTTGTACCTCAATTTGTCTTTGCACCTTGCAAAGGCTTATATGCTGTACTTTGAAATCACCAAAGAAGATCGCTTTGCTTTGATTACACAGCAAATTTTAAAACCGCTGACCAGCTATGGTCAGGGCGATATTTACCTGTTTTTGGCCTATGCCTCGGTCAGTCGAAAAGAGTCAGCATTGGCACGACACTGGCTTGGTAAATATGCGAAAAGCACCGAGTTTGATTTCGTTTTACTGCGTGAACATGCCGCTTTTGTTGACCTTCATCAAGAAGATTGGTTTATCAAGCTGATGCAAAGTAAATTGCACTAAAATCTACAAATAAAAAAACGCCTGAAATCAGGCGTTTTTTTATGGGTCAATTCTACTATGTAAGTCGCGACGGCATAGGATCAATTTAAGCAGTTTGAAGTTTATAAGCATCAAGATGTAGCTGTTGATTGAGTTCATCAACCATAATCGCCCAATCATCATCTTGAACCAAATGACTGATTAATAGCGCACGTTGAGCGGAATTCCAAAACGGTGCGTCGTGTAAAGATTGATGAGCAGGAAGTTGATGCGTACGAATATATAACTCGATGGCAGCCGCACTATTGGCGAGTCCCAGTTGCGAAAATAAAAGCTCTAAGGATGGTTTATGTTGACTGAGCATCTCGGCCTCCTTATCAATACTATTGTCAATTATTATTGAATTAACTTATATGTATTTTCTAAAAAAACCTAGTCATAAAACTAGGTTTGTTGTTTCAATTTGTGATTATAAATGACACGAACCTGAAAGCGTATGTTCTGTATGCAATTGTTCATTTAACAGGTCGACCACCATTGCCCATTCATCATCTTTTTTCCAATTACTGATAATGAAGTCATGCTGTGCTTTTGACCAAAAGGGTGCTTTATGCAATGGAACGTCTGAAGTAAGTTGGTGTGTTTCAATAAACTGATCGATTGCTTCCGCACTCGCATCAAGCCCCAATTGTTCAAATAAAAGTTCTAAAGTCGGTTGTTGGTCAAACATCATTGTTCTCCTCAAGCTCTGATCATGCCCTTTTAGAATAAACCTTTGGCCATCTATGCTCAGTTGTATCTACATCACAGCATGTTATTTTTTGTTCAACACACCCCCATATAAAAAAGCACTCCAAATGGAGTGCTTTTTCAAAACAGATCTTGAACAGATTAGTTTTTAATTATTTAAGCATGTCAGCAATTGCTGCGCGCTCTTCTTCAAGTTCTTGAAGAGTTTTGTCCATACGTTCACGGCTGAACGCATCGATTTCTAGGCCTTCAACACGTGTGTATTCGCCATTTTCGCAAGTTACAGGAACACCGTACATTACGCCTTCAGGAATACCATAAGAACCGTCAGAAGGAATACCCATCGTTACCCATTCGCCATTTGTGCCAAGAGCCCAATCGCGCATATGGTCGATCGCAGCGTTCGCAGCTGAAGCAGCTGAAGACAAACCACGCGCTTCGATAATCGCAGCACCACGTTTACCAACAGTTGGAAGGAATACATTCGCGTTCCAGTCAGCATCGTTGATTTTGTCTTTTAAGCTTTCGCCGTTTACAGTTGCAAAACGGTAGTCAGCATACATCGTTGGAGAGTGGTTACCCCAAACAGTCATGTTTTTGATGTCTGCTACAGCAACACCCGCTTTTTGAGCAATTTGAGTCAACGCACGGTTGTGGTCAAGACGTAACATTGCTGTGAAGTTTTTCGCTGGAAGATCTGGAGCAGATTTCATTGCGATGTAAGCATTTGTATTTGCAGGGTTACCTACAACAAGTACTTTAACGTCACGGCTAGCAACTTCGTTTAGTGCTTGACCTTGACCGATGAAGATTTCACCGTTCACTTTCAATAAGTCAGCACGTTCCATACCAGGACCACGTGGACGTGAACCAACCAATAACGCGTAGTCAGCATCTTTAAATGCAACTTTTGGATCATCAGTACCGATCATGCCAGCCAATAATGGGAAAGCACAGTCGTCTAATTCCATCATTACGCCTTTAAGCGCAGCTTGAGCTTTCTCAAAAGGAACTTCTAACAATTGCAGAATAACTGGTTGGTCTTTACCTAACATTTCGCCACTAGCGATACGGAATAATAGGCTATAACCGATTTGACCAGCAGCGCCAGTAACGGCAACGCGAACAGGTTGCTTCATGTACTTATCTCCATTTGAGGAACGTTATATGATTAAATAGCTGTTCTATCTAATCTTAATAATCATAAACGGCAAAGATTGTACTCCAATACTTTGGCAGATGCATGTAAAAGAGAATGAATTCCAACAAAAGTATGATAGGAAATATAAATTAATTTAAGGAAAGAGATTAGTAAGAACCCTTGATCGCAAAAGAATTTGGGCAGTTTTCTTGTATATTCTCTGCACAGCCTTTGTACTGACCATTGGGTTTATAACAAACTTTGACTTCGGTCAAAATATTGGTTTGACGGTGAGTACGACAGCTAAAACGTAACCCGCTTGCAGGCAGTCCAGGATTCAAACGTTGGAACTGTCCACGTAAGCTATGCAGTTGCGCGGTTTTATTTTCAGATGAAGTCAAATCTGCGGGGATTTTTAAACGTTCTGCATAATTAATCACGTTACGGAAATATTGACTGGCACTCATCGGCACACACCCCCCAATCTCTGCCCACAACTGACGACGTGCATGCTCATCGGGCATCACCCTAGCCACCACTTTAGTTTGAAGCGGAGACAATACAGCTGAAGACTTGGTCTGACACTCTCGTGTCGTAGTTTCAGGATACAAACCTGTGATATTGAGTGAATAACCTTCCAAACATTTCCGTTTCTTTGAGCCTTGGCTATCAAACAAACACACGGCAGGTGTCATTTGAACTTCCATCACATAGCCAAACACGGTCGGTGTCGCATGGGCTGATGTCGCAAAAAATCCCATAGCAATGCAGCTGCTGATCAATAGCAAAAGCTTTTGCGTTAAGACTGATTGGGATGACATCAAAACCATAAAATGCCTAGGCCTTTATCATTGACTTCTAAAAGGAATATTTTGCATGCGCTGGGTGATCGACTGCGGTCCTTGGCCAAGCAGCACACCATAATGGGTCGCATTACTCATGACATGCTTGACGTAATCGCGTGTTTCAGTCAGAGGAATACTTTCTGTGTATTGATCCGCCGCAATCGGCTGACTTTCAGGCTGCCAACGGCGCGCACGATTTGGCCCTGCATTATAACCTGCTGTGGCAAGTACAGGACTGTTGCTTAATTGGCTTTGAATCATGGACAAGTAGAATGTGCCATAACGTACATTGGTATTCATATCACTCAGTGCAGCAGGATTATAGGTTTCACCCATTTGTCTAGCGACCAGTTTTGCCGTATCTGGCATGATTTGCATCAAACCACCTGCCCCGACATGCGAACGTGCATGGGTAACAAATCGGCTTTCTTGGCGCATTAACCCATACGCCCATGCAGGATCTATGCCTGCATTGCGACTATGGCTGACCACATAGCTTTGATGCGGCATGGCATAACGATAACTGTAGTTATGCTGCTTGACGGTTCGATCGGCTGCATAGATCGCGCGGTCATACCATCCCATTTCTGTGGCACGTTTGGCAGCAGCCAAAATTAAGCCATCATCTTGTTTTAAATAAGCTTGTCGAACAGCCCAATTCCATTCACGGTTGACATAATTGTCTGGCGCATTGACGTTGCGCAGTGCAAAAGCACGGCTAAAGTGAATATCTTGACTCAAACGCTGCGCATCCGCATTGCTCGGTTGGGTATTGGCTGGAATCGTTTGATAACGCTGACCAATACGATCTTTTGCCAATAAGTTATGATAATCGTCACCTACTGACAATTTTTTGAAGATCTCGCGCGCCAGTGCTTTTGACTTTGCATCACCACGTTGTTCTGAAGCACGGGCTAACCAATATTGCCAGCGGTCTTCTTGTTTCTGCGTCACACTCATGCCATCAATGGCACGAATGACACTCTCCCATGCGCCGAAACGAATGGCTTGGCGTGCATAGATTTCAGCTTCTTCTTCACTCAGTGCTAAACCGTAGCTCCGATCGAAGGCTTGCAACACTTCCACATTAAAATTGTTTTTCATAACGGTTGTGCCACCGATATACCCCACGGCGCGGTACAACGCTTTTTGTACCGACTCAGGTGTACCCTCGGCAGCACGCTTTACCGACGCCAGTGCAGTATTTAGATCACTGTCGGCTAAACGGCCAATGGCATAAATTAAATATGCTTGATCTGCCGCCGACGCTTTCGGTGCGGACCATAGATAGTTCAGTGGATCGGCTTGAATGCTATTCAGCTGCGCCAAAGACAGATTCATGCCAATAGTTTGTGCAGTTGCAACTGCTTGACCTGACTGCCCTGCACGTAGCTGCGCCCATAAACGTTGTTGTTTGTCTTGTTCCGTCATCAGTGGACTAGACAACATCATGCGGCCTAGCCCTGTACAAGATTCAGGTTGTGAATTAGTGGTGAGCCAAACATCTTTATATTCGGCAAAAACCAAAGGGTCGCCTGACTTGGCACGGACTTGCGCCATGGCACAGCTTTCTGCGCGATCTGCATTGGACACATAGGCCAATACCGGCTGCGCGGAAGCAAAATCGGCCATTTTGACTTTTTCTTCGATGTAATCTGCTGCTAACTTCTCAGCCATGGCAGATTGCGGATAGCGCTGTGCAAATCCGACAATGTTCGCCGCAGGTTGCAATGCCAAATTACTGTTAAGCACCCAGTATTCAGGATAATAGCCCAACACATCACCCTGCATACTGCTTTGATATTGTTGTAATAAACCAACATTGCCTGCATTTGCTGCACGCAAGGCATCATTAAATTGTTCATCTGCGGCATGTGTCGCTGCAGATAGACCCAAGGCAGCCACACCCAACGCAAACACTTGATAATATTTATTCTGTAATCGTTTTAACATGGGTTTGCCTTCAGTCATCTTTGGATTGCCTAGTCTCGTCTCATCATTTTCATTAGTTTAATAACTCATAACAGACTCTATTGTTCTCTTATGTAACCTTATGATTAGACAATATTAATTTTCCTGCATTTTCACTTCACAAATCAATCTTTTTAGCTTCAGATTTAAAGCTATAAGTTTATTCAGATTTCCTGCTAAAATACGCGCCTTTCGTAGATTTCACATGGTGTTTGATCGACCTTTTTTGTCGCCAGCCAAGCTTTGCTTTCGCCGCCACAGATACCGATCAGGCACAAAAACCTAGATTTATCCCCCTTAGGAGCCTACATGACGGTTCAAACCTTCATTCCAAATGGTGCCCAAGCTGCCTCAGAAAACACTGTTACCCAGCCACAGCACACCCCAGCCATCGATGGATCAGTTAAAAAACTGTATATCGAAACGCAAGGGTGTCAGATGAATGAGTATGACAGTCACCGTATGGCAGACTTACTTGGCGACTCGCACGGTTATGTGCTGACCCAAGATCCGAAAGAAGCTGATATTCTACTCATGAATACCTGCTCGATTCGTGAAAAAGCCCAAGAAAAAGTGTTTTCTGAATTGGGTCGCTGGCGCAAGCTGAAAGACAAAAATCCAGACCTGATCATTGGTGTCGGTGGTTGTGTGGCCTCTCAAGAGGGTGACAACATTCAAAAACGTGCCAACTATGTCGACATGATTTTTGGCCCGCAAACCTTGCACCGCTTACCACAAATGCTGGATCAGCACTTTGATCAAATCGAAAAACCCAAGAAAGAAAAAATCAAATTGGTGGATATTTCTTTCCCAGACATTGAAAAATTCGACTTTTTACCTGAACCGCGTGTGGAAGGTTACAAGGCTTTTGTTTCAATTATGGAAGGTTGTTCAAAATATTGTTCATTCTGTGTAGTGCCCTACACCCGTGGTGAAGAAGTTTCTCGCCCGCTGGATGATGTTTTAGCAGAAATTGCCACCTTAGCCGAAAAAGGTGTCCGTGAGATTTCTTTGTTGGGTCAAAACGTCAATGGTTACCGCGGTGAAACGTTCGAAGGCAATATCTGTACTTTTGCAGACTTGTTACGTCTGGTTGCAGAAATTCCGGGGATTGGGCGTTTGCGCTACACCACCTCACATCCACTTGAGTTTAATGATGACTTAATTGAATGTTACCGTGATCTACCACAAATGGTATCGCATCTACATTTGCCCGTACAAAGCGGCTCAAACGATGTATTGCAAGCCATGAAGCGGAACCACACCATTGATGTGTATATCGACAAAATTGCCAAATTACGCAAAGTTCGTCCAGATATGCATTTATCAAGTGACTTCATCATTGGTTTCCCGGGTGAAACCGATGCGCACTTTGAAGAAACCTATCAATTCATCAAAGATATGGACTTCGACCATTCCTACAGTTTTGTCTATTCAAAACGTCCGGGTACACCTGCGTCTGATCTTGAGGACACCACCTCTGAAGACGTGAAAAAAGAACGCCTCAGTAAAGTTCAAAAATGGATCAAACGCTCAAGTATTGACAAGACCGATGCCATGCTCGGCACCATTCAACGCGTTTTGGTCGAGAAAGTTTCAGACAAAGATCCAAACCTACTGATTGGCACGGCGGATAACACTCGTTATGTGAGTTTTATTGGTGATGCAGCATGGGTCGGACGTTTCGCTGAAATCGAAGTGACAGAGATTAAAACTTTGAATTTTGTTTATGGTGAACTCTTGAATCTTGAGCCTGACGTGGCGTAATGTAAGGGAATAGATTCTGACTACTTAAAGGAATTCTCTTGACTGCAGCGATTCGACGTACAGTAACTTTTCCTGGGGTTTCAATAGAACGTTTAAAGAGCATGCTCGGTGCTTATAACGGTCATTTGAAACAAATCGAACAGCGTTTAGATGTCACTATTTCCCATCGAGGTGATGCATTTTATGTCGATGGTGAAATGGATGCAGTTGAGAGAGCCGAAGGTCTGCTCCATCGCCTGCATGAAGAAGCAGAAAATACGGCACAAATCAGTGCCGACACCTTACACCTCATGATTCAAGGCAGTCAGACTGACCGTGAATTGCAAGAAGACCTCGACGGGCAAGAGCACACTGGTTTAGATGAAGTGTGGCTCCAAACCCGTAAAGGTCGTATCAATCCACGTGGTGCCAACCAAAAGCGTTATGTGCAGCGTATTCTACAAAGCGATATTTCTTTTGGTATTGGACCTGCGGGTACAGGTAAAACCTATCTCGCAGTTGCAGCCGCAGTCGACATGCTAGAACGTAATGAAATTCAACGGATCTTATTGGTTCGTCCTGCCGTTGAAGCGGGTGAAAAACTCGGCTTTCTACCCGGTGATTTAAGCCAGAAAATTGATCCGTATTTACGCCCACTCTACGACGCCTTGTATGAAATGCTTGGTTTTGAAAAAGTAGCCAAACTGATTGAACGTCAAGTGATTGAAGTGGCACCACTGGCGTATATGCGTGGTCGAACTTTAAACCACTCTTTCGTGATTTTAGACGAAGCGCAAAACACCACGCCTGAACAAATGAAAATGTTTCTCACACGCTTAGGCTTTGGTTCGCGCGCAGTGATTACTGGCGATATCACACAGGTCGACTTACCGCGTGGTCAGCAATCTGGTCTGGCGCATGCTTTACGAATCATCGACAAAATCAAAGAAATTCACATTACCCGCTTCCACTCTCGTGATGTGGTACGCCACCAATTAGTGCAAAAAATTGTTGAAGCTTATGAGGGATGGGATGCAGAACAACATCGCTTAACGGCTGAAGCTCGTGCTGAACGCAAAGCGCGTCAAGAGGCCTTAGTGGCTGAAAATGATGCCGCTGCCGATGCTCAGCATTAAGTTAAAGTCTGCGGGCATTTTAAAATGCCCGCAGATATCATTATTTAAGGATCTATTTTGAAACTGAGTCTTTCTCTACAACAGGACTTTCAAGCACCTGAGTTGGTCTTGAAACGTGGCTATATCAAAAAAGTTGTAGAAACTGTTTTACGTCATATTGGTACACAAAGTAACTGTGAAGTTGGTATTGCTTGTGTCGACCATGACGAAAGTCATAAATTGAATTTGGAATATCGCGGCAAAGATAAATCAACCAATGTGTTATCTTTCCCGAGTGACTTGCCCGATGAAATGGCGCAAATTCTTGACTCATTTCCTATTGGCGATTTAGTCATTTGCATTCCTGTGGTGCTGTTGGAAGCGAAAGAACAAAACAAAGCGCCACTGACGCATTTCACCCATATGTTGATACATGGCACTTTGCACCTCATGGGCTATGACCATGAAACGTCAGAAGCAGATGCTGAAGAAATGGAAGGTATCGAAATTGAAATTTTGGCTAAACTCGGTTTTGAAAACCCTTATTTAGAACAATAGCTATTAGATCTGAAACAACTCACCCGATTCATCTCGATGTGTCGGGTTTATTTATGCTAACAATAATGCAAGATGAAAAAATAGATGAAGAGATTATAAAAATGCATACATCGATTTCAAAACTACTCTGCATTATCGCCCTATCCTGCACCATGCCACTTTATGCCAAGAGCAATGATGAAAATCAAACATCTTGTCAAGAAGTGAAGTTTCAAGACGCAGATCAGGTCTGGGCTGGACATTATTATTTGCAGGGTGTTATGGAGGTCGGTTCCGAACTTTTACTAGAGAACAACGGTAAATTTAAATGGTACTTAGCTGTCGGCTCTTTAGACCAATATGCTGAAGGGACATGGTGGAAAAATGGCAACTGCATTGGTTTAAAAGCATTACCGAAATATAGCAAGCACTTAGAAATTTTTCCTACCCGCCTAGATGTGGAAGAGTCTCATTTAACTGTGACTTGGATCGGTGGACGTCAAGACGGTGCCTATGTACGCGCAACCCAATAATCCGAAGTAAGCAAAATCATCAAAGTACACTTAAAAGTGCACAGCTCAGTGCACTTCAAACTCTGCCTCTGCTGGGTCAAAACGCCATGTACGCACAATGCGTAACTCAGAAATATCCTTCATTTTGGCATCAAATCCACCAAATGGTGCAGCCTTACGTACCGATGCTTTTGCCGCCTCATCGAGCATCTCATGACCTGAACTATCAATCAGGCGAATAGCACGGATGCCTCCTGATGCATTTAGAATCACCATTAAACGCACTTCACCCGCCAGCCGCTGCTGTTTAGCTGCTTCTGGATAGTAACGGTTGCCATAAAACTCCACTTTCTGACGGAACTTTTCAAGATAGGCGGCCGAAATATCTTGCTTGGCTTGAATACCATCGACTGTTTTAATTTTTTGCTGACGACTAAAGTTTTGTTGGCGTTGTAAATATTGCGCTTCAAGGCTGGCCACCATTGCTGCTTTGGCTTGAAACTGACTGTTCATTTCTTCCATGGCTTTTTTGCGCTGATTATCCTCAGCTTGTTTTTGCCAACTTAAAGTCGTCATCAACAGTTTTTCTTCAAAATTCAGTTCACGTTTTTGTTGGATCTGCTCTAAAGTTTCACGCTGCTGTTCGCCTGTACTTTGCTCAAGCATCGGTGCGGGCATGTCACTCGACATACGATGTGATTCACGAAAGGTCCCTGAACCTTGTTGATCGGCTTGCGCTAAAAAATCTGCATTTTCAATTTTTTTATCAGAAGGGCGTAAAGTGACAGCAATTTCTTTCACTGCCGCATCATTTTCTTGAGGCATAGCAAATTGCAAAGTCAAAATCACGAGATGCAAAAATACCGCCAGTACGACGGTCGCTGTGAAAATTGGGTCTTTCCACCAATCATGAGCCAAAGGCATTACATTTATTTTTCTAAGCATCACACCAAACCGACAATTTGTCTTGTTCCCCAAAGCGCATGCGCGCAGTATAAAATAGACACAGTCTTCATTTTATTGCGTAGAATGAGACCTTGTGCCCTTTAGATTCACTGTTTCGTAAAATCATGAAAATGGTGCAATTAATTTTGCTAAACTGCAAGGTTCATGAGCAGTATTTTTCAAACATTTCGACCAGAGATCTGATCGCTCAAACACGTTGATTAGCTAGGACACCTCTTATGCAAACGCTTATTTCCAACATTTCAAATCGTTTACGCCAAGTTTATCAAAAGGCGGAAGGATTTATTGAGGATGAGCGCGAGTTTCCAATGTCTCAAGTCTTTTTAAATGCCACTTTTCAACGTTTTGTGACCGACAACGTGAGAATGTTGAAAGACCTGCATGCCGACTTACATGATGACTGGTTACGTTTATATGCCACGCTCGACTATAACGGGCTCAAACTCACGCTTTCGGTAGATTTGAAACTGGCACAAATGGAGTTAAATAAAAAAACGCAGTTGATCGTATTTGAGCAAATCAGTGACACCAGTGTGCTGGATGCTGAATACCCAACGGTATTTCATAAAATGGGTGTGCGCTGTGCCCTATTCTTTTATCAAAAAGTCCTGAACCAAGACCCCTTAGGCATGATTTTAGAAAAACTGAATGTGATTAAAGTCAAAGATGATCTGCTGCATTTGGATCTGAATCGCTGGTTAGGAAAAAATCGTTCTATTATCGATACCTTAGGTAAAGTCCATGTCAATCATGCCGTGTTACGTGAAGCAGAATTAGTAGTAATCGGTAATGTCAACTTAACGGCATTGTTCAATAAGTTTTCGCAAACCTCGATCGATGACTTGATTGAACCTAATCTAGACGAAAGCACGGTCTCGCCAATTCGACAAAAATAATTCAGGATGCTGCGACTAAAATGTGACTTAAGGTGGGTAAAAGAAACATAAAACTACAGTTTGCCCTATGTTTCGAATTTTTTCTTCATAATCAACGTGCATAATATTTCTATGCAAAAAATTTGTGCCTACAACTGAATAGGAAACTTTTTCTTATGGCTAAATCAATGTTGAAAACAGTCGCAATGGCAACAGGTGTCAGCACCTTGCTCTTTGTCGGTTTCTCAAGTCAAACCTTTGCCATGAGTCCATTCCAAGCCAGTTATCAATTTAACTATAATGGCAAAAACATGGGCTCAGCGACACGTACGTTATCGAAATCGGGCAACAACTGGAACTATGTCTTTGCAGCGAAAGCTGGTGGTATCGCCTCTGCAACCGAAAGTAGTCGCTTTAGTTTTAATGGTAAGCAAATTCAGTCCAGCAGTTTTAGTCGTAGTAGTAAAATTTTGGTGCATAACAACACCATGAGTATTAACTTCAATCCAGCGGCAAAAACCATCAATACCAAGAAAGACAAAGAAGCGCGTTCTTTCGCTTGGAAAGCCGGCGTACTGGATGAACTGAATGCTGAATTACAGCTTCGGGAAGACATCAAAAATGGCGGTTTAAAATCGACTTATTATTTGGCCGATGCCAAAGAAGTGGAAGCACGTAAATTTGTGAAGCAAGGTTCTGAGTCAATCAAAACCGATTATGGGACCTTTGACACCATTAAAGTGGTCATGAAACATGACAAACCTGGCCGCGAAACTATTTTCTGGTTAGCACCCAAATTGGACTACCTTCCAGTCAAAGTCAGCCATGTGGATAAGAAAACATCCTATGGATTGCTATTAACGGGTTATAAAGGTGCAAGCAATTAGTCATTTTGACGAATTTTACTTGCATTTTTTCAGGTGCTTCCTAAAATACGCTTTTGCTTGAAAAAGCACCTGCCCCTAGAGGATTCTCCCGTGTACGCACTAGAACAGAAAATCTTAAGCGAAGGTATCGTTCTATCTGATGAAGTTCTGAAAGTTGATGCTTTCTTAAACCACCAAATCGATCCGGTTATGATGCAATTAATCGGTAAAGAATTTGCTGCTCGTTTTAAAGATGCAGGCATCACTAAAATCATCACGATTGAAGCATCAGGTATCGCACCTGCAATCATGGCAGGTTTAGAACTGGGCGTGCCCGTTATTTTTGCGCGTAAATACCAATCTTTAACCTTAAAAGATGATCTTTACCGCTCAAAAGTCTTTTCGTTTACCAAACAAACCGAAAGCACGATTGCAATTTCAAATAAGCACATCAGCTCAGCAGACAAAGCCCTCGTGATCGATGACTTCTTGGCCAATGGTCAAGCGGCATTGGGTCTGATTGACTTAATTCACCAAGCGAAAGCAGAAGTTGTAGGTGTCGGTATTGTGATTGAAAAATCATTCCAACCTGGTCGTGACATTTTGCTTGAAAAAGGCTACCGCGTTGAATCTTTGGCACGCGTAAAGTCATTGGCAAATGGCACTGTTGAATTTATTCGTGACTAATCACGGCGTTTAACTTCAAAAAAAGAGCACTTCAGGTGCTCTTTTTTGTCACTCAGATGACCCGCGGGTCATCCACATGTAAATGCCACATTTGCGCTGTAGTTTATTTTTAATTTAAAGTAAAAATATATCGTTTTTTTCAATTTAATTACACATTGAAGTTGGAGAAATGCGATTTATATAGCATGATCAAATCTAAAAGGTAATGTCCACTTTCTAAGAGCAAAACAAACAAAGACTAAATTGGATACTATTTTATAGATATACCGAATTGAATGATAAACAAGAATCAATTAACTGAACAATCATTTACCCCAAGCCAATTATCTGGCTTTGATGGCACGCATTCCATTCAACTCCCCGTAGACTTCATTCATGACTTGAGTAAAGCAGACTCCTTGCAAGCTGTTTTAGACACCATTGCTTACTGGATTTCTCACGTGTTTGATGCGGATCGGGCCAGTATTACCCTGCAAGATACTGAAGAATATCTCAAACTGTATTCGATCTCAGGCAATCATGCGATTCCCATGGATTTTAAGATTCCGATTGGGCAGACTTTTGTCGGACGCGTCTTTGCCCAATCTCAACTGATCATTTGCGATGACCTCGCTCAGTCGGATGAGCTAGATTGTAAAATACTTTCCGAGCATGGCATGGGCACCTGTATGGATGCGCCCATGATTCACAATGGCGTGTGTATTGGCACCTTAAATGTGGCAGATCAACGTAAACATCACTACACTTTGCAGCGCGATTCTTTTACAGAGTCTCGCCACTTGGTTAGCTTTGAACATTAAATTGCATTTACAAGTGCAAGAAATGGCGGTCTTAGCGTCCGCAGATGAGCTTACAGGAACCTTTAACCGTCGTGAATTTGTGCAAGAAAGCAATCAAACCATGCAACATTTCAGCCATGCTCGCGTGCCATTTACGATAGGCATCTTAGATATTGATCACTTTAAACAGCTGAATGGCTGTTATGGGCATACCGCAGGTGACCATGTGCCGAAAAAGATGACCAAAAAAATAAAAGATATCCTACGTGAGGGCGATTTTTTAGCTCGTATTGGCGGTGAGGAATTTGCGATTATTTTACCTGCCTGCTTGGGTGATGAAGCCATGCGTGTCTTTAAACGTGCAGATAAAGCCTTGTACTGTGCCAAGCAAGCAGGACGAAACCGAATTCACTTTGCCAACTAAACCATATTTAAAAATTCAGCATAAAGTACTTAAGAAAATTACAAGTTTAATAAATATTATTGCTGCAAGTTCAACTAAGATTTACTCTAGATTTAGTTGTTTAGATCTTTCAAATTCAAGCGCAAAACACGGTTGTTCTGCGCAACGTGTCATCCACACCGTAAAACGGCTGCCAGCTTCAATCACTGGTCACCCGAATAGGCCAAATAGACTATGGAAAATACAATTCTCTGCCCAAAATGTGGCTCTAGTGATGTTGAAAAACGCAATCACGAGCAACAACTGACTAAAATTGGGGGCGTATTGCTCAGTTCGGCAGGTGCAACAGCTGGTACCGTCGGTGGTGCAGCATCTGGGGCCTCTATTGGCGCTGCGATCGGTGCAGCGGCTGGACCTCTTGGGGTGATTATGGGTGGCACCATTGGCACTTTTGTCGGCGCGGTCAGTATTGGTGTAACAGGCGGATTTTTAGGACATCGTTTTGGTAAAAAAGCGGGTGTGATTGTCGATAAAAATATCTTCCTTGACTATAAATGTCTCAAGTGCGGGACAAAATTTAAAGAACAGCATCTGATCTGACGCCAACTCAATAATGAAAAGCCCATCAATGATGGGCTTTTCATGTCTCAATACCTAGGCTTGTAGTTTCTTCACCACTTCCCCAAGACGCTTACCTTGAGCTTCGCACAGCACTTTCTCATCTTGGCTTAAGCTCTGATCATGTCGAGGCCCGCTGACATGACTTGCGCCATAAGGTGTTCCACCTGTTTTAGTATGTGACAATGCGGGGATGGCATTGTTCAACCCTAAAATCATCATGCCATGATGAAACAACGGTGGCAGCATGGTCAACAAAGTACTTTCTTGCCCACCATGCATTGAACCTGACGAGGTAAACACACAAGCCGGCTTACCATGCAAAGCACCATTGAGCCAAAGACTGGTGGTCTGGTCGAGGAAATATTTCATTTCAGAGGCCATGTTACCAAAGCGGGTTGGTGAGCCTAGCGCCAAACCTGCACAGTTTGCCAAGTCCTCTAAACTACAATAAATATCGCCTTCTGCAGGAATACTCGGCTCTGCTTCCTTCACCACAGCCGCAATATTCGGCACCGTTCGAATTTTAACTACAACACCACTGGCTTCAATTCCATTTGCAATCAGATGCGCCATTTCACGGGTACTGCCATATTTGCTGTAATATAAAACTAAAACATAGGTTTGCATGAATAGAGTTCGGTGACAGAAAAAATAAAACTATACGGTATTTTTCCTATTTTTTGGTTAAGCTTAGGGTGAAAAATGTAGAAAAGATGAAGAAAACAAAAGAGATACTTTGCCTATGTTAGAACAGTACTTAAGAAGACTTCCTTTCTATGAGAAAACTTGGTTTCAGTTCGTTTTATTTGTACTGCGCCGCTTTGAGGCCGATCGATGTCGTGAACAAGCCGGTTCACTGACCTATACCACCCTGTTTGCCGTTGTTCCAATGCTGACGGTTTTTTTGGTGATCATTTCCTCAATTAAAGCGCTTGAACCTGCACGGCAGCAATTACAACAACTGATCTATAGTAATTTTTTACCGAAAACCACGATTGCTTTTGATAAGGCATTAAATGCGTTTACCGATAAATCCAGTAATTTAACCATTATCGGGATCTTATTTTTATTCGTCACCACCGTCATGATGCTAACCAGTATTGAAACGGTCTTTAACCGAATTTGGCGTGTTCGTGAGACTCGCGGCGGCATTATTGGCTTTATGCGCTATTGGACCATTATTTCTTTGGGGCCTATTCTACTCGGTAGTGCCTTTGTTATTTCATCGACAATGGCTTCCCTCAATGTTCTGAGCAATAATTTTGCAGGCTATGAGCTCAATGGCGCATTTGTCCTGTGGCTGATTTCATTCTGCTTAACCGTCGTCGGCTTTTTTATTCTGAATTGGACCATTCCAAACCGAAGTGTCCCGATTAAATCCGCTTTGATTGCAGGCTTATTTAGTGCCGTCGTGTTTGAACTCCTGAAAAACTTGTTCGGCTTTATCATGTCGAACTTCACCAGCTATGAAGTCGTTTATGGTGCCTTTGCTGCGATTCCTATTTTCTTATTATGGATTTTTCTATCGTGGAATATTGTCCTGATTGGCGTTGAAATCAGCTACGCGCTCACCGCATTTACTTCCCAGAAAGAGCAAAAACGGCACCCTGTCATTATGCTACTAGATTTGCTGGAGCTGTTTTATAAAAAGCAACAGCAAGGACTCAGTGTCTCTGATGATGAAGCTTTGGATGTTTTAGGAAGAGATGAATTGGGCCGTTGGCCGAGTTACGTGTTTATGCTTGAACAGCAAAACTTAGTCAAACGTACCGATGACAACCAATTTGTACTAGTACGTAATTTATCTCAAGTCGATTTTTGGAGTTTTTACAGCAGACTTCCTTACCCTTTACCAAAGCGTAAAGATTTGGGTAATGTCCATCCTGATGATGTCTGGATACAGAAAATTGGCCCAGCGTTAGTTGAGTCGGATGATTACTTGGCGGCCAAACTCGCCATTCCGCTGTCTACAATTTTTGATGATAAATCTTAAGACTTCATATAAAAAACGTGTCCAAGACACGTTTTTTATATGTTGAATCAAAACAATCTAAGTTCAACCTTCACCTTGAATTTAAGACAGATTCAAGCCGACTCAGTATTTACTGCAAAGCCATTTTAAAGGCCTGTATATACTGCTTAATTTTGTGATGCAAACTCACCACCATCACACCCATCAACACAAAGCATGTTCCCACCAAAAAGTTGAGTTCCAGCCGTTCATTGAGTAACACCACACCAAAACACATGCCGAAGATAGGAGTTAAAAAAGAAAAGACACCCAACTGGGATGCCAAATATTTTTTCAACAGCCAAAACCAAATCAGATAACTAGCAAATGACACGACAACGGTATGGAAAAGTAAACTTGTAACGGATAATACAGACCAGTGAATCGTCGCTTGTCCCATGAAAAAAGCCACAGGCAATAACACTAAAAATGCGATAAAGAGCTGATAAAACAAAGTTTGGGTCGCAGGTGCTTCTGCTAGTTTCGTCAACCGAACTGCAATAGTTGTGGCTGCCCACAATACCCCTGCCAAAAGTGCTAAAGCATCACCCCAAAGTGCCGAACTCGCAGCTGCTTGTGAAGCTGTAGGGCGAAATAAAAATGCAATCACAATCCCGAAAAATGCACATGCAATGCCCAACCACTGAATGAGCGATAAACGTTCAGAGGGTAATTTCCAGTGCAAACCCAATGCGACAAAAATAGGCGCGGTATACAGCAAAACCACGGTATGCGCCGCGGAGGTAAAACGTAAAGCTTGCGCGACCAGAAAAAATTCTGCTGCAAATAAAAGCCCGACTAAAATTCCTGCGGGTAAGTAGTCTCGCCCCCATAAAGATGTGCCCTTTGCCAACTTGATCATGGGGTAAACCATCAACGCAGAGAGACCTGAGCGAAGTGCAATTTGCATCACTGCAGAAATATCGGGGGCAGCAAGCTTTAACACCACTTGTTGTAATCCCCACAAAATACACAGCCCAAACATAATCCCTGAAGCTTTACTGTCCAGCGCTTGACGACTACTCACGACCTGCTCCACTGAAAAAGATCAAAGCTCACTATAGATTTGTCTGAAATAAAACATATAATTTAAAACAGACAAGAGATCTTCTTATTCAGGCAATTTCAGCCATGCCCCAACGACAACAAAAAAAGAGCGCGCAACTCAAACAATTACCGACCAATGATCATATTGATAAATTATTATGGATCAGCTTTCGCGAAGATCCCGCGCAGTCGGTTTATCCCGTGCATGGACATGCATGGGGCGAATTTGTATACGCCTTTAATGGTGTGATGGAAGTGAATATCAACCAGATTGACTACCTTACCCCGCCACCTTATGGCATTTGGCTTCCACCCAATGTAGCCCATAGCAGCTTAAATCGTACCGATGTTTCGCATGGCACCTTGTATATCCATGAAAGCTTATGCACTCATCTGCCTCAACAAGCCGGTATTATGCTCAGCTCACCTTTGGTCTCGGCACTATTTAAGCATTTGAGACAACACAGCCTGCCAGATGATGCACCTGAACATATGCGCTTACTCTATGTCTTGCTTGACCAATTACACCATGCAGAATTGGTCAGTAGCTATTTACCGCACTCTGAACACCCGACCCTAAAAAGCATTTTAGATTTTTTACATATGCACCCTGCGGACAACAGTTCTTTGCAACAACTGACAGTACAGCACAATATGACTGAACGCACACTCGCACGTTATAGTCAAAAAGAACTTGGCATGTCCTTGAATGAATGGCGACAGCGCTTAAAAGTCATGAAAGCCATGAGCATGCTGACAGAGGGAAAAAAGGTCGAAAGTATCGCACTGGATTTGGGCTATGCCAATGCATCGGCCTTTATTAATATGTTTAAACGCTGGATGGTATATACCCCCGATCAGTTCCGTAAACTGTACCATAGCCACCAATAACGCAAAAAAAAAGATCACCGAAGTGATCTTTTTGAATGATGGGGTTTGAAAGCCTGTAAATTAAGCTTTAACAAAGGTATTCCAAGAATAGTCTTGGTTTTTGCCTTTTAGAGTCATTTTCAACTGCTCACCCGCCTGTAGTGCAGCCACCCCAGCAGGTGTACCTGTCATGACTACATCGCCCGCTTCCAAAGTGAAGACTTGGCTAATGTCGGCCAGCAAGGTGCCTATGTCAAAAATTAAGTGTGCTGTGTTGCCCGCTTGGCGCAGCTCATCATTGACATGAAAACTGTAATGCACATCATCCCAGTCCTGTACCACATCGGAAACAGCAACCCAGTCTGCCAGTACACACGAACCATCAAAGGCTTTGGCACGCTCCCAAGGCTGGCCTTTGGTTTTTAAGTCATCTTGTAAGTCACGCAAGGTTAAGTCCAAACCTAAAGTCACAGCCCCCACTGCTTGCAGGGCTTGAGCTGGATCGGCTGCTTTGCTTAGTCGATGGTCAATGCGTAAAACCAGTTCACACTCATAATGGCAGCTGCCCCATGCGGGATTCCAAGAGATGCCCGCATCTAAACTGAGCAAACTGCTCGGTGGCTTGATAAACAAAACGGGACGATCAGGAATCGCATTGCCTAATTCTTTGGCATGGTCTGCATAACTACGACCGACACAGACAATTTTAGATGGACGTGTACTCATGATCTTCCTCTGATTTTTTGATGGTGTTATGGAGCAAAATGCTTATTTTTTGAAAGTATTTTCAAATTTTGCTTGATCCGCACTATCGGCCAACGCACGCTTAGGCACAATCACCACAGTACGGTTTTTCAACTCAAGCATATAGGTCAACTTGCCACTGGCAAACTTTTGCACTTCATTATAATGGACCACTTGCTTGCGACCATTGGCATAAATTTCCGCATAATCTTGGTATAAGTCGATGCCTTGCTCACTTTTACCAAACTGATATTTCACAAATTGGCGCTTAAACATCATCGGCAGGAACCAATAGCGCATGAGAATTTGTAAAACTAAGAAAAATATACCCAACGCCACATAGTAGCGACCGACGCCTGAAAAACCGAGCATAAAGCCCCACACAATAATCCCGACACTAATCAACGGCGTGATAAAACGCGTCATTTGCTTTTTACCAAAAGTTGCTAAGGCAAAACCATCTTGGGATTCTTCTAAAGTGAGGAAATAACGTGTCGATAATGCAGGCTTGTTCTCTGACATAGGGTCATATCAAATAGCTAAAAATATTGTGCTCAATACTACAACACAATCGGTCATTATTTTAGGACTTTAGCAGATCGATGTTGATTAGCTGGTAATCCACTCAAGCCGAGGCCATACCGATATAAGAGCCACATCATAAAACGGAGATGTAAGAAACAACTGAATAACTACGGAAAAAGATCCATCCATGCTATGGATTTCTACTGAACAGAAAGTGCAGGCACAAAAAAACCGCAACATGTGCGGTTTTTTCAATATTGATCAAGTTGGTGCGCTCAGAGAGATTCGAACTCCCGACCCCTTAGTTCGTAGCCAAGTGCTCTATCCAGCTGAGCTATGAGCGCGACGTCTTGATGGGGTGCATTGTATATGGTTTATTTCATTTTGATAAGTCATTTTGTAGTAACAAACCATCAAATGTTTATTAATCGTACATAAATCAGATTAAGTCGCTAAAAAATATATAAATAATTACAACATTCACTCAATACATTAAAAATTAGTGCAAATTCACAAACAGCAACCACAACTAGTATGAGATTCTTTATAATCAAATAGAAGAATTACATAAAATTAATTTAAGATACAAATGCCAAATCAAACAGATCAATCAACTTTAAACATGAGTAAAATTGGACCAGCAATAGCATCTGTACTTATCCTGCTCATCGTCATTGTCTATTCTATAGGACTTACGCAGTATTATTTATAGATTCTCTGTGGTAGCAGATGATTTTTATCGAGAATAAAGTCATCAATGAAGTTTTTGATCATTGGTCTAAATAATTTCTTCTGCCAACGATATACATTTTCAAAGATCCGCTCAAACTGGTTCTTTTGTATCTCGACGTAGGCCATCAAGGCTGAAAAAATATGATTCAAAATCAGTTTAGATCGTCTTACTTGAAACTTTTCAATATGACAAACCTGTTTAATCACTCGGTGATATTGTTCTATTTTCCAATGACTTGAATGTAATTCATGAAAACCCTCAAAGGACAATAAATCATCTTCATCTTGATGCACAATATAAAACCTCTGCTGTTCTTTTAACTGAGTCTTAAATAATTGTACAAAGCCAAAATCTTTGAGCCAGACCACTTGACCCTGATGGAAATTCGGCAATAAACGCAGTTGAAACCATTGTCCTTTTTCTGGGGAAACCTTACGGTTACAGTCGATACCAAACATAAATCGAATACCATATTTTCTTATGGTTTTTAGATTTGCAGTCGATGAATACCAACTATCACCTGTAATAAATTGAATCTTTGCACCCCAACTGAGTACTTCACTTAACATATCCATAAAGTAATCATTCTTGGTTTTACTTTCAGATTTGTCATAAATTCGGAAATTAATTGGAATATTTTGACCATTCTGATCTGTCGCATACAAGGTAATGAGATTAATACCCTTGACGGATCGGTGGTGTTTGCCTGACCAAAAATAGCTAACCAAGTCCATATGCTGACTATACGGTTTATCTAAAACAGTATCATCAATACTGACTATAAGTTTATTATTATCAATATGTTGAATTGCTTCTTGATATAGGTCGTGAGGTGTGTAGTCTTCACGCTCTAGAAAGCGATTTACACTATCATGCGAGATGTTATAAGTCTCGGCAAGTTGTGTGCAGCTAATAGAGTTCGGTTCTGTCATGAGAAAGCCCATATAAATGGGTAGAGTACAAGTTGCTGTAGAAGCATGTTTAATTCGTCTGATCACAGATACTTTATAAAGTATTTTAATACTTTTTTGAATCCGTCAATGCGTAAGTCCTATTCTATTAAAACAATAAAAAATCAAGTTCGACATATTGAAAGCTTACACTCAAACGAATGGCACGTATTTGAAAGGCATATGAATTCAAACTATTTTTTTACCGTGTCAAAATTTCGAGATAATCGTAAAAGCCTATATATAAGCCAGAATGGTGACGTATTTTATTCTCAACTTTGCACTAACAAACTAAAAAATCTGTAAATTAGCTTATTCATCTGAAATAAAAGTTGAAAGTGTACTTTTTTATGCTCAAATACATAAACGGACAGGGCGATATACTTCACTACATTTAAAAGACATCGTTTTCATAGATCAAAATAATCGCCAACAAATATTTAATTATTTAACTACACCTCCAGATGATCAAAACTCTATTTCTAATAAAAAAAATAGTTTATGGATTTCACTCATACTCATATTTATAAGTTATTTATTCTTCGGATCTTTGGCATCTTTTCAGATTTCCGATAGCATTCCTCAAAATATTAAAATGCAAAAAAAGATCAATAAAACTATTATTCTCGCAATCTGTATGTGTTACTGCTATTTAATTGCAATCACATTAATTACATTCTTGAGAAATTAATATTTTTCAAATATAAAATGATCAGACACAAAAAAACCGCAACATGTGCGGTTGATTGTTCAAGTTGGTGCGCTCAGAGAGATTCGAACTCCCGACCCCTTAGTTCGTAGCCAAGTGCTCTATCCAGCTGAGCTATGAGCGCATTACTTGTGTGCCAATTCAGGCGATACGTTACATACAGTTTACTTATTGGTGCGCTCAGAGAGATTCGAACTCCCGACCCCTTAGTTCGTAGCCAAGTGCTCTATCCAGCTGAGCTATGAGCGCGACATAAGTAAAGTTGGCGGTGAGAGAGGGATTCGAACCCTCGGTACAGTTACCCGTACGCATCCTTAGCAGGGATGTGGTTTCAGCCACTCACCCATCTCACCGTAACGTGCCGCCATAATACAAACTTCATGCTAGCACTGCAAGCACAGACGCTGCCTTTTTTGCATATTTTCGTTCAATTAAATACTTTTTAAACAATTTAGAGCGGATTCATCCGAATTTACTCTTTTCTCTACATCTGCATGTTGAATAAAACAGCAGATATTCTAAATTGCCGACATAAAACACAATATTGCAATCATTTGCGTGCAGTCTGTCTTCGCATGACTTATGCTAATCCTATCTACTGACATACAGCCAAAGACATTATGAAAAATTGGGTCGATCCTGAAGCAAAAGCTGAAGCTGAACGTTATGACAACCCTATTCCGAGCCGCACGCTCATTTTAGAAACCATCGAAGAAAAAAAGACGGCTTTATCGCATGCGGACTTGGTCGAAATTTTTGAAATTGCAGATCAAAAAAGCATTGAAGCGCTCAGCCATCGGTTAATTGCGATGGTTCGTGATGGTCAACTGATGAAAGATGGCTTCAAGTTTCAAATTGCCGAAGAGCAACCTGAACATGAAGCAACGGTTTACATCAACAGTAAAGGCTTTGGCACGGCGAATATTGCAGGTCATGAAGACTTACTTTTACCTGAACGTGAACTACGCCAAGTGTTTAATGGTGACCGTGTTAAAGTGCGTCAAACCTCAGTGGACCGCAAAGGTAAAGCTTGGGGCTTTATTACCGAAGTGGTGCAACACCGTGTGAAGCAAATCATTGGTAAAGTATCGATACATGATGGTGAATACTTTATTCAGCCAGCAAATCCGAATGCGCACCAACCGATTACTTTAGAAAAAGAATTAATCGAACACGCACAAGTCAAAGTGGGCGATTCGGTTCGTGTCGCAATTGATGACTACCCAACCAAAGATGAGTTGGCGACAGGTCATATTGTGCAATCGATGGCAGACAAGGCCGACACTGAAATTATTATTCCGCAAACCATTTTAGAGTTTGGTTTGCCATATGAGTTCCCAGAAGAAGTTATTAAAGAAGCAGAAAGCTTTAAAGAGCCTTCAGCGCAAGACCGTGAAGGTCGTATTGACCTACGTGATTTAGCCTTAGTCACTATTGATGGTGAAGATGCACGCGACTTCGATGACGCGGTCTATGCAGAAAAACGTCCAGGCGGCGGTTACCGTGTGGTGGTGGCGATTGCAGATGTCAGTCACTATGTCCGTTCAGGCAAACCACTGGATGATGAAGCTCAAGAACGGGGTACATCGGTGTATTTCCCGCACTTTGTTTTACCAATGTTGCCTGAAGCTCTTTCGAATGGCTTATGTTCACTCAATCCGCATGTGGACCGTCTGTGTATGGTCTGTGATTTAAACCTGTCACGTGCCGGTCGGGTCACCAAGTTTGAGTTCTACCCGTCTGTGATGCACTCAAAGGCACGTTTAACCTATACCAATGTTGCCCAGTACTTTGAAGGCGACAGCAGTGCCATTCCTGAAGACCGTGATGTGCGCAAATCCTTGAACACCCTGTTCCAACTCTATCAAGTCCTCAAAGGTTTACGTGCTGAACGCCATGCCATGGAATTTGAAACTGTTGAAACTTACATGACCTTTGATGAGCTGGGCGGCATTAAGGAAATTTTACCGCGTACGCGTAATGATGCTCACAAACTGATTGAAGAATGTATGTTGTTGGCAAACGTGGCAGCGGCTGAATATGCGCTACAACATGATGTGCCAATGTTATACCGTATTCATGAACCACCTGAGTTTTCACGTATTCAAAAAGTACGCGACTTTGTCAAACTGTTAGGTCTACCGTTCCCAGAGCAGCCGACTCAGAAAGACTACCAAGCCGTGATTGATGCAACCAAAGACCGTATTGATGCTCCAAGTATCCATGCCGTGCTGTTACGTTCAATGATGCAAGCCTACTATGGTGCGAATAACGCAGGTCACTTTGGTTTGGCATATGAAGCCTATACGCACTTCACTTCCCCAATTCGTCGCTACCCAGACTTGTTGTTACACCGTGCCATTAAAGCCAAGTTAAAACATAAACCTGCACCTCTTTCAGGGGCCGCTTTGGATGATGCTGGTCAACATTTCTCAGCGACTGAGCGTCGTGCAGATGAAGCGTCTCGCTCTGTCACCACATGGTTGAAATGTCATTATATGCAGCAACATTTAGGTGAAGAGTTTGTCGGTACCATTTCTGCCGTAGCGGAATTTGGTCTGTTTGTGACACTCAAAGACTTATATGTTGACGGCATGATCCATGTCAGCCAACTAGGCGATGACTACTTTGTCTATGACCAACCAAGTCAGAGCTTGATTGGGCAGGCACGCGGTCAAAGCTTTAGCTTGGGCGATGAAGTGAAAATCAAAGTTGCAGCAGTGAATTTAGAAGACCGCAAAATTGATTTTGAATTATTGCAGCAACTCTCACATGGTGGTCGGCCCATACGTAGTCGAGCGCCCCGTGTTGGCAAAGCCAAAACAACACGAAGCGAAAGTAAAGAAGAAGTCTTTAGCGAGTCGACAAACGCCTCTCCCAGTAACAACGGAGACCAGCCCATACGACGCAAAAAAGATAAATCCCAACCTAGCTCCTACAGCAAAAAGCCTGGTAAAAAATCTTCATCAAAGTCTGAAACAAAGGTTAAAGATAAAGTGAAGAAAAAGTCGAAACCTAAAAAGAAAAAATCAAATGCAAAAGCAAAAACTGAGTAAATGATGTAAAAGGTGCTAGGGCTTAATGTCCTAGCACCTTTTTCATAGGGCCAACATGAACTTTTTGCGTTTATTTTTAAACAAACCTATCAGCCAATATCATCCCTTGCTTTATTTCATGGCCACGCGTAGCCGACGTATGATGCGCTATTGGCAGTGGAAAACAGATGGGAAAGACTATGCACATTCATTTTCTAACGCCCCTTTGGCTTTTCGCGTCAAAAAGCATCAGTCCGTTCTGATTCGTAAATTAGGCGACAGCGATCAACACTGGCAACACAATAAACTCATCAATCTCAAAATTGCCAGTCCGTGTATTTCCGGGATTTTAATCCATCCACAACAGACTTTTTCTTTTTGTCAGTTGGTAGGACAACCAACAACTCAAAAAGGCTATGTTGAGGGAATGGAACTCAGCTTTGGTCAAGCACGCGGTGGTATTGGTGGCGGTATTTGCCAAATTGCTAATCTTATTCACTGGCTTGTCTTGCATAGCCCGTTGCAAGTCGTACAACGTTCACAGCACTCCTTTGACCCTTTCCCAGATCATGGTCGTGTACTTCCATTTGGTAGTGGCGCTGCAATTTTTTATAACTATATTGATTATCAATTTTACAACCCCACCCCGCATAGCTTTCAAATTCGGCTGTGGTTTAGTGAGAAATGCCTAGAAGGTGAACTGCGTTGCTCAGTCGATTTAGGCTATGTCTATCACGTGTTTGAACAACAGCATGCCTTCCTAAAAATCGAGACGGACTACTACCGACAAAACGAAATTTGGCGACACCGCAAAGAAAAATATAAAAGCGGTGAAATCTTAGCAACTGAATGTATGACCCGTAACTTTGCCAAAGTGCTTTATCAGCCCTCACGCATTGATCAGCACTACCCTTCATGGGCTGAATTTCAAGCGGCGCAAAACATCAAAACCAATTAAAACTTGATTTCCCAGTACATCACCCTTACATCTAGTGATAACTGAACTTTTAATTTGGCTTAAACGCATGACATTAGAAAAAGCAACCTTGCCTGTTCCACAGTTTGATCAAATCACCTTAGTACAACTCCAACAACAGATCGAACAAGCCATTCAACAGGGTCAAAGTTTTTTAAAAGACCTGAGCGAAGTCCCTGAATCGATTCAGGCACAGCTTGCGGTCTTAGAACAAGTCGATCATTTAGAAAATAATATGAGTGAAGCATGGGGCGTGCTGTCCCACCTCAATGCAGTCATGAACAATGCTGAAACTCGTGAGGTGTACCAGTCACTATTACCAAGCTTAAGTGAATACTATACCGAGTTAGGTCAACACACAGCGCTGTATCAAACCTATCAACACATTCATGATGCTGCGCAATTTGATCACCTCCCTGAAGCCCAACAAAGTGCGATTAAACTTGCACTGCGCGACTTCAAACTGTCAGGGGTGGCTTTAGAAGGTGAAGCAAAAAAACGATATGCAGAAATCTCCGCACGCTTATCACAACTATCGTCCGACTTTTCCAACCATGTTCTGGATGCCACCCAAGCCTATTTCAAACCTTTAGCGGAACATGAACTGGCAGGCTTACCCCAAAGCAGTATTGAGCTGTTAAAACAATATGGTCAGCAGCGTGAACTTGATCAACCCGTTGCCACTTTAGACTTTCCATCGTATCTGGCAATTATGACCTACGCGGAAAACCGTCCTTTACGCGAAGAACTGTATCGTGCCTATACCACACGTGCATCTGATCAGTCTGAACATGCTGAGTTTGATAACACCGCGGCGATGGAAGAAATCTTAAGCCTGCGTCAGGAAATGGCTGCATTGTTGGGTTTCAACAACTACGCCGAGCTTTCATTGGCCAGCAAAATGGCCCCAAATGTAGCAACGGTGGATCAATTCTTACGTGATTTAGCTGAACATTCACGCGCCCCTGCGCTCAAAGAAGTGGCGGAGCTGAAAGCTATTGCTGCTGAAGATGGCATTGAGGATTTAAAACCGTGGGATAGCACATATTATTCGGAAAAATTGAAAGTCCAACAGTTCAATTTATCTCAAGAAGCACTCAAGCCCTACTTCCCTGCACCCAAGATTTTGCAGGGCTTGTTTAGCATTGTGAATCGTCTTTATGGGATTCAAATTGTGGAGCGTGAAGCCCCCGTTTGGCACGCAGATGCACGTTATTTTGAACTCGAAGATCAAGGAGCAGTGGTCGGTGGATTCTACTTTGACCTCTATGCGCGTCAGGGCAAACGTGGTGGCGCATGGATGAGTGGTTTCCGCTCTCGCACCCAAACAACGCACGGCCTACAAAAACCGATTTGCTATATGGTGTGTAACTTTACGCCACCTGTGGGAGATCAAGCAGCACTACTGACCCATGATGAAGTGATTACCTTGTTCCATGAATTTGGACATGGTTTACATCATATGTTGACAGAAGTTGACAATATTGCGGTTGCGGGGACACACGGCGTGGCATGGGATGCTGTAGAGTTACCAAGCCAATTCATGGAGTTTTGGGCATGGGATACTGAAAGCTTAGACTTGCTCAGTGCACATATTGAGACCCAAGAAACCTTACCAGAAAGTCTACTCAAAGCCTTGCTGGACGCGCGTTTCTTCCAATCTGGCATGCAAAGTTTACGTCAAATCGAGTTTGCTCTGTTCGACCTTAGCATTCATAAAGCAGCCCCTGCTTTGAAAGCGGATCAAATCCAAGCCACTTTAAATGAGATCCGTGCACAATACGCTGTTTTAGAGACCACGCCTTATAACCGATTCCAACATAGCTTCAGCCATATTTTCGCAGGCGGCTATGCAGCAGGTTATTATTCTTATAAATGGGCGGAAGTTTTGGCCAGTGATGCCTTCGATCGCTTCGAAAATGAAGGGATTTTTAATACTACCACTGGAAAAGAATTTCGCCAGTTTATTCTAGCAGTTGGCGGAAAAGATACAGCGCTTGATGCATTTATCAATTTCCGTGGACGCGAGCCAAAAATAGATGCTTTACTTCGTCATCAAGGTTGGACGAACCGCTAAAAAAGTGAGTAAACTAGGCGCCTAAATTGTTCAGAAGGTAAGTCTAATGACTATTAAACGTCGTTTCATTGCAGGTGCAAAATGTCCTAAATGTCAGGCGATGGATCGAGTTGTTATGCTTACCTCGAATGACGATGAATGGATTGAATGTATCGACTGTGGTTATTCTGAGAATCGTCCAACTCATGTAGACGAGCCTCAGATCCCTGCTATCCCTGACGAGGTTGGGGTCATTCAATTTAAACCACGTCAATCCAAAGAATAAAGGTTGAATCGAATGTCGTCCGTACAACACAACAACCCTAAATTACTCTGGGGTATTACAGCAGGTTTGGTCGCAATCATTGCGATTTTCGCACTTTATCAGTGGTTGTTTGCTGCACAAGAGTCTGCAACACCAGTGCACCAAGCGGAGTTGATTCAGCCGACCGTGAAGGCCCTTCCAGAAGCTGAAAAAGCAGCTTCGACCGCCATGGCTGACAACACCATTAAATTGGTCGAAGAAGATATTTTAAAAGCACCTGTCCCTGAAAATGCCTCACTTGCCAAAGAAGAAGTGGCGAAACTGGACGATATTCAAAGCCAGTTGAAGGAACAGGAAAAGAGCTTGCAAACACAGCACAAAGATGCCGATGAACTGGTAAAGCTCAAAGAAGAACAAATTAAACTGTTAGAAGCCCAATTGGCTGCTCAGTAAAATACGGTTGTTATTTTTAAAGACGTTAGCCTATCGACTGATACGCTAACGTATTTTTTTGCCCTGCTGCTTCACCCACCTTTTCAATCAGCGCAAAGCAATGACACAACTCATCGTCTCATTTGAACTCCGCCACTAACAAAGTCTCTAGTCGCTATACATCACAGCACCTAGCTCATGCCAAGGATATCTTTTAGATGGACTTTATTTGTCGATTGGCTCTTATCATTGAGCCTAAGTGAGGGCTGATTTTTAAGATAGGCCGCTTAGCAATATCCTTGTACTTTGTTTTGATTTGAGTGGTAGTCGCTGCAAAGAAACCATTTTCCTGACCAGCATCGTCAATAAAGCTAAAGCATTAAAAAAGCATCCGAAGATGCTTTTTAATGGTCTAACTCAAGTTCACAACTTAGTGATACCAGCCAAATAACTTAAAGAAGTATGGAACATAAGCAATGATCAGCATCGCTGGGAACAACACGATCAAAGGTAAAATCCAACGTTCATAACGATAATAGAAAGATAAATGACGCACTTCCTCATCGGCCTCATTTACCTCGGCATCACCAATGGATTGTCTTGCTAAAAGGTGATTAAGGGCCACAGGTGGTGTCACATAGCCCAACTCAAAGCCAATCAAGGTGATCATCCAAAAATGGACAGGATGAATACCATATTGATAGGCCACAGGTGCAACCGTCGCAGAAATCAAGATCACGGCGCCAAACGGATCCATAATCATCCCAACAAAGACCATCAACCCCAAAATCAGAGTAATGACCAAAAACGTACTGCTAATATCGGTCGGGAAGAAACTCATTACCTCCGTACGTTCAAGCAATCCGCCCACGCTCACCGACAGTGCCATTAAAATGACCAAAGCACCAATGTGTCCAACGGTTTCACTGGTCGAGATATGCATCGACTTCCAAAAACCGACTTGGCGTAACACGTCCATGGAACTAGATTGAACCACCCCATGATTCACCACTTGTCCATCATCTGCGGCATTACCATGTAGCCCTTCACGGTATTCTGCATGGGCAACTTGAGCCCCAGCCAATGCAGGTTCACCACCCGAGTTATAATTTGCGCTGAGTGTCTCATCCCAATGCCCCACAGCAGGCAAAGGCGCAGGCTGATGACGTAATTTATCAAACAACACGATCATCAATAAAATCACAGGCATCATCACCGGTGCAGTAAATTCATTTAGGTTAGTGTCTAATAAGAATTTATAGAACATCCACGTGAGGACAAAAATCACGATATAAGGCACAACTGCCAGGAATGCGCGCCCTGATTTCGGTGCGGCCAAACTCGGTGCCGCGATGCGGAATTTACTCTCTGCAAAGAAGAGTGAAACTACTAAAAACAGTGTTGAGGTCAGTAAGAACGTGTAAACACCATATTGATAAAGTAAGTCCGTCGTGACTTCTTTGTTTAAGGATGCCACCACCACAATCAATAAGCATGGACGCAAAACTACACCCAGCGAACCCGACATTGCCGTTGCAGCCAAAGCAAACTGACGACGTCCACCTGCATTCCAGACTTCTTTATAAATAATCGCCCCTGCTGCAATCACAAAGATCCCCGATGCACCGGTATATGCGGTCGGTAAAGCCGCAGCGATTAAAATCAACCAAGTTAAAGTTTCAGGCGCCAAATTCCATGGACGCAAAATATTTAAGAACAGATCCACGACACGAGTTTGTTTCAACAACATACCCGCCCAAATAAATAGGGCTAAATTCAGGAAAATACTGGAGAATTCAACCAGCTGTCCCAAGTAAATCCCTTGCCCCATTGGGTAGTCCATGAAGAAGATAAATGCCACACCCGTAATCACCGCCATGTAGGCATACAGAGGCACACTCAGGAAAGCAAAGCCTAGACGCCCGCCGACTTTGGCCTCTTTCGGCGGGCTAAACAGCTGCCACACACTTATCAAGGTGAGTACCGAAAACAGAATCATCCACAGCCAATAAATCAGCTGGGTTTCGCCATTCATCGGTACACCCGAGTCTTTGACTGAGTTAAATTGGCTAATGCTCGAGTAAGTTAATAAACCATTACCCAGTGTCATCAGTAGGCTATAAACTCGATAATCCAGCTTGGTTGCAGGGCCACGCAAACCAATATGATGGATTTTTAAGGTGGCACTAATCGCAGCTAAAACCACCATAAAAATCAATAAAATGGCGCGATTTTCTGTTCCAAACTTAAAAATACCAAAAAAAGTGGTTTCAAAATTACGATAGGCACGGATACTTGGATGTGCCTCCATATGTTGCATCGCTTGATCATAAAACTGATACTTTTCTTCACACTGCTGTACACCTGCCAAAATGGACGCACGCACATCCGCTTCCGAAGCCGTACCAAAGAAGTCAGCGAACTCATCTGCGGCGTTGGCTTGCATTTGGGTTTTGACCAAAGCATCCACATTCGGCTGACGATTACACTCTGGTTTGGCAGGCTCTGCCCTTAAAAAAGAGTACTGCATACCCGTGGCTGGATCGCCATATAAGCGCTCACCCATACGCAGTAATTGGCCATGAATCATTTCACCTGTACCAATTAACAGCGTAAGTAACAGTAAAATCAGAATGACAAAAGTAGAAATCCACTCGGTCCATATATACTTCAGCAGATCGAGTCCTGATCTGCGCTGTCCATGATTCTGCATGTTGTTTCCTATTTTTATTACCGTTCTGTCCAGCGTTATGCACCGCAGAACCTGTCGTTTTAGTCGGCTCGAGCTTGTCCTTTCTCTCTGCCTTTAGATTTTTGTTTTGTTTATCTTTGCATCAAATTTATATTTTTGAATATGACAATCTGGATTTTCTTTTTAGAATTTAGGTCAATCCTCTATTCATCAAATAGATTCACCCCGATTAAATACAAAGCTGCAATCACAATTCCCCAGATCACGCCCAACAAATGTGCTTCAACCAAAACTGGACTCCCGATCAGTTCAGCCGTAGCACTCTCGCCAAAGGTGTTTTCCCAAATCAATTTGCCTAAAATAAGAAACAACACCAAACTCGCAAACATCCGTTCTTTACGGTATAGCAAATGGACAATGGCTATGGCAGTGAACATTCCATGCAGCACACCTGACAGCCCAGCATAGGCTTCAATGTCCGCCAGAAAATAATAAAAACTCAGACTAATCAGCGGCGGTAACATCAGCAATAACGCCACAAAATGCCAGACGCGCGTACGTGGAAAAATAAAAGGCAAACACATAAAAGCCAGCATATTGAGTGCAAAATGAATCCATCCCACATGCACCCAGTGCGCTGTCCACAAGCGCCAAATTTCAGGAAAAATATCAACTCGCCAATAAATAAATTGATCTTTAAAAATCTGTAAACATGCCGAGATCGACACGACAAACGCAATCAAAATGATTTTTCGATTCAGAAATTGATCATGCATCACATGTCCTTATCGTGTTGCTCATTTATTTATTGTTATTTTTTCTGCGCTTCGGCTCAGTTTAAAATTGGTTAACTTTCACTAAACAACTCATCTAGCTCAGAACGGTCTTCTTTTTCATCCCAGAAATGCGCCATACCACCATCCCCAGTTCGTGTCCCCGTGTGTTCAGTCCAATAACGATCCGAAATCCCCTGAACCATACTCGAGGCCATACTATCAATCAGTTTAAATTGTGGATTGCTCTGTTTTTCATCACTATAAGAAGCCGCATAACTTTTCAATGCATCACGAATCTTGGCATCGTCACCACTGGCTTGAGCCGCTATAGCATACATTGCATGAGATAAACGAACCCCTTTTTGCTCCCCAATTTGCATCGATTGTTTCAAGGTCTGATATGGATCAGGTTTGCCTTCACCCGCACCTGGCAATAAGGTCCAAATCACCGCACGTGTTGCATTCGGCGCACCCCAAAACTTTTCATTGTCTAGACATACCATCCCACGTTCAACAATAGCCGCAATGTCTTTAGGAACATTGACTGCACCACCAGAGTTAATATCATTGGTCATGGCTTGTAACCCACTCAACATCCCCAGCATATATACAGTTTGATCCAAATCACTGTTCATTTTTGGGCAGCCTTCACCCAATGGTTTCTTATATTTCTTTTCCCATCGGTTTTGAAAAAGTTGATAGCCAGTATATTGACGTTGTGCTGCAGTCGCCGCCCAACGCTTTTGTTCAATTCGAGCATCCTGTGCTTCAGAGACATTGCCTGCTTTCGAGGCACGCAAATAACGTAACTCTGCCTCAAGCGCCTGATTCTCCGCACAAATACCTGATGCTGAATACAGTAAAACTGCCACACGCGTTGGATCTGCTCCCATATCTTTGGTCGACATAATCGCTGGAGTCAAAGCATTGCCTGAGTTACACACCATCTCAGCATCTTCCATGGCTAAAATAGGCGGTACTATATGTTTTTCACTAAACCCGAGCGCAACATTGGCACCTGTTTTAACCACTTGTGAACAACCCGAAAATAATAAACTTGTAAGCGCTACAACAGCCACACCTTGGCCTATTTTTTGGACTTGCGACATTTTCCTGTCCTCTATTTGTATAATTGTATGTGTCCATGCTGACAAACATAGCAGAAGCATTTTCCGAAGAAAAGAGTATTTACTCTAAATCAGACCACTACTCTGCCATGAAATAAAAAGCGGAAAATTGACTAAAATGACGCCTCAACTTTTTTTTAGGCAAAAAAAAGTAGCATAGCGACGGTTCGGCACATGCTACTTATCAACTGGGAAGCCTAGCTAGGCTTTATTTGGTGCAAATCGTTCCTTCAGCACAGTTCCTAATCGTCCTATAACAATCGCTAACACAATTGCTACCACTAGAAACATCCAAGTTGGGATCATCATACGATTTTCCTTGTTTGCTGTTGGTGATTTGAATGTACATTTTAAGCTCAAAAAACTGTAGGAAAGTTGTCTGACAATCCTAAAAAGCATATCAGTTTCTTCAGATATGTCAGACAAAGTAAGATGATATATATTTATAATTGTTATTTTTCAATAAATTAAATAAATCGTGAAAGTTAAAATTGTCCAACAATTATTGCATTTTAGTGAGTATTTTCAGGGCTTTCCACTGCGTGATGGGTAACTGATCACACCAAACCAACATCGGTTTTGCTCTAAAGTGTTGAAAATAAATCACAATATAAGCACGATGATCCACAATATGGCTGATTTGTACTCGTTGCACATTGGTTTGTTTCTGAAGTGACAAAGACCAATCACGGCCGTCTAAATGCTGAAGCTGCAAATGTTGCGGCCCACGTAGAAAAAACAAATACAGCACAAAGCCTGCTACCAAAGCGATCAGCCACAGTCCTAAAGGAAGTAGCTGATACAAGACCAGCATCAGAACGGCATAAATCGACAACTGAAACACATAAGCCAAACGACTGGGTTTAAGTTGAAAATGACGATGTTCCATTGCACTTATCCGTGTACATAATGCTTTAATTTTTGAATCAAGGTTTTCATTTCAGGGCGTGGCGGCTCAGAGACTTCCATAAACCAATCCAGCAAATCTGGATCTTCCTGTTCAACCAAGGCCGCAAACATGGCCTTTTCCGCAGGATCCGCCTGAAGATAATAATTTTTCACATAAGGGTCAAAGTACACATCAATTTCTTTTAAACCACGACGTGCACGGTAGATTACTTTACGTTCCTCTAGGCTCATTTCTTCAGTCATTACATTCCCCAAATTAATTGAAACGGCTTAGTTTAACCGATCACACCGCCCTCGCCACTAGTTAAATGTCGTAATTTTAACAACTGGCAAAACTCATCAAAAAATCAAATAGATTTGAGCATTCAGTCCATTGTCGCATGTCCTGCTTTTCACTAATCTCTTAGCAAAATAACAACATCAGGATGAGCTTCCATGCAATCAGGCGCAATTCGCCCGTTACACAATATGCTGCCGCGTAACTTATTTAATGCTGAACATGAGGCATTTCGAGAAACTGTTCGAAAGTTTTACGCCAAAGAAGTCGTTCCGAATATTGAAAAATATGAACAACAACAACATGTCGATCGTGAACTATGGAATAAAGCAGGTGCCATGGGACTACTGTGTGCCACTATGCCTGAGGCTTATGGTGGCTCGGGTGTAGACCGCTTGTACAGTATGATTTTGATTGAGGAACAAGCCTATGCCATGGATTCCTCGACAGGGTTTTCACTACACTCTGACATTGTCGCGAACTATATCAATAACTTTGGTAGTGAAGCACAAAAACACTATTGGTTAACGCGGATGGCTTCGGGTGAAACCGTAACAGCAATTGCTATGACTGAACCTGGCACAGGCTCAGACTTGCAAGCGGTACGAACAACAGCTGTTTTAGACGGGGATGACTATATTATCAATGGCTCTAAAATCTTCATTACCAACGGCTATCTCTGCGATATGGCGATTGTGGTCTGCAAGACAGGCGACAGTGAAAAAGGTTCAGCCAATCTCTCATTAATCATCGTTGAAGCTAATCGTGCAGGATTCAGTAAAGGTAAACCCCTCAATAAAATTGGAATGAAAGGACAAGACACCTGCGAATTGTTTTTTGATCATGTGCGCGTGCCTAAAGAAAACTTGCTCGGGATGGAGGGCATGGGCTTTATGATGCTGATGAAAGAACTGGCTTGGGAGCGCATGTTGGTGGCCATTATCTGCCAAGCGGGGGCAGAAGCAGCACTGGCGCATACCGTTCAGTACACCAAAGAGCGTAAAGCTTTTGGAAAAGCGATTTCAAGCTTTCAAAATACCCGCTTTAAACTGGCGGAGTTACGTACAGAAATCGATTTTTGCCGCGCTTACCTCGACCGTTGTATGCAATTGCAACTGGAAGAGAGTCTCGGCATTGATGCCGCAGCGGCTGCCAAATATAAAATTTCCGAGATGTTTTCTAAAGTTGTCGATGAATGTCTACAACTGCATGGCGGCTATGGCTATATGCTGGAATACCCGATTGCACGGGCTTATCTAGATAATCGTGCCAATCGCATTTATGCAGGAACCAATGAAATTATGAAAGAGTTAATTTCCCGTTCACTCTAAGATCAAAAAGCCCATCTTTCGATGGGCTTTTACTTTTAACAATGTACTTGATGAAACTCCGCAATCAAGGCAACCACCAACTCTGGTTGCTCTTTATGTGGCATATGATGTAAACCTTCTAATATGTGCAGTTCAGCCTGCCCAGATACCCCTTCAAAAATCTGCTGGGGTTGTGCCGTACTGCCGTATTCATCCAGTTCACCATGAATAACCATGGTTGGACAACGCACATCTTTAATCACACTGGCCAAATTCCAATCTTGGAAAATGGGCGACAGCCATGTTTCAGTCCATGCATCAAGCACCCACTGCGCCTTTTCAGGGTGATATTTCTCTAAACGTTCCATTTGTCCCGCTTGTTGAAAGCCAATTTTTGCTTCACTTATACCCGCCAGTGTCAGCGCTTCAACCGCATACTGTGCAGAGATTGAAATTAATCCTTGGCAACACTCTGAATAAGCCGCAGCAATCGCAACAGACATCCCTCCACCCACGCTATGCCCTAGAATGACAAAGTTCTGGATGAAAAATAATCCAATACAGCTTTAAAGGTCTGTTCTGCTTCAGTGATGACAAAACTATGTGCTAAGGGCTGTGTACTCGCATCAGATAAACCAAAACCCAATCGATCATAGGCATAGACCACTCGCGCAGTCGCTTGTGCCAGTTGGGCAGGAAAATCTCGCCACAAAGCCACACAACCTAATGAATCGTGCATTAAAATAATCGGAGCTACAGCGTGATCTGCTGCATCAGTGTGCCATTTTTTAGCATGAATCATGTTTGACGCAGATGGGACTTGGTAACTTTGTTCTAAGATATTCAAAATATTCCCTATTCTTTATCTTTTAAGTTTTTAAAATCATCCACCAGTCCTACAGTTTAAGAAAGTAAAAACAGAACACCCTAAAGTCATTTCCATAAAAAAGGAGCGTTACGCTCCTTTTAAAATCAGCTACTCAGCCTAAGACACCAATTTAGGTTTCTGATTCAATGCTGCATCACGTTTAGCAAATTTCAGTACTCCATCCTCAAAAGAAGCACTTTTCAATGTCTTACGATCCGCAAGATAATTATTGCTGACTTTCCATGGCGCATGTTTACCCTGTTTTGGCATCACATTGGCAGCACGTGCAATATAACCCGAGCTTAAACTGCCCATGACCGTATCATCCATCAGCTCTGTCGCGTCCCCTTTCGGGATCACTTCAGCCCACTGCTTTTGATCCATATAGTTGAGTAAGCGGCAAATATATTCAGCTGCAATATCCACTTTCAAGGTCCATGACGCATTAATATAACCAATAATCATCGCCATATTCGGTACATCACTGACCATCACGCCCTGATATAACATATGTTTAGAGGTATCTAACGATTTACCGTCAATGGTCGCTTGTATACCACCCAAGATTTGAATTTCTAGACCAGTGGCTGAGACGACAATATCGGCCTCTAAATGCTTACCAGACTTTAATTGGAGACCCGTTTCAGTAAAGCGCTCAATCTGATCTGTCTCAACACTGGCTTGGCCTGAACGAAGAATTTTAAATAAATCACCGTCTGGCACCACACATAAACGTTGGTCCCAAGGATTATATTCAGGGGTGAAGTGTTTCATGTCCACTTTACCTTTGAGCTGCATTTTAATCGACTGGAGCAGCAGTCGGCGTAATAATTTCGGTTGTTTCTGCGCGAGTGCGTAAATCCCGCGTTGCATTCCAATATTACGTGCACGAGTCAATTTATACGCCACATCTTCCGGCAACACTTTACGCATTTTGTCATATACAAAATCGATCGATGGCACTGAAGCAATATAGGTTGGAGAGCGTTGTAGCATAGTGACATGCAACGCCCCACCTTTGGCCATCGCAGGCACCAGTGTAATCGCTGTCGCTCCACTCCCAATAATGACGACTTTTTTACCTGTATAATCTAATTTTTCAGGCCAAAACTGTGGATTTACAAACTTGCCTTTAAATACTTCCTTATTTGGAAAATCAGGTTGGTAGCCTTGGTCGTAGTTATAATAGCCGGTACAGCCAAACACAAAATTTGCAATCCAGTTTTCTTTTTTGCCTTTTGCATTCTCAATCACTACCTGCCACTTTTTCTGAGCAGAATCATAATTGGCGCTAAGTACTCGATGTTTAAAATGAATTTTTTCTTTGAGTTTCTGTTCATCAATGACTTCCGCCAAATAGCCCTTAATCGAAGAACCATCTGCCAAAACGCTGGCTTGTTGCCACGGTTTAAAATTAAAACCAAAGGTCGACATATCTGAATCAGAACGAATACCTGGGTATTTAAACAAATCCCATGTTCCACCAAAGCTGTCACGACGTTCAATAATTTCAAACGAACGTTGTGGACAATGCTTGGTTAAATGTGCCGCAAGGCCAATGCCTGAAATACCTGCACCTACAATGAGCAGATCGACGTGCTTATCCATGTTGTTTTTATCCTGTCTTATATTCTGTTCTTATTAAACCATAAAACTGACAATACACAATGTCAAGTTTAAGCAGATCTTTCGTAAAATATGTCACTACAGGCCAAAATACAAAGATTGTCGAACAAAAACCCATAAAAAAAGACCAGTGAAACACTGGTCTTTTTCTAAGAACAACTGAATAGTTCTACGAAATTATTTAACTTCGCGATCTACTAGTTCAACGTAAGCCATCGGCGCAGCATCACCTGCACGGAAGCCCGCTTTAAGAACACGTAGATAACCGCCGTTACGTTCTTTGTAACGAGGGCCAAGAACGGTAAATAATTTACCAACAGTTGCTGCTGAACGAGTACGAGCAAACGCTAAGCGACGGTTTGCAACAGTATCGTTTTTAGCTAAAGTGATTAAAGGCTCAGCTACACGACGTAACTCTTTTGCTTTAGGCACAGTTGTTTTGATCAACTCGTGCTCAAACAAAGAGTTAGCCATGTTTTGAAACATCGCTTTACGATGGCTGCTTGTACGGCCTAATTTCACACCACTATTACGATGACGCATGGTGATAGTCCTACTTAATTAACGGCTACGATAGGCGAAACGATCGTCCATACGGAGACTAGCTGGTGGCCAGTTCTCTAAACGCATGCCGAGTTGTAAGCCTTTTGAAGCCAGAACATCTTTGATCTCAGTAAGCGATTTTTTACCAAGGTTAGGAGTTTTGAGTAACTCAACCTCAGTGCGCTGTACAAGATCACCAATGTAGTAAATGTTTTCTGCTTTCAAACAGTTAGCAGAACGAACAGTAAGCTCTAGATCATCTACTGGACGAAGCAAAATCGGATCAACTTCTTCACGAGGTTCTTGAGCAACAGGAGCTTGATCTTTCTGAAGGTCAACAAAAATTGCAATTTGTTGTTGCAAGATTGTTGCCGCTTTGCGGATCGCTTCTTCAGGATCAACTGTACCGTTGGTCTCAAGATCAATGACCAATTTATCAAGGTCTGTACGTTGTTCTACACGAGCGTTTTCCACTGTGTAAGACACACGTTTGATTGGGCTATAAGAAGCATCTAACTGTAAGCGACCTACAGGGCGAGTTTCGCCTTCTGGGAAACGCGAGTCAGAAGTTTCATAACCACGACCTTGAGAAACTTTCAAGCGCATTTTTAATGAGCCTGAAGCACTTAAAGTACCGATCAAATGTTCAGGGTTAACCACTTCAACATTATGAGGCAAACGAAGGTCAGCGGCAGTTACGTCGCCAGGACCTTGTTTCTCTAATGTCAAATAAGCTTCATTTTGATCGAACAGCTTAATAGACAATCCTTTTAGGTTCAGCAAGAGCTCGACGATGTCCTGCTGCAAGCCTTCCAAAGTACTGTACTCGTGCTCGACACCTTCAATCTCAACTTCAACCACAGCAGCGCCAGGTAAAGAAGAAAGAAGGATGCGACGTAAAGCATTGCCCAGAGTATGACCAAAGCCACGCTCTAAGGGTTCTAGAATAACTTTTGCCGAGGTCCCGCTAACCGCTTCGACCTTGATCGCTTGCGGAGTTAGAAACTCATTTGCAGTACGCGTCATATTGCTACCTCAAGGATTATTTAGAATACAATTCTACAATCAAGCTTTCGTTGATTTCAGCAGGTAAATCTGAACGATCTGGTGCAGCTTTAAACGTACCTTCCAACTTAGAATGGTCAATTTCCATCCAAGAAGGAATACCACGTTGTGCAGCTAATTCAACTGCGTTTTTGATACGCAATTGTTGTTTAGCACCTTCATGCACAGCAATTACATCACCAGCTTTAACTTGGATAGACGCGATGTTAACACGACGGCCATTCAAAGTGATCGAGCGGTGAGATACAAGCTGACGAGCTTCTGCACGTGTAGAACCAAAACCCATGCGATAAACGACGTTATCAAGACGGCTTTCAAGCAGTTTCAACAAGTTTTCACCAGTTGCGCCTTTCACACGAGCAGCTTCTTTATAGTAATTACTAAATTGACGCTCTAAAACACCGTACATACGACGTACTTTTTGTTTTTCACGTAATTGTAGTGAGTACTCAGATTGTTTACCACCACGCGCTCCGCCATGTTGGCCAGGAGCTTTAGCAGCTTTTTTAGTTTTGACGTCAAATGGTTTAACGCCAGATTTTAATTGCAGGTCTGTCCCTTCGCGGCGAGAGAGTTTGCATTTTGGACCAATATAACGAGCCATGAATGTTTCTCCTTACACGCGACGTTTTTTAGGTGGACGGCAACCGTTGTGCGGGATTGGCGTCACATCGGTAATGCTGTTAATTTTATAACCCACTGCACCTAAAGCACGAACCGCAGATTCACGACCAGGACCAGGACCTTTTACAAGGACGTCCAAGTTTTTCAAACCGTAGTCTAAAGCAGCTTTACCAGCAACTTCAGCAGCTACCTGAGCAGCAAACGGAGTTGATTTACGTGATCCACGGAAGCCTTGTCCACCAGAGGTAGCCCAAGCCAGTGCATTACCTTGACGATCGGTAATAGTCACAATGGTGTTATTAAAAGAAGCGTGAATGTGTGCAACACCTTCAGAGACGGTACGAGTGACCTTCTTGCGTGTGCGAGTATCTTTAGCCATCTTTTAGCTTCCAGAAATCTTATTTCTTAATAGGTTTGCGCGGACCTTTACGGGTACGTGCGTTAGTTTTGGTGCGTTGTCCACGGACAGGCAAGCTGCGACGATGACGAAGACCGCGGTAGCAGCCTAAATCCATTAAACGTTTAATGTTCATGGAAATTTCGCGACGTAAATCACCTTCGGTCGGAACCTTAGCAACTTCTGCACGAATCGCATCAAGCTGAGCGTCATCTAATTCACGGATCTTTGTAGTCGGCGCGATACCAACAGCAGCCAAGATATTCTTAGCAGTGTGGCGACCTACACCAAAGATGTACGTTAGAGAGATAACAGCATGCTTGTTATCCGGAATGTTTACACCGGCAATACGAGCCATTCAATTTTCTCCAAAAAGGCAGTTAAGACAATCAACCGCCCCACAAAAATCTTGAGGGGCGGATAATAACCTAATTAGCCTACTGAAATCAACAGGTCTTGATCAGATTAACCTTGACGCTGCTTATGACGAGGTTCTGCGCTACAAATTACGCGAATAACCCCATTACGACGGATAACTTTACAGCTACCACAAATTTTCTTTACAGAAGCTTGTACTTTCATGATGAAACCTCAAGTGCGCTTATCCCTTAGGATGAGCAGTCGTTTTTCTCATTAACGTTTGATTATCGTACTGATGCGAGGTGAGATGTGCTTGCAGCTGAGCCATAAAGTCCATCACTACCACCACAACAATAAGCAAAGAGGTACCACCTAAAGAGAATGGAATACCAAATGAGCTTTGTAAAATCATCGGCATTAAGCAAATGATGGTGATATAAATCGCGCCAATAAATGTCAAACGGTTAAGAATATGATCTAAGTAACGAGCAGTTTGCTCACCTGGACGAATACCAGGTACATAAGCCCCGCTGCGTTTCAAGTTTTCCGATACTTCTTTCGGGCTAAATACAAGCGCTGTATAAAAGTAACAGAAAAAGATAATTAACGCACCAAAGAGCACCAAATACAACGGCTGACCAGGCGAAAGCACCAATGCCAAATCTTGCAAACTACGTTTGATAATACCCGCATTCGGATCTGCACTACCCACCCATTGCCCTAAGCTCGCAGGGAACAAAAGCAATGAACTTGCGAAAATCGCAGGGATCACACCGGCCATATTAATTTTCAATGGCAAATGTGACTGTTGTGCAGTAAATACACGACGTCCTTGTTGTTTTTGAGCATAGTTTACTGGAATACGACGTTGCGCCTTCTCAATAAACACAATTGCAGCTAATACAGCCAGAGACAACACGCCAAAAATAACCAAGCCGATTAGACTGGTTTGACCATTATCTACTGATGATATTGATTGCAGAATTAAATTCGGCAAACCTGCAACAATACCGGCGAAGATGATCATGGAAATACCATTGCCCACCCCACGTTCGGTAATTTGCTCACCTAACCACATTAAGAACATTGTACCTGCAACCAAAGAGGTTACAGCTGGTACGTAGAAAGCCAGACCTGCAGTTAAGGTAATACCTTGACTGATCAGACCAGCACACATCCCAATTGCCTGCACGAGTGCAAGGAACAATGTACCCTGTCGCGTATATTGATTAATCTTACGCTTGCCTTGTTCGCCTTCTTTCTTTAAAGCTTCCAGCGAAGGAATAACTGTAGACATTAACTGCACGATAATCGATGCAGAAATGTACGGCATAATCCCAAGAGCAAGAATGGACATACGCTCTAATGCACCACCTGAAAACATGTTAAACAAACCAAGGATCGTGCCTTGGTTTGCATTAAAAAGATTTTCAAGTGCGGCATTATTAATGCCTGGTACTGGAATATGTGCTCCTAGTCGAAAAACCAATAATGCACCGATGAGAAACATCATGCGGCGAATAATTTCACGGTATTTCACATGAAATGGCTGGCCTTTCATCATATTGACATGACCTGAAGAACTAGGAGACATAGACACTAGCGATTACTCCTCGACTTTACCGCCAGCAGCTTCAACAGCAGCTTTAGCGCCTTTAGTCACAGCAACACCTTGAACAGTGAATGCACGAGTAATTTCACCAGAAAGTACGATACGAGCACGTAACATATCTTTACGTACAACGTTTGCAGCTTTTAAAGTTTCTAGGCTAACGATGTCGCCTTCCACTTTAGTAAGCTCAGATAAACGTACTTCAGCAGTTTTCAAAGCGATTTGGCTAGTGAAACCGAATTTAGGTAAACGACGATATAACGCAGTTTGACCACCTTCAAAGCCTGGACGAGTACCACCGCTCTTACGTGAATTCTGACCTTTGACACCACGGCCACCAGTCTTACCAACGCCAGAACCGATACCACGGCCTAGACGACGATTTTCACGTTTTGCACCTTCAGCAGGTGCAAGCTCATTTAAACGCAGAGTCATGGCTTATTCCTCTACACTAACCATATAGTAGACTTGGTTGATCATACCACGGTTAGAAGGCGTATCTTGCACTTCTACAGTATGACCAATACGACGCAGACCTAAACCTTGTAGGCTAAGCTTGTGATTTTTCAAGCGATGCGCAGAAGATTTAGTCTGGGTAACTTTAATCGTTTTCATGATTGATTACCCTTGAATTTGTTCTACTGTAAGACCACGTTTCGCAGCAACCTTCTCAGGAGAAGTCATATCACGCAGACCGTTAAAAGTCGCGTTTACTACGTTTGCAGCGTTAGTAGAACCATAACATTTTGTTAATACGTTACGTACGCCCACAGCTTCTAGAACTGCACGCATAGCACCACCAGCGATTACACCAGTACCTTCAGAAGCAGGCTGCATGTAAACACGGCTTGCACCGTGACGCGCGTTAATAGGGTGCTGTACAGTACCGTTAACAAGGTCAACAGTAATCATGTTGCGACGAGCAGCTTCAAGTGCTTTAGAAATAGCAGCTGGAACTTCACGTGCTTTACCACGACCAAAACCTACACGACCATTACCATCACCAACCACAGTCAATGCTGTGAAAGAGAAGATACGACCACCCTTAACAACTTTGGCTACACGATCAACGGCAACCAGCTTTTCAACAAGACCTTCGTTTTGTTCAACTTTAGCCATGATTAGAACTCCAAGCCGTTTTCACGAGCAGCATCAGCCAAGGCTTTGATACGACCATGATATTTGAAACCAGAACGGTCAAATGCAACTTTAGTAACACCAGCTGCTTTAGCGCGTTCTGCGATTAAAGCACCTACTTTAGTAGCTGCTTCAACGTTACCAGTTGTGCCAGCACGTAAAGTAGCATCTAAAGTTGAAGCTTGCGCTAAAACTTTGCCACCATCTGCTGAAATAACTTGAGCGTAGATGTGACGCGGAGTGCGGTTTACACACAAACGAGTCGCACCCAACGCACGGATGTGCAAGCGTGTGCTTTTCGCACGACGCAAACGGGATTGTTTCTTTTCGTTCATAAGAACCTCGCGCCTTATTTCTTCTTAGCTTCTTTACGAAGTACAACTTCGTCAGAATAACGAACACCTTTACCTTTATAAGGCTCTGGTGGACGGTAACCACGGATATCTGCAGCAACCTGACCTAAACGTGCTTTATCAGCAGATTTAAGAACAATTTCAGTTGCGGTAGGAGTTTCAGCAGTTACACCTTCAGGAAGCGTATAGTCGATCGGGTGAGAGAAACCAAGGTTAAGGTTAACAATATTACCTTTAACCGCAGCTTTATAACCAACACCGATAAGTTGTAACTTACGTTCGAAGCCTTCGCTCACACCTTTTACAAGGTTGTTAAGCACAGCGCGAGCAGTACCAGCTTGCATCCAAGCGTCTTTCGACTCAGCTTTTGGAGCAATCGCTAAAATACCGTCTTCCTGTTTAAGCTCGACCAGCGCATGCAGGGTGAAAGACAAAGTACCTTTGCTACCTTTCACTTCGACCTGCCGGCCGTTCTGAGTAACTGTTACACCGTTAGGTACAGTTACTGGGGCTTTAGCCACACGAGACATGAGGAATCACCTATTAAGAAACAAAAGCAATAACTTCACCACCGATACCTGCAGCACGTGCAGCGCGATCAGTCATGATGCCTTTGCTTGTAGAAACAATTGCAATACCTAAACCTTGCTTAACGCTCGGAAGTGCATCTTTACCGCGATACTGACGTAGACCTGGACGGCTTACGCGTTTCACAGTTTCGATAACTGGTTTGCCTTCGAAATACTTTAAAGTCAAAGTAAGAGTTGCTTTGCCTTCAGCATCAGCAACTTCTACGTTTGAAATGTAACCTTCTTGTTGAAGAACGTTTGCAATAGCAACCTTCAACTTAGAGTTAGGCATAGAAACGGTTTGTTTCTTTGCCATTTGCGCGTTACGAACACGAGTTAACATGTCGGCAACGGTATCTTGCATACTCATCTATAGCGCTCCTTACCAGCTTGCCTTAACAACGCCCGGTACATCACCTTGCATTACTGTATCGCGTAATTTGTTACGGCTTAAACCGAACTTACGGAAGTAACCATGAGGACGACCAGTTAAACCACAACGGTTACGTAAACGTACTGGAGACGCATTACGTGGTAATGCTTGGAATTTCATCATCGCTTCGAAACGCTCTTCGTCGCTAGCATTTACGTTTGCAATAACAGCTTTTAATTCAGCACGTTTTGCAGCGTATTTAGCAACAGTAGCTTCGCGTTTCAATTCGCGATTAATCATACTTTTCTTAGCCATATCGACCTCTTATTTGAACGGGAAGCCGAATGCACGCATAAGCGCACGGCCTTCGTCATCGGTGCGAGCAGTCGTAGTGATGGTAATATCCATACCACGAATACGATCAATCTTATCAAAATCGATTTCAGGGAACATGATTTGTTCCTTAAGACCCATTGAGTAGTTGCCGCGACCGTCAAATGATTTCGCAGAGAAACCACGGAAGTCACGGATACGAGGGATCGCAATCGAGATTAGACGGTCTAAGAATTCGTACATACGTTCGCCGCGTAAAGTAACTTTACAACCAATCGGCCAACCATCACGGATTTTGAAACCAGCGATTGATTTGCGAGCTAACGTAAGAACTGGTTTTTGACCAGCGATAGCTTGCATATCAGCAAGAGCACCATCAAGGAGTTTTTTGTCAGCAGCAGCTGCGCCAACACCCATGTTGATCGTGATTTTAGTAATGCGAGGAATATCCATCACATTTTTAACGGCTAAAGTCTCTTGTAATTGAGCCTTAAGTTCGTCGTTGTAACGCGTTTTAAGTCTGGCCATTGCCTTTTCAACCTATTACTTCGCTACCGCCACTGATTCACCATTTGACTTGTAAACGCGAGTTTTCACGCCTTCAGTCACTTGGTAACCAACACGGTCAGCCTTTTGGGTTGTAGCATTAAAAATTGCCACGTTAGAGATATGAAGCGAAGCTTCTTGTGTAACTACAGCGCCTTCAGCACCTGTTGCACGGTTCGGCTTTTGATGCTTCTTAACCAAGTTAAGGCCTTCAACCATAACACGGTCATTTGAAACAGACAGAACAGTACCCTGTTTGCCTTTTTCTTTACCTGCGATCACAATAACTTGATCGCCTTTTTTAATCTTAGCCATGATTGCCTCTTATAGAACTTCAGGAGCCAGTGAAATAATTTTCATGAACTGTTCAGTACGAAGTTCACGAGTCACTGGTCCGAAAATACGAGTTGCAATCGGCGCTTTGTTGTTGTTCAAAATAACAGCAGCGTTATCGTCGAAACGAATCACTGAACCGTCTGGACGACGGATACCGAATTTTGTACGAACCACAACAGCATTCATCACGTCACCTTTTTTAACACGTGCACGTGGAATAGCTTCTTTTACAGTAACTTTAATAATGTCGCCAACAGAAGCATAACGACGGTGTGAACCACCAAGTACTTTAATACATTGTACGCGGCGAGCACCACTATTGTCTGCTACGTCTAGCATACTTTCGGTTTGAATCATTGCCCTACTCCAAAACCGAGCATCACCGGTCACAATTTCGAAAGGCTCAAAGAGTACTCGAAATTAACCGATGATGCAACAGATACGTCTAATTACTCAGCAGCAGCTTCAACAACTTCAACTAGAGTCCAAGACTTAGTTTTAGAAATTGGGCGGCTTTCTTTGATAGTCACAACGTCGCCAGTTTTAGCTGTGTTGTTCTCATCGTGAGCATGTAATTTAGTTGAACGGCGGATTGATTTGCCATACAACGGGTGTTGAACGCGGCGTTCGATAAGTACAACAATAGACTTGTCCATTTTGTCGCTTACTACTTTGCCGGTTAACGTGCGAACTGTTTGTTCACTCATTGTCCGTTCCCCTGTTTTTCGGTAAGGAGTGTCTTAATACGAGCAATTGTCTTACGAGTAAGTGCAACTTCGTGCGATTTACCCAATTGACCAGTTGCTTTTGCCATACGAAGACGGAATTGGTTAAGCTGTTGCTCATCAAGCAAAGCTGTCAACTCTTCTACCGACTTTTCACGTAGATCTTTAGTTTTCATTACATTACCGTCCGAGTCACGATAGTGGTTTTAAACGGAAGTTTAGCAGCTGCAAGCGTAAACGCTTCGCGAGCCAATTCTTCGTTAACACCATCAATTTCGTACAAGACTTTACCTGGTTTGATTTGGCAAACCCAGTATTCCACAGAACCTTTACCTTTACCCATACGCACTTCAAGAGGCTTAGAAGTAATTGGCTTATCTGGGAAAACACGGATAAAGATCTTACCACCACGTTTAATACGACGGCTGATTGTACGACGCGCTGCTTCAATTTGACGAGCAGTCATTTGACCACGCTCAACAGATTTAAGTGCGATTGTACCAAAAGATACCGAGCTACCGCGGTGAGCTAGACCAGTGTTACGGCCTTTCTGCACTTTACGGAATTTAGTACGTTTAGGTTGTAACATGGATTATTCTCCTTTTTCAGCAGAACGATCATTGCGACGACCACGACGCTCTTGACCTTCACCACGACCACGACCGCGTTTAGCTGGACGTTCTTCAGCTGGAGCTGGGTTCATGACTTGTTTCATGCCACCCAAGATCTCACCACGGAAGATCCAAACTTTAACACCAATCGTACCGTAAGTCGTTTCAGCACGCATAGTTGAATAATCGATGTCTGCACGAAGTGTATGCAAAGGTACGCGACCTTCACGATACCACTCAGTACGAGCAATCTCAGCACCACCTAAACGGCCTGACACTTCAACTTTGATACCTTTAGCACCAGCACGCATTGTGTTTTGAACCGCACGCTTCATAGCACGACGGAACATTACACGTTTTTCTAATTGAGAAGCGATAGCTTCAGCAACTAAACGAGCGTCTAAGTCTGGGCGATCGATTTCATTGATACTTACTTGCGCTGGAATACCCATAATTTGAGTAAGTTCACGCTGTAGTTTCTCAATGTCTTCGCCTTTTTTACCGATCACGATACCAGGACGTGCAGTGCTAATAGTTACTTTAGCAGCGCCCGTAGGACGTTCGATAAGAATATTGCTGATCATTGCATTCTTAAGTTTTTTAGTTAAAAACTCACGAACTTGAAGATCTTTAAGCAAGTATTCAGCGTATTGTTTCGGACTCGCATACCAGTTGGCGTTATGACGTTTTACAACACCAAGGCGGATACCGATTGGATGAACCTTCTGACCCATATCAAACCCCTACCTTAACGGTAATGTGACAAGTACGCTTAGTAATACGATCTGCACGGCCTTTAGCACGTGGCATAATACGTTTAAGGCTAGTGCCTTCATCAACGTAAATCGTAGTAACCTTAAGGTCGTCTACATCTAAACTGTTATTATGTTCAGCGTTTGCAATTGCAGATTCCAATGCTTTTTTAACCAAAACTGCAGCTTTTTTGTTGCTGAAGTTGAGAATATTAAGCGCGTGAGCAACAGATTTGCCACGGATTAGGTCTGCAACCAAACGAGTTTTTTGTGCCGAGATAGCGGCACCGCGTAATTTAGCAGTAACTTCCATCATAGCACCTTAACGTTTAGATTTCTTGTCAACACCGTGACCACGATAGGTACGAGTTGGCGCGAATTCACCAAGTTTGTGACCAACCATATGTTCAGATACGATCACTGGAACATGGTTACGGCCATTATGTACAGAAATTGTTAAACCAACAAAATCTGGGAGGATCATCGAACGACGCGACCAAGTTTTGATCGGCTTACGGTTATTAGCCGCGATAGCCGCTTCAACCTTAGCGAACAAGTGCGCATCGACGAATGGGCCTTTTTTCAGAGAACGAGGCATTGTCAGATTCCTTTACTTGTTACTTAACGCGACGGTCGCGAATAATCATCTTAGTCGTACGCTTATTGGTACGTGTCTTGTACCCTTTAGCTTTTTGACCCCATGGGCTTACAGGTTGAATACCTTTGCTACGACCTTCACCACCACCGTGCGGGTGATCTACTGGGTTCATCGCCATACCACGAACGGTAGGACGAACGCCACGCCAGCGTGCTGCACCTGCTTTACCAAGTGAACGAAGGTTGCTTTCTTGGTTAGAAACTTCACCAAGAACTGCACGGCACTCAACGTGAATTTTACGCATTTCACCAGAACGTAAACGAACGATAGCGTAAGAACCGTCACGACCCAACAACTGAACTGAAGTACCAGCAGAACGAGCTAATTGCGCGCCTTTACCGATTTTAAGTTCGATGTTGTGAAGAGTAGAACCGATAGGCATGTTGCGAAGCGGTAAACAGTTACCTGGACGAATTGGAGCATCGTTACCAGATTGAACTTTATCGCCAGCGCGAAGGCCTTTAGGCGCGATGATGTAGCGACGCTCACCATCAGCATACAATACTAGTGCAATGTGTGCTGTACGGTTAGGATCGTATTCAATACGCTCTACAGTTGCAGGAATACCATCTTTGTTACGTTTAAAGTCAACTAGACGGTAGTGCTGCTTGTGACCGCCACCAACGTGACGAGTCGTGATGTGACCGTTGTTATTACGACCACCAGTACGTTTTTTAGCTTCAACCAACGGAGCATAAGGCGCACCTTTGTGAAGATGGTCGTGAACGACTTTCTCTACAAAGCGACGTCCAGGAGACGTTGGCTTACATTTTTGAATTGGCATAATTCTCGTCCTTATTCCGCTGCGCTTTCAGCGGTATCGCCCAAGTCAGCCATTTCAACATCTTGGCCAGCTTTCAGGGTGACGTATGCTTTTTTAACATCAGAACGACGTCCTAATGTTTTACCAAAGCGTTTAGTCTTACCTTTAGTGATCGTTGTGTTAACTTTAACAACCTGAACACCAAACAATTGCTCAACAGCTTTTTTAATTTCAAGTTTGTTTGCGTCAAGTGCAACTTTGAAAACTTGAACACCAGCAGTTTCGCCTAAAACTTGTGCTTTTTCTGAGAATACAGGTCCTTGTAGGACTTGATAGATACGTTCGTTGTTCATCCGAGTTCTACCTCAATTTTCTTAGCAGCAGCTACAGACATAACAACTTTATCGAACGCAATCAAGCTAACAGGATCGATAGCAGCAGCATCAACCACATCAACGTGTGGAATGTTGCGCGCTGCAAGGTATAGATTCTCATCTACAGATTCTGTAACGATCAATGCACGAGTAGCATTCAAGTCGTTAAGTTTTGCAAGCAACTCTTTAGTTTTTGGAGCAGCAACAGCAAACTCTTCAACCAATACAAGACGATCTTGGCGAACAAGTTCAGCTAAGATACATTGCATTGCACCGCGATACATTTTGCGGTTAACTTTTTGAGACCAATCTTGTGGGCGAGCAGCAAAAGTTTTACCACCACCTACCCAGATTGGGCTACGAATAGAACCAGCACGAGCGCGACCAGTACCTTTTTGACGGAATGGCTTTTTGCCACCGCCAGAAACGTCTGCACGTGATTTCTGAGCTTTTGAACCTTGACGGCCACCAGCTAAATAAGCTGTAACAACCTGGTGTACAAGAGCTTCATTGAATTCACGACCGAACGCAACTTCTGATAATTCAACAGCAGAGCCGGAAACAGTATTTAAATTCACGTTATTTCCCCTCAGGCCTTGATCGTAGGACGAACAGTTACGTCACCACCAGTAGCGCCAGGAATCGCACCTTTCACTACTAAAACTGAACGTTCTGCGTCGATAGATACAATTTCTAGACCCTGTACAGTTACGCGCTCAGCACCTAAATGGCCAGCCATTTTTTTGCCTTTGAACACGCGACCAGGAGTCTGGTTTTGACCTGTAGAACCCAGAACACGGTGAGATAGTGAGTTACCGTGAGTAGCATCTTGCGTACGGAAGTTCCAACGCTTAACACCACCTTGGAAACCTTTACCTTTCGACTGACCAGTTACGTCAACAACTTGACCAACTGTGAACATGTCTACACCGATAGTTCCACCAACTTCACGACCTTCAAGATCAGCTTCTGTTGCACGGAATTCTTGAACTAGACGACCAGCAGCAACACCCGCTTTCGCGAAGTGACCTTTCTGAGCGTTAGTTACGCGAGATTCGCGACGTTCACCAGTAGTGATTTGAATCGCTTGATAACCATCAGTTTCAAGCGTTTTGATTTGAGTGATGCGGTTAGGATCAACCTCAATCACTGTAACAGGCACAGAAACACCAGCATCTGTAAAGATACGTGTCATACCGCACTTGCGACCGACTAAACCAATAGCCATGTGCATAAACCTCTAAAAAAGCGGCCTAATTAACTTAGAGCGTTAATCAACCCGAAAGCCTTAACCCAATGCGATCTGAACATCAACACCAGCTGCAAGATCTAACTTCATCAATGCATCTACAGTTTTGTCTGTAGGTTGAACGATGTCGATCAAACGTTTATAAGTGCGGATCTCGTATTGGTCACGCGCATCTTTGTTAACGTGTGGTGATGTTAAAACGTTAAAACGTTCAATGCGTGTAGGCATTGGAATTGGACCACAAACTTGTGCGCCAGTACGTTTTGCTGTTTCTACGATTTCTTGAGCTGATTGATCAATTAAACGGTGATCAAAAGACTTCAAACGGATACGAATTCTCTGGTTAGACATACCAGTAAACTCCAAGCCAAATATATAAAGAATCACTCCTGACGCATCTCACCCCACTAAAAGGTAAGTGTCAAGAGCAGTGAAATATCACTAAGGTCATGATCGATGCCACGACTGTCACGATGTTAACTACTTTATTCGCAGTTAACCCCCTTTCATTAAAGGGTCGCTCATTATAGCCATTGTTTAATGCATAAGCAAATCCATTTTTGATTTTTTACAATATATTCAATTTGTTTGGATTATCAGTAGCTTAAAAAAGCATCAATAGACTGTTTGCCGCAACACATAATCAATTGCACTATTAAGAATTTGATTTCCCTCAATAAAATTTAATTTAGGCGATTTTTTCAATTCGGTTTCAGTTGCCACGTATTGCCCCGAAAACTTATTCAGCTCGTCATCATTTTCTAAAAAAAGTGCTAAGGTTTCTGGCACGATCTCTGGGTGAAATTGAAAACCCAATACATTCTTTCCAATTTGGTACATTTGATTGCGACAGACTGTATTTTCAGCCAAATGTACAGCACCTTTTGGAATTTCAAAGGTCTCGCTATGCCATTGCATCACATTAAACTGTTCAGGCAACTCAAAGCATTCTGTTGGGACGTGCTGGATTTTGCGTACTGTCGCCCAACCCAACTCCTGTTGTTCATTGCGACTGACCGCGGCACCGAGCGCATTGGCAATCAATTGCCCACCCAAGCATAAACCAATCGCGGGTTTTCCTGCGGCCAAGTAACGTCTTAACCAACGCTTCTCGATCTTTAACCATGGAAAATTCACTTCATCATTCACACTCATGGTACCACCCATAATAATCAGTAAGTCGACATCCTCAACACTCGGTAAAGCTTCTATCTCTAAGGCTTGATCTATAGGTAAAGCAAAAAACTCTGTTGCACTAATTACAGCACCTTGTTGTTTTAAATATGTATAGCAACTGCCGAACCCTTCACCAGCAATATGCTGAAAATAATGTACTTTTAAATGCGACGTCATGCGCTTATGCCTTCTTTTTACTATCCTTATAGATGATTTAGCAAAATTGAAGCCAACTTTTTATTTTGCTTACCTTTATTCACATTTGTTCAATTTTCTCGCCTATTTAGAAACTTTCTCTTAAGCTAAAAACAATTTAGCGCTTTATGATGAGTCGATTCGTGAAAAAAAACCCGCAAACAGCCCTAGTTCATGCACCAAGACAAGCGCCTCAGTACATTTCAACAGTCCAACCTCCCCTGTATCGTGCATCGACGATTATTTTTAAAGATACAGATGCACTGTTTAATCGCCATTGGACCGATGACTATGACTATAGTTATGGCACCCATGGCACCCCCAGCACATTTACACTGGGCGATAACATTGCACAAATTGAGGGTGGAACCTACTGCTTATTGGCAGCAAGTGGTTTATCTGCCATCAACCTAGTGAACTCATGTTTTTTAAGTCATGGTGATGAAGTTTGGGTGGCAGATAATATTTACGGGCCAAACATGGAGCATCTTCGTAATCTAGAAAAACGCTACGGCATTGATGTTCGTGTTTATAACCCTATTGATGTGTCCTCTTTCCAACCAACGGAAAAAGCAAAACTGATTTGGCTAGAAGCCGCAGGCTCGGTCACACTGGAGTTTCCAGATTTGGTCGGACTGGTGAAAAAGGCACAAACGCATCATGTGCTCACTGCTTTAGACAATACGTGGGGCGCAGGTCTTGCCTTTAATGCTTTTGATTTTAGTGATGAGCACTTAAGTGTAGATGTGACGGTACATGCTTTGACCAAGTACCCAAGTGGTGGCGGAGATATTTTAATGGGCTCAGTCGTGACACGCGAGCGAGCTTTACATCATCAACTCTTTCGCACGCATGCCATTCAAGGCATTAGCGTCTCTGGGGATGATGTTGCTCAAGTCCAACGCAGTCTAGCGTCAATGCGCATTCGGTATTCCGCACAGTCTGAAAGTGCGCTACAGCTACTGGCATGGCTAGAACAACAACCTGAATTTGTGCAGGTCTTACACCCTGCTGACTCGAGTGCTGCGGGTCATTCATATTGGAAAGACATTTGTGTCGATCAACACAGTGCAGGTTTAGTCAGTGTCATTTTCAAACCTGAGTTTGATCTGCAAGATATTCGTCAGTTTTGTGATGCCCTATCACTCTTCAAACTCGGCTTTAGTTGGGGCGGTCCTGTGAGTTTGGTGATGCTGTATGACCTCAAAGACATGCGTGCACTTGAGCATACACATTTACAACAAGGTTTATTGGTTCGCTTTTGTATAGGACTAGAACATCCTGCCGATTTAATTCAAGATATAGAAAACGCACTAAAACAACTGAATAACCATCACAAAAAAATTGAATAGGAAGAAGTATGAGCACCCCGATCATCATTGCCAAGAAAACCACGAATACCCAACAAGATGTTGTTCTACACTCGAAGTTTGCCAACCGTCATGGCTTAATTGCAGGGGCAACAGGGACAGGTAAAACCGTAACCCTGAAGGTGTTGGCTGAAAGTTTTTCCAGACTCGGGGTGCCCGTATTTTTAGCCGATGCCAAAGGTGATGTTTCCAGCTTAGCGCAGGCAGGCGCATCCAACCCAAAATTTGATGAACGGATTAAAAGTTTAGGCATCGACAGCATTCCCTTTGCTGCATCACCCGTGGTGTTTTGGGATTTATTTGCTGAACAAGGTCATCCTATTCGTACCACGATTACCGAAATTGGTCCGCTGTTGCTGGCACGTATGCTGAATTTAAATGACACCCAAGAAGGGGTACTTTCTGCGGTATTTCGTATTGCAGATGATCAAGGCATGTTACTGATCGACTTTAAAGACTTAAAAGCCATGATTGGTTATGTCAGTGAACATGCCGCAGAGTTTAAAGCCGAATATGGCAACCTATCTCCTGCCAGCCTTGGCGCGATTCAACGGAATTTATTAGCACTGGCCGATCAAGGTGGTGATCAATTCTTCGGGGAGCCCAGTTTAAATATTCTCGACTTTATTCAGACCGACAGTAATGGTCATGGCTATATCAATATCTTAGCCGCAGACAAGCTCATGAATACCCCAAAGCTCTATGCCACTTTTCTGCTCTGGATGCTCTCTGAACTCTTTGAACAGCTACCTGAGGTTGGCGATATGGATAAGCCCAAGCTGGTGTTCTTCTTTGATGAAGCGCATTTGCTATTTGACAATGCCAGTGCAGCGCTGCAAGAAAAAATTGAACAAGTGGTGCGCCTGATCCGCTCCAAGGGGGTGGGTATTTACTTTGTCACGCAAAATCCACTGGATTTGCCTGAAAGCGTATTAGGGCAGCTCGGCAATCGCGTACAACATGCCTTACGTGCCTTTACCCCGAAAGATCAAAAAGCAGTTAAAACAGCTGCAGACACCTTCCGTGCCAATCCTGAATTTAAAGTTGAGCAAGCCATCACCGAGCTAGCTGTGGGTGAAGCTTTGATTAGTTGCCTAGATGAACAAGGCACGCCGCAAGTCGTAGAGCGTGCATGGGTGATGCCACCCTACTCGTCTTTCAGTCCCATTAGCCCAGAGCAACGTCAAGCCTTGATTTCACAAAGTATCGTGGCAGGCATTTATGAAAAACGCCTAGACCGTGAAAGTGCTTTTGAACTTCTACAAAATAAAGTGGTTGAACGCCAACAACAAGCGGTACAGATAGAGCAAGAGAAACAACAAGCCAAAGAACAGGAGCTGCTCGCAAAACAGCAGGCCAAAGAAGCTGAAACACTGGCTAAGCAACAAGCACGTGAGCAAGAGCGTATCGCAAAAGAACAGCAGAAAGAAGCTGAACGTGAAGCGAAACAGCGTGAGAAGCTAATTCAAGACACGGTCGGAACCTTTGCTAAAAGTGCCGCACGTAGCCTTGGGGGCAGTACAGGACAAAAAATCGTCCGTGGTTTACTCGGCTCTTTGTTTGGGCGTAAGTGATCTACTTTTTAAATCTAAAAATCAAAATTTATGGGATATTATTATATTCCATAAAAAAATTAAGCTTTTCTTTAAAAGATGTATTTACATTGCATCTTTAAAGGTATATTTTAAATACATCTTATAAATGATAGCCAAGAGAGATCAAACATGACTCCGCAGCAAATTGAACTTGTAAAAGCAACTGTTCCTGTCCTTCGTGAAAATGGTGTCGCACTCACGGGTTATTTTTATAACCGCATGTTAGGCAACAATCCTAATTTAAAAGAAACCTTTAATATGGGGCATCAACGCAGTGGTGCTCAAGCCCAAGCTTTGGCGGGTGCTGTGTTGGCCTATGCAGAAAACATTGAAGATCCTTCAGTATTACTCCCTGTGGTTGAGCTGATTGCCCACAAACATGTCAGCTTGAATATTCAAGCACCTGACTACAACATTGTTGGGGAAAACCTCCTCCATTCGATTAGTGAAGTTTTAAGTATTTCAATGGAAGATCCATTGATTGATGCTTGGGCTACAGCGTATGGTCAATTGGCTGATTTATTCATTAGCACTGAAAAAGCGATTTATGAGCAACATCAACAAACCAAAGGGAGCTGGTTAGGCTGGCGCAACTTTAAAATCGCGAAAAAAGTGGTTGAAAGCGATGAAATAACTTCTTTCTATCTTGCCCCTGTGGACGGTGGTGATTTACCAAAATATGAAGCAGGTCAGTACATTTCAGTACGTGTATTTGTTGAGGAACTTGGTCTAAAACAACCTCGCCAATACACCCTTTCAACCAGCCCTCAAGCTGACTATTTACGTATCTCGGTCAAACGCGAAGATGAAAAAGGCGATTTGGCAGGCGGCTGGGTGTCAAATACCCTGCATGGTTTAGCCGAAGGTGCTGAAATTGAAGTGTCTGCACCAACAGGTAACTTCTACCTGATTGACCCAAACAAACGTAATGTCTTTATTAGTGGTGGTGTAGGCCTCACGCCAATGGTGGCGATGCTAAATCAGTTGGTGACTTTAGATATGCCAGAACCTGTGACTTTTGTACACGCCTGCCGCAGCAAACAAGTGCATGCCATGAAACAACATATTCATGACTTAAAAGCCAAATACCCACGCTTAAGCACCTTTACTGCATATGAGTTCCCACATCAAAGTGATGTTTTGGGTCAAGATTATGATGCGAAGGGTCGCCTTGATTTGAGTACCATTGATAGCGCAATTTTACCTGTTCAAGCAGACTACTACTTATGCGGCCCAATGCCATTTATGGCAGAACAACAAAAAGCCCTGATTGCCCGTGGTGTTCCTGCTGAAAATATTCACAGTGAAGCTTTTGGCACAGGTGGTGTTCACCACTAACCCATGCCATCAGCATAAAATAGAGAGGGTTAGTCAGGTTATGCTAGACTAGCCCTTTGTTTTTTTTGCTTATCAACGATCAGTACCCTCATGCAGCTCAATAAATTTACCGATTATGCTTTGCGAATTCTGATGTATGTTTCACAGCCGAAAGCGCTGCCGCATACCATTGCAGAACTGGCGCAAGCACTACAAGTGTCTGAAAACCACTTGATGAAAATCGTACACTTTATGGCGAAACAGCAGTGGATTATTACTGCACGCGGTCGTGGCGGTGGGATTCGACTCAATCCAGAAACCCTACATTTAAGACTGGGCGAGATTGTACGGATCTTGCAAGCGGATCAGAACATTGTGGAATGTAACACCCCGCCTTGCGTACTCCGTTCGAATTGCGGACTCAAAGGGATCTTAGATCAAGCGTTGGATCAGTTCTATCACAGCTTAGACCAATATACCTTAGCGGATGTACTAGGTACTGAGGCTCAGAATAAGTTCACGACCCATTCGCCGATTAATCTGATCAATCTTGCTGATTAAGGTCTTTTATAGACAAGATTGCGGACTTTACGCTGCAAAGGTCGATTGCCTGCTCGACTTCCATTATAATGGCTGATTGTAGATCATAAATTGAAGTTGAGTTATGCACCACAGCCGAGGAAAATCCAAAAACAGTAAAATTGCTGCTGCCCCAAAGCAAAAAATTAGCTATGAAAAAAAGGTAGATTCTGCAGTTACTGAATATGCTGTGCGCGCTCTCAACTGGCTGCGTAAAGCAGAGTTTTTAATGAGTGCTCCGAAGCTCAATCTGTGTGTGGAAGATACAGGCTATGAAATTGCCTTTGCGGGTCGTTCAAATGCAGGTAAGTCCAGTGCGATCAATGCCTTAACCAACCAAAAGCAATTGGCTCGTGCCTCGAAAAGACCGGGTCGTACGCAGATGATTAACTTTTTCAGTCTGGGTAATCCTGACCAACGTCTCGTCGACTTACCTGGTTATGGTTATGCAGCCGTGCCTGAAGCAATGAAAATCGTGTGGCAAAAAGAGTTAGAAAATTACCTGATTCAGCGTAAAAGCTTACAAGGCTTAGTCTTGTTGATGGATATTCGTCATCCGCTACAGCACTTTGACGTGATGATGTTGGAATGGGCGTATTCACGTAAATTGTTTGTGCATGTACTGCTAACCAAGTCCGATAAACTCAACCGTGGCCCTGCCTCTAAGGCATTGCAAGAAGTTAAAGCCCAATTGAAAAAGATGAAACTGGATTTCTCAATTCAATTGTTCTCTTCTCTCAATAAACAAGGCCTAGAAGAACTGGCAAGTGTGATGGGCGGACGACTGAATTTTACTTTAGATCAAGCTCAACATTTTGACTTAAGCAGCATTCCAGATGCGACAGCCGATGAGCTGGATACAGACGAATTCGATGAAGATCCTGAAGCTTCTATGGATCTTGATGCTGAAGACGATGTGGAAACCAAACCACAGTCTGAGGCTTAAGTTTTAAACGCCAACCCATAAAAGCATCATCTATTGCTGTATCTGTGTCCCCTATTGCCAATCGCAATCGGGGACTTTTTTTTATACTGACTTTATTCAGCTCGTGAAAAAGTTCAACACATATAAAAATAGGTCAGCATATGAAATTATGGTCTCGATTGAAAAAAAACAAAATTCGTTCCTCTATTGCCTACACCATTAAGCCCCGCAAAGTTAAGTTTGAGTGGCAAGACAGTCCGATTGATTGGATTCCCAACCAATCTTTTGCCAGCTATTTCATCAATGAAATTAATATGATTCTGCCCGCAGGTGAGTTCTGGTTCTGCCGCCTTTATAACAAAGTCTTACCGCAAATTAGCGATGAAAAACTGAAGCAGGATGTACAAGCCTTTATTCGCCAAGAAGCCATGCATGCGCAGGCACACAACTCAGCCAATAAAGAGTATCTCAGCCAAAGAAAGATTGATGTCTCCCGTAATCTAGAGTTGATGGATTTCTTATTTGGAAAATTACTGGCCGATAAACCACTAGATCTCACTGTACCTAAAGCACTTGAGCACCAGTGGGATCTGTTTCGACTCGATACTATTGCCACGGTGGAACACATGACCTGTGTCCTTGGAAAATATGCACTGGACAACACCGAATGGGAGAAAATGGGCGCTGACCCTGCGATGTTAGACTTGATCAAATGGCACGGCGCAGAAGAAATTGAACACCGTACCGTCGCATTTGATTTGTACCGACATTTAGGCGGGGGTTATATTGCGCGCTATTATTTGAGTCTGGTGGTGATTGCTGCCGTTCTGGGCTTATGGGTCGATGGTGCAGCTCATATTATGAAACAAGATGACCGCTTTAAGTCGATTCAACCCAGTCTGTTTAAACCTTGGATTTGGCGTGAGTGGCTGTCTATTTCTAAACGGAATCATCAAGTTTTACCAAGTCCGTTATGGCTCATCTCACAGCAATTTGGCTATTTAGTGCCGTGGTATGACCCTGTACACGAAGCCAAAACAGAAGATGCGATTGCCTACTTAGACCAATCCCCAGCGGCTAAACGTGCCATGCTCAAAGTCGCTTAAATCCTAAAATAAAAAAAGCAGCTTAATAGCTGCTTTTTTATTTTAGAGCAAAACTTAAGACGGATTCGATAAATTGGGCAAAGGTGCATCCAGATCCTGGGTATGTCGATCCACCACCACACTAATCATCATGTCACCTTGTACATTCACCACAGTACGCACGGTATCCAGTAAGCGATCAATCGGTAATAAAATCGCAATCGCTTCAGCAGGAAGCCCGACAGACTGCAATACCATAATCATAGTGACCATGCCTGCACTCGGAATCCCTGGAGCACCTAAAGAAGCAATCATCGCCGTCAGACACACCACCAGCTGCTGACTCAAGGTCAAATCGAGTCCCATCAAGTTGGCAATAAACAAAGCCGCCGCTGCCTCATACAGCGCAGTACCATCCATATTGAGCTGCGTCCCCAACGGAATCACAAAGCCTGCCGTTTGCGGACGTACACCAAGATTTTCTTGCGCACACTTGAGGGATAAAGGCATAGTTGCCGAGCTTGAACTGGTGGCAAAAGCCGTAATCAATGCCACACGCGTGCCTTTAAAAAAGGTCATCGGGTTCATCTTGCCAAAAATCCACAGTAATAGCGGCAAAACCACCAGACCATGAAAAATGGTAGTGCCCGTTACCACAGCCGCAAACTCTGCCAAACGACTCAATACAGAAATGTCTTCAGTGGCAATCAACTTAGCAAGTAAGGCAAAAATTCCTAGCGGGGCTAGCTTCATCACCCAACCAATCATCAACATCATGATGTCAAAGAACTGTTGACTCAGCTTACGTACGGTACGGAATTTTTCGCCGCCCTTGACGAGTGCCACACCTATGAACAACGCAAAAACCACTACCGCTAAAACATTGCCTTCGGCAAAGGCTTTGAAGGGATTAATCAGCGTATTTTGAATAAAGTTGGTGAAGAACGAAGATGGGGTGAGCGTATCTGGAGTTTGATGAGCGGCCATGGCGTCTTGGAACATGGCGATATCGACACCTTTGCCGACTTCAAATAAATGCGCGCAGCTTAAACCCAATATCAAGGCCAAAGTCGTGGTGGTGACACAGCATGCCACCGTAATTTTCCAAACACGGGAGAGCTGTCCGCCCGCTTGCAAGTTGGATACTCCCACCACAATTGAGCTAAAAATGAGGGGAATCAATAGCATTTTTAACAGACCAATAAAAATACTGCTGACCACCCCGATTCCATACAAACTCATCTCTAAAAAAACGGTACCCGGGAAAAGATTGAGAACAAATCCGAAGATGACCCCAAAGATCGCTGCAATTAGAATTTGCGTGTTTAAGCTCATAGCTTCATGCTTTTCAAAGATTTCTTTGGGAAACTATGCCATGTGAACAGGTGAGAATCGAGCATTTTTTTGTCACAAGTACTGCACATTTCCCCATATACCTCTCCCCAAAAGATGAGACCATTACAATTCAAGCTCAACTTCTAGCTCTGCTCTGACCACCTTTCAGTCATAAAGTCGGTCATAAAAAAAGCTGAGTCATATCACTCAGCTTTTTCTGTACTTAGGCTTTATTGGGCTTCGATTTCACGGAGCCGAATCAAACCTTCTTGAGTGGTACTACACACCAACTCACCGTTTTGCCACATTCGTCCAAAGTTTAAACCACGTGAACTGGCACTGACTGTGGCGTCCATGTCATACAGCATCCAGTCATCTACACGAAAGGGTTTATGGAAATACATAGCATGGTCGATACTCGCACACTGCAAACTTGGCGAAAGATAACTTAAACCATGTGGGCGCAGTGCCGTGGTCATTAAAGTGAAATCTGAATAGAATGCTGCAATTGACTGATGCAACGAAATTTCATCCACTTCTGCTGCAATGCGGTCATGCGTGCGAATATAGTGCGCATACACAGGTGCTTCAGGCTGCGGTTGATACGGGTTCTGTGGATTGATGGGACGAATTTCCACATGACGATCCCGCATGAAACTTGCACGCACATTTTCAGGCACAAATTCCACCATCATTTTTTTCAGTTCAGCCTCAGACTTTAAAGACTCTGGTGCTGGATACTCAGGCTCACCGATTTGGTAATTCAGCCCTTCTTCATTGTCAGCAAAAGACACCATGCACATAAAGATGGTTTTACCATGCTGAATAGCACGCACTTGGCGACTGACAAAACTACGGCCATCACGAATTCGATCAACTTCATAGATAATCGGCGCGTTCACATCGCCACCAAATAAAAAGTATGCATGTAAAGAATGAGCTGGACGATCCGTCGTATATGACGCCGCACGTAGGGCCTGACCTAAGACTTGTCCGCCAAAAACACGCTTCCCAACCAAATTACGGCTTTGTCCACGAAAGATATTTTCCTCAATTTTTTCGAGGCTCAGTAATTCAACCAACTCTTGGGTTAAGGCATTCATAAGCAACCTACTTAATGGTGAGAGACCAGATTTTTCTGTAAAGTGATGAGGTGTGATATCGATATTAAAATCTATTTTGCCATAAATTCAGACTAAAACCCTATAGATTACTTGACTGAGTTGTCATAAGTTTTTTTCGTTATTTCCCACTAAAAATACGATTTTTAACGATAAAATTCACCATATAAAACAAATTTGTCAGGAAATGACATACGGTTTATGTTTACAATTACACAAAATAAATACCCCTTCAGACAAACTGCGGGATTGGTCATTTAAGCAGGAGTGTATATGTCCAAAAGTGGCTTTGGTCAAATGTATAGAAAGCTTTCAAGTAAGCTTCTTGACCTCATAGTAACCCCACATGTATTGGGTGAGGTTCCAACAGAACCGACAGCAACAGATGCTGACCCAGCAGCTTCAGGCCATCCCAAAAAAATTGTCTGTTATGTGCTTCAAAATCACTCACGCAGTAATGCGCTGTTGGTGGATGGTGAAACACGTCGTTTAAAGCTTGCTCCTGCACTCGATCCTTTGGTCGTGGGGACACATCAAGAAAAAGCATCGATCGTGTTTTTACAGCATAACGATGAAAATAATTTACTTAACCCTTCACCACACACCTTTCCACCGCGCTTATTACGTCTCGTTGAAGCTTTAGAACAACAACCCGATTTAGACGTGGAACTGGTACCTGTGACGGTACTGTGGGGACGTTCACCAGATAAAGAAGACTCTTGGTTTAAATTGTTATTTACCGACACTTGGGCAACTCCAAGTACGGTGAAACAGCTGATGAATATCGGTTTACATGGTCGTCAGTCATTTTTAGAGTTTCATGAAAGTCAGTCTTTACGTGCTTTGGTTGACTTTGCAAAAACCACCTATCCGAATTTATCCCCTGCGACCTACATTCTAAATACCTTAAATAATCAGCTCGATGCACACCGTGAAGCGGTACTCGGTCCCGATCTTTCGGACCGTCGCAACGTGATGCATTCATTGATTAAAGCCAATGATGTACAAGATGCGATTCGCCGCGAAAGTATCCGCGGCAAAATTAGCATGTTGGATGCTGAACGTCGTGCCATTGGTTATGTCAATGAAATCGTATCGGACTACTCACATTCAACCATCCGTTTTGCGGAAATGGCGCTGGCACGATTATGGACGCAGCTCTATGACGGGGTTGAGGTTCATAACTTCAATACGGTCCGTGAGCTGGCTAAAGACTACGAAATTGTGTATACCCCATGTCACCGTAGCCATATCGACTATTTACTGCTGTCTTATGTGGTGTATAACCGTGGTTTGATGGTGCCTTATATTGCTGCGGGCGATAACCTGAATATGCCATTTGTTGGGCAAATTTTACGTGGTGGCGGTGCATTCTTTATTCGCCGTACTTTCCGCGGTAACGCGCTCTACACTTCGGTCTTTAAAGAATACCTATATAGCATTTTGTCGCGTAACACGCCTTTGGAATACTTCATCGAAGGTGGTCGTTCACGTACAGGTCGTCTGCTACCACCAAAGACAGGTATGTTAGCCATGACGGTGCACAGTCACTTGCGTGGGCGTGCCAAACCGATTGTCTTTGTTCCGACCTATATTGGCTATGAACGATTGATGGAAGGTGCAACCTACGTCGGCGAGATGAACGGTAAACCAAAAGAAGCCGAGTCTGTCTTTGGGATTCTGCAAACCTTACGCAAAATTGAACGTATTTTCGGAAAAGTCCATCTCAACTTTGGCGAGCCTGTTTTCCTCGATGACATGCTGAAAAAGCATGGCGCTGAGAATGTACAAATTGCTAAAAATGATGATCCAATTCCGCAAGAAGTCTCTGATGCAGTCAACAGTTCAGCACATGCAATTTTAGAAAATATTAACCGTGCGGCTGTGGTGAATCCTGTTTCACTCTTGTCTTTGGTTCTGCTGGCCACTGAAAAGCATACCCTTGATGAAGAAATCTGTATTAAACAGCTCGATACCTATCGCAAATTGTTGACGACACTTCCTTATGATGAGCGCCTCTTGGTCACGCCATTATCGGGTAAAGAAATCATTGCTTATGGCCTAAAGCTGAAACTGATCAAACGTGTCAATCACGTACTGGGTGACATTATTGCGATTGCGGACAATCAAGCAGTACTGCTGACCTACTTCCGTAATAACATTTTGCATGCCTTTGTCTTGCCATCACTCGTTGCCGCTTTGGTTGAACATAATGGAACCATTGGCCGTGGTGATTTAATCAATGTAATTCGCACGCTGTATCCATTCTTAAAAGCAGAACTGTTCTTAAAATGGGAAGATGCTGAACTCAAAGATCAAATCTGTGCCTATGTAGATGGTTTGATTCAAGCCAAACTGATTTCTGAAGATGCCGAAGGCCACTTGATTTCTCCTGCTCCAAACAGCGAAAATCATAACCAGTTAGTGGTATTGGCAGCACCAGTTATGCAGAGTCTTGAGCGGTACTACATGACACTTGCGCTGATTACACAACGTGGTTCTGGGAACATTTCAGCACGTCAAGTTGAAGAACTCAGTCATTTGGTGGGTCAGCGTTTGTCTGTCCTATATGAGTTCAATTCACCTGAATTCTTTGATAAAGCCTTGTTCCAGAGCTTTATTAAAGTGCTCACGCAACAGGGTTATATCAGCACCAACTCAGACAACGCGATTGTGTTTGATGAGAACTTTCAAAACGTTGCGCAATATGCCAACTTGGTACTAGATGATGTCACGCTACAAATGTTGCAACACATCACTACTTTCAGCGATGAAGAGCTAAAAGATGTACTAGACCGAGTCGCTGCTGAACAGGCGAAGAAGCGTTTGAAACGTAAGAAGAAGTAATTTTTTAAGTGCATAGGTATCTACAAAAGGTAGGTATCTATGCTGTTCAACAAAAAAATACTAAATAAAAAATTTAAGCCAATATAGGTTAAATAGATAAATAGTTAAGGAATACTTTTTATAAATTTGGACTTTACCTAATTCTATTTATGATCCATATATCCATGAATTAGCAAGAAATATAAACTTTAAAATTAAATACTGAACAACAAGCTAGTACAACCAATCATTAATGATCCAGTAGAATATAAATTAGTTTCAAATATTACGCTAATTACAGTAGTTCCACTGCTTTTCTTAATTTACTAAAGTATAAAATAATGAAATATATAGTTCTTTTAAGTATGTTATTGGCATCATTATCACTCATTGGTTGTAAAGAAAAACGTGTACGTTATTTTAAATATGAAATTGTAAGCAATGAAAGTATTTGTTCATTGAAACCTAAGGAATTTTTTGATTCTAAAGAGTTTTCAATGTTCGATACATTTTTTAGAGATATGGCTGGAAACCCTAATGATGAATTATCAGAAACTATTTATAAAGAAAGTTTAAAAAATCTATCTAATACAAATAGTAAATATATTTTTTGCTTTTCAAAAAGTAGTTTGAAATCAGATTTTTTAGAAACATATATTCAAGTTGAACGGCTTTGTTGCACAAAGATTGGAAATGCAAAGCACCCCTAATTGAGCTAAATTTAAGGCGTAACTTGGGTAAGTGGTCGACCTAATTCCGTAAATCTGTTAAGGACTGCTACACGTGCATGGATTTCATTCACTTGGCTATCAAAACTCCTTGCACTGAGTTTATCGCCTAATAATTTGATGCAATGCATCTTAGTTTCAACCAAACTTCGACGATGATAGCCTGACCATTTTTTCCATAGTGTCCTGCCTAAACGTTTAATTGTTCGAAGTAATTCATTTCGCTCTAGCGAGCTACTCTTTGTATCTTTCCATGGTTTCGCATTTTTTCTAGGTGGAATCACCGCATGCCCTTGCCGATCTGCAATGACCTGACGGCATTGCTTGGTGTCATAAGCTCCATCGGTATAAACAGAGTCAATCCGCTCATCTTGTGGAATCTGATTAAGTAAATCACCAAGCACCTGTGAATCACTGACATTATTGGTTGTAAGCTGAACTGCTCGTATTTGTAGGGTTTTAGCATCTATACCAATATGAAGTTTACGCCATTGGCGACGATATTCAGGTCCATGTTTCTTGCGTTTCCATTCGCCCTCACCTAGAAACTTCATGCCTGTAGAGTCCATGAGTAGATGCAGCCCATCGCTACTTTTTTGGTAGCTGATTACAATATCAATATGCTTTTGTCTTCTACAAAGCGTGGTGTAATCTGGAGCTATCCAATTTAATCCGCAAAGTTTAATCAGACTTTGCACAAAGCCAGTGACCATACGTAAAGACAGACGAAATAAGGATTTAATCATTAAGCAGCATTGGATGGCTGCGTCGGAGTAGGTTTGATTTCGCCCTTGTTTGCCTTTTGATGGCGCATACCATTGCGTAGCAGGATCAAACCAAATGGCAATATTTCCGCGACTCATGAGTGCTCGGTTATATGCGGGCCAATTGGTTGTGCGGTAGATTTTGTGTGTAGGCTTCTTCATTTGAAAATTATATCGCTGAAAAACCCTTTACAGATAGGTTTGTGCAACAAAGCCAAAATAAAGATGTACCAATTTTAAATAAATTATTTGAAATTAGTATTTTACTATTACTTATATTTACATATAATGGATAATTATTCTTATTGTATTCATTCCATAGCACTTCATTTTTTTCTTTAAGTTTTTCACAGTTGTCTAAAAGATTGATTCTATACACTCCAAAAAGTTTTTCGTTTTCTCCAATATATTTCCTTTTATCAAAAGAGTATTCATACTTGATGTATCGATAAGCAGCTCTATCGATGCCCCTCCTCCAAGGTTCACTTGAACAATAAGTATATGTTTCTATAATCTTAAAATTATTAACTTTAACCCAATTACTATGAGTCATTAAAAAAAATTTATTTTTTAATAGTGGCGATGATGTTATAAAAATAATAAGTATCAATGTCGATAAAATAAACATTAGATAAAATTTATAATTTCTCATCTTTTTCCTATCATCATTTTTTTGAATTTTGAGTAGTACATAATTTAGGGGATTATCAATACTTTTAAAATTAACATAATACACCTTATACTAAATTCTTTAATTTTTTTATAAGCATCAACATCTTAGTCAAATCGATTCTAGGGTTCAGCGTACTTGAACAGGTTTTTCATGATTCTTCACGTCCTATAGCCATTTTCTTAGCTACGTTTCACATTTTTCATTAGTGAGAGTAGAAAATTATTTTGACTCACACTCTGCTAACAACGCCAAATAATCATCAAAACAATGTGGATGCTGTAATTCAAAATTCATCTGCTGCATCCGCGTAGCATAAATTTGCTTGCCTGATGGCACATCACTTTCCAAAACCAAAACTGGCAGTCCTAACTGTTGTTGAAACCATTGCATGATTTCATGTAAAGGCAACGGCTGGCTATTGCTACAAATGTAAGATTTTTCTGTATGTTCCACGTGAAGCAAGTGCGCTAGAAAAGCAGCCAAATCATCAACATGAATTCGGTTCGACCAATGCAGTTTTGGATAAGACTTTGTAGTTTCTGCAAGTTTAATCATACGAGTAACTGAGGTTCCATAAATGCCTGTTGGACGAACAATCACACATTCAGATGGATAAGCCTGTTGCCACGCGGCTTCCATATTCAATAGCACCTGCCCTTGCACATCGCTCGGCTGGGGACACGTGTCATCATCAACGCGCTCACCTGCACTTTCACCATAAACACGTGTGGAAGAAACCACGATCACTTTTTTTAAAGGATGACTTTTTAAGGCATGTAGCATGGGTGCAATCGAGTCTACAAAAGTTCGCTGATACGCCTCCACCGTAGTGCCCTCAGGCGAGAGTAAGATATATACGGCATCAATCGGTGCGACTTGAGACAAATCCAACTGATGAATATCTTGAATCAAATGCTCAGCCCAATCATCTGATTTCGGACTTCGGCTAATTGTGGTAATTTGGTGGCCTTGCTGAAATAACTGTTTAGCAACACGCTGAGATGTTTTACCATAACCTATAAATAAAATATGCATTTAGCACCAAATCACAGACAAAGTTGAGGGGACATGGCTGCAGTCCATCAGTTGCAGGGGGTCGGAGCTGCCTCTGCTGCATTACTTGAAAAGTTGAATCTCTTCACTACAGATGATCTGCTGTTTCATCTGCCACGAGACTATGAAGATCGTAGCACGATCATCCCCATGAACCAATTGACTGTGGGGCGTAGCTATTTACTCGAAGGCACGATTCAAGGTGTAGACTTTCCGCCGGGTAAACGTAAATCGATGGCGATTGGACTGCAAGACGACTTTGGCAAAGTGACTTTACGCTTTTACCATATCTATAAAGGCTTAACGGATCGCGCAAAGGTTGGCAACCGTCTGCGTATTTTTGGTGAAGTCCGTGTGGGTGCGCGTGGTCTGGAAATGTATCACCCCGAAATTCAACTCATTACAGAACATACGCCACTTCCACAAACCCAACTGACTGCGATTTACCCCAGCACAGAAGGTCTGACGCAACCTAAGTTTCGTGAATACATCAAACAGGCTTTAGCCAAGCACAGTGATGATTTACCTGAACTGCTGCCCGCAAAATTTACCAATGGCTATGCACTTAAACAGGCGTTGGATTACATCCATCATCCTCCTGTAGATGCCAATATGCTGCAACTGAGCCAAGGCTCACACCCTGCCCAGCAACGTTTGATTTTTGAAGAGTTGGTTGCGCATCAGGTCAGTCTATTAAGCCGTCGCGCCTATATCCAACAAATTGAAGCACCACGTATTTCTGCCAGTCGTCAGTTTGCCAAACAACTGCTCAGCAGCTTGCCTTTTGAAATGACCAATGCACAAAAGCGCGTCTCCAAAGAAATTGTACAAGACTTAAAACTTAATAAACCGATGTTACGTTTGGTTCAAGGCGATGTCGGTGCAGGCAAAACCTTGGTCGCTGGAGTCGCAGCCTGCCATGCCTTAGAGGAAGGTTGGCAAGTGGCGTTAATGGCACCGACTGAAATTTTGGCGGAACAACATTATCTCAATTTTAAAAAATGGTTTGAACCTTTGGGACTCAGTGTATCTTGGCTTTCAGGTAAACAAAAAGGCAAAGCACGTGCCACAGCCGAACAAGCAATTGTCGATGGCACAGCGCATCTGGTGGTGGGTACACACGCCCTGTTTCAAGACAATGTCCGCTTTGCCAAACTTGGATTAGTAATTATTGATGAGCAGCACCGCTTCGGGGTCGATCAGCGCTTAGCCCTACGCAATAAAGGCGCGCAGAATATGACCCCACATCAATTGGTCATGACCGCAACGCCGATTCCACGAACTTTAGCCATGTCTGCCTATGGAGACTTAGACACGTCCGTGATTGATGAACTTCCACCCGGACGAACGCCGATTCAAACCGTGACCATTCCACTTGACCGTCGTGAAGAAGTCCTACAGCGTATTGCCAGCAACTGCCTCGAAGGCAAACAAGCCTACTGGGTCTGCACCTTAGTTGAAGAGTCTGAAACCTTAGATGCTCAAGCTGCTGAAGCGACCTATTTAGAAATTAAAGAACGTTTCCCCGAACTCAACATTGGCCTCGTACATGGCAAAATGAAAGCCGACGAAAAACAAGCAGTGATGCAACAGTTTAAAGCCAATGAATTACAACTCTTGATTGCGACCACAGTGATTGAAGTGGGAGTCGATGTACCGAATGCCTCGATCATGGTGATTGAAAATGCGGAACGTTTAGGACTCTCTCAATTACACCAATTACGTGGCCGTGTTGGTCGAGGTGCCAAGGCTAGCTTTTGCGCTCTGTTATATAAAAGCCCGCTGTCTCAAAATGGACAAGAACGCTTACGCGTCATGCGGGAAACCAATGATGGCTTTTTAATTGCCGAAAAAGATTTGGAAATTCGTGGCCCTGGTGAATTGCTCGGTACCAAACAAACGGGTGATATGGGCTTTCGTGTGGCGAAACTAGAACGCGATGATCATTTGCTCAATCAGGCACATTATGTCGCAGCTCAGATTTTAAAAGACTATCCACAAAATGCTGAAGCCTTACTGAAACGCTGGCTGCCTGAAGCACCACGCTATGCCTATGTTTAGTCATCTGCTACATACTGCCAAACAGTTGCTACACAGAGCACAGCCCTGTCAGTTGTGTGGCATTGTACGCGCAGATCTACATTCGGTCTGTTTGGATTGCTGGCAACAACTCCCACTGCATCCACAGACCATTGAAAAACAAGAGCTGAGTATTCATGTGGCGGGACATTATCAATATCCTTTAGATCATCTTATTCAGCAGTTCAAATATGAACAACAACTGCATTGGCAGCCTCTACTGTCTGGCATTCTTCAGCAAATTCGCTTCCCTAAAGTGCAAGCAATTGTTCCAATGCCGATTTCGAGCCAGCGTTTAGCCGAACGTGGCTATAACCAATCAATGATCCTCGCCAAAGACTTAGCCAAGCAGCTAAATGTGCCCATTTGGCAACCTGTGATACGACTGCATCAACATTCACAAAAAGGACTCAGTCGACTGGAACGCTTAGATCAAATTCATCAACAGTTTAAAATCGATCCACAGCAACGTCAGTACGTAAAACTCTACCGACGTGTTTTGATTTTGGATGATGTCGTGACCACAGGCAGCTCGATTCAGGCACTGACTTTACAGCTAGAACAATTGGGTTGTCATAAAGTCAGCGCCGCGTGTATTGCCTATGCGCTTGAATAATTAAACGACTTCAATCATCAAATGTTCACGTACCCATGGCATGACCACCTCAGTGGTCAGCGGTGCAAGTGTAGTCTGTTGGTCATTCAAACTGACCCATTTCATTTCTGCAATTTCAGCCGCAATTTGTGGCGCTTGCTGAAGCTGAACATGGTAAACATAGCTCACCAATTTAAAATCAGGTTCATTGGCGGTGGCTGTTTCAAAACGACCAACAAACTGTTCAATCGTCGCATCACTTCCAATTTCCTCCCGAATCTCACGCAGCATGGTTTGCTCAGGTTCTTCATTGGGCTCAAGTTTACCGCCCACTTGCATGAAACATGCGGTGTTCTGCTTACGCACCAACAAAAGCTGCTGCTGTTCATTCACAATAATAGCCGCAGCGACCGTAATCACCTTCATGCTTTGACATCCAACAACTCAGGATCAACCATGCCCCACTTCGGTTCAGGTGCTTGGAACTGATCCATCTGCTTTAAAATGGCTTTCACCGAATCCGACACAATCAGACTGTCGGTAAAGCGTGCATGGGTAAAGCCTTTGTCGGTGGTCATCTTCAGAAATTTAAGTAAATCATCATAAAAGCCATTTACATTTAAAAAGGCATTCGGCTTGAGATGAATACCGAGCTGCGCCCACGTCCATTGTTCAAAGATTTCTTCTAAAGTCCCTGCACCGCCTGGCATTGCAATAAATCCATCCGATAAGGCTGACATTTTCAGTTTACGCTCTTGCATGTCTTTGACGACATGTAACTCGGTCAGGCCTTGATGTGCCAACTCACGATCCACCAACACGTGTGGAATCACGCCAATCACTTGACCGCCTGCCTCTAAAGCACTGTCTGCCACAATACCCATTAAGCCCGAACGGCCACCACCATAGACTAAGGTTTTGCCTTGTTCTGCAATGGCGTGTCCAACCTGACGTGCTGTTTCGGAAAAGATTTGATCTGAACCTAATGCGGAACCACAAAAGATCGCAATTGAATTTGTCATTTTTTACTCTGATATTTAATTGTCATGCAACTTCACTAAAATGAATGGATATTTTTTAGCAATTTAACCATTCGATCAGTGTTTTTATTGCAATCCTTGTCTAAAATACACCCATCCACTTCAACCATTACTGCGCAAAGGAGAAAGACGGCATGCTTGAAGCCTTTTACGCCACAGAGCGCGGTAGCTTAGAAGACATCACCATTAATGGCGATTTCGATCTTCAGCCCGATTTGGTCTGGCTTGACCTTATTGCTCCCTCCCAAGAAGAACAACAGTGGATTTTAGATGCATATGAACAAAATTTACCTACGCTAAAATCACTCGAAGACATTTCATCTTCAGCTCGATTCTACCGTGATGACGACGGTATTTTGCATATCAGTACGTATTTTTTAACGAAAAATAAAAACTATCAAGTCGATGGTGAGCCTGAAGAAAGCAGCGGGGCCCTTGCCACGGTACAAACTGTCGCTTTCATTTTGCATAAAGAACGGCTCTTTACCCTTCGTGGGGAAAAATTGGTGGCGTTCCGTGCCTTTCGTGCGCGTGCGCGCCGCAATGACTACGAAATCGACTATAAAGATCCAACGTGGATCTTACTCGGTTTACTCGAGGCCAAGCTGGACGAGCTTGCGGATATCTTAGAAGATATCCACAAGGACTTGGAAAAGTATTCCACAGAAGTGCTGAATAACCGTCACCGTGAGATGATTCTCGACTTAGATGACATGATTACCCGTCTGGCCCACTTGGAAGATATGCTTGGAAAAGCACAGCTGTGTTTGATTGACTTACGCCGTGTACTGACCTTTTTATCACGCCCGCGTGCTTTAGGTAGTCATATTTATGATGCGGATATTCGAGAGCTCAGTGAAGACGTTCGCTCACTGGTTGAGCATGATGCCTTCTTGTTCCAAAAAGTGCGATTCTTACTGGACACCACCTCAGGCTTCATTAACACCGAGCAGAATGACACGATTCGTCGCTTCTCTATCTTACCCAGTATGCTCGCTCCACCAATGCTGATTGCCAGTATTTACGGCATGAACACCGATGTGTTGCCTTTTGCCAAAGGCGGCACCAGTTTTATTGTGGTAAGCCTAATCTTAATGGCGTTCCTGATTGGCCCGCTCATTTACTTCCGCTGGAAGAAATGGATTTGAGTACACTTTAAAACACGGCTTTTCCTCATAGATTTAAGAAACGCAACATATAAAAAAAGCACCTTAGGGTGCTTTTTTTTACTTAAGGGATTAACTTTAAGTCATCCTGTAAATGACAGGCTTGAATTACCTTCATCATTTTTTCAGGTACAGCTTTAAAATGTAAACTATGTGCATCGGGTGTTTGACGCAACCAATGCACCAATACTGCTAATGCCAATGTACTACCATGCTCAAGCTGGGCCAGATTCACCACCACAGGATAAGACTGTGACTGAATCACCTTCAGACCTTGTTGATAGTAGCTTTCAGCATTGTCATATGTAATCTGACCTGAAAGCTGCATTTCCTGATTGCTAAAGTTAATCACCTTTCACCTACTTATTTTTTCTTTTCAACCGCTGCTTCTGCATCAGGTTGGAAGTTTGCAATCGCTTTATCTAGGTCGCCGCCATTACGTTTAACTGTTGCCGCGAACTGATTACGGAACTGTAAACCAAGGTCGATACCCGACACATTGATATTACGGATTTTCCATTGGTTGCCTTTATCCGCTAACTGGAAAGACACTGGGATTTTTTCGCCTTTGTTATTAAAGTCGATCGTCACCACAGGGTTTTTGCTGTTCGTTTCTTTATACGGACGGATGGTATATGTCTGATTGCTGAATTTCGCGAATGCAGAACCGTAATTTTCAATCAGTGTTTCACGGAAATTATTTTCAAACTTCGCGCGTTGTGCAGCTGTACTGTATTGATTGGTTGCATAAGTCCCCATCACAATACGTGAAAATGCTTGTGAATCCACATATGGGTCTAAGTTTTGACGAACAATCGTTTTCACCGCAGCTGGGTTGTTTTGAAGTTTGGCATGATCCGCTTTTAAACGCGCAATCAAACCATCTGCCACTTTTTTAACAAAAGCAGGTGGTGCTTCACTTGGTGCTGCAAAAGCAGTACCCGCAAACATTGTAGTTAAAATGCTAGCTGTCAGTGTTTGTTTCAATAAAGTATTCACTACAATTGGTCCTCTTCAAATCATTCAACAAATGACACGTTGGCATCTGCTGTTTCAGCAGTTTCAGGTTGCTCAGTTGTTGCTGAAGCATCTTTCGATTTACCTGCACCGCCCGTAATAAATTTAGTAATTAAGTCTTCTAGGTCCATTGTGCCTTGGGTATTGCCAATGCTTTCACCACGTTTCACGTAGTTCAAACCACCCCCTGGAACAATTTTCAAGTACTTCTCCCCTAGCAGACCATTGGTTGCCACCATAATATAAGCATCTTCATCAATGCTGGTGATGGACTTCATGTTCGCAATAAGTTGCTTTTCCATTTCTTTTTGTTGCGCAGCATCCGCAGCGGTATAGTCGCTACTGTAACGAAGCTCTTCAAGTGCATTCTTTTCAACTTCTTTGAGTTGTGCTGCATTAAAGGTCGTTAATTTACCATCCAAAGAAAAAGAAACGGTCGCTAAACGTGTCACAGGGTCTAAGCTTATTTGATCGACTTGACCAATTTTTACCCCACTCATCGTCACTTTAGCACGTGGTTTTAAACCATTTACGTTATCGAAGGTTGCACTCATTTCATAGCGATCACTGAGATTCGATCCCACCAAGCCACTCACACGCATCGCGATAAAAAACAACGCGATACCGAATAAAATGACAAATATGCCGACTGCCAGCTCACTTGCACGTGATTTCATTAAACACCTCCAAACATGACCGCAGTCAACACAAAATCAAAACCTAAAACACAGAGCGATGAATACACCACAGTGCGTGTGGTTGATGTCGCAATACCTTCAGATGTCGGTTCACAGGCATAGCCTTGATACACCGCAATCCATGTACAAATTAAAGCAAAAACAAAACTTTTAATGATGGTGCCATTCAGGACATCTTTATAGAACTCTACGCTACTTTGAATGCCACTCCAGTAAGAGCCTTCATCTGCACCCAAGAAGTCTACCCCTACCATTTTACCACCCATAATCCCCACCGCAGCGAAAATGACAGACAACATCGGTAAACTGAAAATACCGGCCCAAAGTCGCGGTGAGATTACTCGTTTAAGTGGATCAACCCCGATCATTTCCATACTGGACAGCTGCTCTGTGGCTTTCATTAAGCCAATCTCAGCCGTTAATGCAGAACCTGCACGACCTGCAAACAGCAATGCTGCAACTACAGGTGCTAACTCACGAAGTAAGGTTAACGCAACTGCTGTACCCAGCATCGCTTCACTACCAAAGGTCACCAAGATGCTATACATCTGTAAGCCCAGTACCGCGCCAATAAATAGCCCTGACACCACAATAATAAGCAGTGATAACACCCCAACACGGTACATTTGGTAAACAAATAACCGAACACCTAAAGCAGTGGGCATCGAAAATAAAATTTGTAATAACATCAGGCTGGCAACACCAATGCCGCGAACCCGTTCAATCACGCGTCGACCTAAGAGTGCTATCGCATTCATGCTTGCACCTCAGTATTTAGATATGCCTTATGGCTAAATTGATAATCGACAGGCCCTTCAACTGCACCTGTTAAAAACTGTTTAACAAACGGAGAAGCATTCGCCTGCAATTGTTCAGGCGTGCCTTCACCTTGCACTTTACCTTCAGCAACAACATAGATATAGTCTGCGATCGATAAGGTTTCAGCCACGTCATGTGAAACAATAATTGTTGTTAAATCAAGAGCTTCTCGCAATGATCGAATCAGACGTGTCAGTACACCTTTCACAATTGGATCTTGTCCTGCAAATGGCTCATCGTACATGATCAGCTCAGGATCTAGCGCAATTGCACGTGCCAAAGCCACACGACGGTTCATCCCGCCTGAGAGCTCAGAAGGCATCATCTGTTCTGCGCCACGTAAACCGACAGATTCTAGTTTTAAAGATATAATTTCTGACAGTAAATGCTCAGGCAGCTTGGTATGTGCTCTTATCGGAAAGGCCACATTTTCATAAACCGACATATCGGTAAACAATGCGCCACTTTGAAAAAGCATACCCATACGCGCACGCGCAGCGAATAACTCTTTGCGTGACATTTTCGCAATATTTTGCCCATCAAAAAGCACTTCACCTTGGTCAGGCGTCAATTGACCGCCAATTAAACGTAGTAAAGTGGTTTTACCTGTACCCGATGGTCCCATAATGCCCGTAATTTGACCTTGTCGAATTTTTAAATTGACCTGATCATAAATGACACGTTCCCCTCGCTTAAAGCTCAGGTTTTTGACCTCAATGAGGGCTTGAGCAGTCAGAGGCGCTTGATTATTCATAGCTGTGCGTTTTCCTGCATTTTTTCAGCATGCATACTATAAAGGATTAAAAAACGATATGTTAGCGTATTCCGTGTCTAATTTTGTGCACGAATTGATTTCAGTTGGTTGTATTTATATTTATTTGAACGGCGAAAACAAACTACATAAGATGAAATACTTCATCCATAACGACTATAGACAAAGAAAAGAATGTTGCAAATCAGCAAAAAGAGTCCGAGATAATGTGCCATATTGACCTCTTTCACGTCAGAGAGTGTGACGATTGATTCAACCTCATTATTGTGCATCATTATTATCAATACAATTAAAATATGACTCAGTATACATTTTAATTTATTTTTTTACAGCCGTAGACAAAAAAAAACCAGTGTTTCCACTGGTTTTTTTATTCATTCAGAATTAGTCGTTAAACTTACGACGTGGGCGGTCAAAACCACCTTCAGTACGTGGACGATCTGAATTAAATTCACGCTTCGGACGGTCTTCGCCACCAAAAGTACGCTTAGGACGGTCTTCACCACCGAAAGTGCGTTTTGGACGGTCATCACCAAAAGAGCGTTGTGGACGGTCGCCAAAACCACCTTCACGACGTGGCGCTGGACGATCACCAAAATCACGTTTTGGACGGTCACCAAAAGAACCTTCACGACGTGGTTTATAGTCTACACGGTTACCGCGGTTGTCATCATTCGCGTCAAAACGTGGCTTATCGTTGAAACCGCCTTCGCGACGTGGACGATCAGAGTTGAATTCACGCTTTGGACGGTCATCAAAAGAACGTTGCGGACGATCACCGAAACCGCCTTCACGACGTGGCGCTGGACGATCACCAAAATCACGTTTTGGACGGTCATCAAAAGAACGTTGCGGACGATCACCGAAACCGCCTTCACGACGTGGACGATCATTATTAAACTCACGACGTGGACGATCTTCACCACCAAATGATGGACGATCACCACGAGGTTTGTCATCGTAGCTACGACGTGGACGGTCATCACCACCTTCACGACGTTTAAAGTTAGACTCACCTTCGAAACGAGCACGACCGCCGCCATCGCGACCACCGAAACCACCGCGACCACGACCGCCGCCATCACGACCACGACCGCCGCCATCACGACCACGACCGCCGCCATCACGACTACCGCGTGCAGGAGGTGGAGATGGCTCAAGACCTTCAATTTCAGATACATTCAAACGTGCATCTAAGAAATCTTCTAAAGCACGGATTTTACCGCGTTCACGGTAAGTTGCTAAAGTGATTGCTTTACCAGTACGACCCGCACGACCTGTACGACCAATACGGTGTACATAGTCTTCGTTCTTCATTGGAAGACCGAAGTTGATTACGTGTGAAATGGTTGGTACGTCAAGACCACGTGCAGCAACGTCGGTTGCAACTAAAATTTTTGCACGACCTTCACGGATGCTACGTAAACGACGGTTACGCACAGTTTGTGGCATAGCACCATGAAGTGCTACAACTGATAAACCTGCTTCAGCAAGTTCTTCAGCCAACATATCGGTGTCTTCTTGAGTAGAAGCAAATACAACAGCTTGATCTACGTCTTCAGCACTTAACCAATGCGTTAGTAATTTTTTCTTGTGCTCAAAGCCATCAGTCCAGTGTAAAGTCTGAGTGATGTCAGTATTCGTAGAGTGACCAGTTTCGATTGCAATCCGTTGTGGATCATTCATCATGCGTTCAGCAAGTGTAATGATACGACCAGCAAATGTTGCAGAGAACATTAAAGTCTGTTTACGGTTTGCAGCAAGATCGCTAATTGCTTCTAAGTCTTCAGAGAAACCTAGATCTAGCATACGATCTGCTTCGTCAACAATAAGCGCATCAACTTGGTCTAATTTAATTTGACGACGGTTTACAAGGTCAAGTAAACGACCTGGTGTTGCAACAACAACTTGCGCACCTTTTAACTGTTGGATTTGCTTACCAAACGGCATACCACCCATGATCGCTGCAATACGCGCACCTTTCATGTGACGGACAAACCCAATCGCGTCTTGGCTTACTTGCTGCGCCAACTCACGAGTTGGGCAAAGAACCAAGATATTCGGTTGAGTAATTGCTTTCATACGTTCTTTGAACGGAACGAAAGTCTCTTGGGCTGCAAGTGCGTTTAACGTTGGAAGTAAGAACGCTGCAGTTTTACCTGAACCTGTTTGGCTAGATACTAAAAGGTCTTTACCTTCTAAAGCTGCAGGAATCGATTGTTCCTGTACAGGCGTAGGAGAAGTAAAACCTAAGCTTTGTAAAGCTTGTTGTAACGATTCATGTAAAGGAAAATCAGCAAAAGTTTTGCTCATAGAGTATTTCACCCGAAAAATGGGTGCTCCATTAAATATATGGTCTGATGGACATCGGCAAAAAGCGGCACAGCAATAATCGCTGAAAATATAGAATCAGCGGCGATCCGAGAACGACGATGCGTATAACGCACATTTGATTACAGCCGCAACCTGAAGGAATCGCTTAAGCGATTGGGTGGGGCGCGAAATAATGTCCTCTCTTTGGACCGGACGCGCATACACAATGATAGAAGAGAATGTTCAGGTAATGAACGAAATTTAGTGCGTGGGCGGAGTATAGCAGGATATTTTTAAAAGTCACCTCTTTTCGTGAAATTGATACAATATTTTCCTCAAAGATTGAATAAATGCAGGTTTTCACTTTAATTTTTTTGACCATCTAGAAAAATATTGAATAGTATTCTTTGCTCTTTCCTCAACTATCAGCCATATGACGCAATTAATTGTACTAGCTCTTGCTCTAATGCTGCCGTGATTTGACATGCTATCTGACCTGTCATAAACATTAGACACAACAAGCTTAAATAGGTATCTATACACTGGTTAATTTTAACCCGCTTTATTTCTGTATAGCGTGATCTTCATTAAGAGGTAATCAGAATCTGGCACAGCCTATGTTTTACAATCTATAGAGGTTAAAGCCAGAAAGTAAATCACCACAAAGACCTTTATTTTTTTCATCCATATCAAAGAAAAAGCCCTCTTCTGAGGGCTTTTTCAATGTCTTAAAACACAATCTACATGCTATTACTTAGCAGCTTCACCCCAAGCAGGTACAACTGCTTTCATCAGAGGTTTCAACATTTTCATAGAACATGCCAGTACTTGGCCATTTTCCATAGATTCGCTACCACCACGTGCATCAACTACTGTACCGCCCGCTTCTTTCACGATCAACTCACCAGCTGCGATATCCCAAGGCTTTAAGCCAAGTTCGAAGTACGCATCGAAACGACCTGCTGCAACATATGCCAAATCTAATGCTGCAGAACCTGTACGACGGTATTGCGCGCCAGCTTCAGTCACATTTAACAATGAATCAAAATGATTTTTTGCATAAGAAATCACTTCACCATTACGTTTTGCACGGTAAGCATGACCCACAGACATGAATGTATTTTCAAGACTGTCTTTCACGTTTACGCGAATACGGCGTTGGTTCATCATGGCACCACGACCACGACTTGCAGAGAACAACTCATCTTTCACAGGGTCGTAAATCACGCCGTGTTGAGTAATGCCTTTATGTTGAACTGCAATAGAGATACAGAAGTGAGGAACACCGTTAATGAAGTTTAGAGTGCCATCAAGTGGGTCGATGATCCAACACCAATCTGCGTCGTGACCTTTACCTTCTTGAAAACCAAACTCTTCACCAAGGAAGCTGTGATTTTTATAGCTTTTACGTAGGGTATCGATAGCCAATTGTTCCAAATAACGGTCTACACGCGTTACAGGACCATCAATTCCTTTTTCTTCGACTTGTAGATCGAGCTTATGACGATTTTGATGCGCTTTTAAAAGCTCTTGACCGACTAATTGAGCCGCACGCGCAGCCATCACCACCATAGGTTCCATTGAACACCCACTACAATTTGAAGATATTGATAAAGAATAATGCATAAAAGCCCGCGCATCTTATCAAAGATCGGGGCTTTTAGGGAAAAAATGTTTCTAAAATTTAAAAACGGTGCTTAAACCATATGTACAAGTTTTGACCATGCTTGGCGCACCGAGCTTTCAATGCCTTCTGCATCTAATCCTGCCTGATGCAACATTTGCGCATGAGTCGCTTGATGCATAAATGTATCCGCTAAACCAAGATTTAACATCGGTTTCACGATTTGAGCCTGTGCCAAATATTCATTGACTGCACTGCCCGCACCCGCCATTACCGCATGTTCTTCAACCGTAACAAATAAAGCCGTTGATGGTGCTAAAGTCGCTATCATCTTTTCATCAAGCGGTTTAACAAAGCGCATATTCACCACACGAACCGCTAAATCTTGTTCAGCCAATTTATGTGCTGCCTCTACTGCGGCCTGAACACGACTACCAAAGGCAAGAATGCTAATAACGTCGTCTTGGGCATCATTAAAGCTCGCTACAATTTCAGCCTGACCAATTTCCATCGGGGTCATCTGTTGTTGAATCTCAACACCCAAACCATTGCCACGCGGGTAACGCACTGCGGCAGGACCATTGTATAAATAAGCAGTATGCAACATTTGACGACATTCATTTTCGTCTTTAGGCGCCATAATCACCAGGTTCGGTACGGTGCGCATAAAGGCATAGTCATAGGCCCCAGCATGAGTCGGGCCATCTTCACCTACTAAACCTGCACGATCGATACCAAAGGTAACATCTAGATTTTGCAAAGCCACATCATGAATCAATTGATCATAGCCGCGCTGCAAGAAAGTCGAGTAAATGGCCACCACAGGTTTTAAGCCTTCACACGCCATGCCCGCCGCCAAAGTCACGGCATGCTGTTCTGCAATCGCGACATCAAAAAAGCGCTGTGGATACTGTTTAGCAAAACCCACCATACCTGAGCCTTCGCACATGGCTGGGGTAATCGCCAGTAAACGCTCATCTTGTGCGGCTTCATCACATAACCATTGACCAAAGACATCTGAATATTTGGGCGCTGTTTGTGGAGTAGACTTGGCATTTATTTTTGTTATCGCGTGATATTTGATTTGGTCAGCTTCAGCAGGGGCGAAGCCTTTCCCTTTTTTGGTATAGATATGAATTAAACGTGGCCCTTTACGTTTTTTCAACGCGGTAAAGACTTGTGTCAACTGCTCGACATCGTGCCCATCAAAAGGCCCAAAGTAATCAAAACCAATCGCTTTGAATACGTTGTCGGCCGCATCTGTCGCTGCACTGTGTAAACGTGAGTTATAGGTCCATTCAGGGTGTGGCTGTACATAGGCTTCGCCATCTGCTGAAATATTAATGGACTGACCACTTTCCCAAATCGAAGCCAAATGTTTAGCAAAACCACCTGTGCTGCATGAAATCGACATATCATTGTCATTCAACACCACCATCAGGTCCGCATCATGCGCGACTGCATCGTTCATAGCTTCAAAGGCCATACCCGCTGTCATCGCCCCATCACCAATGATCGCGACCACTTCACATGGATTGTTTTGATAACGACGTGCCAGCGCCATACCTAGCCCTGCTGAAATCGCAGTCGAAGAATGTCCGACTCCAAAGGTATCAAACACCGATTCATCACGCGCAGGAAAGGCAGCCAAACCATCTTTAGCACGAATAGTCGTGAGCTGTTCACGGCGGCCCGTCAAGGCTTTATGCGGATAAGCTTGATGACCGACATCCCAAATTAAGCGGTCATTCGGTGTGTTAAAGCAATAATGTAATGCCACGGTGAGCTCGACTACACCGAGGTTTGCACCAAAGTGTCCCCCACTTTGTCCTGCGGCATACAGAATAAATTGACGTAGCTCGTCTGCCACTTGTGCTAATTGACTTTGCTCAAGCGAGCGAAGTTGTTGAGGATGATCAATCGTATCCAACAACGGTGTTACAGGGCGATGAGCTGGTATTTCTGTATACAACATAATATGGCAAAGCCTTCTAAAGCCTGGCAAATCTAGCTAGGTCAAATGGGTAATTCGATCATATCGTCGAATGCTATCACCTTCAATCAGCCATATTTCTAGCGATGCAGTTTTGAGCAGTGCTCTCACTGGGTGTTCGTTTAGTGCAGGTGATTATCCTGAATAATCTTACTATTTATCAACTATTATCGTTCGCTTTATACAAAAAAGAAAATCTTCTGCATAAATTCGTGGATGCAATTCTACCAATGTCGATGCATTACGCTATACTTTAGCCAATTTCTGAACTATTTACAGGTTTAGCTGTGCCTATTGAATTTGTTGCCACATCCCGTTTACCGACTGCTTTTGGTGAGTTTAACATCACCGTATTTCAAGATCCTAAGACCGGTGAAGAACATGTTGCACTCTCAAAAGGTTTGGATCAGCCGATCATTGAACCCGTTTTAGTCCGTGTTCATTCCGAATGTCTCACGGGCGATGCCTTTGCTTCCTTGAAATGTGACTGTGGCCCACAATTGCAAGCCACGCAAAAACTGATTAATGAAGCTGGGCAAGGCGTGATTCTGTATTTGCGCCAAGAAGGTCGTGGCATTGGGCTTACCAATAAAATTCGTGCTTATGCGCTACAAGATCAAGGGCATGACACGGTCGATGCCAACCTAATGCTCAACCTACCTGCCGATGCACGTCGTTATGACATGGTCAGCATTATGTTGGATCATTTAAATATTCAACAAGTCCGTTTGATTACCAACAATCCATTGAAGATTGCAGCACTGCAAGAGCAAGGGATCAATGTGGTGGATCGTGTACCATTGACGGTCGGTTTAAATCCTTTCAATGAAGAATATTTAAAAACCAAACATGAACGCATGGCACACTTGTACAAGAAAGATGATTTTTAAAATTTAATCATTTGCTCTAAGCCTACTTGAAAAAGCCGGTTTAGAGCGCTTCAATCAGATTAGATGGTCATGGAGAAAATACGACTCTCAGGTCGACGGCGTTTTAAATGCAAATCGAACGCCATACAAATGTTGCGTAAAAAGGCTTTGCCCTGCTCAGTCACCCGTATACTGTGTGGTCTAATCTCTAATAAACCATCGTCCCGCATTTCTTCCAGTTGTCCCAAGACCTCAGCCAATTCAGGAAACTGCATACTTGGATCCGCCCACGACGTCTGAAAGCTACACATCAAATTTAAAATGTGACGACGAATCATCAGATCTTCGGCACTTAAAATATGCCCGCGATAGACCGGAAGTTCATTGTTTTCCAGTCGCGCATAATAATCTTCGAGTTTTTTTTCATTTTGCGCAAAGCTATACCAGCTGTCGCTGATCGATGAAATCCCTAAACCAATCATCACTTGAGTTTTCGATGCGGTGTAACCCATAAAATTGCGATGCAGAATGCCTGCCTGAAATGATTGATACATGGCATCACTTTCTAAAGCAAAATGATCCATACCAATTTCATGATAACCTTGTGCAAGTAACTTATTTTTTCCTTCCTCATAGCACTGCCGTTTTATTTCATCTTTCGGCACATCATGATCTTTAAAACCACGTTGCCCATTGCCTTTGATCCAAGGCACATGCGCATAACTATAAAAAGCCAGACGATCTGGGCGTAAACGATTGGTTTGATCAATGGTGTTGAGCACATCATCAAGGTTTTGAAAAGGCAGACCAAAGACCAAATCATGTGAAATTGAGCTATAGCCTATTTCACGTGCCCACTGCGTCACTTGCTCGACATGTTCAAAAGGCTGTATCCGATGAATGGCTTTTTGTACGGTTTCATTATAATCCTGCACTCCATAACTAACACGGCGAAAGCCCAAGTCATACAAGGCTTGCAAATGCTCCCGTGTAGTATTATTGGGATGCCCTTCAAAGCTAAACTCATACTGCTCGGCAATCTCTGCCTGTGCGAGAATGCCTTCAATCAGTTGAGTTAAATGTGCTGGAGAAAAGAAAGTGGGCGTTCCTCCACCCAAATGAATTTCTTTAATGCGCGGCTTTTCTTCAAGCCATTCACAATAAAGAGACCATTCCTTTAAAACGGCCTGAATATAGGGCTGCTCCATCTCATGCTTTTTGGTCACGCGTTTGTGGCAACCACAAAAAGTACAGAGACTTTCGCAAAAAGGCAGATGAATATACAGACTTATGCCTTCAGTCGAATTCGATTCAGCAAACGATGTTTTTAGCGTCTGTTTCCATTGCTCTAAGGCAAACTGCGCCTCTTCCCAATACGGCACCGTTGGATAACTGGTATAACGTGGACCAGGAACATTGTATTTTTGAATCAATGAATCGCGCATATTTACCATCAGCTTTTCCGCATTCAGAAGATGCAGCCTATTCTGCATCGCCAAACTCGGGTCTGTACTGTGGTTATTCTGCTGAGCTTAGAATCAGAATTCAACCTAGCAAATTGGTCAGGTTATTTTTCACATGGCAGCATTTCATTTTTAAATTGCTTCACGACGTCGAATGCTGCGGTAGGACTCTTCGGAAAATATTCTTAATCTTTTTGCTGTTTTATGTTTTGATGTAGGCAGTTTTCATCTTTTCCCATGAGGCTTTTCATGCAGCACCCAACGTCTGCGGATATCCAACGCGTTCGCGAATTTCTCCTCGACTTACAGACTCGTATTTGTGCCGCACTTGAACAACAAGAACGTGCTGGTGGCGGGACTGCGCAGTTTGAAATAGATGATTGGGAGCGTCCTGAAGGCGGTGGGGGGCGTTCACGCGTACTGCAAAATGGCACGGTGATCGAAAAAGGTGGAGTGATGTTCTCACACATCAACATTTCTAAACTCCCTGCTTCAGCGACTGAACGCCATCCGCAAATTGCAGGCGCCAAAGCACAGGCCATGGGTGTTTCTTTGGTGATTCATCCAAAAAATCCAAATGTCCCGACTTCACATGCCAATGTGCGCTTATTCGTGGCTGAAAAAGAAGGTCAAGATCCAATTTGGTGGTTTGGAGGGGGCTTCGATCTCACTCCATTTTACCCAAATGATGAAGATGTGCTGTCATGGCATCAGACAGCGCATGACTTATGTGCGCCCTTTGGCGCTGAAGTCTATGCCGAACATAAACAATGGTGTGATGACTATTTCTATTTAAAACACCGTGACGAACAACGTGGTGTCGGTGGATTGTTCTTTGATGATCTCAATCAATGGGACTTTGAAACCTGTTTTCAATATATTCAAGCTGTCGGCAATGGCTACCTAGAAGCTATTCTTCCGATCTTCCAACGTAACCAAGACAAGCCATATAGCGAAGCACAGCGCGACTTTCAAATCTATCGTCGTGGTCGTTATGTCGAATATAACTTGGTCTATGACCGCGGCACACTTTTTGGTTTACAAACAGGGGGGCGGATTGAATCGATTTTAGTGAGCTTGCCAAATTTGGCCGGTTGGTCATATCGACCTGTATGGGAGGCCGATTCCGCTGAGAAAAAACTGACCGACTTTTACCTGAAACCCCAAGATTGGCTCAAGCTACTCAAATAGACACACAGTCTTACAATTCTATGTCTCCACGCATGCCCTTTTCACTAGATTAGGGCAGCTTATACATTAAATTTTATATATTTCCCGATCAATTCCCCGTAGAATGACCACTACACAAAGCGTCATTTCTTTGCATTTATTAAAGCATTGTCACAGGTTTAAAACAGCAATTGGGTTCTTTTAAGTTCGCAAAAACCGTAAGCTAAATTAAGTCATTTTCAATGTATTCATTTTAATGACATCAATATTTAGTATCCTCCTTTGCTGTTTTCTGAGGTCCCAAACATGTTCGCAAAAAGAGTTAGCTCAACTACCATGGTTCTTTTCTGCTTTGCTATTGTGTTGCTAAGCTCGATCAGTACCACTATTTTTTCTGAAAGTGCGTTTAATGACAATGCATCCATCAGCATCACCGTATTTGCAGGTATTGGCTTAACCCTGACCGCAGCAAAATTATTGTTTGATGCGATTCACAGCATCTGTAATCCATAAGCCGCCTTTCTTTTCTCTGTTGATAAAAAACCACTGAACGCTTTAGCCTGCGTGTAATTTACCGTATATTGAACAGCATTTTCCACATGGATTTGGTGCGATGAACAAACAATTCGCTGTCATTGGCAACCCGATTGAGCAGTCTCGCTCACCTGAACTTCACCATGCGTTTGCACAAAAAATGGGGCTCGACCTCAACTATAGTAAACGTCTTGCGCCACTCGATGGCTTCCTCGCCAACATCCAAGAATTCTTCTCACAGGGTGGCATTGGTCTTAATGTCACTGTCCCGTTTAAAGAACAAGCCTTTGCCGCCTGCACAGTCCTCACTGAACGCGCTAAAATCGCAAAAGCTGTGAATACGCTGTGGATGGTCGATGGTCAATTACATGGTGACAACACCGATGGACAAGGGCTAGTTGATGCCATTCATGCTTTGGACTGGAACTTAGACCAGACTGATGTGCTAATCATCGGTGCAGGTGGTGCAACTCGCGGCGTTATTTATCCACTAGTACAAGCAGGGGTAAAAAAAATTGTGATTGCCAATCGTACCCTTGCCCGTGCAGAGCAACTGGTGAGTGACTTAAAAACAGCTGTACCGCAAGCCGAATTGCAAGCCATCGGCTTAGATGCGCTCGAAGGTCAGTTTGATCTGGTAATTAACGCAACTTCTGCCAGCCTAAGTGGCGATGCTTTAATTCTGCCTGAAGCTTTGCAATTTCAATATGCCTATGAAATGGCCTATGGCAAACCCTCTACCTTTTTAGATCAAGCCAAGGCTCGCGGCGTACCCACCTCGGAAGGCTATGGTATGCTCGTGGGTCAGGCGATTGAATCTTTTTCCATTTGGAATGGTGTAAAACCGAACCTGAAAGATTTTTTATAAGCACAAATAAAAAAGAACCTCCGCAGAGGTTCTTTTTTTCAGATTAGTTCATGTGTTTTTGTACGGCTTTATAGGTCTCGTAATAGGTCGAGTCGCTAAAGAAGTCGTCATGTTCAAGCTTCAAACCTTGCAACGATTTTTCTGTCAATTGACCTTTTAAGTCATCTGCAAATGCTTTAGCAAAGACGTGTGCAGACTGAGTCAAATATGCAGTTTGCTCTTGGTCAATCTCATAGGTATCGGTGAATTTGTCTTGATAGACCTGAGCAAAAACCGCTTGCTTGGTTTTGTATTTCTTCGCCAAATCCTTCCATTGCTGATTTTCTTGTACATCTTCCAGTGCATCATTAACGATATTGGCGATACTTTCTCCCAGCTCATCAAAGTCTTGTTCGTGCTGTAAAGCATGTTTTTGACGTAGCTGAGTCAGACGCTTAAGTGCTGCACCCTTCGGCTCTGCAACATCCATGAACTCATAGGCATACACTTCTGAAATTTCATTGATGGTCGCTGAGCTATAGTAACGAATATACTCTGGACGTTGTGCGGCAAACATCAAAGCAAATACCGCTTGATACGCTTTAACTTCAGAATGATGACGTGCATAGCTTTGCTGCGCTGCCTGCTGGTAATAATCTGAAATAGCCTTAGGTAATTCTGTTGTACTTGATGATGCGCTCTCTACACTTGATGAATCTGCACCTAACGGGCCCAGCATGCCTTTCACTACATTTTCCAGCAGTGAACCTTTAGATACTTCCTCAATCGATTTGGCATTTCTTAAAGCTTGACGGTCAATGGCGGTCGCACTGCCATAATTAAACACCTGATTGGTGCTCTTAATTTGTAGCTTACCAATTTGCTCATCGCTAATCACAATGTTGTAATCCATGTTTTGCGCACGACCTTTTTGGTCGAGTCCAACATCCATCACAAACGGTGAACGCTCGCTACCCAGCTGTGCCATGATCGGTGTAATTTCAGCCTGATGTTTTTGCCAAAGTTGTTTAAAGCTTTGTGCGTCTACCAGTTGCTCTGTTTGATACGCGCTAAAGAGTGGTTTCAACTCTTCCAAAACATTGGTCGCTGCTTGTCCAAAAGTCTCTTCATCTATAGATTCATTGGTTACTTTAGGTGCAAGTACATCAATATCTTGATAATCACGGCATGCGGTCACTTTACCAATAGGAATGTTCTTGCTGTTGATGAGCGCATCGCAAGCTTCTTCAGATAGCGTATTTGGTGCTGCAGAAGCAGTCACTTCAGTTGCTGTCTCATCAGCATCTTCTGTCGCGGCCTGCGCATAAGCCACATCTGCTGCTGCATCAACCGTAGCATCGGCAGCGGCATCTACAACAATGTCTTGTTCATCGCTCTGCCCATAACCACTCAAGTTCTGCATTTTTTGGTTCACCAAATGACTGACACGTTCGAGTGAATCATAGGCTGGGTCTTCACTTGCGCTACTTGCAGCAATCTCTGCTTCTTTCGCCGCCTGCATTGCATCTTCCGCTGCGCTTGGTGTTTTTGCAGCATCCTCAATCAGACGCTCAGCATCAAAAGCTTGTATCTGCTGGGTATAGTGCAGTTTATTGACGTATTCAAACAAGCCCAATTGTACTTGTGCTGTTTCTAAGTCACCCATATAGCGAATTTTTTTGCTTAGGCCTGCTTCTTTTTCTGACTTGCTTAAATCAACACTATGCACTTGATTTGGCTCTGCCAAAGCATATGGCAGTGCATTCATTTGCTTTAAATATTCTGCAAACTTTTTAAAATCAATATGACCGAATGCGTCTTTATGCTTAGAAAAGTCAATATAGGCAAAGCGATCCTGACTTTCACGGTTTACCATAAACGGCATAAAGGCAAAGTAGTTGGTGTAAAATTTATAGTCATTAAAATCAACCACCATCGGCAACTGTGCTTGCACTTGTAAGGTTGGTTTTTGATAACTTAACTGCAAAGTCAATGCTGCCAATTTTTGACGGAAATGCACAGAGCCCTGATAACTAAACTGTAAGTCATTGAGTAAATTTACCAAAGATTCTGCGATTTGAACCTTAGCAGAACGTGATTCACCACTGCCATACAGCGATGCATACGGATTTTGTTCACGTGCAAGTGCATCATATAAGGCTTGTTTTTCTTTGGCCGTAAAAGAAATTTTTTGATTTTTTAATAGTTGATCTAATTGTTTTTTCAACTCTGGATCTAAGTTCGTCCCATTTGACTGAGTATTCGACTTAGAATTTAGCTTGGACTCATTAAAATTAAAGTCAGATTGAATAGAGAACTGACCTTTAAAATCATAGCTGGCATTTTCAAACATGGCATTAAGGCCTTGCGTGGCTTGTTGCCCGAGCTGCTGATCTGAAGAGGCATTGGATTTAATGACATGCTGAGTACACCCACTGATACTCAAACCCAATAAACAAAGTGTTATATATTTTAAGCGCATAATACTTGCTGAAAACCTGAGTTAATTATAGTTTATTAAAAAAGTACATGATCAAAAGACCATCGAGTCAGTGTAACAGAACTGTCTTTTTAGATTGATGATTTTATCTACAAATTCGCCTTTCTGACATTTTCTCAAGTCGGATCTATCAATGTATTTTGATACGATGTATGAATAATGAAATGATCGATTTAAATAATCCAATACTATTTCTAAATTAGGATTACACACATGCCTGCATATAAAGCTCCCTTACATGATATTCGCTTCTTAATGAATGAAGTGCTGGACTATCCTGCACATTATCAAACCCTATCGAATGGTGAAGCTGCCGACGCTGATACGGTAGATATGATCTTAGAAGGCGCAGCAGATTTTTGTGAAAATATTTTATCTCCCTTAAACCAATCGGGCGATGAAGAAGGTTGTACCTTCGACAATGGTGAAGTGAAAACACCAAAAGGCTTCAAAGACGCTTACGACCAGTTTGTCCAAGGTGGCTGGCAAGGTTTGTCTTTCCCTGAAGAATTTGGCGGTCAGAACCTGCCTCAATCTTTAAATCTGATTAAATCGGAAATGATGGGCACCGCAAACTGGTCTTTCCAAATGTACCCAGGTTTAAGCATCGGCTGTATGAACACCATTTTACAGTTTGGTACAGACGAACAAAAAAATCTGTATATGCCGAACTTAGTGGCAGGTACATGGTCAGGTACCATGTGTTTAACTGAACCTCAGTGTGGCACCGACTTAGGCCAAGTAAAGACCAAAGCAGAATTAAATGCCGATGGCACTTATAACATCTCAGGCACCAAAATCTTCATCTCTGCAGGTGAGCAAGATTTAACTGAAAACATCATTCACATCGTACTTGCTCGTCTTCCAGATGCACCTACAGGCACCAAAGGCATTTCACTGTTCATTGTGCCTAAATTCTTGGTCAATGCAGACAGTAGCCTTGGTGAACGTAACCCTGTGACTTGTGGTTCAATTGAACATAAGATGGGGATTCGCGCTTCTGCAACCGCAGTGCTGAACTTTGACAATGCTGTCGGTTACTTGATTGGTGAGCCAAACAAAGGCTTACATGCCATGTTTACCTTTATGAACACCGCACGTATCGGTACAGCAATTCAAGGTATTGCACATGCTGAGCTTTCTTTCCAAGGTGCACTTCCATATGCCAAAGAACGTATGTCGATGCGTGCACTTTCTGGCAAGAAAGACCCTGAAAAAGTCGCTGATGCCATTATTCATCACGCTGACGTTCGCCGTATGTTGCTGACACAAAAAGCGATTGCTGAAGGCGGTCGCTCAATGATTTATTACGCAGCGCAAATTGCCGACAAAATGGCAGATGCGCTTGAACGTGGCGATACTGCTGCATTTGAAGCACATGATGATCACTTAGGATTCTATACCCCAATTTTAAAAGGCTTCTTAACTGAATTAGGCTTGGAAGCTGCAAACCATGGTATGCAAGTCTATGGCGGTCATGGCTACATTAAAGAATGGGGCATGGAGCAAATTGCACGTGATGCACGTATTGCGACATTATATGAAGGCACAACAGGTGTTCAAGCACTGGACTTAATTGGTCGTAAAGTACTTCTGACCTCTAAAGGTAAAGTGATTCGCGACTACACCACTGAAATTTTAAAATTCTGTGGCCAACAGGCACGTAACAAATACATGCGTCGTTTTGCATGGGACTTAACCAAAGTATGTGCACAGTGGAATGCCTTAACTGTTCGCATTATGCTTGCAGCTCGTAAAGACCGTGACGTGGTATCTTCAGCTTCTGTCGATTTCTTGATGTTCTCTGGCTATGTGATGATGGCGTATTTCTGGGCACAACAAGCGGCTGTGGCTTCAGAAAAACTGGCTTCTGGTGATGGCAAAGAATCTGCTGAATTCTATAAAGCGAAAATTAAAGTCGCTGACTTCTACTTCGACCGTTTATTGCCACGGACCCAAGGTCATGCCGAAGCAATGGTCAATCCTTCAAAAACCATGACTTCTTTAGCACCTGAACACTTTAGCTTTGACTACTAATTAATAGTGTCAAAATGATAAAAAGAGCGCCTAGGCGCTCTTTTTATTTCTTGGTCGACCTTACAATTCAACTGTCCTGCAACTTCGCAGTTGCTATTGTTTTCTGTCCACATGTTTAAAAAATCATTTAACAAAAAAAATAATATAAAGATTCAAATACATCAGAAAAAAAATATGATCAGCGTTCAAATATCAATAAAGGAAATAACAATGTTAAAAATGTATAAGCTGAGCTACTATATCTTTCCGCTCATGCTGGGCTTTTTATCAATGGACACTATTGCGGCAATCAATGTTTATGGTCCAGGTGGGCCAGCACCAGCGATGCATGAAGCAGCGAAACAATTTAAAAATAAGACAGGGATAGATGTCCATGTAACCGCTGGTCCTACTTCACAATGGGCCGACAAAGCCAAATTCGATGCCGACGTCATCTATAGCGGTTCGGAAGCCATGATGTCAGATTTCGAAAGCGTATTTGCCAACAAAATCGTAAAGGACTCAATTGAGCCACTCTACTTACGCCCTGCCGCCATTTTAGTCAGAAAAGGTAATCCCAAACATATTCAAGGGTTTAAAGACCTAAGCAAACCAAACACTAAAGTTTTGGTCACACATGGCGCAGGCCAAGTGGGCATGTGGGAAGATATTGCGGGTAGAACCGGTAATATTCAGCTCACAAAATCATTCCGTAAAAATATCGCCATGTATGCACCCAATACAGGCGCAGCGAAAAAAGCATGGGAAGCGGACAGCAGCTATGATGCATGGTTAGTGTTTAATATTTGGGGGGTCAGTAATCCAGACATTGGGCAAATTATTCCGATCGAACCTGAACTGGTGATTTACCGTGATGCAGGTATCGCCCTGACACAACACAGTCTAAAAAATCCTGAAGCGAAAAGTTTTATTACGTTTTTAAGTTCTGCTCAAGGCAGTGCGATTTTTAAACAGTTTGGTTGGAACAAATGAGTGCTTAATTTTAATCTTTTTTCCACATAAAAGATCAGTTTCCAATCTTAAATACTAGAACTTTTAACAAGTAAATTGGACATAAAAAAGAGCGCCACGGCGCTCTTGATTGAAAAAATATAACTACTGAACCTCGGCCAAAAGCGCCTGTGCTGCCATTTTACCCAAAGTGTTTGAGGCCAAAGGACTATCTCCTGTAATTAACTTACGGTCTTGAATACACTGTCCCGACATCTCTTTATTGACCACTTCGACACTCAACTTTTCTAAGCGATCTGCCAGCAACCATGGTAATTCCCCCGGCATATAACCAATGTCTAAGTTTGCCCCTTGGTCGAGTGCGTCGGGGAACACACACATTTTATAGCCTTTAAAAATATAGTTTTCAGGGGTTTCATTAACCGCGGCAGCCAATAAGCCTGCTGGCCCATGACACAGCGAAATGACAAATTTATCTTTTGCCACCGCCCACTTCAGTAAGGTTTTTAAGTCTTCACTGTCAGGTAGACCAATTAAAGCACCATGCCCACCGGGAATAAGGACAGCCAAATAGGGAGAGTCATCACCTAAACTATTTTTCAGTACATCTGCCAGTTTTAAAGGTTTCTTAAATTGGGCTAAGTATTTTTGGAATGTTGCAGGCACAACAGCATCTTCATGGGGCATCGCCCACATTTCAAGTTTAACTGGATTGCCGGATAACGTCGCAATATCAATGTCAAAGCCCGCGCGGTCTAAATGATACATAGGCAGTAAAGTTTCTACTGGGTGGTTGCCTGTGGAGAAGAACTTGCCATTTTTCATCAGTAGATAACGCTCATCGCTTGCGACCATCAAAACTTTTTTATGCCCAATATAGGGTGTTGGATAGTCAGTTCCATCGAAGTCGGTTTTACTGGCGGTATATTGGGAAAGTGAATAAGGTGATGGAAAAAACGCATTATCTTCAGCTAAATCAGGGCTTGGATTACGGTCTTGGCTGGTCTGTGCCATGCTGATTCTCCTTTATTATTGCTTGGTTATTTTCAGTTTTACGAAACCTAGAGTTCTGTACCACAGCTCATTTATTCAGCATAACAAAGTTTCAACGTGGCTCTGTTTTAAGATGTAAATATAAGCTTGCCTATATGACAAGATAAACATTTGGACAATAAAAAACCCCGACATCCTGTCGGGGTTTTTCGTATTAAGTGCTGAGGTACGACAGGAGTCATACCTTCGTCCTTGAGCTAATCTTTATTGTTATTCTATTGGAGCATCCTGCTCTCTATGGTTCTATATTAAAAAACTTACATGCAGGCGTATAGGCGCAAAAAGCGGGAATTGATGTAAGCTAATTCGTACAAATTAAATAGAATTCATCTTATTATAAATTTTAAGACTTCCATAAAAATCTAAAAATACTCAGGATTAATCAATGATCACTTATGGTATCTACGGATATGAAATTACAAAAACTGCTGAATTAAAGGGTTTCAAACTGATCCCACGCTCTCAAAACCATAGAGAAGTTAAAAAATTAGCCGCAGATCGAGATCATTATCATTTAACGGGATTTCTTGAAATAGATGAAAATCAAATTTTAAATCAACACACTTTAATTTTTGATTTACAGGGTATCTTATCTTTTATTGATCAAAAGAATGTGATTATTACCCATCCCTTACGCCCGCATGAAACCGATCAAACATTAGATCAAGACTATCCCTTAAAAATTACTTTTATTGGACGATTAAATGGTATTGGGTCTTTGATTTTAAGAGATACAGTTAGCCCTGAATCTAGAAAAGATTGTATACAAAAAGCTCTCAATAATTTGAAAGAGTCTGACCAAAACCAAGGAGTTTTTCGTAGTGCTTTTTTTAAATCTATAGAGCCGTTTAGAGGCAGTGAGAGCTTCATTGATGTAAATTATTATCTGCTTTTTTCTGCATTAGAATCATTAAGTCGATATCATCTTGATGATTATGATTCAAAGAATGTCTCCACTCCTATTGCAAAATTTCTTAAGCCATATAACTTTGATATATCTCAAGACAATGTCAAAAATTTAACACAATCCGTTTCCACATATACCCATTTACGCAATGCTTTATTTCATAATGGAAAATTGGAATGTGAGCCAAATATAAATGGAACATATATAAAACTCGAAATGTCAGAATATTATGCTAATTTCAGTATGCTAGTCCCACTGGTGATGTTGAAATATATCGGCTTTGATGATGGTTATACTAATTGGAATTCTTGGCTTGATCGAATGCCATTTAAGTAATCATCCAAGTTAAAAAATTGGCTTGAGATCTTCACTCAAGCCATGATGGCAACTCACACAAGCATGGCTTTATAAAACTTAGATAAATTCTTCCAACACTGAGTTTAAAAATACATGCCCTTGCTCGGTACATGCTAAGCGCATGGCATCATCCACCATTAATTTTCGACTGCGTAGTGAGTCTAACGTTTCAGCCAAACTATCCAGATTCAAACCTGTACGCTGCGCATAATATTCAGCTGCAACCCCATCATTTAAACGCAAAGCATTCATCATAAATTCAAATGGAAGTTCGTCGGCTTCAATTCGCTTAAACTGTACATGCTCCGCAGGGACTTTCGCCAAATAGTCTTTGGGTAAACGAGTTTTTTGGAACCGATAAACCCCATCTGGCTGGGTCACTTTGGCATGTGCACCAGCCCCAATTGCTAAATAGTCGCCAAACTGCCAATAATTCAAATTATGCGCGGAAGGCTGCTCTTTACGCCATGCCGAAACTTCATAATTGATAAAACCCTGCGCTTTTAAATAAGCTTCACCTTGGGCTTGAATCTCTTCAAGCACATCGTCCACAGGTAAGACAGGCTTGGTTCTAAAGAACACGGTATTCGGTTCAATCGTGAGTTGATACCATGAAATATGGGTTGCACCATTGTCCACGGCCAGCTTTAAATCCAGTAAAGCTTGTTCTAAAGTTTGCTCAGGTAAACCATGCATCAGGTCGACATTAATGCGTTTAAAGCCTGCATCACGCGCAAGGTCAATCGCAGAAATCGCATCGGTATTGCTGTGAATTCGTCCCAATTTGGTTAAATGTTCAGTATTAAAACTTTGAACCCCTATCGATAACCGATTGATACCAACCGCCAAATAATCGGCAAAAGGATCATGTTCGACTGTACCTGGATTGGCTTCTAAGGTAATTTCACAATCCACCTCAAAAGGCAGTAGTGCTTTTAACTGGGCAAATAACCATTGATACCCTTGCGCTGAAATCAAAGACGGCGTTCCGCCGCCAATAAACACACTATGAATATGACGCCCTTGAGCAAACTCGAGTTGAGTTTTAAAGTCTTCCACCAAAGCATGTAAATATTCTTGCTCTAGATCTAAAGACAGTTTGCCATCTGGCACCGCATGCGAGTTAAAGTCGCAATAGGGACACTTACGCACACACCACGGCATGTGAATATATAAAGACAACGGAATATTTGCAGGATGTAAATCAGTCAAGGAAGAGACTCTAAAGCACAGCGGTAATCTTGCATATTTTAACATGACTGCATCAAGACACTTATGAAATCTGTGTCTATTTGGATTAGACTGATAAAAAGACAAGAAGAATGAATGGTTTAAAATGATGAAAATATCGAGCCACTTGCTGTTTATGCTACCACTGGCCTTTGGTATTGGCATTGCTATGACTTTTCAAACGGCGCTGAATACACAGCTCAGAGAATATTTTTACTCTCCACTACAAGCCGCATTGTTATCCTTCTTCATTGGAACCTGCGTTTTAGCACTTTTGGTTGTACTCCAACCTGTGGACAAACCGCAGTTACATGATTTTTCCAATATTCCATGGTACTTATGGCTCGGTGGTTGCTTAGGGGTTTATGCCATCAGTATAAGCATCTATACTGCGCCTAAATTAGGCTTTCTCACGTTTTCAGGTTTGGTTATTTTTGGACAAATCCTGACCTCGATGATTTTTGACCACTATGGTCTACTTGGTACCGAAAAAACCCCTGTCAATTGGCAGCGTTTACTTGGTGGCGTCGTAATTTTTATTGGTGTGCTTCTCACTTTACAACGCTGAATTTATTTAGACCAAGCACATGATGAATATGAGTAATTTTTGTGTCGACTACAAGTAAAATCACGTCCCATCGTTTCGAATTAAAAAAGTTATTGGTGTTAATGCTGCCCATCCTGATCACGCAGTTTTCTCAAGCGGGTCTCGGGTTGATTGATACCATCATGGCGGGACATTTATCTCCTACTGATTTAGCCTCGATTGCCGTCGGTGTCGGTTTATGGATACCAGTGATGTTGCTGTTCAGTGGCATCATGATTGCGACAACACCATTGGTGGCTGAAGCCAATGGTGCACGTACCCCTGAAAAAATCGCCACCATTGCCCGCCAATCCCTTTGGGTGGCCTTTATTTTGGGGAGCATTGCGGGTTTAATTTTACAAAGCATGCCGCTCTTACTGCCACTCATGGGTGTACCTGCAAACTTACTGCCGAAAGCCAGCCTATTTTTACATGCCATTGGCTTTGGCATGCCTGCGGTGACTATGTATGCAGCACTGCGTGGATACTCTGAGGCACTCGGCCATCCACGTCCTGTGACCGTCATTAGCTTAGCGGCCTTGGTTCTTTTGGTTCCACTGAACTTTGTCTTTATGTATGGTTTCGGCCCGATTCCAGCACTCGGTTCAGCAGGCTGTGGATTTGCCACTGCAATTTTACAGTGGATCATGTTTTTCACCTTAGCCGCTTATATTTTTAAAGCCTCGGCATATCAAAAAACTCAAGTGTTTAGCACTTGGGAGAAGATGGATCGCTACTGGATCGAGCGTATTTTAAAACTTGGTCTACCCATTGGCTTAGCTATTTTCTTCGAAGTCAGTATTTTTAGTACCGCTGCAATTATTCTCAGTCCATTGGGTGAAACCATTGTGGCGGCGCATCAAATTGCGATGTCGGTCACCTCTCAGTTGTTTATGATTCCGATGTCCCTTGCCATCGCCTTAACCATTCGTGTTGGGACCTACTATGGCGAAAAAAACTGGGAGGCTATGCGAAAGGTTCAAAAACTCGGACTGGCGACAGGTACAGTTTTGGCACTGATGACCATGCTGCTGATTGCACTGTTTCGTCCTGAAATTGTGGCGATTTATACCTCGGATCATGAAGTATCAGAAGTTGCGATGTATTTACTGCTGTTCGCACTCGCCTACCAGCTGATGGATGCTTGGCAAATTAGTGCCGCAGGCTGTTTACGCGGCATGCAAGATACCAAAGGCCCAATGTGGATCACAATGGTCGCCTATTGGATCGTGGCTTTCCCAGTCAGTATCTATTTGGCACGCTACACCAACATAGGTGCAGCAGGTGTTTGGATTGGACTGATTGTCGGTTTAAGCGTGGCGTGTGCCCTGCTCTTGCTCAGACTTTATAACAACAATAAACGCCTCAGTCAGGACTATCCATAAGTCATGCATGGCACTGAATAGGAAGGAGGCCGTTTCTTCTCCTATTCCAGCTATTTTACTGCTGTGCCAAAGCGTCTTTCAGACCTTGTGGCACTTCACTTTCATCCTCAACGTCTTTAACCACCACTTGCCCAACGATCACCTCACTACCATTAAAGGTCATGGTAGGTGAACCATACAGACTATAGCCTTCATTGAGTGCTTGGGTGACGCGCGCACAAAAATGCACATCATCCTTGCCTGTAAAATAACGATAAACTTTCATTTATTTCATACTCAAAATTTTTTGCACAGTGTAACGCGATTTTTAAATACAAAAGCATCCTGTGTGCAATTCACTCAACTGACCACTATTATTTAAATAGAAACATCAGCTTAACAATTTAAAGTAGGCAGTTTTGCATTTGTCGCCTATGATCAAATCTGAGATGTAATGAAGATGCCCCGAGGAATATCGCATGGCAAATACGACTCGTACGCCCGGTCGTCGCTTTATGAAACTTGCCAGCATGACGGCAAGTATCGCAACCAAGACTGTGACCAATTCAATTAAAAACTTCAATGCCGATGAAGATAAAAAAAATGCGGCGCGCAGTCAGCTTTTTCAGGACATTGGACTTCAAATTGCAGACACCTTAGGTGAAATGAAAGGTGCCGTGATGAAAGTCGGGCAAATTGCATCTCAATACAAAGATATTTTCCCGCCTGAAGTGGCACGTGCGATTAGTAAATTACAACGTCAAGCGCCTGCGATGCCTTTTCAAGAGATCAAAGCTCAAGTTGAAAAAGAACTCGGCAAGCCGCTCAATCAAATTTTTACAGCCTTTGAAGAACAACCCTTTGCCGCGGCCTCCATTGGCCAAGTGCATAAAGCCACTTTACCGAGTGGTGAGCAAGTTGTGGTTAAAGTTCAATATCCGGGTGTAGAAGAAGCCTGTGAAAGTGACTTAAAACAAGTACGTTTAGCGCTTCGCTTGATGGGTGTGCTCAAAATTGACCGTAAGCTGCAAGATCAACTCTTTATAGAAATTCAGGACAGTTTAGACAACGAACTAAACTATCAAATAGAAGCGCAAAACTTAGAGGTCGCACGTACCTTTCATCAAGCTTTAGACCCTAAAATTATTATTCCTCAAGTCTATAAAGACTATTCAAGCCGCCATATTTTAACCTTAAGCTTAGAGCACGGCGAAAGCATTGAAACTGCCAGTACATGGTCACAAGACACACGCAATGAACTGGGGCGTCGTTTATTTCGTGCCATTGGCCGTGAGATTTTCTTCTTAAAGCGCTTCCACTGCGACCCACATCCGGGCAACTTTGCTTTCCGAGAAGATGGTAGCGTGATCGTATATGACTATGGCGGTGTAAAAACCCTATCGACTGAAATCGTGATGCATTTTAAGCAGCTGATTCAAGCAGCGCGCGACAGTGATATCTTGGCCATGGAACAGCAACTGACTGCTTTGCACTCTATGTCTGAGCAAGGCAAGTTCCCTGCCGAACTGTATGAAGCATGGTTAGAAGTGCTCATGCGTCCACTGACCACTTTGTATGACTTTGCCGAAAACTCAGCGCATCATGATGGTATTGAACTGGTCAAACCATCGCTAAAATACTGGGATGTGTTTAAACCCTCACCCGATACACTAATGGTCAATCGCACAGTCTCAGGACATTATTGGAACCTGATTCATCTCAAAGTGCACGACAATCTCAATGATCTATTTGAAGAGTTGGTGCCACCTCCTGCCTAAATAAGAACTGCAGGCACGATAAAATCACTACAACTCAATAAACCCAGTTACATAAAGTCACTGGGTTTGTTTTGACTTATTTATTGTTATATTATAACATTTCAAAATAACACATTTAAGGAGAAGTCTATGCGTGCCAATATTCATCCAGAGTATCGTGAAGTTCTGTTCCACGACACCAATGCCGACGCGTTTTTCGTGATCGGCAGTACCTTACAAAGTCATCAAACTCGTGAGTATGAAGGCAAGGCTTATCCTTACGTCAGTTTGGATATTTCAAGTGCGTCACATCCGTTTTATACCGGTGAGCAACGTCAAACCAGTAATGAAGGTCGTGTTGCAAGCTTCAATAAACGTTTCGCGCGTTTCAAACGCTCACAATAATTTCATTTTTCTTTAAGCTATACGCGTTATAGTAAAGATATCAAGAAGCCTAAGACCTCCTCCAGCTTAGGCTTCTTTTTTATGCGTTCTTTTCTGGTTCTGATTTTGACCAGCTTTTTTCTTAATGTTTAAGCACACTATCCAACAGATAAAATCCGATCCCAAGCACAATGACACCCACCACTAAACTCGACAGTGCATAACTCAAAGCCAGCACTGTTTGTCCCTGTCTAAATAACTGAAAAGTTTCGAGGCCAAAACTCGAAAATGTCGTAAAACCGCCCAATATGCCCACCATCAAAAATAAACGCGCTTCTTGTTGTAGTACTGGAAACTTCTGGCTAAAAGCAAAGAAAATACCCGCAGCAAAACAACCGACGATGTTGATCCACCATGTCGGCCATGGAAAACTCATACTGGGTTTAAACAACCATAATCCGGCACCGTAGCGTAAACAGGCTCCTATTCCCCCCCCCATTGCCACCAAGATCCAATTCATTGACCTATCCTATTCTTTACAAAATGCGGTATGGATAAGTCCGAAGTTATCCACAGTTCATCAACTATAATGCTATTAAACCTGAATCAATCCTCGCACTTCAAGGTTTTTTAACATCGGTTGTTGATCCTTACATATCTTCTTGTCTCACTCTCATAGTGAGCATCAGCATTCAAACTCACACATGCTTTACATGGGATATTGAAAACCCACCATCGCCGAATATCTTTACTTCACCCTAGTGTGCTCTATGACCAAGACAACATAGATTCCCAAAATCACTAGCATCCGTTCTTCATGCAAAACAGACGGTTTTATCTCAGGTAAAAACTCCCAATCGTGCAGTTTTTGGGTATGATGTGGACATAAATTTAGTCGGAAATAGACGCATGGCACAGGTATTATTGGCTCAGCTTGCAGCGGGCGAAGCAAAATTTTCAGATGTATTGGCTTTTATTGAAGCAGCCTATACACATACACCAACTGCATTTAAAAATGGTTTGCAGCACAATGCGGCAACTGAAAACCAAGGCAGCGCAAAAGTGTTTTCGTTTGCACAACTTCAAGGTCTCGATCAAACGCAAACTTTAAGCCTATTTGCAGAACACTATGCTTCTGTTTTAGCCACACCTGATGCAACAGATCATCAAAATATTCGTCAGTTCATGTTGAATGGATGGGACGGTATTGAATTTGACGGTACGGCATTAACTGCAAAATAAAGATAAAAAACCACGTTCAAGTTACTTGAGCGTGGTTTTAAACAAATACAAGATTAATTTTATTATCAGATATTTATAAACACTATTAACATTGATACACCTATAAGCATCCACAGATTTGACCAATAGGTTTCACGTGGAGCAAGACGTCATATGGGTGTTAATCAACTATAAAACATTAAAACAGCACGATGAAGTAACCCAGCGCTACTTTCACATTACCCCTTTACCCGTTCAATCCATTGGATTGAGTTGACCCGAAATACTTCACACGCACCATCGCCCGTATCAGTCGGGGTTAAGGATGAGGTCCAGACCATATCTTTGTCTTTAATTTCAACCAACTCACCTTTTAAACGAACCAAATCACCACGTTTCACGTGTTTAATTTGTTTAGCAATTTCTGGGTTGGCTGGAATAATGTGCATATTCGACACCATTTGCATAGCTTGCTCGGCAGGCACAGGCAAACGATCGATTTTCCAGTTGAGATAACGGTCGTATTGATTCACCGTAATATGGCGTGCAATTTCAGGTTCAGCAAATAAGCCCCAACTCACGGCGTAGTCAATCGGAGAGAATTTGGCTTGTGCATCATCCGAATACATTTTAGAACCTAAAATTCGAAAATCACCTTTAAACGGTTTCAATACCGAAATCGATTGATCTTTAGAGGTCGGCGCTAAACCTTTGGCAATGTTGTAATCCACAGTGGCACTTGCACTGATGGGCAACAGCAAACTGCTGAGTAAACCGAGCAGGATAAATTTAGATTTCATTGCAAACCTCATTCCCATCGACCTAGGAAAATTCGAACCAATTTCATCTTAGTCCAGTTTCCTGAAAAGAAGCTTATGAACTTAGTAACATTGTGAACGAATTATGCAGTCTACTTTTAGCCACAGCACTTTTCAGTTAGGCTAGAGCTGAAGAACAGAGCCCCAAAAAACAATCATGCTTTATAAATACTATCAACAGCACATCTTTCCGCATGTCCTGAATCAGGTCATGCAAGTACCAAGCTTAATGGACAAGCGCCGCGAACTGCTTTTGCCAATTCAGGGAGGGGTATTGGAAATTGGTTTTGGTACAGGACTGAATCTACCCTTTTATCAAAATGTCGATACTGTCTTTGCCCTTGAACCCAGTCCTGAAATTTATCATTTGGCTTTAGAGCGGGTACAAACAGCAGCATTTGAAGTGCATCATGTACAAGCCCGTGCGGAAAAGCTGCCTTTTGCTGACCAGACCCTTGAGCATGTGGTCAGTACATGGACTCTGTGTAGTATTGCTGAGCTAGAACTGGCTTTGGCGGAAATATTACGCGTGCTCAAACCGGGTGGCACCTTACATGTAGTCGAACATGTATTAAATACAAATAACCTTTATATTCAACGTCTACAACACTTACTCACACCTGTGCAAAAGCGTTTAGCCGATGGTTGCCATCTCAATCGAAACATTGAACAGGCCTTAAAAGCAGCAGGTTTTAATTTGATAGAACAACACTACTTTTATGCCGAAGGTATTCCTAAACTCGGACAATTGATGTTTTTTGCACGTGCTCAAAAGCCACACTCAAGCGATGGGTCATGATAGTCATGTAGAAGGTATCTGTTCTATATCAAGCAAGATACTTTCATGGGTAGACATTATCAAGCTTATTCGATCGTATCGAAGTCGATGCGGACCGTTTCAAAACGAACCCGCCCTGCTTGAATCGCTTGCGCAATGGCAACTTGTCCTTTGGTTAACCTCGCCCCACCGCTTTTAATATCAATGAGAACAATTTCAATATCCTCTGGTCGCCCTTCACCATCTCGTAGGTCGGTATAACCATCAAAGACCACATAGTCGACAGGATCACCCAAAAACTTGGCATCACTGGGTAAGTATTCAAACTGCGGCATAATCGGTGCCAGTTGCTCCGCCATTTTACCTTTGAGCACTGCACGACTGGTATTGACACTGCGCTTTTGTGCTTGAGCCAAAGCCTGCTGATGCTCTAGTTCTAATTCGGCAATGTAGCGCTCATATTCTGCTTTGATGCGTCCATTTCGGCTGTGACTTAAAATAAGGGTGTTCAATACCACACCAATTGCTGCACCGATCAACATTGCCATCCATATGGACATGGTTCTTTCCTAATTTTGTGCTACAGGTAGCAAGATTTAAACTTACAACTTTGGTTTGGTGTCATATGCGACACACAAAAGAATGATATGCTAGGGGTGAGCAGAATAAAATCATTTAAGGTCATGAAAACGATATTAATCGCCAACCAAAAAGGTGGCTGTGGCAAAACGATAACCGCAATCAATTTAGCTTCGGCACTCGCACAAAAAGGTTATAAAGTGGCTTTGGCCGATGCCGATAATCAAAAATCTGCTCGTCAGTGGTTAAAACAGCGTCCAGAGCAAGTGGCGCATATTCAAAGTTTAGATTGGCGCCATGAGAAATCGATTGGTGAAGTGCCTAAAAATATTGAATATTTAATTATCGATGCACCAGGTGCACTGTCTGGTGAGCATGCCGAACAACTGGTCAGTGAGGCGCACGCGATTGTGACCCCACTGCAACCCTCGTTTTTTGATATTGACAGTACCCGTCGTTTTTTAAAGCATTTACAAGACATTAAACGCATTCGTAAAGGCAAAGTGCAAATTTTGCTTTTGGCCAATCGTGTCAAAGCCAACAGCGCCAGTGCCAAAGACATCCAAGATTTTTTTGCGAAAATTGAACAGCAACCTGTAGCGTGGATTTCAGAACGTACTGCATATGGTCAGTTGGCAATGCAAGGTTTAAGCGTATTTGATAAAACACAAAAGAATTACCTCTCCATTCAAAGCCAATGGCAACCGCTACTCAACGCCATTGTCGATGATCCAAGTGCTTGGTTCTAAAATATTTTGCTATAGATAAAACGGGGCTATTCCCTATTTATAGTCGGTTATTCACGAGAACTTACCAAGGGTACGTTCTCGTGCGCATTTTTTTCAGTTAATATGACTTTGACCTTAGAGATATAGCAGTGAATACCGTGCAACGATACGCACCAGCCTTACAAAAAGTATTGTTATTTGGACTGATTTTTATTCTGTTCTATTTGAGCTTTCAAGTCCTGAAATACTTTATTGTACCTGTGCTTTGGGCTGCGATTATTGCCTACATCACATGGCCTTTATATCACTCAGTGCAGAAACTCTGTGGACCACGTCCAACCTTAAGTGCCACTATCATGATCAGTATGGTGGTGTTAGTTGTCGGTATCCCGCTGACCTTTGCCATCTTTATGCTGCAGCATGAAGGTCGTAATCTATTTTATGAACTGCAAAGACAAGTGTTCTCAGGTCATTTAGATGTTCCGCAATTTATTCGGGACTTGCCCATTATTGGCAAAGAAGTCACCCGTACTTTAAAAGAAATCAACACCGATCCGAACAGTATTGTACAAAATGTCTCGGGCTGGTTTCAAAGCCACTTAAATTATGGTCGTTTGGTGCTGAGTGAAATCAGTAAGAATATTTTTAAACTCTGTTTTGCGGTGATGTCGTTATTCTTCTTCTATCGTGACGGACAAACCATTTTAAATCAGGTCAGTAAAGCGCTAGAAATGGTGATTGGCCCACGTATCCACCACTATTTAGACACCATTTCCGAAACCACGCGTGCTGTGGTCTATGGAGTTGGCCTGACTGCAATTGCGCAAGCACTCTTGGCAGGCCTGAGCTATTTTGTTGCTGGTGTCCCAAACCCAATGGTACTGACCATTGTAACCTTTATCTTTGCACTCATTCCTTTTGGCCCACCTGTGGCATATAGCGCCGTGTCTTTATGGTTATTCTCTCAAGGGCAGACTATTGAAGCGATTGGAGTGATGGTGTGGGGGGGTTGTGTGGTCAGCACAGCAGACAATGTGATTCGCCCATTGGTGATCTCAGGTGCAACGCAAATTCCATTCTTACTGATCATGTTTGGTGTATTGGGTGGTTTAGCCAGCTTTGGTATGGTCGGCTTATTTGTCGGCCCCGTGATTCTAGCGGTACTGTTAGCCATTTGGCGAGAATGGCTACATGAACAAGTCCATGACCCCCTAATGATGCCGAAAGCGACATTGGCTTATGATCCACCTGAAGAGCCTTTAGATACGCCCAAAAAATAAGTTCAGTGAAATGACTTGAGCGCATGCTTTCCTCTAAAGTATGCGTTTTTTTATGTCAGATACAAAAACGCTGTACGGACAACATTGAACCGAAGCCCTGCCTTTGTTTGAATGGTTCTGAATTTTAAGGAAAAAAGGATCCAACATGTTGTCTTCTGCTTTCAAACTAAGCGCACTTGTGACTTTAATCGGTTTAGGGACTGTGGCATGCACCACTACTCCCACTGAAACCAATACGATGGTTAAAGATGTCGATGTACACGCCGTTTCAACTGCAGGTGTGGGACAAAAAATTGGCACCATTCGTTTTATTGATAGCCCTGTTGGTTTGGCGATTCAAACCAATTTGACTCAACTTCCACCCGGCCCACACGGTTTTCATATCCATGAAAAAGGTTCGTGTGATGTAGCTGAAAAAGAAGGAAAACCTGTGGCTGCTTTAGCCGCTGGGGGACACTTTAACCCAGAAAAAGCGCCAAACCACGGCACACCACTCAATGGCCATATGGGTGATTTACCAATCTTGAATGTCGACTCAGCAGGTAATGCAAAAGTCAATTTACTCGCTCCTCGCTTAAGTTTAGCCGACGTTGAAGGCTTAGCCGTAATGGTACATGCAGGTGGTGATAACTATTCAGATACCCCTAAACCACTTGGCGGTGGCGGTGACCGTATCGCCTGTGGCGTGATTAAGTAACTCTATCGCCCCGTGCACTGTGAATAAAGTAGTGTTCTGACCTCGTATCTGTGGATAAGTTTCGACTTATACACACAATGCAGCGGAGTCATGTTCCGCTGCATTTTTATTGTCATAGGTGAATTTCTGATGTGATGGACCACAGCATTAAATTGACAGTGCCCTGAAAAAAGTGCAGGCTAAAACTAAAATAAAACTAAGCCTAGACTATTACATCGTGAACAATCTTCGTCAGTGGTTTCAGTCCTTTCAGTCCAATGCAATTTTTATGTATTGCTTGCAAATTTTGATTGTGCTGAGTGGTACAACCTTAGGTTTATATTTCTTAGGACTGCAACAGCTCATCGTTCCGACCACATTAGGTGCAATTGCAACAGCCCTGACCGACTTCGACGATCGGCTCAGTATTCGTCTCAGAAACCTTGCCTATGTCTGTGTCTTGTTCTTTAGCGTCAGTAGCATCTTAGATTTTTTGCATCCTTATAAATTCTTCTTCATCTTATATTTATCACTGTCTAGTGCTTGTTTTATTTTACTGGGGGCACTGGGGCAACGCTATGCAGCGATGAGCTTTGGCACCATTCTACTTTCCCTATACAGCATGTTTGGCCTAGGTGAATATTCGGTTTGGTACTTTCAACCCAGTTGTTTTGTCTTGGGAGCATTGTGGTATGGCTGTACCGCCATTGTGTTTTATATTCTTAAACCCACCTTGGCCGTTCAGGACAACTTAGCCCGCTGTTTTAATCAAGTCGCCGATTTGCTCAACGCAAAAGCACGTCTATTCGACCCAGACAATCGAGACAATGTAGAAGCGCTGCTCTATGATTTATCCTTACAAAACAGTACTGTGGTACAAAGTTTTAACCACACCAAAAGCTCACTACTGACGCGACTAAAAGCATCTCGCGCCAACCAAAATATAATTTATTGGCTCAACCTCTATTTTCTCGTTCAAGACATTCATGAACAAGCCAGCTCTAATTATTTGCACTATGAGCAGTTACATCAAAACTTTAGCCGAACTGATCTCATTTTTCGTATTCAAAAAAATATTCGACTGCAAGCCCTTGCCTGTCAGGCTTTGGCACGGTGTATTTTGAACAATCAAACCTATGTATCAGATCCAACGACCACTCAGGCGTTACTGAATTTACACAGTTCCATGCAGGACTGGATTCGAGATCATCCACACAATATTGAAGTCAAAAATCTACAACTGATTTTAAATAATTTGGACAGTGTGCATGAACGTTTTCAGTACCTCAACGAACTACAATCGCGCCAAGAACAGCGTTATCAACAGCATATTGATAACCTCAATTTATATGATGATGATATCCATGATTGGCATGATCTGTGGCTCAAACTCAGTCAACATCTCACCCCCCAATCCGCACTGTTTCGCCATGCGGTGCGTATCGCCTTTGTCTTTACTGTAGGTTATGGCATCTCACTGCTACCCTTTGCGCAACATGGCTATTGGATTTTGCTCACCAGTTTATTTGTTTGCCAAATGCGTTATTTCGCCACCAAAAGCCGCTTAAAAATGCGAACCTTGGGCACTATTTTGGGCGTTGTCTTAGGGGTTCCACTGCTGTATTTCGTCCCAAGTATTGAAGGACAACTGCTACTAACCATTATTTTTGGCGTGTGCTTTTTCTATCTCAGTTCCAAGAAATATGCCATGGCGACCCTTATGGCAACACTCATGGTGCTGCTGATTTTTAATTTAAAAGGTGCAGGTTATGCCATTATTTTACCGCGAATTATAGACACCCTCATTGGTTGTGCCATTGCTTGGTTCGCAGTGAGTTTTATTTGGCCGGATTGGGACTTCCGCAATATTTCCAACACCATTAAAAAAGCATCCGATGCAACCCTCAACTATTTCAATGCCATCTGTGAGCAATATCAACACGGTAAAAATAATAGTCTGGCTTACCGCAGTGCGCGTCGTACTGCGCATAATGCCCAAACCGAACTGGCGAACATGATCTCCAGTCTCAGTACCGAGCCCAATCCCAACCCAGAACTGGTACATCATGCTTTTCGCTACTTGGTATATAGCCACAGTCAACTCAGTTATATTTCTGCTTTGGGAAGTCACCGAGATTTGGTGCAGGATACGCAAGTGTTGGAACTGATGCTGTGGTGTCAAAATACGCTGAATCATGTACTGCTCCATCAGCAGGCATTAGCTGAACTCGACATCCAGCAAAAACTGGCAGAGATTAAAAGCCTAAATGCGCAAGAAACAATGAGTCCGAATTTACACTTGGTCCTCAAACAAATCAGTCTACTACTGGAAACTCTGCCCGAATTGCTGAAGTTAAAAACTGAACTGCTGGCCCGAGACATTAAATAAAACGGACGATACAACGAAGATCTTTAAAAGCGTCATGATGTACGGGTGTATTGTGGTTCATTTTTATCTGGTTCTTGCGTACACTCGAGCTTCATTCTCATAGATTTTTTGACCATGAACATTCAGACATTACGTGTTGTAGGATTTTTAGAAGGGATTTCTTTTTTACTGTTGTTATTCGTTGCGATGCCAATGAAATACATCTTTGATAACCCGATCCTAGTCAAATACGTGGGTATGGGGCATGGCGTATTATTTATCTTGTTTCTCATCGTGCTGTTTGTGGTCTGTGAAAAACAAAAATGGTCTTTGAAGATGTTTATTTTAGGTTTGATCGCTTCAATCTTACCTTTTGGGCCTTTTGTGTTTGATGCCAAAATTAAAAAATTGGAACCAGAGCAAGCTGAAGCCTAAGTTTAAAAAAACTGGCTTTAAAAAGGATTTTTTAAAGCAGTAATAAAAAAGCGCCCATTCAAATGAATGCGCGCTTTTTTTATAATGTGAACTTAGCTGAATTCAGCGAATAAAATCTTAGTAAACACCACTCTCAAGACGTTTTTGCATCACTTTTTTCACGGTCGCACGTGGAAAGCTAAACCACAACGCAATTAAACTGAGGCAGACCAAACTGTAGGCCCAAAGACCAAATGCCACATAAGCCATACGCACCAGTTCAATCACGAAGAAAAACGTAAACATCATCAGTACCGAAACGGCTGCGGCAACCGTCCCTTTGGACACCTCCGATGACATCAACGCAAAGCGATATAACACCGAAAAACTGATACCTTCGCCAAAGCTCACCAAAGTCATCCCCACAATCAGTAACGGCAAGAAATAGCTTTGGAAAATGGTGCCGAGCACCACCAACAGCGTACCGACGAACATTAAAGGCAAACCGAGTAACACAGTTTTACCGAGTGCCATTTTGTCGATGACTTTAATCAATACAATGTTGCCCAGAATGAGACCGCCCAAGACGGGGAACTGTGCCAAGCCATATTGCATACTGCTCAAGCCAAGTTCTTCTACCAAGATCACAGGCGACAGCGCAATCCACAGCATCAAAGGCATCGCGACCATCGGTAGGCCAAAGGTGAGCGCCAAAAAGGTCTTATTTTTATAGACCGTTTTATAGTCATCCCAAATATAGCGCAGCGGCTTTTTAGAATGACGCTGTTGTGTCGCAGGCATTTTGGCTTTTAAACCAAACCAACTTAAAAAAGCCAAAAAGGCGATGCCAATAAAGCCCCAATGCCATGACACATGGTCAATCATAAACGCGCCCACTACAGGGCCAAGCAGCGGTGCCAGCAGAGAAATATTGGCCATGAGTGCCATGACTTTAATGGCATCACGCTCTTCAAAACTTTCCTGTACTGCGGCATAACCCACAGCAGAAATCATCGATAGTCCCACGCCTTGTAAAAAGCGGAGCGCCAAAAAAGACTCAATATTTTGAGTGAGTAAAATCGCGAGGCAAGTCAGCACAAAAAATGCCACACCTGCAAGCAACACTTTTTTACGGCCTAAACGGTCTGAGAGTGGTCCAAGCAGCCACGCGACACAAGCACCGCCCAGTAAGTAAAAGGACATAGAGGATGGTGCCCACGCACTGCTTACTCCAAAGTCTTGGGTAATCGCGAGCATAGCAGGCTGGACTAAATCGTTACCGATATAGACCGAAAATTCGAATAAAACCAATGTCAAAGGAAACATCAATGTGGCACGGCTTAACTTTAAAGTTTGTACGTTTTGCATTGTTATCTACATATAAAATGCGTACAAGCCTGAGCAAAGTCAGTTAGAGGGAGAGACGACTAAGCCCAATGGCAAGCACTGTAAAATTGAATAAAAAATGTATGGGTGCGAGAAATGCACACTGGTTTTACGCTGTATTCACAAAGCGTTTTTAGAAAAGGTGTTATTAAAATAGACTGAGCGGTGACACTGACAAAGCTCAGTTAAGCTATTTTAGCAGTGTTGCATCTGTTTGTATTGTTACTTTTTTAAGTTTCATCTGTCGCATTTGGTTTTGTATTAGGCGCAATAAAATGCCCTTGTTTTAAGTCCTCATACGCCTGTAAAACTTCGTTGAAGGTGTTCATGACAAAATAACCGCGTCCATAAATCGGTTCATTTAAAGGCTGCCCACTGAGTAATAAAAAAGCGCTGTCTTGTACCGCTTGTATTTCGAGATGCTCACCATGATTAGACATGACTGCCATCTGCTGTGCTTCTATCATTTCTCCGCTATTGAGCTGAAGACGACCACTACGGATATACAGCAGTGTCGTCTCACCTTCCGATACAGGTAAAACTGTTTTCGTACCCGCTGTAAGCTGAACATCCAACACGGGGCTTTGTTGCACAAAGATTTCATAACTATATGATTTTAAAAGTTTTGATTATTTTTTGATCCAAAATTAAATTTATTTAAATCAGATGCTTACATATTTATGCAACAAAGCCTTTTCAGTCTTATAGATTACTTTTGTTTTATCAAAAAAATAGCTTTCTTTCTCATATAAAGCACCAAACAGATCATCAAAATTCGGTGGTGTTTTAAAAAGTATGCTGACATTAAATGAAGCCATTATTGATGTAAAAGAAGGTTAAGTCGAAGGCTTTAAAATGGTTTTCAAGCTTTTTGGAGAAATTGCAACTTCTTCTAAAACCACGCCTTATTCGATGCCTTATTTTGCAATTATTACCTTCAATTCCTACAGTAAACAACTTACCAATACTTTGCTTGCAGTTTTTAAAAGCAGTGATGAAACTGTCCCAATGATCACTTGCAATTCGGGTGTAGTGAATACCTAATTGTTTAAGCTTTGTCTTCAACCTTTGGACTGTAGCTAAATCTCTCTTACCCCAAACATAAGCAACAATCTCACCTGTTTCTCGATGGTAGGCGTAAATAAGCCATTGTTTATTATTTTTATTTCCAACAAAAGTCCAGAATTCATCTACTTCGAGAGATTCATAATGACTTTGTTTAGGCTGAATTTGATAGGCCGATTCAGTTAAAGTCCGTAAGACTTTACCGATACTAATGCGCTCAACTTCAGCGATATCTCGTATACCGCTGCCTCTGACCATTAACTGTAATATTTTACGAGTAATGCCAGAATTACATCCTAGATAGCTCAGAGCATGGTCACCAATAAACTGACGTTTGCAGTCTTTGCATTGGTAGTTTTGTTTCCCATCTACTTTGATGCCATTTTTCTTTATACTGTCACTGAGGCAGGTTGGACATTTGATTTCTAGAGTTATTTGCATTTCTCTATTTTATCAAAATTCAACCTGCTTTTTTTTAGCATACTTTTTGATACACCACCCAAAATTCATGTCACCTTTTAACACATCCCAATTTTCTATTGCTTCCATTGCGACCATAAAATGGTCGTACTTCGTCGGCAAATAGTGCGACAAATCAAAACCGTTCCCAACAATCAAAATATTCATTTCGCAGATTCAAATCCCAAGTGCAACACATTTGTAGTTAGTTGAAAAAGTTAGGTGTATTCATAGAATCATTAGACTTTTTCAACTCGTAATTGGAAAGCACACAATGAAGAAATACACCCAACTTTCTCAAGATGAAAGATACGAAATTTATGCTACTTTGAAAAGTAAAAGTTCAATCGCTACCCTTGCTCGGGAATTAGGACGTTCACGATCAACCATCTACCGTGAATTAAAAAGAAATACTGGGCAACGTGGATATAGAGCTCAACAGGCAGCTAAATTTGCAAGTCAAAGACGGTACCGTCCTTCATCATCAATGACAGCATTTGCCTTCGCTTATATTGATTATTTGATTGGTTTGGACTGGTCACCCGAACAAATTTCAGGTGCTTTAACACAACGCGGTTGGCTGGATGTACCTTCACATGAGTGGATTTACCAGTACATTTATCAAGATAAATCAAAAGGCGGTAAACTTCATCTACATTTAAGGCATCAGAAGAAATATCGAAAACGCGGTTACAAAAACACGGATCGTAGGGGTCAAATCATTGATAAAACAAGTATTCACTGCCGACACCAGGTCATTGATCAACGACAACGTTTAGGAGATTTCGAAGGTGACACGGTGATTGGTAAACATCATAAAGGTGCTTTATTGACTCTCGTTGATCGAAAGAGCCTGTATGTACATATTGTTCATTTAGGGCCAACAAGAGCATCCTCTCAAACGATTACTTGTGCATTAGATCGTTTACAAATGAGCCATGCTTATAGTGTGACATTTGATAATGGCAAAGAATTTTCCGAACACAAAAGAATTACTGATGCTGGCATAGAGACGTATTTTGCTGATCCTTACAAGTCTATTCAGCGAGCTAGAAATGAAAATACGAATGGTTTAATCCGTCAATATCTGCCAAAATCATCATCGTTTGATGGCGTGTCAAACGAACAAATAGAGCAGATAGAATTTGCACTCAACCATCGTCCTAGAAAAACACTAGGTTGGTATACACCGAGTGAAGTTATGGCTGGTTTTTATACTGTTGCACTTGCCGCTTGAATCCGCCTTTTTATAAAACCCCAAAAAGCAAAAAAACGCATCAACCGATACGCTTTTTATGAGGCAAAATTGTCTAAAGTTCAACCATAAATCAAAGATTTATTATGAACACTTCGCTGTTTGGAAGTTCTTGGTATTTTTACCGCGCGCACATTGGTAAGAGGTTTTCGTCGCAGTTTTTTCCCAGTCGCCATCGACCAACTTAAAGTTATACACGGTACGCACCGACTTTACCGAATCATCTAACAACCCTGTTTCAGTCACTTTGACTTCTGCCGCGGTCGGTGACTCCACTGTATTAAAGTATTGACGGATTTCAACCGTAGCCAACTCATTACGCAAATCTGGACGCTCTTTAAGTACCTGAGCCAACGGCGTATCTGACGAACCGACTTTATTCACTAACTCTTTGGTCGTCGCACAACCTGACAAAAGTCCCACACATACGGCTGAAGCTAAAATAAGACGCAACATAAATCCCACCCAAAATTTATTATTTATCAATCTATCATGCCTTTTTTAAGCCTATTACACTATTTAGTAAATGTAATTCAGTCCCTTCAACCATAAAAAAAAGCGCATCACGATGGATGCGCTTTTAAAACTCAATTCAAACTTAAAGGTCGAATAATTTACCAGGGTTCATAATGCCATTTGGATCGAAAACTTGCTTCAATGCCTTCATATATTCAATTTCTTCTGCTGAACGGGTGTAGTCAAGGTATGGCTTTTTGGTCATACCAACACCGTGCTCCGCAGAAATTGAGCCGTCGTATTTTTTCACAGTTTCGAAGACATATTTATTCACCACCTGACATTTGGCAAAGAACTCATCTTTGCTTAAGTCAGCAGGTTTTAAAATATTTAAGTGTAAATTACCGTCACCAATATGACCGAACCAGCAGATTTCAAAGTCTGGGTAGTTACTTGCCACAATCGCATCAATTTCTTTAATAAATGCAGGAACGTGGGTAATCAAAACTGAAATGTCGTTTTTGTATGGTGTAAATGGAGCAATCGACTCAGAAATGTCTTCACGTAAACGCCATAAGCTTTCCACTTGATCGAGGCTTTGGCTCAACACGCCATCCAGTACCCAACCTTGTTCCATGCAGTGCTCAAAAATTTCCATCGCCTTGTCCATAATTGGCTCAAATGGCGCTTCAAATTCTAACAATACATAGAATGGACATTCAGTTTCAAATGGACGTTGTACATGACCATGTGCCAACACTTTTTGCATTGCCAGTTCACCAAAGAACTCAAATGCAGTCAGGTCAATTTTTGCTTGGAAAGCATGCAGTACAGGCATTACAGCATCAAAGTCAGGTACGCCCAATACCATTACTTGAAGGTCTTGCGGTTGGCGTTCCAATTTGATTTCAGCTTCAGTCACTAAGCCTAGTGTCCCTTCACCACCAATGAATAAATGTTGCAGTGCATAACCAGTCGCGTTTTTGATCATGCCTTTGTTTAGACGAAGCACATCACCCTTACCCGTGACTACGGTTAAACCGAGTACCCAGTTACGCGTCATGCCATATTTAATGACTTTAATACCGCCTGCATTGGTGCCAATGTTTCCACCAATTTGACTCGAACCCGCAGAAGCAAAATCGACGGGGTAATACATGCCTTGCTCTTCAGCATAGTTTTGTAGCTGTTCAGTCACCACGCCTGCTTGGACGCGAACCATACGATCTGCTGGGAAGAATTCCAAGATTTGGTTCATCTTGTCCATGCTCACCACAATTTCACCGTTGGCAGCGACTGCACCGGCAGATAAGCCAGTACGACCACCTGATGGTGTAATCGCAACATTAAACTCATTTGCAAGTTTCACAACCGCTTGCACTTGTTCCGTGCTCGATGGAAAAACGATGACTGACGGGTTTGGATCAAAATGTTTGGTATGATCGCGTCCCCAATTTTCAAGGCTATCCGCATCGGTTTTAATGCGGTTTTCACCCACAATTGCTGTCAATTGGGTCAATAACTCTGGGGTTAAAGCGACTGGAGCATTCATCGTTTTCAGACCTTGCAAGAAGTAAACAAGTTGTTTGTGGCGCTAGGGTTCTCTGCATGAAAAGCGCTTCATTTCAGTCTTTCCATGCCCTAAGGCTCAGGCAGTTCGTGAGGATTTAAGCAGCAGTGTGCAACTGGCTTATTTTCACGGAGTCATATTATAAGGCATTTTTTCTGTTTCCCGCAGAAAAAGCTGTTTTATTCAGGATACCTTTGAAATGATTAGTTTAATTAGACCAAAAGGACTTTTTTACGCACCATAGAGGCTAAAAATACCCAGCAGAGTCCGCATAAAGGAAATGTATATCGGGCGCGGTACGTGCTATTATATCGCCACTAAATTTGGCCTTTGTAGCGGAGCCGTAATGAGCCAACATCTTTCACTTCCTAAAGATAAAATTCGTTTCTTGTTGTTAGAAGGCGTTCACCAAAACGCAATCGACACACTAAATGCTGCCGGATACACCAACATCGATTATCGTAAAACTGCGCTTGAAGGTGAAGCGTTGAAAGAAGCGATTAAAGATGCACATTTCATTGGTATTCGTTCCCGTACACAACTCACTGAAGAAGTGTTTGAAGCAGCGAATAAATTAATCGCTGTTGGTTGTTTCTGTATTGGTACCAACCAAGTGAACTTAAATGCTGCGATGGTTCGTGGTATTCCAGTATTTAACGCACCATACTCAAATACACGTTCAGTGGCTGAACTTGTACTTGCTGAAGCTATTCTTCTTCTTCGCCGTGTACCTGAAAAATCGACAGATACACATGCAGGCGGTTGGAACAAATCAGCTGTTGGTTCGTTCGAAACTCGTGGCAAAACTTTAGGAATTGTCGGTTACGGTTCAATTGGTTCACAACTTTCTGTCCTTGCTGAAAGCTTAGGTATGAAAGTGATCTACTTCGACACAGTAACGAAATTACCTTTAGGTAATGCACGTCAAGTCGGTAGCTTAAACGAACTTTTAGCCAATGCTGATGTTGTTTCTTTGCATGTACCTGATGTTCCATCTACACGTAACTTCATGACCAAAGAAAAATTTGCACAAATGAAAGAAGGTGCAATCTTCATCAATGCTGCACGTGGTACATGTGTCGTGATTGAAGACTTAGCAGATGCCTTGAAATCAGGTCATGTTGCTGGTGCTGCGGTTGACGTGTTCCCGAAAGAACCAAAAGCCAATGGTGAAGAATTTATTTCTCCACTACGTAACATTCCAAACGTGATCTTAACTCCTCACGTGGGTGGTTCAACCATGGAAGCGCAAGCGAACATTGGTTTAGAAGTGGCTGAGAAATTCGTTTCTTATTCAGATAAAGGCATGACTTTATCTGCGGTGAACTTCCCAGAAATCGCGTTACCGTTAACTGAAGGCAAACACCGTTTACTTCACATCCACAAAAACGTGCCAGGCGTGTTGTCAAAAATCAACAACTTGTTTGCTGAACATGGCATCAACATCTCAGGTCAGTCTCTCATGACCAAAGGTGATGTTGGTTACTTGGTGATGGATGTAGACGCAACAGCATCTCAAGAAGCTTTAGATACTCTACAAGACGTTGAAGGCACAATCCGCGTTCGCGTATTGTTCTAATTCGACTCTATTTAAAAACCACAGCTGCCAAGCTGTGGTTTTTTTATTTTTGAATACTTGTTAAAGTTTTATGTGCGACCCAAGCACATTCTCCGCTACTTTTCGCAAGTATTCACTTCCCTATCTAGTATTCTAATAATGCCAAATCTAAAAAGTACTCCCCACCTCCAAGCAACCTTTTTATTGCTGATTGCAATGCTCAGCTTGCAAAGTAGTGGTTCACTGGCCAAAGTGCTGTTCGATCAATTTCCCATTTTAACCGTTTCCGCCATGCGCTTGCTGTTGGGATCAATCATTTTGGCCGTGCTGTTTAAAATTTGGCAGGTTGACTTTAAGCAAGTCAAATATAAAGCCATTCTCAGCTATGGTTTTGCTTTGGCAGGCATGAACTTATTGTTTTATTTATCTATTGCTCGCCTGCCGCTTGGCATTGCAGTGTCGTTTGAGTTTATTGGCCCGCTCAGTGTTGCTCTGTTTTATGCCAAACAACGTTTTGACTTTGTTTGGGTCGGGCTGGCTATTTTAGGTTTGGTTTTACTGTTTCCTTTCGACCAAGCAGCTCAACCTTTAGACCCTCTTGGGATCGCATTTGCACTAGGTGCAGGTGCATGTTGGGCCTTGTATATCGTAGCGGGACAGCGACCATCGGGTGTTTCGGGAAATCATACCGTGTGCTTAGGTATGTTTGTCGGCATGCTGATATTAATGCCGCTTGCCCTTTTCAGTGGTTTACCCACAAATGTGTTTGAACCCTCAAACCTGATTTATTTCGTGGCTTTAGCAGTTTTAGCCAGCGCTTTGCCTTTTAGCTTGGAAATGATTGCGCTACGCAATTTAACCGCTCTAAGTTTTGGAACGCTCATGAGCCTTGAGCCTGCCATTGCAGCACTATCTGGTTTTGTCTTTCTAGGCGAGCAACTATTGTGGTCACAGTGGCTTGCACTTAGCGTGATTATCATGGCATCTATTGGTTGTACCTATACAGCTCAGAAAAACCGCCAAGCTACAGTTTAAACGATGTAATCCAGCGTTTGAATTTAGCTTTTAAATCCAACGGCTGTATCGATTACTTTTAAATTCATGTCGTTGCATTTAAAAAATCAGCTTATTCAGCATCCAACTTGGGTGCTGAATCGTTATACTAATCACCTTCTTAAAAAACAGGTCGCTATGACCTAATGTGTGCATGATGCCTAATTCTCAACTGATGGCAGTGATGTTCATGGTCTTGTCCATGCTGTCCTATCAAATCAGTGCTTCTTTTGCCAAGCAGTTGATTGCTGTGCTGGATCCCCTCACCGTGGTGACCCTTAGACTGTGCTTTGCCGCAATTTTAATTGTGCTGATGTTCCGCTCATGGAGCATCATCAAACGCCTACCGCATTTAAAATGGAAAGATTTACTCAGTTATACAGCAGCCTTATGCCTCATGAATATTTTATTCTACGCTTCACTGGGTAGATTGCCACAAGGTATTGCCGTCGGTTTAGAGTTTTTAGGCCCTTTAACTTTAGCGCTACTCTCGATCAAACAACGTCGTGATTATATTTGGGTCGGATTGGCGATTTTAGGTATTGCACTGATGGTGCCGTGGCATCAAGCCAATGCAACCAACTTCTCTTTCTTAGGAGCCGCATTTGCGGTTTCAGCGGGTGCTTGCTGGGCGCTGTATATTTATTTTGGGCAAAAAGTCGTCCGTCAAAATATCGGCATGCATGCCCTCAGTATTGCTATTGTGATCTCAGCCTTGGTGCTTCTGCCGATTAGTGCCACGCATAATCCTACAGCGCTAATGCAAACGGAATACTGGCCGAAAGCCTTATTGATTGCACTACTCGCCACAACCATTCCTTATGCTCTAGACCTGATGGCTTTGAAACGTTTAAGTAAACTCAGCTATGGGACGCTTTCAAGTTTGTCGCCGGCTTTAGCAGCCTTGGCAGGTTGGTTACTACTGAAAGAACAAATTAGTATGTGGCAAACGTTGGCGCTAGTTTGCATTATGATTGCCTCCGTTGGTGTTACCTTTAGAGCCAAACCGCAAAGTGATGACGTGCTTTAAAGCACAAAAGATGGCACTCGCCATCTTTTGTTTAAAATGGACTTAAACCAAACTGTCTTTTTCAATTTTTTTGTACTTTTTGTATTCCTGCTGATACTGCTTGGCGAGCGCAGTCTTTTGAGCATCGAGTAAGATTTTTCCTGCTTGCTGAAAAAAACCATGCTCCTCTTCTTGTAAGTGATGATGTACCGTTTCCGATAATTTTTTTGCAATTGCCAACCAGCCCGGATTTGAGAACTCCGTCTCCGTCAACTGTTCCAATAACTCATCCATTTTATGGTGTTCTGCCAAAGCATGGCGGGTAATGTTGAGGCCCGAATCGGTCATCATTAACGGGATATAAAAATAACGGTCTTCTGCCACAGCATGGGCAAATAATTCATTTTTAAGGCATTCAAATAGCTCACGGCGCTCAGGCGTATCCCCTGAAGTTTGGAGTAGTCGTTCAGCCAAATTTCGTTGTATAACGTGACTTTCTCTTAAGGCTTCAAATATATTCATTCTATGCTCCAGTTCCATTCAACTTAAAACATCATTTTTTATTGAAAAGCTTCTTGGCACAGCATTGAGTGCACTGTATTGATCATAAATGCAATAAACGAGAAATGAGGTCACAGACTGCGCGTTTTTTGTAATGAAGTTTTAAAGGTATCGCACCATTACATCAAAAACATTTGATAGCTCAATCTGAGAATTAAAATAGTTACCAAAATAAGAAATAAAATGCGGATAAAACCACTGCCGTATTTCAGCGCCATTTTTACCCCACAAATAGACCCGATCATATTTGCGACGGCCATCGTGCCTCCTACAGCGAAGAGCACATGCCCCGAGGGAATGAAAAAGCTTAGCGCCGCAAGATTGGTCATCACATTGCCAATTTTAGCCAATGCCGCCGCATGCAAAAAATCAACGCGTAAATAGCGAATAAAATAGAAAATAAAAAAACTGCCCGTACCTGGGCCAAACAAACCATCGTAAAAGCCAATGGCTAAACTCCCGATTCCCGCCAACAGCAAAATTTTAGGCGTCACACGCTGTGCCATATGCACTTGCCCAAATTGCTTCTTCATGAGGGTATAGACCGCCATCACAATCAACATGACCAAGACAAAGGGTTGAAGGACTTCTTTTGGAATCATGGCCACACTGGCTGCGCCCCCAAATGAACTGATGGTGGCACACACTGCAACCACAGCCAAAAGTTTCCATTCAAAGCGCACTTTTCGGGCAAAGGAAACGGCGGAAGTAGCTGTACCCACAACTGCCGCTAATTTGTTGGTACCAAATAAAGTGGCAGGTGCCATCGACGGAAATGCATTCATCAAAGCGGGAATTTGGATCAGTCCACCACCACCAACGGCGGCGTCAATTGCGCCTGCACAAAAGGCAAAAAAGATCAGACTGATAATAATGTCGATGTCCACGCCTTATCCTTTTTTTACCGAGTGATATATTTCGATTATAGATTTAAAACCCGCTTTGGAACCAATCTTTTCTTATCGGTAATTTCAGCCAAGCCTAAGCATTTTTCCCCATCGAAAACCAAGACCTCTGCTTCCGCTATATGCTCAATATTACTTTCCATACCGCGACTAAAGTATTCACTGCGTCCTTCTGGAACTTGTACTTTAGGAAAATGATCTACAGGTGCATATACAGGTAACAACAGTGCTTCGCGCTCTTGTTCAGACAAACTTTCCAAATACTCAATGGTATAACTTGGAATCAGATCAAAATGACCTGTTTTAATGCGGTGTAAATAAGTTAAATGACCATAAGTACCCAATGCCTTCGCAATATCTTCGCCTAAAACACGAATATATGTGCCTTTGGAGCAGGTAATATCAAGGGTGATACTGTCTGCTGTGAATGAAAGTAGCTCAATCGCAGAGATGGTAACCGGACGGGCTTCACGCTCAATTTCAATCCCTTTACGGGCTAACTCATATAAAGGACGGCCATCTTTCTTCAAAGCGGAATACATCGGCGGCACTTGCTGAATATCACCCACAAACTGAGCCAAAACGGCTTCAATCAAATCTTCGGTTAACTCAGGTACAGCCTGCTCTAACAACTGCTCGCCTTCTACATCACCTGTGGTGGTACTTTGACCCAGCTGAATGGTGGTTTGATAGCGCTTCACCGAGTCCAACAAAAAGTGCGAAAACTTGGTCGCTTCGCCCAAACAAATCGGCAGCAGTCCCGATGCCAATGGATCAAGTGCTCCTGTATGCCCCGCCTTTTGCGCACGGTATAACCAACGCACTTTTTGCAATGCCGCATTTGAACTGATCCCCAATGGCTTATTCAATAAAAATACACCATTCACGGCACGGCGCTGGATTTTTGAAGCAGATGATTTCATAACATAGACACGTCTTAAAGCTGCCGCAATACTATCAACCGCTTGTCTAGTTTTACAACTTTTCTGTTGTTTATTTACCCTTTTGTTTCAGAATAAATCGAGTTCAGTCATATGAACCAAATAAAAAATACAATAGGGATGTTAGGCATAGGATATGCAAAAAAAGAAATTATGGCTCATTTTCGCCGTGATCATCGTTGTCATTCTTGGTTTTCTCATTTGGCTCGCACCCAATGCAACTGTTAGCTCCAAACAAGGGCCGATTAGCTCTAGTGCTCAAAATACTACAGGCTTATTACCCACAGCGTCAGACTTGCCAAACGCATCGGGGCTGCCTTTTGTCAGTAACAGCCAACAGGACACCGAAGTCAACTGCCAACTGGTGCTCGACCAAGGTAATCGCTTAGTTGTCAATGAACAGACTCGTAATTGTTTTGAATATTTTATTACCCAATATGGTGAAAAAAATATTGACCAGATCAAGCAAGATTTTAAAGCCTATATCCAGCAAGGTTATCAAGAACCTGCGCTTAAGCAAATTTTAGATCTTTGGACTCGTTATTTAGATTATCGTGTGCAATTGGGTAGTCTGAAGGAGCCAAACCTAAATAAAGAAGATCCCGAGTACTATCGTAAAATTTTTACTTTGATGAAAAACCTACGCAGCCAGTTCTTTTCTGACTATGAAATCGAAGGTCTCTTTGGCGCTGAAAATACCTACCATGAATATACCTTAGACCGCATGAGCATCATGGCAGATCAGTCCCTGACCGAAGTACAAAAAGCGCAGAAACTGAAAGAGTTGTTTGCTCAACTGCCTGAAGATTGGAAAGAAAACCTAGAACAACTCTCCAAACTCGAAGATCTGCGTAAACTGACCTCAGATATTAAAGCGCGCGGCGGCTCTGCCGAAGAAATTCGCCAAATGCGCCAGAATCTTGTCGGTGCCGAAGCGACCGTACGCCTAGAAAAACTCGACCAAGATCGAAACAATTGGAAATCTCGGGTCAATACTTACTTAGAACAACGCGACAACATTCTCAACAGCAACATGAGTCAAGACGCGCAGCAGCAAGCTATTCAAAAACTACGTGATCAACAGTTTAATAATTCACAAGAACAACTTCGACTAGGAGCCTTTGAAACCACGCATGACACGGGAGGAAAACTTCCGTTCGCAGATTAAAGCTATACCGTGTTTGACTTTTTCAGGATGAAAAAAATGTTTATAACGAAAAGAATGATACAAACAATGTCACTCGTGGGTCTGGTTACCAGCCTTGGACTCAGCGCAACCACAGCCACAGCTGGTTTACAGACGGTGACTGCAAGCGTAAAAAGTAATTATGCTCAAACCAAATATCCATTGCTATTTACCCATGGCATGTTTGGGTTCAGCCGAGTGGGCGTTGCCGAACTTGGACTAGATTACTGGTATCAAATTTTACCCGACTTGGCTCGAAATGGTGCGACCACCTTTGCAGCACAAATTTCCCCTTTAGAATCAACTGAAGTACGGGGTGAACAGTTACTACAACAAGTTGAAGAGGTCATCGCCCTGACTGGCAAGCCCAAAGTTAATTTGATTGGGCATAGCCATGGTGGACCAACCATTCGCTATGTAGAAGCAGTTAAACCGCAATATGTGGCCTCACTGACAGGTGTGGGGGCAACATTTAGAGGTTCAAAAGTGGCAGACCAGCTTCTTGCCAATCAAGGTGGAACACAACTGCTCAGCCTAGCAGCAGATTATATTGTTGGCCCTATGCTAGCTTATGGGCAAAACAACCCTGCGTTAAAAAGTAATTTAACGGCATCGCTCACCTCGATTAGCGAGCAAGGTTCCCGTGTTTTTAATCAGAAATATCCAACAACAGCACTGGCTTCAGACTGTAACAAGAGCGGTGCAACATCCAGCAATGGCGTATATTACTATTCGTGGACTGGCACGTCTCAAGTCACGAACATTCTCGATGTCGCAGATAGTGCGATCTCACTGTTAGGGCCATTGGCCTATGGACATTTAGACAATGATGGTTTAGTGGCACGCTGTAGTACACACTTCGGTAAAGTCATCCGTGATAACTATGACTGGAACCATTTAGATGAGGTCAACCAAGTTATGGGACTACGTGGACTATTTAGCGCAGACCCTGTTGATGTCTATCGCCAACATGCCAATCGCTTAAAAATGCAAGGACTCTAGTTCTATTTTTCCCTTCGAATCTTTAACGTTTCGGAGGGATGCCTCCTAGAATTATCCAGTTACAAACTGTATTTAATTTAATCGGATTTCTCTACGCTCCTCCTCCCTCACCTTTATACTCATTTTTGACAACTTAAATTGTCGTCATAAAAACTAAAAAACGAGGATGATCAATGAAATATGGATTATTGATAGCTGGACTGCTGTCGACCTGCGCACTTGCTATTACACAAACGCAAGCAGCTGCTTCACAAATTAAATCAAACTACGTTGCCTCTAATTATGCAAAGACCAAATACCCTTTGGTTTTTGCACATGGTATGGGTGGCTGGATTCGAGCAGGAACCGATGAACTTGGTGTGGATTATTGGTATCAAATCTTGCCAGATTTAGCCCGTAACGGTGCAAACGCATGGGCAACACGCGTTTCTCCATTCAACACATCTGAAGTTCGTGGTGAACAACTGCTGCAACAAGTTGGTGAAATCTTAGCGATTACAGGAGCACCCAAAGTCAATTTGCTTGGGCATAGTCACGGCGGGCATAGTATTGCTTATGTCTCAAATGTTATGCCCAATAAAATCGCGTCTGCAACAGCCATTTCTAGTCCTTTAAAAGGCTCTCCTGTGGCGGATTTGATTATTTCCGCGCAAGGTACACCGCTAGAACAACCACTGGTGGGCTTAATCAACTTTGGGTCCAAGGCTATTGTTTGGGCACAACAGCAAAACCCAAACTCACTTCCACATGATGCACTCGGTGCGGGTAAAAGTTTAAGTCAAGCTGGGGCTAAAGCTTTTGCACAAAAATATCCACTGGGTATGCCAAAAACAAGCTGTGGTGAAGGTTTAGCGAAAGAAAATGGAATTTATTTTTACTCTTTCTCTGGCAACTCAACGTTGACGAACGTACTTGATCCAGACTCATTACTGGCGGCGACAGGCTTACTCATGCAAGCGCCCAATGATAACGATGGCTTAGTTTCACGTTGTAGTGCCAAGTATGGTAAGACCGTGCGCGATAACTATAATTGGAACCATTTAGATGTGATTAACCAGTTCTTTGGATTACGTTCTATTTTTGCTCCAGACCCTGTTGATGTTTACCGACAACACGCCAACCGATTGAAGCTTCAAGGACTCTAAAATTTAGGCATAAAAAATGCGCCATTGGGCGCATTTTTTACTCGTATAAAACTTAAAATTAAGCTTTAACTTTACGAGCTGGTAACTTTTCACGAATACGTGCAGCTTTACCAGACAATTCACGTAGGTAGTAAAGTTTAGCACGACGAACGTCACCACGACGTTTCACTTCGATTTTAGCAACGATTGGAGAGTGAGTTTGGAAAACACGCTCAACACCAACACCGCTAGAAATTTTACGTACTGTGAACGCAGAGTTCAAGCCACGGTTTTTCTTCGCGATTACAACACCTTCAAATGCCTGAAGACGCTCACGGTCACCCTCTTTTACTTTAACCTGAACGATAACTGTATCGCCTGGTGCAAAAGCTGGGATGTCTTGTTTAAGCTGTGCATTTTCAACAGCTTGTACTAAAGGATGCTTACCGCTCATGGGGTATCTCCAATATGTGCGGGTCAGAAGAGGTCTGATATCCGCTGGGTATAGAGGCTAAATCGCATAGACCCGATTATCTTTCTCTTTATGCTTGACCACTTCAATGCACAAAGAGCCTATTAAAAGAATACTCTGAATTAAGTATTCAAATCTGTTAGCCATTTCTTTTGCTGCTTCGTCAACTCTACATTGTCCACCAACTCAGGTCGGCGTTGTTGTGTTCGTAGATAACGCTGCAAAAACCGCCATTTCTCAATATTGGCATGATGTCCCGACTTTAAGACTTCAGGGACATCCAAACCTTCAAAATGGTCTGGCTTGGTATATTGTGGGCAGTCCAAAAGACCATCCACGAATGAGTCTTGCACATGAGACTGTTCATCAGACATTGCACCCGGAAGTCTCCGAATAATACTGTCTAATAAAACCATCGCAGGAAGTTCTCCACCCGATAAAACGTAATCCCCTATGGACCATTCCTGATCAACATATTTTTGGATCAAACGTTCATCGACCCCTTCATAACGACCACACAGCACAATCAATCCATCATAGTCGACAAATTGTTGTACTGCAGGCTCATTTAAGGTTTTTCCTTGCGGTGACATATACACCACAGGAACATGAACTGCACCTGCTTGCATGGCAAGCTCTTTGGCATGTTGAATTGCTTTTGCCAGAGGCTCAGCCATCATCACCATACCTGGACCACCACCAAATGGACGTTCATCCACTCGTTTGTAGTTGCCCTCAGCATAATCACGAGGATTAATACAAGTTACTTGTACTAAATCACTTTTTGCTGCACGCCCGCTAATACCGTAGGCTGTAATCGCTTCAAACATTTCAGGAAAAAGCGTAATGACTGCAAAAAACATCGCAGACCCCCGTATTTCCAAAAATAATTAGTAATCTACGCCCCAATTAACGTAGATACGACCAGCTTCGAGATCAACGCGTTGCACCACATCTTTATGCCATGGAATCATACGTTCTTCAGTATCAATACTGTCTGGTGTTGCGTGAACCACCATCACATCATTGGCACCTGTCTCAAACATTTCATGGATTTTTCCGAGATTTACTTCTTGTTCTTCATCATCCAAACCTAACACTGTTAAGCCTTTCAAATCTGACCAGTAAAACTCATCCATTCCTGCTTTAGGAAGTTGCGCTTTTGAAATCCAAACATTTGCGCCAACTAGGTTATCTGCTGCAGTGCGATCAATGACGCCTTTGAGCGAAACAACTAAGCCTTTGCCATGCGGTTTCCAACGTTTTACATCTATTGTTTGCCAACCTGCTTTGGTTTCAATGTACCAAGGCAGATAGTCAAAGATGTTGCTCATCGGTTCTGTATTGGAATAGATCCAGAGCCACCCATTTAATCCATATGCTGAACGTAACTGTCCAATCTGAATACGATCTTCGGGAACATTCTGTGTTGGTGTCATGGGCTACCTACTACTTAATTAGCAAAAATTATGCAGTAGCTGCAGCTTTCTTAGCTTGAGCAGCTAAAGAAGCAACACGTTCAGATGGTTGAGCACCTTGAGCAACCCAGTGTGCAAAACGATCAGCATCTAAACGAAGTTTTTCTGCTTTACCTTGAGCTGTTGGGTTGAAGAAACCAATACGTTCGATGAAACGACCGTCACGTGCATTACGGCTATCAGTTACAATAACTTGATAGAACGGACGTTTTTTAGCACCACCGCGTGCAAGACGAATAACTACCATGATACAACCTTATAGTTTTTACGGATTATCCCTGCCCCGACCACCGGAACATTTCAAACCCCTTTCATAGAGGGCAATATTTTACGTTATCTTTACTGCGAAAGGAAGATCAAAATTTGTTTATCCACAATTTTGAATTTGGATTTTATCTGCCGTCCCAGTTGGAGGTGGCTGAAGGAGTACAGGCAGAACCGCTATTAATGTCTGTTCCTTTGTGATGTGTGCTGAAATAATAGGACACTTCCACTTGGGAGATTCTAGGCAGCCAACTTGTAAAAGTCCTCTGCCATTTAATTTGGTGTCTTAAAATCTAATCCTTTCTGAATTCTCTGCTGATTATAAAATAGCTCTATCTATGTATTTTGTAATATCTGCTTTAGCTTCTTCTCTAGTTTTATAGTTGCGATGGGCTTTGTTGCACAAAGCTATTCTTAAAGGCTTCTTCAGCAATATAATTTCCAAATGAAGAATCCTGCATCTAAAATTTATCGCACAACGAATTGGTCCTCTTATAACCAAGCTCTAATCAAGCGAGGAAATATTTCAACTTGGTTCGATCCTCAGACTAAATGGTATGCTCAGCCACAGGCTAAGCATGGAAGAAATCAAACTTATTCTGATACAGCAATTCAGTGCTGTTTGATGATCAAATCTATCTTTCGACTTTCTTTGCGTATGGTCACAGGCTTTGTGCAAAGCCTAATTCAACTCAGTGGGTTAAGTTGGACAGCACCAGATTATTCCACACTTTGCAGACGACAAAAGCAGATTGATATTGCGATCAGCTATCAAAAAAGTCATGAAGGATTACATCTATTGATAGACTCAACTGGCCTTAAGTTTTTAGGCGAAGGTGAATGGAAACGTAAGAAACATCAGCCTGAATATCGTCGGCAATGGCGTAAATTACATATTGGTATAGATGCTAGAACCTTGCAAATACGAGCTGTACAGCTGACAACAAATAATGTCAGTGATTCGCAAGTCCTTGGAGATTTACTTGATCAAATCCCATTGGATGAGCAGATTGATTCAGTCTATACAGACGGGGCTTATGACACCAAACAATGCCGTCAGGTCATTGCAGATCGGCAAGCGTATGCAGTGATTCCACCCAGAAAAAATACAAAGCCTTGGAAAGATAACAAAGTTCATTCGCGAGAGCGAAATGAATTACTTCGAACAGTTAAACGTTTCGGCAGGACACTATGGAAAAAATGGTCAGGCTATCATCGGCGAAGTTTGGTCGAAACCAAGATGCATTGCATCAAATTATTGGGGGATAAACTCAGTACGAGAAACTTTCAAAGTCAAGTCAATGAAATGCATGCACGTGTGGCAGTATTAAATAAATTTACGGAGTTAGGTCGACCTCTCACCCAAGTTGTCACTTGAATTTGAGTAGAACAGGGTAAATTTAACTTTTAAATCTTTATGCAACAAAGCCATGTTGTACTAGGAAATTCTGATGCTGCTGGCAACTCTATCCCAGTCACAGTTAAATCCGTCACCCCATCCTCTATCAGTTATCAATAACTAAATGCCCCCTTTTTTTAAAGAAGGGGCATTTTCAACTACATATAAAAACTTATTAAATGAAATTAACACTTTAGGCTTGAGTTACTGCAATACGTAACTCTTTTGGCAAACTAAAGGTAATATTTTCTTCCGTTCCGGCCAGCTCTTGTGGTGGTGTTGCACCCCAGTCTTGTAATCGTTGAATCACTTGCTTAATTAAAATTTCAGGTGCAGATGCACCCGCTGTGACGCCAACTTTAGCAATATTTTCAAACCATGCCTGTTGAAGTTCATCTGCATTATCGACCAAATAAGCCGCTTTACCCATTCGCTCGGCCAATTCTCGTAAACGATTTGAATTCGATGAGTTTGGTGAACCGACCACCAACACCACATCACATTGGGTTGCTAAATCACGCACCGCATCTTGACGATTTTGAGTCGCATAACAAATGTCATCTTTACGCGGCCCTTGAATCTCAGGAAATTTCGCCCGTAAAGCATCAATCACTTTTGCAGTATCATCGATCGATAAAGTTGTTTGAGTCACAAAAGCCACTCGCTCAGGATGATGCACTTGAAGCTCAGCCACGTCTTGTTCATCTTCAACCAAATAAATCGCACCACCATTTTTCAGGTCATATTGCCCCATGGTACCTTCAACTTCAGGGTGGCCTTCATGACCAATTAAGATAGCCTCAACTCCCTCACGAGCATATTTAGTAACTTCAATATGAACCTTGGTCACCAATGGACAGGTTGCATCAAAAACTTTTAAACCACGACGCTCGGCTTCGATCTGTACCGCTTTAGAAACCCCATGCGCACTAAAAATTACAATATTGTCATCGGGTACTTCATCTAGCTCATCGACAAAAATTGCACCCCGTTGACGTAAATCGTCCACGACAAATTTATTGTGTACCACTTCATGTCTTACATAAATGGGGGGATTAAAACACTCAAGTGCACGATTTACGATGGCAATCGCACGGTCAACACCTGCACAAAAACCACGTGGATTGGCCAATACAATTTCCATATGTTCCTCGATACCACTTTTCAATCAGCGGAAACTAATAAAATAAATGCAAACAAAGTGACGCCTTGCTATTTCGTTTAAACCTTGTCTGCTCTAAAATAGAGAAGATATTTTATCATATCAGGAAAAATATCATGTCGGGTCTCTTGTTTGTCGTTTCTGCAGCTTCAGGAACAGGCAAAACATCCCTCGTAAAAGCCCTCCTCGATCGTGTAACGAATCTTCACGTTTCTGTTTCTCATACTACACGTGGGCAACGTCCCGGCGAACTTGATGGTGTACATTACCATTTTACCGAAAAAGACTCATTTTTGGCCTTGGTTGAACAAGGTGGTTTTATTGAATACGCTGAAGTCTTTGGCAATTACTATGGTACAGCTCAAGCTACTGTGAAAGAACAACTCGCGAAAGGTCATGATGTTCTATTAGAAATTGACTGGCAAGGCGCACAGCAAGTTCGCAAGCTTTTTCCTGACTCTAAACAAATTTTCATTTTACCACCAAGCCAGTTTGATCTGCGTCAGCGTCTGTCTAACCGTGGCACAGACTCGGTTGAAGTGATTGAGCGGCGTTTAGGCTGTGCAGTTGAAGACATGCAACAATATGTTAACTTCGACTATGTCATTATCAACGATGACTTTAATAAAGCTTTGCACGATCTTGAGTCTGTGATTATTGCCAATCGTTTAGTCATTACTCAGCAAGCAAGTCGTCATCAGAAAATGATTTCTGAGCTGATCACCCCAGTTGAAAAGTGATTAAAACTTGAGTCTACAGACAAAGCACTTTATACTGCACAGTCTGTTTAATTTTAGCCTTTGTAACGAGAACTCTTATGGCACGCGTAACCGTTGAAGATTGTTTAGACCATGTAGACAACCGCTTTGAGCTTGTACTAGTGGCAAGCAAACGCGCGCGTCAATTGGCACGTCAAGGCATTGAACCTACTGTTGAGTGGGACAATGACAAACCGACTGTTGTTGCATTACGTGAAATCGCAATCGGTCATGTTTCTAAAGATATTTTGAAACAACGTGAGCAAGACTACCAAACTTCGAGTCTTGATCTTGCACTTTCTGCAAACAATTTGAATTTAGATGGTTTTTCTTTCCAATAAGAAAAATTTATCGCTTAAAAGCCTAGTTTTTAACTAGGCTTTTTTATTGGATAACTTTTATATTTGTGCAATACACGTTATAACTAGAAGATAGGATTCATCGTGGTTTAGGTGTATCTTTTTTGCTTTTCTCTCAATGAAAAATTTGACAACTCATGCAATATGTTTTTCATTAGAGGATCAGTAAAATTTTCTTGTAATTGCTACGTCTTAAAGGTGTTTTATGCCAGGCCCAATGGTCAGCCAAGCTAAACAACAGCTCAAAACTATTATCGATGCTTACTTAACTGAAAGCGACGTCGAACGAGTGCTTGCGGCCTGTGATTATGCGGATATTGCCCATGATGGTATTACCCGTAAAAGTGGCGAACCCTATATTTTGCACCCGATTGCGGTAAGCTGCATTTTAGCGCATATGCGTCTAGATCCCGAAACCCTGATGGCGGCACTTTTACATGATGTGATTGAAGACACAGACTTTAGCAAAGAAGATATTGCAGAAAAATTTGGAAAAACCGTTTCCGAACTGGTCGATGGCGTCACCAAACTTAGTCAATCCAGCGATAAAGAATATAATAAAGCCGCTTCTTTCCGAAAAATTCTGCAAGCCACATTACAAGACCCACGTGTCATTATTATTAAACTGGCTGACCGCTATCACAACATGACTACCTTGGATGCACTACGTCCCGATAAGCGTGCGCGTATTGCTCAAGAAACCTTTGATATTTTTGTCCCAATGGCACGTATTGTTGGTATGAATGAGATGGGCGATAACCTCGAACATCTGTGTTATCAAAACCTTGATCTCGACATGTATAACAATGTCCAAGAAGCCCTCCTGCAAACCAAACCCAAACGCTGTGAATATCAAAGCAAATGGGAAAATAATCTTACTGAGCTATTAAAAACCCATCAAATCTCAGGTCGAATTAAAAAGAAAAATAATAATATCGAACTGTTACGTCACTTTGTAAAAAATGACATTGATCTACATGAACTTACGCATAGTCATGCCTTTGAAATTATTCTAAATAGTATTGCTGACTGTGACCGCTTAGCCGATGTGTTGCGAGAGAGTTTTCAAGTTTTACACTTTGCAGACCATATTCGTAAACCACTCCCAGGTGGTAACCAATCGCTACTACTACGTTTAAAAGGTGAAAACACAACCTTATCAGTCACCATTCAAACCGAACTGATGCGCAAAGCTGCGCGTTTTGGTGTAGTCCTAGGCGATAGTGCTCCGCAAGCTTGCCGCTCTGCGATTCAAGCCTCGATGCAGAACTTGAATGTCTTGATCGATGGAGCCTGTGCTAAAACCACTTTTAGCGAACTGCTCGATTATTTACACCAAGAGAAAATTTGGGTGTATACCCCACAAGGTCATCTACACGAGTTACCACAAGGTGCAACGGTAGTCGATTTTGCCTACTCTGCTAGCTTATTTTTAGGTAACCATGCGGTAGGTGCGAAAATCAATGGGGAAACTAAACCACTTTCTACGCCATTGCACAGTGGTCAGGTGATTGAAATTATTACTGATGTCTTGGCCACCCCAAACCCAGATTGGCTCAGCTTTGTCAACACGCAAAAAGCCCGTCGTGCCTTACAAAATATACTGCGTGAGCAAGACATCGAAGAACAACGCCTTGTTGGACAACAAGCTTTAAATCGCGCTTTAAAGCTATTCAATGTATCCATTAAAGATTTAACCGAATCAGATTGGTTAGAACTTTTACAATGGCGACATATTGAAAGTAAAGACCAACTCTTTGAACAAATTGCCGTGGGCGATTTACTGCCGCAATTGGTTGCGAATCATTTGTTTGCGCATGACCAAAGTGCACAGGAATCTGACAGACTCATTCAAGGTACTGAGGGTGTCGATGTTAAATACGCACATTGCTGTAACCCTGTGTTGGGTGACCCAATTCAAGGACATTTATCACGCCGCGGTCTTATTGTGCATCGTGCACGTTGTCATAACCTCCTACATGAACAACATCTGCACCCTGAAAATATCATGCCGTTGCAGTGGACTAACGAGAATGAAGAAGAAATTAGTTTTACTGCATATTTATTGATTAACATGGCCATGGATGACGAACAAATTTCTGACCTAATTTATCAATGCCGTAAAGAAAAAATCGGGGTCGAAATGGTGTGTAATCAAGATGATAAGACTTATGTCAATGTTGTGGTGCACAACCGTAAGCAAATTGCAAAAATCATTCGTGATCTACGTATGCATTTTGGCTTCCCACGTATCAGTCGATTGGCTCAACCTGTTAGTATTGCGGAAACATCGATTGCGAGTTAATTGTTTAAATCCACACATTTTAATGCCAATCTAGGCTATGATTGATGGTGAATATAATAGGAGAACACGATGTCCCGCCAAGTAATTCATACTGAAAATGCCCCTGCTGCGATCGGCACTTATTCGCAAGCAATCTTAGTCGGCAATACACTTTACCTTTCTGGTCAGATCGGTTTAGACCCATACAGTATGGAGTTGGTTGAAGGCATTGAAGCACAAATTCGTCGTGTGTTTGATAATTTAAAAGCTGTCTGTGAAGCTGCTGGTGGAACACTGGCTGATATCGCGAAGTTGAATATTTTCTTAACCGATCTTTCAAACTTCCAGTTGGTCAATCAAATTATGGGCGAGTATTTCGCACAACCTTACCCTGCACGCGCTGCACTCGGTGTGGCTAGCCTACCTAAAAATGCATTGGTTGAGATGGATGGCATTGTGATTATTAATCAATAAGTTATATTTTTTTAAGAAAAAGCCACCGATTGAGTTAATGCCAGTCAGTTAAGCAAAAAAAGTTAAAATGCTGTAAAAAGAGCGTATGTAAATACGCTCTTTTTTTATGAATTTATCTCAGAATCTAGATTTAACATTAAAACAAACCTTACCTTCACTTTCACAATTCAGTGAATTGATTGATTTAAACTGGATTGAGGATTGCTTAGACCAAACAGGTAAAGCATCAATTCGAAAAAGAAAACTGCCTGCTGAACATGTTGTTTGGCTGGTAATCGGACTTGCTCTATTTCGAAATCAACCGATTTGGTATGTGGTTCAACAATTGCAACTTGTTTTCGGTACGGCAGAATACTGTGTACCGAGTGCATCCGTACAAGCAAGACAACGCTTAGGCTTAGAACCCATGAGTGCTTTATTTTCGACATTAAGTCAGGCATGGTTTAAAGACTCACAACAACAATATAGCAACTTTCACGGTCTATGCGTTTGTGCTGTAGATGGTGTGGTTTGGTCTATGCCTCATACAGAAGAAAACTTTAAGCACTTTGGTTCATCCAAAGGCAAAACAGCAGCTGCACCTTACCCACAAGTTAGAGCGACTTGCCTGGTGAATACCAATACCCATGAAATGATTGATGCCCAAATGGGCAGTATGGATCAAGGTGAATTAACCTTAGCCAGTCAATTAAAAGCACCAGTTCGCAGTATTACCCTATTTGATCGTGCTTACTTCTCTGCTGATTTTTTAGTGAGCTGGCAATCTCAGGCAGAAGAGAGTCATTGGTTGATGCGAGCAAAGGACAACCTGCGTTATGAAGTGATTCATCATAATGCGGCCCATGACTTTCAGATCAAAATGCCTGTTTCAGCAAGAGCAAAAAAGATAAATCCGTCATTGGGTGACTATTGGGAAGCACGTTTAATTGAAGTTGAATATGCAGGAAAAATAAGACGTTACATTACATCATTAACAGATTCTAAAGTTTATCCATTCAAAGACCTTGCAATGCTTTATATCCAGCGTTGGGAAATAGAAATGTGTTATCGGGAAATTAAAAGTGATTTACAGGATGCAAGGATTTTAAGAAGCAAACAACCTGATTTGGTCTATCAAGAATTGTGGGGGGTATTTATTGCATATAATATCTTAAGAAGACAGATGAGGTTTATCGCTGAACATGCAAAGGTGAGTCCTTTAAGGATCAGTTTCCATGTTGCATCTATGAGTATTATCAATATCTTAAGGCACACACCTTTAGAATCAGCAGGAAACCTACCCAAACATTTAGCGCAATTATTTGAACAATCTAAAATATTTGTATTACCTGAAAAAAGGCAAAGGCAATGTCCGCGAGTAGTGAAAATTAAAGCACAAAAATATCCAAGAAAATGCCAGTCAATTTCTTAACTGACTGGCATTAACCGATTGAGTGGCTTTTTTTTATCCAAAATTCCAATAAAGACAAATGAGATTTCAAATGATTTTTATTGACAAACGATAACAATTATCAATAATATCACTTATCTTATTTCATTCATGTGGCTTGCTGAAATGTACGTGTGCTTATGCCGTGGTATTACAGATCAAGATATTAAAGACGCTGTTGAAAATGGTGCGGGCAGTTATCGCGAAGTTCGCGAGATGCTGGATCTCGGGACATGCTGTGGTCGCTGTGCACCAGAAGCACGCTCAATCATCAGCGCAGAAGTCTCTGCGATTGCCTCACGCTTAGCTATTGCTGCCTAGATATTTTATTCGTTTTTAGAATAACCATAATTATAAACGTACTCTTTATGAGTAGCTCCTCCCCCGCTTATGACTCTAAGCGGGTTTTCTTTTTAAATGCCTAAAAATCCAATTTCCACCTCGTATGCTTTTGATTGCGATTTTCATTTGCTGTTCTATAAATTACTCGCCAAAATCCACTTTGTTGTTTAAGATATTTCTCATAAGTTATTGATATTATTTTTAAGCCGCAGTTTGAATGGAGCTTTCTCATGAAAGGCAATCGTGATGTAATTAATCAGTTAAATCAGGTGCTTTATCATCATTTAACTGCCATTAACCAAAATTTCCTGCACTCTCGTATGTTTAATGATTGGGGAATTGAGCAACTCGGTTCAGCTGAATATAAAGAGTCAATCCGTCAAATGAAGCATGCTGACAAAATTATTGAGCGCATTCTTTTTTTAGAAGGTCTACCAAACTTACAACACTTGGGTAAACTCTATATCGGCCAACATACTGTTGAAGTTCTAAACTGTGATGTCCGTAAAGTTAAAGAGAACATTGAATCCATTCAAGCCGCTGTTAAGCTTGCCGAAGAACAACTGGACTACGTTACTCGAGATCTTGTTCAAGAGATTTTAGAAAAAGAAGAAGAGTGGTTAGATTGGACAACTACACAACTCGATTTGGTTGAAACCGTCGGTGTAGAAAATTATATACAGAGTCAAATTTAAGACTTTTCTACTGTTTAAAAAAAACCTGCATATGCAGGTTTTTTACTGTTTATGCTTATTTCCAAAGATAAAATAATCATTAATTTTGAGTACAGTTCTCAGGGGCTTTGTTGCACAAAGATTTAAAAGATAACACTCTGCTCATTTGAACAGAATTCAAATGACAACTTGGGTATGAGGACGACCTAATTCTGTAAATTTGTTCAATACGGCTATGCGTGCATGAATCTCATTCACCTGACTAGAAAAACTCCTTGCTGTTAATTTATCACCTAATAGTTTGATGCAATGCATCTTGGTTTCAACTAAACTTCGACGATGATAACCAGACCATTTTTTCCAAAGCGTTCTTCCTAAACGTTTAACTGTTTTCAGTAACTCATTCCGCTCTAAAGATCTCAATTTCTGATCTTTCCATGGTTTTGCATTTTTTCTTGGCGGAATGAGCGCATGTGCATCTCGATCTAGAATGACTTGTCTGCAGTGCTTCGTGTCATAAGCACCATCGGTATAGACCGAATCAATTCGTTCATCTAAGGGAATTTGAGCAAGTAAATCACCGAGTACTTGCGAATCGCTCACATTATTTGTAGTAAGCTGTACTGCACGTATTTGCAAGGTTTCAGCATCGATGCCAATATGAAGCTTACGCCATTGGCGACGATATTCAGGTCCATGTTTCTTACGTTTCCACTCACCTTCACCTAGAAACTTTAAGCCAGTTGAGTCGACGAGTAGATGTAGCCCATCACTACTTTTTTGATAGCTAATCGCAATATCAATATGTTTTTGTCTTCGACAAAGCGTACTGTAATCTGGTGCGGTCCAATTTAATCCACAAAGTTTAATCAGACTTTGAACAAAACCTGTGACCATGCGTAAAGAGAGTCTAAATAAAGATTTGATCATTAAACAGCATTGAATAGCCGTATCGGAGTAAGTTTGATTTCGACCTTGCTTGTTTTGTGGTTGTGCATACCACTGAGTGTTTGGATCAAACCAAATGGAAATGTTGCCCCGATTAATGAGAGCGCGATTATAGGAAGACCAGTTGGTTGTACGATAAGTTTTAGGAGTAGGTTTATTCATTTTGAAATTATAGGACTGAATAAACCTTATAGGCTAGGTTTGTGCAACAAAGCCATTTGGATCTAATTCAGGTTGGTTTTGCAATTGAGTGATTGCCTCAACATCCATATCTAGCACTATTGCGAGCGGAGACTGACTAAGGGAAAGCAGTTTAGCAGCCCTAAGTACTGACTTTCCCAATACAGCTGCTGGTACTACCTGCTGTTCCAATAACGTCATAGCATCACCTCAAGCTCTAATTTTACTGATCAAGCCTTAAATCTAACAATATCATACAAATTACTAGATAAAACGATCACCTATTACTGTTCGTAGCATACCAGTTATTCTTACTTGTTAGACGACCAGAAATAGTCACATAAGCTAATTTTTGCCAACACCTGATGATTCATACTTACACCACGCCCTGCTGCTTCCAAGGCAAGTTTTTGATGAACAATGATGGAACACGAACAATAAATCGACCACTATATTAACCAAGGGGGGCAGTTTTTAAATGCCGTTAGGGGGGCATTTTTACACTGCCGCTAACACAGCTATCTTCCTAATTTTTTAAAATAGGTTTCACATTTTGAAGCGGGGCCAAAATTATATTTTAAAGCGGTATTGGCTCTAGCTGTTGCATATTCAATACCTTGAATTTCACGCTGCTGAGCAAAAACTTGAATCGCAGGATGTAACTGTTCTGAGCAACTGGCATCGTTGCTAAAGTATTTTAAAGTCTTGGTATTGGAAAAATATATTGCAGCAAACAATCGCCCATCTTTAAACACAATCGCGGATGAAGCATCTAAAGTGCTTCCAGACCGACCTTCATAATACAGCGCCTCATCTGTTTTCAGTAAATATGGCGCTGAGTAATTGTCAAAATTAGATTGAAATTTGGTGGTGTTTCAAAAAGTATACTGATTATATTTTAACCACAATTGAAATCTCATAAAGCATTAAAAATATAGTGAATTTAATTTACTTATTTTCAATTTCTCTATTGACAGAATTAACTAGCATACTTTTTGAAACACCACCTGAAATTTTAGATAATCATGCTTTAACAATGTTTGAAGTTCTGTTTGGATTTTTGGATTCAAAACAATTTGAGGAATTGATGAAATATCTGAATATTGAATGAAGTCTAGTTCTTGAGCATGAGTAAAACCGGAGATTGAAAAAAGTAGAAAAAGATAATAGTGATTCTTCATATCAAATTTATTATTTTTATGTCCATATTGACTTACTTATGGATTGTTCATTTTATATGGACACTTATGGAGTATCAATAAGAGTGAAACCCTTTTGAGCGTTCATAACATTCTCCACAAATGTTTTGTTAATTTTTTCTCTGTACACGACAAATTTCACAGAACCCTTATCCTATCAGGGTTCTGCCTTCTTAAAATTGCCAAAATTTCCTTAAACTCTTCTTTTTTCCCAAAACCAATTAAACGCTGAATCGCCATTTGAACATAGTCTAAACCATAGCGAAATAAACTCATTGAGAGTCGTCCATGCTTCTTTATTTTTATCACTTTTTTTTGATCATGTTGCCATTCACCCGTTAAGTAACACCAACAGAAGCTTATAGCTAACACCGCAATCAATTTTTTCACTCGTCTAGGGTCTGTCAAGCGCGTATTTTCAAGATTAAACCCGCGTCCTTTGAGACAACTGAATAAGGTTTCAATTTCCCAGCGTAATGCATAATCCTGAATAGCATTGGCATTAAACTGAGGAGAAACGACGAGTAAAAGCTCTCCATTTTCTAACTGTAGTGCACTTATATATAGTTTCACCCGACCAACCAAAATCCGTCGTTTACGACATTCAATTTGACCAACTTTAAGATGGCGAAATAAATCACTAATTTTATGATTCTTTCCTAAATGATTGGTGACAATGAAGTTTTTTTAACACGAATGCAGAAGTTGATGTCTTGTTCAATTAACCATGTAAACCACTGCTCACCGATAAACTCTCTGTCTGCGAACACATTCACAATACGGTCTTTACCAAAAATGGCTATAAAGCGTTGAATCAAAGCAATACGCTCTTTCGTATCTGAATTTCCACGTTTATTAAGCAATGTCCAAAGGATAGGTATCGCTATTCCACGATAAACGATTGCGAGCATCAGGATATTAATATTTCGTTTTCCCCATTTCCAATTGGTTCTATCTAAAGTCAGTTGCACTTGGTCGAATGAAAACATATTGAAAATCAACTGAGAAATTTGACGATAATCAAAATACTGACCTGCAAAGAAGCGCTGCATACGTCGATAAAATGATTGTGGTAAGCACTTGATGGGCAAGGCTTTAGATGCAGAAGAAAGATTACATGTTTGCTTTAAAATAATCACAAGCATGATGAGCGCAAAGCACTTTAAATGTGACTTGTTCCATTTTAGATATTTGTTTAAGATAAGATATAACTCATTGAGATGTGTCATAGTATTCGTCGTTAGAAAACAATTATTATGACATTATTTCAATGAGTTATCTATTTTTGTCGTGTACAGAGTAATTTTTTATAAGCTTTTTAAGCTACTTTGTAATTAGCATGTATTATGCCAACTTTTATTATATTTATTTTTAAATAAAAAACAGCACTTTATTTCACTATTTAAAAATTTATTTTTGAGCATTGTGTTTTTATGTAAAAAACTGACAAATATTGTCAGTTTCCCTCTTTCTAGTTCAACATAATTGGCGAATTGCTCAATTCATCAGCTTTATCCTCTATTTTATTGGCATAGAAATGATCCAAAATAGTCCCAACTTCAGTAACGGCATCGACTAAAGCCTGCCGATACTGTTGCTGTGCCATTTTTGCAATAATACTTTGGCAGACCTCGTCCCACACCTGCTGTGTAGTAGCTAACTGTATTCCACGGTCAATGACAATCTCGACTTTACGCTCACACAAGTTTAAGTACAGTAAAATCCCGCTATTCAACTCGGTATCCCACACACCGAGCTCAGCAAACAGTTGTTTCGCACGTCCACGAGTATCTAAATAATAGGCTTCTCGAGCAGGCATGTGCCCTTCGATCACCACTTGGATTTCACCAATGTGCCCATGTTCAGCAGCAGATACCGCTTGCGCAATCGCATGTTGATCTTGCTGATTAAAAAAGCGTTTACTAGCTGGCATATGTAATAAATGCTTTAACCAACGCTTAAAACTCGGTTGTACAACTTCATCTAGCTTTGGTTTAGTAACGATGTCCGTCGTTTCAGTTGTTGTTACCATGACCCTGATGCTCCTCCACCGCCGAAGCCGCCGCCCCCGCCACTATATCCACCTCCACCAAAACCGCCGCCGCCACGACCTCCGCGCCCACCTCCACCGCCAGAAGAGAGAAAGAGCTGAAATATCGTTTGGGCTAAGGCCGTGATGAGTAAAAAGAAAATCCCACCACCAATTAGCAAACTGGTGACTAAACCAGCTCCATTGACCAAGCCTGCCACGATGCCTGCAACTGCAGCCGTCGAGGCACTTAAACGCTTCCCCACCACAAATGAGCCAATTGCGCCAGCAATTAAGATAAATAAAGCAGTACTAAAGGTTTTACTTTTGGCTTCCTGCTCTCGAATGGCTTGGTCTTGGCGTTCTTGTAATTCCTGCGCTGCTTGGGCTGCAACTTCAGGGTCAAGATTTAAAATACGTTCAATTTCAGTAAGCCCTGCATTGATCCCTTGAGCATACTGAGCTTGTTTAAAATACGGTGTGATTTGTTGATTAATAATGCGATTCGCAATAATGTCAGGAATGACGCCTTCCAAACCATAACCCGTAAGAATTTGCATACGTCGGTCATTAACGGCAATTGCAATCAGCAAACCGTTGTCCTGCTTTGCTGAACCGAGCTGCCATTGGTCTGCAATACGCATTGCAAAACCAAAAATATCCTCTTGACCTGTGGTCGGGACAATCACTACGCCTATTTGGGCTTTTCCTGTGTCATGCAAGGCACGAATTTTTTGGCCAATAGCTTCCTTATCTTCAGCACTTAAAATATGTGCTTGATCGATCACGGGTTCATTTAAGGTCGGTAACGCCCATATCAATTCACCTTCTGCCATATCATTGGCAATGGGTGGTTGTGGCACGGCATCAGTATTGGTAGAGCTTACCTTATTAGAACTCGCTGCTTGCTGACCTTGAATCATCTTTCCAGCAACGATTGTTTCCGCAGCACCATCTGTTGCTGTAGCAACTTCCGCCCATGTTAAAGAACTTAGACACAGCAGTCCTGATAAAATGAATGCAAGCATCCATTTATAGGAAAACCGTAAGAACTGCTGCCGTCCTATCATTCATTCACCCTATAGCTACGATTGCGTGAGATCACTGAGGTTTCAACTAGTTAAATGATACCGTTGGTGCTTTTTGCGCACTTTGCTCCGCACTAAAGTTCGGTTTGGTGTCCATCCCAATCACCTTCGCAGTCATGACTTGTGGGAACTGACGTGCATAGGAGTTAAAGTCTTGTACTGTACTAATGTAGCGATTACGCGCTACCGCAATACGGTTTTCGGTACCTTCGAGTTGAACCTGTAAATCACGGAATTGCTCATTGGCTTTTAAGTCTGGATAGTTTTCTGAGACCGCAATTAAACGCGACAATGCACCTGTCATTTGCGCCTGAGCTTCTTGATATTTTTGGAATAATGCAGGGTCTTCTAATACTTCTTTATCGACTTTTAAACCTGCCACATTGGCACGAGCCTGTGTGACCTCAGTTAGGACTTGCTCTTCATGCTTAGCATACCCCTTCACTACATTCACCAAGTTCGGCACCAAATCTGCACGGCGCTGATATTGGTTTTGTACTTCCGACCAAGCAGCTGTAACTGCCTCATCTTTGACCTGTAAGGTATTATAACCACAGCCCGATAGCGTTAACGTGCTCACAAGGGCAACAACGACAGCAGTTTTTTTCATAAAATTCATTCAGCTATCCTCTTTCTTTTGTATTTATTGCAATAACCTGATTGTAAACACATTTGATTATCCTTTTGTTACTTTTAGTTAAAGTAGCTAAAAATGAAAGAACCGAGCGATATTCACTCGGTTTTGATTATTTATTTTTATACTTAAACTAAATAGCCGCGTGCAATTCCTGCTGAAAACCTTCGAGTTGATAGTTGTCTGCCAAACGGGTTTTCCAGTATTTCAACAGTTGGGTGTAATCAATATCTGAGGGATGAAAGTTGCTTTTGTAATAAGACAGATATTCAGGCAGCAATTGCACAAACATCTTCGCCAGTAAATACAACCCAAAGAGATTCCCACCCAATTTCGGTATACTCTTTTTGTGGTCTTGTAAAAATAATCGACTGGCTGAGTAAAAAGTTAAACTGGCGAAACCTGTCGTTACACTGCGCATAATTAAACGGCGAATCTTGTCATCACCATACACATCTTGATAAACATCGAAGGCAACCGCACGATGCTCAATTTCTTCAATGGCATGCCACACCCAGAGTTTAACCGCATCATCATCCAAGGTGCTCAATACCTCAGGATGCCTTAAGATATAGCCGCCTAGCAGTGCCGTAAAATGCTCAAAAGCACAGGTGATTGCGAGCTGAATTTTAGGATGCAGGTTTTTCACATCATCATCTTTACGCGCCAACCATGCCTGAAAACGGTCGAGATTATAATCATCACGGCGCCATGCAGCATTAAATGCCGTGTGTGCTTGAGAATGCATCGCCTCTTGACCAATAAATGCCGCAATCTGCACTTGCAGATTTTCATCCTTCACTTGGTCACGTACATTACGCACGCTATGCACAAAGAACTGCTCACCTATGGGAAAAGTCGAAGACAATGCCGTCAGCAAATGTGACATGACCGGTGAATTGGCAAAATAATGCCTGCGAATGGCTTTGGGGTTGAATTGCAAACGTCAAATCGTAATACCCTGAGCTTTTGGACGATGTTGATATAGTTTTTCTGTCGTCACTTGAGTCATGTCTATTTCCTAACATTTAACCGAGCGATCTTCAGTATCTGAATTTAGAGACCGTTCACATATGGCAAAAGTGCTTAGTACGTTTGCAAATTCGTCCATTTTTATCGGACTCTCCACCAGATCTTTTTCGATTTATCCCGATCCACCTCTTTCATATCATCTCAAGCAAACAGTGATCATAAAAAACCCGCCGAAGCGGGTTTTTGTGTTGAACGATTTAGATTAAATGTCTAAATAATCCAAAATACCTTCAGCTGCTTGACGGCCTTCCCAAATCGCTGTGACAACAAGGTCTGAACCACGAACCATATCACCACCCGCAAAGATTTTCGGATTTGAGGTTTGGAATTTATAGGTTTGCTGTTCAGCCGCAACTACACGACCTGAACCATCAAGGTTAATATTCACATTTGTAAACCAATCCGCAGGGCTGGTACGGAAACCAAATGCCAATAAAACTGCATCTGCAGGTAAAATTTCTTCTGAACCCGGAATTGGTTCTGGGCTGCGACGACCACGGCTATCAGGCTCGCCAAGTTGAGTCGTAACCACTTTTACGCCTGTGACTTTACCATTTTCACCTACAATTTCAATTGGTTGGCGATTAAACAAGAAGTTCACTCCTTCTTCTTTGGCATTTTGCACTTCACGACGTGAACCTGGCATATTTTCTTCATCACGACGGTATGCACAGCTCACCACTTCTGCACCCTGACGAATCGAAGTACGGTTACAGTCCATTGCAGTGTCACCACCACCTAGGACAATCACCTTTTTACCTTCAACACTGATGTACTCGCTTGGGTCTTTTTCCCAACCTTGAGTACGGTTGACATTGGCAATCAAGAAATCCAAGGCATCATAGACACCATTTAGATCTTCACCTGCGAAGCCACCTTTCATGTAGGTATAAGTACCCATACCCATGAACACCGCATCGTATTCAGTAAGCAATTGATCGATGGTGACATCTGTACCAATTTCAGTATTTAAACGGAATTCCACGCCCATGCCCGTGAAGATTTCACGGCGACGCTTCATCACATCTTTTTCCATTTTAAATTCTGGAATACCAAAAGTCAGTAGACCACCAATTTCAGGGCGTTTGTCGAATACTACAGGTTTAACCCCACTACGCACCAAAATATCAGCACAGCCTAGACCAGCAGGGCCTGCACCAATGATCGCGACTTTTTTATCTGTCCACTTTACTGAAGACATATCTGGACGCCAGCCCAGTGCAAACGCAGTGTCATTGATATATTTTTCAGCGTTACCAATCGTCACTGCACCAAAACCATCGTTTAAGGTACAAGCCCCTTCACATAAACGGTCTTGCGGACAAACACGACCACACACTTCTGGTAGCGTGTTGGTTTGGTGACACAGTTCTGCTGCTTGGAAAATACGGCCTTCAGCAATCAACTTTAACCAGTTTGGAATATAGTTATGTACTGGACATTTCCATTCACAATATGGGTTACCACACCCTAAACAACGGTGGGTCTGATTTGCTGCCACTTCCGCTGTAAAAGGTTTATAAATTTCCACAAACTCTGCTTTGCGGACCTGAATCTCTTTTTTCTCTGGATCTTGGCGTGCTACATCCAGAAATTGAAAGTCATTGTTTAGGCGCTCTGCCATGTCTCTCTCCGTGGGTAGGTGCAGCCCGTTTATCTATCGTCTGCACCTGCCTATGTATCAGCAGTAGTGGAATTATTGTGGATCAGCTTGAGTGGTTTTCAACAAAGTCTGTAAGTTGGCAGCTTTCGGTTTCACCAACCAGAATTTACGACTGTAGAAATCAAACTCGTTACGGATCTTGTACGCCCAAGCACTACCAGTCTCAGCAATGTGTTCATCTAAGATACGGCTTAAGAACTCTTTATGTTCTTCCATCGATTCAGTCGAAATACGATTCAGCTCAATCAGTTCGTGGTTGTAATGATCAACGAAGTCATTATCAAGGTCAAGAACGTAAGCAAAACCACCTGTCATCCCTGCACCGAAGTTGTGCCCCACTTTACCAAGTACAGTCACGATACCACCTGTCATATATTCACAACAGTGATCGCCTGCACCTTCAATTACAGCGAAAGCACCCGAGTTACGTACTGCAAAACGCTCACCTGCTGTACCTGCTGCGAACAATTTACCACCCGTTGCACCATATAAACAGGTGTTACCAATGATTGCCGTTTCTTGGGTTTGGAAAGGTGAACCTTTTGGTGGGAAGATCGACACACGACCACCTGCCATGCCTTTACCCACGTAGTCGTTCGCATCACCTTCTAATCGAATGTGCAAACCACCCGCATTCCAAACACCGAGGGATTGACCCGCAGTACCCACCAAGTTCATCTTCACTGGGTGCGCTTCCATGCTGAGGTTGCCATAACGACGCGCAATCTCACCTGAAATACGTGCACCAATTGAACGGTCACAGTTACCAATGGTGAAGTGATATTCACCTGTGGTCCCAGCTTCAATTGCTGGTAGCATTTCAGCAACCATTTTCTCAGCAAGCAAGCCTTTATCAAACGGTGCGTTACCTTCAACTTCACAGTACTGCGCCTTACCTTGCGCAGAAGGATGTGACTCCAGTAATGCGCTCAAATCAAGGTGCGCATGTTTCTCCGTTTCACCTGGAAGCATTTCAAGCAAATCTGTACGACCAATCAAGTCTTTGAGGCTTGAAACACCCAACGCTGCCAGCCACTCACGTGTTTCTTCAGCAATGAAGGTGAAGAAGTTGATGAGCATTTGTGGCTCGCCAATATAATGTTCTTGGCGTAAATGATCTTGTTGAGTCGCAACACCCGTTGCACAGTTATTCAGGTGACAAATACGCAGGTATTTACAACCTAAAGCAATCATTGGTGTAGAACCAAAGCCAAAGCTTTCTGCACCTAAAATGGCTGCTTTCACCACATCTAGACCTGTTTTCAAACCGCCGTCGGTTTGAACACGAACTTTACCACGTAAGTCATTGACACGAAGTGCTTGATGCGCTTCAGAAAGACCCAACTCCCAAGGCGAACCTGCATGGTGAATTGAAGACAATGGAGAGGCTGCTGTACCACCGTCATAACCTGAAATAGTAATGAAGTCAGCATAGGCTTTTGCCACACCTGCTGCAATGGTACCTACACCCGGCTCAGACACCAGTTTTACTGAAACCATCGCTTGAGGATTGACTTGTTTTAAGTCAAAGATCAATTGTGATAAATCTTCAATCGAGTAAATGTCATGGTGCGGTGGTGGAGAAATGAGGGTCACTCCCGGCACAGAATAACGTAAACGTGCAATTAATCCATTCACTTTACCACCTGGTAATTGACCACCTTCACCCGGTTTAGCCCCTTGCGCCACTTTAATCTGCAAGACTTCAGCAGAGGTTAAATACGCAGGTGTTACACCAAAACGACCTGATGCAATCTGTTTGATTTTCGAGTTACGAATGGTGCCATAACGCGCTGGATCTTCACCGCCCTCACCCGAGTTTGAACGACCACCAATGGTGTTCATCGCAATCGCAATCGCCTCATGCGCTTCAGGAGACAATGCTCCTAAAGACATGCCTGCAGAGTCAAAGCGCGGTAAAATCGCTTCTACAGACTCCACTTGATCTAGAGCAATCGAGTTATCTGTTTTTAACTTTAATAAGTCGCGAATTGTTGCCACTGGACGGTTATTCACCAGCTCAGCATATTCTTTAAAGTCTGCATATTGACCAGAACGCACTGATTTATGCAAAGCATTGATTACGTCTGGGTTGAACGCATGGTATTCCTTATCAAAGACAAATTTCAGCAAACCACCTTGATCGATTGGTTTACGTGTTTTCCATGCGGTATCGGCCAATTTCTTTTGGTCATTTTCAAGGTCAATAAAGGTTGCACCTTTGATACGGCTCGGTACACCCGTGAAGCATTTTGAAACCACTTCTTCAGACAGACCCACCGCTTCAAACAACTGACCACCACGGTAAGAGGCAACCGTAGAAATCCCCATTTTTGAAAGGACTTTTAACAAGCCTTTTTCAATGCCTTTACGGAAATTCACTTGTGCTTGAATTGGGTCACCTAATAGCTCGCCTTTTGCAACCAAGTCATTGATCACATCATAAGCAAGGTAAGGATAAATTGCTGTCGCACCAAAACCGAGAATAACCGCAAATTGGTGCGGGTCACGTGCCAGTGCTGTTTCAACAATAATGTTGGCATCGGTACGTAAACCGACATTAATTAGATAATGGTGCACAGCACCAGTTGCCATCAATGCATTGGCAGGCAAGAAACCTTGACGAATTTTCTTATCAGACAACACCAATAAGGTTTTGCCGTCACGAATCGCTTGCGCTGCTTCTTCACAGATACGCGCAATTGCAGCTTCTAGACCTTCATCTTCCGCATAATTTAAATCGATATCTGCAATCTCATAACCCTTACGACCCAGCGTACGGATTTGATGCATTTTCGAATTTGACAACACTGGGCTTGAAATGATCAAACGATCCGCATGCTCAGGGCTTTGTTCAAAAACGTTTTGCTCACGACCTAAACACGTTTCCAATGACATCACAATCGATTCACGTAATGGGTCGATTGGTGGGTTGGTGACCTGAGCAAACTGTTGACGGAAGTAATCCGACACATGACGTACTTGGCGAGACAAAACTGCCATTGGCGTATCATCACCCATTGAACCCACTGCTTCCTGACCACTTTCAGCGATTGGACGAAGCAATTGATCACGTTCTTCAAAGGTCACCATAAACATTTTTTGTGATGCTTTAAGGTCGTCGCCTTTTAAGCCTTGATCACATAAATATTCTTCAAGCTCTGGACTACCTTGTACACGAACTGAGTTTTCACGTAACCATTCACGGTAAGGACGCATTTTTTTCAAATGCGTGCTGACATCTTTAGTGTCGAGCATTTTACCTGTGAAGGTATCAATCACTAGGATTTGACCTGGACCGACACGACCTTTAGAAATTACATCTTCAGGCTCGTAGCCCCATACACCAATTTCAGACGCCAGTGTGATGTAACCATTTTTGGTAATCACCCAACGTGCTGGACGTAAACCGTTACGGTCCAACATACAAATCGCATGACGACCATCTTGAATCACGAGACCAGCAGGACCATCCCACGCTTCCATATGCTTCGAGTTAAACTCATAGAATGCACGTAAATCAGCATCTAAAGTTTCCACGTTCTGCCATGCTGGAGGAACCAACATACGCAGTGCACGGAACAAGTCCATACCGCCGCCCACAAGAATTTCAAGCATGTTATCTAAGCTTGAAGAATCCGAGCCAGTACGGTTCACGATTGGATTGAGCTCAGTTAAACCAGGCAATAATGGGTTTTCAAACTTTGGCGTACGCGCCATCGCCCAGTTACGGTTCGCAGTAATGGTATTAATTTCACCATTGTGTGCAAGATAACGGAATGGCTGAGCCAAAGGCCAACGCGGCAATGTATTGGTCGAGAAACGTTGGTGGAACACCACAATATGTGACTCAAGACGTGGGTCTGCCAAGTCTGTGTAGAAGTCAGCAATCGCTTCAGGCATCATCAAGCCTTTATAGCTAATCACTGTTGAACATAATGTGGTTACATAAAATGAAGGGTCATTAGTAAGCTGCTGTTCTGCACGGCGGCGTGCCAAGAAGAGTTTACGGTTAAACTCAACTTCAGACACACCCATTGGGCAGTTCACAATAATTTGCTCAAATGCAGGAAGTGACTGCATCGCAATCGAACCTAAAGCATCGTTATTGGTCGGAATCACACGCCACGCCAATACTCGACAGCCTTCAGATTCAATTTCTTTAGTTAGAATTTGTTTTGCATGTGCTGCAATTGCTGGATCGAGGCTTAAAAACACCGTGCCGACAGCAAAAACTTCACTGAGTGTAATATCACTGAGTTTTTTCGCTTCTTCACGGAAAAACTGTTTTGGCATTGCTAAGAGTAAACCGCAACCATCCCCTGTCTTACCATCTGCAGCAATACCACCGCGGTGGGTCATACAGCTCAGACTGTGCATAGCAGTCTTGACAAGATCATGGCTTGCATCACCCTGCATATGGGCGATTAAACCAAAACCACAGTTATCTTTAAACTCATCCGGTTGGTATAAACCTTGAGCGGGAGCTACAGTATTAGGCGATGGCATGTGCATAGCGTACCCTTCTTTCTACAGGCCCTGTCGGGCGTCTAACAATCTAATTACTTCTTGCCGATTCGTTCAATTGACTCATATTCAGATTCTGATTGAAGTACAGCATTTTTTCTTCACACCCAAGATAGACTGATTTTCGTCTTTATGCATGTCTTAATTGAAAAAATGTATGCAGCAGTCACGCACTTTTATAAGGCACTTGGCCGCTACTATTTCGCTCATAAATCGAATCTTTTTTGCGCCAAAACAGTGACATCAACTCAATTCATGCACCATTAAAGCAAGTTTTATGCCAATTATTTATTTTGTGTGTTAAGCGCTTTAGTTTTATTAGGTTTGTGTTTTTTACGTAAAAAACTAGTTCGAGGATAATCCATTTATTGCACCATATCTGTGCACATATGGAATTTACATTTTTTGATGCGCCATAATGATCCAATTTTAATTAAATGGGTCGGTCACTTCAGGTTCATTTGTTTTATTTTGTGGCGCATTCTCTACGGTCGTTTGTGACTTTTGCACATCAACCACATTTCCATCCGCATCACGACGAGTAACCGTTGTCGATGTGGTCGATTGTTTATTTTGTTCAACTGCTGCACGTGCCGCTTGTTGACGCGCAGCAAGCGTAGCTTCATCAATCACAGGCACAGCGGCTGGTTTCAACTGCACGGCATAGAGCTTATTGCTAAGTCCAAGTTCATCAGAACCGAGATCATTGACATATTCAGCATAGCTTTCAATTTTTTCAACTTTGGGTTGCACCGACTTCGGCAACGTCAGTTTTAAATCCGCCAATGCCTTTTGCGCCTCATTGGCATTTTTATACACACCATAGATCAGCACATATTGCTCAATTTGGTTTTCACCCGTCAGTCTTAAGTAACTAAACGCTTGACGATCAGATTGTCTTTGCAAAAAGCGCTTAATAATCGCCTCTTCTGAAACTCTAAACAACTCAACTGCACTGTTCTTTTTATTTTCCTGAATAAATTTGGTCCCACGGAATTCAGCTTCATGCTGCGCGATTGCTACAACACGTGTCGTCATATCCAAAGGTTTTACTTCATCGAGGAATGAACCTAAATGTGCGGTTGTTGCGACTTTTTCTGGCTGAATTTGTAACTCAACTTCAGATTCAGCTTTTTTTTCAACTTCAACCACAGTCTCTTGATCTGTAATGGCCCAAAAGACTAAGGCGCCAAACAAGCATACCCCTCCGAATGCAAGCCAAATATAATTTTGCTTTGTCTGCCACTGGGTTCGAAGGGTTGTTGCCATAATAAAGTTATGCCTGCTCTTGGTTGGCTAAAATCGCCTGTTTCATCAATTCTACATCAAATGTTTTGGTAATGATGGCCTGTCCTACCGCTTGCATCAAAACCAAACGCAGTTGCCCGTTCAAGACTTTTTTATCATGAGCCATATACGCCAAAAAGTCATCGAGGGGAATCTGCGGACATACTATCGGTAAATTCGCGCGTTGAATGATATTTTTTGTACGCGCCAAATCTTCTGCACTGATCCATCCCATACGCTGCGATAAATCTGCTGCCATCACCATACCTGTTGCCACAGCTTCACCATGGAGCCATTCACCATAGCCTAGATAAGATTCAATCGCATGTCCAAAGGTATGCCCAAGATTCAATAAGGCACGCTCACCTTGCTCTTTTTCATCATTGGCAACAATACGCGCTTTATGGGCACAAGAACGATACACAGCTTCAGCCAGTGCAGCTTCATCACCCTGCACCAAATCATCTATATGTTGTTCCAACCAAGTGAGAAAGTCTGTATCCCCCAAGAGTGCGTACTTAATCACTTCTGCCAAACCTGCGGATAACTCACGTGCTGGCAGCGTTTTAAGTTGAGACATATCCGCCAAGACCACTTGCGGTTGTTGAAATGCCCCGATCATGTTTTTACCCAGCGGATGATTAATCCCTGTTTTACCACCAACACTCGAATCAACCTGTGAAAGAAGTGTCGTTGGCACCTGAATAAAATAGACCCCACGCTGGAAGCATGCTGAAGCAAAGCCCGCCATATCTCCAATCACACCACCACCTAAAGCTAAAACTGTACAATCACGGTTGAAGCCTGACGCTAGCAATGCATCAAAAATCAGGTTGAGGTGCTCAATATTCTTATATTTTTCTCCATCAGGCAAAATACAGGTTGCAACTGTTTTTCCCAACGCTTCAATTGCTGCCACGTAACGCGCTAAATACAAAGGCGCGACCGTTTCATTACTCACAATCATCACTTGGCGACCATGAATATACGGCTCAAGTAAAGCGTTTGGATCTAAATCACTACCAATAAAGATCGGGTAACGGCGTTCGCCAAGTTCAACATATAAGGTTTGCATGGATCAAATCACTTCAAAACTGAATCAAAACTACTTTAAAAGAATCAAGTTTAAGATACGCTGCGCAAGATCACGTGCAGCCCCTTGATTGGTCTCAATAATATAATGGGCAACTTCACGATATAAAGGATCTCGAACGCTGAGCAAGTCAGTTAACTTTTGTTCAGGATTCTCCACTTGAAGCAGTGGACGATTTTTATCACGATAGGTTCGCTGTAGTTGAATCTCTACAGGAGTATAAAGATAAACAACAATACCACGTTGTTTGAGAAATGCGCGATTTGGAGCCTGAGTCACCGCCCCACCACCTGTGGCCAAGACCAAGTTGGGTCGAGAGGTTAACTCATCGATTACAACCGTTTCACGACTACGAAATCCAAGCTCGCCCTCTTTTTCAAAGATCCATGGAATCGTTGCCCCTGTTTTACGCTCAATCTCATGATCGCTATCAAGAAACTCTCGTCCTAACAGTTCAGCTAAATGTCGTCCTACCGTTGTTTTTCCAGCCCCCATAGGCCCTACCAAATAAATATTTGGTAGGGTTTCAAACTCTTTGCTTGGCAAGGAGTCACCTTTTAGATTTGTTCAAATTAAAAATATATTAATGATTTCTTGAAACACTGTCATTAACAATTCGTGGTGTCACAAAAATCAATAACTCAGTTTGCGCACTAGATCTGGTGTTATTTTTAAATAAAGCACCCACTACAGGCAAATCCCCAAAAAATGGAACTTTCTCATATTGATTTTGCTTAATGTCATCAAAAATACCGCCAAGTACGACTGTTTCACCATCATCAACCAAAACATTAGTTTCAAGTTCATTTGTATTAATTAAATACCCTGCTGATGTTAGTGTACCAACTGTATCTTTTTCAATTTTTAGCGCCATTTGAACTTTACCATCAGGGGTGATACTTGGAGTCACCTCTAACTTTAAGTTAGCCGCACGGAATTCGGTTTTTAAGCCTTCCGTCGCACTCCATGTTTGATAAGGAATCTCTGTACCACGCAAGATATAGGCTTTCTGTTTATCACCAGTCAGTACTTTAGGTGCTGATAACACTTCACCATGACCATCCGCTTGAAGTGCGCTTAACTCAAGGTTTAACATATAATCTGAGATCTTCAGTAAACCAAAGTTAAACGTACCAGCCGTGTTTGTTGCTAAATCCACCCCCAAATCAAAACTTGGCTGGAAATCTCCGCCCCATACTGGGCTATTGCCCAGCTTCTTCGCGCTCCACTTAATCCCCAATTCGCGAGAAAAATCTGTTGACGCCGTTACAATACGGGCTTCGACCATCACCTGTTTAACTGCGACATCCAGCAAGTCAATCATGCGACGAATCTTGTCAATATTTTGCTGCCTATCATTAATAATTAAAGTATTGGTACGCGAATCAGAAACCGCACTACCACGAGCACTCAATAAACTTTCCAAAGCTAAGGAGTCTGAACCCGCTGTTCGGTTCGACTCACCTCCTTTACTATCACGAGAGTCCTCCAATAACTTCAGTACATCCGCCGATTTAGCATAACTCAATTGAATATAATCGGTTTGAATAGGTGAAAGCTTAATACTTTGCGCGATGGCTTTCGCCTCTTCTTCCTCAGATTTAATCAGCTCAGCTACAGGTGCAATCCAAATCACATTACCATTGCGTCGCTTATCCAAATTCTTGGTTTTCATTATGATATCAAGTGCCTGATCCCAAGGTACATCTTTAAGGCGCAAGGTAATATTACCTTGTACCGTATCCGAGGCCACCATGTTAATGCCTGTAAAATCAGCTAAGAGCTGTAATACACGGCGTACTTCAATATCTTGGAAATCTAAAGAAATCTTTTTGCCCGTATAAGCACTTGGTGCTTTAGGTGTTTAGTCCCAGATTTTAATGGTGCAATATTCTCAGATAAATGGAAGGAAGCACTATGGGACAAGTTCTACACAGCAGCGCCACAACGACACAGGCAGTGCGTCGAGCAATACAAAATAGTCAAGAGAGCTTAAGAACGCTAGCCAAGCGTTACGGCATCAATCAAAAGACCGTCGCAAAATGGAAGAAACGTACTTCAGTAGATGATCTTACAACCGGCCCAAAGAATTCTCGCTCAAGCGTGTTATCGCCTGAAGATGAGGCGGCAATTGTTGCTTTTCGAAAACGCACTTTGTTGCCGCTAGACGATTGCCTTTATGCATTGCAGCCGAGTATTCCTTATCTGACACGCTCGTCGTTACACCGCTGCTTACAGCGGCATGGTATTTCACGACTGCCTGAGGTACAAGGTGATCGCCCTGTCAGGAAGCGCTTCAAGAGCTACCCCATTGGTTACTTTCATATCGACATCGCTGAGATGCAAACAGCACAGGGTAAGCTTTATCTCTTCGTTGCCATTGATCGCACTTCCAAGTTTGCGTTCACTGAATTGCATACTAAAGCCAGTAAGATGGCAGCCGCGGAGTTCATGCGCAATCTGGTTAAGGCTGTGCCCTATAGAATCCATACGGTGCTAACAGATAACGGCATCCAGTTCACGAACCGCACCTGTGATCGCTACGCCTCTGAGCACATCTTTGATCGGGTTTGTACTGAATGTGGCATTGAACATCGTCTTACCAAGGTTAAGCATCCATGGACCAATGGACAGGTCGAGAGGATGAACCGAACGATTAAAGAAGCTACTGTCAAACGGTTCCATTACGACGATCACACTCAGCTATGCATTCACCTTGCTGATTTTATTGCTGCATACAACTTCGGCCGCAGACTCAAAACACTCAGGGGCCTGACTCCCTACGAATTCATCTGCAAACAGTGGACAGATGAACCTGAACTTTTTAAAATTGATCCGATCCATCAAATGCCGGGACTAAACACCTAGGCTTCATTGGATTTTTATCTTCAGGACGCTTTAAACTAATGGTGAGCTTATCTTCTGCCTGATAAGCCATATATTCAAAACTGCCATTCGATTGGATCGTGATCAGGCCGTTACTGCCATCATTTTGTGCATCAGTGGTCGATACAGGCGTTGCGAAATCATTCACATTGAGACGGCGCGATAAGTGGGCAGGAATTTTATTCCCCAAAACGCGCACCACAATTTTACTGCCTTGTTGTTTCACATCGACAGGGGTATTGCTACCTTTTAAATCAATGACAACTTGGCCTTCGCCGTCTGAACCACGTTGGAATCCAATATTTGAAATACCTTGCTCTGAACGCGCTGCAGCAACAGGTGTTGCTAGCGCTGGGTTCGCTGAGTTAATTTTCAGAATAAAAGTATTACCTTCAACACGTGTAGTAAATGCACCAGCATCAGCCAAATTTACAGTTAAACGTGAACGCTGCGCAGCTGAAGTTACATCTACTGTACTTGCTTCAGCCGTTGCCACCGCAATACTGCCTTGTTTTAAGCTCTGCTGCGCTTTATCAAAATCCAAAACCAAACGTGATGGCTGTTCCAACTGATAGGCTTGCGGCTGTGGTGGCAAACCGTTGAACATGACACGAATTTCTGTTCCCTGTCCCGGAATTTGCATCGGCACAATATTCGTAATACTGACTTGCGCACTTGCAGCCTGCATCACCGCCATTGCAATTGCACCCATTGAAAACTGACGGAACATATGGTTCATCGTATTGCCATCCCCAAATATAAAATCTTTAGCACTATTTTTCATTTTTATTCCTTTTCCTTTTTTAAGGCGCCGGCCCAATTAATACTAGGCTTCTCGGGCGCTCGACATAGCCCTCACGCCCATCCAGAATAATTTCAATCAAATCAATTTGTGTAGCGGTGATATTAATCACACGACCATGATTCATCCCCAAATAACTACCACGCTGCACGCGTTCAATTTCACCATCCGGTGTTTGAATCAACGCCAAAATTTGTCCATTTTGTCCGCGCATGCTTCCTTTCATGTTAAGCGATTCAATCGCATAACTTTCCAAGGGTTGTAATTGGCGCGATAGGTTTAGATAGACACGCTTTCCAGCCATAATCTTCAGTTCAGCCGCTAAAGAGCTTGGCATAAACGGGCTCTTTAATTGGTGCGCAGCATAGTTAAAGGTCGGTACAGGTGGGAAATCTGGCGCTGGCTCAATCGGCAATGGTGGCTGATTGCGAATTTCAGCCATTTGCATATTGACCGCATCAATACGTGAATCACAACCGACAAGGAATAGTCCTACGCAGAGACTAAGTAAGAGGTTTTGATGTTTCATTACTTGGCACCTCCCGCATCGGCTTTCTTATCATTTTTTGTATCTTTTACATCAACATCCGTTGTAGCCGTTGCCCCGACATAACGGTAGGTTTTCGCTTTTACACTATATGAAATTTGCGGAATATCCGTCTTTTTATCATTGTTACTTGATGCTGAGATATCGAAGTCATGCAAGGTAACAATACGCGGTAAAGCTGCAATTCCACTGACAAATGAACCAAAAGAATGATAATCACCCGTCGCTTCAATGGAAATCGGCTGTTCGATAAAGAACTCTTGGCGAATTTCTGGTTCTAAACGAATATTTTTAAACTTTAATCCAGAATTTACGCCGCTCACGTTGATATCTTCAACCAAGCCAGGAATTTCAGTTTCTTTCGGCAGCTGTTCTAACTGCTGATTAAAATTGGCTTCCATTTCTTGCAATTGCACTTGATATTGCTGCAAATTACGTAATTTTGAATCTTTTTCACGAAACTCATTCAGTAAATTTTGTTCTTGTGCATGTGCATTTGAAATCGCATCAAGCTTCGGCTTAATCACGACAAAATAACCCAATGCCCCAATCACTAAAATGATAAAGATCCAACAAGTCAATTTGACTGAAAAGGGCCAACTACCGTAATTGTTTGGATCTAAGGTATTAAACTGTTGAAAAAATTTATCAACCGTCATTTTTTTCTTGGCTACAGCATGGTTTTCTGATGTTAATTCTTCAAATTCATCGCGACTCATTGTGCTGCCCCCGCTGTTGAATTATTAACTGTGCTTGCGGCTTCAGGTGTAGTCGCATCAGGCGCTACTGGCTGTGCAATCTCATCTAAATCTGCCGTGACCACAAAGGTGCCATAGGTTTCTTCAACACGTGGCACGATAGAACTTGGTGCTTTATCTTTTTTCTCTTCAGCAACCAAGAATGAATTCATAAAGGCATTGCGATACCACGCAGATGCTTCGAGATTACGTAAGAATTCCGCAACTGTATTCGGGCTTTCCGCTTTACCTTCAATGGTAAATTTATCACCTGTACGCACAAACTTAGTAATGTACATATTACTCGGTGTAACACGTACCATTTCATCGACCAAACGCACAGCCACAGGACGTTGACCTTGCAAGCCTTGGATCAACTTCATCCGTTCAACAATCGCATTTCGCTGTTCTTGCAAACCTTCCAATGACTTTAATTGGACATCTAAGTTTTGATTGGTACTCACCACCAACTGATTGGCTTGTTCTTGATCTTCAAGTTTTTGACTGTAAAAAAACCACGCCAAAGCAACAGCTAAAACCCCAACTAATGCAGCCCCAACACAATAGGCAATAAATTCTTTTTTTCGTTTCTCTCTTAACGCATCACGCCAAGGGAGTAGGTTTATTTTTGCCATTAATCAAAACTCCTCAATGCCAATCCACATGCCACCATGAGTGATGAAGCATCATTTTCAATTTTTTTAATGTCGATTTGTGGAGAAAAGCCCATCTGTAAAAATGGGTTGGCAATGGTGACCCGATAACCTAATTTTTGTTGTAATAACTTCGCCAGTCCTGGAATATTAGCATTCCCCCCTGCCAATAAAATATGGTCGATCTCATTAAATTGAGAGGACGCAAAGAAGAACTGCATAGAGCGTGCAGCTTGCTCCACTAAAGCTTCAAGAAATGGCTCAAGGACTTCAATATCATAATCATCAGGCAAAGTACGGCTTTTTTTGGCACGCCCTGCTTCCGCAAAAGATAAACCATAACGGTTTTGAATTTCCTGGGTCAGTTGTTTCCCCCCCGAACACCTGCTCACGCGTATAAATGACTTTATTATTTCTCATAACGGACAAGGTGGTCATGGTATGACCAATGTCTAAAATCCCAACGGTATTTACGCCCATTGGAAGCGTATCTGAAAAGACTTTGAATGCATTTTCAATGGCGAAACTTTCAACATCGGCAATCTTAGGCGTTAAACCGCCCAACTCCAATGCTTCGGCACGTGCCTCTACATTTTCAATGCGGGTTGCAACGAGGAGTACATTGACACGATTTGGATTGGTAAACGGTCTGGAAGGACTTCAAAGTCCAAACTCGCCTCATCTAATGGGAATGGAATATATTGCTCAGCATCATCACGAATCTGAATTTCACGTTCGTCATCGTTCATATCGGCATCCATTTCAATGATTTTAGTAATCACCATGGAAGTCGGAACTGCCAGCGCTACGTCTGTCGATTGAACATTGGCCAAATTTACCGCACGCTCAAGGGCATCACCAACTGCTTCTGGATTCAATATATTTTTTTCGACCACACTTCCTTCTGGTAATGGGACTAGTGCATAGCTCTCCACCCAATACCGATTGTTTTTAACAGAAAGTTCCAATACCTTAACAGAAGTCGAACTAATATCTACTCCTATTAACCCCTTACTTGGCTTACGATATAACCTGAGCACAGTATCATTCCTATTATTTTTTTATCCCCCAAAAAAAGTAACCCACTAATTAGTCCGCGTCTATAATTTTATACGGATACAATAACTCATCTAACATTCCGTATGTGTACAGGATATACTGACCGCTAATTAGTTTGCCATTAGCTCTTATTAAAACTTACTTGTTATGAAAAAGCTATCTTGTTCGGGCCGTGTTCATCCATTTTTTTTGATCATTATTATAATGTTGGTCTCAATTCCAATGGGTTTTTATGGCATGTATCTCTATATTGCCCCATCTTTGCCGCAAATGACAACTCTAAAAAAGGCGCCATTACTAAAACCTTTACAAGTTTATAGTGCGGATAACCAACTCATTTCGGAATACGGTGGCAAGCTATCTGTACCCGTAGATTACGATCAGATCCCACGAAGTTTTATTCATGCCTTCTTAGCGGCGGAAGATTCTTCTTTTTTTGAGCATAGTGGTATCAGTTTTAAAGGTTTAGGACGTGCAGTCAGTGAAAGTATTACTGGCTCAAATGTCCAAACGGGTGGCTCGACCATCACCATGCAAGTGGCAAAAAACTATTATCTCAGTCCCGAGCGTACATTAAAACGTAAATTGACTGAGGTTTTTCTAGCCCGAAAAATTGAACAAAATTTGACGAAAGAGGAAATCTTAACCCTCTATGTCAATAAGATTTTCTTAGGTAAAAATGCCTACGGTATCGCAGCGGCAGCTAAAATCTACTACAACAAAAGCTTAGATGAACTCAGCATTGCGCAAATGGCAATGATTGCAGGTCTGCCTAAAGCGCCGTCTAAATACAATCCAGTGGTCAACCCCGAACGTGCTTTAGAACGTCGTAACTGGATTTTGGGTCGTATGCTCCAGCTAGGCTACATTAACCAAAGCCAATATGAAAAAGGCATTGCAGAACCAATTAACCTCGATATGCCTGACCGCGGGGTAAGCAACCGATTTCCCTACATCGGTGAAATGGTCCGTAGCGAACTGATTGAAAAGTTCGGCGAGCACGCGATTGACTCTGGTTATAAGGTTTACACCACCATCAACAGCGAACGCCAAGCCTATGCCGAACAAGCGGTACAAGATGGTTTAGAAGCCTATGACCGTCGTCATGGTTGGCGTGGTGCGGAAGCCCATGACAAACCCTTAAGTAGCTTTAGTGCTTTTGCCAATACCTTCCCTGCCGAAGTCACCCGTGTGAATCAAAATAGTTTTGATGCCTTAATGCAAGATGGCTCAACAGTAACCGTGCCATGGTCTGGCATGTCTTGGACACGTCCTTATCGCAACGCGAATGCCGTAGGCGGTACACCATCAAGAGCATCTCAAATTGTTAAAGTGAAAGACATCGTACGTCTGCGCCCCAATGACAACAAAACCTCATGGGCTTTGGTGCAACTGCCTAAAGTTCAGGGCCAACTGATTGCACTTAACCCAAACAATGGCGCTGTAGAAGCACTGGTTGGTGGTTATAATTTTTATCAATCTAAATTTAACCGAACCACCCAAGGCTGGCGCCAACCAGGTTCAATTATTAAACCCTTTGTCTATGCACTCGCTTTAGAGCGCGGTATGACACCGTATAGCATGGTCAATGACAGCCCAATCACGATTGGGAAATGGTCACCACGCAATGCCGATGGCCGCTATTTAGGCATGATTCCCCTGCGTCGTGCACTCTATTTATCGCGTAACACCGTGTCAGTTCGACTCCTGCAAACCGTGGGCATTGAACGTACACGCCAATTGTTCATGGACTTCGGCTTAACTGATGAACAGATTCCACGCAACTACACGATTGCACTCGGAACACCTCAGGTTTTACCAATTCAAATGGCTACTGGATACTCAGCCTTTGCCAATGGCGGTTATCGTATTCAACCGCACTTCATTAATCGTATTGAAGATGCCTATGGCAAGATCATTTATCAGAACAACCCTGAATATGCATGTATCAGTTGTATCTCTCAACAAGAATCAAAGCCTCAGTCTGCTGACACCATCACGCCTGATGATGAAGTAATTGAAGTCACCAACCAAGAGCTGAACCCTGCTGAAAAATCGGCAAATCCTGTTGAGATCAACAGTGACTATCGTCAAGCGCAACGTATTTTAAAATCTAGCTCTGCTTATGATATGGCGAATATTTTAAAAGACGTGATTCAACATGGTACAGGCCGTGCTGCGCTGCGTATTGGACGAGATGACTTGGGCGGTAAAACAGGAACCACCAATGATGCAAAAGATGCTTGGTTTGCCGGCTTTAATGGCAAATTGGTCACTGTAGCGTGGGTTGGTTTCGACCAACCAACAACTTTAGGACGCCGCGAATACGGCGGTGTGGCTGCGCTTCCAATTTGGACGGACTTCATGGGCAAAGCCTTACAAGGCACGCCTTCGGCGTGGGTTCAACTCGATGCCAAAGCCAAAGCACCGATTCAACGCCATCAGAAAGAAACACCTCAGAGTAACTTAGGCCCAACCCCACCTTTGGCGCAGCCGTTGTATCGCCCTGCACCGGTGGTAGTTCCACGTGCTCCTGAGCATGACTTTGATGATTTGCCGGGTGAAGAGGAAACGCTGGTTCCAAAGAACAGCACCCCACCCACCATGCAAGCACCCAAAGAACAACCAAAACCTAAATCGGATGCGCTCGATCATTTGATTGATCAAGTCCAATAATAAAAGCCCGCATCTGCGGGCTTTTTTATACTTATGCTTTTTTCTGAAACAGTAAAATTTGATACTGTGCCTGTAGTTCAAAAGCTGTTTGAGCCTCTAAAGCTTCACGGCGCTCTTGTTTCGCCTTATAGGCATAAGGTGTCATGGCAATCAGGTTTTTTAAGTCCTGCTGATTAAGCTTAAGATCAGCATCAACAACATCATCACTCACCAAATCAAACGCATCACTCAACTGCTCTACAAATTTGCTCGGTTCATGCGGCTTCACCTCTTCGAACAAAGCCTCACGCATGGCATATAAATGCTGAGGCGCAGGCGTCACCACCAACAAATATCCTTGCGGTTTGAGTACCCTTAAAATCTCTTGTATTGGAATCGGGCTAAACAAACTACTACATAAATCAATCGATTGATCCAACACGGGTAAAGTTGCTCCTGTACCCACTACCCACGTGATATTTTTATTGATTTTCGCAGCCACTTGCACTGCATTTTTTGCAATATCTACACCGACACATTGCAGTACCTCCGACTGCATTGCATCGGTGTAATAGCCTTCACCACAACCAATATCGAGTAAATTTTCAATACGTAACTCACGTACCTTATTGATCACTGCTTGCTGTAAAGGCGCGTAATGACCTGCACTTAAGAAGGCACGGCGGGCTTGTACCGACTCACGCGTATCCCCCGGATTTTTGCTGTGCTTGTGTTGAACGACATGCAAATTGACGTAGCCTTGTTTCGCCACATCATAACTATGTGAATTCGCACAGCGCCATGTTCTTTCGTTTAAAGTTAAAGCCTCACGACACACAGGACACATGAGCAGATTCATTATTTTCTCCAAGACCTTACCTCAGGCATAAAAAAAGCCGGCAAATACCGACTCTTTTCATACTTTTGCTTAACGCAATTTTAAGGTCATTAGACCTAAAACTACCAGCATAATTGTGATAATCCAAAAACGAATCACCACTTGGGTTTCACGCCAGCCTTTTTTCTCATAATGGTGGTGTAATGGTGCCATCAGGAATACCCGTTTATTGCGCATTCTGAGGGAACCAATTTGCAAGAAGACTGAAATCGCTTCGACCAAAAACACACCAGCCATAATGGCAAAGACAATTTCCTGACGAACCATGACCGCAATTGTACCGAGCATTGCACCCAATGATAATGCGCCCACATCGCCCATAAAAACCTGTGCAGGGTGTGCATTAAACCAGAGGAAGGCTAGACCCGCGCCAATCATGGCTGCACAAATCACCACCAACTCAGAAGCAAAGCGCACATAAGGAATATGTAAATAATTGGCAAAACGGACATCACCAGCCAAATATGCAAATACACCTAAACCCGCTGCAACAAGCACTACAGGCATAATCGCTAAACCGTCCAAACCATCGGTCAGGTTCACGGCATTTGATGCACCATTAATTACCAAATAGGTGAAAATGATAAAACCAATACCCAACGGAATCACCGACAAAGGAATACTTAAATCTTTAAAAAATGGAATCAGCAGATCCAGCATATTTGCGGTATGCACAGGATTGCTCTGTTGTTGCGCAATTACATATAGCGCAATACCTGCGCCCAATGATGCAAGCGACGTCCAAAAGAACTTTTTACGGGCAGGTAAGCCTGCATTGTCTTTATAGCGAATCTTGATCCAGTCATCGGCCCAACCCACTGCACCAAAAATCACCATCACTGCCAAGACAATCCATACATAAGGGTTGGATAAATCTGCCCACAACAGTGTGGAGATACCAATTGAGAGTAAGATCAACACACCACCCATGGTTGGTGTGCCCATTTTTTTGGCATGATTTTCAGGAGCATATGAACTCACGGCTTGACCATATTTGAGTGCTTGCAACTTGCGAATCATCACAGGACCGAGCACTAGACCAATGGTCAGTGCGGTTAAAACACTGAGCAAAGAACGCAATGTTAAATAACGAACCACCTGAAACGAACTATGGTAGCCCGCCAGTTGTTCAAACAACCATAACAACATTTAGAGTTTCTCCATCAAATCAGCCATCAACGTTTCCATATGGGTATAACGAGAACCTTTAAACAGGAAACTCATAGACTGGGGTTGATGTGTTTCAATTAAACTGAGTAAGAACGGCAAAGCCTGCTCTTGAGTTAAAAAAGCCTGCATTTTTTTGCCATATTGGGTGCTGCGTGCACCTTCTTGTGCCGCAGGTGCAAATTCACCGACAGCCACCACGAAGTTCAGCCCTTTCACTGAGACCAAATCGCGCCCCAGCATATAGTGCTGCTGTGCAGCAGAGCTACCTAGCTCACCGATATCACCCATCACCATCACTCGAACCCCCTCTTGCTGTGCAAGCACTTCAGCAGCGGCACGCATAGAGGTTGGGTTGGCATTGTAGGTATCATCAATCAACAAATGACGGCCTTGTTGAATAAAGTTCAAACGCCCTTTTGCACCGACCGCTTGCTCAAGGCCAAGCACAATATCATCCAAGCTAATACCAATCGCTAAAGCAAAAGCTGCCGCAGCAGTTGCATTTTGAACATTATGCTCCCCAGCAAATGGTAAATTCACCTGACGCACGCCTTGCGGGGTATTTAGCTTAAACGTTGCAGATTGTGCCTGTAACTCAATCTCAGTGGCAAAGATTTCACCACCCGCACCAAAGCTGAGCACCTGTTCAGTTTGCACTGCTTGGCGAATGCTATCGGCAAAATCATCGGCTGCAGGAACAATTGATGTGCCATTTGGAGCAATATGCGCATAAATCTCAGACTTAGCACGGCAGATGCCATCGCGTCCACCAAACTCACCCAAGTGTGCTGTACCAATATTGATAATGCCTGCAACCAAGGGCTGGACCAAATTCGAAGTATAGTCAATTTCACCTTGATGGCTTGCACCCAACTCCATCACTGCATATTGATGCTCTGGATGTAATTCCAATAACATGACTGGCACACCCAAGTCATTATTCAGATTGCCACGGGTCACCAACGTTGGTGCTATACGTGACAAAATACTGCCTAACATTTCTTTGGTGGTGGTTTTACCACTACTACCCGTCAGCGCAATCACTTTTAGCTGTGGGTTTTGTGCACGGCGATAAGCCCCCAGTTGTCCCAATGCCAAACGTGTATCGGGCACCACCAACTGACAAACCTCTGCATCTATAGGCTGACTCACAATGGCCACTTGGCAACCTTGTTCAGCAACTTGCGTAATAAAAGCATGTGCATCAAAACGTTCGCCTTTGAGTGCTAAGAAAGCATCTCCTGCTTCTGCATCACGTGAATCCGTCAAAATGCGTTTAATTTCAGTATTTGGCGCTTGATCATTTAGCCAATAACCTTGGGTAGCTTCGAGCAACTGTGCGGCGGTCCATGACACTAAAGGCACTGTGCTTGTTGTTGAGGTATGCATACGACTTCCTTAGTGTGCAGGATAAGCAGAATCAGTAGTGTGGTGCTGTGTATCAATCGCGGATTGCACTTCGACGACATCGTCAAACCAATGCCGAACACCCTCTATTTCTTGATAGTTTTCATGACCTTTGCCTGCAATCACGACAATATCACCCGCTTGGGCCTGTTGAACGGCAAATTTAATCGCTTCACGACGATCATGGATTTCATGAACCACACGGTTTGAGAAATCAATCCCCGCTTTCATATCGGCAAAAATTTGCTCAGGATTTTCTGTACGTGGGTTATCTGAAGTCAACAACACCACATCTGCTCCGTTTAATGCTGCTTGGGTCATGAGTGGCCGTTTGCCACGGTCGCGGTCTCCACCACAGCCAAATACTGCCCAGAGTTGCTGTTCCACATGGCGCTTCAACGTACTTAAGACTTGCACCAGAGCATCAGGCGTATGCGCATAATCAACCACAAACAAACGCGCATCATCACGAATCACTTGCATACGACCTGGCGCACCCTTGAGCTGTGCTGTTGTAGCAACCACATCGGCTAAATCAAAACCCGCTTGTTCAACCATAATTAAACTGGCGACCAAATTTTCAATATTAAAATGACCCAATAATGGGTTCTGTACCTGATATTCGGCCTGTGCCGTACACAAGCTAAAGTTTGCACCCGTCAGGCTATATTGAATATTCTTTACCAGATAGTCTGCAGGCTGCGTGGTTGAATAAGTTAAAATTTTCGGTTGGGCTGGATTATTTTGTGCCGCTTGAATCATGACTCCAGCATGCTCATCATCCAGATTGATGACTGCAACTTTCAATGATGGAAATTGAAATAAGCGAGATTTAGCTTCGGCATAGACCTCAAGCGTGCCATGGTAGTCCAAATGGTCGCGACTTAAGTTGCTATATGCAGCAATTTCAATTTCACTGCCCGCTAAACGGCCTTGTTCCAAACCATGTGAAGAGGCTTCAATCGATGCAAATTCAGCACCTTGCTTGGCATAGCTATGTAGTGCATTTTGTAGATGCAGCGCATCCAAGGTGGTATGCGACGATGCTTCTAAATTGGGCAAAATGCCATTACCTGTCGTGCCCATTACCGCACATGATTTGCCTTGTAGCATCAACAGTTCTGCGACTAAACGAGAAATGGTGGTTTTACCATTGGTTCCTGTCACCGCTAAAATACGAGCAGGCTGTACTTGGCTAGTGGCCAACAAAAATTGCTTTTGCCAGCCTCCCATCAAGTGACGCACATTCGGCACCACAATACTGTTTGCAAGTGCAAGCTCAGTTTCACTCACCACTGCTAAAGCCCCTTTGTCCAAGGCTATTTGCGCAAACTGCTCTGTTTTCTCAGGTTGTGAAAGTGATGTCAGCGCAATAAAAATTTGCCCTGCCTGTACTTTACGACTATCAAGAACAAAACCTTGAAATGGCTGTGCCATCCATTCAGCGCTTAAGTTAGCGGTGTAGAGTTGTTGAAATGTAATGGACATTCATCACCTATCTCTTGATTACAGGAGCATCTAAAGGTTTATCTAAAGGCACGTTCATTAAACGTAAGGATTCTTGCATAACACGGGCAAATACAGGCGCAGACACCGTACCACCATAGTAGGTCCCTTGCGGGTTTTCGACCACAACCACCATCGCTAAACGCGGGTCGCTGACTGGTGCAACACCGGCAAAAAGTGCACGATATTCATTGGTTGAGTAGCCTTTACGGTCAGCACGTAACTTATGCGCGGTTCCTGTTTTACCACCTACACGGTAACCCGGAATGGTTGCACGAGTCGCGGTACCACCCGGTAAGGTTGCCGTTTCCATCATCAACAAAACTTGATCCGCAATTTTTGGATCAATCATTTGTTCACCACGGGGAGGCGCATCTAACTTATACAAACTCAAAGGCATTTTCACACCTTTGTTAGCCAACATGGCATAAGCATCCACCATTTGCAGCACAGTCGCATTTAAGCCATAGCCATACGCCATGGTCGCCACTTCCGATACATTCCATTTACTTGGTGGAAGAATTAAACCACCACTTTCACCCGGGAATTTAACAGCTGAACGCTGACCAAAACCGAGACGTTTATAAAAAGTCGGTAAAGTTGCATAAGGGAGAGACAAAGCAATTTTAGCCACACCCACGTTAGACGATTTTTGAATAATTCCACCCAAAGTCAGTGGACCATAGTTATGTGTATCTCGAATGGTGTGGTTGCCGACTCGCATCGAACCCGGAGTGGTATTAACCACAGTATTCGGCATGTATTTGCCGCTTTCCAAGGCCATTGAAATGGTCAAAGGCTTCATGGTTGAACCCGGTTCGAAAGAGTCAACCGCACCACGGTTACGCATGGCGTCTTTATTGGACAAACTGTTTTTATCGTTCGGGTTATACGACGGCCACGACGCCATCGCTAAAATTTCACCCGTTTTCACATCGACCGCAATTGCTGTGGCAGAACGAGCATTATTGGCTACACCCGCAGCGGTCAGTTCACGGTACATAATGTACTGAAGGCGCGAATCAATACTGAGCGTAATATTTTCGCCCGGCTCAACTTCTTTAACCACCTCGGCATCTTTAAAACGATTGCCCTTTTTATCTCGAACAATTTGCTGCTCACCATCAATACCCGACAAGCGTTGATTCAGCTGCATTTCTAAACCTTCAATGCCCGAACCTTCACTGTTGGTCAAACCAATAATTTGCGCATTCGGTTGTGGCTGCGGATAGTAACGTTTGTAGTTCTTTTCGGTATACACACCTTGGAACTCACGTTTTGCAATCAGTTCGGCTTGCTGAGGTGGCACTTCTTTTTTCAAAACCAAGTAGCGCGAACGCGGACGTTCATTGAGTTTCCGCTTCAGTTCCGCACGATCCATGCCCACGGCATCAGCCAGTTCATCCAGATTTAGATTTTTGTCTGGTAATTGACGCTTCAATTTACGATTGTGTGGATCTTTGGCTAATTCAGCGGTAATTTCATCAAATAGTTTTTTATTATCAAAATAATCACGTGGGTCAATCACCACTTTCATAATCGGCGTACTGATCGCCAAAGGCACACCATGACGGTCATAAATCACACCGCGCATGGCCTTAATTTTTTCAGTTCTTAAAATATTGGCATTGGCTTTATTTTGCAAAAATTCGGTATTAATGACTTGTACGTAAAAAGCACGTCCAACCAAAGCAATAAAGCAGGCTAAAACCACCGCCCACATGAGATAAAAGCGCCACATTTCAACCTGTAGAGCCGATTTTTCAGTCACCGCTTGCTGTTTTTTACGAGTGGGTTTACGCTTTTCTACCATGTTACAGCGGCCTTATTTTTTGTCTTCTGAAGTCGTGGGTAAAGAAATCACTACGGTTTGCGCCGCAGGTGGTGAATACATCCGCAGTTGCGTCACCGCGCGCGTTCCAATTTGTGCAGTTGCGCCAAAAGTTTGCTGTTCAATCAGCAAACGGCCCCACTCTGCATTTAAGTCATCACGCTCGCGCATAAAAGAGCTCATTTCGCGATAGTCATGACGGTATTCAAACACTTGGAACACCACCATCATGGCACTGATAAACACCAGCACCAATAAAATGACATAGGCAATCAACTTCTTAAACTTTAACTTTGTTGGAATTTTTTCAACGACTTCAGTTTTCATTATTCGCCTTTAAGTGCTAAGCGCTCTGCAACTCTAAGCCATGCACTACGTGAACGTGGATTAGCTTTAACCTCTGCATCACTTGCTTTCACACGTGATACTTTCTTTAAACGACGCGTATCTGGTCGTTGTTGTGGCATACCCCAACCCATATCTTCCTCAAGTGTCGACTCTTTTTGAATAAATTGTTTAATTAATCGATCTTCTAAGGAATGGAAGCTAATCACAGCCAAGCGACCATTCGGTTTTAATACTTCTACCGCTTGCGGTAGGAAAACTTCAATATCTTCTAATTCTTTATTAATGGCAATACGAATTGCTTGGAAAGTTCGTGTTGCGGCATGTTTATTTTTTTCCCATTTCGGGTGCGCTACTTTCACAATTTCAGCCAACTGCGCTGTGGTTTCAATCAATCCGGCCGCTTTAATCGCTTTGGCAATACGACGGCTATAACGCTCTTCACCATATTGAAAAATAATATTGGCTAACGCCTCTTCCTCAATATTAACCAACCACTGCGCTGCGGTTGGACCTTTTGAATTGTCCATACGCATATCCAGTGGTCCATCTTTCATAAAACTAAAACCACGCTCCGCCTGATCAAGCTGCGGTGAAGACACGCCCAGATCGGCCATAACCCCATCGACCAAGCCAATGCCGCGTACTTCTAACTCATGTTTAAGGTCAGCAAAGCTGGCATGAATAATTTTAAAACGTGGATCTTCTTGTTCTAAAATCGCGGCTGTTTCCAGTGCTTGCGGGTCTTTATCAAAACCATAGACACGTGCATTTTCATCTAGCTTAGACAACAGCAAACGCGTATGTCCGCCACGACCAAACGTCCCGTCAATGAAAATCCCTGTATTGCGATCTGCTACCAAAGCATCAACAGTTTCGTGAAGTAATACAGAAATATGCGACATAAAGACTCAATATGATCGGAAGGAAAAATGTAACTGCACATTATTACCTTGTTTTAACAAAGCTCCAAACGACTTTTTGTAGGGAAATATTACTTTTCATAGACAAAACCGTTTTTAAACGGCATTCATTATCAAAAAAGCCTCCCAAGGGAGGCTTTGTAAGCAGCAGCTGAAATAATTAACTGGATTATTTACGGCTATTATAGATTTGGTCGAAAGTCGCCCCATTCACAAAGTGGGTCTTTTGAGCATTGGCCCAACCACCAAACACTTCATCAATGGTGAAGGTTTTTAACGGTGGAAATTGCGCTTTATATTTTTCTAAAACCGCAGCATTACGTGGACGATAGAAGTGTTTCGCCGCCATTTCCTGACCCAGTGGTGAATATAAATAGTTGATATAACCCTGTGCTAACCACTTGTTGCCATTTTTCGCCACGGTCTTATCCACGATTGCCACCGAAGGCTCGGTTAAAATCGAGATCGATGGATAAACAATATCGAACTGATTTTTACCTAAAGTTTTTTGTGTCACTAAGGCTTCATTTTCCCAAGTCAATAACACATCACCAATGCGACGTTCTGCAAAGGTGGTCATAGACGCCCGTGCCGCAGAGTCCATGACTTTCACGTTATGGTACATTTTACCTACGAACTCTTTGGCTTTGGCCTCATTGCCACCAGGTTGTTTCAGTGCGTAACCCCAAGCAGACAGATACACCCAACGTGGTAGACCACCTGTTTTAGGATTAGGCGTAATAATTTGTACACCCGGTTTGGTTAAATCAGACCAGTCCTTAATTTTTTTCGGGTTGCCTTTGCGTACCATGAACACAATGGTCGATGTATAAGGTGCAGAGTTATTTGGGAACTCTTTTTGCCAACCCGGCTGAATTTGACCTGATTTGACAATTTCTTCAATGTCATTGGCTAAGGCCAAGGTCACCACATCCCCTTTTAGACCATCCACGACCGAACGGGCTTGTTTACCTGAACCCCCGTGTGACTGTTTAAAGTCAACCGTTTGCCCTGTACGACTTTGCCAATAAGCACCAAAGGATTTATTGAACTCATCGTAAAATTCACGTGTTGCATCATAGGAGACATTGAGCATAGTACGGTCAGCTGCTTGAGCTGATGTCATACTGAATGTCAGACCTGTTGCCACTACGGCAGCAGCCCAGAGAGATTTCAAATGCGTTTTCATAGCGTATTAAATTAAATATCAAGAATTATGCTAAATATATGAAACAAAATCATAAATCGCAATTCGCTTTTGTTTTTTAAATACACATTATTTTTACATCACTAAGACTTAATGAATTGTTTTTATTTAAAATAATAGCAAACACTTTACTTATTCTTATTATATACATTTTTATGCTTAAAATATAATAAAAGTGGATATGCGTATATCCACTTTTATGTCCGAACGTGATCTCATTAAACCGCAGCACGTTTATTTTTCAGTATAAATTTGATCAAAGATCGCACCATTTACAAAGTGAGTTTTCTGCGCTTTGGCCCACCCTCCAAAGACATCATTAATATTAAAGGTTTTTTGCTTTGGAAATTGCGCAAGGTATTTGTTCGCCACTTGTTTATTTCGTGGACGGAAGAAATGCTTCGCCGCCAACTCCTGCCCTTTTGGCGAATACAGATAGTTTAAATAGCCCTTGGCCAAATTTCGATTGCCATTTTTGTCCACGGTTTTGTCTACAATCGCAACTGACGGCTCCGCTAAAAACGAAATAGACGGATAAACAATATCGTATTTGTCTTTACCTAGGCCTTGAGTTGCCAGTAAAGCTTCATTTTCCCAAGACAACAACACATCACCTATGCCCCGTTCAGCAAACGTGGTCAATGAACCTCGCGCGCCTGAATCAAGAACTTTGACATTTTGATACAGTTTTTCACCAATTCTTTGGCTTTAGCATCATTACCTCCAGGTTGTTTTAACGCATACCCCCAAGCAGATAAATAGATCCAACGCGGCGCATCGCTTGTTTTTGGTTTTGAGGTAATGATCTCACCCCCAGCTTGGTTAAATCATTCCAGTCTTTAATTTGTTTGGATTACCTTTACGCACTAAAAAAACAATGGTTGAAGTATAAGGTGCAGAATTATTTAGAAATTCGGTGGTGTATCAAAAAGTATGCTAAAAAAAAGCAGGTTGAATTTTGATAAAATAGAGAAATGCAAATAACTCTAGAAATCAAATGTCCAACCTGCCTCAGTGACAGTATAAAGAAAAATGGCATCAAAGTAGATGGGAAACAAAACTACCAATGCAAAGACTGCAAACGTCAGTTTATTGGTGACCATGCTCTGAGCTATCTAGGATGTAATTCTGGCATTACTCGTAAAATATTACAGTTAATGGTCAGAGGCAGCGGTATACGAGATATCGCTGAAGTTGAGCGCATTAGTATCGGTAAAGTCTTACGGACTTTAACTGAATCGGCCTATCAAATTCAGCCTAAACAAAGTCATTATGAATCTCTCGAAGTAGATGAATTCTGGACTTTTGTTGGAAATAAAAATAATAAACAATGGCTTATTTACGCCTACCATCGAGAAACAGGTGAGATTGTTGCTTATGTTTGGGGTAAGAGAGATTTAGCTACAGTCCAAAGGTTGAAGACAAAGCTTAAACAATTAGGTATTCACTACACCCGAATTGCAAGTGATCATTGGGACAGTTTCATCACTGCTTTTAAAAACTGCAAGCAAAGTATTGGTAAGTTGTTTACTGTAGGAATTGAAGGTAATAATTGCAAAATAAGGCATCGAATAAGGCGTGGTTTTAGAAGAAGTTGCAATTTCTCCAAAAAGCTTGAAAACCATTTTAAAGCCTTCGACTTAACCTTCTTTTACATCAATAATGGCTTCATTTAATGTCAGCATACTTTTTAAAACACCACCAGAAATTCTTTTTGCCAGTTTTTTATCAATTTGTCCAGTATTCACAATTTCATCAATATCATTGGCCAAGGCCACCACATCTGCTTGGAGACCCGTTGCAACGGCACGTGCTTGCTTGCCCGATCCACCATGAGACTGTTTAAAGTTGACCTCCTGCCCAGCTTTGCTTTTCCAATACTGATACTGTCCAAAGGCTTGGTTATATTCTTGTTGACATCCTCCCAGACCTAAAGAACGGGGATTCCTCCTCCGAGACGCTCATGTCCGAGCGCAAGAATATTCAGTGCGGAATTTATATCCCGATCATGGAGCGTACCGCACTCCATACACTGCCATTCTCTTATTCCAAGACCTGCTCTACCTTTCGGACTGCTAGAGCGTGAGCCACAGCACGAACATGTTTGGGTCGTATAGGCTTCGTTGACTTCTCCATACCATACTCCTGCGTTCTCGCATTTATACTTGAGCATGGTTCTTAGTGTTGTCCAACTGGCATCTAACACTGACTTCGCTAATCTAGTTTGTGCTAATGCTTTAGCATTCACATTGCCAACAAAGATTGCTGCATGTGCATTCACCAGTTTATGGCTGAATTGATGCAACATATTTTGGCGTATATTTTTAATCTTGGCGTGAATCGCTTTGACACGTTTCTTATTTTTTGCTCTTTGAGCAATGCCAAGTTTTTCCTCATATTGGCGATAGATTTTAGGAGCTTCGAGTTTCACACCATCTGAACAAGTGGCTAAATCTTTCAAACCCAAGTCTATGCCAATTGAGCCTTTAGCTATAGCTTTAACTTGTTGAATATCATCAACCACACACAAGGCAAACATACCAACGTCCACGACTGTCTTCTACAAATGAGCCTGTTTTGACGTTGTATTTGCTTAGTCCGTAGCTGTCCCATAGTTTAAATTGGTGCTTGCCATATTGCACATAGCCATCGGCGTATTTAATGGCTACTTTCTTAAAAGGTATCCAGCCTAATGAGCGTCTTGCAGATTTGTTGTTACTGACACGCCATTTTAGCTTGGCTTTTTTAAACTGCTTTCTTCGTGTAACTAATTCTTCTGCAATTGCCTGTATGGTTTGGCTATGTAAGTTACATTCTTTTGATGTGCCTTTCGTGTATTGAGCAATATCGTATGCTGAAAAGAATTGTTGTTTACGTTGTAGGTGCTTGAAACACAAATCATTGACATAATTCCAAACAAAGTTCACCTCTACTGCTAGTTGGTCTAGCATCTTGCAATGTTTGTCTTTTATTCGTAATTTAAGTGTTTTCATTACTAAAATATATTTGGTCTATGAGCAATAGTCAAGAGATTAGAACAGGTCGTCATTGTGTTTTTAATATGCACGTTCATTTAGTCTTTGTCGCTAAATATCGTAGAGATGTTTTTACCAAAGCAATGCTTGAAACAATGCGTGAAGTGTTTGAGCGTGTTTGTTTAGACTTTGAAGGTAAGCGTCCGCTGAACCCCACTTTTTCTAACTCATTAATACCGCGATAGTGTCCACTAAAATTTAAGTGGACACCTATTTATGGATTTAAAGACAGTTATAGACAGCACACCAACCCTAAAAAAGCCCCGTCGAACCTTCACGGCTGAATTTAAACATCAACTTATTCAGCAATGTCAGCAGCCAGACACATCAGTGGCCAAGGTGGCAATGCAACATCAGGTCAATGCGAATCTGTTGCATAAATGGATTCGTCAGTCCAGATCAATGGTTCCATCATTAACACCCCCATCTATTCCACAGACCGACTTCCTTCCCGTCATTCTTCACCCGACTCCAGTCAGACAAGAAGCACCTCCGCCACCTGTACCAGAGAAGAAAGTTGTCGCTCATATTAGGATTCCACTACATGAGGAACCAGGTTCCGTAAGGGGTCAGATGATCGAGATCGACTGGCCGGTGGAGTCAGTAACTGAATTACTGGTGCTGATCCAGGGTTTGACTCAATGATCCGTATTGATGAAATCTGGCTTGCTACCCAGCCGATGGATATGCGTGCAGGTATGGATACTGTCATGACTCAGGTGGTGAGAGTCTTTGGCTACATTAAACCGCATTGTGCTTACCTGTTCTGTAATAAACGTGGCCATCGCATGAAAGTGCTGGTACATGATGGACTGGGCATCTGGCTGTGTGCCCGGCGGTTGGAACAGGGAAAATTCCACTGGGCGCAGGTTCACCAGGGTGAAAGCATGGCGATCAGTCCGGAACAGTTACAGGCACTGATCCAGGGTTTACCTTGGCAGCGCATTGGACGACAGCAGGTGGTGACGATGCTCTAAACTAGGCTGGTCCATTCTACTATTCTCCAAACGTTCTATTTCCTCTGCGTCATGACCTCATGCATACTTCGGTCATGAAAATGCTGCCCGATTTAAGCCAACTGACCCATGAACAACTGCTGGAATTTACCCAGCAGTTGGCAATGCAGCATCAGTCTCTGGCACAATCAAATCAAGAATTAGAAAAATCAAACCAGCAATTGGATGCCAAAGTTCAACATCTTTCCATTCTCACGCAAAAATACGAGCATGAGCTCGCACTATTTAAACAGCACAAATTTGGCAGTAAAAACGAACATCTCACTGCAAAACAAATCCATCTATGGGATGAAGCGGTCGAAGAAGATATTGCCGCTGTTGATCTGGAACTGGAACGGCTGAATGCAGATAAAACTGATGCAGCGACACACAAAGCCACAGTCAACAAACCTAAACGTCGACTGCTGCCCGATCATCTACACACCATCCGTATCGAGCATGAACCAACATCAACCCAATGTGCTTGTGGCTGCACCTTGCGTCGTATCGGCGAAGATATCAGTGAAAAACTGCATTTCAGACCGGCACAGTTCTATAAGGAACAGCATGTACGTGGCAAATGGGTCTGTGATCAGTGTGACACCCTGACTCAGCAAGCGATGCCCGCCTATGTTATTGATAAAGGCATTGCTTCACCTGAACTGCTCAGCCATGTGCTGGTATCGAAGTATGCCGATCATTTGCCGCTGTACCGTCAGCGCCTGATCTATCAGCGGGCGGGCATTGATCTGTCCAGATCCACGTTATCTGACTGGATTGGTCGCTGCGGTGTGGAACTGGAACCTCTGGCCAATGCCTTAAAACAGGTGGTGCTGCAACAGCGGGTGATCCATGCCGATGAAACGCCGGTCACCATTATGCGGATGGGTGATAATGAGAAAAAACCAAAGAAAGGTTATGTCTGGGCCTATGCCACCACACAGTACAATCCAGTTCAAGCGGTGATCTATGACTTTCAGGATAGCCGTTCAGGTCAGCATGCAGAAGAGTTCCTGAATGGCTGGCAGGGCCATCTGATCTGTGATGATTACAGTGGTTATAAAGCACGCTTTAAATCAGGCCAGGTCATTGAGGTGGGCTGCATGGCACATGCACGTCGTAAATTTCATGAACTGCATGTGACCGGGAAAAGTCAGATCGCTGAACAGGCATTAGTGCTGATTCAGAAACTGTATGCCATAGAAGCAGAACTCAGGAAAAAGACCGATGGTACAGCAGAACAGCGCCGCGAATACCGACAACAGCATAGTCAACCGGTGATGCAACAACTGTATGAATGGCTCAACCAGCATCAACTGACGGTGCCATCGAGTTCTCCAACCGCCAAGGCCATCAATTACACTCTGAAGCGTTGGCCAGCTTTAAGCCGCTATCTGGATGATGGCAATTTACCTATAGATAATAATTGGGTTGAGAATCAGATGCGTCCCTGGGCGTTGGGGCGCAAGAACTGGCTATTTGCAGGTTCGCTGCGTAGTGGTCAACGAGCGGCCAATATCATGACCCTGATCCAGTCAGCAAAACTGAATGGGCTGGATCCGTATGCCTATCTCAGTGATGTGCTGAAAAGGTTACCGATCCATAAAGTGACCCAAATAGAAGAATTACTGCCACACCGCTGGAAATCCAACCCAAGTTAAAAAATAGCTATGGGGTTCAGCGCACGCTTACCTTTGAAGCCGAGTTGGCAGAATTTGATGGTGAAGATGATCATGTCCATCTACTTGTGCATTATCCGCCAAAGGTCGCTATTTCTAGCTTGGTAAATAGTTTAAAAGGTGCTTCCAGTCGTATTTTACGAACCAAGCACCCTGAAATTAGAAGCAAGTTATGGGGTAATGCTTTGTGGTCGCCTAGCTATTTCGCTGCATCATGTGATGGTACACCTATTGGGATTATCAAACAATATATTCAGCAACAGCAAACTCCGCATTAGCAATCCTAGCTAATCCCCACAAGGGGACTAGCGGATTGCAGCCTTACATCCCCGCCCTGAAGGTATAGGTATCTACACATCTTCGTGTGGATACCCCAACGCAATTTTAGCCATTTCCTTTAACTCATCCACCGAATAACTTTCCAGTAGCTTCAAGGTGTTTAATAAGATTGAAAGTCCAGCAAGTATTGATGGTGCACTTTCTCTTTTCCCTCGCTTTTGCTGTCGCCCAGATAGTCGTGTTAGTACGGCTCTTACTCGAGTAGTTTGTTCATCATTACAGCGTTTTATTCGCCATGTCAGTACGCAGGCCATACTCGCAACAAGTAGTTTTCTTAAAATTGCTTGAGGGGTCGTTTGGAGCCACGATTCAACATCATGACCCGCTTGTTTTAGAAGCTTGAAGTAGCTTTCAATTGACCAACGCCAAATTGACGATCCAACAAGTTAGGCGCTGTAGGCAAACGATGGTTTGAATCAGTCGTATGCTTGTATTTACGTGCAATCCTGCTACGTAAACCAAGCTTTTTAAGCATTCTTCCAACGGTTCGTTCGCTCATGCTGTAACCTAAATCATGCATGTCATGTACCAATGAAGGTGCACCCAATCGTGCATGATGCTGCCAATATACGGCTTTTAAATCATTATATTTCTGCGCTAGATTGGCCTGGCATTTTCGCCAGGCATAATAGCCTGAAGTGCTGACACCCAGGCATTTACAGGCAGAAGATACAGTGACTTCATTCACATCCAGATCTTGAATTACCGTGTACTTTTCTTGGCATGATCTGTCAGAAAGTACACATGCGCTTTTTTTAAGATGTCATTGGCGTCCCTGAGCTGTTTGACTTCTTTCTCTAATTCTAAAATCCGCTGTTGTTCTGATGAAAGTTGGCGTTTGCTTGAACCCACTGGATTGGCTTCACGAATCCATTTATCCAATGTTGAATAACCAACACCTAATTTCTGGGCGATTGCAGCTATAGGTTCGTGGGGGTTTGAAAGTGCATAATCAATCGCTTGCTGTTTAAATTCAGGACTAAAACGTTTAGCCATTTCTTGAATCTCCAAAGATTAAAGTTACGTTATCTTTAGAGGGACGTGCTGTCCATTATTTTGGCTAGGATCATAGATACCTATGCCCTGAAGGCGAGGTTTTACGGCTATACTGATAAAAAGATATCTCTAAAAGGACTATTTTGTGCACTTTTAAGGATAACCCATATCCACCCTCCACAGATCAAGCTCAAAATCTCCATGCTATCTCCACAGTTATTTGGTACAAAAAGCCAAATGATTTATATTTGATGTTTAAATGTCAATTTAGCCCAAATTTGTTTATAATTTTGTAAATTGTGTGACACGGTTCTACTTTTTTATTTGTGAAATCGGTTAAATTGAAACTAGATTACCAATGACTTTAATAAAAATCTGTTCCAATACCATGTTGAGAGGGGAAAAGGACATGAAAGCAACATTTTTACATACCGTTACGTTGAGTATCGGCTTGGCTTGTTTTAGCCAACTGGGACATAGTGCAGCCATTCAAAGCAATGATAAAGCGACGATGCCCACTGAGAAAACATCGTTGATTGAAAAAGCGCTCAGCCAACAAAAAGGCAGTGACCGAACCACGATGATGGATAATGATTTAAAAATCATGACCTCAATCAAAGTTGCACCGACACAAAATTTCTTTGCTACACAAAACCAGCGCTTTAGCCGTTTTGTGCAATCATTGTTCCTCTAAACTAAAAATAAGCCACAGTGTCGTAACCTCTCTCAAGTTATGACATTTGCGCACAAAAGCCTGATCACTGAATGTTGAATTAAGCATTAAGTGGTCGGGCTTTTTCGTTATAATAGACCTCAATTTACATTCTGAATCATAATTGGCTATGACTGTTCGTACTCGTATTGCACCCTCTCCAACTGGCTTCCCGCATGTGGGCACAGCATATATTGCGCTATTTAACTTATGCTATGCCAAGCAACATGGTGGTGAATTTATTCTGCGTATCGAAGATACCGACCAACTTCGTTCGACTCCTGAATCGGAAAAAATGATTTTAGATTCATTGCGTTGGTTAGGATTGAATTGGTCTGAAGGTCCGGACATTGGCGGGCCATATGCACCGTATCGCCAGTCTGAACGCATGCATATTTATAAACAATATGCACTGGATTTGGTTGAAAAAGGTCATGCGTTCTACTGCTTTGCTACGAGCGAAGAGTTGGATCAAATGCGTGCAGAACAACAGGCCCGTGGTGAAACACCAAAGTACGATGGTCGTGGTTTAAAATTATCTGCTGAAGAAGTTCAAAGTCGCCTTGCTGCAGGTGAGCCACACGTGATTCGTATGAAAGTGCCCGAAGAAGGCATTTGTACAGTCAATGACTTACTGCGCGGGGAAGTAGAAATCCCTTGGGCACAAGTGGACATGCAAGTCTTGCTTAAAACCGATGGTTTACCGACATATCACCTTGCCAATGTGGTCGATGACCATTTGATGCAAATCACCCACGTTTTCCGTGGCGAAGAATGGTTGCCTTCTGCACCTAAACATCAGTTGCTGTATCAATACTTTGGTTGGGAAATGCCTGTACTGGGTCATATGCCATTACTACGTAACCCAGACAAATCAAAACTGTCGAAACGTAAGAACCCAACCTCTATTAACTACTACAAAAATATTGGTGTCTTGCCTGAAGCCTTGTTGAATTACTTAGGCCGTATGGGCTGGTCGATGCCAGATGAACGCGAAAAATTCACATTGGCCGAGATGATTGAACACTTTGACATTCAACGTGTATCCCTCGGTGGTCCAATTTTTGATGTGGAAAAACTGAATTGGCTCAATGGTCAATGGATCAAAGGCTTAAGCCCTGCTGAACTGTTAGATACCCTATTGGCATGGAAAGCAGATCGTAAGATGCTCGAAGACATCGCCGCAGCAATTCAACCTCGTATCAACTTACTTTCAGAAGCGGTGAACTGGTCTGCGCATTACTTTAACCAGTTCCCAAGCTTGACCAAAGAACAGTTTGAAAGCAAGAAACTGAGCGAAGAACAAGTTCGTCAAAGTCTGCAATTTGCGATTTGGCGTTTGGAAAGCATGTTCACATGGAACAATGACACCGTAAGTCAAACCTTGATGGACTTAGCCAACCAAATGGAAATTAAGCTCCGTGACTTTATGCCAGCGTTCTTTATTGCGATTGCCGGTTCAACCGCTTCGACTCCAGTGATGCAAACCATGGTCACCATTGGCCCTGACTTAACCTTCGCGCGCTTACGTCATGCCCTTGAAATTGTCGGTGGTCCAAGCAAAAAAGAAGCAAAAGTTTGGGAAAAACTCAATGAAAGCCTAAAATTGCCGAAAAATGACGCAGTTGATGAAGCTTAATTGATTTTTTAGTTGACGCATGGGCGTTATATCCCTAATATAGCGCTCACACAGAGAGACGGTGTTAACCACTCAACGTGATGCCTCAATAAGTCCCTATCGTCTAGAGGCCTAGGACATCGCCCTTTCACGGCGGTAACCGGGGTTCGAATCCCCGTAGGGACGCCATATTTAAGATGGCAACATCTGGTAAAAAACCCAAGCATTATGACTTGGGTTTTTTATTGCCTCAAAATTATCAGCACTTCATTACCACGCTTTTTTGGCTTTCTGCTCCAATCCGATTAGAATACGGCATAGATTCGAATTTTGGAGTTGTAATGCAATATCGTTGTCCTCAATGTCAAAGCCCAAAAATTATGCCAGTTGCTCAAGCAGGGGTTCCAGCAACGCGCCCTGTTGTGCCTAAAAGTCTGGTTTTTTTGGTTCCAGCCATTTTTGTATTATTACTTTTGGTGCTCATTAGCATCGCAATGTGGCTGTTCGGGGATGGCGCTGGCTCAACACTACAAATTGCAACGGTCGTGGTTTTTATCGTGTGTGTGATTGCAGGCTTCCTGTTTTACCGTGACCTTCCTGATTTTAAGATTTCAATGCAAGGCTTCATGCAGTCTCAGAAAAAATGGAAATGTCGCGAGTGCGACCATGAGTGGGAAATCTAAGTTTTAATTTAGAACCCGCATCCAAAAAGGGAGTCTATGTACTCCCTTTTATCTGCTCAAAGAATAAATAATAATTATTATCACTTGTTAGTTTTTCTCGATATAATCAAAAACCTCATCTTACGAAATATTTTTAGGCCTAGTCTCTATGAAAAACGCTCTACTCTACACACTCTTGTTCTGTTCAGTGGCTCAAGCACATGAACCCTACGTCGCTCCACTGGCGTATCACACTGAAAACACCCAAGTCCCTGTATTGAGCGCCTATGCGGAACAAGCCTTTCATCCTGAATATGCCCTAAAAGATATTTCATTCAGCGTTTTCCAACCAAACCAAACACAGACTACGATTCAAGCACAGAAGCACTTAGAATCTGCAACTGCATTTGATCTTAAGCTACCAGAAAAAGGCACCTATACCATTTTTGCCAAAACCTCATATCCAATTGAATATGTACAACATAATCATCAATGGAAAATATTTGCCGATGTCGCAGCAGACAAAGTCCCTGCCTTAAGCGAGCGTGACTATGTCATTCCAAGTGACTTTAAAGGCAAAGTGCCAAGCAAAGTCTCTACGGTTCGCGAATGGAGCATTCAAAGCTATGTGAGCAAAGACAGCACCTCACCTGTTGCTGTAACGCCAGCCCCAATTCAAGTCAACTTCAGAACCCATCCAAACCAAATCACGGTGCAACAGCCTGTACAACTGCAAATTACTCAAGCAGGCAAAGCCCTAGCGCATGCAGAACTCATGGTTCGTGCTCAAGGTGAGCTTGAGCAACAAGCGAAAAGCACACCTGTCGACGCACAAGGCCATGCCACACTCACGTTTGCACAAGCTGGGCAATACCTGATTGAAGTGAGCGAAAAAGTCGATACCAAAGCAAAACCTAAAAATCAGTATTACACCATTATCAGCTTACAAGTGAATACCCCTAAAACACCTTAAGAGGCAATTGATAAGCATAAAAAAACCAGCCCGAAGGCTGGTTTTCTAATTGAATTAACGGAAGCGTTAACCGCCAATTTTCTTGTATTTGGTACGTTTTTGAACTGCAGCATCACCCAAACATGCTAAACGATAGGCTTCATACTCAGCATAGTTACCTTCGTAGAATTCAGGCTGTTCGTTCTCAAACGACAAGATGTGCGTTGCAATACGGTCAAGGAACCAACGGTCGTGCGACACCACCATTACCGTACCTGGGAATACAAGAATTGCATCCTCAAGCGCACGTAAGGTTTCGATATCCAAGTCGTTCGATGGCTCATCCAGTAAGATGACGTTTGCACCCATTTGCAGGATTTTCGCCAGTTGTAAACGATTACGCTCACCACCTGACAACTCACCTACACGCTTCTGCTGGTCTTGACCTTTAAAGTTAAAGCGACCGATATAAGCACGTGATGCAATTTCATAATCGCCAATTCTTAAGATATCCAAACCGCCTGAAACTTCTTCCCAAACCGTTTTGTTGTTATCTAAGGTGTCACGAATCTGACCAACATACGCCACTTTAACCGACTCACCCAAAGTCACTGTACCTGTATCTGGCTGTTGTTCACCAGTCATCATACGGAACAGTGTGGTTTTACCCGCACCGTTTGGACCCACGATACCCACAATTGCTGTAGGAGGTACGGTAAAGCTCAGGTTTTCGTACAGTAAGCGACCATCAAATGATTTACTGATGCCTTCCACTTCTACGACTTTATTGCCTAGGCGTGGGCCCGGTGGAATATAGATTTCAGAAGTTTCGTTACGCTGTTGGAATTCACGTGAGTTAAGCTCTTCAAAACGCTCCATACGCGCTTTGTTTTTCTTTTGCTGACCTTTCGCATTTGAACGAACCCATTCAAGTTCTTTCTTCAATGCTTTAGCAAAAGACTCTTCTTGCTTGTTCTCTTGTTCTAGACGCGCGTTCTTCTGCTCTAACCAAGAAGAATAGTTACCTTGATATGGAATACCCATACCACGGTCAAGCTCAAGAATCCATTCCGCCACGTTATCCAAGAAATAACGGTCGTGCGTAATCGCCACAATCGTGCCAGCAAAGTCTTTCAAGAAACGCTCTAACCAAGACACAGATTCTGCATCCAAGTGGTTCGTTGGTTCGTCTAGAAGTAACATGTCTGGCTTAGATAAAAGCAAACGACACAATGCAACACGACGACGCTCACCACCTGAAAGTAGTGTGACATCCGCATCCCAAGCAGGTAGGTTCAAGGCAGCTGCAGCTTGATCCATTTGGTTGCTCAGATTATGCGCATCCCATGAATGGATAATCGCTTCAAGTTTTTCTTGCTCTTTTGCCAATGCATCAAAGTCTGCATCTTCTGCTGCATATTCAGCAAATACTTCGTCCAAACGTGCCAAAGCATCCAATGGTTCACGTAAACCATCTTCTACGTTTCCACGGACATCTTTATTTGGATCAAGTGGCGGTTCTTGTTCTAGGTAACCAATTTTGATACCCGGTTGCGCACGAGCTTCACCAGAGAAATCTTTGTCTACGCCTGCCATAATACGAAGCAAGGTCGATTTACCTGCACCGTTTAAACCAAGTACACCAATTTTTGCACCCGGGAAAAATGACAAAGAGATGTCTTTTAAGATTTCGCGCTTAGGCGGAACCATCTTAGACACTCGGTTCATCGTATAAATATATTGGGCCACGTAGGACTCCTCAATAGAAAAACCAAAAAATCGCAAGAAGCGAAAAAATATTTGCGGGCATTATACGATGAATACGTTGAAAAAATAAGGCATGAAACCGATCTTCAATGCAATGTTACAACTTTCAGTGCGGTTATTTTTTAAACACTCTCTTTATCTTACTTTTCCGCAGAAAAGAAGCTACGCTCAGCTCATCTTTATGAATTTTTTAGATAAATATTCATTATTTTCACACTTTCACTCATATTCATTGATGGTAGACTGTGCAATATTTAACTCACGTAGATGAAGTCCCATGACCTATAAAGATGAAACTTTGGCTATCCATGCTGGTTATAGCCCCGAAGCCACCACCAAAGCAGTGGCCGTACCGATTTATCAAACCACCTCTTATGCCTTTGATAATACGCAACATGGTGCGGATTTATTTGACCTTAAAGTACAAGGTAATATTTATACCCGAATTATGAACCCGACCACTGCGGTGCTAGAACAACGTTTGGCTGCACTCGAAGGAGGCATTGGCGCGTTGGCCTTAGCCTCTGGCATGGCAGCCATTACTTACGCCATTCAAACCATTACCGAAGCAGGGGACAACATTGCTTCAGTATCGACCTTGTACGGTGGCACTTATAACCTGTTTGCCCACACTCTACCGAAGCAAGGCATTGAGGTACGTTTCTTTGATTATCAAGATCCAGAAGCCTTACGTGGTTTAATTGATGAAAAAACCAAATTGGTCTTTGTTGAATCGATTGGCAACCCACTCGGCAATATCATTGACCTCGAAGCCATTGCCAAAATTGCGCATGAGTATGGCGTGCCTGTAGTGGTCGATAACACGGTTGCAACTCCTGCGCTGCTGAAACCTTTTGAATATGGGGCAGATATTGTGGTGCATTCCTTGACCAAATATATTGGCGGGCATGGTAACTCGATTGGTGGAGCGATTGTCGACAGCGGTAAATTCCCTTGGGGCAAGTATCCTGAGCGCTTTAAAGTGCTGAATACGCCAGACCCAAGCTATCACGGCGTGAACTATGTCGAAGCTTTAGGCGAAGCAGCTTATATCGCGCGTGCCCGCGTGGTACCACTACGTAATACTGGCGCTGCGATTAGCCCTTTAAGCGTGTTCTTGATTCTACAAGGCTTAGAAACGCTAAACCTGCGTATGGAACGTCATACTGAAAATGCGCAGAAAGTCGCAGAATATTTACAAGCCCACCCCAAAGTGAAATGGGTCAACTATGCGGGACTGAAAGACCATCCTCAGCATGGCTTGGCGCAAAAATATGTCAAAGGAAAACCTTCGGCGATTTTATCTTTTGGGGTACAAGATGGCCGTGAAGGTGGCACCCGCTTTATTGATGCTCTGCAACTCTTCACTCGCTTGGTCAATATTGGCGATGCCAAAAGTCTGGCGTGCCACCCCGCCACCACCACACATCGCCAACTGAATGAAGCGGAATTAAAGTCTGCTGGAGTAAGTCTTGACATGGTGCGGTTATCTGTAGGCATTGAACATATTGATGATTTGATTGCAGATTTAGAGCAAGCCTTGGCTCAAGTCTAAAATACAGACCGCTAAACTTAAAACCTCAATCACATGATTGAGGTTTTTTATACGCTTGTCTTTTATATTTATAGCCCTTTCACTTTGATTGAATTCATGTTAAAAACAATTAATTAGAACCAATAAAATAGAGCTTTTACTCTAATTTTATTTATTATTTCAATAACTTATGCAGTGATATTTTTAAGCAGTTTAGGTATTATACCGTGAAGGAAAGCCGCTACATTTCTCAGAAAATGTAGCCTTAATAATCGAATATAAAAATAGCCATAACCCTCAAATATTTGACTTAGATCAGGAATGATAACGTGAATTCAAGAATGGATAGACTTTTTAAAGAACGTGTAAATGGAAAAACCGTCTTAATTACAGGCGCTTCAAGTGGTATTGGTTTAACCGTTGCACACAAACTGGCTGACGCAGGAGCGCACGTCCTTTTAGTTTCGCGCACCAAAGAAACACTAGAAGAAGTGAAAGCAGAAATCGAAGCCAAAGGTGGTTCAGCCTCTGTTTTTCCATGTGACCTAAATGATTTAGACTCGATTGATGAAGTCTCTAAGCAGATTTTAGCTTCAGTCGATCATATTGATATTTTAATTAATAACGCAGGTCGTTCGATCCGCCGTGCTGTACATGAGTCAGCAGAACGCTTCCACGACTTTGAACGCACCATGCAACTCAACTACTTTGGTGCTGTACGTTTAGTCATGAACATCCTGCCACAAATGATGATTCGTCGTGATGGGCATATTATTAACATTAGCTCGATTGGCGTATTGGCAAATGCCACTCGTTTCTCAGCCTATGTGGCGTCTAAAGCCGCATTAGATGCATTCAGTCGCTGTCTTTCTGCCGAAGTGCATTCACATAAAATTGCGATTACTTCGGTTTATATGCCTTTGGTACGCACTCCAATGATTGCGCCGACGAAAATTTATAAATACGTTCCGACTCTTTCGCCTGAACAAGCAGCAGATCTAGTTGCTTATGCGATTGTGAAACGCCCGAAGAAAGTGGCAACTAACTTAGGTCGTTTGGCATCAATCACTTATTCAATCGCACCAGACATCAACAATAAGCTCATGTCGATTGGTTATAACTTATTCCCAAGTTCTACCGCGTCTGTAGGTGAACAGCAAAAACTCAACTGGGTGCAAAAAGCGTATGCACGCTTATTCCCAGGTGAACACTGGTAAGTTTTCTTACAATTTACCCAACCTTTGATCAAAGGTTGGGTAGCTAAATTTTTTACAACTCTTTTATAGTTATTAATATTCGCTTAAGAAAAAAAGCCCATCATAAGAGCAACAATAAAAGGGGAAAAGAAATGCAGACATTTTATTTATTCAAGCTTTTTTGCTTCATCTTTGCTGCAACCACTGCTTTTAATCTATATACAGAACTTACCCTCTCTCATATTTCAATCTGGCAAGTGCTGATTCATGGCGGTTTGCTGATGATCTTGCTCGAATTTGGCTTTAAGAGCCAACGCGCACCGCAACAGCCTACCCCACTGACGAGCGAAATATACTCTCTAGAAACAAAAAACAAGCCAACCTCACAACCCTCAAGCATGTATTGCAATATTTTTTCAAAAATAGGTTTAGTCTCCATTTTTTCCAGCCTGATTGCACAAAGCCTAATCAGTTAAGACTCATACCTTTTTTTGTGGACAAAAAATAAAGACGACGTGACCCTTCTACTTTTTGTGTTATAAACAGCCGTCTTTTTTTATTTTGTGAATTTATGCGCGCTTTTACTTTCGTACTGCAATATGTGTGTATCGCTTTTGCGATTTATCTCTGCTACCGAGTAGGCAGTAGCCTGTATTTACAAGATTATGTATTGATGGATATCGTGGCCAATGTCGGGACGATTCTAATCTGTATCGACCTTGCTGTTTTCCTGTGGCATAGCCGCAGCACCCAAGCCATAAGCCTCAAAGATTATGCCACTCGACTGGAACAACCCGCTCCAACTTTTGTCAAAGTTTGCCGAAAGCTTGGGCACTTTGGCATTATGCTGATTATCACCAGTTGGATCGTGCCCATCATCAACGGATAAAAGTAACCATAAAAAAAACCTCCCACTTGGGAGGTTTTTTTATTCAAATCTTAAAGATTATTTCGAACCTTTAATCCCTGCTTGAAGTAACAATGCACCTAAACCACCAATTTTATTTTCTTGAGGTTTAGCCGTTTGCGGCTTCTTATTTGTTTGAGCACGCTCGCCTTGAGGACGTGTTTGTTGTGGACGTTTACCTTGTGGTTTACGTTCACTACGCTCTGTATTTTCACGACGTGGTTGACGCGGAGCTTTAGCCGCTTCAGCACCTTCCGGACGCATCGACAAATTCACACGATTACGCTCAGCATCTACAGTGAGTACACGTACTTGCACAATTTGCCCCGGCTTCACCACTTTATGCGGATCTGCAACGAATTCATTGGCCAACTCTGAAATATGAACTAAACCATCTTGGTGTACACCCACATCCACAAAAGCACCGAAGTTCGTCACATTGGTCACGACACCTTCAAGCTGCATGCCTTCAGTCAGTTGCGCAACTTCCGTAATGTCTTCACGGAATTTTGCTGTACGGAACTCTGGACGCGGATCACGACCTGGTTTTTCCAGTTCAGACAGTACATCTTGAATAGTTGGTAAACCAAATTTCTCATCTGCAAATTCTTCAGCATTCACTTGGCGAATGATTTCAGAGTTACCAATGATATCTTTCACCGTCGTCGCTTTCGCTTCAACAATTTTACCGACCAGCGCATAAGACTCTGGGTGAACAGCAGAAGCATCCAGTGGCTCTGAACCATCTTGAATACGTAAGAAACCTGCCGCTTGTTCAAAAGTACGCTCGCCTAACCGCGGTACTTTTTTCAAATCTTGGCGGTTGTCGAAACGGCCATTTTCTTTACGAAAATCGACAATTTGCTGCGCAATCGACTTATTCAAACCTGCGATATAACCCAAGATAGCAGATGATGCAGTATTAACATCCACACCCACTGAGTTCACACAGTCTTCAACGACTGCTTCAAGGGTTTTCGCTAAACCAGTTTGGTTCACATCATGTTGGTACTGACCTACACCAATCGATTTTGGATCGATTTTCACCAGTTCAGCCAATGGGTCTTGTAAACGACGTGCAATCGACACTGCACCACGAATCGACACATCTAGCTCTGGTAACTCCGCAGAAGCCAATTCAGATGCTGAATAAACCGATGCACCGGCTTCTGATACAGAAACACGCGTCAATTTAAGATCGCTATTTGCAGCCATCATTTCAGCCACAACGCTTTCTGTTTCACGGCTTGCTGTACCATTGCCAATGGCAATCAGGTCAACATTAAACTCGCGGCATAAACGGGCAAGTTCTGCAATTGAACCCGCTTTATCATCTTTGGGTGCAAATGGATAAATCGTGCTATGTGTAAGTACATCACCCGATGCATTCACCACAGCCAATTTCACCCCTGTACGGATACCAGGGTCCACACCTAGGGTTGTACGTGCGCCCGCGGGTGCAGACAACAGCAAATGACGTAAGTTTTCAGCAAAAACATCCATTGCTTCAGATTCAGCTGCAAGACGTTTTTCAGTGAGCAACGAATGTTCGATACTTGGACGAACCTTGCCTAACCAGAACAATTTAGCTGTTTGTTTTAAATAGTCTTGACGTGCTTGCGGCTGTGCAGTTTCAAGGCTGTATTCATTTTCAATACGCGCCACTGGTGCATCATCTTCACCATCAACTTTTAAACCTAAAACGTTTTCTTGACGGCCACGTAACATAGCCAATAAACGGTGTGACGGGACTTTATTTAAATTTTCAGAAAAGTCGAAGTAATCGCGAAATTTTTTGCCAACTTCTTTTTTCTCATCACTTGCCACTAAACTTTTTAAAGTGGCTGTTTTTGCAAACATTGCTTTAAGTTCAGTGGTCAGTGCAATGTTCTGCGCCCAGTCATCAATTAGAATATGTTGAATCGCATCCAACTGACTTTCTAGATCTGGATAATCTTCATGGCTAAAGTCTGCCAATGCTTCAGCTGGATCAACCGCTTCTGCAAAGATTTTTTCTGCAATCGGGCCTAAGCCTGCTTCTTTGGCTTTAAATGATTTACTGGTCCGTTTTGGACGGTAGGGTGCGTAAATTTCTTCTAAGGCATTTTTAGTTTCAGCAGCATTTACACGTGCCAATAAATCATCAGACAATTTGTCTTGTTCTTTTAATGATTCGATTACCTTGTCGCGACGTTCAAATAAGTCACGTAAATAAGCCAAACGTGTATCGAGCTGACGTAACTGCGCATCATCTAAGCCTTGCGTGACTTCTTTACGGTAACGCGCAATAAATGGAACGCTAGCACCTTCATCAATCAACTTGATGGCAGCCTCGATTTGATTTGGACGTACGGCAATTTCTTTTGCCAACTGCTGAACTAAGTCAGTCATCGTATGTGATCCCACAAGGATATGTACTAAAAGCCATGATTATAAAGACCAAGACTATAAAATCCACAACTGTTTTTATTAATTTAATGGCTTAAATGTGACATATTTCAGGCAAATTTCATAAATCCATCTCATTTTCAGTGTTAAATCTTATTTTTAGGTATTCTTTGCCATTTTTTTCTATGGGCTAAGATGTATACATTTGGTATCTATGTCTTGATTTTACCTGCAATATTTGTTGCTTTAGAGCATAGTAAAGACATACAAATGAGTCGTATACTCAAGACTATCCCGACTTTTGTTTACGATGACAATAAAGAATAAAGGAGCACTTCAATGAGTTTAGTTGTACCTGCTGAAAAAACAGATGCTGTACATAGCGATGCAGATCGCGTTGAACGCATTTTAGTGGTAGATGACGATGTGCGTTTACGTACGCTACTCCAACGCTTTTTAGAAGATAAAGGCTTTGTGGTGAAAACAGCGCATGATGCAACTCAAATGGATCGTCTCTTACAGCGCGAACTGTTTTCACTGATTGTGCTCGACTTCATGCTCCCTGTGGAAGATGGTTTAAGTATCTGCCGTCGTCTACGCCAATCCAATATTGATACACCTATTATTATGCTTACCGCACGTGGCAGTGATTCAGACCGTATTGCAGGTCTAGAAGCAGGTGCAGATGACTATTTACCGAAACCATTTAATCCAAATGAGTTGTTAGCACGTATTCGCGCTGTACTGCGCCGCCAAGTCCGTGAAGTTCCAGGCGCACCAAGCCAACAAATGGAAGTAGTCAGCTTTGGGCCATGGTCACTTGATTTATCAACACGCACTCTCACGCGTGAAGGTCAAGTCGTAACCCTAACTACAGGTGAGTTTGCGGTACTGAAAGCCTTGGTACAACATCCACGTGAGCCTTTGACTCGCGACAAATTGATGAACCTTGCACGTGGCCGTGAATGGGGTGCAATGGAACGTTCAATTGATGTTCAAGTATCGCGCCTCCGTCGCCTTGTGGAAGAAAACCCTGCGCGTGCACGCTATATTCAAACGGTTTGGGGTGTGGGTTATGTGTTCGTTCCAGATGGCGCGGAATAATTCAAAACTGAAAAATACGGCTTCGGTCTTTTTAAGCTGAGTAGCAATAATCAGCACGACGGAGTCCTAAAATTAAGCTCAACTTTATCGATTAACCTGCGGTTCGCCTTACTTTTGTTTCGACAAAAGTAAGCAAAACCATTGTCATCTGCAAAACTCGGCATATTTCTGCATTTCAACATCATGCTCGCAGAAACTTTATAACACCCAGACCTCCTGCCTCGAACAATTGCAGATGACTTTTCGCGTATCGCATACCTGTCACCATTGAACTATGTCTCTTACATAGAAACAGGAAATCACGTGAAACTCGAACCCATCGACCCTCAAAAATTTACAGATTACGAAGCGTATTCAGAACGGAAACGCACGCGTTGGGAACGCTTTTTAGATAAAATCAAGCCGCGTTCTGCTGCCATGCGCACCACCGTACTGGTACTCTTCATTGTATTTTTCAGTTTATTTATGTCCTTGTGGTTCTTTTGGCGAACTCTATATCTTCCAGAAATCCAACAACATGCTCGTTACCTTGCTGTTGAAATAGAAATTCTCAACAACCCCGATTTACGGATTTATCATCAAAATACTGAAGTCGATGTCGATGACTGGTTAAGAAGCCGTGTTGGCATTGAATACGTCACCGATCCCAAAGAATATCCCAATGTCAAAGATAAAGTCATCGCCGAATTCTTTACTAACCAAATTGAAGCTAAGCTGGCCAAAGAATTAAAAGTCGAACATGCCACGGTGTATTTCCAATTTAAGCCCAGTCCGCGGATTTGGATTCAAACTCCTGAAATGAACGGCAACTGGGTCCGCGAACCCCTGAAAACCTATGCCAACTACAGCCCTGAATTAATTTTCGGCTGGCTACTTGGCGTACCACTTATTGCAGCAGCCATTATTTTAACCTTGGTTCGTCAGCTCAATCGCCCGCTGCGTCGTCTGCAAAATGCTGCCAACAGTTATAGTAAAACAGGCACAGCACCATATTTAGAGACCAATCACGGCCCCCAAGAAATTCGTGAGGTCAACCAAGCGTTTAATCACATGATTTACACCCTAGATCAGACTGAACGTGACCGCCGGATTATGTTGGCAGGGATTTCACATGACTTACGCACCCCACTGACCCGTATTCGACTCAGTGCAGAAATGATGCCCGATGATGATTTTTTAAAAGAAGGGCTGATTTATGACGTTGAAGATATGGACGCGATCTTAAATCAGTTCATTTCCTATATGCGTGATGGTTCGGATGAGGAAATCCAAGACACCGATTTAAATATGCTATTACAAGAATTGGTGGTGCAATTCAAACCGCTGGATATTCGTTTTGAACCTGCTGAATTACCGATTATTCAGGCACGGAGTCTATCTCTTAAACGCCTGATTGGTAACTTGATTAATAACTCAAAACGCTACGGTGCTGAGCCGATTGAACTTTCCGCAACAGTGGAAAATGAACATATTTTAATTAGCGTAGCAGACCATGGTGAAGGCATTCCTGACGATCAAATTGAAGAACTCATGCAACCTTTTGTGCGTGGCAATGAAGCCAGAACAGTCCAAGGCAGTGGTTTAGGTCTCGCCATTGTGAAACGCATTGTTGATATTCACCAAGGTCAACTCAGCATTCATAATCGGGAACAAGGGGGACTTGAAGCAATTATTTCACTGCCTCTTCATCACAATCAAGATGTTGAAATTTCCAGCAACAACCCACTCGAAAAATTAAAGCAAACCTTGGTTGAGCATTTTTAAATTTTGTACAATAGTTGATCAAACGATTTTGTTCAACTATTCAACAATTTAATTTTACCAAATATATTTCAAACACTTGCAAATCATCAGAATCCCTTATACCCACATTTTTTCAAAAAATTAGACCTTAGCCTAACAGGTATGCACAATGTCGTTCTTGATCGGTACAATCGGTACCAGATCCAGAATATTAACGAGAGTAAACCATGTCTTTAGATCGTATCCGTTTAGCTTCACTTCACGATAAAGTCATCAGTGCAGAAGAAGCGTCTGCTTTTATTGAAGATGGCATGACTGTAGGTATGAGTGGCTTCACTCGTGCTGGCGAAGCGAAAGCTGTACCTTTGGCATTGGTTAAACGTGCACACACAAATCCTTTAAAAATCACATTAATTACTGGTGCTTCTTTAGGTAATGACCTAGACAAGCAATTGACTGAAGCGGGTGTATTGGCACGTCGTTTACCGTTCCAAGTCGACAACACTTTACGTAAAGCCATCAACAATGGCGAAGTGATGTTCATTGACCAACACTTGTCTGAAACTGTTGAGCAAATGCGTAACCTTCAGTTGAAAAAACCTGATGTAGCAATCATTGAAGCGGTTGCGATCACTGAAGATGGCGGCATTATTCCAACAACATCTGTGGGCAACTCTGCAAGTTTTGCAATTTTCGCAGAAAAAGTGATTGTTGAAATCAACACCAACTTAAGCCCTGCATTTGAAGGCTTACACGATATTTACATCCCAACTTACCGTCCAACACGTCAACCGATTCCATTGACTCAAGTGGATGAACGTATTGGTACGCACGCGATCAATATCGATCCTGCAAAAATCGTGGGTATCGTCATCAACAACGACTTACACGACTCTCCATCGACTGTGACAGCGCCAGATAATGAAACTCAAGGCATTGCAGACCACTTAATCGCTTTCTTTGAAAAAGAAGTGGCTGAAGAGCGTCTACCGAAAAACTTAGGCCCATTACAAGCAGGGATTGGCTCAATTGCCAATGCTGTACTTACAGGCCTTAAAGATTCGAACTTCGAAGACCTCGTGATGTACTCAGAAGTGCTGCAAGACTGTACCTTTGAATTGATTGATGCAGGTAAAATGAAGTTTGCTTCAGGTTCATCAATTACCCTTTCAGCTAAATACGGCGAGAAAGTATTTAATAACCTTGAAGCGTACAAAGATAAATTGGTTTTACGCCCACAAGAGATCTCAAACCACCCTGAATTGGTTCGTCGTTTAGGTATTATCGGCATCAACACTGCACTTGAATTTGACATTTACGGTAACGTGAACTCAACTCACGTTTGCGGTACGAAAATGATGAACGGTATTGGTGGTTCAGGTGACTTCGCACGTAATGCACACTTGGCAATCTTCGTGACCAAATCAATTGCAAAAGGTGGCGACATTTCTTCAATCGTTCCATTTGCATCACACGTTGACCATGCAGAGCACGACGTGGACATCCTGGTAACTGAACAAGGTTTGGCAGATCTTCGTGGTTTAGCACCACGTGAGCGTGCTCGTGCGATTATCGACAACTGTGCACACCCACTTTACCGTGATGCATTAAATGATTACTTTGATCGCTCATGTGCCAAAGGTGGTCATACACCTCACCTTCTTCGTGAAGCGTTGTCTTGGCATTCTAACTTTGAGGAAACAGGTCATATGCTTCCTGTTCAAGCAGAAGCGAAATCTGCTTAATTTAAAGTTTTAAAAACGCCCGATTGGGCGTTTTTTATGGCTGATGAAAAGTATAAGAAAACACTTATCAAAATAAAAAAACTCAATTAATCTAAAGGCATCCAAAAATAAAAATGCCAAGCTCATGTTCATTATTCGCCCCTATCTCGAAACAGATTTAGAAGACGTCATTGCACTTTGGGAGGTATGCGACCTCACTCGCCCTTGGAATAACCCTGAAATTGATATTTTTAGAAAAACTGCGCAAAAAGATGGTTTATTTTTACTGGCTGTTAAAGATGAACAACTCATCGCCACATTGATGGGTGGTTATGATGGCCATCGCGGCTGGATTAATTATTTGGCAGTACATCCACACTTTCAACGCAATGGAGTCGCAACTGCACTCATACAACAGCTCGAGAAGCGCCTGATTGCGTTAGGCTGTCCCAAACTACAACTGCTTGTACGTAAAGAAAACATCGACGTGCAAAGCTTCTATGAGCAGCTAGGCTATGAGGAAATCGAAGTCGTGTGCTTTGGTAAACGTCTGATTGCCGATTAAGCTCAGACACTCAATGCGCCGATACAGGTAGACGACCCAATCTTAAAAAAATTGGAAATTTAAGCTCAAAGAGTTGGTTCGCGTGATCATCCAACGCAAAGAATGCTTTGAACTCAAATAAGGGGTCATCTGAATTTTTCGCTCGATAATGTTTCAGTGCAGACCATGTATTTAAATAATCCAACAATTGAGCAGCAGACCATTGAAATGACATCGACAATTCAGACGTCGCTATTTTCTCAAAAGGAAAAGGAATGGTTTGATAGGCCTCGTCGATATAACGTCGTTCGGCATCCCAATAGCCTTTCAAAGTCTTAAAATAAAGTCGCTCAATACACCCCTGTAACTCAGGTTGCTGCAACTGAATTAAACCATAGCCAATGACCGCCAAAATGCCTTCAGGTCGTAAAGTCCGCCTCACTTCTGCATAAAAACCATCAAAATCAAACCAATGAATGGCTTGAGCCACTGTGATTAAATCAAAACTCTGCTCGGCAAAACTGGTGTGCTCTGCAGACTGAACTTGATAACTGACATTTTCAAAATAAGGTGCATGTTGTAACTGATGAGCACTGATATCTGTCGCCACCACGGCATCAAAATGCGGCGCCAACAATTGAGTCAATTGCCCCGACCCTGCGCCACAGTCCCATGCAAATTGAGGAGTCGCCACATGCTTGAGTATTTCTTGAATCAAACTTGCTGGATAACTTGGACGTGCGAGTTGATAAAGCTGACTTCCTGACGAAAAGCGGTCTTTCATAAGCTATTCTCAGTCTTATTTTTGACTCAAAATTAGCACATTTTCCATTAACTAAAGCATGATGTTGTCCAACATCTTACACAATCGCACTTTTCATGGGACAAAAAAAAGCCCCAAACATTGTTTGAGGCTTTTTTGAATATGGTGGCGAGACCCAGGATCGAACTGGGGACACACGGATTTTCAATCCGTTGCTCTACCTACTGAGCTATCACGCCGATGCCGTGTATTAAGCCGTATCTCGGATGAATAGTCAATAAAAATCATCACTTTTTTATTTGATCGGATAAATTTCAGGCAAAAAAAATCCCTGATGGGATCAGGGATTGAAATCTTTTAAATAAGATTTTGAATATGGTGGCGAGACCCAGGATCGAACTGGGGACACACGGATTTTCAATCCGTTGCTCTACCTACTGAGCTATCACGCCGATGTCGCGTATTAAACAGTTTAAGCGAAGCAGCGTCAAGTGCGTTTTCAAAAAAATCAGTTGAGTGTTTACTTTTACAGCAAACTCAGCACCCTTCGTACATTTTTTGAGTCATTCTTTGTACTTAGAGTGCATCACCATCACTATCCATGAAAAAAAGCAGTGTATAAACTGCTTGAAAAAAGCTTAAATTTTACCAATGTGCTCTAAGCAACGGTGAATCGCACCACAACCCGGCTCGAACACTTTGACACCTTTGGCTTCTTCCATACGACAAACTTCTTCAACCAGCCGCTCCGCAACCCCTCGTCCACGGTTAGCAGGATGTACTACGATGTATTCTAAGGTTTTATTTTCACCCTGCCCACTACACCAAATGGCGCCAATGACTTTAGTATTAAATTCTGCGGTATAAAGTAAGGTATACTGAGCTAGATTTTGCTCAAGTTGTTCTACGGCATCATGCCCATCGCCAAATTCAGGACTGGTGTCGTACAGTCGCTCTAGCTGGCTGCGCAACTCTTCTTTTTCCAGTGAAGTATAAGCGTGTACGGTAATAGGCATTGATAAACCCTCCTGAGCAATCTAATATGCGGTGACTTCGTTACGGCGAAACATTTTACATCAATTATTTGACGTCTTTGAGGAACGTGTCTATGACAGAACGTATCAGTGAAGTGGTAAGAAATACCAACGAAACCAAAATTCGAGTTCGTGTAAACCTCGATGGTACGGGTCAAGGCACGCTCAACACAGGTATTCCCTTTTTAGATCATATGATTGATCAAATCAAGCGACATGGCTTATTTGATATTGATATTGAATGTGATGGCGACTTAGATATTGATGATCACCACACGGTTGAAGACTGTGGTATCACGCTTGGACAGGCTTTTGCCAAAGCTTTAGGTGACAAAAAAGGTTTACGTCGTTATGGTCATTTTTATGCACCGTTAGATGAATCTTTAAGCCGTGCTGTGGTGGACTTATCAGGCCGTCCGGGTTTGTTTATGGATATTCCATTTACCCGCGCCATGATTGGTCGTTTTGATGTGGATCTCTTCTCGGAGTTTTTCCAAGGCTTTGTGAACCATGCGCTCATGACGGTACACATTGATAACCTCAAAGGTAAAAATAGCCACCACCAAATTGAAAGTGTGTTCAAAGCGTTTGCGCGTGCACTTCGTATGGCCTGTGAAATTGACCCACGTGCAACCAACACCATTGCTTCAACCAAAGGTAGTTTGTAATGACCCGTATTGCCCTTCTTGACTATGGTATGGGTAACCTACACTCAGCCGCAAAAGCGCTTGAGCATGTTGGTGCAACAGTCGATGTAACCAATGATCCCAAGTTAGTGGCTCAAGCTGATAAAATTGTGTTCCCCGGCGTAGGCGCTATGCGTGACTGTATGCAAGGCATGCATGAAGCAGGGATTGATGAAGTCGTTCGTCATGCGGCATTTAATAAGCCCGTATTAGCGATTTGTGTGGGTATGCAAGCGCTGATGCAACGCTCTGAAGAAAATGGCGGAGTCGATGCTCTCGGTATTTTTGAAGGCAGTGTGAAACGCTTTCCTGATGTAGACGGCTTGAAAGTACCCCATATGGGTTGGAACCAAGTTCATCAGGCTGATCCGAGTCATCCAATGTGGAAAGACATTGAGCAAGATGCACGTTTTTACTTCGTGCACAGCTTTTATGTTGAACCGAAGAACTCTAGCATTGTGGCTGCAACTTGTGACTATGGTTTAGAGTTCTGTACCGCCATTCACCAAGAAAATTTGTTTGCGACCCAGTTCCACCCTGAAAAAAGTCATACCGCAGGTTTGCAACTGCTGAAAAACTTTGTGGAATGGAGAATTTAATTCCTTCCAGCTTCTGTTTGATTGAAAAAGCTCAACTTCGGTTGAGCTTTTGTTTATCCAAAATTGATGCATCTAGACTAAAAATAAATCAGAAACAGCTTAAGTAAATGAGGCATGTGACCCCACTCCTGTGCCTTTCAATGTATAAAATCTTTGCTTTACAGCAGACTAGTGTACTCAAGATGGCTGAGATGCCTTTTCATTGTCACCAAATTTGATTATGATTTGCCTGCTTTTTAGACATTTTTATTTATAAAAAACTTAATTTACAACGATAAGGTAAGTCACTATGACTCAATATGCACAAGAATCTGCGCTGAATGCCGCAGGTCGTTTCGGACGTTTTTCATACCTAGCATGGAACTGTCTACTTGCCATTGTAGCGTCAATTATTCTTGGTATTTTCATCGCCATCTTTCCTAATACATTCGTGAACTTGGAAACAGGCAACTTCGGTGGCGGCATGATTTTTATCATCCTGATCTATGTTGCGCTGATGTACTTCACGTTTGTATTTACTATTCGTCGCCTACATGACCGCAACCATACGGGCTGGTTATCACTGTTGATGTTGGTGCCTCTTGCCAACGTGATCTTAATGCTTTACCTGATTTTCGCACCAGGCGATGATCGTAGCAACAGCTATGGCTCACCACGCCCAACCGCAGGCTGGGAAGCCGTTTTGGCATGGATTTACATCGTGATTTTCGTTTTAGCAATTATCGGCGGTATTGCGGCTGGTTTTATGTCCTAAAATCACCCGTGCAAAACAGCCTGCCTAGGTCGGCTGTTTTGCTAAATCAACCTAAAAGCTTTAGGCTTAAGCAACAATGGCATAGTCAAAGCATGATGGATTCTTCTTTTCAACACATCCTTCCCAGCAAAGTCGAAATTCAACAATTTCCTCGTTTTCAAAATTTGCCAAAACAAGCAATTCATGTCATTCAAAACTTAGAACAGTGTGAAGCAATCCGCGCTGAACTAGAACAGGTTTCCATCTTCGGTTTTGACAGCGAGTCCAAACCGACCTTTCAAGTGGGAGAAGTCTCCACGGGTCCGCATTTAATTCAACTAGCCAGCGTCGAGCAGGCTTATTTGTTTCAAATGAGTCCACCCATTTGGAGCTTCCTTGCACCATTTTTGGCGAATCCAGACCAGCTCAAAGTGGGCTTTGGTTTAAAAAATGATACCCATCTTTTCCGCAAAAAAGGTTTTGAGCTCAAAGGCGTGGTTGAGCTGTCAAAATGCTTTGCAAGCTTTGGTTTGACCAACCCTGTCGGCATTAAAAATGCCATCGCCCTGCTGTTTCAACTCAACTTCCCCAAAAGCAAAAAAGTCAGCACTTCAAATTGGGCGAGGAAAGTACTCACGCCTGAACAAGTTGACTATGCTGCTGCCGATGCCTATGCCGCGCTGTTGGTTTTTGAAGAATTGCGGCGTTTAGAGCGACTCCCAAAAGATATTTCCAAAGAATTAGAAAAAACAACAAAACCTTGTCGTCATGAAAAGCTGTAACAGATGCTTAGAAAATTGCCAATACTTTGCTAAGATGACGGACATTGATTTTATTTAAGATTTGGCTAGGAGCGAAAGCATGCTGATCATCCCTGCAATTGACCTGAAAGATGGCAAATGTGTTCGTTTAAAACAAGGTCGTATGGAAGACGATACGGTTTTTTCTGATGATCCTGTTGCAACTGCACAGCACTGGGTAAATGAAGGCGCGCGTCGCTTACATTTGGTCGATTTAAATGGTGCTTTCGCTGGTACGCCAATTCATAAACCTGTGGTTGAAGCCATTGCTCGCGCACAACCTGAACTGCCAATTCAAATTGGCGGCGGTATTCGTTCACTAGAAACCATTGAACACTACTTAGAAGCGGGTGTGTCTTTTGTCATTATTGGCACCAAAGCTGTTCAAGATCCTGAGTTTGTAGAAGAAGCATGTAAGAAATTTGCAGGTCATATCATTGTCGGCATTGATGCCATGAATGGCATGGTGGCCACCGATGGCTGGGCCAATGTGACCGATGTGAAAGCAACCGATTTGGCCAAACGTTTTGCCGATGCGGGCGTATCGAGCATTGTCTATACTGACATTGCACGTGACGGGATGATGCAGGGTGTGAACGTTGAGCAAACTGTTCAACTGGCACAATACTCTGGCTTACCTGTAATTGCATCAGGTGGTGTGACCAACCTTGATGACGTGCGTAACCTCAAAGGCCAACCTGGTATTTTGGGCGCAATTACTGGTCGTGCGATTTACGAAGGCAGTTTAAACCTACGTGAAGCACAATTGCTGTTAGATGAACAATCGCTCTAATTGTAGAATTTAAAAAAGAGGTCTATTGACCTCTTTTTTATGCGCTAAACATCAGTTTTTAAGATCTGCTTCTTAATAAATTGCATTACGAATAAACTTTAACGGTACAGTTCCACGGTTGATATATTGGTATTCGATGGCACTGGAAAAAACAATCGACTCTCCTACACCCAAGACTTTCATGTCGCCTGCCAGATCCAAAGTTAGCTCTCCCTCCATCACATAGAGCATCTCACGCCAACCTTCTGGGTCAGGTTCTGCACTATAGTGTTCATTTGGGGCAAGTACCCATGTCCACAATTCAACTTTTTGTGTTGCTGCCGCCGAAGCCATTAATTTTGCTTCACTGTGTGCTTGTGTGCCTTGCCAAGCTAAAACATTGACCACCGCTTGCCCTTGCTGTTCAGGCGCAGCAATGATCTGTACAAAATCGACCTCAAGCACATCGGCAATCAAGCTGAGTTTCGCCAAACTAATATTGTCCTGCCCTGATTCAACTCCAGCTACCATACGACGGCTTAAACCAGCCAAATCCGCCAGTTGTTGCTGGCTCAAGCCTTTTAAACTTCGATAATGACGCACATTTTGACTGACGTGTTGTAGTACCGCAGGAGACTTCATAAAGTTCAATCAAAAAAATATTGAGCAATATATTGCACACAAAAACAAAGCATGACAAGCTATGTGCAATATATTGCACACCAGTTCTTTTATGTTGAATACTCAGCTCGGTTCTAAAGCGCCTGTCATTGCACTGATTCTAATTACCTTTATTTGGGGCGGTACCTTCTTGGCCGTGAAATATGCCTTAAATTTCAGCTCCCCCATGTTCTTTGTGGGTTGTCGTTTCGCCTGCGCCGCGACAATTATTGGCTTATTTTCCTATCAACATTTAAAACATATTACCCGACAGGACCTGTGGGCAGGTGCACTCATTGGCTGTATGGTCACTATTGGCTATGGCACACAAACGGTCGGACTACAAACAGTCAGTAGCAGTGAATCTGCCTTTTTAACTGCACTGTATGTACCCCTAGTACCCGTACTATTGTGGTTAATCTTTCGTAAAGTGCCCCATTTTATGATTTGGATTGGTGCGCTCTGTGCGTTTATGGGCTTAGTCTTACTTACAGGCAATAGCCTGAATTCAATTTCACTGAATTTTGGCCAGACCTTAACCTTATTCGGTGCAATCGCTATAGCGATGGAAATTATCCTGATTGGTTATTTTGCCCCAACAGTCGATATTGGTCGAGTGACGGTGATTCAACTGGCGGTTGCCTCTGTGCTCGCCTTTGCAGCCATGCCACTGGCAGGTGAACACCACATTCCAGACTTTTCATGGCCTTTACTGAGTATTGCACTCGGCTTGGGGCTTGCTAGTGCCGTGATTCAATATGTCATGAATTGGGCACAGCGCTCAGTCAATCCATCTCAAGCGGCAATTATTTATGCAGGAGAGCCGGTGTGGGCGGCACTGTTTGGGCGACTTGCAGGAGAACGTTTGGCACCACTGGCTTTGTTGGGTGGGCTTTTGGTGGTGTTTGGTATTATGATCAGTGAATGGAAACCGAAACTGTTAAAATCGAAAAAGAATGTCGAACAACTTTAGCCTATCTCTGAAATGCAAAAACTGCTGAATCGAGTGATCAATGGACATCGATTCAGCAGTACGGTCAGGTATTTAGAATGACACCATCTTGCTCGGGTTCATCATTACTCCTAGTCTATACATGCTTTTGGCTATTGGAATCACCAGCAGCGCCAGTGCACAACCAAAAGGAATGTTTTGATGGTGAATACGGGTCAAACTATTTTTTATTGATACATCGGTTGATTGTCATTTAAACGAATAATGCCTTTAATGGCACGATATACAATCCACACCCATGACAACCCAATCACAGACACGCAGAATGTTGAAGCACCGAGTGCGACACCTGCGAAAGCGGTGGCATTTTCACCCGTAAAGAATAAGAAAATAAATGGCACAAAGGCAATCACGTTCCAAATCAAATACCACCAAAAGGTGCGAATCTGCCAAGTAAAATGGCTCTCAAAAATGGAACCACGCACAGAGCCACGCTTCACATAATTAATCACTAAAGCAATGATGGCTAAAATCCCTGCGGAAAAAATCGCAACGATATACAAAATATAAAGAATAAAAGTCAGACTACGATTCGGATCTTGATCGACTGAATAATTCATATTGTCCCTCATGAAGTGGGCTTGAACTTTAAATAGGCAAACTATTGAAAGGAGAAATAAGCCATAAAATTAAAAGAATATTGAATAGAATTGTACAAAAGTAAATCTTTCTAAACGGTTGTTTTTGTGTTTTATGTCGTAGCTTTTGCTGCGCTAACCATGCTGCAGGCCAACCGCCCAAAAATGAAAGGAGATGTAATGTATTTTCAGGGACACGGCGCTGTCCATTTTGTGCAGCCTCTTTGTCTTGTGCATAGAACCAATAACTGGCCGCATTCATCACACTAATCAACAGCAGCACTAATCCACTCAAACGCCCCAGCAATACCAATAACGCCAAAAACACGATGTATGCCACCGACGCAATTTGCATTGGACTCCAGCGTTGTGGTTCGGTCTTTTTCGGGGAGACTTTTTGGGTACGACTCTTTTGGGTTTGTGATGCTTTTAAATAACTAACTTGCTGTGCACGATAACGCCCTTGCGCATCCACAAGCACGTTGTATTCCAACGCACAGCCTAAAATAGGACGAGGACCTTGCCGAGCAAAGTCCTTGATATGTAAAAACACGCGATCTTTGCTGTCATCGTTGGGCTGAATAAAGCCATAGCCTTTTTCATCAAACCATTCAACGAGTCGTCCTTGGTCACGCATTTTTCTTTCCTATTTAAGCAGTTACAAATTTTAGGCGGTCAATCACCATATTACGCATTTCGGCAGGATTTTTCTGCAAAATGTCATCCCCCGTACGGCCTTGTTCAGCATTTTTTTGTGCCACTTGTAAACGCATCATCCAAAAACGCGCAGCAGCCATTGCGAGATACAGCTCTAGACAAGATTTTTCATCAGTCGTCAAAGGACGAATGCTTTCATATGCGTTTAAGAATGCGATGGCCTTGTCTTCATTTAAATGCACACTTGGATATTCGGTACAGAAGTCATTCAGGGTAATCGCAATATCAAACAAGAACTCATCTTTATTCAGTTCATAAAAGTCTAAAATGCCTTTGAGCTGATTGTCCTCAAACAAAGTGTTATCACGGAATAAATCCGAGTGGATAAAGCCCTTTGGACGATTCGGATAAACCGCCGATAATGCATCATATAACCCCAACAACTTATTGAGTAGTGCTTGATCCGCTTTACTTAAAGTTGGTTTCATCTGTAAGGCTACAGCAAGCCAGTAGTCATGGTCACGGTATTCTGCACGCTCCAATGGAAAATCTTGCAGTGCGACATGCATTTGCGCTTGCGCAATTGCAATCGCCTCGGCTTGTTCAAGGGTCGCAGGCATGGGATGCTTGCCCATCATTCGTGGGGCAATTTGCGCAGGCTTCTCTTTTAAACTATGAATGGCTTTGCCTGAGTGACTTAAAGGTACAGGAACCGCTAAACCAGCCTGACCTAAATGCTCAAGTACAGGAACTAACTCGCCTGCGCCCTGTTCATCCATTTCTTCAAATACAGTCAATACATACTGCACAGCATTTTCACACACAATAAAATAGTTCGTATTTTGAATACCGCCTTGAATTGGGATCAGATCGATTACCTCAAGTCCATAAGGTGCTGCAAACGCCTGAACTTCCTGTAAAGTCAAAGTGGTATAAACCGACATATAAAACCTGCAAAAAAACTTACATAAGTTTGATAGAATACCCGCTCCGACTATTAAGGTGTAGCATCTAAGTCGCGAAGTTTCATAATCGGCTGTTATTTTTGGAAAAAATTATGCTAGCTAAACGTATTATTCCTTGCCTCGACGTGGACAACGGTCGTGTAGTGAAAGGTGTTCAATTCCTTGATATTCGTGATGCAGGTGACCCAGTAGAAGTAGCACGTCGATATAACGAACAAGGTGCTGATGAAATTACCTTCTTAGACATTACCGCAACTTCGAATGGTCGCGACACGACTTATCGTACGGTTGAACGTATGGCTGAAACGGTTTTTGTTCCCTTAACGGTCGGTGGTGGCGTTCGCAAGGTTGAAGACATTCGCCTCTTACTCAATGCTGGCGCGGACAAAGTCAGCATTAACTCAGCAGCGGTGTTTAACCCAGAATTTGTACAAGAAGCATCGCAACGCTTTGGCGCACAATGTATTGTGGTTGCCATTGACGCAAAAAAAACGGGCGAGAATAAATGGGAAATTTTTACCCATGGCGGCCGTAAACCAACGGGTATTGATGCAATTGAATGGTCCGTGAAAATGGCCGACTTTGGTGCAGGCGAACTGCTGATTACCTCGATGGATGCCGATGGTACTAAAGCAGGTTATGACCTTGAGCTGATGCGTCAAATCAATGACCGCGTGACAATTCCAACCATTGCTTCGGGCGGTGTCGGAAACTTACAACACTTGGCCGATGGTATTTTAAAAGGTGGGGCAGACGCTGTACTGGCTGCTTCGATTTTCCACTTTGGACAACACACCATTCCTGAAGCGAAGAAATACCTTGCAGAGCAAGGCATTGAAATGCGTCTATAAACAGACTATCACCGTAAAACCTATGAAAAGAGTGCTTTCGAGTACTCTTTTTATCATTTTAAAGATGAGCAAAAATGTATCACTTAGAACTAATCTTATTTATTTGTGGTCTATTGATCTGTTTTGTTTTCATTCTGTTGATGAAGAAATATGCTGGCCGCCCTTTCGGTATGCTGGCCGTACTGTTACTCCTCGGTTTATGCCTGTTTAGCTATATCAGCTTCTGCAAATATCAGTTTAAACAGTATTATGAAAAAGCGCTGATTGCACCTGATCAAATTCGTGCTTGTGGTATTTTTACACAATGGTCGGAGGTCACCCATTATCGACGGCACAACATCAGTACTGAAAAAGTGTTTTACTTTCAGAGTGATCGACAAGCTTTTTTATTTAGCAATAGTCCGCGTGCCAGACAAAGCTTCCCTGATCTCAAAACCTTAAACATCAACGAGCATGTTTGCTTTCAGTTTTCCCCGGACTATACCGATGAAATGGATCGCTATATTTTAACCGACTTTAAAAAGCAGACGAATTAAAAGGCTCAGTTACGCTGTACTTCGGCACAGCTGAGCTAATGCTAAGTCGGACAGTAACTATCGCCTCTATTATGCAGCAAATGTTAAAGCTTAGAATGTTCGCTGGATCTTGATCGAACTTACGCTCTGAATTGTTGAGATAAAAAAAGGGAGTCTTGCGACTCCCTATAAACCTAGAATAACGACAACATTGTCTTGTTAAACTGGAAAATGAAAAATGACGTACTAGTGCTCATGAGATGATTTAACCTCATCAACAGCTTTACTATAGAATGTTCAAATGACGAAATATTGACAATACATACCAATATTATTGACAAATCACGACAAAAATACCCCATTCCATTATCCTGCAACCGTTTCCGTCGTCTGCGCTGAGTTCAGTGGAATCGCTTCAGGTACCTTAACCCATTTTGCAGGGAAGACCTGATTGACCCACTGGGTGAGCTTATCCGACACCACTTGAGGTAAAGCAATACCCAACGGATTTTGCTCTTGCAAATCCAGCGAGGAAATGACCCGCGTTCCTAAAATATAATCAAACCACGGCTTGGTCACACACCAGTTGGCATCCTGATTGGAGTTCATATGATGATCATAATGCCAAGGAATCTTACGCATTGCCCAGTCTGGCTCTAAGTGCGCACGGCGGTGGATATAATAATAATTTCCTGCACTGTACAACACAGACAACGTCATGCCTTTGGAGACTGGATAAAATAACGTCCCAAACACACCCGCCACGACAGCGAGTGATACGATTTCATTTTTGGTACGCCAGTTGCTCCAACCTTCAACATAACCATGATCGTGAAACGTGGTTTTCCGCACTTCTCGGTGATGCTCCCAATGCGATTTCATACTCTCAGGCACAGGGCTATAACGTGGCTTTCCAGCACGGTGTGTTCCATGCAAAATATATTTATGTGCAACCCACTCAAACGCATTGACAACCACTAGTCCTGCGACAAAACCCTTCCACATGGCAAATTCCTCCTATATTCAGATTGAATATAATGTGGAAACTATGCTAAATATTGACCCTAGCATTCAAATTCATTGACAAATTACGACAAGAACAATAGAGCCAATAAATGCAACATTTCAAAGATTACACAGGTTCTGTCTACGGTGGACTGGGACATTTACTCTATGCCTATTGCCAAGCCGTGGGCTATCCAATTTCTGAACAGCTTGAAAAAGCACAGAACTTAGAACGTTTTGATTATGCCCTGTGGTTAGAATTACTGAATGATCTTGACAGCCATCTGCACATCCCTGCGCTCGGACTCGAGATTGCAAAGTATGTACAGCCCAAGCATTTAGGCATTTTGGGCTATATTGTGCTGTCCTGCGAAAATTTAAGCGAAGCGCTCACCCGTTATCATGACTTTCACCGTCTCATTTATGATGGCAGCTCGCTATATGTTGCAGTTGAAGGTGAAAATCTATGCTTTGGTTGGGTGGAGATGCCAATTGAACTGACCACACAACTCAGCAATGAAGTGGCAATGGCGCTGATCATTCAGTTTATGAAACACTTTGTCGCCCATGATGACATCCAGCTCAGCGAGGTTCATTTTACTCACCCAGCCCCGAAAAATATGGCACTGTATGAGCAGTACTTTAATTGTAAAGTTCGCTTCTCTCAAAGCCGTCCGATGATGATGATTCCCCTCAGCGAATTATCCATGCCCTTTCAGCAAGGTGATCAAACCCTGCAAAAACTGCTCTTACAACAAGCCGAAGTATTGCTGGAAAAACTTCCCAACTCTACTCACATCGACCAGCGCTTACAGCATGCGATTTTAACGGGGCTACAAAAAAACCAATATCAAATTGAACATATTGCTCGGCAACTGAATTTTTCAGTCCGACAGCTGCAACGTTACTTACAACAACAAGGCACGACCTACCAACAGCGGATGCAAGAAGTCCGACGTATTTTGGCGGAGCAATACTTAAAAGATCCACACCTTAGCTTGCAGGAAATTGCACTGTTGCTAAGTTACTCTGAACAAAGTGCTTTTCAACGTGCCTTTAAACACTGGACCCAAGTCACACCTCAGCAGTGGCGTATCCAGCATTTTCACTAAAATCTGATCTGTTTGATCTACGTCATCAGGATGTCATGCTTTTTTTGTTAAATTGACTGAAAAACGAGCATTTTCTCGTTAAATATAAAGTTCTACGCGAATAAAACATCAATAACTACAAAAGGCGCATTATGAATAAATATCTTGCTGAATTCATCGGAACGTTTTGGTTGGTCTTCGGAGGCTGTGGCAGTGCCATTTTTGCAGCAGCTTTTCCCGAGTTAGGCATCGGCTTTCTTGGCGTTGCGCTTGCCTTTGGTTTAACCGTTTTAACGGGTGCCTTTGCACTTGGACATATCTCTGGCGGGCACTTTAACCCTGCGGTCAGTGTCGGCTTATGGGTCGGTGGACGCTTTGATACCAAAGATCTGATTCCTTATGTGGTCTCCCAAGTGGTCGGTGCAGTTTTAGCCGCTTGGGTGTTATACCTGATTGTCCAAGGCCAAGCTGGTTTCACCGGCACAGGAGGCTTTGCGACCAATGGTTATGCCGAGCTGTCACCAGGAAAATACTCCTTAATCTCCGCTTTAATGATTGAAATTGTACTGACCGCAATGTTCTTAATCGTGATTATGGGTGCCACAGATAAACGTGCACCTGCTGGTTTCGCACCGATTGCGATTGGTTTAGCCCTAACCTTGATTCACCTGATCAGTATTCCTGTGACCAACACCTCGGTTAACCCTGCACGAAGTACAGGTGTTGCAATATTTGCTGAAACAGCCGCGTTAAGCCAGCTCTGGTTGTTCTGGGTTGCTCCGATTGTCGGTGCCATTATCGGCGCTATTATTTATAAAATTTTAGAAAAAGAGGATTAATTTTTTCTCTCCCCATTAATAACAAAGCCCACAATCTGTGGGCTTTTCCTATTGTTCCACATGGAACATAGATAGGCCTATATTATAAAAAAGGATTGTCAATTTCACCCAACTGCGGATGTTCAATTTTCTCAGGAAGCTGAGCTTCACTTTCAAGCTGTTGCACAATGGCATTCAGATACGCCTGCAATGCTTTGGCCGCAGCTAGGCCAGCTTGGTCTTTGGTGAGTTGTAAATTGCCATAAATACTAACGCAGTCCGTGTCATTTTCAAGGGTCAAATCATGAATGGCATGGGACTCGTTACCTTGTACAAAAGGTTTAAACATTTTATTTTTACTCTTGTTTGTTTTTCAGGCATTGGGCACTGCAGTCGAAGGTCTATACATCCAACTGCATAGAACTTTAACGTAACAGCTGCAAAATATATTGCAATAAGGCGTCGACCAATTGTTTCACAATCGCATCTTGATCCGCCGCATCAATACCCGTGCCTGTTTTGACTGTGCTACCACTACTCGACTGAGTAGAGCCCGATTTAAAGTTTTTTTGTAAGGCTTTGAGCTGCTCGGATGAAACCTCTTCTGCACACTGACTTTCCGCATCCCAATGTGAATACTGAATTGCACTATTGGCTTTTACCGCCGTTGCTGTCAACGGTAGTTTATAGGTATTACGTTTTTGCTCTTCTGTCAGTTGGGGAAATAAATTCACACCCAACTGCTCTTCCAAATAGCAGACACTGACAATTCTTACCTGCTGTGAATTATCATTCGGTGCGTAATAAGCGCCAATTGCACCCGTTTTTGGCATATAGACCGCTTTGTAAACCGCACTCGGAACAATCACTCCCTGACCAATGGTCTTGAGCTTTTTGCCCTGAAACACTGGTCCAGTCACCACAAAAACATCTAGCTTTTGCTTGGTCACAAGCGCCCGTGTGGCTTCTTCCAATTCACGCCACACTTGCTGATTATTTTTAGGGGCCTGTGTTCTGTGTACTACATTCAGTATCATATTTAAACAAAATAACAATAACAAACTGAATAAAAAATAGACAAAATATTTAAAAGCTCTGTTATGCTTTTGATATTATAATCAAGTTGATAATAAGGTATAAAAGAATGATAACTAAATTAAATGTTTTAATAAAACAAGATTTAAATAGTAGTTCATTAAAACTACCTGTATTATTTATTGATAATTATCCATTCCTACCACTTCTACATTATATGATTGATAGGAATACCTCACCTTCTAAAAATGAAAAATTAATCCAAGCATGGAAATTATTTTTAAATTTTTTTTTAGTTAAGGGAAACTTATATAACTCTCCCAAAAATATATTATCTGAATTCATAAAGAATTTATATGATGGCACCATTGGCCAAGATGGCATTGACCATTCAAATTTATATTGGGAAGTAAGAAATATTAAAAATGCTAATACAATAATTTCAGAGATAAATTGTGCATTTGATTATTTCTTAGAAATAAACCCCAATGCAACACATTTAAATCCATGGCGTAAGGCTACAACCTTAGAACAGAAAATATTAACAAGCGCATGGTACTACAAAAAAAATAATTCTTTCTTTAATCATCTAATTGGGAAAGATGATAAATCGAATAATACAACAAAGAAAAGATCAGCACATCAAAGAATTCCTACTAGCTTTGATAAGCTTAATAATACAAAAAGCTTTCCAGAAGAAATTTTCTCTAAATTACTTGTAGAAGGGTTTAGAAATAGAAAAAATATCTCAAACTCTGATATATGTAAGATTTCTCATGAAACACATAATATTCGAGATATATTGATTACACTTTTAATGCACTATGGTGGGCTCCGTATAAGTGAGGTGTTCCATCTCTATGTGACCGATGTTATACCGGTTCCTGATGATTCTGATGATTCTGATGATTCTGATGATTCTGATATTGCATTAGTTCGTATATTCCATCCAGAATATGGTCTTCCACCAGAAGATAAATCTATAAATAATAGAAAATCTTTTTTTAAAAACAGAAGAGATTGGTTAAATAAAAAATATGGATTACATCCGAGAAATATTTTAAATAAAGATGATATTTATTATGCAGGATGGAAAAATTTAAGATTAGATGACCAGCAGAATCAATCTATTACCATCCAGTGGTTTCCTAAAAGTGCAGGTAAAATTTTTCTTAAACTCTGGTATGTATATTTAATTGAACGAGCAAAGCATACTCGTCTCTCTAAAAAACACCCTTATGCTTTCGTAAACTTAGAAGGTCATCCATACACAATAAAAAGTTATCAAAATGCTAGAGATAGGGCATTCAAGAGAATAGATTTGATAAATTCAACCTCGTATGGAACAAATACACATTCGCATAGACATGCATATGGTCAACGTTTAGCAGACTGTCATGTTACTGATAAAGTGATCATGAAATGTATGCATCATAATTCATTAAAAAGTCAGTTGATATACACATCACCAACTCAGGAAAGGGTCAGAACAGAATTAGATATTGCAGAGAAGAAACTACAAGAAAAAATATCTAAATATCCTTCTAAGGTTGACAAGCTATCTACTAATGCTAGCTATGAAATACAATCTATTTTAGTTCTTGAAAATTTAATCAGAGAATAACAATCATGAATAATAAGACATATATTAACGCAGATACAGGAACAACAAGATCTAAAGAACAAATAAAATTGGGGCTTTTCCCTAGTAGATCCTCATCTTTTTCGTGGCTACTCATTTATGATCCATTGCTTGAAAGTTGGATTGAGCCTTTAGAAAAAGCAATAACAGATATTGCAAAAGATACGAGTAGGTCACGAACTGACTTTATTTATAAAACTATCAATTTATTAATAAAAAATATTGAAGCTTTGGGGTTATCTAAAAAATGTAGTGAATCTTTTTCAACTAAGAATAAAATAGATTTTGATCTTTTTATTAAACTAGAGTTGGATAATAAAAAGCCAATTCAAACTTATACTGGGCGAATTCAAACATGAGGTGCGACAGTTTCAAAAGCCTTATGATAATCAACAAGCTGAGCAAATTTCTCTAATGGTGTAAGCCAATCTAACGCTTTTCTAGGACGAGTATTCAGTGACATGGCAACTTGATTTAAATAATGCTGATCTGCCTGATTTAAATCAATCCCTTTAGGTAAATATTGCCTAATTAAACCATTCATATTTTCGCATGTGCCTTTTTGCCAGGGTGAATGTGGGTCACAGAAATATACATCTATGCCTAAATCTTCTTCGAGTATTTTATGTTCTGACATCTCACGTCCACGGTCATAGGTCAACGTTTTACGCAGTTCTGCAGGTAAATATTTCAGAGCTTCAGTTAAAGCCTTGCGCACTGATTCTGCCTTTGCATCAGGTAATGTTGCCAAGATACAGAGCCGTGTATTTCGTTCAATAAGTGTTGCTATCGAACTTTTATTGTCTTTACCTTTAATTAAATCAGCTTCCCAATGACCCGGTATTTTTCTTTCTTGAACTTCGGCTGGGCGCTCATGAATAGTTTTAATATCCTGTAATATAGAATCTTTTTTAGGTTCACCGTTAGCTTTTCGCTTTTTATTTTCATGACGCAGACAGGATAATAAGTCTTTTTTCAACTCACCCTTTGGTAATGCTCGTATCGTTGAATAAATCGTTGTATGGCTTACATTCATTGTTTGATCCAAATCAGGAAATGTCTTTAAACGCTTTGCTATTTGCTGAGGAGACCATAAACAACGGATCGCTTCAACAATAAATTTCCAAAGGATTGAATCGATTTTGAGTTTTCTATGACCACGTCTACGTCTAGCGAAGGTGTGATCAGAAGCATATCGGGCTTGATAAACGTCATTGATGCTATTTCTTTTAAGTTCACGATAGATCGTACTAGGATGTCTTTTAATAAGTTCAGCAAATTTTCTGGGTGAAAAGCCTTCTTTTCTTGATTCAAGCATTAATGCAGTACGATCTTCAAAGTTAAGATGATGGTATGACAATTTTATATACTCCATAAACCCTTTAAATTAATTAGGTGGTTTATGTCGCACTTCAAGTTTTACTCTGCCCTGCTATGAGATTGATATTGGAAAAAATTATAAAAAATGAATATTCTACTTTCAATAAAAATGAAGTAAAAGTTTTTAGTAATATCAAAAATCCAATGATCCCTATCCCTATAAATAAACAAAATGGTTGTTCTGTCATAACAAATCAATTTTGGGATAAAGATTTCAAATGGTTAACAGATTTAGATACCGAGCTAGAATCGTTACGAGAAATGTTAGTCAGGCAATGGCCCAAAATATGTCAAGAAAAAAATTATTCAAAAAATACTCAAGCATCATTACAACCAGTTCTTAGATGGTTTTTCAGCAATTTAGATAAATTAAATTTACCTAAATATATTAGAGATATCTTATTATCTTCTAGAAATCTTGATTTTTTTGAGTTTTCAGCATTGATACCAACTCAGACAAATTTATCAGCATCATTTCAACTCATTCATACGATTTTTATGAGTGAAATTATTGATAACTACAGCTATATTGATAACGGTAAATTACGAGCACATAAAGAGCATGATAGCCCTTTAAATATTACGAATATAATTCAACCTAAAACAGAAAAGTCCATGCTTTGGATAAGGGACATAAGTACTAAATTATGGAAAATCCAAGAATTCTTCGAATATTATATTCCAATTGTTGGTGAGAGATTTGAACCACACACTCTCCTAGCACATTTACCAAAAATCAATGTACTAGTTAAAAAATTATCAGAATTAGATCTGCCCTCATCGCCAGAAAAAATCATTATTTCTGAAAAAAAAATTCACCTAGATGATTTTTCTAAAATTTATGGATTCAGTAATATTTCACAAAGTTGGGACTTTATTTGTGATATTTTTGATGAGTATATCCGAACAGAACACTCTCATCTCAACGAAAATCAATATCGCATTCCAAACAAAGGGTTTTCCAATCCCTTTGTTCGAACAAAAATATTATTCAAGCCAAATATAACATACTCTAACCTATTAAAATATAATGAAAATTATATTAATTGGATTCCAATTCTTACAGAATTTACCACCACATATTATCTTAATCAAGATAATACTTTTGGCAAAGGCAAAGCTAGCATACATTGGGAAAGGCAAGTAATTAGCTGCTTACATATGTTTTTTTGTATTTTAATGCCCACTTTCAATATAAATTCTGAAATAAAGAGTTTACTTTTTTCATCTGAATTAGAGGAAAGCTATACTAAATTTGCAGAAAGTGAAAAATACTCTGTTGAATATCAAAAAAAACACAGATCAATAATACATGATTTATTTTATTTCATACTGAGAAAAAGACCTGAATTTATCGGTATGACATTAGAGGAGACATGGGATATTGAACCCAATTTCAAAAGAAATTCAACTCGTATGAAGGGAATTAAAAGATATGGATTTAAATTTATATCTCTTATAAATCCAAATATGAATGATTGGGTTAATTTTGCAGAGAACTATATTGCTGACAAAAGAACAGAAAAGTTAGATGGATTAAAAAACAACCTAATTCCTTTTTTAGAGTACTTACTTAAATATAATATTATTAATCCTATAGAATACATAACTAGAACTAGTTTTGATTCTGATTTTTTGAGTTTTTTAAATTTTAAGCATAGCAATTTAGCTGAATATTCGAAAAAAGATAGAGTATTCGAAGCTTATAAATTTATTGAATATTTGAGATTGACTTTATTTGAGAATGATCCCGACTCCCCTGAAACAGTATATGGATTTAATCCCCTAAAAAAAATCTATAATGATTTTCTAAGTATTAGAGACCCTGTTTTATCAGAGTCTAACAAAGTAGCGATGCCTGCTTGGCTTGTTCAAAAAATAAAAAAATTATATTTTCCTCTGGATTCAGAATACTTTTCTGAATGGATAAACTGTCACTTGGCACTTGAAAAAGACTTCGTAGAAGTCCCTGAAAATTTGATAGATAAAAATGATCCTGATTGCGTGTGGAGATCAAGAAACATACAGCAACGAGGTCAAATTTTTGAAATATGGAATCCAGTTACTGCAATATTATTTTTTTTATTATTACATACACCACTTCGAAATATTCAGATTAGAGCACTAGATTCTGGAGAATTTGATACATTTACTTTTAATATTAATAAATCTAAAAGTTGGTTTTCAAAAAATAATAACCCTCTGATTACCCATCACACGAAAAAACCTATTTGTCGTGGTGTATTTCATATCTCTGATATAAACAAATTAGATCAAGATTGTAACTCATTATTTATTAATACAAATAAAACCGCTGACATAGATAAAGCTGCAAATAACAAAGGCTATGTAATGCCCTTATTAAATGCCCATCACATCTTGTTTTGGTTGCATAAACTGCGTACTTGGCAACAAAAATATAACCCTATTACTAAAGCCACCCAATGGGAATCAATAACAAATTCCATATATTTTGGCACCTTGAATCCAAAAGTCGTACGACACCGCAATCCAGTAGCATTTCTTTTCCGCAGTGTAGCCAATAATCCTAACGAAAGTCACCTACCTATCCCTGCTGGTAACTGTCCTAATAGATGGTTGGATTTTTTACTATATGCAGAATTATATTTTAAAAACAACAACTTACTTGGAGAAGATAATGACCTAATAATCCTAACAAAGAACTCAGAAACCAATGAAAATAAAAAAAATCCTGTTTATACGCAACATGGTATGCGTGTAACCATGATTTCATTTTTAGTGCTTGATCTAGGAATCCCTTTGGAAATAGTTTCTAAGATGATAGCAGGTCATTCTAGTATCATTATGACTCTTCACTATACGAAACTTAATACCGCTTATGTCAGAGATATATTAGACGAAGCTGAACGTAAGGTACTAGATGCTCAACAACAAAATTCTTTAAGAAGTTTAAAGCAAAAAACTATCGATTCTCTTAGTAGTGAATTTGCATCTCTAGATGTCGTTAATGCACTCTCTTTAGCTAAAGGTTGCAATGAGTTAGGCTACATAGTCACTGAGGTTGGTATATGCCCAAATGGTGCCTCACTATGCCATATTGGAGGGGAGTGTCTAACACCTGATAGAAACAAAAATATTGAATGGGCTTCTGTTTCTGGTTATCCAAAGAAAAATTGCATCAGATGCCGATTTAATTTGAGCAGTTTAGCCTTTATTAATGGTTTGAAATTCCAGTTTGACCAAGCTGTATATAATATCAATGAACTACAAACTGAAATTGCGAAGGTTTATTCCGAAATCAATCTGTTGGAATCAATTGAATATCAATCATCAATAAATAGCTTACCTTTTTCAGAGGTTAACAAATTAAGAAGATCTAGAGAAAGAGAAGTCGAAATTTCAGCTCAATTGTCTGAAAATATTTCTAATATGCAAGCTGCTCATCATCTTATACAAACATTAATAAAGCTTAATTCAGATTCTTCTAGCAATAATCATCAGCTTGTCACTATAGGAAATATAGGTGATTTACATACAAGCATACATGAAACCTCAAGTAAACTTTACAGCCTGAGCATCATATGTCAGCAAGCTGAAATATATCATACAGATGACGCTGGGAAATATGCAATAAAACAAGCTCAGGCTATAGATTGTATGTTAGACATGAATGGATTAAAGCCTATCATGTATAGGATCCCAACTGAGCTTCAACTTGCAGCGGGTAATAGTTTAATAAAACTTATGCAAAGCCATATGCCTAATGACACCATTATTGAGATTATGCCTTTTCTCGAATGTGAACGTAAATTAGAAGAAATTGGTTTACTACAACCATTTAAAGAAAAGATAGAAAAAATGTCTATTCAATTAACGGCACCGTCAACCTTTAGTCAAGATTTTAAACTCAAATAAACAGAGGTAAAGAAAATGAATGATCCTGAAACATTATTTCAAGAACTATATATCTCAGCTTCAGAAAGGAAAAAAAAAGTTTTGAAGAGAATTCATGATGCCTGTAAGTCTCAATATGAAATACATAAATCCAATGACTTTTCGGTGGCCACCATTTCAAAAATCATTGAAAATGAAGGACCATCAGAGAGAGCTATACATAATAAAACAGGTGCAGATTATAAAGCTTTAATATTAGCTTGGGCTGCATTTGCTGGTCCTAAAAAAACTATAAAGAAGGTCTCTTATGCGAGCCAAGTTGAGCAGGAGCTTTCTCTTATAGAAGATATTGGCTTAAGAACCTTGGCATTAAGTTTATACTCCCAGCTTAAGCAAAAAAAATCTGAAGTTAATCAACTTAAAAAAATTCTCGAATCTAATCTAACAATCAATTTAGCAACTAATCAAAAGCCTTCTGATCAATACATAGATCTAAATATAACTAAAATTGATACCTTACTCCCTATTGAGGTCTCTGCTTTACAAGAGGCAATAAGTAGGTCAACAATCGAAACGAACAATTGGATCATTGACGAAAATGGTGCAGTGAAAGCAGAAAGTGGGCGTAGAATATTTAGAGCTGGGTATGTTTCCGCTGTAAAGAAAATTTTATCAAACTATTGATTACTCTATGTGGATATCAGAAATATAAGCTTAATGACCAATCTGTAATCTAACTGACTTATTACAAAAAACACTGTTATCAACAGTTGGACAAAGTGAACCGTACCAGGTTTGTCGGAGAGTCAATATTCTGAGAGACTACCCCGATGACAAAATTAAAATATACCCCTGAAATCAGAGAAAGAGCGGTTCAATTATTGATTGAATCTGAAAAAGATTATCCTTCTACTTGGGCTGCAATCACAGCAATTGCGCCTAAGATTGGTTGTACTCCTGAAACACTTCGTGCCTGGCATCAAAAGCATTTAGATCAGCAAAATCCTATTAAAGTACAACAGATATCTGATCAAGAAAAAATGAAGCAAATGGAACGTGAAATTAAAGAATTAAAGCGTGCCAATGAAATTCTACGTAAAGCAGCCGCTTTTTTCGCCCAGGCGGAGCTCGACCGCCCACACAAATAATGGTGGATTTCATCCATAACAATAAAGACTTATATGGTGTTGATGCGATTTGTAGGATTTTACCGATCGCAGCTTCAACCTATTACCGGACTTTAGATCTCTGTGAAAATCCAGAACATCGAGCGAAACGAGATCTACATGATGAGCATCATGCTGAGCAAATCAAACGAATTTGGAAAGAAAGTTCAGGTCGATATGGTGTGCGTAAGGTCTGGCAACAATTGAAACGTGAAGGTTATGTTATTGCACGTTGTACAGTTGCTCGATTGATGCAGAAGCTAGGTATACAAGGTGTTTGGCGTGGTAAGAATAAACAAACCACCCGTAGCCGAGATGATCAAAAAAGAGCAGATGATTTAGTGAAACGTAATTTTAGTGCTGATCATCCAGATCAGCTGTGGGTTGCTGACTTTACGTATATTCAAACTCATTCAGGCTGGGTCTATACCGCCTTTATTATTGATGTGTTTTCACGAGCAATTGTTGGATGGAAAGTATCTACACGAATGAATACAGATATGGTGCTCGATGCATTGGAGCAAGCATTGCACGATCGAGGCATGCCAAAGAATGTGATTCATCATTCCGACAGGGGTGTGCAATATCTTTCCATTCGCTATACCAATCGTTTAGAAGCAGCAAATTTACGAGCATCAGTCGGTACGACTGGTGATTCATACGATAATGCTCTGGCTGAAACGGTGAATGGCTTATACAAAACAGAGGTGATTGAATATTTAAAAGCAGATTGGCAAGGTTTAGCAGATGTACAACTTGCGACACTAAACTGGGTAGATTGGTTCAATAAAAAGCGTGTACACAGTGCACTGGGTTATGTATCGCCTTTTGAGTTTGAAGCAATGTACTATGATAAGATTAACCCGTTAGGTCAGGTGGCCTAACTTAAATAAAAAAGCCTCCGACAAACCCGGTACGGTTCACTGTCTGAGATAGTATTCATTTTTTCTTTTAATACTTTTTCAATCTTTTCGTTAATTTTTTTCGCTCTATAATCCACAATTGGTTGTGTCTCTGTGTACAAAAACACTTTACTGTTTTTGGGATTTTTCTTACGTGTTAAATAACCACATTTATAAAGAACATTAATTCCTTTATAAATTTTTTTCTTATTTTCATCATTGATAAGATCTTCTGATAAAACATTGTTAATAAAAGTCTTAGCCTCCCATTCTTCAATTACAAGTCTATCAAAAAGATCAAAAAAACGATTATAGAATGGCAATACTCTCTTAGACATCCAGCAATCCAAAATTAAAATGAGGATTATAAACCGTGGACTTATAAACATCAAAAATTAATAGTTCTATTTTTTACTGATCCATCTGAATGAAAGAGTTAGCTAAAGATATTGGAAAATTAATACGCAAAAATCGTGAGATTAAAAAAATTAGCCAAGAGCATTTGGCATTACTGACTGGGATAGATAGAAGTTATTTAGGACGTATCGAAAGAGGGGAAGTCAATTTAACTGTCTTAAAACTTTATATAATTGCTAAGTCAATCGATATAAACCCTAAAGATTTATTGCCCTAATATTCTATCTTCTCAAATACTTAAGAACATTTTAAAATATTATTTCTCCGCCAGTCCCATGGAGGGGTGGGACATTTTTCTTTCCATAATCCTATTTTAGATTTACGACTTTCTATTTCTGCATTAGAGTACAATTGGCGATCAAGATCTGTCTGATCTTTTTGATAAAATTTATAGTGCCAAGCATAACCTTGTTTTATTTGAGACAAATTACAGTCTGTTTCATCTACTAAAACTTTTCCAAGTAACCTTCCATATTTGTCTTTTTCAGTCCATTCAATACGAATTTTTTTAGCTTTATACAAACAGTTAGCTAAAACACGCATGCTCTCTTTACCAAATGCTTGGTCTTTCTCTGGTGCATCAATTCCTTGTAAACGAATTTTTTTCCATTCATCTTTATCTTTTATATGGATGGTATCTCCATCAACAACATATAAAATATTACTAATTACGATACCTGCTGAAGAATAGCGAGGATTATTAGCATAGATAGAAGAAATGCAATTTAGATTTAGAAACAATACTAAACTGCAAGTCATTAATTTATTTAAACTTATTAAGAATTTCAAATGTATTACTTCATCAATCTTAGAAACTGCGGGTTCTTAATTTGCATTTGCATATTATTCTTATATTCCTCTATAGTTCCTCGACCACAAAATCTCTGCCCAATTTTTGCATCAATTTTACCAAAGCGCTCTTCAAACCAACGGTAATCATTATCCCATACTAATATTGTTAATGTTTGGTTTGGATACTTTCTATCCAGATTCAAATAATGTCGATTAGATAAATGCTTTATTTCAACTAATTTACCGCAAGCCATGACTGATTGACCTACATAAAAAGGAGCCTTTATAGCTTCTACTTTCACTTCTGCGGCAAATGCAGAGGACACCATACTTAAACAAAATAAACTTATGCTAAATTTCTTGAACATTATTTTCTTCATGACCTTAGATATTCCAAACAGTTATAAAAACTACTAATGCAACAATAATTATGAGTAAATACCATAGTATAATTTGATCTTTATTAAGTCCCATATTTTTTAAATTACTTTTATTTAATAATTTTGACTTATATACCTCAAGAGCTATACGGTCTTTTTCCAACTTTAAGCTATGTAATCTTTGTGCTTCTAATTTTCGTTTAGCATCATCTTCTGCTTTTTTCCTGTCTCGTTCCTCTTGATCTTTAAAATATTGTTCTAAAACGAGGAGAAAAAAAACAAAACCTACTATTCCTATGATGATACCCATAATATTAATTTACTTGCTCTAAACTGCTTAATTCAATCTGTGGCGTACCTCTATATGACGTAATTTCACCAGAAATACAGATACTATTACCCACATATTGATTCAAATTTCCAAAATTAGAAATATCACTTGACCAAACGACAGCTGTTAAATTTTGTCTAGGATAATTATTACCAAAATTTAAATATATGCCTTTTGAAAATTCTTTTATTTGTACAACCTGTCCACAAACTTTCCTGTATTCACCAATATATTTTGACGCGTCGCTAGCATGTATAAATGATGAGTCTTCTGTATGTGATTCAATATTCTGCTCCTGAGCAGTAACCTGTTCCACTTCAATTTGAGGTGAATCATTCACTAGAGGATCAATGTCTGGAGACTCATTAGAAATTTTATTAAAAGAAGGTTCAGAGTCCACAATTTTGCTTACTGTATCTTTAGAATCAGTATATTTAATATCTGAAGATTTTTCATTTTTCAAAATATATGTAGTTATACCTACTATAAAAATAACTATGAGCCCTAATAAAGCCATATGGATATGCTTTATACCAACAGATTTATTTGATGTAACTATTAATTCAGGACTAGTATTAAGCACTTGTTCCGGCCATTGTAGGTTTGTAGCACTTACCTCTTTATCTTGTTTAGATTCTGGGTTGATGTCTTCTTTTGACTTTGCCTTCAATTCATCAATCTGTTGGCTAAGCCCTTTCATCATTTGTGCAATATTTTTTAATTCATCAGTAGTTCCTACCTCATTCGGAGCTTCTTTTTTCTCAGCCATTTGTGCTTTTAAAGCCATAATTGCTGAGTTTAACTTTTTAAGTTCCTGCTCATGATTATTTTTTATGCTAAGTTCTTTTACCTCCAGTAATTCTTTTTGATAATCACTTAGAGATTTTTGTATCTGTTTTCTAGACTCTGCATCATTCATGTGCTTAATTTTTTGCTTATATAAAATTGTCTGAATTTCGTTGATAACTCTATTTGGATTATTCAACCAAGTCGTATTTGCATAACGTACTAAAGTACCAACATTAGCAACTAATGCATTTTGTCTTTCTAAAGTTTTTTCCAATAGATCATTTTGAAATTTAAAACGACCATCAAGCTCGATTGATAAAAAATACCCTTTTTCTGCATTTTTTATACAAAAGTCAATATAACGATTACCTCCATCAAAATCAGTAAAATGATATTGAGGAATAACATCCTCTGGCTTTAAACCATTAATTTTTTTAAGGATATCAATAACAAATCTTTCTTCAAAATCTACAGGGTGCTGCATCAATTTCCTATTGGAATCTAACCAATTTTCCCAAGTTTGCATCATGCACCCGAAATAATAATATTAAAAATATTGTATTAATAAATAAAGTTTTTTCATCAAAAATCAGAATAACTTCTTTGTTGATATTATCATAAACAACTTATTCAAAGCTAAACTTCTTCTGAAGCATGCTTATATCTTTTTCTGAAATATCAGTTGCACATTGACTTTCGGCATCCCAATAAGAATATTCAATTTCTTTATCTGATGCTAAGTCATTTGGGCTTAAAGGAAGACTATATGTATTTCTTTTTTGATCTTCCTCTAACTGAGGAAAAATATTAATTCCAGTGAGATCTTCCAACGCACATACACTGATCACCTGCACTTTTGGAACAGTATTTTTCAGGGTATTTTCGGCATAGTACACACCTGCAACCCCTGTTTTTGGCATATATATGGCTTTATAGGTTGCTGTTGGAACAATGACCCCCCTACCTATCGTTTTAAGTTTTTTCGTAGCAAATACTGGTCCAGTAACCACATATACATCTTGATTCTTCTTAATCGCAATACCCCGTATTAAATATTCTATTTTTGTTAGTACTTCTAAATTTGCAACTGGTGCTATATTCGCCAATGAAAAACTGTCAAATTGAGCAGTTTTATTTGGCATATCTGCATTTGGAGCTAAACGCCAACGAATATATCCAGAACCACGATAGTCTGAAAGCTTAGAACGATAATCAAGAGGAATCCTTTCCTCTTCATGAAAATTAACTTCTCTAGGCACATTTTGACTTAATCGTTGAACAGTTAAACGCTCAGCTACCCAAAGTGGAGTTTTTGATACTCCTGAGTACATCAGATTAAAACCATTAAAACATAATGGATAAGTATCTCTCTGCAAACTCTCTTTATTTAAATAGGGTGGAACATTTTTGTAAAACTGTTCTAAGCATTTTTTATCCCCTATTGGATAGAGCTTAACCAAAGTTGTTGATACCTGATCATAATAGAAAGCTAATCCAAAACTACTGATTGCTATAATTGCTAAAACTACTTTAATAAAATTTCCAGATAAAAAACCAGAGTCAGTTTTATATTGACTTTTATGTTTTGGCATAACAATCCGACTAATTAATAAAAATATACATTATTTAAAATAATCTCTTAATGAAGAATTTTAACAATTAAACTTTGCAGAAAGTTCTGCAACCATTCCAAAATTTTTGATTTTATATTCTCAATGAATATATCTTGTTCTTTAACAGGCTGACTAGATGAATTATAACTAGACCCATTACTGTTAATGAATCCAAATTTTATTCCTGTCTCAGTAACAAATTCTTCATAAGATATTGGTTCAGGTACAATCTTTATAGATTCATTTTTAATGAGATATACCCAAACTTTATCTTCGCTAGGGTTATAAATTAATTTAAATATTCTAGATGGTTTCCAAACTCTATTTTTACCGATCTTAACTGAATTTTCTTTTTTATCGAAAATAATGCCAGAAAGAATATAAGTATCTCCTTCAGATCTTAAGATATATTTTCTAACATCAGTCTCAATTTTTTTCCATGGACCTCTATTATTGTCTGAATCTTGCGGAAAAATATTAGATAATGCAAAAGTTTGAGCCATACCCCGAGCCGTAATTGAATTACCAGCTGGTACTAGATGTCCTCTATCAACGCTAGGCCGAACATTTTTATAATCAGATGCTTTTGCTCTACCATTAGTAGGTGTTCTAGGATCAGAATAAAAGAAATCTGTCCGTTTCAAACCTTCGCTTTTATTTTTAATTTGTTTAGCACTTAATTTTTCAATAACTAGAAGCGGTGTTTTAGTACGATCTGAATATACTACAGCAAAGTTATCAGAACATAGCTCCCTTATACTCCACTTCATCTTATTAAAATATGTTAACTCAGTTGTCTCTTTTGGATTTTTTTTAGGAAATAAATCAGAACAACCATCAAATGAATTTTGTTTTTGTTTACTGCTATATAATTCTATCGGTCTTTTCTTAGCAATTTCTGAATAATCTATACCACTAATATTTTCTTTAGCAAACACTAATGAACTATTTAGGCAGATACTAAATATGATTAAATAAAAACTAAATTTCACGATTATCAACTTAATAAAAAATTTATATGATATAAAAATATGACTATCATATTTCTATAATTATTTAAAAACAAATACTTAATACCAAATATGATATGATTAGGTGGACAGAACACAGGGCACCATATTGGCCAAAGAAAAACTGTCGAATTGTGCGGCTTTGTTGGGCATATCAGCATTCGGTGCCATATGTCCACGGTCATAGCCTGAACCACGGTAGTCCGACAATGTCGCTCGATGTTCGGTTGCAACATTATTTTCTTCGTGAAAACTATCTTCACGTGGAATTTTTTGGCTCAGGCGCTGTGGCGTCAGGGCCTCTGCAACCCAGAGAGGTGTTTTCGAAACGCCCGAATACATCACATTAAAACCGTTAAAGCACAGTGCATAGCTGTGTTTACTTAAACTTTCTTTGAGTAAATAAGGTGGAATTTCCCGATAAAATTGTTCTAAACAGGCTGAATTTGAGCTTGGGCTTAAAGACACGTATTGCTGAATTTTTTCTTGACCAAAGGCAATCGCAAAACTTCCCGTTGCCACCAATCCTAAAATCACTTTCAGGCCATTTTGATTAAACATGTTAAAGACTGACTTACCTGAACTACTTTTCTTCTTCGCCATCACAACTACAATAAACATCGGTTTTTCACGAGCTTAACAATCAGCGTATACGAAGTATATCGCTCGAGTTCTATTCGCATAACAATTAAACAAAACGCCATATTTAGATGATTTTGCATGTAACAAAATGTCTTTTTTGTAGAGTTTTTCTACGGCAACGTGATGCGATTGCGTATCTTTGATTGCTGTCGTTTCAAAAAATATGCCAAGGTAAAAAAGAATCGAACGAAATAATACATGCAATTTACGGAGTTCTTATGCATTCTAAGATTTTAGCTTCTCTTGGTTTAATCGGCACAGTGATAAGTGCTTCAGCCTTCGCCGAGCCACCTATCCAACCGGGTGACACCTTAGAAAGTCTCTCTCAAGCCAAAGTCACGACTACTGTTAATGGCCAACCGGGTTCTATTCAAGAACTCGTAAGCTCAGGGCAAATTAAATTGCTTGATCCAAATGCAGCAGCTATCAGCCCAGCGGGCCAAGGTGTACCCAATGACCAAGCAGTGATGCCAACAGCACCACAGAGTGAAGCTCCTGTTCAACAGGCCGCACCTAATACCACAGCGCAACAACAAGTCGCTGCGACTCCAACAGAGCAACATCCGCTGGTACCAAATGCAGAACTCTCAGCACAACAAGCTGAAGCGGCGTTAAATGATGCTGTCGCACCCACGGCAAATGCAGACATGAATGCTGCCCCAGCTGCTGCACCTCAATTAGATTCATCAGCAGAGGCACCCGTCAATGCGGTTGAGCCTGATTCACTGCCATCACCTGATGCCTCTGCACAGGCACTTCCTGACGCTTCAGCAGAACAGCCTGTCCAAGCGATGCCTGAGGCACCTATAAATGACCCAATGAACTAAGACTTCACTGATTTATCCTCCAAAAAAAACCAGCATATATGCTGGTTTTTTTATTGATGTTTTAAATCTCGATCTGACTACCGAGCTCAACCACACGGTTAGGTGGAATCTGATAGAAGTCACTCACAGGACTGGTATTCCTTTGCATTGAGATAAAGAGCTTTTCACGCCACGGCGCCATACCATCACCCACGGTACTGATAATCCGTTCACGCGATACAAAGAAGCTGATCTGCATTAAGTTATATTCCAATTCAATCGCTTGATACACCGCTTCAAGCGCTTGAGGAATGTTCATTTCATCTTTAAAGCCATAGTACAATTCAAGACGATAGAAATGCTGATTCATGGTTTCGACATGGAAGCGGTTGGACTCTTCCACATAAGGAACATCTTGAATTTTAACAGTCAGAATAATGTTCTTTTGATGCAGTACTTTATTGTGCTTCATATTGTGCAACATGGCATGTGGCACAACGGTCGGCGTTCCTGTTAAAAAGACCGCCTCGCCTTCAACCCAATTGGCTTGATCACCAATACTTTGTACAAATAAATCGAGTGGTAGCGTATCTTGCTGAAGCTTGGCAAAGGTTAACTCGCGACCTTGTTTCCATGTCATTAATAACATGAATGCGATACCGCCAATCAGCAATGGAACCCAACCGCCCGATAATACTTTAAGTGAGGTCGCGCTCACCAAGACCAAATCTAAAACAAGGAATGGAATAATCAGCAGCACCAATTTTGGCATGCTCCATTTCCATGTATAACGAATAAATACCGCAATCAATAAGGTGTCACATAGCATGGTCATGGTGACCGCTAGACCATAGGCATGCGAAAGCTGTGAGCTGGTTTGGAAGATTAAAATTAAGACAATAATTGATGCCAACAATATCCAGTTCAGTAAAGGTACATAAATCTGCCCCTGTTCCGAGTCTGAAGTATGCTTCACATTTAAACGTGGTAAATAACCCAATTGAATGGCCTGACGCGCTAAAGAGAAGACCCCTGAAATTACGGCCTGTGAAGCAATAACGGCGGCCATAGTGGCCAAGAAGATCATTGGGTACAAGCCCCACTCTGGCACCAACAGGTAAAATGGATTTTCAATCGCAGTCGGATCACGCAAGAGCAATGCACCTTGCCCTGCATAATTAAGCAGTAAACACGGCAAAACCACAATAAACCAAGCCAAACGAATCGGCACAGGACCAAAATGGCCCATATCTGCGTACAGGGCTTCGCCACCTGTGACGGTCAACACTACCGCACCCATAATGAAAAAGGCCATTAAAGGGTTGGTCACGATAAACTGAAATGCCCAATGTGGGCTCAGCATGCCCAAAACCAAAGGCGTTTGAATAATGCTCGAGATCCCAAGAAGACCGAGAGAGAAGAACCACAATAAGGTCAGTGGGCCAAAGAACTTACCGACAAAGGCTGTCCCATACTTTTGCATGACAAATACAGCAGTGACGATGCTAATCGCAATTGGCACAATATAAGGATCCAGTGCATCGGTTGCGATGGATAAGCCTTCTACGGCAGACAAGACTGAAATGGCTGGGGTGATGATCCCATCCCCAAAAAATAGTGACGCCCCAATAAAGCCAATCGAAATTAACAGTAATTTTTTCCGATGGCTAAAATTGGTATTGCGCAAGTTCAGTGCAAGCAAAGCCATAATCCCACCTTCACCATTGTTATCTGCACGCATGACAATTGCAGAATATTTAATGGTAATGACCATGGTCATGGTCCAGAAGATAATGGACAAAATACCCAATACGTTTGCAGGGGTGATGCCCAAGCCATGTGCAGCGTGAAAGGATTCTTTCAATGCATAGAGTGGACTGGTTCCAATATCCCCAAACACGACCCCTAATGCTGCCAAGGTCATCGCAGGCAAGGCGGCTTTTTTTGCAGTACTTTGCATAAGCTTGTCTTCAATTATCGACACTATTTTTGCGAATCATATCATTGAGCTAAAACTTTTGCTCGAATTCAATTGTTTCACCTTGTCGATGGCTATGTTTTTCGATATTATCCTCCGCCATGGTGAAGTGTCCGAGTGGCTGAAGGAGCACGCCTGGAAAGTGTGTAAACGTTTATAGCGTTTCGAGGGTTCGAATCCCTCTTTCACCGCCAAATTAGCTTCCTATGGCATCTCATAGGATCTTAAAAGACTTAAATCTTAATGGTTTAAGTCTTTTTTATATCTAATACTATCTAACAACATCTATTGAAATCCTATACCTATTGGGGGTATAAATGGGGGTAAGTATTTATACCCCTATTTTTATACCCCCAAATACTCCATAGGACATGCTGTCATGCTTACAGATGTAAAAATAAGAAATATAAAACCATCAGAAAAAAAAGCCAGATACTCTGACGAAAAAGGCATGTATTTAGAAGTCACACCCTCAGGTGGCATGTATTGGCGAATGAAATTCCGTTTTAATGGCAAAGAGAACATTTTTAGTATTGGGACCTATCCTGAAATTACACTCGCTCAGGCTCGCCGTACTAGAGATGAAGCACGATTAAAACTTAAAGATGGGATTAATCCCAATGAAGATAAAAAACAGAAGAAACAACAAGTCGATGAAAATATTCTTTTCAAAGCTCTTGCTATGGAATGGATGGAAGATCGTAAGGCCGTCATTAAAGAAGGAACATATTTACGTGACTTGTCTGTATTTGAAAAAGACCTGTTCCCTTCTTTAGGTAATATACCTATTGATCAGATTAAAGGAAAAGATGTCCTTGCTTGTGCTAAGCAAATTGAAGCACGTGGTGCTCAGGAGATGGCTAAACGCTCTATTCCTTTAGCTGGGCGTATTTTTCGTTATGCGATCCGTAAAGGACTCATTGAGAATGACCCTACACCCCACCTTCAAGAAGCTCTCAAGCCACGTAAAGTAAAACATATGGCTCGCCTAGATATTTCTGAGTTTCCGCCTTTCTTAGAACGGATGGATCGTTATCACGGCAATATCTTGGTTAAGACAGCTTTACAGTTTATGACTCTAACATTTGTAAGAACTGCCGAGCTCATTAACATGGAATGGAATGAGATTGATTTTGATAATCATTTATGGAGGATTCCAGCTTATAAGATGAAAATGGCGTTACCACATATTGTTCCTTTATCTAGGCAGGCTATTGAATTACTCGAAGGGTTACAGCCCATTACTGGTAATAAGCAATTTGTTTTTTATAACCACAGTACAGCTAAGCCTTTGAGCAACAATGCTCTGTTAAGTGCGATTCGCACCATGGGATATACGGGAAGAATGACTGGTCATGGTTTCCGTGGACTTGCATCTACAACATTACATGAGCAAGGCTATATGCATGATGCCATTGAAATACAGTTAGCACACACTGTAGGTAACGCAGTATCTCAAGCCTATAATCATGCGCAGCATTTAGAATACAGAACAAAAATGATGCAGGAGTGGGCTGATTTTATTGATGGGTTGAGAAACAAAATAGTGCCTTTTCCAAAACGAAAGGTGATGTAAAAGTCTATGTAATAAACTCAATTCTGATTCCATTTTATATGGCTATTTTGTAGAGACAATGCTTTTTCTACTTAAAATTTTTACAAGTTTCTATGGTAGGTTTCTTATTTCAGCAGCCACCGAAGTGGCTGCTGAAATAAAATTTGGATATTATTTTAATAAATAATTAAACAGCATAGTGAACTAGGTAAAATTACTTAAGATCGCCTTGACCTATAGTTTCTTATAATACCTCTATAGTTACTTGATCTATGTTTTTACGTTGCTCCTCTTCATCAGTAAACTTATATTGGTCTATTCTTTGTCCATTAATTGTCCAAGACAAAAGAGCTAAATTAAGTAAAACTTGCTGACGCTGGTGAATCTGCTCCTTTTTCCATTCATTAAAAGCATAGTTATAATCATGAATAAATTGATTCGTTGAGGTATTTTTACCAATACTAAATTCAACATCTAGCATTTTGCTCAATACTAGTGCTGAATTTTTATATTCAGATTGCTTTTGCTTAAACCAATCTGCACTTAAGTCATTAAAATTATTAACTGCCTGATTAATCTGACTTTCTAATAATGTCACGTTACCTAACATGTAAACGTGACTAGAATATTCTAAATAGTCAGCTCCATATGCTTCAGGAATTACATCTGCTTTAGGTGTCTGAGGTAAAATATGTTCGACTTGAAGATTTTGGATAAATCCATGATCTTTCAGTGGCATATTACAAAGTTCAGCTGCTTTATTTTCTAAAGTACCTAAAATATAACGTAAACGATAAAGAGGATTAAAAGCATCATGACGTTTCGTTAAGAGAGTTTGTTTAAATTCCGCTGCCTTTTTAGTAATATATTTTGCAATGGTTTTTTCAACAGCAACTTTTACTTGTTCAATAGTTTTTAAACCGCGGAAATATTGCACCCAAATACTAAAATTATTCTCATTATATTTAGCTTGTATACCTAAGGTATTGTTCACAAAAAATAAAGTTTCTAGTTGTTTCGCTAGATAATTAATTACTTCATCTTCACAATTCACATCTAATGCCAATAATAGCAATAAATGCTGTCTGGACATATATTTATTAATGTAGCCTATGTTAACCACAGCAGGATAAGTTTGATGGTGATCGACCAAACTTGTCGCATTAACCAATTTAGAATAGCGCTCTGAAGCACTTAATAATGCATTCACAAATTCTATTGGCTTATTTTTATAGTTGATTAATGGCTCGCCCTCAGAAATGATCCATTTATAGATATCTTCCTCACGTAAAATTCCATTATCACAGTAGCGTGCCATTAAAAAATAGCGTAGAAAGCGTAATGGATTCTCCCCTTCCTTGCAGGCATGAATATTACCAACAACTATTTTCCATTTAGCTTTAATATCAGGAAAGTCTTTTTCATTAGCTTCACTAAAAATCAGATTTTTAACCAAATCCATAGCATCTAGACTTGCGCCACGCTGATTACTGGTTTCAAATATTTTCAATGCGCCATGAAGATCTGCAGAAACAATAAAAACTAGGACTATTTTATTAAAGAAGAAAGCAATAAAATCAACTAAATGCTCTTGTCTTTCATTATTCAAACTTGCAACATACTCATACATTGCATCATAGGCAGCCTGCATTTTTTGAATAGATGGCGTGACTTTTCCTTTGTATTCTTTTTTATGGATAAGATAGCTTAAATAATTTTGGCTTTCTTCGTATTGCAACTCTACGCGGTTTTGATGGGATGCCGTCTTCATGTTGAAAGTAGACAACCATGATTTAATCGCATTATAAAAGTTTTCAGCAGATTCAGTACGGGTAATGCTTTCTAAAAAATCTTTTAATGCACAAAGAGTTAATACAATTGTAGTAAGACGTTGCTGACCATCTATGACATCATAATTATCTTGTTTTTTAACAATAATGACTGATCCTAAATAGTAACTCGAATCATTATTCGAAGTCTCAAAAGCATTATCTATGTCTGTGATAAATTGTTTTACTTGATCATTAGCTTTCCATACATATTCTCTCTGATAATCTGGAACAATAAAGAATTGATTAATATCTGAAATACTTTTTACTTGAGCATCAATTTGCATTTTACCCCCTCTCCATCTCTAAAATTATTAACTTTTTAAGTACCGCATTCTCTAATTACCTAACGTAGTGGCATCTGCTCACGATTCGCCAACATATCAAAAATCAAATGACCAAAAATATGTGCCTTAGATGGATCTGAAAGCAATTGCATCATTTGCTCTCTATGCGCTTCATGACTGCCTAGAATGGCATCATCAATAGCACGAGGGAAATCACCTAGCATCGCTTGCTCACGTGTATTATTGGCAATCTGTGACATCACCCCATTATTTTCATATACCTTGTCTGCAATAGTATTGGCATAATTGATCATGTCTTGATCGGTTAGCTTATCTGTCACAAAGACTTCATTTAAACGATGAATAATGCTTGATAAAAAATCTTCCTTTTTGTCTTTTGCGGTCGCACTCCCCACATCATTACTTGGCTCTAACTGATGTTCAGTGCTATTGGCTTGTAACTCAATATCAATCTGACGCAGTTTAGACAACCGATAGTGACTCATCTCGATATTACTTAAATCAATTTCATCATCTAAGATGATATTTTCACGTAGCATCGGTCTCAGGTTACGCGCAAACAGACTTAGCTTCTCCAGCTCCTTATCATCATAATCCACGATTTGTGACATGAACTCATAAAAGCGAGTGAAAGTGCCTAAATCCTTTTTAAAGATTTCCAGTTCATCTTTGGCTTTTTTGGCTTCAGCAAAATCCCTTTCTGCATTACCAATCAAGACAGCATCACCCGTTTGTTTACAGCGTTCCAGCATGTCTTTGGTTTTACTATATGCAGCAATCGCCGTGTTATAACGCTGTTGCCAACGTTCAATCGCAGGCTTGCAGATATTGGCCAGTACTGCATTGGATTTATTACGACTAAAGAATGCCGTGGCAAATTGCTCAACTTCCGACCACAAAAAGATGCCATTGCTTTTGAGTTTGTTAAATAGCTCAAAGACTTTATCGGGATCGGTCACATCTGCCAGTTCAGCGGTTTGATAATAGGGCTGGAAGGATTCTAAAATTTCATCCGGTTCATTAAAGAAATCCAGCACAAAAGTGCCTGACTCGGCTTTACCCGGATAGGTCCGGTTTAAACGCGACAAGGTTTGTACGCACTCTACCCCGCCAAGTTTTTTATCCACGTACATGGCACACAGTTTCGGTTGATCAAAGCCAGTCTGGAACTTGTTGGCGACTAACATCACCTGATAGTCATCACTGTCAAATGCCTTACGCATTTCACGCCCTTTTAAATTCGGGTTCATGTTGTGTTCAGTAAATTTCTGCCCGACCAAGGCACTGCTGTTGGGATCTAAATCATTAAACTCAACCTCACCCGAGAATGCCACCATCGCTTGAATCGACTGATAACCTTGTTCGGTGACATATTTATCAAAGGCCAGTTTATAGCGCACGGCTTCTTTACGTGAGCTGGTTACCACCATAGCTTTGGCTTGACCGCCCAATAGGCCCATCACATTCTTTTTAAAATGTTCAATGATCACTTTTACTTTTTGTGAAATATTGTGGTCATGCAAACGTACCCATTGATTGACCTTCACCTTGGCTTTTTTAGCATCCACCTCATGGTCTTTGCTTGCCAGCTTTTGCGTCAGTTTATACACCACTTTATAGTTGGTGTAGTTCTTCAGGACATCTAAAATAAAGCCTTCTTCAATCGCTTGGCGCATGGAATAGATATGATAGGCTTCAGGTTTATTCTCTACTGACGGTGGCAATAAAGGATTTGGGCAACGTCCAAACAATTCTAGGGTTTTGGCTTTAGGTGTTGCGGTAAAGGCGTAATAACTGACGTTTGGATTGGCACGACGCGCTGCCAAAGTTGCATCTAAAATATCTTCTGAAGACAGCATGACATCTTCATCACTGCTGTCCGTCATCAAGACTTCTTTGAGTTGTCGCGCCGTTGAACCGCTTTGTGATGAATGTGCTTCGTCGGCAATGACTGCGTAACGTCTTTCTTTTAATGCGGTGCTATTTTCAATGGCTTTGAGTACAAAGGGGAACGTCTGAATGGTGACAATAATAATCGGTTGAGATTTTTCCAGTGACATTGCCAGTTTCTCCGACTTGGAGCCATCACCTTCTTTATTATTAATGCGTCCGACCACGCCATCGGCATGTTCAAACTGATAAATCGTATCTTGTAGCTGCGCATCCAAAATGGTGCGATCTGTCACCACAATCACAGAATCAAACTGTTTATTGCCATGTTCATCGTACAAAGTGGAAAGCTGATGTGCTGTCCATGCAATCGAATTAGATTTACCTGAACCGGCGCTGTGCTGGATCAGGTATTTATGCCCTGTGCCATTCTCTTTGGCATCTTGAACCAGTTTGGTCACCACATTCCACTGATGGTAACGTGGAAAGATCAGACTTTCTTTTTTGTATTTACGCCCTTCAGCATCTTCTTTGTCTTCAATATTCAAATGAACAAAACGTCCTAGAATATTCAGCAAATTGTCAGGCGTTAAAACTTCATTCCACAAATAATCGGTGGCATAGCGGCTCTGGTCTTCAGGCACATCATTGCCTGCACCACCGTCATGCGTACCTTTGTTAAAGGGCAAGAAAAAGGTGCTATCTCCTGCCAAGTGTGTGGTCATATAGACTTCATACTGACTTACGGCAAAATGTACCAGTGCCCCACGTTTAAAGGTCAGTAAGGGTTCAGGCTTGTTGGTATCAGGGTCTTTCGGCAAGCGCGTTTTTTTATATTGGGTAATGGCGTTTTGCACAGTTTGCTTAAATTCAGATTTAAGCTCCAATGTAGAAACAGGTAAACCATTAATAAACAGGACCAGATCAATGCGCCATTTTTTGGCTTGCACACCGGTACTTTCTAATTCTGCTTTTGTGGCATATGGGCTATACACCAACTCAGGCACCACACGGCAAATGTTCTGTTTGTAACGTGCCAAGGTCTCGGCATTGAGATGATGCTCAGGTTTAAACTGGCAGAGTTTAAAACGAGCATTACGGATTTTTAGCCCATGACGTAACACGCCCAGGGTGCCGTAACTACGTGAAGCTTGATCGGTGGCATTGATGTCGGCTTTTTTTAGTTGCGCCACCAAAGCATCAATAAATTTTTGTTCTGAGTCGACAGGATAGTTCTGGCAAAACTTTTTCCATTCTTCAGGCTGCGTCGTTTGTACAAAGTTTAGAACGTCTGCGCTATACAATGCATTTTCACGGTCGTAGTGTTTGGCTGTACCCAATACCCAACCGTTGGCTTGCATGTGCTGAATCATGTCGTTTTGGAAGATATTTTCCCGAGTAGCATCTAAACTCATGCGCTCAACTCCGTTTTAGCCTCATTGTTATTCTTGGGATTTTGCCAATTTCTTACGTCGATTTTGCCAGTCACGGCTGCTGAGATTAAGGCGGTTCGGCGTTCTTGCATGAGTTGAATTGCTGATTGCGCCTTATTCATCAAGTATTCATTTTTTATCAAGTATTGATTTAAGTATTTTGTGATAGCTATCTGTTCTGACAAAGGCGGTAAAGCAAATTCAAAATTATTCAAAAATTCTGATGGTACTCGTTTTAGTCCGCCTGCTCCTGTCATTGCACCTGTTCCCAATTCCATAAATTGGTCTTCTTGCAAACGATAGTATAAGAATTGAGTATTAACCTTATGATTCGTTCTCAACACATAAATTTCAGAAGAACCAAAACCAATTCCATTCTTTAAATCACTTGCAACGACCATATTTTTGTTCTCAAAACATGGTGTTACCTTAGCTAAAAGTAAATCACCATTTTTGAAATATGTATATCCGCCAATAACTTCAGAAATAGGTTTTTCTTCATCCTTAATTAGACTACCTAGTTTTAATTTCTCCATTGGGACGAAAGTACACAGTCGATTATCATTGCTTGATACTTCACTTTTCTTCGGTGTTAGTTCCGCAACATATTTAATTTTGGTTGTGTCCCAATGCTCCGGCACTTCCCCTAACCATTCCACACCTGAATCTTTCATTGCCACATCAGGATTTAAACCTTTGGTTACGGCATGGCTAATCACCGCTTGACGTTTTTCTTTAAGCAGTTCAATCAGCTTTTCTTGTTTGACAATTAAGCTGTCAATTTTTGCGGTTTCATAGTCGAGAAATTTAAAAATTTGATTTTGCTCAGACTTAGGAGGTAATACCAATTCGATACGTTGAAACTCCTCTGGATCTAAATCCCATTGATTTACACGAATCCCTTTTGATTGTCTTAAATACTGTGCGATATAACGAGGATTTCTCAATAAATAATGCACATACTTCGGAAGAGCCCTCTTGAATAGGCTTCTTAATGGCTGATAAACAAAATAAGCTGGACTAACGATACCTTCATATTCAGATATAGCAATTGAGCCTTGCCATGCTTTCATCTTATTCATTACCAAGTCATTTGGATTAACTAATTGATACTGACCTAAATCATCCGAAGGCTTATTGTTATTATCATCACGGCTTGATTTTGGAATTACACCGTAGTCTCTATAAACAGATAAAAGCTCCTGATCAGGAAACCCTGTTCTTTTAAGTCGTATAAATAATCTACCAACAGGAACAATCTCCCAATGGCTAGGGATGTTACCTAACCAATCAACACCTGAATTTTTATATTCAGCATATTTCTGGTACTTCGCCATTAAGAATGCACCTCTTGCAAAAGTGCCATAATTTCACGGCTGACCGCATCTAGATCCGCATCAATCTCGGCCAGGTCACGTGGCGGTTCATACACATAAAAATGACGGTTAAACGGAATCTCATAACCCACAATACCAATCTCGCCATCTTTATCATCACGCTTATCTGCATTCATCCACGCGTCCGGCACATGCGGCTGAACTTCGCGTTTAAAGTAAGACTCGATTAAATCGGTGGTATCTACGTTTGGATTAAGCGCAATATTTTCTGCATCACGCAAATCACCATCCTGTACAAACTCAACCACTTTACCTTTATAGCTAAACTGACCATAAAGCGGGTTTTCAGCACCTTTTACCACTTTACCAATCACGGGTTCCGCTTCAGGGTTTTTCCACGTAATCGCATCAAGGAATTGTTTTTTCTCTTTATTGTCTAGTTTTAAGCCGAGCTTAATATCAATCGCTTTAAAGGCTTGCTTTAAGGTTTCATCAAAACGATTAAAGTCATCAGATTGCGCTATGCCAATGTAGTCTTGTAAGGCTTGAGCCTTGTGCATCAGTTCTTTCTGCAATAGCCAGATTTTGCTATCCAGTACATCTTTAATGTCTTTTTCTTTCAGCTCGGGATATTCAGCTTTAATCAAGGCACGTACTTCAAGCGCAACCTCGGATAAATTGCCATAGCTTTGGTCTGTAGGTGCATCTGTCCATGTCTTACCAAACTGCGCATAAATGCTTTGCATTACCGCATTAAATGGCTTCGGTGCAAAACGTAAAGAAGCAATCGCCTCATCGGTAATCTGTGCCGATAAACGCAATGGACGTTCAATGGTCACGCGGCGATAACCGAATTCATAGCTGTTAAAAATTTTACTGGCAAAGGTTTTGGCAGACTCACTTTTAGGATTAGCAGACTGGCGACCACGATTAGACTTAACTTCTGCTGGTTTATCCAGTGTGCGTGCGTCCATCACTTCAAAGTCACCAAAGCTGCGGATAATGGTCTTGATATCGTCTTCGCTCATCTCATTACGTTTAGAGCCGAGAGACTTACGCATCTTGCTGTATAGATGACTGCCATCAATCAGCTGTACTTTTCCTTTACGCTCGGCATCTTTCTTGTTACTGAGTACCCAGATATAGGTGGCAATACCAGTGTTATAGAACATGTCATTTGGTAAAGCGATAATCGCTTCAAGCAAATCAGCTTCTAGAATATAACGGCGGATTTCACTTTCACCGCTGCCGGCACTACCGGTAAAGAGGGGCGAACCGTTCAGGATAATCCCGATACGACTACCTTGATCATTGGCTTGATCACGATTACGCATTTTGCTAATCAGGTGCATCAGGAATAGTAAGGAACCATCCGATACACGTGGCAAGCCTGCACCAAAACGGCCTTCAAAGCCTTTGACCTGATGTTCATCTTTAATATCTTGTTCAATCTTTTTCCAGTCCACACCAAAAGGTGGATTGGACAGCATGTAGTCAAATTTGTCGTGTGAGAGTTGGTCATTAGATAAAGTATTGCCGAGTTTGATTCGGCTGACATCCTGACCTTTAATCAGCATGTCTGCTTTACAGATAGCATAAGACTCAGGATTTAGCTCCTGACCAAAAGCACGCATCACCGCATTCGGGTTGAGTTCTAATACATATTCCATCCCTGAGGATAAAAAGCCGCCCGTCCCCGCCGTTGGATCGTATATGGTACGAATGATGCCTTCTTTACTTAAGGCTTCATCATCCTCCATAAATACGAGAGAGGTGGTTAAGCGCACAATGTCACGCGGGGTAAAGTGCTCCCCTGCGGTTTCGTTCGAACCTTCGGCAAAACGACGGATCAACTCTTCAAACACTAAACCCATTTCATGGTTAGAAACGGCTTCAGGACTGAGATCAGTCGTGGCGAACATCTTTACGACTTTATAGAGTAAGTTGGCATCATCGAGTAAACCGACAAATTCATCGAATTTAAAATGCTCAAAAATCTCACGTGCATCTTTAGAAAAACTTTGCACATAAGTTTTTAAATTGGCTTTAATATCGGTTTGACCCATCTTGCCTAAATCCATAGGCGATGTATTAAAGAATGCCAATTCATTGGTGACACGTAATAAGAACTTTTCTTGTGCTTCTTCAGGCAGGTTCAACAGCTGAATTCTTTCATGCTCTGCCACAACAGCTGCTTTACTTTCCGCAAGGACACACTCTAGGCGACGCAACAAAGTGAACGGTAAAATGACACGTCCATATTGCGATTGTTTAAAGTCGCCCCGAAGTAAATCTGCAACCGACCAAATGAAGGCTGCAACTTGAGAAAAGTTATTATTTGACATACCAGCAATTTCCAAAGCGTGAAAGCTATAGCATTTTTAAATTAGTTTGATTGTGCCTGAAAAAAGCATAGATTTTCTAGAGATAAAAAAAATAACGTCAGTACATGTCGTGCTGACGTTATTGATCGTTTATTCATTATGCCCTTTAGAGCTATTGAAATAAATAAGGAAATAAAACCTCAACAGCATGTGGTGATAAGCGAACTTGTAAAGGTCGTTTAGGTGGAGCAAAGATCAGGTGATCTTTCGCCATTTCAGTGATGATATCCCTTAGTTTCCGTTCACTCACTTGCAACTTATCTTGTAACTCTTTACGCGTATGTGGGCCATTGTATAAAAGCGTTTTATAAATATCTTTCGCTTCTAATGGTAGTTTTTTTAATGGCTTGCCTTTACTGTCAAACAAACCACCATTAAAGCGCAATTGGAAATAAACATTGATTCTTTCTTCCAGCTTATAAGGCTCTAAAAGACTGGTGAAGTAAGTCATTTGATCAATTGCGACATCCACAAAATATTCAGTAAAACTTACTAAACCCGCATCAGATAGGATTCCACGACCATCTTCTCCACCTTGTCGTGGTCTATCAGCAATCGATAGGTAACGATAGTACTGCTCACTCGAACGAGCAAAACCCCGAGACATTGACCATAATCCATAACTTTTCAAACCAATGGCTCGCATAAAGCAATCAGTAAATAAACGGGTTACTCGTCCATTCCCATCTAAAAATGGATGAATCCAAGCAAGGCGATGATGCGATGCGGCCATAGCGTAGTACTTACTTAAGCCATGCAAATATTCAATTTTATAAGCACTCGCAAACCAACTCATGTAGGCAGGCACTAAATCTGGTTTTGGGGGTCTGTGCTGTCCTACAACAACATCCGTAGCCCTATATTCGCCTGGCTCAATTTCATAAAACTTAGCGTTATCGCTGGATGAAACTAAAAGCTCATCAGGTGTACATTCAGCATAGAAAGCTTTATGAATTGCTTTTATAAAATCTTGCTTCGCAACATCCTCACGAGGATTATTCTCAAAATTAAGTTTTACTTGAACTTCAATATGGCGCTTAATTTCCAAAAGCCCTTTCGATTTATGTTCGATTGAATCATCTACCAATGCAATCAATTCACTTGGCTTAGTCGGGTTACCTTCGATTTTATTACTGTAATATGAGTTCACTACTCGAAGTAAGCCTTCTACCGACTCACGAATAGTGACAGGCACAGTAGCATCCAACTGCGCATCTAAACGAGCTATTTCTAATAATTTCTCTTCAAGCTCAGGTGAGTACACACGTGCTATAGGGGTAATATCCACTTTAACGACCTCCACAAACAACTAGCATTAGTATAGGGTATTTGTGCCGAAATAAAAAAAATATAAACTCATATATATCAAAAATATAAATAATTTTAATAAAAATATTTGCCGCTATTTTTGCAGCTATAAAAAATAATTGAGATGGGCTCTATATTACAAATAAAAGGATATCAATGGACTACATGCACTTTATTTACTTTTTATAGTTTCCTACTCGGAGTAGCATAAATTACGATTTAGATCAATTCGATCATCAATCGTCTGGTTGATTACTTGGATATGCTTGTTTAACTGTTCAATACCTTTATTAATAACCTCTTAGCAAGGGCTAACTGTTGCTTAATAATTGAAAGCTCACAAGGGCATAAAAATAAAAAAGAGCCTACTCAATAGGCTCTTTAATTAATTTAAAGATTAAATCCAAAACAATCTTTTTTAAATATCACTAAGAGTTTTTGGTTTTTCTGACGAACTTGTTGGGACTTTAAATTCGATACCCGCTTTTTTAAACAGTTTCGGGTATTCCACCAAAGCCATACTTGAGTTTTTAGCAATACCTGTGATATCACCAACCATACCTTTAGCATCAACTAAAGACATTCCTGTATTAGTTAGGCTGCTTGGATTTGCAATTAAACTGGTGCTCACCTTTTTAGCTCCTACAGCTAATTCGCGAGCAGTTAGGCTTGCTATGGCAAAATTAGTTGCAGAATTCAATAAATGTTTTTTCTGCTCAGCATTCAGTGCCGAAAGTTTAGCTACAGTTGCTTCCTCATCTTTTTGTGAAGCTTCTAAAACACTGTCTGATAATGCAACAATCTGTTTTTGAATTGCTTCTTTTTCTTTCAAGTCAGAGGTCGTTTTCAAGCTTTTCTGTTTTGCTTTTAATTCATCTGAATCCTGCTTACTTGCAAGCAATGAAGCTAAAGCCGTACGACTCTGAATAAACATTGCATTTGTTGCTTTAGCCTGCGTGAAAAAACCATTGAGGTCCATATTTGAAGAAGATACGCCAGTTACAGATTCAGATAATGATGACGAAAGATTACTCAACGATCCAAAACCCGCATAGACACCTGATGCACTTATTGAAGCAGCTGCTGCTAAAACAATCGCAATTTTTTTCATACCCTGTTACCCCTATTGTGAAGAATCGGCTTTTTGCACGATTTGATTTAAAATTTTTGGTAAAGCCTCAAACATCTGAATGTTATACATTTCATGACGATGCTGATAATCAATACCCTTCAATCCAATTTCTTGTTGCAAACCATAAGCCCCTATTTTTTCAGCCTTTTGGTTAAATCTGCGCGCCCCACTAGCCATAACTAATGTGGCATCACAATTACTTTTGTCTGCATTACATCGAATACTGTCTTGTTTCACTTCAAGCTTAAGCACTGGCTGTAAACATTCATCTGTTGGAATATGAAAGTTAACTTTCATATCTTTTTTAAACCCTGCATTTTCAGTCATCGCAATCACTGAGTCTTTTAATAAAGTCTGTCCTTTAAAGCCTGAACCTGTCGCATAGAATGGTCGTTTTGATTGACTGGTAAAAGCGTGATAAATCAATGGACCAAAACCATAAAATGGAATTTCACCAACTTGCTCAGTATGCAGTCCTAAACATAAGACACGAGATTGTTTTGAATCTCCCACTGGGGCAGAGCTATCAAGCAAAACGCTGTCCCCTGAACGCACAGGTAAACGATCAATGCTGTTCACTGGAAAATCTAATTGCGCATTAACTTTCGTGCCTTGGCGCTCTAAAACAGTCGCTTCCCATGTAGGAATTAAAATATTACGCCCTGCTGCTTTATCTGAATGATAAACATGGACTTTCATTCCTGTACTTAAGCGCTCTCCAGCATCATCAATAACGATGTTCTGACCACTTGAACCAGAGACTTTTAAATCAGAACGAGTAAATTGAATCCCTTTTTGAAATTGTTGGCCTAATTTCAAAAGTGCATTTTTCAATACAACTTCTTTACGAGCCTCGAGAGAAAATCCCATTCCATCTGAAATCACATCTTTGATATCATCGGTCGCATGCGCGGAGTAAATTACCCGGCCAGAACGATCAATCATTTCAGCAAAGACTTCACTATGAAAAACCTGTTGCTGAGTTATTTTTCCAATTTGTTGCTGATAAGCAATTACAGGGATGACATTTATTCGAATGAAAAATTCAGGTAATTCACGTTGGTTAATGTCTTCACTTTGCGCTAATCCAGTTTGCTCGCTAATACTTTGTGCCATCGCACTATAACGCCGATTGACTGGTGTTAAAGTAAATGAGGCTTGCTCACCCACTGCATCAGAAAAAATTTGTTCGATTAAATCTTTCGATTCGCCTTGATAAGTCAGCACATCGACCACCAAAGCTTTGGGCTTATTCATAGCCTGTCGTGTATTGTTTGAAACTTTACTAAAGTGCTTACTACTGCTCTGCATCAACACTGGTACAGCCACAGCATAATCACTGTCTGCATGCACTACACGAATCAAATCACCATCTGCTGAACTGAGCTCATCTTGTGCAGCAATCCCTTGCTTAAAGCCTTTATCTAAAACCAGATAAGATTTCCACTGATCAATCACTTGAGTTTCTGTTTCAGAAACTTTAAGTTTTGATTTTAATTCTTGAGTCACTTGTTGCGTTAGCATCAACAAAGTACTTTGAAATTTCTGCTTAATTGCTGTTTTGGTTACGCTGGAATCAATCTCTGTAGCAAGTACCTGAATAGGTTGTGACAAGGTCTTACTGTCACTATATATAACCTCTCCAGATAACACATTGGTGAGTTTGAGACTTAAGGTCACTGGAAGAAAAATCTCGGCGGTCGAATCCTTTTTCACAATGTATTCACTTGCGCGTAAAACTTCTAGTGATGCAATATAAGTGCGGTTTTTCGTTTTTTGTGAAATAGTATCGACTATCTGCTCATTAAAACCTTGCTTTAAACTTTGTACAAAAAGTTGCTCAACTTGTTTACGAATGCTTTCATTGTCAATCGCTTGACTGAAGTCACATACAATTGAAGACCCATTCGCTTCGTATTTGCTAGGATCATTACGACAAGGTTGCTCTAGCCCAAAAATTCCTTTCGATGGGTAGATTTGAATATTCGCGTTTGCCCATGCCGAAACAAGCATCGGCATAGCTAAACATAAAGCTTTTAACTTTATTTGCATTGTGTACCACCAATACAAAGCGTAATCGTATTGCCAGCTTGTAAACGCTCAGCACTTGATAGAGTTGGATTTACTTTACGTAGTGCTTTAGCCAATTCTGCACTAACAGGTTTCTCACTCTTATAAGTCATGGTCATTTCGACCAATTTTCCATCCTGAGTGCGAATATCGATATTTTCTGCACCATCCATTTCATCTAAGGCAATGTATAAATCATCCCCTAAACGAGAAGAAACATTGCCAGAAACACTTTTCACAAAAATGGTAATTTCTTTACCATACATAGTGCGATTTTTTGCATAACCCAGAATCTGTGGCCCTACTTGGCTAACGGCCAATTCGCCAAGTTTCTTAGCAACATTCGTACGACAAGAATCTGTAGTCGCACCTGTCGAAGATTCTGTACGGGTTTCACCACCCATCAAAGTTGAATCATCGACTGAATAAATTTTGAAACTAACGGCACCATCACAGACAAATTGCCCAGTAGCACTCGAACGACCACGATCATAAATATAAGAGCTACCCGCCATAAACCAATCGGCTTTTTCTTTTCGTGCAGCGATTACGAGTTTATTCAGCTCTGTATCACTCATCAGTTGCTGAATCGACATACTCCGACCATTCAAATACTGACTTCTAAAACGGTCAGAATCGAGCAACCGCAAATCATAACGTGAAGCAGAACTCGCAATTGAATTTAAGGTTTGATTATCACGCTCAGCTTTAGTACTTGGAGTCTGATATTCCACATATTTCACAAAGCTTTGGATATCATTTTGTCGTTCGGATTGACTGTATTTAGCTGATTCACTAGCGTTGTAGCTACTTGAAGAAGCTGATTTACCTGAATTATTATGGCTTGCTGAACGAGCGGAAACACCAACACCCGCCCCATAGTAATTATCATAAGCATAACCAGATGCAGCAGCTGAACGTCCTTTTGAAGAATAAGAATCTGAAGCACTGGCTTTGGCACTTTCGCTAGCTTTGTAACTCGCATCTTCATCATAGCTATAACTACGATCAGAAAAATATGATGTGAACTCTTTAACAGGTTTTGAGTTATCTTTTGGTACCCCAAAATATTCATCCATTACAATCATAATTGGACTCGTTCGGCTACTTTTCTTCGCCAGCCCTAAATCATTGAGAATTGAACGAAATTCTTGATCATCCATTTCTAGACTAACTTGGGTAACTAGCTCATTGTTACTATTGGTATTGCTGCCTCGGTTTAACACGTAGCTGCTATCGATTTGTTTTACAATATCATCTAAATATTGATTCGCTTCGTTCATGGCTTGAGGGCCATTAATACGTTTAATCAGAGTAATCACAGCATCTTTTTTTGCATTATTAAATGCTTGATTTCGTGTACTGTTTAAATCTTTTTTAATAACAGGTGCAACCCCTTCCCCATTCACTTTAATGATTTCAGCATTACTCATTTGAACAACGCCCAAACACAATAGTGTCAATAAAGCCTTTTTCATCATTTCCCTCTTCATTAAAGTTTCTAGTTACATCTATAATTTCTTTATTAGATTTTAAAGTGATCTTTTATTCACACATAAAACATACAGATAATAAACAAAATTTAACATTAACTCCATCACACAATTTTACTTTTTTATTGATTTTTCACAAAAAAATTATTCATAAGAAATCTAATAGAACATATTAATGACCTAACGTTTAAGCTAGATACAATGCAAAATGGCTTACACTGATCAAATCATATTTTCGTGGGGCTCGACCTAACAAACTATTTAATAAGAAAAAAGGAGTAACTACATTCAGAATAGCTACTCCTCTCAATATCAAGTTTAATAACAAATCCAACTTTTAGCAGAATTCCACGCTTTTTATTCACGACTCTCTAACTTATCTTCAATCCATTGGTGCACTTCCCAAGCTGACCAGCCGATACGGGATTCACTTAAACGTACAGGTCGAGGAAAAGTAGGATCATAGTATTTTGATTTCTTATTAATCATTTCATAGATCTTAGCTCGGCTAATACTCGTAAATTGGACAAGATCTTGAATGTTAATAATTTTATTCATTTGGAAAGTCTGGCCTGTGAATGTATTCATGATATGTACTCCTATCTCATGGTGACGAGCAACTCGCTCATGAGATACGGGATTCCTGTAAGGTTTTAACCAGCCCAACTCAGTTCAACGCCGTAACCGACCCTTGCAATCCCTGCTGGATATTAAACACTTTATCCTCATCTGTTGGCTGACCTTCCTCTCCTTGATAAAACTCCTCAACGACATTCATGCCATCCTCACTATCCACCTCAAACTGCGAATGCCCATAACCCTGTAAAGCTATCTGATCTAAAGCATGCTGATTAAATCCAGCCAACTTACTTTTCTGATCAATCTCCTTGGCTGTTTGAATCGCCTCTTGTAAATGAATCCCCTCACGTAGGGTTAAGTCCACGTAGTACACAGGGGTACGATAGCTTTGTGTCGTGGATTTGCCTCGAAGGGTCAATTGCAACGGCAGGCATGACAGCAAGCCGTTCGATGCTGCGTGGTAATAACTGAGCCGTGCCGCCAAAGTTCGGATACTGTTAAAGCCTGTGGTCCTAAATACAAAACTGCCAAACTCATCCGACTCATCCAAATTCACATAGAGACGACCATAGGGCTTGCATAAGCCCCCTTGTGCCAAAGCGCATAAATCAGGGGATGGACATGGATGTTGCTCTACGCCTTGATTGGTTAAGCGTTGACAGGTTTCACCATTGCCCATGCAAACAGGTCGCCCCGTCTGCCGATCAAATAAGCTGTATTCCGCACGTAAGTTCAGTTCGGGATCATTAAAGATCATCCGTACTGGAATGGTTCTGAGTTTTTGGCTAGGGGCTTTAACTCGAAGTTGCTCATCTAAAGGATGTTTCACCCAACCCTCCTTGTTCTGGATTTGGCTGGTGATGGTGAATTGGTCATCCTTTTCAGGTAGGCGCTTGCCGTTCTTTTCTACAATTTTTCCGATACTGATTCGTCCGAGTACCGGCGGTGTAATTACTAAACCTTTAATCATGGGGATATTCCTTCTATTCATTTTTATACTGATCAGCCGAATGTATTGAAGCACCTGCTCTTACGTCATTCTTTGATAGCGTCAAGCAAGACACATCAAGCAATGACTACAGGAGAATCTGTTGTGCATCGGTCAATCGATCTGGCAAAGCTGTCCAATGCCCTTTCTTCTTTGAAGGAGGGGCGAAGGGGCTGCTTTGCCGATTTTTTTATGCAGACGCTTAGATCAAGATTCAGCATCAGTAAAGATATTGAATCGACGACTGCCCTGCTTGTGCAGTGGATATTGCTGTATTAGCTCAGGTTGATGTTCGATCAATGTTTTGGTATTGAGACTGATCGTATCTTTCGCTTTTTTCCAGACCACCGAACCCCTGCTAAACACCGCACGTTCGTTGTCTTTCATTAGCATTTGGATTTGATGTTTCAGTTGATCAAAGTGTTCTTGCTGATCTTGAAGATCGGCCTTCATTTTGATGAGCTGATCAAACAACTGATTGGCATGTGGGTCATGACTTAAATCTTCAACACTAAGTGGCACATGTGCTGGATATAGTAGTTGCAATGCTTTGGCTGCGGATTCACTGGCATCGGCATCAGGTGGAATATCCTTTTCAACACAGTCCCAGAAATAGCGTTCTGCATTTACGATATGTTGAATCACCGATTCACTACGGGTGACTTTAAAGATACGTGTTTCATGTCCACAGATCAGTACACAAACATGCGCCGCCTTTTTTCCTGTGACTGCCAGTTGATGTTGTACCTGACATAGTACATACAGCGGGATGCCATCTCGCCAAAGTTTGGCACCATGTTCGCCTGCGGTTTTACATTCCAGAATTTGCACATCTGCATTACCCACCACTGAATAATCCAAATTAGCCAGCATGAAATGTTTGTCTGGATCTGGATGTTGGAGTACTGCATTGACACGACGCACTTTATACTGGGTGTGCATGCTGTAGTATTCCGCCACTAAGGGTTCAAGTCGTTTCCCCCAATATAAAGGGGCATGGCCTTCAGTTTGTTCATCCATGTTGTGCTGGATACGACCTGTTTTGATCATCCAGAGTTCCAGCATCGACATATATGGGTTGAGACCACAGGCTGCGGCACAATCACTACTGCCGATCCCTTTGCGTCGAACTTCTAACCATTCTGCATGCGTCAGGTTTTTGGTATCGACAAATCGTTTGGCTGTAAACAATTTGGGCCGAGGAATATGGATACTCGGTATTGCATTGTTCGGGTTAATCACCGCTGAATTCATAGTAATGTCCTCTATCTGTAAAATTTTGCGCATAAAAAAAGCTGTGTCCGTAGACACAGCTTTGAATGAATGGGTTAAGGTCTTTGAAATATGAAAATAAGGATGCTTAGGCTAATAAATTAACTCATCTCATTGATTAAACTTAAGCAATCATCGCGAGGGCTTGTTCTAATCCTCTTTGCTTAAGTCCAGCACCTGCACCGAACCATGCAGAATCCAAACGATGATCCTGACTCATGGCTCTGCGTTCGTGGTCGGCAAATTCCGTTATAGAGCAAAGCAAGCCATAGGCGGTATCTTTGACCGAACTCAGTTCAGCCCCACGCCCCTGTCCATTAAACATAGTCATCACCTTCGACATGGCTCGGCCATTCGGTTCTGTCTTGTTATCGGCTTTGGTTGCTGGGTTATTGCTTTGAGCCTGCATCGCCACATTACGGTAGAACTGGATAATGCCATCCTCCTGTTCAGGCACACTCAGACTGGTATTGTTAAATACTGCATCGAAATAAGCTGCTGCTTCGGTCTGTGTGACTTTACGTTGACTAAGTTGTTTCATCTCATACATGTGATCTTCCCATGCACGGACTGAAATACCCAATTGCTGCTTAATCTTCTCAGCATCGAACTTGGTGCTGTGCGGGACTTTCACCACGCCTGCACTAGAATTTTGACCCTTTAAGGCAATGGCTAAGGTGTTATTACACACCACACGAATAGAGGTGAATTGTGCCGTGGTTGCCAGTGTACCGTCGCAAGCGGTTGCCAGTAAGATATAGCCATTGCTGACATCTTTACCTTTTAAAGCCGATGTTTGCCCCGTTTTGGCTAAAGCCCAGAATTTCTTACCACCTTTCAGCACGCCTGCGGTTTCTAGCTCAAATCCTGATTGTTCAGTCAAATCACGATAAAACTCTAAGATCTGTTTCGGTTGCACTTCCTGATAGCGTTGACTGACCACAGATAAAGGGGCATGCGTGTCGGAACGATACAGCACCCGCTGTTCCTCATACGGCATGATGATGCTTTGCCCACGTTCATTCTGTGCCATATAACTCACATCGGAAGATTCAATCCGCCAATCCATGCCTGCCTGCTCTGCCCAGACTTCAATCGGTTGATGAGGACTGAGTTGATTCCCAAGGCCATGCCAAGGGGTTTCGCCCACATAGGCGATCTGTTCAATTTGATGTGCCATTGTTCATTTCTCCTCTGTGAACTTATTGGAAGTTTTGGTTACAGTGGTGGCAGTGGTAATAACACATCGGAATGTGCTGTTTAGGTGAATCGAATAAGCTACTGAATACCCCACCGATCACAGCACCTGCAATTCCACCAAGCAATGGAGATAGCGGTAAAGGTAGGGTTTTAGAAATCGATGCGCCAATCGTGGCAAAGGAGGCTGATGCTGCAACGCCTGTTCCAGCCGAGCCATTTACCTGTTGATTCATCACTTGAACGATTTGATCAGAAAAACAGTAAGGACAATGTTTACTCATAAGATATACCTCTAAAATGAAAAAAGGCTTACCGTATGGCAAGCCTTAGATTTTGAATGTCGGGGGAAATAAACATTCACAGTTCATGTTAATGATGTATATCTATGATTTTTTGGGATCAACGGTCTGCCGCTCTAGGCTTTAACTCCCCTTTACTAAATTGCCCCTTTACCTTCACAGATGCTCTCAAGTATTGATTGTCTTTTTCAGGATCAGCCAGATAGCTGATGGCGAGCCAAGCATTCTCGACCTCTTTTAAATTCCGCCTTTCGATCATTCCTATACCTAGTTGATCTAGGTCCTTGTAATATTTTTTATGGCTGACTTGATTGCAGTTATAAAACTGTCCACACCCTCCTGTAATTTTATCTTTCCACAATTCACCAATGCACTGCGCTAAGTACGAATCTCGATTACGCAAAGAACCGTTATAGATCACCAGCAGATGACAATGATACCCTTTACTCTTCCCTCCCTGCTCTAAGCGATAGGCATAACCCACCTGATCTCTAAAGATAGTGTCCTTGTCCTGAATACGCCGTACCAATTTATTCACATCACGTTTAAATTGTTTTATATCTGGCTGAGCATTGAATCGATATGAAAGATCAACCCTGACCAGCAATAACTTGCGATGGTTTTGTACAAGATTATTAAAATACTCTTTCAAGCGATTGCGGTTGCGACGGTTATTACTGCTGAATTTATCAAGAAAGGATTCATGCTCTTCAATAAGCTCATTCTGAAAACAACTGAATGCTCTGCTGTTTTTAAAGACTTCTAGATTTTCGAAAGATGCATGCTCTGGCAATAATTCAAAGTAGGCTTGAACCAAAGGACAGTATTCACATTTTGGATCGTAGACCGCTTCAGCTGATCTTTTTAGTTCGTCATAGTCCGCTTTAAAGTAAATCCAGCGGTATGTTCTTTTAGTCGCCTTAAGCATAAAGTTTTCAATTTCAAGTAAGGTTTGTGCTTCGTTCATGAGTATATTTCCTATGGTTGATTAAACTCATAGGAATCACTGCTCAGTATTTTTTACACATGGACTGAAATATTGAACTCAATAAAAAACCTTCATCATTTGGGGATGATGAAGGTTCATGAAGAAGATTAAGTAATTAATAAATAATAATATTAAATATATATCCTAGCCCAATAAACTCAAAACACACTCACTCGACATCTCATAAAATTAAAAACGCTGCTTCTATAGCAAACTGTCGAAATTCTACAATTTCTCCTATTTTTATAGAAAAGATTGAAGCGGAAGTTACGCACAAAGTACTCAGTCTATTTAACTATCGGCTTAGCGATAGCTCTAACTCTGGCTTTAGATCGCGCGATTACAGCTTTTCTTATGAACTTATTCCCTACATCTGGTTTTGATATATCAGCTTGTTCTACTTTAATTTCTGGGGCCACACTAGGTATCGGCTCCAAAAGTTTTTTATCTTGCTCTAAGGCAAGCATATTGCTTGAATTTTCATAACTACCAGAAGTATCAACGGACTCACCTTCCGTACAGTATTGTTCATTCGATTTTGGAGTTTCAAATGCACTTGTTTCAACATTGTACAAAGTTGATATTTGAATATCACTCTTATGACCCGCAGCTTCGCCTGCGGTAGGCTTAGAGCCCCCCTCTTTTTTATCTTTTGCTTCCTGACTTTTTCGTTTTCGCCCCATAATTAAACAATCTTTCCTTGGTAACAAGTTACGATCTTCATCGTCAACTAAAATTAAAGGACCATAGGCATAAAATTTAGAGATACTCTCCATTAATAATTGTTTGTTTTTTCTTTGATTTGGGAAAACTTCTACATACTCTTCATTTAATGGACCTTCCATTCGCAACACATCTACCGATCTCGCTGACAATTGCTCCCCCCTAAAACATTCAAATGCATTAGTCATATTGTTGGTTTTTTTCTGCTTCTGAACATAGGTTTGAATTTGTTCACTCTTTCTAAAGACGTACTCAACCCAATATTCAGCCACTTCTTTTTTTAGAGTATTCGGCTCAATTTCTTTTTTTTCATCGTACTCAAAAATAAGCGTTGCATCGATATAAGGGGCATGACAATAAGGAACATAGATTCCGACATGATCAACTAAGCGTATCCCTGCTGTGTGGCGGCGTTTCAAATTATCAATGTAGTCTTGGAACATTGCATTAAATGTTTTAGCTTTATCTAATTGCCCTACCGCTCCACACGTAAATATAAATCTCAAAACAATTACACCTTTTTGAAGGACTTGCTCAAGATAGTTTTTTATTGATACCTGATGCTTTTTAGCTTTCTTAAATGCCACTTTTTCATCTTTTGCTACAACCCGAAGGATGCTGTTTTGATAATTATGTAGCTTATTTTTAATCGTTTGAATGGAATCGATTCTGACTAGCTGCGGAAAGTCATTGTTAATTTCTTTTAAGAACCGCACCGCTTCCGAGCGTAAGTTCCTAGATTGAAAACTCTTACTAGAAGAATAATTCCCTAGCATGTGGTTTGCATTTTTGAAACAACTCATCTCTAAAATTAAAATGAATTGTCGAAATAAAACTGTCAGTTTCAAAAAGGAAGGCTTTGCATTAAAGCCTTTCTGTATCATTTCTGTCTCAAAAGCATTCACACGTCTTAAAAACATCAGTTGAGTTAAAAATTTTTCAATTCGAATCAAATCTTCCAATAAGTACTCATCGCATTCCAGAATCGATGCTTGCTGACGATACAAAAACTCAATTACTTCTATTCGCTCTATGGCTTGAGGAGTCAAATCCCTTAAATAAAAATATTTGTCTAAATTATCCGTATTTCCATCATCTAACAGATCGCTCAAGAATACTTTATTCTCAACCAGCTGCTGAAACAAAGATCTGTGAACTTTTTGAGACTTTGGTTCAATATAAATTTTTTCTTTAAAATATCTGAAATGATTAAAGAAAATAGAATAATAATTTTCATACTCTTCAAGAAAAGTTCCTTTATCAACATCCAACAAAAAAACACTCGATAAAAAATATCTCAGGAATTTTTCTCGAAAATCAATTTTTTGTTTTTCGCCTTTTAATTCTCCAATGAAATGATCTAAAGGATAGATCTTCTTGATCATTTGCCCTCGATCAATCACTTTTATATGTTCAGCCTTTCGTGTACCTGCAAACGTGTATGTTCTTTTTAAATAATGTTCCACCAGTTTTTCTGGGGAATCATAATTTTTTTTCTTATAAATAACCAAATATGATAAAGCAAATGTGTTGTAGCTCACCACATGCGCATGGTTAATAACTAATAAGACGCCATCATCCCCACTAAACTCTCTATCCATATAACGAGCAAATTCAGCTACAAACTTAGACGAAAAAAACCGTACATCAGGATCACTTAGATCATTCAAACTACTAGGTAAATTAACATCAAATACACTCACCCCAAATTTTACTTTTTGATCTAACAAATTGTTGTAGCTGGAAAGCAGTCTTTCATAATTTGCATTTTGTTCTACAATTCTTTCGTTAATCAAGTCAGACTTTTGTCCTTCTTCATCACTTAAGACTAGAGATGAATCAACGAAGTTTTTATAACGATCTAGAAAATCAAAAAACTTTGTGGCATCAAATTTTTCCAAACTCCACATTTTTAGCTCAGTACGGTCCCAATCTTTCATTTCTTCCGAACTATGCAGAAATTTTTTATAACGATAAATTTTTGAATCCCAATAGTAATACTTATGAAAATTATCAAATGCACTAGCCATTTCATCAGATGAACTGAGCCCAAGCACCTTAAAGAAATCGATGATCTCTTTAGTTTTATCGACTTCTTTTTTTATTACAGAATCCTCGTAATCTTCACGTGTATATGCAGAACCATTTTCAATTTTTGTCAGCACGTTATGGATCTGTTCTAACGCAACAATGGTCTCATTATAAATAGGCTGTTCAGTATAAATTTCACTCCCCACGGCTTTCGGCCTTTTATTCGAAAACTTAGCTTTCAAATAAGTGAAGCACTCTTTATAGAAAGCTTCAGTCTGCCCCATCCATTGCTTATTCATTATTTTTGCCCACCTACAGCCACTGAAGTACTACATTTATCTTAAATTATTCGATTTTATTAATATTATGCATGAAATACAATAAAATAAGGCCTTAAAGAAATTTGCTATTCATTTCTATCCCTTAAAAAAAATTTATTAAATACTAATTTATTTAACATTATATACTATTTTTTATAACTCTATCTCTCACTCTAAATTCCTTCAATACATCATCCAATGTTGTTGAATACCCATTTTTAGTAAACAGCATCAGTAGCCTAAATAGGCTTTTTTTACTCTTTAAACCTTGGTTGAAATAGTAGTTGTATAGTCACTTACAATAGGAAACCCTCAAATTTTCAGCATAAAAAAAGACGTGCTAGGCACGTCTATAAAATTAATTGGAAAAATGAAATGAAAATTAACCCACTTCATCCATCCAACTTCTTGCCTGCTCCCCATACCACTCCATAATTTTTACCCGCTCATCCCAGTACTGCGCTCTGTTATAAGCGGAACGAATTCTGTTTTGAGGAACATGAGCAAGTTGGCGTTCAATAGCATCAGGATTAAACAGATTTGATTCATTCATGACTGTACTGAATAGCAATCTAAAACCGTGTGTTGTCATTCGACCTGCATAGCCTGAACGCTTAATGACTGCCAAAATGGATTCACTATGCATCAGCTATTTACTCTTTATTGTTTAGACAATGTGGGAAAAGCTCTTCCTGACTATGGGTAAACCTTTAAGCTCAAAATCATAACTTAATAGTGCCGAGATAAGCTTAGATGGTTAGTATATAATCATTTGATTGTCTGTGAAGTCCATGCAGGACCACCATCGCTCTTCTGGGGGTATAAATGGGGGTATTTTTCTAATTTATTAAAAAATAATATTTTATATTCATTATCTTAAATTAAAAATACGAATCCCTCTTTCGCCAAAATTTTAAAGACCTTAATCGAAAGATTAAGGTCTTTTTTTATGCTGAACATTCTTATTTTGACTTGGCACAAAGTCTGCTTCATAAAAACGACTCTTCACCCAATAGGATAATTCGCACCACAAAGTGAAATATTTATTCAAAAATAAACGCTTGAACATGATTCAAACTTGAGCTAAAACAATTTCTAAGGGAGGTTAAAATAAATCATCAATGATCATCTAGATGCAATGTTTATGAAGCACAATTCATTTGCGGTATATAACTAGCGAAACACAAAATTGACCAATAAAACTGCTATTCGGGAGTCAGAATGAATAACAGCACCAATTATGTCAAACAAATTAAAAACGCTAAACGAGGCGGTTATACCCCAACCCTTGCAAAGGATGTCAACAAACATAAAATTCAAAAAGCAATTCGTCTGATTGAACAATGGAGAACGCTGGCCAATGAACTCAAACCTCAAATGCAACTCGACATGGCTTTTACGTTGGAAGAATGTGCCCAAGACCTCGATCAAATTTTAAGGAGCAAATAAGTTCCATGTTTTCACTTAACCCTATTTAAAAACAGTTTCATCACAGCCCCCGAATTTTATTCTTAGCTTTCACCCACCCTTTGGTGGGTGAAGTTTGCACAAACAACCATGTGCATTTCAATCGCTCACTTTTTGGCTTGCGTTTTCAAGAAAATCCGCTATTATTCTCACCACGTTGCCGGCATAGCTCAGTTGGTAGAGCAACTGACTTGTAATCAGTAGGTCCACAGTTCGAATCCGTGTGCCGGCACCATTTTATACTTAGCCTCGCTTTTTAGTGAGGCTTTGTTGTTTCTGACCTTTGGTTTTTTATTTCACTTTAAATGTCTTTCATTGCCGTAATTTGAACATAGCGCACGATGCCTTGTTCAAATAATTTTTGGCAGAGTTTTGCCGTCATTTTAATTTTGAAATGATCCAAATTTTGAGCGGCCTGCTGGGCTAAATGTGCATGATAATAACGAGAAAACCCAGCCAAAACTGCATCTGATAAATCTTCAATAACAATCTGCTGATAGCCTTGTTCTTCTATCGAATGCTTCAAATTCGCTTCTAACTGAAGATGTTCCAAATGAACATCGGCTGCTTTTAACAGCATTTTCAATTGAAGTTTCTCAAAACGATTTAAATTCAAAAATGCATTACTCAACATTAGATAGTGAAAACCAATCCGCCCTTTTGAATTTAAAACAGAATGGGTTGATCTCAAAAATGAATTTAAATCACTGTGATAAGCGGCATCAAGGCACAACACCACATCAAAAGGTGCTGAAAATAGCTTTGAATTTAAATTTAAAAATGACGTTTGAATGATGTGTATCTTTGAATTTAACGTGTGTTGTATGCGCTGGACACATTCGGCTTGTAACTCAACCGCACAAAGTTGCTGAACATGGTAATGCTGCTGCCACAGTAATAGACTCGCACCCTGTCCACAACCCAAGTCTAAAACACGGTCATTTGATTTTAGCTGTAATCGATCAGCAAGATGCGTTGCCAGTGTTTGGCAAGCCTCAGGATAGGAAGATTGGCTATTTTCCCAATAGCCAAGATTGCTCCAAGCCAATACAGCGTGATCTCCCAATTGTTTTGCATCAATTGCATATTTATGTTTGGGCAGATGTCGCTGTAAGGTTTGGAGCCATTTCATGCTTTAGTAGCCGAGTTGTGGGGCAACCTCAACTTTAGGTTTTAATCCAACAAACGGCAATGGTGCATCGAAAATTTCTGCAATATGCATTGCTGAAGTGACGGCAGACTCTAAAATAGGCAGACCATCGCACGACCATGAACCACAGAAGAAGACTTTTCGGTTGGCACTCTTATGGCGTTGTTGTAACTCTTTATTCAAAGCCACCGTTTGCGAGTCCACCACCGCACGGGTCAAAGTTACAGTTGAAATTACTTTTTTCGGGTCAATCTCGGTCACAGGCTGCCACGTTTGGAACACGGCATTTTTACCAACCAGACTCGGTTCGACTGAATTGAGCCAAACCGTGAACTGTTGACGGGTAAACTTACGGTCCATCATATAGCTCAGCACCGACCAGTCTTTACGCTTAGGCGGCATCACGGAAGGATCAGTATGGATCACCAGCTGACCTTGCTCAAAACGGAACTGCTTTAACAGCGCAATATCATCTGCAAATTGAACAGGATCTAAAAACTCTTCAATTTTTGTGGTTGGCGTTGCGACCACCACACGGTCAAACAATTGCTGTTCGCCCTTATTATTTTCAACCAAAACTTTGTCACCTTGTTCAGTGACTTTGCTAATAGCAGATCCGCTTTGGATATTGATGTTTTCAATCAATTTATCGACCAAGGCAGGTGTTCCCCCTTGTATACGCAATAAAGCATCGCCATCCGTCAACTGACGTAAAAAGATCAGCAGCGGTTTCGCTGGCCATTCGCCAATGGTTTTTGGATTGCAGGTACAGATGGTGTAGAGCACAGGCATGACTGCACCATGCCAAAACACTTCTTCAATGTCATGCTGGTTGATAAATTCAGCCAAGGTAATGTCTTGATCTTTAGATTTGAAGAATTTAGCAATCGCGGTTTTAAGCTGCAACATACCTTTAACCAAGCGCCATCCATACTGCTGTAGGCCTTTGCGGTTATTGATAATCGGGAAATTGCCAATGCGACTACGCGTAGTGGTTAGCCATGTTTCTGTACGGTCTTCAAACAGCCAACTACATGCCATGTAGGTGCGTACTGGATACGTTTTGATGCCTAAATAAGTCGCAAGACTTAAGGTGTTTTTCCATAAGTGTGGGTTCATGACACGTAACGGAGCATCAATCAGACCACCTTCAAACTCTGTACTGTGGCTATCCATCCCTCGCCCAGTCAGTGCTTCGAAAATAGTAATATTATGCCCAGCATCCTTTAGAATTCTTGCGGTAGCAAGACCGGCCATGCCGCTACCAATAACTGCAATATCCAAAATTATGATCCGTCAGTCTGACTTATATTGACTGAAATTATGACCCAATGTCGAAAAAATAGGGCTATTAAAAAATACCAGAATCACATTTTTTCATGTGCCGCACTGGTAGGACGACATTTGCTTAAATTACATTTCATTACACTAAAAAGCCACTTAAATAAACACAGGTTTTTTATGCATTTTATTTTAAATAAAAATATAAACCCTTTAAAAACAAAGTATATAAATTAACTATTTTTATAACATCTGTTTTACAAACCAGCGAAAAAGCGCTAATATGCGCCCCGCATAAAAAAGATAATTACATCACATAATAATTCATGACCAACTATGCAAAACAAGAAGACTACAGCGCCTAAAAAATCCCTACCCTTGACCGAGTAGGGATTTCTTCTTTTTAGCGCCAAGATTTTAGTCCACCACAGCAACAGAGATTTCACCAAACTTGCCACGATTAAAATCGTCAAAAGCTTGCACAATTTCCGCTTTGCTATTCATCACAAATGGACCATAACCTTGAATTGGCTCATTCAGTGGTTCACCGGTCAACACCAAGAATTTAGTGTCTTGCAGCGCTTGTAGTTGAATTGCAGCTTCGCCATCTTGAGCAAACATCACAATGGAACTATCCACCACTTTTTGCGTGCCATTAATCAGCACTTCACCACTGAGCACCACCACAATCGTGTTATGCGTGACGGGCACATGGATAAAAGTTTCATACTCTGCTTTTAACTCACCATCCCAAACATTGATGGGACTATACGTTTGAGCAGGGCCATGATGACCACCAAACTCGCCCGCAATCACGCGTATGTGTCCAGCATTATCATCCATTTCGATGCGCGGGATATCTGCCACGGTCAAGGCTTGATAACGGGGTGTGGTCATTTTTTCTTTGGCTGGCAAATTCACCCAAAGTTGTACCATTTCAAACAGACCACCATGCTCAGCAAAGGCTGGAGAATGAAACTCTTCATGCACCACACCTGAACCCGCAGTCATCCACTGTACATCGCCAGTATTGATGGTACCACCGCCGCCGCTAGAGTCTTTGTGTGTCACTTCACCGCTATAGGCGATGGTGACTGTTTCAAAGCCACGATGCGGGTGTGAACCCACACCACGTTGCGATGTGGTTGGATCAAATTTGTAAGGTGCAGCATAGTCCAAAAGTAGAAACGGACTAATCGCTTGTCCTAAGCGGTCATATGAAAAGAGGTTTTTGACAGGAAAACCATCTCCAACCCAATGCATGTCTTGATTACGATAAACACCGATTACTTTTTTCATCTTGGAACTCCTATCTCGATAGGATGAATATGCAATCTATACTACCCCTTTCCTCATCCGTCTTATAGCACTGCGCTAGTACACACAATCACACGAATAGGACAATCCAATTAAAATCATCTCACCTGCATAAAAATCAATTTAAAAACAAAGCCATTCCTTATTTTTATGGCATATTTTTGCTCAAATTTTCCTATTTTTAAGATTAAGCATCTCATTTGGCTTATTTTATTGTCTCATTTTCCTACCTATGATGATGTTCAAGCTCAAGGCCATAACCTTCTTAGTGATTGCCTTGAGACTCGACTGATAATCACAACGAGGACAGAAAAATGGCGAAACCTTATATTCGTTTAGACAAAGATAATGCAGCGGTTCTTTTGGTTGACCACCAAGCGGGTCTCCTTTCATTGGTCCGTGACATTGACCCAGACAAATTTAAAAACAATGTGCTGGCACTGGCTGCTGCCGCGAAATATTTTAATCTTCCCACCATTCTGACCACTAGTTTTGAAGAGGGTCCAAACGGTCCTTTGGTCCCTGAGTTGGTCGAAATGTTCCCCGATGCACCCTATATTGCACGCCCAGGGCAAATCAATGCATGGGACAATGAAGACTTTGTTCAAGCCGTAAAAGCCACAGGTAAAAAACAATTGATTATTGCGGGTGTAGTAACTGAAGTCTGTGTGGCCTTCCCTGCACTGTCGGCACTGGAAGAAGAGTTTGATGTCTTTGTGATTACTGATGCATCGGGAACCTTTAACCCCATCACCCGTGATGCAGCATGGGATCGCATGTCTCAGGCAGGCGCACAGCTAATGTCATGGTTTGGTGCAGCTTGCGAATTACACCGCGACTGGCGTAATGATATTGAAGGCCTCGGTTCACTCTTTGCAGCGCATATTCCAGACTATAAAAACCTGATTCAAAGCTATAGCAAAAATACAGCGCAGAAATAATTCAACCTGAGCAAAAGCGATCTTCGGATCGCTTTTTTGTCGTGCGCAATCGTTAGCGATGATACAGTATCAGATCATCCATCGCAGACTGCCTTCGGTCACAAATCAATACAGGCTTGAACCCATCATGCATTCATTTGACGACTATTATTATTTTTATCTTGTGGTCAAGCACGGCGGTTTCAGTGCTGCAAGCGATGCCTCGAACATCACCAAGTCTAAGCTTAGTCGCCGTATTTTAGACCTTGAAGCCAAGTACAACATAACCCTGATTCAGCGTTCAACGCGACATTTTAAAGTCACCCCCTTGGGACAAGAGCTGTTTGAAGAATGTCGTCAAATCATTCAGCAAGTCGAAAGTGCACACAATGTTTTACTGAAACAGAAAAGTGAACCGCAAGGTTTAATCAAAATCAGTTGCCCTTCTGTGATGATGCGCTATCAAGTGCGAAGCTTACTCAATCATTTTTTAAAACAATATCCCAAAGTCCAAGTGGAAATGGAGCTAACCAGCCGTCGTGTCGATGTCTTGCATGATTACATTGATCTTGCCATTCGAACCAATTTTAGCGCCAATGAAGACTCAAGCATTGTGGTCCGTGATGTGGTCAAAACCACGCATTGTTTGGTGGCCAGTCCTGATCTGCTACAGGGCCGTGAAATTCAGTTTGCCACCGAGCTGAATGATTTTCCAACACTCACACTGGGAGTACAAAAGTCTGATTATCAATGGTTATTGCATCATACCCAGAGTGATGAACAGATCGTGATTCCTTTAGAACCACGGGTCAAAAGTAATGATGTCGCAGGCGTGTATTACTCGGCTCTGGATGGACTTGGCATTGCCAACCTACCTTACTTAACGGTAGAGGCAGATATTGCTTCAGGTCGCCTGATTCACATTTTGCCCGACTGGTGTTCCAATATTGGAACCGTACAGTTGGTCTATGCTTCACGTAAAGGACAACGTTTGGTCATGGAAAAACTGATTGAGTATTTGATTCAGGGTTTAAGAGACTTTGCCAGCACCAGCAAGGGTTACCATCTGTAAAAGCTAAAAGAACCCTGCATAAAAAAATCAGCCACTTGGGCTGATTTTTTACAGGTATCATGCTCGTGACTCAGCACGATGCAACTATCGAGGTCAGCTTAGATTTTACCAACCAAGTCGATTGACGGCGCAAGCGTTGCTTCACCTTCTTTCCATTTTGCTGGACATACTTCACCTGGGTGTGCATGCACATATTGTGCTGCTTTCACTTTGCGTAAGAGTTCAGATGCATCGCGACCAATACCGCCAGCATTAATTTCAATAATTTGGATTTTACCTTCAGGATCAATCACAAAAGTACCACGGTCTGCTAGACCTTCTGTTTCAATCAGCACGTCAAAGTTTTTAGACAACGTCCAAGTTGGATCACCAATCAATGGATACTGAATTTTACCAATCACATCTGAAGTGTCGTGCCATGCTTTATGGGTAAAGTGGGTATCGGTCGATACGCCGTAAATTTCCACACCGAGTTTTTTAAACTCAGCATAGTGATCGGCTAAGTCGCCCAATTCTGTTGGACACACAAAGGTGAAATCAGCAGGATAGAAAAATACGACAGACCATGTGCCTTTCAAGTTTTGCTCAGACAACTCAATGAATTCACCATTTTGGTAAGCAGTTGCATTAAACGCCTTAACTTCAGTATTGATTAAACTCATGTATTCGTCCTCAAAAGATTTGTGAGAGTGCTTAAGTGATACAGCGAGAATACGCACAAATCTAAAATAGGTAAAACAGTAAGTTTTTATTATTTTTATCGAATTTTTAGATTAAATATTTCCCCCTCACGCTGTTGCCCGATTTTCACCATCTTGTGACCTAAATGAAAACCTTTCGATTATCCAAATGAGCTCAATACAGTCAAATCCAGAGTCAAGCCGAGAAAAATCTATGATTTGGGAGGGCATTTCCAAGCGTTGATGTTCAATAAAAAGTGAATTTAAGCCGTTTCGGTCTGCCCCACCTGATGATAAGCACGATTAAAATACACTAAACTTTGCTCATACTGGCTTTGTTGAATCGCGACAATACGGCACATAAAAACCGAATGTGTTCCCACTTCTTGAATATCATCAATTTCACAATCAAAATTGACCAAAGCATCCTTTAAAACAGGTGCGCCCGTTTCTAGCTCTGTCCACACACCATGTTTGAAACGCTCTTCAGACGTCATTTTAGATGCAAAGACATTCGAAATATGCTGATGTTGTGCACCTAACACATTCACCGATAAAATTTTATTATCGACAAAATGTGCATGTGAACGCGATGCTTTATTCATACAGACCAATAATGTCGGTGGTGTATCCGTCACACTGCATACGGCAGATGCTGTGAATCCATGACGATCAGCCATGCCTGCCGTAGTTACGACACTCACGGCACTGGTTAACAAAGACATTGCATCTCTAAAGTCTGTTGCTTCAATCATCATTTTATTCCTCAGTAGAACGGACACATGCTTTTAAATGGAATACGAGCTACCCATTTCTGATCAAATAGATAGCCCGTTCACATCACGCGCTTGCTGCGTATGAAGCCGAAAGTTCTTTACGAATAATTTCTGCACCTGCGCTTAACGCATTCAGCTTACCACGTGCCACTTCACGTGCTAAAGGTGCCATGCCACAGTTGGTCGAAGGATAGAGTTTATCTGCATCGACAAACTGAAGCGCCTTACGTAGTGTATTCGCAACTTCTTCAGGTGTTTCAACGGTATTGGTTGCCACATCAATCGCACCGACCATGACTTTTTTACCGCGAATCAGTTCAATCAGATCCATTGGTACACGCGAGTTTTGACATTCAAGTGAGATGATATCAACTTTAGATTGTTGCAGTTTAGGGAATGCTTCTTCGTATTGACGCCACTCTGAACCCAAGGTCTTTTTCCAATCGGTATTGGCTTTGATGCCATAGCCATAGCAAATATGAACCGCAGTTTCACATTTCAGACCTTCAAGTGCTCGTTCAAGCGTTGCAACACCCCAGTCATTCACTTCATCAAAGAACACATTAAATGCAGGTTCATCGAACTGGATAATATCCACACCCGCAGCTTCTAACTCACGTGCTTCTTGATTCAGGATCTTAGCAAATTCCCAAGCCAGTTTTTCACGGCTTTTATAGTGACCATCATACAGCGTATCAATCATGGTCATCGGGCCAGGTAATGCCCACTTGATCGGCTGATTTGTTTGGCTACGTAAAAACTTAGCATCTTCAATAAAAACAGGCTTTTGACGGCTTACTGCACCGACTACAGACGGCACACTCGCATCATAACGATTACGGATACGCACCGTTTCGCGTTTCTCAAAATCAACGCCATCCAGATGTTCAATAAACGTCGTCACAAAATGTTGGCGGGTTTGTTCGCCATCACTAACGATATCAATGCCTGCATGGAGTTGTTCTTGCAATGACAAACGTAAAGCATCTTGTTTCGCTTCGAGTAATGCGTCACCTTCGAGTTTCCAAGGTGACCAAAGTTTCTCAGGCTCAGCAAGCCAAGAAGGTTTCGGTAAACTGCCCGCAGTTGATGTTGGTAATAAAATGGCCATTTTAAATCTCTATTTCAATATTCTGTTTCAGGTAAATTAAGCAGCGTTGCTGTTTACGGTGTAATTCGCAGCCCATTTTTCAAGGATGTCTTGATACGGCTTGATAAAGTTTTCTTCTGTCCATTTACCTTGCTTGACCGCGAGCTGACCACGTTCAACGCGGTCATAGACGATTCGCGTTAATGAGTAATCTGGGTACTCTAGGCTGGCTTGATAGACTTGAGCTGCTGATGAATTTGCATTGTAAATTTCAGGGCGATAGATCTTTTGGAAAGTTTCCATGGTGCTAATCACACTGATCAATTCAAGATCGGTGTAATCACGCAGTAAATCACCCGCAAAATAGAATGCTAAAGGTGCAGCGCTCCCTTTCGGCATAAAGAAGCGAACCTGTAAGCCCATTTTATGGAAATACTCATCGGTACGTGAATATTCATCTTGTTTATACTCAACACCTAAAACAGGATGCTCATTGGCAGTACGGTGGTACTTCTTCGCCGTTGAAACACTCAAACAAATCACAGGCTGTTGATTAAACTCTGCTTTAAACGTCTCTGAGTTCACCAAATATTGATACAGCTTGCCATGTAGATCACCAAAACCTTCAGGTGCATACGACTTCGAATTCTCTTTATTATGTTCTTTCAGCACCACGCTAAAATCGTAGTCACGTACATAAGATGAGAAGCTATTCCCAATCATGCCTTTAATACGTTGATTGGTGTGATGATCTGTAATTGTGCTTTTCAGCATTTCAATGATAGGGAAAGCTTGACCATTCCCCTCAATGTCTAAATTTGCAGAAATAATATCGATTTCAAGCGAATAACGATCACCATTCGGGTTATCTGTTTGTGCTAAGGCATTGAAACGATTATTGATCATACGAAGTGTATTACGTAGGTTCTGCTCACGACTTTCACCGCGCGCCAAGTTAGCAAAGTTCGTCGTTAGACGTGTGTTATCTGCTGGTTGATAGTTTTCATCAAAACGAATGCGTTTAATTGAACATGCAAACTCTGTACTCATGGCGATCTGTTACCCTATATTTCTGCGATAAAACTGAATTTCTTTCATGCTCTTTCTAGAGGGTCCAATTTTCTTTTTGGACCTTTCTAGCGAATCGTCTTTCCAGCCTTTTCAGTTTTTTCTGATCCTCAGGCTAAGAAGTAACGATGAATATCATCTATCGTTAAGAGCGTGGTTTAATTTATACCTGAATGATCACATGAATAAAAATGATTTAATCTCACACCAAAGTGAACTAAATTCATGTTTGGAAATTCTGTCGCTTTAACAATGAATTGTGCGTGGATAATTTCTTGTGGATGTACGAAATGAAAGAATGAAAACATCAAGCCCTCGTACGTGAGCTGTGAAAAGTCATGATATTGCTAAATCAACGCCATCAACACGCTACCGCTCTATTTTAATTATCTATTTATATCAGTAACTTAAAGTCATGAGCTGATTATTAAAATTTTAGATAAAACAGGCAATTCAATGGTTTTGTCCGTGGGAAAATGATGAGCGAAAGCTTGGTTTTGAGTTCTTGTATTGATTAACTTTGGCTTCGCTTTCAGATCTTGGCTCTTCCTCACAGAGTCAGGAAATGTAGTATCTTTCCTATCACCAATCAGAATTTAAAAAACAAACATTCAGTCTTAATCTCAAGAACAGCTCACCTATATCAAGTAAAACTAAAGAATCATCTCATGCATTTTTTGCATAACTGAATTAAAAATTGCATTGTCGTTTTTTTTTAAAAAAAGTAACACTTGCCACAGTTAAATCCCCAATCGACGATTTAGCACTCAATACCTAAAGCAATGCCTCTATAAATTGATCAACATGGAATGTCATCAATGCCTTGCTACATCGGGCCAAAAGTTGATGAAAAGAAGATTAAAAGAAGGAACGATAAGTATGAAGCAGAAGAAATTACTGAAATATATTCTGATTGCCATGATCTCAGGAATACTGATTGGTTGGGCTTTTCATAGCACTTTAACAACTGCACAAACCACAGAACTTGCCGCCTATTTTAAAATAGTGACCGATGTATTCTTAAGATTAATTAAAATGATTATTGCACCCTTAGTGTTTGCAACAATCGTTTCTGGTCTGCTCTCGATGGGAAAATCCTCATCGCTGGGATCAATTACCTTAAAAGCCATGAGTTGGTTTCATTGGTGCATCATTTATTTCACTTTTACTGGGCATGGGCTTAGCCAATTTATTCCAACCTGGTGCTGGAATGAATCTCACCGTCCCTCAAACAGCGGTTGATATTGGTGTCAGTGCGACAAGTCTGAGCTTAGAAACGTTCATTACGCATATTTTCCCGCGTAGTTTTGCTGAAGCCATGGCCAATAATGAGATATTACAGATTTTGGTTTTCTCAATTTTCTTTGGTTCTGCACTGGCCTATGTTCAACATCATAGTGAAGTGATCGTCATTGGCAAAATTATTGATGAACTCTGTAAGGTGATGTTCCGAATTACAGATTATGTCATGGCATTTGCCCCTATCGCCGTTTTTGCAGCCATTGCTTCCGCGATTACCATTCAAGGCCCTAAGCTGATTATCGATTATAGTATTTTCATTGGACAGTTCTATGTAGGATTACTGGTGCTTTGGACTCTCCTGATTGCTTTCGGCTATATCTTCTTGAAAAAAGATATTTTTAGATTGATGCGAATTGTGCGTGAACCCACCATGTTGGCATTTGCGACCGCAAGTAGTGAATCGGCTTATCCAAAAACCATGGAAGCTTTGGATAAATTCGGTGTGCCTAAACGTATTACCAGTTTCGTGCTCCCTTTAGGTTATTCTTTCAACCTCGACGGCTCGATGATGTATATGGCATTTGCCGTGTTATTTATTGCACAAGCTTACAACATTGATTTAAGTTTTTCCCAGCAAGCACTCATACTCTTTACCCTCATGATTACGAGTAAAGGGATTGCAGGTGTTTCACGGGCATCCATTGTGGTGATTGCCTCCACTCTGGCTATGTTCAAGCTTCCTGAAGCCGGTATTCTATTAATTTTAGCGATTGATCAGTTTTTAGATATGGGCCGTACGGCAACCAATGTGATTGGAAATAGTATTGCAACTGCCGTGATTGCACGTACTGAGGGCAATAAAGATGAGCTTACGGAGCAAGAAGGTATCATGGTGAACAACATTCCTCCCGCAAACCAATTGGCCGATAACAGTTAGAATTATTTATAGATAAAATAAAAGGTGATTTTTAAATAGTAAGTAAAAGTCCTTTATTTACTATTCATAAAATCACCATATTTATTATTAACAATATGTTTCACAATGATTAACTAAAATAATTCATAAAATCCAATTATTTATTTTTCTGAATTAAAATATTCCAAATATAATTAATTCGATTTAAAAATGACATTTCTCGTTTAACCAGATAGACATCTTGAAATAAATAGTACTGCTTACCGTCTAGTACTTTTAATTTATTTTCTTGAATTTCTCTTTCAACCAATAATTTAGGCAGCCATGCCACACCTAAACCTTGTAATACCAACTCTTTTAAATCACCGGCATTATCAGTCTCATATAAAGTTCTATAATCCAAATTATTCTCAATCGCTTCATCCACACAGTTTCTTAAATATGCTTGTTTACTATAAGACAACAAAGGAAATGACTGATCGAGTGAATATTTGGCAGTCCCGTCATGATCTAAGGCCGTCACCGGGAGTATTTCCATTTCAACAATTTTATGAAATTCGAACAAAGAACGATCGAATTGTTCTAATGTTTTTTGATCACAATAACTGATTAAAAAATCACACGAGCCATCTTTTAATAAGCGCATCCCCTGTTTGAAATTTGAGGCAATAATTTCCAATTTTAAGTCCGTCATATCCATCGATAACTCATGAATAAAGCGGGGGAAAAACTGGGTAATGAGCGAGTGTGACACTGCAAACTTGACGGTTAACTCATCATGTTTCACATTCTTTTCTAAATATTTTATTGTTGTAGTGAGTTGATTTTGTATATTTTTTGCCGAAGCCAGTAAAACTTGGCCTGCTTCTGTGAAATCAATATTTTTACTATATCTTTTCAAAATTTGGAAACCCAATGAGTTTTCAATATTCTGAATTCTGCGCGTAAAGGCAGACTGCGTGACATGTCGTAGAGCTGCTGCTTGAGATATCGATTTTTCTTGCTCTAACGCAAGTAAATCTTCAATCCATCGAATTTCTAAAGTCATAACTCATTCTTCACTCATCCTTTGATCAATTATAATCTATTATGCAAAAAATGCATGTAGTAATATATTTTTACATTAGAAAAAAAAGTGTGCGCACTTTAATATCGATTTATTCGAGATTAGAGTCTATTTAAATGAACATTAAGATTAACACACGCGTTGAAAAGGATTTATTAGGACATAAAGAAATTCCTGCTCATTGCTATTATGGTGTACAAACTTTAAGAGCTTTAGAGAACTTTAATTTAAGCCCAAATAAACTCAATCAATTCCCTGTTTTTATTAATGCCCTTGCAATGGTTAAATCAGCATGCGCAGAAGCCAACTTTAAACTCAATAAACTTGAAGAAAATAAATACAATGCAATTCAATATGCATGTGAACAAATTATTAATTATAAATATCATGACCAATTTCCAATTGATATGATTCAAGGTGGTGCGGGAACGTCCACCAATATGAATATCAATGAAGTACTGGCTAATATTGGGTTAGAACATTTAGATCATTTGAAAGGCGAATATCAATATTTACATCCAAATAATGATATTAATATGTCTCAGTCAACCAATGATGTCTATCCAACGGCAATTAAAGTAGGTTTAATTTTTGCAATAGAGCAATTGAACAGCCCGTTCCAAAATTTAATTCAAAGTTTTAAGAATAAATCAGATGAGTTTTCGCATATCTTAAAAATGGGTCGCACCCAATTGCAAGATGCCGTTCCAATGACCTTGGGCCAAGAATTTGGCGCATTTGCAAATACCTTACAAAATGATTTAAACAAGCTCAATGACATCATGCCGTCTGCTTTAAGTGTTGTAAATTTGGGCGGAACAGCAATTGGAACAGGCATCAATACCGAAGTTAAGTATCGTGAATATGCCATCGCAGCGTTGTCTGAAATTACGCAAAAGCAGATCAGCAGCTCACCTGATTTAATCGAAGCAACCTCAGATATGGGTGATTTCGTTTTATTATCGAGCTTCTTAAAACGTACCGCGACTAAACTCTCAAAAATTGCCAATGACCTGCGTTTACTTTCTAGTGGCCCTCGCACAGGTCTGAATGAAATCCATTTGGAACCGCGTCAACCAGGCAGCTCAATTATGCCTGGCAAAGTGAACCCTGTTATTCCAGAAGCAATGAATTTAGTGTGTTTTCAAGTGATTGCAAATGATTTAGCCATTACTTTGGCGGCCGAAGCAGGTCAACTGCAGCTCAATGCGATGGAGCCATTAATTGCTTTTAAACTGTTCGAATCGATCGATTTGTTGGGTAAAGCGATGCAAATGTTCCAATATAAATGTATTGAAAACATCCGTGCCAATGCTGAACACTGTCAGGCAAATGTAGATAATTCAATCGGCATTATTACTGCACTCAACCCATATTTGGGCTATGAAACAACGACTCGTATTGCAAAACAAGCGAATGAAACTGGTCAAAGTGTATTGGCTTTAATTAAAGCTGAAAACCTATTGTCTGATCAACTTTTGGCTGATGTGCTATCCATCAAAAATATGGTTCATCCTCAGCAATCTTTATCATGATTTATTAGCATTTCGTATTTTTAAAAAGGGATCTCATCAGAGGTCCCTTTTTTATAGAGAGGAAAAGTATGCTATGTCACTCGTATTAGCTGAACATCTTTATTCTATAAAGCTCTTTTTTAAATACCAAATTTGCCTAGCCATAAAAAAAGAACTTGATATAAATCAAGTTCTTTTTCACTTCATACAATATTTAGATATTATACAAATCAGAACGGAAGATCATCATCCATATCTGCTGGTGCTGCCGCAGGCGCTGACTGAGGAGCCGCCTTTGGTGCAAAACCGCTTGGGTTATTGTTCGCATAACCACTTTGTTGATTGTTGCTATTACCCGCTGCAGGATTGCCGCCATAACCACCTTGGTTGTTGTTATTGTTATAACCACCACCTTGGTTATTGTTGAAACGTGGTTGTGCATAACCATCATTTCCGCCTTGCATTTGCTCACCTTGCTGACGGTTGTTGTCGAGCATCTGCATTTGCTCACCACGAATTTCTGTGGTGTAGCGTTCTTGACCATTTTGATCTGTCCACTGACGGGTACGCAGTGACCCTTCAATATAAACTTTCGAACCTTTACGTAGGTATTGTTGCGCAATTTCACCTAGGCGGTTGTGTAACACAATACGGTGCCATTCGGTTTGCTCTTTACGCTCACCGGTGCTTTTATCTGTCCAAGAGTCGCTCGTTGCAATTGAAAACTGGGTCAACGAACCACCGTTTGGAAAAGTTTTCGTCTCTGGATCTCGGCCTAATGTGCCCACTAAAATAACTTTATTTACACCGCGCATCTGATGTTTACTTCCTATCTATTTCTATTATTTACTTTATAAGAGTTATGCTTAAATGGCTACCTCTTTCCCCAACAACTGCGTTAAATCTTGTCGCGTAGCATCATCTATTTGCTGCTTATCGACTTTTACATACGCTACTTGCTGATCAGACATCACCACGACCTCTTCAATACCACGAATCGCTAAAAGCTGTGAAGTCCATTCGTCCGTTTGTTTATGTTCAGGTAAACGCAACACCATCGAAGACAAATAACGCGGTTGCGCCAAGCCAAAACTAATCAATAACCAAACAATCGCCAGTCCAGTCAGGATGCTCCAACCCAAGGCAGTATTGTTTAACAGCAGCAACTGACCGCCTGTGACACCACCAAAGAATGCGCCTAAAAACTGGCTGCTGGCATTTACGCCCATCGCGGTGGCTTTAGACTGAATTGGCGCAGCTTTCGATAACCATGACGGCAGCAACGCTTCCATGACGTTAAAAGCAATAAAGAATAAGCCCAAACCTGTCAGCAAAATATACTTCGACTCAAAGCCAAAAATTAGGATGCCTAAACCTAAAATAATGCCGCCAATAGCCGTTAAAAAGATGCCTCGCATCTTGCGATATTTTTCAGCCAACACAATACTTGGAAAGGCAAAAAACAGGCTAATCACCAACAACGGTAAATATACCCAGCCATGTGAATTTAGTGGAATTTTTGCAAAATCGATAAGCTGTGATGGAACATAAATAAACATTGCTGTCAGCAATAAATGTAAGCTAAACACCGACACATGCAGACGGTTCAGATCACCCATTTTTAAGACTTGTTTGAGCTGAGCCAAATAACCTTGCTGATAATTACGATGATGGCGGGTGACTTTGGGCACCAAAAATAACATCGAAATGGCTGCTAAACCCATGATGGTCGTTACCCAAAATAATCCTGAAATCCCCACCAAACCGGTAAGCCACGGCCCCAAACTAAAAGCCACAGCAAAAGAAACTCCGATACTCATGCCCATGGTTGCCATGGCTTTCATACGGTTTTCTTCACGGGTCACATCCGCCAGTAGTGCCATCACCACGGCAGACACTGCTCCACCACCCGCAATGGCACGACCAATAATCACCCCATAAATAGTGTCTGACATCGCTGCAATTGCACCACCCAAAGCAAACAGAAGCAGCCCAAAAACCACCAAAGGCTTACGGCTATAACGGTCGGCAATCAAGCTAAAAGGAATCTGTAAAATGGCCTGTGTTAAGCCATAAATCCCCACAGCCAAACCGAGCAACGCAGGTGTTGCATATTCATAGGTCTGCCCTGCCACAGAAAATACAGGGATGATCATGAACAAACCCAACATGCGTAAGGCAAAAATACTGCTTAAGGCAAAAGTTGAACGACGTTCTAAAGCATTCATCATAAACGAGGACAGACTGTATTGAATTAATCTTGGATCAAGATTATAGGCTATTCAATCCGACTAGCGGCATGAATTTTATGTTTAATAAAAGCCTTCCTGATCTGAAAAACAAAAAGCGCAGCCTGAGCTGCGCTTTTCTGTGGTTTAAAGCAATCTGCTTTAAGCGGCTTGATGCTTTTTGTATTGAATAGAAGCAATAACAGCCCAAACAATAAAGGCTACACCAATTAAACCCGTGACAACTTCTGGTACATGTAGACCTGTACCACTTGCCAGCATAATAAATGCTAAAGCGCCAATGGCGTAGTGTGCACCATGTTCAAGAAAAACATAGGCATCCAAAGTCCCTTTCTCTACCAAGTAAATGGTCATCGAACGCACGAAGATCGCACCAATCGCGAGACCCAGCATAATAATCACAACATCGGAAGTAATCGCAAACGCGCCAATTACGCCATCAAAACTGAACGATGCATCAAGTACTTCTAGGTATAAGAAACCACCAATACCTGCTTTGACCACACCTGTAGTTGCGCCATTGGCATCATGCGTAACTGCATTGCCGTCTTCATCAACTTCAGGTTCACCACCCAACAAATGACTCAAGACTTGTACGCCAATATAAACCACGATGCCCCAGATTCCCGCCATGGTCACCACGAGACGTTTAGCTTCATCGACATTAGCCGCCATCACCAAAAGTGCAATCAGTGCAAGGAAGACTGACATTGCAGGAACATTAGCCAAGTTCGCCAAACGGCGCTCCAACCAACGGAACCAGTGCGTATCTTTACCTTCATCCAAAAAGAAGTTAAGAAACACTAACAATAAGAACGCGCCACCAAATGCAGCTATTTCAGGGTGGTGATCCATCAGACGTTGTGAGTAGGTTTTTGGATCATTTAAAGCCAATTGAACAACTTCAACGAAGCCCATATCTGCAGTTACCGCCACAATTGCGACAGGGAAGATTAAACGCATACCAAATACAGCGACTAAAATACCCACGGTAAGGAATAACATTTTCCAAAAATGATCCCAACCTCGTAACACAGATGCATTGACAACGGCATTATCAAAAGATAACGAGACCTCCATCACCGCTAAAATTGCAGTGATGGTCAAAGCAGTAAACATGGTCTTTAAGCCCGCTTCTGGTCCATGGGTAAAACCCCAGTACGCAGACAACGCAAGACACACGATCGTAAAAATGATAGAGAAACCAAAATGTTTCATCATGACAGATCGACCTATAAAAAAATTTGGAGATGAACGAAAACTAAAAAAACAGGTTGAGTTTTATGGCCGCAATTATGACGCTTTTTGCGCCTGAAACCAAAACATCTTCGTTAATTTTTACTTATCTCACCGATGTACGGAGATGGATTGTTGTTCCGCGCAAACTGTTGTTATAGTCTTGCCCATATTTTGGCTTCCCTTAGGATCTAATCATGGCTTTTTCTCAAGACGTTTGGCAACGTAATGTCGACTTATATCAAAAAACACTGGCTTTACCTTTTAACCAAGAATTAGCTTCAGGCACACTTAATAAAGAAGCATTTTGTCATTATGTGATTCAAGATGCGCACTACTTGGTGGCTTATGGTCGTGCTTTAGCGGTGTGTGGTGCCAAAGCGTATGAGGCTGACGACATTATTCAGTTTAGCCAAGGGGCTAAAGAAGCAATTGTGGTGGAACGCAGTTTACATGATGGCTTTATGAAAAATTTTGATATTTCAAAACAGCAGTTTGAAGAAACCCCGCTGACTTTGGCATGTCACCATTACACTTCATTTCTAACGGCAACAGCATGGTCTGAAAGCTACCCAGTGGTGTTAGCGGCACTCTTACCTTGTTTTTGGATTTATGCTGAAGTCGGTAAAGACATTGTGGGTAACTCTATCGCCAACAATCCATACCAAGCGTGGATCGATACTTACGCGGGGGAAGAATTCAACCAAGCGGTACGTAATGTAATTGCAACCATCGATAAAGTGGCTGCACGTTGCGATGCGGATACCATTGAGAAAATGCATAAAGCCTACCGTAAAGGGGCTGAACTGGAATGGTTGTTCTGGGACAGCGCTTATAAACAGCAACAATGGCTCGGTTTAGACCACGCTTAAAAGCGAAAATGATCCCAAAAGCCCTGAACTCTTCAGGGCTTTTTATTGACCAAATCTCGTATTTTTCAGATGGCGCGATTGCTATTTTAAGCATTTAAAACTAAACTTTAATAATGATAATAATTATCATTTACACAATTAACTTTCGAGGGCCATTCTCATGCATCCTGATACTCTAGGTACTGAAGCCATTCGTGCATTTTTTACCGTACAATGCTGCTGGCTAAATAACGAAGAAATATACCTTGAAAAAGGCTGTTTACACTGCGGTTCTGCCGCGACCTACCTCATTTATTATACCAATCCACATATTCAAAAATTGATGTTGGCTTTTATTAAAAAATATCATTGTGTTTTAAGTCGAGAACAAGACTTACTCGACCTGCCAGACTTTGAAGATGACTACAACGCCTTCTTACAAACTCTTGAGCATGAAGTCAATTTCTATGCCCGTCTCCATCATGACATTATCCGTCCCTTTGCTTTTGAGACGCTCGATTCAATCTTTGAACGTCGTTATGCGCTAGCATGCTAAATACTGCAACCATGACAATACTCTATCCCTGAAGGCGTACGGCAAACAAAAAATAGTACAGCCATGATTCAACTTTTGCACTACGCCGAATGGGAGATCCACTCTTTTTTACGCAACTTATAAATACCTTCCAGTTTTCAGCCACAGCCAATGTCGATACGTTGAGACTTGTTTCAACACTGAAATCTAGCTACAGTCTAGCAGCATCACTTTTCTTTTGGCCGACATGATTTGTCGCTATAAAATCATGTTTAACACTTGAATAAAGCATAAGTCGTTATCATATACCTCCTTCATCTGCACAATTTCGAGATAGTTTTATGAGCCAAAGTCATATCCGTATTCGAGGCGCACGTACCCATAACTTAAAAAATGTGAACCTTGATATTCCCCGCGACAAATTCGTGGTGATCACGGGACTTTCTGGTTCAGGTAAGTCATCGCTTGCATTTGATACGCTGTACGCCGAAGGCCAGCGTCGTTATGTCGAATCACTCTCGGCCTATGCGCGCCAGTTCCTATCACAAATGGAAAAACCTGAAGTTGATTCAATTGAAGGCTTAAGCCCAGCGATTGCAATTGAACAGAAATCGACCAGCCATAACCCACGTTCTACGGTGGGAACCATTACCGAAATTTATGACTATTTACGTCTACTCTACGCACGTGTCGGCACGCCATTTTGCCCAGAGCATGATTTGCCGATGGTCGCACAGACCGTATCGGAAATGGTAGATGCAGTAAAAGGATTGGATGAAGGGACAGCACTGATGCTGCTTGCACCAGTGGTACGTGAACGTAAAGGCGAATATTCCAACCTGTTTGAACAATTACAAAGTCAAGGTTTTGTACGGGCGCGCGTCGATGGTGAGATTGTTGATCTAGACCCAATTCCAGAACTCGATAAAAAGAAAAAACACACCATTGAAGTGGTGGTGGATCGTTTTAAAGTCCGTGATGACCTCGGCAATCGTATTGCAGAATCTTTTGAAACTGCTCTACGTTTGGGCGGTGATATTGCCATTCTCTCGTGGATGAACGGTGAACACCCAGATCGGGTTTTTTCGGCTAAACACTCATGTCCTGAATGTGACCGCGCCGTTGCAGAACTTGAGCCACGTTTATTTTCATTTAACAATCCCTTTGGTGCCTGTCCAACCTGTGATGGTTTAGGGACCCGTAGCCATTTTAGTGCTGAAAAACTCATTCCAAGCCCTGAGGTTTCCATTAGCCAAGGTGCAATTCGTGGTTGGGACAGACAACGTCCGTACTACTACAGCATGATTGAGAAAGTAGCAGCGCATTTTGGTTTTTCTTTGGATACCCCGTGGAATGAACTGGATGCCGATACCAAAAAGAAATTTCTCTACGGCACAGGCAAAGAAAAAGTTGATTTAAGTTATATCGATGAACGTGGTCGCAAACATAATCGTGTGCAACCTTTTGAAGGAATTTTGCCGCATTTAGAACGTCGTTACCGCGAAACTGAGAGTAACTATGTTCGTGATGATTTGGCACAGTATTTATCCAATGCGGCATGTGATGCCTGCGGTGGATCACGTCTAAATGAAATTTCACGCCATGTTCGAGTGAAAGACAAAACTATTGCTCAAATTACCAAAATGTCGATTGGTGATGCTGAAAGCTATTATCAAGACTTAAACCTCAGCGGTGCAAAAGGTGAAATTGCCGATAAGATTTTTAAAGAAATCCGTGAGCGCTTACATTTCTTAGTCTCAGTGGGTTTGAATTATTTAAGTCTATCTCGTTCAGCAGAAACCTTGTCTGGTGGTGAAGCGCAACGTATTCGTTTAGCTTCGCAAATCGGTGCAGGTTTGATGGGTGTAATGTATGTCCTCGATGAACCATCCATTGGTCTGCATCAGCGTGATAATGACCGCTTGCTTGAAACTTTAGTCCGCCTAAGGGACTTAGGCAACACAGTATTAGTAGTTGAGCATGATGAAGATGCGATTCGTGCAGCAGATCATATTATCGATATTGGTCCTGGTGCTGGTATTCATGGTGGTCATGTGATTGCTGAAGGAACTTATGATGAAATCCTTGCCAATAATGAATCACTTACAGGTCAGTATTTATCAGGTAAATTGAAAATTGAAGTGCCGAAAAAGCGCACTGAACCGCCAAAGCCTGAAGAACAAATTAAATTGATGGGTGCTGCGGGTCATAACCTACAAAATGTGGATTTAACCATTCCTTTGGGTGTGATGACCTGTGTGACGGGTGTGTCTGGTTCAGGTAAATCTACGCTGATTAACCGTACTTTATTGCCTTTGGCAGCAACACAGCTGAATGGTGCGACCACTTTAACCGCTGAAAAGTTTGATTCAATTGATGGTCTGCAATTCCTTGATAAAGTGGTTGATATTGACCAAAGCCCGATTGGTCGTACACCTCGTTCTAACCCTGCAACCTATACGGGTTTGTTTACCCCGATTCGTGAATTATTTGCACAAACACCTGAAGCCAAAGCACGTGGTTATGCTGCGGGACGTTTCTCTTTTAACGTGAAAGGTGGTCGTTGTGAAGCCTGTGAAGGTGACGGTATGATCAAAGTGGCAATGCACTTTTTACCTGATATGTATGTGCCTTGTGATAATTGTCATGGTGAACGTTATAACCGTGAAACTTTAGAAGTGGGTTATAAAGGTAAGAATATTTCCGATGTTCTCAATATGACTGTTGAAGATGCCATGCATTTCTTTGATGCTATTCCAGTGATTCATCGCCGTTTGGAAACACTGAATCAAGTCGGTTTGGGCTATATTCGTTTAGGTCAGTCAGCAACGACACTGTCAGGTGGTGAAGCGCAGCGTGTGAAATTGGCACGTGAACTTGCGAAACGTGATACAGGCAAAACACTGTACATTTTGGATGAACCAACTACTGGTCTACATTTCCATGACATTGCTAAACTGTTAGATATCCTTCATGAGCTGCGCAATAAGGGCAATACCATTGTGGTGATTGAGCATAATTTGGATGTGATTAAAACTGCTGACTGGGTAATTGATTTAGGCCCTGAAGGTGGTGCAGGTGGCGGAATGATTATTGCGGAAGGTACACCTGAGCATGTGGTGAAATCTAAAGTTTCACATACAGCGAAGTTTTTGAAGCCGTTGTTGAAGTAACATTCACTTTTATGCAAACACATGATAAAACGGTAATAAATATATTGCCGTTTTTATTTATATGTCTAAAAAAATTAAAGATAATGAATCTATACAACCTTTAATCAACTTATTACAACTAGGAGAACTCAGCTTTTTTGTATTAGATAAAATTCCTTTTATTTATAAACTAAGTCCTAAAATAAAATCTTTTAAAGAACAATTTATAGAGATTCAGAATCAAAGTTCTATCCTTACTCTTCCTGATCAATTTAATGAATTATTTTCAAAAGAGGGTTGGATTTGTTACGGAGCTTTAAATAGATCAATTCTAGAAGAGTCAGTCAAACTGGGCTTAGAAAATAGAATTGAAGAAGCTAAAATACTCTTAATAGACTCAATTAATGAAGAATCTATAAATCAAATATTATTAAAATGCGAAACACGTAAACATTTTGAATCAAGAGTTACTTTGCTTGAATTATTAAAACTCGATTATCAAGCAGGTCGCTATCATGCATGCATTCCCCTTTTACTTGCACTTATCGATGGTCTAGCAAATGATATTTCAGCACATGTTGGTTTTTTTGCGGGAAAAACTGATTTAGAACTATTTGATAGCATAACTGCTCATGAAACGGGTTTACCTTTTCTAAAAACAATTATGAATAGCTCTAGAACGACTACAACTACTAAAGAAATATCTATTCCATATAGAAATGGAATACTTCACGGACGTGATTTAAATTTCGCTAACAAAGAAGTAGCATCTAAATGTTGGTGGGTTTTAGCTTCACTGATTGAGTGGTCTGATGAAAAACAATTAAATAAGCAAGCTAAAGAGCCTATGTCGTTCCAAGAAAGTTTTAAAAAGTATCAAAGAACACAAGATCTTTCTAAACGAATAGATTCATGGCAAAAAAGGCCAAATAAATCTGAAAGTTATTGGATAGAAAACACACTAGAGGCTATTGAAACTGACTCTCCTGAATATTTTCTACTTGTATTCTTAGAGGCATGGAAGGCTCAACAATGGGGGAAAATGACTCCATTACTTTTACATAACATTAGCAAGCATGTAGGAAAAGCAACAAAAGAAGTTGTAAATGATTATAAAAAAATTGAGTTACGAAGTTATCAAATTAAGTATTTAGAAGATCAAACACCATCTAGCACCAGAATTTTAACTCTTCTAGAGTTTATGAAAAATGAAGTACTCCACTCAATCGAAATAAATATTAGCCTGAATTATGCAGATTCAACCAATGGACTACCTGAATTACGAGGAGAAGCAAATGGTCAGTGGTATATTTTACAAGCATCATTAATTGATATTTTATTTTCATAATTCTTTTAATCACATGACAGGCGACATGGATGTCGCCCGTTTGACTGTGCACAAGGGACTGAGCATCAGTCAAACAAGTGGGTTTTGTCACTTTTACCCAGTCAAAAGTGAGGAAACACCTACTCAATGAAAAAATAAACCAACGATAAAATATTGAAATGCGCTAAAAACAAAGAATTTAAATATTCATTACGTATGAATGCGAGTAATTCATTTATATTCTTACTTATTATGTGGATGTGAATTTCATCAACTCGCCACTTTATTTTTACCCTGCTCTTTAGCTTGAAACAGAGCACGATCTGCTTTTTCTAACAGTGCCATCCAACTGGTCGCACCAATTGCCACCCCAATACTAATACTGACTTTCAAATCAGGGCAGCGTACATTATCAACTGACTTCGCTTCATAAATCTCAGAACGAATCTTTTCCGCAATTTTTAAAGCGCGCTCCATTCCAACATTTTCAATCAGTACGATAAATTCATCGCCACCGTAACGTACCAACAAGTCAGATGTCCGAATATTTTCTTTTAATTTTTCAGCCACAAACTGAATCACCTGATCCCCCATCAGGTGCCCATACACATCGTTGACCTGTTTAAAATGATCAATGTCGATCACCATTAAACAAGTCTCCGAAAACTGAGTCGGCTGATTTTCCAAAAGTTTAATGTATTCATTCAACGCATAACGGTTTGCAACCCCGGTTAATGAATCCAAATGTGCAATATTCTTGAGTCGAAACTCCAACGCATCTCGCTGCTGAAGTGTCTGTTTTAACTGCTGAATCGCTGTAAATAAAGAATACATATTGGCGGGTTGATCTTTGGTATCCATGGGGTTAGGCCGAATACTGGAATGGGATAAATCAAACAGAATTTTACGCGCTTGAATGAGTGGACTAAACACTCTCTTACGCGCATAGATCATGGTAAACAGTGCCGCAAAAATTGAAATGAGTGAAATACCCACCGTTGTGAGCAAAATATTTTGTGCTTTATGCTTTTCGATAATGGCTTTTTCAACGCTATATTTGAGTAAATAATTTTGCAATTCCACCACGGTCGAAAATTTATCAACGATTGCTTCGGTTAACTGTGTCCCCGTTAAATAGTACGGTCGATGGTAAATACTTTCATTCATCAAGCGCTCAACAATCAATAGCCCTTTGGCTAAAAACTCGTTATAAACCGCTTGATGCAGCACTTTAAATTCTTCGGTTTTATCACGCTCGGGCTGTAAGGTATCAATGAGTTCCCACAAATACATCACTTGCCTCCGAGTCTGTAAAGAACGCGCTAAATTGGTTTCAGGAATCGGTTGTTTAAAAGCTACATGCGCCATCACATTGGATACAGCACGACCAGCCTGATCGCGTAAATCCGCTAATAATAAAATTTGGACATAGAAGTTTGAAACAGCGGTGTCTTTGCCTTCAGATACAGCGATTACGTCTTTTAAAACATCATGACTACGATCCCAAGCACTAAACATTTTTAGGATGGCTTGATCCATGTTCTCGGCATTACGTTGCTCACGTGGTAGAGCTGCATAGGCATCTACCTGTTGTCTGCCTTGCGTTAAAGCTTCATCTAAACGGTCAACTAAACTTAAATCTAAATTTGGGAGGTTCGAGTGCTTTAAAACTTCTAAAGTCTTTTTCATCTGCTCATCCACCGTGAGCCGATATAGTTTTAACTCAAGCACGTGTTTGGCAAAGTCTTGTTGATTACTCGACATGAGTTTGTTGGCTGGCGCACGCTCTCGTGAAATCTTATTGGCCAAGTCTGCAACAGCCTGTAAGGCTTGTATTTCAGTTAAAGCTTGGTTGGTTTTGTTGTAATCACGATAACTTTTAACTATCAACGGAATGGATAAGCTGCACAATGACAAAATAATAATGCTCATTGCAATATACAGCTTTTGACTCAAATACTCAGAGCGTATTTCTCGCATACTTCAACCACGCCCCCATTCCCAAATAAAAGAAAACTAAATTAACTGTTTATTATACGAACAGTATATCGTGTATTTAAGTGATTAATTCTTTGTTTTGCATCGTTTTAAGATTTCATCATCCCCAAATGATCACAGCTAAACTTTCACTCACCTATGAAAGCTGAGTCAATCCATCCTTAATAATATTCATGTTTAGTGTGAATTTCATTCAATATTTTTAATTCCCATTTTTTAAACTGCCTATATTTACACATGCAACATTTAAGTGCATAATGCACAGTATTGGGGCGAATTAGAGTATATCCTCAGCAAATATTCTAATTTTCCCACAAATTTTGGCGGAAAAAACCAACTTCTCTTAGAAGTTGGTTTTTTTTTGCTCGAATAAAAGTTTTTAATGAAAAATACAGCCTCACATTTGCACCATTATTGTGCATTAAATTCCAATAGATTTTTATTAGAAAAAAGAAGATCTCGAAAATTTAAATAAAAAAAAGCCCAACCTTGGGGAAAGTTGGGCAGATAAACAAAAACTGTTTGAGGAGAATTAGCTTCTCACAAAACAACAATATTGTTAAATGATTCGCTAAAATCATTATGAAATAAATCCGTTCACTTGTAAAGCCAACTAAAGCACTATGGATTAACACAACGCTATAATTATCGTGAAAATTATCACAAATACTCAGAGGATATGTACATTATGCAAGCAAAAAACGAGCTTTTTGCGCTAATTTTAGGCGTTTTTTAGATTTAGGACACAAAAACGCCTATATTTGAGGTACCTTATTTAACTTTTTTACCGTTTATATCTATATATTCAATCTAATTTACCAATGAAAAATCAAGTTCAGTACAATTCATTTTCCTGCATTCTCTGTTTTCTAAATAGGTATACCCTATTGTTCTGCTGTAAGTTTTTTTTGGTTGACATGGATACACTCAATTGAGCACTTTTTAACCTCTAACACATCTAGAGTAATTACTCAATAATATAATACCATTAGAGCTCATTGACTTAATAAATTGTTACAATAGAATAGCATTAGTTTAATCCAATGTTAACAATCTGGTAAATATCATGAAAAAACTCGGTTTAGCCACTGCTTTATTATTAGCCATGACCGGTGCTCAAGCATACCAATTCGAAGTACAAGGTCAATCTGAATACATCGATGCATCTGATGCAAATGACAAAGATTTTACTGGCGGTTTACAAGGTACTTTCTACTTTAAAGATGTTGATTCATCTAAAGGTCCTTTAGCTGAAGCTGCTTTTTTAAACCAAGCTTCAAATGTTTCTTTGGCATATAACTATGCTGAATTAGGCACTGACGGTACTGATTTCATCGCACACAACTACGGCGCTAAAGCAGAAGCGTATATTCCTACTAAATTCGTTCCAGCATATGCAAGTGCGTCTTATAGCCACACACATTTCGATGGTAAAAACAGCGAAACGCCTGATGGCAATGGCGACCGTTATGCACTTGAAGTGGGTGCTTTAGCTGCTCCAAACTTCTTGGTTGCTGTAGGTTATACTAGCGTTGCTGACCAATTTGCTCTTGATGCGTTCAACGTAATGGGCAATGGTGTTGTTAAAGCTGTTGGTGAAGCTGCTACGATCGGTGAAGATCAAGACGCGGTTACTGCACGTACTAAATACGTAGGTAACATCGACGGTACAAACATGGCGCTCGGCTTAGAAGCTGGTCTTGTTTACGGTGAAGACACCGCTTACCAACTTAAAACTGACCTTTACTTAACACCTGCGTTAAGTGTTGGTGCTTCTTATGTTGAATCAAGCTTTGCTGGTACTCCAGATTCAGCTTGGGGTGCAAACGTTAACTACTTCATCACTCCAGCAGTTGCTGTAGGCGCAAGCTATGTAAATGCTAACGCTAAAGACAATACTGAGAATCTCGATACACAAACTGTTGGCGTAAACGCTAAATTCCGCTTCTAATTCAATTTAGAAACTGAATAGAAAAAAGGACGCTTTAAGCGTCCTTTTTTTAGTTTGTGGCTCTGACTAAATTTAAAAAATGTAAATGACGCTCATATTGGTCAATAATATCTTGCAAGAGATCATCTAAAGTCCAATCCATTACATCATAATTCTGCCCACCTTCTCTTAAGAAAACTTCAGCTTGATAAAACTGCTGTTCTTCAAGTCGATCTGCCAAAAACTAGGTGGCTGGGTTTCACGGGCAACCACCTGATAGATGAAGTTAATTTCATTATGGTGATCTACGCGTAACTGTAAGCCATGCTCAATCGGTTGGATGGTCACGTCTAGCTGACGGCGCTGAAATTCCTTTTGCACCGCTGAAAATGCATGTTGTACTTGCTGACCAATGAATTCTTCAACCTCAGACTGAGTATGTGGATAATGCATAATCAGACCTAGACGCTGTTGCCAACTGCGTGGATTTTGAATCGCACGTGGCGTGATTCGCGCATCTTGTAGTGCACGCATTTTGGTGACATCCAAACGCAGTGCTTTCACTAAGCCCCAACAGACCAGTAACATAATCAAAGTAAATGGTAAGGCACTCATAATTGTGGCCGATTGTAAGGCCGAAAGTCCGCCTGCCATCAGTAAGATAATCGACAGTAACGCAATCAAAATGGTCCAAAACAATCGTTGCCATAAGGGTGAATTTTCTGTTTCTGCGGTTAAGTAATCAATCACCAATGAGCCTGAGTCGGCAGAAGTCACAAAGAATAGCACCACCAGAACGGTCGCAATCAGGCTCGATATTTGAGAGAAAGGTAAATGGGTCAAAAATTCAAACAGTGCGACGGATGAATCTTGTTGTACCGCTGAGATTAAAGAAGTGTGCCCATCTTGAATAATACTGAACAGCGCTGCATTCCCCATGAAGCCCATCCAAATCAGGGTAAAACCTGTAGGAATAAACAACACCCCGACAATGAACTCGCGAATGGTTCGACCTTTAGACACTCGGGCAATAAACATTCCAACAAAAGGCGACCACGAAATCCACCAGGCCCAATACATAATGGTCCAACCACCAATCCAACCATTGGGTTGATAGGCATAGAGGTTGAAAGTCATCGTGAACAGATTGGATACGTATTGCCCTGCATTTTGAATGCTGGTTTGTAAGATATAAATGGAAGAACTGGCAAAAAACACAAATAACAGTAGAACCACTGCCAGCACCAAGTTCAATTCAGACAGCCGTTTAATGCCTTTGTCCAAACCAAACCCGACTGAGAGCGAAGCTAAAAAAGTGACAAAAATGATTAGCCCGACCTGAATACCAATACTTTGCTGGATACCAAAAAGATAATTCAGTCCCGAATTAATTTGGGTCACCCCAAAACCAAGTGTGGTCGCAACCCCGAAAATGGTGCCTAAGGTTGCAAAGGTATCAACTGCATCTCCCGTTGCACCATAGATTTTTTTGCCCACCAAAGGATATAAAGCAGAGCGAACCTTTAAAGGCAAATTATGTCGGAAAGAGAAATAGGCCAGTGACAATCCCACAAGTGCATAAATGGCCCATGCATGTAATCCCCAGTGGAAAAAGGTGATCCGCATCGCTTGTTGTGCGGCATCTACGGTTTGCCCGTCTCCCGTGGGCGGGTTGACATAGTGCATCACGGGTTCAGCGACACCGAAGAACATCAAACCAATCCCCATCCCTGCGGTAAACAGCATGGCGAACCAAGAACCACTGCTATATTCAGGCAGACTATGATCAGGGCCGAGTTTGATTTTCCCCATATCGGAGAGTGCAATAAAGATCAGTAAGATCAGAAATAACGCGACAGATAAAACGTAAAACCAGCTAAATGAGTCAATAATCCATTGATTTAAATGTTTGGTTAAAGCCTCAAAACCACTTGGGTCAAAAAGAATCAAGGCCAGAAAAAGCACCAGAATCACGACAGTGCTGAGAAATACATTCCGTTTGATGTTTGCAAACAGCGATGGCTTTATGGAAGGCATAATTCCCCCAGAAAATTATTTTTAGTACAAAGATATAACCAAAATGGTTAATTAGACGAGTCTAATAAAGAGTGAAGAATGAATAGCTTAAAATTTAACGATTCTGTTCCATCATAATTTATGTTGAAAAATAAGGCAGTGCGAATCCTGTAACAGTTTAATTTTCTTTATGATCATTGGGCCGATGCTGAATATACTGCAAGGCAATCAAGCGTGAGACGACTAAAGCCAAATACATCACCCCACAAAACATCTGTAACATCGCAATCATACGAGCCAGCGGTGTCAGTGGCATTAGATCGGACAAACCTGTCGCCGACTGCAAACTAAAACTTAAAAAAAGTAAATCGAGCCATGACTGTGCGCCCACCACATTAGGATTTAAAAAGCTATTGGGTTCTAAAATCTGGCAAATGCTATATAAAAAGGCAAAACCCCATGCAATAAGCGTAAACACTGCCCCTGCAGCAAATAGCTCATCTTTGGTCAAATAACGGTCTGCAAACATATAGCGCAGCAAGCCATAGGCCGCAATAAAATAGGCCATCGCCTCAAAGGCATGGCTAATCACCAACAGCATCGGATCTCGCGCACCCAGCAAAATCAGTAAGGAAAAGAACAATGCCCCACCAACAAAACTCAAGCCGAGGATGGTAAACACGGGAGTTTGACGAATGACCTTGGCAATGAGTAACAGGACCAAAACACCTAAGCCCCAAACCAATACACGTAAGGACAAGCTATGGCCGCTCAACAGCGCCAAAATCAGCATAATAAATTGCAACAGCAGTAACCATGCTGAAGGCAGTAGACGGAAGCCTTTCCAAAATTCGACAAATACTTGCATATGCAGCCTGTTATTTTTAAAGCCAAGTTTGATTGGTTCTTGTTCTCGCTTTTTAAACTTAGCATGAATAGCCACTGAAACCGATGCTTTTTATTCGTGTCAGTCGATTCATTTTGCCCAATAATTTGAGTACTGCTTGAGTACTGAATATCACAATCTAGGTCTTTCAGCATTCAAAGCCAACACAGTTAGGAGCGTCAACACCATAAAAAAAGCCCCAATGAATGGGGCTTTTTTTATTTCAGGTTCAGATTAGTGATCTGAAGCGCCTGAAATACCAATACCTGTTTGCGAACGTACATACTGCGCATCAAATGCTTTACGTTCTGCTTGTGCACGTGCTGAGTTATCAGTCACAGAGAACAACCAGCAGCAGAAGAACGCCAATGGCATTGCAAAGATTGCTGGACCATTGAATGGGTTCACTGGCGTTTCAGAAATACCCAATGTATCGACCCAAACGGCTTTAGATAAGATAATTAGTGTTACTGCAGTCACTAGACCAATCACACCACCAATCACCGCACCACGTGTGGTTAAACCTTTCCAGAACATTGACAGTACAAGCACTGGGAAGTTGGCACATGCTGCTACAGAGAATGCTAAACCGACCATGAAGGCAACGTTTTGTTTCTCGAACAGAATCCCTAAAATCATTGCAAAAATAGCAAGACCTAAAGTCGCGATTTTAGACATACGAAGTTCAGATTCAGGAGTCGTTTGACCTTTCTTGAATACGTTTGCGTACAAGTCATGCGAAATTGCTGAAGCACCTGACAAGGTCAGACCTGCAACAACAGCAAGAATCGTTGCGAACGCCACTGCTGAAATGAAGCCCATGAACAAGTCACCGCCCAATGCATCAGACAAGTGAACCGCTGCCATGTTGTTACCACCAACAAGCTCTAGCTTGCCAGTTACTGCCATTTTCGCGACATCAATGAACTGTGGGTTGTTCGATACATAAAGGATCGCACCAAAACCAATGATGAAAGTTAAAAGGTAGAAGTAACCAATGAAACCTGTTGCTACAACCACTGATTTACGTGCTTCTTTAGCATCTTTAACGGTAAAGAAACGCATTAAGATGTGTGGTAGACCCGCTGTACCGAACATTAAAGCCAAACCTAAAGAAATGGCATCAATTGGGTTCGCTGCAAGTTTACCTGGACCCATGATATTGCCCGCTTCTGCTAAAGAAATGTCATGTACTTTAGAGAAAACTTGAATTGACTGTGTGAACATTTCAGAGAAGCTGAAGCCTACGCCTTTCATGACCATGAATGCCATAAAAGTTGCACCAGACAAAAGCATCACAGCTTTAATAATCTGTACCCAAGTCGTTGCCAACATTCCACCGAAGATCACGTAAGCCATCATCAGAAGACCGACAATCACCACAGCAATGTTGTAGTTCAAACCGAATAATAGTTTGATCAACTGACCTGCACCCACCATCTGAGCGATCAGATAGAATGCAACCACCACCAACGAGCTCACTGCTGCAAGCGTACGTACCGGCTTTTCAGCTAAACGGAACGACACCACATCAGATAAGTTGAACTTACCTAAGTTACGTAGACGTTCAGCCACCAAGAACAATACGATCGGCCAACCCACCATGAAACCCAGCGAATACAGCAAGCCGTCAAAGCCTGAGCTAAATACTAATGCAGAAATGCCCAAGAATGATGCCGCGGACATATAATCACCCGCAATCGCTAAACCATTTTGGAAACCTGAAATACCACCACCCGCTGTATAGAAATCAGCCGTACTGGTGGTTTGCTTAGCTGCCCATTTGGTGATAAGCAAAGTAAACCCGACAAAGATACCGAACATGATAATGGCATGCCAGTTTGTTGCTTGCTGTTGAGCCTCACCTAGGTCTGGGCCTGCAAGTGCTAGGCTCGAAGCTAACAGTGCTGTAGCAGCGACTGCAAGCGCTTTCAATGAATTCCATTTCATTAGTGCTGTCCTTTCTCTTGCGCAATGGCTTCGACTTCACGCATTGCTTCTTCATTTAATGCGTCGAGTTTGTTATTCGAGATATACGAATAAACACCACACAAAACAAAAGATAGTACAATAATGCTTAGGCCCAATGGCATGCCAATCGTGGTCACCCCACCACTGACTGAAGTCATTAAAAATTCTTTGTTGTAGCCGACCAATAACATGAAACCAACGTACACGACTAACATAATAGCCGTCAGTGTCCAGCTCAATTTACTTTTACGACTAACCATTTCCTTGAATTTGGGATTTTGTAGAATCTGTTCTACTTGTCTCTCATCCATAACCATACTCCTGTCCGTATCCAACCGTAGATACCATTTTTAATTCGAATTATTACATTTGCTAAAGTAGCAAGCTTCTGTATTGGTTGTAATTTAGACTTTGGTCTGTAAATTTTAAACAAGCCAGCCGTCTCTGGCAGAGATACGTTATGATGGCAGGATAAAGGAAAAACTTTAGGTAAAATGAACAGCTGGCTCATTATCGGGGTATTGGCCCTCTACATCGTCTTACTCTTTATCTGCGCCTTTTTTGGTGAGAAACACGCCAGCCGCCTGAGCACGCGTGGGCGCATGCTATTGTTTAGTTTAACTTTAGGCGTCTACTGTTCGTCTTGGACCTTTTATGGCGCAACAGGTGCAGCGGTTCGTGAAGGGATTATTTTTCTCCCGATCTACCTTGGCCCACTGCTCTTCGTCGCACTGGGTTATGACATTTGGCGCCGTTTAGGTCGCGTTCGTCAGCACCATGCTATTTCATCGATTGCCGATTTTGTCGCTGCTCGCTACGGAAAAAGTGGGCCTTTGGCCTCCATGGTCACCATCCTTGCCGTCATTGCCATTATTCCTTATCTAGCCCTGCAATTACGTGCCATTGCACTCAGCGCCGCAGTAATTTTAGAGCCGACCGCAGGCAGTATCGCCTCAACCACAAATGGTGTGCTATTCCTCACGGGTATTTTGGCCATTTTAGCCATGATTTTTGGAACCAGACAGATTGCCAATACAGAACAACATGGCGGTCTGATGTTAGCGGTTGCCTTCGAATCTTTTGTCAAATTGTTCGCCTTGCTGTGTGTCGCAATCTTTTTTGTATTTGCAGCACCTGAAAATATTCATCAAATTTCCAAAGATGTCGCAGAGACTTTCCATCAAGTACAACTCATTGGGGTGCCCGATACATTTTGGATTCAAACCTTGTTGGCTGGACTCGCGATCATTTGCTTACCGCGTCAGTTCCACGTCGCTGTGGTCGAATTGCGTGATGAAAAGCATATTCGCGGGGCACGGCGCTGGTTCGCAGTCTATTTAGTTTTAACCATCATTGCTATTATCCCGATTGCCAGTTGGGCGCTGCATGCAACGCCAGGTTACTTAGCGATTCCCGATGTAGCGGTTTTGTCTTTACCTTTAAGTTATGGCCAAGACTGGTTAACCCTATTGGCCTTTTTAGGCGGCTTCTCTGCCTCTACGGGTATGCTGTTGGTGTCTTCAGTGGCACTATCGATCATGCTCAGTAATGACTTGATCATGCCTGCCTTATGGCGTACTAATTTACTGTCCCGCCACGATAAACGCTTACCTTTGGTGCTTAAATTTACCCGTCGGGTCTGTATTTTAGCCGTAATGTTATTGGGCTTTTTGTTCTTCCATTTTTTCAATGACATTGACCAACTTTCAGTCTTTGGCTTGTTGGCCTTTAGTGCGGTGGCTCAGTTCTCACCTGCCCTCATAGGTGGTCTGTACTGGCGTGGCGGCAGTAAACAAGGCGTCTATGCAGGTTTATTGGCTGGTTTTGGTATGTGGGCCTACACCCTACTGTTACCCACTGTACTGCGCAGTTTGCCTGCTGAATATTCACACTTTACCGAAAGCTTTCTCAATTTCGGGCCAATGGGCATTAACTGGTTACGTCCTGAAGCCCTGCTCGGTTTTGAATCCTTTGCCGCACTTACCCATGGGGTGGTGTGGGCACTGGGTCTGAATATTATTTTATACATTTGGATTTCCCGAATTTTCCGCCCCAGCGTGGCCGAACAAATTCAAGCAGAAAGCTTTTTCTATTATGAAACTAAGCCACTGCCAACACAGAGCACGTCAACAGACATCAACTACATTCATCACGATGTTGCACGCTTAAAAGTTGGTGATTTAATCACCTTAGCCAAACGGATTACTGGCGATGGCGCAACTATGCGCGCTTTCCAACAGTTCTGTGCCCAGAACAATGTGGTGCTGAATGAAAACAGCAATGCCAACGGCATGTGGTGGCGTTTTACCGAACAATATTTAGCAGGCACGATTGGCGCTGCATCGGCACGTACCCTGCTCACCACCGCAATGGTCAACAATGGCCTCGCTTTGGGGCAAGTGGCAAACATTCTAGACCAAGCCTCACAGTGGCAACGTTTTAATCAAAACCTGATCATGACCATGATTGACCACATGACCCAAGGGGTGAGTGTGGTCGATGAAAATATGTGTTTGGTGGCATGGAATAACCAATATTTAAAACTGTTTGATTATCCGAAGGACATTGTCTATGTCGGTTGTCCAATTTCCGATTTGATTCGGTATAACGCAGAGCGCGGCGAATGTGGCCCGGGTTCGGTCGAAGAACATGTACGGAAACGGATGCACTGGATGCAAGTCGGTAGCGCACACGAGTTTGAACGGATTCGTAAAGATGGTCGTGTCATTCAGATGCGCGGCAATCCAATTGAAGGCGGTGGCTTCGTCACCACCTTCGCCGACATTACCGCCTTCCGTGAAAACGAAGCCATGCTGGAGGCGCGTGTCCAAGACCGAACTCAACAGCTAGCAGATGCATTAACTGAACAACAACTAGCACGTGAGCAAGCCGATAAAGCCAATATGTCGAAAAGCCGCTTTATTGCCGCGGCCAGTCATGACTTATTGCAACCCATGCATGCCGCGCGTCTGTTCAGTACGGCTTTAGAACAAAGCGTACAAAGTGAAGAAGACCGTAAAACCCTACAACAGCTTGATCGTGCCTTACACGGTGCAGAAAGTATGTTGTCTGCCCTGCTGGATATTGCACGTCTTGAAGGTGGTACCATTCAACCGAACCGTCAGGCTTATCCGCTGCATGATTTACTCAGTGACCTCGAATTGCAGTTTAAATCCATTGCAGCACAGCGCAGTATTCGTTTCAGCGTACATGATGCTCAGTTCTGGATTGATACTGACCCACAGTGGATTCGCCGTATTATTCAAAACTTTGTCAGTAATGCCCTACGCTATACCGCCAAAGGCAAAGTGGTGGTGGGGGTACTCCGCTCCACGGACAAGCCACGCCATATTCGGATTGGGGTGTGGGATACAGGACCTGGGATTGCAGAAGAACAACGGATTAAACTATTCCAAGAGTTTGAGCGCTGTGGCCATACCTCACCGTGGGGTGAGCAAGGGCTTGGCTTGGGCTTGGCCATCGTACAACGGATGACCAGCCTGCTCGACTACCCAGTGCATGTCTATTCAGAGTATGGCAAAGGTTCATGCTTTATGATTGAAGTACCAATCATTGACCCACCAAAAGTCGTAGCAGCGCCTGTACAAGCAGTTCCACTCAAAACCAAAGCCTATAAGATTTTGTGTTTGGACAATGACGAAACCATTTTAGAAGGGATGTCGACTCTCCTGACCAAATGGGGCTATCAAGTGTTTAAGGCAACCGAACCTGAGCAAGCTTTTGAGATGATTCAACAAGAAAACATTCAGGTCTGGTTGGTCGATCAGCACTTAAATCATGACAAAATTGGTTTGGACTTTATTTTGGCCAATCGCCAAGAAAATGTCCCTGTCGCTTTGATCACCGCAGACTCAGATCCTGAACTGCCACAACGGGTCAAAGATATGAATATCGTGCTGTTGAAAAAACCATTAAAACCAGCCTCTCTAAGGGCATGGTTATCAGGTTTAAAAATTTCAAATCCTGAATAAATTCACTACATTTACTCACAAAACTCAAGTCATCTGACTTGGGTTTTTGTCTTTTTTAGGCCCTGTATATACGCAAACTGACTAAAGTTTTAAAGGTTTCGACCAAAGTGCTCATTTCCAGCTCTTTGAAGCCCCACAGTATTGGCTAAAAATTACACATCCATTTTTACTATGGCAAAATACACCACTTACATTAGTGAACACTTGTATACTTAGTTACAATTTTTCAAGTATTTGTTTTATTTAAACTAAATATACACAAAAACACAAACTACGACTTTAGTCGTATTCATCTCCACAGGGGATTGGCAGATAACTAGGACTAAGAAAAGATCAGTTTTTCTACCTATATACCCCCTCCTTCGCTGAAGAAACTGATCATCCTTCTCTTGGAGTTTTATGATGAACATTTCTAAAGCAATGCCACATGGCTCAGATCAGTCACAACAATTTTTGCGCCAGTATAGTGCCAATGCCTTTTTACCCAGTATTGACTGGGTCGAACTCTTTAAACAAAGTAGACTCAACGAGACTCATGTTCAGGCCTTAGATACGTTGTATCACACCGCTATTCCCCTCGCATTACAAGTGTTTGAACAACTCGACTTTGATGTGTTTCGCCCCGCGGCTTACCAACCGCAAGGTTTAGGTCTCTTTGAAAAACTTCAACAACAAGAAGACCCGTTCTTGCTGGCATTGGAAGCCGAATCCAGCGGACTCAGTGAAGATGTGCGCCATCAAATTTGGAGCATGCTCCTTCGCGGCGGTGCAGTTTTGGTGTTTAAAGCATGGCTCGGTAAAGTCAAAACCGATCAGGATCAACTCGACACCACCCAGTTTGACCATTTGTCGGATCTGCTCTTTATTAAAACACCACCGCAAGTCTTGGCGGATCGCTTAAGTATTGATGCCCAAGGAACACAAGACCATATTTTCCTCATGTATGACAACGAAATCTACTTAGACCGTTTCAACAGCTTGGAAACGGCGGCTTTATTTGTCGATCTTGGCGTGTATGATGCGGCCTTTTTAAGTCTGCGCGATGACCGCGTTGCTGCTTATTTGAAACAACAGGGCTATGTCTCTGAAGAGCAAATTGATGACTTGCAATGTGCTTTAAATCCTTTATTTTGTACCGATGTCACCAGCAAACAAAACTGCTTGGCTTAAACTGTCTTGTCCTGAAATAGATTGACAGTATTCCACTTCAAACCGAGTTAAGCAATTAGCTCGGTTTTAGTTTGCTCATACATCTGATTCGGGGTGTTCATATTTAAACTTAAATGTGGTCTATAGTAATTATAAATCATGATAGATTCCGTAATTAAGTGATCTAACTCCTTCATGGTTTGACATCGTGTAGTTAAAAACTCCTGCTTTAATATTCCATTAATCCGCTCTGCTAATGCATTTTGATATGAGAAACACTGTTTCGCAAGGTATCCATCTGTCATGGAAGGACATATCCCATAATGGTGCAATGCCGATTGATATAGCTCAGAGCAATACTGAGAGCCTCTGTCTGAATGATGAATCATCCTAGTCGCTCGATCCGTCACATGCTGCATCGCCATATGTAGAGCCTGCATAACATTCTCCGCACGCATATCATTCGATAACTTATAACCTTTAATCTGACGGGTATAAGCATCTGTCACCAATGATAAATAATGTACGCCTTCAGCACTCTCAACATAAGTAATATCACTAACAAAGACTTCGTTGGCTTGCACTGCTGAATAATCCTTTAATAAATTTGGATGCTTCTTCATCCAATGCTTGCTATCCGTAGTTTTTGTATAGCGACGCTTGGGGCGAATCAATAAATTATGCTCTTTCAATATTTTAAATAACTGATCCCGTCCACACTTTAAACCACGCTGCAACAATTTGCCTTTAATAAGCCAATACAACTTACGTGTTCCGATACTTGGCATGAGACAACGATATTCCATAACCAACTCAAGTATTTGTTCAGTTGCTTGTGCAGTCATTTGAGCACGTTTTTCTGCTTGATAATAAGCTTGTCGGGTGATTCCCAACCACTGACAATAACGTGAAACGCTTAGTCCTCTTTGGCTTTGCCAATCTTTGAAACGTGCTCGGTATACTTTTTTCCAAGATCAGTCCCACATTCTTTATCAATGTGATAAATCACATCCTGAATAAATTCAGTTTTAAGCTTTTCTGCGGCTAACTGCTTTTCTAATTGGCGGATTCGTTGTTGGGGTGTTAATTGGCGTTTAGAAGAAGGCGGCATATTCGAAGTCCAGTCCTGTTGTCCGTGCTTGCGTAACCATACCAGCACAGTTGATCTTCCTTGAATACCATATTTTGCCTGAGCTTGTTTATAAGTAATTTGCCCTTTTTCTACTTCATGTACAACCATCATTTTAAAGGCAAAGCTATAATCACCTTGTGTACGTTTAACTCTTTGTTCTCGTTCATGTTCCATAAAATAAGCCTCTTAAAGGTGTAAACTTATTTCAGGACGGGACAAACTTAAGACCGAAAAAAAGCGCTGATGATTCAGCGCTTTTTTTTAATTCAATAGATCAGCTTACATTCGTTTTTCTTCAATATTTAAAGCATTGATAGCAAGGACCGCTTGAGTTCGGTTTTGTACCCCGAGCTTACGGAAAATCGCAGTCACGTGTGCTTTAATTGTCGCTTCTGAAACATCAAGTTCATAGGCAATCTGCTTGTTCAACAAACCTTCTGCCACCATCATCAATACACGGAACTGCTGCGGCGTTAAGGATTGAATGCGCTCAGCCAGTGCAGTTTCATCGGCGGCACGTGGATCAAAGTTCATGTTAGCAGGTAAATTTGGCGGCAACCAAATTTCACCATCTAAGACTTCGCGAATTGCTTCGCCAATATGACTTGGATGTGCCGACTTTGGAATATAACCCATCGCACCATGTGCAATTGAACGCTGAATGATTGACGTCTCTTCATGCGCTGAAACGACAATGATCGGTAATGATGGATACTGGGCACGAACGTGTACCAATGCAGAAAAACCTGAAGCACCTGGTAAGTTTAAGTCCAATAGCACCAAATCAGGTTCAGGACCTTTTTCAAGGCGTTCATAAAACTCGTTTACTGCAGCTGTTTCATGAATTTGAGCTTGCGGTAAGCTATAACGAACAGCTTGGATTAACGCATGGCGAAACAGCGGATGGTCATCAACGATTAATATATTCATAAGCAACGAGAGATTTCGAGTGCACTAGTCTTGACTATTCTAACCATACAAGTGCCGATAAGGATATGCAAAGTCTAACTTTTTTTCACTTTATCACGCTTTAGGTAGGAAAATAGCCTCAATTCCAAGTCGATATTGAAATATAAATAACTAATCACATTTTGATATAAAATTTATCAGCACATCGAAAAAGGTTATTTAATTTAAATATATATAAAAAATACAACTATTTAATAAAAATTTTAGCAGCCTTTTTCAAGCTCAACAGATATATCTTAAAATCAGATAACTTAACGCTATTTCTTTATTTTACAGCCTTCGTTCAGATATTAGATAAATAAGCCCATTCCGAGATACAACACTTTAGGGCTTTCCTTATGTCTACTTTACTGCAAAAACCACTCAATATTGTCGCTGTGTCAGGCGGTTTAAATACCCCGTCTAAAACTGAGGCTCTAGTACAAGAAATATTAAATGAACTGGGCGATGCAACCCCAATCAATGTACATTTCATTAAATTCAGCGAAATTGGCCATTTACTCGGTGGCGCGATTTACCGCAACCAACTGCCACAACGTGTGCAAGATGACTTAGCCGCGGTCGAAGCTGCCGATGCGTTGATTGTTGGAACACCAGTTTATCGCGCCTCTTTTACGGGCTTGTTTAAACACTTTTTCGACTTTGTTGAGCAAACGGCGCTGGTCGATGTACCGGTACTGCTTGCAGCTTCAGGTGGCAGTGAACGCCATGCGTTGGTACTGGAGCATCAACTTCGCCCACTATTCAGCTTCTTCCAAGCGCAAACTTTACCTATTGGAGTCTATGCCACAGACAAAGACTTTACACCCGCGTATACCATCCACAGTGAATTATTACGAGATCGCATCACCCTTGCTGTGGCCCGTGCTTTACCCATTCTAGAATGGGCACCTGCCAAAGGTCAGCGTGCAGAAGTGGTGAAAGAAAAAACCCAACTTGCCAATCAGAACTTGGGTATCAACACACAAATCGAACAAGACGATGTACTGCCTTCAGCAGCAGTACCAAATTTAGATGCAGCCGAGTCTCGCTTGCATCAGAAAAAAGCCAAACCACAGGTCGCTTAACGCAAAAAGCATTGAGAGGGTTTTCACATGTCACAACAGAATAAAAATATTACGTTTGCTTATTGGGTTCCCAATGTCAGCGGTGGCTTAGTGGTGAGTAATATTGAGCAGCGCACAGACTGGAGTTACGACTATAACGTCCGTTTAGCGCAGGCTGCGGAAAAAAATGGCTTTGATTATGCTCTGACTCAGATTCGTTTTACTGCGGGTTATAACGCAGAAAACCAACATGAATCGGTCAGTTTTAGTCACGGTATCTTAGCTAAAACCAGCAAACTCAAAGTCATTGCCGCTATTTTACCTGGCCCGTGGAAACCCGTGCTTGCCGCAAAACAGCTTGCAACCATCGACCACTTAACCCAAGGACGTATTGCGATTAATGTGGTCAGTGGTTGGTTCCGTGGCGAATTTGATGCTATTGGTGAAGTATGGCCTGAACATGACCAACGCTATGCCCGCTCGGAAGAGTTTATTCGTGCATTAAAAGGCGTTTGGACCCAAGACAACTATAGTTTCAATGGAAAGTACTACCAGTTCAAAGACTACACCTTGTCACCCAAACCTGTGCAAAAGCCGCATATTGAAATTTTCCAAGGCGGCAGTTCACGCGCTGCACGGGATATGGCTGCACGGGTTTCAGACTGGTATTTTACCAATGGTAATACCCCTGCGGAACTCAAAAAACAGATTGATGATATTCATGCAAAAGCCCAACAGAATGGCCATCAGGTCAAAATTGGGGTCAATGCTTTCATCATTGCCCGAGATACAGAGGAAGAAGCGAAAACGGTTCTGCAAGAAATTATTGATAAAGCCAATATTCAAGCGGTTCATGCCTTTGGTGAGGCTACCTGTGAAGCGGGAGCAGCAACACTTGAAGGTGAAGGCAACTGGTCCAAATCGACCTTTGAAGACTTGGTTCAATACAATGATGGCTTTAAAACCAATTTGATTGGTACACCACGCCAAATTGCGGAACGTATTGTGGAATTAAAAGCCGTTGGTGTGGATTTAATCCTTTCAGGTTTTTTACATTTTATCGAAGAGGTTGAATACTTCGGTGCCAAAGTGTTGCCATTGGTTCGTGAGTTGGAAGCTCAGCAGCAATCCGTTGAGACTGCCAAATCTGCTTAGCTCGGTAAGCAGCAGACACGAACTAAAAAATAATAATCATAGGTGACTCTATTCTTCCCTCAAGGCTCGGCTTGAGGGTTTTTTTATTGGTGTATAATCCACACAAAGTAAAAAATAACCACTTTATATGAACAACAGCCAACCCTCTAAATTCATTAATCTCTCTTTGGCCTTTTTATGGGGCTATCAAGGTCTAATTCCTAAAATCCTTTTTATCAATCCCGATGAGATTGCCATTTGGCAAACTTTTGGGCTTTCCTACGCACAGGCCCAACTGGCAGGTCAGGGCTCAGGTGTGCTTGAGTGTGTTTTTGCTTTATTTTTACTTTTTAATTCCAGTAAATATCTGCATTACCTCAGTATTTTCAGCTTAGTGTTTTTATTCGCACTGGTCGCTTTTCTGATCCCAGATAGTCTCATTCGTGCTTTTAATCCTGTGGTTATGAACCTTGCAATGATCAGTCTATCCATTTGTTATTGTATGCTTCACAGTCAAAAAGCGACTTCCTTTAGTTCACAAAGTAAAGGATCCATATGAATTCAAAATCAGGTTGCATTGTCATTACAGGCAGTTCTAAAGGTATCGGCTTGGGTTTAGCTCAAGCCTTCTTAGAACAACAACAAGCCGTCGTGATTTCTGGCCGAAATAGCACAGATTTACAGCGCACCCTGCAACAGTTGCGACATCACTTTCCCACTGCGCTGATTCATGCCGTCACTTGTGATGTCACGCAGATCCATGAAGTACAAATGCTTTGGGATGAAGCCATTCAACAATTTGGTGCTGTTCAGATTTGGATTAATAATGCAGGCAGTTGTACAGCGACACTAGACTTTAAAGATCTCGCAGCAGCAGACATACAGACTGTGGTGCAAACCAATATTCTAGGCAGTATGTTCGGCTCACAAGTGGCCTTAAACGGCATGCTAGCACAAGGCTATGGTCAAATTTTCAATATGGAAGGTTGGGGTACTCGAGGTGAATGGAGTGCAGGCATGACCGCCTATGCCACCACCAAACGTGCCGTAGGGTACTTTAGTCAAGCACTGTTTAAAGAAACCAAACAGACCCACATTCAAGTCGGTACACTCAGTCCCGGAATGGTAGCAACTGACCTACTGGTATCCTCTTGGCAAAATGGCAATGTTCAGCACTGGAACAAAATGAAACGGCTTTTTTTGTTTATTATCGATCCTCCCGAAGTGGTCTGTCGCTATTTGGCTCAACGTATTTTAGAGAATAAACGTCGCCATACTCGAATCGTATGGATGACGCCCTTGCGTCTGTTGCTCCGATTTTTGCGGCCCTATTATTGGCGTCGCAATCCCATTAAAGATACAGCTTTAGCACACCTCAGCTCAAAATAATGCCACATCAAGTTGTAGATCATTTACATTAAACATAACCCCCGAATTAGGAAGACTTCTGATGTACACAGGTATCGTACAAGGCTTAGAAAAAATTCTAGATGTCCGTCAAGGTGACGGTTTTAGCACCCTTGTGGTTTCAAATACACACAACTTTTTCCACGATGTCTTCATCGGTGCAAGTGTAGCCATCAATGGCACCTGCTTAACTGCAACGCACATCGACCTTGCTGCCAACCAAGTCCATTTTGATGTCTCAGATTTGACTCGACGCCTGACCACTTTAGGGACTTTACAGACAGGTGATGAGGTGAATATCGAACGTTCAGCCAAAGTCGGGATGGAAAATGGGGGGCATAACCTGTATGGACATATCGAAGGAACGGCTACAGTAAAGCAGCTGAGCCGTCACGGCGAGACTCTACATGTGGATCTCCACATACCCGAGGGTAATATCAAATACTTTTTCTTAAAAGGTTTTATTGGTCTGAATGGTTGTAGCCTCACCGTCAACCGTGTTGATCGTAACAGCCATGAAATTTCAGTTGATTTGATTCCTGAAACCTTGCGTCTAACCACGTGGGGATCGGTACAAGTCGGCGATGCCGTCAATTATGAAATTGATCAGATGACACGGACCATGGTGGATACCTTAGAAAGCATCCATCAGCGTTAGAACTATTTAATTTCTAAACGTCTCGTACTTACAAATTTGTATACAGCAACCTGATATAGTCCATCAATATGTCAAAATAAAAATACCGTCTGCTTAAGACGGTATTTTTTAGGTTGATTTTATCCGTTTGGATATACTTCTTTAATCAACACTTCGACCACTTGCGGTTCAGCCAGCGTCGATGTATCGCCCAAACTATCTAACTCGTTCGCCGCAATTTTTCTTAAAATACGGCGCATAATTTTACCTGAACGTGTTTTCGGTAAAGATGGTGCCCAATGTAAGGCATCTGGTGTCGCCACAGGACCGAGTACCTTTCTTACCCACTGAATCAGTTCGGCACGGAGTTCTTCCGTTTGTGCAGTGCCCGCTTGTAAAGTGACAAAGGAACAAATTCCCTGCCCTTTGATTTCATGTGGCATTCCTACTACGGCAGCCTCAGCCACCGCCTCATGTGCCACTAAAGCACTTTCCACTTCAGCCGTGCCTAAGCGGTGCCCTGACACATTCAGTACATCATCCACCCGTCCTGTGATCCAGTAATAACCATCTTTATCACGGCGTGCACCATCGCCCGTGAAATACGTTCCCGGATAGGTTGCAAAGTACGCTTCGATAAACCGCTCAGGATCCCCCCAAATGGTTCGCATTTGCCCCGGCCATGAATCCTTAATCACCAGATTCCCTTCAGCCTCTCCTTCTAACTCGTTGCCTTCTGCATCGACCAAAGCAGGTTGAATCCCAAATAAAGGACGCGTTGCAGACCCTGGTTTAAGTGGTGTCGCCCCCGGAAGTGGAGAAATCAAAATCCCGCCTGTTTCGGTTTGCCACCAAGTATCCACCACTGGGCAACGGCTTTCCCCCACCACTGTGTAGTACCAATTCCATGCTTCAGGATTGATCGGCTCTCCGACGGAACCAATTAAACGTAAACTGCTACGGTCACTCTCACGGACAAAGGCATCCCCTTCACGCATCATGGCGCGGATCGCTGTCGGGGCAGTGTATAAAATCGTCACATTGTGTTTGTCGACAATGTGCCCTGTACGTGCCCAACTTGGATACTGTGGAATCCCCTCAAACATCACCGTTGTCGTTCCATTCGACAAGGGGCCATACAGCACATAAGAATGTCCCGTAATCCAGCCCACATCGGCGGTACACCAAAACACATCATCTTGTTTTAAGTCGAATACTTCACGGAAGGTACTATTCACATAAGTTAAATAGCCCCCTGTGGTATGCAGCACCCCTTTGGGCTTACCGGTTGAACCTGAGGTATATAAAATAAATAGGGGATCTTCGGCATTCATCGGTTCAGCTGGGCAAATCTCATTGACCGTCATGATTTCCATGTGATACCACAAATCACGCCCTTCTTTCAGCGTAATCGGATTGCCTGTCCGGTGCACCACAATCACGTTTTGTACCGAGTCTGTCCCGGGTAGATTCAATGCGGCGTCTACATTTTCTTTTAGCGGAATCGGTTTCCCCCCACGCATTCCAGAGTCTGCGGTAATCACAATTTTGGCTTGACTGTCATCAATTCGGCTCGCCAATGAGTCAGGTGAAAAGCCACCAAACACCACACAATGCACGGCACCGATTCGAGCACAGGCCAACATTGAAATGGCTGCTTCTGAAATCATTGGCATATACAGCACCACACGATCGCCTTTCCCCACCCCATGCTTTTTCAGGACATTGGCAAAACGACACACTTCGTCATACAGTTCTGCAAAGGAAATGATTTTATGGCGTGAGGGATGGTCACCTTCCCAAATAATGGCGGGTTTATATGGATGCTCTTTTAAATGGCGATCGAGGCAGTTGGCACTTAGGTTTAACTGACCATCGGCAAACCATTCAATTTTAAAATTATCTTTGTCATAACTGGTATTTTTAACTTGGCTAAAAGGCTTGATCCAATCGAGTTTCAACGCTTGTTCAGCCCAATACTCGTCAGGTTGTTCGATCGATTTTTGATAACGTTCAAAATATTCTTGTTCATTGGTGCGCGCAGTTTTTTCAAATTCAGCAGGTACAGGATAGACTTCTTTCATATCATACTTCCTTATATTCTGACTCTCATCGCGAGAGTTCATGCCACAGTTATTGGTTTATTATTGGACTGCATAACCACAGTATGACGATTGTTTTTTAAACAGATCAACACGGCTTTGGTCGTATATTATTTCTACAATTTAAAACACATTTTATAGTGATCTTTCAATGAGATCCTGTGTTTAATCCGTAACATGAACAAAGCTGAACTCAGTAAAGTCGCTCCAGTTAGGCTTTTTAAAGCATATTGTTACACTTCAGGCTGCGCTATTTCATACATAGGAGCATGACTCAGCGCCTTCATTCCAAAACTCAAGCATTAAAAAAACAGAGAGATAGATTTTTATCCGTCTATCAATCACCCAGAATGCGATAATTTCATACGCTTTTCTCTATTAAATACACACAATTTTCAGGCAAAATATGCCAAATTTTCAGCGATTGGAGCACCAGTGTCAGAACAAACCAATACCTTGAGCGAAGTTGCTCAAGGTACGTCAGAGATGCTACATGACGCGACAGCGAAAACCACGCAAAGTGTAATTGCACATACGGCAAAATATAATGACGCCTATTCCACCATCGACAAATTTGTCGATAGTTTTTGGGAGCGTATGCCTTATTTTTGTATTGCGCTGATTACCTTCGTCATTTTTTATTTGCTCTCCAAACTGTTTAAACTTTTTGTTCGTAAAGCACTGTCTGATCGTTCTTATACCAAGCAAAACCTTGTCCTTGTCCTAAACCGTGTCGGCAGTTCAGCCATCGTCTTTATTGGCTTCCTGATTGCCATGGTGATTGCGATTCCGGGTTTCACCCCTGGTCAGCTGATGAGTGCTTTGGGGATTGGCTCGGTTGCCATTGGTTTTGCATTTAAAGATATCTTCCAAAACCTACTTTCAGGAATCCTAATTTTACTGGGTGAACCGTTTAAGATTGGCGATGACATTATTGTCTCGGGTATGGAAGGCAACGTTGAAGATATTCAAATTCGTGCCACTTACTTACGTGCGCCAGATGGTCGTCGTATCGTGATTCCAAATGCAACTGTGTATACCAGTGCAGTCACCGTTAACACCGCCTATCCACGTCGTCGCTGTGAATTCTTGGTCGGTATTGGTTATGAAGATGACATCAAAAAAGCCAAAGATATTATTTTAGGTATTTTAGACCGAGATACGACTATTTTAAGTCAGCCGGGTTTTAGTGTGAACGTCGCTGCACTTGCAGATTTTTCGGTGAACCTCAAAGTCCAATGGTGGGTCAACACCACAGAAACTACGGTATCTGGCTCGATCAGTTCAGTACAAGAATATGTGGTTCAGGCCTTTGCCGAGCAAGGGATTTCTATTCCTTACCCAGTCCAAGAAGTTCGCGTTGCAAAAAATGACAGTTACCCGACAGAAACTTCAGCTGCTAAATAGGCGTCCTAAAACATAAGGGATCACGGTTTCAGTCCGAATAATACGGTTGCCTAAGCTCATCGCTTGGCAGCCATTTTTTACAAGTAATTCAACTTCGTAAGGGATAAATCCTCCTTCCGGTCCGATCACAACCGTACACGGATGCTGAATCGCAAAAGGCATTTTGGCATCGCTATAGGGATGTGCCACATAGGCAGGACAATCGGCTGAAATCAGGCTTGGCAATTGATCTTCAACAAAAGGCTTAAAGCGTTTATAAATTTCAATTTTGGGTGCAACCGTATCGCCTGCCTGCTCTAGCCCCAAAGTCACATATTGATCCAACTGTTGTAAGAACGGGGTTTGCCAATAACTTTTATCGACCCGATAGCTGTGCAGCAAAATGATTTTTTCAACCCCTAAAGTCACCGCATCCATAATCAAACGACGCAGAACTTTAGGACGTGGCATCGCGACAATTAAAGTCACTGGTAGTTTGGCTGGTACAGGTTCTTCATATAAGGGTTTTATACGTACAGCTGTTTCAGAAACCTCAACCACTTGCGTAAGATGACGCTTTCCGTTTTGTATCCCGACTTTTAACGTATCACCGGCTTTCAGCTCTAAATGATGATGCAAATGTTCAAGCTGACGCTTGGCGCTAATGGACCAGAGTTCAGATTCAGTTTGTCGCGGGTCTAAGAGAACAATATTCATAATAAATAGAAAAAATCCAAACAGTAGAGGCCTCATCAGCACATGTCATCGTGAAAGGCGACAAGGATGTCGCCCGCTGTGCTGAGGTACAGGATGTACCTTCAGCACAGCAAAAGATTTTTGTTACTTTTCATCTTTGAAAAGTAGGAGCCACCTACGCAAAGCCATCCATAAAATCTACAGTATTTGTAGTAATGACAAACTCACTCAAGTTTTATAAATAAGCATCAATCACTTGAATATGCTTTTTCAAAGAGCCCGTATTTAACTGCATAATCTTTTGTGCCGCTTGATTCAGTTTATTCGCCTGCTCAGTATGCTCTAACAGTATCATCAACACCGCAGCAGCTTGTTCAGCATCCTCAACAACTTTCACCGCATCGGCTTGTACAAATTCATCGACAATGGTTTGGAAATTAAAATAGTTTTTGCCCAAAACCGTCGGCACATTTAAAGCAATTGGCTCTAAAATATTATGCCCGCCACCGGGTTCATTCAATGATCCTCCAACAAAACAGGCATCAGATAAGGCATACCATAACCACATCTCCCCCATCGAATCGGCTAAATAGACTTGGGTGTCCGCCTCTACTCTTTGTCCCGTACTTCTGCGAGTGGTGTTTAAATTTAAACTTTGCGTAATGTTAAAGACCTCATCAAAACGTTCTGGATGACGCGGCACAACAATACACAACAGTTCAAACTGCGCATCCAAATATGGCTTAAGTGCATTTAACAATTTTTGTTCTTCGGGTGCATGAGTACTGGCAATAGTGATGATCTTACGCCCAGCGAGTGACCATTCTTGCTTGAGCTGAGCTGCCTGTTTGACAAACGATTCTGGCGCATGAATATCAAACTTAATACTCCCCACCACCTGTGTTAGCGATGGTGCTGCACCGAGCTGAATAAAGCGCTCTGCAGTTGCCTGATCTTGTACCAAAAGCTGATCTAGTCCGTGTAACATCGGCTGCGTAAGGCTAGATACTTTGGCATAGCCTTTGGCTGATTTTTCAGAAAGACGGGCATTAATCAAGATACATGGCACCTGACTCTGCCCCGCTTGAGCAATTAAATTCGGCCAGAGTTCAGTTTCAACCAAAGCCAAAAGTTTGGGCTGATACAATGCGAAAAACTGACGAACTAAAGGTTTTTGATCCGCAGGTAAATATACAGCTTGGAACAGGTCTAAATAAGGTGCTTTTAAGAATAGGGATTTGGCCCGTGCCTGTCCAGTTTTGGTGGTATTGGTCACCAAGACTGGATGACCGGCTTTTAAATAATGCTCGATGAGAGGCTGCGCTGCATTGGTTTCACCCACCGACACCACATGAAACCAAATCGCTTGGCGGTTTTTAACCGGTTGAAATGGCCCGAAACGTTCGAGACATTCTTGTTGAAATTGTTCTGTAGTCTCTGCACGTTTTTTTATTTTAGACTTATACAGCGGTTTGATCAGCGCAAGTGCTGCGTTATACCAAAAAGGAGTAGCCAAATACGTGCTCCAAAAATCAATGCAAAAATAAAACAGCGCAACTCATATTATCCCATGAATTGCGCTGTTATCTTGTCGCGAATTGAACGGAAAAGCAATTTAAACCGCAGCAGTTTCCATTTCAGCTAAAGTCGGATAGTCCACATAGCCTTCAGCGACATCCGTTCCAATCATATTTTCCAGTTTCAGTTCATTCAGTGGTGCATCTTGCAGTAAACGCTCATACAAGTCTGGATTGGCAATATACGCCTTACCAAAAGACACCGCATCAGCCTTGCCTGATGCCAACAGCTGAATCGCATCTTCACGACTCAGTTGCATATTGGCAATATAAGGCACTCCACCAGAACGCTCTTTCATATATTCAGAAATACTGTCTTCAGCCAGATATTCACGGGTAAAGAAGAAGGCAATCTTGCGTTTGCCCAGCTGCTCCATGGCATAGCCAAATGTTTCACGTGGATTATCATCGCCCATGTCATGGTCATCACAACGCGGCGCAAAATGCACCCCTACACGATCTGCGCCCCATACTTCAATCAGTGCATCAGTTGCTTCTAGCAGGAACCGTGTACGATTTTCCACTGAACCGCCGTATTCATCTTCACGCTGATTGGTTTTGCTTTGCAAGAACTGGTCAATCAGATAACCATTGGCAGCATGTAATTCCACACCATCAAAACCGGCTTCTTTAGCACGAATCGCGGCTTGCTTATATTGCTCGGTAATCGCGTGAATTTCAGAAACCTCCAAAGGACGTGGCAATACATAAGGACGTTTTGGACGTAGTAAGCTGACATGACCCGCCTGTTGTACTGCACTTGCAGAGACTGGTGTTTCACCATTTAACAGATCCGGATGCGATACACGACCAACATGCCAAAGCTGGGCAATAATCAGACCGCCCTTCTCATGAACCGCTTGAGTGACCTTTTTCCAGCCTTCGACCTGAGCATCGGTAAACAATCCTGGAGTATTCAAATAGCCATTGGCTTCTTCAGAAATCACTGTAGCTTCAGAAATGATCAGGCCAGCACTTGCACGTTGCGCATAGTACTCAACCATCATTGGGGTTGGAACGCGATCAGCAGTTGCGCGGTTACGGGTCAGCGGCGCCATGATGACACGGTTTTTAAGCTCTAACGCACCGAGCGTTAAAGGAGAATTTAATTCAGCCATCGTTACTCCCACCTGTTAAAGGTGTTGTTGTAGGTGTTCGATAAATTGCTGAATCAACGCTTCATTGCGAGAAAAATAAGACCATTGTCCATATTTTTCCACTTGAATTAAACCGGCCTGCTGTAAAACGGACAAATGGTTCGACATCGTCGATTGCGATACATTTCCCAACCGTTCGATATGACCTGCACATACGCCGCGTCTAAAGTCACCACATTCGTCACTCGATAAAAATTGTTCCGGTTTTTTTAACCATTCCAAAATTTGGCGACGCGTTGGATTAGCCAAGGCTTTAAAAATTAAATCTATATCCATACTCAAGACACGTTTAATGGGCAACAAAGCGTTGTCAGCTTGTTTTACTTAATATATCGCATTTTTTCGATTTTAATATCGTTTTTTTTAGATATATTGTAAAATAACTGATAACCCTTTGCTTTCATTCATCATTTAAATTACAAACCTTGTTTTAAGCTTGCTTCAATAAACTTATCAAGGTCACCATCTAGTACTGCACCTGTGTTGGAGTTTTCAACACCCGTACGTAAGTCTTTAATACGCGAGTCATCCAATACATAAGAACGAATCTGACTGCCCCAACCAATATCCGACTTCGAGTCTTCAAGTGCTTGAGCCGCTTCGTTACGCTTGCTCATTTCCAACTCATACAACTTCGCACGTAACTGTTTCCAAGCATGGTCACGGTTGGCATGTTGTGAACGTTGGTTCTGACATGCCACCACAATGCCTGTTGGCGCGTGGGTTAAACGTACAGCAGAGTCTGTTTTGTTAATGTGCTGACCACCTGCACCCGAAGCACGATAGGTATCGGTACGCACGTCAGATGGGTTGATATCAATTTCAATGTTGTCATCGACTTCAGGCGAGACAAACACAGCAGAGAATGAGGTATGACGGCGGTTACCCGAGTCAAATGGCGATTTACGCACTAAACGATGCACACCCGATTCGGTACGTAACCAACCATAGGCATATTCACCTTCAACACGAATCGTTGCAGACTTAATCCCAGCCACATCGCCGTCTGACTCTTCCATCAATTCAGCTTTAAAACCATGACGTTCAATCCAACGCATATACATACGCAGTAGCATTGAAGCCCAGTCTTGTGCTTCTGTCCCACCTGAACCAGCTTGAATTTCCACATAACATGGATTTGGGTCCATTGGGTTGCTGAACATACGGCGGAATTCAAGCTTCGCTAACTCTTCTTCTGCAGAAGTCAATTCAGCTTGGACATCAGCCAACAGACTTTCATCATCTGCCTCGACTGCCAAATCAAGCATCGCTTGCGCATCTTCAAGCTGCGTTGCCAAACCATCTAACACATTTAAGACGTTTTCAAGTTCGCCTTTTTCTTTGGCCATGGCTTGTGCACGGCTTTGATCATTCCAAATCGCGGGGTCTTCTAATTCACGGAGAACCTCTTCTAAACGCTCTTTTTTCAGATCGTAGTCAAAGATACCCCCGTAATGTGAGACCACGGTCGTTTAAGTCTTTTAATTGGTTTAGATACGGATTAATTTCCACGTGAATTACTCTCAATCAATATAAAGCGAAAAATAGCCGCTGATTATATCACAGTCGACGGTGGGGATTATTCATCTCAAATTCGACAAAATTACGCCTTCTTTCTAGTCCTTAAAACCGTTTAGTTTCCAAAAAAGCATTCTCTTCAACCGCAATCAAGCTGCATATAAATGCGAACCATCCCACAAAATACACACCTGAGAAGTGTTCTCAACAGACAAACGGACTAAACATTTTGAGTTAAAATTGGTTAAAATGGCGTCAAAAATTATGAACTCCACAGAATCTACACAATTTTAATAAAACAAAACATTATAAATTTATAATTTATTATCAATCATTTAAATTTAAAAAATTACACGATGTAACCTTAGATACAGAGCATTAACTTTCCTTTGGTTGACGCTTTTTTATTTTGCCCTAGACTGAAGTTGTAACAAAAAGTTAATGAAATACAGTTCCACTTACGAGGGGTACATACCATGAAAAAATTAGCAATTGCTTCAGCATTACTTTCAGCTCTAGCGATCACAGGTACTGCACATGCATACCAAGCAGAGGTGGGTGCTTCAGCTGGCCTAATTGATCCAGACAACGGTAGTTCAAGCGGCTCTTTTGGCGTAGATGGCACATACTATTTCAACCCAGTTCAAACACGTAATGCGCCACTTGCAGAAGCAGCATTCTTAGACCGTGCAAGTAACGTTAACGCAAAATACCAATACGACGAAGTAGGTGATAATGAACGTCATCGTTATGGCGTCGGTGCTGAAGTCTTTGTCCCTAACTCAGATTTCTATGTGAGTGGTAATGTTGGTCGCGATGATAGGAAATTTGACCGCGGTGGCGATTTTGATGAGACCGTTTATGGCGCTGAAGTGGGTTATTTACCAGCACCAGGTTTATTAATTGCTGCGGGTCTAAAAGGCTATGACAACGATTATGACGATGGCGTAGATCCTACTCTTCGCGCTAAATATGTCACTTCTTTAAGCAATGGTAAAGACATTAACTTAGAAGCAGGCGCAGGTTTTGGTGATTTAGACGAATATAATCTTGCAGCAGATTACTTCATCGATAAAACCTTAAGCCTAGGTGTAGATTACTACAGCAAAGACCGTGACTATGGTGATACTAACGAATTTGGTATCAATGCACGTAAATTCTTTACCCCGCAAGTCAGCCTTGAAGGCCGTGTTGGTTTTGGTGAAGATGGCAACAACGACTACAACAAATTCGGTTTAGCTGCGAAATATCGTTTCTAAAACCAATTAAAAACCTTGAATACTCAAAGCCCATTTTCGAATGGGCTTTTTGCACTCTGATAAAGCATTGTTATAAATAAAGATTGACTCCCTGCTACTTTTTCGTACACTTCGTTACAACTGTCATAGAACAATCATATTTTTATAACAAAGAGAGAACCTCTAAAATGCTTAAACAACTTGCACTTACTACCGCACTTATTGCGAGCTTCGGGACTGCACATGCTTACCAAGCGGAAATCAATGCAAACTACGAAAATACAAGCTTTGATGGTGACAGTGAAGACCTTGATACTTTTGGCATCAGTGGCAAGTACTACTTAAATGGAGTGAACACTAAAAATTCGCCACTTGCAGAGGCTGCTTTTTTAAGCAAAGCAAGCAACATTGGTCTTGGTTATGCGAACTCAAGTATTGATGAAGACGGCGCCGATTTAGAAATTGACACAGTCGGTTTAAATGGTGAATTTTTCATCCCAAACTCTCAATTTTATGTTTCTGGTAGCCTCAACCGCTCTGAAGTGACGGTTGAAAGTGAATTTGGTAAAGCATCAGATGATAATGTGGGTTATGCATTAGAAGCAGGTTACCTGCCTGTCGATGGGCTACTCATTGCGGCTGGTGTAGCCAAAGAAAATCTTGATCCAATGCATGTTTCAAAAAATGGCTTCATTGATACATTCTCAAATATCTCCGCAGTAGCAGACGATACAGCTGTAACCTTACGCGCTAAATATGTGACTCAAATTGGTAACCATTTTACCAATTTTGAAGGTGCAACATACTTTGGTGATGAAACTGCTTACCGCTTAGGTGCCGATTTATATATCGATCCAACCTTAAGTGTTGGTGTTTCATTTATGGATACAACATTCGATGACTTTGACACTGTTTGGGCTGTTCGCGCGCAAAAATTCTTTACGCCTGCTATTGCTGTTGGCTTGAACTACACAACAACGGAAGATGCTGATTCATACGGTATCAATGGTACATTCCGCTTCTAATTGAAACAAAAATGTATTAAAAAACCGCTCTATAGAGCGGTTTTTTAATGTTGTTCTAAATGCAAAATGCGAAGTTGTACGCTGACATTGCCACGAAATTCATTTTTATCCAGCTCATAGACCAAACGAATTTGATGGTTCATCTCATTGAACTGGTATTTGTCTGCAGCATTAAAAGCAATGGCATCTACAACCTGTCCATTGTCTAAAGCTATACGTAATTTTAAATGCACTTCTTTCAACCAGCGGAAATCTAAAATTTGAAAGTTTCCTTCAAAAATAGGTGCTGGAAACTTTTGCCCCCATGGACTAATCTGCTGTAGAAGATCGACCGTTTCAACCTGAATATTTTCTGCTGCTAACTCACCATCGGTCCATAAAGTCGCCGTAAATAAACCTTCATCCTGAGCTGCCATCAGTACTTCAAAGGCCTGCTTAAACTCTTCAAAATGGACTTTTTGAATGGTTAAACCCGCTGCCGCAGCATGCCCACCAAAGTGGCTGACCAAATGTGGATATTGCTCAGCAACACACTCAATGGCATCGCGGATATGCACTCCTTCAATCGAACGTGCTGAACCTTTAATATGTATCCCATCTTCATCTGCGGCAAATACAATACTCGGACGATGAAACTGTTCTTTTAAGCGTCCCGCAACAATGCCAATCACCCCTTGATGCCAATGCGGCTCGAACATAATTAAAGCCGTAGGTAAGACCGTATCATCCAGTTGAATTTGATCCAAGGCTATTAAGGCCTCTTGTTTCATCGTCGCTTCAACCTGACGACGTTCCACATTCAACTGATTCAGTTGTTCTGCCAATGGATAGGCAGAGGCAAAGTCCTGTGCCAATAGACATTCAATCCCGATATCCATGGTTTCCATACGACCTGCCGCATTAATACGTGGCCCCAGTACAAACCCCAAATCTTGCGCTTTTAAAGTTGCAGCCTCTCGACCTGCAATCTCCAGTAGAGCACTGATACCAGGGCGGCATAAATGCTGTTGAATGCGCTTCAGGCCAACATCGACCAAGATGCGATTGTTATAGTCAAGACTGGCAACATCGGCATAAGTGCCTAAGGCCACCAAATCCAAATACTGACTCATGAGTGCCGAAGACTTATTTAGTTTTTTACGATAGGTCGATAAATTGGCCAAGACATAAAAGGCCACACCCACCCCAGCTAAGGCTTTACTTGGAAAATCACACCCCAACTGGTTCGGATTCACTACCGCTTCAGCACTGGGAGTCGGTTTGGTGGTCAAATGGTGATCGGTAATAATCACCTGCATGCCATGATCTTGCGCTTGTTTCACGCCGTCATGACTGGAAATACCATTATCCACCGTAATCAATAAATCAGGTGTAAAGCTGGTAAATGCTAAATCCGCAATCGCAGGCGTTAAGCCATAACCATATTTAAAGCGGTCTGGAACCAGATACTCTACCTGCGCCCCCATTTCTCGCAAAGCCAAAATCATTAAAGCGGTGCTGGTTGCACCATCTGCATCATAATCACCCACAATGACAATTTTGTGTTCCTGATCAATTGCAGCATCCATCAACCGAATTGCTTCATTTAAGCCTTTCATGCTAGGGGCCAGTAAATGCTTGAGCTTTAACTCCAGCTCCTGCGTTGACGCCACCCCACGGCGGGCTAAAATTTCTGCAATAAACGCAGGAACGTCCTGAAATAATTCAGGACAGGTCATAAAGGGTCTTTGCTTAATTTGAATGGCTGACATTTATGGCATCAAACGTTTCAGCATCCAGACATCTTGCTGTTTTTCATAACTTAAACGGTCATGTAAACGGTTCGGACGCCCTTGCCAAAACTCATAATAGTCAGGCTCAAGGCGGTAGCCACCCCAAAAGACAGGTTTATTCAGTTCTGATTTACCTTCAACTTGGCTTTGCAATTGCTCAAAACGTTGTTGCAAGACTTCACGGCTTTCAATCACACCACTTTGTGGTGTACTGATATGTGCTGCAATTTGGCTATCTCGTGGACGCTTATGATAGTAGTCCGTCGATTCTGCTTCAGAAATTTTGACTACTTTACCGCCAATGCGAATCTGACGTTCCTGCTCTTGCCAATAAAACAGTAACTCTGCATATGGGTTTTCTGCCAGATCATTGCCTTTTTGACTGTCATAATTGGTATAAAAATCATAACCTGCTTCAGTTGCACCGCGCAGCAATACCGTTCGTACATGCGGCCGACCCTGCACACTTGCTGTCGCCAATGACATAGCATAAGGTTCGTGCAGTTGTGCTTCTAAAGCATGATTAAACCAAAGTAAGAACTGAGCATGTGGATGGGTTTCTACTCGATCTTCATGCAGCTCGCCTTTTTGATAACTTAAACGAAGCTCACTGAGATCTTTAATTAAATCACTCATTTTTCACTCCTTATTAAGCTGCATTCGCACGTACAGCATCAGCCAATGTATGGGCTAAAGTGCTGACTTCATCGAGATCATCTCCTTCCACCATGACACGAATCACAGGTTCAGTACCTGATTTACGAATCAACAAACGACCACGACCTTTGAGTTGTTTCTCGGCTTTATCAAATTCAGCCACCAAAGCAGGCACCGCATAAGGGTCAAACATCGCCTCTAAACGTACATTCACCAGCACATTCGGTAGAAGCTTAAAGTCAGCAACCAATTCATGCAGCGCTTTCTTCTGCTCGACCATCACCGTAAGCACTTGAAGGGCGGCAATAATGGCATCACCTGTGGTACTTTTATCCAAGGTTAAGATGTGTCCTGATGGCTCACCACCAACGACCCAACCTTTTTCTTCTAGACCTTGTAATACATAGCGATCTCCCACTTTGGCACGTAATAACACTACACCGGCTTTTTCCAAAGCCAGCTCTAAAGCCATATTTGACATTAAGGTACCCACTATTCCAGCAGGTTTTTTAGCGCTCTGTGTCGCCAAGATATATAAAATATGGTCGCCATCAATTAGCTTGCCATCTTTATCCACCAAAATAACACGGTCTGCATCCCCATCAAAAGCGATACCCAAATCTGCACCACTTTCAACTACAGCTTGTTGCAAACTTTCAGGGTGTGTTGAACCACATTGCTCATTGATATTTACACCGTTAGGCTCATTATGAATGGCAATGACCTTGGCGCCGAGCTCACGAAAGACCGATGGACCCACGTTATATGCAGCACCATTTGCACAATCCACCACAATGGTTAAATCATTCAAGTCTAAATGGTATGGAAATGTGGATTTACAAAACTCGATGTAACGCCCATTGGCATCTTTTACGCGGACACTTTTACCCAAGTTTGCCGTGTCTTCAATCACTAATTCTTTTTCAAGTTCTTGATTAATTTCTTCTTGAATAGCATCTGGTAGTTTCTTACCTTCACTGGAAAAGAACTTGATCCCATTATCAAAATAAGGATTATGTGATGCCGAAATCACAATGCCCAAACTTGCATGTAAAGCACGGGTCAAATGTGCAATTGCTGGGGTTGGCAATGGGCCTAGTAAATGTACATACACCCCTGCTGCGTTTAAACCCGCTTGTAATGCTGACTCTAAAATATAACCCGATAAACGTGTGTCTTTACCGAGTACCACCAATGGTTTTGATTTTTTACTGTGGCGTTTTAAAACTTTCCCTGCGGCAAAGCCTAACTTAAGGGCAAATTCAGGGGTAATAGGGAGGACGCCAAACTTACCGCGAATACCATCGGTACCAAAATAACTCATATTTTACTCACTTCTTAATGGTGATCTAAATCATCACTTTTTTACTGCCAACACTTTACACCAAAACGAAAAAGCCGTCATAAAAATGACGGCTTTTACTTTGAACAATTGGTATAGCTGAATTAGCCAACGCGATAGTTCGGTGCTTCTTTGGTAATCGTCACGTCGTGAACATGTGACTCCGACATACCTGCCGAAGTGATTTTCACAAACTTCGCATTTTGACGAAGATCTTCAATCACAGATGAACCTGTATAACCCATAGAAGAACGTAAACCGCCCATCATTTGGTGCACAATGTTGCCCATTGGTCCCTTGTATGGCACACGACCTTCGATCCCTTCAGGAACAAGTTTCTCAGCACCTGCTTTAGAGTCTTGGAAATAACGATCCGCAGAACCTGTTGCGCCTGCCATCGCGCCCAATGACCCCATACCCCGATACGCTTTATAGTAACGACCTTGGAAGAATTCCACTTCACCTGGCGCTTCTTCAGTCCCAGCAAGGAGTGAACCGACCATAATCGTACTCGCACCCGCGCCAATCGCTTTCGCCATATCGCCAGAGAAACGAATACCACCATCTGCAATTAATGGAATTTGATCTTTTAGTGCATTAGCCACGCTATCAATCGCAGAAATCTGCGGCATACCAATACCCGCCACAATACGAGTGGTACAAATTGAACCTGGGCCGATACCGACTTTGACCGCATCTGCGCCTGCATCAAGGAGTGCCAATGCAGCATCACCAGTTGCAATGTTACCGCCAATCACTTGGACTTGTGGGTAATTCGCTTTCACCCAACGTACACGCTCGATCACACCCGCAGAGTGGCCATGCGCCGTATCTACGACAATTGCATCTACACCCGCTTCAACCAAAGCCTCTACACGGCTTGGTGTTTCTACACCTGTACCGACGGCAGCGCCCACACGTAAGCGACCAAGATCATCTTTACAGCTACTTGGATAACTTTCCGCTTTACGGAAGTCAGTGACTGTAATTAAACCTTTGAGTTCGTTGTGTTCACCAACAACCAAAACTTTTTCAATGCGGTGCTTTTGCAGTAAAGCTTGAATATTTTCTTTCGACTCACCTTCACGAACCGTCACGAGACGATCTTGACCGGTCATAATGTTGCTTACAGGTTGCTCAAGGTTCGTTTCAAAGCGTGTATCGCGACCTGTGACAATACCGACCACTTTGCCATCTTTCACAACAGGTACACCGCTGATGTTGTTGGCTTGAGTAATCGAGATCAATTCGCGCACTGTAGTTTCAGGTGTCACAGTGATTGGATCTTTCACCATTCCTGCTTCAAATTTTTTCACACGACGGACTTCTGCAGCTTGTGCAGCAATATCCATGTTCTTGTGCAAAATACCAATACCACCGTTTTGCGCCATCGCAATCGCCATACGTGATTCAGTCACCGTATCCATTGCTGCTGAAACAAGGGGGATATTTAAATTAATGCCGCGCGTGAATCGTGTCTTTAATGAGACATCTTTTGGGAGAACAGTAGAATAGGCAGGGAGTAATAGGACATCATCAAAAGTTAACGCGTCTTGAACGATGGTCAACATGGCAGTCTCACTGGTAATTTCCGTGCGCTATTATAAACAAATATGAACTTAAATTTCATTTCAATTGAAAATTTATTTTTTTATCTTAGAAAATAAAGTGATAAAACCCATATTTTATTTGACACCTTCATTTTCACCTTTATTTTTTATTTCTTGTTTTAAGATGAATTTGATTTACTTTCTAAAACTAAAAAAGCAGAGCCTTGACTCTGCTTTTACCGATTAACACACTTGATCAAAACCTTCATCATTGACGGCAATGCTCGCTTCCAATTGCACAAATGGAATCATATTGTGCGCACGTCGCGCTTTGTTGCATTGATCATCAGCGATTTGAACTTCTTTACATGAAGAGCTACGCTGTTCATACATCCCACAACTAACTTGCTCACCAATGGTACCTTGCAGTGCAATACAGCGTGGGCTGGCTTGATTGGTTCCAGCCATGCATGAATACACAGCCGTCACTGGCTCTGTGTAATGTTCAGGCATTGAAATGCCTTCAGCCCAGTAAAATGAGACTCTAAAAAAGGCACAACATGCCCCGCAGCTTAAACAGGCATCTTCCGTTGGAACTTGAGACAACATCCTTTATATTCTCATTTTCAAAAACTTTTTTTGGAAGAAAATATTAAAAAAATTGTGGTTGCCAAACAAGCAAAATTTACGACTATTTTATCACTTAAGTTGGACAGGTAAAAACACTCTCATCCATCAAGTCTGTACCGCACTCCAAAGTCTCAATCCAGTCTAAAAATTGATGAATCTGCTCTTGCCCAATAAACGGTGTACCATGCTGCGGTACAATCATTTCGACATCCATCGTGCGGACCATATTGACCCATAAACGAATCACTTTGTTATTGCACATATAGCGCTGATGAAACCCTTTCATTTTAGGAATATGCGCAGCAAAGTTTTCCAAAGGTTTTGAGGCATCATCCACCATCGATGCCCCCATATCGCCTGAAAATAGAATCTTGGCAATTGGGTCATAAAACTGAAAATTGCCTACCGAATGTAGAAAATGGGCAGGCACAGCAATAATCGAAGACTGCCCCAACGTAATCACCTGACCGTGGTCAGGTAATTCCACCAATCGGTCCAACCAGTTGCCTTTCATCCGCTCACTCATAAAGGCAGAGTTCAAATGCGGTAGAAAGCGTGCCCAAAGTTTAGAAGCCACCACTTTCGCTTCGGTATAGACCAACCAACGCGGCATTGAGGTAATAATGTCAGGGTCTTGGTGTGAGGCCATCACAAAATCAAGATTGGTCAAACGGGTATATTTATTCAACTCCATGGTCAACGGTACATAGGTTAAGTCCCCACCGGGATCTAAGACTGCTGCACGCTCATGGTCAATAATTAAAAACTGATTTGCCTGTACACCCTCGCCTTTGACCAAGCTGGTAAAGCTAATACACTTATGTGTGCCATCATCATATAAAACCTGTGACGTTGTGCGGTCAAATGCCATGCCCATCCCCTCAAAATGCTGTTTTTCTTAAAAGACTTTTTAATACCTACAACATATATGGATTTACACAAACTTACAATGCATTTGCGACCAATATCATTTGATATATCAATAAATTGAAGATCATTTTTCAATAAAAAATCCCGATTTTTTAAGTCGGGATTCTTATTTTCTACGGTGAATTAGAAGAAATAATGCTGGATAAGTGTTGCAACACCAATGACCAAGAAAATGGCCGCACCAATTTTATGAATTAAGGCAATTGGCAACTTGGTCGCCAACTTATCGCCAATAAAGACCGCTGGCGCATTGGCCAACATCATCCCTAAAGTCGTACCCAACATCACCCAAACAATACTGTCAAAACGTGCTGCTAAAGCCACTGTCGCAATTTGAGTTTTATCTCCAATTTCGGCCAAGAAGAACAGCACAAATGTTGCGCCAAATACCCCTAGTTTCTGCCATTTCTTAATACTGCCTGACTCATCATCCAACTGATCAGGAATCAACATCCAACCTGCCATAGCAATGAAACCAATCGAGAGAATCCAGATCAGCGCATCAGGACTTAAAACTGTGGTGATCCATTGGCCTAAAACAGCAGAGACGCCATGGTTAATAATGGTCGCCAGCAAAATAGCCAATAGAATTGGGACGGGTTTACGGAAACGTGCAGCAAGTAACAATGCGAGCAGTTGGGTCTTATCGCCCATTTCAGCTAAAGCCACGATGGCTGTAGAGAGGAGGAATTCATACATGATGTCTTTCTCTGGCTAGCATAACAAATACCAATGACTCACCTCTCCTGCTAGCCAAAAATCTGCAGAGTGGTAAATCAAAGGTCTTGCCAACAAAAGAAAGCTCTTTAGAAGCTCATTTGGTTCTTTGCTATGATGACCATGCTCGTTTTAGAGCAAATATGTTGATCATCACCTGTTCTTAGGAACAGCGGCTACTCCCCAATGAAGTAACACAATGTTAGGCGAAAATACGTTTTTTGGCAATCTCTAAATACAAAAGACCCTGCCGAAGCAGAGTCTTTATTGAAGTATTTTTGCAGTGCTTCCAGCCGCTATTTTTCTCTTTTGAGAAGAGAAACCTACAGGCCAAAAAACCAGATCATCAGATCAGCAAAGTACGGATGTCTTTCAGCAACTTGGTCAGCTTATTGGTAAAGCGCGCAGCATCGGCCCCATTGATCACACGGTGATCATAAGACAGTGACAACGGTAACATCAGTTTCGGATCAAAACCTTGACCATTCCATACGGGTTGCATCGTCGCTGGAGAAATCCCCAAAATCGCGACTTGTGGCCAGTTCACCAATGGTGTAAATGCCGTACCACCAATTGCACCTAAGCTTGAAATCGTGAAGTTTGCACCTTGTAGATCTTTCGGCGAAAGCTTCTTATCACGTGCTTTCTGACCCAATACACCGAGCTCCACCGCAATGTCTTTAATCGATTTCTGGTCTGGATTACGGAGTACAGGAACGGTTAAACCATCTGGTGTTGCTACAGCAATGCCCATATGGATTTCGTTCCGCAAGAGCACAGACTTGCCATCATCAGCCAAGTGACTGGCAAAATCACGCTCTTCTTTCAGCAAATGCGCAACAGCTTTAATAATGAAAGCCATAATGGTCAAACTAATACCATCTTTCTTAAAGTTACCTTTAAGGTCATTACGCCAAGCTTCAAGCTCAGTAATATCCGCCAAATCAAACTGAGTTACTTGCGGAATATAGTTGTTTAAAGACAACTGCGGAATAGAGACTTGTTGCAGACGTGTCAGCACTTTCTCTTCTACACCACCAAACGCTGTGAAATCCGGAAGCTTTGGCAAGCCAGAAACTTGAGCAGCAGCCTGAGCGGCTGGAGCAGCCTGAGGCGCAGTTAAACGCGCTTTGACAAATGCTTTCAGGTCTTCCTTCATGACACGCGCATGCGGGCCAGATGCGCTTACTTCAGACAATACGACGCCTAATTCACGCGCCAGCTTGCGTACAGCTGGGCCTGCATAGACTTTCGCATTGGCGTCATTCTGCGCTTTCGTCAGCTTGTCTGCACCCTGTTCTGACACAGGAGCCGCAACTGACTGTGCTGCTGGCGCAGGCTGCGCTTTAACTTCAGCTTTAGGCGCTGGAGCAGAAGCCGCCGCAGGTGCAGCAGCGGGTGCTGATGAAGATTCACCTTCAATGGTCACCAAAGCCACACCTTCCGATACATTTTGTCCCAATGCAACATGAATGGCTTTAATCACACCTGCTGTTGTACTTGGTACTTCAACCGTTGCTTTGTCTGATTCAACCACGATGATACTTTGGTCTTTTTCAACCGTATCACCTACTGACACCAAAATTTCAGCAACAGCCGCTTTGTCCACACCCAAGTCAGGCACTGCAATTTCAACTGCACCTACAGGCGCAGCAGCAACTTGTGGCGCCGCTTCAGCAGGCTGAGCTTCAGTGGTGGCTTGAGGTGTTGCAACTGGCGTAGGCTCAGCAGTCACTGGTGCAACTGAAGCTGCTGTTTTTACAGTCAGAATCACCACACCTTCTTTAACACTGTCACCAACTTGAACGCTAATTGATTCCACTGTGCCTGAAATCGTACTCGGGACTTCCACAGTCGCTTTGTCTGACTCAACCACAAGGATGCTTTGATCAACGTCAATTTGATCGCCAACCGACACCAAAATTTCACCAACGGTTGCTTTTTCCACACCAATATCTGGCACTTGCACATCAATCACTTGTGATGCTGTAGTGGCAGCGGGTGCAACCGTTTCAGCAACAGCAGCGGGTGCAGTCTTTTCTTCAGCTTGTACAACGTCAGCCTGTGCTTGTACTGCTGGCGCTTCAGTTTGTCCCTCGGCTTCCAGCTCAATCAGCGCTGCACCTTCAGCAACAGAGTCACCTAAGTTTACTAAAATGCTTTTAACAACGCCTGCTGAAGTGCTAGGCACTTCAACAGATGCTTTGTCTGATTCTAATAGAACAACACTGTCATCAACCGCAATGGTATCGCCAACTTTGATCAAAATTTCAGCAACAACGGCTTTATCTACACCAATATCAGGAGTTGTAATTTGCATACTTATTTCTCCTCTTTGTAGTCAGCTACAGCGTGTACAGATGGCGTTGCTTGAGGAGCCCAAGCTACTGGACGGTCCGTATCTAATTCAAATGTAGAGATGGCATCTTTCACTAAGCGTGCATCCACCTCACCTTCATCAGCCAATTTCTTCAGTGTGGCAACCACAATATGTGCAGCATCTACACCAAAGTAGCTACGTAATTTAGCGCGTGAATCTGAACGACCATAACCATCTGTACCCAATGCTACGAATGGACGGTTGTCTGGAAGATATGCACGAATTTGTTCGCTATAAGCACGCATATGATCTGTTGCAGAAACTACGATCCCTTCTGTGCCGCGCAGTTGCTCAGTCACCCAAGCCTCTTTCACGTTCTCGCTCATTGGATGCAAGCGGTTGTATTCTTCACATGCCATACCATCACGTGCAAGTTCATTGAAACTTGTTACGCTAAATACATTTGAATGGATTTGGTATTCATCACGTAAGATTTGAGCAGCTTTAATGACTTCACGCAGAATTACACCTGAACCCATCAACTGAACAGTGGCTTTTTCATCTTTTTGAAGTAAGTACATACCACGTTTAATGCCTTCTTCAGCACCTTGTGGCATTTCAGGATGCTCGTAGTTTTCGTTCATTACCGTTAAGTAATAGAAAATACGCTCTTGGTTCACATACATGCGTTGTAAACCATCATGCACAATAACTGCTAATTCATAACCAAAACATGGGTCATACGACACACAGTTCGGAATCGTATTGGCTAAAATATGCGAGTGACCATCTTGGTGTTGTAAACCTTCACCGTTTAGCGTGGTACGACCTGCTGTTGCACCCAATAAGAAACCTTGTGCTTGTGCATCACCTGCAGCCCATGCAATGTCGCCAATACGCTGAAAACCAAACATAGAGTAGTACATGTACATTGGAATCATGGGTAAGTTATTGGTTGAATAACTGGTTGCCAATGCTGCCCAAGCGCTCATTGCACCTGCTTCGTTAATGCCTTCTTGAAGCATATGACCATCTTTTGCTTCACGGTAATGCATCAACTGTTCTTGGTCTTCAGGCGTGTAATGCTGACCATTGGCTGCATAAATACCTAACTGACGGAACATACCTTCTAGACCGAAAGTACGTGCTTCATCAGGAACGATTGGCACAACACGGTCTTTAATTGCTTTTTCTTTTAACAATGCAGCAATTAAACGAACCATCACCATGGTGGTTGATTGTTCTTTGCCTTGTGAGCCTTTTAATACTGCATCAAAGACAGAAAGTTCTGGAATAGCCAACTGTTCACTTTCTTTGCGACGTGCAGGCAAATAACCACCTAGTGCTTCACGACGTGCCTTCATATATTTCAATTCAGGCGAGTTTTCGCTTGGACGATAGAAAGGCACTTCTTCTAATTGCTCATCGTTAAATGGCAAATTGAAGCGATCACGCACATATTTTAAAGATTCGATTTGCATCTTTTTGATTTGATGCGTTTTGTTTACTGCTTCAATTTCATCAGACAAACCATAACCTTTTACAGTTTTCGCTAAGATTACAGTTGGTTGACCTTTGGCTGTACATGCTTCTGCATAGGCTGCAAAAACTTTATACGGGTCATGACCACCACGATTTAGATTATCAATATCTTCATCGCTTAAATCTTTAATCAACTCAGCCGCTTCTGGGTATTTACCAAAGAATTTTTCGCGTGCATATGCACCGCCCTTCACTTGTAAGCGTTGGTATTCGCCATCCAGTGTTTCTTCCATAACCGCTTTTAAAGCACCAGTGCTGTCTTTAGCCAGTAGTGGGTCCCAATGACGGCCCCAAACCACTTTAATGACACGCCAGCCCGCACCACGGAATAAAGATTCTAATTCTTGAATAATTTTACCGTTACCACGTACTGGACCGTCTAGACGCTGTAAGTTACAGTTTACAACCCAAATGAGATTGTCTAATTTTTCACGACCCGCAAGTGAAATTGCACCTGTGCTTTCTGGCTCATCCATCTCACCATCACCAAGGTATGCCCAAACTTTGCGATTTTCTTCTTTAATCAAACCACGGTTCATCAAATATTTTTGAATATGTGCTTGGTAAATCGACATGATTGGGCCAAGACCCATCGATACCGTTGGGAACTGCCAATAATCAGGCATTAAGTATGGATGCGGATAAGAAGGTAAGCCAACACCGTCCACTTCGCGACGGAAATTGTTTAGATGCTCTTCAGTCAAACGACCTTCAAGGAATGAACGCGCATAGATTCCTGGCGCACAGTGACCTTGATAATAGATCATGTCACCGCCAAAGCTATCACTATTCGCGCGGAAGAAATGGTTAAAACCCACATCATATAATGTTGCTGAAGATGCAAAACTTGCCAAGTGACCACCTAAGTCATCACCCGTTTTATTGGCACGGAGTACCATCGCTAAGGCGTTCCAACGAATCAACGCACGGATACGACGCTCCATGTCTTGATCGCCTGGCATTGCAGGTTCTTCAGCCACTGAAATTGTATTTAAATAAGGCGTGTTTAAACGCTGAATAGGGACATGTTTAGCGATTGCTTGTTGATACAGTTTTTCTAGTAGAAAAGCTGCACGCTCAGTCCCCATGTGTTGTAAAACGGAGTCAAACGCATCTTGCCATTCTTGCGTTTCTTGCGCGTCAGTATCACCATAAAACGCCATAATTCACCTATTTCGATATCCTAATCTTATACGCTAATATGTATCATACTTTCGTCCTATAAGAGTATCGCTACAGCTGAATATGGCTGAGCCATACTATTTAGCAACTAAATAGTCATTGACCATTCGTTACCCAAGATAACAAAAAACCGCCAATTTAGGCGGTTTTTTATACATTTAATGCTGCTTTTTGATGCTAACTTAGATTTCGTCAGAGCTGTATTCCTTTTTCAAGCATCAGACCAACGGTAAGTTCGGATCATCGATCAAATCGGATTTAAGGCAACATTGCTAGATAAGTCGATGGGTTTTTGCGTTGACCATCTTTAACTACTTCATAGTGTAAATGTGGGCCAGTACAACGACCTGTACAACCAACATTGGCAATATGTTCACCCGCGTCTACACGGTCGCCAACACGAGCAATTAAACGTGATGCATGGGCATAGCGCGTGATGTAACCATTGTCATGGTTAATTTCAACGTATTGACCATAGCCCGTACCCCAACCTGACTTGGTCACAATCCCTGGACCTGTCGCATAAATCGGTGTACCGCTTGGCGCAGCAAGATCTAGACCTGAGTGACGCTCAGCACGACCATTCATGGTACGGCCGCCATAACTTGAGCTAACACGTGCGCTTGGAAGTGGGTGTGTCACTAACCACGAATATGGATTATTTGAAAAACTTTTTGCAGAGGATTCCGAACCGTATTTTTTCGCCAGTGAAGCATTGTTAAGTTCAACCGTCTTTTCACGGAGCTGAACCGTCATTTTCGTTTCGGCAGGAACATCAATATCATTAGATTCAGTATAAGCACCTTCTGATAAAGTGCGTGTCAATTGCTCAATTCGATCCGAAGATGCATTATTTGTATTGAGTTCTACCAAATCAGCGAAGGCTACTGAAGCAGCCGATGCCGCAAAAGAAAAAGCCAACAAAATACGTCGCATATGCATAAAAAACCTCTTAAAACTGTTCTTACGAATGTTTCTTGCGTGATCTCGTCCTTGATATCTACCGAAAGAAGCGCATAAGATTAAGACATTAACATGAAGGAAATATGTATGTCCGAACCAGTGAATCTCTTTCAACAAACCAGAAAACACATAAAAACAGGAAACTTAACGTTTCTCTCAAAGCAAGTAACTGCATGGCAGAAACTTACAAAACTGATTCAACCTATCCTACCGCAACCAGAGCAGTGGCAGGTTGTTTGTTATCAATATGGTATTTTGACGATTACCGGCGAAAATCAAGCGATGATTAGTCAACTTGGTTACCTTCAAAAACAATATATTGCACAACTGTCGGAACTTGATGAGTTTAAAGACCTACAAAAACTCCAAGTTCGTTTGAGAATCCCCTCTCAAACACCCGCAAAGATACAATCTATTTCAAGATCGTTAAGCACAGAAACTCAAGACTTAATTCGAGATGCTGCTGACTTTGTGAGCGACCCTAAGCTTAGCCAAGCAATGCGCCGTTTGGCAAGCAAAAAAAAGTAACCTCGTCTCGACCCGCTTCAGAATTGCGTTTTTAAAATGATAAATTCATCACACTTAACATTGTTACAATATAACATCACACAATAAAGACAATGACTTAAGTCACACTCACATAAGGAATTGGACACTGATCTTCGTCATTAAATGTTACAATTTCATAGCTGCTTGGATCACTTTGGACATTGCGCAATAATTGATTATTCAAAGCATGCCCAGACTTATATCCATCAAATTTGGCAATAATTTGGTGACCGAGCAAGTAAAGATCCCCCACCGCATCTAATATTTTGTGACGAACAAATTCATCTGAGAAGCGTAAACCTTCTTCATTCACCACACCGGTTTCATCGACGCCAATGGCATTGTCTAAACTTGCCCCCAAAGCGAGATTATTGGCTTTGAGATAGTCCAAATCTTTCATAAAACCAAAAGTACGGGCTTCGCTGACTTCATAAACAAAGGTTTCGGTTGAAAAATCGATAGTGGCAGACTGATATTCTTTCTTAAAAGCAGGATGATCGAAGTCAATGGTGAAATTGAGTTGAAAACCTTCATGCGGGCGGAAAATGGCGCGTTTGTCGTCAATGAGAGCTTCAACAGGTTTGAGTATTTTTATAAATTTTTTAGGGGCATCCAGTTCTTTGAGGCCACCTTGCATGAGCAAGTAAATAAACGGACCTGCACTGCCATCCATAATTGGGACTTCAGAGGCAGACACCTCAATGATCAAGTTATCAATACCTAGACCTGCAATTGCACTCATGACATGTTCAATGGTACCGACTTTGGCATCTTCTTGAACCAAGTTTGAACACATGAAGGCTTCTTGGATCAACATCGCATTTGCACGAATGTCGACGGGTGGATTGAGATCGATACGACGAAACACAATTCCTCCGTCCGCATGATGTGGTACAAAGTTAATTAAGACTTTTTGACCACTATGCAAACCAATGCCGCTTGCTTTAACGACACGTTGTAGAGTTCTTTGTTTCAACATGTTTCATATCATCTCACCACTAAACCGCTATACGTTAGCATATTTAGCCATTGATAAAAAACAAAAAGGTAGTCAGAGACTACCTTTTCTTCATCACATGTGGCTTAAGCACATAGACAAATACTACTTACGTTGTTGATTTTTCAAGTAATCTTGAATACTCATTGGTGTTGGACGTGCAGCACTCACTGTCGATGCAGAACTCGCTGCAGCAGCCACGTCTTGGTTCTGACGCTGGATTGCAGGCACATCATCATCTTCAACAACCGCTTGCGTTGCATGCCCATGTTGTGCTACCTGCACATGTGCATTTGGACGCTTCACTGGCTCAGCAGAATCTGCTGAATTTCGAGTTAAACCTGTTGCAATGACAGTGACACTGATTTCATCACGCGCATCTGGATCAAATACGGTTCCATAGAAGACTTGGCCTTCGTCTAGATCGACAATTTGGTTCACAACATCAGTAATTTCTTCAATTTCGCCAAACGTGACGTCATCACCACCCGTCACATTAATCAGAATCCCTTTGGCATTCATAATGGTGACATTATCTAGTAATGGACTACGGATCGCTTGTTCGGCTGCTTGACGTGCACGGTTTTCACCACGACCTAAACCCGCACCCATCATGGCATAACCACGTGTGCTCATCGCAGTTTTCAAGTCAGCAAAGTCAAGGTTAATATGACCTGGGCGTACCACCAAATCAAAGATACTACGGACCGCATTTAATAAGACATCATCCGCTTTTTTGTAGGCATCTTTCATTGAGATGTCACGGAAAACTTTTAACAAACGTTGGTTTGGAATGATGATTAAAGAATCTACATGCGCTTCTAATGCTTCAATGCCTTGCTCAGCAGACTGAAGACGACGTTTACCTTCAAAGTTAAACGGTGTCGTTACCACGCCTACGGTTAAAATACCCATTTCTTTGGCAATTTCAGCAACCACTGGCGCAGCACCTGTACCTGTACCACCGCCCATACCAGCAGTGACAAACACCATGTCAGTGCCTTCAAGGTGTTGACGAATCAAGTCACGACTTTCTTCAGCCGCTGCTTGACCGACATTTGGATTGGCGCCCGCACCCAAGCCACGGGTACTTTGCTCACCCAACTGGATCTTGAATTGTGCATTCATACGGTCTAGCGCTTGCTTGTCCGTATTGGCACATACAAATTTTACACCTTGAATATCTGACTCAAGCATGTGTTGTACGGCGTTACCACCTGCACCACCAACACCAAACACAGTAAAACGGGCTTGACCGTTGCTATCGGTTTGATCATCTTCTAAAAATTCAAATGAGGCCATGACCTATAGATTTCCTAATTCGTTATTGGCAGTCACTTAAGCCCGTATACTGCCTTGATCTTAATAAACAAAATTGCTTTTAAGCATGCTGTGCAAGCCATAGCTTGTCAAGTTTAAGCGATGCGTTGTACAACTTCTTAACAATATTCCAAAAAAATTCAACTTAAAAAACAGATTTCAGCTTTTCATTGAGTCCAGACCAAGCACGTCCAACGCGTTTAATCAGGGACAGTTTTTCTGTATCTTCTGGTTCCACTATGGTTTCTTGTGTTTCGCTCTGACTAAACATCAATAAACCTGCGGCAGTGGCATACTGAGAGCGACGCAGTGCGGCAATATTTTGCTCATCTGCTGTCACTTGCACAGGTGGATTACCCAAATGCGCAGACACACCCAACATACGACGAGTCAACGTCACCATCCCTTCGATTTGACTGGCATCACCAGTTAACACCACACCGTGATACAAACCATGAATCGCACCATTACGCTCTAGTTCTTGGCGAACTTGGCCTAAGATTTCTTCATAACGCGCAATCACGATTTCAGTCAGCTCAATACGACTAATCGTTTGCGGACCATCAATCCCTTGGATCTGAATCATATGATCCGGTTTAACCGACTTAATGTCGACACACCCATAGAGTAATTTAATTCGCTCAGCTTCTTCAGTGGTGGTTTGTAACACAGCAGCAATATCACGGGTGACATGTTCGCCACCACGCTGCAACGTATGCGTCAAGGCTAAACGACCATCTAAATACACCGCAATGTTGGTGGTACCTGCACCAATATCGACTAAACAAACGCCATACTCTTTTTCATCTTTGAGTAGGCTCGCTTCTGCCGTTGCCAGACAAGACACCACCAGTTTCTCCACCCCGATGTTCGCGCCTTTTAATGCCCGATCAAGGTTTTGCATGGTACTAATCGGTAACATCATCAACTGATAATGACCAATCATGCTGTGTGCAGACATCCGTATTGGGTTTTGTACCCACTCAGTGGAGTCATCCAGCTCAAAGCCCAGTGGAACAGCGCTGACCAAATAATGATCCGAGGTCATGTGGCTGGCTTTGGCCAACTCTAATGCACGAACCACTTCACTTGTTGTAATTGTATGGTCAGTATTTTCAACTGGCGTTCGTCCAGAGGCATAAAAGCTTTTTAACTCGGCACTTGGGATTGAGACCCACGCGGAATGAACACGGCATTCAGCCATATCTTCTGCTTCTTGCACGGCATTTTTTATCGCTGTAATGACTTTATCAAGACTTACAATTTTTCCTTTATTCATGCCTCGGTTACGAGCAGTTGCCATTCCTATCACTTGGATATTGTCTGGCGCATGTACCTTACCAATCAAAACTGAAACTTTGTGCGTCCCAATGTCAATCGCAACAACTGAGGGAACCGCTTCATTCATTATTTACTACTACCATCACATGTTTGTTTAATTTATGGCTTTATGCCTCTGTTTTAAAGCCAAGTATTATGGCTTTGCTGCTGCTCCACCTGCAATGCTTGTGTCATCAATCGTTACAACAAAATGACCATTTGCTATCTTTGGTGCGGCAGCACTCTTCCATTGGATGGCCAAGCCATTCCGATAACGCAAATCAATGGCAGATACTTTGGCCCAAACTGGCTTCAAATCACTTTGAGCCAAATAACTCAAACGTTGCAGCTTACTCATGGTTTGATCCTGATCTACGATAACACGTAAACCTGAATCGAACTGCATAAACCAAGTCATACGCTCCGTTAAATATAGTTCTTTTAAACGAAGGTTGACTGGCTGGAATAATTGATTAATTTCATTATAACGGCGCATCATCATTTTAGACTGACTGATTGGGCCGTGTAATAAAGGCAAATTCTGATTATTTTTCGGCGTCACTTCGCTAAATACGTCACCACTGTCACTTAAGAGACGCCCCGTCCCCCAACGTGCAATTGCATGCCGTGGCATAACACGAACGCGAATCGCATTCGGCCATGCGCGCGAAACCACCACGCGATCGACCCAACCCAACTCTAAAGTACGATCACGAATTTCTTCTAAATCTGAGGTGAAATAATTATGAGTAATGGCTGCTGAAACATGTCCCATCACCTGATTTTTTTCCGCCTCAGAACGTACGCCTACCACATCAAGTTCGGCCACACGTGCATCTGTCATGACTTGATATAAGCCATAAATACCAACCAACAGCACCGCCACGGCAACGACCAACATCACCCAACCACCAAAGTTGGTAAGCTTTTCCTTACGCGTCGGTGGTTTATCGTGTATTGAAGTAATCGCTGCGCGTTTACGGCGCATAGAAGCAGGTAATTGCGCCATTTAGTGAGCCGCACCTGTCAGTGTTTGCTCTAAAATTTGGACACAAAGCGCATCAAAACTATAACCCACTGCATTTGCTGCTTTCGGCACCAAAGAGTGACTGGTCATCCCTGGGACTGTGTTCACTTCTAATAACCAGAAATTGCCTTGCTCATCTTGCATCGCATCAATACGGCCCCAACCACTTGCACCTACCGCTTGGAATGCACGGAGGCAAAGCGCTTGCAACTTTTGCTCTTCTTCAGCGCTTAAGCCACACGGAATTCCGTATTCCACATCATTACGCTGATATTTCGCTTCGTAATCATAAAAAGCCACATCCGCAGGCGGTTGTAGACGAATCACAGGTAGTGGTTGACCACTTAAAAATGAAATCGTGAATTCACGTCCGGTAATCCATTTTTCAGCCATCACCACAGCATCGTGTTGGGTCGCTTTGGCAATTGCCGCTGCCAAATCTTCTGCTTTTTCAACTTTACTCATGCCGACACTTGAACCTTCGTGTACTGGCTTGATAATCAGTGGAAGACCCAAATTCGCCACCACTTCAGTTAAATCTGACTCTTGGCTAATAATGCGATAGGGTGCTGTCGGTAAGTCTGAACCCTGCCAAACTTGCTTGGTTTTAACTTTATCCATGCCAATAGCAGAACCCTGTACGCCTGTTCCGGTATACGGGATATTGAGCCACTCCAAGACCCCTTGGATTTGACCGTCTTCTCCACCGCGACCATGTAACACAATAAACGCACGGTCATAACCGACCAATTCGGTCACACTACGCTCTTGCGGATCAAAAGCCTCTGCATTTACACCCGAACGAACCAATGCTTCAAGTACAGCTGCACCACTATCTAGAGAAACCTCACGCTCAGCAGACTTACCACCAAGCAACACCGCTACTTTGCCGAATTTTGAAGCATTTGACACGTTGATATCCTTAAACTTTATGACTGTTTTATTCATTGAGTAATCACAAAACGTGATTATTTTAAATATAAATGATTGCTTGCAAGCTCAACCGAGATAGCCCCCACATTACCTGCGCCTTGCGTCAATAACAAGTCATCCGCTTGTAACACTTTTTTCAACGCATGCTGCAAATTACCTTCGACTGGATCGATCAAAATCGGCTCTACATCACCACGTAAACGAATACTACGCGCCAATGATCGGCTGTCTGCCCCCACAATCGGTTTTTCACCCGCAGGATAGACTTCGAGCAGCAACAACTGATCGACATGTGACAGTACATCCACAAAGTCATCGAAACAGTCACGGGTACGGCTAAAACGGTGTGGCTGAAACATCATCACTAAACGGCGGTCTGGATGGCTTGCTCGTGCCGCTTTAATGGTCGCTTCAACTTCTTTTGGATGGTGACCATAGTCATCCACCAATTTCACATTACCGCCTTCAATGTCAAATTCGCCCTGTACTTGGAAACGACGACCTACACCGCTGAAACTTTCTAACGCACGTGCAATCGCAGCATCAGAGACACCTTCATCGGTTGCAATACCGATTGCTGCAAGCGCATTTAAAATATTATGCAAACCCGGCAAATTAATGGTTAAACGTAAAGGCTCACGATCTTTACGTAATACGGTAAAGTGCGACTGCATGCCTTCTTGTTCAATATCCACTGCACGAATGTCATTGTCTTCGTTAAAACCATACGTGATCAATGGACGACCAATACGCGGCATGATTTCACGAATGTTGGCATCATCGCCACACACCACAGCCAAGCCGTAAAACGGTAGTTTTTGTAAGAACTGTACAAAGGTATCTTTTAGGACATCGAAGCTACCACCATAGGTGTCCATGTGGTCTGCATCAATATTGGTCACGATGGTGGCCATCGGTTGCAAATGTAGGAATGACGCATCTGATTCATCTGCTTCTGCCACGATAAAACGACTCGCGCCCAGCGCAGCATTCACACCAGTACGGTTCAGCAAACCACCAATCACATAGGTTGGATCTAGATTTTCTTCTGCCAACATACACGTGACAAGGCTAGTGGTCGTGGTTTTACCATGTGTTCCTGCAACAGCAATCCCATGACGGTAGCGCATCAGCTCACCCAGCATTTCTGCACGGCGCACCACAGGTGTACGCGTTTCAATGGCTGCTTTGATTTCAGGGTTTTCTGCATCAATTGCAGTCGACACCACAATCACGTTTGCCCCTTGAATGTTTTCAGCCGTATGCCCGATATAGACTTTGATGCCGTTTTCTTCAAGCTGAGCCGTGGTTTTTGATGCTTTGATATCTGAACCTGAGACTTTGTAGCCTTGGTTCTTGAGCACTTCAGCAATACCACACATACCCGCACCACCAATCCCAATAAAATGGATGTGCTTAATACGGCGCATTTCTGGCACTTTAATTAACTTTTTTGCTTGATCAGCAGGCGTAGATGGCGACATAAAATACTCGGTTTACAATGCTTGAATTAAACGAACCACATGTTGGGTTGCATCGGGTTGTGCTTGCTGACGTGCTTTCACTGCCATTTCAGACAATAACTGACGGTTCATCAAGGGTAATAATAGTTCTTTTAAACTCTCGGGCGTCATGCTTGCTTGCGGGCAAATTTTGGCTGCACCGATATTGGCTAAAAACTTTGCATTGGCCGTTTGGTGATCATCTACTGCACTTGGCAGTGGAACAAACACCGCAGCCACACCCGCAGTCTCAATCTCGGTCACGGTTAACGCCCCAGCACGGCAAATAATTAAATCGGCATCGCTATAGGCTTGGGCCATATTTTCAATAAAAGGGCGGACTTCAACCTGAAGCTGTTCAGGGGCATCGGCATAACGCGCTTGGGTCGCCTCTGCATGGTTTTGACCACATTGATGATAAACGCTTAACGGCACATTCAATTGCTTCAATGCTTCAGGAACACGCTCATTTAACGCTTGTGCACCTAATGAACCACCCACAATTAAGACCCGAAGTGGCAGACCTGCTTTTTCACGTTCTTGATAACGCCAAGACGGATTTAAAATTTCCGTAATCTCTTTGCGGACGGGATTACCCGTGGTCACAATTTTATCTTGTGTCGCAAAGGTGTTTGGAAAAGCCTGACACACTGTTTTGGCAATACGTGATAACTGCGTATTGGTAAATCCAGCAATGGCATTCTGCTCATGAATAATGACAGGAATACCCAGTGCGCGCGCAGCCAATCCACCTGGCCCAGCGACATAACCCCCAAAGCCCGCGACGGCATCGACTTTGAGCTGCTTCATGTAACGCATTGCACTTAAAGTGGCTTTTAAAATTTTAAAGGGTGCCAATACTTTGCGGACTAAGCCATTGCCGCGCACACCTTGAATATCAATTTGATAAATTGGGATATCATGATTTTTAAGCAGGCGATTTTCCATACCTGTAGGCGTAGCAAGCCACGAGACTTGACAGCCTTGTTGCTGTAATTCCTTAGCCACAGCAAGTGCTGGAAAAACATGTCCGCCCGTTCCGGCAGCCATCATCATTACATGTTTCGGCTTTGTTTGTGTTGCTTCGGTCACAGTCTAATTCTTCAATTCTAAAAATATGGAAACAAAATTCAATTTTAAGCGATCAATTGTAATCACAAACGCATAGCCGCGAAAGATTATTTACTTTTTTTCAACAGGCATTTGATTGTTTTTTTCTACTGATTTTCAAGTTTAAACTAGATTTGTTATCAGATGTGCATTTTTACTCAAACTACAGCACACAATCAGGCTCAACAGTGCAATTGGAGATATTTAAAAATAAAACAATGAAGCTGATTTGAATCAAATATTTAACATCATTCTAAAGTGTAATTCACTTCATTTTAGCGGCTAGAAATACAATCTGAGTGCATACATTTGAACAGAATGAAAATTAGTGGTGTCTAGCAACATAATCCGCTTTATTTTCAACCAAATTGATACACTTTGCAGCAAAGTACAGCTCTATTTCAAAACCGACCACAACCATGAAAGAAAAAAGGAACCATTTCAGGTTCCTTTTCTGTCGTTTTAGCTGGCTTTGCCTGCTTCTAAGATATCAAATAAAGTATCGGCAATCGAGGTACCAAATTGCGCATCAATCTCACGAATACAGGTTGGACTGGTGACATTAATCTCGGTCACATAATTGCCAATCACATCAAGTCCGACAAAAACCAAACCTTTTTCACGTAAGAAAGGTCCCACTTTTGCGGCAATCGCCTTGTCGTTTTCAGTCAACGGACGTGCTTGACCCAAACCACCTGCGGCCAAATTCCCACGCACTTCGCCGTTTTGTGGAATACGCGCCAAACAGTACGGAATAGGTTCACCATTGACCAGCAAGATACGTTTATCCCCTTCCACAATTTCAGGAATATAACGCTGCGCCATAATCGGACGTGTGCCCATTTCCGTCAACATTTCCAAAGTTGAGCCAATGTTCACACCATCTTGATATAAACGGAAAATTCCCATGCCACCCATACCATCAAGGGGCTTCACAATCACATCACCATGTTCTTTAATAAATTCACGGATCAGGCTTTGTTGTGAAGTCACCAATGTAGGGACTTGGAGTTCTGGGAACTGCGTGGCAAACAGTTTTTCATTACAGTCACGTAAGGACTGTGGTTTATTGATAATCCACGCGCCTTCACGTTCTGCTTGTTCCAAAATATAGGTGGTGTAGACAAAGTTCATGTCAAACGGTGGATCTTTACGCATCAAGATCACATCGTAATCGGCCAAGGACTCTTTTTGCTGTTCGCCCAACTCAAAATAATGATCGTAGTCTTCAAACACTTTTAAGGGAGAAATCAGACCAAAGGCTTTGCCTTGATCGATATATAAATCGTGTTGTAATGCATAACCCAGCTCATGTCCACGACGGCTTGCTGCCCATAACATGGCCATGGTGGAATCTTTTTTCAGATTCACCGTTTCAATCGGATCCATCACTACCAGTACACGCATAATTCTCACGCTCATATTTTTTAAACTTGGCAAAAAGTATAGCGAAGTTTTCAGGTTTGGGTGCAACAAGTTGTGTAATAATTAAAGATTAAAAAATCTATTTTATTCAAATAACTACAACACATTGCAGTAACAAATCAGATACTAACTGCTCAATTCAACAAAGGAAGTATGCGCCTATTACCACGCGACAGCTCCTTTCCAAACCGTCTCCATTAAGCCAAAAGGCGTTGAATATCCTTGGCAATTTTTTCAGGTTTAACAATTGGCGCATAGCGTTTCACCACCTGCCCTTTTTGGTTAATGAGAAACTTGGTGAAATTCCACTTGATGCTTTGACTACCTAAAATGCCTTTCGCCTCAGACGTTAAATACTGATACAGCGGATGCGCTGTAGGACCATTCACGTCAACTTTGGCAAACATTGGGAAAGAGACCCCATAATTACGCTGACAAAAGCTGCCGATCTCTTCATTACTCGCAGGGTCTTGCTGCGCAAATTGGTTGCAGGGAAAACCTAAAATCAGCAGACCTTGCTGTTGATAGTCCTGATATAACTTTTCCAAGCCTTCAAATTGCGGGGTTAAACCACATTGGCTGGCGGTATTCACCACCAATAAAACCTTGCCCTGATAATCGGCCAGATTCTTTTGCTCACCTTCCAACAGTTCGGCCTGAAAATCATAAATTGTGGTCATTACATCTCTTCCATTCATCAAAATGTCATTACTTAAAGTCGCTTCAAGGACTGAAACGACCTTAGCCTTAGATAAATATCGCACACAATTAACTTGTGCACAAGATTATAATGCGCAATACACTTCCATCCCTATTTCATTTATACTGCTTTACAGACATTAACACCCCAAGGACATTCAACATGGCGGACACCCCTCTTTTAGAAAACCGCGTGTGTTTTGCCATGTATTCCGCAACCAATGCCATGGTTCGTCAATATCGTCCACGCTTACAGGTTTACGATCTGACCTATCCACAATTTATTGTTTTGTTGGCTTTATACGAGCAGGACAATGTGACGCTGACCGAGATTGGACAAAAAACCTTTTTTGACTCAGGCACCTTAACCCCAATTATTAAAAAACTAGAAGAAAAACAGTTTTTGAAGCGTGTTGCCGTCAAAGAAGATGAACGTATGAAAAAAGTCGTTCTGCTGGAAAAAGCACTGTTAGCCAAAGATAAAATTATGGCCATTCCTTTTGAGCTGGCATGTTCTTTAGGCCTAGATCCCGATGATTTGGTAGCCATCCATCAACTGTGTCAGCGTTTTTTAAACGGCTTAGAACAGCCTCAACACGCCAGTGGAGATACTTAAGTGCAACAAGCGATTGTTGGTTTTCATCTCGATGAAGAACATCATTGGGTGGCGGAACTAGCCTGTGGCCACACACAACATGTCCGCCATACTCCACCGTGGCAAAACCGCCCTTGGGTACAAACTGAGCAAGGACGCCAAGAAAAAATAGGCATTCTTTTAAGCTGTAAAAAATGCATGGAAAATCCACAAAAATAATTCTTTTGCATTTTTTTTAAATTTTAATGCTTATTTATCAATTTTTTAGAAAAATTAAAAAGCCTGTACAGCTGTACTTTTCAACCCAGTAAAACTATGTAGAAAAAATGAATATTACCATAAGTCTTGTTCATTTTTAGTAAATGATTATACTTCTCATTTTTATTGGCAATTCACTCTCTCCGAGCCTTAAATCATGATGAAATTTTCACCACAGCCGCTTTGTGGTTCTAACCTATTCAAATATAGCCTTCTCAGCTTTATGATTTTAAATGCGCATGCAGCCTATGCGGATGAAGCGACGCTACAAAATAATGAGAATCCCTCCTCTCAAGCGACGACAAACAAATCGGGCACAGCAGCAGTTTTGCCTACCTTGAAAATTGAGGCGATGAGTGAACTTGATCCAATCAAAAGCTATGTTGATTACGATCAGGCCAATGTCACACGGAATGGTTTAAAGAAAAAAGATATTCCTCAAACCATCGACACCATTGATGTACAGAAATATAAAATCTATGGCTCTAACGACCTCAGTGTGATGCTACAAGGCACACCAGGGGTATCCACCAGCTACGATATGCGCGGTGATGGCATTACCCTCCGTGGTTTCTCTGCCGACTCGGGTGATATTTACCGTGATGGTATCCGTGAAAGTGGCCAAGTGCGTCGTAGTACAGCCAATATTGAACGGATCGAAATTTTAAAAGGCCCTGCCTCGGTGTTATACGGGCGTAGTGCAGGCGGTGGTGTGGTCAATATGGTGAGTAAATACGCCAACTTTGACTCGAAAAGCTCAGTCGGTACTTACGTAGGCTCATATGATAACTACGGTGCAACCGCAGATATTAACCAAGTCTTAAATGACAACTGGGCTGTCCGTTTAACAGGTGAATACGGTGAAGCGGATAGTTTCCGCTCAGGCATCAACAGTAAAATTGAGATGATCTCGCCAAGTTTCACTTATAAAAATGATGATGAAACCCTTACGTGGACCACACAATATACCTATGACAAATTAGGTCGAGTACCTGACCGTGGTCCAAGTTATAGTGTTTTACCTGCTGGCACATCGATTAAAACGAGTTTTGCACAAAAAGGCGATTACGTTGATGATGTACTACAAGTCATTCGTTCAGATTTAAATTACGAATTTGCGCCGAATTGGAAATTCCATTGGGCAACAAGTTACCGCCAAGCAGATCAAGACTTTGATCATTTTTATGGTGGTACCTACTGTGCTTCAGATGCAACCACCAGTAATGGTGAAAGCGCTTCTAGCACTCCACTTACACAACGTCGCTGCTACAACAATGTCGGAAAAATTTCGCAAAACTATTACTGGCAGCAAACATCTAATCGAACCACCACCAATACGTGGGATATTACAGGTGAGTTTGATACGGGCGCTATTAAACATAATCTTTTAGTGGGTACCGATTGGACCTATGAACAAAGAGAGCCGAAACTTTCTAATAAAAACGCCAATGGCAGTCGAATTGATGGTTTTTATGACCCAATTACAGGTCAATTAACACAGAATAATCGTGATAACGGTGCTAAAACCATTACTCAGCATAATTATAATGAAGGCACAAGCTACGGCTTTTTCATTCAAGACTTAATTAGTTTTAATGAATATTTCAAAGTAATGCTTGGTGCACGTTATGATTATTACGATACATCAACCACCAACAAATTATTAGCTTCTTCCGACATCAATTACCATCGTAGTATCAATGATGAAAGCTTTAGCCCCAACATTGGTTTCATTTGGCAACCCACAGATCAACACAGCTTCTATGCTTCATACAATAAAAGCTTTGCACCGTTTGGTGGGCGTGTAGGTGTCAGTGTTGTATCCGCAAATACCAATCTGAATACCTTTGATTCAGAACCTCAATATAATGAGCAATATGAAATTGGGGTCAAAAGTGACTGGTTTGATGACCGTTTAAATACCCAACTCTCAGTTTTTGACATTCGCAAAAATAATATTCGTTATGTACCTGATGACACTAAACCTGAAGAATGGGCAACTGCGGGCGAACATCAATCTAAAGGTCTAGAGTTTAGTTTTATTGGTCGCGTATTGGATAATGTATTTGTCCGTGGTGGATATGGTTATCTACAAGCCGAAGTTAAAAAAGACAAGCAAAATCCAGATAATGTGAATAAAGTGCTAAATAATGCGCCTGAACATACGGGTAACTTATTTGTTCGTTACTTACCTACAGAAAAACTCTATGGTGAAGTTGGTGTGACTTATGTGGGTGACTACAAAGCCTACCCTAATAGCAATTTAAGCAACCAGCCCTTGGATATGAAAGCTTTCTCACGTGTCGATGCAGCCATTGGTTATAGTGCTGATCCATGGAACCTGACCTTAGCTGTCAGTAACTTGACCAATAAAGAATACTGGCGTTCAGACTCTATGCCTGGTACACCGCGTAGCTTCCTCATGCGTTTGAACTACCAGTTCTAAACCCCTTCAGTTAAAACGCCATCTCAAGCGGAACAGGTCACTGTTCCGCTTTTTTATGCTTATCAAGGAACGACTAAGTCAATCAATGCATGCTTCGAACCTTTTCTGATAAAGCGCAAGAAACGGATTTTCAGGCCTCGCTGGATTTGTTAGTGTTTTCTTAAGTTAAATGATTTCCGCGAGTAATCATGACAGAACATAGCAATTACGCACGTGTGGCAAAGGCAATTGAATACATTGAACAAAACTTCAAACAGCAACCCAGTTTGGCTGAGATTACAGAACACGTTCATTTAAGTCCTACACATTTTCAGCGTATCTTTAGCGAATGGGCAGGCATTAGCCCGAAGAAATTTCTGCAATATATTAGTGTGGAATATGCAAAGTCGGTTTTGAACAACCACACAGAAAATAATATTTTTGCAGCAACTTTTGACACTGGCCTTTCCAGTACCAGCCGATTGCATGATTTATTTGTCCAAATCGAAGGGATAACGCCCGCAGAATATAAACAGGATGGTGAAGCACTCCACATTCACTATAGTTTTGCAGAAACCATTTTTGGCTCCGTCATTATTGCCTCGACCCCTAAAGGGATTTGTCATATGGCCTTTACCGAAGCAGATCGGGATGCATTGACCTATCTGAAAAAACAGTTCCCACGCGCGACATTTATTGAAGATCAGGATGAATTACAACGCAAAGCGCTCGCAATTTTTCAGCACGATCAAAACAGCCTATCAGAGATTAAACTGCATCTGAAAGGCACCGACTTTCAGCTCAAGGTGTGGCAAAGTCTGCTTAAAATTCCCATGGGGCAGCTCAGCAGTTATGCGCATATTGCCCAAGAGATTGGGCAAGAGCGTGCCTCACGAGCAGTCGGAACAGCAATTGGCAGCAACCCCGTTGCCTTTTTAATCCCATGCCATCGGGTCATTCAGTCTTCAGGACAACGTGGCGGCTATATGTGGGGGACGACACGTAAAACTGCGATAATTGGTTGGGAAGGTGCGCATAGCCAAACGCCAACCGAATGAGAGAGCCAATAAAAAAGGAAGCCGAAGCTTCCCTTTTTTGTTTCAACGCTTAAACGCCATATTTCACGCGATAGGCTTCCATTTTTGCTAAAGCTTCTGTCTCACCTTTAGCCTCTAAATAATTCATCAAATCTTTCATGGTCACCAATGCATGCACAGGAATTTCCAATTCTTTTTGGACTTCTTGAATCGCAGACAGTTCACCTTGACCTTTTTCTTGGCGGTCTAATGCCACCAACACACCTGCAATCTGCGCACCTGCATTTTTCAAAATGGTGACTACTTCACGGATCGCTGTACCCGCAGTAATCACGTCATCAATAATCCAGACTTTTTTGCCTGCAACAGATGCACCAACCAAGACCCCGCCTTCACCATGATCTTTGGCTTCTTTACGGTTGAAACCCCAAGGCACACTTACCCCATGATTTTGTGACAAAGCCACCGCTGTTGCAGCAACAAAAGGAATCCCTTTGTACGCAGGACCAAAGACCACCTCAACATTGTTGCATTCTGTCAGTTTGGCTGCATAGCCAGACGCCAGTAATGACAAGGCTTCACCGTCATTAAGCAGACCTGCATTAAAAAAATAAGGACTCACACGACCCGATTTTAAAGTAAACTCACCAAATTTAAGCACACCACGTGATAATGCGAGTTCGATAAAAGCTTGAGGGTTAAATGTCGCTTGCGTTGTCATGCGGTGCTCCGTATTTTCAAATTGAGGTAAGACTTGCGCATGATACCAAAGAGTAGCTATCCAAGTGATCAAAAAATTTTACGTGTGGTTTCAATTAACGTAAATGGTCTACGTTCTGCAGAAAAAAAAGGGATTTTTGATTGGATTGCCACATCAGATGCTGATGTGATTTGCATGCAAGAATCTCGCATCACCCACGAACAATGGACCGATAAATTTAAACCTGAAGGCTGGCATACCCACCTGTTCCCTGCTGAACGTCCAGGGTATGCTGGCACTGCTATTTATAGCCGTTTACCATTTGTTTCAGTTACTGATGGACTTGGTTTTGAATTGGCCGATTCTCAAGGTCGCTTTATTTCGGCTGAGTTTGACTTAGGCTTAGACCAAAACGTGCATATTTGTTCACTCTATTTACCATCGGGTTCTTCTGGTGAAGAAGCACAAGTACGTAAAGATCACTTTTTAGAAGAATACAAACAAATTTTGAAACAATGGCGTGATGAAAATAAATCCGTGATTGTCTGTGGTGACTACAACATCGTGCATAAACGCATCGACATTAAAAACTGGTCAGGCAACCAAAAAGCCTCAGGCTGCTTACCGCACGAACGCGCTTGGCTCGATCATATTTATGATGAACTTGGCTATATCGATACTTTCCGTGAAGTGCGTCCAGAGGCTGAGCTTTATTCGTGGTGGTCAAACCGAGGACAAGCTCGTGCGAAGAACGTGGGCTGGCGCATTGACTATCAAGCTTGCTCACCTGACTGGAAAGCCCGTACAGTCAATGCTTGGGTCTATAAAGAAACATGGTTTAGCGACCATGCACCTGTCATTATTGACTACAAAATCTAGAAAAATTTAAGTATTTAGCTCATATTCAGTGAACATTTGTTTACTGAATATGAGCTCTTAACCTACATTATCTGCCGTTTTTTGAGTCTTTTTCTGATCAATCAATCAGTGCATTATGTTTCCACGGCAAAGGGACGATGTCAGGATGACAGCACAAGGACAGGACGCCGTAGGATGAAATTAAAACGAACTATGGAAATAGTTGGTTTTCAAGGATGTGACAATGGACGTTGTAATGAGACCCGCATGATCAGGATGATTAAATGCGGGTTTTCTCTTTTTTAGTCTCTGCCTTTTTTAATGCTTCTTCTTTTTATATTCTATTTTTCTTTGATTTAATTCTAAAACGCTTTTATGACAAGACGATGACGCTATTGGCTTAAATCGCGACACTAGAGCTGCTCTGCTTTTTCCGTTACTCTAAACCCAGCTTAAAATTCAGAAGGGTTTTCCATGTTAAACGTGTATGGCATTAAAAATTGTAATTCAATGAAAAAAGCATTCGACCTACTGAATGAGTTAGGTTTAGCGTATGAGTTTCATGATTATAAAAAACAAGGCATTGATGCTACGACTGTCAAAACATGGCTCGATCAGATTGGGGCAGATGTGGTCCTGAATAAGAAAGGTACCACTTGGCGTAAGCTGACTGAAGCAGAACAAGAGACTGCTTTAGCTTCAGAGCAAGGACTGATAGATACTCTCACGACCCATCACAGTCTCATTAAGCGCCCCGTGATTGCAACACCCGATGGTTTTATTGTGGGTTTCAATGAAGATGCAATTCGTGCCCTAAAGGCATTGTCTTGTCCTGAAATAGATTGACAGTATTCCACTTCAAACCGAGTTAAGCAATTAGCTCGGTTTTAGTTTGCTCATACATCTGATTCGGGGTGTTCATATTTAAACTTAAATGTGGTCTATAGTAATTATAAATCATGATAGATTCCGTAATTAAGTGATCTAACTCCTTCATGGTTTGACATCGTGTAGTTAAAAACTCCTGCTTTAATATTCCATTAATCCGCTCTGCTAATGCATTTTGATATGAGAAACACTGTTTCGCAAGGTATCCATCTGTCATGGAAGGACATATCCCATAATGGTGCAATGCCGATTGATATAGCTCAGAGCAATACTGAGAGCCTCTGTCTGAATGATGAATCATCCTAGTCGCTCGATCCGTCACATGCTGCATCGCCATATGTAGAGCCTGCATAACATTCTCCGCACGCATATCATTCGATAACTTATAACCTTTAATCTGACGGGTATAAGCATCTGTCACCAATGATAAATAATGTACGCCTTCAGCACTCTCAACATAAGTAATATCACTAACAAAGACTTCGTTGGCTTGCACTGCTGAATAATCCTTTAATAAATTTGGATGCTTCTTCATCCAATGCTTGCTATCCGTAGTTTTTGTATAGCGACGCTTGGGGCGAATCAATAAATTATGCTCTTTCAATATTTTAAATAACTGATCCCGTCCACACTTTAAACCACGCTGCAACAATTTGCCTTTAATAAGCCAATACAACTTACGTGTTCCGATACTTGGCATGAGACAACGATATTCCATAACCAACTCAAGTATTTGTTCAGTTGCTTGTGCAGTCATTTGAGCACGTTTTTCTGCTTGATAATAAGCTTGTCGGGTGATTCCCAACCACTGACAATAACGTGAAACGCTTAGTCCTCTTTGGCTTTGCCAATCTTTGAAACGTGCTCGGTATACTTTTTTCCAAGATCAGTCCCACATTCTTTATCAATGTGATAAATCACATCCTGAATAAATTCAGTTTTAAGCTTTTCTGCGGCTAACTGCTTTTCTAATTGGCGGATTCGTTGTTGGGGTGTTAATTGGCGTTTAGAAGAAGGCGGCATATTCGAAGTCCAGTCCTGTTGTCCGTGCTTGCGTAACCATACCAGCACAGTTGATCTTCCTTGAATACCATATTTTGCCTGAGCTTGTTTATAAGTAATTTGCCCTTTTTCTACTTCATGTACAACCATCATTTTAAAGGCAAAGCTATAATCACCTTGTGTACGTTTAACTCTTTGTTCTCGTTCATGTTCCATAAAATAAGCCTCTTAAAGGTGTAAACTTATTTCAGGACGGGACACATAACAAAAACAAAAAAGCCGAGCAATTGCTCGGCTTTTTTTGTTGGATGAGATTAGTTCGCGCGAATCCAAGTTTGGTTACGGCCAAGTGCAGCCACACCAATATAGCCACGAAGCTCTAGTTTTTTACCACCAGCAGCAATGTTGCCTTTTAATTTATAAGTTTTACCCGTTTGCGGATCTAAAATTGATCCACCTTCATAGCTTGTACCACCCGCGTTTTTCAGACCATGTACAATCGTTAAACCTTTCAACGATTTGTTTTTGTATGGGCCTTCACACTTGGTACATGCATTTTCTTCACCTGGTGTCAAAATACCTTGAATACTCGCAGTTAAAGTTCCATTTTTTTGCTCTGTGAATTTAACCAAAGCTTTCGCTTGTTTAGTTTTGTCATCAATCGTTTTCCAAACAGTGCCATTCAGCGGATCTGCTGCATGAGCTAGAGCGGTTAATCCTAGTACGCTTAGTGCAAGTGCAATTTTTTTCATTTTTGTCATTTCCCTAGTCTAGTATAGACGACTATCATTATTAAAAAGTCACAACAATTTTTCAATTTTTCAATGTGACCAATTAGTGTAACCTTGTAAATTATGTTGGTAAATACACAAACTCAAGGTAAAACAAATAACAAAATGGAATAACTATGAAGATTGCCGATCCATGGAAACAAATTTTTACGGAGCAGTTGTTAAAAACCACGATTCGAACCCCAAGTCGCTTTAGTCTCCCACCCAGTAGTCAGCGGTTTCTTCTTGAACAAATGTGCCGTGCATTTCCGCTCAATAAATCGATTCGGATTCGCCCTCTACGTCTTGCAGGCCTGCGTGCGGAAGAATTAAAACCTGAAACTGAAGCCACTCAGCTCATTTTGCACATTCATGGTGGGGCTTTCTTTTTAGGTTCAATGAATACCCATCGCGCGTTTGTCTCAGACCTTGCAGCCAGCACACAAATGCAGGTTATTCACCTTGACTATCCTTTGTCACCTGAACATCCCTATCCTGAAGCTATTGATGCGCTGTTTGATGTTTATCAGCTGTTATTGGAACAAGGTATACAGGCCAAAGATATTATTTTATCGGGGGATTCATGTGGTGCAAATTTAGCGCTAGCCTTAGCACTACGCATTCGTGATGAGCAACGTCCTCAAGTCAGTGGATTAATTCTACTTTCGCCGTTTTTGGATTTAAGCTTAACCAGTGAGTCTATTCGCTATAACAGCAAGCTTGATGCACTATTATCCGTCGAAGCCCTTGAAACAGGCATCGACTATTATGTCCCAGAACAAATTGACCCAGCGGACCCGCTCGTTTCACCTTTATTTGATGATTTAGCAGACCTCCCGCCAACCCTTGTACAAGTCGGTTCGAAAGAAATTCTCTTGGACGATGCGCAGCGGTTTAGAGATAAAGCGACCAAGGCAGGTGTAGATGTGACATTTAAACTATACACAGGCATGTGGCATAACTTTCAAATGTTTAATGCATGGTTTCCAGAAGCTAAAATGGCATTGGATGACATCGCAACGTTTGCTCAAGCGCTTGACCAAGACTAAACAAATTCCGCATAAAAAAAGGTCAGCTGAACGCTGACCAAATGAGGAATCATGGAACTACAGTTATTGTTATTAGATCGCTTGCACCTGCGCTAAAGCTGCTGCAATGGCTTTGTCTTTCAGCTCTGGGCCCATATTCACGCCTTCAGCACGAATGATTTCAACATCGGTCACACCAGTAAAATTAAAAACAGTTTTTAAGAAGCCTTCTTGGAAGTCAACAGGACTATTTTCACCATAGACACCACCGCGACTACTGGCAATATAGGCTTTCTTGTCACCAGCCAAACCGACAGGACCATTTTCCGTATATTTAAAGGTACGACCTGCAACACTAATGCGGTCAATCCATGCTTTTAAAGTCGAAGTAATCCCGAAGTTATACATCGCCGCACCAATCACCACAACGTCCGCATCTAAGTATTGTTGAATAATACGTTCGCCCAGAGCCGATTGTTCTACATTTTGACCCATTAAAATTTCTGCGTCTAAATGTGGAATCGGCTGCGTTGCCAAGTCCAAATATTCAACCTCAACTTGTGCATGCTTTTCGCTGAGTTGCGAAACAATGGCTTGGCTCAACTGACGAGATACAGAGGCATCCGCCATAATACTTGAATCAATGTGTAAAACTTTCATGGGATGTTCCCGCATAATCTTTATTGAATAGCTGCATCTTAAAAGAATCCCGCTCTTAGAATAATTGGTTTATTTAAAACACTATGTTGCAAAAATAGAACACTTTTCCCTTTTTATAGGGATATTTTTTCTATGATTTTAGATGCTATCTTTAAATTCAATTTTAAGAATTAATTACACTATTTAAATTTAAAAGAATATGAAAGTAGAGGATAAAAAGATTGAATGAATTCACTAGCCTCCAGCTCTAAAAAATTAAATAAAAAAACTTTATTAAATAAAAATAAACTTTCTCACTATTTACTGGAAGAGGAAGTCATCATGAATTGGAGCACCTTGAAAAAGTGCATTCTGATGTTGGTTTTGGCTTGCATTATTCATGTTGCTTGGCTCGGTTGGGATAGCTTTATCCTACTGAACCCGCAATATTGGCAGGTGGTCAATCTCGATATTGTACGCATCCAATTTGTACTGAACTCTATCTTTTTACTGACCTTGTCAGGACTGATTTATCCCTGCTATGTCCTACATGATCGCGTCTGGGTACAGCGTTTTTTACCCTATGTCGCGATCGGGATTTTTGTCATTTCTCTTTGCCAAGACAGTTATTTCGTCGGCGTATTAAGCCCAATGACTATGATTACCTACATGTGCTTGCTGACCGTGGGCTTAGTCCTGTTTAAACGCAAAATCATTTATATCATGCTGATTCCCGCAACCAGTTTTTTGGTCTTTTCAGGCTATCTCAGTTTTATAGATGTCATGCCCTACTCTCCACTTTTCACCATTAACGGCAAGCTGTTTTATAATGGGTTTTGGTTATTTTCAATGCTGTATTTCATTGCCCCTATTCTTGTCACTTGTCTGATTTTATTTGAAATCTTACTCAGTCAATGGCGGCATCGTGAGCGACTAATTCAACATTTAAGTCAGATCGACCCACTGACCAATACATTTAACCGTCGCCGTATTAGGCAAAGTTTAGAGTATTTGCATCAGCAAGATCCGCATAATCCCTATGCCGTCGTCCTCTTAGATCTCGATCATTTTAAAAGCATCAATGACCAATTTGGACATCATATGGGAGATAACGTGCTCATCGCCGTGAGCCAAGAATTAAATGACCAGATACAAAAACATGACCTAGTGGGGCGCTTTGGCGGAGAGGAGTTTATCCTTATTTTAAAACATGCTTCACTCCCTAAAGCCTATCAAATTGCGGAACGTTGTCGCACTACCATCGAGGCTTTAGTCATTAGCAATGATGAAGGTCAATCTATCCACGTTACAGCTAGTTTTGGTATTGCACAATCTCACCATGGACTCAGACCTCAGCAAGTTTTGAGTCAAGCAGACAAAGCACTCTATGCCGCTAAAGCCAGTGGACGTAATCAAATCAAATGCTATCTTGAAATCAATCCCGGTGAGATCAAATATAGCGCCGCATGTGCAGACACACAGCATATTTCACCTAACTAAACTGCTTCTGCCCGTGCCGCGTCGACCCATTGTTTAACCGCAGAATGCTGCATAATGTGTTGCATATACTGCTGGCTGCATTCAGATACAGGCAGTGCATAACTCTTGAAACGCATCACCACAGGTGCATAGAAGGCGTCGGCTATAGAAAAATCACCAAATAGAAAGGTATGCTCATCCGAACGCTGTGCCCAAATTTGTTCAATTCGTTCGACATCTGCTCTTAATTCAGCATGCTGCGCACACAAAGCTAGCCCCTCAGCTATGCTGTACTGCGCTTGAATATTCATCGGGCATAATTGGCGTAGTGCCATAAAACTACTGTGCATCTCACCACTGATACTCCGTGCTTCTGCTCTCAAATAGTCAAGCTTGGGCCACAGGGCTAAATCTGGATTTTGCTCAGCCAAATATTCACAGATGGCTAAAGAGTCCCAAACTTTAAATTCACCCACGTCCAATATGGGCACTTTAGCATTGGCATGAATGTGGGACAGTTGCTGCTTAAAGGTGGGGGCTTCTGCATCAAAACGAATGAGGATTTCTTCAAAATCCAGATCAAATGCAGTCAAGACCAACCACGCTCGCATCGACCAACTGGAGTAATTTTTATTGGCAATATATAAACGTTGCATCACCCTTCTCCCTCAGGTTTAAAAACGTTGTAATTGAGCTAAAAGTTCAGCCTCAGTAAATGCACCGGTTAAACGTAAACCACGAATTTCTTGTTGTGAGGCATCTAAGAATAAATAGGTCGGTGGTCCTAAAATATCCCACTGGTTTAAGAGCAGTTGATGGGTTGCATCGTAATGACTCAAATCTAATTTGATCAAATAATACGGCGCAAGCGCTTGCTGTACCGTTGCAGACTTTAATATACGGTGTTCAATCGGCTGACAAGCAACACACCAATCAGCATAGACATCGATAATGATCTTTTGACCTTTTGGTGCTTGTGCCAAGAGCTGCTTAAACTCCGTTGCCGTCGCTGCCACATGCCAACGTGCAGATGTAGCCACTGGCGCTTCAAAGAAACGCTGACTCTGCTGATATTGGCTATAGGCAATGTACGTCCCGCCAATGATTAAAGCCACAATGTACAGCATACGCAACTGAGTTTTATGCCACATCAAACGATACAACACATAAATAATAAAGCTCAAGCCTAGCAGCAGACTCAGTGCTTGCATCCATGTTTCAGAAAGCAAAGGACGCACAAAATACAGCGCTAAAGCCAACATGATGAAAGCAAAGAATACCCGAACCTGATTCATCCACAGACCAGCACGAGGCAATACCTTAGCACCCAGCACGCTTGCCAATAACAATGGTGTCCCCATACCAAAGCCTAAGGTGAACAGCAAAATGGCCCCTTGCCACTGGCTTTGTGTCTGTGAAATAAATAGTAAAGCGCCTGCCAAAGGTGCCGTCATACACGGTCCAACCAACAGCGCAGAGATCATGCCCATAATCGCGGCACTGATCAGGCTGCCACCCTTTTGCATAGACTGGATATGATCGAGTTTATTCACCACGGCTTGCGGCAGTTTAAGTTCAAACAAACCAAATAGATTGAGCGCGAATAAAACAAAAAGAATGCTAAAAGCAATCAGGGTAGATGGCTGTTGTAACCAACGCTGGAAGTTCAAACCCGCAGATGAGGCCACCAAGCCCAAAATGGCATAGACCATGGCCATACTGCACACAAAGACCAAGGCAATCATCCATGCTTTGAGGCCTTTGCTATCGCGAATAATTAATGAGGTTAAAATCGGCAACATCGGCAAAGAACACGGCGTAAACGCGAGTAATATCCCGAGGCCAAAGAACAGTAATAAACCATAGGCCAATGAGCTTTTGGCTAACTCTTCAGACCAAATTTGATCTTGCGCAGCCATCGCATCGGAAGCTGTTACGGCGGGTTCAGCAGTGACTGTTGGGTTGATCGGCTCAAATTGCGAATTCGACTGCGCGGCTAAATCTAACAGTCGTTTTGATCCACCCGCTTGATCTTGTAGGCTGACCAAGCCATTGACATCAGTTTTAAACTCAATACTTTGCGGTGGATAGCAAATGCGATCTTTGGCACAGCCTTGCCAAGTCACCTTATAAGTTTGTGAAGCCTGTGTGTCTAAGTCAAATTGCACTTGTTGATAATAAACTTGGGTGTGTCCATAGTTTTCATCATACAAATCATGCGCAGGCGGCAGCTCAAGCTTAAGGGGCTGACCCGCCTGCTGTACTTCAAATTTGTGCTGATACAGATAATACTGTTCAGGGATATTCCAGTGCAGTTGAGCGGTATGCTCAGTCGTGGATTCCACTGTAAATGGAAAAGCATTTTCAGCTGAAAGGAGTGGAGTTTCTGCATGAACGTTTAGGATACTGGCCCAGATACACAGATTGATGATCAATACTGACAGCGCCAGATACCACGTTTTGCCGCTCATCCCCTGTTTCAGATGAAGATGCTTTTTCATAATATGTTCTTTTTTCTAATTAAAATAAGTATGAAACGCCAAGGCCTGAATAATAACTTTTATCTGCACCATTTAAGTCGACACCAACACTTGCGTCCAACTGCATCCGATTATTCACCGCATACATGACACCTGTACCGAGCGCATATTCATTGTCTTGACTTTCTGCTTTACGATAAACCAATTCAGAAAAACCACTGAGTTTATCGGTAAATTGGTACTCTAAAGTCGGAATTGCAGAAATGGCCCAATCACTATTTTGCACTTCATAACGCATGGTGATGGATGTCGACACGAGGTCGCTATAATCGTATGCCACCACAGATGACAGGCTATAAATATCATCTTCATTGGTGAAACCATCATTACCTGTGGCAATAATTGCTTCAGCCAGTACCGCCATACTCAAGCGTTCATCATCCAAGGGAATCGCCGCTTTTACACCGACACTGACATCACCCAAACCGTCTGTTTCAGACTTATGGCCAGCCACTTTCACTTGTTGCCAAGAGGGTCCAGCCCAACCCAATTGCAATTCGATATTTTCAGCTAAACCTGTGCGCAATAACATATCTGCATTTAAGCTGGTGGTTTTGAATTTTTCACCATCAGCCGTAGTCGATTCAGCATAGTGCGCATTGGCCAAGCCCTGCTCCCAAGCCAACTGCCCCACAGGCGTAATCCCTGTGCCTATACCCGAACCTGGGCGGTCAAAGGAAAAATCTGTAGCCATCGCATTCATACTGAACCCAGTGGCTACACATAAACCTAAATGTTTTAATTGCATCATGATGATCTCGCTGTTTAAGCTAATTCTTTTGTCATTTTTGCACCATGCTGGCGAAGCAACTCTAAGGTTTGCTTTTCTTCAGCCAATGCTTCGGCCCAATTAATTTCGTCAAATTCACAATCAAAGAATAAATCGCTAATGGAGGATAAAATGGTTAAACCATCTTCATCTTTGGTGTTTGGATCGACTTTTTCGTCCAACAAACGTTTGACCGCGGGCGCACATGCAGCACTTGCCGCATCCCAAAGTGGGCCATAAATTTCTTCTGTATCCCACAAATGCAAGTTTGCTTTGCCATGAATCAGTTGTTCTAAAATGTCTAAATGTACCGCTAGAGTCTGTTGTTTTTCTTGTTCTGACAGCGGTGCGCCTGCTTCATACGCTTCGCAAATCGCTTCCCACCATTTGAATAAGCCGTCTGACCAAACAGAAATCACAGGTCCTTTTTCAGGATCGATAAAATTGAGACTTAACCCATCGGTCAATAGACGTTGAACTTGTTGAAGATCTAATTCTTCAAGTGCTTGCACGAAAGCTTGTTGTTGCGCGGTTAACATGGAGATGACGCTCTTCAATTCAGTTTATTCTATTATGCCGAATAAACGGGACATTTGTTATCCGTAATGTTGGATAAAAGTGAGTGTCCAGCATTAAAAAAGCCCCTGATTGAGGGGCTTCTTTAAATTCGGTGAGGTTTAATCTTCCTCATCATCAACTAGGCCATCATCCTGATCTGCATATACAGGTTGGCCAGCACGTGGTTTATCATTTTTTTCAAAGGTATGTTCTAAACTACGTTTAAGGCGATCGATCGCGCCATGAATCGCAGTATCGACATTATGACCTTTATGATTTACAACCACGGGTTTTAAACCTGCTGGACGCGCTTCAATCATACATTGAATGTCGTCATCTCCGCCTTTATGGCTATTGGCATCACTTAGATGCACTGAAAAGTGGGTAATGCGCTCACTGTGACGTTGAAATTCTTGATTCAGCTCTTCGCGTATATAACTAATTAAACGGTCACTATTTTGAATGTTTTTATCTGTACGGATTTCTATGTTCATAAAATAACATCCTCTCTCTTTCTTTATTCGACTCTTTTTTTGTACCAAGATTTTTATCTCTTGGCACACTTGTAACTTACTGTTTTAACAGTATTCGACCATCTTCAATTGCTTTGGAATGTAACCTCCATCGATTGAATGATGAACACTTTTGAGTCTGCAGATCTGTGTCCTTCTCCTTTGAATATCGGGCCTAACTGAAAATTATGCAAGTGATATTTTTAAAAAAATATGAAAAGGATACTTATTGTGACAAGCCCTTACTTACATGGCTAAAAACAGATGGATTTGATTCCATCTTCTAACTATTCACGTGACTTCATTGGCTAGAATGAACAAAAAAATCTAATGATTATGACAACTTCAATTACGGCAGGAATGACTCCACGCATCGATCATTCATTCTTTGCAAACATCCCCCAATAAGTGCAAACCCTGTTCCATTCTAGGATTCTCTCGAGCAGTATCATGTCGATATTGCTAAATTTATTATTCAATCACCTAACATTTTTTCCAAGAAGGTCCATATCAAATTAAGTGTCATGCCTGAAAGGCAACATTAAACCATTTGGTAAAAAAAGTATAAAAAATGGCTCATTTTGATATCTATTTTCCATGACGTTCGTCAAATTTGGCTTTATTTTTGCTTAATAATCGGTATCCTGTATCCGATTTTTTGGGGAAATATTCATGAAACTGACTCAAATTGCTGCTTTCGTAGCATTATCTTCTGCTGCGGCAATTTCTCAAGCTGCGCCGATTTGGCAAGACTTTAGCTTCACTGGTTTATATGGTGAAAACTATGCTCATCCTGTAAATATGGATGACAACAACCAGCAAACGACTGCAACTGTAGAATATACTGCTAAGTTAAAATATGGTGATTTTTTCGGCTTTGCTGACCGTGCTCACAATGACTTTGAAAACAGCACATATTTCGAGCTTTCTCCTCGTTTAAGCTTAAGCGCAGTGACAGGGACTAAATTAGAAGCTGGTCCGATCAAAGATATTTTAATTGCAGGAACATGGGAAGCGAACAGCTCTAACTACCCAGGTGCAGACTTCAATAACTACCTCTATGGTATTGGTTTTGATCTTGCTATTCCTTATTTCCAATATGCTCAACTTAACTTCTACAAAGCAGACAATGAAAAAGGGACTACTGATGACTACCAAATGACTGCTGCCTACGGTATCCCAGTTAAACTTGGTTCAGAAGATTTTCTTATTGACGGCTTCCTTGACTGGTCAACAGGTGAAAATGCAACTCATGCAAGTGAGTTAAACTGGACAACTCAATGGAAATGGAATGTAGGTAAACACATTTCTCCAGATACACGTCTTTATGTGGGTGTTGAGCACTCAGTTTGGAACAACAAATACGCCATCAAAGGTTTAGACCAAAATGACGTAAGTGCATTAATCAAATACCACTTCTAATTCACTTTTGTGAATATCCAAAAGCAAGACTTCTGTCTTGCTTTTTTTTATGCAAAAGCAGCATGATACCCCTACCAACGCATACAACCTTGCCTTCATGTCTTTTCTCATTCGTCCAGCCACTGAACACGATCTGCCCGAGATCCAAAACATTTATAATGCAGAAGTCTTATATGGTATGGCCACTTGGAATGAACATACCTATGATCTAGCGCATTTCCAAAAACAGCTACAACACTTTCAACAGAATCAATTTCCATTTTGCGTGGTGGAAGACCAAGAAACACAGGCCATTGCGGGTTTTGCAGACTATGCCACTTTTCGCAATTTTTCAGGCTATCGTTATACCGTTGAGCACTCGATTTATATTTCACCCAACTATGCTCGTCAGGGCTTAGGCCAGCAGCTTTTAGCCTATTTGATTGAACAGGCGAAATTGCAGCAAATGCATGTCATGGTTGCAGGAATTGACCACGCCAATCTGGCTTCAATTGCTTTACATCAAAAGTTTGGCTTTGTACAAACTGGCTATATGCCCCAAGTCGGACGAAAGTTTGGGCAATGGCGTGATCTGGTGTTGATGCAACTGCTGTTAAATCAGTGAGATTGGCGTTAGATTGTCACTGGTGACGCTGATCACGGCATAGGTATGCTTGGCCGCATGTTCATAAAAGTTTCTGAGCTGAGCAAAGACTAAACTCAACTCGGCAAATTGCAATTCAATCGATTCGGTCTGGATGCCATGTTCCTGTTCTAAGCGTTTCAAACATGTGGTTTGCATATGTTTTTTAAAGTCATCGATAGCCAGTTTTTCTAAAGCCTCTTGGACTTCAACGACACGAACCGCGGTGTTATAACGTACCTCTGTAAGTTGTTTTTGGCGCTCTGCCAAGTGATGCTCGGCTTGTACACTCAAAGCAAGTAATGAAGTGCCAGACTTAAAACTGCCTTGCAATAAGGTCTGTAAGATTTTCCAGTTTTTACCTAAAAGCAGATGCGACTCGATGTGCTCCGAATTCAGCACATCGTCGATAGAAATAGATTCTAAAATCAATGTTTCCAAAGCATTGGGGCGAATACTTAATAATAATGTGTCCATATGGCAGCTCTTATTTTGTTGTTGCTTTGCATTAGCTTAACGCGTCTAAAAGCAGATCGCTCAATCAATTTGTATGAGTAATTTTTCATACAAAGTGAAAGACGACCAACCTTTACTTCCAACCCAAAGACCGATCAACACAGACTAAAACTTACCCCTCCTCGCAGATGTATATATTGAGACTCAAACATTCGAATCCCCAAAGGAGTTTTCGGTTTTGATTGGATGAGGACAGAACACCATTGTGATATTTTTCAGCTTGATAATGTGATAATTGAGGGTAAAATCAAAACAGTTCAGAAAAATTATGAGTTTTTAATAAGCAGACTAATGGAAAAAGAAGATTATAATGAAAAATACATGTTTTTAGCTGAGATTGCTCAAAATGAATATAATTTTGAACTAAATAGATCATCTAAATTTGACGAGAAGATAGGTCGGCAGATTACTCTTCTTAGCGTAATCATCGTTGCTTTTACTACGATGATAGCATCTACGTTTTTCGCCACTATTTTAACTAAAGCACCTATATTGGTAGGGCCTTTGATTTTAATCAACCTCTTTCTCTTAGGGATATTTCTATCAGGAGCATGGTACCAACTTTATTTAGCTAGCAACTTACATAGCTCATCAAAATTCCCTATTGCAGAAGAGTCATTAAAGAATAAAGTTAAGTCAAAAGGTGAAATACCCGCAGCCACTTATTGGCACGTATATCTAACCTACGTTAATTGTATAAGTGACAATAGAGAGGCTCTAAAACAGCGGCTTGAGTTTATTAAAAAATCACAGAATTTCATTAAAGCGGCTGCAATTTCATTCATAATTCTTTTAGCGTTAATTTTTTTCGCACAACTTTACTTATTTCTAGTTCAAGGCGGTATAAAATGACACACTCCAAAGATGATAAAAAAATACAAAAAAAAGCATCTGCACGAAGAAGAATACATACTAGATCATTACCTGGTCACTATTTAGGCCTTGTCATAAGGCCAAACCAATCATATGAGTTTGAGCCAGATCCTAATGATAAAGGATCCAAGCCAACCAAAGAATTTGATCCAAAAAGAATAAAGGATTGATTTAAAGTGGCGATGTCAAATCGCCACCAATTCTCGAATACCTTTTGCAGGCATTTCACAGCCTGCCCCTTGCGCAATCACTTGCCCACGGGCCATAACGGTATATGCATCGGCCAACTCCTCGGCAAAATCATAAAACTGCTCGACCAAAACCACCGCCATGTCGCCGCCATCCGCCAGTTTACGAATCACTCGGCCAATGTCTTTGATAATAGAAGGTTGAATGCCTTCTGTAGGCTCATCCAAAATTAACACCCGAGGCTCTGATGCTAAAGCACGCGCAATCGCCAGTTGCTGCTGCTGCCCCCCCGATAAATCCCCACCTCGGCGGTGCTTCATTTCATCTAAAATTGGGAAAATTTCATACAAATGCTCAGGCACTTTTCGAGTTTTCGCCCCCTTAAACTTGGCCATGCCAATCAGGATATTTTCTTCAACCGTTAAGGTTGAAAAAATATCACGCCCTTGCGGCACATAAGCCAAACCCGCACGCACGCGTTGCTCGGGACTCATTTTTGAGATGTCCTGACCATCAAGTAAAATCTGTCCGGACTTGATCGGTAAAATCCCCATTAAACATTTCAGTAAAGTCGTTTTCCCAACGCCATTCCGCCCCAGCACCACGGAGCACTCTCCTACAGGTGCTTGAAAGGAGACATCTCTTAAAATATGGCTGCCACCGTAAAACTGATTGACGTCTTTGACTTCTAACATGGTCGGCTCCTTAACGTCCTAAATATTTCTCAATCACATCTTCATTGGCCTGTACCTCAGCCAATGTACCTTCGGCTAAGATCGCCCCTTGAGCCAGTACCGTCACTTTTTCACTGATGGTGTCGATAAAGCTCATGTCATGTTCAACCACCACCAAGGTGTGATTTTTCTTCAGCTCTAAACATAGCTCAGCGGTTCGTTCCGTTTCGGCATCGGTCATACCGGCCACGGGTTCATCAAGTAGAATCAGCTTAGGGCGTTGCATAAGCAACATGCCGATTTCCAACCATTGCTTTTGTCCATGTGACAACAGTCCCGCTGGTTTATGTACCCATTCTTCTAGGCGAATTTGCGCCAATGACTCATCCAAAGCCAGCTGTGCGTCTGGATCTAGTTTGCTGAAGAAGCTTTTCTTCACCCGCTTATCTTTGGGTGCAGCGAGTAGCAAGTTTTCCATCACGCTAAAGTTTTCAAATACCGTTGGTTTTTGAAATTTACGCCCAATGCCTGCTTCCGCAATTTGCTCGGTACTCATCTTGGCCAAATCATAGTTTTGCCCAAAAAAAGCGGAGCCTTCAGTCGGTCGGGTTTTACCCGTAATTACATCCATCAGTGTGGTTTTACCTGCCCCATTGGGCCCAATAATGCAGCGTAGCTCCCCTTCTTGAATGTATAGAGACAGATCATTTAAGGCACGAAAGGCATCAAACCAAACACTGACTTTTTCCAAGTACAGTGCAATCCCATGGCTAAAGTCGGCACCTTGTTCTTTGGGACGTCCATAGCCGTCTGAAGCATGGCCACCATGAGGTTGTATTAGCTCACTCATTCGCTACGCTCCTTTTTAAAACGGTCAAATAGACCAATGACACCTTTGGGTAAGAAAATGGTGACCACAATAAATAGAGCACCCAAGATCAATAACCATGCTTCTGGATAAGCCACGGTGAAATAGGTTTTCACGCCATTAATTAACCCTGCACCCAAAATTGGACCAATCAAGGTACCACGCCCACCCGCAGCCACCCACACCGCCATTTCAATCGAATTGACGGGGTTCATTTCACTCGGGTTAATAATGCCAGCCTGAGGCACATACAAGGCTCCTGCAATACCTGCAATCACTGCGGACAGCACCCATGCAGAAAGCTTGTACCACAACGTGCGGTAACCCAAGTACTGCAAGCGGTTTTCACTATCCCGAATTGCCCCCAGCACACGACCGTAGGGTTTATTCATGAGATGACGCAGACCCACGAAGCACAGCATCAACACCAAAGCCGTTAAGGAACATAAGGTGGCACGCATAGGTGCAGAAGTGATATCCATGCCTAAAATAGTCTTAAAGCCTGTAAACCCATTGTTTCCGCCAAAGCCTGTTTCATTGCGGAAAAATAACAGTGCCGCAGCAAATGTCATGGCCTGCGTAATAATCGAGAAATACACGCCTTTAATTTTGGAGCGAAAGGCAAAGAAACCAAAGATGAAGGCCACCACACCGGGAACCAATACCACCAAGGCCAAAGCCCATAAGAAATGATTGCTGCCCACCCAATACCACGGTAGTTCAGTCCAGCTTAAAAAACGCATAAAGTCAGGCAGGCTGTCACCCGCTGTCTGACGCATCAGATACATACCAAACGCGTAGCCACCAAGCGCAAAGTACAAGCCATGGCCTAGGCTTAAAATGCCTGCATAACCCCAAACCAAGTCTAGTGCCAAAGCCACCAGAGCCAAGCACATGATTTTACCAATCAAGGTGACCCAATACGCAGAGAGATGAAAGGCTGAATCGACGGGTAACAAATGTAACCAAGGCAGGATCAACATCACCGTAAAGCAGACCGCAATAGCGAATGCACTATAAGGTTTATCGGAAAATAAAGAAGTGATTTTCATGCGCTTACTCCACAAAACGGCCTTTGATGGCAAACAAACCTTGTGGACGTTTTTGAATAAACAAAATCACAAGAACCAGTAGAATAATTTTTGCAAGAACAGCCCCCATCCCAATTTCAAGGACTGTACCGCTGATCCCTAAACCAAGCGCCGCCAATACCGCTCCCCAAACTTGCCCGACACCACCTACCACAACGACCAAGAAAGCATCGATAATATAGTTCTGACCCAAATCAGGCCCAACATTGCCCACCTGTGCTAAAGCACAGCCTGCTAGACCAGCCAGCCCAGAACCCAGCCCAAAGGCCAACATATCGATACGGCTAGAGCGAATACCGACAGCACGTGCCATTTGACGGTTTTGTGTCACTGCACGAACAAACAGACCAAAGCGGGTTTTATTAAGCAGGTGAACCAACAGCAGTAGCACCGCAACCGTAAACACAATAATGGCAATCCGGTTATACGGCAGCATTAAACTTGGACTCAGCGCAATACCGCCCGATAACCAAGAAATATTCGAGACTTCAACATTTTGTGCGCCAAAAATCATCCGCACCAATTGCATCAAAATCAGACTGACCCCAAAAGTGGCCAACAAGGTTTCTAGCTGACGACCGTAAAGTGGACGAATCACCGTCCGTTCAATCAACATGCCAATTAAGGCGCTCACCAAAAAGGCCGCAGGAATTGCAGCAATCAAATACCAATCGACATAGCTACCCAAGTAGGTCTTAAACAGGCTTTGCACCACATAGGTGGTATAGGCCCCAATCATAATCAACTCGCCATGCGCCATATTAATCACACCAAGCAGGCCATAGGTAATGGCCAAACCGAGCGCTGCTAGCAGTAAAATACTGGCCGTACTGAAACCTGAAAACACATGCCCTGCCCATTCACTGGCTTGGATGCGGGTTTTAATCTGACTTTTGGCATCTACCAACACAGCTTTGAGTTCGGGGTTCAAATTTGATTGAGTTAAAGCCTGCTCAACCAGTGCCAGCACCTCGGGACGGTTGGAATCGGTAAGGACTTTAGCAGCCTGAATTTGGACTAAAACATCTGGACTTTCAAAGTCGAGGCGCGCTTTGAGCTGTGCCAAGCGCTGTTTAACTTTATTATTTTGTTCATGCAGATAGAGCTGATTAATCTGCGCAACATTCAGCTCAGACAAATTATTTTCTAAAATATCAATGGCTGCTAAACGTTGGGCAGATTCTTCAGATTTTAATTTGGCCTGTGCCTGTCCAAAGTTTAAGGCTTTACGTAAGGTGTTGACCAAAGTGACCTGAGACAAATCCCCCGGCCAAGTTTCAATCACTTGCTCATCGAGATAACGCAATAATTTTTCATTATTTTTTAAAATATATGTCGTGCCTGCGCTGTCCCGATACAGCTCATCATTGTCGATCAGTGCCACCAATCGATCAAATTCTTCAATCGTCCCCGGCCATTGGTTGAGCATGGCACGGCGCTCAGCAAACTCAGCTTTGACAAAACGTTGAATCGTATCATTCGATGCTGATACGCTTTGGGTCTGAGCAGAAAGTTGAGCCTCTTCAGCCCAAATACTGCTACTCACGAGCTGTGCCATTACGCACAGCAGTGCGGCACAAAAAAAATTAAGATTCATAATATGACGTCCTTAAGCTTGTTTAAAACACCCCACATCGGGATGTGCTTACTGAAAAGCCCACAGCGATCGCAGCAGGCTCAATGCTTAAGAAAATTATTTAGGAATGTACGGACTCCAAGGTTCCGCCTTAATCACATTTGGTGTTTTATACACCACATCAAACTGACCATCACCACGAATTTCACCAATCATCACTGGTTTTTGTAGATGATGATTTTCAGCATCCATTTTTAAGGTATAGCCTGAAGGTGCTTTGAATTCTTGACCTGCCATCGCAACGCGAACTTTATCAACATCGGTACTGCCTGCCTTTTCAACCGCTTGCTTCCACATATTGATGCCCACATAGGTGGCTTCCATCGGGTCATTGGTCACGATTTTGTCTGCATTCGGCAGCTTATACTGCACTGCATACTGCTTCATTTTATTCACAAATTCAGTATTGGTCGGGTTTTTCACCGACATGAAATAGTTCCAAGCAGCCAAATGTCCAACCAATGGTTTGGTATCAATACCACGGAGTTCTTCTTCACCCACAGAGAAAGCCATGACTGGAATATCCGAAGCTTTAATGCCTTGGTTACCCAGCTCACGATAGAACGGTACGTTAGAATCGCCATTGATGGTTGAAATTACTGCAGTTTTCTTACCCGCAGCAAATTTCTTCACATTTCCAACAATGGTTTGATAGTTACTATGACCGAAGGGGGTGTACTCTTCCATGATGTCCGCATCGGCCACACCTTTGGACTTCAAGAACGCACGTAAAATTTTATTGGTGGTGCGTGGGTAGACATAGTCCGTACCGAGTAGAACAAAGCGCTCTGCTTTACCGCCCTCTTCGCTCATCAAATATTCCACCGCAGGAATCGCCTGTTGGTTCGGTGCGGCGCCTGTATAGAAAATATTTTTCGACTGTTCCTGCCCCTCATATTGCACTGGATAGAACAATAAACCATTCAACTCTTCTACCACAGGTAACACTGACTTACGCGATACCGATGTCCATGAACCAAAAATCACCGCGACTTTATCTTGGGTAATGAGTTGTCGTGCTTTTTCAGCAAATAAAGGCCAATCAGATGCTGGATCGACTACGACAGGTTCTAATTTTTTACCCAGCACCCCACCATTGGCATTAATTTCATTGATGGTCATCAAGGCCGTATCTTTGAGTGAGGTTTCAGAAATTGCCATGGTGCCTGAGAGCGAGTGCAAAATTCCGACTTTGATGGTGTCACCACTGCTCACTGCCGCTGTTGGCTCAGACGTTGCTGTTTCCGCTTTCTCCGCAGGTTTTGAACAACCTGTCAAAGCAATAGTCCCCATCATTGCAGTTGCAAGGAATGTTTTCGTGAGTAATTTTTGTTGGAACATCTTGATTTTCTCCAAACTTGAAACTTAGGGTGCATTTTGCAATGCATGATTGTTATTCGCGCTATGAGTGCCAATTCAATTTCTATGCCAAGCAGGGTTTTACTATATAAAAATCATTGTAAAAATTTTAATTATTTTAATATTTTTCAATCATTTATTTATTTTTAAATGCACTGTATTTTAGGTAGATTTTCGCCCAAATGGCTACTTTTTTGCATACAAACTTGTATACATCATTTGTTCCAAATCAATTCATTTCGCCTAATTCAATTGATTGACTGAAAAATTGTGCACAGATTAAGCGCAATCTTATGGCCCATCTGCGCAACAAAAAGCCCGCAATGTACGGGCTTTTTATTTTTAGATTAAAAGGGCTTTGTTGCACAAAGATTTGAAATGCAAAGCGCCCCTAATTGAGCCAAATTTAAGGCGTAACTTGGGTAAGTGGTCGACCTAATTCCGTAAATCTGTTAAGGACTGCTACACGTGCATGGATCTCATTCACTTGGCTATCAAAACTCCTTGCACTGAGTTTATCTCCTAATAATTTGATGCAATGCATCTTAGTTTCAACCAAACTTCGACGATGATAGCCTGACCATTTTTTCCATAGTGTCCTGCCTAAACGTTTAATTGTTCGAAGTAATTCATTTCGCTCTAGCGAGCTACTCTTTGTATCTTTCCATTGTTTCGCATTTTTTCTAGGTGGAATCACCGCATGCGCTTGCCGATCTGCAATGACCTGACGGCATTGCTTGGTGTCATAAGCTCCATCGGTATAAACAGAGTCAATCCGCTCATCTTGTGGAATCTGATTAAGTAAATCACCAAGCACCTGTGAATCACTGACATTATTGGTTGTAAGCTGAACTGCTCGTATTTGTAGGGTTTTAGCATCTATACCAATATGAAGTTTACGCCATTGGCGACGATATTCAGGTCCATGTTTCTTGCGTTTCCATTCGCCCTCACCTAGAAACTTCATGCCTGTAGAGTCCATGAGTAGATGCAGCCCATCGCTACTTTTTTGGTAGCTGATTACAATATCAATATGCTTTTGTCTTCTACAAAGCGTGGTGTAATCTGGAGCTATCCAATTTAATCCGCAAAGTTTAATCAGACTTTGCACAAAGCCAGTAACCATACGTAAAGACAGACGAAATAAGGATTTAATCATTAAGCAGCATTGGATGGCTGCGTCGGAGTAGGTTTGATTTCGCCCTTGTTTGCCTTTTGATGGCGCATACCATTGCGTAGCAGGATCAAACCAAATGGCAATATTTCCGCGACTCATGAGTGCTCGGTTATATGCGGGCCAATTGGTTGTGCGGTAGATTTTGTGTGTAGGCTTCTTCATTTGAAAATTATATCGCTGAAAAACCCTTTACAGATAGGTTTGTGCAACAAAGCCTGTTCGAATTATAAGTCTTTTTATAAGCTTATCCTACATAATTTATAGACTATTCCTACAATTTTATAAACTTATCCTACAATCTACAATTAAACCACTAACTCGGCCAAGTTACCTTTCTGCTCTAACCATTCTTTACGGTCACTCGAACGTTTTTTTGCCAGCAATTTATCCAATAAACCTGCAGTAAAATGACTGTCATCCAAATCTAATTGCACCAAACGGCGGGTGTTTGGATCCAGCGTGGTTTCACGCAGTTGGCTTGCGTTCATTTCACCCAAACCTTTAAATCGAGTAATTTGCGGGTTCTTGGTTTTGCATTTTTTTAACATGCTTTCAAGCTCATCATCGTCCAAGGCATAGTGCACATCTTTTGCATCATCAATTCGATACAGCGGTGGCATCGCCACATACAGATGTCCCTCTTCAACCAAGATCGGAAAATGTTTCACAAACAAAGCACACAGCAGCGTCGCAATGTGTAGACCATCCGAGTCAGCATCGGCCAAGATACAGATCTTGCCATAACGTAATTCTGATAAATCATCCGACCCCGGATCGACCCCGATCGCAATGGCAATGTTATGCACTTCTTGCGAAGCCAAGACTTCATCAGAAGAGACTTCCCACGTATTTAAGATTTTTCCACGAATAGGCATGATCGCTTGGAAGTTTTTATCACGCGCCTGCTTGGCTGAACCACCCGCAGAATCACCTTCCACAATGAACAGTTCAGACTCTTCTAGGGTATGTCCAACACAGTCTGACAATTTTCCGGGTAAAGTCGGACCTGCCACAATTTTCTTACGTTCAACTTTTTTCGCAGCTTTCAGACGACGACCTGCTTTCGAGATCGCCATTTCTGCCAACTGCATGGCAATATCGGAGTTTTGGTTCAACCACAGTGCAAAAGCATCTTTAGCAATGTTCTGGACAATGCCCGATGCTTCACGGCTGGATAAACGCTCTTTGGTTTGGCCTGAAAACTGTGGCTCTTGGAACTTCAACGACAAAATATAGTTCACACCATCCCAAACATCTTCAGCCGACAGCTTCATATTGCGTGGCAGCAAATTACGCAGTTCACAAAACTCGCGCATCGCATCAGTCACACCTGAGCGTAAACCATTCACATGGGTTCCGCCCTGCGCCGTTGGAATCAAGTTCACATAACTTTCTTGGACCAATTCGCCGCCATCGACATTCCAACAAATGGCAAATTCGGCACTGGCACGCTCAGCATCTCCTGTTGCCACAAAGGCTGGATGAGGCAGAATCTCACGATCCTCAATTTCATCCATCAAATAATCGACGAGGCCATTTTCAAACTGCCAAACGATTTTTTCGTCATTGATTTGGTCGACATAATTGATTTGCAAACCTGCCGCCAAAACGGCTTTGGCTTTTAAGTTGTGCTTCAGCGCTTTCAGGGCAAATTTCGGTGAATCAAAATATTTGGCTTCAGGCCAAAAGTGAACGGTGGTTCCTGTCGCACGCTTCGGAGCTTTACCTTCTAATACCACCAAGGGCGCAGTCGGTTCACCCTGCTCAAACGCCATTTGGTAGAGGTTGCCTTGACGCTGAACTTCTACTTCGACTCGGCTAGATAAGGCATTCACCACGGAAATGCCTACGCCATGCAAACCACCTGAAAACTGGTAGTTGTCAGTACTGAATTTACCACCAGCATGCAGCTTGGTCAGGATGATCTCGATCCCGCTTTGACCATATTCAGGGTGAATATCGACAGGCATACCGCGACCATTGTCTTCGACTGAGAGTGAACCATCTTTATAAATGGTGACGGTAATTTTGTTGGCATGACCAGCCAGTGCCTCATCGACTGCATTATCAATAACCTCTTGCGCCAAATGGTTTGGGCGTGTGGTATCGGTATACATGCCAGGACGACGACGTACCGGATCTAAACCAGATAATACTTCAAGCGATTGAGCCGTATATTGAGACACGTTGTACTGTTTCCTTATTTTAAGCAGTCCGATAAAAACTGTAATGCCATCGGTATTTTGTCTGCGAAATCTTCCATCGCATGATTGCCTTGCGTTTCCGAGATCACGAGCGCTGCGCCATTATAATAGCGCTGTGCTTCACGATAATCCAAAACTTCATCGCCTTGTTGCAATAACACTAAAATTTTGTCTGCATCTTGCACAAATGGCAGCTCAATCTGCTCTAAATAGTCCAATTGCGCATCATCGAGCGTCCAATGTTCATTGACTTTATAGGGCAGTTGCGTCGCACCAAATAAATCTCGGAACAAATGCCATGGTTGCATAGCCGGATTGATCAGCACAGCCGGCACTGCCAACTTCGCGACCAGTTGTGTCGCATAAAACCCACCTAAACTACTGCCTACCAGCACCACCTGATCCAACTCCTGAATCAAGGCGGCCAATTTTTCTAAGGCCAAATGTGGCGGCATGTTCAAGTCTGGCAAATGCACATGCCACTGTGGACGAGATTCGCAATAGCGTTTCAGCAATTGACCTTTAATCGATAAAGAACTGCTTTGAAAGCCATGTAAATAAATAATATTCATGCTGTACATTTACTCTTCTACATCATTTTTATTGAACTCAAAAGAGATGACATCAGCCGACTGTATTATTTTGTATGGATATAAAAATTGTCAGACAAAAAAATAAGGTCATCTGTGTATTCATCGCTATTGTAAAAGTTGTTCGAGATGAATTAGATAAGCTAGAGTGCTAAGAATTTATACCGTGATCGTTGAAAAAAATAAAGTCCCTTTGGACACAGAAACACAAGGGTAGAAAAAATGCCAAGTTTAACGCCTCTGCACGAGACCTATTGTAAATGGGATCGTACTCCTCCCAGCCAAGCCGACCTGCTTGAAGGGATTGCTCAGTTGGTGACAACCCGCTTAGGCGATGTCGTCCACGATTTAATTCAGGCCATTCAGCGTGAAATTTTAATCAGTATATTTGGGATGAATGAAACCAGTTCCAAGAAGTTTCTGTCGACACGGTCAATTGAAAAAATTTACCAGTTTTCCTTCAATACCTTGCAAAACTACGGTAGCTATTTATTGGCGCCAAGTTTGCGTCATATCATTGAAAAATTTCCAAATTTGCATCGCAAACCCTTAACCCCAACCATGCATTATTTAGTTGGGGCGCTGAATGGTGTTTTGGGCGACTATTTACTGAAATATCACAACCCTGTGGCACTACCGATGGTGCTATATGATCATTATGGCGCTGTCCAACAAGGTGAGTTATCTGGCCGCGTTGTGATTATGGTCCATGGTCTATGCATGAACCATTTGTACTGGAGCACGGCGCGTTATGGTGGTATAGGGGAAAAGCTGCTGGCGCAACGTGCACAAAACACCATGCTATATCTCAACTACAACACAGGTCGTCGTATTTCAGCCAATGGGCGTAGCTTTGCCAACTCACTACAAGATTTACTCAACCGTAACCCACGGATTAGCTCGATTGATCTGATTGGGCACAGTATGGGCGGACTGGTTTCGCGCAGTGCGCTGTTCTACGGCAAACAAAATATGCAAAGCTGGATTCATGTGGTGGAAAACATGGTCTGTATTGGTTCTCCGCATCATGGTGCGGCTTTAGAACGTTTTGGCTTTCATTTGCAGGACAAATTGGGACGTTTCCCTTTTGTCAAAATTATTGGACATATCGTCAACATTCGCAGCAACGGTATTTTAGACTTACGTCATGGCAGTGTGCGGGATGATGACTGGGAACATAATGAAGCGCGTATTGGTCATGTTGATGACAATCGTAAGCCAGCCCCTTTACCCTCCCATATCAATACCTTCTTGGTGGCAGGTACCATTGAGTTTGAACATCGCAAATATCGCGCGCTCAATGTGATTGGGGATTATTTGGTCAGTGTGAAAAGTGCCTTAGGCGAGCATATGAATCCGCGCTTTCAACTAAAAGTCCCCGATTCACATAAAGCTATTTTCTATGGCTTAAACCATTTTGAGTTACACACCCATGCCAGTGTTGCCGAACAAATTGTCAATTGGTTCTATCCAAATCCAACTGAAACTGAATATGGTCAAGTGCATGAATACATGATCGGGTTGGATGACTTAGAAGGCATTGCACTCACCTAAACCACTGATACATCAAATAAAAAAGCCAACATGACGTTGGCTTTTTTTTATCTTTATTATTTTTTCTTCGCGTGGCTTGGATATTTACGCAACAATTGCCACAGACTAATCAACGCCAGTGCCACAAAAAACACCAAAGACCACACAGGTAAAGACTGACCCAAGAAAGTCCAATCTACCAGTGCACATTCACCTGAACCTGTTAAAACTTGCTCAAACACAGCACGCAGCGGCAACGTGTCTAACCAATAATCCAAGCCTGGGCCACAGCTCGGCACTTGATCAGGTGGTAAGCTCTGTAACCAAACGTGACGTGCTGCCACACCTGCGGACCATAAGATCGAGAGGCTGCCTAAAAATGCATAAAAACGTTTAAAACCATTCGATGCGGGGTTATGCAAAAAGGCAATCAGCGAAATAATCCCCAGTCCGATCAGTCCCACACGTTGGAACACACAGAGTGGACATGGGTTTAACTGTAGCGGGCCATGCTCTAAATACAAGGCAAAGGCCATCCCGATGATACTGGCTAAAACCAAAACACCACTCACGAAGCGATAACTCCATTGCATGGTCAATCCTCTTAATTTTTTATCTAAATTGTGCAAGGTACTGTTCAAAACTCAGTTGACTGTCTTGCTCTAATTGCTGTTGTTGTTGCAGTGATTGCGTGGCTAAATCGTCAAAATAAGCCCATGTCTCTGCACTCAACTGATGACGCTCATAACTCGATGCATGTTGTGCGGCCATTTGGCTACCAAAGCCCCATGTCCCACCCGCTTCCAGAGTATCTTCGATCATCTGCGCCGACAAAGTATCATCAACTTCAGCGACTCTCTGTTGCATGACTGTCATCGCTTTGCTATAGAGTGTGGTGCCATAGCACTGATCTAACAACACAACCAGTTCTTGCATCGCCTCTAAATGAGACTGACTCCATGCTTCAATTGGGAACGATTGCTCACCCACAGTAATTGCAGCATTCGGTGCACGACCACGATTGACCACTTCCGCTTGGTTTTTCTCGATTTGATCTTGCTCTGCAGGTAATAAATCTGGGCTATCCAGCAGTAAGCAATACAGCGCCAGCACTTCTAAGAAACCTGCGGTATCTTCATTGATCCCAATTGGGCTATACGGATTCACATCCACCGCACGTAGTTCCACATAACCGACACCACGATTGCTCAGCGCTTGTGATGGCGTTTCACCTGCTTGCGGTACTTGCTTTGGCCGTACCAAACTGTAGTACTCATTTTCAATTTGCAGGACATGATCATTAATTTGAATCGGTTCGCCCTGCGCATCATTGAGGCCTAAGCGACTAAATGGCGCATAAGCGGTTTTGACTGCCTTTTGTAGGCCTTCGAGATAACCATCGATATTGTTGTAATGAATACCGAGCTGCTTTTGTGCTGAGTTTTGATAACCAAAACGTCCCATGCGCAAAGCAGTTGCATACGGTAAATACAAGGTCCCGCGCAGCAATGGCAACAGATGATGTTCACGCCCTGTCATAAAACACTGGCAGACCGATGGACTTGCCCCGACCAAAAACATGACCAACGGCGTAAGGCGAATAAAGTTGCGGATCAAACCAAAATAGCGGTGACTACGATAGTCTTGTGCAGATAAGGCTTTTAGTGCCTCATCTGTTTCATGTTGTTGTAATTGTTCAAACAGCTGATCAGGAAAAGACAAGTTATAGTGTAAACCTGAAATGGTTTGCATACGGCGACCATAACGTACCCCTAAACCATGACGGTACAAGGTCTTGAACTTCCCGATATTTGAGCTGCCATATTGGGCTAAGCGAATTTTATCGTCATTGTCATCCAACATACATGGCATCGACAGCGGCCAGAGCTTTTCACCATGTTCCAAATGACGATGCGCCACACTATGAATGTCTTTTAAATAATGCAACGCCTCAGTAATGCTAGGCTGGGGCGGTGTAATAAATTCTAATAAAGCTTCCGAATAATCCGTCGTGATATGCGGATGAGTCAGCGCAGAACCCAAAGCTTGCGGATGATCGGCTTGTGATAAAAAACCATCACTTTGCATACGCAGACTTTCACGCTCAATCCCGCGTAACATCCCTTGCAAAAGTGATGAATTGACCCAAGTCGGTAACACAGCTGTAGATTTAGATGCGGGTTGACCCATTACAATCTCACTTTTTGGAAGAAACAATACAACGACGAATAAAATAAAATCATCAGTTTATATCAGTATAACGTGATTTTAATTCGGCACATTACACCCAGTCCTATTTTCAAGTAAACCATCTGTTCTATTTTTTCGGAAAATATTTATCACAAAGTTACGCTATTAGACATGTCAAAAGTGTGATTGTATTGAAGAATAAATGCTAAAGAATTGTAAACTTTATGAATTATCAAGAAATTTTAGATTTTTGGTTCGATCCCAAAAACCAAAGCTGGTGGTTTAGCCAAAATGATGCGTTCGATAAACTCATCGAAGAAAAATTTAAGACAATTCATCAACAAGCGGCGTATGCTGAGCTATGGTCTTGGCGCAGTAGTGCTGAAGGGCGTTTGGCTGAAATTATTGTGCTCGACCAACTGTCGAGAAACCTGTATCGGAACAGTCCTTTGGCCTTTGCTCAAGATGCCTTGGCCTTAGCTTTGGCGCAAGAAGCCATCACGCTAAAACTGGATGCAGCACTGCCACCCATACAACGTAGTTTTTTATATATGCCCTTTATGCATAGTGAATCGAAACTTATTCATCAATATGCTTTAAAATTGTTCGAAGACTTAGGCAATCCGATTAACCTCGATTTTGAACAGCGTCACAAAGTGATTATCGATCGTTTTGGACGCTATCCGCACCGGAACCAAGTCCTTGGCCGCAACTCAAGCCAAGAAGAACTGGATTTTTTGACTCAGCCCAACAGCCATTTTTAACTGTTCGGCTTCTCCCTCTGTGCTAAGGAGTCTATCTCATGAAGAAAATTTTAATCGCCTGTGCACTGGCGACGGGTCTGAGTTTAGTAGGCTGTGCCTCTACCCCCTCAAAGCCCTTAACCTTCGACCAGTTAGGTCGGTTTAGTAATACGCCTTTAAACACTTCGACTTATCGCATCAGCTTCCAAGCGCGTCCAAATATGAGCTATGGCACAGCTGAAGAAATTACCCTGGTCAAAGCCGCGCAAACTACGGTGCAAAATGGTTATCACTTCTTTAAAGTACTGAATGACCCGAGCAACCAAAACCAACCACCAAGGCAAGCCGTGGTGTATTCAAACCCAATGCCTTACTACCCATATGGTTATTATTCTCGCCATCCAGCCTTTTGGCCTGATCCGTTCTACGATGTACCACGTGTAGTCGACATTGACCCCGTACAAGTGTCATACAGCATTCAATGCTTTAAAGACCAAAAATCGGCACCAAGCGATGCCTTTGATGCCACGCTGATTTTAAAATCGCTGGGTGGAAAATATGGTTTGAGTCCAACTGGTGAAGTGCTCCCACCGCCTGAACCCAGCAGTCCAGCGTCGACCAGCAAATAAAGCATAGAGCCTGCCTATGAATGAGCCTCAAGCCGTCCCATCGAGTCTGAAACGCAGCAAACGTTTTGCCACCATTGCCCTAATCACGGCAGTGGTGACATGGCTGCTGCTGATGGTCGTTGCCAAGTTTGTCCCCACAGACAAAGTCTGGGTCATTCATATTTTAATGTTATCCGCCGAAGCAGGTGTGGTCGGCGGCTTGGCTGACTGGTATGCCATTACTGTGCTGTTCCGTAATCCCTTTGGGAAAATGCCAATTCCAAAGTTTTTACGCGATCACACCGAAATTATTCCCCGTAACAAAGACCGTATTGCAGAGTCTATGGGCCGCTTTGTACAAGAGAATTTTCTTTCTCCACAAGTGGTGGAAAAAAGCCTGCAAAGTACCGACCTGTCTTTGGCGGTTGGCCAATGGCTCGCCAACCCACAAAACAATCTGCAAGTCACTCAAGTTATTCAACAAACGGTGCCTAAAGTCTTTGAGTTTGTGGGCCAAGAACAAATCGGACGCTTTATCCAAAGTAACAGTGTGCAGTGGGTGCGCAATACTCAAGTCAATCATTTGGCCAGTGAAATGCTGCGTGCAGTGCTAGAAAATGATTTCCATCAAGATGTATTACAACGCGGACTCGACTTGGCGCATGACTGGATGACCCAACACCCTGAACAAAGTCGTGAGTTAACCCGAACCTTGTTCAAAGAACTCGGGGTCTGGAAACTGGCCAAAGGGGCCAGTTGGATTGGCATCGATGTGCAGCAAAGAACCATCGACTCTCTCATTCAACGAGTCGAGTCGATGTTGGCCGATCCTGAGCATCCGTGGCGTCAAAAGATTGAAGCGATAGGGCACGCGCTCATGCTCGAACTGGCAGACACAGACAGTAAAGCCAGCCAGCGTTTAAACCAAACCAAAGATGCCCTGCTAGATAGCCCACAAGTCCTGAATTTTATTAGCGGTGCAGTGGTCATTTTATGTGATGCCATTAAGCAAGACTTACAAAAACCAGACTCTGGCATTGCTCACAACATCCGTGTATCCATTCAACAAATCGGGGAAAACATCATCTCCAATCAAGCCGTCAGAGACTTGCTTAATCAACGCCTCAGCGGCATTGCGGTCAATCTCAGTGACCAATACAGCGAAAAAGTCATTCGTTTTATCAGTGAACGTATTCACGAATGGGACTCCAGTGTAATGATTGACAAGATCGAAAATGAAGTCGGTGGCGACTTGCATATGATTCGGGTCAATGGTGTGGTAGTCGGTGCATTTATTGGCTTAGCACTGGGGATTATTCGCGCGGCAGTTGAACAGCTCTTATAAAAGCAATCCATAAAAATGCATGCTTTACCCCTGTCCTACATGCAAAATTTGCATAAGTAAAAGGGGATGAATATGCTATTTTGGGCTGATATTTAGACACTTTTAAGCATTCATGATTCAGTTGCCTTCATCTAAACTGCCTGCACAAGGCGTCACTATTTTCAGCACCATGACTGCCATGGCACAGCGCTTAAATGCCCTAAATCTATCCCAAGGTTTTCCAGACTTTGAAGCTCCTGCTGAACTGCTGGATGCTTTAGCACAGGCCACTCAAAGTGGTTTCAATCAGTATGCTCCAGGCGATGGGGTCTGGTTATTACGCGAGCAACTGGCGCAGCAATTTGCGCAGCGCGATCAGATTCAGCTCGACCCGATGACTGAAATTACCATCACCCCAGGTGCAACGATTGGCCTTTATGCCACCATTCAAGCCGTAGTCCATGCGGATGATGAAGTTATCATTTTCGACCCCAGTTATGACAGCTATGCGCCAAGTGTGGCTTTGGTTGGGGGCAAAGCCATTCATATTGCGCTCCAGCCCCCTCATTTTTCGGTCGATTGGGAGCAGGTTAAATCAGCCATCACGGCCAAAACCAAACTGATCATTATCAACACGCCACATAACCCAAGTGGTGCCATTTGGAGCAAGCAAGATTGGCTCACCCTGATTGAACTGATTCGCGACAGCAATATTTTAGTCCTGTCCGATGAAGTCTATGAACATCTGGTATTTGATGGCCAACGTCACTATTCCGCGCTGTCTTTTCCTGAACTGCGTGAGCGTAGTGTAGTGGTGGGTTCCTTTGGTAAAACCTTTCATGTGACGGGTTGGAAAACCGGCTATTGCGTCGCTACACCTGCGCTGATGCAACTGTTCCGTCAGGTCTATCAGTTTGCCAACTTCTGCGGAGTGACCCCTGTACAACTGGCTTTGGCCAATTATATGCAGCAACATCCTGAGCATATTCAAAACTTAGCGGGCTTTTATCAAGCAAAACGCGATCGTTTTATTGAGGGTTTAACTGGTTCACGCTTTCAATGGTTGCCTTCGCAAGGCACTTACTTTCAAAATGTTGACTACAGCCACATTCGTCCCGATTTAAATGATGTTGAATTTTGCCGCTTTCTGGCAGAGCAGCATGGCATTGTTGGCATTCCTGTTTCCGTGTTTTATCAGCAGGCCCCAGAGGCTTTGCGCATGATTCGTTTTTGCTTTGCCAAGACCGATCAAACCTTGGCTCAGGCAGTTGAAATTTTGCAAAGCGTATAAATTTTTTTCAGCTTTGCTTATGCACAAGAACAGGCTTCGCTTACTGAAATACATCGGCTTTTCAACACTGAACTATGCTAGGGTAAGCCTTAGAAATGTAATAAAAATAACCTCAGGATGACTTATGTCAGCACACACCCCATTGGTGCAACAGCAAAAGCTATGGAAAGCCTTTTTTATTTTCCTGATGCCTTTGATTGCCACCAATATTCTGCAAAATCTGTCGGGTACAATTAATACCATCTTTGTCGGACAGATGATGGGTGTACAGGCGATTGCAGCGGTTGCGGTGTTCTTCCCCATCCTATTTTGCTTAATGGCCTTCGTAATTGGACTATCTGCGGGTTCTACCGTCTTGGTTGGTCAAGCATGGGGCGCACAGAATATTGAAAAAGTCCGTGCGGTGGTCGGCTCCACTATTTTTATAACTCTCATTGGTGGCAGCTTTATTGCATTTTTAGGGGTAGTTTTTGCGCGACCAATTTTATCGGCTTTGGGTATCGATGAAGACGTCATGCATCTCTCGTTACCTTATGTGCAATGGATGTTGGCAGGTAGTCCCCTACTGTTTGTATATATTATTTATACCTCAATTTTACGCGGTGTCGGAGACAGTACGACACCTCTAATTGCTTCTGGCATGACCATCTTGATTGGGCTTTGTGTCACGCCAGTTCTGATTGCGGGTTATTTTGGCTTTCCTAAACTGGGGATTGTTGCGCCTGCTATTGCGACCATTTTAGGCTTTGTTTCCGTGCTGACCTTTTTGTATTTCTATTTGAACTATAAACAGCACCCACTCCGACTCGATGCACAACTGCTACGTCATATTCGCTTTGACCGTCAACTGAGTAAAATTATTCTGCGCTTAGGGGTTCCAACGGGCATTCAAATGATCACCACCTCGGTTGCAGGTCTTGTGATTGTGGGTCTAGTCAACCGCCATGGGGCCGATGCGACCGCAGCTTATGGCGCGGTCAATCAGGTTCTGAATTATATTCAATTCCCTGCTCTATCGATTGCCATTGCTGCATCGATTTTTGGTGCACAAGCCATTGGCGCAGGCAAATCCGAGTTATTGGCCAAAGTCACGCGTACGGCACTCGGCATGAACATTATCATTACGGGCTCCTTGGTGGTCTTGGCTTATCTTTTCTCCAAATACCTCATGGCACTCTTTATCACGGACTATGCGGTGGTCGAGCTAGGGCAACAGCTGTTATTTATTGTGCTGTGGTCCATTTTATTCTTTGGTGCCAGTGCCATTTTTGCCTCTATTATGCGGGCCAGCGGTACGGTCACCATGCCCATGGTGATCAATATCGTTGCGATTATTGCGATTGAAGTGCCCTGTGCCTACTTATTTAGTGAATGGTGGGGACTGCAAGGGATTTGGTATGCTTATGCGCTGGCCTTTGTCAGCTTATGCATCATGCAAGGGCTTTATTATCAATTTGTTTGGAAGAAAAAGACCATTGAAACGCTCATTTAAAGCTAAACGGATATTTGATAGAACACGTTTTTGACCATAACACTCTTTAAAATAAAGCATAAAAAAACCCACCTTGGTGGGTTTTTTACATCATGACTTTAAGACTTTCTTTGGCTTAATTTGGTCGCAAAAGCAGTCACTTTTTGGTAGCCCGTCGGTAAGATACGCTGAATCAAATCTAGCGTTTTCGCATCATTGCCAATCAACAAACGACGCTTGTCTTTTTGTACCGCCTCTAAAATTTGACGCGCTGCTTCTTCGGGTGGACAGCGTAATAATTTATTAAAGGTCTGCGCAGATTTCTCAGGGTTCATCCCGATGCTACGCAAGCTGTCATTCACTTTGGCAGCATTGGCAATATTGGTTCGAATCCCACCCGGATGCACGCACAACGCGCTCACGCCACAGTTTTCCATATCTAACTCTTGGCGTAATGACTCGGTAAAGCCACGTACCGCAAATTTAGTGGCATTGTAAGCAGACTGGGTCGGTTGAGCCGTGAGGCCAAATAAGCTGGAAATATTGATGATATGCCCATCGCCTGTTTTTTTAATATAAGGCAAAAACTCTTTGGTGCCATAGACCACACCCCAGAAATTAATCCCCACGATCCATTCCAGCTCTTCATAGGATGCACCTTCTACGGTTGAACCCAAAGCAACGCCGGCATTATTAAAAATCATATTCACAGAACCATGATTTTGTACGGTTTCTTCAGCCCACGCTTGCATCGATAAACGGTCTGAGACGTCTAATTTTTTCGTGGTGACACGTACATTGCTGCCTTGTAGCAGTTCAACTGTTTTCGCCAACCCTTGTTCATTGACATCACTCAATGATACATGACAGCCCGCCTTGGCCAATAAAAGTGCCAATTGTTGGCCAATACCCGATCCTGCACCTGTAATTGCCGCAACTTTATTTTTAAAATTCTTCATGAGATTGTGGTTGTCCTTTATCTTTGTACATCGACTGTAGATGCTTTTTTTATAATTGACAATATCAATTGTCATAAATTTAATAGCCAAAAGTGTCAAGTCTATGAAAACCAGCTAGAGATTAAAGCCTACGCATAGGTAGAGTCGTGGTTTATTGCTAAACTATGCAAAACCTTGGCTTTCAAATAGGGCGATGAAATCTAATGACGGCATCTGAACCAGTACAAAAAAACAGCGATAATAATAAAACCAAAGAAAGACAATTCAAGGGCTTATCGCTTTCTGAACGTAAACAGCTGCGTCGTGAAAAACTCATTGAAGCAGGAATTGAAGCCTACGGTACTCACGGCTTTTTTGCCGTGACGGTGAAAGATATTTGTAATGAAGCCAAACTTACTGAACGTTATTTTTATGAGTCGTTTAAAAAAAGTGAGCAGCTGTTTCAAACCATTTTTTTAAAGCTGATCGATGAGTTACAGCACAATGTCATGCAAGCCATCATGCAAGCTTCTTCAGATCCATACAAAATGATTGATGCAGGACTGCGTGCCCTGCTCACTACCTTAAAAGACAATCCCCGCATGGCGCGTATTATTTATATCGATGCGATGTTGGTCCAAGAATTACATAACCAAGCCACCATTCATGAAACCATGACCCGTTTTGACCGAATGATTCAAGCCTTTGTCATGCTAATGATGCCGCAAATTAACCGGTCCGAACGAGAAATTTCGCTGGTCGCCACAGGCCTCAATGGCTATGTTACACAAATTGCGATCCGTTGGGTGGTCAGTGGGTTTAAACAATCCTTTGAAGAAGTTTTAACCTCCAGTCGTATTGTATTTATTTCACTCCTAGAAACCTTTTCAGACCCGAATACACGGGCAAAATTGGATGTCTAAGACTTTTCACTTGGATGAGATCGGCATTTTCGAATGCAATTTAGATTAAACTTCCATTAATTTTGAATCCCAATATGACGATTTTTTGTCACATTTTTTTGCAAATTTCATCAATCGTCTGTTTTTTGCAATGATACTGTCATAATTAATCTTTGTAATAAGCCTGTCATAAAATTAAAACGGCCTGCCGTTACCTACAATAGGATATTGCGTTGTGAAAGATGACTACATTTTAATCGTCGATGATGAACTTCCCATTCGAGAAATGATTCACACCTCGTTGGATATGGCAGGCTTTCAATGCTTACAAGCCGAAGATGCAAAACAAGCCCACCAAATGATTGTGGATCAGCGTCCTGCTTTGATCTTGCTCGACTGGATGATGCCTGGTGGCGTCAGTGGTGTAGACTTATGTCGTCGCCTCAAGCGCGATGAAAATCTCTCTGAAATTCCAGTGATTATGCTCACGGCACGTGGTGAAGAAGACCATAAAGTACAAGGTCTGGACGCTGGTGCAGATGACTACATGACTAAACCGTTTTCGACCCGTGAATTGGTTTCAAGGATTAAAGCGGTTTTACGCCGCGCTAACGCGCTCAGTGGTGAAAAATCGATTGATGCCAATGGCTTAATCTTAGACCCTGTCAGCCAACGGGTCAGCTTTGGCAATAATTTCCTCGACATGGGGCCAACCGAGTATCGTTTACTAGCCTTCTTCATGACTCATCCTGAGCGTGCCTATACCCGTGCACAACTTCTTGACCAAGTCTGGGGCGGAAACGTGTATATTGAAGACCGTACCATCGACGTGCATATTCGCCGCTTACGTAAAGTGCTTGAGCCTTATGCTGCAGATCGCTTTGTGCAAACAGTTCGGGGTACAGGCTATCGATTCTCTACACGTGCGGATATCGCCCTAGGTTAATTTTGTTTTATGTATGAACCCTACCCGGTCCCTGAACTTGCACGCGAGCATAAAAAAACGCGATACAGCAGTTTATGGGGCTTTGCCAAACAGGACTTACGTCTCCTTGCCTTTTTCTTGCTGATTGCAAGCTTGATTGGCTTTGGCGTCGGTTATTTTTGGACGTGTATCTCCTTTGCTTTTGCCGTTTTTTTTATTCTGCAAATGCGCTCTTTGTATTTGGTCAATGACTGGATTTCCAATCGTCCCTACGAAGTTCCACCCAACCTTGGGGGCATTTGGGGAGCATTATTGTTCAATGTCTATCGGGCACAGCGCCAAGAACGGATTGTACAAGCGGAAATGGTCGGGTTGATTGATCGGGCGCAGTCATCATTGGTCGCTTTGCAAGAAGCCGTGGTGCTGATCGATGACATGCAACAAATTGAATGGTGGAACCCTGCCGCAGAACGGTTATTAGGCATCGAACAAAATGACCGTGGCCGTAATATTTTGACTTTATTACGCCAACCGAGTTTTGTGGATTATTACAATAATATTGATGCGGCACCAGATGGCTTAAAAATGAAGTCATCCAGTTTTGATGAACATTATGTTCAAGTCAAAATGACCCGATTTGGTGGAGAAAGTCGCTTACTGGTCGCCTATGACGTGACCCGTATGCATAATCTCGAACAAATGCGTAAAGACTTTGTTGATAATATTTCACATGAACTACGTACACCACTGACGGTACTCAGTGGTTATATTGAAACCTTTACAGACCAAGAAGACCTCAACCCACGTTGGAAGCGGGCCTTTGACCAAATGCAAGCACAGGCCAAACGCATGAATGCCTTGGTGAATGATTTGCTCTTACTGTCACGCCTAGAAAATGACAAGCAAATTGCTAAAAATCAAATCATTGACATGCCTAGCTTAATGAACCAACTTTATGACGATGCACATGCCTATAATATTGATTATGGGCATACGCTCAATCTCGACATTGACAGTCACTGCGACTTAATCGGTTCAGATATGGAATTAGCCAGTGCTTTTAGTAACCTGATTACCAATGCCATCAAATACACGCCGAAAGGCGGAACGGTGACCATGGGTTGGCATGACAATGGTGAACAGGCTTATTTTACCGTGGAAGATACTGGTATCGGTATTGATCCTAAGCACTTGCCCCGTTTAACCGAACGCTTCTACCGTGTTGACAGCGCGCGCAGTCGACAAACGGGTGGCACAGGCTTAGGACTCGCAATTGTGAAACATGTGTTAATGCAACACCAAGCTCATTTAGAAATTGAATCCAAAGAAAATCAAGGCTCTATTTTTAAAGTGATTTTCCCCAAAGAACGCACCTATAATCCTGAATAAACCTCTTTCTTCAAAAGCATGAAAAAAGCACCGATATCGGTGCTTTTTTTGTCTCTCACCGTCCGTTTAACAAGGACGGTGACCTAGAGCTGACACGATTAAACTGTATGTCCCATCGCTTCACCCATCACCACAGTCGAGTTGGCTTTAAAGGCTGCATCCCACGTCATTTTGTCTTTTTCAAACAGTACCACAGCGGTTGAGCCTAGGTAGAAACGACCGAGTTCAGCACCTTTGTCCAAGAACAAGTCATGCTGATTTAGCTCTAAACGGCCAGTAGGCTTCACTTTTCCTGTCGCAACAGTTTCAATCCCCGCCACAATCATGGCGCCAACGAGAACCACGGCCATACGGCCGATTTCCGTATCAAATAAACAAACCATACGTTCATTGCGGGCAAACAGGCCTGGAATGTTTTCAGCAGTGGTTTGATTGACCGAGAACAATTCACCCGGCACATATAAGGTTTCCGTCAATGTGCCTGCAAATGGCATATGCACACGGTGATAATCTTTAGGCGATAAATACACCGTTGCAAACTGACCATTTTTAAACGGTTCAGCCAATTGCGGATCTGCAATTAAATTATCAACGGTGAATTTTTGTCCTTTGGCTTGGAAAATATCCCCTTCCACAATTGGACCCAACTGTGAAATCGCACCATCCGCAGGCGATACAATACTGGTCACATCGGTATCAATATCACGTACACCCTCTTTTAATGCACGGGTAAAGAATTCATTAAAGGACTTAAACTTCAGTGCATTGCTCTGCTCAGCAATCGACATATCAATGCCGTACTGCGCTTTAAACGCGGTGATGACCGCATTTTTCACAATCGGATTTTCGCTGGCTGCGACTCTGCCCACGACACGTGATAACTGATGTTGGGGTACAACACGTTGAGCTTGAATGAAAATTTGTTTTTTTAAGCGTGATGTGAGGCTCAAGACGGCATCTCTCCGGTAATGATAGGACTGTCGAGGCGGTTGCCCCATTCACTCCACGCACCGTCATACGCCTGAATATTCCAACCCAATAAACGACCTAAAATATAAGCCAGTCCTGAACGGTGATGTGACTGACAGTACACCACCACAGGTTCATTTAAGTTAAAACCCAATTGTTCTAAGCGTTGCTGCGTGCGTTCTAAAGGGTGCAATCTTAAATGATTTTCACGGTTAAGGGCAGTACTCCATTCAAAATGTAGTGCATTTGGAATGTGACCGCCGCGTCGCGCTGCAAGGCGCAGGCCGGTATATTCGTCTTCTGTGCGGCAGTCCCAGAGTTGGACTTGGCTGCTTTGAACTTTCTCTAATAACTCAGCATATTCAATTCGATACTGCTGTATTTTGGCTTGATCGACCTGTACTAAAGCACTGACAGGTTCAAACTGCTCCACTTCGGAAGTGGTTGGAAGTCCTGCTGCAAGCCATGCATGAATTCCACCATTCAGCAAGCTGGTATTTTCAAAACCTAAGCAGTGTAAATTCCAAATCAAACGCCCTGCCCATGCGCCACCTTCATCATCGTAAACCACCACATGATGCTCAGGTGAAATATTCAAATAACGAATCAGCTCTTGTAAACCTTCCACATCAGGAAGTAGACCGGTGGCTTGTTCATCTTGGCGCACCAAAAATTTTGGCTTTAAATGTAAAGCATGTGGAATATGCAATTGGTCATAGACTGAAGCTCGACTTAAATCGACGATGCGTAATTTGTCATTCCCTAAATGCGGAACCAACTGCTCTGCGTCTATCAACAAGCCAAAATCAAAGGCAGAATGTGTCATATTATTTCGTATGTTTTCAGATTATGCTTTGATCTTAGCACAACTCATTTTTACAATTATTCTGATTTTTTGCATTCTTTTAGCAGAATTATAGATATCACTATTCATCAATTTTTTAATACAACAATGCCAGAACAGATTCTGGCATGGTATATATTTTGGATTAATTGGCTTCTGCTTCAGCAATCTCAAAAACCTGACGTAAATACGCTAAAAAGGTGTCGTTATCCGTCATCGTTTTACCCGGACTGTCTGAGATTTTCGCAACCGACTGGCCATTACACTCGACCAGTTTAAGCACAATATTTAAAGGAGTTTGTCCCATATCATTGGTCAAATTGGTGCCAATCCCGAAGCTGACTTGGAAACGGTCTTTGAAATAATTGTGCAGATCCCACGCTTTCTCTAAATTCAGTCCATCACTAAAGGTCAGCATTTTGGTTTTACTGTCAATTTTCAGCTTTTTATAGTGAGCATAGGCTTTATCGCCCCACTCATACGGGTCGCCACTGTCATGACGCAAACCATCGAACAGCTTGGCAAAATACAAATCAAAATCACGCAGGAATGCATCCATCCCCACCACATCCGTCAAGGCAATACCTAAATCACCACGGTACTCTTGTACCCAGGTTTCCAGTGCTGATTTTTGGAAATTACGTAAACGTACATCCAACGCTTGGAATGCTTGTAGGAATTCATGTGCCATGGTGCCAATCGGGGTTAGGCCCAATTGCTTCGCAATTAAGACATTACTGGTACCACGGAAAATATGTGGTGCAGCTTGATTAAACACCTCAATCACATGTTTTTGCCACGCCAAACTATAACGTCGCCGCGTACCAAAATCAGAAACTAAAAATGGGGGATCATTTGACGTTTGCGATGTTTCATAGTGTTTTAATAAAGCCACTTTGGCCTGTAAGCGACGTTCGCCCTCAGCCATCACCTCTTCGCTTCGAATACGGCGGAAATACAGCTCATTGACGATGGCAAGCACAAAGATTTCAAACATCATGGCTTGAACCATCGGCCCTTCAATTCGAATGTCTAAACGGCCTTGATGATCAATACTGGCCACAATAAAGCGGCGTTTGAGCTGAAACAACTCTAAATAATCGACAAAATCACTTTTGATAAAGCGCAAACCGCGCAGGTATTGCAGTTCATCGTCTTGAAAACGTAATTGGCAGAGCAAATCTAATTGGTGGTTTAAATCATCGAGAATGTCGACCAAAGGATAGACGGTGTCATCCAAATTGCGACAACGGAACTGGTACACACTATGCGCTTGGGGAAACTTATGCAGGACCACCTGTAGCATCGTAAATTTGTACAGATCAGTATCTAATAAGGATTGGATGATGGCAGACATATCATTTTCGGTTTTTAGCAACTTATTGCATTAAAGCACATTTTTTTAAGCTGCATAGCCATGTTTTGGTAATTCGGTCTTGCTATTCGACCAATTACTCGGGACATTTCTTGTTTCTCTTGATTCAGAATCCAAGTGTTGATGTCTTTATTGTATCGCTCTTGGCCTATGTTCTTTTACTTAAACATTGCTATGGATATCAACGCAACGGCCTTGTTTTTTCAATCGATATCTCTCCTGTGCTGCACTTGGTTTGCTACAATTTCAGTCTGCACAATCAAATGGTAGATAAAATCAGTCATGCGGGCCTTATTACAACGCGTTCTCGAAGCCAAAGTGGTGGTCGATGGTGAAACCACAGGCGAAATTCAACACGGTATCTTGGTTTTCTTAGGTCTTGGGAAAGAAGACACTTTAGACAAAGGCAAAAAACTGATCGATAAAATTTTAAAGTATCGTTTTTTTGACGACGAACAAGGCAAAATGGGCTGGAATGTCAGCCAAGCTGGTGGTGGAATTCTTCTGGTTTCTCAATTCACCTTGATGGCGCACACCCAAAAAGGTTTACGTCCTGACTTTGGACCAGCCATGCCACCGAATGATGCCGAGGCCTTATACGAACAACTGGTTGAATATACCAAGACTCAGTTTGAGCATGTGCAAACCGGTATTTTTGCTGCTGATATGAAAGTACATTTGGTCAATGATGGGCCCGTAACTTTCAATTTAGAAATCGAATAAAAACACCATGCATAAAAAAGCCCTCGATAGAGGGCTTTTTCGATTTCATTGCGCTCAATCTGCCTTTTATAAAGGAGACGGAATCGAGATGTTTAAAAAATCTTTTTACTTACCGGTTTTTTCTTTCAAAAACGCGCGAGCGGCTTTAATTTTTGCTTTCACAGGCTTTGGTAGCTTGGGTGGAACCAATTTTGCAACTTGGTTAAACCAAACTAAGAGACCAAAATCACCTTCCATTTTAATGCTGCCGTTTTGCATGCCCGTCATAAATGCGGTTGGGTCACCTTTGATTAAAGTTTTCACACCCTGCTCACTGTCCGCAAACTGTAAAATAAAATCGGCTTTTTCAGCATCACCTGAAACGGTATCAATCTGACCATTGTTCACAATAATTTGGCGTGCCATACCCAGATCCGTACCAATTTGAATACGGAACTGACGTTCATGAACTAATTCAATAAATTTTGGACTGGTACGCGCCAGCTGTTTCATACGAAGTGCCAAACCAGTAACCATTAAATCCAGCGGATCCGTGCTGACATCAACCAATGGAAGTTTAACCACAGGAATTGAAGATAGTTTCATGACATGAAAGCCTATTGTAATTGTTGATAAATTGACTGTTTTCAATGCTACCACAAGTTGCCATTTTTACCGCTAGGCTTTGTATAACAATCATGTAAGAACGTAAAAAAGATGCTCTAGGCATCTTCTTTTACGGTATGAGGTTATGACTTAGCGGCTAGAACACTGCTGTTGGTCATCTTCATATACAGGTGTATGTTCAATACAACGGCGCTGCGCCAGTGCACGTTCTGCGCGACGGTCTTCACGTAGAAGCAACATCGTCACAATAAGCATCGCTGAAGTTAAAGCAGTTAAGTAGCTATAAGTGATCGGCATTTCAAACACTGCTTGCACACCTAGGCGAATGACTTCCAAGATTCCCCAAAACACCATACCCGCCACCATAAAACTCAACCAGCGACGATAAGGCGAAAAGAAAACAGCAATTAACGCAGCGGCGACTAAACTTAAGCCAACGATGGTTGCTAAATTCGCTGTTACCATAAAAACCTCCGTCTAAGATAAATTCAGGCGACTGATACACTGTGCTGAACTCATCCCCGATACCGTTTAAAATTAATGGATTGTGTAGCTTTCAAACTCTATGCATGCATTATGAGCAGTTTTGAAAAGAAAAAAAGGCTTGTATTTTTAGAATGCGACATACCTTGTCGCCATATTATATTGTCATTACATTTTTTTAGATTTGAACTTTTCCAAAACAAAGACGCGCTCAGTCTTGGCGTGTCATTACAAAATAAAACCCGTATTTTCAGCGCTTAAAAATATTTTTTCCAATTCTGTTGATCGTTGTTTTTATCGACATTTTTCACTAACCGCTCATCGTTTTTCGCTTAAATTTGCAACAAAAAAACGCAGCTCAAAGGCTGCGTTTTTGATAACACCTAGATGCTTTAAGCACGATTTAGGTCTTTATCGTGCACACCCAATAAATACAACACCCCATCTAAGCCGACACTTGAAATGGCTTGATTGGCGTTTTGTCTCACCAGCGGTTTCGCACGGAAAGCTACACCTAAGCCAGCAATCGACAGCATCGGTAAATCATTTGCACCATCGCCCACTGCAATCGCCTGCTCAAGAGAAATGCCCATCTTATCGGCTAACTCACGTAATAATAATGCCTTACGTGCACCATCCACGATGTGACCTTTAACTTCGCCCGTCACCACGCCATTTTCAACGTCTAAGACATTGGCATGAACTTCATCGATGCCAAGTTTGGCTTGTAGATACTCTGCAAAGTACTGGAAACCACCCGACAAAATAGCCGTGTGGTAGCCCAACGCTTTTAAAGTCGAAATTAAGCGTTCAGCACCTTCTGTAACGGTCAGACGTTCTGCAATTTTAGGTAGGACAGAGGCGTCCATCCCTTTGAGTAGTGCGACACGTGCACGGAAGCTTTGTTGAAAATCTAGCTCACCCTGCATTGCACGTTCCGTAATTTCAGCGACTTGTGCGCCGACACCCGCTTCAATCGCCAACTCATCAATCACTTCTTGCTCGATTAAGGTCGAGTCCATGTCAAAACACACCAAACGGCGGTTACGACGGTAGGCATTGTCTTCTTGTACAGCTACATCGACATTCAGTTCATGTGACAAACGTAAACAGGCTGCACGCATGGCTGCGGCATCCAGCATTTGACCACTTAAACCGAATTGAACACAGGCGCGTTTCGGTCCATCGACTTCGCCATTTAAGACTGGACGACCTGACAAACGGGTCACGGTTTCGATGTTGAAACCTTGGTTAGACACAATATTTGTAACTGCTTGTAAGTGAGACGCCTCAAGCTCTGGCGCCAAAGCCGTGACGATATAACGCGTCCGCCCACCTTCACTCACCCACTGGTCATATTCAGTTGTAGTGATTGGTTTAAAACGTACAGTTAAACCAATATCATGTGCTAAAATTAGAATTTCCTTCATCGCCAAAGCTGTTGCAGTTTGGTCGTCTGAAGAAATAACAATACCTAAGGTCAATTGGTTATGAATAACTGCTTGTCCGACATCTAAAATTTGTAATGAATGAGTGGACAAAACCTGCATTAATCGAGTGAACTGATTAGGTTGGTCTGGTCCTAAAAATGAAATAAGAATGATTTCTCGCATGAATTGACTCGGGTCTGAGCTACGACTATTGTTAGAATCATAATCGAAATTGAATATATTTTCTTTGGAAGTTTACGTTGAATGCGCCTAGACAAGGGCTATTTGCTAGCCTATTAATTGTAAGTTTTGCTTTACATACCTTTTTATTGGTATTGGCAACGACTCATCAACTGAATGAAAACCGTGCCAACCAAGGCCAACTGATGACCTCTCAATTGGTCACAGACAGTCTTGCAGAGCTGGAGCCTGCCAACACGGTTTCCCTTGCGCTTTTGGTGGATCGCTATGCGACCAACCCAAGCGTAGCTTCCATTCGTATTTTGGATGCCAACAATCAAGTCTTGGCGACAGGTGGACAAGTTCGAACACGTGATGGTGAAGTATTTGTCCGTGATGCGCTGCAAAATGAAAAGAAAGTGGGTAGCATTGAAATCACGCTCATTAAACCAAGTATGGGTGAGATTTTACGTACTCAGTGGTTAGCGATTTTATTGTCCTTAGCGATTCATGGTTTACTGTGGTTAGCTTATCGCGCCATTGCGCGCCCAAGCCGTACCGAATATTTGGCACGGATCAATAACGAATCCCGCTTAAAACATGAAATTCAAGTTTTAACCCAAACGCTTGAACAGGAAAAACACCATACTGCGGTCGCGATTGCTCAAGCACAACAACAAATCAAAACCAGTGCGAAACCTAAAGAACAAAAACCCGTGATCGTGGATAATCATTCGGTTGCACTCAATATTCAATTCTACGACCCGAAACAGTTGATGGACTCGGTGAATACAACCGTGTCTATTCCATACTTTAATTTGTGTCAGATTTTCCTCAATAAAAGCACAGAGCTCTGTTTAAAACACTACAAACTCAACAGCTCGGACATCACTACAGTTCAATCCTTTAATGAGCATGGTGCCACCCTCAGCATGTCGACAGACACACCCAATGCAGTGCCATGTTTAATGATGATCAGCAGTGTGTTCCAACTGCTTTCTGAGGTTTTGTATAAACGTTACCGCGAAGAAAAGCGCTTTGTTTTACAAACGCGTTGTGGCATTTCAACTGCAGTCGATGCGATGCAGCTGTCTGCAAATCAAGCTGCTGAGCGTTTGGTCCAACAGTTATCGGCCAAAGAAAGTGCCGTACATTTAAGCAACGAATTATTGAAAGACATTTCTGAAAGTTACCAATTGGTGAATTTACCTAATCCAACCAATGTCTTGACCCGTCATGCCTTTATGGTCAATGGCATGGGTGCTGAGTCTGCAGAGTTGGCGCAAAGCTTAAGAACGGAAATTTTAAAAGCAAAACAATCTAAAGCCTCTTAATTAGGTCCAACCATAAAAAAGCCTGACGCATGTCAGGCTTTTTTATGACAACTGTTAAATTTTAAGTTGCTTCTGTGCAATTAAATGTTGCTGCGCACTATACCTTTGCTCTGGATCGGTACAGGCCACTTTAAGCCAATGACCATCGGCTTGTAGCTCCCAAGCATTCAAACAATCATTTAAGTAACTGATTAATCCGTCTTTATAAATCTGCTTTTTCAAAACGCGATCTAATATTGGAAAGCAGGTTTCAACACGCGAAAATAAATTACGTCCCATCCAATCTGCGCTGGCACAGTACAGCTTTTTCTCACCGCCATGCTCAAAACAATACACGCGGGTATGTTCCAGAAAACGGCCCACAATCGAACGTACTCGGATATTCTCAGACATGCCTTGGACCTGTGGAATCAAACAGCAGATCGAACGGATAATCAGATCAACCTGTACCCCCGCTTGTGACGCACGATACAGTGCAGCAATTAACTGAGGCTCTGTCAAAGCATTGACTTTAATGATGATACGCGCCTTTTGACCGACTTGCGCAAACTGAATTTCTTGCTCAATCAGTTTTAACAGTTCACTGTGTAACGTAAAAGGCGCATGTAACAACGCCTTCAATTTGGCCATTTTGCCCATCCCCGTCAGTTCTTGGAACATACGGTGTACATCTTCACAAATATCAAGCTGTGTGGTCATCAACCCATAATCGGTATACATACGCGCATTACCCGCATGATAATTGCCTGTGCCCAGATGGGCATAACGGATCAACTGGGCATTTTCACGGCGTACGATCAAAATCATTTTGGCATGGGTTTTATAACCGACAATGCCATACACCACCACCGCCCCAGCTTCTTGCAAAATATTCGCCACGATAATGTTCGACTCTTCATCAAAACGCGCCCGTAACTCAATCACGGCTGTGACTTCCTTGCCATTTCGTGCTGCTTCTGCCAAGACCTGTACAATTTCTGAGTCAGGCCCACTGCGGTAAAGGGTTTGTTTAATCGCCAGCACATTTGGGTCTTTCGCTGCTTCTTTTAATAAACCAATCACAGGCTGAAAAGAATCAAAAGGATGATGCAACAACACATCCTGTGCTTTTAAGGTATCAAAGGTACTTTTTTGTTTACGCAAAACTTTGGGAATGACTGGAATAAACACTGGATGCTTCAATTCAGGTCGGTCACAACTGGTACTGAGGCGTGAGAGATTGATCGGCCCATCAATGCGATAAAGCTCCTGCTCAGTTAAATCAAATTCCTTGAGCAGATAATCAATCACCGCTTCGGGGCAGTCATCTTCGATTTCTAAACGCACCGCGCGACCAAAACGGCGTGAAGACAACTCATCTTTGAGTGCAACCGCCAAATCATCAACATCTTCCGACAAAATCAGATCGGCATTACGCGTCACACGAAAAGCATAACAACCCGTGGCTTTCATCCCTGGAAACAGATCGCTGATGTGCTGCTGAATCATTGCGGTTAAAAAAATCTGCGTGTCGATATTGCCTGCCACGTTTTTCGGCATCTGAATTAAACGCGGTAATGAGCGCGGCGCTGGGACAATCGCCATCTCAATGCTTCGTCCAAAAGCATCTTTACCTTGTAAACTCACAATGAAATTCAGGCTTTTATTCACGAGGCGAGGAAAAGGGTGTGACGGATCTAAGCTGATTGGGGTTAAAACAGGTTGAATTTCTTTAGCAAAATATTCTGCAATCCACACTTTATGTTTTTCTAAAATGTCTTGGAACTGGATGAACTGAATACCTTGCGCTTGTAACTCAGGCAAAATCGAATGATTTAAAACTTCAAACTGTTTTTTGACGGCACGATGAATGGATTGGGACAGGTCTTGTAATATCACTTCAGTGGGAACAGCATCAGGGGTCCGTGCTATCACATTCATATCACGTTGTTTCATCAAGCCCGCAATACGAATTTCAAAAAACTCATCCAAATTACGTGAAAAAATAATTAAAAAATTTAAGCGTTCTAGCACAGGCAAACTCAAATCTAATGCTTGTGCTAAAACCCGCTGATGAAACTCAAATAACGATAGCTCTCGGTTGAAATACGTCGCCGATGAATGCTGAAAATTATCCATACCCTCTCAATGCTGTTTAAAACAGTCTGTTATGAAGTGTTTGGCAGGGATGTTAGGCAGTCTTTATGACAGTTTAGTTACAATCACAGCCCAAATAGAAAGTTCATCCTGACTTTATGCTTAAAGCTTGAACAGCGTACAGTATTTAAACCGACATCTGTTCTTTTCTACTTTTTTTCTTGGCTGTAGCGTCTGCTTTCGCGGCCCAATAGCTGGCTAATATTGGCCCTGAAATGTTATGCCACAAACTAAAGATCGCACTGGGTACCGCCGTAATTGGTGAAGCGGCAAAATGCACAGCCGCCAAAGCCACGCCTAGTCCTGAGTTTTGCATCCCGACCTCAATCGAAACCGCTTTACAGTCGGCATGTGGCAAGTGAAACATTCGTGCTGCTCCAAAGCCAAGTAAATAACCAATCGCGTTATGTAACGCCACCACAGCTAAAATCAGTAAGCCTGATTCTAAAATTTGTGCTTTTGAGCCGCCAATAATCGCCGCCACAATCAGCACAATTGCGACCACTGAAATTAAGGGCATCACCGAAATATAGCTTTCGACTTTATGTTTCAGCACGGCACGTACCACTAGCCCTAAAATAATCGGGAACAGAACCACTTGCAAAATTGAACTCAGCATCGACCATGCATTAATTTCAATCCATTGGCTGGCCAACAGATAGAAAATCGCGGGAGTCAGAACAGGTGCCAATAAGGTCGATACCGTAGTACATGCGACAGACAAAGCCGTATTGCCTTTCGCCATATAAGTAATCACATTGGATGCTGTGCCACCCGGACAGCAACCCACCAAGATCACCCCGATCGCAATTTCAGTCGGCAAGCGAAACAATAAACACAACAAATAAGCCACGCTTGGCATCACCACAAACTGAGCTGCTACCCCAATTGCAACCGCTTTAGGGCTTTGCATCACCCCTTTAAAATCATCCAATGTCATGGTCATGCCCATACCAAACATGATTAGACCCAACATCCATGTGATATAAGCTTTCATCCAAACAAAAGTTTCAGGGCTCAGGAGCGCAATGCCTGCAAATAACACGACCCATAGAGCAAAGGTTTTTTGAATCCAAGCGGTAAATTTTAAAAAAGTGCCCATGACCTTTCCCTACTGCATGTTTTTATAATGTCGATATTGGTGATTGAGGTGAGCCGATTGGCTCAGCGCATCAATTCACGGCATATTGTTGCACAATATCTTTGCAATACAGACGTTTCACACCATGGGCCAGCATCTCTTGCCATGCATGTTGTAAAGAACCGTGTAAATCAATGCCTTTGGTGGCATCGGCAATCACATAAGTTTGAAAACCGAGTTTGCAGGCATCTATTGCCGTCCATGCCACACAAAAGTCAGTTGCAATCCCAACAATAAACACGGTATCAATCCCACGCTCTCTTAAATAGCCTGCGAGTCCCGTCTGGGTCTTATGATCGGCTTCTAAAAAAGCAGAATAACTATCAATATGCGCATGACATCCTTTACGAATGATCAACTGCGCTTTGGCAAGTTCAAGATCGGGATGCAGTTCAGCATCCTGTGTGCCTTGTACACAGTGACGTGGCCAGAGCACTTGTGTGCCGTAGTCCAATTCAATGGTTTGAAAGGCCTGTTGATCGGGATGGTTGTCTGCAAAAGAAACGTGATTTTCAGGATGCCAATCTTGAGTGAGTACAATAGTGTCAAAATAATCGCCAAGCTGATTAATTTTAGGAATAATTTGATCTGATCCTGCTACCGCTAAATTTCCACCAGGCGTAAAACCATTTTGTACATCCACCACAATCAATGCCATATTCTTCTGCATTCTTCTCTGTCCTTTTTGTTCTGCGCTCGAAGGCCAAGCTTAGCTTAATTTATAAAACAGTATTCATCCTCGCGGGTCAAAATTAAATGACCACAGCCTTGAGTGCAATGGATATTGCGGCAAATTGAAGCGAAGATAGAATATAGAACAAAATACTGGACATTGATCTATAACGTTAAAAGGACATGTCATCGCTGTTTAGAGAAATCGTGTAAGCGTTAAAATCCTGACCTTATATCCCAATATTTAGTTTGATCGACGTCTAATGCTCGATTGAGATGAAGAGCCTCTTTTTTTTAAATGCGTTAATCCATGGCCATAGGTTATGCAAAACGCTCTTTTCAGATGCAAAATAAGATGCATTTCTTTGTCTACCATTTGAACAAGCTGTATTTTTGTAGCGAATGATAAAGTTTTTATACACTTTGACTAAAGCATATTGTTCTTCATGTTGTGTTCGTTCATAATTTGCATAAGCATTATTCAATGCATCAGCGCTTTGAAAATGCTATAAATTAAAATACGCACCCATCCAATCTTATGTTTTTCTGGCCTAACTGGATGGACAAATAGGATATTTTTTTAAAATGACTCAGCAAGCACAGACCATCCAAGGCTCAATTGTCGCAATCGTCACCCCTATGTTTGAAGATGGCAGCGTAGATTGGAAGGGTCTAGAGAAGCTCGTTGAGTGGCACATCGCACAAGGCACAAATAGCATTGTTGCTGTCGGTACAACGGGTGAAGCGTCTACTCTAAGCATGAAAGAGCATACACAAGTGATTAAAGAAATCATTCGTGTCGCGAACAAACGCATCCCTATTATTGCGGGGACTGGCGCGAATTCAACGCGTGAAGCCATCGAGTTGACGAAAGAAGCCAAAGAACTCGGTGCAGATGCTGCTCTTCTGGTTACCCCTTATTATAATAAACCGACTCAAGAAGGCTTATATCAACACTATAAAGCTATTGCTGAAGCTGTTGATCTTCCTCAAATTCTGTATAACGTACCTGGTCGTACAGGTGTCGATATGGCGAATGAAACGGTCATTCGTTTGGCCGATATTCCTCAAATTGTGGGCATTAAAGATGCCACAGGTGATGTCCCTCGTGGCCAAGCACTGCTCGAAGGCCTTGCTGGCAAAGCGATGACCGTCTATTCAGGTGATGATGCAACGGCTTATCAACTGATTCTGTCGGGAGCAAAAGGTAATATTTCTGTGACTGCGAACGTTGCCCCAAAAGAAATGAGCGATGTTTGTGCGGCAGCACTGGCAGGCGAAGCTGAACAAGCTGAAAACCTAAATACCCAAGTTGCAAATTTACACGAAATTCTATTTTGCGAATCAAACCCAATTCCTGTGAAATGGGCACTTCATGAAATGGAGTTAATCGAAACGGGTATTCGTTTACCATTAACACCACTTGCAGAACAATATCGCACACCGCTCCGTGAAGCACTCACAACAGCGGGTGTCATTAAATAAAGAGCACATCAATATGCAATTACGTTTAGGTCTTACTCTCGCACTTTCAGTTGTCAGTTTAGCGGGTTGTAGTTCCCTTGCAGTCAATAACGGTAGTTTGGACTATAAAGAAACAGCAACCTTAGAACCTCTTAAGTACCCTGAAGGCTCTATGGTTCGACCTGCAACGCCGTTGTATCCAGCTCCAACGGTTGAAGCGCTCGCTCTTGAACATGCACCTGTACTTGAAAATAAGCGCGGAAACCGTTTTGCAATGCCGCGCCCTCAAGCTGCTCAAGTCATGTCGAATGCAGAATCAACGGAAACAGTTGATACAGCTGTGAGCCGCCCTCAATTGATTATTGACGGAAATAAGAATCCGCTGCTCAAAATTGAGGGAAATTCTGCTACAATTTGGCAATATACGCTTGCCACCCTCAGCAGCCTCAACCATCAAATTGTTGGTCAAAGCAAAAATGGTTATGAAGCAACCATTAAAATCGATCAACAGGTCTATGTGTTAAGACTAACCGCGGTCGGCAGCAGCAATAACCTCGCTGTGTTCAATGCCGATAACAGTTTTGCAGCGCCTGAAAAAGCCACAGAATTGTTAACCCAGATTTACCAAAATTGGCCAGCCTAGTCGTACTAGGCATTTTTTTTTGAAAAAGGTTCCCTCATGTTAAAACAAACCTTGCTCTATACTGGTAAAGCGAAATCTGTCTATGAAACAGACAGTGCAGACCACCTGATTTTAGTCTTTCGTGATGATGCTTCGGCATTCAATGGTGAAAAGATCGAACAACTAGATCGTAAAGGTAAGGTGAACAACCGTTTTAACGCCTTTATCATGGATAAATTGGCTGCGGCTGGCATTGAGACTCACTTTGAAAAACTTCTTTCTCCAACTGAAGTTCTAGTGAAAAAACTCAGCATGATCCCTGTTGAATGTGTAATTCGTAATTATGCAGCAGGTTCTTTATGCCGTCGCTTAGGTGTAGAAGAAGGTAAGGAATTAACCCCGCCGACTTTTGAATTATTTTTCAAAGATGATGCGCTTGGTGACCCAATGGTCAATGAGTCTCAAGCAATTGCTTTAGGTTGGGCAACTGCCGAGCAACTTGAGCAAATGAAAGTCCTCACTTACCAAGTAAACGAAGTGCTTAAAAACTTATTTGACCAAGGTGGCATGCTACTTGTGGACTTCAAACTTGAGTTTGGTGTATTCCACGACCGAATTGTTCTTGGTGATGAGTTCTCTCCAGACGGTTGTCGTCTATGGGACAAAGAAACCAAGAAAAAGCTCGACAAAGACCGTTTCCGCCAAGGTTTAGGCGGTGTGGTTGAAGCTTATGAAGAAGTTGCTGCACGTTTAGGTATCGACCTTTCTGATATCTAATCTGTTACAGATTCAAAAACCGAGCTTAATCGCTCGGTTTTTTTATGTTTCACATTTTAGATCAATGCCTTGTTATAACTGCAATACAAGCCTATAAGTTCTTTTTTAATCCCCCTCTACAACATAAATATTAAAGTTTCATGAAATTTTATTTATTTTTTTGTAAAATAGTCATTTCAATCACATGAAATATCACATTTCTAATGATGCTTTTCTTGTATATCTCCTGATAGAAGGCCCTATGATTTATCAATTAGATGAACTGCAATGTATCGGACAAGGCTGTTCAAAAATGGTGTTTAAGCATCCTGAGGATGAAAACAAAATCATCAAAGTCATGAATCCAAATCGAGTGGATGAAGATGGTGGCTGGAAAGGACATGGCAAACTTAAACGTAGAATGTCGCAAGGCGTTTATCGCCAATTCCGCCGTGAATTATTGCAATATCTACAGCTATGTAAAAATCATTATAAAAATAATATCTTTAGCTTTCCTGTCGAAATGCCTTATGGTTTTGTGAAAACTTCTGTAGGCTTGGGTTTTGTGACTGAAAAAATTGTCTGCCCAAGTGGTGAAGGTATGACTTTATTTGAGTTATGCAAATCACATCAATTTGAGGAAAAACACGCCAAAGCTCTAGATGACTTTTTTCAGCTTTGCTGCGACTTACACATTATCTTCGGTGAGGTAAACATCGCAGGAATTATGTATACAGAGCAGCGAAATAATAAGCCCGAATTTGTCTTGGTCGATGGTATGGGTGAGAAATTATTTATTCCAATCCGGGCTATGAGCAAAAGAATTAATGCACATAATGTACGAAAAACTGAGCGAAAAATTCGCGCCCAAATGCAGCAAATGCTGAACTTAAAAGATGAGCTTCTTCCTCTAAGCTAATACCACTCCTTTAAGTTGCGTCATTCAAAAAGCCGAGCTTAAACGTTCGGTTTTTTTGTTTTCAGATCCAGTGCTATTGCAGTACTTCAGTTTATTTGTGAGCTATTCAACACTGAAAAATAGTCTTGTAAAACACTGAGCCACTGTTAAAAAATCATCAATTCTGTACGCCATAGCGCACAAGACTTCAGGTATATTTCAGCTATGTCTCACCTTCATTTTTTCATATGATAAAAACATATGAACAGGACGTTCTCAGATAAAAATTATTCCAACCGAAAAAATACCCTTATTTCCTCATCTCTCATGGCGACAAGATCCATCGATCCCCTAAGAGCAGAAAGCTGGTATAGATGTTGCTTTTATTCAAAAGTACTCAGTAGGGTAAGTTCTATCTTCGTCTTATTTCCTAGATTTGATTTTTTATGGATGACTATATTTAAAATGAAAAACTGGCAAAAAAATTACTACTTTCCACTACATTCGTAGCCGTAGCACTAAGCAGTACTGTCCAAGCAAAAGAATGGAAAACCATTCGTTTTGGCACAGAATCTGCGTATGCACCTTTTGAATATAAAACACCAGACAATAAGCTGGTCGGTTTTGACATCGACTTGGGCAATGCCATTTGTGCCAAATTAAAAGCTAAATGTGTCTGGGTAGAAAACTCCTTTGATGGGATGATTCCTGCACTCAAAGCGAAGAAATTCGACGGTATCCTGTCTTCAATGACGGTCACTACGGATCGCGCAAAACAAATCGCATTTAGTAATAAAATTTACAACACGCCTACCCGCATGGTCGCAAAGAAAGGTTCTCCTTTGCTCCCTACACCAGCATCTTTGAAAGGAAAACGTGTGGGTGTACAACAAGGCACCATTCAAGAAGGCTATGCAAAAGCCTATTGGGCACCTAAGGGTGTCAATGTGGTTCCTTATCCAAACCAAGATGTGCTTTACCAAGACATGGTTTCTGGGCGTCTAGATGCAACATTACAAGATGCGATTATGGTCGATGCAGGGTTCCTGAAATCGGCGAAAGGTAAAGGCTTTGCTTTTGCGGGCAATAATGTTGTCGATGCCAAAACACTCGGTGTAGGTGCTGCAATCGGCTTACGTAAAGAAGATGCCGATCTGAAAAAGAATATTGATAAAGCGTTAGCTGAAATTATTGCCGACGGCACCTATAAGAAACTCGAGAAAAAATACTTCTCCTTCAGCATTTATTAATTTATAGGGTGTCGGTTCAACACCGACACCCTATATATATTGCTGATTTATAAAATTTTATATTTTTACTCGGGAGAAACTGAGTATGTTTCTGTCTGGCTATGGTCCCGTATTACTCAGTGGCACTTGGATGACCATACAGCTTGCTTTGTTATCACTGGTACTTTCGATCATTATTGGATTGTTTGGGGCAAGTGCCAAACTCTCTCGTATTCAAATCTTACGTCATGTTGCAACCCTCTATACCACGCTCATTCGTAGTGTTCCTGATCTGGTAATCATGTTGTTGTTGTTCTATAGCCTGCAACTTGGATTGAACTCGATTACCGAATCGATTCATATGGAGCAAATTGACATCAATCCCTTTGTGGCAGGGGTGATTACTTTAGCCTTTATTTATGGGGCCTATTTTACGGAAACCTTCCGTGGCGCATTTCAAGCCGTCCCCAAAGGTCAACTTGAAGCTGCATATGCCTATGGCATGACACCATTTCAAGTCTTCAGGCGTGTCCTCTTTCCACAAATGATGCGTTTTGCCTTACCGGGGATTGGCAATAACTGGCAAGTCCTCATCAAAGCCACTGCCTTGGTGTCCTTAATTGGTTTGACCGACATCGTCAAAATTACCCAAGATGCAGGTCGAAGCAGCATGCAAGTGTTCTATTTCAGTATTGTTGCAGCCGTCATTTATCTGGCCATCACCACCCTTTCGAATTTGATTCTCATGTGGCTGGAACGTCGTTATTCTGCTGGTGTGAAAAAGGGACAACTATGATTGAAATTATTCAACAATACTGGCAGTCCTATCTGTGGACCGATGGTTTTCAAATGACTGGGGTCGCCATGACCGCGTGGCTACTGGTCTTATCGATTGCGATTGGTTTTGTTCTGGCTGTGCCTTTGTCAATTGCTCGAGTTTCTGAGCATGCTTTTGTACGTGGACCTGTTTGGTTTTTTACTTATATTTTCCGTGGTACCCCCTTATATGTGCAGCTACTGATTATTTATACCGGAATTTATAGCCTTGAATTTGTGCATGCCCATGAACGGCTCGATGAGTTTTTTAGAGAAGGACTTAATTGCACCATTTTAGCGTTTGCACTCAATACAGCAGCTTATACCACTGAAATTTTTGCAGGGGCGATACGTTCGATTCCCTACGGCGAAATTGAGGCAGCAAAAGCCTTTGGAATGTCGCCTTGGAAACGCTATACCCGCATTATTATTCCGTCGATGCTACGCCGAGCATTGCCGTTTTATGGCAATGAAGTCATTTTGATGCTGCACGCAACCACCATTGCCTTCACTGCAACCGTGCCTGATATTCTCAAAATTGCACGGGATGTCAATGCTGCCACTTATGCCACGTTTGATGCCTTTGGCATTGCCGCTGTGCTATATGCCTGTCTGGCATTTATCCTCATTTGGATCTTTCGTAAATTGGAACAACGCTGGTTGGCGTTTTTAAAACCATCGAATCATTAGGAAAAACAATGGAAAATTCAGCAAAACTGGTGATTCGAGACCTTTGTAAAAGTTTTGGCGATCATGAAGTCTTAAAAGGGGTTTCACTAGAGGCACGCGCAGGTGATGTGATTAGTATTATTGGTTCCTCAGGTTCAGGTAAAAGTACCTTTCTTCGTTGCATGAATTTTCTAGAACAACCAAGCCAAGGCAGCATTCAGCTCAATGGTGAACAGTTAGAGACCACTTTAGATAAAAATGGCAATCTCAAAGCCACAAATCCCAAACAACTGCAAAAAATGCGCACTCAACTGATGATGGTCTTTCAACATTTCAATTTATGGTCGCATATGACGGTATTAGAAAATATTATTGAAGGACCCATTCATGTCTTGGGGCTAAAGCGGAGTGAGGCGGAAGAGCGTGCACGAAAATACTTAAGAAAAGTTGGGCTTGCTGAAAGTGTCGAAAAGAAATATCCGTCTTTTTTGTCAGGAGGACAACAACAGCGTGTTGCAATTGCCCGTGCCTTGGCAATGGAGCCTGAAGTGATGTTGTTTGATGAGCCGACCAGTGCTCTAGACCCTGAACTGGTGGGTGAGGTATTGAAAGTGATGCAAAGTTTAGCTGAAGAAGGCCGAACCATGATTGTGGTCACCCATGAAATGGGCTTCGCGCGCCACGTGTCCAACCATGTCATTTTCTTAGATCAAGGCAAAATTGAAGAACAAGGTGATCCAAAAGAAGTTTTGATTCACCCCAAAAGTGAACGCCTGCAACAGTTTTTAGAGGGTAACTTTAAATAATTGAATAGTCTTCAAGAGCTTGTCTCAGCAATGATTCAGCATTCAATGCTCTGTTGAAAAGATAAAGCGCCTTGTTTGATCTGATCCCGCGAAACTATATGCATACAGATGAAAAACCGAGCCATTTCACTCGGTTTTTCATCTTCCCATCTAAGCATTTATAGATTGGTATATCGATTTTTAGTGGTATCCATCACCAAAAAACTGGTGATCGAGCTAATGGATGGAATCGTTCCCAAAACATCGGTATGAAACTTTTTATAAGACTTGATGTCTGCCACTTCAACCCTAAGCAAATACTCAACCGAGCCTGTAATGGTATGACACTCAGTAACTTCATCCGTTGCAGTGATCACATCCTCAAACTGACTCAAGCTTTCTTTTGAGTGACAAGACAGCCCAATGGTCACTAAACCGTTAAACCAATCCCCAAAAGCGAACGGTCAATCACCGCTTTATAGCCTCGGATCACACCAATTCTTTCTAACTCTTGCACGCGTCGTAAACAGGCCGAGGGTGACAAACCCACGCGTTCTGCCAGTTTAATATTGGTTAAATGTGCATCGCGCTCAAGCTCACACAATATTTTTCGGTCTAATCGATCTAATTCAATCATTTATTGCATAAAATTCAGTATTAACGATCAATATACAACCAAATTGTGCTAGATCAACAATAAAATGATAGTTATTTGATTAACCCATCCCCTTTATGAACGCTTCACTGTTTGTCTCTTATCTGCTGTTCTGTGTCGTAATGACCTGCACCCCAGGACCCAATAATGCACTGGTCATGCTGTCTGGTGCACGATTTGGCATCAGTAAAACCCTACCTCTGGTTTTAGGCATTGCCTTTGGTGTGGCCGTGCAACTCTTCGCCATCGGCATCGGCTTAAATCAGGTGTTTCTGGCCCTGCCCCAACTCCAATTTATTTTAAGTTTAATCGGCACAGCTTATATTCTGTGGCTCGCATGGAAAATCGCGTCCAGTGGGCCACTCAACATCGAATTAGAACAAAAACCATCGATGGGTTTTCTACAAGGGGCTCTTTTTCAGTGGGTCAATCCCAAAGCGTGGATTATCTCCATCAGCACCATTGCCACTTATTTTGCTTTAAACCATCATGTCAGCGATATTCTTTATGCGGCCCTGATATTAATGTTAGTTTCCATTCCATGTGTCGGGGTTTGGGCTGTCGGTGGTCTTTTCTTACGCCAATATCTGATGAAACCACGCTTTGCCTTGAGCTTTAACATCACGATGGCAATCGCCTTATTGGTCGCTGTGTTACCTGCGACATTAAAATTGATAAATACGCACATCGGAACTTGACATCCTCCGCGACCTAAAGGACGGGGATTCCTACTGCTAGACGCTCATGTCCGAGCGCAAGAATATTCAGTGCGGAATTTATATCCCTATCATGGAATGTACCGCATTCCATGCACTGCCATTCTCTTATTCCAAGTCCCGTTCTACCTTTCGGACTACTACAGCGTGAGCCACAGCTCGAACAAGTTTGGGTGGTATAGGCTTCATTGACTTCTTTATACCATACACTTGCGTTCTCGCATTTATACTTGAGCATGGTTCTAAGTGTTGTCCAACTTGCATCTAATACAGACTTCGCTAGTTTAGTCCGTGCTAATGCCTTTGCATTCACATTACCAACGAAGATGGCTGCATGTTTATTCACCAATTTATGACTGAATTGATGTAGCGTATTTTGACGTATGTTTCTAATCTTGGCATGAATCGCTTTAACACGCTTTTTATTTCTAGCACGTTGAGCAATGCCAAGTTTTTGTTCGTATTGCCGATAGATTTGAGGGGCTTTGAGCTTTACGCCATCTGAACAGGTTGCAAGGTCTTTTAAGCCCAAATCTATACCGATTGAGGTATTACCCTTTGATTTAACTTGTTTTGTCTTATCAACAACTAAACAAACATACCAACGTCCACGACTGTCTTCTACAAATGAGCCTGTTTTGACGTTGTATTTTGATAGTCCATAGCTATCCCATAGCTTGAATTGATGCTTGCCATACTGCACGTAGCCATCAGCATATTTGATTGCAACCTTTTTGAAGGGTATCCAACCCAAAGAACGTCTTGCAGACTTCTTATTACTCACCCGCCATTTTAGCTTTGCTTTTTTAAACTGCTTTCTTCGAGTAACCAATTCTTCTGTTATCGCTTGAACAGTTTGACTATGCAGATTGCATTCTTTAGATGTGCCTTTCGTGTATTTAGCAATATCGTAAGCTGAAAGAAATTCACCTTTTCTTTTTAGATGTTTAAATCCTAAATCATTCACATAATTCCAAACAAAATTTACTTCCAATGCGAGTTGGTCTAGTACCTTGTAATGTTTGTCTTTTATGCGTAATTTAAGTGTTTTCATGATTAAAATATATTTGGTCTATGAGCAATAGTCAAGAGATTAGAACAGGTCGCCACTGTGTTTTTAATATGCATGTACATTTAGTCTTTGTGGCTAAATACCGTAGAGATGTTTTTACCAAAGCAATGCTTGAAACAATGCGTGAAGTGTTTGAGCGTATCTGCTTAGACTTTGAAGCCGAGTTGGTAGAGTTTGATGGTGAACACGATCATGTTCATTTGCTTGTGAATTATCCACCTAAAATAGCAATTTCTAGCTTAGTGAATAGTTTAAAGGGTGCTTCAAGTCGCATTGTAAGAACCAAACACCCTGAAATTAAAAACAAGCTATGGGGCAGTGCTTTGTGGTCGCCTAGTTACTTCGCTGCTTCATGTGGCGGTGCGCCAATTGGAATTGTTAAACAATATATTCAACAACAGCAAACACCGCATTAATGGCTTACGCCACTCGCTTATATCCTCGGGCTAAACCCCGAGGTTTTACGCTCCAATGGATAAAAACGCTACAGTGCTTAAAGAAAAAACTGCTCAATGAATGTGACTAAATCCTAAGCCCCAGAAACAAAAAGCCTGATTTGTGAATCAGGCTTTTTTATTACTGCTGCTGTTGCTGCTCTTGTTGCCAACGGCGTTGCTGTAAACGCTCACCCTCAACCTCACGCTTATTGCGTGCCGACTCATACAGCTTGGCGCCTTTGAGCTCAGGGGGTAAATATTCTTGCATCACAAAATGCTCTGGATAGTTGTGCGGATACAAGTAGTCGACGCCATAGCCCTGCTCTTTCATCAACTTGGTCGGTGCATTTCTTAAATGCAGCGGCACAGGTAAATTCGCTGTTTTCTCGGCCAAGTCCAAGGCTTTATTGATCGCAAGATAAGTACTGTTACTTTTGGCACTGGTCGCCAAATATACCGCACACTGCCCAAGAATAATTCGACACTCTGGCATGCCCACCGCTTGAACAGAACGGAAACATTCTCCAGCAAGCAGCAGTGCATTGGGGTTAGAGTTACCAATGTCCTCAGAGGCTGCAATCAACATCCGACGGGCAATAAAAACAGGATCTTCACCGCCTTTGAGCATACGTGCCATCCAATATAACGTGGCATCGGGATCACTCCCCCGAATCGACTTAATAAAAGCCGACACTAAATCATAGTGCTGCTCACCCGATTTGTCATAACGGGCGATATTTTGCTGTGCAACTTTGACCACCATTGCATTGGTCACGATATTTTCAACGTCAGGCTCGAAGGTGCCCGCAATCAGTTCAATTAAATTCAAGGCTTTGCGCGCATCACCTGCGGCAAACTGCACCAGTGCTTCAAATTCTTCAATTTGAATATAACGCTCTTTTAAAAACGGATCGTTCTTAATCGCTTGCAGTAATAAAGTTTGAATCGCATCGGCATCAAGCGCATTTAAGGTATAGACCTGACAACGCGACAACAATGCACTGTTGACTTCAAAAGAAGGATTTTCAGTGGTGGCACCAATGAGGGTAATTTTGCCTTTCTCCACAGCATTCAGTAAGGCATCTTGCTGCGATTTGTTAAAACGATGAATTTCGTCAATAAACACCACAGGTGGCATTAAATCTCCGCCATCAGCAATGATCTCACGGAGCTCTTTAACCCCCGTATTGAGCGCAGATAGACTGACAAATGGTCGATCAATCGCTTGCGCCAACAGTAAAGCAATCGTGGTTTTCCCCACGCCTGGCGGCCCCCAAAAAATGATCGATGGCAAATGCCCTTGATCGATCATTTGGCGGAGCGGTGCCTGCTCACCCAATAAGTGATCCTGCCCAATAATTTCAGATAAATCACGCGGGCGTAAACGTTCAGGCAGTGGAATATTGCTATCGGACATAGGGCTAGGACTTATCATGCGTTCATCGAATGCTTATGTTATGGCAAATTCAGGCAAATGACACAAGCTTTTCATGCAATTTGATGGTGCTTTTATGGACTAGCGAACCCAACGCACAATATAGTCTTCGATGTCGTCATCCTGAATCTCTTCTTCAGAAATACAACGTCCTGCCGCAGACTTTTTCGCTTTCAGAATACTTTGACGTGAGCCCGTGTTCAGATAGTGCCATCTGGGCAAATTTTTACCTTCATGCAGACGACGGTAAGCACAGCTCGGTGGTAACCAATGAATCGTGTCTAAAAGTTCGGGCGTAAGCTGGATACAATCGGGCACATGCTGCTTTCGGTTCGGATAATCCCGACAACTGGCCGTTTGACAGTCCAGCAGTTTACAGGCCACTTTGGTATAGGCGACTTCTTGGCTTTCTTCATCTTCAAGTTTCACCAGACAGCATAGACCACAACCATCACACAACGCTTCCCACTCCGCTGAGCGTAGCTCAGTGAGCGCATAATGCTTCCAAAACTCTGGTCTTAATTCGTTGGACATAACCACTGCCAATAAAACTGAATGCACTATTATAACCTATAGTCACATGGCTTTCAGAGCTATCTAAAGTGTCAATATTTACATCATATTCATAAACTTAAAATATAAACAGAACACTTTTTAAACAAAAGCAACACAGTGTGTCCGAACGTTGTTTCTATACTAATAGAGTAATAAATAAGAACATCTATGGAGAAAAATTATGTTTCGTTGGGCGATTATCTTCGCAGTGATTGCACTGATTGCAAGTTTACTTGGTTTTGGCGGCGTAGCAGGTTTATCCAAAGACTTTGCGATTATTTTATTGGTGATTGCTGTGATTCTTGCGATTGTCGGATTTTTATCCCGTGGCAAAGTCTAAAGTACACAACTCTTAATAAAGAAAAAGAAGGATTCAGATCCTTCTTTTTTTATATGTGCCTTTAAAAAATAATTTCTCACATTTCTCATGTACATCGGAATATTTTTCAAATCCTTGTAAAAGTTTTTATGCTTTAATCAGAGCAGATCATCTATCAGGATTTGAGCATGACAATCAGTATTCAAACTCGAGAAATTCAATATAACGCAGCCGATGGACAACGCTTAGTCGGTTATTTTGCAGCACCAAGCTCTCAAACACCGCATGCAGGTATCATCGTTGCACCCGAATGGTGGGGCCGAAATGAATATACTGAACAACGTGCTCGCGAACTGGCTGAACACGGTTATGCCGCACTGGCGATTGATATGTATGGTGATAAAAATGTCACCACAGATGCGAAACAAGCCTATGAATGGATGATGCAAACTTTTGCCGATGCAGACACCATCGTCAACCGGGCTAAAGCAGGTTTAGATACGCTTGCTGCCCAGCCTGAAGTGAATGCAGATCAACTGGCGGCGATTGGTTTTTGTTATGGCGGTAAAGTGGTTTTAGACTTAGCTCGCTCAGGTGCACCACTAAAAGCAGTGGCGACTTTCCACGCAACATTAGCACCCAAAACCCCTGCGGTCGAAGGTCAAATTCAGGGTGAAATTTTAGTTTTACATGGTGAGTTAGACAGCATGGTCACTTTGGATGATGTTGCCAGCTTCCGTGAAGAAATGCATGCGGCAAAAGTGGACCATGAAGTCATCATTTTTGAAGATGCCAAGCACGGTTTTAGCAACCCATTGGCCGATGAGCGTGCCAAAGCCAATGGCGTGGACTTGGGCTATAACCCAGAAGCAGAAAGACAAGGGCTAGATGCAATGTATGACTTGCTAGAACGCAATCTCAGTGCTTAACTAGAGCTGAGAATTCAAATATTTGATTTTTCAGATCCAACAGGATACATAATTAGATTTTAGAGGAGATAACAATGACTGAGACCCACTGCCAATATTGTAATTTTGATGAATATGACGTGCTTGATAAAAATGACTTTGGGGTGATTTTGCCCGAACCCAATGCATTGTCTAAAGGTCACTGTGTCATTATCCCTCTACGTCATGTGAGCTCATTTTTTGACATTACCGACAAAGAACGTAAAAGTTTAATGTCTTTGCTAGAACTGGCACGTAATGAACTCCAATTGCGTCATCAACCTTCAGGCTTTCATATTGGTTTTAATGACGGTGAAATATTTGGGAATGTATCTGAACACTTACATATCCATATTATTCCACGCTACAAAGACCAAGAGCTAAAACTCGATGCACGTTGGGGCATGACAAAAGACTAAGTTTTTATGGTTTTAAATGGCGCGTAAGCGCCATTTTTTATGCGCAAAAACTCGGGCTCAGAAAAGACATTCAGTTATACTAAGCCGAATTTCTTGCTTGTGCCTCAGATGTCTCCTTTCTCTTTTTCAGATGCGTTACTGACTTGGTTCGATGTTCATGGTCGACATGATCTGCCATGGCAAGTAGCCGATGATCCCTACAAAGTCTGGGTGTCTGAAATTATGCTGCAACAGACCCAAGTCAAAACCGTGCTGCAATACTTCGAGTGTTTTATCGAACGCTTCCCAACGGTTGCAGCTTTAGGGACAGCATCATGGGATGAGGTCGCACCTTACTGGGCAGGTCTGGGCTACTATGCCCGTGCACGTAATCTGCATAAAGCCGCAGGGGTTGTGGCACGTCAGGGACACTTTCCTCAAACTTTAGAGGACTGGATTGAACTACCAGGTATTGGTCCATCAACTGCAGGGGCGCTGATGTCTTTGGGTTTACGTCAGTACGGCGTCATTATGGATGGCAATGTAAAACGTGTGCTCGCGCGTTTTTTTGCCATTGAGGATGATCTAAGCAAACCTGTGCATGAACGCAGCATGTGGCAACTGGCCACTGAACTCTGTCCAACTGAACGTAACCACGACTATACCCAAGCCATCATGGATTTGGGGGCAACCGTCTGTACCCCTAAAAAACCGCTGTGTTTATACTGTCCAATGCAGCAACACTGTAAGGCTCATGCACAAGGGCTAGAAACTGAACTGCCTTTTAAAAAACCCAAGAAAGCTGTGCCTGTGAAGTCAGCCCAAGTTTTGGTACTGCGTCATCACAATCAATGGCTGTGGCAACAGCGTCCCAATAGTGGAATCTGGGGCGGTTTATGGTGTTTACCTATTTTTGAAAATCGTGATGAACTTACGCAACTGTGCCAAAGTCTAGGACTGAAACAAGTCTCGCAACACGCTGAAATTTCGCATAGTTTCACCCATTTCACTTGGCAACTTGAAGCACTTTGCTTTGAAGTGGATGCCGATCAACTCGAACATTTAAGTATAGAGTTGGCCAGCACATGGCTAGACATACAAAATGTCACAGAAATGGGCATCCCAACCGCGATGAAAAAATTGATCTCGGCAATTCAACTGTGACATAGTTGGGTGATCAATTGGGTTCACCCTGAGACTTTAAAATTAGATCACTGAAATAATAAAGGATTGTTCGTGCGTAATTGTTTGCCCCGCCTTTCTGCGCTTGCCAGTTTATGTTTTGTGATTCTGTTACTCGCAGCTTGCCGTACTACGCCGCCTGCGCCGAGTGGAAGCCATTTACCCGCCTCACAAGTCCAACAACTGAAAAACATGCGTTTAGCTCAGCAGCTGCCTGTACCCGTTCAAGGCATTAAACGTCAGGGACTCACAGATACTTGGGGAGCGTCTCGCAGTAGCGGACGGACGCATGAAGGCATCGACATTCTGGCTCCACGTGGAACAAAAGTTTTTTCTGCCACAGAAGGTCTCGTTGCAGACTTACGCAATAACAATTTGGGTGGTAAAGTGGTTTGGATTATGGGGCCAGCAGGCACTTGGCATTACTACGCTCATCTTGATGACCATAAACGTGGCTTAAGTGTCGGCGACTATGTCAAAAAAGGCGACCTGATCGGCTATGTCGGCAATACAGGCAATGCCCGGCACACAGCCCCACATTTGCATTATGGACTTTATTTACAAGGTAAAGGCCGTGGTGCAGTAAATCCCTATCCTTATTTACGTTAACTTTAGGAATTTTTCATGTCAGAAGCGTTGATCAACCGTCTGGTCGAATTTGCTGAATCAGGCAATCAACAAAAAATCATCTTGGCAGGACAAAACCACCAAGGTTGGATCATGGAAATTACCGAAGATGCGCTTTTAATCAGTACTGGATTTGCTGAAAAAACAGGAAAAGATGTTTGGATTAACTTTTCCGACCTCGAACACGCCCAATTATTTTATTGGGACAATCAACACGACCAATGGGCACCTTTTACCCTATAAAAAGATCAGGAGCATGTTCATGACCACTCAACGCTGCGGATGGTGCTCCTCAGACCCACTTTACATCGACTACCATGATCATGAGTGGGGTAAACCACTACATGATGAAAACCAATTATTTGCGATGCTCTGCCTCGAAGGTCAACAAGCGGGGCTGTCATGGATTACCGTTTTGAAAAAGCGTGAACATTATCACCGCCAGTTTTTCCAACATTCCATCGAGCAGATTGCGGCTTTAAGTGATACCGACTTAGCCGAAAAAGTCCAAGATATCGGCTTAATTCGCCATATCGGGAAGCTGACCGCCATTCGTGACAATGCGATTGCATGGCAAGCCCTGAAACAACAAGGCATTAACCCCGTTGAGTGGCTCTGGAACTTTGTCGAGCAACACGCCATCAACAATGATGTCCCTGACTACCGTACAGCACCTGCACAGACATCTCAAAGCCAAAATATGTCTAAAACCCTAAAAAAACAGGGCTTTAAATTTGTCGGACCCACCACCTGCTATGCCTTTATGCAAGCGGTTGGCATGGTCAATGATCACGAAAACAGCTGTCATTTTAAGTAAAAGTACATAAAAAACAGGAAAATAAGGATATAGAATATGACGGATAATACCATTCGTGCCTATGCGGCAATGCAAGCAGGCGCAGCGTTACAACCCTATCAATTCGATGCGGGTGAACTGCAACCACATCAGGTCGAAGTCCAAGTCGAATATTGTGGATTGTGCCATTCCGATGTTTCGGTCATTAACAATGAATGGAACTCTTCGGTCTATCCCGTTGTCGCTGGTCATGAAATTATTGGCACCATCAGTCGCCTAGGCTCCGAAGCCAAAGGGCTTAAACTTGGACAGCGCGTCGGTATTGGCTGGACGGCAGAAAGCTGCCAACACTGTGACCCCTGTGTATCGGGTCAACAAGTACTCTGTACAGGTGGGTCAACAGCAACCATCGTCGGTCATGCAGGTGGCTTTGCCGATAAAGTTCGCGCCGGTTGGCAGTGGATTATTCCTTTACCTGAAGAGCTAGATCCTGAGTCAGCGGGTCCTTTATTGTGTGGCGGTATTACCGTTTTTGATCCAATTTTAAAACACCAAATTCAAGCCATTCACCATGTTGGCGTGATTGGCATCGGTGGTTTAGGGCATATGGCTATTAAGTTACTTCGAGGATGGGGCTGTGAAATTACGGCGTTTACCTCGAACCTCGACAAAACGGAAGAACTCAAGGCCATGGGTGCAGATCATGTGGTGAATAGCCGTGATGTGGATGCGCTTAAAACCCAGCGAGGCAAATTCGATCTATTGCTCAGTACGGTGAATGTCACGCTCAATTGGCCTGCCTATATCAGTACACTGGCACCGAATGGCACGATCCATCTGCTAGGCTTGCCTCTAGAGCCCATCAAGTTAAATGCAGGTAGTCTGATTGCTGGAGCAAAATCTATCACGGGTTCACCCACTGGCTCACCTGCGGCATTACGTCAGCTACTCAAATTCGCTGCACGTAAAAACATTGCGCCACAAATTGAACTGTATCCTATGTCACAGTTGAATGAAGCACTGGAACGGTTACATTCTGGAAAAGCCCGTTATCGGATCGTCCTCAAAGCCGATTTTTAATCCATAAGCGCCTCAAAAGAGGCGCTTTTTATACCGCTTGTTTGAGCAACGTCGAACTGCTGAGTTGCGCTTTCACCCAATCGGCCAACAAAGTGACCGCTGCGCGAATATCTGTTGAAATTTCATGACCTGCATTGAGGCGGATACAGTTTTTATAACGCTGCCCTTCACCAAAGACTTCGCCTGGCACAATATTAATACCGTGCTGCTGAGCAAAATAGTACATATCTAAACCGTCAATACACTCTGGCAACTGTAACCACAGTGCATAACCACCAAAGGGTTGATTGATACGTAACTCAACTCCGTTAAAGGCATGCTGAATCATGTGTCGGTATTGCTCAACTTGCTGTTTCAAAATCGGCTTTAACTGCTGTAAATGCTCCCGATAAGCACGACTATAAATGAGATCGGCCAGTGCCAACTGCAAGGGTGTATTCACTGTAATATTTTGCATCAATAACGTAGCCTTCAAATGCGCTAAGCGCTGCGGAATACAAAACCAACCTACGCGATACGCAGTTGAAAGTGACTTGGAAACCGAACCACAGAAAATCACATAACCCTGCTGATCCCAATACTTAATCGGCAGCGGACGACTCGAGCTGAAACTACATTCACCATAAATATCATCTTCAATCACATAGCAATGATAGCGCGCCGCCAGTTGTGCAATTTTTTCTTTTTCTGCATTGCTTAAGCAAAACCCCAATGGATTTTGATAATTGGCCGTGAGTAAGCACGCTTTTGCGCCTGAACTTTGCATGACCTGCTCTAAACGTTCAAGATCAAAGCCTTGAGTATCGGCTGGAATTTCAATAATTTTTCGTTTTAACCCCGCCAACATTTGCAACTGACCATTAAAATTCGGGGTCGGTACAATTACGCTGTCGCCTTCCTTGCTGAGGTGTTGGATCATCACCGACAGCGCTGGCATACAGCCATTGCTGATGTAAATATCATCCTGCGAAATATAGAAGCCATCTTCAGCCCAATGCTCAGACAAGGCCTGCCGTAAGCGAATATGGCCCTGCTTATCGCTATATAAAAAATCTTCAGGTTGGCTGTGTTTTAAGGCGCGTTGAATGGAGCGGCGAAGCGCTTCTACAGGCACATGTTTTGGCGAAAGCTGAATCGCTCCCAAATGGATGAGACGGCTATTAATGGAAGACTGTTGAATTTCCAGCTGTAGCTCTAAGTTAGAAATATCACGAGCTTGAGACTGAAAATCAGGATGCTGTGGTACGGGAATAGATGGGCTGGTATTTTTTTGATAACTGACAAAATAACCCGACTTATTTTTCACATGAATATAACCCTGTGACTCAAGTAGCTCATAACAGCTCTTGGCGGTATTCAAGCTGACCTTTTGTAAGTTGGCAAACTGGCGTAACGACAACAGCTTTTGCCCTGCGGGTAATTCAGCATTTTGAATTTTTTCAAGCAACTGTGCAGCCAAGCTTTGATACTGGAATGCCATTCATCTGTACCTATTTTTTTAATTTTTATGTATCTGTATCCATTATGCCAACAGAATTATGCTTCTGTCATTCGTTCACAACCATAAATAGGCACTTTTATGAAAAAAATAATCATATCTCTCTTTTGCTTATTAAGCTTATCGGCTTGCCAACCGCCACATGTTTCACAGCAGGTACAACAGCAGCATTTTATTTGTAAAGCCCTGATTGAAGGGTTTCTGAAAACGCAAAATTTAACTGATTATCAGTTTTTAAGTTTAGCGCCGAGCTTGACTGAAACCTCGACCCAACGGACCTATCAATATCGGTTGAACAATGAACGTGAAATGCAGATGAACTTGCCCCGCCAGAAAAATTTACAGTTCCAATGTGACCAAAGCAGTGCTGAAAACTTCAAGATCTCGCTCGCTGGTGAAGGACATGCCATGCTCAGTTTAATCCAGTTAGACCTGCCTAAGGCTTCAACCTTAGAGCTGCTGAACGCTTATCAACAGCCTTAAGTTTTAAAACATAAAAAGCCTGCATTGCAGGCTTCTTCGTCTTTAAAATTAACGTAAGGCAGCTGGTAAATGGGCAGGAGTGTCTTCTTGTTCCAGCAATTGATTTTTCATTTTTTGCAGCATTTGATAGGGTTGTTGTTGGACAAACATATTCACAAACTTCAGTGGTATCGCCCCCTCAGGGTTAGCATAACCTGAGGTCGAAACCTTGACTTTATTTGATCCCAGTTTCTGAAAGGTCCAATCGCCCTCATAATAGTTTAGGCGCACATAATCTGGATTTATAAGAATGTTTTTATCAATCGCTTTATTTTTAATGCTAATAATGCCCTGACTGTCCTTGGTCATTTTCCCCTGCACCACCAAGTCGCGGTCTTTTAAAGGAAAAGGAAAATCCAGCACCATATACAGCTGAAACTCGCCTTTTTTATCATCGCGCGACAAGACTTTCACACTGCCCATATACGGCACCCATTTCACCGCATGGTCAACATCTAAGATCAATGACACTGCTTTTTCAATCGGCACACCAAACGTGGTTTCAGCCTTATATAAAAAGACTGGGTTTTGCGCATTTTGATAGGTCCAAACTTTAATATTATTTTTATGAATACTGAGTTTGGCTTGATCCATAGGTTTGGCCTGTGCTGTCGTCATCACGGCAACAACACAAGCCATATATATGACTTTTTTCATTCTATTCTTCGTCTTATTTTAGTTTTTTATCTTGTTTTTATGGTGAATGAAGCAGGTTTTTAAACTTGAATGTCGTTAAAACCCAGTACATCTTTCATGTCATATTTACGTGCTTCACGTCCTACCACCCAAGCCGCAGCACGTACCGCACCCGAAGCAAAGTTCATCCGGTTGGTCGCTTTATGAGTAATTTCAACACGCTCACCATCGGCAATAAACATAGCCGTATGTTCACCGACAATATCGCCACCACGAATGGTTTGGAAACCAATACTTTGACGCTCACGTGGTCCTGTATGACCTTCACGGCAATACACTGCATCGGTTTTCAAGTCACGACCTAAAGCACCCGCAATCGCCTCACCCATCATCAACGCTGTGCCTGATGGTGCATCGACTTTATGACGGTGATGCGCTTCAATCACTTCAATATCCACTGTGTCGCCAAAGACTTTAGAAGCCAATTCCAACAGTTTAATCGAAACATTGACCCCCACAGAATAGTTGGCTGCATAGACCACAGGTGTTTGAGTCGCAGAGTCATCCAAATAAGCTTTTTGTTCGTCATTCATGCCCGTGGTGCCAATGACAATGGCCACCCCAGCTTCACGACAAATTTTTAAATGCTGAACGGTCGCTACTGGTGCAGTGAAATCAATGATCACATCACAATCTTTCACTACCGCTTCCAGACTACCCACCACCTTCACGCCGAGGCTGCCAATACCTGCAAGCTCACCTGCATCTGTACCAACCAGTGAGCTTTCAGGGCGTTCCACTGCCGCAGCCAGTTGATAGCCTGCTTCGTGTACCGCTTGAATAAGGATGCGACCCATACGACCGCCGGCACCTAAGACACCAATGCGTGGAGCTGCTGACATAACATATTCCTAATCTAGCTTCAAAATTGCTCTTACTATAGCAAAACTGATTGCCCAGACTAAGGTTTGTTGGCCATTTTCATCGAAAAAATCGCTTTATTTTCAGACATGCTTTCTCATGCTTTTCACAAATTTGCAATCAATCTTACGCAGACTAGGTTCGCTTTTAAAAACAACTTTAAAATGAGGAAAATAGAATGAAAACCAAGGTACTTTTTCTAGCGATGGCGTTTGGGGGCAGTTGGGCACAGGTTCAGGCTGAACCCGCTGTTCAAGCAGGCGACACCTTAGAAAGTTTGTCACAGGTCAAGATCACTACTAGCACACATCCCAAAGCACAGGCCGAGCAACAAGTACAAGCCGCTGCACCTATGGCTGAAGAAATGGTGTCGGTTGAAGAGATCGATCAACCTGAGCTGCCAACAGAAGCGCAATAACATAAAAAAAGCGGGAAAATATTCCCGCTCTTTTCAACACCGATTCACACGTACCGTATTTAATTAATCAAACAGTCGGTCAAAGAAAGACTTCTTCTTTGGTGATGATTTGTGATCATCTCCATCCAAGGTCTCTTGCAACTCTTTCAACAGTTCACGTTGACGTGCTGTTAAGTTGACTGGCGTTTCAATCACGATACGGCAGAGTAAGTCACCTTGCATACTAGTACGTACAGGTTTAACCCCTTTGCCACGTAAACGGAACATTTTACCCGTTTGTGTGCCTTCAGGAATTTTCAAACTCACACGACCTTCGAGTGTCGGGATTTCAATTTCTTTACCCAAAGCAGCATCGGCAATGCTCACAGGGACATCCATATACAGGTCTGCACCATCACGTTGGAAGATTTCGTGCTCACGCACTACTACTTCTACGTACAAGTCGCCTGACTGACCATCACGAATCGCTTCGCCTTTGCCCGTTAAACGAACGCGGTCACCGTTGTCGACGCCCGCAGGAATCGTCACTTCTAAGGTTTGTTGACGGTCTTTAACACCTGAACCATGACAGGTATTACATGGGTTCTTAATGATCTTACCCTGACCGCGACAGGTGCTACAAGTCTGCTGTACAGAGAAGAAACCTTGCTGCATGCGAACCTGACCTGCACCATGACAAGTTTTACAGGTTTCAACATCGTTCGGGTTTTTAGAGCCTTTACCGTCACAGGTTTCACACGGCGCTGGTGCGGTAAAAGTAATGGTTTTTTTCACCCCTCTTACTGCTTCTTCCAACGTCAGTTCCATCACATAACGTAAGTCAGAACCACGACGTGCACGCTGTTGACCACGACCACCGCCGCCACCAAATGCGCCACCGAAAATGTCACCGAATTGATTAAAAATGTCTTCTGCGCTGAAACCACCACCGAAGCCGCCTCCGCCGCCCATACCACCTTCAAAGGCTTGATGCCCCATACGGTCATACATGCTACGCTTTTCGCTATCCGATAAAATTTCATAAGCTTCAGCCGCTTCTTTAAACTTCTCTTCAGCTTCGGCATTGTCAGGGTTGCGGTCCGGATGATATTTCATCGCCAACTTACGGTAGGCTTTTTTAATTTCATCATCACTAGCGGTTTTAGCAACACCTAAAACCTCATAATAATCACGTTTAGCCATGTCTGGCGATGCTCCTCACGGAATTTATTTAATACTCAACTGTGGTCTGAAATTGGGTTCAAACCAAGTTTTACAAGGGGGTGTTTGAAAAAAATCAGTAGAATTAGAAAACTGCTTTATTTTTCAAAAATTTAGACAGGCCTTTAAACCACGCATTTAGAAGGAAGAGAAATGCAATACAGCTAAAAACCACACCTGCAACAGTGCATCCAGTCACCCACAATGCACTGTCCCAAGTGAAGAAAATAAGAGGAATAAACCACAACGCTGCAAATAACGCCATAATGCTATAAATTACAATATTGCGCATGACCCAAAGTGCTTGCGCTTGTAACCATACTTCAGCATGATCAATTTGCGTGACTTTTCGGGCATACCAGTAAGAAAATGCGCCGCTAATCACAGTAAACAAAGCAAAAAACATGAAGACATAAGAAATCGCGATAGAGCGGCGATACTTGGTTACATTGTCTTGCATCATGCGTTTAACCCCATTTGCTACATCGTTTATTTTTTAATGTGTAGCAAAAAACTGCTTTATAAAAATGCCATAAATTTCAGGTGCTACTATATTGAAATTTTCAACGTTTCGCACCTGATATTGGCATAAATTTAAGGCTTATGGCTAATTTTTTTTACTTTAAACCACTGCGCATACAAGGCCGGTAAAAAGAACAGGATTAATAGCGTCGCCACAATCAGTCCGCCCATGATCGCAACGGCCATAGGTCCAAAGAAAATACTTCTAGACAATGGGATCATCGCCAGAACTGCTGCCAATGCCGTCAGCACAATTGGACGACAACGTCGCACCGTCGCATCGATGATTGCATCCCATGATTCATGCCCTGCTTGAATATCTTGCTCAATCTGATCAATCAAGATCAGCGAGTTACGCATGATCATGCCCGACAAGGCAATGGTCCCCAACATCGCAACAAAGCCAAAAGGTTTATTGAACAACAGCAGGAATAACACCACGCCGATCAAACCTAAAGGCGCAGTGAGTAAGACAATCGTGGCACGAGACATACTGCGCAGTTGAATCATCAGCAAAGTCATGACCACGGCCAAGAACAAAGGCATACCCGCTGCAACCGATTTACCCCCACGTGCAGACTCTTCCACTGTACCGCCGACTTCAACCAAATAACCATTCGGCAGTTCTGCACGCAGCTGATTCATCTGCTCAGCCATTTCATCCACCACCGTGGCAGGCTGTAACTTGGTCCGAATATCTGCACGTACCGTAATGGTTGGTAGGCGGTTACGATGCCAAATCAAACCTTCTTCAAAGCTATAATCAATTTTTGCAATTTGTGCCAACGGGACTGTTCCGCCATTTGAAGTTGGAACGGCAAGGCTCGCCAGTGATGCTACTTCAACCCGCTCGGCTTGATCACCACGTAAACGGATTTCAATCAGTTCACGTTTCTCACGGTATTGGTTAATGGTGGCACCCGAAATTGAGCTGTTCAAGAAATTGGCCAAATCTAAACTCGATACCCCCATTTGGCGGGCACGGTCTTGGTCAATCTCTAAATTGATCATCTTGCTTGGTTCACCCCAGTCCAAATGCACATTGGTGGTGTTGGGGTTAGCACTCAACATCGCCGCGACTTTATCCGCCCAAGCACGCACTTGGGTTAGGTCTTCACCCGATACGCGATATTGAAGTGGATAACCGACAGGAGGGCCGTTTTCAAGTAAAGAGACACGAGTACGTACATCGGGCAATAACTGACGGATTTGGGTGTCTAAGGATTTGCGAATTTCATTGCGATCATCCAGTGAAGAAGCCAAGACCACAAACTGAGCAAAGCTGGCTTGTGGTAGCTGCTGATCGAGCGGTAAATAAAAACGTGGCGAGCCTGTGCCCACATATGCCACATAATTATCAATGCCTTCTTGCTTCGACAGGAACTGTTCAACTTTTTTCACCGCATTTTCAGTTGCGGTTAAAGATGCTCCTTCTTCAAGTTTTAAGTCGACCAAAATTTCGGCACGATTCGAAGGCGGGAAAAACTGCTGTGGTACTAACTTAAACATCAACACCGAGAGTACAAAAATAGCCACAGTCGTCGCAATGACCGTTTTACGATAGGTCACACACAGATCGACCCAACGGCGAAAACCTTGATAGAACTTGGTTTGATAAGGATCGTGATGCTCACCTGCATGATGCACCATCGGCTGAGATTCTGGCTGTTTGCGCAAACGTGCCCACAAACGGCTATACCACGGCGCTTTTTGAATCAGCTCTTTATTAAAATCGGGCAGGAGTTTGTCACCCAAATAAGGTACAAAAAGCACCGCTGCAAACCATGACACAATTAAGGCAATGGTCACCACTTGGAAAATAGAACGGGTATATTCGCCTGTACTGGACGCTGCTGTAGCAATCGGTAAGAAGCCCGCAGCGGTAATCAAGGTTCCCGTCAACATGGGGAAAGCCGTCGTTCGCCACGCATGCCCTGCTGCTTGTAGTCGACTGTAGCCTTGCTCCATTTTGATCGCCATCATTTCCACAGCAATAATAGCGTCATCGACCAAGAGCCCGAGCGCCAAAATCAACGCACCTAAGGAAATTTTATGTAGACCGACATCAAAAATATTCATGCCTGCAAAGGTCATGGCTAGGACCAATGGAATGGAGAATGCCACCACCAGTCCAGTACGGAAACCCAGCGAGAAAAAGCTAACCAGCAAGACAATAATCACCGCTTCAGCCAAAACTTTCATGAACTCGTTGACACTACGCTTCACCGCGACAGGCTGGTCTGAAACTTTCTTCAGCTCCATACCTAAAGGCAAAGTTTTTTGCAGCTTGGAAAACTCAGTTTCTAAGTTTTTACCCAAAGCCAAGATGTCGCCACCTTTACGCATCGACACCGCAATGCCAATGCCATTTTCCCCCATAAAGCGCATACGGGGTTGAGCAGGTTCACTAAAGCCACGATAGACGTCGGCAACATCGCTGAGCTGGATGGTTTTTCCATTGACCAATAAAGGCATACGTTGCAGTTCTTCAACGCTCTTAATTTGCCCTGTGACTCGAAGTTGAATACGATCCGATTCTGTTTCAAAAAAGCCTGCACTGGCCATGGTATTTTGCTGTTGCAGGGCTTGTTGCACTGCTGTCACAGGAATGCCTAACTGTGCCGACTTGGTGTTGGAAATTTCAATCCAAATCTTTTGATCTTGCAGCCCAACCAAGTTGACCTTGGCGACATCTTTGACGCGTTGCAGTTGTAACTGTAGACGGTCGGCATATTCTTTCATCACCGCATAATCAAAGTCTTTACCAGTCAGTACATAAATGTTGCCGAAAGTATCGCCAAACTCATCATTAAAGAATGGTCCTTGTACCCCATTAGGCAGCTGATGTTTGATGTCTCCAACCTTCTTGCGTACGTCATACCACACATCCGGTATCTCACTGGAGCGCATAGCATCTCGTGCCACGAAAGTCACCATCGACTCGCCAGGTCTGGAGTAGGCCATAATGCGCTCATACTTACCCGTGGTCATCAGCTCTTTTTCAATACGGTCGGTCACTTGTTCAGACACTTCACGCGCCGTTGCACCCGGCCAATAGGTCTGTACCACCATCACTTTAAAGGTAAAAGGCGGGTCTTCGCTTTGTGCAAGTTTGGAATAAGACACCACACCCACGATGCCCAGTAACAACATCAAATAAAGGACCAAGCCCTTATTTTTTAAGGCCCATTCCGACAGGTTATAGTTCATGCTTAACTCCCTGTCGCAATCTTGACCGTTTTGTTGTCACGGCTAATCGGTTGAATTTTTTGTTTTTCACGCAGTAAATGCACCCCACCCACCACGACATAGTCCTTTGGCTGTAAACCTGAACGAATGGTAACGCTGTTTCGACCATACTCCCCCACACTGACAGGGACTTTACGAATGCTGTTGTCAGCATTCACCACCCAGACATAAGCATTTTTACCTGCAGCGGAAACACTGGCTAACGGTACACTCAACACATTGCTTTCAGTTGAACTGAAAAACACCCGAGCACTCTGTCCCAGTTGAATCGTATTTTGTCCTTCACGCAAAGCCACTTTGACACTAAAAGTACGTGATTGATCTGCGGCAGGCGAAATTTCACGGACGTAGGCAGCAAAACGCTCATCGGGTTTAGACCACAAGGTGACGATTGTATCCTGTCCGACTTTAATCTGAGCAATGGCTTGTTCAGGCACACCAATCACCACTTCACGATCACCTGAAATGGCCAGTTGAAACGCGGGTTGCCCTGCTGAAATCACCTGTCCAATTTCAATATTACGCTCGGTAATCACGCCGTTTTTATTGGCGATCAGTTGGTTATAACTGGTTTGGTTTTGCGTAACGTTATAATTGGCTTGTGCTTGTTTCAAGCTCGACAGTGCGGCTTTATATTGATTTTCAACGCTGTCGTACTGTGAACGACTCACCGCATTACTCGGTAATAATTGCTTAAAGCGTTTGAGTTCATCCTGCGCATTTTTTTCAGCCGCTTGGGCACTTTCTAACTGTGCTTTGGCTGCATTGAGTTGCAACTGGGCATCTTGTACATCTAAGCGTGCTAAAACTTGTCCGACTTTGACTTGGTCACCCACATCGACCAGACGCTCCGTAACTTGTCCCCCAACACGAAAGGACAGTGCCGTTTGTTGGCGGGCTTGCACTTCGCCTGCATAGCTTTTTTGTTCTAGATGCGTGGTATTCGGTTGGCTCACCATTACCAAAGGCACCGACTCTGGTTCGGTCGTGTCTTTGCTACATCCCCACAAGGTGATACTACACACCACCATCATACTTGCCACAAGGGTCTGAATTTTGCTCATGAAGTCTGCTCTTCTTCCATAACCACCAATTAATCAGGCACAATATCCAGACTTAACTTGGTTATTTTTTAATTAATATACTGCATAGTACACTAATTAAAGATATGCTCAGATGTAAATGACTTTTTGAACTTTTTTTAGGAAAATGTGTGCAAGCTTCAGCAGGACGTCCCAAAGATTTAGAAAAACGGCAACGTATTTTGGAGGTGGCACGTCAGTTGTTTTTACAACATGGCTACCACGGCTCCAGCATGGACCATATTGCCAAGGAAGCGCACGTCACCAAACTCACGGTATATAACCATTTTCAGGACAAAGCCAATCTGTTCAGTTGTGCAATTGAGGAAACCTGTGAAAAGCTGATGCTGGGTCGTTCATTTCAATTGCAACGTGCCGAAGACTTTGTGCCCATGCTCGAACAGATTTGTGCGCTATGGATGCATATTATTAACTTGCCTGAGGCCATCAAGCTGGAGTACTTACTATTACAGCTGGCCGCTGAACAAAACCCATTGCTAGAGAACTTCTATAAAGCCTCTCACCTCAAAATGCGGGCGATTTGGGAACAGTTCTTTGACCAAGCTCAGGCCTTAGGCGTTCTTCAGTTTGAACAGGTCAACGAGGTCATCACCTTATTAATGTCTTTGCTGTTTGGATACCGTCACCAAGAAATGTTGTTGGGGATGAATGAAGTGCCCAATGCCAAACAACGCGAGCAACTGATTCAAGAAGCCATTGCGATTTTTTTATTAAAATACCCCTTACAAAAACCTTAAGATTCGGTTAATTAAACTTATATTTTTTATAATTAATTCAAATGCTTGCAATTAAAAACCCTCTTTACTTTAAAACAATTGCTTGCCCTAAGTTGTTCATTTGCTTCTAAATTCAGCAATTAATCCCCTACTTTTGTCTGCCCCTACTTGGATTGTCATCGAATCGGGGTATAGTCAAATTAAGAACAACGAGGGAATAATAATCATGATTCAACAAATTGATGCTCCACTACGTGAAGATGTCCGATTACTCGGCAACCTATTGGGTGAAACCCTCAAGGAGCATGCAGGACAAGATTTGTTTAATCAGGTCGAGCAAATTCGGGCCTTATCCAAAGGGGCACGGGATGGGCAAGTTGAAGCCGAAAAGCAGCTGGAACAACTGTTTTTCAGCCTTGAAGATGATGAAATTCTGCCGCTGACGCGTGCCTTTACCCACTTTTTGAACTTTGCCAATATTGCGGAGCAATACCATGTGGTCCGTAGCCGTCGTCAAAGTGAATTTGATGAGACCGCACCCTCTCCAAATCCGCTCGACCACCTCTTTGCTAAATTTAAAAATAACGACATTTCAACCGATACGTTGTTCCAGCAAATCTGTGATTTAAATATTGAACTGGTTCTGACCGCTCACCCTACTGAAGTCAGCCGACGTACCCTGATCCAAAAATATGATGGTATTAACGATGCCTTATTTAAAATGGATCAGCAAAAACTGACCCCTCGTGAGCGCCAAACAGTCCTTGAAGACTTAAAACAACTAATCTGTTCGGCGTGGCAGACCGATGAAATTCGTCAACACCGTCCAACCCCTGTCGATGAAGCAAAATGGGGTTTCACCACCATTGAGCAAACCTTATGGAATGCCGTACCGAAGTTCATGCGTGAACTAGACGACATGGTGATTGAACACTGTGGGCAGCGTCTGCCTTTACATGTGGCACCTGTACGTTTCGCTTCATGGATGGGTGGTGACCGTGATGGCAACCCGAATGTGACACACAACATTACGCAAGAAGTCCTGTGGCTATCGCGTTGGAAAGCAGCTGATCTTTACTTACGTGACATTGAAGACTTGCGTTGGGAACTGTCGATTCAAAGCTGTAGCGATGAACTGCGTCAAGCCTTGGGCCAAGACCATCCTGAACCGTACCGTGAATATTTACGCGATACCCGTGAACGGCTGAAAGCTACGCGCCATTGGCTCGCAGAAAAACTGCGCGGTGCCGATGCCGATGACAGCTTGGTGATTAAAACCAAAAATGAACTGCTGCAGCCTTTACTGCTGTGTTATCGCTCTTTAATTGCCAGCAACCTGCCTGAAATTGCCAATGGCAAATTGCTAGACTTTATCCATCGAGTGAACTGTTTCGGGATTGAACTGCTAAAACTGGATATTCGCCAAGAGTCAGGACGTCATCGCCAAGCGATTTCGGCCATTACTGAATATTTGGGTCTGGGTAATTTTGAAACGTGGACCGAACAAGCGCGTCAAAACTTTTTATTGCAAGAACTACAAAGCAAACGTCCACTGTTGCCGAAGCATTTAAATGAACCTGCGCAAAGCTTAATTGAACAACCTGAAGTACAAGAAGTGTTTGCCACCATGCGTACTTTGGCGGCGCAGCCTCAAGAAAGTTTAGGTGCCTACATTATTTCGATGGCTGAATATCCTAGTGATGTGCTGGCGGTACTGCTTTTGCAAAAAGAAGCAGGCATCCAACATCCACTACGTGTGGTGCCATTGTTTGAAACATTGAAAGACTTAGATGGCGCCGCAGCCACCATGAATACCTTATTCAATATGCATTGGTATAAACAGCATATTCAGGGCAAACATGAAGTGATGATTGGTTACTCAGACTCGGCAAAAGATGCAGGTTTTATGTCAGCCAATTGGGCACAGTACCGTGCGCAAGAAGAATTAACCGCAATTGCGAAAACACATGGCGTACAACTCACACTATTTCATGGTCGTGGCGGTTCCATCAGCCGCGGCGGTGCGCCAACACAACAAGCCCTGTTTTCACAGCCACCCGGCTCGATTTCAGGTGCAATTCGAGTCACTGAACAAGGTGAAATGATTCGCTTCAAGTTTGGCTTAGAAGGCATTGCGCTGCAAAACTTAGAGATTTATACCGCTGCCACTTTAGAAGCCACCTTACTTCCACCGCCCGTCCCAAAACCTGAGTGGCGCGAGTTGATGCACAGCATGACCGATTTGTCGGTACAAGTGTATCGTCAGACTGTGCGAGAAAACCCGCACTTCGTAAAGTACTTACGTACAGTCACGCCAGAGCTTGAACTGCAAATGTTACCGCTTGGCTCACGCCCTGCAAAACGTAAAGTCACTGGCGGCATTGAGTCCTTACGTGCCATTCCTTGGGTATTTGCGTGGACCCAGATTCGTTTGATGCTACCCGCTTGGTTAGGTACAGGCGCAGCAATTAACCAAGTGATTGATCAAGGGCATAAAGCCACCTTAGATGAAATGCTGGTGGCTTGGCCGTATTTCCAAACCCTGATTGATATGTTGGAAATGGTGCTCTCAAAGTCTGATGCTCATGTGGCACTGTATTATGAGTCGCACCTGACCGATGATGAAGACTTGAAAGTGCTCGGTGAACATCTACGTCAGCGCTTAAAGTATGCGGTGCAAACCCTCTTGGCGCTTAAAGGTGAGTCTAAACTCCTCAGCAGTAACGAAGTTTTAGATCAGTCGATGAGAGTGCGCAAACCGTATTTATTGCCCCTGCATTTACTCCAAGCAGAGTTAATGAAACGTCGCCGCCGTTACCTAGAAGAGCGTCAGGAAACAAATACACCTGTAGATCATGCACTTATGGTGAGTATCGCCGGTATTGCTGCGGGTCTTCGTAACACAGGATAAAGTTTTAAGCCCGCTCCATTTAAAGCACATCAGCATGATGTGCTTTTTTATTGACCGCATGGTCAAACCTTTTATAATTTTTTTTATCAATCCAATCATAAATATTTATGAATGAGCGATTGGCTAAATTTACCAATTAAACCTTGATTTATCATTATTTTTAAAAATAAAAAGTTTTACCATGCGGTAAAAAGTTCTGAAAAGTCATGAGATTAGTTTGAACAATTTTTTGTATCACTGATTAAATCTTCTAAAAAACAAGAGTATGATGTGCACAATTTATCTTTAGAGTGCTCAAAAAATGTCCAATTGGTTTCCCAAATGGCGCCCGTACGAAGGCAATATCGATGCACGTCCTGTTGGCACAAGTGAATACCTCCCTGCTTCACAAAGTGCAATTTTAGGTGTGCAGCATGCCTTTGCCATGTTTGGAGCAACGGTTCTTGCACCTTTCTTAATGGGCTTCGATCCCAACCTTGCTATTTTAATGTCCGGGATTTGTACCATCTTGTTCTTTATTATGACGGGTGGACGTGTTCCAAGTTATTTAGGTTCAAGTTTTGCCTTTATTGGGGTCGTGATTGCAGCAACGGGCTATACCGCATCGGGCACAGGCGCACTCAATCCAAATTTGGCCATGGCGGGCGGCGGTATTATTGCCTGCGGTGTGCTCTATACCTTGTTTGGTTTTATGGTCATGGCAACGGGCACCAAGTGGATTGAAAAACTGATGCCGCCTGTGGTGACAGGTGCTGTGGTGATGATTATTGGTCTCAACCTTGCCCCAGTGACGGTCAAAGGCGTTGCAGGCAATCCCTTCAATATGTGGATGGCACTGGTGACCGTGTTATGTATGGGTTCAATTGCAGTCTTTACCCGTGGTTTATTGCAACGTCTCTTATTATTAATTGGTTTGTTACTGTCTTACTTGGTCTATTTCATCGTGACCAATGTTATGGGCTATGGCACAGCGATTAATTTTACCCCGATTCAACAAGCCGCTTGGTTTGGTTTACCGACTTTCCATGCGCCTGAATTTAATGCCAATGCCATGATGATCATTGCACCAATTGCGTTAATTTTGGTGGCAGAAAACCTCGGTCATATTAAAGCCGTGAGTGCGATGACCGGTGAAAACCTTGATCCGCACATTGGTAAAGCGTTTGTTGCCGATGGTGTCGCAACGACATTAGCAGGCGGTGTCGGCGCACCAGGCATGACCACCTATGGTGAAAACATTGGAGTCATGGCAGTCACACGAGTTTACTCGACCATCATTTTTGCCATCGCAGGTGTGTTTGCCATTTTCTTGGGTCTGTCACCGAAATTTGGTGCCATCATCCATACCATTCCGACCGCGATTTTAACCGGTGCGTCGATTGTGGTGTTTGGTTTGATTACCATCGCGGGTGCAAAAATTTGGATTGAAAACAAAGTCGATTTTTCACAGAACAAAAACCTGATGGTCGCAGCAGTCACCATCATTTTAGGTACAGGTGATTTTGCCTTACAAATTGGCAACTTTAACTTGGGCGGTATTGGTACTGCTACGTTTGCAGCGTTGTTATTAAACTGGTTCTTCAGCTTAGGGCAAAAAGATTAATCTGCCTTATCTTTTGAGTGTTCATTGTTGATCGCAGCCTTCGGGCTGCTTTTTTTGCTCTGATATTCTGACTCCGCTTACACACACCGCTACGCTAAAGGATGTCTCAAAACACAAAAAGGACTAAGATAAAGCAACATTTTCCGCTTTGACCCTGCCATGCGCCTTGATTTTTTTGATCTGCAATTGTTTATCAATATCCTGAGTACAGGCAGTCTGACCAAGGGCGCAGAACGCTCCGCCATTTCTTTACAGGCCGCCAGTGAGCGAATTAAAAAATTAGAACACCATTTTGAAGTCAGTTTATTTACCCGCCATGCAACTGGGGTAAAAGCGACCCTTGCTGGACAAACCTTTGCGGAACATGCGCAGCACTTACTGCAACAACAGCAGCAATTACAACAAGCCATGCTGCCCTTTGCTCACAGTGCAACTAGCAACATTATATTGTGGTGCAACTCATCGGCGCAGAGTGAGTATTTACCTCATTTATTGCCGCAGTATTTAATGGAAAATCCGAAGATTCATATTGAATTAAAAGAAGCCGAAACCAATGACATCATTCAGGCCCTCAGTACAGGTACGGCGCAGTTGGGGCTGATCTCTGGTTTTTTTGATGCAGGGCAGCTTGAAACTCAAGAGTTTGCTGAAGACCCGTTGGTACTGATCTGCCCAAGCCAGCATCCACTTGCCACTGCGGCACAACTAGAACTGGGAGAATTACTGCAACATCCATTTGTGGGCCTCATGCAATATCACTCCTTACAACAGTCAATAGAAGCTCAAGCCAAACGCTTAGGCTGTGACATCCACTATCGTCTACGGGTGCCGAACTTTGCCGCGATTGCCCAAGTCGTTGCCAATGGCGTCGGCATTGCAATTATTCCCAAACGGGCAGCCCTGCGTTTAAAAGCACAGTATGATTTTCAGCAAATTGAACTCTTAGGCAAATGGGCCAACCGCAAGTTGCTATTAGCAGCACGGTGTTTTGATCAGCTCCCCGCAGATTATCAACGCTTTAGTCAATTCCTCTTGAACCAACATGACCAACTCATTGCGCATTAAAGCCAGCCCAGTTGATGTAAAACCATATAACTGCCAAATAAGACTAGGCCCACAAAGAACACCTTACGAAAGGCTTGCTCAGGGATGCGATAGCGAATTTTGGTGCCCAACCACATTCCGAGCAATGCAGGCAGCAGTGCGATCAACGACAGTTGATAGTCAATTGGAGTGTCTTCAACAGGATTTAGATGTAAATACACGGCCAAACACAAAGTTGAAACGGTAAAGGCAAGGCCGAGTGATTGTACCAAATCATCCCGTTTCAAATGCAAGGACTGCAAATACGGCACCACGGGGATCACCACCACCCCTGTCGCCACCGTCAAAGCACCGCCCAAATAGCCCATGATCGGTGATAAATATTTTTCATACGGGGCTAAGTTGGGCATGTTTTTGGCAAACAAACCATATAGACCATAAATGGCCAGCATCCCGCCCAACAGCGCTTCACTTTGAAATTCGCCATGTCCAAGTGTAGGAAAAATACTCCAAACTGAACCAATGATCATGCCCACCAGCAACGGCCAAAAGCGTTGTACCAATCGCAGTACACGTCCTTCTGCAAACAATTGCCAGAAGTTCGTGACCATGGAAGGGATAATCAGCAAAGTTGCCGCTTGAAATGGACTAATCACCAAAGATAAAAGTCCCATCGACACGGCGGGCAAACCCAGACCAATGGTACCCTTAATCATGCCTGCGACAGCAAAAACAAAAATAACAAAAGCAAGCATGACGCTTCTCTCCAAACACTTAGCGCCATGCTATAAAATTTAAATCTGGGCTCATATCACTGTTTTTAGAAGTAAGCCTCAATCAAAGATTGAGGCTTACTGGAAAGAATGGTCTGGACTCAACTTTTATTGATTTAGGTATGATGTAGCGTGGTTTCGCTTAGTATTTAAAATTTAAGCTGAAGCGGAAAGTACGTGGATCGCCCCAATTCACCAATTGCGCATTTGGCGTGGTGCCGACTAAATACTCTTTATCAAACAGGTTTTTTACACTGAACTTTGCGCCCCAATTTTTAGCTTCATAGCCAGCACTGACGTCATAAAGCGTATAGCTCGATAGTGGCACATAATCAGTCCCACGTTGTGCTGTACGCTCGCCTTGATAATTCGCACTGGCACCAATATTCCAGCCCAATTGCTCATCTGCAAAGAAGTACTGGGTTGATAAAGAGGCGGCATTTTTAGGCACATGGTTAATTCGCTTGCCAATATCGCTGCTGGTTTCACTTTCAGTAATTTTTGCAGTTGGAATATAACTATAGGTTGCGGTCAAGTTCCATTGATCCGTCAATGCAGCGGATAATTCCGTTTCAAAACCTTTGGTCTTTTGCTCACCAATTTGTACGTGATGAGTATTTGTTGAATCTGGCTCTGTGACATTCTGACGGGTTAAATCATAATAAGCCACATAGCCTTGCAGCCGTTGATTCAGCCCTTGGAACTTAACCCCAACCTCAAACTGCTCTCCCTCTTCAGGGTCCAATAGTGTTCCGCCAGCGCCAGTGTCGCTCACAGGAAAGAATGAGGTTGCATAACCCACATAGGGCGCGAACTTATCATTGATTTGATACATCAAGGACGCATTACCCGTAAAAGCATTATCTGAATTTTTGGTCGTTGTATTCGTTAAAATATTATCAATTTCAACTTGCGTCCAGTCATGACGACCCGATAAGCCCAAGATCCAATGATCATCAATTTTAAAATTATTACGTAGATACACACCCATATATTGGGTATCTGTAATTTGGTGAGCAATCGTTGCTGTCGCTTTTTCTATCGGGGTGTAGATCGGATTATCCGCATCAAATGGCGACAAATTGCGACGACGGCGCTCATAGTCACTGCGCTCATGCATCATGTCCAAACCAATCATCAAATCATATTGGGTTTTGCCCCAATCAAAATGACGCGACAAATTATGATCCAGCGCAAAATTCACATCATCTTTAATCTGTCTTTCCACCGTCCGTTTGAAGGTTGGTAAAGAAGCGCCACTAGCTGCCAATACAGGATTGTTATCTGCATCGGTTTTGGTGACTGCAAAATTTTGCTTAAAGGTCCAGCCATTATCAAAATAATGCGCATAGTTCGACCCTAAGCGCAGAACATCGACCGTATTGCTTAGATTCGGCGCGCCAAAAAATAAGGTCTGTGAATAGTTTTTATAAGCGCCATTGCTATAGGGAATCCCCTGCTGGCGAATAAAATCCCGATGCTGATAGCTGGCAATCACAGACAATTCGTCTTTTTCACCTAAGTCAAAATTATAAGACGGTGCAATATAATAATTTTTATAATAAACATAATCGGTTGGATCATCTTGGTCAGAGGCATGACCCACCACACGAAACGCCCCTTTTTCGCTATCATTTGGCGCATAGTTGATATCAAATGTGCCATCCACAAAGGCATTGCTGCCATAGCTCACACTGCCCCGAGAAAAAGTTTCAGCTTCAGGACGTTTGGTGGTTAAGTTAACTAAGCCGCCCGGCAAGGCAAAGCCAAAACCAGTCGATGTCGGCCCTTTGACAACCTCAATTGACTGTAAACCACTGATGTCTTCTGAACGTAGGGCATTATCAGAAGTTTGAATACGCAAGCCATCGACATAGGTCTGTGCGCTGGAAACCTGACCACGAATAATAAAGTCATCCCAACCACGGCGACCATACTGTCCTGCGGTGACCCCCGCTACCCCCTGCAAGGCTTCAGACAGTGTTTTCGCTTGTTTCTGTTCGAGTTGTTTTTCACTAATCACGCTGATCGATTGTGCGGTTTCAAAAAGTGGGGCATCTGAACGCAAAACAGCTGATGCTGTTTTTGCTGCATATGCCGCTTTGTCATCAGCACCTTGGGCTTCAAATTGCAAAGTCGGTAAAACTTGGGATGATGCTGTTTCTTGTGTCTCGCCCTGAGCAAACGCTGCTGTAGTCATCACGGCCAGAATGGATAAACTCAAAGAAGAAATATGAAAACGCATAACATCGATCAATAGATAGAAAGAATGCCAATTATAATCATTTTCATTTGTAAGCCTATTTATTAATAAAATTTAACAATGAATTTAATTGTTAAACCTCATTAACATTATTAATAAGCACTTTCTCTGTACACGACAAATTTCACAGAACCCTTATCCTATCAGGATTCTGCCTTCTTAAAATTGCCAAAATTTCCTTAAACTCTTCTTTTTTCCCAAAACCAATTAAACGCTGAATCGCCATTTGAACATAGTCTAAACCATAGCGAAATAAACTCATTGAGAGTCGTCCATGCTTCTTTATTTTTATCGCTTTTTTTTGATCATGTTGCCATTCACCCGTTAAGTAACACCAACAGAAGCTTATAGCTAACACCGCAATCAATTTTTTCACTCGTCTAGGGTCTGTCAAGCGCGTATTTTCAAGATTAAACCCGCGTCCTTTGAGACAACTGAATAAGGTTTCAATTTCCCAGCGTAATGCATAATCCTGAATAGCATTGGCATTAAACTGAGGAGAAACGACGAGTAAAAGCTCTCCATTTTCTAACTGTAGTGCACTTATATATAGTTTCACCCGACCAACCAAAATCCGTCGTTTACGACATTCAATTTGACCAACTTTAAGATGGCGAAATAAATCACTAATTTTATGATTCTTTCCTAAATGATTGGTGACAATGAAGTTTTTTTAACACGAATGCAGAAGTTGATGTCTTGTTCAATTAACCATGTAAACCACTGCTCACCGATAAACTCTCTGTCTGCGAACACATTCACAATACGGTCTTTACCAAAAATGGCTATAAAGCGTTGAATCAAAGCAATACGCTCTTTCGTATCTGAATTTCCACGTTTATTAAGCAATGTCCAAAGGATAGGTATCGCTATTCCACGATAAACGATTGCGAGCATCAGGATATTAATATTTCGTTTTCCCCATTTCCAATTGGTTCTATCTAAAGTCAGTTGCACTTGGTCGAATGAAAACATATTGAAAATCAACTGAGAAATTTGACGATAATCAAAATACTGACCTGCAAAGAAGCGCTGCATACGTCGATAAAATGATTGTGGTAAGCACTTGATGGGCAAGGCTTTAGATGCAGAAGAAAGATTACATGTTTGCTTTAAAATAATCACAAGCATGATGAGCGCAAAGCACTTTAAATGTGACTTGTTCCATTTTAGAGATTTGTTTAAGATAAGATATAACTCATTGAGATGTGTCATAGTATTCGTCGTTAGAAAACAATTATTGTGACATTATTTCAATGAGTTATCTATTTTTGTCGTGTACAGAGAAGCACTTTAATAACTCAGCCTTCGCTTTCATCCACAGGGTCGGTTTTATATTAATCTTCCAGCACATTACTGAAAATACTTTCAATCATCCAGACGCGATACAGACTATTAAAGACATAGCTCTGCCCATCCACACGCAGTTCAATCACAGGGAAATCAGGCTGGGATTTCATTTCACAGAGCATGTCATTTTCTTGAAGCTTGGCTTCCACATCTTCGGTGATCAATGCTGTGATTTCCAATTCTTGCATCAGTTGATCAAAGTGCGATTTAAAGGATAAATCTTTGCCTTGGGTCCAAACGGCTTTCAAAATCCGATACATGGCATCAACGCGCTGCTCTTCAGGCACGCTATAAAATAACTGTGCCATTGCCAAAGTGGCTGCTTGCGTCGGACGGCAAAACGGTGTGAATTTGATTTCTGTCCGTTTGGATAAACGCGTTGCCAAACTCCAATCAAACCCATCTCGACCGTGATAACTGAGCGGGTAGACATTGAGCTGAATATTATAATAATCGGCCAGTTCTTCTTTAATATAAGCCAATAACAACCATGAAATTGGATCTTCCAACGCAACGTATAGGTCTAACTCTGGATCGAGCGCCTGAATTTCATTTAACTCTTCAGCATCACTAATCAAATGCTCACGCCAATCAATATGATTGATCAAGAAAATTGGGTTATCGGTAAATAATTTTTGTTGTTTTAACCGGCGCGTTAAACGCAGCAGATCATCGACGGCATGATACTGACGGTCACCGAGCTGGAAGTAACTGGCCAGTACCGCATCATCATTAAAAATACGTTCTGGAAAATGTTGCTCTTGATGATGACGGCTGGCCATCGCATATAAGGTGCGCAGCTTACCTTCTTGTTTTTGCCACAGCATGTGAAATACGTCTTCCAGCAAATACAAAAAGTCCTGCCCTCGCAGCGGCGTATGCCGCAAGATGGTTTCCGCTTGGCTCAGCGCCTCAGGACTGGGTTGTTCTGGCGTTTCATGAAAGCTAAAACGATGTTGACGCGACAGAATTTTGGCATCATTTAAACAATAAGTTTGCCACTCCAAAGCCGACATTTGATTCGGGGGGGCAGCAGCCTGACTGGAAATGACCACCTTCAATGGTTTCAGTTCGTCCGCTAAAATTTCTTCAATTTGTGGTAACTGCTGAACCGCTAAATAGCTATATACATCGTCGAGGCGTAAATGAATACTCAAGCCTTGTTCAGTAGATACGACCGTTTGACGAATCGGTTTTTGGTAAAACCAACGCGATCGAATCGGATCGAACCATCGACGCAACAGTGACATGAGCAAAGCCTCTAAATTAAACCCTTGAAAGTACTACAAGGGTTTATATCAATTCACAGCAAAATGATCAATTAGACATCTAAATTTAGATCAGTTACCGCGCCTTTTTCCGCACCAGTGGTCAGTTTTGCAAACTTGGCCAAAGCCCCATAACGATAATTCGGTTGCGGTTTCACCCACGCGGCTTGACGCGCTGCGATCTCTTCTGCCGAAACATGCCATGTCATTTCGCGAGTTTCTGCATCAATCGAGATTTTATCGCCATTTTGCACTAAACCAATTGGCCCCCCTTCATAGGCTTCTGGGGTCACATGACCAATGACAAAGCCATGACTGCCACCAGAAAAACGACCATCGGTGATTAAAGCCACAGATTTACCCAAACCTTTACCAATAATCGCTGAAGTCGGTTTCAGCATTTCTGGCATACCCGGCCCACCTTTAGGCCCTTCACCACGAATCACCACTACCTCACCTGCTTGAACTTCGCCATCTAAAATGCCACGCATTGCGCCGATTTCACCTTCAAAGACACGTGCTGGCCCTTCAAAGTAAAGGCCTTCTTTGCCGGTAATTTTAGCTACAGCACCTGTTGGAGATAGGTTACCCTTGAGCACCACCAAGTGAGAGTCTTTTTTAATTGGCGCGTCGAACGGTAAAATAATCTGCTGACCTTCTGGATAGTCTTCAACCTCTGCCAAATTTTCCGCCAAAGTCTTTCCAGTGACCGTTAAACATGAACCATCCAGCATGCCAGCATCCAGCATGCGCTTCATCAGCGGTTGAATACCCCCAATCGCAATCAGCTCAGACATCAAATATTTGCCAGATGGGCGCACATCAGCCACCACGGGAATATCTTGCCCGATACGGACAAAATCATCCAAACTCAGTTCAACTCCAGCGGTATGTGCCATCGCCAGTAAGTGCAGCACACCATTGGTCGAACCACCCAAGGCAATCAGCACTTTAATTGAGTTTTCAAATGCAGCTTTGGTCATAATGTCGCGCGGCTTTAGGTCTAAGCGCAGCAAATTCATCACCGCTTCACCTGCTTTTTGACAGTCGATCCGCTTGTCATCCGAAACCGCCTCTTGTGCAGAGGAGCCCGGCAAACTCATGCCCAAAGCTTCAATCGCAGAAGCCATCGAGTTTGCAGTGTACATGCCACCACATGAACCCGGCCCCGGCAACGCCACTTCTTCAATCTGTTTGACCTGAATGGCACTGATTTCACCTTTGGCGTGCTGACCCACAGCTTCAAAGACAGAAATCATGTCGGTATGCCCTGCGCCCGGCTTAATTGTACCGCCATAGACAAACAACCCCGGACGGTTTAAACGGGCCAAGCCCATGATGCAACCCGGCATGTTTTTGTCACAGCCACCAATCGCGATCACCCCATCATAGGCTTGGCATCCCACCACCGCTTCTATCGAATCCGCAATAATTTCACGGCTCAACAAAGAATACTTCATACCTTCGGTGCCGTTAGAAATACCATCTGAAATGGTGATGGTATTAAAAATAATACCTTTACCACCTGCTTGATTGACCCCTTTTTCGGCCTCACGTGCCAGTTCATTAATATGCATATTACACGGCGTGACATTGGCCCACGTCGAAGCAATACCGACAAAGGGACGAGTAAAGTCTGAATCTTTAAAGCCTGTGGCACGCATCATGGAACGTGCGGGTGCATTTTCAATTCCTTCATAAACAGGAGCTGAATGTTCGCGGATATTGTCTTTACTCATTGTATTTGTCCTTAGCGATGGCTGCGTATTGCTCTACAGTCTGGGCAATTTTTTCTGTTTTTATTGTATAGAAAGCAGGCTAGACATGAAAGCGACTCGCTGGGTATTACATGAACCCATTTATTGTGGTTCTACCCAAATCAGGTCAAATGATGAAGCGACATGGATGTCGCTGTTTCACTGTATGGTAGGGACGCCATATCAGGGGAACAAAGGCATTTTGTTACTTTTGTGCCGTCAAAAGTAAAACCTCGTCTACGTAATGACAGTGCAAACCATACTGTAAAATGCGATGTACTATTTTCATCAATCAATAAAAAAGCACCCCAAATGGAGTGCTTTTTTTTTACTCAGTCAAAGACTACAGCTTAAATTTCACGTACCGCACCTTTAGAGGCACTGGTGGTATGCATCGCATAGGCTTTTAAAGCTTTAGAGACTTTACGTGGACGCTGTTCAGCAGGTTGCCAGCCTTTGGCTTCTTGTGCTTCACGGCGCGCAGCCATGGTTGCTTCATCCACCGCTAAGTGAATACTACGGTTTGGAATATCGATTTCGATACGGTCACCATCTTCCACCAAACCAATTGCACCGCCTTCAGCTGCTTCTGGAGACACGTGACCAATGGATAGACCTGATGAACCGCCCGAGAAACGACCATCGGTGAGTAAAGCGCAATCTTTACCAAGCCCTTTCGATTTTAAGTAACTGGTTGGATACAACATTTCTTGCATACCCGGACCACCACGTGGGCCTTCGTAGCGAATCACCACCACATCGCCAACGGTAATTTTTCCGCCTAGAATCGCTTCTACCGCAGCATCTTGGCTTTCAAACACACGTGCCGTGCCGTTGAATTTCAAGATGGAATCATCTACACCCGCAGTTTTTACAATACAGCCTTCAAGCGCAATGTTGCCGTACAGCACAGCCAAACCACCATCTTGAGAGAAAGCATGTTCAGCATTACGAATGACGCCATTGTTACGATCACCATCTAATCGTGAGTAGTAACGGTCTTGTGAAAATGCAGTTTGCGTCGGTACACCGCCCGGTGCTGAACGGAAGAATTGATACACGTCTTCGTCTTCAGTACGGATGATGTCCCACTTGTCCAAAGCATCTTTTAAGGTTTTTTCATGCACAGTTGGCACAGACGTATCCAACAACCCTGCACGATCCAATTCACCCAAGATCGACATGATGCCACCTGCACGGTGTATATCTTCCATGTGCACGTCTTGTTTTGCAGGGGCAACTTTACACAGCACAGGCACTTTACGTGACAAACGGTCAATGTCGGTCATGGTAAAGTCAACTTCAGCTTCATGTGCCGCTGCCAACAAGTGTAGAACGGTATTGGTTGAACCACCCATTGAAATATCCAGCGTCATAGCATTTTCAAAGGCTGCTTTGGTGGCAATTGAACGCGGCAACAAGCTGTAATCGTTTTGTTCGTAATGGCGTTTGGTAATTTCAACGATCAATTGACCCGCTTTTTCGAATAATTTTTTACGATTGGCATGGGTTGCTAAAGTTGAACCATTGCCCGGAAGCGATAGGCCCAAAGCTTCGGTTAAACAGTTCATTGAATTTGCAGTAAACATGCCTGAACATGAACCACAGGTTGGACAAGCTGAACGTTCGTATTCAGCCACTTCTTCATCAGTGAAGCTGTCATCTGCTGCGACAATCATGGCATCAACCAGGTCAATCGCGTGTTCATTACCACGGATTTTCACTTTACCCGCTTCCATCGGCCCGCCAGAGACAAACACCACTGGAATATTCAAGCGCATAGACGCCATCAACATGCCCGGGGTAATTTTGTCACAGTTTGAAATACAGACCATCGCATCAGCACAGTGCGCATTGACCATGTATTCCACTGAGTCAGCGATGAGGTCACGTGAAGGCAATGAATACAGCATGCCATCGTGTCCCATCGCGATCCCATCATCGACCGCAATGGTATTAAATTCTTTAGCTACGCCACCTGCTTTCTCAATTTGACGTGCCACAAGTTGACCTAAGTCTTTTAAATGAACGTGACCCGGTACAAATTGAGTGAATGAGTTGACTACCGCAATAATCGGCTTACCAAAGTCTTCGTCTTTCATCCCCGTTGCGCGCCATAAGCCACGCGCACCCGCCATGTTTCTTCCGTGTGTTGATGTTTTTGAACGATAGTCAGGCATTGTACTTTTCCAACATAGTTGTGCTTGAGATGAATGTCCACATTCACTCTGGCTAAAATCTGAGTTCTGAGAGTGTCAAACTGTCAAAAATTTAAACATAACATATTCACATTCTGCGTAAATCTTGTTTTTAGGTATCTCGACCTAAAATACGGACGGCAGTATATTTGCGCGCTACATTTTAACCGATGAGCTGACATTCAATTGCATATGGAAACTACTATAACCCGTTCAATCGCCTTGCAATACAAAACTTCTATGAATAATTTTTAAATTTTGCATGAGTTTTATTTATATGAATTACAAATTTTGAGCGATATGCTATCAAGGATCCTTGCGCTATTTTTTGAATAAAACTCTCGCACATCATTCAGTTAGAACTGCTCTATCGGCTTTTTATGCAGGATAAATCTGTAGCTGCTCGAGTTTTGCTATAATTGTTTTAATCTTCTCCTTTTTTCCGAGTATTTCTTGAAAATCATCTTTGCAGGCACGCCCGAATTCGCGGCTGTGGCATTAGACGCTCTCCTAAAAACAGAACATGAAATTGTAGCCGTCTATACGCAACCTGACCGTAAAGCAGGTCGTGGGCAGAAACTTACCGCTTCGGCCGTGAAGCAGTTGGCTTTAGCACATGATATTCCTGTGTATCAACCGCTGCATTTTAAGTCCTCAACTGAAGAAGGTCTGGCTGCTCAAGCTGAACTCAAAGCCTTAAATGCAGATGTGATGGTGGTGGCTGCTTATGGCCTTATTTTGCCGCAAGTGGTTTTGGATACGCCTAAATATGGCTGTTTGAACATTCACGGTTCACTGTTGCCCCGCTGGCGGGGTGCAGCGCCTATTCAACGCGCAATTTCTACTGGAGATACCGAAACCGGGGTCACCATTATGAAAATGGCGGCTGGCTTGGATACGGGCGATATGATGTATAAAACCTACTGTCCGATTGAAGCTACCGATACCTCTGCAAGCTTGCATGATAAATTGGCACAACAAGGGGCTGAAGCGACGGTCAAAGTGTTAGCCTCTGAAAGCACATTGCAGCACTATTTAGACAACCGCGAAGTGCAAGATGAAGCTTTGACACTCTATGCACACAAACTCTCTAAGGCTGAAGCGCAAATTGATTGGACTTCAACAGCGGTGCAAATTGACCGTAATATTCGCGCATTTAACCCATGGCCTGTCGCATTTATCGCACTGGATGAAAGCAATAATCTGCGCGTTTGGGGTTCGATGTTGTCTCAAGAAAATGCCCAAGCTCAAGCTGCAGGGACCATTTTAGCCATCGATAAACAAGGTGTTCATGTGGCTTGTGGCGATGAACAAGCAGTGTGTTTAAGCTCTCTGCAATGGCCTGGTGGTAAACCCCTAAATGCCGTACAAATTTTACAAACCCAAAAACTAAATATTGGACAAATTTTATAATGAAACAATCTCCCCACGCCTCAGGTAAGACTCTAAACTTACGTGCTCAGGTTGTTAAAACGTTATTGGCTGTCCAAAATGGTCAATCACTGGCATCGGTACTTCAGCAACACATGGCGATTGTGTCTGACAAAGACCGTGCCTTGTACCATGAATTAGTTCTTGGCTGTTTACGCCAATGGCATGCGCTTAAACAAGTGACTTTACCGTTGTTGACTAAGCCACTGGAAAACCAAGTCGTTGAAACTTGTTTATATGTGGGTTTATACCAATTGCTGTGTACCCGCGTTGCAGCGCATGCCGCGATTTCTGAAACGGTAGAAGCAGCCAAACAATTGGGTATGGAAAGCTTAAGCGGTGTGGTGAATGCTATTTTGCGCCGTGCAACACGTGAAACTGAGCAGTTCTATGATGTTCTGGAACAAGCCTCAAATTTGCCAAGTTGGTTATCCAAACGTTTGAAAAAGGACTGGGGCGAGCAACTGGCTGAAATTAGCTACGAGCTGAAACAAGTTGCGCCCTTAACCTTGCGCGTCAACACCTTACAAGTTAGCCGTGACGAATATCTTGAAATTTTAGAAGATGAAGGCATTGAAGCACACGCGTGTGAACTTTCAAATGTTGGCATTGTGCTGGATGACAGTCTTCATATCCCAAGCCTGCCGGGTTTTGAGGTGGGTGGTTTTTCAGTACAAGATGAACATGCGCAACTCTGTGCAACCTTGTTGCCCGACTTAAATGGCAAATTCGTAATTGATGCCTGTGCAGCACCTGGCGGCAAGACAGCGCATATTTTAGAGATGTATCAGCCAAAAAAACTGATTGTACTCGACCAAGATGAAAAACGCTTAAAACGTGTGTCTGAAAACTTAGAGCGTTTGGCTTTAAGCGAAGAGCCTGTGGAAATTATCACTGCCGATGCGGTGAAGTGGACATCACCTGAACTTGCAGATTGTATCGTTCTCGATGCACCCTGTTCTGCCATTGGAGTAATCCGTCGCCATCCCGATATTCGTTTACTGCGTCAGTCGGGCGATATTGCTAAAACAGTACAACTCCAAAAGCAAATTCTTGAAAATATGTGGCAACAACTTAAAGTCGGCGGCACATTGCTATACATCACCTGCTCGATTTTGAAAGCCGAAAATGAACAGCAAATGGTCGACTTCTTTGTTGAACATACGGATGCGAAAGAAATTAAAATTGATGCCGATTGGGGGCTTGAGCAGATTCATGGTCGCCAACTACTCCCTCAAGTAGGGCGTGGCGATGGTTTTTATTATTGTCGCATTGAAAAGATTTAAAAATTAAAGGAGCTGAAAAGCTCCTTTTTTAATCGAGAACTGGTATGGGTCCAAATTTTCCTAAACTTATACTTTGAAGTGATGCAGTAAGTATTTTTGGTGGTGTATCAAAAAGTATGCTAAAAAAAAGCAGGTTGAATTTTGATAAAATAGAGAAATGCAAATAACTCTAGAAATCAAATGTCCAACCTGCCTCAGTGACAGTATAAAGAAAAATGGCATCAAAGTAGATGGGAAACAAAACTACCAATGCAAAGACTGCAAACGTCAGTTTATTGGTGACCATGCTCTGAGCTATCTAGGATGTAATTCTGGCATTACTCGTAAAATATTACAGTTAATGGTCAGAGGCAGCGGTATACGAGATATCGCTGAAGTTGAGCGCATTAGTATCGGTAAAGTCTTACGGACTTTAACTGAATCGGCCTATCAAATTCAGCCTAAACAAAGTCATTATGAATCTCTCGAAGTAGATGAATTCTGGACTTTTGTTGGAAATAAAAATAATAAACAATGGCTTATTTACGCCTACCATCGAGAAACAGGTGAGATTGTTGCTTATGTTTGGGGTAAGAGAGATTTAGCTACAGTCCAAAGGTTGAAGACAAAGCTTAAACAATTAGGTATTCACTACACCCGAATTGCAAGTGATCATTGGGACAGTTTCATCACTGCTTTTAAAAACTGCAAGCAAAGTATTGGTAAGTTTTTTACTGTAGGAATTGAAGGTAATAATTGCAAAATAAGGCATCGAATAAGGCGTGGTTTTAGAAGAAGTTGCAATTTCTCCAAAAAGCTTGAAAACCATTTTAAAGCCTTCGACTTAACCTTCTTTTACATCAATAATGGCTTCATTTAATGTCAGCATACTTTTTAAAACACCACCGGCTGGTTTAATTGACTAAAAGAGATTTTATTATTATTCAGGAATCGCCAAACAGCCTGTGTAGTTGAGAAACTCGACTTTTGGGTAGAGGCCAGGTCTTTGATTGCGGGAGCAAGTGAAGCAAGAGGATTCATATTGAGTTTTACAAGGCTGTTATAACGTTTGACAAGACGCTGATCCAGACCAGAGATGTTAAATTGAAGAGCATGCTCTTCAATTTAACGCAAAGCTCGGAAATTGTGTAGATACCTATGGGCTAAACCCCGAGGTTTTACGCTCCAATGGATAAGTGAAGTTCTATCTATGACTGAAAAATTACCCAATTTTAAATTTGAGATATTATAAGTGCCCTCAGCATTATTTAAACCCGATACCAAGATCCGGACTTTTTGTAATCGCAAGCCACGCGTATCACTGGTACCAGAATAGAGGGGCTTTGTTGCACAAAGATTTAAAAGATAACACTCTGCTCATTTGAACAGAATTCAAGTGACAACTTGGGTATGAGGACGACCTAATTCTGTAAATTTGTTCAATACGGCTATGCGTGCATGAATCTCATTCACCTGACTAGAAAAACTCCTTGCTGTTAATTTATCACCTAATAGTTTGATGCAATGCATCTTGGTTTCAACTAAACTTCGACGATGATAACCAGACCATTTTTTCCAAAGCGTTCTTCCTAAACGTTTAACTGTTTTCAGTAACTCATTCCGCTCTAAAGATCTCAATTTCTGATCTTTCCATGGTTTTGCATTTTTTCTTGGCGGAATGAGCGCATGTGCATCTCGATCTAGAATGACTTGTCTGCAGTGCTTCGTGTCATAAGCACCATCGGTATAGACCGAATCAATTCGTTCATCTAAGGGAATTTGAGCAAGTAAATCACCGAGTACTTGCGAATCGCTCACATTATTTGTAGTAAGCTGTACTGCACGTATTTGCAAGGTTTCAGCATCGATGCCAATATGAAGCTTACGCCATTGGCGACGATATTCAGGTCCATGTTTCTTACGTTTCCACTCACCTTCACCTAGAAACTTTAAGCCAGTTGAGTCGACGAGTAGATGTAGCCCATCACTACTTTTTTGATAGCTAATCGCAATATCAATATGTTTTTGTCTTCGACAAAGCGTACTGTAATCTGGTGCGGTCCAATTTAATCCACAAAGTTTAATCAGACTTTGAACAAAACCTGTGACCATGCGTAAAGAGAGTCTAAATAAAGATTTGATCATTTTGAAATTATAGGACTGAATAAACCTTATAGGCTAGGTTTGTGCAACAAAGCCGGTCAGTGCTACAGCTCTCTTAAAGCCGTCTAATTCTTACTTAAACCTGTTAAAAGTCCATAAAAAACCGAGTGACATTCACTCGGTTTTTTATCATTCACTGATTACAAATGAAATCAATGAATTGCCTTTTTCATCCAGTATTACAACGTATGCTGGTCTTTCACTTCTTCAAGAACATCATCGAGCTCTTCTGGATTTTTCATCAAGTGAAGAATAGACAATACAAGTCCACCCCAAACAAACAACATTGAAATCACCATCATTACGATTGCTGAAGTATTCATTTTTTTCTCCTAGCGATCTTTAACTTTGCTGAGTACGATTGCGAGGACAGCACAGAAAATCACACTGCCCCAACCAAATAGCCCTTGCAGACTCATGCTATAGGTATCGTAACCATTTTTCACCAAATTAAATAACGTCATGCTCAACGTCGTTAATAACACGAGTGAAGTAATCACGGTCAAGGTAAATGCCCAACCCTTACCGAGTTGAATTGTGGAAATACGGTTTACGTGATCACGCAACTCAATCAATGCTGAACGCTTAAACCAAGTAATACAAAGAATAGAAACAAGCGCGCCACCCACAATGCCAATGTTATTGATAAAGTGATCCACGATATCTACCAATTTAATCGCATTCACACTTGAGAATAAGATCACTGAAACCAGTGCACTACCACCACCAATAATGGTAACTGCTTTTTTACGGCTCCATTTTAACTTATCCTGCATTGCTGCAATCGGCACTTCCAAGATACTGACCATGGAAGAAATACCGGCAACAAATAATGATGAGAAGAACAATAGACCGAATAAATCAGCACCTGCACCAAGACTTGAAATGATTTTCGGGAAAGCAATAAATGCCAAACCGATACCACCACTCACCACATCTTGAACTTCTTTGCCTGCGGCATGCGCCATAAAGCCCAATGCAGCAAAAATACCAATACCCGCCAAGATTTCAGTTGAAGCATTGGCAAAACCAACGATTAAACCTGAGCCTGTCAAATTGGTCTTTGGCTTTAAGTAAGATGCATAAGTCACCATGATCCCGAAACCCACAGAAAGCGAGAAGAAGGTATGACCATACGCCGCCAGCCACACTTTATAGTCCATCATCGCAGACCAGTTCGGCGTAAAGAATGCATTTAAGCCTTCTGCTGCACCTGGTAAACGAAGTGATTGCACCACTAAAATGGTGAATAAAATGAATAGCAAAGGCATGAAAATCTTATTCGATAATTCAACACCTTTTTTAACCCCGCCAAACAGAATAATTAAGGTCAGTGCCCAAATTCCCACGATTGGCCAAAATAAATGGCTTACAAACTGTAAATCGAAACCTGTTGCTTTCGAAGTTTGTAAGTAGGTATTAAAGAAGAAACTTTCAGGGTCACTGCCCCAAGTCTGACCAATCGAGAAGTAAACATAGCTTCCCGCCCACGTCAGTACGCTGGCATAGTACAAACCAATGATGATACACACACAGACTTGCCACCAACCCAGCGTTTCACCGCCTTTAAACAAAGCCCGATAGGCTTTAGGTGGTGACCCCGAACTACGATGTCCCGTTGCATAATCTAAAAATAACAGAGGTAAACCAGCGGTAATTAACGCCAATAAATAAGGAATAAGAAAGGCACCGCCACCATTTTCATAAGCAACATAAGGGAAACGCCAAATATTACCTAAACCTACAGCCGAACCTACAGCTGCAATAATAAAACCAGATCGTGATGTCCAGTTTTCACGAGTTCCTGACATAAAACACCTAAACCTAGGTCCCTTTTAATTGCTTTTTATTTGGTTATCTCGCAATAGAAAAGAACCATTTAATATTAATCTTGAGTGTTTGATTTAGCTTCGACCTTTTGGGTGCAAGGTTCTAAATGACAAACAGAGGAGTTTTCACAAAACCTTGGTTAAAGTGTGCCGATTAAACTTCCCTTTTATATGGTTCAACAATACTCACTTTTATAAAAATATTCTGTAATTTCTGCTTCAAATATTCCATTTTTATAATGTGTGCTGATTCAACCGTTCAATTAATCAGCTTATTTATTGTACAAAATTAGTTATAAATTAACAAACTTTTTGGAATGATTTATTGCGCCTATTTTCCTTCATAAAATTTCAAGATCCTGCATCGATACTCAACCTACTAAAAAAATCAATCTAAAAGACGCTAAAGCTATCAATCTCCTGCATAAAAACATTACTTTTCACATTTTTATTCAAATATTCACTCCATCTAGAAAGATTGATCATCTTTCTGATGAACATCACATGCATAAATACGGCTTTTTAATCTTGTTCTGTATTTACAGCGCAGTCATATTTTCAACTGCGCTATATCAGTGATGCTCTATATTTAAAAGAGAACCATCAAAACCAGTCATTGCGTAGAACATCATCAGTTTCACTAGATCAATCCAGCATTCATCAGACTATTTAAAAGATGCTGATCTAAAGCACTAAGCAAAAATTATAAGCCATTCACTTTTGTCAGCTTAGGCTTACAAATAGCGTGGTTAAAATGCTGTATGAACAACAGCCATCGCCATGTATATTTAAATCATCAGGAAACAGGACGTTTCCCAAACTTAAAACAACAATAATCAGTTTGAGCATCAGGATGTGAGATATGACAGAAGTTGTATCTAAACACTGAAATACAAAGAAACCTCGACAGGATGTCGGGGTTTCTTTTTATCTCTATTCCACAGTTAAAGCTGAATATAAGTCCGAAATCCTCGACTCGCATAGTACGAAGCAGCGCCATTATGATAGGTAAACGTACGACCATAGCGCTGATCACAAAAAATTGCCCCGCCTTGCTGACGTAATTCAGCTAGAGTCTCAACCCAACTGGATGTTTTCAAGTCAAAATTAAAGATCTGCTGTAAAAGATAATACTGTTGTTCCGTCACTAAGCTTAAGCCATACGCCTGTACCCAATCGAGCACTGTATTTTCAGGCGGATGATCCTTGCGACTCAATAGTGCCTCTCGGTCATAACACATGCTCCGTCGCCCCTTCGGTGACTCAATCGAACAATCAAAAAAATACACATCTTGTGTATTCGGTAAAACCACGACATCAGGCTCACCTCTACTCATTTCCATTTGTTGTAAGACGTATAATTTTTCCGGAGACTGAAAAAGTTTTTCTCGGACAAATGCCCAACTAATTTGCATATGACGTTCAGTGTACTGCTGAAAACGCTGTTCTAGGATGTTGAATAAACGTTCACTTTGCTCAGGTTCGAGTTTTTTCTGCTGCTTAATCATTGTTATTGTACTGCCCTATTTAAAGCTGCCTTTAGCATAGCACTCTCCTTCAAACACGATCAAATACCATCCAACGGTACATCTATTTTGAAAAAAATAAAGGCCCTCACAACGAGAGCCTTTTATTTATTTAAGATTTAACTAAGAAGATGCTTTGATTGAACTTGAAACTTTCACCTGAGTTTTAACTGCTTCTTCAGCACTATTTAAACGGATAAAAGAAACTGCTATCGCAGCAAGTACCGCAGGAATTGCCACAGCAATAAAATTCAACTTATGTGGTAATTCCATGCCCAACAATACACCAATGACAATTGGACCCACGATTGCACCCACACGGCCAATTCCTGATGCCCAACCCAACCCAGTTGAACGAACAGCCAATGGATAATATTGCGCCACATAGCTATATAGTAAAATACTACAACCGATTGAAGCAGCTCCTGCAAGTGCAACCAATAAATAAATTACAGGTTGTGGTGAATTAAAGCCTAAACCCACCAATGCAAATGCCCCGACAGTCAACATGCTAATAATGACAGGTTTCAAGTGGAAACGATCCGCAAGCACACCACCACCAGCAGTGCCAATCACCGCACCAATGTTCAAGGAAAGGAGGAACATTAAACTGCTGCCCATCGAATAACCCGCAGCCATCATCAGTTTTGGTAACCAGCTTCCTAGGGCATAAACCATCAATAAGCACATGAAGAAGCAGCACCAAAATAAAACTGTACCCATACCACGGCCATTTTTAAACAAGGCAGCGACAGATGCATCAGGGACTTTCGCTTCGTTCAGCACTAGAACAGTATCTGAAGTTACAGTCTCTTCAGGTACCAGACGTTGAATAATGCTGCGTGCCTTTTCTGTTTGCTGGTCTTTCACTAAAAAAGTGACTGATTCAGGTAAGAATTTCCATAAAATTGGAATAAATAGTAATGGAATACCCGCAATGAAAAACATGATCTTCCAGCCGAAGGTCGGTGTAAACGCAACACCTAGCAGTGCTGCCATAATCCCGCCCATCGCATAGCCACTAAACATCGCGGTCACCAAGGTGCTACGAAACTTCTGCGGCGCATATTCCGAAGTTAAAGCGACCAAGTTCGGTAATACACCACCAATTCCAAGACCCGCAATAAAGCGTAAAATACCAAATTCAGTCGGGTTTGATGCGAAGCCACCCGCAAAAGTGAATCCACTGAACAACGTAACACAGATAATAATGACTTTTTTACGGCCAATTTTATCAGCCAGCATTCCAAATAACATTGCACCAAACATCATGCCTGCTAAGGCAGTACTGGCTAACATTCCCGCTTGAACGGCCGTCATGCCCCACTCTTTCATTAAAAGCGGTAAAGCCACACCGTTAATTGCTAAATCATAACCGTCAAACAAGACGACGAATAAGCACCACAAAACAACCGTTAAATGAAAAGGCTTAAACTTAGCCTGATCGATTACAGCATTTACATTCATTCTTGTCGCTGTCATTTTTCCCTCACCTCCAATTGTGAGCTTTATTATAAAAAATGAATTAAAATTCACTTTTACATAAAATGAATCATAATTCAGTTTTTGTCTATAAATAAAACGATTGAAACGGCTTTTTTTGAAAAAATTAGACTAAAGTTGTATGAAAATGACGAAAAATAATTTGCACTACATCAAATTCTTTGATAAATAATAGATGTTTCACATAATTTTAATTTATATAAATGTATTTTTGTATAATTTAGCGTGTATTCTCCGCTCTAATTCTCTTCTTTCCCACTTAATATTTCGCTTTTTCTTTATTATTTAATATTTTCATCATAAAAAAATCCCCCTCTGCTTTAAGCGGAGGGGGATTTAGAATTAATGAGCTGGCGATGACTTACTCTCACATGGATAACTCCACACTACCATCAGCGCTAAGAGGTTTCACTTCTGAGTTCGGGAAGGGATCAGGTGGTTCACTCTTGCTATTGTCGCCAGCACAACTGTTTATGACTATTCGTTGGGTCTAACCTCAGAGCAGTGCTCTTCGTGCCTAACTTTCATCAAATGAGTTATTAACAGGTATATTTGAGTTGGATATTGTATCTAGCTTTATAACTAAATCAAGTTGTTTGCAGTGATTTGAACCACAACACCAACTGTTTGGGTGTTGTATAGTCAAGCCTCACGAGCAATTAGTATTGGTCAGCTTCACATATCACTATGCTTCCACATCCAACCTATCAACGTCGTAGTCTTCAACGGCTCTTTAGAGGACATAAAGTCCTAGGGAAATCTTATCTTGAGGTAGGCTTCCCGCTTAGATGCTTTCAGCGGTTATCCCTTCCGAACATAGCTACCCGGCGATGCGACTGGCGTCACAACCGGTACACCAGAGGTTCGTCCACTCTGGTCCTCTCGTACTAGGAGCAGATCCTCTCAAATTTCCAACGCCCACGGTAGATAGGGACCGAACTGTCTCACGACGTTCTAAACCCAGCTCGCGTACCTCTTTAAATGGCGAACAGCCATACCCTTGGGACCTGCTTCAGCCCCAGGATGAGATGAGCCGACATCGAGGTGCCAAACACCGCCGTCGATATGAACTCTTGGGCGGTATCAGCCTGTTATCCCCAGAGTACCTTTTATCCGTTGAGCGATGGCCCTTCCATACAGAACCACCGGATCACTAAGACCTACTTTCGTACCTGCTCGACTTGTGGGTCTCGCAGTTAAGCGCGCTTTTGCCTTTATACTCTACGCGTGATTTCCGACCACGCTGAGCGCACCTTCGTACTCCTCCGTTACTCTTTAGGAGGAGACCGCCCCAGTCAAACTACCCACCAGACATGGTCCTCGTCCCGGATAACGGGACAGAGTTAGAACCTCAATATTACCAGGGTGGTATTTCAAGATTGGCTCCACCGAAACTAGCGTCTCGGTTTCAAAGCCTCCCACCTATCCTACACAAGTAAGATCAAAGTTCAATGTCAAGCTGCAGTAAAGGTTCACGGGGTCTTTCCGTCTAGCCGCGGGTACACCGCATCTTCACGGCGAATTCGATTTCACTGAGTCTCTGCTGGAGACAGCGCCCCCATCATTATGCCATTCGTGCAGGTCGGAACTTACCCGACAAGGAATTTCGCTACCTTAGGACCGTTATAGTTACGGCCGCCGTTTACTGGGGCTTCGATCAAGAGCTTCGCTTACGCTAACCCCATCAATTAACCTTCCAGCACCGGGCAGGCATCACACCCTATACGTCCACTTTCGTGTTTGCAGAGTGCTATGTTTTTAATAAACAGTTGCAGGGGCCTGGTTTCTGTGGCTGCCAATAGCTCAAGGAGTAAATCCTATCACCGTCGGCAGCGTACCTTCTCCCGAAGTTACGGTACCATTTTGCCTAGTTCCTTCAGCAGAGTTCTCTCAAGCGCTTTGGTCTACTCGACCTGACCACCTGTGTCGGTTTCGGGTACGATTCCTATGTAACTGAAGCTTAGAGACTTTTCCTGGAAGCATGGTATCAGCCACTTCACTGTACAAGTACAGCTTGCTATCAGTTCTCAGCATACAGTACCCCGGATTTGCCTAAGATACATGCCTACAACCTTCCACCTGGACAACCAACGCCAGGCTGACTTAACCTTCTCCGTCCTCTCATCGCATTACATAGAAGTATTGGAATATTAACCAATTTCCCATCGACTACGCCTCTCGGCCTCGCCTTAGGGGTCGACTCACCCAGCCCCGATTAACGTTGGACTGGAACCCTTGGTCTTTCAGCGTGCGAGTTTTTCACTCGCATTGTCGTTACTCACGTCAGCATTCGCACTTCTGATACCTCCAGCATACTTCTCAATACACCTTCATCGGCTTACAGAACGCTCCCCTACCACTTGCAATAAATTGCAAATCCGCAGCTTCGGCATATAGTTTTAGCCCCGTTACATCTTCCGCGCAGGCCGACTCGACTAGTGAGCTATTACGCTTTCTTTAAAGGGTGGCTGCTTCTAAGCCAACCTCCTAGCTGTCTATGCCTTCCCACATCGTTTCCCACTTAACTATAATTTTGGGGCCTTAGCTGGCGGTCTGGATTGTTTTCCTCTTGACTACGGACGTTAGCACCCGCAGTCTGTCTCCCGGATAGTACTCATTGGTATTCGGAGTTTGCATCGGTTTGGTAAGTCGGGATGACCCCCTAGCCGAAACAGTGCTCTACCCCCAATGGTATTCGTCCGAGGCGCTACCTAAATAGCTTTCGGGGAGAACCAGCTATCACCGAGTTTGATTAGCCTTTCACCCCTATCCACAAGTCATCCCCTGGCTTTTCAACGACAGTGGGTTCGGTCCTCCAGTTAGTGTTACCCAACCTTCAACCTGCTCATGGATAGATCACCCGGTTTCGGGTCTACACCCAGCAACTAAACGCCCTATTAAGACTCGATTTCTCTACGGCTCCCCTATGCGGTTAACCTTGCTACTGAATGTAAGTCGCTGACCCATTATACAAAAGGTACGCAGTCACCGAACATGTCGGCTCCCACTGCTTGTATGCATGCGGTTTCAGGATCTATTTCACTCCCCTCACAGGGGTTCTTTTCGCCTTTCCCTCACGGTACTGGTTCACTATCGGTCAGTCAGGAGTATTTAGCCTTGGAGGATGGTCCCCCCATATTCAGACAAGGTTTCACGTGCCCCGCCCTACTCGACATCATCATATAAGCCCTTTCGTGTACAGGACTATCACCCACTATGGTTGCACTTCCCAGAGCATTCCACTAGAACTTATATGACTTAATGGGCTTTTCCCCGTTCGCTCGCCGCTACTGAGGGAATCTCAATTGATTTCTTTTCCTAAGGGTACTGAGATGTTTCACTTCCCCTCGTTCGCCTCGTATGACTATGTATTCATCATACGATACCTGCCTTATGACAGGTGGGTTTCCCCATTCAGAAATCTCCGGATCACAGGATATTTGCCGCCTCCCCGGAGCTTATCGCAGGCTATTACGTCTTTCATCGCCTCTGACTGCCAAGGCATCCACCACATGCACTTAATTACTTGACTATACAACCCCAAACAGTCGTTAATCCCTACAAGTAGGATTAAGACAGTCTATGATGATTTCTCATCACTTCCTTACAGTTTGTTGCTCTGTGTACTTAAACACTGTACAGCTTCAATTCAATTCACATACCAAAACGCTTGATTCAGTTAATTTCGCTAGTAACTCATTTCTTCAACCTTCATCAATCAGTAATAAATCACTGTTAATGTCGATCTTAAAAACGAGTATGAACAAATTATTTCAACTCAAATATATTCTGTTAATGATTTTTCCAGCCTTCGTCAGGTCAGGAAACTGTGATAAATCACAGAAGTTAATAAGTTATCTACTTACTAATTTCTGTAATCCAACCTATCTGCGCGAAGCATAGCTTCTTGCTTAAATTTCAAGGAAAAGCATGCTTTTCTTGTCTTGAAATTTGGTGGAGACTAGGAGAGTCGAACTCCTGACCTCCTGCGTGCAAAGCAGGCGCTCTACCAACTAAGCTAAGTCCCCAGCTTATCAATAAGTCAATGTCTCTGTTTTTCTGTATTCAGCATTTAACAATGCTTGTTAGTCAGATTTGGTGGGTCTGACAAGACTTGAACTTGTGACCCCACGCTTATCAAGCGTGTGCTCTAACCAACTGAGCTACAGACCCTCAGATACATCGTCATGAAGAACAACTTGTTGTGGATTCTTACCAATCGTCAATCTTTCGTTAAGGAGGTGATCCAGCCGCAGGTTCCCCTACGGCTACCTTGTTACGACTTCACCCCAGTCATCGGCCACACCGTGGTAAGCGTCCTCCTTGCGGTTAGACTACCTACTTCTGGTGCAACAAATTCCCATGGTGTGACGGGCGGTGTGTACAAGGCCCGGGAACGTATTCACCGCGGCATTCTGATCCGCGATTACTAGCGATTCCGACTTCATGGAGTCGAGTTGCAGACTCCAATCCGGACTACGATCGGCTTTTTGAGATTAGCATCCTATCGCTAGGTAGCAACCCTTTGTACCGACCATTGTAGCACGTGTGTAGCCCTGGTCGTAAGGGCCATGATGACTTGACGTCGTCCCCGCCTTCCTCCAGTTTGTCACTGGCAGTATCCTTAAAGTTCCCGGCTTAACCCGCTGGCAAATAAGGAAAAGGGTTGCGCTCGTTGCGGGACTTAACCCAACATCTCACGACACGAGCTGACGACAGCCATGCAGCACCTGTATGTAAGTTCCCGAAGGCACCAATCCATCTCTGGAAAGTTCTTACTATGTCAAGACCAGGTAAGGTTCTTCGCGTTGCATCGAATTAAACCACATGCTCCACCGCTTGTGCGGGCCCCCGTCAATTCATTTGAGTTTTAGTCTTGCGACCGTACTCCCCAGGCGGTCTACTTATCGCGTTAGCTGCGCCACTAAAGCCTCAAAGGCCCCAACGGCTAGTAGACATCGTTTACGGCATGGACTACCAGGGTATCTAATCCTGTTTGCTCCCCATGCTTTCGTACCTCAGCGTCAGTATTAGGCCAGATGGCTGCCTTCGCCATCGGTATTCCTCCAGATCTCTACGCATTTCACCGCTACACCTGGAATTCTACCATCCTCTCCCATACTCTAGCTTCCCAGTATCGAATGCAATTCCTAAGTTAAGCTCAGGGATTTCACATCCGACTTAAAAAGCCGCCTACGCACGCTTTACGCCCAGTAAATCCGATTAACGCTCGCACCCTCTGTATTACCGCGGCTGCTGGCACAGAGTTAGCCGGTGCTTATTCTGCGAGTAACGTCCACTATCCTAGAGTATTAATCTAAGTAGCCTCCTCCTCGCTTAAAGTGCTTTACAACCAAAAGGCCTTCTTCACACACGCGGCATGGCTGGATCAGGCTTTCGCCCATTGTCCAATATTCCCCACTGCTGCCTCCCGTAGGAGTCTGGGCCGTGTCTCAGTCCCAGTGTGGCGGATCATCCTCTCAGACCCGCTACAGATCGTCGCCTTGGTAGGCCTTTACCCCACCAACTAGCTAATCTGACTTAGGCTCATCTATTAGCGCAAGGTCCGAAGATCCCCTGCTTTCCCCCGTAGGGCGTATGCGGTATTAGCATTCCTTTCGGAATGTTGTCCCCCACTAATAGGCAGATTCCTAAGCATTACTCACCCGTCCGCCGCTAGGTCGTATAGCAAGCTATACTTCCCCGCTCGACTTGCATGTGTTAAGCCTGCCGCCAGCGTTCAATCTGAGCCATGATCAAACTCTTCAGTTAAAAATCATTAGTAGCTTATGGCTACAAATCTTGGCTCATCAATTTTCTGACAAATATTTCTCAAATAAACTTCGAGTAATTCTTACCATCAATCAATGAAATATTTTCGATCGATCAATCAGTAAAAATCCACACAAGTTGTTCTTCATAATCTCTTAATGATCTTTCTAACACCTCGTCAGTGCTAGAAGCTGGACTCAATATACTTAACAACTCAGCACTTCGTGCTTCGTTCGTTTCCGTCTATCTCGTCGGTATGGGGTGCATTCTAGAGGATTTCTAAAGCTTTGCAAGTGCTTTTAACTGGTTGTTTTATCGGGTGTTGTATTTTTATGCACTAAAAAGGTTCAAAAACATGCAGTCACACACCTAACCTAATAATTTTAAAGCAGAAATATAAATTTAATATTTCTGCTCTCTTTTTTCATTACTTTTGCACTGCTGCTGCTTTAATATTCACACTGAGAATTTTAACAGGTTGTTTCGGTACATCTTGATGTGGCCCTGCACGTCCTGTCGGTACTTTAGTGATCTTATCCACCACATCCATACCTTTAGTGACCTGACCAAAAACCGCATAACCTGCGTTATTGGTACTTCTATCTAGAAAGTTATTATCCACCACATTAATAAAGAACTGACTGGTTGCAGAATGCGGTAGGTTGGTTCGTGCCATCGCCAAAGTGCCACGTTTATTAGATAGACCATTGCTTGATTCATTTTGAATGGCTGGTCGAGTTGGCTTTTCTACAAGGTCCGCAGTCATACCCCCGCCTTGTACCATGAAACCCGGAATGACGCGATGAAAGATCGTGCCGTTATAAAACTTAGCTTTCGTATAGTCTTCAAAGTTTTTTGCTGAGATAGGTGCTTTATCATTAAACAGTTCAATTTCGATGTTGCCCATTGATGTTTTCATTTCAACAATCGTGTTATTTGCCATGACCGCCATACTCATACATGTAGCCGCCACTGCAACTAAACTCTTCTTTAACATTTCTTTACTCACAGCATTCAGATGTTATTAGATTTCGGTATATTAATCGTTCAGTTTGACATCCTCCGCGACCTAAAGGCATAGGTATCTACACAATTTCCGAGCTTTGCGTTAAATTGAAGAGCATGCTCTTCAATTTAACATCTCTGGTCTGGATCAGCGTCTTGTCAAACGTTATAACAGCCTTGTAAAACTCAATATGAATCCTCTTGCTTCACTTGCTCCCGCAATCAAAGACCTGGCCTCTACCCAAAAGTCGAGTTTCTCAACTACACAGGCTGTTTGGCGATTCCTGAATAATAATAAAATCTCTTTTAGTCAATTAAACCAGCCGATTAAGCTTCTTGCATGCGAACAGATCAAGACATCACCGCATCAGTATGCATTAATCGTTCATGACTGGTCTCAACTGCAGTATGTGAAGCACAGTCATAAGGTTCGGCGTCTTCAAAGAACAGAGGCGAATTCAGGCTATGAATTGCAAAGCAGTTTACTTGTCGATGCGTCATCAGGGCTCCCAATTGCGCCATTAGCTCAGACGCTAACAGATGCATCCGGCTGTTATTCCACATTCAGTGAACAATACAGCGAGCGCAAGTCCCATTTGGACTCACTCGCAGAACAAATCAAAACGATTGAACAGTATCCGATTGAGAAAACAAAAGTCCATATCATTGACCGTGAAGGAGACTCGATTGCCCACTTGAGGGAAATCAGCAGCCATGGTTTCAAATGGTTGATTCGGGCCAAAGAAAGCCATCGGATTGAGCATCAAGGGGAAACCTACAAAGTTGCAGAAGTCGCAGAAAAAGTAGTAACTCAGCAAGTTAAGCCGATTGCTTATAAAGGAAACAGGCATATGCTGCATGTTGGAGAAACCGATATTCGGATAACGCGTGCAGCAAAACCGAAGAGAAAAGATGATTTAGGCCAACGGGTTGCTCCCCAGCCAGGCAAGGCAGTTACAGCCAGATTAATTGTTGCTGTGGTGAAAGATGCTCAAGGTAAAACAGTCGCGAGATGGTCGCTGATCAGCAATGTTTCTTCAGAGATTGATGCGGTTGAATTAACCACCTGGTATTACTGGCGCTGGACAATTGAGTGCTATTTCAAGCTTATCAAGCAGGCAGGCCATGACGTTGAATCATGGCTTCAAACCACACCTGCAGCGATTTTAAGACGGCTCCTGATCAGCAGTATGGCGTGTGTGCTGACTTGGCGAATACAGCGTTCTGAAGATGAACAAAATCAAAAAATTCGTATATTTCTGACCCGTCTTTCAGGCCGACAGCAGAAGAGAGGTAGGTTGGAAAGTGCACCTGCGATATTAGCAGGACTTTCGATTTTACTGAACACTCTTCAACTGCTCTCAGAATATTCAATAGATGAACTGAATGAAATCGCAACAATTGCATTAAGTACCTAAAGATGTGTAGATACCTATGGGCTAAACCCCGAGGTTTTACGCTCCAATGGATAAATAAAACACTACTTCTTCTAAGAAAACGAGAATAACGATGAATGAAGCTTTAGCCCTGTCTCAATTGAGTCAATTTCCACCTTGGCATTTACAAGGTGAAGCCTTTATTTTGAATTATTGGATCAGTCCGCAATTTATCCGACAATATAAAGCGTTTCGTATCGCCCCGTCCCCGATTGGTCGTGTGGTTCAAGTCATGTTGGTGCGTTATCATCAATCCCCTGTTGGACCTTATGATGAACTGCTTTTGCTCGACCACCCTTTACTGAGCAAACGGCGATTAAGCTCGATTCCTAAAATTTATGTGTCTACACAGATTTCAGTTGAACATGGTCAACAACTTTGGGGCATTCCGAAAGAGTTCGCTCAGTTTGACTGGCATACGCAGAATGAAACTACACAATGCCAGCTTAGTACTCAAAACCAAACGCTGTGTTTAACACTCACCCAATGTAAAAAGGCACGTCCGTTTTATATTAATAGTCATCACATTCCACGTTCTATGCTCAAAATACAGCAAGCATGGCAAGGTCAACGTTATGAGTTTTCTCCCCAGTTCCGCGCAAAGCTAATGAAGCTGAAAAAATTTGAATGGCAAAACCATACCACTCTCTTTCCAGACTTTGGCCAAGCCAAGGCTCTACAAAGTTTTTATGTCCCGAGCTTTCAGCTCGTTTTTCCAGAAGCCAAAATCCGCTCTAAATAAAAAAGAATGTTCCACGTGAAACATTCTTTTGAAAATTCATGCTTTTTTATTTGGCATTCTTATCCCAAAATTTTCTAAAGTTCTTTGCCATTTCTATGGTGATTTTTTTTGCTCGACGAGAAATGATGGTGAAGTTCACAAAGCCATGCGGTTGATCTAGATAATTCTGATAATAAACCTTATTGCCCTGTTGCTTTAATTTAATGGCATAAATTTCACCTTCATCATGCAATAAATCATGACCTGCGGTGATGACAAAAGCGGGGGCGACACTTTTTAATACGCCATAGGTTGGCGAAACAATAGGATCATCCAGAGCTACTTGATGTTGTTCAGCATACAATGACGTCACCCTATCGACATCTTGCCCCGTTAAGGTCAGTCCATCTTTATAAGCAAAGAACGATGGATGGCGACTTTTGAAATCGACCACGGGGTAAATTAACAGTTGTGCACTTGGCGCATAAGCTTTTGCAGCAGTTCGCTGCGCCACCACGGCACTGATATTACCACCGGCACTATCGCCAGCCACCGCAATTCGATTTTTCAAAATTTTGAACTGACGACGGTTTTGATAGACCCAAGCCAAAGCATCTTCACAAGATTGAATTAATAAATTCGGGCCAACTTCTGGCGCCAAAGGATAATCAATACTGAGCACCTGCACTTTGGCATGGATCGCCAGTAAGCGACAGACTTCATCATGACTGTCGAGACTGCCGACCACGAAGCCGCCGCCATGATAAAACACCAGCATCGGAAGTTTCTTATTCGGTGCAGGATGATAATGCCGCGCAAACACAGTTCCACTTTGTAAAGGTAGACGTAAATCCTCCACTTGTTTTACCGTGCTGGGTTTGGCGGTCAACATTTGAATTTGATGATCAAACAATTTACGCGAACGGTGGTAGTCTTCAAAAATAAAGCCCGATTTGCCTTGCTTATATTGAGCCGCCATTAAGCATTTAATAAAGGGGTCCAGTTGTTCAAACTGGTGAGGATAACCTAGTGCTTTCACCAGGCCTTCTTGTGCTACTGTCGGTAAGCGATCAATCATACGTGCCGCAGTGCCTTGGCCTTGTTCCATCCATTGTTGTAAAGTTTGATTCAACACGCCCATATCAATAATATCCTTTTATCGTTCTTCATATTCTCTACATGATCATCACTTATGTGACCATTCTCTTATATAAGTCTTCACATCAAGATACATAGCAATACGCCCTATACGCTAATCTTCTTTTAAGAGCTTGTCATTGACAATTTTTATGCCGATTTAGGAGTGTTTTGCTACTCCGTTTTATGAAGGAGACATGCCATGACTAAAAAAATACTCTGTACACGACAAAAATAGATAACTCATTGAAATAATGTCACAATAATTGTTTTCTAACGACGAATACTATGACACATCTCAATGAGTTATATCTTATCTTAAACAAATCTCTAAAATGGAACAAGTCACATTTAAAGTGCTTTGCGCTCATCATGCTTGTGATTATTTTAAAGCAAACATGTAATCTTTCTTCTGCATCTAAAGCCTTGCCCATCAAGTGCTTACCACAATCATTTTATCGACGTATGCAGCGCTTCTTTGCAGGTCAGTATTTTGATTATCGTCAAATTTCTCAGTTGATTTTCAATATGTTTTCATTCGACCAAGTGCAACTGACTTTAGATAGAACCAATTGGAAATGGGGAAAACGAAATATTAATATCCTGATGCTCGCAATCGTTTATCGTGGAATAGCGATACCTATCCTTTGGACATTGCTTAATAAACGTGGAAATTCAGATACGAAAGAGCGTATTGCTTTGATTCAACGCTTTATAGCCATTTTTGGTAAAGACCGTATTGTGAATGTGTTCGCAGACAGAGAGTTTATCGGTGAGCAGTGGTTTACATGGTTAATTGAACAAGACATCAACTTCTGCATTCGTGTTAAAAAAACTTCATTGTCACCAATCATTTAGGAAAGAATCATAAAATTAGTGATTTATTTCGCCATCTTAAAGTTGGTCAAATTGAATGTCGTAAACGACGGATTTTGGTTGGTCGGGTGAAACTATATATAAGTGCACTACAGTTAGAAAATGGAGAGCTTTTACTCGTCGTTTCTCCTCAGTTTAATGCCAATGCTATTCAGGATTATGCATTACGCTGGGAAATTGAAACCTTATTCAGTTGTCTCAAAGGACGCGGGTTTAATCTTGAAAATACGCGCTTGACAGACCCTAGACGAGTGAAAAAATTGATTGCGGTGTTAGCTATAAGCTTCTGTTGGTGTTACTTAACGGGTGAATGGCAACATGATCAAAAAAAAGCGATAAAAATAAAGAAGCATGGACGACTCTCAATGAGTTTATTTCGCTATGGTTTAGACTATGTTCAAATGGCGATTCAGCGTTTAATTGGTTTTGGGAAAAAAGAAGAGTTTAAGGAAATTTTGGCAATTTTAAGAAGGCAGAATCCTGATAGGATAAGGGTTCTGTGAAATTTGTCGTGTACAGAGAAAAAAATAATATTCCTCTCGCTCATCAGCACTTTGTTTGTTGGCTGTGTGGCTTTTCCTGAGGATGGCTATTATGACGGACGCTACGACCACCGCTATGATTATGATGATCGACGCTACGACCAGCATGATCGCTATGAACGTGAACGAGACCGCCAACGTTGGGAATACCAACAACGACAAAACCGTATCGAGCGCGAACGTCGCGAGGCAGACCGAAACCGCCAAAGACATGCTGAATGGGAACGTCAAAACCGTGAACAAGAACGGCAACGTATTGAAGCTGAGCGCAAACGGATCGCCAATCAACGTCATCACGATTGGCAACAGAAAAAGCGTGATCAAGAGCGATTAAACCAAGAACGTAAACGTTATGATGCTGAACGTCAGCAACGACAAAATGCCGAACGCCAACGTCGCGAGCAAGAGCGTCAACGGACTGAAGATCGACGCAAACAATCCCATAACGATCGTAAGCAACATCCCGATGATCAACGCCGCGATCAAAACAAAGGTTGGGATAACTCACGTCAAGAACGAGAAAATCGTCATCGTACATCAGACTGATGAAATAACACGGCTGAGCAGCTTTAGTGATTTACCCTCTAAAAAAAGACCTTCACGGCATCCGGTGAAGGTCTTGAACAAAGCGAGTGTAAGAGAACGTTCTCTTTTAAGCTTTATTGTTGTGTTGTCGCAGGTGTAGATTGGATGGGTTCAATCTGAGCCGCAGGATCTGCTTGAACCTCGACTCCAGCACTCCCCTCAACGGTTGCTGTTGCATCCGGTGCAGTGGTCACTTGAGCGGACTCAGGCGCTGTACTGGTTTCATTTGAGCTACAGCCCACAATGGCAAATGCTGAACCTAAAAGCGCTAGAGACAATAATGCAGTTTTCTTATTTAACATTCTTTCATTTCCTTTTACGTCATACAAAAATAGCAAAGCCAAACTTTGCCCTGCCTATCTTTGTCAAATCTGAAAACTTTTACACACGTGCTGAGTTGTAGTTTTTGCAGACTCGAGTACAACTTGTGCAATTTTTTATTAATTGCGCACAAATGCCGCCTTAGCACTACATCTCCACAGCAATGCAAGTTAATGTGCTGATTCTTCATTGTTTCTCTCTTCGATTAGCAGCACAAAAGGAAATCTATACTGAGCCTCTCAACTCTTCAGCATTGCAGAACTCTTGTATGCTGATACACGATTAAATAATGTTACTTTTAAATTTTAAGCAAAAAAAAAAGCTTAACCCAAGGCGGATTAAGCTTGAAAAAGCATACAAAAATAAAGAAACCACAGCCTTAAAAATCGAATTTTGAGCGCAAAGCTCGAATCATCCTGACAGCATTATACCTTTGCACTGAATAAAGTACTTTTGGGAGACGTACTATTCAAAAACCTAAATCTCTAAATGGGAGAGTTTCCCCAAGCTATGCAAATAGGTCGCAGTCACCATACTTTGCTCTCTCCACAAAGTATGATCACCGCTGATGAACTCATTATGTGGTCAAGCGAAAAATTAGTAAAACAGATAAATTTAATTAAAATAATTCAATGTAACGATTAGCCTTTTTCAACATAAAAAAACTCAAGCAGAATTGGAAATGGACCTTCGGACAGAATAAGCACCTAGAAAGCCTGATTTCAGCAATTTTTTACCAAAAATACATGAATTAATCACTGAAGCCGCTTGAATTTTTGGCTGTTGCCCCGACCTTTGTATTAATCATGAATTTTATCACTCATGGCAGTTCAGGATTAACCCAGTTAGCACTGAAGCCAAAAGGACTGTACATGTTTAAGAACCCATTTAAACGGAGTAAATCTATGGCGGCTGAGCAAAACGAACAAGCTCAAGATCTAGGGCAAGAGCAAGCTGATCAACAAACAGCACAAACTCAAGCTGAAACGGAGCAAGCTGAAGTTTCAGTTGAAGATTTACAAGCCCAGATCACTAATCTGGAAGAAAGTTTAAAACTTGAAAAAGCCCGCACTGCAAATGCTGTATACGAAGCACAAAAAAGTGTAGAGCGTATTCAACGTGAATCAGAGAAGCATAAAGACACCGTTCTCGAAAAATTCGCAAAAGAGTTACTGGACTCAGTGGATAATTTAGAACGTGCCCTTAGCGCATCGGGTGAGGAAAAAACACCAATGTTTGAAGGTGTGGAACTGACGTTGAAATCGTTACTGACTGCACTGGAAAAATTTGGTGTGGTCGCAGTTGATACAGCAAATGGTTTCAATGCGGACTTGCATCAAGCAGTCGGGATTGATCCAAATGCGAAAGCCAACGAGATCGGAACGGTATTACAAAAAGGTTATACCTTAAATGGTCGTTTGCTTCGTCCAGCAATGGTCATGGTTGGCGCATAAACTCTATAAATTCGAGAGTTTGTAAAATTTTTTCTTGATTATCACTTGAAAAAAATTGAACGGCTCTCATATCGAATAACAAGCAAAAACATTGCAAAAAATAATTTTGAGGAAGCATCCAAATGGCTAAAATCATTGGTATTGATTTAGGTACTACAAACTCTTGCGTAGCAGTACTTGAAGGTGACAAAGTTAAAGTTATCGACAACGCTGAAGGCACTCGTACAACTCCATCAATTATTGCGTACAAAGATGGCGAAATTTTGGTGGGTCAATCTGCTAAACGTCAAGCGGTAACCAATCCTAAAAACACATTATTCGCGATCAAACGTTTGATCGGTCGTAAGTACCAAGACCAAGCAGTTCAAAAGGACATCGGTCTTGTCCCTTACAAAATCATTCAAGCGGACAATGGCGATGCTTGGGTTGAAGTAAACGACAAGAAACTTGCACCACAACAAATCTCTGCTGAAATCTTGAAAAAGATGAAGAAAACAGCAGAAGATTACTTAGGTGAAACGGTTACTGAAGCCGTGATTACGGTTCCTGCTTACTTTAACGATGCGCAGCGTCAAGCGACTAAAGATGCAGGTAAAATTGCAGGTCTTGATGTTAAACGTATCATCAACGAACCAACGGCTGCTGCACTTGCGTTCGGTATGGACAAAAAAGAAGGCGACCGTAAAATCGCGGTTTACGACTTAGGTGGTGGTACTTTTGACGTATCAATCATTGAAATCGCAGACCTTGATGGCGACCAACAAATCGAAGTGTTATCAACCAATGGTGATACCTTCCTTGGTGGTGAAGACTTTGATAACGCATTAATTGAATTCTTGGTTGAAGAATTCAAGAAAGAACAAAGTGTGAACTTGAAAAATGATCCACTTGCGTTACAACGTTTGAAAGAAGCCGCTGAGAAAGCAAAAATTGAGCTTTCTTCATCAAATGCAACTGAAATTAACCTACCGTACATTACAGCGGATGCGACTGGTCCTAAACACTTAGTGATCAACGTGACACGTGCAAAACTTGAAGGTTTAGTGGCTGATTTGGTTGAACGTACAATCGAACCTTGCCGTATTGCACTTAAAGATGCAGGTCTTTCAACTTCTGAGATTTCTGATGTGATCTTGGTGGGTGGTCAGTCTCGTATGCCACTTGTACAACAAAAAGTACAAGAGTTCTTCGGTCGTGAACCACGTAAAGACGTGAACCCTGACGAAGCGGTAGCAATGGGTGCTGCGATTCAAGGTGCGGTATTGTCTGGTGACAAAACTGACGTACTTCTTCTTGACGTTACTCCGTTGACACTTGGTATTGAAACCATGGGTGGCGTGTTAACAGCAATTATTGAGAAAAACACCACGATTCCTGCGAAGAAATCTCAAGTGTTCTCAACTGCTGCGGACAACCAACCTGCTGTAGACATTTCTGTGTTCCAAGGTGAACGTAAAATGGCACAGCAAAACAAATTGTTGGGTAACTTCCAATTGGGCGATATTCCACCTGCTCCACGTGGTGTGCCACAAATTGAAGTATCGTTCGACATTAACGCTGACGGTATATTAAAAGTATCGGCTAAAGATAAGAGCACTGGCAAAGAGCAATCCATCCAGATTAAAGCAAACTCAGGTTTGTCTGATGCTGAAATCGAAGCAATGATCAAAGATGCTGAAGCGAATGCTGAAGAAGACCGTAAGTTCGAAGAACTTGCGAAAGCACGTAACGAAGCGGATGCATTAGTATCTTCTGCTCAAAAAGCAGTGAAAGATCTAGGCGAGCAAGTAACAAGCGATGAAAAAACTGCCATTGAAACTGCAGTCGCTGAGCTTGAAACTTCGACTAAAGAAAATGATGTAGAAGACATCAAAGCGAAAACTGAAGCGCTTCAAAACATCATCATGCCGATCACGCAACGCGCTTATGAAGCTGCGCAAGGTCAAGGCGGTGCTGAAGGTTTCGACCCGAATGCATTCGGTGGTGACGCTGGTCAACAACAGAAAGCGGACGATGGCGTTGTAGATGCTGAGTTCACTGAAGTAAAAGATGACAAAAAATAATTTGTCTCTTTAATAAAAAACCGCGCGAAAGCGCGGTTTTTTATTACCTAAATATTGTTGTTTCACTTTCTACTTTTACATTAGGCTGATAAAAAATTTAGATCTTAGCCACCATGAAAACTTTACAATTTGGACTCATCGCCCTCATTACAACCTTCGGTTCTGCATGTACCACAATAAGCCCCTCAGTAGAAACAGCTAAAAATCACCAGCAACAAAGCGCGCAGCAGCAGATCCAACAGGCCTTCGATCAACTCCAAACCACTGGGGTGATTGTCATTAAGGATAAGCATGGCTTACACAGCTACGGCAATGACTTGAGCCGTGCTCAGACACCCTATGTACCCGCCTCTACCTTTAAAATGCTGAATGCCTTAATCGGACTAGAACATGGTAAAGCAACCAGAACCGAGGTGTTTAAATGGGATGGTCAAAAGCGCAGCTTCCCTGCCTGGGAAAAAGACATGACTTTAGGGCAAGCCATGCAAGCATCTGCCGTTCCCGTTTATCAGGAGCTTGCACGGCGTATTGGTCTAGACCTGATGCAAAAAGAAGTACAGCGCATTGGATATGGCAATCAACAGATTGGCACCGTTGTCGATAATTTTTGGTTAGTCGGTCCACTGCAAATTACGCCTGTTCAAGAAGTCCTTTTTGTAGAGAAGCTGGCCAATACACAACTCGCTTTTGAGCCAGATGTGCAACATACCGTACAAGACATGTTGCTGATTGAACAAAAACCGAATTATAAACTCTACGCCAAATCTGGTTGGGGCATGGACCTAGAACCGCAAGTGGGCTGGTGGACAGGCTGGGTCGAAACAGCAACAGGTGAAAAAGTGTATTTTGCTTTGAATATGCAGATGAAAACAGGAATTTCAGCCAGCGTGCGTGAGCAACTGGTCAAACAAAGTCTGATAACACTGGGGATAATTTAAGCCTACAGAGAAGACGCATTTTTTATGTTGCAAAAGTATTTTTTACGCTAAAGTGGCTAAAAATAAAGATATATGAATGAAATATGCGTCAAAGTCTCTTGTTTGCTTTACTGGGCTTTTTAGGGTTGATTCTGTATCAAAATATGCAACAGCCCCAGCTGCGTCTCAATCCACTGCTGGATCGACTCACTCATCCATTCGATCAACGTATTCGCTATCGTATTACGGAAGTCGATCCGCGTTTTGGTCTTAGTGAACATGAGTTAAAGTACATTAGCCAGCAAGCCACGGATATTTGGAAACAGGGTTTAGGCCAAGACTATTTTGTCTATGACCCCAATGCTCGGCTCAGTATTCGACTCATTTATGACCAACGTCAAGATGAGTCGGTACAACGCCGTGATCAACTGTCTAAACTGACACAAAATGAACACGGGCTGAGTCAAAAAAATACTGAACTCAAAGCCATGCAACAAAATCTGGCACGTCACTCAGGGGCTTTAGATGTGCAAAAACAGAGTCTACAAGACCTTAGTCAAAACTATAATGCCATGATCCGTCAGTATAACCAGCACGGCGGAGTCCCTGCTTCGCAGCAAGCGGCCGTACAACAGAGTTTGGTGCAGCTGCGTCAACAGCAACACGTTTTAGACCAACAAATTGCCAGCTTTAACCTGCAAGTGAATGCCTACAATCAAAAGGTAGATGAACTGAACCGCTTAGATCAAGGCCATAATCTGGCCATCGACCAGTTCAACCAACGCTTCCAACCCCGTCTATTTGATAAAGGACTGTTCAATGGGCGTGAAATTCATATTTATGAGTTTGAGTCCAAAGAAGACTTACGTCTGACTTTAGCGCATGAATTTGGCCATGCCCTCGGAATGAAACATCATAATGATCCGAAAGCCCTGATGTACCCAATGCTAGAAGAGCAAGACATGCAGCATTTTCGTTTACAAAGTGCCGATATTGCCTTGTTCAATGCTCGTTGAAGTGCTGGATTGCTAAAAACAATCCCCTAATTTCAATATGTGTATGAAATACAATCACAGTACATCTTGACTCGGGTTCGTGTTATTGTAAATAATTGAATATCCACTAGAAGCTTTGGAGACGAATGTGAGTTACTACCATATCTTAATCGAAGTAAATGACCACATCAGTACGATTGAAGAAACTCGTGATATCGAAATCTTTGATATTGTTGAGATTCAACCTTATCTCCATTCTATTCTATTGCCCTATTTTAACGAGCAGCTGTTAGAACTTGAAGATGAAAATTTAGAGTTTAAGGATGTTTTACATCTGGAAGTTAAACAGACGCTTTTACCAATCAATGACTTGATTGAAGAAGAACAGAAACTGTTACCGAGTGACACCGATGTCACCATTACTGCCTATGAAGTTTTTAATAACCGTGACTTAAGCCAAGATGTCACCACGATTATTTTTGACTTACTGGATGCGATTAAACTCGATTGAAAGCGAATGATTGCACATAAAAAAGCCCTCATCATGAGGGCTTTTTTAATCAGATCAGGTTTAGATCGAGAAAGATGAACCACAACCACAGGTCGTCGTTGCATTTGGGTTTTGCACGATGAAACGTGAACCTTCCAAACCTTCAATATAATCCACCACTGAACCGACCAAATATTGATAACTCAATGAGTCAACCAACATTTTCACATCACCATTGATAAATTCTGCGTCGTCTTCATTTTGGTTTTCAGCAAAGTTAAAACCATAAGAAAAACCTGAACAACCACCGCCCGTGACATACACACGGAGCATTAAATCTTGATTCCCTTCACTGTCACGTAATTGACGTACTTTATTTGCGGCATTGTCGCTTAGTTCAAGTGCTTGGGCATTCATCTTAGATTCCTCAGTTCGGTTCAGCTGTCTTTCAAATCAAAAAGACCATATTTCGAGTATAGCATACTCAATATATGGTCCCTATTTGAATATTTAAAGTCAAATCAGACTAATTTCCTCAAGATTGTTTGTAATTTTCATCCTGTAGTCCACATTCAAAGTTTTTCGCCGCTTGCTTACAACGGAATTGCCATAACAGTTTCATCATTCGCTTATCGTAAATACCGCGGTTGGTGAGATCAATTCGTGCTTCCCGCATCATCTTTTGATAACCCGGTTGATCTGCAGCGGGCACCTGCATCCAATATTTTTGCGGAATTTCAGCTTTCATTTTACCCAAGATACCGAATGCACGCGGTAGCTGGCCTTTGACCCATTCCCGTGATTTTTGTCCATAACCTGCAGGGAATTTATCTGGTCGAATAATGATATTACCTGTGACCTGTAAAATCGGATAATTCACAATTGCCCCTTTCGTTCCCAAGCCTTTATGTAACTCTAAGGGCTTAAAAACCGCAGCAGGCGCACCAATAATGTCGACTTGACCATTATTGAACTTTGCACCAAAGTTAGTGACATCGGCACTCACAGCTTGCGCACCAATTTGTTGAACCATGACTTTTTGCGCTTGATCATAGTCTAAAACCGCAATTTTCTTGCCTGCGGCTTTCGCTACAGTATTGATGCTACGGTCATTCACCAATAAAAAGGCGTCCCCCACAGGAATCACACCTGCCACTTCATACTTACCATTGACCATATGTTTAGCAAAAGTTGGGCTGGCCAAGCCTTGCATCACTTTAACCGCTAAATTGAGATCGGGAATCGCACCAATCGCGTCAAGTGAACCTGTAAACGAATTAAATTGACGCCCGCGCATGCCCGTAACACTAATGGCATCGCATTTTCCTGCTTTAAAATCCTCAGCAATCACGGCTTCGTTTTGTCCGACCCGCAGTTCAATATCCGCGCCCCAGTTTTTAGCCGCCAACTGATAATCTTTCATCAAGCTATATACATCACCATTTTTACCGACTAAGTCGAATACACAAACCATTTGTTTGGCCTGTGCCATCGCTGTTGCAGAAATGACTAATGTCCCGACACTGAGGCTTTTCATCCACTGTTTCATATATCTTCCTTTTGACTTATTGTTGTTTGTTGTGATGAGCCATTCACTTGTGCTCTTTGTTATTTTTAATGCCCCGACTGACACTTCAATTGGTTCAAAACCACTCATTTCTTACGCGCTATACAAATTAGCTGCGTCAAATCCATTTAAATTGGTCGATTAAAAGCAAAAAAGAAAGCCCAATTTAAACTGAGCTTTCTTTGATTACACTCGGCAAATTACTCACCGCCCAGTGAGCATTCAAAGTTGGCTTTATCCACCGAGCAACGGGCTTTTTTCAAGACCGACATCATTGCTGGATCATAAATGCCTCGTTTGGTCATATCCATCCGACCATCGCGCAGCATTTTTTGATATTTGGTTTTGTCTTCTGCTGTAAGATTCATTTTGTATTTTGCAGGAATGCCTGCTTCTAAACGACCAATCATCGCGATGCTTTTCGGTAGGTTTTTCACAAACCAATCTCGCGATTTTTGTCCAAAGCCTGCGGGAAATTGATCTGGGCGAATCACAAAGTCAGCTGTCACTTGTAGTACAGGGAAGTTAAACATTGCGCCGTTCGTGCCTAAACCTTTATAAATTTCTAAAGGTTTATAAGCATAAGCCGGTGCCCCGACCATATCAACTTGACCATTATTAAACTTCGCCACAAAGTTAGACACATCGGAAATCACCGCTTGCGCACCGACGCGTTGTACCATGATTTTTTGAGCATCGTCATAGCCCAAGACTGCAAACTTTTTACCTGCTGCTTTTTCAATGGAATTAATACTTTTATCGCGTACAAAAATAAAAGCTGAACCTAAAGGTGCAATCCCTGCCACTTCATATTTTTTACCACCAAGATTGGTCACCATTTTTGCCGCATTACGCTGATCCAATGCAAAAGTAATCGCACGTTGTGCAATGGCATTGCTTGGCGCTCCGCCCAAAGCATCAATAGAACCGACAAATTTATTGTACTGGCGCGCACGCATAGCGGTCATAAACACGCCATCACACTTGCCTGCTTTAAAGTCGTTGTCGGCAACGGCTTCATCTTGACGAGGGATTAAATTAATTTCAGCCCCCCAGCCTTTTGCCGCCAAAGCCCATTCTTGCGCCATTTGGTACGACTCACCGGATTTGCCAAGCAAGTCAAATACACAGATGTCCACTTTAGCCGCTTGTGCTGTCGACGCTACACCCAAAGCAGAAAAAGCAGCGAGTGCGAGGGTTAATTTTTTCATTCTTGTGTCCTTGTTCGTTTTGTTATTTGACAGGTGTCCATACACATGCAAAATATTAAGCAAGTTAAAATTAAAAAAATAGAGCATTTACTCAAAAATTACTGTCAATTGGGCAAATTTTTTTCTTTTCTCTAATTTTTATTTTCAAAGGATTTATAAAAGCATTTTAAATTCATTATATTAAAATAAAAAGCCTGCATCATTCGTTTTACATGAACGATGCTTAATATTACAAAGAAATATAGATTTTCGCCTTATTCACCACCCAATGAACATTCAAAGTTGGTGCGTTCGACCGTACAACGGGCTTTTTTCAGCACGCGCATCATGCCTGGGTCATAAACCCCTTGTTTGGTTAAATCAATACGCCCATCCCGTAGCAAGCGCTGATATTTTTCTTTGTCTTCCTTGCTGAGCTGCATTTTGATTTTACTGGGAATGGCAGCTTCTAGTCGTTGCACCATAGCAAAGGATTGCGGAATTTTTTGTAAAAACCATTGCCGCGATTGCTCGCCAAATTGAGCAGGAAAACGCTCGGGTCTTACAATTAAATCTGCAGTGACATTGACCACGGGAAAGTTAAGCATAGCCCCTTTAGAGCCTAGACCTTTTTCAATTTCTAAGGGTTTATAGTCATATGCAGGTGCAGCAACCACATCGACTTCGCCTGTATTAAACTTTTTTATAAAGTTGGAAATATCCGACATCACAGGTACAGCGCCCACTCGCTCTACCATCACCCGTTGTGCGCGGTCATAATGCAGGATGGCAAATTTTTTGCCTTGTGCTTTTTCGATGGTATTCAGACTTCGGTCTTTTACAAAAATATAGGCTGAACCAATCAAGCCAATACCAGCCACTTCATAGTTTTCACCTTGTAATGTGGTGGTCATACGCTTGGTATTTCTAGGATCCAACACATATTCCACCGCCTTTTGTGCAATTTTATTGCTTGGCACTCCGCCTAAGGCATCAATCGAACCTGCGAACTTGTTATAGGCGCGCGCGCGCATTGAGGTCATATACACCGCATCGCATTTACCATTTTGAAAGGCTTTATCGGCCAAGTCTTCGTCCTGAAACGAAATCAACTGTACCTGTGCACCCCATTTTTTACTGACCAAAGCTCATTCTTCTAAAAATTTATAAGACTCCCCTGCTTTACCCAGTAGGTCGAAGACACACACCTGCTGCTTCGCTAGCACTATACTGGAGAAAGCGCACAGTGCTAGCGTCGATAAAATAAAAAATCCTTTTCTTTTCATTATTATCCCTTCATATTTTTTGTTTTACTGGGGAAATATATCTGTGTGCTATTCCTCAATATAGGTCAAAAAAGGTCAACTTTTAGCTTTCCGACCAAAGGTCAAATGGTTTCATTCTCCCCTTATAAAGAAACGCTGAGAGATTTCAGTTCAGATAAATTTTGAATGTTTAGTCTTTTGCTGACGCATCCATTAGAATAGGCGCACCTTTTTCTGATATTTGATAGTTCCATGATTCAGCTTGATCAAGTTTCATTGCGCCGTGGTGGACGAGTGTTATTTCAAAAAGCCTCCATGCAAATCCATCCAGGTTGGAAAGTTGGTCTCACTGGTGTCAATGGTGCTGGAAAATCAACCCTGTTTGCTGCGCTCTTAGGCTCGATAGGTCCTGATGATGGCACCCTGAGCCGCCCTGCCGTATGGACGGTGGCACACATGGCACAGGAAGTAAAAGCCTTAGATATGGCTGCGATTGATTTCGTCCTGACCGGTGATGAAGAATATTGGAACATTCAACAACAGCTCAACCATCCTGAACAGTTAACTGACACTGAACTGGCTGATTTACATGGCCGATTCGACGAAATTAACGGTTATTCCGCGCCCGCTAAAGCCGCTCAGCTTATGGCGGGTCTGGGTTTTATGGAACATCAAAACCAACTCTTGGTTTCGAGTTTCTCTGGTGGATGGCGAATGCGTTTAAACTTAGCGCGTACTTTGATGAGCCGTTCAGATCTATTATTACTGGATGAACCGACCAACCACTTAGATCTCGATGCTATTTTATGGTTAGAAGATTGGTTAAATGCCTATACGGGCACCCTGATTTTAATTTCGCATGACCGTGATTTCTTAGATGCCATTACCAACCGTATTTTGCATATCGAAAATCAAGAACTCACCCTCTATAGCGGCAACTATTCCACCTTTGAAACCACTCGTGCTGAACGTTTAGCCCAACAACAACAAGCCTATGAAAAGCAGCTCGAAACACGGGCGCATATTCAAAAATATATTGATCGCTTTAAAGCCCAAGCCACTAAAGCGCGTCAGGCACAAAGCCGAATTAAACAACTGGAACGGATGCAGCTGCTTGCTCCTGCACATGTCGATACCCCATTTACCTTTAGCTTCCGTGAACCCACCAAAATGAGTTCACCACTGCTCACTCTAGAACAGGCTGATATTGGTTATGGCGACAAACTGATTGCCACCAATATCAACATACAAATCACCCCGACGAGCCGGATTGGCTTATTGGGGATGAATGGTGCAGGTAAATCAACTTTAATCAAATCCTTGGTCGGTGATTTACCTTTATTGGCAGGACAACGCAAAGCCTCAGAACTGCTGAATATTGGCTATTTTGCACAGCATCAAATGGATTCACTGGATGAGTCGGCCAGCCCAATGCTGCAATTGGCACGCATTGCGGATAAAAAAATCAGTGAAGCGACCTTACGTGCCTTTTTAGGCAGTTTCGGCTTTAGTGGCGAGCGAATGGATACCCCTTGCGAGAGTTTTTCTGGTGGTGAACGTGCCCGTTTGGCATTGGCTTTAATCGTGTGGTTACGTCCCAATGTCTTGATTCTAGATGAACCGACCAACCATTTAGACTTAGATATGCGCCATGCCTTAACCATGGCTTTACAAGACTATGAAGGTGCTGTGGTCTTGGTTTCACACGAACGCCAACTGATTGCCAGCGTATGTGATGACCTCATTTTAGTCCATGCTGGAAAATCGACCGAATTTGAAGGCGATCTACACGATTATGCCAACTGGTTACGCCAAGCGCGCCTAGAGATGATTAAACAAGGCGGAATCGTAGCGCCGATCGTGTCTAAAGTCAGCACTCAAAAAACCATCGTTTCAAAGGTTGATAAAGAAGCGCAGCGTAAATTAGCTGCACAGCGCCGTGAACAAACGCGTCCGATTCGTAAAAATATCGAAAAATGTGAAAGCCTACTGGAAAAACACCAGCCACGTTTACTCGAAATTGAAAGTTTACTCGGTGATGCTGGCCTATATGACGCTGCACGCAAAGATGAACTCATGAAACTGATGAATGAGCAAACCGAACTTAAAAACCAAGTCAGTGAAGCTGAAGAACAAATGCTAGAGCTGATGATGGAACTTGAAGAGCTCGAAAGCTCATTCGAAAACGAATAATCTTTCCTCATACACCCTGCCCGCTCTGTTTATGCATGGCGGGCATTTTTATGTCTTAACCATTTTGATTGATTTACTTTGCTGCAACACCAATCGATCTCGAAAAACGTGCCTTTTCGGTCTATGCATATAACTCAATAGGAAATGCACCCAAATAGTCTGAGCATTTTAAGAAATCATAAGTGATTGAAATTAAAATTATTTCTTAATAAATAAATCAATAAATTGATTGTTTCTTATTGTTTAGATATTCTTAAAAAGCAAAAAATTAGATTGTTTAATTTAGCTTAATTAATTGAATATTCAACTATATACAGCCCTATTTCCATGCATTTCACAGCTTAAAGCCAAATACAACCTTCACAACAGACAGCGAATATCCATCATGTTCAGACACGCACCTTTCAACACAACAAGTTTTGAATTTAAAAAGAGGGAATAAATTTAAAAGATCCGATTTAAATTTAAAAAATAACGCATGGTTTTAAATTTAAAACCACACTTAAAGCAGCTGTGGATAAAATTATACGTATTTTAGCAACTGATATAAAGTGCTATTTTTATTTATCCACAGGCTAATGTTGTTTATTTATTCAGTTGTTTTAGGCAAATCCATCCTCTTTTTTGCGCTCTTTTTCCTTAATTTAATACAGCTCTTTGCGCCTTTAAAAAACGTAATTCTTGTATTTTCCATCCCTGATCGAAGACCCATGTTTCTTGGATTTGTTGGCGATTTTCAACCAAACCGATCAAGACCTGACAGCGTGTTTGGTCACGATCAAACTCAAATTCTTCAAATTCGACGTCGGGTTTTTGAGGTTTCCAAACGCCATTTTTCACAGCATGCGCGATCTTTTCATAGCGCGTATAGTTACTCTCTACACGATCAGCTTGTTCATAGACCACTTTAAAATGCTCATCTTCATATTGAGCTAAAACCTCATAATTACCTGTAAAAAAAGCATTCACCCAAATGTCGCGTACTTGTTCTAGTTGGTTATCCATCATAATGACCTCACATTTTGCACTGTGCAAAAGACTTGATACTCACATCATGACATCGCTATAAGTCAGTTTAATAACAGTGTGCACTGCTTATATTTTATTCAAAATCATAAAAAATGCTGTAAAAAAAAGCACCCCGTAGGGTGCTTTTTTGGCTTATTTTGTAAAGCGCTTAGGCATCAATGTCCGCATTCAATGCATTTTCCTCAATGAATGCACGACGTGGTTCCACATCGTCACCCATCAAACAAGAGAACATACGATCGGCTTCAATCGCATCCTGAATGGTAACTTGCAACATGTTGCGGTTTTCAGGATCCATGGTGGTTTCCCAAAGCTGGTCCGCATTCATCTCACCCAAGCCTTTATAGCGTTGAATCATCATGCCACGACGCGAATCAGACAAAATATGCTGCCATACCTGATGGAAGTTAGTGACTGCAATCTTGCGATCACCTTTTTGTAGGTATGCGCCATCTTCCAACAACGTGAACCAACTCTTGGAGTTTTTCAACAAACGTGCATATTCACCAGAACCCAATAAGCCTGCATCTAATAAGTAGCTGTGCGGCAGATTGTGTACATAGATGGTGATACGAGGCAAGTAAGTCTCGATCTTTTGACCATCTGCCAGTTCTTTTTCAAACGCTTCTAAGCTTAACTCAGGACGCAAGCTCGGTTGAATCTCTGCCACAGCACTGCGCACTTGTTCAGCCCACTGCTCAACATAAGCTCGGTCATGGTTTTGATCAAGCTTAAAGCCTTCAACCGAAATCAACGCATCTAAGACACTGGCAGGATAACGCACAGTTAAACGCTGTAAGCTCTTCTGAGACGTTTGATAGTCTGCAATCACATTCGCTAAAGCTTCACCACGGATTGCAGGTGCCGCATCGCTGATGTGCAATTCAAGCTCATCAATCGCATTTGAAATTAAATAGGTTTCAAGCGCATCATTATCTTTAAGATACTGCTCTTGCTTGCCTTTTTTCAGCTTATACAGCGGTGGCTGAGCAATATAGATATAACCACGCTCCACCAGCTCAGGCATTTGACGGAAGAAGAAGGTCAACAATAGGGTACGAATGTGCGAACCATCCACGTCAGCATCGGTCATGATGATGATTTTGTGATAACGCAATTTGTCCGGATTGTACTCTTCACGACCAATACCACAACCCAATGCTGTAATCAGCGTGCCGACTTCTTGAGATGAAATCATCTTGTCAAAACGCGCACGTTCCACGTTTAAGATTTTACCTTTCAACGGTAAAATCGCTTGCATCTTACGGTTACGGCCTTGTTTTGCTGAACCGCCTGCAGAGTCACCCTCGACCAGATACAATTCAGATAATGCAGGGTCTTTTTCTTGGCAATCTGCGAGCTTACCTGGTAAGCCTGCAATGTCTAACGCACTTTTACGACGCGTCATTTCACGCGCTTTACGTGCTGCATCACGAGCACGTGCCGCATCAATGATTTTTCCTGCAATTGATTTTGCAGCTTGCGGGTTTTCAAGCAAATATTCAGAGAATGATTTATTCATTGCCTGCTCAACCGCAGGTTTCACTTCACTTGAAACCAACTTTTCTTTGGTCTGAGAAGAGAACTTCGGATCAGGCACTTTCACTGAAACAATCGCAGTTAAACCTTCACGTGCATCATCACCAGAAACCGCTACTTTCTCTTTTTTGAGTAAGTTTTCGTTTTCCATGTAGCTGTTTAGACCACGCGTTAATGCCGCACGGAAACCCGCTAAATGCGTTCCACCATCTTTTTGTGGAATGTTGTTGGTAAAGCAACGTACGTTTTCTTGATAGGTATCATTCCACTGCAACGCCACTTCAACACCAATGCCATTTTCAGCCTGTACGGTGAAATGGAAAATGTCGTTCAGATGGGTTTTGCCTTGGTTAATATATTTCACAAACTCAGACAGACCGCCTTCGTAGTCAAACACATGTTCTGCATGAATACGCTCGTCACGCAAAACTATGCGCACGCCCGCGTTTAAGAAAGACAATTCACGTAAACGACGCGCTAGAATATCGACATTGAAAATGGTTTGGCTAAAAGTTTCAGCACTTGGCCAAAAACGGACAGTTGTTCCTGTGGTATCCGTATCCCCCACAACAGTCAGTGGGTAAACCGGATCACCGTGTTTATATTCTTGTTGATGAATATGACCTGCACGATGAATCGTCAGTTCCAACTTACGTGACAAGGCATTCACAACCGATACGCCTACACCATGTAGACCACCTGAAACCTTGTAGCTATTGTCATCAAATTTACCGCCTGCGTGCAGAATGGTTAAAATCACTTCTGCGGCAGAAACCCCTTCTTCAGGGTGAATATCGGTCGGAATACCGCGCCCATTGTCCGATACACTTACAGATTCATCTTCGTGAATCGTCACCAAAATTTCATCACAGTGACCTGCAAGCGCCTCATCGATCGCATTATCCACCACCTCAAACACCATATGGTGTAAGCCTGAACCATCATCCGTATCGCCAATATACATACCCGGACGTTTACGTACTGCGTCCAATCCACGTAATACTTTGATACTAGAGGAATCATAAGCTTTTTCTGTGGTTTGTTCCGTTTGAGAAGCAGCTTGTTGATCTTCTGAACTCATGGTTTCTCCCTAGCGAAAAATAGGTCTATCCCGTGATGGGTAAAATCTAAAATCATTGTGCGACAACTTGAACTTGACCGTTTTCAACACAGAATAATTGATAAGAAATAGATAAATCATGTAAGTGATTTTTGACTGATTCATACTCTAAAGTGGTAATAAAAACTTGACTACCCAGTTGGCTCAATCGCTCAATTAAACGTTGTTGTGCTGTTAAATCTAATTCTGCTGTCAGATCATCTAATAATACCACAGTTTCCTTATTACAAGCATGTAGCATTGCAATCTGTGACAGTTTTAAGGCTATGATTAACAGCTTTTTTTGTCCACGTGACAGTACGACATCAGCATCGCCAAGGCTTGTTTTTAAACGCAAATCTGCCTTGTGTGGACCATACTCGGTATAGCGCCGTTCAAGGTCTTTTTGATGATGACTTTGCAGGTCATTCAGTAACCCTAACTCGGTATGAAAGCCAGGGCTATATTCTAACTGAACCTCGATATCTGGCAGCAGGTGTTTTAAATCTTGCTCAAAAAAGCCCTTCCACTGCTCCACAATGCTGACGCGCTGCGAATGCAGCATTTCCCCATAATCACCAAGCATTTTGTTCCACGGCTCCAAATCTGCCAGACTTAGATTCCGTCGTGTTTTTAGTAAACTATTACGCTGTTTTAATGCCCGTGAATAATATTGCCATGCATGATAAAACTCAGGTTCCACGTGGAACATCAGCCAATCTAATAGTTGCCGTCTAGGCTTGGCACCATGATCAATAATATCGGTACTTTGCGGATCAATCAGTTGCAAAGGAAGGATTTTAGCTAATTGACCTTGAGTGGCAATATTGTCGCCATTGACCTTGATGAGCTGTTCACCAGACAACAGCTTTTGCATCCCTATTTTTTCAGAACTGGATTGGGCAAAGACAACCGCGTCTTGGGTATCGGTTTGAATATAGTGTTTCGGAATATGGGTGCGAAAGGAACGCCCTGTCGCCAGCAGATGAATGGCTTCTAAAATTGAGGTTTTACCTGAACCATTTTGTCCATAAAAAACATTAAACGGTTGCAATCCATGGAGAGCAACCGTTCTGAGATTTCGAACACGTTCGATGTTTAAACGCGTGATTTGCATGCCTAAACCTAGGGCTTAAACACGCATTGGCATGACCACATAGGTCTGATCTTGATGGGCTGGATCTTGCACTAGAACCGATTGATTTGCTTCGGTCATCGTCATTGATACATCATCACCATCCAATGCACCTAAAACTTCCAAGATGTATTGGGCATTAAAAGACATTTCCATTGGCGCATTATTATATTGAATCGCCAAATCTTCTACGGCTTCGTCTTGCTCTGGGTTATTGGCACGTAGCTGCAAAGTATCTGCGGCAAAGTTTAAGAACACACCACGTAGTTTTTCATTACTTAAAATCGAAACACGTTGTAAAGATTGCTTAAAGACATCATGTGCAATTAACACATTTTTATCCCCACCACGTGGAATCACACGACGATAATCAGGGAATTTACCGTCAATCAGTTTAGTGGTGAAACGAACCGTTGTATCCCCTTGTTCTTTGTCACGGCTGGCAATAGAAATGGTCACATTCAATAGTTCACGACCAATCAACAACGCCAATTGTTCATCTTCAATGCTCAATAAACGCTGTAGTTCACCCACCGCTTTACGTGGAACAATCGCTTGAATCAATTGAGTGGCATTTGAGCTAGCAACAGTTTCACACAGAGCTAAACGGTGGCCATCTGTGGTCACTGCACGCAGTTGATTATTATCAATTTCGAGCAAGGTTCCTGTGAGATAAAAACGTACATCCTGCACCGCCATAGCAAATGCAGTTTTTTCAAATAGACGCTTTAATTCACGCTGTGTCACCGCAACTTGCGTGCCTTGCGTGTTCTCTGTGGTCAATAACGGGTAATCTTCAGCGGGTAAAGTCCCCAACACAAAACGGCTATTACCGGACTTTAAGATACAACGTTGATCTTCAGTAATTTGTAGGTCTATCAGTGCTGCAGTCGGTAAAGATTTGCAAATATCCATCAGCTTACGTGCAGGAACTGTGGTTTCACCCGCTTGCAAACACGCCCCTTCCGCAAGCGTGGTACTTGCAACCAATTCGACCTCTAAGTCCGAACCTGTAATCGTCAACGACGCTTGGCTCACTTGCACTTTAACATTTGAAAGAATGTTTAAAGTATGGCGACGTTCAACCGCTCCTACGACATGTGATAGAACATTAAGTAAGCTTTCTTTCGCGATTTTTAAACGCACGATACATTCCTCGAAAAACTGAAGATAAAATAATAAATAAATGTGTTTTTAGCAGTGTACTATGCGGCAGAACATGCCGCATTGCAAGAATAGAATTTGAGCAATTTTGCTTAACTTTGCAGCAAGCGTTGCAAGTTTTTATAGTCCTCATTGAAGATCGGATCTTCATCGCGCAGACTTAAAACTTTTTCACAAGCATGCATGACGGTACTGTGATCTCGACCGCCAAAGGCCATACCAATTTCAGGGAAACTGTCTCCGGTTAGCTCCCGTGCCAAGCCCATTGCCAATTGGCGTGGACGAGCATAAATACGGGTCCGTTTAGGCCCAACCAACTCTTTGAGTGGGATTCTAAAGTACTCACTCACCACACGTTGAATATTTTCAGTACTGATGGTTCGTGCACGAATGGCCAAGACGTCTTTTAATGACTCACGCACAACATCCAAATCAATAGCTGTACCCTTAAAGCGTGAAATGGCCACCACTTTATTCAGCGCACCTTCCAATTCACGTACGTTTGCAACCACTTGTTGCGCAATAAATAACGCACAGTTTCGTGGTAATTCCACATCATTGCTTTCTGCTTTTTTCAGCAAAATTTCAATACGGGTTTCAATATCTGGTGGCTCAACCCCAACCGACAAGCCCCAAGAAAAGCGTGAAACCAAACGTGGATCTAATTCCGTTAATTCTTTTGGATAACGATCAGAAGTCAGAATAATTTGTTTTGATTCATCCAAAAGTGCGTTAAAAGTATAGAAAAACTCAACTAAACTCGCCTCTTTACCCGCCAGCAAATGAATATCATCGACCAACAATAGATCTAAAGATCGGCAATTTTTCTTAAATTCTTCTACTTTGCCTTGTTGTAAAGAACTAACAAAATCTTGAACAAAGCTTTCTGCCGTCATATACATGACACGTGCATTCGGTTTGGCTTGCAACAAGGCATTGCCCACTGCTTGCATTAAGTGTGTTTTACCCAATCCAGTCGGGCCATATAAAAATAAGGGATTGTGCTGAGAAGCACCTAACTGGGTTAAAACCTTACGACACGTTTCAGCAGCCATTTGGTTTGAACGACCTTCCACAAAAAGTGAGAAGGAAAATAAAGGATTTAACTGGCGTTTACGGCTGTTTTTAGAATTCCCCTCTTCTTTTTCTTTTTTCGGACGTACAACAGGTGCTGGAGCAGACTCTAAAGCCGCAGTCGTCGTTGCAGGTTGCTCACTCGCAGATAAAATTGCACCTGGGCGTGAGTCGACTAAAATTTCAACTTTACGTACACGCCCTTCAGAGAGCTGCTCCACTAAAATTGTAATCAGCTCTAGGTGATGTTCTTGAATGTAACGTGTCCAATAGGGATTCGGAGCATAAAGACGTAGTGTGTCATTTAACTCTTCTGCAACTAAAGGGCGTATCCACATTGTAAAGACATTCCCAGAGAGCTCTTGTCGCAAGCGAGTTAAGCAGTCCGTCCAAAGCATGTGAAACCCCTATTCATTCCATCGATAATTAATAAAAACACTATGTACCCACCGAAGCGGGTCGCCATTCTAACCAAGTTATCCACATCTGTCATGGAAAATTCTGCAGATATTGCTCAAAAAGCCTGCTTATGAAAATAAATTTAAATTCAAATACTGGTGTGGATAAGTTTATCCGCAAACTGTGGATAGAATATAGCACAAAGTTATCCACAAACTATTAATTTCATAAAAACAATCTTATCCACACCATATTTTATTGTTTTATAATTAAAAAAGTGTCATTTCCACAGAAAAAGACCACCCTAATAGTAATAAATTTAAATTTATAAATTTGAATTTATTTATAAGAGACCTGTTTTCTGGGGATAACTGGAGATCCAAAATGAATTTAAATTTAAAAACATGCACAGCAAGTGAATTTAAAGGCTTGTGGATAATTGTGTGGGTAATCTTGTTGGTAACTTATATCACTTTAATAAACAATAATCTAGGTTGTGTATAAGGAAAAAGTGCAGTTGTTTAAATGTTTTCGAGAAAAGAGCAAGCTCAAACTGCTGTTACAAATAAAAAGGCTTAATTTCACAAGAAAATCGGTTTTCCATTGACAGCTCAAGCAATGAACACTAAACTCGCGAACCTTCATTGAATGATCATTTTTGGAGTTTCGATATGAAACGTACATTCCAACCATCTGAATTAAAGCGTAAGCGCGTTCATGGTTTCCGTGCTCGTATGGCTACTAAAGCTGGTCGCCAAGTATTAGCTCGTCGTCGTGCAAAAGGTCGTCACAGCTTAACTGTTTAATCAATAGTTAACGCTTAAACGATTTTGGGTGTTATGACTACACTTTATGGCTTCAGCACAGAGGTTCGTATTCGCTGTGCTGCCGATTATAAGAGTGTCTTCGATGGTGCGCTTTTTAAAGTGCATCAGCCCCATTTCTTATTTCTAGCAAAACTGACCGAACAACCTCAAAGTCGTTTGGGTATTGTTGTTGCTAAAAAGAAAGTGCGTCGTGCACACGAAAGAAATAGAGTAAAACGTTTGGCTCGCGAAAGTTTTCGCTTGCATCAACAGCAATTAACTTTAGATATTGTGGTTATGCCTAAAATGGGGATAGAAACAGTGCCTAATGCAGAGTTGCACCAGCAATTACAATTTGCTTGGCAAAAATTACAACGTCTTGCCAAAAAGCATCAAAAAATAGCTCCCTCCCTGCAAAAGTAGAGATGGCCAATGGTCCGGTTACTGCATTGGTTAATTCGATTTTATCAAATTGCGATTAGTCCTTTACTTGGACCGCGTTGTCGTTATATCCCTACATGTTCTCAATATTCATTGGAAGCAGTCCATACACATGGTGCTGTGCGTGGTGTGTGGTTGGCTACTAAACGTATTTGCCGTTGTCATCCTTGGGGTGGTTCGGGGTATGACCCTGTTCCAAACAAAAGGATTCGTTTTATCTCTTTTCAGCAAATAGATTCTCAAAAGCATCTGGTTGCTGTACCCTTTCGTGATTGTTTCTTGAACCAAAATCACTCTAACCACTTGGGGTAATCGATATGCAACAATGGGCCAGGTTTGCCATTCTCGGGGCCATGTTTGTTGTCGCTTATTTGCTCATTTTGGCTTGGCAAAAAGATTATGGACATGCTGAAACTCAGCCACAGCCACAACAGGCTGCAGCAGTTTCACATGAAGTATCTGCAGATTTGCCAAATGCTCAAACGGCTTCAGCAGCGTCTGATATGCCACAAGCAAATATCGCGACTCAGCAACCAGCTACAGAAGCAAAAGCATCTGTAAATCAACAGCTTATTTCAGTACAAACTGACCTTTATCATCTTTGGATTAATCCTAAAGGTGGTGATATTGTTCGTATTGAATTGTTAAACCATGACAAGAGCAAAGACAGTAACGAAGCATTTGTCATGCTTGAAAGTGATGCAAAACGTACTTATGTGGCGCAGTCTGGTTTAATTGGTCTTAATGGTCCAGACAGTAACCGTAGCGGTCGTCCAATGTATGAGATTGAAAAATCTGCTTATACATTGAATGATGCCAAAGCGGTTCAAACTGAAGATGGAAAAAGCATCAAAGTGTTAACCGTACCGATGGTACTGAAAACAGCTGATGGTGTGGAAATCATTAAAACCTTTACCTTTAAGCAAGGTGAATATCCTGTTGTTGTGAACCATAAAGTGGTGAACCGCAGTGGTCAAAACTGGCAGGGTCAAATGTTTGGTCAACTCAAACGTGACAACTCTGATGATCCAGGCAAATCGGATCAAGGTATTTTCACGCTGGGCACTTTCTTAGGTGGTGCTTGGGGTTCGCCTGAAGAACATTATAACAAGCTTAAATTTGCTAACTTCAATGAAGAAAAATTGAATGTTGAAGCGAAAGGCGGCTGGGTTGCTATGGTTCAGCACTACTTTGTGAGTGCTTGGATTCCTGGTGACTTAAAATTGACGCAAGCCAATGGTCAACCTTATGTCGCGAAATTAGAGTCGCGTAAGTCAACGGATGATATGAATATCATTGGTTTTACTTCGCCGACGATTACTGTGCCTGCCGGTACAGTGGCTGAGATTGATGCGACTTTCTATTCAGGTCCTAAAGTTCAATCTGAGTTGAAAGAGCTGGCAACTGGTTTAAACCAAACTGTTGATTATGGTTGGTTATGGCCAATTGCGAAATTATTGTTCTTGGGTCTTGAGTTCTTCCACGGTTTAGTGGGTAACTGGGGCTGGGCAATTATTTTGTTAACGGTCTTGGTGAAACTGATTCTTTGGCCATTGTCGTCTAAGAGCTATCGCTCAATGGCGAAAATGCGTGTCATTGCACCTGAAATGCAGCGTATGAAAGAAGAGTTCGGTGAAGACCGCATGCGCTTCTCTCAAGAAATGATGGCACTGTATAAACGTGAACAAGTCAATCCGCTTGCGGGTTGTTTGCCATTGTTATTACAAATGCCAATCTTCCTTGCGTTGTACTGGGTGTTGATGGAGTCTGTTGAGCTTCGTCATGCGCCATGGTTACTTTGGATTCAAGATTTGTCAGCGATGGATCCGTGGTTTATTTTACCGCTGTTAATGGGCGCAACGATGTTCATTCAGCAGTCTTTAAATCCACAACCGGCTGATCCAATGCAAGCGAAAGTTTTCAAAATCATGCCGATTGTTTTCACAGTCTTTATGTTGTTCTTCCCTGCGGGTCTCGTGTTGTACTGGATTGTCAACAACAGTATCACGATTATTCAGCAGACCTTGATCAACAAATCTGTTGAAAAAGATCGTTTGAATAAGGAAAGTGCGTCGAGTTAATCGAGGCAACTTTTCGCGAAAAGCTGAATAAATCCGCTTAAGATGGTAATCTTAGGCGGATTTTTCATTGTGTGACTTTTAAGATTTTAGGTGAATGTTATGTACAACCGAACCACGATTGCTGCCATTGCAACACCACCTGGGCGTGGTGGTGTGGGGGTGATTCGCCTATCTGGTCCCAAGTCTTATGAGATTGCACAGGCCTTGACCCAAAAAGACTTGCCGAAAGCGCGTTTTGCTGGTTTTCGCCAGTTTTATGATGCCTCTGGTGAAGTGATGGATGAGGGCTTAGCGATTTGTTTTCCGAACCCGAACTCGTTTACTGGTGAAGATGTGGTTGAGTTGCAAGGTCATGGTGGCCCTGTCATTCAAAATGCTTTACTGGGGCGTTTGTTGGAGCTTGGTGCGATTGCAGCAAAAGCCGGTGAGTTTTCCATGCGTGCTTTTGAAAATGGCAAATTGGATTTGGTACAGGCTGAAGCGATCGCCGACTTGATTGATGCGACGTCTCAAGCTGCTGCACGTTCTGCGGTACGTTCATTACAAGGCGCATTTTCAACTAAAGTGAATCATGTGTTGGAGCAATTGATTCATCTACGTTTGCATGTGGAAGCTGCGATTGATTTTCCTGAAGAAGAAATTGATTTTCTTGCGGACGGGAAAATTTTAAATCTTTTAGATGGTGTTACAACTGCTGTGAACCAAGTGCAACAATCGGCTCGTCAAGGACAGTTGCTGCGTGAAGGTTTACAAGTGGTCATTGCAGGAAAACCGAATGCGGGTAAGTCATCACTGCTCAATGCATTAGCGGGCATTGAACGCGCCATTGTGACGGATATTGCAGGTACGACGCGGGATGTCTTACATGAAAAAATTACCCTGAATGGTTTACCCATTACCTTAACCGATACCGCTGGTTTACGTGAAACAGGTGATATTGTAGAAAAAGAAGGGATCCGTCGTGCCATTAAAGAAATTGAGCAAGCCGATCTGTTACTTTTGGTTTATGACCTAAGTCAAGGCGAAGACCCACTCAAACTGGCGCAAGCATATTTTGCTGAGCATATTGAACCGAAACGTTTAATGCTAATAGGCAATAAGTGTGATTTGATGGAAACGACATCGCATATCGAAGACTTTAACGGCTTCCGTCATATTATGGTTTCGGCAAAACAAGAAACTGGCGTTCAAGCGCTCATAGAAGCGATTACAGCGCATGCAGGCTTCCAGCCTGAAGAAGATACCTTTATTGCACGTACACGCCATTTAGACGCAATGAAACGCACTCAGCTTTACCTTGCTGAAGCGCGTGAACAATTGGTGGTGTATAACGCAGGTGAGTTGGTCGCAGAGTCGCTACGTTTGGCGCAAAATGCCCTTGGTGAAATTACAGGAGATTTTAGTGCGGATGATTTGCTTGGGAAAATTTTTGGATCGTTCTGTATTGGAAAATAACATCGCTAAATATCAAAAGCCCTGATCACAGGGTTTTTGATATTTAAATCAGACGTATACTGCTTTTATGCGCAAACCACAGATAAAAACACAATAAAGCGATGGCAATGCAAAAGCTAATGACCCCGAAACTTAATCCAAAGTGATCTGCCAGATAACCCACAGCTACAATAGGCACAATCGTACCCAAATAACCAATAAAAAGATAAGTCGACATCACCGCAGCACGATTCTCTAAGCTGGTCATGGCATGAATGAGACCAAAGGAACCAATCAAGGTCAGGCCATGTCCGACACCAACGAGAAAATCACTGATAAAGAAAAATGCACTCAGTTGAAATAGCATACACAGCGCCAAAATGCCTAAGCTTGCAATCAAGGTAATTAAGCCATAGTTGAGGCACTTATAAGCAGGAATACTTCTGGCAAAATACTGCACCACGGCAGAGACAATTAAAATACTGGTAATGGCTGAACCGCTAATGAGAGGGCCGTGCCACGGCAAAATATCCCGCACAAATGACGGGGATAAGGATGCAAATAAACTAAACGCGGCAAAGGCACTAAATGCGGTAAATCCAACGATCAAAAACAACTGATGATATTGCACTTCTGGTCGGAGTAGCTTTGGGGCAATACTAAAGGGCTGTGAGATAAATGTGGGAGACTCAACCCAAAATAAACCAAAGAAACACAGTACAGCACCAAGAATGACCGGTAGATAAGGGCTGACCAAAGGGTATTCTGAAAATTGAGCTATCAGGCCACCAATCAGCGGGCCTAAGCCAAAGCCTACTGCGGTAATAATCGAACTGAGTTGTGGTGCAATCTGTTGATGGCTTTTGGGCATGGTATACATCAGTCCCAGTAAGGCCGAAGTGGTCATCAAACCAGATGCAATACCAATAATAAAGCGCCCCAAAGATAAGATGAGAGCATCAGAAGCATAAGCGGAAATCACCAACCCGATGCTAATAAACACCAACCCTACTTGTAAGGTTCGTAAATAGCCAATGCTATTACTGGTCCGGCCGAGAAACAGTAAAGTAGCGAGACAACCAAACATATAAGCCACAAAAATATAGGTGATCTGACTCGGCACCAGATGCCATAAGGCTTGATACAGCGGGTAAAGTGGACTGGCTAAGGCAGTCCCCATCGTTCCCATCATTAAGGCGAGGCTGACCATACAAAATGGACGCCAAGAAGTGCTTGTTGTCATGCAAATGCCATGCGGCTCTCTCGGTCAAAACAAGAATATTTTGATGCCCAAGAGAAAAAGGATAGAGAGCAACAGTGTATCGGTTTGTGGAAAAAATGGTCAACTAAAAACTTGAAAAAGAACGCAATAAAACTTAGCCATAGCGTTTCAGCAGTTTTAAGAACTCAACCAACTCCTCTTCATTGACCTGTTCAGTTTGTGCTAATACATGATGGCGTAAGTGTGCTTCAACGAGTTCATTCATCAGCCCATTGACCGCGCCTTTAATAGCAGCGACTTGTTGTAAAACGTCGATACAATTGGCATCGGGATGTGTGATCGAGAGTTCAACGGCTTTGACCTGTCCTTGTAAGCGTTTCACCCGGTTTAAAATTTTTTTATCTTCATGCAAATGACTCAACACATTACTCCAAAAATAAATATACTAAGGGGGAGTATATTGGTGAATGATTTTAAATGCAAAATACCCCATCACGTCAGCATAAGCATCATTTTGATGACGGTAATCCACTGGCACAAAAACGGATTTTAATGGCGACCATTTTAACGGCAGTCATGATGTTATTAGAAGTGATTGGTGGATGGATTTTCCAATCAATGGCTTTGCTGGCAGATGGTTGGCATATGAGTTCGCATATGTTGGCACTGGGTTTGGCTTATTTTGCTTATCGTGCTGCACGGCATTATGCCCATGATCAGCGCTTTAGTTTCGGTACATGGAAAATTGAAATTCTTGCAGGCTACAGCAGCGCTATTTTGCTGATGGTGGTGGCGGGTTTTATGGCTTTTCACTCGATTCAGCGTCTATTCTCGCCTGTACAAATTCATTATAACGAAGCGATTCCAATTGCGATTTTAGGCTTATTAGTAAATTTAATCTGTGCATGGTTGCTGCATGATGGTCACCATCACCATCACCATCACCATCACCATCACCATCATGCATCAGAAGTACATAGCCATCATCATGATTTAAATCAGAAAGCTGCATTTATGCATGTGGTAGCGGATGCCGTGACTTCCATTTTTGCAATTATCGCACTGATTTTTGGTAAATATTTGGGCTGGGATTTTCTCGATGCTGCTCTTGGGATCGTGGGGTCAATACTGGTGGCTAAATGGGCATTGAGCTTAATGCAAGAAACGGGAAAAACCTTGTTAGATGCTGAAATGGATCATCATGTGGTGGATGAAATTCGCGAAGTGTTGGCAGAACTACCGCATACGACCTTGACCGATTTACATGTTTGGAAAGTAGGCAAAGGCAAGTTTTCCTGTATTTTGGCTTTAGAAACGACGGTAGACTTAACTGCGGATCGCGTGCGGGCAATGCTCTCGATTCATGAGGAAATTGTTCATGTCTCGGTGGAAATTAATAGCAAGGCTCTCACTGTTCCACGTGAAACTTTGGCCAGTTCATAAGCAAGGCGTGTTGGGTTTCGGTAAAGCCATGGAAAAAATGATTCAATGCTTGAATAATACGCTCTACACTAGCGCCGTGGTTCTCCGATTGAAAGAGCAAAAAGTGATGATAAAAAAACTGGGTTTGGCACTACTCACAAGTGCAATTGCAAGCATGAGTATGGCCAGTGTAGAAAGTGTTCAAGCTAACTTAAAAAAGAATTATCCAAATATTAATGTTCAAAATATTCAAAAAACAGAAATGTCGGGCATTTATAGCGGATCTTTAGATGGCGAAATTGTGTATTTAGGCGAAGCGGCTGAGCATGTGATTGCAGGTTCGATGGTGCGTTTAAAAGATCAGAAAAATTTAAGTGCTGCCTTATATGTGCAACAAAACTCGCTTGATTGGAACAAGCTGCCGCTAAAAGATGCCATTAAAAGCGTTAAAGGCAACGGCAAACGCCAATTGGCGGTTTTTTCAGACCCAAACTGTCCTTACTGTAAGCAGTTAGAGGCTGAACTGAATAAACTGAATGATGTGACCATCTACACATTTATTTATGCTATTAAGGCGCAATCGATTGCACCGTCGAAACAAGTGTTTTGTGAAGCAGACCCTGCCCTCGCATGGAAAAATTTGATTGCGAAAGGGACTCAACCGACGTTGAAAAAATCGTGTGCCAATCCAATTGAGCGCAACATTGAACTCGGTCGTAGTCTGGGTTTACAAGGGACGCCCGTGGTTATTTTCTCAAATGGCTTTAAAGTGAATGGTGCTATGCCTTCAACTACTATTGAAAATATGTGGCGTGAACTGGGCTTATAAGAGTTCAAATATACAGATAAAAAGCACCTGAAACGGTGCTTTTTTTAATGGCTGAGTTTAGGTTTTTTTGGTGACCATTTTGTAGATGAATAAAATAACAATGGCCCCAATAACTGACGCAATAAAGCCTGCGGCAGAGCCTTCACTATAGAGACCAAGTAAACGACCACCATAAGTGGCTACGAGAGAACCTGCAATCCCCAGTAAAGTGGTGACAATAAATCCCGCTTTGTCATCGCCAGGATGGATAGCACGTGCGATGAGACCTGCAATAAAACCAATCACGATTGCAACAATAAGTGACCACATGAGCCAGCTCCTTTTTTTATCATGTCTTTGTTTTTACATCATGTGCAAAAATATCATCAGGCATAATGCGACTGTGTAGTAGAGCGAATCTGCTAAAAACTGTATGTTTTATGTACTTAGCTCACGATAAAAATAAAAAAAGTGGCCTTCGGCCACTCTTTTATCGATTGATCTTAAAGACCAATTTCCCCAATAAATGGCAAATGACGGTACTTTTGGTCGTAGTCTAAGCCATAACCCACAATGAATCGATCTTCGACATTAAAGCCTAAAAACTTCACATCGAGTTCAATTTCACGGCGTGAAGGTTTGCTGACTAAGGTGCAAAGTTCAATTGAGTTGGGAGAGCGTGTTTCTAAAATTTCTAATACTTTGCTCAAGGTGTTGCCTGAGTCGATGATGTCTTCAATGACCAAAACATCTTTACCGCGAATTTCACCGTCTAAATCTTTTAAAATTTTTACATCACGTGAAGATACCGTACCGCCGCCGTAGCTCGAAACCGTCATGAAATCGAGTTCATGTGGTTTTGAAATGGTACGACATAAGTCTGCCATGAAAATGACTGAACCACGTAATAAACCAATCAGTACGAGTTCCTTATCACTGTTTGCATAATGCGCATCGATTTGTGCACCAAGCTCTTTTACTTTCGCTTGAATCTCTTCAGTAGAAATCATTACGCTCATTTGAACGGTCATGGGTAGATACCTAAAAATTAAAAAAATCAAAAATAAAAAAGGCGTTGACCTGCAACACCTCTATATATGCATTAATTTTAATATATCTCTAAACGAGATGCACCCCCTTTTGCCCGCTGAAAATGTAATCATTTCATTGCAGACGGGATGCAGCTTGGCTTAGAGGCGAAAATCAAAGTTGTTTCAAAACTCGATTAGCTGCTTAAATTTTCGCTATTTGCTACTTAGTTTTGCACATAGGCTTTCTGACCAAAAATATAAGTCGCATGAATATTACGGTCATCACCCATGGTCATTAGGGCAAATAACGCATCTTCAATCCCTTTTTCACGTTGCTGACGTAATGCTTGCAGCGCGGTTGCTTTAAGGTCGAGCACCACAAAGTCAGCTTCTTTGCCCAAATTAAAGTTACCAAGTTTATCATCCAAGCTCAGTGCTTTGGCACCGCCAAGCGTAGCGTGGTAGAGCGACTCAAAAGCAGACAGTTTATCACCTTGAAGCTGCTGTACTTTATAGGCTTCATTCAGAGTTTGTAGTTGGTTAAAAGAGGTCCCTGCACCAATGTCTGTACCCAGCCCAACTTTTACCTGCTTTTCCCAAGTCTTATTCAATGGAAATAAACCACTGCCTAAAAATAGGTTGGAGGTCGGACAGAAAGCAATGGCAGAGTCAGTCTGATGCATGCAGTCCCACTCAGCCTCTTCTAAATGCACGCAGTGGGCAAAGACCGAATGCGAACCGGTTAAGCCAAAGTGATGATAAACATCGAGATAACATTGCTGCTCAGGGAATAAGTCTTTCACCCAAGCGATTTCATTTTTATTTTCACTTAAATGCGTATGCACATACACATCTGGGTATTCAGCTTTGAGCTGGCCTGCTTTAGCCAATTGCTCTGGTGTTGAGGTTGGAGCAAAGCGTGGCGTAATCGCATACAGGTTACGGCCCTTGCCATGCCATTTCTCAATCAGTGCTTTAGAGTCCGCATAAGCACTGTCAGGTGTGTCGCACAGATCTTCAGGTGCATGACGGTCCATCATGACTTTACCTGCGATCAGACGCATCTGGTGCTGTCCTGCTGCTTCAAATAAAGCATCGACTGATTCGGTATGCACAGTACAGAAGACCAAGGCTGTGGTGGTGCCATTTTTTAGCAGTTCTTGCACAAAGAATTGGGCAATCTGGTCGGCATAGGCTTTATCGGAAAATTGTAATTCAGTTGGGAAGGTATAGGTATTGAGCCATTCGAGTAGCTGTTCACCATAGGCCCCCACCATTTCTGTTTGTGGAAAATGAATGTGGGTGTCGATAAAACCCGGCACAATCAATTGTTCAGGATAGTGCTGAACCTCGACGCCAACAGGAAGGTGCTGTTGCCCCTCCTGCCAAGATCCAAACCATTGGATTTTGCCATTTTGGCTAATCAGTAAACCATCTTCTACGTAACGCACTTGGTCGTGAATTTCACGCGCTTGGGCAACCGTATTCTGAATATCTAGGAAGCGACCGCGAACCGCCGTCGTTGCAACTACAGAAGACATTTTAAACCTGCGTTTTGACTTTTTTTCGATTGATTGTACCGTAAACTGGATTTTTTTCACGGCTATTTACTGAAGTTTTTATTTGGGTTGTGAACACTACATTTTAAATGAAAGACTGGAGGAGTATTTTCTTAAAAATTGAACTGTTTTAAGGCCAGACATGTACCTGTGCCATCGATAAGATCATGATTTTTTATGCAATGCATAAGCACAAGCTTTGAGCTTAAATGATTCAATCTATTCGCAAAATTTTGTTGAGAAAGTCTTTATCTTTAAATGCTGAGTCAGTACAGTGTCGACATTGATAAAATAAGAGACAATGACCCGCATGTATTTTTGGAATACCAAAGCATTAGCACATGAATTATCTAGCAATACCCTCGATAAAAAGCATTATAAAAATTATTACTTAGTCACCGCCTTACTGGTTTCAGTGGTGTATTACTACGGCATGTATTCACCCTATGGTGATGTCCGTGTGATTGGCGTTGAGGGACTTCTGACTTTATTGATTATGTTTATCGGGATTCAAAGTGCTTATAAAGCCAATGGCGGCGATGAGGGTGAGCATTTCCTAGGTCGAATCACAGCGTTGTCTTTTCCCATTTTGGTACAAACCACCGTGGCTGGTGTTGTGTTTGGTGCAGTGTTATTAGGCCTTTATTTTGCTTTTAATCTAGAAGGCACAGCGTTTGATAATTGGTATGAGTGGACTATTTCGCTATTTACCATCTTCCTGCAAATCTTGTTTTTCACGCGTTTGGTGTCTTATATGAAGCGGGTTAAAGCGCATACCATTTAAGCTTGAAAAAAATATTGTTTTCGAATGTATGCCTGTCAGTTTTAGAGTTGACAGGCATTTTCTTTTTCAATTTAAACTCTATTTGATACACGGAAGCGTCATCCGCAACCTGCGTAGTGTTTGGAATAGATTGTTTTTGCAACACAAATTTTTTTAATTATAGAAAGTAAACAGATTTTGCGGAGGACAAATGCTTTTCTTACGAAGCTTCGCTTCTCATTTGGTGAAACAAAAGAATAACTAAGCTCCCAGTATTGAACTTAAAAAAGATAAGACTCCGCCGTGAATAACCTAAAAGTGGTAGTACTCCTACTAAAACGCCTGAACAGACCCGTATTAATTTTTGGACAGCTATTTTAAATAGCTGATTTAGAGCGCCACTTTATTCCACAAAATAATGCGCAGCAAAATGCGCATCATTGCCGATCACATCAAATACATCTTCACGCAGTGACATCCCCGCACATTCATCTCCGACCATCCAAAGTCCCAAGGTGGGCAGCATGCCTTCATGCAACGGAGTTTTTACCCAGCGTTGCATAACATAGCCATATTTGTCGTAGTCATCAAAGTAAAAACTACCTGAAGCTGCGCCACAATCGACATTGTTTTGTAAGATATTAATATTTGCGCCTTCGCGCGCTAAGATGGGTTTACGCACCCATTTCCCTGCGTAGTGGGCGTGCGCATCATAAGCATGGGTTTCTAACAACAATGGATGATTTGGAAAGCGTTTCCATAGCTCGATCAACAGGGCTTTATTGGAGAGTAGCATTTTCCAACACGGCTCAATCCATTCAGTTTCGGGTTTAAGAAACTGTGAAAAATTTTCTTCCCAAATCCATTCCCACGGATACAGCTTAAATAAATGCTGAATCTCTTGCTGATGCAAATCGACAAAGGCTGTGCCATTCCAACCGATATTTTCCATCGACAGCTCGCTGACATTTAAGCCTGCCTGAAAAGCAGTATCCATGAGGTATTCTAAATTGCCCCAATCTTCACGCCCTGCTTCTTGGCAGGCTGCAAAATGGACACGGCTACGCGCAGGATAGAGCTGTTTCCAACGCTCGATCAGTTTTTCATGAATGCTGTTGAATTGATCACGGTTTGCAATGTTTTCGACTTGTTCAATCCAATGCCACTGTGCAACAGAGGCTTCGAGTAAACCCGTTGGCGTATCGGCATTGTATTCCAGCATTTTGATGGCTTGACCATCATAGGCAAAATCGAAACGGCCATACATCATCGGCGCTTGATTTTTCCATGAGTGCTCAATCAAAGGAATTGCTGCTGGGGGAATTTGAAAATATTCGGGATAATGACCGCGTTGAATCATATCCCCTGCCACTTCTAGGCACATCTGGTGTAATTCGTTCGAGGCATCTTCTAGCTGTTCAATTTGCTTGAGACTAAACTCATAAGCCACCCCTTCTGACCAATACATTGAACCATCCCGCGACGGCAAGTTGTAGTAGTCAAAACCAATCTCTTGATGCGCCTGTTGCCAGTTTGCACGCTCAGGGAATAGAACTCGTTTCATGTATTAACCTCCGAACGAGCCGCCGCCACGGCCGAAGCCTCCACGAATGGGCTGGGATTTGGCATGGCTAAAAACATGAGTCGAGATTTTAGGTGCGCCTGTCGAATGTCGTCCGCGTGCTTTCAAGACTTGACCCAAGTAACGGACTTTACGGTTATTTTTATAATATTGTGGGCCGATATAAACCCCAGTAGAGCCACTATAGCTCGATTCGCTATTTTCGTTAGCAGGTTCGCACAGTTCAAAATGCCAGTCTTGGTAGCAGTTGTATTGGTTATTGTAAACATCCTGTTGTAGGGTTTTAGAACCGCTACATGCCGTGAGTAAAACTGGCACTACAACAAGAGTTAATTTTTTGGTACGCATGGATGAGCAACCTTCAGGTTCTTTTATTTTTACAGGTAAAACCAAGGGTTTTAAGCCCGCTTATCATAGGGAGCTGTTTGCATAAAGTACAGTGCATTTGCACCGAAAATCATAGGATTAAGTCTTGCGCATACTAAAATTTGGTCATAAAAAAGCCTTCTCAGTGGAAGGCTTTTTTAAAACATTAGAGGGTGGTTTGATGATGTTTCTTACTGTATCGAATTGACAAGATCGCAGTGATGGTCAGCACCAACACAATAAAGCCCAGTGAAATCCAAATTGGCATATGGAACACATCTAGCATGAGCATCTTAAAGCCGATGAATACTAAGATAATGCCTAAACCGTATGGGAGATAATGCATCTTGGTTGCTGCACCAGACAACAAGAAGAACATCGCACGTAGACCCAAAATCGCCATTAAGTTTGCAGTCAACACAATAAACGGATCAGAAGTCACCGCGAAAATTGCAGGAATGGAATCCACCGCGAAAATCACATCCGATGCTTCAACTAAAATTAACACCAAGAACAGCGGCGTTGCCCACAACATCCCGTTTTGACGGACAAAGAACTTGTTGCCATGCAGTTGCGGGGTAATCCGCATATGTTTACGTAGCCATTTTAATATCGCCATATCTTCGATATTGGTTTCTTCTTCGTTTTGTCCTTTGAAGAATTTGAAGCCCGTATACACCAAGAACGCACCGAAGATATACAGAATCCATGAGAACTCTTGTACGAACCACGCGCCAATAAAAATAAAGATGGTACGTAGAATAATCGCACCCAAGACACCGTAAAGCAGTAATTGGCGTTGTAATGCAGGTGGGATGGCAAAAGCAGCAAAGATCATCAGCCAGACAAAGACGTTGTCAACGGCTAAAGATTTTTCAAGTAAATAACCTGCAAAATACTCCATGACCTTTGTATTGGCCACAGTAACACCTGCAGTTTGTTGTAAATACAGCCAGAGACCTGCACCAAAGAGTGATGCGACGGAAACCCACGCAATACTCCATAACGCGGCGGTTTTGATTTTAACTTCTTGACCTTCTTTTTGTTTAAAGCCTAAAAAGTCAATCAGTAGCATCACGGTAACAATGCCGAAAAAAGCAATGTATAGCCATAAATTGCCGATAGATTCCATGAAATCCTCCACATCCAGCAATCGGCCACAAAAAAACCTTGACCTGCTGCCAGATGAAATAAAACATCTGTGACAACATGATCAAGGTCTTGCCTACATTTTAGCGTATGTATTTTGTGCGCTAAAATGCTCAGATACCGACTTTTTGCAAAGTGTAATGACGATAATCTGACACGTGAAAGTGATGCATGGCATTGATTTTTCACGTTTGGAGGAGGCTACTCCCCTTGTTCAATATAAATTTGGTTTTGGATTTGATCCAAAAGTGAGCTAAGCATCGCATATTTTTATGGTTTGAGCAAATATTAAAGAAAATTGTAGATGAAATATAAATGAGACAAAATTTTGCTTCAATTTATGGCAAGCTAAAAAAACAGTAAACAAAAGAGGAATAATAATGAAAATTCAACATCAAGAAACAGATAGTAAAGGCGAAGTTTTTGTCGAACAAGAAAACGAGCGTGTGGCGGAAATGACCTATAGTTGGGCTGGGGACGATAAATTTATTATTGATCACACTTGGGTCAGTGAGTTGCTGCGTGGGCAACATGTGGGGCGTCAGTTATTGGATGTTTTGGTTAACTTTGCCCGTGATAAGGGTGTGAAAATTTTACCCTTGTGCCCTTTTTCCAAATCGGTATTCGACAAAGATCCATCTATTCATGATGTTTTATTCCTCTAAGATAGATAACCATCAATCCATTCAATGAGTGTGCTATGCAATTTCAACATGTAGATCGTGATCAAAAAGGTGAGTTTTTCTTAAATAATGCAGACGGTCAGCGTATTGCTGAAATTAGCTATATTTGGCGGGACGAGACAACCATTGATGCCAACCATACTTGGGTCGATGATTCACTGCGGGGGCAAGGCGTAGCACGTTTACTGTTAGATACTCTCGTTGATTTTTCGCGTGAGAAAAACCTGAAGATTATCCCGACCTGTTCTTATGTCGATGTGATGTTTCGCCGTGAGAAAAGTTTTGAGGATGTTGCGGCTTAATTGTTCGCCATTCATCGCAATTCTAAAGGTTAAGCTAAATGAGATCGATATAGCTGCCATTACAGTTCTATTTTGTGTTTTGCAGCGCTGAATGATGGTGAAATTAAAGTATATGAAGACGCTTTTATCTATTGCCCTATTCTGTTCAGTTGCCCCTTTATTGCATGCTGAAGATTGTGTAAAACTTGAGGAAAAGGCAGAACAAAAAGAAGTTCAGATTATTCCACTTTGGGGCATGAAAGTGACTGCTCCAACCAGAGTATATTTTCATTCAGCACCGAGCAATGCTTGTAAAATCAAAGATCTGTTTATGATTAAAAATGACCATATCACTGCTTATAGCACCTATGATGATGGCCAAGAACAGTGGGTTTCGATCATGTATTTCAGCAAACGCTTGGGAGACACGGTTCAAGGTTGGGCAAAACTAAAAGACTTTGAATATACGGGTACGATGTCTGGTTTTTGGTGGTGTATCAAAAAGTATGCTAAAAAAAAGCAGGTTGAATTTTGATAAAATAGAGAAATGCAAATAACTCTAGAAATCAAATGTCCAACCTGCCTCAGTGACAGTATAAAGAAAAATGGCATCAAAGTAGATGGGAAACAAAACTACCAATGCAAAGACTGCAAACGTCAGTTTATTGGTGACCATGCTCTGAGCTATCTAGGATGTAATTCTGGCATTACTCGTAAAATATTACAGTTAATGGTCAGAGGCAGCGGTATACGAGATATCGCTGAAGTTGAGCGCATTAGTATCGGTAAAGTCTTACGGACTTTAACTGAATCGGCCTATCAAATTCAGCCTAAACAAAGTCATTATGAATCTCTCGAAGTAGATGAATTCTGGACTTTTGTTGGAAATAAAAATAATAAACAATGGCTTATTTACGCCTACCATCGAGAAACAGGTGAGATTGTTGCTTATGTTTGGGGTAAGAGAGATTTAGCTACAGTCCAAAGGTTGAAGACAAAGCTTAAACAATTAGGTATTCACTACACCCGAATTGCAAGTGATCATTGGGACAGTTTCATCACTGCTTTTAAAAACTGCAAGCAAAGTATTGGTAAGTTGTTTACTGTAGGAATTGAAGGTAATAATTGCAAAATAAGGCATCGAATAAGGCGTGGTTTTAGAAGAAGTTGCAATTTCTCCAAAAAGCTTGAAAACCATTTTAAAGCCTTCGACTTAACCTTCTTTTACATCAATAATGGCTTCATTTAATGTCAGCATACTTTTTAAAACACCACCTGGTTTTTAATTGGATAAGTTTGTAAAAAAAACCGCCATATGCGGTTTTTTTCATCTAAGTGGGAACAAATTATTCTGCGTTTAAGGCACTGATCAATTTTTGGTGTAAACCACCAAAGCCACCATTGGACATGATCACGACAGCATCACCCTCGCCTGCTTCACTGACGATGGTATGGATAATGTCATTCAAAGTGCGTGCAACCACGGCCTTGTTGGGTGCAGCCGCAATGACAGGTTGCAAGTCCCAGTCCAAACCTTCTGGTTGATACCAAATCACTTCATCCGCCAAACGTGCAGAGTGTGCGAGCCCATCTTTATGGCTTCCCATACGCATGGTATTTGAACGTGGTTCAATAATCGCCCACAACTTACGCTCGCCTAAACGCTTACGTGCACCTTCCAGCGTCGTATCTATTGCGGTTGGGTGATGGGCAAAGTCATCATACACTTCAATGCCACGTACTGTGCCTAAAAGCTCCATACGGCGCTTCACGCCGCCAAAGTTAGACAGTGCTTCGCACGCTGTTTCAATGCTCACGCCGACGTGTTCAGCCGCAGCGATAGTCGCCAAAGCATTGGCTACGCTGTGCTGCCCTGTCATGTTCCATTGCACCGTGCCTTTCACCACGCCGTGTTGGAGGACTTTAAAGTGTGAACCATCAGCACTGAGTTGTTCGGCATACAATTCAGACTTGTCTTGGGCCTCTAAAGAGGTACGAACCACAGGTGTCCAACAGCCCTGCTCTAAAACTTCATCAATATTGCTTTCAGTAATTGGCGCAATGATACGACCCTCACTTGGAATGGTACGAACCAAGTGATGGAATTGTTTTTGAATCGCTGCTAGATCATCAAAAATATCGGCATGGTCAAATTCAAGGTTATTTAAAATGGCTGTTTTTGGGTGGTAATGCACGAACTTCGAACGTTTGTCGAAAAAGGCAGAATCATATTCATCGGCTTCGACACAGAAGTATTTGCCACCACCTAAACGCGCACTTTCAGAGAAACCTAAAGGTACACCGCCTATCAGGAAACCTGGCTCTAAACCCGCCTGATCCAATACCCAAGCCAACATGGTGGTGGTGGTGGTTTTACCATGGGTTCCTGCTACGCCAAGTACGTGTTTGCCTTGGAGCACATGATCAGCCAAAAATTGTGGGCCTGAAATATATGGCAAGCCTTCGTTGAGCATGTATTCAACGGCATCAATCCCGCGTTTCATCGCGTTGCCGACGATGACTAAATCAGGATGTGGTTGTAAATGACTGCGGTCATAACCTTGCATTAAGGTAATGCCTGCATTTTCGAGCTGGGTGGACATGGGAGGATAAACGTTTAGATCCGAACCCGTCACTGTGTGGCCAAGATCACGTGCTAAAAGCGCTAAAGACCCCATAAAGGTGCCACAAATACCCAAAATATGCAGATGCATTCCGCCTCACTCCACTGCTTTTATAGACACATCACGTATTATTGGTGCTGTTGTCGTGATTAATTCGATGTGAAAGCAACCATAGCAAGGCGCTTAGCGAAAAGATAGTGATTCTTGTATCTAATCGTTTAATTATTCTGCGGCTTGAACAACGCTTTTATTCTATAAAAAAGTCGGCTGAAAAGTGCAATATTTGCTGAATTTCCTCGCAAAAAACGTAGAATAAAATGCTCCTAAATTTGGCGATCTTGCTTCATGTCCCTGCCCTTTATTTTATTGATTATTGCCAACTGTTTTATGACACTTGCATGGTATGGACACTTAAAATTTTTGCCGGGTGTACCGCTTTGGCAAGCCATTTTATTTAGCTGGTTCATTGCATTGGTGGAATACAGTTTTATGATTCCTGCGACCCGTATGTTGTCACAGCAAGGCTGGTCAATGGGCGAAATGAAAATCACTCAAGAAGTGGTGACGCTCTTGGTTTTTGTACCGTTTATGATTTTCTTATTTAAACAGCCTTTTAAGCTCGATTATTTATGGGCAGGACTGTGTTTATTTGGTTGTGTGTATTTTGTCTTTCGCAGCCAATAAATCAAAAAGTGAGGCTACAGTCCTCTTTTTATTTAAGTTTTATGCTACGCCATAAAAAAACAAGAAAAATCTGCATTTAGTTGTACGGTTAAATTTTGGAGAGCTGAAAAATCAGTCTATAATACGGGGCTCTTATTAAAGCTTGGCGCTAGTCGAGATTTATCTCTCTTAACTATCTCTGGAAACATTGCAATGAATGCGGCCGCTTCACAAGACACTCCTCTCGTTGGAATTATCATGGGTTCTCAATCAGATTGGGCCACTCTCGAACACACTGCCAATATGCTTAAGCAACTTGGTGTCCCATTTGAAGCGGAAGTTGTGTCTGCGCACCGTACGCCAGATCGTCTTTTTGAATATGCTGAGCAAGCACGTGACCGTGGTATCCAAGTGATTATTGCGGGTGCAGGCGGTGCGGCGCATTTACCAGGAATGTGTGCGGCGAAAACTGATTTGCCTGTACTTGGTGTGCCAGTGAAGTCTTCGATTTTAAACGGTGTCGATTCACTGTTATCGATTGTGCAAATGCCTGCAGGTATTGCAGTGGGTACTTTGGCAATTGGTCCAGCAGGTGCAACCAATGCCGCGATTATGGCTGCACAAATTTTAGGTCTGACACGTCCTGAAATTGCAAAAAATGTAGCCGATTTCCGTGCTGCACAAACCGACAAAGTCGCAAGCAACAATATTCCAGGCCAAGCTTAATACGGGGCATTCCTCATGAATAAAACTATCGGCATTTTTGGTGGTGGGCAGCTGGGTCGCATGATGGCGCAAGCGGCTTTGCCACTAAATATTCAATGTACGTTCTTTGATGTGAGTACAGACTGCCCTTCAGCGGCTTTAGGAACTGTGATTTCAAGTAAAACTGAAAACGGTTTACAAGAATTTATTGTCAGTGCAGATGTCTTCAGCCTTGAGTTTGAAAATACGCCTTTGTCTGATGTTGATGTTTTGACCAAGCAAAAAGATATGCATCCGCCGCGTCAGGCCTTAGCCATTGCACAGCATCGCTTGTCTGAAAAAGCATTATTTGATGAGCTTGAGATTCCTGTTGCGCCTTATAAAGCGGTAGATTCCCTAGAAAGTTTAAGCGCTGCTGTTGCTGAGCTGGGTTTACCGATTGTGCTGAAGACAGCCACAGGCGGTTATGATGGTAAAGGTCAGTTCGTATTGCGTTCTGAGCAGCAAATTGAACAAGCATGGGCTGAATTAGGCCCTGCTGGAAGTTTAATTGCAGAAAGCTTTGTGACCTTCTCGCGTGAAGTTTCGATCATTGCGGTACGTGGTCAAAATGGCGATGTGAAAACGTGGCCATTGGCTGAAAATCATCATCATCATGGTATTTTGTCGCACTCGATTGTTCCTGCACCGAATAGTGCGGACTTACAACCCGTTGCACAAGACTACATCACTCGTCTATTGAATCATTTGAATTATGTTGGCGTATTGACTTTAGAACTGTTTGTCACAGACAAAGGTTTATATGCCAATGAAATGGCGCCACGTGTGCATAACTCAGGACACTGGTCGATTGAAGGCGCAGTATGCTCTCAGTTTGAAAACCATATTCGTGCAGTCGCAGGCTTACCCTTGGGTTCAACTGAAGTGGTTCGCCCTACGGTCATGATCAATATTATTGGTCAGTATCCACAGTCTGAACAAGTCTTGGCCTTAGAAGGTGTACATCTACACCTTTATAATAAGGAAGAACGTGAAGGCCGTAAGATTGGTCACCTGACTTTAATGCCGAATGATACCGCTCAACTCACGACGCTGTGTCGTCAGTTAGCGAAAATTTTACCGAACCCATTGGCACTGAGCGAAGATATGACCATCTAAAGCTTCAGTTGTTGTTAAAAAAAGCGATCACAAGAGTGGTCGCTTTTTTATTTAGATTCATTCAGGCATGATTGCGCCTCTTTGAAAAAAGTGACCGTTAATCGGATCAAAATTAAAATAAATTGCGTGTTTTTTATCCGTTTAGATAAAATTAGCGCATAGAAAAATAAACTGAAAGCAAAATAAAGCGAGTTTTGTGCAGTGAAGCACGTTTAAAACAGAGCCCACAATTGAATGTGACACTGGTTTTCACCTAAAAGAAAGTGAAACAGCAGAGATCTCTATCAACTTGGGTTTGTGGATATCTTTTTAAGTCTATTTTGAATTTAAAAGTGAGTTTTAAATTTAAATCGAGTGTTTAAATTCAAAGTTCTGATGCTATTTGAATTTAAATTCAAAACAATAAATTTAAAGACTACTGAATGAATTTAAAGTTTTGAATTTAAAAATATTGAGCTTGGGTTTTGATGTCTTATTCTCTGTATATTATTGATTATTAATATTAAATATAAATGTGGATAAAATGAATTTAAAACAAGATGATTGAATTTAAAGTGCTTGCTGAACTAGAGGTTGTTTTTGAATTCAAAAGTTGAGATGTGGGGTGCTGTGGATAAGTGGTTTTAAATTTAAAAGATGGTTTTGAATTTAAACCAGAATGAATATTCATTTACGTTTTGATTCAGAAAAGTGAAATCGAAAGTGTTAAGGTAAAAAGCATAATTTAGAGATAAAGAATCATTAGGGATTTTATGCACCGTTTTGCTTTTCTATTAGGTTCATTTTTTTTAGCGGCGACTCAGGCGAATGCTGAGCTCATTATTAATGGTCAAAAAGTTACAGGCAGTTCAAATGTCGCAACTTCCGATTATAGTCCTCAGAACTCATTTCAAAGCTGTATTGCCAATTTAAAAAGCCAAGCGATGGCGAATGGTGTGTCTGCATCCACTTATGATCGCTACACGCAAAATTTAGCGCCTGATTATTCTGTGATTGAAAAATTAAATTACCAACCTGAATTTTCCACGCCAATCTGGGATTATTTGTCGGGTTTGGTGGATGACGAGCGCGTTGCCATGGGTCAGCAAAAATTGGTGCAGCATCGTGAAGTGCTAAATCGCGTTGCGGCAGCGTATGGTGTGCCTGCGGAGACCGTGGTTGCTGTGTGGGGTGTTGAAAGTAATTTTGGCGATATTTCAGGTAAATACCCATTATTACAAGCTTTAGGCACATTGAGCTGTGAGGGGCGCCGTCAAAGCTATTTCCGAGGTGAGTTTTTTGCCGCGATGCGCATTTTACAGCGTGGTGATTTAACGGAGTCACAACTGAAAGGCTCGTGGGCAGGCGCATTTGGCCATACCCAGTTTATGCCATCGACGTATGAAGAGCTGGCCGTTGATTTTGATGGCGATAGACGCCGTGATTTGGTGTCGAGTACCACAGATGCTTTGGCATCAACAGCTAATTTCCTCAAAAAACGCGGTTGGCAAACTGGGCAACCTTGGGGATTTGAAGTGAAAAATCCCCAAGCGATCTCTCTGAGTGGTGAAAGTCGTCGCAATAAGAAGTCCTTATCTTACTGGATGCAGAATGGTGTGGTACGCGCAGATGGCTCAGCGTTAATTCAAGATAATTTATCCTCTAGCTCGCAAGCGGGGCTGATGGCACCTGCTGGTGAAAATGGTCCACTGTTTTTAGTGTTTAAAAACTTTGATGCAATCTATAGTTATAACGCAGCAGAAAGTTATGCATTAGCGATTGCGCATTTGTCAGACCGTTTACAAGGGCAAGGCGGTTTTAGTACAACTTGGCCAACCGATGATGCAGGTACTTCGCGTTCTGAACGTCGTGAAATTCAGCAGTTTTTACTGAATCGTGGCTATGATATTGGCGCGGTGGATGGTTTGATTGGTGATAAAACTCGTCAAGCGATTCGACAGGAGCAAATCCGTTTAGGTTTAAGTCCTACTGGACGAGCGGGACAGCAAATATTAAAAGCCTTTCGGCAGGAAAATGCCAAGTTGATGATGCGTTAACATTAACAGCAAAAAATCGCTGATATAGATAAAAAGCCAGTCGGTTATTCACCAGACTGGCTTTTTTGATTTGCTCGGCTTGCGACTAAAAGGTCAGAAGCACTGTGATGTTTAAACTGCGGTAATTGTCCCGAGAATACGATCACCCTGTGCACCTGTCACTGTCGGTAAGTTGCCACTGAGTTGCTGGATAAAGCGCATGGCCAACCAAGCAAAGGCGGTTGCTTCCACCCACGTTGGGGCTAAGCCAATCGCGGAGGTGGTTTGTACAGACCAATTGTGCTTACGTAAGCGCCAACGTAATTGTTCTAAAAGGTGTGAATTATAGGCACCACCACCACAGACGTAGACTTCACCGGTATCCATGTCGGAGCGATAGATGGCTTTTTTAATGGCGCGCGTGGTGAGCTTCATTAAGGTAGCTTGAACATTTTCAGGACTGTCTTCAAGCTCGTCGTATTCAAGGTCATTGCGCCAGTCGGCAATTTGTTCATCTAACCATTCGAGGTTAAAGTCTTCACGGCCAGTGCTTTTTGGTGGTTCTTTAGAAAAATACTCATGGGATTGGAGCCGATCGAGCAGGCTGCGAATCGGATGGCCGTAAGCTGCCCAATTGCCATTTTCATCATAGGGCTGTCCAGTAAAACGTTCACACCAAGCGTCCATTAAAATGTTGGCTGGGCCTGTATCAAAACCGTAGACCTGATCAGGTTGGCCTGCGGGCAACATGCTGACATTGGCGATGCCGCCTAGGTTTAAGATGACACGATGTATGCTCTCATGTTGGAACATATCTTGGTGAAAAGCAGGAACCAGTGGGGCACCTTGTCCACCTGCGGCCATATCACGACGTCGAAAATCTGAAATCACAGGAATTTGGGTGATTTCAGTGATGATGTTTGGGTCACCAATTTGCAAGGTAAAACCGTGCTCTGGACGGTGGCGAATGGTTTGTCCATGTGAGCCAACAGCTTTGATTTGACTACGATCTAAATGACTTTGCTCAATCAGCTGATTGATGCCTTCGCCAATCATCTTTGCTAAAGCCACATCTGCCTTGCCCATACGGTCGATTTCGTTGTCACCGGGCAAAGTGAGTGCCATCAGTTCATCGCGTAAATCAGGGTCGAAAGAAAGAGTGAGGGTGGCGTGAAGCTGCAATGGATCAAAAGAAGCAGCAACAATATCAACACCATCCATGCTGGTGCCGGTCATTACCCCAATATAGATCGCTGTCATGATTATTCTAAAGCCTGCAATGTGCTGAAAAAGTGTTAGTATATCGCACAAATTGAATAACTGATGTGTTTGGGTTTTGTGATGTCAAATTTCCTGCCAGCTGAAGAACAACTTGCTCTCATTCAACGAGGCACGCATGAAATTATTTCTGAAGAAGATCTTCTGAAGAAATTAAAAGAAAATCGTCCTTTAAAAATTAAAGCGGGCTTTGACCCGACTGCGCCTGACTTGCACTTGGGGCATACGGTTTTAATTAATAAACTGAAAACTTTCCAAGACTTGGGTCATGACGTGACCTTCTTGATTGGGGACTATACTGCGATGATCGGTGACCCGACTGGAAAAAGTGCAACACGCCCACCATTGTCGCGTGAGCAAGTGCTTGAAAATGCAAAAACTTATCAAGAACAGGTGTTTAAAATTCTTGATCCAAATAAAACCAAAGTGCGTTTTAACTCAGAATGGTTTGCCGAAAAAACGGCTGCTGACCTGATTCAGTTGGCATCACAGCAAACGGTTGCACGTATGCTTGAGCGTGATGACTTCACCAAGCGTTATAACAACCATCAACCAATCGCAATTCATGAATTTTTATATCCATTGGTTCAAGGTTATGACTCGATTGCCCTTGAGGCGGATGTTGAGTTGGGTGGCACAGACCAAACCTTTAACTTATTGATGGGGCGTACACTTCAGGGTCGTTATGACCAAGAAGCGCAAGTCTGCATTACAGTGCCAATCCTTGAAGGTTTAGACGGTGTGAACAAAATGTCTAAGTCTTTGGGTAACTATATTGGGGTATTTGATGCACCAGGGGCGATGTATCAAAAAGTTCTTTCGATGCCAGATGCTTTAATTGAACGCTATTTCGATTTACTCAGCTTTAAATCCGTTGAAGACATTAAAGTCCTGCTAAACGAAATTGCTGAAGGGCGTAATCCACAAGAAGTGAAGAAAATTCTAGCCCTTGAGTTGGTAGAGCGTTTCCACGGTGCAGAAGCAGCAGAAAATGCACATAAAGGTGCAGGCAACCTGATTACTGAGGGTGAACTACCCGAAGGGACACCAGAAGTGACAATTTCACGTGCAGAATTTGGTGGCGAGTTGTTTATTGCAACGATTCTTCGCGTAGCGGGCTTAAACCCAAATGCTGCAGCAGCAAAAGATGCTGTTGGTCGTGGTGCGGTCAAAGTTGATTGGAACGTGGTCGATATGAGTTTCTCTGTTAAAGAAAATGTCACTTTAATTATCCAGTCGGGTAAAAAAGCCATTGCGAAAGTCACTTTTACAGATTAAGTCAGTGAATATATATGCTTTAAGTTATTGATATAAAAGCAGGCTTCGGCCTGCTTTTTATTTTTTAATCTTTATAAAAAAATCAAATAAGTAAATTCAAAAAAAACCTTATAAAAACAATGTTTAATTTTTTCCAAAAATATTGCAATTTAAAATGAGTGTGTATAAGATTTCAACGTCTAGTTGATGTTTTTAACATCGCTAGAAGGGTCAATAAGAATAACTCTCCACAGTTTTCAAGTCTCTTCCCCAAGGGACTTTTTTTAAGATAACTATAATAATGACATCTATGGATCAGATAACGATCTAACTCCGAGGAAGAGGTTTTGGGAGAGATCTCTTCCTTTTTTATTGGCAAAAATTTAGTTTTTAAAATCAGTTTCTCGCAGACAAATAACGAGTTGTCATAAAAGTTAGGTGCAACAGACTTTTCAATAAAGATGGTCATTACCTTACAGTATATAGCACAGCGTTTTCTACTTATATCCAGATGCTCTGTATCATTAAGCTTTATCGTGGCTGTTATTTCAGCTCTGTCTTGAATTATTTTGATTGAGATGTGCATAGAAGAGGGTTTTGCTATTTATGCGAATGAAATAAAAACAGACTAAGCACTCCATTCTTGTTAAATAATTAGGTGCCTTTGTAGCGATGTGGCAGTTTTTCAGCTTAGGCATGTATCAAATATAAAAGAACTACGTCTTTAGAAAGATGATTTATCAAAAATACAGGGATGAACGGAATACAGAGTGATTTTAAGTCTGAAAACAACGTTGCTAGAAGATTGGTAAGACTCTGCTGAAAGAAAAAATAAATGCTAAGGCTTAAATTTCAAGCTTAAAAGACTTTTAAAGATTGGAAATGAAATGCTCATGTTGAAAGAAATAAGAGAAAAAATGATAAATATGATCAAAAAATAGATGAAAAATACGATTTTTCTTAAGTTTTGTAGAAAAAACCAACGCCCGTTTCAAATAAGTGAATTTGGGGGTTGCAAAGCTTTAGAAATCCTCTAGAATGCACCCCATACCGACGAGATAGACGGAAACGAACGAAGCACGAAGTGCTGAGTTGTTAAGTATATTGAGTCCAGCTTCTAGCACTGACGAGGTGTTAGAAAGATCATTAAGAGATTATGAAGAACAACTTGTGTGGATTTTTACTGATTGATCGATCGAAAATATTTCATTGATTGAATGGTAAAAATTACTCGAAGTTTATTTGAGAAATATTTGTCAGAAAATTGATGAGCCAAGATTTGTAGCCATAAGCTACTAATGATTTTTAACTGAAGAGTTTGATCATGGCTCAGATTGAACGCTGGCGGCAGGCTTAACACATGCAAGTCGAGCGGGGAAGTATAGCTTGCTATACGACCTAGCGGCGGACGGGTGAGTAATGCTTAGGAATCTGCCTATTAGTGGGGGACAACATTCCGAAAGGAATGCTAATACCGCATACGCCCTACGGGGGAAAGCAGGGGATCTTCGGACCTTGCGCTAATAGATGAGCCTAAGTCAGATTAGCTAGTTGGTGGGGTAAAGGCCTACCAAGGCGACGATCTGTAGCGGGTCTGAGAGGATGATCCGCCACACTGGGACTGAGACACGGCCCAGACTCCTACGGGAGGCAGCAGTGGGGAATATTGGACAATGGGCGAAAGCCTGATCCAGCCATGCCGCGTGTGTGAAGAAGGCCTTTTGGTTGTAAAGCACTTTAAGCGAGGAGGAGGCTACTTAGATTAATACTCTAGGATAGTGGACGTTACTCGCAGAATAAGCACCGGCTAACTCTGTGCCAGCAGCCGCGGTAATACAGAGGGTGCGAGCGTTAATCGGATTTACTGGGCGTAAAGCGTGCGTAGGCGGCTTTTTAAGTCGGATGTGAAATCCCTGAGCTTAACTTAGGAATTGCATTCGATACTGGGAAGCTAGAGTATGGGAGAGGATGGTAGAATTCCAGGTGTAGCGGTGAAATGCGTAGAGATCTGGAGGAATACCGATGGCGAAGGCAGCCATCTGGCCTAATACTGACGCTGAGGTACGAAAGCATGGGGAGCAAACAGGATTAGATACCCTGGTAGTCCATGCCGTAAACGATGTCTACTAGCCGTTGGGGCCTTTGAGGCTTTAGTGGCGCAGCTAACGCGATAAGTAGACCGCCTGGGGAGTACGGTCGCAAGACTAAAACTCAAATGAATTGACGGGGGCCCGCACAAGCGGTGGAGCATGTGGTTTAATTCGATGCAACGCGAAGAACCTTACCTGGTCTTGACATAGTAAGAACTTTCCAGAGATGGATTGGTGCCTTCGGGAACTTACATACAGGTGCTGCATGGCTGTCGTCAGCTCGTGTCGTGAGATGTTGGGTTAAGTCCCGCAACGAGCGCAACCCTTTTCCTTATTTGCCAGCGGGTTAAGCCGGGAACTTTAAGGATACTGCCAGTGACAAACTGGAGGAAGGCGGGGACGACGTCAAGTCATCATGGCCCTTACGACCAGGGCTACACACGTGCTACAATGGTCGGTACAAAGGGTTGCTACCTAGCGATAGGATGCTAATCTCAAAAAGCCGATCGTAGTCCGGATTGGAGTCTGCAACTCGACTCCATGAAGTCGGAATCGCTAGTAATCGCGGATCAGAATGCCGCGGTGAATACGTTCCCGGGCCTTGTACACACCGCCCGTCACACCATGGGAATTTGTTGCACCAGAAGTAGGTAGTCTAACCGCAAGGAGGACGCTTACCACGGTGTGGCCGATGACTGGGGTGAAGTCGTAACAAGGTAGCCGTAGGGGAACCTGCGGCTGGATCACCTCCTTAACGAAAGATTGACGATTGGTAAGAATCCACAACAAGTTGTTCTTCATGACGATGTATCTGAGGGTCTGTAGCTCAGTTGGTTAGAGCACACGCTTGATAAGCGTGGGGTCACAAGTTCAAGTCTTGTCAGACCCACCAAATCTGACTAACAAGCATTGTTAAATGCTGAATACAGAAAAACAGAGACATTGACTTATTGATAAGCTGGGGACTTAGCTTAGTTGGTAGAGCGCCTGCTTTGCACGCAGGAGGTCAGGAGTTCGACTCTCCTAGTCTCCACCAAATTTCAAGACAAGAAAAGCATGCTTTTCCTTGAAATTTAAGCAAGAAGCTATGCTTCGCGCAGATAGGTTGGATTACAGAAATTAGTAAGTAGATAACTTATTAACTTCTGTGATTTATCACAGTTTCCTGACCTGACGAAGGCTGGAAAAATCATTAACAGAATATATTTGAGTTGAAATAATTTGTTCATACTCGTTTTTAAGATCGACATTAACAGTGATTTATTACTGATTGATGAAGGTTGAAGAAATGAGTTACTAGCGAAATTAACTGAATCAAGCGTTTTGGTATGTGAATTGAATTGAAGCTGTACAGTGTTTAAGTACACAGAGCAACAAACTGTAAGGAAGTGATGAGAAATCATCATAGACTGTCTTAATCCTACTTGTAGGGATTAACGACTGTTTGGGGTTGTATAGTCAAGTAATTAAGTGCATGTGGTGGATGCCTTGGCAGTCAGAGGCGATGAAAGACGTAATAGCCTGCGATAAGCTCCGGGGAGGCGGCAAATATCCTGTGATCCGGAGATTTCTGAATGGGGAAACCCACCTGTCATAAGGCAGGTATCGTATGATGAATACATAGTCATACGAGGCGAACGAGGGGAAGTGAAACATCTCAGTACCCTTAGGAAAAGAAATCAATTGAGATTCCCTCAGTAGCGGCGAGCGAACGGGGAAAAGCCCATTAAGTCATATCAGTTTTAGTGGAATGCTCTGGGAAGTGCAACCATAGTGGGTGATAGTCCTGTACACGAAAGGGCTGATATGATGATGTCGAGTAGGGCGGGGCACGTGAAACCTTGTCTGAATATGGGGGGACCATCCTCCAAGGCTAAATACTCCTGACTGACCGATAGTGAACCAGTACCGTGAGGGAAAGGCGAAAAGAACCCCTGTGAGGGGAGTGAAATAGATCCTGAAACCGCATGCATACAAGCAGTGGGAGCCGACATGTTCGGTGACTGCGTACCTTTTGTATAATGGGTCAGCGACTTACATTCAGTAGCAAGGTTAACCGCATAGGGGAGCCGTAGAGAAATCGAGTCTTAATAGGGCGTTTAGTTGCTGGGTGTAGACCCGAAACCGGGTGATCTATCCATGAGCAGGTTGAAGGTTGGGTAACACTAACTGGAGGACCGAACCCACTGTCGTTGAAAAGCCAGGGGATGACTTGTGGATAGGGGTGAAAGGCTAATCAAACTCGGTGATAGCTGGTTCTCCCCGAAAGCTATTTAGGTAGCGCCTCGGACGAATACCATTGGGGGTAGAGCACTGTTTCGGCTAGGGGGTCATCCCGACTTACCAAACCGATGCAAACTCCGAATACCAATGAGTACTATCCGGGAGACAGACTGCGGGTGCTAACGTCCGTAGTCAAGAGGAAAACAATCCAGACCGCCAGCTAAGGCCCCAAAATTATAGTTAAGTGGGAAACGATGTGGGAAGGCATAGACAGCTAGGAGGTTGGCTTAGAAGCAGCCACCCTTTAAAGAAAGCGTAATAGCTCACTAGTCGAGTCGGCCTGCGCGGAAGATGTAACGGGGCTAAAACTATATGCCGAAGCTGCGGATTTGCAATTTATTGCAAGTGGTAGGGGAGCGTTCTGTAAGCCGATGAAGGTGTATTGAGAAGTATGCTGGAGGTATCAGAAGTGCGAATGCTGACGTGAGTAACGACAATGCGAGTGAAAAACTCGCACGCTGAAAGACCAAGGGTTCCAGTCCAACGTTAATCGGGGCTGGGTGAGTCGACCCCTAAGGCGAGGCCGAGAGGCGTAGTCGATGGGAAATTGGTTAATATTCCAATACTTCTATGTAATGCGATGAGAGGACGGAGAAGGTTAAGTCAGCCTGGCGTTGGTTGTCCAGGTGGAAGGTTGTAGGCATGTATCTTAGGCAAATCCGGGGTACTGTATGCTGAGAACTGATAGCAAGCTGTACTTGTACAGTGAAGTGGCTGATACCATGCTTCCAGGAAAAGTCTCTAAGCTTCAGTTACATAGGAATCGTACCCGAAACCGACACAGGTGGTCAGGTCGAGTAGACCAAAGCGCTTGAGAGAACTCTGCTGAAGGAACTAGGCAAAATGGTACCGTAACTTCGGGAGAAGGTACGCTGCCGACGGTGATAGGATTTACTCCTTGAGCTATTGGCAGCCACAGAAACCAGGCCCCTGCAACTGTTTATTAAAAACATAGCACTCTGCAAACACGAAAGTGGACGTATAGGGTGTGATGCCTGCCCGGTGCTGGAAGGTTAATTGATGGGGTTAGCGTAAGCGAAGCTCTTGATCGAAGCCCCAGTAAACGGCGGCCGTAACTATAACGGTCCTAAGGTAGCGAAATTCCTTGTCGGGTAAGTTCCGACCTGCACGAATGGCATAATGATGGGGGCGCTGTCTCCAGCAGAGACTCAGTGAAATCGAATTCGCCGTGAAGATGCGGTGTACCCGCGGCTAGACGGAAAGACCCCGTGAACCTTTACTGCAGCTTGACATTGAACTTTGATCTTACTTGTGTAGGATAGGTGGGAGGCTTTGAAACCGAGACGCTAGTTTCGGTGGAGCCAATCTTGAAATACCACCCTGGTAATATTGAGGTTCTAACTCTGTCCCGTTATCCGGGACGAGGACCATGTCTGGTGGGTAGTTTGACTGGGGCGGTCTCCTCCTAAAGAGTAACGGAGGAGTACGAAGGTGCGCTCAGCGTGGTCGGAAATCACGCGTAGAGTATAAAGGCAAAAGCGCGCTTAACTGCGAGACCCACAAGTCGAGCAGGTACGAAAGTAGGTCTTAGTGATCCGGTGGTTCTGTATGGAAGGGCCATCGCTCAACGGATAAAAGGTACTCTGGGGATAACAGGCTGATACCGCCCAAGAGTTCATATCGACGGCGGTGTTTGGCACCTCGATGTCGGCTCATCTCATCCTGGGGCTGAAGCAGGTCCCAAGGGTATGGCTGTTCGCCATTTAAAGAGGTACGCGAGCTGGGTTTAGAACGTCGTGAGACAGTTCGGTCCCTATCTACCGTGGGCGTTGGAAATTTGAGAGGATCTGCTCCTAGTACGAGAGGACCAGAGTGGACGAACCTCTGGTGTACCGGTTGTGACGCCAGTCGCATCGCCGGGTAGCTATGTTCGGAAGGGATAACCGCTGAAAGCATCTAAGCGGGAAGCCTACCTCAAGATAAGATTTCCCTAGGACTTTATGTCCTCTAAAGAGCCGTTGAAGACTACGACGTTGATAGGTTGGATGTGGAAGCATAGTGATATGTGAAGCTGACCAATACTAATTGCTCGTGAGGCTTGACTATACAACACCCAAACAGTTGGTGTTGTGGTTCAAATCACTGCAAACAACTTGATTTAGTTATAAAGCTAGATAAAATATCCAACTCAAATATACCTGTTAATAACTCATTTGATGAAAGTTAGGCATACACAATGTGTAAATAAGACCCAACGAATAGTCATAAACAGTTGTGCTGGCGACAATAGCAAGAGTGAACCACCTGATCCCTTCCCGAACTCAGAAGTGAAACCTCTTAGCGCTGATGGTAGTGTGGAGTTATCCATGTGAGAGTAAGTCATCGCCAGCTCATTAATTCTAAATCCCCCTCCGCTTAAAGCAGAGGGGGATTTTTTTATGCTGAATATATTAAATAATAAATGAGAGACAAGAAAAATATTAGCTAAAAATAGCCGTTAATATTTAATAGGTTTAGTTTTTATCACTTGAATTTGATGGTTTCTTCTTCACTAAAAGAAATTTTAACTAAGTATTTGTGTATATTTTGAGCATTTAAACAGCTATTTCATCTATATCCGTTGGAAAAGAATGGCTATAGTTAACTCGTGATCATGCAAAATATGCCAAAACAGGTTTTGATTTAGATTTTAATGTGCTCAATAAAAAAGAAACCCCGACATCCTGTCGAGGTTTCTTTGTATTTCAGTGCTTAGATACAACTCCTGTCATATCTCACATCCTGATGCTCAAACTGATTATTATTGTTTTAAGTTTGGGAAACTTCCTATCTCCTGATGTATTTAATATATGCTGTAAGCTGTTTTAAGGCTAGTGGTCACTTTCCTCAGTTTTTGTAAGCTTTGGCTTACACAGATTCATCTTGTTACCAAAGCGGATAACCTTGTACTTATGATTTCTCTACAATGAATGGTGATCGTGCATTTAATGGGGAAGGCAATGCTGAGAAAAAAAGCTTTTTGTTTGTTGATGGCAGTGAGTGCATTTTTTGGATTAATGGCATGTCATGCACAAAGACCAGCGGAGTCAGCAGCACATGAACAACAGGACAGTTCTGCTTCTTTAGGCAAATCTATGCAGTTAAAGCATATTGCTGAATTTAATGAGCCATGGGCATTAGCGGTATTGCCTGATGGGCGATTATTAATTACTGAAAGATCAGGACAGTTGATTTTATTTAATCCTATAGATCAGACAAAGACTCTCATTAGGAATATACCTAAAGTGGCTTATGGTGCCCAAGGCGGATTAGGTGATATTGTTTTACATCCTGAGTTTGCACAAAACCATCAAATTTATCTTAGCTATGCAGAAGCAGGGCAAGGTAGTTATGGTGCGGTCGTGATTCGTGCTGATTTGAATTTAGATCAGGCGCAACCACAATTAGACAACCTTAAAACGATATGGAAACAAGTACCCAAGGTGCGCGGGCAGGGACATTATGCACATCGGATATTATTGGATGGTGCAGGGAAATTATGGATTAGTTCGGGAGAACGGCAAAAGTTTGAGCCTGCACAAGATTTAACATCGAACCTTGGAAAAATGATTCGCTTGAATGATGATGGTTCGGTTGCTTCAGATAATCCATTTCAGATGCAGGGTGATGCCGCAAAACAAATATGGAGTTTGGGGCATCGTAATCCTTTAGGAATGGCTTTGGATGCAAAAAAACAACTTTGGGTGGTTGAAATGGGCCCGAAAGGTGGGGATGAGCTTAATTTAATTCAAAGGGCTAAAAACTATGGTTATCCAATCGTTTCGAATGGTGATCATTATAGTGGTTTGAATATCCCTGACCACGCCACACGACCTGAGTTTGAAGCGCCGAAATTAGATTGGACCCCTGTGATTTCTCCATCGAGTTTGATTTTTTATACGGGACAGATGTTTCCAAAGTGGCAGGATAAAGCCATCATTGGTGGGCTTTCATCTGAAGCATTAATTATTGTAGACACCACAGCACAGCCAGTAAAAGAAATTCAACGGATAGATATGAAAGAACGTATCCGTGGTTTACAACAAGCGAAAGATGGCAGTATTTGGGTGATTGAGGATGGAAAACATGCAGATTTAATTCAGCTGCTTTCACATTAATCACCCAAACAGAGTGTTGCTAAGAAAGGCGGTCTTAAAGCGCAGCATGTCGATCGGCATTTAAGACATTGGCTTGGATCTGCATCAGTTTTCGTTGTCCTTGTTTGCCATTCATCCGCCAATGGGCAATTTTAATATTATCGACCAAGGCGACATCCCCTTTTTGCCACTGGAGCAAGAGTGCATCGTGATATAAGGCTTCAAAGAAGTGTTGTTTTTCCTGATCCGTCCATTCAATTTTTTCACCTTCATGGGTAAAAAGTTCCCATGACAGTTGCATGCAATGAGCCGTAGTGTCTGGTAGAAGCTTTCCTCGATGCTTAAAGCTTTTTTGTGCAGCTTGATGGGCAAAAGAATTGGTATTGTTTGCAAAAGCCCACGGCTGGATCATCAACTTTTGCGTGTTCGGGTGTATGACAACGAAAGGTGAGCGTTTTAAGGTAAGTTTGCTTTCTTTATTTGATTTTTTCTGGAAACCAAATGAGCTTTTATTGAAGGTCAAGCGATCAAATAGATTAAGCTTACGTGTTGAAATATAAGAAAAATGGTTCCATGCGCCTAAGTATTTTTGTTGTACGCTGACTGGAAAATGAGCCCAAATTTTTTCGAGGTTATTAAACCCTGTTTCGAGCACATGGTTCGCAGGTTCTTGGCAAAACAAGGCAATATAACGTGAGCGGGTCGAATGTAGGCCACCTTCGACATGTGGACCTTGAATTGAGTTTTCAACAGAGCCTAATTGTACCGTATTGCAGTTGAGGTAAGGTCTATCATCACCTGTACGATTCTCGCTATATTTACGAATGAAAGAGGCAAACCAACCTGATTTTTTAGGCGTAAATGTATGCCAAGGTTCAAGCTGAAAATGATGTTCGATCAACTCATGAAATTCATAGTGACGTTGTAATTTAAAGCCACGAAATAATAAGATGCCGTACTGATGCAACGCTTGCATAAGTTCTGTGCGATGGACTCTAACATAGGCGGCTAGAGCATCTAAATCTGTATATTCGGGGTCAGCGACATAAATTTTGCAATAATCATTTAAAAGTATGGTGTTTAGTTACATGTGAATGGTCTCTATTGTTGTTTTTTTAATTTATTGTATGGACTGAAGCATTTTGGTTGAAGCAGCAGATGTTCAGTCGGCGAGAGTATAAAGTGTAGTTCGAACAGCAGATGTAATATTTGGTTGTGCAGAAGAACATGCCGACAAACGGTGAAGAGGATGATGGTTTATGCATCATAAAAGTATGATTATATGAACCGTTCAAAGCATTGAAAATAATAATGGAGTGGGGAATGCCTAGTACACAAATTCATGTTCGAAAAAAATATAGTGTCGATGAAGAGCAAGCCATAATGGAGGCGGTTCATAGTACTTCCTCAATATGATCGTAATATTCGTTTAGTCGTACATGAACCAGACCACTTTGCTTGTCCTCTTCATTTAACACAACCAGCTTCTTTTACTTGGATTGAAATTGATTGCTTCGTAGGAAGGTCGATAGAAACCAAGCGAAAACTTTATCAGCAATTGATACATCATTTAGCACAGTTAGGTATCCCAAAAGACGATGTCTCTATCTTAATTCGAGAGTTTCAGCTAGAAAATTGGGGAATACGTGGTGGTAAGGCAGCCTCTGATGTTGACTTGGGGTTTGATGTTAAAATTTGAAGATAATTAAAAAGCCCTCGACATCCTGTCGAGGGCTTTTTAAATTCTTTCAAGCGGTATAACTCCTTCCTGTCCTACCGATCAGCATCCTACTGTGTATGTTGTTATTTTTGTTTTTCATCTGAGACATCCTGTCTCTGTATGATTTAACTATAGCGTCGATGCTGTTTATTGAAAAGCCGACAAATATTTAAGTTACTGTAAGCAATAGCGTACAGAAGAATCTCATGCTTATGCACTGACATATTTAATGAGTTTATCAATTGCTGCTTTTAGATTCTTCTCATCAAAAGGATTTGGTTCAAAATCTTCGGTTTTATTGCGTGAAAAAATATCTCGAATTTCAATCACCGCATTGGTATCGACCAGACCGAGCTGAGTACCGACTTGGCGAATTTGGTCGATGGAGCGTGAGCCATTGGTACCACCATAACTGATATAGGCCGCAGGTTTACCTTGCCATTCTTTGCCTAAGTAATCTAGGGCATTTTTAAGCGCAGGGCTATAACCATGATTGTATTCGGGGCTAATGAAAATAAAGGCATCACCTTGGGCAATGTGGTCGGCCCATGCTTGTTGTTTGGGTTGATCATAAATCCCTGTCATTGGGGGATTTTCACCTGAAAAAATTGGCAAATCCCACTCTTTTAAGTCGACCAACTCGAGTTGGTCCGTATTGAGTCCAAGTTGTTCAAAGCCTTTTTGTACCCATCGCGCAACTTTAATGGCAGTCCGACCTTCGCGAACACTGCCTATAATGACCTGAATTTTCATGAAAAATCCTTGGGAAATAAATGTGATTACGCTACGGTAGTATGAAAATTAGGCTTTGCATAGATTGAATATGTATCTGATTGACCAATGTTTGAGGCATTAAAAAAGCCCCCGAAGGGGCTTTGGCTGACACACAGATAATCGATCTGTGGCTTTACATAATTTTGATGCCTTGTTGGCCAGCAGGCGTCACTTTGAAGATTTCAACTTCAAAGGTAATATCTTTACCTGCCAATGGATGGTTAAAGTCGACTTCGGTGATGTCATCACCTACAGTTTTAACCACACCATAAAGACTCTGTTTAGCTTTGTCCTCAAATTCAATCATGTGCCCTTCAATAGGACGCTGTTCAAATTTGACCGTATCAAACTGTTGTACGTTTTCAGGATTCCACGGGCCAAAAGCATCTTCTGGTGGTAGGCTCACCGTACGACGGTCGCCAGCACGTAAACCGAACAGGGCTTTTTCAAAACCAGGAAGTAAGCTGCCATCACCCATCACTAGGCTTACAGGCTCTTCACGGCTACGTGTGTTATCAATTTCTACGCCATTTTCAATACAAACAGAAAAATGTAACTCTACTTTTGAACCTTCGCTCACGCGAGTTTCTTCATTGGGATTAATAAAATCAGTCATGGTTTACTTCGGCACGTTGGATACGGTTTTTTTCGAGAAAAAAGGTATCGATCAACAAAAGGATCGTTCCTAGCGTAATCGCACTATCTGCAATATTAAACGCAGGGAAGTGGCTGTTTTGATAGTACACATGAATAAAATCAACCACATAGCCTAAGCTTACACGGTCAATTAAATTCCCTATAGCACCACCTAAAATTAGGGCAATCGCGATGGGCAGCACTTTCACGGTTTTAGGCATACGCATTAGCCAAAACAGAAAAATGACAGACACAATACCTGCAAGAGAGGTAAAGAAATAACGTTGCCAGCCGCCCGCATCGGACAAGAAACTAAAGGCTGCGCCATAGTTATGCAATAAAGTCCAATTTAAAAAGGGCAGGACTGGTACTGGATCTGCATAATTCAGATGGGAACTTGCAATCCATTTGGTCCATTGATCTAAGACAATCGCTAGAATAGCCAAACCTACCCACACCAAATTGTGCGGATAGAATTGGAATAAGCCCTTTTTTTGTTGAGGGTTAGGCATACTTTCTCTCTTCGCCTTGGCCTGTAGGAAGGTTGATAATACAACGACCACATAGACCTGGATGTGTAACATGTGTATTTACATCTGGCAGAACATGCCAGCAGCGTACACATTTTTCACCATCAGCCGCCGAGACTTGCACATTCAGACCCGCCAGATCAGAGGCTTCACCTTGAGTTGCATCGAATGCATTGACCAAGACTTGTGAAGTGATCATAACAAAACGAAGTTCATCATCTAAACGATCCAGTACGTCCTTGAGTTCTGCATCTGCCCACAGTTCAACTTTGGCAGAGAGATTTGAACCCACAATTTTCGCGGTACGCGCAGTTTCGATGAACTTGTTCACAGCAGACTTCACTGCAATCAGGGTTTGCCAATCGGCTTCAGACAATAAGTTTGCTTTTGAAGCCATAGGAATGTCATACCATTCCGCAGTGAACACATATTTCTCAGTTTGTTCTGGAATGAGTGGCCATGCTTCTTGAGCGGTAAAGCTTAAGATTGGTGACATCCAACGTACAAAGGCTTGGACCAAATGATACAGCGCAGTTTGAGCTGAATGGCGCGCTTGTGAATCGGCTTTGGTGGTGTACTGACGGTCTTTGATGATGTCGAGGTAGAAACCACCCAAGTCATTGATACAGAAGTTGGTCAGCGCATTTGCCACGATATGGAAGTTCATATCTTCATAGGCTTGCTGAATGGTTTTCTGTACGTCCGCTGCACGTTGCAAGATGTATTGATCAAGTGCGATCAATTGATCTACAGGCAGTGCATCCGTCGATGGTTTGAAACCATTGAGGTTCGCTAACAAGAAGCGCAAAGTATTACGAATACGGCGGTAGCCATCTGATGCACGGTTAAAGATTTCTTTACCTGCAGTCATTTCATAACGGTAATCGGCCGATGCAATCCAGAAACGTAAGCCGTCTGCACCCATATCTTTAATGATGTCTTGTGGGGTGATGATGTTGCCCAAAGATTTTGACATCTTACGGCCTTTTTCATCCACCACGAAGCCATGGGTCAGTAAACCTTTGTACGGCGCACGTTCATTGATCGCAATCGAGGTGAGCAATGAAGACTGGAACCAACCACGGTGTTGGTCTGAACCTTCAAGGTATAAATCGGCTGGATCGGTGAGTTCTTCGCGTTCACGCAACACGGCATAGTGCGTTGTGCCTGAGTCGAACCACACGTCTAAAGTGTCACGCACACAGTTGTACTGTTCCGCTTCATCCCCGATAAAGTCTTTCGCTTCACGGTTATACCAAGCGTCAATCCCTTCTTGTTCGATCAATTTCGCGACTTCTTCGATCAACTCGGCTGTGCGCGGATGGAGCTCGTTGGTGTCTTTATGCACGAAGAATGGGATTGGCACACCCCACGTACGTTGACGTGAGATACACCAGTCTGGACGACCTTCGATCATGGCTTGAATACGATTTTTACCCCAATCAGGCACAAAGCTGATCTCGTTTTCGATCGCATTTAAAGCGTTTTGACGCAGACCTTGTGCATCCATGCTGATAAACCACTGTGGGGTCGCACGGAAGATAATCGGTGTTTTATGGCGCCAGCAGTGTGGGTAGCTATGTTTGATCGGTTGATGTGCCCATAAGCGACCAACTGCATCCAAAGCTTCAATAATCTTTGGATTGGCTTTGTAGATGTGCTCGCCTGCAAAAATCGGTGAAGTTGGTAAATACACACCATTACCACCCACTGGGTTTTCAACTTTTAAGTTGTACTGTAAGCCAACTTTATAGTCATCTACACCATGGCCAGGTGCAGTATGTACCGCCCCTGTACCGCTGGTTGCAATGACATGTTCACCCAAAATCACAGGCACTTGACGATCGGTCAGTAACGGGTGTTGTAATAATAGGTTTTCGATTGCTGAGCCGTTAAAATCAGCGAGAACCACAGGGTTTTCAAGCTTATAACGCTCAACTGCCGACTCAACCAAGTCTTTAGCTAAAATAAAGTTTTGCACGCCACGGTCGGTGCTAACTTGAACAAGTTGATAGTCAATTTCAGCATGGACGGCAACCGCTTGGTTTGCAGGCAAAGTCCAAGGCGTGGTGGTCCAAATTACGATATCTGTTGCAGCGTCTACGTTGATATTTAAACGTGCGCTTAAGTCTTTTAAGTCGACAACCGTAAAGCCAACGTCAATCGCGTCAGATTTTTTATCTTCATATTCCACTTCGGCTTCAGCCAAAGCTGAACCACAGTCTAAACACCAATTCACAGGTTTAAGACCTGGTTCGATATGGCCTGCTTTTGCAATCGCGCCAACAGAGCGCACAATGTCCGCTTCCTGCTTGAAGTTCATGGTCAGGTAAGGATTGTCCCAGTCACCAAACACGCCCATACGTACAAAGTCTTTCTTTTGCAGTTCAACTTGGGTGTAAGCATATTCACGGCAGGCTTTACGGAAAGTAGAAGCATCCACCTTCACGCCCACTTTACCGACTTTCTCTTCTACTTTCAGTTCAATTGGAAGGCCGTGACAGTCCCAACCCGGTACATAAGGGGCATCGAAGCCGTCGAGAATACGACTTTTAATAATGATATCTTTTAAAACTTTATTGACCGCATGACCCAAGTGAATTTGGCCATTTGCATAAGGAGGGCCATCATGCAGAACATATTTTTTTTTACCAATACGCGACGCACGAATCTGCTGATAAATGTTGTCGGCATACCACTCTTCTAACCATTTTGCTTCACGCACCGCAAGGTTTGCTTTCATAGCAAATTCGGTACCTGGGAGGTTGAGTGTGGCTTTATAATCCACTGCATTTTCAGTAGTTTGCTTATCGCTCATGCAAGATGTCTTCCAATTTAATCAGCGGCTCGGCTGACGCGTTTTACATAAAATTGATTGGTATTTAAAAGGGAAATGTGGGGGTGTTTTGGCGGAACTCAAGCAGTTTCACCACATCATCATCAATTCCCGCTTTTAGTGCTTCCAGCGAAGGGTAGTTCTTTTCACCATGTAAGTAGTTCAAGAAAGTGACCCGCATTAACAAGCCATACAGATTAGCAGAAACATCAGGGAAATGTACTTCTAATCGCCATTCTGGCTGTGCTTGTTGAATGGCTGGACGTGTTCCGACATGACCCGCACCAAAAAGCGCTGAATGGTCATATCCTGCAACCCCTAATCGATCAGGGTGGTCTGCTTTCACTTTGTCGCGTAAAGACGTGGTTTCACACATCACATCTACACCATAAATGCCGTTTAAACAGGGTTTATGTCGGTTTAAACGTACATTAATGGTTGGAAAATCAAGGGTTCGGCCAATTTGGTCGCCATATTGTACGCGACCCGTAATACTATAAGGGCGCCCCAATAACTGAGCAGCCAGCGCCAAGTCCCCTGCGGCTAGTGTTTGGCGAATCCGAGTTGAACTGACGCGTTCACCTTCTGAGAGGATGGTTTCTAGATTGTGGACTTGAAAACCATAGTTTTCGAGAAACTCACTGTTGCCTTGGCGGTTTTTACCAAAGTGAAAGTCATCACCTAAAACCAAACTTTGGGCATGGAGTTTTTCTTTTAAAATATCGGCAAATTGTTCTGCACTTAAACTTCGGAAGCTGTTGTCAAATTTTGCGACCGCAATATAGTCCACACCTAGCTCAGTTAAATATTCGACTTTCTCACGCAATGATGAAATACGCGGTGGAGCATCATAACCTTTAAAGAATTCAAGTGGTTGAGGCTCAAAAATCATCACCACTGTTTTTAGATTTTGTTGTTTTGCAACGGCTTTGAGCTGATGAATCATGGCTTGATGACCCAAATGCACCCCGTCAAAATTACCGATGGTGACAGCGGTTTTTTCTAATTGGGTATTTGAGGGCAAAGCATTTAGACGGAGCAGCTTCATGGGCAAATCAAGTGCTTGGAATTAAGAACGGCTTATATATTGCCATATTCTTGGGCATTCGTCTTGTGGTTGTTTTTTGACAACGCAAAATTTAGTGCAAAGTATATTTATATCAATTTTATTGATTTATTTAATATAAATTAATCAATTTTCCTTATTTGTTGATTTGATTAGTATAAATGTAGATTTTAAATGAGGCCGAACTCATGCAAAAACCATTTACACAACTTGGACAGCGCCACAATATCATTCGTCAGTTCACTCCCAACTGGTTCACTGTCAGTATGGGAACAGGTGTTGTGGCGTTAATTGTATCAGAGTTTCCGATGTTAAAGGCACTCACATGGCAACTTGGCACAGGGCTGTGGTATTTCAATATTTTATTGTTCGTACTTTTTAGTGTGCTATATGGCTTACGTTGGGCATTTTATCCGCACGAAGCCAAACAGATTTTTCAACATCCAAGCATGAGCCTATTTTTAGGTACGATTCCGATGGCGCTGGCCACCATCCTCAATGGCTTTTTAAAGTATGGTCAGCCTATTTATGGCGACACAGCTGTACAGATTGCGCAAACGCTCTGGTATGCCGATGTGGTCTTGGCGCTCTTGGTGGCGTGGGCAGTTCCTTTTGCCATGTATCGACATCAGGAGCATGCTTTACAGCAGATGACCGCGGTGTGGTTATTGCCAATCGTGGCCTGTGAAGTTGCAGCCAGCAGTGGTGGTTTATTACTGGGGCATTTGGCAGCTGATACTCATGCCGTTGCGATTTTATTGGGTAGTTATGTGTTGTGGGGTGTTTCAGTATTACCCGCCTTTGCAATTTTAACGATTTTAATGTTGCGATTGGTCTTACATAAACTGCCTGAAAAAGAGTTGGCGGTCAGCAGTTGGTTGGCTTTGGGACCGATAGGCACTGCTGCTTTGGCATTATTGGTTTTGGGGCATCAGGCACCGACGCTGATGGCAAGTTTGGGCTTAGCACAACTGGGTCAGTTATTTCATCAGGCAGGGATTTTGGCCAGTTTAATCCTGTTGGGCTTTGGACTGTGGTGGTTGGGGATTGCGGTACTGACGACTTTGCACCATGCCAAACAAGACTTGCCGTTTAATTTGGGCTGGTGGGGACTGACCTTCCCATTGGGCGTATATACGCTCGCAATCTTAACCTTAGCCCAACAACTCAATTTGGCCTTCTTGTATGCTGTTGGCTATGCTTTTGCAACCATACTGATGTTGTTATGGAGTTTGGTCGCAACCAAAACGGCACAGGGTTTTTATCAAGGTCATTTGTTCTTTTCGCCGTGCTTAAAAACCTATTTAGAACAGCAGTATAAATGAGGTCTACAATCCTTTCAGTTTAAAGTGCCATCTGATCTTATGTCGGTTGTTTGAGTAGAGATCAGAGGCGCTTTTCTTTCGGATCGATTTGTTTTCTAATGGCACGCATGAAGTCTGTTATTTGGGTATTTTATGTCGGATGTTGCACTAATCATGGCTTTGCCGAATGAGTCTAAAGGATTGTTTGAGCAAGCAGGGATTGAAGTTCATTACAGTGGTATTGGTAAAGTCAACGCGGCCTATAAAGCATTTGAAGTGATTCAAAAAACAGGCTGTAAAACCCTGATTAATTTAGGTACAGCAGGCAGTACTTATTTTGATAAGCATGAATTGGTTGAAGTTTCTCAATTTGTACAACGCGACATGGATGTCTCTCCACTGGGTTTCGCTGTCGGCTTTACCCCATTTGACACCATGCATCCTGCGGAAATTCATTTAGAACCGTTTTTCCAACAACTCCGCACTGGTATCTGTGGAACAGGGGATAGCTTTGAAACGGGTGAACCCAAAGTACCGTGTCATTTGGTTGATATGGAAGGATATGCGCTGGCAAAGGTCTGTAAAAAACAGGGTGTCCGTCTGATTTCGGTCAAATATATTTCAGATGGTGCCAACGACACCGCGCATTTGGACTGGGAAGACAATTTGTTATTGGGAGCTCAGAAATTATTAGCATTATTTGAAAGTATCTGAGGCTTTGATTCTGTCTTTTTCAATTCGGCGACCATAGAGTGCTATGGTCGTATGCCAAAATTACTCAGCTTTGAATAATGCAGACGGTGTTCGCGGGATCACGCCATACAGCATCATATGCACGGTATGTTGAATGACTCGTTGTTGCATGCTGCGGTTACGTAGGGTTTTACCTGTCACCATTTCCATTTGCGTGGCAAAGTCAGCATAGTTTTGTGTTAAGGCCCAAATGTTGAGGATTAACAGCTCAGGGTCAATTTCAGTTGAAATTTTACCTTGCTCTTGCCAATTGCTAATGACTTTGGCTTTACGTTTGACCAACTTCTTTAAAGGCCCTTTAAGGATTTCCAAAATATGCGGAGCTCCTTGGATCACTTCTAACGCAAACAAGCGAGACGCTTTCGGTTGAGTCCGAGAAACCTCAATCTTTTGCAATAAGTAGTTGGTGATCGCTTCTTCCGGCTCTAAGTCAGCTTCTAACATTTGTAGTGGGGCTAACCATTTTTGTAAAACCGTCGTTAAAACTTCAACGTACAAAGCTTCTTTATTTTCATAGTAATAGAAAATATTCGATTTGTGCATTTCAGCAATCTGTGCGATTTCATCTAAGCTTGCTCCATTAAATCCATAGAGCGAGAAGACATCTAGTGCAGCATTCAGCAGCTGGTGGCGTTTTTGAGTACTCTTTTTCTGTTCCATTCTCTAATTTAAAAAACAATAAAAAGGGGGAAGGACAAATTGTACGGCAAATCATCAGATTTGTGCACAAAGTGGAAATTTAATTTTTTGAATAATGATCATTTATTCTGTAGATTGGCTCTTAAATTGCGATAAATTCTAAAAGTTGTCCAATAAAATATAATTATATAAAAACTATTTTGTCTAAACTATATGAAATGATTCAATGTGAAGTGGCATGTTTTGATAAAAATAACGTGAAATTTATTACATTATTTAAACTAAAGTATGCTTAAGTCATATGACAGTCTTCTGCTTTTTTTACTGAAATTCAGCCTAAAAAATCCTTAGCCCCCCAAGCTAAGGATTTTTTAGTCTACTTATGTGGCTAAAACCGCATTTAACACCTGCTGTTCAAGGGTATTGAACTGCATATCTTTGACACGAGGGCGGGGCAGGTCGACTTGAAACTCTTTGGCAATATGGCCACGGTCTAGCAAAATAATCCGATCGGCCAGTTGAACAGCCTCACTAACATCATGGGTGACTAAAATGGCGGTAAAGCCCTGTTCCGTCCATAATTTTTCAATCAAATTCTGCATGTCTAAGCGGGTTAAGGCATCGAGTGCTCCCAAAGGTTCATCGAGCAATAAAATCCGTGGTTTATGCGATAAAGCGCGTGCCAAAGCGGTCCGTTGACGCTGTCCCCCAGAGAGCTGCGAAGGCCAAAGTCCCGCTTTTTCTTTGAGTCCGACTTTTTCGAGCAAACCCGAGGCAGTGGCATGTTGTTGTTTAGGCAACCCCAGTTGTACGTTTTGTTCAATTGAACGCCATGGTAACAGTCGTGGATCTTGGAACATGACCCGTATATCGTCTGCGGTAATCCCTTCGCGGAGGTGTCGTGCGGACTTAAACTTAATTTCGCCGTAGCTTTGTTGTTCTAAGTTGGCAATCAGGCGCAGCAGGGTACTTTTACCACAACCACTGCGTCCGACAATGGCTAAAAACTCACCCGGCTGAATATGCAGATCTAAGTCTTCAAGGACTTTAACTGAACCATAAAACTTATGCAGTTGTTCGATAATAATTTCGGCCCCAAGCACCGCTTGAGGATTGATGTCTTGATTATGATTTGGCGGCGACGGAATATTGGCATGGCGACCAAGGCTTAAATCAGTCATCTCAAACTCCTTATTCTTGGTATCCTGCATGCCAGCGCAGCAGGTATTTTTCTAATGTGACGGCCAGTACATCAGCCAATTTTCCAAGTAGGGCATACAGTAAAATCCCCACCAAAACGATGTCAGTCTGTAAAAATTCACGTGCATTCATGGTCATATAACCGATGCCGGCTTGGGCTGAAATGGTTTCGGCAACGATCAGCAGGACCCATACCAAACCCAGTGAGAAGCGTAGACCGACTAAAATAGAAGGCATCGCACCCGGTAAAATAATTTCTTTATACAGTTGCCAACGGGTCAAACCATAGCTTTTCCCCATTTCAATCAGTTGTGGATCTACCGAACGTATGCCGTGATAGGTGTTGATGTAAATGGGAAAAAACACCCCGACCGCGACCAAAAACAGCTTAGCGGTTTCATCAATCCCGAACCATAAGATCACCAACGGAATAAGTGCCAGTGCAGGAATATTTCGGATCATCTGTAGAGTGGTGTCGAGCAGAGTTGACGCCGTTTTCGATGAACCATTTAACAAACCCAGAAATAGACCTAGACCCCCACCCACCAATAGGCCGAGTAAGGCACGGCCTGCACTGACTTGCACATGCTTCCAAAGCTCTCCACTCAGCAGCAAGTTCCAGAAAGCGCTAACCACCGCCGTTGGTGCAGGTAAAATCCAACTTTCTAAAAGTCCCGTGCTGGAGGCAATTTGCCAAAGCACAATCAAGCCGATAGGAAAGAGCCAAGGCAGCAATAGCTGCCCTAACTGAGTTCCACGTGAAACCTTTTCTTGCTGGAGGGTTTGCACTGAACCGATTTTGGACATTAGGCAGGCTCCTGAATCACTTTTGTTTTTTTGTTTTCATCGGGTGTGTAGTTGTTTGCCACAATCTCACCAAAGGGGCCTGTTAAATTTGGTTGTGCTAACTTTGCTTGAGTTTCGAGCGGCAGGAGTGGAAACACCAACTCGGCAAAACGAATCGACTCTTCAAGATGTGGATAGCCTGAGAAAATAAAGGTGCTGATGCCCAAGTCGGCATATTCTTGAATACGGGCTACAACCGTTTCAGGATCGCCGACCAATGCCGTACCTGCACCCCCACGAACCAGACCTACGCCAGCCCAAAGGTTTGGGGACACTTCAAGTTTGCTGCGGTCACCATTGTGTAGTTCAGCCATGCGACGTTGACCGACCGAGTCCATGCTCTTAAATTTAGCCTGTGCCGCAGCAATGGTGGCATCATCGACATATTGGATGAGTTCTTCCGCCGCTTGCCATGCTTGTTCATTGGTTTCACGCACAATCACATGCAGACGGATGCCATAGTTGAGCGTACGGCCTTTGGCTTCGGTTTTGGCACGGACAGCGTCAATTTTGTCTTTAACAGCAGCAGGAGGTTCACCCCATGTCAGATAAGTGTCGACCTGATCAGTGGCTAACTCGATAGCATCATCCGATGAGCCGCCAAACCAAAGTGGAGGGTAGGGGTGTTGCACAGGTGGATATAGCAGTTTGGCATCATCTACGTTTAGACGTTCGCCGTGAAAGGTAAAGCTTTCACCTGTATGGGAGCGGGTTAAAATCTCACGCCAAATTTTGACGTATTCATTGGCAGTTTTATAGCGAGTGGAGTGGTCTTCATAAACACCATCGCCTTGCAGTTCTTTTTCATCGCCACCTGTCACCAAGTTCAATAAAACCCGACCATTGGAGAGACGGTCAAAGGTGGCTGCCATCCGTGCAGCCAGTGCCGGAGTGGTCACGCCTGGACGCAGTGCAACTAGGAATTTTAATTTTTTTGTGGCATCAATCAGGCTGGCTGCGGTCAACCATGGATCTTCACATGAACGACCTGTTGGAATCAACACACCTTCATAACCCAAATTATCCACGGCAACAGCAATCTGTTTCATATAGGCATGGTCCACTTGACGCGCACCTTTGCTGGTACCTAAGTAGCGACTGTCACCGTGAGTTGGGATAAACCAGAAAATTTTCATTTTAAAAATCCTTAGATAGAGTCGTTTAAGGTTTGCTCGGTGCAACCCAAACGGTACTTTGAACTTGAATGTGTTTCGGAATGAGCTGGACTTGTTGGAACAAATCTGCAATTTGTTGTTGGGCTTGCACCACTTCAGGCGTCAGGGTTTGAATTGGTGAAGGCTTCAGACGTTTGTCGATGACGCGTTGGGCAATAGAGGACTGTAAACCTGTACTTTGGGTATAGACGGAAAGTGCTTGCGGTTGGTTTTTTAGCACCCATTGATCGGCCTGATTCAGCCCGTGAATGAACTGAGCGGTGGCCTCAGGATAAGTCTGAATGAACTTGGGGTTGCCAATATAAAAAGAATAGGTTTGCGGAAATGCTGTGCCATCAATCAAGACTTTGGCATGTGCATCCTGCTCTGCTGCACTGAGGTAGGGTTCCCAAATGGCCCATGCATCGATGGATTGTTTATCAAACGCGGCACGCGCATCCGCAGGGGGCAGCCAAATTGGTTGAATGTCCTGCCAACTGAGTCCTGCTTTTTGTAAGACTTTCGCCAACAACTCATGCGCGCTTGAGCCACGCTGAACGGCAATGCGTTTGCCTTTTAGGGCTTGAATTGAACCAATGCGACTATTTTTAGGAATTAACAGGGCTTGAGAGTTAGCGGGTACTTGTTCGTAGCCGACATAACTGAGTGCTTTGTCAGCAGCTTGGGCAAAGATCGGTGGGGTATTGCCCACTGCACCAAAATCGACAGCACCAACGGATAATGCTTCTAACATTTGTGGGCCAGCGGGGAACTCTTTCCATTCAATTTTGGCTTGAGGAAATTGTTGCTCAAATAATTTTTGCTCACGTGCGACCAACAGGTTCAACGACGACTTTTGATAGCCAATCGACAGGGTTTTAACTGGATCTGCTGCCTGCTTTTCAGAAATATTTGTTGCTGCCGTGTCTTGCTTTTGGCATGCCCCCAGTCCAAGACTCAAGCTAACGATGCCAATACTGGAAACTGTTTTCAGTATTTTCATAATGATCTCTATATTTTTATTTAATAATGGCAGCGTCAATATTCAGCTTGTTTGGAATGAGTTTTTGTTGATAGAAAGCATCGGCAACGTACTGCTGTTTTTTTGCGACTTCGGCTGAAATGGGTTGAACGCCAAAGCCCATACGACCAATCGAGGTTTGTAAAATGTCTAAAGGCAAGCCTGTCGGTTTTTCTAACAACTGGGCAGCTTGTTGTTGATTTTGTTTAACCCACTGTGTTGTGGTATTTAATTCTTTCACGACTGTTTTTAAGACTTCTGGGTGAGCTTCCGCAAACTTACGATCGGCCAAATAGAACTGATGATTACTGACCAAGTTTTCTCCAGTAGCAATCACACGTGCCGAAATTTGATGTTCAGCGGCCGCAAAGAAGGGATCCCAAATGACCCATGCATCGACTGCACCTCGTTCAAACGCAGCACGTGCATCTGATGGGGGTAGATAGACTGCTTCAATATCAGAAAGTTTGAGGTTATTCGCTTCTAATACTTTAAGTAGCAGGTAATGCACATTTGAACCTTTGTTGAGTGCGATCCGTTTGCCTTTTAAATCTTGAATGCTCTGAATCTTTGAGTCTTTTTGTACGATCAGTGCTTCTGCTTTAGGTGCAGCAGGTTGGTTGGCAATGTAAACCAAGTTCGAATTTGCAGCTTGTGCGAAAATTGGAGGCGCTTCACCTGCTTCACCAAAGACCACACTGCCGACATTTAAACCTTCGAGGAGTTGTGGACCTGCAGGAAACTCGACCCATTTGACTTGGACATTTCGTGCTTTAAGCACCGTTTCTAAAGTGCCACGCTCTTTGACGATGGGCAAAATGCCATATTTTTGAAAGCCAATATTCAGTGTGACGGTTTCAGCTTCTTTTTTCCCACATCCAGATAACATCATGGCACCCACGACTGCTGCAGAAAGAACGCTTGTTTTGATCCAGAACTGTGCTCGAGAAGTGCTCATGTGTTTCATAACTCCAAATAAATAAGGTGAGTGAGTTGGTGAACACATACGCTAATGGGCATTTCTTTTCAGAAAAAATAAGAAATCGGGCTTTAGACATGAAAAAAAAAGATAAAAACAAAAGTGCAAAACTTATGCAAAAAACAGCAATATAAAAAACATAAAATATAAAATTTATTGAGATTAACTGATTGATATTTATTATTTAAAAGGTATTTTTATTTTTGGAATAAGCTTAGTGTTTCACGCAATATAGATTTGAGCGATTTTTGCGGTGTTTTCTAGATAAAGATATGAGAAATAAAGATATCCATAATCCTGCAAAAGCCACTTAAAGTGGCTTTTTAAAGACGAGCGAGTTGCGCTGATAGTTGTATAAGGCTTGGCGTGCATTGGGAAGTTCATCGACATTGGCCGTTTCAAAGCCATGTTCTAAGAACCAATGTGCAGTACGTGTGGTCAGTACAAACAACTGTTGAATGCCCATACTGCGGGCTTTACCTTCGAGATAATGCAAAATTTGGCTACCGCGATTAGATTTGCGATAGCTAGGATCGACTGCGACACAGGCAATTTCGGCACTGCGGATTTCACCCTCTGCCGCTGGCAGTGGGTAGAGCGCAGCACAGGCCAAGATCATGCCATCACGTTCAATTACCGCAAATTGACCAATTTCGTTTTCAAGACGTTCACGTGAGCGATAAACCAAAATGCCTTCTTCTTCAAGTGGGCGTAATAGGTTAATCAGTCCGCCGACATCTTTAATGTTGGCCATACGGACTTCTTCATAATGGGCATCGGTAATCATAGTGCCCGAACCATCACGCGTGAAGAGCTCCTCAACCAAGGCACCATCATAAGCATAGGAAATCAGATGGACGCGATGGACGCCGTGCGTCGAGGCTTTTTTGGCACCGCGTAAATGTACCGCAATGTCTGGATTCGAATCTTGGTATTTTTCAATTTGTGCATCGAGCTTGTGTGGCGAAATTTCGCGTTGCAACTGACCATGTTCATTGAGCAGACCATGTTGTTTACCCAAGAAAATCAATTTGTCTGCTTTAAGATGAATCGCTGTGCGGGTCGCCACTTCTTCAGCCAGAAGATTGAATACTTCGCCTGTGGTGGAATAGCCTGTTGGCCCGAGCAGCACAATATTGTGATTATCCAAATGGCGTTGAATGGCATCGGTATCGACCGTACGGACTTCGCCGGTTAACTGAAAATCGACCCCATCGCGAATGCCATAGGGCTTGGCTGTGACAAAATTCCCTGAAACCACATCAATGCGTGCGCCGTACATCGGTGAGTTGGCTAGTCCCATCGACAGTAAGGCTTCAATTTGCAAACGAATCGAGCCCACCGCGTTCATCACACAGCCCAAAGATTCTCGGGTGGTGACGCGACGATACTGATGAAATGGCGTTTGTAGTTGGCTTTGTTTTAAGTTGTGGTTGATTTGCGGACGCGCTCCATGCACCAAGATCAGGCGAATCCCGAGTGAATGCAGCAGGGCAATGTCGTGAATAATATGTTGAAAGTTATCATGCTGAACGGCTTCACCATCGAACATAATCACAAAGGTTTTATTACGGTGAGCATTGATATAAGGCGCAGAATGTCGAAACCAATGCACATACTGCAAAGTTGTACTGTGATGTGTTTCGATCGAATTCGTTTGCATGCCTGTCTCAAAATGAACTGCTTAGCATGATTTTAATCAAAAAATGCAGAAGAGGAAGTCTTAAATAGAAAAACACCTGAAGCAACGTTCAGGTGTTCTATCGGTTTTGCGACACAAGTCAGAATTAACCGATAATACGCAGGATACGGTTATTACGTTCATTGACTAAAACATAGTCACCATTGACCTTATACCATTGTTGGTAGCGTCCAGTGTTGGGTAGGCGACGTGCTTCGCGGTCACTGACATGGTAACGCGATGAGTCATAGCCTCGTGGTAAGGTTTGACCTGAGCGCCAGTCACGGCTTGGGTTAACACGTTTGTTTTGGTAGCGGTTGTTATTGTCCCAACGGCGGTCATCGCGATGATCCCAACGTGAGTCATGATCATGCGAGCGGTCATAGTACTGTGGTGCTGCCATTGCAGATGTGGCCATGAGTGCGCCTAAAGAGAGCGTGATTGCAGTCAGAATTTTTTTCATTGCTTTCGTCCAGTATTAGTCTTGTTTCGATCATTCAAAATTAGCGAATAACTCTAGAGAAAGCGTGAGGGCTATTTAGGTGAATTGTGAAATGTATGAAGAGACTGAGGAGATTGTTGTTTTTCTGCAATGTTTTCAAACAAAAGCTTTGGCGCATAAAAAAACCTGAAACAACGCCTTCCATGCTGTGCCTGACTGTGGTCTCTTAAGAGGAGTATGCAGTCGTACTAAAGCGGGTGAAAGGGTGTTGATTCAGGTCTCAAGAATAATGTCGAGGAGTTGTACAAAATGAAGCGCAGATTAAAGCCCCATAATGCGCAGAATATTGTTGCTGTCTGCGTCGACTAAGATGTAGTCATTGTTGATTTTGTACCACTGCTGGTTTCTGTTTGGCTTTGGAAGATTATGGTCTTTATATTCGACTTTATAGCCGTTACCACGGTAATGCTGTGGCATGACATAACCTTGTTGCCATTTATGCTGTTGTAAACGTTTGACACCGCGCTCTTCGCGCATACGTCGACGATCTTGCTGATCGTCATTACCTGAATCGCGAAAGTCACGTCCGCGTGGCTCATTGCCATAGCGTGGATGATCGTGGTCAAACTGAGGGGCAGCGGTACTGAGACTGCTTGCCATCAAAGCACTGAAAGAGATTGCCAATACTGTCAAAATCTTTTTCATGTTGAATCCTCATTAAGGTAAGTACATTCTTTCCTATAATGTACGAAAAAAATGCAGAGAAACTGTGAAGATGAATTGGGTATTTATTAACAAATGCAGAGATATTAAGAAGATTATGCCCAATTCTAAGCCTGAATTAAATCATCAATTGCGCTAAAGTCCAAAGCAAACAGTCTGTATCTTCTGATTTTTGACTCATTTTGAGGGCTCAGATCTCCCTTTGTCAAAGAATGCATATAGTCAAACTACTTTATTATCCATACAGGATTCTAAAAAATTCGAAATAATTCATTGACTTATTTGTATTGGTTTTATAGTGATTTGACTATAGTGCATTATTTAATTCCACTGCTGCGTTAGATGTTGTAATGAACCGATTGAATGAACCACTGCTTCAGCTTGTTTGGCATCCTCCAAAGCACAAATCAGGCTTTCGGGTAGTTGTAAATTATGGATATGACGAATGGTGTCATGTTTACGTTGCAAATCAGCCATGCTGCATCCTTATTTTCAATTCTTGATCAATCAGAATGATAAATAGGAAATATTGATCTTAAAAACCGAATATTTTTATTAAAATAATTTAAAAATACGATTTAAAATATCCAACTAGCCAAGCTGAGTTTTCAGCTTGGCTGATTCGGCTTAACTAACTGTGCGAAATTCTCCATCTATAATCTGTGATTTAGATTGTGATGGATAGCACGACTTTTCGTTATTCAGGTCTTTCTTGATTTTTTATATATTCCCGAATTACATCAATTGTAGCCCCGCCTGTTGTAAGTAGACAGTATGCTCTCGTCCAAAGTACAGGCTTCCAATAATACGGTTTTAGTTCTTCCTCAAATTCTTTGCGTATCAGTCGGCTTGACACTGTTTTTAGATTGTTAATGAATTTGCTTGGCATGATATTCGGGTGCATTTCTAGTAATAAATGAATATGGTCAGCTTCACCATTAAACTCAAGCAACTCAATTTCCCAATCGGCACAGTTCTTTTTTACGATTTCTTCAAGCCGATTGAGCATTTCATTTGAAAGGCATTTCTTGCGATATTTTGTTACTAACACTAAATGATATGTGAGCTTATAAACACAGTGATAATGTGATTTCATTATATTTACACTAAGTAATTAATTTGTTAAATTATAACTATGAAACAACCTTTTTTGAAAGCGTATAAATATCGCATCTATCCAAATTCTCAACAGAAAGTGCAGTTTGAAAAGCACTTCGGATGCACTCGCTTTATTTTCAATTGGGCTTTAGCTCTTCAAACCAAAGTCCATTCAGAAACTCAAAAATTATTATCAAAAAAGGATATTCAAGACCAATTGGTTGCAATGAAGAAGCAACCTGAATTTGAATGGTTGAATGAAGTAAACAGTCAATCACTTCTTAGTGGATTACTTCACCTGCATACTGCTTATAACAATTTTTTTCAGCGATTGAAGAAAGGCAAGATTGAATTCAGGAAAATTAAAGGCTACAAGCCAAAACTTGATGAAAAACGCCCATTGAGTCATATTGTTGGCTATCCACGGTTCAAATCCAAGAAAGTACCTCAACGGTCTTATCAATGCCCTCAGCACGCAACGGTGAGCTTTGAGCATGGTTTACTACATCTACCTAAAATTAAAGGGATAAAAACTGTATTTAGTCGGACATTTGATGGGAAAATTAAAACTGTCACCATTAGCAAAACAGCAACAGGTAAGTATTATGCTTCTATCTTAGTTGAGTCTGAGTTAGAGCTTGTTGCACCAACAACAGTTCAACCCGATCAAACTATTGGAATTGATATGGGTTTGAATCACATGCTCATTCAATCTAATGGTGATAAAGTTGAAAATCCAAGACACTTACGGCAGGCTCAAAACCGCTTAGCTATACAGCAAAAGATATTTGCCCGAAAACAGAAAGAATCTAAGAATTATCAGCGTCAAAAGTTAAGTGTTGCATTCATCCATGAAAAAGTGCGTTTGCAACGCTTAGACCTACATCATAAACTAACGCATCACTTGATCTGTGAAAACCAAGCGACCACGTATGCAGTAGAAGATTTAGGAATTAAAAACATGGTAAGGAATCGAAAATTAGCGAAGTCTATTTCAGATGTAGCTTGGGGTCAATTTCTTACGATATTGCAATACAAGGCAAAATGGTTTGGCAAGAATATTCTACAAATTGGAAGATTTGTTCCAAGTTCAAAAACTTGTTCTTGCTGTGGCTATAAGATGGAAAAGTTACCGCTAAGTGTCAGATTGTTTGAATGTCCAAATTGCAATTTGGTTGAAGATCGTGATGTGAATGCGAGTATAAATATCCGTAATTTCGCTTTAGCTGATGCACTAGGGCTTCGTGCTGTGTAAAGAGTTCCTATGCCACAATACTTGTCAGCGCAAGTGTGGCATCGAAAGGTGTAATCAATTTGATTGCATAGGTCGCAAAGATTCCCCCACCATAACTCTTAGTTTGGTGGTGGGAGTATGTCAATAGGCGTAGTTGAGGTCGGTATAATCAGTCAATGATTTCTGTACATGCGCTTGGATAAATTCACGTACATCGGCTGCAGTCATCGGTTCACCATTTTTGCTGATGGCATGCTCAATGTCGGGCTGACCGTCAATTTTGATGCGATAAACAAAGCTTTTCTTTGCTTTATATTGTTCATCATTCTTAGCAATGACCGTGACGTAGTGATAGCTATGTTCAAAGTTCAAGTCGGTATGGGCAAAAACAAACTGGTCGAAAAGTTTAAGTGTGGCGCCATTTTCCAGGGCTTGAAGTTCCTCCACAATACTGGCTTCAAACTTCATTCCATATTTTTCTGAAATCGGCTGTTGGTCAATCAACAGGCTAACCATACCATCTTCAGTGGGTTGTACAGTGATGTTACTCAAGTCCGTCATGGCATATGCTTCAAAAATGGAGTTGGGCATCAGTATCCGCAAAAATTGAAAAAAGACAACCTTTTCTGAACTTGAGATCATGTTGCAGATGACTAAGCTTCAGTTTGACGCATAAAAAAAGGAAGCCGAAGCTTCCTTTTGAATGACACATTTTAGTCTTGTGCATCAATACTTTGACCATTCATATGTAAACTATCATCGCCCATTAGGTACAGATAGGCAGGCATGATATTTTCAGGTGTTGGCAATGTTTTTGGATCTTCATCGGGATAGGCTTTGGCACGCATTGCAGTGCGGGTCGCCCCCGGATTGATACAGTTAAAGCGGATATTCGGTGAGGTATTTTCTTTGGCAAACAGTTGGCTGACCGCTTCAATCGCGATCTTAGACACAGAATATGCGCCCCAACGTTCACGCGTTTCACGTCCGACACCTGAGCTGGCAAAAACCACGGAGGCATGCTCAGATTTTTTCAGTAGGGGCATTAGCTCTTGAGTCATAACGAATGGCGCACGCAAGTTGACAGCCATGACATCATCCCAGACATCGACAGGATAATTTTCCAGTTCTGTGCGCTCACCCAAGATGCCCGCATTATGCAAAATGCCATCTAGGCGCCCAAACTGACGCTCTAAGGTGTCGACCAGTAATTCATAATCACGAGGAGAAGCGCTCGACAGCTGCAAGGGTAAAATTGCAGGTTGCGGCGCACCTAAGCCTTCAATTTCATCATAAATGACTTCGAGCTTATTTAAGGTACGTCCATGCAGCACCACAGTTGCGCCGTGTAGGGCATAACTTAATGCAGCAGCACGACCAATACCATCGCCCGCACCTGTAATTAAGATGATGCGATCTTTGAGCAGATCGGGGCGAGGTTGATATTCTGAATATTTCATCATTACCTCCTCGTTATTTTGATTTTTTAATTGTGATCAAGTCAGTGAATTGGACGGTGTAGTTTGACTCACAAGAGATTGAATAACATCGTCCAATTCAGCCACAGTCTTCACTATACAATCTGCCTGCCACGCTGTTAAGTCATCTTTGTGCGCGAATGGTAAATAACCATAAGCCGCCAAAATGGTATACATCTGCGCATTACGACCCGCATCGATGTCACGTGGATGATCGCCGACATAGATACAGTCTTGAGGTGCAATCGCGATGTGCTTGGCAGCCAAATACATCGGCTCAGGATCAGGCTTGGTCTGTGAGACATCCTCTGGGCAGACTAAAACCGCACAGCGCTCTGTCAAATTCAGCGCATCTAATAATGCTTCACTGAGCCAGCGCGGTTTATTGGTGACGATGCCCCAAGGAATCTCTTGGTTTTCAAGTTTTTCAAGTAGCGGATACATGCCCGAAAACAGGTCAGTATCTACTGCGATATCGGCACCGTAGATATCTAAAAAACGCTGACGATGTGCCAGAAAAACCGGGTCTTCGACTTCCAGTTCTGGATAAACCAATTTCACCATCGCCCGTGCACCTTCCGAGACTTGGCTACGGATCAGGTCTGCATCGACCACAGCGACGCCTTTTTCACGGCACATGTCTTGAATAATGCGAATAAAGTCGGCGGCAGTGTCGATCAGTGTGCCGTCAAGGTCGAATAAGACGGCTTTCATGCAGCACCTTCTTTGACGGTGTAGACCATATAATTGACATCGACATTTGGCGCTAACCAATAGCGTTTGGTTAATGGATTGTAATGTAAACCCGTCATGTCTTTCAGTTTTAGCCCTGCGCCGCGAATATCATGTGCCAGTTCTGAGGGCTTAATGAATTTTTGATAATCGTGAGTGCCTTTGGCTAACATACGCAGTACATATTCAGCGCCAATAATAGCAAACAGGTAGGCTTTTGGATTACGGTTAATGGTGGAGAAGAATACATGACCACCTGGTTTCACCAGTTTATGGCAGGCTTCAATGATTGAGGCAGGATTGGGTACGTGTTCCAACATTTCCATGCAGGTCACGACATCGTATTGTCCTGGTTGTTCTTCTGCGAGCTGCTCCACTGGAATTTGGCGATATTCAATATGCTCAACACCTTCTTGTTCTGCATGTAAACGTGCCACATTTAGGGGGGCTTCGCCCATATCAATGCCGAGCACATCTGCTCCACGACGTGCCATACTTTCAGCTAGAATTCCGCCCCCACAGCCGACATCAAGAACTTTTTTCCCATTGAGTCCACCTGCATGTTCATCAATCCAGTTTAAGCGTAGTGGGTTGATCATATGTAAAGGGCGGAACTCCGAGTGCTGATCCCACCATATGGCAGCAAATGCTTCAAATTTGGCAATTTCTTGTGGATCAACATTCAGTTGCGACATCGTCGGCACCTCAATTTAAGTCATGATATTTAAAACGTTCAATAGGGCTTAGTGTAGCGTTTATTCTAGAAAAAGCGATAAAAGCCTGAAAAAAGTTCACAGAATGAAAACGAATTTGGCAGATTTGATTTATAGTATTTGCATAAACTTATCATAATGATTTTGAGGACAATAAGTTCAATGAAAAAACTCCTTTTGAGTGGATTAGCAACCGCTGTTTTTGCTATTTCTGGTAGCGCATTGGCTGCAAATTTTGTGGCAGGTCAGGATTATATCGTCGTACCAACACCTGTACAGGTGGAAGTGCCAGGAAAAATTGAAGTCCGCGAATTCTTTTGGTATGGCTGTGGTCACTGTTTTAAACTTGAACCCCATATGCAGACTTGGTTGAAAAAACTACCGAAAGATGTACGTTTTGTGCGTACGCCAGCAGCCATGAATCCAGTGTGGGAACAAGCGGCGCGAGCTTATTATGTGTCTGAGGCTTTAGGTGTACGTAAAAAGACCCACCTGACGTTATTCCATGCCATTCATGATCAAAATCAACCAATTCTAGAGCAACCTGCTTTAGCCAAGTTCTATACTCAGTTTGGTATTCCAGAAGCGAAATTTAACAGTACTTATAAATCATTTGCGATTACTTCAAAAATTGCACAAGCACAAGACTTAGCCAAGCGTTATCAACTCAGTGGTGTTCCTGCGGTGACGGTGAATGGTAAATATATTGTGCAAGGTGAAGATGCTAAAGTGACTCAAGTCGTGGATTACTTGATTGAAAAAGAACGTGTTGCAAAATAAGCTGAATCTGTTTTAAGTCCTTATTCAGTTAAAAAGCCTGCTGATCAGTTAAAAAAGCCTGCTGATGCAGGCTTTTTTTATGGATTAATGATGTTTATTGCGCAGCTGATGCTGGCTGCAATAAATCCTCATAACGCAGCTCAATTTTTCTTAAGGTTTTTAAGCGCCACAGTTGATGATGAGCTTCGGCTTCATAGCCATTAAAGGCCAAGAGTTTGGCAAATTTGGTCAAATCATAGGGAATCGGGTAGTTTAGCACCATTTCCTCATAGTCACGTATTTGCTCAGGGCTGACTTTGCTGTACGGATTTAACTGAATCCATTCAATGCGGCGGTTAAACTCCGACAGCAGTAAAATGTGATCTTGATTGGTGAACTTTTCAGGGGTTTGTTCATAACGAGAAGCTTGATTCAGCTTTGGTACCATCAACTCATAGTCACGAATAATCAGTGCGACCAAGACCACACAAACAGTATATGTGATCGGCATGGCAAAGCCCGGTAAAGTCCACGTTTTCATTTTTTGCTGGGATTGAATAATGCCTAGAATCAACCCGAGTGGTAGTAAGAAATAAGCGTAGAACAACGGAAATTCGAGCATACCGTGAATCAGTAAAGCACCGACCATCAGCAGTCCAATCACAGATTCGAGTGATGTCGCATGCTTTTGCAGTTGATAGCCCCAATAGCTAAGATAGGCAAAAAATGGAATCGCAATCACTAATCCATTCCACAATATAAAGTCGAGAATGAAGTTGTGCGCACTTTTCACCCAAACTGGGCCTTGGAACTGATCACTGATTAGGGTGTAAGCCACACTAGTTTGATGCCAACCATAACCAAACCAAGGTCGTTCAGCAATGGCATGGAGCATCTGTTGCCAAATAGCAAGACGCGACATATCGCCCGTTGCTCGCGCAACTGCATCACGGGTTTGGGTCACTTCGACATTAGACAGCTGAGCCAACAGGTGATTGAGCTGTGGAATAAACGCAGTAAATGCAATGAACAACGCAAACCATGCGAGGGCACTATACCACTTCAGTTCAACCACACCCTTGTACTGCTGATAGAGCAAATACAGCAGTACACAGATACTTGCGACCCATGATGTGCGGGACTGACTCAGGGCTACCGCAAATAACATCAATGCAGCACTGACGCATAGCAGAATCGAGTTGAGTTTTTTCTTTTCAAATAGGTACAGTGTGCCGAGTAAGGACAGCATCAGAAAGCTTGCCATATTGTTCGGCTGAGCAAAGTTGGCATAAGGACGATCGCCTTTTAAAGTGGTCATACCGGGAATGTACTGTTCAATATTGAGCCATTGGCAAGTGGCGATGAGCGCTGTTACCAGACCGACCGACCAAAATACACTACACAGACCACTAAATAATTGCTCACGTTCCAAGGGTTTTTGGCTCAGGTTAAAACCTAAAACCATACTCAGCCAGAATGCAAAGATATATAAGCCACACATCAGTGCTTTGCTGAAAAAGAACAGCTCGCCAAAACCGTACTGAATGAAGGGCACGAGGCTCAACAGCAATAGCGGCAGGCTCACTTTCGGGAGCAAGAGTTTTTCTTTTAAAAATAAGGCAGAGAGTGCAAATAAAGATAAAAATGCAAATAATTCACCTGTATAGGTGACCCAAGGTCGATAATGAATGGGCAATAGCCATGCCAAGGCAATACAGACACTCGCCGCTAAAAAAAGAAAAAAACGCATAGGAGCTACAGATGAAAAAACTGGCTCTATGATAGTGAAAAAGCATCCAAGTTTGAGTAAAGCGCATTAAAAATTTTGTAATACGGCAAAAATTACGTCTGCAAGCGTCTTAATGTAAGGTCGGATTGGCGTGTTTGGTTTGAGCAGATGGTCGTTGCCAATTGGAGATTCCACGGAACATGAGTTGAATCTGCACGATGGTTTGCAGTTTAAATGCAGCCTGCTGCTGTTGGAGTTTCTCGAGAGCTACATCTCGACTCAAACCAATCCAGCGCATGGCCCAGTTAAAGGAGGCATCCATTAAAATATTGGCCAAAACTTTGAGGTCTTCGCTGTCATGAATATGTTGCATGCTTTCAATACGGGTTAATTCATGGGCGAAGTCATCGATTAAAAAGGCAATTTCTCGCTCAACAGCAGCACGGATCAAGGCTGACCCACCCCAGCGTTCTCCAATCAAGAAAATCCACTGTTCAGGATGTTGCTCTACAGCATGAAAAAATAAATCTAAACTGTGCTCAATCGTAGCATGTGGACCATAAACATAGCTTTGCCCCAATTGGGTTAACATGCTTTTGATGTGGAGCGCTGCTTGATCGACCAGTTCAAGTCCTAACTCATCCAAATCATTAAAGTGGCGATAAAAGGCGGTCGGTACTAAACCCACTTGCCGAGTGACTTCACGGAGACTAATGCGAGCAAAGGAACGTCCCGAGGTGCTGAGTTGTAATGCAGCATTTAGCAAAGCTTGGCGGCTTTGTTGTTTACGTTCTTCCCGAATCGACATAGATGATTGCCTCAGCCTCTTTTAAGCTCCAGTTTAACAAAGAATATGGATGGGTAGGGAAGCAGGCGATCAATTACAAATGCAATGCAGTCAGACAAATGCTTTGGGTCTGCTTCTGCTATACTATGCGCCAACCTATTTAGTCAGATGAAGGGCGTATTATGCGTATCGACCAACGAACATTAGATCAATTACGTGATGTCACCATTACTCGTAACTACACACGTTATGCGGAAGGTTCGGTATTGGTTGAGTTTGGTCATACCAAAGTTCTTTGTACGGCAAGTATTGATAACTCCGTACCACGCTTTTTAAAAGGCAAGGGTCAGGGCTGGGTAACCGCTGAATATGGCATGTTGCCGCGTTCGACGCATACCCGTAGTGACCGTGAGGCTGCGCGTGGTAAGCAAAGTGGTCGTACTCAAGAAATTCAACGTTTGATTGGTCGTAGTCTACGTGCCATGGTGGATTTAAAAAAACTCGGTGAAAATACCATTACCATTGACTGTGATGTGATTCAGGCGGATGGTGGTACACGTACTGCTGCGATCACTGGTGCTGCGGTGGCTCTCATTGATGCGATGAATACGTTGCTTGAGAAAAAGAAAATTAAGCAAGATCCATTAAAAGGCTTAGTGGCTGCCATTTCAGTCGGTATTTTCCAAGACGAAGTACTTTTAGACTTGTGCTATGAAGAAGACTCAAACTGCCAAACGGATTTAAACGTGGTCATGACCCAAGCTGGCGAGTTTATTGAAATTCAAGGCACGGCAGAAGATAAACCCTTTACCCGTGTACAGTGCAATGCCATGTTAGAAATGGCGGAAAAGGGCATTCAAGAATTGGTGAAAAAACAACAGCAAGCACTGGGCTGGTAAGTTTTAACCCAATAAAAAACGCACTTGAGAGTGCGTTTTTTATTGTGTGTAGTTTGAATATAAACTATTGAAATTAAGCATTAAAACGCATAGAAAGGTCGACTGCTTTGACATCTTTAGTCAATACACCCATCGAAATATAATCCACGCCTGTGGTTGCCACTTCACGCAAGTTGGCAATGGTGATATTCCCTGACGCTTCCAATTTACACCGTCCTGCAACATGCTTGACCGCATCAATCATTTGTTGCTGGCTAAAGTTGTCTAACATCACGATATCAGCTTGGGCTTCCAAGGCTTGGTCTAATTCAGCCCAAGTTTCAACTTCGACTTCGACAGGTTTGCCTGGGGCAATTTGATGCGCTTTGGCAATGGCTTGAGCAATGCCACCTGCCGCCATGATGTGATTTTCTTTAATTAAAAAAGCATCGAATAAACCTAAACGATGGTTTTGACCGCCGCCGACCGCGACAGCATATTTTTGGGCAATACGTAGACCAGGCAGGGTTTTGCGGGTGTCGAGCAACTTGGTGTTTAAGCCATCGAGCTGTTTGACATATTCCGCAGTTTTGCTGGCTACAGCAGATAGTGTTTGTACAAAGTTGAGTGCAGGGCGTTCAACCGTAAGTAAGCTGCGTGCTGAACCCGCCAGTTTAAAAATGGTTTCATTGGCAAGAACCAAATCGCCATCGTTTTTTAGCCATGTGATTTGCACACTGGAATCAAAAGCCGCAATTAATGCATTGACCCAAGGTTGACCTGCAAGAATCATGTCTTCACGGCTAATAATGGTCGCAGTCGCTTGTTCATCTTCAGGCGTCAAAAGTGCCGTAATGTCACCATCACCGATGTCTTCTTGTAATGCCTGTTGAATATTCAGTTGAATAGATTGTTCAAGCAGTTGCTGCGATATGCTCATCCGATTGTCCGTATCTTTATAGAAGCCATGAAAATTGCGCAATATATTAGCATTTTTCCTGAAAAAGGCGTGAAAATTTCAGAATCAAATGCTGAGCAATTTGAGAAATGACGGGGAAAGATTTAGCATGAGAGACATTAAAAAAGATTGCCCAAAGGGCGCAATGGGTTTGAGGAATAAAAATATGCAGGTCATTCCGTCGTTTCAAGTGCAAGCAGGGCAACTGCTGGGAGCGAGACAAATTCCGTCGCCTAATTTTAACGCACGTCCTGCTGATACTGAGATTCAACTGATTGTCATCCATAATATCAGCTTGCCTCCCTCACAGTTTGGCGGCGGCTATATTGAACAATTTTTTCAGAATCAGTTGGATTGGTCAGTACATCCGTATTTTCGAACCATTCAAGGCATGCAAGTCTCAGCGCATTTACTGATTTTAAGAAGTGGCGAAGTCTTACAATTTGTCAATTTTAACGACCGTGCATGGCATGCAGGACACTCAAGCTATCTGGCTAAAAAAGAGTGCAATGATTATTCGATTGGTATTGAGCTTGAGGGCAGTGATGACTTGCCTTTTGAAGATGCCCAATATGAAACATTGGTACACGTGACGGCTTGTTTACAACAGGCCTATCCTCAAATTCAGCAGCATTTGGCAGGACATTCCGATATTGCGCCAGGACGTAAGACCGATCCAGGACCATTTTTTGATTGGTTAGGCTATCGAAATCGTTTGCAGCAGTTAAAAAGTCAATGAATTGAGAGCCAACAACAACATTAAACAATCAAATAATCGCTGAAGTTTCATTACAATAGCGGCAAATGAAAAACTAGGTGGATACGATGGCGCTGTGGCGGTCAACCGTAATTGTAAGTGCAATGACCATGCTTTCTCGGGTCTTGGGTTTGGTACGAGACATTGTCTTACTAAATGTCTTTGGTGCGGGGAAAGATTTCGATACCTTTGTGGTGGCCTTTCGTATCCCGAACTTCTTCCGTCGGCTGTTTGCTGAGGGAGCATTCTCACAGGCGTTTATTCCAGTACTGACCGAATATAAAACTGGGCGTACCCATGCGGAAGTTCAGATTCTGATTAGCCGTGTCTTTGGTTGTTTGATGACGGTTATGACGGCTTTAACCTTCATTGCCATGGTTGCAGCTCCAGCGGTGCTATATATATACGCACCAGGTTTCCATGCCGATCCAGAGAAGTTCGACCTCGCGGTTTCAATGTTCCGCCTCACCATTCCTTACTTATTGTTTATGTCGTTGACGGCATTTGCCAGCAGTATTTTAAACAGTTATGGTTCCTTTGCTTCGCCCGCCTTTTCACCAGTATTGCTGAATGTTGCGATGATTGCGGGGGCATGGTGGTTGACGCCGTATATGGCAGAACCAATTATGGCACTCGGTTGGGCGGTGATTGCTGCGGGTGTATTGCAACTGGCGATCCAAATTCCTGAACTGTGGCATAAAAAGTTACTGATTCCGCCGAAAGTCGATTTTAAACATGAAGGGGTGGATCGCATCATGAAATTGATGCTGCCTGCGCTATTTGGTGTTTCTGTCACGCAAATCAACTTACTCCTGAACACCATTTGGGCTTCGTTTATGCAAGACGGTTCAGTGTCATGGTTGTACAGTGCGGAACGCATGACTGAGTTACCTTTGGGCTTGATTGGGGTGGCGATTGGTACGGTGATTTTACCTGCCTTGTCGACCCGTCATGCAGAGCAAGATATGTCGAAGTTCCGTGGCATGATGGATTGGGCTGCGAAGGTCATTGTTTTGGTAGGGGTGCCTGCCAGTATCGCGCTGTTTATGTTATCGACCCCCATTATTCAGGCCCTGTTCCAACGCGGTCAATTCACCCTTGAAGATACACAAATGACGGCTTTAGCACTGCAATGTATGAGTGCTGGGGTGATTTCATTTATGTTGATTAAAGTCTTTGCACCCGGATTTTATGCGAAGCAAGACACCAAAACACCAGTCCGTGTCGGTTTAATGGCCGTTGCCGCAAATGCGATTTTAAACGTGGTGTTTATTGGCTTCTTTAAACTGATTGACTGGCAGGCAGAGCATATGGCTTTAGCTTTAGCTTCTTCGGGTTCTGCTCTGGTGAATGCGGGGATGTTGTATTTCTATCTACACAAGCGTGATATTTTCCGTTTTGGCGTACACTGGAAAAAACTGTTTATCCAGTTTGGTATTTCTAACGCCGTAATGATTGTGGCTTTGTGGTATGCATTGACTTGGTATAAGGGTGACGTGTCACAGTGGATTCGCGTTTCCGAAGTGATCGGGCTGTGCGTGGTCGGCGTTGTGGCTTATGCGGTTGGTTTGCTCCTTACTGGGTTTAGACCACATCACCTCAAACATGAAGCCTAAAACAAGGTACTTCTTTGTTTTATGCTTCAAAAGACAAGCGAAGCACTTAACTTAAAAATAAGCAGTGCTTGATTTGAAAATAGATTGAAATTAATAAAAAGCCTGATCACGAAGATCAGGCTTTTTATTTTGTATATAGCATTATCTTTGCATTGCTACCTTATTTTGGCAACACTTCAATCAGTTCCACATCAAAAATCAAGGTGCTATTCGGTTCAATCACATCGCCTGAACCAATTTGGCCATAGCCCAGTTTAGCGGGAATAAAGAAGCGATATTTTGCGCCTTCTTTCATTAGCTGTAAGCCTTCAGTCCAACCTTGAATCACTTGGCTGACTTGAAACTCCGCAGGCTGCTGACGTGCAATCGAGCTGTCAAAAACAGTTTGATCAATCAAACGTCCTTCATAATGGACTTTGACTTTGCTGTTGGCCTTAGGTGACTTGCCTTGGCCTTGTTGTAAAACCATATACTGCAAGCCTGAAGCCGTAGTTTTTACATCTGCTTTTTTCGCATTTTCAGCTAAAAAGGCTGCACCAATTTTGGCATTTTTATCTGCCAGTTGTTTCACTTCTAATAACTGTTTTGCCTCGGCTTGGCGTTTATATTGGGTCAATACACGCGCCATGTCTTCATCGCTTAATGACGCAGCTTGGCCTTTAGATGCTTCACGTAACCCTTGCACAAAAGCATCGAGATCGAGATCTTGAATTGATTCGGCATTGCTACGACCCATGAGATAGCCAAAGCTATAACCGACTTGTTGGTTGATGCTGCTTTTATTGTTAATCGGCGCTGCAAAAACAGGTGTAGAAAGTAACAAGCCGCAGAGTAATGTTGTTTGAATTTTCATATCGTATTCTCAATAAAAAGAGGAGAGCAAAAGCTCTCCTTTGATTGACTTGTCTTATTTTACTTTGATCAGTTCAACATCAAAAACAAGCGTGCTGTTGGCTGGGATCATGCCGGGTACACCTTGTGGGCCGTAACCTAAGTTCGAAGGAATGTAGAGTGTCGCTTTCCCACCTTCTTTCATGAGTTGTAGACCTTCCGTCCACCCTGGAATCACTTGGTTTAAAGGGAACTCAATCGGTTCGCCACGTTCAAGTGAACTATCAAAGACTTTACCATCGACCAGTTGGCCTTTGTAATGCACGGTCACGACAGAGCTGGCAGTGGGTTGCTTGCCTGTGCCTTCTTGCGTAATTTTGTACTGTAAGCCTGACGCTGTGGTTTTCACCCCAGGTTTTTTCGCATTTTCAGTTAAGAAGCTGTCACTGGTTGTTTGTGCTTGCTTCGCATCATTGGCCTGCTTTTGCTGCATTTCTTGTTGGAACTGCTCATAGGCTTGTTTTAATTCTTCTTCGGTATAGGCGGGTTGGCTACGGGCATGACCAGCACGGACACCGGTTACAAAACTGTTAATATCGAGTTCTGGTGGAGTTTGATGAGCAACCTCATAACCCAGTGCATAGCTAATTTTTTCTACGGCAGATGCATTTTTTGAAACTTGGGCTTCGGCTGAAGCTGGGTGTTGAGATGCATAATAAACGGGAACAAGTGCAGCACCGCCTAGAATAACAGCTACAGCAATGGGTAAGGCTTTACTCATGTGAAATTTTTCCTAATTCTATTACATTCAAAAAGTTTTTTAGCATCTTAGCAGACTTCATGAATGACGTGTTTTGTACCACCAGTACATTTTCAAATTAATATATGCTGAAGTCCTTAAAAAAACTATAAGGATTTGAATATATAAACGTTTGTCATACAAAATAAAAAGCCAGAAATCAAGTTCTGGCTTTTTATCGGTTAGAGAATGTATTTAGTCTGATTCTTTATTGGCTTTATAGGCATAAGCATAGTTATAGCCATAGCCATAGCCATAGCCTGCACTTGAACGCTGGATATCATTTAGAATGAATCCATTCACTTTCACGCCGGCTTGTTCGAAGCGATTCAGGGTCAATTCAAGCTCCTTCATTTGTGTTTTCGCATAACGGGCAATCACTAAGTTAACGCCTGTGTATTGAGAAATAATGATGCCATCCGTCACGGCTAAGACTGGTGGAGTATCGATAATCACATGATCAAATTTCTCTGACATTTGCTCTAATAGATTTTTGAACTGGTTAGAGCTTAGTAGTTCAGAAGGATTCGCAGGACTTTTCCCGCGAGAAATTACACTTAAGCCAGGTACTTCTGTATGACGAATGACTGTTTCTAAACTTTGTTGACCATTGAGTAACTCTGTTAAGCCAGGTTGTGTGTCGAGATTAAAATACTTGTGTAAATAACCCCGACGTAAGTCTGCGTCTATGATTAATACACGTTTATCGCTTTGCGCCAAAATTGTGGCTAAGTTGGTTGAGATAAAGGATTTACCAACTTCTGGCGCAGGGCCTGAAATTGTGATTAGATTATTTCGGGCAGAGCTTAGCGCGAAATGAATGGCTGTACGCATACTTCTTAAGCTCTCAATAGCGATATCATCACTATTTTTAACAGCCAGAATAGGAATATTCTTTTTCTTCTTTAAAATATTAATACGGCTTTCTTGTACAGGTGAACGAGGAACCGTTGCATACACGGGCAGATCCAACTCATTTTCGATTTGAGTGGAGTCTTTGATCCCTGAACGCATCATGTTGCGAACAAGTGCAATTAATACACCAATAAAACCACCTACAAATAATGATAAAATCAAAATGATTAATTTTTTAGGTTTGATTGGTCGTTCAGGTTCAACAGCTGTATCGATGATACGGACATTACCAATTTCCCCAGCATTTGCAATTTTGAGCTGTTGGTAGCTGTTAAGAAGTGATGTATAAAGCTCAGTATTTACTTTGACATCACGATAAAGTTGTAAGTACAGGCGCTGTGTTTCTGGAAGTTGTTTAATAGACTTGTTTAATTCTTGAGTCTTTTGATTTAAAGAATTTACCTGTGCATTAATTTCAGCCATCAACGGATGATCAAGTGTATATTTAGCAGATAATTCGGCTTGTTTCTGTTTTAACTCAATACGCATTTTCTCAAGTTCAATATTTTGCTTGAGCATGAGTTCAGCTTCTTGAGTGACATCTACCGTATTGTATTTTTCACGAAACTCATTAAATTTAATTTCAGATTGTTCAAGTTGTTGCTTTAATTCAGGTAATTGTTGATCTAAGAAATTGAGGGTTTGTTTTGATTCTAACGATTTACGCTCAATATTTTGTTGGTGATAAATTTCTAAAATATGATTCAGCACATTAGTAATATGCTGTTTATCTTCTCCAGCATAATTTAAACCAATGACACCTGTCATTTTCCCTTTTTCTGCTACACCATAATTTAATTTTAAGTTTTTGACAGCTGAAGGCAGTGAGAGTTTAGATAATATAAAAGCGTGTTCAAATGGCTGTGTACTTGAAATATTAATTTTCCAAGCTCCATAGCCGTCAACAAATTGATTGAGTTGATTTAAACGACCCTCAAAGATCACTTTATCTTTATGACTTAGGGTAAATTTAGAGTCTGCTTTGAAATCTAAAGTCAGTTTTTTATCTAAATAATAATTTGGAACACTGAACTCTTTAACTAAAAAATTATTTTGCTTGGTGCTATAACTAACGCCTTGGCCATCAAATTTCAATTGGCCTTTTTCTGAAGAGAGAAGTTTTTTAAAGAAGCTATTATTTTGATCTTGAATACTGATGTTCAGATTGAGGTCGTCAATCACTTTGCCTAACACCATTCGAGAATTTAAGATCTCAATCTCTGCATCGGCAGGCGATTTTTGACCAAGACCACCAGAGACTTCTTTGAGTTCGCCTAGTAATGCAGCAGACGCAGCACTTTTGCCATCTTCGACTTGAACTAAAGCATCCGTAGAATATATGGAAGGTGTGGTGCGAATATAGAGTAAGGCACAGATTAAACTTAATATGATGCAAAGAGCGATAATTTTCCATTGAGCAATCAGAGAAAAAAAGAGCTCTTTTAAATCAATAGTATCATCTTCAGTTTTTGAGGTTTGAGTCATAGTTTAACAACTGATTATTCAATAATTTATATTAAAAATGTGGCATCCAATCCTGAACATAATTGCTTATGTTTTTACAGGACTCATTAAAAAAGTCTTGATCGTGTTGATAAGGGTCAGGGACATTTTTTCCTTGCCAGTGGCCTAATCTAAAGACCTTACCTTTTGCAAACGGCCATTGTTTTTCTATATGCTGAGCCTGATTCGTACTCATTACTAGAATTAAATCTGCTTGCTTAATTAAAGATGCATTGATCTGTTTTGCAATATGTGAACGCATATCAATATTAAATTGGTCCATACAATGAATTGCTTTTTCATCTGCATGATGTCCTACCATTGCAGACAATCCTGCAGATTCAATGTGTTGGTTTGGGCAATTCGTCTTTAGGAAATATTCTGCCATCGGGCTACGGCAAATATTTCCGACACAGACAACGAGTATATTTTTAAATGCCATAATTATTTCCCAAGCTGATCAAAACTATAAAGTGCGCTCGAGAATGGAATGATCTGATTGACTACACGCTGCCAACGAGTCAAACCAGTTGCATCAATGTATACAATGTCATTCTTTTTCATGGAAAATTGATTGGCTAATGCTAGATTACCAATACTACTCAAATTTAAGTGATAGATAGTTGACTGCTTCTGATCTAAATCTGTACGCATGACATAAATTCTAGCTGCACTAGCTGAGTAAGGGTTAATCCCTTCACTTTCACCCAATACATCACTTAAAGACATCCCTTGATCGCGTAAGTTAATCGCTTGGCTTTTACTTGATTCACCCATGACATACAGTTTTTGATCTTGTTTTGTATTTACAAAAATTGTGTCATTCGGGCGAATTAATAAATTATGTAGTGATAAACCATTTTTTTCGAGTTGAATGGTATTTAAATTATACGTAGCGCCATTACGAATGAGTTGAATATTAGTGGTGTCGCCAGTTTTGGTATCAATACCACCGGCTTGACCTAGTGCGGTATAGAGGCTGATGGGTTGATCATTTAAAGTGTATTGGCCACTTTTAAGTACTTGACCATTTACGAAGTATCTTTTGCCTTCGTAAGATAATACTCTAACGACAACATCAGGGTGTTTTAAATATTTACTAAATTGACTACGCAAATATGTATTCGCTTGAGCAAGTGTTTTCCCAGCAATTTTAACTGACCCGACTAAAGGAAGCTGTACATTACCGTTAGGATCAATGGGATAACCAACAGCTTTTACATTAGTTGCATCTTGAATTGGTGGTGTAATTTCAGGATAAGCCCAAAGTTGGATCGATAGAACATCACCTGCACTTAATTTATATATGGATTGCTGATGCTGAAATAACGTTTGAATTTGAGCTAAATTTTGCGAATTCGCTTGAGAAATAGCAGGAATATTATTTTGTGTCAAAGGTACAACACTTAATTCAGCACCTTGATCTGTTTTATAGGAACCTTGTTGTGGTAAATCATATGTCTGAAGTCCAGGGGTCATTGCACATCCTGTAATTCCTAAACTCAAAACCAGCATAACGCTATAACGATAGTAATTCACTCGAATATAAATCCTATTTATAAATTTGAATGTTTTTGAACGGGCCAATGAACCCTAATTGTACGTTTCGGACTGCAAAATTCTATACTATTCGCGCTATTTAATATAGTTATTGATGTTTTAAAACGTAATTCGATTAGGTTTTTTATAAAATATAAAAAATGTACCTGAGACTTTGATCTTAACAAAATAGCATATAGAAAAAAAGGACAATAGATTTGATCTATTTGAATCGGGAAGTATGACTTTTTATGTATGTTTAGAACATCATTACACAATCGAAATTTGATTTTCTGATATAATTTAACGCTATTTACAACATAACGATGATTGATGATTCATCGATGACATAGGCTTCAGTATGTTACAACTCTCCGAATTAAAAATTGCCATCATCGGATTAGGTTATGTCGGTTTACCGCTAGCTGTTGAGTTTGGAAAAAAAGTTCCCGTGATGGGCTTTGATATTCACCAGAAGCGTATTGATGAGCTACAGAGCGGACAAGATCATACTTTAGAAGTTTCACCAGAAGAATTAAAGCAAGCAACGCATTTAAGCTACACCACAAACTTACAGCAGTTAGCAGACTGTAATTTCTTTATTGTGACAGTGCCAACCCCGATTGATGAATTTAAACAACCCGATCTCACCCCATTAATCAAAGCATCACAAAGTATTGGTCAGGTATTATCTGCGGGTGATATCGTTGTCTATGAATCGACCGTTTACCCCGGTGCAACAGAAGAAGCCTGTATTCCTGTTTTAGAAAAAGTATCAGGTTTAACATTCAATCAAGATTTTTATGCGGGTTATAGTCCTGAGCGTATTAATCCGGGTGATAAACTGCATCGTGTCACCAATATTTTAAAAATTACTTCGGGTTCAACACCTGAAGTCGCTGATTATGTCGATCAAGTCTATAACTTGATTATTGAAGCGGGCACACATAAAGCAGCCAGTATTAAAGTTGCAGAAGCGGCGAAGGTAATTGAAAACACTCAGCGCGATGTGAATATAGCTTTAATTAATGAATTGGCGTTGATTTTTAATAAAATGGGCATTGATACTGAAGCGGTATTACAAGCGGCTGGTACTAAATGGAATTTCCTTCCATTCCGTCCGGGTTTAGTCGGTGGTCACTGTATTGGTGTTGACCCGTACTATTTAACCCATAAGGCCCAAGCGATTGGTTATCACCCTGAAATTATTTTGGCAGGCCGCCGTTTAAATGATGGTATGGGTGCTTATGTGGTGACTCAACTTGTTAAAGCCATGTTGAAAAAACGTATTCAAGTTGAAGATGCCAAGGTACTGATTTTAGGCTTAAGCTTTAAAGAAAACTGCCCAGATATTCGTAATACACGCATCATTGATATCGTCAATGAACTCAAGGAATACCACATTCAAGCGGACGTCTATGACCCATGGGTAGATGTATCGGAAGCGGAGCATGAATATGGTATTACCCCAGTGCAAACACTGGAAAATGGCAAATATGATGCTGTGATTCTTGCAGTTGCCCACCAGCAATTTAAGGTGATGGGCGCTGATGCAATTCGTGCTTTGGGTAAAGCTGATCATGTGCTGTATGACTTGAAATATGTGTTATCTCAAGCCGAATCTGATCTACGTTTGTAAGGAGCATACCATCATGAATCAATATCAACAGGTATGTGACAAGCTCAAAACTGCACCTAAAACTTGGTTGGTGACAGGTGTAGCAGGTTTTATTGGCTCGAATCTTTTAGAAACTTTACTCAAGCTCAATCAAACTGTGGTGGGTTTAGATAACTTCGCCACAGGGCATCAGCATAATTTGGATGAAGTGCATAGCTTAGTGACTGCGGAGCAATGGGCAAAATTCAGCTTTATTGAAGGTGATATCCGTCAGTTTGCAGATTGCCAAAAAGCATGTGCAGGCGTAGATTATGTCTTGCATGAAGCCGCTTTAGGCTCAGTACCACGTTCAATTGCCGATCCAATCACCACCAATGAAACCAATATCAGTGGTTTCTTAAATATGCTCACTGCTGCGCGTGATGCGGGTGTTGCAAGCTTTACTTATGCAGCCAGCAGTTCGACTTATGGTGATCATCCCGCATTGCCAAAAGTGGAAGAAAATATTGGTAATCCGCTTTCACCCTACGCAGTGACGAAGTACGTCAATGAGTTATACGCAGACGTATTTGCGAAAACTTATGGGTTTAAAACAATTGGCTTACGTTACTTTAACGTGTTTGGTCAACGCCAAGATCCGAAAGGCGCTTACGCAGCAGTGATCCCGAAATGGACATCATCAATGATTGCTGGTGAAGATGTGTTTATTAACGGTGATGGTGAAACCAGTCGAGATTTCTGTTTTATTCAAAATGTTGTGCAAGCGAATATTTTAGCTGCGACAACGCAAAGTGATGAAGCAAAAAATCAGGTCTATAATGTTGCACTAGGTGACCGAACAACTTTGAATGAGTTGTACCGTGCGATTCAGGCAGCGCTGGCGACAAATGATGTGAACTTTGAGCGTGATCCTGTTTACCGTGAGTTCCGTGCAGGTGATGTACGTCATTCACAAGCGAGCATTGCCAAAATTGAGCAAGGCTTGGGTTATGCGCCACAGTTTAAAATTGCTGAAGGCATTCAACTTGCAATGCGTTGGTACGTAAACAACTTAAAATGATATTGAACAGATGATTGCGAAACTGTTCGCAAAATATCAGTCGATTGGGCTGATTACCTTAAGTTTACTGGCAGGTGCGATAATGACATTTATCGCACTTCCTGTTTTAACACGCCTATATTCTGTTGCTGATTTTGGCGCGTATGGCATTGCTTTGGCGATTGTCAGTGTACTTTCAACAGTAGCCAATATGCGTTTGGATCAAGCGTTGTTGGTCGCTGACGAACAAGATAAAAAAAGTCTGATTTTTGAAGGGGCTGCATTCTCAACTGCGATTGCTGTCATTAGCGGCATCGTCATCAGTGCAATTTTAAATGTTGAAATGGCAGGGGCAGTTGCTACAGGTGTGCTTGCCAATACCCTGATTCAAAGTCTGTATAATTATCAGTTTTCAGCACATCAAGAATATTTCTGCGCAGGCTTAAATATTTTTAGAAGTGCTATTGTGGTAGCGGTTCAACTGTCCTTACCGCTCGTGATGCAAATTAGCTTGGTGAACAGTTATAACCTCAGCTCGGTCATTATGATTGTGGCGGTGCTGATTTATTTAGTGAAGCATCAGCTCTATCAAGTGAGTTGGCAGGCATTTAAACATTACAAAGATTTTATTTATGCCAATACATCACATGCCTTGCTGAATAGTTTTTCACATAATTTGCCTTACTATGTGGTGTCGCATTTTGTTGGTGTGCAGGCGATGGGCTTCTATGCCATTGTCGAACGGACTTTGCGTGTTCCGATTAATCTAATCTCACAAACTTTGCGTCAGTTTTTTATTCGCAAATTTAAAGATGCGGATTCAAGTCAAAATGCGTTAAAAGCCAGTGTGCTACTGAGTTTAGTTTCACTGCCATTATTTGCCTTGGTCTTTGTATTGCCTGAATCTTTATATTTATGGGTTTTTGGCAGTGAATGGGTGGGTATTTCGAGTTATTTCCAAATTTTAGCTTTGGGTTATTGGGCGATTTTCTGTAATCCACCAAGCTCCGCTTTTTTGATTGCTAAGCGTAACAGCCAAGTGCTATTCAAGTTGCAAATCGTTGAACTCATGATTAAGTTCGCTTTATTTGCAGGCTTCTATGCAGTCTTTGCTGATAAAGTGTATATGTTACTTGCGGTACCTGTAGCATTAATTTTCTATAACTTTGCCATTTTGTATGTAGTGTGGAGAAACAAAAACTGATGTTTTTTAAAATCTTAAAATACATGAATTGGTTTACTTCACAGTGCCGTAAAGTGATGTACAACATGGCATTTGGCACACAATTCCGTTACTTCGGCAAAGCCTGTACCCTAGAGATTAATGGCCAAGTGAAGATCGGCAAGAATGTCTATATTGGCGATCATGTCAGTTTAATTGTCGAACAAGGTGCGATTTTAGAAATTGCAGATCACAGTTTTATTGGTGAAAGCTGTTATATCAAATGCTTTGGTGGCAAGGTGTCGATTGGTCAAGATGTCAGCATTAATTCTAAGTCTTTTATTAATGGTTGTGGTGGTGTAAGTATTGGTGACAATACCCGTATTGGTACGCAAAGTATTTTGATTGCCAGTAACCATAAATTTGGTGAGCCTGATCTGTTAGTGAAAGATGCAATTACCAAGCAGGGCGTGAGTTTAGGGCAAAATATTTGGCTTGGTGCACGGGTTACGGTACTTGATGGTGTAACTATTGCCGATGACAGTGTAATTGGTGCCTGCAGTTTAGTGTCAAAACCTCTCTCTGAATCAGGGGTGTATGTCGGTATTCCGGCCAAAAAAATCAAATCTGTGTAAAGTGCTATGCATATCGTAAAACATATTTTCAGCGTAAAATATTCAGCTTAATTTTCTCCCTTTTGATTTTCTGATCCTGACATAGGTCATGCGTATGGCATTTATGGTTTCTGCTCTTCGACAGCTGTTTGATCTTGCTTATTTTATGGCGAAGGGCAGTGTGGCTTATGCACGTAAAAAAGGTGTGAAAGTTGGTGAAAACTGCCGAATTTATATTAAAAATTGGGGCTCAGAACCGTTTTTAATCTCAATTGGTGATCATGTCACGGTGACTTCAGGCGTGAAATTTATTACCCATGATGGCAGTACCTGCTTGGTCAAAGATGAGCAAGGGAAACGCTATCAACGCTTTGCCCCGATTCAAGTAGGTTCGCATGTGTTTATAGGTGTGAATAGCATTATTATGCCGGGCGTGAGCATTGGCTCAAATGTGGTGATTGGTGCAGGTTCGGTGGTGACCAAAGATATTCCTGACCATAGCGTGGCGATTGGTGTGCCTGCCAAAGTGGTATCCAGTTTTGCTGATTATCAAGCCAAAATTCAAAGCACCTGTGCCAGTGATACTGACTTAGCTGGTATTACGGATTATCGTGCGCGCGTGGAACGTGCCATGGCGACTCAAGCCTCAAAAAGCTCGCATTAATATTCTCCCATTTTATAAAATTTAGGTCTGCATATGTTGAATAAAGTCATGTTCTTTTTGCCAAGCTTGGGCGGTGGCGGTGCAGAACGTACGGTCATTCAACTGGCGAACAGCTTTGCTGAGCAAGGACTCAAAATTCATTTGGGTGTATGTGATCTTAATGGTGACAAAGCAAAGCTGTTACCAGAAGTGAGCTCTAAAATTGAATTGGTCAATTTTAATTGCGGTCGGGTGATGAATAGCATCACGCCCTTAAAACTGAAAATGAAAGCTGAGCAATACGACTGCTTGGTTGCAACACAAACCCATACCAATATTGTGGCAGGGATTGCGAAAAAACTCGCAGGTGTTGCAACACGTTTGATCTTCCGTGAAGTATCTACGCCGTCAAAAAATATGAAGTTGCAAGGTGTGGCTAAATTTGTGCTGAAAACTTTGGTGAACTGGACCTATCCCATGGCACAGCAAGTGGTCTGTGTTTCCAAAGGGGTGGAAGCCGATTTTCGTGAATATTATGCCTATAAAAATAATAATCTGAGTACCATTTATAACCCAGTATTGGACGATGCCTATTTTGGAAAACTCAAAGCGCCAGTCACACATCGCTTTTTTAATAATGACCATAAAGTGATTTTGGCAGTGGGGCGTCTCACTGAAGCAAAGAACTTTGGTTTTCTGATCCGCTCCTTTAAAGCCTTGCATGATCAGCATCCTGAAACCCGATTATTGATTTTAGGTGAGGGTGAACTGCGTGCAGAGTTTGAGGAGCTAGTGGCTGACTTGGGTTTAAACGATGTGGTGGATTTACCGGGCTTTGATGCTAATCCATACGCTTATTTTAAATATGCATCGCTGTTTGTTTTAAGTTCCAATTGGGAAGGTTTGCCTGGAGTACTCATTCAGGCGTTGGCTTCAAAAGTAAAAGTGGTCAGTACCAACTGTCCAAGTGGACCAATGGAAATTCTAGAAAACTCTAAGTTTGGTTTATTGGTCGAATGCAATGATCAGGCAGGGTTAACTCAAGCCATGCAACAGGCGATTTTTGCCGATTATGTACATTATTCAGAAGCTGATTTTGAAGCGCATATTCAGCAGTTTCATAAGCAAACCGTACTTAAGCAGTATTTGCGTATGATGGAGTCTGCAGCATGAGCAAACCGTTGATGGTGCATGTGATTACCAACTTTGCAGGCGTGGGCGGTGCAGAGATGATGCTGGCACGTTTGATTCAATACACTGAACACCAATACGAACATGTGATCATTGCTTTAATGAAAACATCAGAGGTGTATCAAAGTACTTTAGATCGTTGTCAGGCGCATTATGCACTGGATTGGAATGGCATAAACACATTGGGTACGGTAAGCAAACTGCGTACATTGCTTAAAAAACTACAGCCTGCAACGGTGCAATGCTGGATGTACCATGCCAATGTGTTGACCAGTCTCAGTATCATTGGTTTAGCCCAAAAACCAAAAGTAGTTTGGGGTATTCATCATTCGCTTGCTTCTCCCAAAGATGAATCGATCAGTACCAAGATTGCCTTGGGCTTAAGCAAAATACTGTCCCAACAAGCCAGTGCCATTATTTATTGTGCGCATTCGTCTATGCAGCAGCATCAGGCCTTTGGCTTTAAAAATGGCAATAGTCAAGTGATTGCCAATGGCGTGTTTTTAGATAAATTTCAGCCTAATCCCCAATTGCATGAACCAACCGTGATTGGTTTCGCTGGAACATATAGACATGCTAAGGGTTATCCTTACCTGTTTGAAACGATAGGCTTGCTAAAAGATAAAAACATCATCTTTAAAATTGCTGGTAGCGGTGCGAGTATAGACAATCCTGAAGTCAAAGCCTTATTTCATCAGTATCAACTAGATGCTGAAAAAGTCCATTTAATCGATCAAATTTCAGATATGCCTGCTTTTTATCAATCGATTGATGCTTTTCTGATGACTTCAATTACCGAAGGTTTTCCGAATGTGTTGGTCGAAGCCATGGCATCAGGTTTGCCTTGTATCAGCACCGATGTGGGCGATGCCAAATATATTGTGCAGGATTTAGGAAGTATCGTTCCACCACGTAACGCGCAAGCTTTGGCGGATGCCATTTTAGCCTATACACAAAAATCAGAAGCAGAAAAGCAAAGCTTAAAACAGGCGACGCGTGAACGGGTTGAGCAGAACTTCACTATTGAAACTGTCAGTGGTCAATATATGCAGGTGTGGAGCCAACAGGTATGAAGTTTTTAATGATCAGCAGTTTTTTGCCTTCTGTTTTAAATTTCCGCGGGAAAATGTTGGAAGCCATTCATGCGCAAGGCTATGAAATTCACATCATGGCGCCTGAATTTGCAAACTTTCCTGAAGAACAGCAAAAACTGCAAGCCCTTGGCTATCATCTGCATGAAATTCCCATGCAGCGCACAGGCACCAATCCGCTGGCGGATTTAAAACTGTTAAAACATCTCTATCAGCAAATTCGTCAAATTCAGCCTGAGTATGTGCTGTCCTATACTATTAAACCTGTGATTTATGGCACGCTCGCGTCATGGCTGGCGAAAGTGCCACATCGTTTTGCTTTAATTACTGGTCTGGGTTATGCCTTTCAAAATGTAGAAGCGGGTAAGCGCAGTCTGTTTCAAAAACTGGTGCATGGCTTATATGCGCAAGCATTAAAACGTAGCGACAAAGTCTTTTTCCAAAATCCAGACGATTTAAAGCTGTTCCAAGACATGCATTTGCTTGATGCCAATAAAGCAACTGTGGTGGTAAATGGTTCAGGGGTAAATGTGCAAGACTTTCATGTCATGCCTTTACCAAAGAATGAACAAGGGCAGGTCAAAGCCTCATTCTTGCTCATTGCTCGATTACTTGGCGATAAAGGCGTACGTGAATATGCTGAATCTGCACGTATCATCAAAGCACAGTTTCCTAAGGCGGAATTTCATTTGGTCGGCTGGATTGATGATAATCCTTCGGCCATTTCACAAGCTGAACTTGACACGTGGATTGCCGATGGTCGCCTCAAATATTGGGGCAAGCTCAGTGATGTGCGTCCTGCAATTAGCCAAAGCTCGGTCTATGTATTGCCATCGTATCGTGAAGGCACGCCACGTACGGTATTAGAGGCGATGGCTATGGGACGGGCGATTATTACCACTGATGCACCAGGTTGTCGTGAAACGGTATCGCACGGTGTAAATGGCTATTTGGTTGCAGTGAAATCAGTCGATGAGCTGGTGCAAAGCATGCAGTATTTTATTGAAGATCCAAAACTGATTGAGTATATGGGACAGCGTTCGCGAGAAATTGCGCTGAATAAATATGATGTGCTTCAAGTAAATAAGCACATGATGGCTGAAATGGATATTCATTAAAGGCGATATACCCAATTTTAGAGAAGATCCAAATGACCTTAAAATATATAAAAAGTGATTTATACCGTTATACCGGCCATGTCAGTTTTAAAACATTTTTTAAAACTTATTTTTTCAATCGCGGTTTTAATTTTTCATTTTGGTTACGTTTAGCTAGCGCTCAAAGCAAGTGGGCAAAACTGGCCTATCCTATTTATTATTATAAAAAAAAGCAGTACGGCATTGATATTCATACCACGACTCAAATTGGCTACGGCTTGTTTATTGGGCATGGCGGGCCGTTGGTCGTTAATCCGACAACCGTGATTGGCAATAATGTGAATTTATCGCAATTTACCACCATTGGTGCAAATGGCGGCCGTCAAGCCGCAGAAATTGGTGACAATGTTTATATTGGGCCCAATGTCTGCATCATTGAGCATGTCAAAATTGGTAATAATGCCACTATAGGTGCAGGAAGCGTTGTGACAAAAGATATTCCTGAAAATGCAACTGCGGTAGGAAACTACGCGAAAGTGATCAGCATAAATAATCCGGGTCATGCAGTTAATCGTCGTTGGACAGATTTCTAAAAGGCTATATGGTTTGACAGCTTTTAGAATGGGGAATACTTGAGTCCCTTTGACCGTTGAAATATTTTACAAATTTGATGGTAGCGAACAGGGTATAATCATTGCTAGAAATGAATATTGACTCCGCCATTTTTATCTAACCTCAAGAGTGAACCATGTTAAAGCGCTTATTGGATATTGTGATTGCATCATCTGCACTGGTGCTGCTGTCTCCTGTATATGCTTTTGTGGCATATAAGGTGCGAAAAAATTTGGGTTCACCCGTGTTGTTTCGTCAGGTGCGTCCGGGGCTCAATGGCAAACCTTTTGAAATGATCAAATTCCGCAGTATGAAAGATGCGGTCGATGCACAAGGCAATCCTTTGCCAGACAGTGAGCGTCTGACGCCTTTTGGTCAAATGCTGCGCTCCAGCAGTTTGGATGAAATGCCTGAACTGTGGAACGTGATTAAAGGCGATATGAGTATTGTCGGACCACGACCACTGCTGATGGAATATTTACCCCTCTATAATGAGCAACAAGCCAAACGTCATAACGTGCGTCCGGGCATCACAGGGTATGCTCAAGTGAATGGCCGCAATGCCATTTCATGGGAAAAGAAATTTGAGCTCGATACTTGGTATGTCGAAAACCGTTCATTATGGCTAGATTTTAAAATCATGCTGAAAACGGTACAAAAAGTACTGTCGAAAGATGATATTAGTGCCAAAGGTGAAGCGACCATAAGTAAATTTACGGGTACTTCGGAGCCTAAAGATGACTAAGCTCTATGCCATTTATGGCGCTTCAGGCTGCGGGCGCAGTTTAATGCCTGTTGCACGTCAGCAATTAGCACGTGAAAGCGATGCTTCAGAAATCGTATTTATTGATGATGCCTTGGAATCGGTTGCAGAAGTAAACGCTCATCGTGCCATGAATTACCTCGCATTTTTAAATGAAACGGCTTCAGAAAAATACGTACAAATTGCCATTGCCAATAGTCATGTACGAGAAAAGATCGCTCAGCGTTTAAAGATGGATGGCATTCAGCTTTGGTCGATCATCGCGGACAATGTAGTTCTAATGGATCAGCTCGAGCTCGATGAAGGCTCTGCTTTAAGTCCATTTGTCACCATTGGCTCAAATGTAAGAATCGGTAAGTGTTTTCAAGCCAATTTATACAGTTATGTTGAACATGATTGTGTGATTGGGGATTTCGTTACTTTTGCGCCAGGCGTAAAATGCAACGGCAATATTCATATTCATGACTATGCCTATATTGGTGCGGGTGCGATGATTAAGCAGGGTACACCCGATCAACCACTCATCATTGGCGCAGGTGCGGTTGTGGGTATGGGTGCTGTCGTGACTAAAAGTGTCCCAGTAGGCGCAACAGTGGTGGGCAATCCTGCCCGTATTGTGACGAAAAAATAGATTTTTAAACTCGATTTTGAGACTAGGAAAACTCCATGTTAAACAGTGCATTTGAACCTTGGCCAAGCTTTACTCAAGCAGAAGCCGATGCGGTATCAAAAGTCCTTTTATCTAATAAGGTGAATTATTGGACCGGTCAAGAATGCCGTGAATTTGAAAAGGAATTTGCACAGTTTGCAGGAACCAAGCATGCAGTTGCCGTGGCCAATGGTACAGTTGCGCTGGATGTAGCCCTCAAAGCCTTAGGTATTGGCGCAGGCGATGATGTGATTGTTACCTCACGCACGTTTTTAGCTTCAGCAAGTTCAATTGTCACTGCAGGTGCCAATCCTATTTTTGCCGATGTTGAACTGGATTCACAGAATATTTCTCTCCGTACCATTGAAGCAGTGATAACACCGAATACCAAAGCGATTATCTGTGTGCATTTGGCAGGCTGGATGTGTGATATGAACCCAATCATGCGGTTGGCTGAGGAAAAAGGCTTTTTTGTGATTGAGGATTGTGCCCAAGCGCATGGTGCAATGTACAAAGGAAAATCAGCTGGTTCCATCGGTCATATAGGCGCATGGTCTTTCTGCCAAGACAAAATCATGACCACGGGCGGTGAAGGCGGCATAGTCACTACCAATGATGAAAGTCTGTGGAAAAAAATGTGGTCGTATAAAGATCACGGCAAAAACTTTGATAGCGTATATAGCAAGCAACATCCGCCAGGATTCCGCTGGCTGCATGACTCATTTGGCACCAACTGGCGCATGATGGAAATGCAGGCGGTGATTGGCCGTTTACAGCTCAAACAAATGCCAAAATGGACTGCAAAACGTAATGCCAATATGGCGCGTATCCAAGCGGCGTTTGAAAATAGTCCGTATTTTACTGTAGCAAAACCATCAAAAGATTATGTGCATGCAGCCTATAAATGCTATGTGCAAGTCAATGCTTTAGCCTTGCCTGAAGATTGGTCGCGTGATCGAATCATGGCTGAAATCAATGCATTGAATGTGCCTTGTTTTAGCGGTTCGTGTTCAGAAGTGTATTTAGAAAAAGCATTTGATGGTACGCCTTGGCGTCCTGCACAGTCTTTGCCGCAAGCTAAACAGCTTGGTGCATCAAGCTTAATGTTCCTTGTACACCCAACATTGTCTGAGCACAGCCTGCAGAAAACCGTGGATGCGATCCAAGCGGTGATAGCAAAAATCTAAACCTGAAAAGAGCGTATAATATGCGCTCTCATTCGCTTTATTGACCCTATTTGAGCATCTTGTGAAAGACTTTATCCGTTCTATAGCATCATTACCGCGTCGCCAAAAACAAATCGTTTTGGTGCTGATGGATATTTGTGTTTTACCGTTAATGATGTGGCTTGCTTATGCCATACGTTTGGCGCGTCCCAATGTACAGGTCATGCAAGGACTGGATGCTTGGTATATTTATGTCGGTATTTTTGGCATTGCTATTTTTGCTTTGCTCGGAATTTACCGCGCAATTGTGCGTTCATTTAATGAAGACTATCTGCTGCGAATTTTAATCGGAACATTTATTCAAATCGTGGCCTTATACACGATTAAAAAATTAAATGTTGCATTTATTCCCATGAGTATTCCGCTCATGTATGGCTTTATGTTGTTTTCATACATGTGGTGGAGCCGTGCTGTTATTCGCTACGCTACTCTTAAAACTTTTGCCAAAAAACAAAGCCGTAAACGTGTAGCAATTTATGGGGCGGGGCTAGCAGGTCAGCAAATTGCCGCAGCTTTAAACCGTTCAGATGATTATTTGCCTGTGTGTTTTATTGACGATAAGCGCTCCTTACAAGGTCAGTCACTGAGTGGTTTAAAAATTTATGCACCCCAACGTGCAGCAGCTAAATTGGGTAAATTTGGTATTGAAGAAGTATTACTTGCCATGCCTTCCGTTGGTCGTGGACGGAAAAAAGAGATTATTGAGTCTTTTGATTCGACAGATGTAAAAATCATGGAACTGCCAGGGGTCACGCAATTGGTCGATGGTCAAGTCCAAGTTTCAGATATTCGTGAAGTGGATATTATTGACCTATTAGGCCGTGATCCTGTACCACCTAAAGCTGAATTGTTAGAAAAGAATATTAAACATAAAGTGGTCATGGTGACAGGGGCAGGAGGGTCGATCGGCTCTGAACTTTGCCGTCAGATTGTGAAGCATCAGCCGAAATTGCTGGTGCTGTTTGAAATGTCTGAATTTGCCTTATATTCAATCGACCGCGAATTGCAGGCTTCTGATATACAAATTATTCCAGTGCTAGGTTCTGTCACCAATCAGCAAAAATTAGAACGTATTATTCAAGAGTACAAAGTGAAAACAGTTTATCACGCTGCAGCTTATAAACATGTACCACTTATTGAAGCAAACCCATTTGAAGGTATTTATAATACGTCCATTGGCACACAGCGTAGTGTAGATGCAGCGGTGAATCAAAATGTTGAAACTTTTGTTTTAATTTCAACCGATAAAGCGGTACGTCCAACCAATGTGATGGGGGCGTCTAAACGTATGGCAGAATTGTATTGTCAGGGCCTAGCGTCGACGAATCCAAAAACGCAAATTAGTATTGTACGCTTTGGGAATGTACTTGGTTCGTCAGGTTCTGTCGTCCCTTTGTTTAAAAAGCAGATTGCTCAAGGCGGGCCTGTTACAGTAACGCACCTAGAAGTCACGCGTTATTTTATGACGATTCCTGAAGCAGCTCAGCTCGTGATTCAAGCAGGTGCGATGGGGACAGGTGGTGATGTATTTTTATTGGATATGGGCGAGCCAGTTAAAATAGTAGACTTAGCTAAACAAATGATTCGTTTGAGTGGTTTTCGAGCTATAGATGAAAATGGTATAGGTGATATTGAGATACAATTTACAGGTCTACGTCCGGGTGAAAAGTTATATGAAGAGTTGTTAATTGATGCTGAAAATGTTGAAAAGACGGAGCATGAAAGGATATTAAAGTCTTATGAAAAATATTATGGATATTTAGAGGTTTCTGAAATATTTATACAGCTTAAAAATTACAAGTATCGTGATGATTTAAATGAATTATTTAAGATACTAAAAAAATATGTGGATGGTTATTGTTCAGCATCTATAGATAAGTAATTTTAATAGTAGTATTAAAGTTAAATTTAATTTAATTTAACTAGATGATATAATTAAGGATAACAATATTAAAGCTATACCTTAATAGAGTGAATTTTAAAATTTAGGATATTTATGAAGATTATAGTAACAGGTGGAGCAGGTTTTATTGGTTCTGCCGTGATTCGACATATTATTAATCATACTAATAATGAAGTTTTAAATGTTGATAAGTTGACCTATGCTGGCAATCTAGAATCTTTAGAAAGTATTGCTGACAGTGAACGTTATCAGTTTTCTCAAACTGATATTTGCGATCGTATTGCATTAGATCAAATCTTCGAAAGTTTTCAACCAGATGCTGTGATGCATTTGGCAGCAGAGTCCCATGTAGATCGCTCAATTACAGGTTCGGCTGCGTTTATTGAAACCAATATTATTGGTACATATCATTTATTGGAAGCTACCCGTCATTATTGGAACGGTTTAAATCAAAATAAAAAACAAGCATTTCGTTTTCACCATATTTCAACAGATGAGGTTTATGGTGACTTAGAAGGTACAGAGGACTTGTTCCTGGAGACAACACCCTATGCTCCGAGTTCGCCATATTCTGCAAGTAAGGCCAGTTCAGATCATTTAGTTCGAGCTTGGCATCGAACTTATGGACTACCAACAATGATTACCAATTGTTCAAATAATTATGGTCCTTATCATTTCCCTGAAAAATTGATTCCTTTAGTGATTTTGAATGCTTTAGAAGGTAAGACACTTCCAATTTATGGTAAAGGTGATCAAATTCGCGATTGGTTATATGTAGAAGACCACGCTAGAGCATTATATAAAGTGGTGACTGAAGGCATTGTGGGAGAGACGTACAACATTGGTGGACACAATGAAAAACAAAACATTGAAGTCGTGAAAACGATTTGTAAGATTTTAGATGAGTTAAAGCCCCAGTCGAATGGACAAGCTTATGAGTCACTGATCACATTTGTACAAGATCGTCCTGGTCATGATTTACGTTATGCCATTGATGCAACAAAAATTGGCCATGAATTAGGCTGGAAACCTGAAGAAACGTTTGATACAGGTATTCGAAAAACAGTTGAATGGTATTTAAATAATTTAGAGTGGTGTCGTCGTGTTCAAGATGGCAGTTACCAACGTGAAAGATTAGGTGTGAATGCATAATGAATACAAAAGGTATTATTCTCGCAGGTGGATCGGGTACACGTTTATACCCAATTACAAAGGGTGTATCTAAACAACTACTCCCAATTTACGACAAGCCAATGATTTACTATCCAATTTCTGTACTTATGTTGGCAGGAATTCAGGATATTCTGATTATTACGACACCTGAAGATAAAGAGAGCTTTGAACGCCTGCTTGGTGATGGTTCTCAGTTTGGTGTTCGTTTGCAGTATGCCATTCAACCTAGTCCGGATGGATTAGCTCAAGCGTTTATTATCGGCGAAGATTTTATTGGGGACAGTAATGTTTGCTTAGTGCTTGGCGACAATATTTTTTATGGTCAAGGTTTTACCCCAATGCTACGTCAAGCCGTCGCACGTCAAAAAGGTGCAACGGTATTTGGCTACCAAGTGAAAGACCCTGAGCGTTTTGGTGTGGTTGAATTTGATGAGCAGAAACGTGCAATTTCTCTAGAAGAAAAACCGAAAGATCCAAAATCACACTTTGCCGTAACAGGTCTATATTTTTACGATAATGATGTGATTCAAATTGCGAAACAAGTGAAGCCTTCTGAGCGTGGAGAATTAGAAATTACCACAGTTAATCAGATGTATTTAGAGCGCGGTGATCTAAGTGTGGAATTGCTCGGACGTGGTTTCGCATGGTTAGATACAGGTACACATGCAAGTTTACTGGAAGCCGCACAGTTTGTAGAAACGATTGAAAAACGTCAGGGTTATAAAGTGGCGTGTTTAGAAGAAATTGCACTTAATAATAGCTGGCTGAGTAAAGAACAGGTTTTAGATATTGGTCAAAGCATGAGTAAAAATGATTATGGTCAATATTTGATTTCATTGGTGAATGAATTAACATGAATTTAATAAAACTAATTGATTTACCGAGCTTAGGAGATCAGCGAGGTGGACTGGTTGCGATAGAATCCAATCAATCTATTCCTTTTGAGATAAAGCGTTTGTATTATATTTTTAATACAACTCATCAGTCACGCGGCTTTCATGCGCATATCGATTTAAAACAAATTGCGGTGTGTGTTAAAGGGAGTTGTCGTTTTATTTTAGATAATGGGCATACTAGAGAAGAAGTAACGCTTAACTCACCAACACAAGGTCTTTATATTGATGCGCTAACTTGGCGAGAAATGCATGATTTTTCAGAAGATTGTGTATTGCTGGTGATGGCAAGTGAACATTATGATGAAAATGATTACATTCGTGATTACACTCAATTTAAAAAAATATTAGTGAGAAATTAATAATGGCAAAAATTTTAATTGCTGGAGCTGGTGGTGCACCATCAGAGGGCGTGATTTATTCGTTAAAAAAAAATCCTAACAATGAAGTCATTGGAATGGGTTCAGAGCCAACGGATTTAATTTTATCAAAAGCGGAAAAAAAATATTATATTCCTTATGCAAATACAGTTGAATATAAAGAATCGCTATTAAACATACTACAAAAGGAAAAGCCAGATTTAGTTCATTTTCAGAATGATTTAGAAATTTACTATGCTTCATTAATAAGAGATGAGATTCAGGCAACTGGTACTAAGATATTTATGCCGGAGCATGCTGTGATCGATACATGTGTACATAAATATAAGTCCTATCAAGCTTTTAAAAAAGCTGGAGTGATAGTTCCAGAAAATATAGAAATTAATAATGAAAATGATCTTAAAAAAGCATTTAAAGAACTAAGTGACACTAAGGGTAAAATTTGGTTAAGAGATAGTGGCATTGGTGGCGGTGGTAAGGGAGCCCTGCCAACGAGTGATTATAGTTTAGCTAAATCTTGGATCGATCATTATGATGGTTGGGGTAATTTCATAGCAGCAGAGATGCTTACGCCTAAAACGGTCACTTGGCTCTCAATTTGGTATGAAGGAGAGCTTGTAGTTGCACAAACACGTGCTAGGGAGGGGTGGACACATGCTAATAGAGCTATTTCTGGTATTACAGGGGTTACTAAAGTAGGTATTACAGTTTCTGATGATCAAGTAAATAAGATTGCTATGAATACGGTTAAAGCAGTCAGTGATAAACCACATGGCATTTTTGGGGTGGATATGGCTTACGATACTAATGGCATTCCTAATCCAACAGAAATTAATATATCTAGGTTTTTTACCACAGTAAGATTTTTCACAGAAGCGGGTGTAAACTTCCCAGAGATTTTTAAGAAATTAGCTTTGGGTGAGAAGATTAGTGTAGGTGAAACAACAGTAAATCCATTGCAAAGTGGTTTAATGTGGGTGCGTGGTATGGATACTGAGCCAAAATTAATATTAAAAGAAAGTATTGAAAAGGAGATTATATTTTAATGAAGATTTTATTAACTGGTGCTTCGGGCTTTATAGGTGGTCATCTTTTAACTCAACTCACTAATAATCTTGGCTATGACTCCGTGATAGCTTTAACTAATAAAGAAATACCTAATACAAACTGTATTTTATATGAAAAAATTCAAAAATTTGGATTGGAGAAAAATTACTTTGATGAAGTCACTCATATAATTCATGCAGGGGCTTTTACACCCAAAGATGCTCAACAAGCTAATGATATAGACAGATGTTTTGGAAATATAGAATACACAAAAGAATTGGTTTCTTATGATTATAAAAAGTTAGAAAAGTTTATTAATCTTAGTACCTTAGATGTTTATGAGGCTACAAGTACAGTTCTTTCAGAAAAATCAAAAATCCAACCAGTAAGTTTATATGGATCATCTAAACTATATTGTGAAGCTATGGTAAAAGCTTTTACTGAGCAAAGAAATATAAACTGTATAAATTTACGTATTGGTCATGTATATGGACCAGGAGAAGAAAAATACAAAAAAGTATTACCTATTGGTATGAAAAATATATTAGAAGGGAAACCATTAGAGCTTTGGGGGGAAGGTGATGATTTACGGAGCTTTATTTTTATTCAAGATGTAGTACAAGCTATTATAAACTCACTAGAGGTTTCAGTGCAAACTATGGATATAAATGTCGTTTCTGGAGTATCTGTTTCAATCAAAGAACTTTTAGAAAAAATGATAGAAGTGAGTGGAGAAAATATAAAAATTAATAAAAGAGAATCTAACTACGAAAAAAGAGACTTGGTTTTTGACAACAGTCTTTTACTTAGTACCATTTTAGAAAAAGAAACGGATTTATTAGAAGGCCTTAAAATTGAATATAAATACATGAAGGACAAGTATGAAAATAATATTCGATCTTGATGGTACTTTAATCTGCTCAAAAAAAAGGCTTTATGAACTTTTTTGTAATCTTATCCAAAGTCGAGATTTAAGTTTTTCAGACTATTGGAATTTGAAATATATCGGTAATAGTAATCAAGATATCTTAAGAGAAAGATTTGATTACACTAAGGCTGAAATATCAAATTTTGTTAATGGCTGGATGAAAAAAATAGAAAGTGACTATTATTTAGAAATGGACACTTTATTTGATGGTACAATTGAGTTTTTAGAAAGAATTATTCAAAATAATTCACTTTATATCTGCACAGCTAGGCAATCTACTGGCCAAGTAGCGAAGCAGTTAGAAAATCTATCTATTTCGAAATATTTTGAAAATATTTTTGTTACTGAACAAAAAAATAGCAAAGCAGAATTGCTTAAAAATAGTGGATTAAAATTTACTAAACATGATTGGATAATAGGAGATACAGGGCACGATATTATCACGGGTAAAGAAATTGGTATTAATACATGTGCTGTACTAAGTGGGTTTATGTCATTAGATGCTTTAATAGGTTATTCTCCTGATATTATAGTTGCCAATATTGCTAAAATAGACTTTATATAGTTTGAATTTTTAATATTTTTAATTGGATGAAAAAATGATCTCTTTTCTAGACTTGAAGGCCATCAATATTCAATACCGTGATAAATTAATTGATGCTTGTGCCCGTGTTATTGATTCAGGTTGGTATATTGGTGGTAAAGAGTTAGAAAGCTTTGAAAACAACTTTGCTAAATATTGTGGTACACAATTTGCGATAGGTGTTGCAAACGGCTTAGACGCCTTGATTCTTACGCTTCGTGCGTGGAAAGAACTAGGCAAGCTTCAAGATGGTGATGAGGTTATTGTTCCATCGAATACTTATATTGCCAGTATTCTTGCCATTACGGCTAACAATTTAACACCTGTATTAGTTGAACCTGATATTAATACTTATAATATTCACCCTACTCGAATTCAAATGGCTATTACAGCTAAAACTCGTGTCATTTTGCCTGTCCATTTGTATGGTCGACTTGCGCCAATGCCTGAAATTATGGAAATTGCAAAAAAATATAATTTGTTGGTGTTGGAAGATTCAGCACAATCCCATGGTGCGCAAATAGAAGGTAAAAAAGCAGGTAATTGGGGAGATGCTTCAGGTTTTAGTTTTTATCCAGGAAAAAATTTGGGTGCACTAGGTGATGCTGGGGCAATTACAACAAATGATGATGAATTGGCACAAACGTTAAGGGCCTTGCGCAATTACGGATCACACGAGAAATATAAGAATTTATTCGTGGGTGTGAATAGTCGATTAGATGAAATCCAAGCGGCAATGCTCGATGTCAAATTAAAACATTTAGATGCTGAAGTGAAACATCGTCGAACAATTGCAAAAATGTATCTTGAAGGGATTAAAAACCCTGAATTAAGCTTGCCTTTGACAGATACAGATGCTTCGCAATATGACCAACATGTTTGGCATTTATTTGTCGTTCGTTCAAGCAATCGAGAAGCATTACAGCAATATTTAGCAGAAAATGGCGTACAAACGTTAATCCATTATCCAATTCCACCACATAAACAGCAAGCATATAAAGAATGGAATAATTTGAGTTATCCAATCTCAGAGAAGATTCATGATGAAGTAATGAGCTTACCTATGGGGCCAACGCTGAGTTTGGAAGAAGTAGAAAAAGTAATTCAGCTTTGTAATTGTTTTAACGCCTAAAATGAATTTGCTTAAGACCAGTGTACTAAATGGAGTGGCTGTTTTAATCAAAACAGCCACGATGTTTTTATTGAATAAAATATTAGCCGTATACGTCGGACCTGCTGGTTATGCTGCTATTGGTCAATTCCAAAATTTTATTCAAATGATCACGACTTTTGCTGGGAGTGCGGTGAATACAGCGGTGGTCAAGTACACAGCAGAATATTATGCTGATGAAAAGAAACAAAGAACGGTTTGGCAAACAGCTGGAAGTATTGTTTCAATCTTTAGTTTTATTTTTACTTTTTTGGTCTTAATCTTTCATCAACAATTATCATTTTGGATTTTTAAAACAGACGCGTATGGGGCTGTTTTAATATGGTTTGCAGTATTTCTTATTTTCTTTAATTTGAATGCACTTTTGCTAGCCATCTTAAATGGTAAAAAGGAAATACTGAAACTTGTTTTTGCAAATATTGCAGGTAGTTTATTTTCTCTATTCGTGACGGGATTACTTGCTGTCAAGCTAGGCTTGTATGGCGCACTAGTTGCATTATGTATTTATCAATCCTTAAACTTTATTGTCACGTTGTATCTAAGCTATAGGTCAGAGTGGTTCAGTTTTTCGTATTTTTTTGGCAAAATTGATTCAGATGTTGCAAGAAAGTTTTTGGCATTTGCTGCTATGGCCTTGGTGAGTGCCATTTGTATACCCTTATCTCAAATGGTGATTCGTAGTTATTTGGTTCATGAATACAATGCTACATATGCGGGTTACTGGGAAGCGATGATTCGCTTAAGTGCTGCATATTTGATGTTGGTGACGACTACCTTAAGTGTATATTATTTACCCAGGTTATCTGAACTTTCAAATATACAAGAAATAAAAAAGGAAGTTTATTTAGGTTATAAATTTATTTTTCCTTTGGCAGTGGTTGGTGGCGTTTTAGTATATCTGCTGAAAGATTGGATTATTCCGTTACTTTTTAGCTCTGCCTTTTTACCAATGAGAGAGTTGTTTCTATGGCAGATGATTGGTGACTCACTCAAAATAGGCAGTTGGATTTTAGCTTACCTGATGTTGGGTAAAGCAATGACAAGACTATTTATAAGCACTGAAATTATTTTTGCATGCACTTCTATAGTTTTAACTTATGTATGCACAAAAATATTTGGTTTTAAAGGTGTATCTATTGCGCATTTAGTCAATTATGCATTGTACTGGAGTGTAATGGGTTATTTTGTATTTGCGGTATTAAAAGATCGAGAGAGTCGTTTTGGAAAAGAATAATCAACCTTTAGTATCTGTAGTTATACCTTGTTATAACCATGAAAACTTTGTTCAAGATTGTATTCAGAGTGTTATTGATCAGACATATGAAAATATTGAACTGATTATTATAGATGATGGTTCTAAAGATAATTCTGTAGGAGTTATTCAGAAATTGCTTCCGATATGTGAAGAACGGTTTTCTCGCTTTGAATTTAGAACTCGTTCTAATAAGGGGCTATCTGCAACATTAAATGAAGCTATAAAATGGTGTAAAGGTGATTATTTCTCCATAATTGCATCTGATGATATTATGCTTGAAAGAAAGACAGCTATTCAGGTTGATTTCCTGGAGAGGGATTTACATACAGTAGCACTATTTGGAAGTGCGGATTATATCGATGAAAATAATAATATAAAAGCGCAAAACTCACTAAAAGAAAAAGAATACATTTTTGATAAAATTTTTCTTAATGAGTGTCCTTTTTTTGCACCAACACAGATGCTACGTATGAGTACGCTTCTAAAAATAGGAGGATTTGATGAAGATATATTAGTGGAAGATTGGTATATGTGGCTTAAAATGGCTGAAGAAGGTAGAGTTTATTGTATTTCAGAAAAATTGGCTAAGTATAGAATTCATTCAAACAACTCAACTAAGAATGCAAAATTTATCTATGATAATAATTTAAAAACTTTAAACTATTATAGAGGTCATAGACTATATAGTAAGGCTTATAATAAAATACGTTGGATATATGTCACATGGACTGGTCAGGTTGATAAGAGAAAGTCTGTGGAGCTAATGTTAGACTTTCTTAGAGAAAAACCCAGCGCAATTTTTTCGATTTATTTCCTGATGTTTTGTAAGTACTTTATATTTAAAATGAAAAAATGGTTTTAAAATAATTTATGGCTAAAAATGTGTATTATATGTTAAATAAAATCAATGTTAAAATAGCTAGTTTGATGTACTTTATTTTAGCCTTTATTTTTATGCTGATAGCTGCATTTAGAGGTGCTACAAGAGACACGCAAAATTATAAAGACGTGTATGATAAAATTTTTTCATACCCATTAACCAATTTCTACGAGCATACCGGTATGGAGGTTGGTTTTGGGTTATTGTCGTATTTTTTTAATTTAATAAATTTCCCTTTTTCTGTTTTTCTACTTTTCTTTTCTTTTCTAACTTTTTATTTTTTAAAGAAAACTGCGGACAATTTAAATATTAACCCTATCTTTGTTTTATTGTGTTATCTTCCAGTTTATTTTATAAATCATCAGTTGATGCAAATAAGGCAAGGGCTTGCAATTGCTTTAGCTTTTTATTTTCTCTCTGCGGTATTAGCTAATAAAAATAGAGTCATTGCTTGGTTTTTGCTAGGATTTGGTTTTTTTATTCATAATGTCGTAGCTATATTTATATTTTTTTCTAGCAAGCGGATCAATGATTTTTTTATCAAAAGCAAGATTAGTTTACTTCTAAAAATACTGTTAACGGTTTCTTTAGTTTTTATTTTGTGTCGCATTTTTACAAGCTTAGGGTTGTTGGATTTCACAAATCGGATATCAAACTATTCTGATTCAGAGTATTCAGAGGCAAGGTCATTTTTACATCCTGCTAATCTTAGATCAGTAGTTTTATTATTATTCTTTTATTTTTTAAGACCCAAGAAAGAAAATTACTTTTTTAACGCTTTAATATTGTTTTATTCAATTGGTGTTGGTTTGAGATTAGGATTTTTTGATTTTTTGATTTTAAGTGGAAGAATTTCAACTTTATTTACATTTGCTGAAATATTTATTTTGCCTTTAGTTTTGAGTTTAAGGTTTTCAAAAACGTCATCAATTATATTGTTGTTATTTTATTTTTTTATCAATTTATATATTGGTCTAGTTTATCAAGTTCCATTTATTTTTTCTGACTACATAAAGCCTTTAATTTAGTTTCGGAGTTGAAATGAAAAAAATTGCTTTTCTTATACCTGAATTGGTAAATAGTGGGCCAATTAATGTGGTTTTAAGCATAATAAAAAATTTAGATAGAGCTAAGTTTTCTCCAGTAATTATTTCTGTTCGACATAGCGGTAACTTGGAATATGAAAGTAATTTATCGATAAGTTTTAATATAGAATTATTTTTCTTGAGTGAGTATGGTTCTGCAGAGTTGGGTTTAAAAACTATTATAAAAGAGAATAGTATTTCCTGTGTTCATTCTCATGGTTATTATCCTGATAAATTTTTATCTAAAGTAGATGGTGTTCGTAAAATATCTACAATTCATTGTATGCTCTATAATGATTATATTAAAGAGTATGGTGTATTAAAAGGAAGCTTTGCCGCTTTTTCACATTTTGGTAATTTAAAAAAGGGTGGATTTGACTATATTGTAGGTTGCTCGAGTGCTGTAGCTCGGTATTGTAAAAGATTTCTACATAAAAATAATATAGTAAGTATTAATAATGGTGTTGACCAAGTGAAGTATTGCTTTTCTTCTAATAGTGAAAAAAAATACTTAAAATATGCTAGCGGGCTTGAAGGTAAGTCTTTATTTATTTATTCAGGTCGCTTTATTAGAAGAAAAAAAGTTCCTGAATTAATAGAGTTTTTTTTAAAAAATACTCCAGATAGTTGCTATTTGTATTTGCTTGGTGATGGCCCTGAAAGAGTAGATTGTGAAGAGAGGTTTAGCTCAAATCGAATTAAATTTATAGGACAAATTATGAATCCTGAAGAATATTATAAGATGGCAGATTTTATAGTTTCTAATTCTAGTGCGGAAGGCTATCCTATGAGTATAATCGAAGCTGTCTCTTGTGGATGCTATGCATTTTTATCAAATATACCTCCTCATGATGAATTTATTATAAATAATCCTAATAGTGCATCTTACTTAAGTGAAATATCACTTAAAGATTTTTCTGAGATTAAAGTTTCTCATTTTGATGTTGAAAATTTATCTGCCAGAATTATGACAAATAAATATAGCTATTTATATATTGAATGAGTGTTTTATGAATTTTTCAGTTCTTTTATCATTGTATTTTAAAGAAAATGTTTCGTTTCTTAACGATTGTTTTAAAAGTATTTGGGATGATCAAAGTATCAATCCAAATGAAATTGTATTAGTTCTAGATGGACCGATTGGTCAAGAGTTGCAAGATTGTGTAAATTTATGGCACGTGAAAATTGGTTCTATTCTGAAAGTAATACCATTATCTACAAACATTGGTTTAGGGAAAGCATTAAACGAGGGCTTAAAACATTGTTCAAATGAGTGGGTGTTTCGTATGGATACAGATGATATTTGTAAACCTGATCGCTTTGAAAAACAAATTCAATTTATCAGAGAAAACCCAGAAGTGGTTTTATTCAGTGGACAAATTTTAGAGTTTAAGGAAAATCCTTTAAATGCAAATATACTGAAATCTGTCCCTACTACATATTCTGATATTGTTAAATTTTCTCAAAAAAGAAGTCCTTTTAATCACATGACTGTGGCATATAAAAAATCAATCATTGAGGCTGTTGGTGGATATCAACATCATTTATTTATGGAAGATTATAATTTATGGTTACGTGTGATTGGTGCAGGATATATGGTAGGAAACCACCCAGATATTTTGCTTTATGCACGTGTTGGTAATGGTATGCATGCGCGCCGTAAAGGTTACGAATATATTAAAAGTGAAAAACAATTACTAAAATTAAAAAAAGAACTTAAGCTACAAGATCCAATACATGCTAACATTCTTTTCTTATTAAGATCTTCATTTAGACTTTTGCCTAGTGCGTTATTGGGTAAAATTTATAATACTTTTCTACGAAAAAAAAGTTCATAAATAAGAGTGGTAATTTTAGTTATGAAACGTTTAGTTGATGTTGTTATCTCACTAATAGCACTAATCCTTTTATCACCAATTTTTTGCTTGGTTGCTTTTAAGGTCCGTAAAAATCTAGGTTCTCCAATCTTTTTTTTCCAAGAACGTCCGGGTAAAGATGGTAAACTTTTTAAAATGATGAAATTTCGTTCTATGAAAGATGCATTTGATAAACAAGGAAATCCTTTGCCAGATGATCAACGAATTACCCCCTTTGGTCATAAATTACGTGCAACAACATTCGATGAAATGCCACAGCTCATTAATGTACTAAAAGGTGACATGAGTATTGTAGGGCCACGTCCACAAATGAAAGATTTTCTGGAACACTATACTCCTGAGCAAATGCGAAGACATGAAGTAAAGCCAGGTATGACAGGGCTTGCTCAAGTCAGTGGGCGTAATAACCTGTCATGGGAAGAAAAATTTGAGTTAGATGTACAATATGTCGATACGCATACGATATTGCTTGATTTTAAAATTATGTTTAAAACAGTTGAAGTCATGTTAAAGAAAGAAGGTATTAATGCTCCTGACCAAGAGGTTGGAGCTTCCCGTTTTTCAAGTCAAAATGATTCCCAGTCTGAATCAATTCGTAAATAATTTATTTTTATCACAATGAGTCATATGATCAAAAAAGCCATTCTCCCAGTCGCAGGCCTTGGTACACGTTTTTTACCTGCGAGTAAATCCATTCCCAAAGAAATGGTCACAGTGGTTGACCGCCCTGCGATTGAATATGTGGTCAAAGAAGCGGTTGCTGCTGGCATTGAACAGATTATTCTTGTTACCCATTCCTCAAAAGCATCCATTGAAAACTATTTTGATCGTAACTTTGAGCTGGAAACCACTCTAGAACATAAAAAGAAATTTGATTTGCTCAAAGAAATCACTGAAATTTTACCGCCACATGTGAGTGTGATTAGCGTACGTCAACCACAGCCACTTGGTTTAGGTCATGCTGTACTGTGTGCTAAAGCTGTAGTAGGTGATGATGATTTTGCTGTGCTATTACCAGATGTTCTAGTAAAAGATTCATCAGAAACCAATGATTTGAGTTTAATGATTCAACATTTTGAGCAGGTTCAAGCAGCACAAATTATGGTTGAAGCTGTACCAGATCACATGGTAGATCAATACGGCATTGTGGATGTAGCTTCTATACCTGCCGAAGGGCATAGTATTCAAATGCAAGGTATCGTGGAAAAACCTGCCGTCGGCACTGCACCATCAAATTTATCGGTAGTGGGTCGCTATATTTTACCTGCCAAAATTATGCAATTACTTGATAACACGCCGAAAGGGGCAGGTAATGAGATTCAGTTGACCGATGCAATTGCAGCTTTGCAAGCAACTGATACGGTGGAAGCCTATCGCATGAAAGGTCAAACGTTTGATTGCGGCAGTAAATTGGGCTATCTCAAAGCGGTTTTACATTATGGCGTAGACCATCCAAAATTAGGTGAAGAATTTAAAGCACTGATCAAAGAGCTAAAACTATAAAAAGAGATTGATATGAAGGTTGCAGTATTTGGACAAACACTCTTTTCAGGTGTATTTGCTGCTTTGCTAGCAGAATGCGGTCATCACGTTTTTTGGTATGAGCCACTGAAAACGTATGAAAGCGAACAAATGTATATGCAAGATGAAGCTGTAAAAAATCTACTGAATAAACAACAAAGTAGTTTCTTAAAATACTGCGATTTGAATGATATTCCATTAGACGCAGATGCCTATTTCTTCAGTTTTAACCCAGCTGAAGAAAAGCAATGTATTGAGATTCTTCAAAACATCAAAAAACGTCCCATTATTCACCCTAAACTGATGATCAATGCATCTACTTTAGGACTGCATGGAACAGAAAAGTTTGTAAAAAATTTGTATGAAGATGAGTGGGTCTATTTACCCGACATGATTCAGGAAGGAAACGCTTTACAAAGCTTTGCCCAAGCCAAGCAGTTGATTGTTGGAACTGCATCTGATATTGCTCAAATTAAAATTAAGGAACTCTTACGCCCTTTATTCCCACGTCAGCAGCAGTATCTTTTTATGCCTATTTTAGATGCTGAATTTACCAAGTTGAGTATCTCTGGCATGTTGGCGACACGAATTAGTTATATCAATGACTTGGCAATGGTTGCTGAGAAATTAGGCATTGATATTGAGTCAGTTCGTCAGGGGATGGCTGCGGATAATCGTATTGGAGGATCTTATCTCTATCCGGGGGCAGGCTTTGGTGGAGAAAACTTTTCACATGATATTCAGACCCTAACGCATACGGTGTCAGGTGTGGGCGCAAATAGCCAGCTCCTTGCTCAAGTTTGGGATATTAATGAGCAGCAAAAAGAAGTTTTATTCCGCAAATTATGGAATTATTATCATGGTGATTTAAAAGGAAAGACTGTTGCGATATGGGGCGCTGCATTTAAAGAAAAAACGCACAGTACGCGACAATCTCCTATTCATGCCATGTTGGCAGCACTATGGGCTCAAGGTGTAAAAGTTAAATTACACGACCCTCAAGCCTTGGATGAAATTAAAAAAATATATGGTGAGCGACCTGATCTTATATATTGCATAGAGCAATATGAGGCAGTACAAGATGCACATGCTTTGTGTTTATTGACTGCATGGAAACAATATTGGAGTCCAAATTATACCGAATTGCTTAAAACCATGCAGCATCCGCTTATTTTGGATGGGCGCAATATTTATGATCCAGCATATGTGAAGTCTCAAGGTTTTGCATATATGGGGGTAGGACGTTAATGGTTATGAAAACTCAACCCTATACGGTCGAACATTTAGATTCAGTTTTAGGAAGTCTTCATAGTTTGAAAACTGAATTTGAAAATAAGCATTTAACAGAACTCTTTGCTGAAGACCCTCAGCGATTCGAAAAATTCTCTGTGCCTTTAGAGCCGGTGGTTTTTGATTTTAGTAAACATAGAGTCAATCAGCCCGTTGTCAAAAATCTAGTCCAGTGGGCGCAGACACAAGATTTAACGTCGTGGATGAAACGTTTATTTTCTACTGAAGAAATTAACTATACCGAACAGCGTGCAGCCATGCATTGGGCGCTACGGTTGCCTAAAGATGATCAGTCTCATCCTGAATTAGCAGAACAAGTGCATACACAACTTGAGCGTATGTATGCTTTGGTAGAAAAAATTCATGCTGGCCAGTGCCGCGGCGCAACTGGTGAAGTCATTCAAGATGTGGTCAATATTGGTGTCGGAGGGTCAGATTTAGGACCACTGATGGTGAGCCATGCCTTATCTGATTTCAAAAAATCCACATATAAGCCACTCGATGTACATTTTGTTTCGACCATTGATGGTAGTCAGCTTTCAGATTTATTGCATCAACTTCGCCCCGAAACCACGCTATTTATTATTTCTTCAAAATCGTTCGGGACCATTGATACCTTATCCAATGCGCAAACAGTTCGTTTATGGCTCGAAAAAGCACTTGGACAAGAATCACAAATTTTAAAGCATCATTTTATTGGCGTATCTACCAAAGCAGATAAAATGACCGAATGGGGTATTGCAGCCGAAAACCAATTTTTGCTCTGGGATTGGGTCGGCGGTCGCTATTCACTTTGGTCATGTATCGGTTTACCGATTGCACTGACAATTGGAGTTGATGGCTTTAAACAACTGTTAGCTGGCGCATATGCGGTAGACCAGCATTTTCAGTCGGCACCTTTCGAACAAAATATTCCTGTATTAATGGGCTTATTGGGTGCATGGAATAATAATTTCCTTGATATTCAGACTCATGCAGTGCTGCCCTATGATGGGCGTTTGAAATATTTCGCCTCTTATTTGCAGCAGTTGGAAATGGAGTCGAATGGTAAATCGATTCAGCGTAATGGTCAAAAAGTGGACTGGGATACTTGCCCGATTATATGGGGGGAAGTGGGACCGAATGCACAGCATGCTTTTTATCAATTGCTGCATCAAGGTAGTCAAGCAGTGAGTTGTGATTTTATTGCGCCAGTGCAGCGCTATCAGGCCCAACAATTTACCTATGTCGATAATGCAGAGGCGCTGGTAGAACAGCATCATTTGGCCTTATCCAATTGTTTGGCTCAATCGCGCTTATTGGCGTTTGGCAATCAAGCGCTTGATCAAAATGAAATCAAAGATTTACCTGAATATAAAAAATATGAGGGTAATCAGCCGAGTTCAACTATTTTATTGCAAGAGCTTAATCCGTATAGTTTGGGTATGTTGATTGCAATGTATGAGCATAAAGTATTTGTTCAGTCTGTACTTTGGAATATCAATCCTTTTGATCAGTGGGGGGTTGAAAAGGGTAAAGAAATTGCGAATCAACTGCTTCCGATTCTAAATGGTGATCAGACAAATATTTCTAATTTAGATAGCTCTACACAAGGTTTATTACAGATCTTATTAGGAAAGAATAATGGCTAAAATTTTAGTGACTGGCGGAGCTGGCTACATAGGTTCTCATACTTGTATTGAACTTTTAACAGCGGGGCATGAGGTTATCGTGTTGGATAACTTATCTAACAGTTCAAAAGAATCATTAGCTCGAGTACAACAAATTACGAATAAAACATTAGATTTTGTTGAAGGTGATATTCTCGATCAGCAAATTTTAGATCAAATTTTTCAGCATCATTCTATTGATGCAGTGATTCACTTTGCAGGCTTAAAAGCTGTGGGTGAAAGCCAAAAAGAGCCACTAAAATATTTTGAAAATAATATCTCAGGTTCTATTAGCTTAGTTAAAGCGATGGAGCGTGCTCAAGTTTTTAAGTTGGTCTTTAGTTCATCTGCAACAGTTTATGATGAAGCCAATATTTCACCCTTGAATGAAACCATGCCTACAGGTATGCCAAGTAATAACTATGGCTATACCAAACTGATTGTCGAGCAATTACTTGAGAAATTGGCATTAGCAGATGAGCGTTGGTCAATCGCATTGCTGCGTTATTTTAACCCTGTAGGGGCACATCAAAGTGGTCAAATTGGTGAAGACCCACAAGGGATACCCAATAATTTGATGCCTTATGTCACACAGGTGGCAGTCGGCCGTCGTGATAAATTATCGATTTTTGGCAATGATTATGAGACGGTAGATGGTACAGGTGTGCGTGATTATATTCATGTGGTTGATTTGGCGAATGCACATTTATGCGCCTTGAATCATCGTTTAAAAACGCAAGGATGCCGTGCTTGGAATATTGGAACGGGTCAGGGCTCATCTGTTTTGGAAGTGGTGAAGACTTTTGAACGGGTGAATCAGATGCCCGTTGTCTATAACATTGAACCCCGTCGTGCAGGGGATGTTGCAATTTCGTTTGCAGATAATGCGCGCGCAATTGCTGAGTTGGGTTGGCAACCCAAATACAGTTTAGAAGATATGTTGGCGGATAGTTGGAACTGGCAAAAACAAAACCCGAATGGTTTTACTAAAGATTAACACTTGACTTAACAATAAGTTAGGTTGGGATGTGACATCGATTTCGAGAAGTATAAAGATAGCGCTGTTTAAAACGATGAGTGAATAATGTAGTGATTATGCAAACCAGCATATGCATATTCTGAAATTGTAGATAAAACTCGCTATGATGTTGTTAAAATACGCTAAATTGAAGAATAGTTATGAAATATCAAAGCATTAAGGTTTTGTCATTTGCCATTTTATCTGCTTTAGCACTGCCTGTAGCAGCTCAGGGGATTGTCTTAAATAATGAAGATTTACGCACGGATTTAAATTGGTTAAACCAACAAGGCGTGATTCAAATTAGTACTTCAACATGGCCTTTGAGTGGTGAAGAAATTCAGCGTGCATTATCTACTGCGAAAATTGAAAACACTGCTCAGCAGAAAGTTATCAATTCAGTTATGGCAAATTTAGAAGCAGAAAATACCTCTATTAAGTTGGCTTTATTTGCTGAAACAGATCCACAAAACATCCCGCAAAAATTTGCAGATGAGCAAAAATCTCAATATCAAGCAGCACTTGAACTAAATGCAGGTGGAGCTCAATGGGATGCACGACTTCGTGTAAATGCCGAAAAAGATCCAATTATTGATAACGGTCATGATGTCAATGTAGAAGGCTCATATCTTGCGGGAAAATTGTGGAATCAATGGTTGATTGCTGGTCAAATCCCTACCTATTGGGGTCCTGGACATGAGGGTAGCTTAATTCGTGGTGATGCAAGCCGTCCAGTCTATGGTTTTACCATGCAGCGTGCTGAACAACAAGCATTTGAAACAAAGTGGCTGTCTTGGATCGGGCCTTGGCAATACCAAGCTTTTGCGGGGCAATTGGATGATTATGAAGCAGTCCCAGATACCAATATATTGGGATTACGTTTAACGGCCCAACCTTTGCCTTATCTTGAACTGGGTGCATCGCGTACATTCCAAATTGATGGTCAGGGGCAACCTGATAGTTTAAAAGCCTATTGGAATGCTTTTATTGGTAAAGATAATGCATGTGATGATAACGGATGTACAGGGGAAGGGAATGCATCCAATCAAATTGCTGGTTTCGATGCACGTTTAAATCTACAGCAGTGGTTTAAGGTTCCACTGAGCTTATATGGTCAATTTGTCGGTGAGGATGAGGCAGGATTATTGCCTTCTAAAAAGATGTATTTGGCTGGGATTGATTATTCTTCACAATTCAAGAATATGCCTTTCCAGATTTATACGGAATGGGCAGATACACGCACGAATGGTGAGGTTCAAGGAATTTCCTACAATCATCATATTTATACCGATGGTTATTACCAACATGGCTTTCCTTTAGGCCATGCGATGGGGGGGGATGGTCAAATGTACAGCTTGGGTGGTGACATTCGCTTTGACCATATGAACCGTTTAAAGGGCCGCGTGTTGTTGGCGAAAGTGAATCAGTCAGGACTTGAGATTAATCAAGCATTTCCACAAAAGGATGAAGTGAAAGCTTTAGATTTAACATGGACACATTATATCCGCCCAAATACACCTCTGAAATTGAGTGGATGGGTCAGTGATTCTGATGTGTATGGTGACGATAGTGGTGTCTCTTTAGGTGTTGAAATACCTTTAGATCGTTCATTATTTTACTAAATTGAGAAAGCTGTCTTAAAAAATCTGTTAAAAAGCCACTCAATTGCTTGAATGGCTTTTTATTTTAGGATGAATATACTTAACTTTGAATCAACCGAGTCAATTCATCCACATAGTCTTGCATCGGCTTTGGATGTCGATCTAAACGACTTTCAATATTTAATCGCAATAATGGCTCTGTATTCGATGCTCGAACATTAAAGCGCCAAGCACCAAAATCTAAACTTACGCCATCTGTGTGGTCAATACTTGGATTTTGATTTGAGAAGTGATCAAAAAGCTTTTGAATCGTGGCTTGAGTATCTGCAACTTTAAAATTGATCTCACCCGAGCAAGGGAACTTTTCAATCATGCCTTCAACCAGTGAAGACAGGGTTTGTTGGGTTTCTGAGAGTACGGAAATTGCCAATAACCATGGAATCATACCGCTGTCACAGTAAGCAAAATCACGGAAATAATGATGCGCACTCATCTCGCCGCCATAGACAGCATTATGCTCACGCATTTTTTCTTTAATGTATGAGTGCCCTGATTTAGACTGAATCGCTTCACCTTGGTATTGTTCAATCACATCAAAGGTATTCCAAACCAGGCGAGGGTCATGCACAATTTTCTCACCAGATTGTTTCAGTAAGAATGCTTGTGCCAATAGACCGACAATATAATAGCCTTCAATGAATTGACCTTTTTCATCAAATAAGAAGCAGCGGTCAAAGTCACCATCCCACGCGATACCCATATCCGCAGCATGTTCAAGCACTGCATTTTGAGTACTGTCACGGTTTTCAACTAAAATCGGGTTGGGAATACCATTCGGGAAAGTACCATCAGCATCATTATGAATTTTAATCAATTCTACTGGAAGGTTAAGTTGTTTGAACTTTGCTTCAATGGCATCAACCACATGACCAGCAGCGCCGTTGCCCGCATTCATGACTAATTTGAGTGGGCGAATTTTTGCAGGATCAATATACGACATTAAATGATCAATATATTCAGGCAGAATATTGTATTTTTCAGTTTTGCCTTTAGTGATGACTTCATTAAAGTTGCCTGATTCAGCCAATAAACGAATTTCTTTTAACCCTGAATCCGCTCCAATCGGACGTGCATTTTCGCGGACCAATTTCATGCCGTTATAGTCCATCGGGTTGTGGCTTGCCGTGATTTCGATCCCACCTTGAACATCGAGATGAAAGGCACCGAAATAGACTTCTTCAGTCCCCGTCATACCTAAATCTAAAACATCAACACCCGCATCATTCAGACCTTTGATGGTGGCTTGTTTTAAATCTTCACTGCTGAGACGGATATCGCAGCCGATGACCACCGTTTTAGGCTGATAAATCTGTCCATAAGCACGGCCAATTTTATAGGCAATCTCTTCATTGAGCTCGGTGCCGAGTTTGCCGCGAATGTCATAGGCTTTGAAGCAAGTCAGTTCTGTCATCTGAATTCTCTAAATAACTTCTGAGAAGTGAGGGAAGTATAATTATAGGAGGAAAATAGTTCCTATATGCCAAGTTACTGGTTAACTTTTATATCTTCTTTAAAAATAGATGTTTAAGTGTATAGAGTGCTCTTTCATCTAATTTTTAAAGTTTGGTACTTCAGCATGCTATTTTATATGTTAGCCCTTAGTGAAATTTATATCGATTTTACCTTTGCCAAGATCCGCTCCGCCCAGTCAGTGTAATAATTTACATCTTCTATTTCTTCCTTTTTGGAAGGATGATTAATTGTAGTTATTGCAGTAATACCTCTCACTTCAGATAGAAACTTTTTAGGCCAACTGAGTGATTGAGACAGTATCGAATTGTTTAATATATCCAAATCTGTCTCAATTAATCGTTGAGTTTTTTCTTCATATGGGAGTAATAAGGTGGAGATATTTTTTTTACCATCTGAAGTATCAATTTCACACAAATAAAATTGATGGTTATTTTCTATATTAAAAATTTTATAGACATAAAAGTAGCGTAATTGATTGTTTGCAAACTTATGGCCTCTGAAACGTTTATATATTTTAAAAGGTGAGTTCTTGATTTCTTTGGTTTTATATCCCTTTTCTTCAATTTGCTCCAATAGTTTAATCAAGTCTTTATAAGTGACTCGCTCTAGTTGAATTTCTGATTCTGTTGTAAATCCAGACACTGTACCCTCTATATCTCCTTCTCCACCAGCAAATCCTTCTTCTTGATTTTGATCTTTATCCATTTGCTTTCGTCTTATACGTACTACAGTTTTAGCAGGAGGTTTCTCTAAAGAAATTTTTAATTCTTCAATTGTATAAATTTCTCCAGGTAGGTTTCTTAGCTTGGCCAGTAGTTTATCGATATCTGCCTCAGCATTTTTATTCAATTTCTCTTTAGGTTGACTCGCTGGTTTTGGTTTGTTTGAACCTTGCCCTTGAGCATTTTTGACCTGTTGTATGATTCTTTTTGAAGTGAAATGAAATTGAATAGGGCGGTTGATAGCTGTATCAAGATTTTTGAAAGATGTAATGCGCTCAATTCTGTAAATACCTGTTTCTTTATCATAAATTCCATCTACTGTTAGATCAATATTTCTGATATCAGGAGCTTCCATGTCAAAATTAAAACTTTTAGCGCCTTTTTGATCAATAATTGTTTTCTGATAAATACTAAGGAAGGCTTTATTTAAATCAGGCTGTAATAAAATTAAAGCGAGCTTCTTCAAAAAATGAGGATCAGAGACATCTGCGTTCATAATTTTTTTGTTTTTTGCTATATTAATATGAATAGCCTTTTCATCATTTCTATCCACTAAAACATCGGTTGAATAATTTTCTGCAAAAAGTGCCGCCCGAATTAAATAAGGATGAGAGAAAAATAAATCGCGGGCCAAGATAAGCTTAGGTATTTGAATAGTTATATTTTTCTTTAAAACTGTTGAGTAGTAATTAAATTCAAAACATATCCGGCCTTCATGTATTTTTTGATCCTCACCCTCCGGTAAAATAATAGTTCTAAATGTTGTGAAATTTACATGTTCAAGTGTGTGAGTGAATAATTTTGTAGGAGAGGCATCAATTTGGGTTCTATAGCGGTATGGAAGAACACTCTCAATCGGTAATTTAAGTTGAATAGGACGTTTAATAATAGGGTTAAACAAATGAGTATCAATATCAAACCGAGTTTGACCGCGTCGACTAATTTTTGTCGCAGTATAGTAAATCATCTCTTTTGGTAAAAAGTCGGTTGAACAATCACTCATTTTTTATTTCTTCCCAAATATTATTAAAAAATCGATGTGCTTCTGGCGTTAATCGTTGCTCACTTAATCCTGATTTACGTAAAAAAACACTCGATGGATAGTATTTATTCTTACTTTGTTGACGAATATATGTTCGAGTCAGACGACGTATTTGATAACAGTCCACCGACTCAGCGTAGCGCTCCAAAAATGCTTTGGTCAACGGCAGAAAATGCCAGTTTTTTTCAATTACGCTGACATGCCCGAGTTGTTTAATTAAAAACTTTTTGGTCCATTGTGGGGAGTCTAAGTCTTCTAATAATTCATCACGTATTTTAATCAATTGTTTCATAAACTGACGATCCCGAATACTCCAATCGACACGTGGTTTGGGTAGAGAGAGTGGTGTCATGATAGCGGTTTGATTGATTTGTAACAGCCAATCTTTATGATTGCGATATAAACGTGCGTACAGTGCACCATCATGTTTACGAGCTAGTTTGACTGACATATCCTGAATCAATTGTATCCATTTCAGTTGATCATCTGACAGGACTTGGTAAGTCTTGTGTTTTACAGTGACAGGAATGGCTTGTTCCTCTATACCTACTGTCGCTAGATCCAAATACTGTTGGTATGTATAAATAGGACTTTGTTCGGAAACAAGTGCCTTTAATACGATGAGATGCTCAAGATAAGAAAATGCTTTACGATGTTTTCTACAGATATTCTTGAGCCAGCAGTTCTCAGAGCTCAGATCACCTAATTGATAATATTGAAGAAATCTTTCGCCCCAATAATCGACAACAAGCTGACGGACTTTTTCGTAATTGATATTTTTTTGACCTGACAGTAAGCCTCTGTCTTTCAATAGATTGAAGTAGGCATTTGATAAAATCGATACATCTTGTACTGCAATATGGCTCGATTGAATAAGTAGATCCTCGATTATTTTTGCTAACTCTAGATGACGCTTTAAGTCTTGTGAATTAATAAAAAGTTGTGAGGAGTCAATAAGGACATTTAAATGAGCATTATAAAATCTTCGGTCTAGCCCATTGCAAGGAACAGCGCTGACAAAAAGGGCAGATTCATGCTTTATACAATATTCATATCCTGTAATCTGCCAGCTACGTTTCCAATACACTTCACCATATTGTTCCATCTGTTCTTGCCAACAATGCGGACAGAACCGAAAAAAATTCACAGATTTAATTCGCGACGCATTTTTTCCCAACTTGGTATGTAATGATTGATACTGTTCACCCTGCAATACATGTACAGCATAACGCATCACTGTATCAGGTTGAAATGGTTGGTAAATTGGTAATAAGGTGTGCTGGTTGATTAAATGGATTGCATCATAGCAATCGGGTAGATAACTGGCCAATTTGTCTATGTAAGACGGTAAATCGTAAGTTGGCGTCAAATTTCTATTATTGAATAATTCTTCAGTAAGGTATTTGGGACTTAAAATTCCATTGTGAATAGCATAACGTGCAATCACACTGTAAATTAACTCATCTGGATATGGTATTGGAAAATTTGAAATCATAATACACTTACTCTCTATTTTTGTTTAATGCAACACAGGAGAGGTGGGATCAAACAAATAGTGAGATGATTTTAATAGCTCATAAACATCGACTTCCTTTTCTTGTGCTTGACTGAAAAAATTTCTTAAGTCATTGGCTTCAGTGCTCTTCCATTCCTCCGGCTTCATGACTTTACGAGATGTACGTGGCTTCCTTGCCAGAGTCGTGGTTTGATGCTGTTTAAACTTATCTTCTGCTACAGGGCTGTCTAATACATCCAGAATATGCTGGAAGAGTGTCTTTAATTTTTCGTTTGGATATCGTTTTAATGTAGAAGTAACATACTGTTCTATTGTAGCAGCCGGGTAATCAAAGGCTGTCAGCATACCAATGAGGGTAGAATAATGCGGTCCTAGATCTTTACGCTGTATTTCCGTTTTTAATGCAGCTTTGAAACGTTGTTGTTCAACATATTCCTCAATTTGAACTTGAGGGATCGTTAAGTCAGAATATCGTGCAATACGTGTGGGGTTGCCTGAGCGGAGTGCATCCAAAATATCGTGGACTGGCTGTAATTGTTCTTCGTAGACTTTTTTAAAAAGTTCAGATGTAATTTTTTCCAGACCAATGGTGATGGCATGAATCTGCATCAAGCAGAACAGTTTAACCACTAAATCTGGAATGCCCTGCGTATAATAATACCAAGTGTTTCTTAATTCATCGGTCAGTTCAGCTGGTTGTTGAACCCATTGATATTGCCACAGCGTGTTGGTGAAAGCATACCATTCAGAAATGATCATTTGATCAGGGGTGCTAAGATCGGGAGTGGGTGCTTCATTGCGCATAGGTTCCCAGATTAAAGAGCCTAATCCTGCACTGCGTCTAGCTGATCTTAAATCTTCTTGCAGAATTTCATTGGCTTTGGGTGTCCCAATCATCACAATTGGAATGGATGCCACATTCACAAGGGTAACAAAGAAATTAAGAATGATTTCAGCCCCGCCAGATTTTTTTGTATTCAAATGCTGGATTTCATCAATGATTAAAAGTCCAATAGAATAATTATTTGCGATAATTTTCATCTGCTGCAGCATAGCATTCACATTTAAGCGACTTCTGGTGAAACGATGCTCGAAGTTTGTATCTCCTAATGCTAAATCTACTGCTCTAAAAAAGTTTGAGCATAAGTTTTTTAAAGAGCTGTCATGCGGACAATCAATTTTAAGGTAAACAATTTGTTTTAATCCCAGCTCTCTATGTTCAATCACTTGCGGGTAATAACGCAAAATTTTGTTCATTGTCGTTGTTTTACCGCTTCCCGAACATCCTATAATTGACATGCTAGTTGCAGTCGACTCTGGAGGTGCGTAGCGATAAGAGCTTTCATTTGATGGTTCTAGTTGCTGAAAAGCAGCGTGTAAATGTCGATTTCTATCCCCATTAGTGATGTTTCTACTCACATAACCTTGCCGAATCATAATAGAAATTTTTTGCTCAAGGGATAAATGTTTAGTCAATGGCTGGAAAAAATCATGAGGTAATTGAGCGATTAAATGGATTCTTTCTTGTTGCGCATAAAAGCGCTGTTTTGGAAGAAATTTCAGTTTCCCTCGTAGGTGTTTAATTACCGACTTCGTATCAAGGATAGGCGGTAATTGAGTAATGAGAGGATTATCCCCATAGATATCTTCTATCGATGTGTTGACCGCGACTTCATTATTATTCATTCTTCATCGTCCTCTTCAAATAATTGTCTCATTAAGTCTGGTTGACTGGTCAAATCCAGATTGCTGCTGTGAGATGGGGGTGTTGGAGGGTTGTCTTGGTTGGGATGGATAGTCCGGATAGAATTGACGGACCTATTTTGGAGATGTTCCTCACGTTCTACTTGAATTGCTTCTTGTTTGTTTTGACGGATATCCCGAGTACGTTGTGCTTTAGAAAGTTGGTGAACTCCTGCTTGAGCCTGCCGGCTCTGTGCTGTGTGGATGATTTTGTCAGTAAAATCCTGCAATTCACTGATGGCTACGGACTTTAGTTGTGAATGCTGTTTTTCAACAGTTTTGATTGCTTTTTGAATTTGTTCAGCTTCCCACCAGGTCAGATGCTGATATTGACGTGAGGCATCACTTAAGTGCGCTTCCCAGTATTCCAACTTATTTTCATCAAAGAAAACATAAATGGTATTTACTGAGTATGGGTCAAAACCAATCCGCAACTTTTTCGGGCGGGATTTGGTCGTGTTACGAATAAACCAGCTTTGTTGATGCATTTCCAGACATTGATAGAGTAAGCCTTTGACTTTAAGTCCCTTGTCACTTAAGGAGGCGTCGGTCCTAGGTAACAAGCCAACATATAGTGATTTGTTATCCACTTGTCTTAACATCCCAGTACGATGCTGTAGGCCCCACTGCCAGAGCTTAATAGGGATAGAAGGTAAGTCAGTCGGCATATCTGCACTGCGATCATATTTAGTCAAGACATCAAAATTATTGCGTAACAAGACGCAGCTTAATATGATTTTTCTGAACTCTTCTAAAGTCAGACAAGCTTCTAGCCGATAATCATGTCCGCCTTTCTTTTTTTCCTTGAATCCAGAGACAACACCAATATTATCGTAGGATTTAAAACGTGACTGAATAATTCCGAAAGCCCTCTCTACAATACCTTTAGCATCGCTTCGATACGGTGGTGCATTTTCAATTCGAACAGAAAAGTTTTTTTCAAGAAGTTCAATTTGATAACCAATGAGTTCACCGCGGTCTGCAAGTATGGCACCAGGTAAACCATAAATAGGCCAGTCTTCCGGTTGTATTTGCAAGCCATAACTCTGACAGAATGTCACTTTATCTTGGATTGCAACGCTGAGGCATTGTATGGCTGTATTAAATGAACTGTTTTCCATACCGACATAAAGCCCAGTAATCATCCGGCTGAATACATCGATAACAATATATACGGTAGGTCGGCCAATAATCTGTGATGGATCTCGTGATGATACAAGGTAGATGTCAGCGATTGTTGAATCTATCTCATAACGTGCGCCAGGGCCATTTGCTTGCTTGGTTGCTGTTGAAGTTAGAGGTTTGTGATCTTTCAGAGTTTTCTGATTCGTCAGAATTTCCTTGGAATTGTTCTTATTTCTATATCGCGTATTATAAAAATAATAGAATTGAGCATAGGTTGGAATATCTGAGGTTTGCACTTGATGAAAGTGCTTAGAAAATACACTTTTAAACCGAAGATAAGTTTCGTTAATGGATTGTTTTTTGACAGGAACTAAATACTCTTCGATGGCTTTCTTAAAATATAATTCAACCTGTTCAGTGACATTCTTACCTCCATTCGATTCATAGATGCGTGGTCTGCCAATTTTTTTATCACCTATAGCTCTTTTTTGACCTTTTCCACCTGAGTTTTCATAGTCCGGTACCAAAGCATTTATAGTTTGACCACGCTGCCAGTAGCGTCTTAGGAGTCGTAGAATTTTATTAATTGATACTTCTTTCTCTAGATGTAGAGTTTTAATTTTTGCAGTCCTGATTTTTGTATTGATAAGAACTTGTTCATCATTAATTAAATCTTGAATAATTAAAAAGTTTTCATCTCTTTTTTTGAGTTGAATAGAATCTTCACTCAAGTTTAATCGTTTTAAGTATTCATAAGGATCTTGCGCTGGTATCAGGCTTTGATCATCTGAGAGAGTTTGAAGTTCCTTAGACAAAATGAGTTCAGGAAAAGCATTTTTATTATCAATCGCAATCCATACCGTATACTGCGGTAAGAATTTGAGTATTCGGTATTGTGTTGAATTCAAGATGTAAACTGAATTAATTAGTTGCATGGACTGTATTCTCATTCTGGAGCAAATTACTTGCATGAATATCAGAGAGTTTAAGCTCCAAGTACGAAATTTCTAGATTAAATTGAAGTATTCGCAGTGCAAATAATTTTCTAAACAATGCGAGCGTCGCTCCGATACCCATTTTTTGAGTTTGGTCAGAATGCTTACAAAATTGGATTAATGAGCTTTGAGGGTACTGGCTAATTTCTTCCATAAAATAAACTGCTTGATCAATCATGTGATTTGTTATTTCAAGGTCATTTTTTTCTACATACAGCCATTTAATGTTCTCTAGTACCGTAGCAGGAATGTCTTTTTCAGTGATCAGTTTGAACGGCGTATTGTGCTCTTCTTCCCAGTAACGACGTTTAATTTCTAATGACTCAATAACATGAGCTTTATTCAGATCCTTGCTGTAAAGAGTGTCAAGGGCTATAGAAAACTTACCAAAATCTACTAAAAAATCTGATGATAGGGTAAAAGGCATATAGTCAACCGATACTTTTTTCATTCGGAAACGAGAACAGATGGAGTTAAGATCATAGATATCCAAAAGATAATGTTCGCGAATATCTGTAACGTTCTGATTCCAATCAAGCAGTAAAAAGGTAGATAGCTCTAGATCAGAAAACAAGTGGTGAAGACGTTGACTCACACGACCTTGTACTCTATGAGAGCGACCAATTGAACTGAAGTTATGAACAGTTTTGCAAGGTTTATAATCGCGTCCATGGCCTTGGCAATATCCTTCTTTTACTAATTCCTCATAGTTTTTTATAATTTTTGTCATACAGAAGACCTGTGGAGTTTGGTGGATAATTAATCATATCTGAAGGGGGGTAATTTTGTATTTGGCAAAAACATACAAACTTAAATATATTTATATACAAACAAAATTTTATAATTTTTTATTTAATTATTCTTTTAATTCATTAACTTAATAATTAATCTGGTATTTTAGTACTCAATTAATGAGTTTAAAAAACGTTAATGATAGGCAAAAGTATTCAAATTACATCTTAGTAAACATCGTTGCATATTCTTATGTAAACCAACTGCATATTCATACTCAAACCCGACCATTCATTCTGGTTCATAGTAAAATGTTTATTTTCTATTCCAAATATTTTAGAACAAAATATGTAAATTTGGATCTTAAAGTACTACCTTAATCTGCTATAATTTGTACATCATTATGATGTACAAATTGGTGGAAAATATGGCTAACTTAGCAACAGAACGAATCAATGTTCGTTCAACCGTAGATGCAAAGATTGTAATTGAGCAAGCTGCGAATTTATTGGGTCTTAGTGTGAGTTCCTTTATGATCCAATCCTCATTTGAACGAGCAAAAGAATTACTTAAATCTAATCACGAGTTAAAAGTAAATAATGCTGATCGTGATATGTTAATGAATTTGCTTGAAAATCCGCGCCCTGCAAATGATGAGATGAAAAATTTAATGAGTTTATTGGATGAAAATTGAGGTTTTACAAGCCCATCATCAGAAAAAATCATTTAATTGTGGGCAAGATGATTTAAATAAGTTCATAAAACAATACGCATCCCAACATCAGAAATCAGGAACAAGTAAAACCTATGTTGCTATTGATGATGATGCACAGGTGAGGGGGTTTTATTGTCTATCAAGTACCTCTATAGGATTTGATGGGATTGATGCTGTTCTCACTAAACGATTACCTCGTTATCCCTTACCTTGTGTGGTTGTGGGTCGCTTTGCCGTTGATCAAGCAGCACAGGGGCAAGGAGTTGGAAAAGTACTTTTAGCACATGCTCTTAAACAAGTTTCAAAAGTTGCTCAAATTATTGGTGTTAATTTTGTTGTAATACATGCTAAGGATCAAAAAGCTATGGAGTTTTATCAGCGGTTTGGCTTTATCTCATTAACATCAAATCCATTAACATTAATATATCCAGTGAATGAAATACCTCATTTTAAATAAGGTGGGCTGCTAGTAACAGGAATAGCTAATAGACTTATTCAGAGTTTGCACATAGTTCCTTAACCCTTATTTTGCTTTATGACCAAATACTGCGTCTAATTATGGTAATTTAATTAAGTTTGTTTTATTTTTTATCTTAAGTTGTTGATATATATTATTCATTGTTTTTTGGTTTTAAAATTAAGTTTGTATTAATATTTACTATCTTTAATTTTAGATGAAATTAAGTTTGTATAAGATTCTTCCGCTTTAAAATGCGAATTCTTGCCCAGAAAGGCGAAGCATACTTTAAATAAAATGAAATGTTTTCAAGGTGAGGTCAAAAAGGAATGCTTTTTGAATCTAGGGTGGGATTTTTTCCATATTTATATTATTGAATATATTGGTAATAATTTTATATTTCTGGTGTGATGCTAATTTGAGTTTAATTATATTAAAAACCCTGTAGACTTGGTGTAGAACCACTAGGTCTACAGGGTAGGGTTTTGTTTGTTCATTTCATTAATGTACAAACTAAAATAATTAAATCTAAACTTAATTATTTGATACAAACTTAATTATACGAACACAACAACAACCCAGCCTTTATTTAAATAATTATTCTACAGTGACCGATTTAGCGAGGTTTCGAGGTTGGTCGACATCCGTACCACGAAGGACTGCAACATGATAAGACAGCAGTTGTACAGGCACGCTATAAACAATTGGCGCCAGTATTGGGCTAATGCTTGGTACATAAACCACATGCTGACGGTCTTTGGCTTTAATGCCGCTATTTTCATCGGCAAAGACAAAGAGTTCACCACCACGGGCTTGAACCTCTTCCATATTCGATTTGAGTTTATCGAGCATGTCATCTTTCGGTGCGAGAATGACCACAGGCATGTCATTGTCGACTAAAGCGAGCGGACCATGTTTAAGTTCACCTGCGGCATAGCCTTCAGCATGGATATATGAAATCTCTTTGAGTTTTAACGCCCCTTCAAGTGCGATCGGGAAATTCGTGCCACGACCTAAGAATAAGCAGTGCTGCTTCTCTACGAAGAGTTCAGATAAACGTAAAATTTCAGGGTCATTACGTAAGGTATCTAAAATTACTTTAGGGGTATGCCAAAGTTCAGCCGTAATATCAGCCACATGCTGTACAGAAATGCTCTTCTTGACTGTACCGATTTTTAGGACCAATAACATCAGTGCTGCAAGCTGCGTGGTAAACGCCTTGGTCGATGCTACACCAATCTCAGGACCCGCCAGTGTAAGCAAGCTATGATTGGTCTCACGTACCATAGATGATGTTGCGACATTACAAATAGTCATGGTGGTGATGTCAGCACCTTTTGCTGCAGCACGCTTTTGGGTATCACGCAGTGCGGCTAAAGTATCAGCGGTTTCACCAGACTGTGAAATGCAGACATAAAGCGTGTGATTGACAATGACAGGGCTGCGATAGCGGAATTCGCTCGCAATTTCTACTTGGCACGGTAAATCAATCAGTTGTTCAAACCAATATTTGGCAATCATGCCTGCATGGTAGCTGGTCCCGCAGGCAATGATTTGGATTTGCTGAATTTTTTGAAAATCAGCGACTGCATTGGCAAGAAAATCTTCACGCAGTGCATTGCCATCTAGGGCTTGAGAAATGGTTTGTTGAATTGCTTCAGGTTGCTCATAAATTTCTTTGAGCATGTAGTGCTTATATTCACCTTTAGATGCATTACTGACGGCAGCATCTAATTCTTTGATTGGGCGCTCGACCCGTTGACCAGCGACAAAAACTTCAATGCTATTGCGGGTTAAACGAGCAATATCACCTTCTTCAAGGTAAATAAAACGATTGGTAATCGGCAGTAAAGCCAATTGATCTGAACTGATAAAGTTTTCGCCAATGCCGACCCCAATGACCAAAGGTGAACCTTCACGCACAGTAATCAGTTCATCTGGATGGTCAGTATGTACGATACCCAGTGCATAAGCCCCTTTAAGCTGAGGCACGACTTGTTGCACAGCTTCCAGCAAGCTTGGAGTTGACTTTAAGGCATCCTTCACCAAGTGAGCGACCACTTCGGTATCGGTCTGTGAGGTAAATACATAGCCTAAAGCTTCAAGATCATCTTTGAGTTCTTGATAGTTTTCAATAATACCGTTATGGACTACAGCAACATCGCCTGAAATGTGCGGGTGTGCATTATCTTCAGTGGGTTTGCCATGGGTTGCCCAACGTGTATGTGCAATACCCAGAGAACCTAGAATACCCGATTGATTAACGGCTTCTTCTAAATTGGAAACTTTACCGACACGTCTTTCGCGTAAAACTTGGCCTTGATTGACCAGCGCTAAACCCGCAGAGTCATAGCCGCGATATTCAAGGCGCTTTAAACCTTCAATTAAAATATTGGTAATACTACGTTCTGCAACGCCACCGACAATACCGCACATAGTCTAATCCTCTTATTTCTTCATCTTTTGTGGACGTTGATAGTTTTCTTTTGCAACTTGCTTAGAGCGTTCTACCGCTAAACTATTCTCTGCAACATCACGGGTGATGGTTGAGCCAGCCCCGACAGTTGCGCCATTGCCAATGGTGACAGGTGCAACCAATGAGCTGTTGGAGCCAATAAATGCAGCATCACCAATGATGGTTTTAAATTTATTTGCACCATCATAATTACAGGTAATAGTCCCAGCACCAATGTTCGAGCCTGCACCAATTTCAGCATCACCTAAATAGGTAAAGTGGTTGGCTTTTGAACCGAAGCCAACGCTGGTGTTTTTGACTTCAACGAAGTTACCAATATGCACTTCAGCAGCCAGTTTTGCACCTGGTCGTAAACGAGCAAAAGGACCAATCTGCGCATCTTCGCCGACCATAGCATTATCAAAGAGGCTATACGGCTGAACTTTTGTACCTGCTGCGATCTTGGTGTTTTTGATGATACAACCTGCACCAATTTCTACATGGTCGCCAAATTCACATTCGCCTTCAATAATCACATTGATGTCGATGCGTACGTCTTGCCCAACGGTTAAATTTCCACGAAGGTCAAAGCGACTTGGGTCAATCAGATGAACACCCTGCTGCATCAACTTTTTGGCTTGATCGGTTTGGAATTGGCGTTCTAATGCGGCGAGCTGAATACGATCATTCACTCCTTCAACTTCGAAGGCTTGTTCAGGCTCAACCGATGCGACTTGCATCCCATCAGCTAAGGCCATTGCTACAATATCAGTCAGGTAATATTCACCTTGTGCATTGTTATTGCTGAGTTTAGGTAACCATTCGTGCAATTTGGCATTGCTGACACAGTAAATACCCGTATTAATTTCTTTAATCTGATGCTGCTCTGTGGTCGCATCCTTATGTTCAACAATCGCTTGAATTTGACCATTCTCACGTACAATACGCCCATAACCTGTTGCATCGGCTAAAGTTAAAGTCACTAAGCCAATGCTTGTCTCGGCAGTTGCATTGAGTAATTTTTGTAGCGTGTTTTGAGAGATGCAAGGCACATCACCTGATAAAATCAGTGAGCTACCTTCCTGTGGAAGGACAGGGAGTGTCATTTGCACCGCATGACCTGTTCCGAGTTGCTCTGCTTGTTCCACCCATTCAATCTTTTCATGAGTAAACGTTTCTTGAACTCGTGCACCGCCATGCCCATAAATTGTAATAATATTGGCTGCATTTAATTTTTTTGCAGTGTCGATGACATGACCAAGTAAAGGACGTCCTGCAAGTGGTTGTAATACTTTGGGTAAAGAAGAACGCATACGTGTTCCTTTACCTGCAGCAAGAATAATAACAGTCGTTGACATGTTCTAATCCTAAAAATGGCCTAAGCCACAGTGAAATAAAAATAAATCCAAATACAAAGCGCAGCCCATAGCCCTGCAATCAGGTCATCGAGCATAATGCCAAAACCACCCTCGACTTTTTGGTCAATGACGCGAATTGGCCAAGGTTTCCACACATCAAAAATACGAAATAAAACAAAACCCAGCAGTAGCCAGAGCCAATTCATTTGCCCTAAATACAGGACAGGTAAAAAGGTGATGGACTGGCCAGCAAACTCATCCCATACAATACGCCCATCATCATGTACGCCCATCACTTTGGCGGTATGCCCACAGATATAAATGCCAATCAGAGACATGAGGATGATGGCAATAATGGTGTTCGATAAGCCAATTGCAAGCCAAATCGGGACGAACAGCAGCGCGAAGGCAGAACCAAAGGTACCCGGTGCTTTGGGTGCTAACCCTGAGCCAAACCCTACACCGCAAAACACGATGAAACGGTCATACCAAGACATCTGACGAAAGAGGATAGGGGGCTTATGCAAAGTGTTGATATCCATTAAATTGCAAGGAATGGTCTAAGCCATTTTGTTGAAAACGCAGACCACTTTCGGCATCAATTTTTCCAATGACACTGATGCTGCTATGGTTTTGTTGTTGCAAAAGTTTTTCATAATTCTGCGGGCTTATTGTAAAGCATAATTCATAGTCATCGCCACCCGCCAAAGCATATTGCCATTGTTGTTCTCGTGTTAAATCTTGTAGCGTGGTGTTGATGGGCAATTGATCAAGCTGTAGGGTCGCGCCCACATGGGATGCTTTTAAAATATGACTTAAGTCTTGTGCTAAGCCATCTGACACATCAATCATACTGTGCGCTAAGCCTTTGAGTGCTTGCCCCAGTTCACAGCGTGGGGTAGGGTAGTCCAAACGGTGTTGGAGAGGGTGCCCCAAGTGTTGCAGGGCAAAAGCAGCATCGCCGACCGTACCACTGACACAAATCAAATCACCCACTTGAGCGGCAGAGCGAGTGATGGCTTGATCGATATCGACCCAGCCTAGTGCAGTCACGGAAATAGTGAGATGTGGGCTTTGGGTGGTGTCTCCACCAATTAAACTCACGCCAAATTGATCACAGCAATCATATAAACCCTGACTAAAGCCTTTGAGCCAGTCATGATCAATTTGGGGTAAGCTCAAGGCCAGTAAAATACTCTGAGGTTTCGCGCCCATTGCGGCGATATCAGATAAATTGACCGCGACAGATTTCCAGCCAATCGCATGGGGGTTGGTATCAAGCGGGAAGTGACGTCCAGCAACCAGAGTATCGGCGCAAATGACCAGTTGTTGCTGTGGTGGTGGGGTGAGCAAGGCTGAGTCGTCACCGACGCCTAAATCGACAGAATGAAGACTCTTACGATTAAAATAGGTTTCAATGATCGAAAACTCAGCCATACAACAAATCTACAACTGTGAGTTCGCTTGTTGCTTTTCTGCTGCACGTAAAGTCGTCGCTAAACGATCTAATACACCATTGATGTATTTATGGCTGTCGGCACCGCCAAAATGCTTAGCAAGCTCGATCGCCTCATCTAAAACCACGCGATATGGAATTTCAAGGTGTTCCTTGAGTTCATATGCGCCTAAACGGAGGGTCGCAAGTTCAACGCCGTCAAGCGCAGAAACTTCGCGATCAAGCACAGGGATTAAGAGCGCATCCAATGCTTCATGATTGGCAACCACTTGGGTTAACAATTCATGATAATAGCTCAGATCCACTTTGTGCATGGCATTTTCCACACGCGTACGTGCTTCAATCTCATGGACTGGATTGTGGCTCATTTGCCATTCGTAAATTCCTTGTACAGCAAAGCGACGTGCTTTACGTTTTGCTGCATAAGTTGCTTGCAATGTTTGCGACATAGCGTTAAATAGCCTTTAACAAGTTAACCATTTCAATTGCAGTAAGAGCAGCTTCGCCGCCTTTATTACCTGCTTTTGTACCCGAGCGTTCAATCGCTTGTTCAATACTATCCGTAGTCAATACACCATTAATCACTGGAAGACCAGATTCTAGGCCAACCACGCCTAAACCTTTGGCACATTCACCTGCAACAAAGTCGAAGTGCGGTGTGCTACCACGAATCACAGCACCCAGTGCAATGATGGCATCGAAGCGTTTAGACGCCACTAATTTTTTAGCCACGACTGGAAGTTCCCACGCGCCTGGTGCATGAACAACAGTGATATTATCCTCTGATACACCATGACGTTTCAATGTATCAATTGCACCTTCTAATAGATGTTCGACAACAAAACTATTAAAACGACCCACTAAAATCGCATAACGGCCTTCGCTAGCGAGATGTAACATACCTTCAATACGGCGAATTGCCATAGCAACCTCGATGATTTTTTAAGTTGTTTGATGTGCGGTGATATATTCCACCACTTCTAAATTAAACCCAGAGAGTGCATTAAAGCGTAAAGGTGAGCTCAAAAGCTTCATCTTTTCTACGCCTAAATCACGTAAAATTTGTGCGCCCACCCCAATGGTTTGGTACTGCTGAGATAAAGCAGCATTGGATTTGGTTGTTTTTGGTGCTGTAAGGCTGTCTAAGGCTGGGCCTAAGTCTTGTAAATGACGCTGACCAATCCAGACTAAAACACCCCGATCGCTGCTTGCGATTTCTTGCAGCGCTTTGTCGAGATTCCATGCGGGCTCGCCGTCTTTTTTGTTGAGCTTGAGCAGGTCACGAACAGGGTTGAAACCATGGACACGAACGGTGGTTACCCCTTCTTTTGGTTCACCTTTCACCAAAGCCAAGTGTATATCTGGATTACCTAATTCGCGGTAACGGTATAAGTCAAACGTGCCATATTCGGTATCAATGCTTTGCTGATCAATCCGTTCAACCGTTTGCTCGTTGGTCATACGGTAGTGAATCAGATCCGCGATGGTGCCAATTTTTAAACCATGCTTTTCAGCAAAAATTTCAAGATCGGCACGACGCGCCATCGTGCCATCTTCATTGATGATTTCACAGATGACCGATGCAGGCTCTAGACCTGCTAGGCGAGATAAATCACAACCTGCTTCGGTATGACCTGCGCGGTGTAGAACGCCACCAGGCTGAGCCATCAATGGGAAAATATGTCCTGGTTGAACGATATCTGATGGTTTGGCATGTGCCGCTACTGCCGTTTGAATGGTATGCGCACGTTCTGCAGGTGAAATTCCTGTAGAAATACCTTCAGCCGCTTCAATGGAAAGCGTGAAGTTGGTGCCATGTTGTGCGCCATTGGCATCGACCATCAATGGAAGATTCAATTGTTTACAGCGATCACGGCTGAGCGTTAAACACACCAAACCACGTGCGTGGGTGATCATAAAGTTGATGTCTTCTGCGCGAACATGGGTCGCTGCGATAACTAAATCACCTTCATTCTCACGATCTTCGTCATCCATCAGGATGACCATTTTACCTGCACGGATATCTGCAACTAGCTCTTCAACGGTATTGAGCGGCATCAACCTTCACCTTCATCGTTGTCGCCATGGACGACATATCATTTGTTTTCATTGGCACATAGTTTAAGCTTTTTTCAGGCTTTTGCCTATGTGCGAATCATTTCCTTGAGTCGTCCATTGTTATACACAGTCAGTCCCAGCTTGAAAAGATGCCTTTATTTTAAAAAGCTGAAATATGCTTAGTCTTTAAGCGATTGAAAAGCATAAAAAAGAACAATCTTATCGAAAATAAGTCAATCGGCGCAGTAAATAAGGGGTCTAGACAAATGTTGCACTATTGATGGCTTATGGTTGAGCGGTAAAGTCGTTCTTTTTTGAATTTGACCATCAGGTTCAGTTTTAGCAGGGTACTGCAACTAATGAATCAGACCGGGGTGGATATTTGAGTTCACTCATGGGGTAGGGGGTGGTCCAAAAATATATTGAATATGCCGTAGCGAACAACCAGACGATTCGTCATCTATTTTTGATTTTTTGATATAATTCTTCTTTTTTAATCCTCTGGATTATTTCTTCTGTGATGTCCTTACTTGCTCAATATTTTGCACAGCAACAATTTTGCGTATTGGTTGAATACTTAAGCGCACACCAAGCCCAGTGGTCTGTGAAAACTCAATTTGCAGGCTTTCCTGCGGCTATGACGCTGGCCGATCGGGTGCATGCAGATGACGATGAAGCGCCTTTGCAAGTCGCCAAACAGTATCCACAAGAGATTGAGAAAGTCATTCACTTTTCGGGGAAAGCGCGTGATATACAAGACTTTGAGCAGTTTTTGAAAGATGCAAAAACACAGGGTCAAAAGAACCTGTTGCTTTTAACAGGCGATAAATTAAAACAGCACCACTATAGCCATGACCTAAAGCCACGAACACGTTATTTGGAGTCGGTGAATGCTGTCATGGAAGCCAAACGCCAAGGCGGTTTTCATATTGGTGTGGCGTTTAATCCGTTTAAATATGCGGAAGCGGAAAAAGAGGCGCAATATCTGAAACTGCATAAAAAGATGAAAGCAGGGGCTGATTATGTGATTACCCAATTGGGCTATGACATGACTGCTTTGCAAGATGCACATGCATTTTTGGTGCAGCATCAGTATGCTCAGAAAATTTTAGCCTGCGTCATGCCACTGACCTTGGCACGGGCTAAGTTTATGCTGAAGCATAAAGTGGCGGGTATAGTGATCACCCCGCATATGTTGCAGGTATTGCAACAGGAAAAAGAACAGGGTTTAAGTGATCGCGTTTATGTGCGCTGCGCATTACAGATTCTAATGTGTCGACATTTGGGTTTTGCGGGGGTGCATTTATCGGCTTGCCATCAGCCTGAAGAACAAAGCTTACTGGAGCGTTATATTGAAGAATATCGGCATTTGAGTTTTGCTGAGTGTGAACGACTTTGGAATACGCTTTGGCAGGTGCAAACAGGCACAGAGTTTCATCCGAAGCTGGATTGTTATTCGCGACCTGCGACCTCAAGTCAGATTATTAAGTACCAACATCTGCATCTGATGCACGATGCTTTATTTGAATCTAAACTGGCCAAAGGCGTGGGGCGGTTTATTTTCAATTTCAATGTTTGGGATCGCTCGCGTGCCAATCAAGTACTACTGAAAACAGAACATTTGAGTAAACATGCAGTGGTGGGCTGTGAAAGTTGCGGTCAATGCCGTTTAGGCGAGACTCTGTATATTTGCCCAGAAACTTGCCCCAAAGGCTTGGCCAATGGGCCCTGTGGTGGAACCAGCTTAGACCGCTGTGAATTTGGTGACCGTGAATGCATTCACTCAGTCAAAGCACGCTTAGCCAAAGCCGTTGGACAAACCAAGATCTTAAAAGAAAAGCTGATTCCGACCGTGTCGATTGCGGTGCGTGGAACCAGCTCTTGGAAAAATTGGTATGTGGAGTCTACTGGCTGAAATCAGCTGTCCTGATCCATGGCATTGGAATAGAACTTTTGTCCGAGTTTGATCCGTTCACGGCCTTGACTCATGCGCCAACGGTTGCTATCCCGCAGTGAATACACACAGCCGCAGTACTCTTGTTGATAAAACTCTTCACGTTTGCTGATGTCCAGCATGCGTACCGCACCGCCATGCTTGCGCCAGTTGTAGTCCCAGTAGTGAATGCCTGCATAATGTGAAGCAGAACGGTGGCCGCACTCATTGATCTGTTGCATATTCTTCCAACGGGAAATACCGAGAGAGCTGCTGATTAGACTAAAGCCATGTTCTGCCGCATATAACGCTGTCCGTTCAAACCGCATATCAAAACACATGGTGCAACGGATCCCTTTCTCTGGCTCATTTTCCATACCTTTAGCGCGTGCAAACCAGTTGTCTGTGTCGTAATCACAGTCAATAAATGGAATGTGATGTTTTTCTGCAAAGCGAATATTTTCTTCTTTGCGAATCAGATATTCCTTTACAGGATGAATGTTGGGGTTATAGAAAAAGATAGAAAAATCGATACCTGATTCAATCAGGGTTTCCATGACTTCACCTGAGCAAGGCGCACAGCAGGAATGCAAGAGCAGTTTGTCATGACCTGTGGGGAGGCTAAGTTTCTGACGTTCGAGCTTCGACATATTGAATGGTTTTTATCTATTTAAACCAGACAGTTTAAAACGTCTAACGAGTGGATCAACGGCGATTAGATGAAGAATTCTCAGGATGAGCTGATGAATTTTCATGATTAAAATCGACTTTGGCCGATGAATAAGACCTGTATTGAGCGCTGTAGATGAGTAGAGAGAGAACATTTGAGAGGCCCAAACTTGCATAATGGAGCGAGATTCGTCATCATTTACACAAAGGGTGTTTAACAGTTGTGTTAGATAGGTATTCGTTGAAGGCGGGCCACTTCAACAGCATGAAAGAGAGTATCTAGCTGTGCTTCATTTTTTTACTACGCCTTCCAATAAGGAATTGGAGTGTCGTCATAACTTTCAGTATGAGACCGATATGCGTTTGATCCAACGCTGTAAATTCCTTGAAGATCAAGATGAGAAAAAAGCCATTCAACATCTTTTAAAAGAACGGGGTTATACCAAAGCTGAGATTTTAAAGCTCACCATTGATGGTTAAATCTAAGATTTAAAAAAAGCTTCCTATTTTGGAAGCTTTTTTGTTTTTACATGTTCTGTTTGGCTTCTCACCAGTTTGAGAGACAAGTGACTTTGATTCGATATTTACATAATGCTTCACGTGGAACATAAAAAAGCCCGAAGACTAGGGTGGTGAGAAGTTCTGCTGTCAGCACGGTATGCTTTTTCAGCGCTTTAGCTTGCTCAATTTGGATAGAAGATCAGAATCATCAGTTCTCAATATTTGAGCTGAATTTAACTCAGGTACAAGAGCATGCTGCTTGCTGTCAAATGATTTCGCTATATCAAAGTAGAGATATCACAAGAGTTCGATGCATAGCCACGAGTTAAATAGGACCGTTGGTGGGCTGGATTCGGTCGTTGTACCTCTCAAAAACTGAAGGGATCACGCTTCAACCTAGGCATGACCAAGAGATAGTCTTAAAAGTCATCCACAGTTATAAAAGAAAGCCTTACTTCGATTAGCGCTCATGCACGGATCATGAAGATTATGAATTTAAATGCTTAAATTTTTCATTTTCTGTAAATTGGGCGAATATTTTCGTTGTGGATCATAAATATTAAAGTGAAATAAACTAATTAAGTAGAAATTAAGATGAGAAAAAATAATCAAATGTGGCTTTTATAGGTTAAGCTATACCGTATTCATCAAGATTAAAAAATTGGGCTGTGCCAGATGTTAGAACTCCGCCATTTAAAAACCTTAACCGCTTTAAGAGAGCATGGCTCATTGGTGGCTGCTGCGGGAGACCTATGCTTAACGCCTTCTGCTTTATCACACCAGTTGCGTGAGTTAGACCAATGGTTTGGGGTAGAGGTGGTGAACCGTCGTAGCCGTCCAGTTAGCTTTTCTAATATTGGACAGCGTTTATTAAAACTAGCGGATGAAGTATTGCCGCAGGTACAAATTGCACAAAGCGACATCACCCGTATTGTGCATGGTCAAACTGGACGAATTACTTTTTCCTCCGAGTGTCATAGCTGTTTCGATTGGTTAATGCCGTTGTTAAATCAATATCGCCAACAGTATCCAGATGTTGATCTGGACTTCGCTTCAGGTTTTGAGGCCAATCCGCATGAGTTATTGCAGACAGGTGAATTTGATTTATTAATTACGGCCGACCCGATTGCGTTAAAAGGGGTGGAATATTTCCCGATTTTTGAGTACGAATCGCGTTTGGTTTTATCCAACACCCATCCTTTGGTTCGTGCCAAAGATATTACCGTGCAAGAACTTGCAGAAGAAACCTTGGTGACTTATCCAGTAGATAAGCACCGTTTAGATATTATGTCGCGTCTGTTTATTCCGGCCAATATTCTGCCGAAACAGATCCGCACCACCGACCTCACCCAAATGCTGATTCAGCTGGTAGCCAGTGGGCGTGGTATAGGGGCATTACCCGATTGGGTGGTGAACGAATATGAACAAAAGGGTTGGGTGACTTCGCGTCGTTTGGACTGCGTAGCGCCTGAAGGTTTGCGTAGGACTCTTTATGCAGGCTATCGCACTGAGGAAAAAGAGAAAGATTATTTCGAAGGCTTTTTAAAACAATTGGATAAATTTGCCAAAAAAAGAACGCAATATTACCTCTAGTCACTCTTATTTTATGGAGGAGGATCAGTGTTGCTGTATCCTCCTTTTTTGAACATATCAGCGCTTGTTATTTTTTGTGAAAAATGTGGCTCAGTGCTATAATTGCGCGCCTGATAATTTATCAACTTTTAAACACTGATCATGATGATGCAACTCCACGTATCCCGCTTGAATATGAGCTTGGTTGATCAAGAATTATCAGCTATAGAACACATTCCTGCGATGCAACGCCGACGCTTATCGCGTCTGGCAAAGCTGGCTTTGAATAGCGCAATGCAGACTTTAGCCACCCGCAAGGTCGATTATATTGTTTGGGTGTCGCAATATGGCGATGAAGCAAAAACACTGAATATTTTAGAAGATGTGTTACGCGAGCAAACCCCTTCACCGACTCAATTTTCAACCTCAGTACATAATGCAATTTCGGGCTTATATTCTATTTTATGTCAGGATGCGACACCTGCGACCAGTTTGGCGGGTTCGTGGAATGATGGACTGATTGAAGCCTATGCGTGGCTAAAAACAAGGCCAGAAGCTCGTCAGGTTTTGCTGGTGTATTATGATGAAGCCTTGCCAGACATTTATGCCGAGCATCAGCCATTTGCTGCTTTTGCGATGGCCACGATGATTTCATTAGCGCCTGCCAACTTGATGTTGACGCCAAAGCATACGGATGCAACGCCAGCCTATCAGCAGGCTTTGGCATTTAACGCATTTTGGAATAATCCTGAGCAAACTGAATCTGAAGCGTGGACGAAATGCTGAACTTAAACCGAATCAAGCAGAAAGCAAACTATGTCTGGCGTGTTGGAGCGACAGGGTTTAGTTTTGCCAGCTTTGGCTTAGGCGGCGTGGCGATTGGTGGTTTGATTGCACCCTTGGTCAAGCTGAGTTCAGCAGACCCTGAGCTGCGAAAGCAGCGTACTCAAAAGGTGATTAAACACAGTTTTAAAGGTTTTACCGAAATGATGGTGAAACTGGGCATTATGACCTATACGGTTGAAGGTTTAGACAAACTACAGCACAGTCAACAAGAGTTGGTGATTGCCAATCATCCGACACTGATTGACGTGGTGGTTTTAATTGGTTTAATGGAACAAGCAAACTGCGTGGTCAAGCAGGCACTGTGGTCGAATCCTTTTACCAAAGGTCCTGTGCAAAGCGCAGGCTATATTTTAAATGCAGGTTCTGAACAATTTATTCAGGACTGCGTACAAAAATTACAGCAGGATCATGCGGCGTCCTTGTTGATCTTTCCTGAAGGGACACGGACAGCCAAAGGTGAGCAGCTGAATGACTTTCAGCGTGGTGCGGCCAATATTGCCCTGCGTGCAGGTGTGCCGATCCGCCCTGTGCTGATTAGCTGCACGCCATCGACCCTGACCAAAAATGAAAAGTGGTATCACATTCCAGAACAGCCTTTTCATATCCATGTGAAAGTGTTGGATGCGATCCGAGTGGAAGACGTATTGGATGATGTAACGGTCAATCCCAAAAATGTGCGTCAATTAAATCAACAATTACAATGGTTTTTTAACCAAGAGTTATCCGTAAATGAGCAATCTTGCTGATGAATTAAAGCAAATGATTATTGATGTCCTCGCCCTTGAAGACATCCGTATTGAAGACATTGATACAGACGCCCCTTTGTTTGGTGATGGTCTGGGTTTGGACTCGATTGATGCTTTAGAACTGGGTTTGGCATTGAAAAAGCGCTATGGCATTCATCTAAATGCAGAGTCTGCAGAAACCAAAGAACATTTTAAATCAATTCAAAGCTTAGTGGCTTTGGTTGAAGCACAGAAAACAGCATAAGAGGTTGCTATGCTTGCACAAGAAACCGTGTTAGAAAAATTACGTGAGTGGATGGAAGAGCTGTTTGAAATTGCGCCTGAAGATGTGCAGTTAGAATCAAACTTAGCTTCAGACCTCGATGTTGACAGTATTGATGCCATTGATTTGGTCGTAAAAATTAAAGAGCTGACAGGCAAACAAGTCAATCCTGACGACTTTAAAAATGTACGTACCGTACAAGATGTGGTGCTCGTGATTCAGAATATGTCTGCTGCATGAACAATATTTTAAAAGGGATAGCAGGGGTCGGATTGATCCTCTATCCTTTTTTTGTAGCTTATGCTTTGGCGCATGGACAGTATGTCTGGGTCAGTGCTGTACTGATTGTGCTAGGCATCCTGCGCTTATTGAGTAAGGGCAATGCCTTGCTGTGGCCATTGACGGGTTTTGCCATTTTATGTGGCGGGCTGAGTTTGATTTTAAAAGATCATGCGTGGCTTAAACTCTATCCTGTCTTTATGAGTCTCGGGGCACTATTTATTTTTGCCAGTACCTTGATTCGACCGCCTTCAATGATTGAACGTTTTGCACGTTTGGCAGAACCTAATTTGCCCGAAGAAGGGGTAGAATGGACCCGTCAAGTGACCAAAGTTTGGTGTGGTTTTTTCTGCATCAATGCGGTCATTGCCCTGATCACTGTTTTCTTTGCACCGATGAAGATTTGGGTGCTGTATAACGGCTTGATCTCTTATGTCTTGATGGGTGGGTTGTTGCTGGGTGAATTTGTGTTGCGTAAACGCCAGCAGCGACTGCATCAGGCACAGAAATAACAGCATCTTCGTCAGGGCAACTGAAATAGTGGCCTCGAACTATCGCGATTAGAAAAACGGTTTTAAAAACAAATTATATGTCTTGTCATTTTCAACACCATCTCCATTCATCACGTCCCTTGTGTATTCAGGCGGACTCTAGTTTTGTGTCCTTTCACACTTTTTGGTTGGATGTGGCTGAACAGGCTGCGCAAATTCAGCAGTTGGAACAGCCGGTATGGGTGCTTTGGCAAGAAGACAGTTATGAGTTTTTAGTATTGTTGTTTGCAGCCTTGCAAGCAGGTAAACAAGTGCTATTGCCGCCGCATCGGGTCAGCGACTTAGAAAAAGAATTGGCTGAACAGCAGATTTACTTTTTAAAACGTTTGCCGTCAACAGTAACGACAACCTTCGAGCTTCAATTTGATGCGGCCTTTTTCAATCAGGCGCAGTTGTATTTTTATACTTCGGGCTCAACTGGGCAGCCGAAAAAGATTCCGCGCACTTTGCAACAACTGTTCAATGAAGTCTGTGGTTTAGAAGCCAGTTTTGATTTGCCTGAGCAAGCGGTTGCGATTGCCACGGTGAGCCATCAACATATTTATGGTTTGTTGTTTAAGTTGTTGTGGCCCTTAGCCAGTGGACGCAGTTTCTATCAAAAACAACTGGCTTTCCCTGAAGATGTGGTTGATGTTCAAAAGAAAATCACCTGTGTGCAGTTACCTAATTATGTGATTTCCAGCCCCGCTTTGCTGAAGCGCTGGACCACAGATGTGGTATTGCAAGACTGTCATATGGTCTATTCTTCTGGTGGAAAGTTGGATGCTGGTGTGCGTCCTTTGCTGAACCGTCCGATTACCGAAGTGTTTGGCAGTTCTGAAACAGGCGGGATCGCTCACCGTCAGGCAGATGATGCGCTATGGACACCCTTCGCCAATGTCGAAATCGAGTGTGCCGAACAGCAAGAGTTAGCCGTTAAAACTGATCATGCCTTTAGCGCGGATTGGATTTTGACAGGGGATAAAGTGCGGCTCGTGGATGCAGATAATCTCAAAAGTCCATTTCAGCTATTGGGACGTTTGGACCGCATTGTCAAACTTGAAGAAAAGCGGTTAAGTCTCGATGCGATTGAAGCGAAAATCGCTGAATTGGTCGAAATACAGCAGTGTCATGTTTTAATTCATGAAAAAGAACAGCGCCAGATTTTGACGGTGGTAGCGGTGCTGACCGAGGAGGCAAGGGTACTGCTCACCGAAAAGGGTAAAGCCGCCTTTACTGCACAACTGAAAAAACAATTACAACAAAAACTGGAAAGCATTGCGATTCCGCGGCAGTGGCGGTTCTTAACGCAAATGCCACAAAATGCACAATCGAAGTTGAATCAACAGTATTTAAAATCACTCTTTCAACCGATGATCTTGCCTGTGGTGTTGATGCAGCAATCTCAGGATACGCAGATCAGTTATGCTTTGGAATTTATTCCAGAGCTGGAGTGTTTTAAAGGGCATTTCCCTAACTTTCCGATTTATCCGGGCGTAGGGCAAATTGGATTTATTCAACATTTTGCCAAACAAAACTGGGCGGATTTACTGTGGTGTAATGGTTTTGAGCAGTTAAAATTTCAGGGATTGATTCAACCCTATCAAGCGGTGGAACTGCTGCTTAGCCGTAAAGCGCATAAGGTCAGCTTTGAGCTGAAAAATCATGACAAAATATTGGCATCAGGACGTTTGCTGTTTGCTGTGCCTGTAGACGTTTAAGCCGAGAGACAAAAATGAAACACTGCTTTGTGATTCCTGTGTATAACCATCCGCATTATTTGGCCGCGTTATTATCACATTTAAGCTCTTTTGAGTTGCCGATTATTATGGTGAATGATGGCAGTGATGCCGATTGTACGGCGGTGTTACATCAGCTCGCGCATGACTACCCAAGGGCCGATTTGGTTGAACATACCCACAATCAAGGTAAGGGGCAGGCGGTGATCACAGGTCTCAAGCATGCCTTTCAATCTGGTTATAGCCACGCCTTGCAACTAGATGCTGATGGACAACATGACTGGCAGGATGTGCAACGCTTTTTAGACACCTCTATCCAGCATCCCGAAGCCATGATTATTGGTCAGCCGATCTTTGATGCGACTGTTCCAAAAAAACGTCTCTATGGCCGTTATGCAACCCATATTTGGGTGTGGATTAACAGCCTGTCTTTTGACATTAAAGACAGCATGTGTGGCTTCCGCATTTATCCTTTGGCGCAGACGGTGAACATTTTAAATACAGCCAAGTTTCAACCGCGGATGGGCTTTGACTCGGAAATTTTGGTGCGTTTGAAATGGGACAATGTATCGTTTATCAATCTGCCCACGCATGTGATTTACCCTGAAGGCGGCATTTCACATTTTGATGTTTGGCGTGACAATTTGGGCATGGCACGCGCGCATAGTCGCTTATTGGGTGGCATGCTGCTGCGGTTCCCCAAGCTGATTTATCAGAAAGTCAAAGGCTAAGGCGGTCAGAGAAGCATATGCAGAAATGGAGCGCCGTGAAAGAGCGGGGTGGGATGTTACCGCTGATGCTGATGCTGGGTTTCTACCGTTTAGGTGGGCGCTGGCTGTGCCGAGTCATCTTATACTTTGTGATTTTATGGTATTGGCTTTTTTCCAATACTGCGCGTCAGGCTTCCCTGTTGTACTTAAAAAAACTGCATCATTTTGCAGGTGCACAGTCGCCATTTCAGACTGAGCCACAGCTGTGGAACAGCTATACGCATTTGATGCAATTTGGCGAATGTATTTTAGATAAAATTGAGGGCTGGCTCGGGCATATTCCTGAGCAGAACTTAAAGCTACATGGTCATGCGCACTTTCGTTCGCACTATCAAAAAGGTGCGGTGATTGTGGTGTCACACTTTGGCAATATTGAATTGTTACGTGCCATCAAAGCAGAGCATTCGCAGAAAATTAATGTGTTGGTCTATCAAAAGCATGCCACCAAGTTCAATACATTTTTAAAAAAACTGAATGAACATGCCGATGTTAATTTGGTTTCGGTGGATGAGCTAGGAATCGAAACAGCACTGATTTTGCAGGATAAATTGGAACAGGGTGAATGGGTGATTGTGGCAGCAGACCGCGTACCCGTGCAGTCAGATCGGGTACAATCGGTTGCTTTTTTAGGCGAGCAAGCGCTGTGGCCGCAAGGTGCGTGGATTTTGGCCAGTTTATTGAAAGCTCCTGTGTTGGCAGTGTTTTGCTATAGAGTCAATACACATTTTGAAGTGCATATTCATCAAGTCGCGGAGCAGTTAAATTGGCCGCGGAAAGAGCGTTTACAAGCCATGCAACAGACCACACGACAGTATGTGGAACTGTTGGAACAGCATTGCATACGTGCGCCCTATCAATGGTTTAATTTTTATAATTTTTGGAATAAAGGATAAGTTTTGTGTTAATTGTTGGGGAAGTTCCGCTCAGTATTGAAGATGTTGTGGCTGTAGCGCGTAAAGAGAAACAGGTGGCATTGCCTACCTCTGCTGAATGGACAGCATTGATTCAACGTGGCGCAGATTTCCTTGATCAGCTGTTGCAAGACGAAGGCGTCATTTATGGCGTGACCACGGGTTATGGCGACTCGTGCTTGGTTGAAATTCCAGCCCACCAAGTGCATGAGTTGCCGCTGCATTTGTCGCGTTTTCATGGCTGTGGCATGGGACAAAACTTAGACCTAATTACAGCACGTGCTGTCGTGGTGGTGCGTTTATGTTCTTTGGCACGTGGCTATTCGGGTGTCTCGCATGCCTTGTTGCAGCGGTTGGTCTGGATGTTGAATGAAGATGTGATTCCTGTGATTCCCTCGGAAGGTTCGGTTGGTGCCAGTGGGGATCTGACGCCTTTGTCTTATATCGCTGGGGCCTTGGTTGGTGAGCGCGATGTGTACTATCAAGGTCAGATCGTGCCGATTGCGCAAGTGTATGCCGAAAAAGGTGTGCAGCCTTTGGTGATGCGTCCTAAAGAAGGCTTAGCTCTCATGAATGGTACAGCGGTGATGACTGCTATCGCTTGCCTGAATTATAAAAAAGCCGAACAGATTTCTTTTGCCAGTACTTTGATCACCGCATTGAATGTATTGGCTTTAGAAGGGAATCCAAGCCATTTTGATGAAGTCTTGTTTGCACAAAAACCACATCCGGGACAGCAACATATTGCAGCTCAGTTACGTGACTGGTTAAACAGTGAAGTGCAGACCGAACACCAAAGTTCACGCCTGCAAGACCGTTATTCACTACGCTGTGCACCGCATGTGATTGGGGTGTTTGAAGACTCCAAAGTGTGGCTGCGTCAGTTTATTGAAAATGAGCTGAACTCAAGCAATGACAATCCATTGATTGACCCTGTGAACCTGCGGGTACTGCATGGTGGACATTTCTATGGCGGACATATTGCCCAAGCCATGGACAGCCTGAAAATTATGATTGCGAATATTGCCGACCTGATGGATCGTCAATTGGCGCAGTTGGTTGATTATAAAATGAACAATGGCTTGCCACGCAATTTAACCGGTTCAAGTGCTGAGCGTTTACCACTGAATCATGGCTTTAAAGCGGTGCAAATCGGGGTTTCGGCATGGACGGCAGAAGCTTTGAAACAGACGCTTGCTGCGTCGATTTTCTCACGCTCAACCGAATGTCATAATCAAGATAAAGTCAGCATGGGCACCATTGCTGCGCGTGATGCCAGCCGTGTGATTACTCTGACCGAACAAGTGATTGCGGCACTCAGTTGTGCAGCGGTTCAGGCGGTCAAACTCAAAGGTGTAGATACAGAACTCAGTCCTGTTTTAACCGCATTTCAACACTGGGTGCTTCAGAGCTTCACCTATGTAGTGGAAGATCGTCCTTTGCAACAAGAGCTTCAAGCATTGGTTAATCGCTTTGAGCATTTAGAACTGTTAGACAGCGTTGCTGTTCAATATTCATAGGAAATGAGCATGCATGCTGATGTAATCATTGAAGTGCCTTTTCATGATGTTGACACCATGAATGTGGTGTGGCACGGGCATTATTTAAAATATTTTGAAATTGCGCGCTGCAAACTGCTGGATCAATTTCACTATAATTATAACTAAATGCGCGACTCGGGCTATGCATGGCCAGTGATTGAAAGTCATGTCCGCTATGTACAAGGCATTGAGTTTGAGCAAAAAATTCGCGTGCGTGCCATTTTAAAAGAATGGGAAAACCGCCTGAAAATTGAATATCTGATTTTCGATGCAGTTTCGGGCAGAAAGCTGACCAAGGGCTATACCTCGCAAGTGGCGGTGCACATTGAAAAACGTGAAATGTGCTTCCAGTCGCCACAGGTGTTGTTGGACTGTTTAAATGCATGGCCTGAGTTTAAGGCGGAGTAATGCAAGCATGATTCGAGACAAATTTTCTAAGGCGATTGTCGTTGCGTGTACAGCCAGTGTCATGACTGTGCTTGCTCCCGCAGTGAATGCACAAAATACTGAATTGAAACAGGTGTTTGCTCAGCTCGGTGCAATGCCTGTGGTGCGTGCTCAATTTGAGCAGCAGAAAAAACTGGCTGCTCTGAACAAAACTTATGTGTCCAGAGGCACGGTACTGTTCAGCAAAAACCAAGGGGTACTGTGGCAAATTCAAAGTCCAGTCAAAGCCGATTTGGTGGTGACACCGCGTAAGTTGGTACAAAAGACACAGCGTACTAGCAGTCAAATTGAAGTCGATAAGACTCCTTATGGCTCTGTAGCGACGATGTTTTTACAGTTGATGTCGGGCAATGAAGCGGCGCTCGCTAAAAACTTTAATGTGGTGTCTGCCAACTACAGCCCGACGCAGTGGAATGTCAGCTTGACGCCGAAAAGCAGTCTATTTAAAAAGCTTTTTGTCCAAGTCGATGCGCAAGGTCAGCGTTATGTGGACCGTATTACGATTTTGGAACAAGCCAATAACCGCACCATCATTCGTTTTAGTCAGCAAACGGCTCAACCTCAAACTTTAACGGCTGCGGAAAATGCGCTTTTCCAATTGGCAAAATAAATTTAGCGCCCTGTGGCTGTTGGTGTTGTGTGTCATTGCTTTGGCACTGGGCGTGGCGTGGCTGAATAAAGGCATTAAGATTGAGACCAATATTTTTGCTTTGCTGCCGGAGGCCCATCAAGATGCGCATCTGGAACAAGCACAGCAATATGTCAGTCAGCAGTTAAATGACAAAGTTTTTGTAGTGCTAGATGCCAAAACGGATCAGCAACTCGAACAGGCAACGCAAGTACTCAAAACCCAAGCCGACCAAAGTCAGCTGTTTTTACCGGTTCGGCCGCAGCTTGATCCTGATCAATTTGCTCAAGCGCTGTATCAACACAAAGCAGGGCTATTATCCAAGACCGATCAGCAGATTGTGCAGGAGCAGGATGATGCCGCACTGGCAGAGCAAAGCTTATTACAACTGATGAGTCCCGGCATGCCGATCACGGCTGAAATGCTCAAGCAAGATCCCTTGCTGCTGTTTCCGCGTTATGCAGTCGGTTTAAGTACCTTACAAAGCAATGCTGATATCAATTTAGAACAGGGTTTTGCCACGATTCGTGATGCGCAGGGTATCTCGCGCCTGATGGTACTTCAGCTCAACAATAGTCCCTATAACATTGCCTACCAAGAGCAGACCGCTGCATTTATTCAACATATCAATTCGCAGTTTAGCCAGTTGCAGGTCAAACCGCACTGGACAGGTACGCTGCTGTTTGCACAGTTCGGCACTAACTCTGCAAAAGAGGAAATCTCGACCATTGGCGTGGGTTCGACCATCGGGATTTTGCTTCTAGTCTGGTTTGGCTTCCGTTCGATCAGACCCATGCTAACGGAAATGGTTGCGGTCGGCACAGGCAGTCTGGTGGCCTTTGCTGTGACCTATTGGGTTTTCGGCGAAATTCACCTGATGACACTGGTCTTTGGTGCTAGTTTGATTGGGGTCTGCGTCGATTTTTCATTTTACTTTATGGCCATGCAGTCTCAGCACCGACAGGTGGATGGATTTGCTGTCTTAAAGCCATTATTGCCGAGTCTATTTGTGGGGCTAATGACCACGCTGTTGGCCTATGTAGTGCTGAGCTTTACCCCATTTCCGGGCTTCAAACAGATTGCAGTCTTTTCTATGGTTGGACTGAGTGCCGCATGGGTGACCAGTATTTTACTGCTGCCACGTTTGCCTGCGCTGAATGCGGAACCTGCGATACGTGCTTTGGGCTTTATTGGCAAAGCACGCAGTTATGTGCAGAGTCGAAATACGCTGCGCTATGGCATGATGGCACTGATTCTACTGGTGACGGGTAGTAGTCTCGTCTTCCTGAAAAGCAATGATGACATCCGCAATTTGCAAAGTATGGATGCTACCTTAAAGCAGGAAGATCAATATGTTCGTTCGCGTTTTATGCAACAGCAAAGCAGCGAATATTTTGTGGTACAGGGCAGAACCCCAGCAGAGTTAGAACAGCGCGAACAGCAACTGTTGGCAGAGCTTACGCCCTTGCAGCAGGCTGGCAAGTTGGATGCTGTGCAGGCTTTAGGGCAGTGGATTCCCTCGCTTGAGCAGCAAAAACACAATATTGCGATGTTACAGGCGATTCCTCAGCCCGCTTTAGTCGAATATGCGCAAGCGTTACAGCTCAATACAGCCGATGTTTTAGACTGGCAAGCACGTTTAAAAGATCAGCCGTTGCTGACCGAAGCAGTTTTTAAAGATCATCCACTGCATTTTTTGCAGATGAGTCCGACGCAGCGTTTGGTGATGCTGCAAAATGTGCATGACGTCAAAGCCGTGCAACAGCTTGAAGATGCGGATGTACAACTGTTACGTCCCGTTCATCAATTATCTGAGTTATTCAAACAGCATCGTGTGCAGGCACAGTGGCTATTGCTCAGCGCTTTGCTGATGTTAGCTGTTGGCTTAGGCGCACTTTATGGCAAAAAATCCATTCTGCCTTTGGTGTTGCCTGTCAGTATGGCTCTAATGACCACGTTTGCGATTCAGGCATGGCTGGGTGTCGAGATTAATTTATTCAGCATTATGGGTACCTTCCTGATCATTGGAATTGGGGTGGACTATGCGATCTTCTACCGCCACGGACATGATCACCCGCAGGTGGTGGGTATGGCTTTGTTCCTGTGCATGATGTCGACGTTTTTTAGTTTTGGTTTGCTGTCTTTTAGTCATACCTATGCCATTCACAGTTTTGGCTTAACGGTGTTGCTGGGCGTTATTTTTTCATTTATTTATGCCACACTTTTTACATCCTCCGATGCAAAACATGTGGTGGTTCAACAATATCAGCCAAAGAGCTGAGTCAAAGGGTACAGTGCAATGAGCACCATGCAACAGACAGATGTTTTAATTATTGGGGCGGGGCCATCAGGTAGCTCGGCCGCAGCTTTGCTGCGCCAAAAAGGTTACCAAGTCACGGTCATCGAAAAGCAATTTTTTCCGCGTTTTTCCATCGGTGAGTCTTTATTGCCACAGTGTATGGTGTTTTTAGAAGAAGCGGGTTTGTTGGAGACAGTGCGTACCCATGCTGATGAATATGCCTTTCAGTTTAAAAATGGCGCAGCTTTTTTAAGAGGCACACAGCGTAGTTTTTATGACTTTACTCAAAAGTTTAGTGAAGGCCCAGGCACTACATGGCAGGTACGACGTGCCAACTTTGACCAGCTTTTGGCGCAGCAAGCCGAAAAAATGGGGGCAGATATCCGTTTTGGTCATGAAGTTTTGGTGGTCGATGTGGCATCCACACAGCCGATTTTGACGGTGGAAGATGCGCAAGGTGACAGCTATCAAATTCAAGGCAAGTTCCTCTTAGATGCCAGCGGCTTTGGCCGCATTCTGCCGAAGTTTCTTGACTTAGAAAGCCCATCGGACTTTCCCGTGCGCCGTGCGGTCTTTACCCACATTGAAGACGGTCTATTGAATGACCCTGAGTTTGACCGTGAGAAAATCTTAATTACTGTGCATGAAAAAGACCACCGTGCATGGTATTGGCTGATTCCCTTTACTGATGGACGTTCTTCATTTGGCATCGTGGCGGAGCAAGATTTCTTTGAAAAATACGGCTATGACGGCAGTGCAGATTATGATTTAGAAGCCTTACAAAAACGTATTTTAGCCGATGATGCCAGCTTGTCGCATGTGCTACGTCACGCCAAACATGACACGCCTGTACGCACTTTGGTGGGCTACTCTGCCGATGTGAAACATTTGGCATCAAACAACTATGCGCTACTCGGTAATGCTGGCGAGTTCCTAGATCCCGTCTTTTCTTCAGGGGTGACCATTGCTTTGAAATCTTCCAGTCTAGCGGTGCCTTTGGTCGAGCAAGTGCTGCAAGGTCAGGCGGTTGATTGGATGGAGCAATATGAAAAGCCGCTACGTAAAGGCATTCAAGTGTTCCGTGCCTATGTCGAATCATGGTATTCGGGTGAATTTCAGGATGTGGTGTTTTCAAAAAATCAAGATGAGAAAATCCGCCGTATGATTGCATCTTTATTGGCAGGTTATGCATGGGACACGACTAACCCGATTCATCGTAATGCCAAGCAACGCTTAAGTACTTTGGCAGAATATTGCCGAGAAGAACAACCCCAAAAAGAGTCGCTGACCGATGAAACTTAAGCTGCGTTTAAAGACCGTCAGTTGGGTTTTAGTCAGTGCTCTGCTTTGTAGTGCCTGCCAAAGTTGGATCCCCAAGGCGCAGGGACTCGCGACCCCGCAGTGGGCTGCGCAAAATTACCAGCGTCAAGATCAAATTGAAGTACAGTGGAAAACCCAGAGCTTCAGTTTTTTACTGTATCAACAGCAACGAGGACAGTCGCTTGACATGTTGGCGCTCAGTCTCACCGGACAGCAGTTGTTTAAGCTCAGTTTTGATGGTCAAAAAGTACATGTGGAGCAGCGGATTGAGCCGATGAAATTATTGCCTTTTGATTATGTAGTACGCGATATTTTGTATGCGACCTATCCAAATTTTGCTGCGTTACATGCTGCTCAAAGTAATGTATTACAGAAAGCCGATACCATTTATATGCAGCAACAGCCCGTGTTGAAAATTCAGCAAAATGAGGGGGCAATTGAGCTAGATAATTTGCAAGTGCCTTATCAGATGGTCATCAGTGCGGTGAGCAATACTTTAGAAGATGATCAAGGTGACCATCATGACTAAAAATCTACAGCATGCTTCAGCCGTTGGCATTCAGTTCAGTGCGGCGCTGTCGGCTTTGGGACAAAATGCCGCTGAACTTCAACATGCCTTAACATACACTGAAAACACCTTGTCGCAACGAGAGGATCTGATCGCGGGGCGCACGGTTTGGGTTGGTGCATCTGATCAAGCCTTGCTTCAACAAGTTCCTGAAAGCTTGAGCGGTGCAGACTCACGGAATTTACGCTTTGCGCTGACGGCTCTGTCGCAGATTGAAACCGAGATTCGTGCCTATACCGCACAGTTTTCCAAGCAGCGCCTTGCAGTGATTATTGGCACGTCAACCTCAGGCATCGCGGATAATGAGTCTGTGTTAAAAACGCAGTTTCAACAGCCAGCGCCGCAGTCTGTACAGCACCAAAAACAAGAAATGGGCAGTTTAGCGAAAGCCTTACAACAGTATTTGGGCTGGGAAGGGCCTGCCTATACCATTTCTACCGCTTGTTCCTCGGCAGCCAAAGCACTTGCAGCGGGGCAACGTCTGCTGAATGCCGATTTGGCTGATGCAGTCTTAGTGGGTGGAGTCGATACCCTATGCAAGCTGACCTTAAATGGTTTTGATAGTTTAGAAAGCTTATCGAGCGGAATTTGCCAGCCCTGTGGTGCCAACCGTGACGGTATTAATATTGGTGAAGCCGCAGGGCTGTTTTTATTGTCTAAAGCACCTGCAGCTGTGATGTTGCTGTCGAGTGGCGAGTCAATGGATGCATGGCATATTTCAGCACCACATCCAGAAGGACGAGGGGCTGCGGAGGCGATGCAAAAAGCATTAGACGCTGCACAGCTGCAAGCAAGCGATATTGATTATTTAAATTTGCACGGGACTTCTACACCGCAAAATGATGCGATGGAAATGAAGGCGGTACAGACTGTTTTCTCTGATGCAGCTGTGGCCTTGAGCAGCACCAAACATAAAACGGGGCATTGTCTGGGGGCAGCGGGTGCAATCGAAGCTTTTATTTGCCAGCAGGTTTTATTAGATCAATCTTGGTTGCCGCTGCATCATGCAGGTGAATTGGACGATGCTTTGGCTGGGCAAAACTATGTGTTTACACCGCATTTGAATACACCCATTCGCTATGCGATGAGTAATTCTTTTGCTTTTGGCGGCAGCAATATCAGTTTAATTTTCGGGACAGCTTTGCCATGATGGATGCAGTACAGTTTATTCCGCATGCGAAACCGATGGTTTTCGTGAGCCATTTGATTGAAGCCAATGATGAATTTGCTATTGCAGAACTTCATATCACGCCAGATTTGATGTTTTGTGAGCCAGAAGGCTTGCCAACATGGAGCAGCATTGAGTTGATGGCGCAGACCATTAGTGCCTATGCCGGTTATAAAGGACAAACTCAGGGCTTGCCACCGAAAATTGGCTTTTTATTGGGAACGCGTAAAATGCAGTTGCCTTGTGCTTATTTTAGTTTGGGCACAACCGTGCGGATTCGAGTAGAACAAAGTTATCTGCACGAAGGTTTGGGGCAGTTTAATTGTGAAATTGAATATCAAGAACATCGGTTCAGCGCCATGTTGAGCGTATTTGAGCCTGAAAATATGAATGAAATCATTGGAAAATTAGTGTGAACAGAAGAGTTTTAGTCACGGGTTCGAGTCGTGGAATAGGTAAAGCGATTGCTTTGGAGTTGGCAAAGGCAGGCTTTGATGTCACGGTCCATGCTCGTTCAAGACAGTCTGAGGCCGAAGCGGTGGCTCATGAAATTCAAGCGCTTGGACAGGCCAGCCATGTACTGATGTTCGATGTGAATGAGCGTGAAAAGATTGCCGCTATTTTAGAGCAAGATATGGCACAGCATGGCGCTTTTTACGGTGTGGTGTTGAATGCAGGACTGACCCGTGATGGTGCTTTTCCAGCACTGACCGATGAAGACTGGGATGAAGTGGTTTCAACCTCTCTGAACGGTTTTTACAATGTGCTGAAACCCTTGATGATGCCGATGATCCGCTTGAAAAAGGGTGGACGTATTGTGACCTTGTCTTCAGTGTCAGGAATCATGGGTAACCGTGGTCAAGTGAACTATAGTGCTGCCAAAGCAGGCTTGATTGGTGCGACCAAAGCATTGGCACTGGAATTGGCCAAACGTAAAATTACGATGAACTGTGTGGCTCCGGGCTTGATTGAAACCGAAATGGTCACGGAAGAAGTTAAAGAACACGCCTTGAAAATGATCCCGATGCAGCGCATGGGACAGGTAGAAGAAGTCGCAAAAGCGGTGAAGTTTTTATGTAGTGATGATGCCAGTTATATCACCCGCCAAGTGATTTCAGTCAATGGAGGCCTAATTTAATGAAACGTGTTGTCGTAACAGGCATGTCTGGGATTACCTCTTTGGGTGAAACTGCAGAGCAAATTTTTGAGCAATTTGCACTAGGTAAAAGCGGCATTCGCTATATGCCTGACTGGGAAATTTATCCTGATTTACGCAGTAAATTGGCGGGCCCTGTGGAATCCTTTACTGTACCGAAGCATTTTAACCGTAAGGTGACCCGTGGCATGGGCCGCGTTGCTTTAATGTCTGCCGTATGTGCTGAAAAAGCATTGGAAGATGCAGGTTTACTGCATGCGGATATCTTAAAAAGTGGTGATGCAGGCGTGGCTTTTGGTTCCTCTGCGGGCAGTATGGATGCGGTGCGTGAGTTTGGCTCGATGTTGATTGAGCACAATATGAGTCAACTGAATGCCACGACCTACATTCGTATGATGTCACATACCAGTGCAGTCAATATGACGGTGTATTTTGGCCTAAAAGGTTTAACGTTGCCGACCTCCAGTGCTTGTACTTCAGGTTCCATGGCCATTGGTCAAGCCTATGAAGCGATTAAATATGGCAAACAAACCGTAATGATCGCAGGCGGAGCAGAAGAGCTCAGTGCTGCCGGTTCTGCCGTGTTTGATGTGCTGTTGGCGACCAGTGTGCAAAATGATCGACCTGAGACAACGCCACGCCCGTTTGATGCAGGCCGGGATGGTTTGGTGGTGGGTGAGGGCGCAGGCTGTTTGATTTTAGAAGAATATGAACATGCTCAAGCGCGCGGGGCCACCATTTATGCCGAGATCGTTGGCTATGGCAGTAATACCGATGGTCAGCATGTAACCCGACCTGATTCTGAAATGATGGGCTGTTGTATGCGGTTGGCATTGAAAGATGCACGGCTTACTGCCGCGGATATTGATTATGTCAATGCGCATGGCACTTCGACCGATCAGGGGGATATTGCAGAATCACAAGCAACCGCGCGCATCTTGGGGAAAAAGCCGATCAGCTCATTAAAAAGTTATTTTGGGCATACGCTCGGGGCGTGCGGCGCCATTGAGGCATGGCTGAGTATTGAAATGATGCGACGCAATCAGTTGGTGCCTACACTGAATTTAGATCAGATTGACAGCGCTTGTGGTGATCTGGATTATATCGTTTCAGATATGCGTTCAGCAGAAACGCAAATGGTGATGAGCAACAATTTTGCTTTTGGGGGGATTAATACCTCCCTGATTTTTAAACGTATCTAATAAGATAAGGGTAGAACCATGTTATTCAAAAATATTTGTGCAGTCGCTGTGTTGTCTTTAGGAGCGATTGCATCAGCTCAGGCTGCCGATAAAATGTATGATTTTAAGTTTCAAGAAGCTGTAAACCGTGCTGTTGCAGATGGGGTACTCGATGGTTCAGTGAAGTTTTATTTGGCTGGAACCAAGTCGGGCGGCAAGGTGATTGAAAAGGGCTTAGTGACCAATAAAAAGACCAATGGTTTTGCCAAATCTGCGGAAACTTCATGTGATCATGTACTTCGTTCAGCATTGATTCAATTCCAAAATACTGCCAAAGCCAATGGTGCAAATGCTGTGACTAATCTGGTGAGTTTCTATAAGTCGAATGAAACACGGAGTACCACCACCTACCAATGCGCGAAAGGAACTGCGATGGCGGGTGTTGCGTTGAAAGGGGATTTGGTGAAGTTTTAATTTGTTTGGAGACGTGAGATGAGTTTTCAAATAAGAACAATCTAATTCCAAGTTCGTTGCACAGCAATAGTATTAGGATGGATTCTTACAACGAGGGATGCTCTATTTTTAGACACCCCTTGTTGGTTTGATGTCTCCATTTGGTATTTTTGATTGTCGGAGTTAGTATTGGTAATTTGAGTAATATTCAGAAATGTATAAAAAAGCCCCCATCTTTCGATCAGGGCTTTTTGAATCTGGAGCGGGAAACGAGACTCGAACTCGCGACCCCAACCTTGGCAAGAGTCACCGACATAAAATACACTAAATAACACAATTGGTACGTTAATAAACTCTATATATAACAGTTATATAGAGTTTTTATTTTGTGTGACGTAATTTAAGATGGGGTGGGGTACTTTTATTTTTGGTCACTAATTTATTGTGATAATCAACAATAATAACCAACATACATATGCTTAATCTAAAGGTATTTTACTGACTGGTATAATTTTATGATGAGAGGGGTGTTGCCTGAGGCTACGGTTTCTGTTTGGCCTTTTGGCGTAAGACGTACAAATATAAGCTTTCTACTTTTTCACGTGCCCATGGTATGGTACGCAAGAATCGTAATGATGATTTAACACTTGGGTCTATGCAAAAACATCTAGGTGTTTAGTCCCAGATTTTAATGGTGCAATATTCTCAGATAAATGGAAGGAAGCACTATGGGACAAGTTCTACACAGCAGCGCCACAACGACACAGGCAGTGCGTCGAGCAATACAAAATAGTCAAGAGAGCTTAAGAACGCTAGCCAAGCGTTACGGCATCAATCAAAAGACCGTCGCAAAATGGAAGAAACGTACTTCAGTAGATGATCTTACAACCGGCCCAAAGAATTCTCGCTCAAGCGTGTTATCGCCTGAAGATGAGGCGGCAATTGTTGCTTTTCGAAAACGCACTTTGTTGCCGCTAGACGATTGCCTTTATGCATTGCAGCCGAGTATTCCTTATCTGACACGCTCGTCGTTACACCGCTGCTTACAGCGGCATGGTATTTCACGACTGCCTGAGGTACAAGGTGATCGCCCTGTCAGGAAGCGCTTCAAGAGCTACCCCATTGGTTACTTTCATATCGACATCGCTGAGATGCAAACAGCACAGGGTAAGCTTTATCTCTTCGTTGCCATTGATCGCACTTCCAAGTTTGCGTTCACTGAATTGCATACTAAAGCCAGTAAGATGGCAGCCGCGGAGTTCATGCGCAATCTGGTTAAGGCTGTGCCCTATAGAATCCATACGGTGCTAACAGATAACGGCATCCAGTTCACGAACCGCACCTGTGATCGCTACGCCTCTGAGCACATCTTTGATCGGGTTTGTACTGAATGTGGCATTGAACATCGTCTTACCAAGGTTAAGCATCCATGGACCAATGGACAGGTCGAGAGGATGAACCGAACGATTAAAGAAGCTACTGTCAAACGGTTCCATTACGACGATCACACTCAGCTATGCATTCACCTTGCTGATTTTATTGCTGCATACAACTTCGGCCGCAGACTCAAAACACTCAGGGGCCTGACTCCCTACGAATTCATCTGCAAACAGTGGACAGATGAACCTGAACTTTTTAAAATTGATCCGATCCATCAAATGCCGGGACTAAACATATTTAAAAGCAGATTGGCAAGGTTTAGCAGATGTACAACTTGCGACACTAAACTGGGTAGATTGGTTCAATAAAAAGCGTGTACACAGTGCACTGGGTTATGTATCGCCTTTTGAGTTTGAAGCAATGTACTATGATAAGATTAACCCGTTAGGTCAGGTGGCTTAACTTAAATAAAAAAGTCTCCGACAAAAATAAAAAAGTCTCCGACAAACCCGGTACGGTTCAGTTTATACCGATGGAGCTTATGACACCAAGCAATGCCGTCAGGTCATTGCAGATCGGCAAGCGCATGCGGTGATTCCACCTAGAAAAAATGCGAAACAATGGAAAGATACAAAGAGTAGCTCGCTAGAGCGAAATGAATTACTTCGAACAATTAAACGTTTAGGCAGGACACTATGGAAAAAATGGTCAGGCTATCATCGTCGAAGTTTGGTTGAAACTAAGATGCATTGCATCAAATTATTAGGAGATAAACTCAGTGCAAGGAGTTTTGATAGCCAAGTGAATGAGATCCATGCACGTGTAGCAGTCCTTAACAGATTTACGGAATTAGGTCGACCACTTACCCAAGTTACGCCTTAAATTTGGCTCAATTAGGGGCGCTTTGCATTTCAAATCTTTGTGCAACAAAGCCAATCGGTAGTGTTCCTGTTGCATTTGCACAGGATGAAGGAGAGCTATGTCCATTTATTGGGCAGGCTTCATTCAAGACAGCAGAATCAGAAATTATTTTACTCTTACCGCCTTCATATCAATTTAGTTCTCAGGACTGTGTCACTGGACATTTGTCAAATGCTTTTGGCCAACATGTTTATAAGGCGAAAGGTGATATTGAAATTATAGGCGTGGTCTAAAATCCTAGGACCACATCATTTTATGGCTCGCAGATTCAAATCCCAAGTGCAACACATTTGTAGTTAGTTGAAAAAGTTAGGTGTATTCATAGAATCATTAGACTTTTTCAACTCGTAATTGGAAAGCACACAATGAAGAAATACACCCAACTTTCTCAAGATGAAAGATACGAAATTTATGCTACTTTGAAAAGTAAAAGTTCAATCGCTACCCTTGCTCGGGAATTAGGACGTTCACGATCAACCATCTACCGTGAATTAAAAAGAAATACTGGGCAACGTGGATATAGAGCTCAACAGGCAGCTAAATTTGCAAGTCAAAGACGGTACCGTCCTTCATCATCAATGACAGCATTTGCCTTCGCTTATATTGATTATTTGATTGGTTTGGACTGGTCACCCGAACAAATTTCAGGTGCTTTAACACAACGCGGTTGGCTGGATGTACCTTCACATGAGTGGATTTACCAGTACATTTATCAAGATAAATCAAAAGGCGGTAAACTTCATCTACATTTAAGGCATCAGAAGAAATATCGAAAACGCGGTTACAAAAACACGGATCGTAGGGGTCAAATCATTGATAAAACAAGTATTCACTGCCGACACCAGGTCATTGATCAACGACAACGTTTAGGAGATTTCGAAGGTGACACGGTGATTGGTAAACATCATAAAGGTGCTTTATTGACTCTCGTTGATCGAAAGAGCCTGTATGTACATATTGTTCATTTAGGGCCAACAAGAGCATCCTCTCAAACGATTACTTGTGCATTAGATCGTTTACAAATGAGCCATGCTTATAGTGTGACATTTGATAATGGCAAAGAATTTTCCGAACACAAAAGAATTACTGATGCTGGCATAGAGACGTATTTTGCTGATCCTTACAAGTCTATTCAGCGAGCTAGAAATGAAAATACGAATGGTTTAATCCGTCAATATCTGCCAAAATCATCATCGTTTGATGGCGTGTCAAACGAACAAATAGAGCAGATAGAATTTGCACTCAACCATCGTCCTAGAAAAACACTAGGTTGGTATACACCGAGTGAAGTTATGGCTGGTTTTTATACTGTTGCACTTGCCGCTTGAATCCGCCGCTTATAATATGAGAAATTAAACACATTATCTTTATTTTCATAAGTTATAAATCATATAAAGGGTGTAAGTATGAATAGGATCTATAGAGTAGTTTGGAATGCTTCGATAGGGGCATGGGTTGCGGTTTCTGAAAATGCAAAAAGTAAAACGAAAACAAAAACGGTGAAAGTTGTATCAGTAGCTATAACTATTGCGTCAAGTGCGGTGATGCCAGTTTACGCTGATGTTTTGGCAGGAAATAATATTACAATCACACCTAGTGGCACAGATTTTGTAGTTGCAACAACGGATGACGTAAGTCTGAATAAAGTTACGGTAGGCAGTGTTGAATTAGATAAAACCACCAGTACAGTTAAAGTCGGGACAAATACGACATTAAGTACTGCAGGTTTAGATACGGACGGTTCAGTTAAGACAGGTACATTAACTACAACAGGCTCAGCAACGATTGGAAATGGTTTGACTGTAGCAAATGGTACGACGGCTCTTAAAAACACCAGCATTACAGGTACTTTAATAACTACAGGAAATACGACTGTAGGCGGTACTTTGGGAGTAACAGGTGCAACGACACTTAATAACACGTTAAATGTCGTTGGTAATACGACACTCAGCAATGTTACGACGACAGGCTCAGCAACGATTGGAAATGGTTTGACTGTAGTAAATGGTACGACGGCTCTTAAAAACACCAGCATTACAGGTACTTTAATAACTACAGGAAATACGACAGTAGGCGGTACTCTGGGAGTAACAGGTGCAACGACACTTAATAACACGTTAAATGTCGTTGGCAATACAACACTCAGCAATGTTACGACGACAGGCTCAGCAACAATTGGAAATGGTTTGACTGTAGCAGATGGTGCGACGGCTCTTAAAAATACCAATATTACAGGTACTTTAATAACTACAGGAAATACAACTGTAGGCGGTACTTTGAATGTTAATGGATTAGCGACATTTAATAATGGTGCGAATCTCAATAATAAAAAAATTACTGGATTAGCCGCAGGAAATATTAATAGTGCGACCAGTACGGATGCAGTTAATGGTGGGCAGCTTTATACTGTCAATAAAAATATTGCAGATGCCCTAGGAACACAACTAGATGCAAATGGAGCCTTAGAAAGGCTAACTTATACGGTGAGTGATGGTAAAGGCGGTACACAATCTTTTAATAATATAAGGGAAGCTATTGAATATATTACAGGGGTTGATACTACTGGAACTGGAGGAGTCGGGGTCGGTATTAAATATTTCCATACCAACTCTGCTGCAGCTGATTCACAGTCAAAAGGTCTAGAATCGGTTGCTATAGGACCTCAAGCAATTGCAAATGGTACAAGTTCAATTGCTATGGGCGACCAGGCGCGCGCAGAACAAGAAAATGCAGTTGCAATTGGTAAAGAATCCGCAGCAATTGGTTTAAATAGTACAGCAATTGGTTCAACCACAGGGACACCGCGCCAGCCTGTTTACACAAGAGATGCAAATAATAAAATTACTGCAATAGATGGCATCTCTGTAACTACGACAGGTACGGGTACGAATTTAACAGATATTACTGAAATTAATGGGGTGCCGGTTACAAATACTGAAGTTAATAGCTTCGTGGCATCGTTAAGCAGCGGTGCGAATCTTTCTCTTGGAAAGAATAGTATGGCTTTGGGCACTTCTAATTTTGCAGCCGGTGAATCTAGTGTTGCTCTTGGTGACTCATCTAAAGCTGTTGCAAAGGATGCGATTGCAATAGGTCGAAATGGTAATGCTTCAGGAGTGCAAGCAATTTCGATTGGTGCTGGAGCTCAAGCAGCTGCAAGCGGTGCACTGGCTGCCGGCGGAGCATCTAGTGCGGGCCGTGATGGTGCTGTTGCATTGGGTCAAGGTGCTTTTGCAAATACAACAGCTGGTATTTCAATTGGTCAGAATGCGGGAGTGGGTACATCACAAGGTGCAACGAATGACCGTACAGACCACATTGCTATTGGAAGTAATAGCGGTCAAAATGTTATTGGCAATCGAAATATTGCTTTAGGTGTTGGCGCTGGTTCCAACCTGTCAGCGGACGATAATGGCAGCTCAGATCACAATATTGCAATTGGGGTAAATGCAGGAAGCAATTTAAGTGGTGATGATAATATTGCGATTGGCCGGGATGCAAATAAAAATATAAAAGCAGTTGCTGAATCTGTAGCAATTGGTTCAGGTGTGGATGCGACAACAGGTTCGACCGTGCTGGGTAAGGATGCCAAAGCTTCTGGCGGTGAGTATGCAACTGTTCTAGGCCATAAAGCAAAAGTGACAGGCACTTCTGGAACGGCATTGGGGCGTGATTCGGAAGCTAGTGCCAACAATATTGCTCTAGGGGCGTCCAGTGTAGCCAATGGAACTTCAACTGCTGCGGCTTATTTGACAGCTGATACAAAAGCGGGCGGCTATAATATAGTTTCTGTTGGTCAAACTGGACAAGAGCGTCGTATTACGAATGTTGCAGCGGGTGCCAATCCTACAGATGCAGTCAATGTCAAGCAATTACATGAAGCGCAAAAAAATGTAGCAAGCCTGATTGGTGGACAAACAGGCGTCGATCCAGCTACAGGAGCATTTAAAGGCCACATTATTGAATTGACAGATACAACAGGCCAGACTCATCAATATAAAGATGTTGCGAGTGCAATTAATGCAGTGTCATCTGGTGCAATTAGTGTTTTACCTGGTAACGCTGTCATGTATAACGCTGATGGAGGTATATCAAATGTTGCTGCAGGAACAAATGCTACAGATGCTGTGAATTTGGCACAGCTTAATCAAGCTATTGCAAAAAATGGACAACATCATGTCTCCATTAATAGTAAAAATCCAGCGAATGAAAATAATATGGGAGCAACTGCTGACGAGTCGCTAGCAATTGGTGCTGGCGTCACAACAAGTAATGCAGGTGTAAAAAGTGTTGTTATCGGTTTTGATGCTGCAACTAATGCAAAAGAAAGTGTTGCAATTGGTAATACCAGCACGCATGCAAATGGTGATGCATCTATTGCGATTGGTAAGACTGCTTTAGCAAAAAGTACAAACAATATTGCAATGGGTACGAATGCCAGCAGTAATGGTATGGAAAGTATTGCAATAGGTACCAATATTCAAGTTGATATAACCACTGGTAATTCTGACTATGCAGTGGGTATTGGCAGTTATTCAGAAGTACAGAATGCTGATCAGGCCATTGCAATTGGACGTAAAGCAGTTGTACAGGGCGATAATGGAACAGCAATTGGCCATGAGTCACGAGCAGCAAAAGAAAATGCGAGTGCATTGGGTAATTTTGCTAAAGCAACTGCAGTAAGTGCTAATGCTATTGGTAACTATGCAACAGCAAGTGGAACAAGCGCCAATGCAATTGGTGATAATGCAAAAGCGACTGCTGGTAATGCCAATGCGATGGGTAAAAGTGCAGAAGCAACAAGCACAAGCAGTAATGCGATTGGTGATAGTGCAAAAGCTAAAGCTGATAATGCCAGTGCAATTGGTACCAATGCGCAAGCAACAGGAGTTAATGCGAATGCTATGGGTAAGGGTGCAAAAGCATCTGAACAAGATGCAAGTGCACTTGGTACAGGCGCTCAAGCATTAAGACAGGATACGCTTGCGTTAGGTACAAGTGCCGTTGCAAGTGGCCTCAATGCATCTGCTATAGGTAAAAGTGCAGACGCAGCAGGTTTAAATGCGAATGCATTTGGTAATGGGGCTAAAGCTGGTGCTGAAAGTTCGAATGCTATAGGGACAGGTGCTAATGTATCTGCAACCAATGGTTTTGCTTTAGGTACTAATGCAACAGTTACACATACAAATGCAATTGCCTTAGGTAGTGGATCGATTTCTGGTAATGCAACACCAACAGCAAGTGCAATTGTTAACGGTAAAACCTATAATTATTCAGGCATAAATCCAACATCAACTGTGAGTGTGGGCAGTTTAGGCAATGAACGTCAAATCATTAATGTCGCTGCAGGTCGAGTATCTGCTTCAAGTACTGATGCAATTAATGGTAGCCAGTTATTCCAAACCAATGAAGAATTAGCCAACCTAGCGAATAAAACAGCACAAGCATTAGGTGGTGGGGCATTAGCCAATCAAGCTACTGGAGCAATTAGTGCGCCAAGTTATACCGTCACAACTAACCCGGCAGGAACAGGTACAAAAACTACGGTCAATAATGTAGGTGCAGCCTTAACTGCATTAGATACCGCAGTGAATCAACCATTAAGCTTTGCTGGTGATACGGGGGCTCAAATATCCCGTAAACTTGGTGAAACGCTCAATGTGAAAGGCGGTGCAACAGGTACACTCGCTGGCACCGGAAATATAGGTGTGGTTGCCAATGGAACAAATCAGCTAGATATTCGTCTTGCTGAAACAATAAATCTTGGTGGCAATGGTAGTGTGACAACAGGCTCTGCGAGCATAAAAAATAATGAAGTTAAAGTCGGTACAAATACTTTAACGGATACTGGATTAAAAGCCGGTAATGTGAAGGTAAATACTTCGACAAATGATGTTACTGGGTTAAGCAATATAACGTGGAATCCTGCAGGCACTTACAATAGTGGTCGAGCAGCGACCGAGGAACAGTTGCTTTCTGCACAAAATCAGCTAAATACAACTTTAACTGATAAAGGTTTCAGTATCTCAGCCCAAGGTGCTAATTCAGATAAAGTTAAGCTAGGTGAAACAGTTGATTTCCGCAATACAGATGGAAATTTAGTTGCTACCCGCAGTGCGGATAATACTATTAACTATGATTTAGCCAAAAATATTAGTGTTGACAAAGTGACTCTTGGGAACATTATTATCGACAAAGCGACAGGGATCAATGCAGGCAATCAGAAGATCACCAATGTTAAAGCTGGGGATGTCAATTCAACATCTACAGATGCCGTGAATGGCAGTCAGCTATATACAGCACAAAACAATGTGAAGAATGTATTGGGGAGCAGCACACAGATTGATGCTGCTGGCAATTTAACTTCAACCAATATTGGCGGAGTTACAGGAGCCAATACGGTTCACGATGCAATTCAGCAGGTAAATAACACTGCGACTAATGCGAAGACTCAGGCAGATAAAGGTTTGAATTTTGCAGTGAATGGTGTAACTCCAGCAGACAATGTACAGCTGGGAGAAACTGTTAACTTCGCAAATGGTACAAATACAACAGCAACCTATGATGCGGCGACGAATACCTACAAATACAGCCTGAACGATACATTGTCCTTAAGCAATGCGGGCAGTCTATCGATTAAGGATAGTGCTGGTACAGGTACAGTCGTTTCTGTTGACAAGACAGGGGTACAGTCAGGCAGCATTAAGCTAGATGCATCGACAGGTAAGATCACAGGAGTAACAGATGGTCTTGTTGCTGCAGGATCTAAAGAAGCAGTAAATGGTGGTCAGCTTGATGCAGTAAAAGCGATAGCGAATACAGGCTGGAAACTGACGACAGATAAAACTGGTACGGGTGCAGTGGCAGGTAGTTCAGTTGAACAGATCACGCCAGATGAAACAGTAACGTTTATCGCTGGTGACAACATTGCGGTTGAACAGGCAGGGAATAAGGTCACTGTAGCAACGAAGAAAGATGTGGTATTTGACAGTGTAACTGCAGGTGGCACAGTCATCAATAATTCTGGCTTAAGCTTTGTTGATAGTACAGGCACATTGGTTGCGAACAGCCCAAGCATCAGCAAAACAGGGATCAATGCAGGCAATCAGAAGATCACCAATGTTAAAGCTGGGGATGTCAATTCAACATCTACAGATGCCGTGAATGGCAGTCAGCTATATACAGCACAAAACAATGTGAAGAATGTATTGGGGAGCAGCACACAGATTGATGCTGCTGGCAATTTAACTTCAACCAATATTGGCGGAGTTACAGGAGCCAATACGGTTCACGATGCAATTCAGCAGGTAAATAACACTGCGACTAATGCGAAGACTCAGGCAGATAAAGGTTTGAATTTTGCAGTGAATGGTGTAACTCCAGCAGACAATGTACAGCTGGGAGAAACTGTTAACTTCGCAAATGGTACAAATACAACAGCAACCTATGATGCGGCGACGAATACCTACAAATACAGCCTGAACGATACATTGTCCTTAAGCAATGCGGGCAGTCTATCGATTAAGGATAGTGCTGGTACAGGTACAGTCGTTTCTGTTGACAAGACAGGGGTACAGTCAGGCAGCATTAAGCTAGATGCATCGACAGGTAAGATCACAGGAGTAACAGATGGTCTTGTTGCTGCAGGATCTAAAGAAGCAGTAAATGGTGGTCAGCTTGATGCAGTAAAAGCGATAGCGAATACAGGCTGGAAACTGACGACAGATAAAACTGGTACGGGTGCAGTGGCAGGTAGTTCAGTTGAACAGATCACGCCAGATGAAACAGTAACGTTTATCGCTGGTGACAACATTGCGGTTGAACAGGCAGGGAATAAGGTCACTGTAGCAACGAAGAAAGATGTGGTATTTGACAGTGTAACTGCAGGTGGCACAGTCATCAATAATTCTGGCTTAAGCTTTGTTGATAGTACAGGCACATTGGTTGCGAACAGCCCAAGCATCAGCAAAACAGGGATCAATGCAGGCAATCAGAAGATCACCAATGTTAAAGCTGGGGATGTCAATTCAACATCTACAGATGCCGTGAATGGCAGTCAGCTATATACAGCACAAAACAATGTGAAGAATGTATTGGGGAGCAGCACACAGATTGATGCTGCTGGCAATTTAACTTCAACCAATATTGGCGGAGTTACAGGAGCCAATACGGTTCACGATGCAATTCAGCAGGTAAATAACACTGCGACTAATGCGAAGACTCAGGCAGATAAAGGTTTGAATTTTGCAGTGAATGGTGTAACTCCAGCAGACAATGTACAGCTGGGAGAAACTGTTAACTTCGCAAATGGTACAAATACAACAGCAACCTATGATGCGGCGACGAATACCTACAAATACAGCCTGAACGATACATTGTCCTTAAGCAATGCGGGCAGTCTATCGATTAAGGATAGTGCTGGTACAGGTACAGTCGTTTCTGTTGACAAGACAGGGGTACAGTCAGGCAGCATTAAGCTAGATGCATCGACAGGTAAGATCACAGGAGTAACAGATGGTCTTGTTGCTGCAGGATCTAAAGAAGCAGTAAATGGTGGTCAGCTTGATGCAGTAAAAGCGATAGCGAATACAGGCTGGAAACTGACGACAGATAAAACTGGTACGGGTGCAGTGGCAGGTAGTTCAGTTGAACAGATCACGCCAGATGAAACAGTAACGTTTATCGCTGGTGACAACATTGCGGTTGAACAGGCAGGGAATAAGGTCACTGTAGCAACGAAGAAAGATGTGGTATTTGACAGTGTAACTGCAGGTGGCACAGTCATCAATAATTCTGGCTTAAGCTTTGTTGATAGTACAGGCACATTGGTTGCGAACAGCCCAAGCATCAGCAAAACAGGGATCAATGCAGGCAATCAGAAGATCACCAATGTTAAAGCTGGGGATGTCAATTCAACATCTACAGATGCCGTGAATGGCAGTCAGCTATATACAGCACAAAACAATGTGAAGAATGTATTGGGGAGCAGCACACAGATTGATGCTGCTGGCAATTTAACTTCAACCAATATTGGCGGAGTTACAGGAGCCAATACGGTTCACGATGCAATTCAGCAGGTAAATAACACTGCGACTAATGCGAAGACTCAGGCAGATAAAGGTTTGAATTTTGCAGTGAATGGTGTAACTCCAGCAGACAATGTACAGCTGGGAGAAACTGTTAACTTCGCAAATGGTACAAATACAACAGCAACCTATGATGCGGCGACGAATACCTACAAATACAGCCTGAACGATACATTGTCCTTAAGCAATGCGGGCAGTCTATCGATTAAGGATAGTGCTGGTACAGGTACAGTCGTTTCTGTTGACAAGACAGGGGTACAGTCAGGCAGCATTAAGCTAGATGCATCGACAGGTAAGATCACAGGAGTAACAGATGGTCTTGTTGCTGCAGGATCTAAAGAAGCAGTAAATGGTGGTCAGCTTGATGCAGTAAAAGCGATAGCGAATACAGGCTGGAAACTGACGACAGATAAAACTGGTACGGGTGCAGTGGCAGGTAGTTCAGTTGAACAGATCACGCCAGATGAAACAGTAACGTTTATCGCTGGTGACAACATTGCGGTTGAACAGGCAGGGAATAAGGTCACTGTAGCAACGAAGAAAGATGTGGTATTTGACAGTGTAACTGCAGGTGGCACAGTCATCAATAATTCTGGCTTAAGCTTTGTTGATAGTACAGGCACATTGGTTGCGAACAGCCCAAGCATCAGCAAAACAGGGATCAATGCAGGCAATCAGAAGATCACCAATGTTAAAGCTGGGGATGTCAATTCAACATCTACAGATGCCGTGAATGGCAGTCAGCTATATACAGCACAAAACAATGTGAAGAATGTATTGGGGAGCAGCACACAGATTGATGCTGCTGGCAATTTAACTTCAACCAATATTGGCGGAGTTACAGGAGCCAATACGGTTCACGATGCAATTCAGCAGGTAAATAACACTGCGACTAATGCGAAGACTCAGGCAGATAAAGGTTTGAATTTTGCAGTGAATGGTGTAACTCCAGCAGACAATGTACAGCTGGGAGAAACTGTTAACTTCGCAAATGGTACAAATACAACAGCAACCTATGATGCGGCGACGAATACCTACAAATACAGCCTGAACGATACATTGTCCTTAAGCAATGCGGGCAGTCTATCGATTAAGGATAGTGCTGGTACAGGTACAGTCGTTTCTGTTGACAAGACAGGGGTACAGTCAGGCAGCATTAAGCTAGATGCATCGACAGGTAAGATCACAGGAGTAACAGATGGTCTTGTTGCTGCAGGATCTAAAGAAGCAGTAAATGGTGGTCAGCTTGATGCAGTAAAAGCGATAGCGAATACAGGCTGGAAACTGACGACAGATAAAACTGGTACGGGTGCAGTGGCAGGTAGTTCAGTTGAACAGATCACGCCAGATGAAACAGTAACGTTTATCGCTGGTGACAACATTGCGGTTGAACAGGCAGGGAATAAGGTCACTGTAGCAACGAAGAAAGATGTGGTATTTGACAGTGTAACTGCAGGTGGCACAGTCATCAATAATTCTGGCTTAAGCTTTGTTGATAGTACAGGCACATTGGTTGCGAACAGCCCAAGCATCAGCAAAACAGGGATCAATGCAGGCAATCAGAAGATCACCAATGTTAAAGCTGGGGATGTCAATTCAACATCTACAGATGCCGTGAATGGCAGTCAGCTATATACAGCACAAAACAATGTGAAGAATGTATTGGGGAGCAGCACACAGATTGATGCTGCTGGCAATTTAACTTCAACCAATATTGGCGGAGTTACAGGAGCCAATACGGTTCACGATGCAATTCAGCAGGTAAATAACACTGCGACTAATGCGAAGACTCAGGCAGATAAAGGTTTGAATTTTGCAGTGAATGGTGTAACTCCAGCAGACAATGTACAGCTGGGAGAAACTGTTAACTTCGCAAATGGTACAAATACAACAGCAACCTATGATGCGGCGACGAATACCTACAAATACAGCCTGAACGATACATTGTCCTTAAGCAATGCGGGCAGTCTATCGATTAAGGATAGTGCTGGTACAGGTACAGTCGTTTCTGTTGACAAGACAGGGGTACAGTCAGGCAGCATTAAGCTAGATGCATCGACAGGTAAGATCACAGGAGTAACAGATGGTCTTGTTGCTGCAGGATCTAAAGAAGCAGTAAATGGTGGTCAGCTTGATGCAGTAAAAGCGATAGCGAATACAGGCTGGAAACTGACGACAGATAAAACTGGTACGGGTGCAGTGGCAGGTAGTTCAGTTGAACAGATCACGCCAGATGAAACAGTAACGTTTATCGCTGGTGACAACATTGCGGTTGAACAGGCAGGGAATAAGGTCACTGTAGCAACGAAGAAAGATGTGGTATTTGACAGTGTAACTGCAGGTGGCACAGTCATCAATAATTCTGGCTTAAGCTTTGTTGATAGTACAGGCACATTGGTTGCGAACAGCCCAAGCATCAGCAAAACAGGGATCAATGCAGGCAATCAGAAGATCACCAATGTTAAAGCTGGGGATGTCAATTCAACATCTACAGATGCCGTGAATGGCAGTCAGCTATATACAGCACAAAACAATGTGAAGAATGTATTGGGGAGCAGCACACAGATTGATGCTGCTGGCAATTTAACTTCAACCAATATTGGCGGAGTTACAGGAGCCAATACGGTTCACGATGCAATTCAGCAGGTAAATAACACTGCGACTAATGCGAAGACTCAGGCAGATAAAGGTTTGAATTTTGCAGTGAATGGTGTAACTCCAGCAGACAATGTACAGCTGGGAGAAACTGTTAACTTCGCAAATGGTACAAATACAACAGCAACCTATGATGCGGCGACGAATACCTACAAATACAGCCTGAACGATACATTGTCCTTAAGCAATGCGGGCAGTCTATCGATTAAGGATAGTGCTGGTACAGGTACAGTCGTTTCTGTTGACAAGACAGGGGTACAGTCAGGCAGCATTAAGCTAGATGCATCGACAGGTAAGATCACAGGAGTAACAGATGGTCTTGTTGCTGCAGGATCTAAAGAAGCAGTAAATGGTGGTCAGCTTGATGCAGTAAAAGCGATAGCGAATACAGGCTGGAAACTGACGACAGATAAAACTGGTACGGGTGCAGTGGCAGGTAGTTCAGTTGAACAGATCACGCCAGATGAAACAGTAACGTTTATCGCTGGTGACAACATTGCGGTTGAACAGGCAGGGAATAAGGTCACTGTAGCAACGAAGAAAGATGTGGTATTTGACAGTGTAACTGCAGGTGGCACAGTCATCAATAATTCTGGCTTAAGCTTTGTTGATAGTACAGGCACATTGGTTGCGAACAGCCCAAGCATCAGCAAAACAGGGATCAATGCAGGCAATCAGAAGATCACCAATGTTAAAGCTGGGGATGTCAATTCAACATCTACAGATGCCGTGAATGGCAGTCAGCTATATACAGCACAAAACAATGTGAAGAATGTATTGGGGAGCAGCACACAGATTGATGCTGCTGGCAATTTAACTTCAACCAATATTGGCGGAGTTACAGGAGCCAATACGGTTCACGATGCAATTCAGCAGGTAAATAACACTGCGACTAATGCGAAGACTCAGGCAGATAAAGGTTTGAATTTTGCAGTGAATGGTGTAACTCCAGCAGACAATGTACAGCTGGGAGAAACTGTTAACTTCGCAAATGGTACAAATACAACAGCAACCTATGATGCGGCGACGAATACCTACAAATACAGCCTGAACGATACATTGTCCTTAAGCAATGCGGGCAGTCTATCGATTAAGGATAGTGCTGGTACAGGTACAGTCGTTTCTGTTGACAAGACAGGGGTACAGTCAGGCAGCATTAAGCTAGATGCATCGACAGGTAAGATCACAGGAGTAACAGATGGTCTTGTTGCTGCAGGATCTAAAGAAGCAGTAAATGGTGGTCAGCTTGATGCAGTAAAAGCGATAGCGAATACAGGCTGGAAACTGACGACAGATAAAACTGGTACGGGTGCAGTGGCAGGTAGTTCAGTTGAACAGATCACGCCAGATGAAACAGTAACGTTTATCGCTGGTGACAACATTGCGGTTGAACAGGCAGGGAATAAGGTCACTGTAGCAACGAAGAAAGATGTGGTATTTGACAGTGTAACTGCAGGTGGCACAGTCATCAATAATTCTGGCTTAAGCTTTGTTGATAGTACAGGCACATTGGTTGCGAACAGCCCAAGCATCAGCAAAACAGGGATCAATGCAGGCAATCAGAAGATCACCAATGTTAAAGCTGGGGATGTCAATTCAACATCTACAGATGCCGTGAATGGCAGTCAGCTATATACAGCACAAAACAATGTGAAGAATGTATTGGGGAGCAGCACACAGATTGATGCTGCTGGCAATTTAACTTCAACCAATATTGGCGGAGTTACAGGAGCCAATACGGTTCACGATGCAATTCAGCAGGTAAATAACACTGCGACTAATGCGAAGACTCAGGCAGATAAAGGTTTGAATTTTGCAGTGAATGGTGTAACTCCAGCAGACAATGTACAGCTGGGAGAAACTGTTAACTTCGCAAATGGTACAAATACAACAGCAACCTATGATGCGGCGACGAATACCTACAAATACAGCCTGAACGATACATTGTCCTTAAGCAATGCGGGCAGTCTATCGATTAAGGATAGTGCTGGTACAGGTACAGTCGTTTCTGTTGACAAGACAGGGGTACAGTCAGGCAGCATTAAGCTAGATGCATCGACAGGTAAGATCACAGGAGTAACAGATGGTCTTGTTGCTGCAGGATCTAAAGAAGCAGTAAATGGTGGTCAGCTTGATGCAGTAAAAGCGATAGCGAATACAGGCTGGAAACTGACGACAGATAAAACTGGTACGGGTGCAGTGGCAGGTAGTTCAGTTGAACAGATCACGCCAGATGAAACAGTAACGTTTATCGCTGGTGACAACATTGCGGTTGAACAGGCAGGGAATAAGGTCACTGTAGCAACGAAGAAAGATGTGGTATTTGACAGGGTGACATCGACAGATATATTAGGTAATACATCTATTCTGAGTGCAACAGGCATAATTACACAAGACAAGGATGGAAAAAAATCTGCATCATTAAGTAATACGGGTTTATTTGTAGCTGAAATGAATGCAACTGGAAATACCTTGAGCAGCAGTAGTCTTGAAGCAGGTAAATTGACTGTAAAAGGCACTAACACACTGGTGCTAGATTCAGTGAAAGGTACATTGACTGGTTTGAGTAATAAGACACTTGGAAGTGGTGATTTTGCATCTCAAGGCCGCGCAGCGACTGAAGAGCAGCTGAACCGGGCGCAAAGTAATGTCGCATCTATTTTAGGCGGTAATGCAGCCAATAACGGTGGCCTGCTCAGCATGTCGAATATTGGTGGTACTGGTGAAAGTACTATTGATGATGCAATCAAATCAGTCAATCAAGTGGCTAATAATGCCAATAAAGGCTGGAATGTTAGCACCAATGGCGGTACAGCAAACAATGTGAAGCCAAACGATACTGTTGATTTCAGTAATAAAGATGGCAATGTCACAGTTTCAAATCAGGGCAATAACATTACTGTCGATTTAAACAAAGATATTGATTTGGGTGCAGCTGGTAGTGTAACGACCGGAGACACCAAAATTGATAATAATGGTTTAACGATTGCGGGTGGTCCAAGCGTAACCAAAAATGGTATCGATGCGGGCAAACAAAAAGTGACCAATGTTGCTGACGGTAAAATTACTGCCGATTCTCAAGATGCTGTGAATGGTGGTCAAATTCACGACATGATGGGTGCTGGTGCTTATGACACCAATGGAAATCTCAGTAATATTGGTGGTACAGGTCAAAGCAATATTAACGATGCTATTGCAGCAGTAAACAAAACCGCAGTTCAATCTAAATCGACTGTGACTGAAGGCAGCAATATCAAAGTTGTGAGCAATTCAAATGCAGATGGCAGTACTAATTATACGGTGTCAACAGCTGATGATATTACGCTGAACAGTGTTACAGCGAAGGATATTAATGCAGGTACTGTAACGACTGATAAGGTGGTTGCTGGCAATACCACTGTTGATAGCAGTGGCTTGAGCATTAAAAATGGTCCATCTGTGACCGCTTCCGGTATTGATGCAGGCAGTAAAGTAGTGAGTAATGTCAGCAATGGCGTGCAAAACAGCGATGCTGTGAATATGGGGCAGTTGTCTCAATACCTAGGCGGCGGTGCTGGCTATAACAACATCACGCAAAGTTTTGATGCGCCAAATTATCAAGTCAATGGTGGTTCTTATAACAATGTCGGTGATGCATTAGGTGCGCTAAATCAGGCCGATCAGGCATTGGGTAACCGTATTACAAATTTGGGTGATCAGTTACAACAAGCATTCTACTCAACAAATCAACGTATTGATGATGTTGAGAAAAAAGCCAATGCAGGTATTGCTGCGGCAATGGCATTAGAAAATGCACCGTACATTCCAGGTAAATACACTTATGCGGCAGGTGCTGCCTATCATGGCGGTGAAAATGCAATTGGTTTGACTTTACGTAAAACTGCGGATAACGGTCGCTGGTCATTGACTGGTGGTGTTGCTGCCGGTTCATCAGGTGATCCAAGTGTACGTGTTGGTATCAGTGGTGTAATTGATTAATGCATGGTGGGGAAAGAGCATGGTGGCTCTTTCCCACTTGTTTTTTAAATTTAATCAAGAATTGAGATGACAATGAAAACTTTATTAAAAACAATTGTAAGCTGTGTATTTTTAACTGGTGTGTTGAGTGGTCTAACACATGCAAAAGAGCAGATTAATTTACAGATGGCTGATGAGTCCGTTTCTTTTCCAGAAGTGAAAAAAAGTTACCTAGATCAAGTTCACCGTTATGAATATGATCAGGTACTGCGTCTGGAAAATGGCTTAACCAAAGACCAAATTCGTTATATTTTGGGCCATCCACATTTTAGCGAAGGCGTGTTTGGGGTTCGTGAATGGAACTATGTATTGGATATCCGTGTGCCTGAAACCCAGCAATACAAACGCTGCCAGTTACGTATCGACTTTGATAAAGACTACTTGGCCAAGGCATATTATTGGAAGGGTGAAGCCTGTCAGGGCTTGGCGCAATATGGTGCCAACAATCAACCTGTAGATAAAAATGCATTGGTTGTTGGAGGACTGAATGCCCAAGTTGCACAAGCTAGCGTACTATTCGCCTTTGACCGTTATGATGAGTCTGCGATTAACCGTGACTTTAGCCGCGTGGAAGAAATTGCAGAGGCCATTAAGCAGTCCGGCAGCCAGCGGGTTACTGTGACGGGTTATGCCGATAAATTGGGTAACTTTAACTATAACCAGGTTTTATCTGCACAGCGTGCGAATACCGTGGCTTATTTGCTAGCTCAACTGGGGATTGATCCGAATTACATTAAAGTCGATGCCAATGGAACAACCCGAATTTATAAAGAGTGTGAAGGTCAAACCAAATCTACTTCAACTGTGGAATGTTTAGCACCAAATCGCCGAGTAAATGTTAATTGGTAATAAGAATTAATGGAGTATATTGTGCTGATAAAGTAACTATATACTCTTTTTCCTTAAAATTAAGAGGTTTAGAAAGTAAAAATGATTTTAACCAAGGCAGTTTAAGCAAATTAAGATACAAACTAGGTAATCCTCCCATAAATAACCGAAGTTAAGAGTAGAGGTTAAGCAGCCATTAGAGGAGGCCTTCCTTTGTTGGCCTGGTGTGGTCTTTCATGATTGTAATGCCACAGCCAATTTGCTGCATAATCTTGTACTTCATCCAAAGTATCAAATGAAATATATGGCTCAACGGGCAAAAGCTAGTCCTCTGAGAATCAGCTTTCATATTGCATCCATTAGTATTCTGAATATTTAAAGATTCACTTCATTGGATTCAGCAGGTAATTTATCCAAGCATTTTGAAAATTTACTGGAAAAGCCAAGAAATACATTTTACCTGAGAGAAGAGCGAGAAGTTGCCCTAGGGTTGTGAAGGGAAAACCGCAGAAATACCCAAGAGAATACCAGTCAATTTCTTAACTGACTAGCATTAGGCCGTGTCGAGGTATTTCAATTAATGCCATTTCGCACTTGTTGCAAAATCCAATCCTCATATTCTTGTAGTGTTTCTTGTAGCATATCCATAGGTCGTACGATGTAGTGCCTTTCAACTAATGCACTTGGTTTATGACCTGATATCTGTGCTAAAGATCCTTCATTGATTTTTGCCCAAATAGCTAACGTTTTATATGATCTCCTCAATCCATGGGGAGTAAGTTCAATATTTAGTTTTTTACATATTTTCTCGGCTTTGTTGCACAAAGATTTGAAATGCAAAGCGCCCCTAATTGAGCCAAATTTAAGGCGTAACTTGGGTAAGTGGTCGACCTAATTCCGTAAATCTGTTAAGGACTGCTACACGTGCATGGATCTCATTCACTTGGCTATCAAAACTCCTTGCACTGAGTTTATCTCCTAATAATTTGATGCAATGCATCTTAGTTTCAACCAAACTTCGACGATGATAGCCTGACCATTTTTTCCATAGTGTCCTGCCTAAACGTTTAATTGTTCGAAGTAATTCATTTCGCTCTAGCGAGCTACTCTTTGTATCTTTCCATTGTTTCGCATTTTTTCTAGGTGGAATCACCGCATGCGCTTGCCGATCTGCAATGACCTGACGGCATTGCTTGGTGTCATAAGCTCCATCGGTATAAACTGAACTGTACCGGGTTTGTCGGAGACTTTTTTATTTAAGTTAGGCCACCTAGCTTAACGGGTTAGTCTTATCATAGTAGACCAATAAATAATCTCTTAGATAGGCTGTCTGATGTTTTTAAAATGCTATAACGCCCGGAGCTTTCTTTCCAAATTCGTTTAATTTATTCAGCATGATGCAAATCATGTAGATCTCGCTTAGTTTGATGTTCCCTTGCGAAGCGAAGCTTCCCATCAACTAGATCTAGGGGTAATACCCCCATTTTTAATTAAATTAATAGGTAGAAGCTGCGATCGGAAAAATCTTACAAATCGCCTCAACGCCATATAAGTCTTTATTGTTATGGATGAAATCCAGCATTATTTGTGTGGGCGTTCGAGCTCCACCTGGGCGAAAAAAGTGGCTGCTTTAAGGAGAATTTCATTCGCACGTTGCACTTCTTTATTTTCACGTTCGGGCTGTTTAATACGTTCTTGATATGGAAGTTGCTGTACTTTAATTGAATTTTGTTGATCTAAATATTTTTGATACCAAACTCGTAAAGTTTCAGGAGTGCAACCAATTTTAGGCGCAATCGCAGCCCAATTCGATGGATAATCTTTTTCAAATTCAATCAATAATTGAACCGCTCTATCTCTGATTTCAGGGGTATATTTAGGTTTTTCATCGGATCACTACGCTTCGCTACGTCTTGCGAAGCAATGCGTCTCATCTCAGAAAGTTTGGTCTCCGACAAACCCGGTACGGTTCAGCTTTGTAAAAGCTATTTAGTGCAATAAATTGATATTATGCTCAATCCTATTTTGGATCATTTGGATAGTCTCTGTTTGAATTTGTCCAGGTAATAGATCATGAGCGATATTGCTGAATCGGATTGCAACCTTACAAATCGAACTAATAATTTCATCGACTTCTTGGGCAGAAAGTTCCGCTTCCTGAGTACCAAGTTTTACAAGAGCTTGTCGGGGAATATCCAGTGCCTCACCCATGATATCCATTTGATGATATCCACCTGGCCCTTCACAGAAAGTAACATCATAGGCAGGGGAGAGTTTCCATTGCCCATTTTGGGACATCAGAAATGAAAAGTTTTTGCAATGATCATCTCGATTATTGAAGACTACATTGAAAACAGCTCGCTTGAATGCAATTGCTTTTTCGCGAACATCATTGGTGCAAAAGTGTGCAGCGCGAAGAAAGTTACTGTAGTCTAAACTCCCTGGTGATTTAAAATCAGCTCCGGTGAAGGCCGCTAAACTTTGCATAGGGATACGCATGCCATCGTGGCGGTCAAATCTCTTTGATGCAAATGCGGTTAATCCATTCGGAAGAGTAAAATATTGAGTGTCAGGGGTATCAATATGACAATGACGCAAACATTCTGCATAAACAGCTTCAATTGCACAAACTTCAGGATGCTCTTGCTGAGCGGGAAATTTGATCAGCCAAGCTTCATGTTGATGTGAGCTAACTGTTGAGAATTCATTGGTGACAGGATCACGATAGATGAGCGCTTTTGGCCTTGCACCTTGTGGAGATCCACCCATAATTAATAAATGCTGTAAAAATTCTGCACCTTCTCCTTTGAGAACTTCCTGAACTTCTTGAGCGAGTTTAATCAGTGGGATATTTTCAGTTAATGCTAACTCAGTTGCTGAAGGTTCAAAGGATAATGCTCCCATCGCATGTGTATTAATATACGTGAGTCTTTCTAATGGCCCAATCCGTGCAGGATTAAATCCATTTTTTTTAAATAAGCGATCCATAAGAAGCATGCCCCAACCATCGGGCAAGGCATCATATATAGGACCTGGCAATCCCATTTGATGTGCAGGAAAGTTCGTTCTTAATGGGTCACCTTTTAACGGGAGTAGGTAAGAGGAAAGTTCTAAACCTTTACTGATCGCTTCTGCACTGTATTCAAAGGCGATTAATGGCCGACCTGTGATTGCGGTTGAGGAGACCAGTGTACCCCAAAGCCAATATTCACCCCATCCATTGTAGTAAACATTAAGTTTTTTGAGCATGGACTTATTTCCTTTTGATACGTTGGCGAGCCGTATTGCTCTCATAGCGGAGAATGTCATTTACACTGTTTAAATGAGGTTTAAAGAGTTCCTCTAAATCTTTTAATCGGCCTAATACCATGGCAACACGTACTAAATTTTCAAATGAAACATTTCGACCAGCTTCCAGATTAGATACTGTATTCACACTAACACCAGCACGTGTAGCGACGTCTGCCTGAGTCATTTCCAGATAAAGTCGTTCTTTGCGAAGCCTTTCACATAATGAAGTAACAACCTCTTCAGGTTTTTTGAATTTTAAATCCATAATATTGTATCTTATGTCTATATATACGTATTAAACCACAAAATAATGGAGTTATTAACTGTGCTAGTTGATCGGTAATGAGGTGCTTAATGGGCTGATTAGATCCTATTAGATTAAAGAAGTCTAATTAGATATTTAAAATCTAAAGGAATCTAATACGTAAGCGTCCGCTGAACCCCATAGCTATTTTTTAATTCGGTTCAGGTTTCCAGCGGTGTGTTAGTAATTCTTCTATTTGGGTCATTTATGTGTCGGCGGCCTTTTCAGCACATCATTTAAATAGGCATACGGATCTAGGCCATTCAGCTTTGCTGACTGTATTATTGACGGAATTAGGTCAGACATATACATCTTGAAAAGAAGAGGGGATTCTTATACCTCGCATTTGAATTATTGGAGAGGACTATCACTTTCAAATTTTTCTGTAATACTTTGCTTATCTTAAAGTTTAGTCTGAAGGCCTTCCACCAATTGTAAAACAGAGGCCAATCCCTGAGGGTTCTGAATCTGTTCTATTGGAATACAACTCAACAATTTATTGGGTGACATTCATAAAATGTTGCATCCATTTAGCCTCTCCACCTGTTAGAGCATCTAATGATATCGCAATACGAATTAAAATAATTGCGAGTTCTCCCTGACTTGAATCGGGATCTAACTCAAGCGAATTTAAAGTTTCCACTGAATCTAAATTGAGAACGATAGCAAGCTGGTCCTGTGTCAAACCAAGTTGTTTTGCAGCTGATAAAACAGATTTAGCCAATACCTTTTTTTGTTTTGCAATTTTTTCTAATGTTTTACGCATAACTGATCTCTGTTTCAGAGGTTACTGATACATAGAATTTATACTATTTTCTTATTGTTTTTTAGACATCCAATTTTTGCTAAAGATATATTAAATGTGGCTTTAGATAAGGAAGCAACGGTTAAATTATTTAACCGCATGTAGTGATTTTTAGACCTTCAACTTGCAGTTCAAGAGATCGAGGTCTGCCAATACAAGCTAGATGTAAGCAAAATTTAAATGCAGCAAGAGCATGACCATCTTTTACTGAGTAGAGTTGTAGACGAGGAAACTCCTCTTGAGTTGGTGGATGTTTATCTGTTGATGCTTTTGCTAATTTGAAAAGTTGAGGCTGTTGTTTAGCATCTAACTTTGTTTGCAAATCTTGTCCAAGTAAGTGCCAAAATTTGGCAGGAAATAAAGCCTTAACTTGGGAGTAAAAATGTTCGAGTTGATCGATATCCTTCCAGCGATAATGGATACCGGTATGTGAAGCAGTCACTCGATTTAAAAATACATTCAGGATGTATGCAATTTGTGTTAGTTTTTTACGAGCTATTTTCTGTAGATGTTCAAAAAAATAAGTCACTGCATGAAGCTCTTCAGCGCTATCAAGCATTGCTGGTTTTAAGTGGGTTGAGCTATCAATACTAAATAAACGGGGATTCCCTTTTTTTGATTTAATGTTTGCTAAATTTAGGGCATTTTCATACCAACAATTGACAAGCTCTTCTGGTAAGCACATACGTTGAGCTGCACTTTTAGGATCGTTAGTAGTCTCCAATATATTGAGCGTTTCATAGAAGCGTTGAAGTGAAATTTTAGAATCTTCTGTTCCAACAAAGAAAGCAAAAAAATCATGGGATTGATCTATTTGTAACGACAGTTCATCTAAAATGTCAGTAGCATTACTTTGAAGCCATTTTGTTTGATCGTTTAATAATATAGTTGCTAGAACGGCCTGGTTTTTTTCAAAATTAAAGTCTTTTTCATCATTTGTTATTTGCAAATTTTTAAACGTTGCATTGTGGCCCATAATTTTTTTAGCCAATTCATTAGGCATATCTGGATGATATTTTAGTAGTTTTTGACCAGCTATGAGATAACTTAAATGAATATAGCTTTTGAATGTTTCAACTGGCTCTATATGTCCTAAGAGATGTGCAATAACAAACCAATGGTTTTGTCCATGTTGATTTTGAAGTAGCTCAGCTCGAATTTTTTGATATTCGTTTTCGCTATAGTCGGTTAGCTTTTGCACAAGTGGTGCATATTCACAGTTCAGTAAAAGCGATAAATGATTCGCTGCAGTGTGACGAAAAGAGTGAAAGGAGTAATGATGCCCTTTAAAGACCTGATTTAATATCAGTTTTAGGGGTACGGTGATAGTGTGTTTATTCAGTTTTTTATTTTCATTCAAGTTGCTGAATAAATATAAACTTTTCTTATTTTCTAAGCGTTTTTCAACAACAAAATCGCTAAAGAATTGGTACTCATCATCTTTTAGCAAAGCGTATGCAGGCACAATCCGTTCCGCACTATCCGTTTTGAGAAGATGTTGATTCCCTTGTTTTTTTGAACCATAAGGTTGAACCCAGATAGAAAATTGATTTAAACCCTCGATATCTTTTACACGTAACCCGAGTATTTCGTTAATACGCATACCAGTACGGTAAGCCAAAATATAAATGATTTTTAATAATTTATAGTGATGGTCTGAGATGGATTGGTCATGTAAGAGCTGATTTAACTTCTTTAATATGACCTGGAAGGCTGTGTGGCCTATGATGCGTGCCCGTGGTCGACTTTGCGATGCAATAAATTCAAGTTCGAAATCTTCTGCTTGAAAAACAATTTGTTGAAAGGTATGAAAGCGTTTCAACATGTGGATTGTTTGGTCTTTAGATTTTTTAAACTCAGATTGATCTACTTCATCAGCAAGTCGTGTATTGCTAATGATTTGTTGATAGATTTTGTTCAGCAGATCATTAATGTCATCGTCGGCATCGATGTATTGTAAGGCATGAGTTAAAAACGGTTCTGCGATCCGGGTGTAATATGTATAGATTGAACTATCTGCGAGTTTTTGATTGTCTTGAAATGCCTTCGTGTACTGAGTTGTATCAAAATCAAAGGTGGTTGATAATTCTTTTATTTGCTCTGAATTTGGTTGATAGAGACTGATGAGCCATAAGATAATGCGCTTAGAAAACTCATTAAACTGCTCTTGGTGAAGCAGGCAAAAATCAATAATGAGTTTAGCAGTGCCTTGGTCCGTTGATGTGCGCATAATTTTCAGCAAGTTTTTATGAATAAATATCACATTTTCTACTGCTTCAGACGTATTGAGATCTGGTAGGACTTTGGCTGTAGAAGAGACATTTCGTTCGATTTCAGCACTTAATTGAGTTTTAAATTTTGGGAATGCAAAGTTTTCAAACTCATGTTCTGATAAACCACACGTGAGAGTGTTTTCTAACAAACATTGTGAGAGGGCAGAATCAATATCTGCATTCTGTAGTTGTAGCCAATTAAAATTGGCGTAGTCACTTAAAAACTCAAAAGTCTTGTTGGTGTATGGATGTTTTATTTTTTGAAAAATGAGGTGTAGATACACATTCACATCTAGACTGATGTCACGAATTTGTCTTGTATTAAAATGAATGAGCCAAAGTCTTGTCAGCTGATCTGGGATAAAATTACGTGATTTTCGAATTGTTTTTTCATCAACAAATAGATCGCCATAGCTTGGAGAAAGTGGCTCTAAAAAGATGATATTAAAATCGCAAATTTTTTGGATTTTTGCAGGGTTTTTTAAATGTTCGAGCAAAGCATTTAATGAAGATATTTGATTTAATCCACCGTATAACATTGAGCAAAGCAGAATATTCCCAATAATTTCATCATCAGAAAAAGCGGAACTATCTTGAGCAAGAATCCAGTAATCCCAAAGTTTTTCTATAAAGATGTCAATTTCATGACCGGCCTGGATCCAATCCAAAGTGAAAATTGGTTCATCGCGTTTCATCTCAAAGGTGAGATAAGGTAATGGGAAGTCTAGGTTATTGCTCTTATTGAGATCTTTGATATATGTTCGGAAGAATTTATGTGCATATTTTTTCCAAGCCAAATTTGGTGCTTTACGTTTAATAAACTCATAAATCGCAGGGTACGCTTGAATTAATTCGTCATTTGAGAATTTTTGCTCATCAAAGTACTGTCGGAGCTCTTGTTCTGCATCAGCTCGTAGGTTCTTTTCTAATTCATTACGTTGAAGTTGACGTCTATCTTCAGCATAGCGTTTTTTTTGGATTTTTTTATTGAATGATGACATTTACTTCAATCCCGCTAATTTTAAATTGATCCTTCATTTGCTCTAAAACATTCGCAATTTTAGAAAATTGAGATAGGGATAAACTGGAAAAAGGATGTGCTGCTTCTTGTTGCATGAGCTCATGTCCAAAGAGAGCTAAAATCTCAGGTTCGGTAATTTTATGAGTCAAAAATGCACGAGCTATATGGCGATGCCAATTTGCATGATCAAGTCCTAATTCAGGATGGAAATTTTTGACTGTAGAAGGACTTAGTGGTTTCCACTCATCATCTTGGTTGATTCCCAAAAAGGGCAGCTTACTTGCTTCTATTTGTTGTATAACATCATTTAAAGCTGGATGACTCATCATGATTTGAGTCGAAAAATATTCTAAAAATTTAAGGAATTTTTTTATCTCTTCAACTAAAAATGAACAAAGTGGGATTAGACGTCCGAATCCATTGCGGCCGCCTACTTCTTTGTCAGAAACCATCAAAATTTGGCGTTTTAAATTAAAGTTTTTAAGAAATCCAGGGAATTCAGCAACGGGGCGTGCTGCTGTAAAAAGAAGGAGGATATGCCACATCCATATGTTGTAGTGGTTGTATATAGCAATCAGATCGTCTTCAGCTTGTGAAAAAATATTAAATTTCAATACAGCAAAAATCTCTGTAATGACCTGTGGTTTTGGAGCTTTACGACTACCAAAATGAATTATTGAAGCAGGGAGCGAAGGTACACAACTTTCATATGTGCTTGCTACATCTGCACAAAGTGATTTTAGAATATCAACATATTGTGCATGTAATCGTGGAATATTCTGATGACAATAAGAAACAGATGATGACTGATTGGCATCAATCCCTGTGATTAAATCTGCGAGTTGTTTATTCCCTGTTTTTGCAAGAACCGTATGATGCAGTAGAGAACTCACCTTTACGACAGACAGTTTTGGAATCAATAATTCTTGTCTTAATTTGCGTAAATATTGCTGTATATCATCGAAACTAACCGAATCCATTTTGCGCAGATCCTCAATGAATAGATTCGGGATTGGAATGTCTAAATAGATCGTCTGATTGAGCAAGTTGTCTGAATACTCAAAATTGCGGTTCTCAAATACATTAAAGTGACTGTTTAAGAAGAACTGATCATTTTTATAGATCAATTTTTGGCGGTTATTTAACTTTTTAGCTCGCTTGCTTTGTATATATAGCCACTCATTCACACTGTTGCCTGTTAAAAATGCGAGCATCAAGATCAGAGCACTTTTATTTTGATGTTCAGAGTAGTCCACATGAAGTCTTTTCAGTAGATGGTTCATACTAGATGGGTTCGGGAAAAAACTACTCGACGTAAGTAAATGTTCTTTGCGTTGAATATGTTTTGCAACAAGCGGTAGAATATAAATTTGACTTGTTTCTGAATGTGCTGCGAGTGGTGTGACGTCAGTTGGATTGACAACAATTTGCCGATGAAGCGGCTCATCAATTAACGTTTCTATACTCAGTGCCTTAGGCGAGGCCCCTTTTTTTATTTCGATACTTTCTTCAATGAATTGTTCTTCATCAAGAAACTGATATTGAAGCTGTGTATCGATACTGGCACGTGCAATCTTCGCTTTGTTTTTTAAAACATAGTTAAAAGTAATGCGAATATCATTGAGTAGATTGCGATCAAACTCAGGCAATTCATCCGTATCTAATGTGATCAGATGTTGAATAAATTGCTCTAAGCTCAGCGTTAGATCTTTAAGATAGACATTCCAGAGGCGTTTATATTCTTCTGTATTATGATATTTTTTTTCAGTATCTAAATTTTTATTTGCAGTTCTAAAACGTTGGAATAAGCGCTTTACTGTATTGAAGTGTTCGGCGTGCGCTTGTTTAAAAAGATCTGGCTTGAGCTCAGGAAGAGCAATTAAATAAATTGCTGCTTTTAAAACTAGAATATTCCAATTTTTTGCATGCGTCTGCGATTCAGATAATTGCGAAATTGAATTGACATATGAAGTAATCGGTAGATCACTAATCTTAACTTTTTTCGTGAAAGGGATTACCGGAGGTGTCGGCAGCTGCGAATCAAACTCTATATCGATATTAAAGTAATCGAGATTGAGACCAACCAGAAAATTGTCAGTCTGTTGAGAAGACAATAGTTTAAGCACAAAGTTGATATGTTGCGTACGTTCAAATTGCTCATCACCAAACAGTTTTTCTAGTGTTTTTTGCAGTGAAATTGAAATAACTGGCAAATCAATATGCTCGTTTAGATCGTTCGACACTATGATCTCCAAAATTTTTCTGTACTTATACAACTATCAGAGTGATCAACGAGTTCTTTTACACATCTGCTGTTGAGTGATAATTCATTAAAAATATGTGTACGCTGTTGTTTGATATTTTTAGTACGCTGATTCAGTTGATTTCGAGAACATGAAAGTAGTTGTGCTAGCAGTTCCAGACTCATTTGATGATGTGGCTTTAAAGATGATTCTTTGTTAAGGGTCAATAGTGTTTGACGTGAAAGATGTGTGTTAATTAAATGCAATGTTTTTCGTGGATTTAACGAACGAATATCAAATTTTGTAGATTTGATGAATTGAATAAATTCACGACTGCATAACTCCATCAGAAATGCTAACTCATCCTCTGAAAAAGATTGTTGATGATGAATAATTAAAGTGACTTCATTAATATCTTGCTTTAAATAGCTAAGATATAAGTTAATATTATTGAAAATGGAGTAGCCATCAAATTCTGAAGTTTTCCACACATGGAGTTCTTTTATGCGATTAGAAATATCTAAATCTGCAGTGAGATTTTTAAACATATTTAAGTAGCATAAGTTGAAACCATACGCTTGTGGATGAATGGTGATTCTTCTTTTTTTGAAATTTTTTAGAGTACTTATCTGTGTTGCTGGAAACTTCAAAAGTAGTTCAGATGTCAGATCCATGTGTGCTATTGAATAAAAATAATACAGCAATATTCACGTATATTTAGAGTTTTTGAATATGGCAGGAGGTATCATTTTTTCCTTGTTTTTAAAGTTTATTTATTATTGAAAGTTTCAAATTTTCCTCCTCGATTAGATACTCACTATTAGTTAGCTATATTTGTGAGTTGGCAAAAAATATCATGTTTCTATTATGATGTTCACATAGCAGATTACAATGAATACAGTAGGGATGAGTATAGTTGATTATTACAATAACAATGCTCAAATTTGATCTTTTTTAATGGTAATTAAAACCAAACAGGAGTCAATTTTTGATAAGTATGTAGACAAATTTAACTTGATTGATATCGGGAGCCGTATATGGAAATTAAACAACTGAAACAGGTAGAAGTCATTACAGATGTTATATGTGATGTATGCAACCAATCAACGAAACTGGAGTTTGGCACTTTATCGGCGCATTGGGGCTATGGTTCCAAGCATGACGGGGAAAGATATGAATTGCAGTTATGTGAAAAATGTTTCTTTTATGCCCTGACGACATTAAAAAAAGAGCGAGCAGATGAGTTTATGTTTGATGAAAACTTTGACCCTTCAACCCTAGATGGGTTTGGGTTGAAGTGAACCTATCATCGCGACAGGTTCTAAGAATCCAGAAAATAATGATTCAGATCCACGCCAGCAACTTCATTTTTAATGGCGAGTAAGGGATTCAGGAAAAATATTTTTCTTTGCTTCGAGGTCACTGATTTCGGAAAAGGCTTGAATACCGCCTGCGGCTTTAATTCCATCTAAAGCGACAGATAGAGCTTCCTGATCTGACGGGAATGTTTCATCCCATACCGTAGAAGTACCATTTTGGTTTACCACTTCCAGTGTCCAGTTACTATCAGGTAATCGATAAATGAGAATTTCAACTTGCTCATTATCCTCTTGTAAAATTTGAGACAAGGGAGAATCGATTAAATCATTTTCATCATAATCCATAGTACTGTCATTATCAGACATCAGTGGCAGCCTTTATTGTATTTAACATCTGTCCATAGTAATGAATGAATTAAATTTTGCCTAGCAGTGGATATTATGGGGTACAAAGAATGGCTAAATTCAAAAAATAATTGCCCCGACAATAAAACAAAATAATCCAAAAATTACCCAAATCCAGACATTCGATTTGGGTTGCTCGGTATCTGATGTATAGAACGGTTGTTGTTCCTGAGCAGGATTCTCTGGGTTGCCAGCTCTATTTTTATAGGGTTGGCGCTTGGAATAGGATAGGCCTGTGCCAGGAATACCAATGCTGGTTCGGGTGCCTTTTTTGCCAATATTTAAAGAAGCACCAGGTTTGCCAATGCTTGCACTGCTGATGCCTTTATGCGTCAGATTGATTTTTAATCCAGGTAATATTTTAATACTCTTGCGAAATCTGAAGCCCATATTTTTTCCATTTACAAGAACCAGTTTGGTTTCTATCTGAGTTGTCCGGATACAGTGAAGTAAGAGTTTGATTCATTCATAGGACTGAACCGTACCGGGTTTGTCGGAGCCCAAACTTTCTGAGATGAGACGCATTGCTTCTCAAGACGTAGCGAAGCGTAGTGATCCGATGAAAAAAGTAAAATATACCCCCTGAAATCAGATAGAGCGGTTCAATTAGAACTAAACCCAACTATCGCAACACTGAGCTCTGGAGAATCTCGTCGTTTCTTAATTGCGTCGTAATGATGATTATCAAGATAAAATCAAAATATACAGATTTTTGTGTAAATCCTGAGTAGAATTCGACTTTTATTTTTTCTCCAGTAAAAAAGGCATGGCTTCTCACTATGCTGCTTTGCAAGGACGTTTTATGCTCGCGCTAGATATACAACATGTTCGAATGAAACAACACGCCACTGATAAGGCACAAGCGTTGCAATGTCTAGTCGATATCTTAGTCGAAGACCAATTGGTTACCCCTGATTATATTTATGGCTTGACCGCGCGCGAACAACAAAGTGCAACATATTTAGGGCAAGGAATTGCCATTCCGCATGGGACGCCTCAGTCTCGCCAATGTATTTTAAAAACTGGTATTCGTCTGGCGCACTTTCCTGAAGGAGTTGTTTGGGACGGTGAAAATAAAATTTATTTAGCAGTAGTGATTGCTGCGAAATCAGATGAGCATTTGCAAGTCTTACAAATTTTGACGCGGGCTTTAATTAATGATGTCGCTGATCAAGTGAAACAGGCTCAATCCGCAGAGCAAATTATTGCATTATTACAAGCTCAACCCGCATCTTTGGCATTGCATGAAAATTTAATCGCCACCCAAGTTCCCGCACTTGATGTAGAAGATTTAATTTGGCAGGCAACACAGCTGCTGAAAAAGCAAAAAATGGTGGAGTGTGGTTTTCTGTCGGGTTTAAACCTAAACAGCATGATTCATTTAGGGGAGGGGGTCTGGTCGATCACTTCTAACCAGCATGTTTTGAGCCCAGCTGTAAGTTTGGTAAAAGCGGAACAGGTTTTAAGCCATCAGCAGGAAATGCTCAAGACTTTGGTGTGTATTGCCAGTAATGAGCAACTGGATATGCAACGGTTTCAACGGTTAATGGATATTTTGTTTGATACTGAACAAGTTCTTACCCTCAACCAAGAGCAAGATAGTCACCAGTTGGCGCAGTTAATTGGTGCTGAACTGATTCCTGATTGGCCATCTCGTCGTATTGTCTTAGCTAATGCTCATGGTCTACATGCGCGTCCTGCGACATACTTGGTCAATATGACCAAGAAATTTGCAGGGGATATTCTCATTGCTGTAGATGATGGGGCATACGTTTCGGCAAAAAGTTTAACCAAATTATTAGCCATGGGATGCCGTCGTGGTCAAACTCTGACTTTTATTGCACAACCTGATACCGATGCTGTAGCAGGCTTAGAACAGATTATTGATGCAGTTCAACAGGGCTTAGGAGAAGATGTTGAACCTGTTGATCTTGTATCTCATCAGCACAGCAGTAGTGACCCAGTCGTAAATACTTTGGAATTAATGCCTTTTGAATCACATGGCGATACGGGTAGCTGCGGTATTGCGGCATCAACTGGCCTTGCTTTTGGTCCTGCTCATGTGGTGAAGCCACGTGAATTCAGTTATGAACGTCGCGGACAGAGTTTTAAAGCTGAGAATGAAAAGCTTGAAATTGCGCTTCATCAGGTGAAAAATAGCTTACGTCAATTCATTACACATACTGAATCTACTGCCATTAAGCAGATATTCATGGCACATTTGGAAATGCTGGATGATCCAGACCTCCTCCAAAGTGTACAACGCGGTTTAAAGCAAGGGTTGTCTGCTGCTGCAGCTTGGCATGATCATATTGAAGTGGCTGCTACCGCACAGGCTGCACTTAGCGATCGTTTACTGGCAGAGCGTGCGGCTGATTTAAGGGATATTGGTGAGCGTGTTTTGGCTGCTTTGTGTGGTGTGGCCGATGTCACAGAACCCGAGCAACCTTATATTTTAATTATGCATGATGTTGGTCCGAGTGATGTCGCGCGTCTGAATAAAGATCGTGTTGCAGGCATTTTGACCGAGGTTGGTGGAGCGAGTGCCCATAGTGCCATTGTGGCACGTGCTCTGGCTATTCCAGCAGTCGTAGGTGCGGGTGTAGCTGTTTTAAATATTGAGAACCATGCCACAGTGCTAATTAATGGGGATACTGGTGAGTATGTGGTCTCACCCGAGCAAAGTCAGATTGATCATGCCATTGCAGAGCGCCAACGCCAGCGTGAGTTGCGAAAACAAGCGGAACAGCATTGTTTAGAGCCTGCCATCACACTGGATCAACATCAAGTTGAAATCGCAGCCAATATTGGCAAAGTAGGCGCTACGATACAGGCTGTGGCCGATGGGGCAGAAGCAATTGGTTTGCTACGCACAGAATTGGTCTTTATGTCACACAGCAGTGCGCCTGATGAGGCTACACAGGAAGCTGATTATCGGGTGGTGTTAGATGCTTTAGCGGGTCGTCCATTGGTGGTACGTACACTTGATGTGGGCGGGGACAAACCTTTACCGTATTTGCCTATTGAAAAGGAAGAAAATCCATTCTTGGGCTTACGTGGTATTCGTCTGACTTTACGTAAGCCAGAGTTGTTACGTCAGCAATTGGTTGCTTTACTTAAAGCAGCGGATAATCGCCCATTAAGAATTATGTTTCCGATGATTGGGCGGGTTGAAGAATGGCGAGCAGCAAAAGCAATATTAGATGAGGTTCGCATACAGCATCCATGTGAAAACTTACAAGTCGGTATTATGATTGAGGTTCCTGCGGCAGCATTGTTGGCTCCAATTCTTGCTCAAGAAGTTGATTTTTTTAGTATTGGAACCAATGACTTGACTCAATATACTCTGGCGATTGACCGTGGTCATCCACTGTTGTCTGCTGAAGCTGATGGCTTACATCCGAGTATTTTGCTATTGATTGATCAAACTGTTCGGGCAGCACATCAGCATGGTAAATGGGTGGGCATTTGTGGTGAATTGGCTGCTGATCCAAAAGCTGTGCCTGTATTGATAGGCTTGGGCGTGGATGAGTTGAGTATGTCGAGTACCAGTATTCCATTGGTGAAGGCGCAAATTCGTGGTTTGAACTATATAAATTGCCAACAGGTCGCACAGCAAGCCTTAAGTTGTGACAGTGCGTCTGCCGTACGTGCATTGGTGGAGTAATTACGAATGGCTAAGATATTAAGCATTACTCTGAATCCTGCAATTGACCTCACCGTGCAATTGGATCAACTAAAAGTTGGCGAGGTCAATCGTCAGTTAACGGCCCAAAGCCATGCAGCAGGTAAAGGCTTAAACGTGGCACAGGTCCTTAAGGATTTGGGACATGAACTGATTGTGAGTGGCTTTTTGGGGCAAGAAAACCGTCAAATTTTTGACCATCATATCCAGCAAGAGCAATTTGATAACCAATTTATTTATGTTGCAGGTGAAACACGACAAAACATTAAAGTTGCAGAAGCTTCTGGTCAGATGACTGACATCAATGGCAAGGGCTTTTTTGTAGATACCTCAGCAAAACAACAACTACGTGAATGCCTATCTCAACTGATTTTAGAGGTTGATGTGATTGTGATTGCAGGTAGTTTGCCACAAGGTTTTTCTGCAGAAGAGCTTTCAACACTGATTCTATGGTTACAGTCTGCGGGTAAAAAAGTCGCAGTAGATACCAGTGGTGTTGCGTTGAAAGCAGCAATTGCTGCCCATCCTTGGTTGATTAAGCCTAATACAGATGAGTTGACGGAAACCTACCATTTGCCAGCAGAAACGTTTGCAGAACAGCAGCATCTTTTTGCCAGTTTAAATAGTCAGATCGAACATATTGTGGTCTCGATGGGTGAAAACGGGGTGAACTGGCTTCACCGCACGCAACCCCTGCATGCTACTGCACCGAAGGTCACCGTCCAAAGTACGGTGGGTGCGGGAGATTCCTTGCTAGCAGGTATGATTCATGGCTTGTTGAGTTCAACTTCCCCAGAAGAAACATTGAAAACAGCAACCGCAATTGCGAGCAATGCTGTGACCCAAATTGGGTTTGCCCTTCCAGACTTTGCTGTTATTGAAGATTTGAAATCGCAAATCTCAGTCCAATCATTGAGTTAATACGATGCAAGAGATAAAACATATTTTATTTGTGCCACATAGTCCCGAGCAGCCGATTAATGCAGTGATTTTGGCCAAAAAACTCTCCAAAGCAGCAACAGCACTTGGCATTTCCAATGATGTGGCGACATCAGTCGAGCATCTCGATTTATCAAATGTTATTGATACGGTTGTTTTTGTTGGACAGAAGTCGGCAGATGCGGATCAACTGCGTGACAAGGTTGTGAAAGTCATTGGTTTGAATAATGCACAACACGATGCGATCATGCTTTTGCAACAAGTTCTTGAGCATTCAGATGCTTTAGATGAAACTATTGCAGCCAATGAAGGGGTTACACGGTTTGTCGCCATTACAGCATGTCCAACTGGTGTTGCGCATACGTTTATGGCGGCCGAAGCCTTACAACAAGGTGCAGTAAAGCACGGGTATCAGATTGATGTTGAAACCCAAGGATCGGTTGGGGCTAAAAATGTTTTATCGGTAGAAAGTATTGCCAAAGCAGATGTCGTGATCTTAGCAACGGATATTGAGGTCAATACAGATCGCTTTGTAGGCAAACGTGTATATCGCTGTAGTACAGGATTTGCCCTTAAGCAAACGGATAAGACTTTTGCAAATGCAATTGCTGAAGCCAAAGTGCTTGAAACGGGTAAGCAAACAGCCACTAAGACTGAAAATGAAAACAAAGAAAAAAGTGGAATTTATAAACACCTTTTAACAGGGGTGTCTTTCATGCTGCCGATGGTTGTGGCGGGCGGTTTGATCATTGCCATCTCGTTTATGTTTGGCCTCAATCCTGTTGAAGGAAGCTTTGCCGCATCCTTAAAGCAAATAGGTGCTGCAGCATTTACTCTTATGGTACCTATGCTGGCAGGTTACATTGCTTATTCTATTGCGGATCGTCCGGGTTTAACTCCAGGTTTGATTGGCGGTTTACTTGCTACACAATTAGAGGCAGGCTTTCTCGGTGGATTAGTTGCAGGTTTTATTGCAGGTTATATTGCGTTATTTTTATCGAAACAGCTTAAACTCCCAAGTAGCCTAGAAGCATTAAAACCAATTTTGATTATTCCACTATTGGCCAGTTTAGCTGTTGGTTTAATCATGATTTATGTGGTTGGACAGCCTGTTGCACAATTGTTTGAATTACTCACACACTTCCTTGCCAATATGGGGACGACCAATGCCATGATCATGGGGGTTATCCTTGGGAGTATGATGTGTATTGATGTTGGGGGGCCAATAAATAAAGCGGCTTATGCCTTTACGGTGGGCTTACTTACGTCACAAACATACGGACCGATGGCGATTACCATGGCTGCGGGTATGGTACCACCGTTGGGTATGGCAATTGCAACTTTTCTGGCAAAGCATAAATTTGCCAAACCTGAGCAAGATGCAGGGAAGGCTGCTGTAGTTCTGGGCCTATGTTTCATCTCGGAAGGGGCTATTCCGTTTGCTGCCAAAGACCCGATTCGAGTGCTTCCATGCGCGATCGCAGGTGGTGCTGTAACTGGGGCTTTGGTTGCATTATTTAAATGTGAACTAGTCACTCCTCATGGCGGTGTAATGGTACTGATCATTCCGAATGCGATGAATTATCCATTAAAATATTTATTGGCGATTGCGATTGGAAGTGTGGTGACTGGTGTAGCTTATGCCGTGATAAAACAACGGTTAGAATAAGCCCTTCATAGGAGCTTTGTGAAAGCTATTTAGTGCAATAAATGAATATTATGCTCAATCCTATTTTGGATCAGTTGGAGTCTCTGCTTGAATTTGTCCAGGTAATAGGTCATGAGCGATATTGCTGAATCGGATTGCAACCTTACAAATCGAGCCAATAATTTCATCGACTTCTTGGACACAAAGTTCCGCTTCCTGAGTACCAAGTTTCACAAGAGCTTGTCGAGGAATATCCAATGCCTCACCCATGATATCCATTTGATGTGCAGGAAAGTTCTAAACCTTTACTGATCGCTTCTGCACTGTATTCAAAGGCGATTAATGGCCGACCTGTGATTGCGGTTGAGGAGACCAATGTACCCCAAAGCCAATATTCACCCCATCCATTGTAGTAAACATTAAGTTTTTGAGCATGGATTTATTTCCTTTTAATACATTGGCGAGCAATACTGTTCTGAAATGACAGCTTTGTCCGTTATAATTGTATAAACATTTTTGGTTTCTGGTAATTATGTCCTCATTGATCAATTTTCTATCTCGCTTTAGTACTGCAACTCTTCAGCGCAGTCTGAGCTATGCTAAACACATTGATAGGGAAACAATTGAGTTCTTTGAGGAAAATGAAGATGTCACGATGTATGCTCAAATTGAAGGGACAGATTATTACGATACCGCGATTACCTATAATCTTAAAAAAGACCGTTTAATCGATGACGACTGCACTTGTCCGGTTGGATATAACTGTAAACATGCTGCTGCTTTAGCGCGGTTATTCTTTCAGGAATATCGCCAAGAATTTCAGCAGCGTTATGCTGACTCTCAATCCCCGCAGGGAATCGCAAAACGCCTACGGGGGGATGATCAGGCACAGCGCTGGTTGAATGATTTTAAACGGTATTTACAACAGACTGAACCAGAGCAATCTGTCAAAACAAACAATTATTTAATTTACCTGCTAGATCAGTCTGTCAGCTTAAAGAAATTGACAGTTGATGTTCAGAAGGCCAGACGCAATAAAAACGGCTCAATTGCGGGGGAAAGTTATTATACCCAATATGAAAATATCACCAGAAAGCATCTGACTTTACCTGAACAAAAACGACAATTATTTAACCAGATTTATTATTATGCCAAAATAAACAGTGACGAACGATTTTATCAAAGCAATCTTGATATCTCCGGAATTTTATTGGAGCATTTCAAATCTTTTATTCAAAGTGGCGATGTGTACTGGCAAAAAAAGAGCCATACTGCACTTCAATGGTCAGAACAAGGCTATCACATCGAACTGATCTGGCAACAAGGTGTAAACAAACAGACAGAGCATTTAAACATTGAATTGGTCAATGGTGATATTCGACTCGATTTGAAATCAAATCCACATATTCAGATTCTCGCGAGTCATCCACCATGTTATGTGGATATTCAACAGAACACGGTGGGCCAGTTATATGGTGAATATACGGCAAATCTTCTGTACCATTTTTTACAGATGCCTGATCTTCCATCTATGCTCTTGCCAGAGTTTGAGAAACTGACTCATCAATATTCAGACGTGAAAAATCTGCCTCAGCCCGAGTCTATTCAGCATATTGATGTCCTTGAGGGTAGTCCCCAGCCAATTTTACGCTTCGGTGTTTTAGATAAATTTGATTGGAAATGGGAAGAGTCTGTTTGTGCTGAAATTGAATTCTCCTATGCAGGCGGAAGAATAAAAGCAGGTACATCAGGCGACAGTTTTATTGGTGAGCAGCATGACAAAATGGTACGACAGCTTCGGGACTTAGTTCAGGAACAACAGTCAATCCAACGTTTACAGCTATTGGTCGAATCACTGAAGTGGGTGAAAGATCTTAGTTATGACCATCAATTAAAACTGAATAAACAACGTCTTGATTCTATGGTTTTTGCTTTCTATGGAGATTGGATCAAACAGCTGATGCCCATCAATCAAATTGAGTTGATGGGCTGGCAGATAGAGCATCTGGAAAACAGCCCCTTTAATCTGCAATATGTTGAAAATTTAAATATTTCTATCACTGAATCTGAAGGTCAGCAGGACTGGTTCAATATCGGGGCGACGGTTCAAGACAGTGCAGGCAATTCTTATAATTTGCTTGATGCGCTCGTAGCTTTGGTGCGAGTAAATCCTGATTTACTTGATCCGCGGACTTTTATTCATCTGCATGACAGTCAAATTTTCACCGTGAAAACTGCAGTTGATCAACCTGATTTGGCTCTATCCGCTAGGGATATTAAGCCGGTATTGTTGCATCTGCAGAGCATTTTACAGCAAGAAGAGCGCAGTATTGATCGCTATGATGCGAGTCAATTATTAGAATTGCAGCATAATCTTGGGATGACATGGCAGGTCAGTGATCGCCTGCAGCAATTTGTACAGAAATTCAAACAAGGCTATCAGCAACAACTGCCGACACCACAAGGTTTTCAGGGAGAGTTGCGTCCATACCAGCAGCAGGGCTTAGGCTGGTTGCAGTTTTTAAGGGAAACCCAGCATGGCGGGATTCTGGCAGATGATATGGGCTTGGGGAAAACAGCACAAACTTTAGCCCATTTACTCATGGAAAAGCAGGCTGGATATTTGCAGGACAGTCCCGCCTTAATTGTTGCACCCACATCGCTGATGCATAACTGGTTCAAAGAAGCGGAGAAATTTACCCCTGAGCTCAAGGTATTGCTGCTACAGGGGCCCGATCGCCATCAGTATTTTGAGCAGATTCCGCACTATGATATTGTGTTAACCACCTATCCGCTTCTGGCGAGAGATGAAGAGCAACTAAAGCAATATGAATATCATCAACTCATTTTGGATGAGGCGCAGAATATCAAAAATCCGCGTGCCAAAGCTGCACAGGTAGTAAGGCAATTAAAAGCACGACATCGTTTGTGTCTAACAGGTACCCCGATGGAAAATCATTTGGGTGAGCTGTGGGCACTATTTTATTTCCTGATGCCAGGATTCTTATATTCACAAGAAATTTTTAATAAAAAATACCGTCATCCGATTGAAAAACGCGGTGATCAGCAGTTAAGACAAAAGCTGGTCAACCGCATTAAACCATTTATTTTACGTCGCTTGAAAACTGACGTAGCCAAAGAGTTGCCAGAAAAAACCACGATTGAAGTCAATATTGACATGAATGAGCAGCAATCCAAGCTATATGAGGCTGTTCGCGCCACGATGCAGGCAAATATTCAGAAAATTGTGGCAGAAAAAGGCTTTAAGCGTAGTCAAATCCAAATTTTAGATGCCTTGCTGAAGCTGCGTCAGGTCTGTTGTCATCCTAGCTTGCTGAAACTGGATTCAGTTAAAACCGGGCAGGCGTATTCTGCCAAACTTGAACAGTTGATGGATATGGTTGTTCCAATGGTGGAAGAGGGACGAAAAATTCTTATTTTCTCTCAGTTTACCTCAATGTTGGAACTGATTGAACAACAGCTCTATCACGCAGAAATTGGCTATGTGAAGCTGACTGGAAAGACCAAAAAGCGAGATGAAGTCATTACAGCATTTCAGTCTGGACAAGTGCCGGTATTTTTAATCAGTCTGAAAGCAGGAGGGGTCGGTCTGAATCTAACTGCCGCAGATACGGTCATTCACTATGATCCATGGTGGAACCCTGCTGCTGAAGATCAAGCTTCAGATCGTGCATGGCGGATTGGACAGGACAAGCCGGTATTTGTGTATAAGCTGATTACCAATAAAAGCATAGAAGAAAAAATTATTGCCTTGCAGCAGAATAAAGCAGAACTGGCACAGTCTATTCTAAGCACAGATCATGAGGGAGAAGCGAAACTGACGGAAAATGACGTGATGAACTTGTTTGAGAAATTTTAGTTTGGTTTCAGATTACCCTCATCATCTATAAGTATTTGAAAGTTAGATGTAATTTTTCAAAACCGCCAACCTTGGCAAGAGTCATCGACATAAAATATATTAAATTACATAATAGAAATTTCAATAAAACCTATATATAACAGCTACATAGGGTTTTTATTTTGTGTGGTGTAGTTTGAGGTAGGGAGGATGAACAAATCAGCTTTATGGAGTATCAGGGGCGTATCAAGCTCAATGGGATGAGCGCAGAAGCCTTTGAGATAGCTTCAAAATGAGGCTGTCTCGTGTCTAGGATACTGGGAGCAGTCCAGTCCTGATTAGTTAAATATTTAAAATGGCGGATTAAACATCGCATAAAGAACAGTTAACGCCGCGGCAATTATGTAAAACCGAGCTGCGTGCGCTATTTTTATTGGTACCGGGTCCTTCTACCAGAGGCCCTGCAAGTTGTTCTGCGCCAGAAGAGGGGCGCCATTTACTTTTCATATTGATTTTTTGATGAGCGGTGATCATCGGTTTAGCTAAAGTCTGCTGTTTGCAATAATTACATTCAATCGTATCGGTTGAGATACGGGCAATTGGAACACGTTGTTCAAAAATTCCCTCGCAATGCTCACAGCGGAAATCATATAACGGCATTTCTGTACTCCTATAGCACAAAGGGCTCAAATTAAAAAGACGGGTAGCCGAAGGCTTTAGGTTGGATGACTACCCGTTGTGAAGCTAAAACAACAATAAACTGTAAAACTAGCGTTTATGCCCCCAGAATTTGTCATCGTTCAGCGCACCTTGAGGCAGGATGTTCTGTTCGAAAATTGAAGTTGGCAGAGATACGGTACATGCACAGTTTGGAATATCCACGATACCGCCGATACGGCCTTCAACTGGTGCCGCAGTCAGTAACATATACGCCTGTGAGCCGGTAAAACCAAAATTCTCAAGGTATTTAATCGCTTTTAAACACGCCTGACGATAGGCCACAGTGGCATCCAGATAGTGGTTTACGCCATCTTCAACGCTGATGCCTTCAAAGGTCAGCCACTGGTCATAAGCCGGACGGACATTACTTGGCACAAAGATTGGAGAATCGATATTGTATTTTTCCATACCGCCCTTGATCAGATCGAAGCCCACACGGGTAACACCATCCATTTCGATCGCGCCACAGAAACCGATTTCACCATCTCCTTGAGAGAAGTGCAGATCGCCCATCGAGAAGCCAGCACCTCTCTGATAAACAGGGAAGTAAATACGGCTACCGGCTGCCAGGTCTTTAATGTCCGTATTTCCGCCATGTTCACGTGGTGGAACAGTGCGCGCAGCTTCTGCTGCCATACGGTCGAATTCAGCACCTGTTACGCCACGCAGAACAGCAGTACGCGGATCAGGCGGATTAGCCTGACCTTTAGGAACCAGTAAAGCTTCACGGCGATTCCATTCCTTTAGCAAATCATGCGATGGCAAAGTTCCCATCAAGCCAGGGTGTTTTAAGCCAGCAATACGCACGCCCGGAATATGACGTGAAGTCGCAAATAAGCCTTTTAAGTCTCAGATAGCTTTGTCAGCTTCAGGGAAATAGTCAGCCAGGAAGCCACCGCCATTTTCCTTGGCAAATACGCCAGAGAAACCGACATCTGAAATTGGCTGAATGTCGAGCAGGTCGATTACCAGCAAGTCACCTGGCTCAGCACCTTCTACATAGAAAGGTCCGGTTAATGGATGGGCACGGGTCAGGTCGACATTTTTGACATCAGAAATGTCATCGGTATCTTTAATCTGCGCATCCAGGAAATCCAGACTTTCAATCAGGATTTCTTCACCCGGTTTTACCGAAGTCAGAAATGGCAAATCCGGATGCCAGCGGTTATGTCCAATTTCCGCCTGTTCTGCCAGCGGAACCCCCGGTTTAATTTTAATATGTTGCATGGTTTATCCCCCTATGTTGAGGTCGAATAAAGCTAGTTTTTGATGTTATTGCCCGTGTCATCCATGATGAACAGCGGATCTTCGATCACGCTTTCAACAGGAACTGACTGAACCTGGATCGTTTTGCCGTCATAATCAATGATGATTTGACCGGCTTCTGGATTCTGAATAAAAAATCTGGCGAGTTGTGGCTCAACCAAAATCCGAAAGCGGCGACTCAAGCCTCGTGCACCGAAGCGAACATCGTGTCCGGTAGACAGAAACTGGGTGGCAGCGGGTGTAAGTTCAACCGTGCGGCTCTGCTTACAGAGTCGCTGATTCAGTTTCTCGATTTCCAGACTGACCAGTGTTGGCGCGAAATCAGCTTCTACCGCTTCATAATTCAGAATGCGTTCAATACGATTCAAAAATTCAGGATCAAATTTCTTGTACAAGGCGCGTTCGGTAATCTGGCTGTCATCCAGTTTGGCCAGTCGGGCCAGTTTCTGAATAGGCTTTGGAAGCTTGGCCAGCTGTCTTAAGCGTGCCTGAGCATCTTTGGCGCCGACGTTACTGGTCATAAAGATCATGCAGTTTTTGAAATCCAATACTTTAGTACCCGCGGTCAGCTTTAAGGTTCCGGTTTCCAGAACGTTGAGCAGACCCCGAATGACTTCGGTACTGGCTTTTTCAATTTCATCAAACAGCACAATACCTGGCTTGGAAAAACTGCCCTGAATATGGGCTTCATCAAACAGGGTATTGCCTTCTTTAGAGCCGACATAGCCTGGAGGGGCACCTGTCAGTGCTGCAGCATAATGTTCCTGTGCCAGTGTGTTCATGTCGATCCGGCAGAATGCATCTGGCTTGCCATGGATCGCCTCAGCAATCAGCCGAACCGTTTCGGTTTTCCCCACACCCGTCGGTCCTAGCATCAAGGTGACTGCCAGTGGCCGGGTAGGAGCATTAAAATCTGCCTTGACGGTTAAGAGCATGTTTTCAATTTCATCCAGTGCGGCACGCTGCCCAATGATATGACCACGGACATGCTGCATGACTTTTTCAGGATCAAAGCTAAAGCGAGAGGTACGCGCAATACGTTCTTTGCTCTGCATCTCATAGCGCTGTTTGGCCAGAGTTTCCTGATTGGCACTGATGCGGTCGCTGGCAAATGTCATATCGAATACCTCCTCTCAGACCAAACTTAAGATGCTTCTTTTTCCAAGCCTTCATGTGGCAGATTGCCGATTGGGCATTCCGCGACACCGATGGTAGAACGGGTAATTTTTTCCACGTTCTCTTGCGCTTTTTGAGCATCCAGAACCCATGTCTTGTAGAAGTCGAATGGACAGTCCGCAACGCCTTTATCGCCGTCACCATTGTTATAGACACCGGTATAGCCGCGGTGCAGTAATTTAAATAAATGGTTTTGTGACTGGTCGTATTTACGTGCATCACGAATTTCATGCAGTGACAATTGCGCGTATTGGATGCCGTTTTCTTCCGTACCACATTCACCCAAGGTACGGCCGTCGAAGCCGACTACCGCAGAGTGACCGAAATAGGTGTAAACGCCGTCGAAACCGGTACAGTTGGCAACAGCAACATAAACGTTATTTGCCCATGCCATGCATTTCGCCATGTTGATCTGCTGATCTGCAGCCGGGTACATATAGCCTTGGCAACGCACCACCAGTTCAGCGCCTTTCATGGCACAGTCACGCCAGATTTCTGGATAGTTACCGTCATCACAGATGATCAGTGACATCTTGATACCCTTTGGTCCTTCAGTCACATAAGTAGTGTCACCTGGGCACCAGCCTTCAATCGGGCACCATGGGATAATCTTGCGGTATTTCTGAACGATTTCGCCCTTGTTATTAATCAGGATCAAAGTGTTATAAGGCACCTTATTTGGATGTTCCTCATGTTGTTCACCGGTAATCGAGAACACGCCCCAGACGTTGGCTTCAATACAGGCTTGCGAGAAAATCGCGGTTTCATCGCCTGGAATGGTGGCAGCGGTTGCCATCATCTCGTCATGGTCGTACATAATGCCCATGGTGCTGTATTCGGGAAAAACAATCAGGTCCATACCCGGAATACCCTGTTTGATTCCTTTCAACATTTCAGCAATTTTTTTTGCGTTCTTAAGCACTTCCGCTTTGGTATGCAAACGAGGAATTTTGTAGTTTACAACTGCTACACCTACTGTATCTGGGCTGCTTGAGATATCACCGTGACGCATTCAAATTTCTCCAACTCTTTTATCGATTCAACTTTATGATTCGAGTGTCGCGTGAAATGCGTTACAGCAAAATACGTTGAATTGCGTATATGGAGGCGTAGACTGAAAAGAATTTTTAAATGTGAATAATCAAATAAAATATTAAAATCAGCTGCCGATTAATTAAGTGAAATAGAAATTAAAAATCCCCCGACGAATCGGGGGATGTAGAGAAAAATTACAGCCAAATTAAACCAGGAAGACTAAACAGACAGGTATTTACTGATGGTGGTCTCATCGACATTTTCACGGACATCTTCGTAGGCAAAGCGACCTTTGTCGATCACCAGGAAGCGATCTGCCATCGCCATGGTGAAACTCAGTACCTGCTCAGAAACCACAATGGTTAGATCACGCTGATCCCGAATTTCTTTCAGAGTTCTGGCAATGTCCTTGATGATAGAGGGCTGAATCCCTTCCGTCGGTTCATCTAGCAGCAGTACTTTAGGGTTGGTCGCCAGAGCACGGGCAATTGCTAATTGCTGTTGTTGCCCACCCGATAAGTTTCCGCCTTTACGTTTGCGCATATCCCAAAGTACAGGAAACAGCTCATACAGGTCATCCGGTACTTTGCCGTGCGCAGAAGCCGGTAAACCGGTCTGGATATTTTCCAGTACGGACATGGTGGAGAAAATCATCCGACCTTGCGGCACATAAGCCACACCATTTTCTACGCGCTGGTAAGGATCCATCTTTTCCAGATTCTTGCCATCCAGCTTGATTTCACCTTTGCTATTTTTAATATCACCAATCAGGGTTTTGAACAGGGTGGTTTTACCCATGCCGTTACGGCCCATGATTGCCACAATTTCCTTCGGCTGGATCTTCAGTTCCAGGTCGTGAATCACCTGACTTTGTTTATATCCTGAACACAAAGCATTAATTTCTAATAATCCGCTCATAGTGGCCTCCTTAGTGTCCTAGATAAACTTCAATCACTTTTGGATCATTTTGCACATCGTCCATTTTGCCTGCTGCCAGAATTTTGCCCTGGTGCAGTACCGTGACTTTGTCCGCAATGGTTTTGACAAATTCCATGTCATGTTCAATCACCAGCACAGAACGTCCTTTGCTAATCTCCCGCAACAGTTGCGCCGTCTGCTCACGCTCTGACACACTCATCCCTGCGACAGGTTCATCCAGCATGAGCAGCTCAGGGTCTTGCATCAATAACATGCCAATTTCCAGCCACTGCTTCTGGCCATGAGAGAGCAGACCGGCGGAGGTATCCAGCAGGTCAGTCAGGAAAATCTTGCCAGCAACTTCACGAATACGCTCATCGACATCTTTGGTGCGTCTGAAGAACAGCGCACCAAAGACATTACGGCCACGCGGGAAGGACATTTCCAGGTTGTCATAGACCGACAGATTTTCATAAATATTCGGGTTCTGGAATTTACGCCCAACCCCTTTACGGACAATGTCGAACTCTTTCAGTTTAGTCAGTTCAATATCATTAAATTTGATCGTGCCTGAAGTTGCTTTGGTCTTGCCGCAGATCAGATCCAGCACTGTGGTTTTGCCGGCTCCATTGGGACCGATCACCACATGGACTTCGTTTTTATCCAGATAGAAGTTGAGATCACTGACTGCCTTGAAACCGTCGAAGGACACGGTGAGATCTTCAATGACCAGAACCGGTTTATTCATTTCTACGCCGACTTTATTCATTTCACGCCTCCTTCCACAATTGGATCGATCGTTTTATCCGGATCACTACTTGGCGGCGGCGAAGTGCTGTCGATCGGTTTCTTTTTCAGGAACAATGGACGAACATATTTTTCATATAAACCCGCTAAGCCATTCGGTAAGAACATGACCACACCGATGAACAATGCACCGAGGAAATATAACCATACTTCAGGAAAGGCTTCAGAGAAATAAGTTTTACCCAGATTCACCAGAACAGCACCATACACTGCCCCAATCAGTGACAGACGACCACCGACTGCAGCCAGAATGACCATTTCAATCGAAGGTACGATGCCGATAATCGTTGGTGACATGAAGCCGACTTGCAGGGTAAACATCGCACCACCAATAGATGACACCACAGCTGCGAAACAGAAAATGAAGACTTTGTACATGGCCACGTCATAGCCAGAAAAACGTACACGTTCTTCTTTGTCACGCATCGCAGAAAGCAGACGACCGAGTTTAGAACTGAGGACAAAACGGCTGATCATGATCACTGCAATGAGCAGCAGGGCATTGATGTAGTACAGGACATATTTGGCTTCATCGGTACGGATATCCCAGCCATGCAGGGTTTTCAGGTCTGTAATCCCGTTAATGCCGCCAGTGAAACCTTGTTGACCAATAATCAGAATGGTCAGGATCGCTACAATCGCTTGCATGATGATCGAGAAGTACACATCACCGACACGACGGGTAAACATCGCGAAACCGATGATGAAGGCAAGCAAGATTGGAATGATGATGATGGCAAACAAAGTAAACCCGAAGCTATGGAAAGGTTCCCAAAAGCCTGGCAAGCTGGTGATCTGGTTCCAGTCCATAAAGTCTGGAATTCCTGGCGTGGTTTGCGCTGCTGTAGATTGCATGTCTGAAGCTTCAAGTTTCAGGAACATGGCCATGCAGTAGCCGCCAATGCCAAAGAAAATCCCTTGACCTAAACTTAAGATACCACCGTGTCCCCAACACAGAACCAGGCCGATTGCGACAAAAGCAAAAGTCAGATATTTACCCATCAGATTCAGACGGAAAATATCCAGGAACATTGGCATGACCAGCAGGATCAGCACGGCAAGAATCACCAGACCAATCGCACCTTCTTTACCGCCTAAAAAGGCATTCATTAGATTTTTCATAATACCTCTCCTGAATCCCTATTTACGCACTTTGATTGAGAAGAGACCCTGAGGACGCAGCATCAGGATAATAATGACTGTAGCCAGTGTCAGGACTTTAGCGACAGAACCAGAAAGGAAGAATTCCAGAATAGATTGTGCTTGCGCGATACTGAATGCAGAGGCAACAGTGCCAAGCAAGCTTGCAGCGCCGCCGAAGACCACGACTAAGAATGTATCGACGATATACAGCGAACCGGCTGTAGGACCAGTAGAACCGATGGTTGTGAAGGCTGCACCCGCAATACCTGCAAGCCCACAACCCAAGGCAAAGGTTAAGCTGTCAACACGTTTGGTATTTATCCCGACAGCACCACTCATAAAGCGGTTCTGGTTGGTTGCACGAAGTTGTAAACCCCAGCGTGAACGGTAAATCAGAAAGTAGACAAATGCAGTGACACAGAGGGTAACGCCCACCAGGAACAGACCATTGATAGGAATATCGATGGCTTCCGTCGGTTGATAAGAACCCATTAACCAGTCAGGTAAAGTCGGGCTGACTTCCTTAGGTCCGAAAATAGAACGGAACAACTGCTGCATGATGAGGCTCAAGCCCCATGTTGCAAGAAGTGTATCGAGTGGCCGTTGATAGAGCCGGCTGATCATGAGTCGTTCCACCATGTAACCGATAATGCCTGCTGTGAGGAAGGCTGCAATGATTGCGATCAGGAAATAGTAGGGTAAGAGTTGAGGGAAAAAACTTTCAGTCAGTGTGGAAATGAAAAATGTCGTATATGCACCAATGGTCAGAAACTCACCATGTGCCATGTTAATTACGCCCATTTGCCCAAAGATAATTGCAAGGCCGAGCGCCATCAATAACAGCACACAGAACACAGAGAGACCATTAAAGCCTTGCATGGCAAATATTGCACCGAATTCTGCAAATGATAGATCCATCGCATCATCCTCCAAGCTTTAAAAAATTGTGTGGAATAAAAAGATCAGGAGAATGGCTTCCCCTGATCATGTGGCTGTTAACTCAGTAACCTTTAGGGAATGGGTTTGGTTTGATTAGACCTTTAGACTCGTAAACAACTTTGAACTGACCATTTGGTTGCACTTGACCAATACGTGATTTGCTCCATAAATGGTGGTTCGGGTCAATTTTTACATAGCCTTCAGGTGCAGTTTTCATTTCTAGGCCTTTAGATGCGGCAGTCACTTTCGCGACATCGAAGCTACCGGCTTTTTCAACTGCGGCTTTCCATAACCATGGACCAAGGTAGGCTGCTTGTGTTACGTCACCTACCACCGCTTTAGGGCCATATTTCGCTTTAAAGGCTTTTACGAATGCAGCATTATTGGGGTTATTCAGGCTTTGGAAATATTTCATTGAAGAGTAGAAGCCCTTCATGTTTTCGCCGCCAATCCCCAGCAATTCATCTTCAGTCACTGAAAGGGTAAGCAGTGTCTGTTTGTCGCCTGTTACGCCCGCAGCTTTCATTTGTTTGTAGAAGGATACGTTTGAACCGCCCACGACTGCTGCAAAGATGGCATCTGGTTTACGCAGTTTGGTTTTGTTGATGAGGGAACCGAATTGTGTATGGCCCAATGGATAGTATTCTTCGCCAACCACTTTACCTTTCAGTACTTTCTCGATGTGGGTACGGGCAATTTTCATGGTGGTACGCGGCCAGATGTAGTCAGAACCAATCAGATAGAAGGTTTTGGCTTTTTTCTCTTTTGCCAGCCAGTTCAGTGCTTCAAGTACCTGTTGAGTTGCTTCCTGACCGGTGTAGATCACGTTTTTAGATTGTTCTAAGCCTTCATAGAAGGTTGGGTAATAAAGTAGAGAGTTGTTGCGTTCAATAATCGGCAATACGGCTTTACGAGAGGCTGAAGTCCAGCAACCGAAAATTGCAGCAACACGGTCTTTTTCAGATAATTTACGTGCTTTTTCTGCAAAGGTTGGCCAGTCAGAAGCACCATCTTCCTGAATAATTTTGATCTGTCGACCAAGTACACCGCCCTTTTTATTGATCTGTTCAATGGCCAGACGTTCTGCCTGGATTGAACCGGTTTCAGAAATTGCCATGGTACCGGTTGCCGAATGTAGCTGACCCACATATACAAACTTGTCATCGACTTTAAGTTTCGTGGTATTGACCTTTGCCGTTGCAGGTACGCTGGCATTGGTTAGTGCGGGTGCCAGCAAGAATGGAACAGCAAGTAAACCTGCCAGTAATCCAGATGTCTTTACTTTTGATTTTAAGCTCATGTCGGGTTCTCCTATAGAATTAGATGTGCTGATGCGCTTAATCATAGGTTTGCGCTTGGTATGCAACTAAGCCTAAGGGGAGTTAAAAATTGAGCATATACGTCACTTTACGTATATAACCTTCAGTCGGATTATTTTTAGATACTGATAGGCTGGGCATAGTTATTGCATTGTAATAGCAGATATTTAGCTTTATTTGATCTGTATGGACCCAACAGCGAATACCAGTCAGGCACCGCAGCGCGTCATTCATACCCGACGTAAATACAATACCTGGGTGGTCGATGAAAGTATTGAGGATTACGCCCTGCGCTATGCGCCTAAATCCGTCCGGAAATGGTCGCTATGGACAGTGACCAATACGGCGCTTGCGGCTGTCAGTTTCCTGGCAATGGAGACACTTGGAGCAACCATGCTCTGGCAATACGGTTTCAGTAATGCTTTCTGGGCACTGGTGGTTGTGGCGATTATCATTTTCCTGACCAGCTGGCCGATTGGTTATTATGCTGCCCGTTATAATGTCGATATTGATTTACTGACCCGTGGTGCCGGATTTGGTTATATTGGCTCCTCCATTACCTCGGTCATCTATGCCAGTTTCACCTTTATCTTTCTCGCCTTTGAAGCTGCCATCATGGCGCTGGCATTGGAGCTAGGCTTAGGGATACCCCTGAGTATTGGCTATCTGATTTCAGCACTGGTGATTTTGCCATTGGTGGTCAAAGGTATTGGCTTCATCAATAAGGTGCAGGCCATCACTCAACCACTTTGGTTATTTCTGCTTTTATTACCATGGTGCTTTGTGTTGGTGAAGCAACCTGATTTGATCAGCAATCTTGCATTGATTGAGGGCGCAAAAAGTCAGAGCGCTGCCTTTAATCTGTCTTTTTTTGGTGCATCCTGCACGGTGCTCTTTGCCTTGATCACCCAGATCGGAGAACAGGCGGATTATCTGCGGTTTTTACCCGATAAAAAACATATTCAGCGTAAATGGAATTGGGCAGTCTTTTTAGGTGGACCAGCTTGGATTCTGGGCGGATTTATCAAGATATTCATGGGTATGCTACTTATGGCGCTGGCAATGCAGTATCTGGTTGCCGATTCCGAACTGAGTAACCCCAATTATCTGTACTGGATTGCCTATCAACAGGTGGTCAATCATCCCGGCATCGCTTTATTTCTGACTGTTCTATTTGTCTGCGTCGCTCAGATCAAGATTAATGTTACCAATGCCTATGCAGGGTCATTGGCTTGGTCGAACTTTTTTGCGCGTCTGACGCATAGCCATCCAGGGCGCGTAGTCTGGCTGGTATTCAATATCTTTATCGCTTTGCTGTTGATGGAACTTGGGGTAATCCATGCGGTGGAGCGTGTGCTTGGCTTATACAGTAATGTGGCCCTTGCTTGGATCGGTGCCATTGTTGCGGATCTGGTGATCTGTAAACCACTGGGACTGAGTCCAAAAGGAATTGAATTTCGACGGGCCTATTTATATGACATTAATCCGGTTGGAGTCGGTAGCCTGATCATTGCATCGGTCTTATCCATGCTGTGTTACTGGGGAGTTTTTGGAGAGATTGCCCGGTCCTTGGCCGGCTTTATCGCACTCGGTACGGCGGTGTTATGTGTACCGCTAATTGCCTGGTTTACCAAAGGTAAATACTACTTGGCACGTCAAGAAAAGCCTGAGCTGAAGTTGGTCGAAACCCAAACCTGTGTAGTCTGTGAGCATGATTATGAAACTGCAGACATGGCCAGTTGTCCAGCCTATAGCAGTCAGATCTGTTCTCTGTGCTGCACGCTTGAAGCACGTTGTCATGATCTGTGTAAGCCGCATGCACGCTGGTCTTCACAGCTAAGAGTTTTTGCAGCCTGGTTCCTGCCGAAATACTGGGTACAACATATTAATACCCGTTTAAGTCTGTATATCCTGCTGATTTTTGTCTTGGGCGTGGTGTTGGCAGTTAGTCTGAGCCTGATTTATTTACAGGAGTCTGCCAGCCTGGGTGCTTTGTCACAGCAGCAGGATGCGCTGACAATGTTGTTCGTCAAAATCTATGCCGTACTGTTTCTGCTACTGTGTGTAGCCGCCTGGTGGTTAGTGCTGAATGATGAAAGTCGACGTCAGGCACAGCTGGAAAGTAATACCCAGACTCAACTGCTGATGGATGAGATTGAAGCGCATAAAGTTACCGATCGCCAGTTGCAGGATGCCCGCATTCAGGCTGAAAAGGCCAATGAAGCCAAAAGCCGCTATGTGATTGGCATCAGTCATGAATTACGAACACCGTTGAACAGTATTCTCGGTTATAGCCAGCTACTGCAGAAACAGGAAAAACTGTCTGAACAGGGCGAATCTGCCCTGGGCGTGATTAGCCGGAGCGGTCAGCATCTGACTTCTCTAATTGATGGTCTGCTGGATTTGGCACGGATTGAAACTGGTAAGATTTCTTTGGAAAATTCCAATATCGACCTGCCAAAATTTCTTAAACAGATCGTGCATATATTCGAGCCACAGTTTGCCCAAAAGCAGCTGAAGTTTGATGTGGAGATCAGTAGCAAGATTCCACAGTATGTCCGTATTGATAAAAAACGTCTGGAACAGATACTGATTAATCTGTTGGGTAATGCTTTGAAATTTACCCTGGAGGGGGGAGTCAAATTTAAGGTCGATTACCGTTTTCAGACCGCTTATTTTGAAATTCAGGATACTGGTTGTGGGATTGCTGAGTCGGATGTTGAGCGGATCTTCCAGCCTTTTGAACGTGGTCGTAATGTGGTACAGGGCAGTTTTGCCGGCACGGGTTTAGGGCTGCCGATCGTGAAGCTTCTGGTTGATATTCTTGGTGGCGAGCTGACCTTGAGCAGCCAGTTAAAACAGGGTTCAGTATTTAAAATAAAACTGTATTTGCCTTCTAAATCCCTGATCCATCCGATCGCTGACGTTGCCTCTAATACTGTAACCGGTTATACCGGAGAACGCCGTAAAATACTGGTGGTTGATAATGAAGCGACCGACCGTGGCCTGGTTCTGAATTTTCTTAAACCCTTAGGTTTTATTTTAGAAGAGGCAGAATCAGGTTTAGCCTGTTTGCGTCAGGTTCCAGAATTTAATCCTGATCTGATTTTGATGGATTTGAGCATGCCTTTACTGGGCGGCTGGGAAACGGCGAAATTGCTGCGCCAGAATAAAATCACCAATGTACCGATTATTATTATTTCCGCAGATGCCAATGAGCGGATGATCAATCCGGAAACCGATGTTCTCAACGAAGACTTTTTAGTAAAGCCGGTCGATCTCAATTTATTATTGAACAAAATTGGTGATAAATTGGGCTTAAGCTGGCTGCATCAGCATGAGCAAAATCCAGAACAAGAACAAGCTGCTGATCAGGAAGCCCAGATCCCCACGGTGGTGGTTGAAAGCAAAAATGAAGTGCACCCATCCATTCCATTGTTGAACGTGGCAGAGGCGGTCCTTCAGCTGGAACAGCATTTAAGTATTGGTTTTATCCGGGGGGCAAAAGATGTACTGCATGAATGTGGCCAGCACTTTGAACAATATAACGATATATGGCATCAGATTGAGCAGGATTTAAAACAATTTGATTTTAAAAGAGCAATTCAGCGACTTCATGAGCATGCAGATGTGCTGAAGTAGGGGTAAGGTGGACATGTTGGAAAGTATTTTGATTGTGGATGATATACCTGAAAATCTAAGTCTATTGCATGAGAGCCTGGATCAGGCTGGCTATCAGGTACTTGTGGCGACCAATGGATTTGATGCAATTGAGATTGCGCATCGCATTCAACCCGACATGATCCTGCTCGATGGCAGTATGCCGGAAATGGATGGCTTCGAAACCTGCACTCAGCTTAAAGCCAGTCCAGTGACTGAACATATTCCAGTAATCTTTATGACCGGGCTGACAGAAACCGAACATATCCTCAAAGGCTTTCAGGTCGGTGGGGTAGACTATGTCACAAAGCCTTTAAATATTGATGAAGTTCGGGCACGAGTAAAAACCCATTTGTTACAGGCTCGTTTAATGCATCAGCAGCGACAAATGCTGGATGCTACAGGTAGTGCGATTTTATCGCTGAATCTGGAAGGTGAAATTATCTGGCAGACCCCAATCGTCAGTGAATTACTGAAAAATCATCAGGTGGATGTACAGCATTTTCAGTCCAGTTTGAATAAGTGGCTACAGGACTTGCTCAAGCAGCCAGATCAAGCACATTTACTGCATGGTCAGTATGGTCATGGACATCAGGAGTTACAGCTTAACCTGCTTACCAAACTGTATGCAGGGCATATCTCTAAACATGTCTTGGTACAGTTGAAAGAGCAGACCCAAATGCCGAGCGCAGATGAAATCGCGCAGGCCTGTCCAAACCTGACGCCGCGTGAAGCAGAAGTGATGCATTGGGTCACGATGGGGAAGACCAACCGGGATATTGCCGAGATCTTACAGCTCAGCCCACGTACAGTGAACAAACATCTTGAGCATGTCTTTGAAAAGCTCTATGTGGAAACGCGGACAGCTGCGGTATTGCATGTCATGTCAGCCTATCAAAATCAGGCAGTGGCTTAGTTTTCCCTTAGTAGAGGAATCCTAGGAGGATCTGCGACCTCTCCCCAACCCTCTCTGACTTGGAAGTGTCTGGTCTATGATGCACATCCACATCTGATGTGTGCTGAAAAAACAGGAGGTTTTAACTTGGTAAACTAAACACACTCATCAGGAGTTTACCATGAGCAAGAAACACAAGACTTACACCACAGAATTTAAAGCTGAAGCCATCAAATTAATTGAAGCCAATCAAGGCAATGTCTCGGAAACAGCTAGACAACTTAGCATTTCAATGCAAACTCTTTCAAATTGGAATACCAAAGCAAAGGCTGGAACTTTAGCAGGTACAAAACAGTATTCACCTGATCTAAACGCTCTACTCGAAGAAAATAAAAAACTCAAACAACAGCTCAAAATAGCTGAAATGGAACGTGAATTTTTAAAAAAGGCAGCAGCGTACTTTGCCAAAGAAAGTCAGTAAGGTACGCCTATATGAAACAAAAAAGATATTCTTTTCCAATTACCTTAATGGCTCGATTACTTCATGTTTCAGTTTCATGTTTTTATGATTGGCTCAAGAGAGGCGTGAGCAAAAGAACGATTCAACGAAATCAACAGACGATATTGGTGAAAATAGCCCATGAGGAGACAAGGCAGAGCTATGGTTATATTCGATTAACCAAATACTTACAAGCTCAGGGTATAAAAATGAGTATGTACGCTGTACGTCAGATAAAAGCGCTGAACCACCTGTATTGTAAGCGACACAAGCGTTTTAAAAGGACTACGAATAGTGACCATAATCGAGCGATCTATGAAAACCTGCTGGAGCAACAATTCTCAATGACTAGACCAAATCAAGCATGGTCAAGTGATATTACGTACATATGGACTGTTGAAGGATGGCTGTACTTAGCAGCGGTAAAAGACCTTTACACGAAGCAAGTGGTTGGCTATAGCTTAAATGAGCGCATGACAGCACAGCTTGTTTGTAATGCGCTAAATATGGCTATTCACAATCAAAAACCAACCAAAGAACTGATTGTGCATTCAGACAGAGGAAGTCAATATTGCAGCCATGAATATCGAAATATACTTGAGCAATATGGTTTTCAAGGTTCAATGAGCAAGCGCGGAGACTGTTACGATAATGCACCGATTGAAAGCTTTTGGGGAATACTGAAAAATGAGTTAGTGCATCATTACAACTATCAAACCAGAGAAGAAGCCAAAGCAGATATTATAAAATACATTGAATTATTTTATAATCATCGAAGAATTCAAAAGGGTTTGGGTTTTAAGACACCAAATCAAATGGCCGAAGACTTTTATAAGTTGGCTGCCTAGAATCTCCCAAGGGAAAGTCTCCTGATAATTCAGCGTATATCATAACAAGTCGAGTTGTTAATCCATTAGCATTGATTTTAAAACAAAACCCTCTCATCCAACACCATTTCTGATGCGATATAGAGAGGATTTGTTTTATCGTAGCGCTATGCTAAAAATTATTTTTTCGGCATAGGTCCAAGTTTTACGCCATCCGGATAATATTTCCAGCCATCACGAATTTTGATTTTGTCATCCCAAGGTAATTTATACTCTCCTTTGGCCAGATCTTCCACCCAAGTCAGGTAGTTGGCTTTTTCACCACCAGGTTTTCCGACATAAGCGCGGCAACCCAGATTGAAAATATTATTTTCAAGTGCCCAGTTCTCACGTGCCTGATCTACCAAACGTGGGAAAAGTTCTGCGGTCACAATTTCCCAGGGGTTACGATGGCCTTGCTGAATGACATTACCATCATAATTGCAGATAGTACCTTCACCGAAGTAATAGAATACATTGTCATAACCTGCGAGATTGACAGAGACAGTGTACATTAGGTTTTGCCAAGCATTGGTTCTATTGGTCCAGATCCACTGATCGTTGACTTGTGTAGAATAGCCGGAAATCCGAATATAGACATTACATCCTTTATAGGCTGCTTCACGGGCCAATTCTGGGAACATGCCGTCATGACAGATACATACTGCTAGTTTTGAACCTTTTGGTCCATCACATACCGGCATACCGTAATTGCCAGGAGACCACGGTTCAATCGGTACCCATGGTTGTAATTTGCGGTAATGTAATGCAATTTCCCCTAGATTATTGACAATAATGGCTGTGTTATAAGGTGCTTTGCTCGGATCTTCATTTTTTTCCATCAAGGAAAATACTGCCCATACATCATTTTTCTTACAGGCATCTTTGAATTGCTGGATTTCCGGGCTTTCGATGGTTAATAGCATTTCATCATAAGTCCAGATTGCCGTATTTAGGCCCTGAGTTGAATACTCTGGAAATACAATTAAGTCGAGATCTGGATAGCCTGCCTTGGTATTGGCCAGTGCTGTACAAATCCTGTCAACTTGCACTTGTATATCTTCAGGTCCCTTGATCACAGGTACTGGATATTGGATTGCTGCAACAAGTAGGGCCTCTTCTGAAGCACTTACACTTCCGGTACTCGCCATGAGAATTCTCCTGTTTTTGGTCTACACTTTTGAAATAAGGTGCGTTGTTTACCTATGCAGTTAAATTCTCATTTTTCTATTATTTTGATAATACGTAATATGACTTATATGGGTGAAAATTTAGTCTTATTATTTTTTAATTATTTCAAAGCATTGGGTGATAGAAAATCACTTAAGAAATACAAAAAAACTGCCCCAAAATGATTTTAGGGCAGGGTATTCGTGGGAAAAATTTAAAATTGACCAGAGCCAGATTTACAGCTCATTTGCCTCAAGACGACCATTTTTATTGGCATCAAAATGCTTGAACAATAGTTTTGCATAGGCATCTACATCTTTACTGCTGATGGTTGCCTTATTATTTGCAATGGCTTTGAATTGTTCGGTGAAAATAGTTTGATATTCTGCTTTTGCTTTTTGCAGATTTTCATCATAGCGTTGCATGAACTCTGTGACATATTCCTGTTCAGATAAAGTCAAATCGTGGTTTGCATCGGTATGGAAATATTGCTGATCGCGTTCTTTTAAATAATCGCCTAAAGTCACAAAACCTTTATCGCCACCATACATCTGGATAAATTCGGCAATACTATTTGCCATTGGCATAGCCAACGGTGTGGTAATACGTAAACCATCATGTGTACCTTGTGCAGCCGGTGCAAGTTTCTGGTCTTCGGCATTGATAATCCCATCCTGATTTTTATCAAATCCGCCAAATGTTTTTAACCCTGTTTCCTGAAACTCCTTCAGTGTGATTTTGTCATCTTTATCCTGATTAATCACACCAAAACGTACATGTGCCTGTTTTAAAGACATTTCACGACGTTGATCGATAATAGACTGTAATCGGGCATTTTCAAATGCTAGATACTGTTGTAAATCAACTTTACTATGTTGTTGAAATAATGGCTGATAATCTGCAACGAAGTTTTTAACAAAAGTGGCTTGGGTACTGTCCTTGAGTTCGCTATGACTTAAGCTATAAAAGCCCAGACTTTGTTTATAAAGATCAGGTTGGGGCGCAGCTGCAAAACTTATGCTAGTGCATAAAGTCAAAGTAATCAGTGCTGAAAGAGAACGTTTTTCATATCAAATGTTCCAGAAATATCAATAAGGATGTTTAAAATTTAAATTCAAGACTTGCAACGACATTACGGCCTGGCTCGGCAGCACGGTCAATTAACGTTGCCTGATCAGTACCTGATCCTATCAGTGTACCGACACTTGCATAGTTCCAATAGGTTTTATCAAACATATTGTTAAATGCCACATTCAGCTTGGTATATTTATTAATATTCCAATAGCCGGATAAATCAAAAATTGTCTTTGTACACGACAAAAAAAGATAACTCATTGAAATAATGGCATAATACTTGTTTTCTGACGACGAATATGATGACACATTTCAATGAGTTACATCTCATCTTAAACAAATATCTAAAGTGGAACAAGTCACATGTAAAATGTTTTACACTGATTATGATTGCATTAATTGTAAAACAGACATGTAATCTTTCTTCTGCATCTAAAGCCTTACCCATCAAGTGCTTACCACAATCATTTTATCGACGTATACAACGCTTCTTTGCAGGTCAGTATTTTGATTATCGTCAAATTTCTCAGTTAATTTTCAATATATTTTCATTCGACAAAGTGCAACTGACTTTAGATAGAACCAATTGGAAATGGGGAAAACGAGATATCAATATCTTGATGTTAGCCATCGTCTATCGTGGAATAGCGATACCTATTGTTTGGACATTGCTCAATAAACGTGGAAATTCAGATACAAAAGAGCGTATTGCTTTGATTCAACGCTTTATCTCTATTTTTGGTAAAGACCGTATTGTGAATGTGTTCGCAGACAGAGAATTTATCGGTGAGAAATGGTTTACATGGTTAATTGAAAATGACATTAACTTCTGTATACGTGTTAAAAAAACTTTATTGTGACCAATCACTTAGCCAGGAATCATAAAATTAGTGATTTATTTCGTCATCTTCAAGTTGGTCAAACTGAATGTCGTAAACGACGTATTTGGGTTGGTCGAGTAAAACTGTATATTAGTGCGCTACGATTAGAAGATGGAGAACTTTTACTTGTTGTTTCTCCTATGTTTAATGCTTCTGCTATTCGTGATTATGCATTACGCTGGGAAATCGAAACCTTATTTAGTTGTCTCAAAGGACGTGGATTCAATCTTGAAAATACTCGTTTAACAGACCCTGGACGAGTCAAGAAATTGATAGCAGTGCTAGCTATCGGTTTCTGTTGGTGCTATTTAACAGGTGAATGGCAACATGATCGAAAAAAAGCGATAAAAATAAAGAAGCATGGACGACTTTCAGTAAGTTTATTTCGCTACGGTTTGGACTATGTTCAAATGGCTATTCTACGTTTGATTGGTTTTGGAAAAAAAGAAGAATTTAAGAAAGTGCTAGCAATTTTAAGAAAGAAAAAGCCTGATAGGACAAGGATCCTATGAAATTTGTCGTGTACAGAGTAAATTAAATTAATACGAGCATTAATGGTTCACTGCCGCATAGGCAGCTTAGAAGTGTGGAAAGATCGGCATTAGTTTCGCATACCAGTTCACTGCCGCATAGGCAGCTTAGAAGAATTAAAAAACTCCGATATATGGAACGCCTATGTTCACTGCCGCATAGGCAGCTTAGAAGTTTCAAATGATTCATGCATAACAAGCTCCTTTGTTCACTGCCGCATAGGCAGCTTAGAAGATAAAAAAACCGCCCTTTCGGACGGTCTCTAGGTTCACTGCCGCATAGGCAGCTTAGAAGACCAATAATGCATATTGAGTGGGGTTCTGTTTGTTCACTGCCGCATAGGCAGCTTAGAAGATAGGTGGGCCATGTTGAGAGTGATGTATAAAGTTCACTGCCGCATAGGCAGCTTAGAAGACTAACAGCACCTTCGGGTGCTTTTTTAATGTGTTCACTGCCGCATAGGCAGCTTAGAAGAAGCCTATGTGCATTCACACCCAAACACATCAGTTCACTGCCGCATAGGCAGCTTAGAAGTACCAGCTATTGCTAAGTTTTTAAATGTTGATGTTCACTGCCGCATAGGCAGCTTAGAAGTATTATTTTCAGTTATACTTATGGAAGCGAGATATTCTGTAAGTAATTCTTGTAATAAAAAGCCAATTATCTCGGAAGATAATTGGCTTGAGCAAAGAGTTTGGCTATCCGATTATTCGTCGATCATCCCAATAACACGGTACTACAATCAAATTGTTTTCATGTAATCGTGACCATAATCGGATACCTAAATCCCGCTGCATATTTTGGACTGTGAAATTGGAAATTAGTAGAGTCGACTTCATACTGTCATAACGGCTATATAAAACCTTATGTACCATTTCTAGACGTTTTTCATGCCGGTCATGCAGGCCATATTCATCAATCACTAATAAATCAAAACTGGAGAAATGGTCGATAACTTCCTTCTCAGAACGTGAAGGATCAGACCAGGTATCCATCATTTTTTGAGCAATTTCTGCACTGGTATAGTAGCGTGCAGATTTTGTACTGTTATGCAGAATGTTGCGAATGATTGATGCACTCAGGTGGGTTTTGCCTGTACCCGGTGTACCAATCATCAACATGTTCGGGTTGTGGTCAGAAATAATCTGCTGTGCAAAAGCCTGACATAGTTTGATGGCATTGTCTTGTGCAGTACATGCAACTACATAATTCTTGAAGCCACGATCCAGGTAGCGTTTATTGAGTCCTGAATTTTTAATTTTCTGCTGTAGTAATCGCTGTTGCAGTTCATTCTCATAAGCCGCATGTGAGTGATGGGCGGTTTCTTTGGCACACAATTTACAGAGCCTGTGACCTGCAATTTCTATCATGGGTATATGATGGGCAGGGCAAAGTGTTTCCGTTGTTTCTGCGCGAAACTGGAGTGTTTTAAGGATGGTATTCATGGCTGATCTCCTAAATCCATTTTGAATTTTCTAAAAAACTCTCATTTTTTTCTTCAAAATTTGAAGATGAAGATGAAGATGAAGATGAAGATGAAGATGAAGGGCATGATTCAAGTATAACTTGAGTAATACTCGAGCTCTTCTCAGGACCTGCTTGAGCATTTACTTTTTGTTGCTTAGTTGATGCTTGAGCATTACTTGCGGATTTCCCCCAACGTGCTTGAGCTGCATTTTTAGCTTTATCAGATTTCATTTGCTGATTTTGCAATGCCTGGCTTTTTAAACTGGTTAAAAAATTTGAATGAATCTGCTCAGATTCGACTTCAAACAATTCAAGGGCCAACAGCGTATTCAATAAAGTTTTAGCTTTGGTATGTTGCGATAATTTTGTGATGCTACATACAGTCGCTAGGTCATGAGGAATGGCACCATTTTTCCAGAAATCCATCATTAACAGCAGTGTTGCACCGATTTGTTCTACAGTCATTCGTGCGAATTTTGCCTGTAAGTCGCCAATATAAAGTGGCATCCAAATTGAAATATCTTTATGCATGGGTTTACCTTTTTATGGGTATAAGGGGCTAAGGTCATCAATTTGATGACCTTGTATATTTATTAGATCAGGGAGCTAGATTTATTAACCGGATACGGGCTTGTTGGGCTAAATCATCGTAATGGGCTTGTCCATCATCTAGCATTCGCTGTAGCCAAAGTCTCAACGCCTGATGGTCATCGAAACATTTGTTAACTTTCAGCAAAAAGGCCAGATTGTGCAGTTTGGGAATTTGTAGCTCATAGATTAATTCACGAGCGACCATATCTGCTTCTGGGCTGACGACCACACCACCAAAGAAAGCCTTACTATTCATGTGCAAGCTCCTCTGTATTGAGTTTTTCTAGCATGGCTTCAAAAGCACTGCCATCGCGACGTGTAACATTGGGGATGTAACGGCTATAGACCCGAAACAGCATTTCAGTGGTTGAATGTCCCAGCTGGCGTGCGATCCACTCCGGGTTCTCGCCTGCCGACAGCCAGAGTGTTGCTGCTGTATGGCGTGTTTGATAAGCACGACGGGGCTTTAGCCCTAAAAAGCGTAACAGGGGATGCCAGACACGCTTGCTTACCAAGCGATAATCGAGAGGCCCACCATCACGATTACAGAAGACAAAACTGGATTTACCATTATTTAAGCTTTTCTGTTGTAGAAAGGCCTGATAAACCCGATCACTCATTTGTATGGTACGGTCAGAACCATAAGTTTTGGTTCCACCAAGTTCCCCATTTACTAACGCTTCTCTGATATGAATTTCACGGCGTGGTAAGTCAATGTTCTTCCATTGAAGGCCATCAATTTCACTAGTACGCATGCCCGTAAAAAAGCGGATGGTGTAATAAGGTTTAAAGTCATCACGTACCGTGGTGATAATTTTATGTACATCCTCCAGAGAAAAAGGTGTGACTTCAATTTTACTTTCTTTCAGATTGTTAATATTTTTCTCTGTACACGACAAAAATAGATAACTCATTGAAATAATGTCATAATAATTGTTTTCTAACGACGAATACTATGACACATCTCAATGAGTTATATCTTATCTTAAACAAATATCTAAAATGGAACAAGTCACATTTAAAGTGCTTTGCGCTCATCATGCTTGTGATTATTTTAAAGCAAACATGTAATCTTTCTTCTGCATCTAAAGCCTTGCCCATCAAGTGCTTACCACAATCATTTTATCGACGTATGCAGCGCTTCTTTGCAGGTCAGTATTTTGATTATCGTCAAATTTCTCAGTTGATTTTCAATATGTTTTCATTCGACCAAGTGCAACTGACTTTAGATAGAACCAATTGGAAATGGGGAAAACGAAATATTAATATCCTGATGCTCGCAATCGTTTATCGTGGAATAGCGATACCTATCCTTTGGACATTGCTTAATAAACGTGGAAATTCAGATACGAAAGAGCGTATTGCTTTGATTCAACGCTTTATAGCCATTTTTGGTAAAGACCGTATTGTGAATGTGTTCGCAGACAGAGAGTTTATCGGTGAGCAGTGGTTTACATGGTTAATTGAACAAGACATCAACTTCTGCATTCGTGTTAAAAAAACTTCATTGTCACCAATCATTTAGGAAAGAATCATAAAATTAGTGATTTATTTCGCCATCTTAAAGTTGGTCAAATTGAATGTCGTAAACGACGGATTTTGGTTGGTCGGGTGAAACTATATATAAGTGCACTACAGTTAGAAAATGGAGAGCTTTTACTCGTCGTTTCTCCTCAGTTTAATGCCAATGCTATTCAGGATTATGCATTACGCTGGGAAATTGAAACCTTATTCAGTTGTCTCAAAGGACGCGGGTTTAATCTTGAAAATACGCGCTTGACAGACCCTAGACGAGTGAAAAAATTGATTGCGGTGTTAGCTATAAGCTTCTGTTGGTGTTACTTAACGGGTGAATGGCAACATGATCAAAAAAAAGTGATAAAAATAAAGAAGCATGGACGACTCTCAATGAGTTTATTTCGCTATGGTTTAGACTATGTTCAAATGGCGATTCAGCGTTTAATTGGTTTTGGGAAAAAAGAAGAGTTTAAGGAAATTTTGGCAATTTTAAGAAGGCAGAACCCTGATAGGATAAGGGTTCTGTGAAATTTGTCGTGTACAGAGAATATTTTTATAAGGCGACTCAAACTCGTATCGTTCAGCCGCATCATTCAGTATCATACGTAAAGGCGTCATGATTTGATTAATCCTAGATGCTTTCAGACTTGTTTGATTTTTTCCGTGTGTCACTTTGGCGAGAGAGGCACGGAAGTTCAGCAAGTCTGACTTCTTAATTTTTGTTAAAACAAGATTACCAAAAGCAGGTAACAAGTAATTTTTAATGACAATCGCTACTTTTTGTTGATAAGAACCTCTCCATTCAATTTGTTTCTGTTTAAACCACAAAGCTGTAAAATCTTTGAAAAGTGGCACTTGTGTTTGTACTGCAATTTGTTGACTACGTTTTTCTTTGAAGTCATCAATTTTTTTACTTTTAGGAAAATATTTTTCATATTCAAAAGTACCTAAAGTGATTTCAGCTTCCAGTTGTTCTAGACGCTTCTTTAGTACTCTTCGGTTGTATGCGTTATCTTCAAGGCTCGTTGTTTCTCTGCATCGAATACCCATATAACGGAAGTCAGCAATGAGCCTTCCATTTCGTTCGCGGATGCTAGCCATATTCATAGTTCCTCTATAGTCAATTATTGAAGAGCATCCATGCTTAAACCTGTAAATTTCAGCATTTCCTTTTCGATACGCTCCCAGACAAAGAGAATCTTGCGTCCACCAAAAGGACGAATATAGTGAACACCTTCAATGAAGACGCTATCTTTAAGTTGATTGCGAATAGTACGAGCGTCGTACTGAATTTTTTCAGCCAGCTGTTGGGCTGTAAGATAGGTATATGACATAATAAAAGCCTCTGATTTTTTACTAGTTAAATAGGAAAAATTATCCCTAAAACGTAAATTATCATATTTTTATGTCTTTGCAAGTACTTTTTATTATCTAACTAGGAAATTTTATGATTATTTCAAACTTGGCAGTTTTGTTGGCAGAAAGAAAACTAAAAGTTGCTGATCTGGTTAGAAGCACTGGAATTAATAAATCTACTTTACATAAACTTTATAATGATGAGTCTGTAAGAATTGATTTTGAGACAATTGATAAGATTTGCACAGCACTAGAGGTAGAGGTTGGAGATTTATTGATTTTTAAAAAAAATATTAATAATCAGTCCAGTGAAGAGTAGTTTGGTCACCGATGGTCACTTTGAAATCTTGATTGGTCACAAAGTAGATATGAAATTTGAACGATCGTTAAAATTTATCTAGATAATTTGAATTGATTTATTTAAAACTTAGACGAATATCTAAAAATGAGCTTTTTTAGGTAAAAATTTTGGTCACCGATGGTCACTTTAGAAAAGTGATTGGTCACAAACTTAAGAAATAAGTTCAAATTTTTTTTTGGGGGGATTCGATTTTTTAGGCCTCTATTTTAAATCTAAACAGTCTAAAATTGTATGTAAGTGAGTAGCGTTTGAGGTCATTTAAGGTGATTTATATACGGTGTGGCACATAATGGTCACATTTTGGGCACTGAATATAGAGCTGGGCAGTAAAATTTATAAGTAGGCTTTAGTAGATAATTGTAATTAGATGAATAAATATCAATTAAATCAACAATAAAAAAGCCCTAATCTTTCGATCAGGGCTTTTTGAATCTGGAGCGGGAAACGAGACTCGAACTCGCGACCCCAACCTTGGCAAGGTTGTGCTCTACCAACTGAGCTATTCCCGCGTATTGAGCAGTTTTTGCTAAAACTTACACTAAAAAATGGAGCGGGAAACGAGACTCGAACTCGCGACCCCAACCTTGGCAAGGTTGTGCTCTACCAACTGAGCTATTCCCGCGTATTGAGCAGTTTTTTCTAAAACTTACACTGAAAAAAATTTGGAGCGGGAAACGAGACTCGAACTCGCGACCCCAACCTTGGCAAGGTTGTGCTCTACCAACTGAGCTATTCCCGCATAGCGCTGTATGATACAGCAAGCAAGTTCAGGGTCAATAGCTTTATGAAAAAGCTGAGTTTAATTGCATAAAATAAAGCCAGTTTTAGACGATGCCTTGAGGTTTTTTTAACTTTTACTCGCGAAAAGTTGTACCTCATGCTGTCTGAAAGGGTTTTACACATTCAACATCCTGAAGGAACAGGTATACTCTGAACGAATCATCATTTTTTGGAGACAGGTATGAGCTTGGAGCAGCAACTGATTGAACGCTTACAACAGCTTTCCCCATCGCATTTAGAAGTCGTGAATGAATCTTCTGGTCATGGCGGCTATTTTCCGGGTAAAGAATCACATTTTAAAGTGATCGTGGTGAGTGATATTTTTGCGGGATTACGTTTAGTTCAGCGCCATCAAAAAATTTATGCAGTAGCAGGAGACTTACTCAGTCCTGGTAAAATTCATGCTTTGGCTATACATGCCTTTTTACCCGCAGAATGGCAAGGACAAAACACTTCTAGTCCAAATTGCGCACATGCCCCGAAAAGCTAAGCAGAGATTCAGTCATGGAAACACAATTATTGATTAAGATCGTGCATATGAGTGCGGTCAGCTTGGCATGTGTCGTGATTTTGGCGCGTGCCATTACGCTATTTAAAGGCATCCAAGGCAATCAGCCCAATCCAGCAGGTCGAACAGCTTTTATAGCCATTCAGCACTTAAGCATGCTGGTGATTGTACTGACTGGGGTTGCACTTTTAGTGATGAAAAACTTTGATGTGCAAACATGGTTTTATGCCAAAGTGGTTTTATTTTTAGTGATGTTATCTTCTTTGTCGAAAGCTTATAAAAAAGAAGACAGCATTTTACTTACACAGCGCCGAGTGGGGTTATTCTTGGCGGTGGTAGCGATGATATCCATTTTAGGTTTAGTCATGATTAAACCAAACTTTGGCTAATTGTTAGACATAATCATCGGCACAGCGATTGTTCTGCGCTACACTGCTATCTATAGCGGAAAAATAACAAGAGGGAGGGGATTTCATGCATACACGTGTGGTATTTAATCAAAAAGGTGGTGTCGGTAAGTCCAGTATTGCAGTAAATTTGGCGGCAATTAGTGCATATCAAGGCTTAAGAACCTTATTGATTGATCTCGATCCGCAAGCGAATTCGAGTCAGTATGTATTGGGCGATGACGCAACGTATTCTGCAGATAAACCAGCTTTAGAACCCAATATTGAAAACTATTTTGAAGAAGTGCTTGGAACGACTCAAAATAAAAGTCTATTGGGCAGTGCCATTGGTTCGATCCTCAAAGGACGAGCTAAAGGCTTAGAAAGTTATGTACACCAATCCCCTTTTAAAAATTTGGATGTGATTCCAGCCAGCCCAAGCCTCGGGGCATTGGCTTATGCTTTAGAGTCAAAACATAAAATTTATAAACTGCGTGATGCGTTACAACAGCTTGCTGGAAAATATGATCGTGTTTATATCGATACACCACCAGCCTTTAACTTCTTTACTTTGTCGGCACTGATTGCAGCCAATAAAGTCCTGATTCCGTTTGATTGTGATGTCTTTTCTAAACGTGCATTGCAAACTTTGATCGAAAATGTGCTCGAAACTCAAGACGATCATAATGATCATTTGGAAATTGAAGGCATTGTGGTGAATCAGTTCCAAGCGCAGGCCAAACTTCCGCGTGAAGTGGTGCAACAGCTGAAGGATGAAGGTCTTCCTGTACTAGAAAGTATGTTGCCCCCATCGGTGCTGATGAAAGAATCGCATCACAAAAATTTACCCTTAATTCATTTGGCACACGATCATAAATTGACGCAGGCCTATCAATCATTGTTCAATGAGATTGAGAATAATAAATTGCGAGATTCAGCATGAAAAAGATCACAATTGCTTTTTTAATGGGCAGTATGCTGTTATTGAGTGCCTGTGCCACAACGGTTAAACCGACTTATGTCTCTCCTACACAGTATCAAGCTTTGAACTGCCAACAGTTACAAGCAGAATATAATCGGATTCAGCAACATTTAGATGAAGGTGTACCTACTGCGAAACGCACGGGTGTTGGCGTGGGGCTAGGTCTGGGTGGTGGATGGAGTCATGGTGGCGGTTGGGGCTTTGGTCCAAGCGTTTCAGTGAATATGGGACAATCATCGAACACCAAAAAAACTGAAATTTCACGACTTTTGGGTCAGCAAGAGGCGATTGTACAGGCTGCAAAATTCAAAGGCTGTGCGATTACCGTGCAAAATAAGACGAATTAATGCCGCATTTATTCATCCTGCTGAAGGGTTCATCCTTTCAGCAGGATTAAAATCTTAGCAAAATGTTTCGAAAATAATTTCAATAAAACAATGGATTATCGTTTTAGCACGCACTTTTCTACCTCATGGGTTCTGTGTTTTTTTCGGCTTTGACTTGAGGAAACAGCTCTTTTTCGGCTAAATTGCGCATCTTTAATGCTGTTGTTGGATGTCTATGATTGAGAGTTGGCTGTTTGTATTGGCAATGATTGCTGTCTTGATGATTCCGGGACCAACCAATGCTTTACTCGCAAGCTCTGCACATCAGCAAGGTCTGGCGAAGACCAGCTTACTTGTACCCGCAGAACTGTTTGGGTATTTCTATGCCATCAATTTATGGGCACTCCTGATTCATCTTAGCACCCCGACTTGGCCTTATCTGATAGACCTTTTACATGCACTCAGTACAGTCTATGTGTTCTGGCTGGCTTTTCATTTGTGGAAAAGCTCACACTTAGAAAAACATAATCAACGTTTTACCTCGATTCGACCTAAACAATTATTTTTTTCTACTTTGAAAAATCCGAAAGCAGTCTTATTTGCTGCGGGTATTTTTCCCTATGAAGCCTGGGATAATCCAACCAATTTCTTTTTGGTCTTTGCGGTGTTTAGTCTAGTGTTATTGCCAACGGCACTGTTCTGGATGTCTTTTGGCCGTGCCATTTTATCGGGTGAGTCCAAACAAATAAAAGCCGATCTCTTATATAAAGGATCGGCCATGTTGTTGGTGGTGTGTATGTTTCCCGTGATTCTACGCTTTTTTGCTTAAGCTTCAGTGGTTGATTTTTTCTTTAATTTGGCACGAATAAAACCAATAATCCCCGGCAAGACACTAATAATAATAATGCCGAAAATCAGATGCGTGAAATTGTCTTTGACCACAGGCACATTACCAAAAATATAGCCTAAAGTAATGAATGATCCAATCCAGCAGAATGCTCCAATCAAGTTATAAGACAGGAAAAATTTGTAGTCCATTTTTCCTGCACCTGCTACAAAAGGTGCAAAAGTCCGCGCAAAAGGAATAAAACGCGCAAAAATAATAGTTTTACCACCATGTTTTTCAAAGAATTTTTGTGTATTAATTAGGTGTTGTTTATTGATGAAACGTGACTCGATTTCAAAAACACGCGGTCCAATATAACGGCCAATGTGATAATTCAGCGTATCGCCCAGTACGGCCGCGATAAAAAGTAAAACACCAAGAGTCCACGGATTCATTGCACCTGTGGATGCTGCTAAGGCACCTGCGGCAAACAATAAACTGTCGCCGGGTAGGAACGGCATGACCACCAAACCTGTTTCCACAAAGATGATGAGAAACAAAATTGCATAAATCCAAACCCCATAGTTGGTGATAAACTCAAGCAGATGGTCATCGACATGTAATATAAAATCAATCAGTTCCATGGGGCACAAATAAGCAAAAGAGTGCGGAAATCCTAGCAGTCTCGTTATCAGAAGTCAGTATTAAAACGTAAATAAATTTAGCTACTGGTGTTCTTATTTTGAAACGATGCGTGATGAAAATGGATATTTATTCTAAAAATAGAGAACATTAAGATAGCTACAACTTCAAATAAAACGTATTTAAAGGTGTAAAAATATTTAATCGAAATGTTGTGGCCAAAAATATTATCAATCAACCCAATACAGATGTAGTTTTAGCTTTAATTCCCCGTGTACTGATGGCTTATATTTTCCTTGTTGCAGGCTGGGGAAAAATTTCAGCTTATAGCGCAACTGTAGGGTATATGGAGTCTATGGGTGTTCCCGGAGCGCTATTACCTTTAACCATTTTAGTTGAGTTTGGTGGTGGCTTAGCGCTGTTATTTGGTTTTCAAGCCCGCTTTGGTGCGTTTGGCTTAGGTCTATTTAGTGTTATGACCGCGTTTATTTTTCACGATGGCGCGCAAGACAGCATTAATTTTATGAAAAATTTTGCCATGGCAGGTGGTCTATTTTTTCTAATGCTGCATGGTGCAGGAAAAATGAGTCTAGATCATCTGATTGAAAAATAATTCAAAATGAAAAGCAGCATTCACGATGCTGCTTTTTTATTTACAAAAAAGTACGGTGTGGACGTCCATTTTTTGTTTTGATCAAGATCAATAAAACATGAGGAAAATAAGATGAAAAATCTTTTTAAAATAGGGTTATGTATTACAAGTTTAAGTCTTGCCGCAGGTGCATGGGCCAAGGATGACCATATCATTTTACAAGCAGCAGCAAAGAATCATGTCTCTGTTTCAGCGATTGCAAAGCTCAAAGATGAAACGGCGGTCACTTTAAAAGGGACACTGCTGAAACATCTCAATGAAGACCACTACGAGTTCAGCGATGGTACAGGAGTTATTTTGCTGGATATTGATGACGATTTATGGAAAGCATCCAATATTAAAGCAGGCGATAAGGTGCAGGTTGTGGGCGAGGTGGATACACATCGTTATAAACCGACCGATATTGAAGTCGTTAAAATAGAAAAATTTTTGAAATAAACATCAGGCACGCGAAAGCGTGCTTTTTGATATAAAAACTATTGGGTTTTAAGCATTGTATAAAGCTTGTCCGAATTATGTGCGTTATGCGCGGAAAAATGCTAGAATACGGCGCTTATATTCGTTTGCCTTTCATAGTTGTTTGTCATGACTACCAATACTCAAATTACTGAAGATCGTATCCTTATTTTGGATTTCGGTTCTCAATATAGCCAGCTTATTGCACGCCGCGTACGTGAAGCTGGTGTATATTCTGAAATGTATGCCTATGACATGTCTGAAGAAGACATTCGTGCATTTAATCCAAACGGTATCATCTTATCAGGTGGTCCTGAGAGCGTACACGAAGAAGGCAGCCCACGTGCGCCAGAAGTTGTGTTCAACTTAGGTGTACCAGTTTTGGGTATTTGCTATGGCTTACAAACCATGTCTGCACAGCTTGGCGGTAAAGTTGAGCCGGGTACTGTACATGAGTTCGGTTATGCCGAAGTAAACATCCAAGTTCGTGACAAGTTGATTGGTGATCTTGAAGACACCAAAGACCAACTTAAAGTTTGGATGAGCCATGGTGACAAAGTGACAGTGATTCCTGAAGGTTTCCAAATCACTGCAAGCACACCAAGCTGTCCAGTTGCGATGGTTTCTGATGAAACGCGTCGTTTTTACGGGATTCAGTTCCACCCAGAAGTAACGCACACTGCAAAAGGTGCAGAGTTATTATCGAACTTTGTACACAGCATTTGTGGCTGTCGTAGCCTGTGGAACTCTGAAAACATCATTGACTTACGTGTTGAACAATTACGTCAACAAATTGGCGATCAAAAAGTTCTTTTAGGTCTGTCTGGTGGTGTGGATTCATCAGTTGTTGCTGCGCTTTTACACCGTGCGATTGGCGATCAATTGACTTGTGTATTCGTTGACAACGGCTTGCTTCGTTTGAACGAAGGCGAACAAGTGATGGATATGTTTGCGAAAAACATGGGTATCCGTGTGATTCGTGCCGATGCTGAAGAGCGTTTCTTGACTGCTTTAGCGGGTGAAGTTGATCCTGAGAAGAAACGTAAAATCATTGGTCGTGAGTTCATTGAAGTTTTTGCTGAAGAAGCGCGTAAACTTGATGGCGTAAACTTCCTTGCTCAAGGTACGATTTACCCAGACGTGATTGAATCTGCTGCAACCAAAAATGGTAAAGCTCATGTGATTAAATCTCACCACAATGTGGGCGGTTTGCCAGATGACTTAGCTTTTGAATTGGTTGAGCCAATACGTGATTTATTTAAAGATGAAGTGCGTCGTTTAGGCACAACTTTAGGTTTACCGTTTGAAATGCTATATCGTCATCCATTCCCAGGTCCAGGTTTGGGCGTGCGTATTTTGGGTGAAGTGAAGAAAGAATATGCAGACATTTTACGTCTTGCAGATGATATCTTCATGCAAGAGCTTCGTGCCAGCGGTTGGTATGATAAAACTGCGCAAGCCTTTGCTGTATTCCAACCTGTGAAATCTGTTGGCGTCGTAGGTGATGGTCGTCGTTATGCATGGGTGATTGCACTTCGTGCCGTTGAAACGGTTGACTTTATGACAGCACGCTTCGCACATCTTCCTTATGATCTTGTCGATAAAATTTCGACACGTATCATGAACGAAATTAAAGATGTTTCTCGTGTGGTTTATGACGTGTCGTCTAAGCCACCAGCAACGATTGAATGGGAGTAAAACTGGGCTTTCATGAAGCAACGCTTCATGCCAGTTTTACGCCAAAGGCTACGTCTGCGGCAGAAAGGCTTTCAAGAAGCGAAGCTTCTTGCCTAAATTACGCCAAGAGCTATGCTCGCGGTAGTTGACGAAAATTATCTTAAAAAAAGAGCGCTTAGGCGCTCTTTTTTTATGGTGTTTGATTATTTGGATGAAGTGAGTCATTCGGAATCGTAATATCTATACTTTCTAATAAAGTTTGAGTAGATGCGTATGAACTCCTAAGGCATATAGGGAGAAAGATGTAACAACATTTTTACATCCACGCATTGCCTTGTAGTTAGATTCTGAAAATACAAGATATTGTCCCAAGTTTAAGAATCAGCATTCTATTTTTAGGGATGTGCAGTTGGGAATCTGCTTGTTATGATCTAGGACATATGGATCTGTAATGAGTAAGCACATGACGAATAATAACTATACTGAACTTTCACATTCGGATGACTGTGAAAAATACGTAAATCAATTCATTCAAGAGTTTCCACTGAGAAGTGCTGAAATAGGCCAAGGGACGGCCATCAAACGAGCGCTGCCAAGTCGCCATAAACGAATGATTGGTGCATGGTGTTTCTTAGATCACGCGGGCCCTGTAACCTTCCCTCAAGGGGACGGTTTAGATGTTGGCCCACATCCACATATCGGTTTGCAAACCTTTACATGGATGATCGAAGGCACCATGATGCATACCGATAGTTTGGGTAGCAAACAGCTGATTCGTCCAAAACAGGTCAACCTCATGACCGCAGGACATGGGATTTCCCATACGGAAGTTGCACCAGACACAGAAACCAAAATGCATGCGGCGCAATTGTGGATTGCATTGCCTGATGCACAAATTGCCGTTGAACCCCGTTTCGATCACTATCCCGAACTACCAGTGGTGGAAAAAGATGGGGTGGAGTTTACCGTTTTGGTCGGAGAGTTTTTAAATACTACCTCACCTGTGAGTGTTTATACCGAGCTGTTAGGAGTGGACTTAAGCGCAACAGAAAGCACCAAAACCCGTTTAACACTCAATCCAAACTTTGAATATGGCTTTATGGCTTTAGAAGGAACGGCCACGGTTAATGGGCACGAACTGACAGAAGACAATATGGTGGTACTCGAGCAGGGTGTTAGTGCGATTGAAATTGAAATCCATGCTGGTAGCCGCTTGTTACTGTTAGGTGGTGAGCCATTTGAAAGTCCAATTTTACTGTGGTGGAATTTTGTTGGTCGTACTCAAGAAGAATTGAAAATTGCACGTGATCAGTGGATTGCACAAGATGAACGTTTTGGTTCGATTCCTGACTATGAAGGTCCGCGCTTGGAAGCTCCAGCATTTCCAGACCAAATGCGCGCTTCAAAATAAAGGGAATACTGCGACAAGTCGTTCAACAACAGAATAGGTGGACAGTTTCAAGACTTGAAACCTATTCAAAATAATATCAATGAAAAATAGGATAATAAAAAAATGGCAATCATTGCGAATGCGGAAGTCAAAACATGCGTCGAAGCATGGTCTGGTAAAGTAAGCAGTGGGCGACATCAATTCATTACCGATAAACCAGCGTCTTTTGGCGGTCAGGACAAAGGCCCTGCACCTTATGACTTTATTTGTACAGGTTTGATTTCCTGCACCATGATTACCCTACGTATGTATGCGCAGTACAAAGGTATTGAATTGGGGACTTTTAGTGTCGAAGCAGATTTTAATGCCAATAAAGAAGGCCGAGAATGGATCAGCCGTCGTTTGTCGTTTGAGCAAACATTGACAGAAGAAGCACGCCAAAAAATCTTAGACATCTGTCAAAAAACACCAGTCACTAAAACCCTATTACGTTCCGTCGAGATTGAAACCTCAATTGTTTAACTCGCTTGAAGGTTTTTTATAGGTGGTAAAGGATTTTGCGCGACTGGGTATTCATGTATATCGACAGGTGCAAAATCCAAATTTTAGCGTAAAGTGGGTGCTAGATTTCAATTAAAAAAGGTAAAACAATGATCACCCTGCACCATTTGGAACATTCACGCTCTTTACGCATTTTATGGGCTTTGGAAGAATTAGGGCTGGAGTATGAGGTGAAGTTTTATAAACGCTTACCGACCTATGCTGCGCCACCTGAGTTAAAAAACATTCATCCCTTAGGTAAAGCCCCCGTTTTGACCGATGGTGATTTGGTCATAGCAGAATCTGCGGTGATTTTAGAATACTTGCAAGCCACCTACGATACAGAACACAAGTTTAAACCGAAAAATCCAAAGGACTTAATGCAATACAACTACTGGATGCATTATGCCGAAGGTTCGTTGATGCCATATTTGGTTATGACCTTGGTGATGAGTAATGTACCGAAGCATGTTCCATTTCTAATTAAACCGCTTGCCAATAAAATTTGTGATGGGGTGAAAGGTAGCTTTATTAATCCACGCTTGAAAGAGCACAGTGCATATTTGGAAAATTATTTATCTCAACATGACTATTTTGCAGGTGATTTTTCCTTTGCTGATATTCAAATGAGCTTTCCTGTGGTGGCGATGCAAGAGCGGGTAAAAGCCCATAACCCTCAAATGGTGGCTTATGCACAGCGTATTCAGCAGCGACCAGCCTTTAAAAAAGCCAAAGAGCTCAGTGTGTTCTAATGGGTGGTGATGGTTTGAACTTGATTTTCTTACCCGGTGCATCGGGCAATACGGCATTTTGGCAACCTATCATCCAACGCCTACAGGACAATTCAACCATGGTCGTCGCTTATCCGAGCTTTGGTGACTATCCTGATGATGTGGATGTACAGAGTTTTGAAGGCTTACAAGCCTATGTGTTGAATCAAATCCAACAGCCTTCTGTGGTCGTTGCACAATCGATGGGCGGCATTTTTGCAGTACAAGCTGCCTTACAAAAACCTGAACAGGTGCAGGCTTTGGTACTCGTGGCAACCTCAGGTGGCATTGATTTAAGTTTTTTTCATGTGGCGGATTGGAGAGAGGATTATCAACAGAGCTTTACGGTTCCTGATTGGTTTGTTCAGCATCAGTCTGATTTGACAGACAGTCTGGAGCGTATCCAGTGTCCAGTTTTGTTGATTTGGGGCGATGTAGATCCGATTAGTCCTGTTGCGGTGGGGCAGGCCTTACACCGTCAAATAGCACATGCAGAATTGCACATCGTGTCACAGGGACAACATGATTTGGCTTATGTGCATGCAGAGCATGTTGCGCAATTGATTCAAAATTTTCTCACCAAACTCAGAGTATAAAAAAGGATGCCGAGGCATCCTTTTTTTGTTTTAGCGTTTGACCACAATTGAGTCAATGCCACTATGTTGTAGGGTTTGTTGCGCAATCACTGCGGCTTCTTGCGAGTCATATGGCCCTGAAATCACGCGATACCATGTTTGGCCGCCTTCAACGGTTTTGACTACATCGGCAGAGAGGCCATTTAAGATAATTTCTGCACGACGTGCATCGGCACTGTCTGGGTCAGGGTAACTGCGGACTTGCAATATAAAACTTGGTGCTTGTGGTACTGGCGCTGTTTCGGTTAAACCCGGTTCAGTAGGGGTACTTTCTTCGGCAGCAGGTGCTTCAACAATCACCACGGTGCTTGGATTATCTTTAGTTTCAGGAATGGCTTGATCAGGAATCGGCGTCACTTGCTGCTGTGGCAGTAGGTCATAGAAACGGTAGTCTTTATTGGTTTCTTCTTGATAATGTTCCGAAGTGATTTGCCCTTTCGGCTTCACTGGTGCCCAAGGTTTCCACAGTAACAGTGCTACAGCAAAACAGAGCACGATTAAAATGACTACAAGTGTACCGAGCCAAGCTGGAATCAGTGGCTTTTTGGGTTTGTTCGGTCTTTCAGATACACCGCGCTGCGTTTTTCCAAACACGTGGAAACCTCTTTTCTTTTAATCAATATGAGGGACTGGCCCATTCTTTTCTTTATTTTAATACTTGGCCTCAATGGATTCAAAGAGGTATCATCGTAAAATAAAGAATCGCTTTGCAAAATTCAAGTTTCGCAAAGCGAGCAATACATCGGGGTTGATATGGCTACTTCAGGCAAAGCCCTTCATCTTGTGACGATGTGCAAAGCGTTGCTTTTTACATCGTTACCTCAAGCATAGCTTTCGGTCTTGCAGCCATACTTGAAGCTTTGCTTTGCTGGTTACATCGTCTCAGGTGCAGACACACCTAGTAACTCTAAACCATTACGCAAAACTTGTTGTACGTTTATTGAAAGTAATAAACGGGCTTGCGAAAGGGCAATATTCTGTTCGTCGATAATTCTTGTATTATCCAAGTTATACCAACCATGGAATAACGCTGCGAGTTCTTTCAAATAGTTACCCACTTGGTGTGGTTCATAGCTATTTGCAGCACGAAGCACAATTTCAGGATAGGCCGCAAGTTTGGCAAGAATTTCAGTTTCAGCATCAAGAGTTAATAAGGTCGCATCGTAATCAGCTGCTTTGCTACGATCAAAACTAATGCCTTTTTCAGGTGCTTTCACATCGACCATACGATTGACACGTGCATGCGCATACTGGATGTAGTACACCGCATTGTCTTTGCTTTGTGAAACTGCAAGGTCTAAGTCAAAGTCAATATGTTGCTCAGACTTACGCATCACGTAGTAGAAACGCGCAGCGTCGTTGCCCACTTCTTTACGCAGGTCGCGTAAAGTCACGAACTGACCAGAACGAGATGACATTTGTACCATCTCACCACCACGCCATAGGCTGACGAACTGAACCAATAGAACGGTGAGTTTTTTCGAGTCATAACCCAAGGCATCAATTGCGGCTTTGACCCGTGAAATATAGCCATGGTGGTCTGAGCCCCAGATATCAATGATATCGGTATAGCCACGTTGTAATTTGTTCAGGTGATAAGCAATGTCAGAAGCAAAGTAAGTGGTTTGTCCATTACGACGCTTCACAACACGGTCTTTTTCATCGCCAAATTCAGTCGATTTGAACCAAATGTTGCCGTCTTTTTCGTATAAGAAACCACGTTGTTCTAAAGTTTCTAAAGCTTCATCAATTTTGTCTGTCAATGAAGCTTCACTGAACCATTGGTTAAAGGTTACGCCAAACTCGCCCAAGTCATCTTTGATGTCATCTAAGATCGCATTCAGCGCTGCTTGGTGGAATACGCGGTAAGCTTCACCGATTAAGCTTTGTGAATTATGGATTAAACCATCAATGTGCTTTTCTTTGTCGCCTGAAAGGACAACTTTATTGCCTTCAGCATCGAGTTCTTCTGCATATTGCACATCTTCAGGGACATCTTTATAGACGTCTGCTACAGGGCGGACGTAGGCATCGCCATCAGCATCGATAATACTTTGCGCGATTTCTTTAACATAATCGCCTTGATAGGCATTTTTAGGGAAAACCAGTTCTTGGCCTGTTAATTCGAGGTAGCGTAAATAGGTAGATGTTGCAAGGATGTCCATTTGACGGCCTGCATCATTCACATAATATTCACGGTCTACGGTTGCACCTGTTGCTTCAAGCAAGGTTGCAACCGTCATCCCATAGGCTGCTCCACGACCATGACCAACGTGCAAGCTCGACGTTGGGTTGGCAGAAACGAATTCTACTTGGATTTTTTTCGCAGCATTGGCTTGAGTGCGACCAAATTGCTTGCCTTGCGCTTGAATTTGATCAAGTACAGCAAAACGTTGGTCAGCATTTAAGAAGAAGTTAATAAAGCCAGGGCCTGCGATTTCTGCTTTGCTGATGTCCGCCACTTCAGGCAGTGCAGCAAGAATTTTTTCGGCTAAATCACGTGGCTTCATACCCGCAGCTTTAGAAGCAATCATCGCGATATTGGACGCGAAGTCACCATGGCTTCGGTCTTTGGTACGCGTCAAATTGCTGCTGTTGTTCCAGTCTGTTGGAAGGACGCCTTCAGCTTGAAGGTTTTGCACTGCGTGCTCGAGAGCTGCTTGGATTGCCGTGTTCATATTCAGTCGAAAATTTGATGTCGCAGAAAAACGCTAAATATAGCAAATTTCCACGTCTTTAGGTGAATCCATTTTCATAGAATAAAAAATGTTCGAAAACTGCTAACGATTGCGCTGCAATAAACATGAAAAGCGCAGTATGATGAAAACTAAAACGCATACTTTTAAGGATAAAACGTGTCTGAACAGCGGCCCATGATCATTGGGAATATTCCCAAGTTACCAGCAAAATATGCCATGTTTATTTTGCCATTTTTTATCTCATTTTTTATGAGTGGCATTATCTCAATGATCAATCTTTGGCGCAATTTGGGCTGGGTGGACAATTTCCTACAGGTTTGGCTGTCCGCATGGATGATGTCTTGGGTGGTGGCTTATCCTGTAGTGCTCATTGTGCTGCCGATTGTGCGCCGTTTGACTGGTGTGTTTGTCGATATGTCACATTTGAACCCACCCAAATAAGCCCCATTTTAGCTATTTTCACGGCATGAAACAGGTTTGCTGAGGAGTTCTGCATTTTGGTTTTGAAAACGATACAGTTTGCCTGCATGAAAGAGTTTAATCACTTTGGCGCTGGCAAGCTGTTGTTGAAAACGACTTAGGGTTTGGCGTTGAAATGGATCAAAGGGATTGCCGTAGTTTTTGTTGTCGAGTAAAAACTGAATCTGTCCTGCTTCTTTATCATAGCCATATAAAATACGTTTGCCTTGTGCATCTTGAAGCTCAAACGTAGGGGGATGACTGCTGATTTTACAATTCAGACGCAGTGAGAGCACAAAGCCTTCAGTTGATTTGTTTTGTAGCTGATAAATCCCTTGTTTTTCATTCTCCAAATAGACCCATTGGTTCAAGGGTAAATTTGCACTGAGTTGTTCATATTGCTCGATGGTGGCTTTACTGATATCGACAATGCCTTTGGGATCGATTTCAGGCAGTTTTTCGTTATGACCAAATAGTCCTGTAATTTTATCACTCACTGTAGTTTGCGCCGTAGAAATAGATTGGCATGCTGTCATTTGCGTGAGGTAAAGACACGTGAGGCTTAACAACATCAGTTTTTTGATGATCATTTTTAATATAAAGAAAAAATAAAAGCGCTAGCTTAGCTTGAGCTTTATTTAAGTTCAAATTTTATCCATACGCTATTTGGCTGAAAGATTGCCGCAAACTTGATTTTTATTTTCAGACTAAATCGCTTTGATAATTGCATCACGCTTATAAATATCAAAAGACGCGCAAATGGCGCTAAGCTAGTAGCCGAATTAGATGCATAGATTCTCCCCATAGGTTCATCTAAATCTATGTATAACGAGATAGGTAATGACGACAGAATATTTAAAGACAAAACAACCCTTATACATCCCTTATGCGGGCAATACCTTACTTGAGTTGCCGCTGTTAAATAAAGGATCGGCATTTACGGAAGAAGAGCGCACTCGCTTCAACTTGCATGGTTTAATTCCACATGTTGAAGAAAGCATTGAAGAACAAAGTCAGCGTTCTTATCAACAATATTGTGCTTTTAATGATGCGATCAATAAGCACATTTACTTGCGTAACATTCAAGACACCAATGAAACCTTGTTCTATCACCTCATTGAAAACCATTTAAGTGAGATGATGCCGATCATCTATACTCCAACGGTGGGTGAGGCTTGTCAGCGTTTCTCGGATATTTATCGCCGCCATCGTGGCACATTTATTTCCTATCCAGACCGTGCGCATATTGATGACATCTTGCATAACATCAATAAGAAAAATGTCAAAGTCATTGTGATTACCGACGGCGAGCGTATTTTAGGCTTGGGTGACCAAGGCATTGGCGGAATGGGTATTCCGATTGGAAAATTGTCGCTATATACCGCGTGTGGGGGTATTAGCCCAGCTTATACGTTACCAATTACCCTCGATGTCGGTACCAATAATCAGCAGTTACTCAATGACCCGATTTATATGGGTTGGAATCAACCGCGCATCAGTGGTGATGAGTACTATGCTTTTGTTGATGAAGTGATTGCTGCGATCAAGCGTCGTTGGCCGAAAGCCTTAATTCAATTTGAAGATTTTGCGCAAAATAATGCCATGCCGTTATTGAATAAGTACCGTGATGAAATCTGTTGTTTTAATGATGATATTCAAGGTACCGCAGCCGTTTCTGTGGGCAGTTTGATTGCTGCATCACGTGCGGCAGGTAAACAGCTCAAAGATCAAACCGTTGCCTTCTTAGGTGCGGGTTCAGCAGGCTGTGGGATTGCTGAGCAAATTGTTGCACAGATGAAAGTTGAAGGTTTAACTGATGCCGAAGCGCGTGCACGCGTGTATATGGTCGATCGTTTTGGTTTAATCACTGAAAATCAGCCCAACCTGCTCGATTTCCAACGTAAATTGGCACAAAAACCAGACGTGATTGCGGAATGGGGCAATGCTGAAGAGGTGATTTCGCTGCTTGATGTCGTGAAAAATGCCAAACCTACCGTGTTGATTGGAGTATCAGGTCAGCCAGGCTTATTCACCGAAGAAGTGATTCGCACTTTGGCGTCGAATTGTGATCGTCCAATTGTATTGCCACTGTCTAACCCAACGTCGCGTGTCGAAGCAGTACCAGCGGATATTATTCACTGGACAGACGGCAAGGCTTTGATTGCGACAGGCAGTCCTTTTGCTCCAGTTAACTATCAAGGCAAAATTTATAATATTTCGCAGTGCAATAACTCGTATATCTTCCCGGGCATTGGGTTGGGCGTGATTGCGGCCAATGCAACCCGTGTGACCGATTCGATGCTGATTGCATCGAGTAATGCTTTGGCAGATTGCTCACCGATGTTGACCAACCCTACAGCAGATTTATTGCCTGAGATTGATGAAATTCAGAAAGTCTCTAAGCTGATAGCCTTCAAAGTGGCCAAAGCAGCAATGGATGCAGGTGTAGCTCCGATTATTAGTGATGAACAATTGCAATACGCGATTGAGAAAAACTTCTGGAAGCCAGAGTATCGTCACTATAAACGTGTCGCCTTCTAAAGTTTAAAATGAGATCGAACAAAAAGGAGCATGCTGCTCCTTTTTCTTTTCTGAGAGCTGCGTTTTCATTAACATTATTTTACTAGATTAAAAAAAAGACATTTTGTACACTCCGCGCACAAGTATAAAAACCAATAACTTCATAATGATCATGTTCAATTCTATTTATAAAATGCTGGAATCCTTTGGATTTGGCTCACAAAAACGTGCTCTGCATATTCATTTTTCCAATGTGGCTTTGAACACACAGGCGTTTATTCAGCGCATTGAGGGCGAGCACCGAATCAATCAAGGCCTAAAAGCTGAAATCCTATGTCTATCGACCAATGCTTATTTGCCTTTAAAACAGTTCATTGGTGGGCGAGTCGCGGTTGATCAGGTCACGGATGTGGGACAGCTTTCTCGTCTGACGGGGGTGATTACCAGTGCCAGTCAGGGGCAAAGTGATGGTGCACTAACTGTTTATAAACTCACTATTGAAGATGCAACAACGCTGTGGCATAAGCGCAGAAACAGTCGTGTGTTTATGAGTAAAAGTGTTCGTGAAATCACAGAAACTCTGTTTAGCGAGTGGCAAAGTCACAGTACATTATTTGCAGCCAGCTTAAGCCTGAACTTAGACGGTTTGAGTCGTGATTATGATGTACGCCCCTTTGTCATGCAGTCCAATGAAACCGATGCTGAGTTTCTCACTCGACTATGGCGGAGTGAAGGGGCGAATTCAAACATGAGGTGCGACAGTTTCAAAAGCCTTATGATAATCAACAAGCTGAGCAAATTTCTCTAATGGTGTAAGCCAATCTAACGCTTTTCTAGGACGAGTATTCAGTGACATGGCAACTTGATTTAAATAATGCTGATCTGCCTGATTTAAATCAATCCCTTTAGGTAAATATTGCCTAATTAAACCATTCATATTTTCGCATGTGCCTTTTTGCCAGGGTGAATGTGGGTCACAGAAATATACATCTATGCCTAAATCTTCTTCGAGTATTTTATGTTCTGACATCTCACGTCCACGGTCATAGGTCAACGTTTTACGCAGTTCTGCAGGTAAATATTTCAGAGCTTCAGTTAAAGCCTTGCGCACTGATTCTGCCTTTGCATCAGGTAATGTTGCCAAGATACAGAGCCGTGTATTTCGTTCAATAAGTGTTGCTATCGAACTTTTATTGTCTTTACCTTTAATTAAATCAGCTTCCCAATGACCCGGTATTTTTCTTTCTTGAACTTCGGCTGGGCGCTCATGAATAGTTTTAATATCCTGTAATATAGAATCTTTTTTAGGTTCACCGTTAGCTTTTCGCTTTTTATTTTCATGACGCAGACAGGATAATAAGTCTTTTTTCAACTCACCCTTTGGTAATGCTCGTATCGTTGAATAAATCGTTGTATGGCTTACATTCATTGTTTGATCCAAATCAGGAAATGTCTTTAAACGCTTTGCTATTTGCTGAGGAGACCATAAACAACGGATCGCTTCAACAATAAATTTCCAGAGGATTGAATCGATTTTGAGTTTTCTGTGACCACGTCTACGTCTAGCAAAAGTGTTATCAGAAGCATATCGAGCTTGATAAACGTCATTGATGCTATTTCTTTTAAGCTCACGATAGATCGTACTAGGATGTCTTTTAATAAGTTCAGCAAATTTTCTGGCTGAAAAGCCTTCTTTTCTTGACTCAAGCATTAATGCAGTACGATCTTCAAAGTTAAGATGATGGTATGACAATTTTATATACTCCATAAACCCTTTAAATTAATTAGGTGGTTTATGTCGCACTTCAAGTTTTACTCTGCCCTCTCTCACTTAAATGGTGAAAATGGAGACTTTAGGTATATTGCTATTAATAATAGACATATGAATGAACTAACTTATACAAGCCATAAACATTTTGATTGGGATAAAAATGTTGGTTTCTTAAATGCATTATATAAATTTGGATATAAACTATTTGGTTCTAATCCTGTTAAAATTAAAGAAAATAAATTGTTACCACATTCCAAGAGTTGGAGTGGACATAATAACCATGTTCACCTGCATAATTTTAATCCAAATTTAGAGGATATATAATGTTTTTTATGAGATATATAAAAGAAGATAGACTTTTAAAAATAGTGTGTTTCTGTTTTTTATTATCTGCATGTAATACTTTTGATAAAAATGGAAATTCTTTAAGTGGTTTTAGTAGACTTCCTTCATAAATCATTTTTCAATCAATTTAATTGTTTATCTTTCACCCAATCTAAATTGTATATGCCAGCAAGTAAATTAAACCGCAGGTTTAATCTTTTACGACGATTTCTATATACACAAGATAAAATCTTAAAACATTTCATCCTTCCAAATACATGCTCTACTTGAATTCGTCTACGACCAATCTCTCTATTTAACTTTTTTAATTCAGAATCTAGTTTTTCAGTTTTCTTTGCTTTAGATGGCATGAGGCATCCAAAACCCAATTTCTTTATCCCTAAATACCCCTTATCAACGATAAAAAAGGGCTTAAATTTTAATTTCCTCATGCTTTTTTTAAATATTTTAAAATCATGCATGCTTCCATGACTTCCACATACACTCAGTATTTCACCTGTTGTATAGTGCATAGATAGCTGAAATTTAAAGGTATGTCGCTTTTTTTTACCGCTATACCATTTCTTCTGTTTTTTTTGGACGTTGAACTAATATTTCAGTGGCATCAATCACAACAACTTCCCAATCCACTTCATCTCGATTAGGAAGTTGTTTTGGCAAGTTAAATTTTCCAGAACCGATTAAGGTATCTTCAATAACACGTGTGATACGAATTGCACTCGTTTCAGATACACCGTAACTCATACCAAGATGGAAAAATGTTCGATATTCTCTCCAATATTCTATACATAAGAGCAAACGATCTTCCAACGGTAATTTATGCGGTCGTCCTTTACCAATATGACGAGGTAAATGCTTATTTAGCTCGGCCAACATGAGGTTAAATGTAGCCCAACTAACACCGGTAAGCCTACGAAACTTAACGTCTGATAATTTTTGAATATCTTTGAATTTCATCCAAGGATTATCTCTTGAATTAAATAATTTTGCTGATTAATTTAAGATCAAATAAATTGTGCGTTTTTTGATTTATGACGGAAGTCTAATGAAGATGGATTTGAGAATTTTAAAATTGGAGATAATGTTCAAAATTTGACAGAGGTTGATGGTAGTCGTGTAGGTGATTGTTTTATTGCAAAGGATAATAAGAACGAGGATATAGAATTTCAAATCATGAATAATAGGATTTCAATTATTTCCTCTATAGACAGTAATAGAAGATCCTATAATGGCATAAAGGTAGGTGCGCCAGAAGAAGAGATATATGAAAAATATACAGGAAAGAATTTAGATAAGAGAAAAAATCCCTATGGTGATCCTAAAAAAGACTATTCGCTTATTCATTGGAATGATAGCGCTAAAAAATTAGGAACACGTTATGATGTTGAAAATGGTGTTGTTGTCGGTATTAAGGTTGGAAATAGCAACTTAACTTTAATGGAAGGTTGTGCTTAGTAATGTAGCTAAAACTTAATCTTACTTATTATGTAAAAATGTGGGTAATAGTAAGATTAAGTTTTTGAGGAAAAATTTTCAACTTTAGATACAGGCTTTAAAAATCACCCTTGCAACACTGCTTCCAGCAATTCCTCGCTCGGCGCAAAATAATAAGCACCGTCCACAGGAGCAACAAAATGAAGCATACGGTCATGAATTCCATCACCACTGGTACCGAACATACGCAGTAACATCGCATCAATAATGCTTAAGTCTTTCGTATAGGCAATAAAAAATAAACCTTGCTCACCTTTACCATCGCCATAAGGAAGCGAGTGACGTAGGATTTCCATTTCCTCGCCTTCATCATCTTCAACCACGACACGTGCAATGTGAGAATTTTCAGGTTTAACGTCATCATCTAGTTCAATACTTTCAAGCTTTGTTCGGCCAAAGACTTGCTCTTGAGCATCAACTTTTAATTTTTTCCACTTTTCCAAATCATGACAATAGCGCTGTGCAAAGATAAAAGAGCCATCTGCGAATATTCCTGCATCTTCACTTAATAAGGTCGTTGCAGCACGATCATCGGGAAACTGTGGGTTTTCAGTACCATCAATAAAACCAGTCAAATCTCGACCATCAAAATTGCGGAAACAGACTCGTTCATCTAAAACATCAACTTTATCTTGGATGCCTTCAAAGAAGGATTGGCTAAGGGCAAAACAAATATCGGTACGCTGAGCCGCTATATGAATTAAAACATCCGCAGGTGAAACAGGCATATTGAAGGAGCCATAAATGGGCTCTAGCTGTTTAAACCCTGCAGGCGCTGTAGGATGAAGTTGTGCCCAAAGTTCAGGGCCAAAAGCAACAGCTGTTTTAATCTGCGCATGTGGATGTTGGGTAATAAGACGATCACGAGTTGAAAATAAATCTTCTAATTTTTCTTTAAGTTCATCAATACTTAAATCTTTTAAACGTAAAACAATAAAACGGGCATGATCTGAAGGTAATGGCAGAATTACAGATTGGGCGGTCATTCATGGCTCCTAAAAAAATTGTTATTTCTATTGGCTGCACTTATTGTGCCTTATGCAGTTTCAGCTTCATAGCTTTAAGTGATAATTCATTGATGAATAATAAACCCTAAAAGCATGAAAGATCATATAATTGAGTGGTCATTTTATCTCAATATCTTTTATGTCATTTCAAATTTGGCTGGGCTTTGTACTCGCATGTTGGATCATTAGTATTTCTCCAGGGGCAGGGGCCATTGCGTCAATGTCGAGTGGCCTTAACTACGGTTTTCGGCATGGTTATTGGAATGCGCTGGGTTTACAACTCGCCTTATTGGTGCAAATCGGTATTGTGGCGGCTGGGGTAGGGGTACTCTTTGCCACAACGCCTTGGGCATTTTGGGCCGTGAAGTGGTTTGGTGTGGCTTATTTATTGTATTTGGCTTATTTACAATGGATGGCACCCATCCAATCGATTGAAATCCAACAAGAACAACCAACTAAATCGCGCTCCAAATTGGTGATGTATGGCTTTTTGATCAATATGAGCAATCCCAAAGCAATCGTCTTTTTATTGGCAGTTTTACCGCAATTTTTGGATTTGTCTAAACCACAGTGGAGTCAATATGTGGTGATGGCCGTCACGATGGTCGCGATTGATTTGATTGTGATGGCGGGATATACGGGGTTGGCAGCGAAAGTTTTAAAACTCTTAAAATCTCCGCGACAGCAAAAATATCTCAATTGTACTTTCGCAGTGTTGTTCAGTTGTGCGGCTGGACTGCTTAGTTTGGTTCATCAGTAAGTTTAGTCTGTGTCAGTTCTGCTAAAAACTGTTGTTCGGTAACCACATGTATACCGTGTTGACGAAATAGGACGGCAGTAATTCCTTCCCCTGCAATTTTTTGTCCAGTAAATGAGCCATCATAAATACCATCACTGCCACAGGATGGGCTATTGGCTTTGAGCACAGCATGGGTAACGTGATTGGCTTGCGCCAATGCTAAAGCTTTGTAAGCACCTTGAATAAAGACATCGCTAATCTGATGGCCATCTGAGGAAAAAACCTGTGCGTGGCCTAATAAAACATCAGCACCTGACCCGTGGCGAATTTCTGCTGCGGGACGCGGGGTTGGAAGTCCTGCACTGACTTCAGGACATAAGCTGACATAATTTTTATCGAGCAAAGCTTGAACTAACTCAGAGACTAAGCAGTCTTTGCCGTCATAACGGACTTTTTGTCCGAGTAGACATGCACTGATAAAATAACGTTTATGGCTCATTTAGTTATGTCAATTTTTTAAACTTCTGCGCGATAAAAATCAACGCAAACAGAATCGACATGGTTAAAACAATGCTGAGCCCTGTAGAGGTATTCAGTCCTGCACTGGACCATAAACCAACCGTCACCCCAATTTGCGCAATCACAAAGGCCCAAATCACCATTTGTTTTGGAGAGTGGGCAAGCAGTCGAGCGGTGAGTGCTGGAATGACAAGCAAGGCACCCATCAGTAAAGAACCCACTGCACGAAGCGCCAAAATGGTAAATAAAGCCAGTAGCAACATAAAAATCAAACGTTGCCATTTCGCACTGACACCTTCACTGACGGCCATATCAGGATCGATCGCGATTTGAATTTGAGCCTGCCAACTTTTATAAAGCACTGCCAATGCAACAACAATAACAGTGGCAAAAACGGGCAGGTCTGTCCATGTGATCGTGAGCAAATCACCAAATAAATAGCTGAGTAGCTCAGGTCTTAAGCTTGGAATATGTTGAATAAACATTAGACCCGAGCAGAGCAAGGTCGCAGAACAGAGTGCGAGTAATGCGTCATTAGGTAACCGTGGATCATGCAAAACCCAAAGGATTGCCACCAACAGCCCCGCAATAAAAGCCACACCCATCCACAGGGGCAACGCCATTGCTCCTGCAATCGCGACACCCAGTAACGTGCCATGTGCCATGGTGTCGGCAAAGAAAGACATGCGACGCCATAGCATCAAACAGCCCAGTGGTGCAGTCAAAAAGACCAGAAGCGTGCCCATAATCCATGCAGGCAACAGCAGTTGTAACCATTCCATCATGACTTAAGCTTCCGGTTCAGGGTGAATGTGTGGGCGAGCGTCATGCTGACAAGGCGTTGCACTATCACCATGTGCGCAGTGATCATGATGATGTTGATAGAACACGCGGTTAGTACCAAAAATGGCTTGATACTCAGGGTGTTGTTGCACACTTTCAGGCAGGCCACTACAACAAATGTGTTTATTCAAACACACCACACGATGAGTTCCTTGCATGACCCACTGCAAATCATGTGAAACCATGAGCACAGCACAACCATATTTGGCGGGTAAACTGCGCACATAGTCGTACAGCTCAGCCTCAGACTGAATGTCTAAGCCTTGCATCGGTTCATCGAGAACTAAAATATCGGGTTGACGTAACAGCGCACGAGCCAGTAAAACGCGTTGTCGTTCTCCACCTGAAAGCTGCTGTACTTTAGAGTTTTCAAGTTTGCTGATCCCAGTATCGTGGATAATTTCTTGCTTGATTACAGGATCGCATTTTTCCAAAGCCAAAAGGTCTTTCACCCTAAGCGGTAGGCTATGTGAGGGATTAAACTTTTGGGGTACATAAGAAAACTTGAGTGGCTTTGTTGTTTTAATGTCGCCAGCATTAGGGTGCACAATACCCAACAACACTTTAATGAGCGTGGATTTTCCTGCACCATTTGGGCCAATCAGGGTCACAATTTCCCGTTCATGTAAGACAAAATCGACATGCTTTAAAATCTCGCGTTCATCGATACGAACACTAATTTGGGAGAGTTCGACCAGAACAGGATCGAGGCTTATTTGTGGCGACACTGCTGACAAATTCCTGAAATTTCGATAATGCTATGTTGTGCCGTAAAACCATCGGCTGCGGAAAGTGCATCGAGTTGTTGTAATAATCCTTGTGCAGAGGCCTCTGTCACTGATTTGCAATCAGTGCAAATGAGAAAGGCAGCTTGATGGCCTTCACGGGGATGGCAACACGGAATATAGGCATTAATCGAGGTGAGTCGGTGAATGAGGCCTTTTTCTAATAAAAAGTCTAAGGTGCGGTACACCGTCGGTGGGGCAGCAGGGCGGTCGGCATTGCTTTTAATTTTAGCCAACAAATCATATGCACCCATCGGGCCTGTCGCATTTAGGATCAGTGCCAAAACTTCTTTTCTTAAGGGGGTTAAGCGCGCACCAGTTGCTGCGCACAAGACTTCTGCTTCAGCCAAACGCGTCTCAACGTTGTGATGACCATGCACATCATGTAAAGCATGGTGGTGTTCGTGAGAACAAGCGCTCATAACAAACCTCAAGTGCAAAATTTATAAAAGAAAAACGACATTAAATCTTAACATGAAGCGCAGAGAGTTTCGATTAGGCATAGGTATTTTTGTTGATTTGTTATATTATAACACTAATTGTATTTCTAGTGATTGCTCCCCATGTCCCGTTTCTTGGCTTTTTTTGCGTTTGCGCTGTTTAGTAGTGTTGCTTGGACGCAAGACTTGGTTGTTTCTACACAGCCGATTTACTTGATTGCACAGGAAGTGACTAAAGGCATTGAAAAACCAACCTTATTGTTAGCCGATCAATCTGGACATGATGTGAGTTTGACCCCAATGCATCGTAAAATCATTCAGGATGCAGGCTTGGTTATTTGGTTGGGACGAGCACATGAAGCACCGCTGGATAAACTCCTGACCCCCAATGATAAAGCAGTTTCTATTTTAGATTCAGGCATTATCAATACCTTACCACTACGAAATACCCGTGGTGATGCCTTAAAAAATACCATTGATACCCATGTTTGGCTTGACCCAAACAATGCGGTACGTATCGGTTTCTTTATTGCAGGCCTGCGTTCACAGCAGATGCCTGAGTATAAGGAGCGCTACTGGAATAATGCCAAAATCTTTGCGCAGAAAATGTTGCAAGCTTCAGCTATATATAGTCAAAGTACCCAAGCTCGCCCGTATTGGTCTTTTCATGATGCCTATCAATATATTGAGCGACCTTTAAACTTACGCTTTGCAGGCGCCTTGACAGATGACCCACATATTGCGCCTACGGTTGCGCAAATCAAATACTTAAATGACAGCCGCCCTTACTCAAAGATGTGCCTTTTGGCTGAAGTGCATGCGAGTCAAGCACAATATCAAAAGTTGAACCCATTGGTTTTCCAAGCGGTTGATGAAAGCATGACTGGGGCAGGGGATTTTGTCAGCGCGTGGAAGCAATTGGCCGAACATGTGCATAAATGTGTGCTAAATGCGCGAAAGTAACGCAAAAATTAAACAATAATTGATTAGTTTAAAAGCAATTTAAACATAGAAAAAAACTCGACTTAGGTCGGGAAAAGATTGCATGTTCAGGGGTGTAACTCTATAATGCCTGCGATTAAAAATAATCATCAGCTAAACTTGTCAAGCATGATTGTTGTGAGTGAATAAATAATGAGCCGAACTAGTCGCTTGATTGACCGACGATTAGCGAAAGCTTTAGTCCTCTTACAAGCATGTATGATTCCTGTTTCAGCCTTGATCGGCTGGGTCGTGAAAGACCCAACCGCAGCCCTGAGTGCAGCATTAGGTGCGCTCGTGTGTTGGCTTGCGACTTGCTATTTTTCATGGCAGTCGTTTCGAGCAGCAGGAGCTCGCGCTTCTAAACAAGTTCTTGCGAACATGTATAAAGGCATGATGGGTAAGTTTGCAATTGTGATTGTTGGTTTCATTTTAATTTTAAGCAATGTCAAACCGTTGTCAGCGGTGGCATTGTTTTGTGGTTTTATGCTCGTTCAAACCATGACGTGGGTTGCTCCATTTTGGGTGTCGCGTCAACAAAAACGAGTTTAATAAGCACTACAAAAAATTGAAAAGTTTTTTAGGAGATGGACGAGATATCAAGCAGCACGCGATGTTCGTTCTCTCTATTTGTATTTGACATTGACCAGGTGTGATTTATGGCTGCTGAAGAACATGCCCTTACTTCGACCGAGTATATCAAGCATCACTTGACGAATATGACTTATGGCAAAATGCCAGACGGTTCATGGAAGTTGGCTGAGACTGCTGAAGAAGCTCAACAGATGGGGTTCACTGCTATTCACTTGGATTCAATGGGTTGGTCTATCACTCTTGGTGTGATTTTCTGTTTGTTGTTCTGGTGCGTAGCGAAAGCTGCAAACTCTGGTGTTCCAACCAAGTTCCAGTCTGCAATTGAAATGATCATTGAGTTTGTGGACTCAAGTGTTCGCGACACTTTCCATGGCAAATCACGCTTAATTGCGCCACTTGCATTGACCATTTTCGTGTGGATTTTCCTCATGAACGCAATGGACTTAATCCCAGTTGACTTTATTCCGTATACAGCTCAACTGATTGGTGCAAGTGTATTTGGTATGGATCCTCATCACGTCTACTTCAAGGTTGTACCTTCTACAGATCCAAACATTACCCTAGGTATGTCTTTATCTGTATTTGTACTGATCTTGTTCTACAGTATTCGCGAAAAGGGGATTGGTGGTTTCGTTGGCGAATTAGCACTTAACCCATTTAACCCAAGTAACCCAGTTGCAAAAGCGTTATTGATTCCAGTGAACTTAATTCTTGAATTAGTAACATTCCTTGCACGTCCAGTTTCATTGGCTCTGCGACTTTTCGGTAACATGTATGCAGGTGAGTTAATCTTCATCCTTATCGCATTATTACCGTTCTGGATCCAATGGGCGTTGTCTGTGCCTTGGGCGATCTTCCACATTCTTGTTATCACGCTACAAGCATTCATCTTTATGATGCTGACTATCGTATACTTGAGCATGGCAAGCGAAAAGCATTAATGGTAATGCCCAACTATCACTGGATGGTTGGGCGCACAATTTTTTAATTTAATTTGGTATAAACCTAACCTCTGAGGAATTATCATGGAACTCACTTTAGGTCTAGTTGCAATTGCATCTGCTATCTTGATCGCTTTTGGTGCTTTAGGTACTGCGATTGGTTTTGGTCTTTTAGGCGGTCGCTTCCTTGAAGCTGTTGCACGTCAACCAGAATTGGCTCCACAACTTCAAACTCGTATGTTCTTAATCGCGGGTCTTCTTGATGCTGTGCCTATGATCGGTGTTGGTATTGGCTTGTTCTTCATCTTTGCTAATCCATTTGTAGGTTAATCAGCTTAATTCCTAAATTAAACTATTGAGGAATAGCAATGAATATCAACCTCACATTGATTGGCCAAGCGATTGCATTTGCGATGTTTGTCGCATTCTGCATGAAATTTGTATGGCCACCACTAATCAATGCGATTAGTGAGCGTCAGCGTAAAATCGCTGATGGCTTAAACGCTGCTGAAAAAGCAAAAGCTGATCTTGCGGATGCGCAAGCTCAAGTGAAAGCTGAATTAGATGCAGCGAAAGCGCAAGCGGCTCAATTGATCGAACAAGCGAACCGTCGCGGTGCACAATTGGTAGAAGAAGCTCGTACTCAAGCGTCAGCTGAAGGTGAGCGTATTCGTCAACAAGCAAAAGAAGCTGTTGATACAGAAATCAATTCTGCTCGTGAAGAATTACGTCAACAAGTTGCTGATCTTGCAGTAACAGGTGCTGAGAAAATTCTTAGCCAAAAAGTTGATGCTGAAGCTCACAATGCCATGCTGACTCAGCTGGCTGCTAAACTTTAAGAGAGGCGGATTATGGCTGAACTCTTGACGTTGGCACGCCCGTACGCTAAAGCAGCATTTGCTTACGCTTCTGAGCAAAATGCAACTGACTCTTGGTCATCTGCATTGAACTTGCTCAGTGCTGCGGTGCAAGACGAAGCATTTTCAGCTTTCTTAACTCGCCCTGAGCTTACTCCTGCTGAGCAGGTAAGTCTTTTTGCAAAAGTATTAGGCGAAGACCAAACTGCAGCAGTGTCAAACTTTTTGACATTGCTTGCTGAAAACAACCGTTTGGCGCTTCTTCCTGAAATTTCTGCTGAATACGAGCAGCTCAAATCACAGAATAACAATACTGTGGATGTAGTGATTGAATCTGCATTCCCATTGACTTCTGTACAAGAACAATTACTTGCACATGCTTTAGAGAAAAAATTCGAAGCTGCGGTAAATGTTTCTGTAGAAGTTAAACCAGAGCTTATTGCTGGTGTTGTTATTCGTGCAGGCGACCAAGTGATAGATGATTCTGCGCTTAACAAGCTAGAAAAAATGCGGACTCGTCTTCTTGCTTAATTGCATATGAAGACTGAACTTTAAAAAGATTGAGGTATAGCGCAATGCAACAACTGAATCCATCCGAGATCAGTGCGCTCATTAAACAGCGTATCGGCGATCTGGACACCAGCGCGACCGCTAAAAACGAAGGGACCATTGTTATGGTTTCCGACGGTATTGTGCGTATTCACGGCCTTGCTGATGCAATGTACGGTGAAATGATCGAATTCGACGGCGGCTTATACGGTATGGCACTGAACCTAGAACAGGATTCAGTGGGCGTCGTTGTTTTAGGTAACTACTTAAGCCTTCAAGAAGGTCAAAAAGCGCGTTGCACAGGTCGTGTATTAGAAGTTCCGGTTGGTCCAGAACTTTTAGGCCGTGTAGTAGATGCTTTGGGTAACCCAATTGATGGTAAAGGCCCAATTGATGCAAAATTAACTGATGCTGTTGAAAAAGTAGCACCAGGCGTAATTTGGCGTCAATCAGTGGATCAACCTGTACAAACTGGTTATAAATCAGTAGATACAATGATCCCTGTAGGCCGTGGTCAGCGTGAGTTGATCATTGGTGACCGTCAAACTGGTAAAACAGCTATGGCGATCGATGCGATCATCGCTCAGAAAAACTCTGGCATTAAATGTGTATACGTAGCTATTGGTCAAAAACAATCGACTATTGCTAACGTTGTGCGCAAGCTAGAAGAAACTGGCGCTATGGCGTATACCACTGTTGTAGCAGCAGCTGCAGCCGATCCAGCAGCAATGTTGTACTTGGCTCCATACTCTGGCTGTACAATGGGTGAATACTTCCGTGACCGCGGTGAAGATGCACTAATCATTTATGATGATTTGTCTAAGCAAGCTGTTGCTTACCGTCAAATTTCATTATTGTTACGTCGTCCACCAGGTCGTGAAGCGTATCCAGGTGACGTATTCTATCTTCACTCACGTCTTCTTGAGCGTGCTTCGCGCGTTTCTGCTGACTACGTTGAGAAATTCACGAATGGTGAAGTTAAAGGCCAAACTGGTTCATTAACTGCATTACCAATCATTGAAACTCAAGCGGGTGACGTATCTGCATTCGTACCAACGAACGTAATTTCGATCACTGACGGTCAGATCTTCCTTGAAACATCATTATTCAACGCAGGTATTCGTCCTGCTGTGAACGCGGGTATCTCTGTATCTCGTGTTGGTGGTTCAGCGCAGACTAAGATCATCAAAAAATTGTCTGGTGGTATCCGTACTGCTTTGGCGCAATACCGTGAATTGGCAGCGTTTGCTCAGTTCGCTTCTGACCTTGATGAAGCAACTCGTAAGCAACTTGAACATGGTCAACGTGTAACTGAATTAATGAAGCAAAAACAATATGCTCCATATTCAATTGCTGACCAAGCTGTTTCAATTTATGCATCTAACGAAGGCTACATGGCTGACGTTGAAGTGAAGAAAATCGTAGACTTTGATGCTGCGTTAATCTCTTACTTCCGTTCAGAAAATGCTGCGTTAATGCAAAACATCGATGAAACTGGTGATTACAACAAAGACATCGAAGCTGCAATCAAAGCAGGTATTGAAAGCTTTAAAGCGACTCAAACTTACTAATTTCAACTTCAGTTGGATTTAGTTTTGGTTTGGTTCACGGATCAACCTTCGAGGGCTCGAAAGGGCCTTCGAATACTAGGTTAAGCGTATGGCAAATTTAAAAGAAATTCGCGCCAAAGTAGCTAGTATCAAAAGCACGCAGAAAATTACTCGCGCGATGCAGATGGTAGCAGCTTCTAAGATGCGTCGTGCGCAAGAGCGCATGGCTCAAGGCCGTCCGTATGCCGAAAATATGCACCGTGTAATTGCTCACTTGGTTCAAGCGAATCCTGAATACAAACACCGTTATATGGTTGAACGCCCGGTTAAGCGCGTTGGCTATATCATTGTGTCTTCAGATCGTGGCCTTGCTGGTGGTTTGAACATTAACTTGTTCAAAAAAGTGGTTAAACACGTACAACAGCAACAAGAGCAGTCAATTGAAGTTCAATTTGCTTTAATTGGTCAAAAAGCGGTTTCGTTTTTTAAAAACTACGGCGGTAAAGTGCTGGGTGCTACGACAAATGTCGGTGATACACCAAGCCTTGAACAGTTATCTGGTTCTGTACAGGTGATGTTAGACGCATTTGATAAAGGCGAGTTAGATCGTATTTATCTTGTGTCAAACGGCTTTGTCAATGCCATGACTCAAAATCAAAAGATCGAACAACTTGTTCCTTTGGCTGCTGCTGAAGAAGACAAGACCCTTAACCGTCAATACGGTTGGGATTATATCTATGAGCCTGAAGCTGAAGAGCTTTTAAATGGTTTATTGGTTCGTTATATCGAGTCTGTGGTATATCAAGGCGTGATCGAAAACATCGCGTGTGAGCAGTCAGCTCGTATGGTTGCAATGAAAGCTGCAACGGACAACGCAGGTGATTTGATCAAGAGCCTACAACTTATTTATAACAAGCTGCGTCAAGCCGCGATTACTCAGGAAATTTCTGAGATCGTTGGTGGTGCCGCTGCCGTTTAACATTATTTTGAATTGAGGAGACAGCAATGAGTAGCGGTCGTATCATTCAGATCATCGGCGCGGTTATCGACGTCGAGTTTGAACGTAACAGCGTTCCTAAGATCTATGACGCTCTCCACGTTGATGGCACTGAAACTACATTAGAAGTTCAGCAACAACTTGGTGATGGCGTAGTTCGTACTATTGCAATGGGTTCTACTGAAGGCCTTAAGCGTGGTTTGAACGTAACGAATACTAACGCACCGATCTCTGTACCAGTGGGTACAGCGACTCTAGGTCGTATCATGGACGTTCTTGGTCGCCCAATCGACGAAGCTGGTCCAGTTGCGACTGAAGCGCGTTTGCCGATTCACCGTCAAGCACCTTCTTATGCTGAACAAGCAGCTTCTACTGACCTTTTAGAAACTGGTATTAAAGTCATCGACTTACTATGCCCGTTCGCTAAAGGTGGTAAAGTTGGTCTGTTCGGTGGTGCCGGTGTTGGTAAAACTGTAAACATGATGGAGTTGATCAACAACATCGCTAAAGCGCACTCAGGTTTATCTGTGTTCGCTGGTGTTGGTGAGCGTACTCGTGAAGGTAATGACTTCTATCACGAGATGAAAGACTCAAACGTTCTAGACAAAGTAGCAATGGTCTACGGTCAGATGAACGAACCACCGGGTAACCGTTTACGCGTAGCGTTGACTGGTTTGACCATGGCTGAGTATTTCCGTGACGAGAAAGACGAAAACGGTAAAGGCCGTGACGTACTATTGTTCGTAGACAACATCTACCGTTATACACTAGCAGGTACTGAAGTATCAGCACTTCTAGGTCGTATGCCATCTGCAGTAGGTTACCAACCGACACTTGCAGAAGAGATGGGTGTTCTTCAAGAACGTATTACATCGACTAAGTCTGGTTCGATTACGTCAATCCAAGCGGTATACGTACCTGCCGATGACTTAACAGATCCATCGCCTGCAACTACGTTTGCTCACTTAGATGCAACTGTAGTATTGAGCCGTGACATCGCATCTTCTGGTATTTACCCAGCGATCGATCCACTTGACTCAACTTCACGTCAGTTAGATCCACTCGTAGTGGGTGCTGAGCATTACGAGATCGCTCGTTCAGTTCAAAACGTTCTTCAACGTTATAAAGAATTGAAAGACATCATCGCGATTCTTGGTATGGACGAACTTGCAGAAGAAGATAAGTTGACTGTTTACCGTGCGCGTAAAATCCAACGTTTCTTCTCTCAACCGTTCCACGTAGCTGAAGTGTTTACTGGTGCTCCTGGTAAACTTGTACCGCTTAAAGAAACGATTCGTGGCTTTAAAGGTCTTTTAGCTGGTGAATATGACCACATTCCAGAACAAGCGTTCTATATGGTTGGTGGTATTGACGAAGTAATTGCTAAAGCTGAGAAACTTTAATTAGTTACCTAATTTAGGAGATTCTCATGTCGACTATGCAGTGTGATGTTGTAAGTGTTCAAGAGTCTTTGTACTCTGGCGCTGTAACGATGCTAATTGCTAAAGGTGCTGGTGGTGAATTAGGTATTATGCCTGGTCACGCGCCACTAGTAACTTTACTCAAGCCGGGTACAATCCGTGTTCTGCTTGAAAACGGTACAGAAGAGTTAATCTATGTATCTGGTGGTGTTCTAGAAGTTCAACCGCATGTTGTTACGGTTCTTGCAGATACTGCAGTCCGTGCAGAAAACTTAGATGAAGCAGCAATTCTTGAAGCGCGTAAACACGCTGAACAATTGCTTGCAAATCAAAAGAGCGATTTGGACTCGGCTGCTGCTTTGGCTGCTCTCGCAGAAACTGCTGCTCAGTTGGAAACCATCCGCAAAATCAAAAACCGCGCTCAATAAGAGACGGTTTGAGATTAAAAAAAGCCACCGAAAGGTGGCTTTTTTTATGTCTGTTGATAAAAATGCGTCAATTGCTTATTTCATGATGAGTTTGTTGGTTTCTTAGTTGTCATTGTTCAAATGGACTGGATTGGTCTGCTGCATACATGCAATCTTTGTTTTGCATGATAGTGCTTCGTCTTTTAACTGTACGCTGGCTTGTAGAATATTTTGAATACACAATTTTTAAAATTCATCTGAATCAATGCTCCTATGCTTGATATATTTCGTTAAGCAAGGACATAGCTATCTAAAGTTGCATATCTTTTATTCAACAGAAGTTATATTTTGAAAGCTTCTCTGTAAGCGAAGATGAAGATGAACCTGATTGCGCATGAATCCCACTTTTGGGAACTTTACCAAGATTTTGAGCATTATTATCTGAGTATTGCAGTCGACATGAGCTCAGTGGTGTCGTGTTGGGACTTGGTGCTGACTTCAGAAGAAATATTACAATATGAACATCGGGGTCGCGCGAGTATTCAGGAGCTGACCAAAGCCATGATTGACGCAGCTTATAAGGGTGATTTTTCAATGATGGAAGCACGTTTAGCCAAGCCATATGAGCGTCACGCCATGCAAAAGGCTTTTAAAGAATGGTTAGCACAGAGCAAAACTCAGGAACAGTCTTCGTTTTGATGAGGTGTGAGCTCAAAGCATTATTTTAAATTTATTGCAAAAAGCTTTGACGCAATTGGCTGAACATCATGCGGCTAACGCTATTGTGTTGAGTCTCAATCAACTTTTTGATTTGCTCAACTTGAGGTTTATCTTCAGGAATCACAATCTCTGAATCGATTTCGATATCCGAATTGGGCATGGTATTGGATGGTTGCTTAAGTAAATTTGAAGATGGGTGTTCGGCATGCCAAAGCTGTGTTTCGAGTGACATGATGTACTTATATTCATCGGTATTGGGGTTAAACCGCTTATAAAGTCTTAAGTCTTGCATTGCATCTTGACGGCTTCGTCGAGGCATATCTGTTTCGACTTCTAACCATTCAGAGATAACCGGATGAATTTCATGTTGCATCAGTTGGTAATAAAGCCAATCGCTGAGTAGGCTATGATCGATGTCAGACAGATATGGGCTGTTGTGTTGCAGCAATTGTTGTAAGTGTTCGAGGACCAAAACTTCTTGCTTTTGTAAGGCATAGCGCGCTTCAGCATCAAATTGTTGGTATTCTTCGGCTGGAATTTCAGTGAAATGTTGCTGTTCAATGAAGGCATCTACAATATGCGTTTGAAATAAGGTATTCCATTGCTCTAGCGCATGAATTTCAAGCTGTTGTAGCTCTTTAAACGCTTTGGTTTGATAGCGAGTAAGCTGAAGGCGTTGAATATTTTGCTGGTTGAGCTCAATTTTTTGTTTGATGTATTCAGCATAAGCGCCTTGTTGTTTGGGGCTGACAGGGCTTGCAACATCGACCAAAAGTAACTGCTGCTGTTGTTTGTATTTGAGCCAGTCCTGAATACGTTGAACTTCTTTATGCTCTTTAGAAAAAAACTGGGTTAAGTGTGGCATGGTTTTTTCAGGCATTAAAAAGTGCATCCCGCCAAAGACGATGATTGCTAAACAGGCGATCACAAGAATGACTTTTTTCATTATAAAAATGTTTTTCTGTGTTTCTTATTTGTACATGGTAGCTTAAAAATGAGAAATAGTTAATGTTTTTTCATTAAAGCTTCAAATCTGTATGGGTGAAATTGAAAATTCACCTTGCCCGAGAATACGAACTTTATACAGTGTATCAAAGCCTTCAGCATAGTGTGGAGGTTCAAACTTTTGAGCGGTGGCTCTGATTCCGACTTCAGGAATGCGGGCTTTGCCTTCACGTAGGCGGTTGCGTTCCAGTGCACCTTTAAGCTCAGTCTCAAAGAAATAGCCAACAATTTCAAAGCCTGCGGCCTGAGCACTGGCAATATAACGCGCACGATCGGCTGGCGTAGGGTTGGTATTATCAACCACCATTTTGGTTTTTGAGGCCAGTCCTGCTTCAAAAATGATTTTTTCACGATGCCGTGTTTTCAGCATATCGAGGTTGATGCGCAAATGGCTATGTGCCAAATTCAGCAGATAATAGCTCGATTTTCCCGAAGCTTGGATACCCATAAAAATAATCAGCTGCATGTGTGAAATCGTGCCTCAATCAAATTAGGAGAAAATGGTTGCAGTCATTTTCTCCTACTCTATTGTTGAAAGCACCACTATTTAAATGTTTTAAGATTGGTTTGTGTTTGAGCTATCATTCTCAGCTTGCTGAGGAATCATCATTGAAGCCAATTTCAACATTTCAGATTGAATAGTGCCCATTTGCTGTTGCATCTTTTTAAAGTCGACTTGGCTAAAATCCACCTGTCCATTTAAAAAAGGTGAATCTAACACTTGTTGGTTGGCAGACAGTAATTTTTCACGGATATCATTGATTTCTTGGGTTTTAAGATTCAGACCATTCAAGGCATTATTGAAACCTGTGAGCTGTTGTTGTAAAGCTGTCGCGGCGTGTTGCAACTGTTGCTGATCGTGCTGTTCAATTGCGGACTGCAAGTCACTTTGGGTTTCTTGCAGCTGAGTGACATATTCGCCTGCTTTTAATTGCATATCTGCCACATCACGCACGATATAGAGCATGTTGCCACTTTTCAGTTCAGCTTTTTCAGGACTTTGTGTATTCGCTGATTGGTGTTGCTCAGATGACTCAGTCTGGATGTCTTGCTGATTCGGCTCTGTTGCTTGCTCACAGCCAATGAGTAGGATGCCTGAACTAAACAGTGCAAAAGGAAGAACCAAGTTTTGTAAAAGCTTTTTCATCATCAAATCAATATTGGGCTATGTGTTTTTTAATATAAGGGCAAAATGTGTAGATAAAATGCTGGGTTTCAAAGTCATAACAAAACTTTTTAAAATAAAAAGAGTGCCTGAGCACTCTTCATTTACAGCAGTTTAGCCAGCAATGATTTTAATAATGGAATGATTGCGAATGTCTGTCAGTACATAGTCGCCATTCACTTTAATCCACTGTTGGTTTTTACCGGGTTTGCTGAGTTTTTTGTATTTTTGGTGATCTACTTTATAGGCATTGCTATGGTAAGCGCTTGGGAGTTTTTGACCTGCTTTCCAGTCTTGAGATGGACGGTTGGCTTTTTTGGCAGTGGCATGGGTTGGTTGTTGATGTCCATTTGAAGTTTGCTTTTGTGCATGTCCATGTGACTGAGCGGTTTGATGTTGCTGATGTTGTTCTTGTGGTGCTGCTAGTGCAGGCAGGGCAATCAATGCGGTTGAGATAGATAAAACAGCTGCTTTTATAAAGGTATTCATGAGCTTCACTTCGGGTTGTCTTGAGCGGATAGATGCATCATAGAGTGAAGTGTTTGATTGATCGTGAATGAAGTGTTGTAAAATTATAAAAATAAAGAAAAAATTATGAAGATCGAACCGATTCGAGTGTCATTACTCATTTAAAAAAATAAAAATATAAGCAGCCGTTAAATTCGACTGCTTATAAACAGCTCTAGGCTTATTTGGCCAATTCGGCATTGATGGCATCGACAATACGCGGATCATTGGCCGTAATGTCCGGTGCAAAACGCGCAACCACTTCGCCATTTTTATTGATTAAGAATTTCTCAAAGTTCCACAGCACTTCAGGTGGTTCGTTCGGTGTTAAACCATAGTCCACCAAGTCTTTCCACCAAGGGCCTTCACCGATACGTTCAGGCACCGCGTGGGTGAGCGTTTCATATAATGGATGCTTATCATCCCCTGCGACCGAGATTTTTGAAAAAAGCGGGAAATCTACTTGATAGTTTAAGGAGCAGAATTCTTGAATTTCAGCATCTGAACCTGGTTCTTGTGTCAAGAAATTGTTGGCAGGAAAACCTAGAATCTCTAAACCCTGTGATTTTTTGTCTTGATAGAGTTTTTCTAAACCTTCGTACTGCGGTGTGAGGCCACATTTAGATGCCACATTCACCACCAGGAGAACTTTACCTTGGTATTGGTTTAAGTTGATGTCTTCGCCCTGAATGGTTTTGACAGGAATGTTATAAATCGAAGTGCTCATTTGCGTGTCCTTATACGATGTGCATTTTATTGTGTTGGAAGCGTTCGACAAAGTCACGCCCATTTGCAGATTGATCGCAACAAAAAAGCAAGCCAAGGCTTGCTTTAAAGGGTGGGGAGGTCATTAAGGTGCTGGAGCCGCTTTGACTTTAGCTTCCAAAGCCGTTACGTCAGCAATGATCGATTTCTGCAGTTCAGTCGCTTTGTTTTGGAGTTCGGTGATTTTCGCGCTATCTGGCGTTGTTTTTGTACTTTCTTTGGTGAGCTCAACCCCCAGATCATTGGCGTCCTGCATTTTTTCACGTAAAGCATCTACTTCAGCACTTTTTAAGGTTAAGGCATCTAATTCATCATTAAATTGCTTCACATAGGTTTCTGTTTTTTCAACCATAGCTTTAATTTGAGCGGGATCCTTTTTCTCTAAGGTTGCACTCACTTCTTTTTGAAACGCGGCGGCTTCTTGAGCTTTGGCATTCGATAGCGTTTGTACGGCTAACAAATCGGCTTGAATATCGGCAATATTATTATTGCTATGATTAGCAACGATAGTGGTCGCTTCGGTTGAGGTCGCTTCAGATGCAGACGTCGTTTGTTCAACGGCTGGCTCAGTTCCTTTTTTTTCGCACGCAGCCAAAGTAAGTGTGGCCATACAAACTGTGGTTAAAAGTAACTTTTTCATAACGACATCCTTCTATCGGGAAATATGTTTTTGTAGGCCAGAGTCTAAGAGCAATGACCAATCAATTAAAAAATACGTTCGCTAGAACAGCATCAATACGATGCAGAGATCGTTGACATTGTTCTATGGTGTTTTTGTAGAGTGAAGCTGCTGAAATGCATCAGTTTATTGAAATGTATCGTTTTATATTGTCTTAATATTATGTTTTTTATGAATTTTATATTTTAAGATAAATGTATCAATTATGTGTGATACCCAAATGATATTCGAATAAATCATAAAAATGTTTTACCATTCATTTAAATTTTGCAAACAAAAGCTAAACGGGGAAAAGAATGAGTACCACATCACAACGTATGTATTGGGCTTTGAGTCTCCCTATCATTGCTGTACTCATTTGGTCGATCAATATTGTCGTTACGCGTTATGTAGCTGATTTCATTTCGCCAGTCAGTATTAGTTTTTATCGGTGGTTCTTTGCCTTCATTCTGTTAACACCTTTTGTTGTGCGACCATTATGTCGGCAGTGGGCATTAATCCGAGCGCATTTGGGGCAGTTGGCAGTGCTAAGTGCATTTGGTCTGGTGTTGTATCAGGGCTTAGCTTACACCGCAGCGCACTATACGACCGCGACCAATATGGGACTGATTAATGCCTTTATTCCGATCTTTACCATTTTTGTTTCACTGCTGATTTTAAAAGATATTCCAAATCGTTTTGCGATGATTGGTAGTATTTTATCTTTTGCAGGTTTGGTTTATATCATTGGGCAGGGCAATCTTGCAGGGCTAGTTCAATCGGGCGGGCATTTGGGAGATGTCCTGATGGTGGTTGCGGTATTCTTCTATGCCTTTTATGGGGTATTTTTGAAAAAGTGGCAATTGCAAATTCCCTTGATGTTGAGCCTCTATGTGCAGATCTTTTTTGCACTGCTTTACCATTTACCTTTTATTGCCTATTTCGGTCTCGATTCAATCAATAGTCAAAATGCGGCAAGTGTTATGTATGCCAGCATTTTCCCTTCCTTAGTTGCCCCTTTACTGTGGATGTTGGCCATTACCCATTTAGGGCCGAATCGAACCAGTATTTTCATGAACTTGATGCCAGTCTTTACCGCAGTGATTGCCTATGTCTGGTTGAAAGAGGCGTGGACGGTTTATCATACGGTCGGTGGAGTGGTCATTATCTGTGGTATTTTACTTGCACAGCGTAAAACATCATTAAAAACGCCACCTTTAGCAAACTCGATGGATTGATTTTGATTAAAAAATAACCATTTAAATTATTTTTTTAATAGAATAATTCATTAATAAGTTAATTTATTAATGCTATTTTAGATGGTGAATGTATTTAATGTATGCAAAAGCTGATTAAAAATAGGTAGATAATTTGAATTATATTTTAATTATCTCCATTAATCAGCGTTTTAACGCTGTTTTTAATATAAAAAATCTATTTGTTTAGAAATGCAATTTGCTACATAATACGCGCACTGCAAACTTAGGCCAATGTCAAAACGGGTATTAAGTGTTTGCTCATCAGTTTTCAGACCCTCTGGATGTGATTACACATCCTTTTTTATGCTCAGCCATCCCTATATGGCTGAGCTTTTTTTTATCTATTTTTCAGTAAAAATTCTGAGAAAGAGCATGCTTTTAAGCACGAACCACGGCTCCAGTTTCGGCATCGAGTATGCGACTCGGTTCTTGGCTCAAGCCTAGGTCACCATTCAGATAATTGACCTGTTGGGCAAAGTAGTGGTTGGCATCTTGTAGTGAACGGGCAGGTGATAATCCAGCGGGGTTGGCACTGGTGGAGACTATGAAGCCTTGAAAGGCATTGCAAAGCGCCACACAAATCGGATGCGTGGTTACCCGTACAGCAACTTTAGGGTGATTGCCTTTAATCCATGTCGGAATGTGTTCATTTGCCGGTAGTAACCACGTGGTTGCGCGTTCTGATGGACTGCGATCGCTCCAACTCTCGATCACTTGTTGACGGATGTGGGGATCTAAATGTTCTAAAAGCGGTTCAACTTGAGCAATTTGCCCAGCCAGTAAAATTACCCCTTTTTCAATCGGGCGTTGCTTAATCTGCAAAATATCTAGAAAGGCCTGTTCGTTATACGGATCACAGCCTAAACCCCATACTGCTTCTGTTGGATATGCTAAAACTTGACCTTGTTTTAAGCATTGCGCCGCTTCAGTCACAGAGGTGGTAATCATTACACTTAGTACCTTTTATTGATTCATAAAGGGTTATTGTGAACCTTATTGGCTGGAACGGCAACGCAGATAATTGCCAGCCTGTTGTTGTGCGAGCCCCAAAATTTCCAGTTCCATTAACTGGCTAGTGAGTGTGGCAATATCGGTGTTAAGTTTGAAATTAAGTTGATCCATATTTTGTCCCACCCAATCCAGTTGATTATAAAGTTCGAGTAAATCAGATGGGATATCAATACTAGCGCTTGGGGTGTTTTCTTGCGACTGGGATTGGCTATGCCATTGAGTGGGAAGTGCCAAGTCTTCAATGATTTGCTCAGGATGATCGACCAAAATCGCCCCTTCTCGGATTAGTTGATGACAGCCTTGATGGTGTTCACTGTAAATATGACCGGGGATCGCAAAAATGGTTTTCCCTTGTTCAGCAGCAGATTTGGCTGTACCAAGAGAGCCACTTTTGAGTGCGGCTTCTGCAACCACAACCCCTAAACTCAATGCACTGACGATGCGGTTCCGCCGTGGAAAATTATGCTGTAAAGGCGGTGTATGTGGTAAAAATTCAGTAATAATACAGCCATTATTTTCTAATATTTGCGTACGCAGTGTTTGATGTTGGGAAGGGTAAGTGAGATCTAAGCCCGTGCCCATCACTGCAATGGTACGTTGATATTTTAAGCCGCCCTGATGTGCCGCTGCATCAATGCCTTCAGCCAAACCACTGCAAATATAAAAGCCCTTTTCGGCGAGGTAATAGGCAAAGTCATAAGCCACTTGTTTGCCGTGTGGACTGGGTTTTCGACTGCCGACGATAGCAACTTGAGGTTGGAGTAAACTTTGTGGATCGCCCTGACCAAATAAAATCGGTGGTCGGTCAGAATAGGGCAGCAGCTGCGAGGGATAATGACTTTCACTATCAAGCAAAATAAAATCGCAACTGGCTTGGACGTCATGCAATAAAGTTTGTAGTTTGTTTTGTCCAGCAGGTGTTTGAATTTCTACGACACGTTGTAGATGGCTTTTGTGTAAGCCAAGATTTGGCCAGATCTGAAGATTGGAGGCAGTAACAGCTTTTGTGCTTGTGCCAAAATGCTGCTGTAGTTTTTGAAAGCTGGATAAAGAATGCTGAACTAAATACCACAGGGTGATTGTTGCAATCTGTTCATGTGATAAAGAGTTCAGCATATATACACCTTAAGGCAACGGATTATTCATCCACTACAGAGGGAGAAATTTTCGCGCCCAAGTTCATTGGTAGTTCGCTGTCGAGCACATAAGCATAGCTGACACGGTCAAAGGTTTTAAAGACCATGATGTTGCCGATACGCTCCGTTGGAAGGGTCAGTTTTTCATTGGTTTTCGGATCACGAATTTCTTGACCTTTTTGACTAACCGAGAACACATAACCCGATTGAACGCCATCCACTGTGCCACGGTCAATCGTCACAACTGAATGCTTTGCAGCTAGACCAATCGAACCTTGAACACGAATCACTTGTCCACCCTCAGTCACATCTTGTGCATGTGTTGGGTAGAACAAGGTTGGAAGCATGGCGTCGTATTCAGGCAGTACGCGATAACCACGACGTACTTCAGAATTATACGAATCTGTGATTTCTAAAGTAGACATGTCATTTTCACCACGAATGGCAATGGCTGAAGCAACCTGAGTCAATTCTAGACCTAGATTTTGTTTTTTACCCTCTGCATCCGTCACAATGTACGGTTCGCCTTCACGGTAAATCGCGTAGCGTTGACCGGCTTCAATGCCTTGGCCACGTGCATAAACGGTTTGACCTTTACCTGCAATCACACGCTGATCGGCAGCACCAACGATATACGGTGTACCTTCCAAAGATTCCTCTGAAAGAATAGTGCTGTGTTCAAGCCAGTTTTTAATGTATTCCAGTGGAATGACAGGAATGGCATTGTTTAAAGACTCAACGCGTGCTTGAGGTTGAAGTTTAGTGCCGCCTGTATAACGACGAATAATCCCTTCACAGCCATCACCTTCGTCTTTACCAATAATTGGACGGCCTTCATGAGTACACATCAGTAAGCGGTCACCTGGGAAAATCCAATGCGGATTTTTGACGTGTCTATTGCTGGCCCAAATTTCAGGCCAACGCACAGGATTATTTAGAAAACGTTTAGAAATATCCCACAGGGTATCGCCTTTTTTCACCACATAAACATTCGGTGCATTGGCTTTTAAAGCAGGTGGATTGTAATTTCGTGTAGGCGCAGCTTGAGCTGTTGAAATGACGCCAGCGCCAACACTTAGACAAACCGCAAGTGCTAACATGTGTTGCTTAAACCCCAAGGCACTAAAAGATGGCATGCCCATAAAAACCTTTTTCATTATCATAATTCCTAAAATTATGTATGTAGTTGCGTTATAATAACGATATTACACACATTTTTTTGATCAAGCATTCCCTTCATTTGGTTTTTTGATCAATGGCATAATTGAGGACGCAGTATGGCCTTATTACCTATTTTAAGTTTTCCTGATCCCCGTCTTCGTACCATTGCAGAACCCGTCGAAGAAGTTACTGATGAAATTCGTCAGCTGGCTGCAGATATGTTTGAAACCATGTATGAAGCGCCAGGCATTGGACTTGCCGCGACACAAGTTGATCGTCATATTCAGTTGATTGTCATGGACTTATCTGAACATAAAGATCAACCTTTGGTATTCATTAACCCCAAAGTTACCCCATTGACTGAAGAAACGCAGCCCTATGAAGAAGGCTGCCTATCAGTTCCCCAAATATACGACAAAGTTGAGCGCCCGTCACGCGTAAAGATCGAAGCAATTAACCTTGAAGGTCAAGCATTTGAGATCGAAGCTGACGAACTTCTCGCTGTTTGCATTCAACATGAAATGGATCACTTAAATGGCAAATTGTTCGTCGACTATTTGTCACCATTGAAGCGTCAACGTGCACGTGAAAAAGTGGAAAAATTGACTCGTCAGCGCCAAAGAGACAAAGTAGCTGTAAAACGCGGTTAAGTTTTTTTGCTTAAAAATCATCTTTAAAGTGAGCCCAATTTCGATTGGGCTTTGTTATACTGGCCGCGTTCTCAATTCGGATGGAATGGATTGTTTTTTAGAGCTGCGTTGCTACTGTCTTGTGTAGCCGTGTTTTTACAGATTGCTGTTTTTTTACAGCCTTTACTACCGACGCAATATCAAATTGCGCCAGTCTGTGAAACCATTTCGCGTGCGCTTTTACTTAAACCAGTTGAACATCTCAGTTCTCATGCTGAAAAGCATTCCACACATCATCATGAAATGCAGGCTCAGCATGAACTCAGTTCACAACCTGCTGAACACAATCATCATGATGCAAGTCATCAATGCCAATACTGTACGGTATATGGCAATCTTGTGTTACCGCCAGATTTAGAGTTAAAAGCGGTACTTGACCGTATTCAAGTTCGTTTAATTGCATTTCAAAAAGCCTTTGCGCATGTTTGGTTTGCACTGCAACAACTCTTCTTACTACCTCAAGGGCGTGCACCGCCACTGTTTGTATAAACCTAGACATATATTTTTCGGGTCTTAACGGACTCTAGCCTAGTTGTATTTATAGATTCAGTGAGAATAAAAATGGCTCAGCCTACATTCTTTTTACAGCCTCTTGCGGCTGCGATTTCTCTTGCTTGTTTTTCAAGCGTAGTATTTGCCGCTGAAGTAGACAGTGCGCACATTTTAGCGCCTATCGTGGTGACGGCTCAGCAGGGCAATGATGCCCATGGTCTGATTGTACATGCTGACCCTAAACAACCCACTCAGCCGATTCCTGTGGTTGATGGTGCAGCCTACCTACAAACTATTGTGGGTTTTAACCAAATCAAAAATGGCGGGGCGAATGGTGATGTCACCTTCCGTGGTATGTTTGGCTCTCGTATTAAAATCCTCACAGATGGTACGGAAAATTTAGGTGCATGCCCAAGCCGTATGGATAATCCTGCTTCTTATCTTTCTCCTGAAAGCTATGACAAAATCACAGTCGTGAAAGGACCACAAACTGTTCAATATGCGCATACCGGTTCAGCCGCAACCGTTATTTTTGAACGTGAGCCTGAACAGCTCACTTCGGCGAAACCTTATCGCGGACAAGCCAGTGTCATGCTTGGTTCTTACGGTCGTTTGGATCAGAATGTTGAAGCCGCTGTTGGTGATGAAACGAAATACGCACGTTTAAATGCCAATCGTTCGATTGCAGATAGTTATCAAGATGGAGCTGGCAATACGGTTCCGTCCGATTGGGAAAAGTGGAATGCAGATCTCGCGCTGGGCTGGACTCCAAATGAGGACACATGGGTAGAGCTGAAAGGTGGGAAGAGTGATGGTGAGGCTGTTTATGCTGGACGTAGCATGGATGGTTCTAAGTTTGCTCGTGAAAGTCTAGGTTTACATGTTGAAAAGAAAAACATTAGTGAGGTGATCAAGAAAGTCGAAGCGCAAGTGGACTATAGCTATAACGATCATGTCATGGATAATTTTAGTTTGCGAAAATTTAATCCCGCAGATGGTATGTCAATGCCGATGGCTTCAAATGTTGCTCGTAGGACTTTAAATGCACGGGTTGCTATGACGCAGGACTGGGGGAAATTGCAACTTATTTCAGGTATTGATAGTCAAAAAAATGAGCATACTAAACGTAGTGGCAGCTTAATGTCTCCTTATCAAAATAAAGCTCGTGTCGGAGATATGGATTTTGAGTCTTATGGGGCTTTCGGTGAGCTGAGTTATGCATTCAATGATCAGCATAAACTGGTGACAGGTGCACGCCTCGATCAAGTGAAGATCGATAACTTAGCCACTGATACAGAGCGTAAAGAAACCCTGCCAAGTGGTTTTGTTCGAATTGAAAGTGAACTTGCGGAACATGTTAAAACTTACGCAGGATTAGGTTATGTAGAGCGTGTGCCTGATTATTGGGAATTGTTTAGTACCAAATACCATCAAAGTACAGGTACGACCTTTGCCAATTTAGAGAATGAAAAAACCGCACAGTTTGATGCAGGTTATCAATATGAACAGGGTGCATTTAAATCTTGGGCTTCAGTTTATGCAGGTTTGATTCAAGACTATATATTAGTGGCATATACTCCGACAGGCTCAATGGGGCGGTTGGAAGCCAAAAGCCGAAATGTCGATGCAACCATTGCGGGTGCTGAAGCAGGTTTGGCTTACCAGTTGACGGATCAAATTCAAGCGGACATCAGTGCCATGTATGCATGGGGTGAAAATACAACGGATCACACCGCTTTACCGCAAATTGCACCATTAGAAGGACGTTTCAATCTACGCTATGTGCAAGAGAAATATAATCTCGGTTTGTTATGGCGTGTGGTGGCAGCACAAGATCGTACCAGCTATCGAGAAGGCAATATCATTGGATACGATTTAGAAGAGAGTAAAGGTTTTGGAACTCTGTCTTTAAATGGGACTTATAATATCCAAAAAGATTTAGACCTTTCAGTCGGAATAGATAATGTGCTGAATAAAAACTATGCCGAGCATTTGAATAAACTTGGAAGTTCAGGCTTTGGTTATGCTGCAACAGAACAATTTAATAATATTGGACGTAATTATTGGGCGCGTATCAGTATGAAGTTCTAAATCTATTCTGGTGATCGGAAACAGCCATTCTAGAAATAGAATGGCTGTTTTGGGTTCTAAGATAGAAATTGACTGAGAAAACAGCATTTTGAGTGGATATTCACCATAAAAAGTAGAAAGAAACAGCGATTTAAATAAAGTATTTAAATATTATTTCGATATATTGTTATTTAAATGAATTAAAACAATATATTAAGTTTAATTTGTGCGAATGTGATGGTGCGGTTTAAGGCGCTAACTAGGAAGTAGATAAATTTATTAAAAATATTTTACATAAATAACAGTAACTTATAATTTTATGAGTTTGAAAAATAAACATGCAGAAATATTTATTGAGAAAAGGTGTTGCAAGGGATGTGAAATGCTGTAGAATGCACATCCATCGGCGGTGATGTTGATTAAAACTTGTTGAGAAACAAGGATTTAGCCCAAGCGGTAGAATCTGAAAGTCTTGAATAAGTTTAAAAATAATTAACAAAACCAGTTGACTTCTTCTTGAAAGAGAGTAGTATAGCCGACCTAGCTTGCTGATGACGAATCAGTAAGAAGATCATTAAGAGATTATGAAGAACAACTTGTGTGGATTTTTACTGATTGATCGATCGAAAATATTTCATTGATTGATGGTAAGAATTACTCGAAGTTTATTTGAGAAATATTTGTCAGAAAATTGATGAGCCAAGATTTGTAGCCATAAGCTACTAATGATTTTTAACTGAAGAGTTTGATCATGGCTCAGATTGAACGCTGGCGGCAGGCTTAACACATGCAAGTCGAGCGGGGAAGTATAGCTTGCTATACGACCTAGCGGCGGACGGGTGAGTAATGCTTAGGAATCTGCCTATTAGTGGGGGACAACATTCCGAAAGGAATGCTAATACCGCATACGCCCTACGGGGGAAAGCAGGGGATCTTCGGACCTTGCGCTAATAGATGAGCCTAAGTCAGATTAGCTAGTTGGTGGGGTAAAGGCCTACCAAGGCGACGATCTGTAGCGGGTCTGAGAGGATGATCCGCCACACTGGGACTGAGACACGGCCCAGACTCCTACGGGAGGCAGCAGTGGGGAATATTGGACAATGGGCGAAAGCCTGATCCAGCCATGCCGCGTGTGTGAAGAAGGCCTTTTGGTTGTAAAGCACTTTAAGCGAGGAGGAGGCTACTTGGATTAATACTCTAGGATAGTGGACGTTACTCGCAGAATAAGCACCGGCTAACTCTGTGCCAGCAGCCGCGGTAATACAGAGGGTGCGAGCGTTAATCGGATTTACTGGGCGTAAAGCGTGCGTAGGCGGCTTCTTAAGTCGGATGTGAAATCCCTGAGCTTAACTTAGGAATTGCATTCGATACTGGGAAGCTAGAGTATGGGAGAGGATGGTAGAATTCCAGGTGTAGCGGTGAAATGCGTAGAGATCTGGAGGAATACCGATGGCGAAGGCAGCCATCTGGCCTAATACTGACGCTGAGGTACGAAAGCATGGGGAGCAAACAGGATTAGATACCCTGGTAGTCCATGCCGTAAACGATGTCTACTAGCCGTTGGGGCCTTTGAGGCTTTAGTGGCGCAGCTAACGCGATAAGTAGACCGCCTGGGGAGTACGGTCGCAAGACTAAAACTCAAATGAATTGACGGGGGCCCGCACAAGCGGTGGAGCATGTGGTTTAATTCGATGCAACGCGAAGAACCTTACCTGGTCTTGACATAGTAAGAACTTTCCAGAGATGGATTGGTGCCTTCGGGAACTTACATACAGGTGCTGCATGGCTGTCGTCAGCTCGTGTCGTGAGATGTTGGGTTAAGTCCCGCAACGAGCGCAACCCTTTTCCTTATTTGCCAGCGGGTTAAGCCGGGAACTTTAAGGATACTGCCAGTGACAAACTGGAGGAAGGCGGGGACGACGTCAAGTCATCATGGCCCTTACGACCAGGGCTACACACGTGCTACAATGGTCGGTACAAAGGGTTGCTACCTAGCGATAGGATGCTAATCTCAAAAAGCCGATCGTAGTCCGGATTGGAGTCTGCAACTCGACTCCATGAAGTCGGAATCGCTAGTAATCGCGGATCAGAATGCCGCGGTGAATACGTTCCCGGGCCTTGTACACACCGCCCGTCACACCATGGGAATTTGTTGCACCAGAAGTAGGTAGTCTAACCGCAAGGAGGACGCTTACCACGGTGTGGCCGATGACTGGGGTGAAGTCGTAACAAGGTAGCCGTAGGGGAACCTGCGGCTGGATCACCTCCTTAACGAAAGATTGACGATTGGTAAGAATCCACAACAAGTTGTTCTTCATGACGATGTATCTGAGGGTCTGTAGCTCAGTTGGTTAGAGCACACGCTTGATAAGCGTGGGGTCACAAGTTCAAGTCTTGTCAGACCCACCAAATCTGACTAACAAGCATTGTTAAATGCTGAATACAGAAAAACAGAGACATTGACTTATTGATAAGCTGGGGACTTAGCTTAGTTGGTAGAGCGCCTGCTTTGCACGCAGGAGGTCAGGAGTTCGACTCTCCTAGTCTCCACCATATATTGTTCTTCAATATATAAGCTAAGTAGTTAGATTATAGAAATTAGTAAGAGGTAGACATTGGTTTACATTTTATTAACTTCTGTGATTTATCACAGTTTCCTGACCTGACGAAGGCTGGAAAAATCATTAACAGAATATATTTGAGTTGAAATAATTTGTTCATACTCGTTTTTAAGATCGACATTAACAGTGATTTATTACTGATTGATGAAGGTTGAAGAAATGAGTTACTAGCGAAATTAACTGAATCAAGCGTTTTGGTATGTGAATTGAATTGAAGCTGTACAGTGTTTAAGTACACAGAGCAACAAACTGTATGATCGAGCAATCGATCTGTCCTAGTACTACTTGTAGGTGCTACGACTGTTTGGGGTTGTATAGTCAAGTAATTAAGTGCATGTGGTGGATGCCTTGGCAGTCAGAGGCGATGAAAGACGTAATAGCCTGCGATAAGCTCCGGGGAGGCGGCAAATATCCTGTGATCCGGAGATTTCTGAATGGGGAAACCCACCTGTCATAAGGCAGGTATCGTATGATGAATACATAGTCATACGAGGCGAACGAGGGGAAGTGAAACATCTCAGTACCCTTAGGAAAAGAAATCAATTGAGATTCCCTCAGTAGCGGCGAGCGAACGGGGAAAAGCCCATTAAGTCATATAAGTTCTAGTGGAATGCTCTGGGAAGTGCAACCATAGTGGGTGATAGTCCTGTACACGAAAGGGCTTATATGATGATGTCGAGTAGGGCGGGGCACGTGAAACCTTGTCTGAATATGGGGGGACCATCCTCCAAGGCTAAATACTCCTGACTGACCGATAGTGAACCAGTACCGTGAGGGAAAGGCGAAAAGAACCCCTGTGAGGGGAGTGAAATAGATCCTGAAACCGCATGCATACAAGCAGTGGGAGCCGACATGTTCGGTGACTGCGTACCTTTTGTATAATGGGTCAGCGACTTACATTCAGTAGCAAGGTTAACCGCATAGGGGAGCCGTAGAGAAATCGAGTCTTAATAGGGCGTTTAGTTGCTGGGTGTAGACCCGAAACCGGGTGATCTATCCATGAGCAGGTTGAAGGTTGGGTAACACTAACTGGAGGACCGAACCCACTGTCGTTGAAAAGCCAGGGGATGACTTGTGGATAGGGGTGAAAGGCTAATCAAACTCGGTGATAGCTGGTTCTCCCCGAAAGCTATTTAGGTAGCGCCTCGGACGAATACCATTGGGGGTAGAGCACTGTTTCGGCTAGGGGGTCATCCCGACTTACCAAACCGATGCAAACTCCGAATACCAATGAGTACTATCCGGGAGACAGACTGCGGGTGCTAACGTCCGTAGTCAAGAGGAAAACAATCCAGACCGCCAGCTAAGGCCCCAAAATTATAGTTAAGTGGGAAACGATGTGGGAAGGCATAGACAGCTAGGAGGTTGGCTTAGAAGCAGCCACCCTTTAAAGAAAGCGTAATAGCTCACTAGTCGAGTCGGCCTGCGCGGAAGATGTAACGGGGCTAAAACTATATGCCGAAGCTGCGGATTTGCAATTTATTGCAAGTGGTAGGGGAGCGTTCTGTAAGCCGATGAAGGTGTATTGAGAAGTATGCTGGAGGTATCAGAAGTGCGAATGCTGACGTGAGTAACGACAATGCGAGTGAAAAACTCGCACGCTGAAAGACCAAGGGTTCCAGTCCAACGTTAATCGGGGCTGGGTGAGTCGACCCCTAAGGCGAGGCCGAGAGGCGTAGTCGATGGGAAATTGGTTAATATTCCAATACTTCTATGTAATGCGATGAGAGGACGGAGAAGGTTAAGTCAGCCTGGCGTTGGTTGTCCAGGTGGAAGGTTGTAGGCATGTATCTTAGGCAAATCCGGGGTACTGTATGCTGAGAACTGATAGCAAGCTGTACTTGTACAGTGAAGTGGCTGATACCATGCTTCCAGGAAAAGTCTCTAAGCTTCAGTTACATAGGAATCGTACCCGAAACCGACACAGGTGGTCAGGTCGAGTAGACCAAAGCGCTTGAGAGAACTCTGCTGAAGGAACTAGGCAAAATGGTACCGTAACTTCGGGAGAAGGTACGCTGCCGACGGTGATAGGATTTACTCCTTGAGCTATTGGCAGCCACAGAAACCAGGCCCCTGCAACTGTTTATTAAAAACATAGCACTCTGCAAACACGAAAGTGGACGTATAGGGTGTGATGCCTGCCCGGTGCTGGAAGGTTAATTGATGGGGTTAGCGTAAGCGAAGCTCTTGATCGAAGCCCCAGTAAACGGCGGCCGTAACTATAACGGTCCTAAGGTAGCGAAATTCCTTGTCGGGTAAGTTCCGACCTGCACGAATGGCATAATGATGGGGGCGCTGTCTCCAGCAGAGACTCAGTGAAATCGAATTCGCCGTGAAGATGCGGTGTACCCGCGGCTAGACGGAAAGACCCCGTGAACCTTTACTGCAGCTTGACATTGAACTTTGATCTTACTTGTGTAGGATAGGTGGGAGGCTTTGAAACCGAGACGCTAGTTTCGGTGGAGCCAATCTTGAAATACCACCCTGGTAATATTGAGGTTCTAACTCTGTCCCGTTATCCGGGACGAGGACCATGTCTGGTGGGTAGTTTGACTGGGGCGGTCTCCTCCTAAAGAGTAACGGAGGAGTACGAAGGTGCGCTCAGCGTGGTCGGAAATCACGCGTAGAGTATAAAGGCAAAAGCGCGCTTAACTGCGAGACCCACAAGTCGAGCAGGTACGAAAGTAGGTCTTAGTGATCCGGTGGTTCTGTATGGAAGGGCCATCGCTCAACGGATAAAAGGTACTCTGGGGATAACAGGCTGATACCGCCCAAGAGTTCATATCGACGGCGGTGTTTGGCACCTCGATGTCGGCTCATCTCATCCTGGGGCTGAAGCAGGTCCCAAGGGTATGGCTGTTCGCCATTTAAAGAGGTACGCGAGCTGGGTTTAGAACGTCGTGAGACAGTTCGGTCCCTATCTACCGTGGGCGTTGGAAATTTGAGAGGATCTGCTCCTAGTACGAGAGGACCAGAGTGGACGAACCTCTGGTGTACCGGTTGTGACGCCAGTCGCATCGCCGGGTAGCTATGTTCGGAAGGGATAACCGCTGAAAGCATCTAAGCGGGAAGCCTACCTCAAGATAAGATTTCCCTAGGACTTTATGTCCTCTAAAGAGCCGTTGAAGACTACGACGTTGATAGGTTGGATGTGGAAGCATAGTGATATGTGAAGCTGACCAATACTAATTGCTCGTGAGGCTTGACTATACAACACCCAAACAGTTGGTGTTGTGGTTCAAATCACTGCAAACAACTTGATTTAGTTATAAAGCTAGATAAAATATCCAACTCAAATATACCTGTTAATAACTCATTTGATGAAAGTTAGGCGTACACAATGTGTAAATAAGACCCAACGAATAGTCATAAACAGTTGTGCTGGCGACAATAGCAAGAGTGAACCACCTGATCCCTTCCCGAACTCAGAAGTGAAACCTCTTAGCGCTGATGGTAGTGTGGAGTTATCCATGTGAGAGTAAGTCATCGCCAGCTCATTAATTCAAATCCCCCTAACTTAACGGTTAGGGGGATTTTTTTATGCAAGGAAGGTTAAAATAATAAATGAATCAATCGTCTAATTTATATTTAGGATTGCTTTATACATACTGATTTACTTATTTATCGATCATGACATTTAATCTACCCAACATTTTTGCTTTAAGATTTTAAAAATATTGGATAGTCGATCAAATGTTCATAGTTTGTTAGTAATATCTTTAAATGGAATAATGAGTATGTCTAATAAAATTCAATATCAACTGAAAAAACTTCCTTTAATTTCATGTGCGTTGTTGAGCTGTTTGGCTTTTGGGCAAGTACATGCTGTATCTAATGATCAGGTCAAACAACTGGTTGAATCAGAAAAAAAGAATTATTTAAATACTCTAGAGGCTTTAGTCAATATTGAGTCGGGGAGTAAAGATCTTGTCGGCGTGAATAAGATCGCTAAATATGTCGCCGAACAATTAAAAATGACAGGTGCTGAGGTCAGTATTGTAGAAGCTAAAGATATATATCGTATGGATGATACACCCCAACAGACTGGTCCAATGGTAAAAGCTGTTTTGAAGGGTAAAGGCAGCAGTAAAATTATGCTAATTGCTCATATGGATACGGTGTATTTAACAGGGATGTTGAAAGACCAACCTTTTAAAATGGAAGGGGATAAAGTTTTTGGTCTCGGAATTTTAGATGATAAACAGGGGGTTGCTGCGATTATTCATACGCTTGATCTTTTGAAAAAGTTGAATTATCAAGATTATGGCACGATCACAGTCTTACTTAACTCCGATGAGGAGATCAGTTCGCCAGGTTCACGCGAACTGATTACTGAGACTGCACAAGACCAAGATGTGGTTTTGTCATTTGAAGGTGGTGGTAAAGACGGCAGTTTACGTTTAGCCACCAGTGGGATTGGTGCAGCATATTTAGAGGTTCAAGGGAAATCTGCACATGCAGGGGTTAAGCCTGAAGCAGGCATAAATGCACTAACAGAATTATCACATCAAATCTTACAGTTACAAGACTTATCCAATCCTAAAACGGGGTTGAAATTAAACTGGACGGTGGCGAGTGCAGGTAAAGTGCGTAACGTGATTCCAGACCTTGCAACTGCACAAGCAGATGTTCGTGCCTTGCAAGTTAAAGATTTTCAGCAAGTGGAACGTGTATTACAGGAAAGGATTAAACATAAAAAGTTAGCTGATAGTGAAGTTAAGTTAAAGTTTGAAATGCGTCGCCCACCTTTAATGGCAAACCCACAGGCAAAAAAATTGGCTGAACAAGCACAGCTTATTTACAAAACTGATTTTAATTTACCAATGAAAGTATTGTCTGAAGCAACAGGTGGTGGTACAGATGCTGCATTTGCTGGCTTAAATTCGAAAGCAGCGATTTTAGAAGGCATGGGCTTATCTGGTGATGGTGCACATTCGAATAATGCTGAATATATTCTGGTCGAAAGTATTGTGCCGCGTTTATATTTAGCGACAAAGTTGATTATGGACTTATCGACCGCTCAAAAAGAATAAAGTTGGTATGAAAGAACTCAACTGATTTGAGTTTTTACATGATGAAAGATGGTGTTTATTTTTAGCAGCATCTTTCATTAATCTAAATATTAGAATCTTAAAAGGAAATGGATGAGATCTTAAATAAAAGCGTCATAAAGTGAGGGATATTCTGAGAGATTGGCATAGCCATAGTTGATGTTAATTTTTCATTCTTTGCTGGATAATTCAGCTGAGTCAGTTGGGTCTCGATGTATTGCTTACTGTCCCAAGTGATTGGACATTGGTCTTTATTCTTTAAGGAATGAAGGGCCAGCTTTTGTCTCTTCACTGTCAAATTGTTTCTTTTTAAATAAAAACTTCGAAATTACGTTTGCATAAAAAAATAAATGATAACGTGCTGTATATGATGCTTTTTTAACCAAGCAAGCTGAATGTAATTCATGGTAAAATGATCGGCTTTCATCTTTGATCTTTATTTGAGATCTTTCATCTGCCAGCCGAGAATTGCTAGCCATGTCTACTGCTTATACTATGCAGACCGCGCCTAAAGCGTTGTTTGATTACGACAAATATTGGGCGTCATGTTTTGAACCTGCGCCATTTTTGCCGATGTCGCGCGAGGAAATGGACCAACTCGGTTGGGATAGTTGTGACTTTATTTTGGTCTGTGGTGATGCGTATATCGATCATCCATCCTTTTGTTCGGGCATTATTGGCCGTACGTTAGAAGCACAAGGTTTCCGTGTCGGGATTATTGCACAACCGGATTGGACTAATGTTGAAGCATTCCGCGTTTTGGGTAAGCCAAATATCGCTTGGGGTGTGACTGCTGGGAACATGGATTCGATGATCAACCGTTATACGGCTGATCGTAAAATCCGTTCTGATGATGCCTATTCACCAGATAATTTACCTAATAAACGTCCAGACCGTGCAGCAACGGTGTATTGCCAACGTGTGCGTGAAGCATTTCCAGATGTACCTGTATTGTTAGGTGGAATTGAAGCGTCTTTACGTCGTATTGCACATTATGACTATTGGTCAGACAAAGTTCGTCGTTCAGTGTTGATGGACTCAAAAGCCGATCTTTTGATGTATGGTAATGGTGAGCGTTCAATTACTGAGGTGATGCATCGCTTAGCCAAAGGCGAAAAAATTCACGAAATTACCGATGTTCGTGGCACGGCATTTATCGTGAATAAGTTAAACCGTCCATCTAAAGCCAAGTTTGTGGAAATTGCATCAAATGATGTGGATACCATTGGCCGTGTTGATCCGATTATCAATCCATATGTGATGACTGAAGATTTAGATGGCTGTGAAATTGAAAAAGATAAGGGTAATTCTTTAACCCAATACCAAAATTTCCAAAAAGAAATTGTGACGAATCAAATTGTTCGTGAAGGGGATCAACTTGATCCTGATACACAAATTGTGCAATTACAGCCATCTTCAAAGGCAATTAAACATAAATTACCGCCGCGTGAACTGGCTGTGATTCGTTTGCCTGCATTTGAAGCAGTGGCAGATGATCCCGTTTTATATGCACATGCCAACCGTATTTTGCACCTTGAAACCAATCCAGGCAATGCGCGTGCTTTGGTACAAAAGCATGGCGAACGTGATGTTTGGTTAAATGCACCGCCGATTCCGTTAACCACGGAAGAAATGGACTATGTGTTTGATTTGCCTTATGCACGTCTACCACATCCTGTCTATGGGGAGGCGCGTTTCCCTGCATTTGACATGATCAAATTTTCGGTCAACATTATGCGTGGCTGTTTTGGCGGGTGTACCTTCTGTTCGATTACAGAACATGAAGGACGCATCATTCAAAACCGTTCAGAAGAATCAATTTTACGTGAAGTTGAAAAGATTCGTGATACTGCACCGGGTTTTACTGGCATCATTTCTGACTTGGGTGGGCCTACAGCAAACATGTATCGTTTGCACTGTAAAGACCCTGAAATTGAAAAGAACTGTCGTAAACCATCGTGTGTTTATCCGGGTGTTTGTCAAAACTTACATACGGATCATGCACCTTTAACGCAGTTATATCGTAAAGCACGCGCCATTAAAGGCATCAAAAAGATTCTAATTGGCTCAGGTTTACGCTATGACTTGGCGGTACTAAACCCTGAATATGTCAAAGAATTGGTTCAGCATCATGTCGGTGGTTATTTAAAAATTGCGCCTGAACATACCGAAAAAGGTCCATTGTCTAAGATGATGAAACCGGGCATCGGAACCTATGATCGTTTCAAGCAAATGTTTGATCGTTTCAGTAAGGAAGCAGGTAAAGAGCAGTATCTTATCCCGTACTTTATTGCAGCACATCCGGGTACGACTGAATATGACATGATGAATTTGGCGATTTGGCTGAAGAAAAATGGTTTCCGTGCCGATCAGGTACAAACTTTCTATCCATCACCAATGGCCACAGCGACCACCATGTATCACACGGGTAAAAACCCATTAGCCAAAGTGGCGCGATATACTGAAGATGTGGATATTGTGAAAGGTGAGAAGCGTCGTCGTCTGCATAAAGCATTCTTACGTTATCATGATCCAAACAACTGGCCTTTACTCCGCGATGCTTTAAAAGAGATGGGCCGCCAAGACTTGATTGGTAACTCGAAACAGCATTTGATTCCAACCTATCAACCGCAAGGGACAGAAGGTCAGTATCAGTCTGCTCGGAAGAAAAACTCAACCGTGGATGGTGATTCGCAAAAACGTAATTGTGATAGCCGTAACCAACAAGCGAAAAATCAATCTCGTCCATCAAATACCAAGAAGCGTCCTGAACGTGGTCAGATTTTAACGCAGCATACAGGTTTGCCGCCGCGTGAAACAGGTGACGCCAAGAAGCCATTTGGACATTCAAAGTCAAAACCAAAGTCTAAGTCACGTGCTTAATGGCAATTGAATATAAAAAAGGATGCTACGGCATCCTTTTTTAGGATCGATCTTTTTTATTGCGTTAGAAAAATAGCTCAAAGATTGGCTTTTCTGCCATCCGTCGGGAAAATTGGGTCAATCCGAAGAATCATATTGCACGTGAATGAATCACTCTATTACAGTGTAGATAGGCTACAGAGCCAAAATGTCATTCGGATTAAAACAAAGCGTGTTACAACGGATGACATTGCAAAAAATTGTTTAGTTTTATCAGCGTTTGTTTGATTTTAGCTTTAGTTTTTTTATTGCGTGGTTTGGGTAAATGGTCAGTAGGTTATACTGATCGGATAAAAATCGGTGTGATACCGAAAATTATAATAAAGATGAAAAGGATACAAATATGACAACTTATATGGTAATTGGTAGCGTGTTGTTGATACTGGTCATGATTTTAGCGAGTAAAGCGTTGATCCCTAAGACCAAGCAGCAAGATAGTGCATTAAGACAACGTGCTATTTTTAGTATGCATGAGCAACTGACTTATACTCGTTTGAAAGAAATTTTACCGCATCATACTGTGCTGGCGCATGTATCTTATGATGCCTTACTCACGACAAAATTTTCACGTACACGAAACAAATACCGCAATTTGGTGGCTGATTTTGTGATTATGGATAGTGCACAACAAGTTTTGGCAGTGGTTGCTTTAGAAGATCCGCTTTCATTGAAACGTCCACAAAAGGCACAGTTTCAGGATGCGATCCTCGATATGGCTGGCTATAAAGTGATTCGTTATGAAGAAGTGCCTGACTATCATCAGTTACGTGAAGATTTTTATGGCGATCTTTATGCTTCGTCGCGTTTGACTAAAGATACGCGTGTAGCCAAAAAATATGATTACTATAATGCAGCACAAACTCGAAAATTACGTCTGATCGGCTAACTGAATCTCAGCACGTATCATAAAAACATGAAAACTCATGTTTTTATGATGAGTGTATTTTTTATGCAGGTTTCACTGCAACAACGGTTAACTCTACCAATACTCGTGGATCATAAAGTTTAGCTTCAACACAGGTACGGGGTAATGCATCAATATCTGCAACCCAAGCATCCCAAACTTCATTGAACGCTGCATAGTCTTGTTCAATATTCTTCAAATAAATCGTTACCGATAAAATCTGGCTTTTATCTGTGCCTGCATCAGCTAAAAATTGGTCAATCATGTCGAATGTTTGTTGGGTTTGACCTTTAATATCGAGATCAAAGTCAGACGCCAATTGTCCTGCTAAATGAACCAAATTACCTGAAACAGCAATTTCAGAAAAACGATTTGAGACATGCAAACGTTGAACCGTCATGATGTATGCATCCTGTGTGATGAGTATAAAAATAGAACATAAAAATGTAGTTCAATAGCCTACCACAAACTCATGTATGACAGATGGCTACGATGTTGGCTTTCAATCAGGTGCAGAATTTTACAGCGTGAAGAACTCTATTTATTGTTATAAGTGCATGTGAACAGAGGATGGATTCGATATTTCGACGTGGGAATTACAAAAGATGAAGGAACGCGATTAATAGGTCAATCTTATGCGGACTTTATAACAGTATATTTTAAAATATTGGATTATTCTGATGCTACTAGAGCGCTGCTCTGAAATATAGAGGGGGAATACCATGATAAATATCAGAGATGTCCTGTAATCTTCGGATTTGATCGTCACGCCAATCACAGGACGTATGCTAAAAGTAAAGGTAAGTTTTAGCATCTCAGCGGTTACATGGATAAATGCAGCGCATCATTAGATTACTCTAAAAACACAGTTTGTGAATGCTAAATTGCATTATTTTTGTTCTTTTGGTTAAAAAATGACTGATTGAGCAATCAGTCCGACCACAAAGAGAGCTGGGGTAGAGGCTCTTGAGTCGAAAGTGCATAGACCCCAACACCGATAAGACGAAATTGTTGATCCGGTGTGATTTGCATTTCTTTGAGTAAGATATCTAAGGTCATTTGTAGTTCAGTTTGATGCTTTAATGGCGTTTTGAAGCTTTTACTGTGCTGTAGGGTTTGAAAGTTTTTCAGTTTCAGTTTGACGGTGACACCGCGGGCATACAGTTGCTTTTTCTCTAAGCTTTGCCAGACTTGTGCAATCAACTTGGGCCAAAATGGGAGACACTGTTCAATAGTTAAATCATCATCAAAAGTGGTTTCTTTTGAAATTTGCTGACGTTCTCGTTCCGCTTGTACAGGACGCTCATCAATCCCTTGTGCATATAGATAGAGCTGTTTGCCATACTTGCCAAAATGATGAATCAGGATATTTTCATCCACATGCTGTAAATCACCTAAAGTTTCAAGTTTGAGCGCATGTAATTTTTCTTGCATGACTTTACCTACTCCAGGAATTTTTTTAAGCGGCAAGTGCTGAATAAACTGCTGAACTTGTGAGGGTTTAATTACACAGATACCATTGGGTTTATTCCAGTCCGAAGCAACTTTGGCTAGAAACTTATTCGGTGCAACACCCGCAGAGGCGGTCAGTCTTGTACTCTGAAAAATATCAGCGCGGATGCGTTCAGCAACTTCTGTGGCGCTGGCCAGTTGTTGTAAATTTCCCGTCACATCTAAATAAGCTTCATCTAAGGAAAGCGGTTCAATGAGTGTGGTATAACGCTGAAAAATTGTATGAATTTGCGCTGAGACCGCACGATATTTAGAGAAACTAGGTTCAATCACCACCACTTGAGGACAGCGTTTTTTGGCTTGAGTCATCGACATTGCAGAGCGGAGCCCGTAGCGACGTGCAGGGTAGGATGCAGCTGCAATGACGGCACGAGGGTGGTGTGAAGAAATCACCACAGGTAAATGCTTTAAGTCGGGACGATCAAGTAACTCCACCGAGGCATAGAAGGCATCCATGTCGATGTGAATGATTTTTCGCATGCTGAATTTTAATATTGAAACCTAAGCCAGTATCGCACTATTCAGATCGATTGCGTAGTTCTACATGCGGCATAAGCGACATAGTTTGACTTGGTATTTTAGTATTTGAATTTCAATGCTGAGCTTGGAACTGCTTACTTGATTGGTAAGTTTTGTGGCAGTTGATAAAGTCCTTGGCGCTCTAAAAAGCTGATCCAATCTTGCTCTGAGCCTTGAAATACATTGAGATCTACCAAGGTTGGTATGCCTTTAATTTGACCTTGGCTGGTGTGTTGCCAAAAGGTCCATTTCGGATTGCCTTTGAGCTCAGGTTGGCCTTGATATTCACGAATCCAAAGGGGAGTTTGTTTAAATTCATCGACCAAAACAATATTATAAAATGCTTTAGAGGTATAAAAAATGGGTTGCAAGCCATAGTGTTGATACAGTTGGTCGTGCATGATCTGAATTTCTTTGAGCAGTTGTTCTCTGGTATAGGTATTGATACAGTTGCTGTCATATTCCAAATCAATCACAGGCGGCAAACTATCGGTTTTCTTCGGCACAGTTTCGATAAAGTTCTGCGCCTGAATCTGGCCATCACGGCATAAACGATAAAAATGATAAGCCCCGACCAAAAAGCCTTGTTCACGAGCTTTGAGCCAATTGTCCTGAAATTTACGGTCTTTGAAATCGCCGCCTTCGGTGGCTTTTAAATAGACGAATTTAAACTCTTGGGGAGAAATGGATTGCCATTGGATGTCGCCCTGATGATGAGATACATCAAAGCCTTTTACTGGATACTCTTGGGCAGATGCGACATTGTTCTGCAAGAAAAAATAGGTGATCCCCAGTCCGACACATAGCATCACTACACAGGCAAGTATGTAATAGGGATATGAGGTTTTTGACGGCGTGGAAACTTTTTTTCTTGCGGACATGCTTTTGCAGGTATTGGTTTTTAGCTCATCATCATAGCTCGAATTTGTGGAACTGACCATGATGATTATGGTCAGTGAATGGCAGCACTTTGTATCTGTTATGAATCCACGGTATCTTTGGGGATGTGCCAGAAGATGGCTGCGGTAATCAGGTTAATACAGCCCAAAACAATTAAGGTGTTATGGAATGCCATGACGATGTGATCTGTACCCAAATATGCCGTAAAGACATTAACCAAAGTACCTGCCAGAGCCACACCAATACTCATCGACACCATCATGATCATCGACAAGAAACTGTTGCCACTACTGGCATCTTGTTGCGGTAAATCTTTCAGCGTGAGGGTATTCATAGACACAAATTGCAATGAGTTCAGCATGCCAAAAACAAAGAAATGCAGCGCGCGCAGCCAAGTTGGGGTGTCTGCGGTATTGAGGGCAAAACTGGCGATACATGCACCGACCAACAAGGTGTTAACCAAAAGCACGTGGCGATAACCGAAGCGCTGAATCAAGTGACGAATGATGGGTTTGGAGGCCAGTGAGCCCAGCACTGTTGGAATCATCAAGAGGCCCGTCACAAAGGGTTCAAAACCGAAAGCTACTTGGAGCATGAGTGGCATTAAAAAGGGCATAGCATTGCCACCGAGGCGAGCAAAGAAGTTACCTAAAATACCCACGGCATAAATGCGGTTACGAAATAGTTTACTGCGAAATAGCGCATTTTGATGTGTATGTGCATGATAGGCATACCAAAGCGCAGTCACCAAGCTCAGTACAATCAGTCCCATACTCCACCATAAAGTCAGGTGCGGACTGGCAAAATTTTCAATCCCTAAAGATAGTCCTGCCATGGTGATCACCAACAGGATAAAACCCCAAAAGTCAAAACGCGGCACATTCTGCTCGGTGACATTCGGCATGGCTTTAAAGCTAATCAGGACCCCTAACAGCCCCATGGGGAGGTTAATCAGGAAAATCCAATGCCATGTACTGACTTCGACCAACCAGCCCCCGAGTGTTGGACCGATCAGTGGGCCAATCAGTCCCGCGAGACTCATCAAACTCATGGCCGATAAGAACTGCGTCCGCGGAATGACCTTGAGCATAGCTAAACGGCCAACAGGGAGCAATAATGCACCACCGATGCCTTGCAATACGCGATAGAACAATAACTCATTTAAGCTTTCAGAAAAGCCACAGCCCAGTGAGGCAAGAGTAAAAATGATAATGGCACTGAAATAGGTATTGCGCACCCCAAAACGGTCGGCGAGCCAGCCACTCAAGGGGATACAGGCAGCAACGGCAAGCACATAGGCCACCACCACGCTATGCATTTGCAGCGGGTCTTCATTCAAACTGGCTGCCATAGCCGGTAGGGCGGTATTCACAATGGTGGTATCTAAGCCTTGCATAAAAAAGCCAATCGAAACCAGAAGTACCAAAAGACGGTACTCAGGAGCGAGTGCTTGATGGGTCGGCGTTTGGTTCATAGATACAACAAAGTGAAATTTTTAAACAGTTTAGCTTAATTTAAGTTGGACTGTTGTTGCGAATGTGCATTTATCACATGCCATCAAATTGACATCTCTACGTCATGTGTTTGCAACGCATGCGTCATACATTGGTTAAATTTGAACCGATATTTAGATCATGATGAATAAAACATATAGTGCTGTCTTTTTAGCATGCATGGGGTTGGGCTTAGCGGGGTGTAATGACAGTGATGATGCGCAAACCATCACATCACCGCCTGTGGTAGAGGAAGCCACGCCGAATAGTATTGAACTGGTTCATCTTGCAAGTTATGAGTCGGGGATATTTGGACAGAGTGCAGCTGAAATCCCTGCCTATGATGCTGCGAGTAAGCGTCTGTTCGTGGTGAATGCACAAAAAGGCATGGTCGATGTTTTAGATTTTTCCCAACCAGCGCAGCCGACATATATCCAATCTTTGGATGCCAAAACTTATTTAGCCAACTCCGAAGTGAATAGTGTCGCGGTGCATAATGGCATCGTGGCGCTTGCGGTTCAGGCTGAGGATAAAACCCAAACGGGTATTGTGGCTTTCTTTAAAGCACAGGATCTCTCTTTTATCAGCCAAGTCAACGTGGGGGCTTTGCCAGATATGTTGACCTTCACGCCTGATGGTCGAAAAGTACTGGTAGCGAATGAAGCGGAACCGAATGAAGGGTATCAAGTCGATCCCGAAGGTTCGGTCAGTATTATTGATATTTCAGATATTCAAAAACCAACAGCAACCATTGCGGGCTTCCAAGCATGGAATGATCGTAAACAAGACTTATTAGATGTAGGCATTCGTATTTTTGGCCCAGACATCAGTCAATACCCAAATGTTGCTAACGTAGGTATTCAAACGACCACCGTTGCACAAGACCTAGAGCCTGAGTACATCGCAGTCAGTGCTGATGGTAAAAAAGCATGGGTTAGTTTGCAGGAAAACAATGCGATTGGGGTTTTAGACCTAGAAAAAAATCAATTTGTTGATCTTTTCCCGATGGGCTACAAGGACCATAGTTTGCCTGAAAATGCCTTGGATGGAAGTGACCGTGACTGTGCTATTGGTCAAGACTCTTTGGGACGTAGTATTACAGAATGTGCAAAAGATGCAGGCATGATTAATATTCGCTCTTGGCCGGGGCTATATGGCATGTATATGCCCGATGCCATTGCATCATACCAAGCCAACGGTAAAACCTATTTGGTCACGGCCAATGAGGGGGATGCCCGTGAATGGCTAAGGGATGAAGCCAAATACTTTGAAGGCGGGGACTTAAATGCTGGTTATGCTGAAGAGATACGCATCAAACATTTGTTTAAAAAAGCAGGTTTTGACGCTAAAGGTGATTATGCAGCGCATTTACGTCAGCTTGCACCAGGCGTAAAAGGGGCGAAATTAAACCCCGAGGTGTTTAAACCTTGTCAAACGGCTGACGCAACAGAAGTCTGCGCGGATAATTTAATTAAAGATTCACAAATTGGACGTTTGACCATTAGTTGGACGCAAGGTTATCAAAAAGATCCACTAACAGGTCTACCGAAGCTAGATGAAAATGGTCGTCTGACTTATGACAAATTATACGCCTATGGTGGCCGTTCGGTGAGTATTGTCGACCCTGAAACCAAGCAGATTGTGTGGGACTCGGGGAGTGAGTTTGAGCGAAAAATTGCGGAGTTGTTTCCACATCAATTTAATAGCAATCATGAAGCATTTAAATTTGATGACCGTAGTGATAATAAAGGCCCTGAACCTGAAGGCGTGACTTTGGGTAAAATTGGTGAAAAGACCTTTGCCTTTATTGGACTTGAGCGTGCCAGTGGCATCATGGTGTATGACATTAGCAACCCGAATCAGGCTAAATTTGTTCAGTATCTGAACCATCGCAATACCAATGAAACAGAAGTCACGAAGCAAGGTGACTTAGGCCCAGAAGGTTTGATCTTCATCGCGGCGAAGAATTCACCCAATGGTCACCCGCTGCTGGTGGTGGGAAATGAAGTTAGTGGTAGTACGGCAGTTTATGAAGTCAAACTCAATTAAAAAACTGAGTTTTGAATTTGAAAAAAGAGCACTACGGTGCTCTTTTTTATGGCGCTACAAAAAATATATGACAGGGATGTCATGAAAATGAAATAAAACCGTCATAATCTTTGGCAAACGTCCAAGGGCACTGTCTTGGAATAAATTATTCAAAAGGTTGGTTTTATGACAATCGAAATTTTGATGGTGATAGGCTTCTGTTTAGCCGCTTATTCTATCGTCGGAAATGATGTGCCACAGACATTAGGTACGTTTATTTCATCCAATGCACATCGTCCATGGTGGGTGCTTTGGCTCTTTATCAGTACCATTTTGGTGGTGGTGTTGATTTATGGTTGGTATGCATCCGGTGTGGGTGATGCATCATATGGCCGTTTAGAAACGATTCCTTTTCCTGAGGGTGGGGTCACGTGGCTCTATATTGTGCCACCGATTTTACTGTTATTTTTAACCAAATACGGAATTCCCGTCAGTACCACTTTCTTGGTTTTAACCATTTTCTCGCCTGCAAGTTTAGGCTCGATGATGGTGAAATCGATGATGGGCTATGCGGTGGCCTTTGTGGTTGCGATTATTGTCTATCGTTTTGTGATGCGACAAGTCGCAAAGTATTTTGCAAAAACCCGTAATCAAGAACCGTCGCATATTTGGATCGGACTACAGTGGGTCTCTACGGCTTTTCTGTGGAGTCAGTGGCTGATTCAAGATTTGGCCAATATTTTTGTCTATGTACCCCGTCAAGTGCCGTTTTCATTTCTACTGTTTGCCATCACGGTCTTTGTGGTGTTGTTGGCGGTGATTTTGTACCAACGCGGCGGTGCGATTCAGAAGATTGTCGATACCAAAACAGGTGTCACCGATATTCGTGCAGCGACTATTATTGACTTTATGTATGCCCTGATTTTGTTGGTCTTCAAAGAGTGGAGCAATATTCCAATGAGTACCACATGGGTATTCTTAGGTTTACTTGCAGGTCGTGAGTTTGCAATGTCGATGATTTTTGATGAAGTGAACAAACACCGCACTTCGCGTAACGTCAGTAAAGATGCGATGAAATTGATGTTTGGCTTAGCCATGTCGGTGATTTTGGCGACCACACTGCCGTGGTTCTATAATTTTGTCACCCATTATGGGCAATAACCGCACATGTTAAAAAAGCGAGCTCTAGGCCATTGCTGTCCCACAATTTTTCACAAGAGGAAGCTCAAATGAGCTTCCTCTTGTTTTATGGGTATTTTATCGGGTGAAAATAAAGCTTTTAAAGTTCTTCTTTCAAACAAATTCACTTGAATTATTCTGAGTAAACGTTGAACTGTCCAACCTGTTTTTCCTAAATGTTGAGCGAAACTCACCAATAAATAGGCGAACATCGCAATCCAGATTTGTGTCTGAATTGCGTTCCTGCTGCGGCCTAGAAACGCTTTTAATTTGAGATTCTGCTTAATCGCCTTAAAGAACAGCTCAACTTTCCAACGATCTTTATAAATCGCCGCAATGGTGGAGGCGGCTAAATGAAAGTTATTGCTGAGAAAGCTAAAGTGCTTGCCACTTTGCTGATCTCTATATTCAATTCTTCTTAACACTGGGGCTTTTCTTTTTAGGGCATGTGCGCTATTCAGCTGAATGGTTTCATCTTTTAGAATACCTTTGGATTCAAGCACTGGATGTTGCTGGATCACCTGATACACAGATTTAGGCCTAAAACGTGTGACAAATCCAATGTTTTGAGCAGTCAGATTTGCATACCACTGGTAATCGACATAGCCTTTATCAAAAACTACAATGCTGCCAGCAGGAAACTGGAATTTGCGGCCTTGTACCATGTCATTTTCTTTGCCATTTTCAACTGCAACAAACTCAGGAATATCATTGCTGTGATTCAATCCTATACTGAGTTTCATGCTGGCTTTTGAGTCGTGAACTTTGGCCCATTCACATAGGGAAAGCGACAGGTCAATATGACTGGCATCCAAGGAATACAAGGGATTCTTAAAGCGAAATTTATGAGCTACTTTTGAGTGTTCATAGTATTTAAGCAACTTGTAAAATAGCTGTTGATACAAGGCAGCAGGCTGCTGCTCATTGATTCGTGCCAGCGTGCTTCGGGGAATAGACTTTGCTCCGAGATGACTTAGCTTTTCCTGTTGGCACTCCAAATTGGATTGAATATCTCTCAGACTTTGCCTACAAGAGAATTGAGACATCAATATGGCAATAAACTGATCCCACCGGGAAGCGGCTCTAAATTTCTGTCCAACATGGTGTACTTTAGCAAGTTGTTCAAAATCCTGTCGCACAACAGGTTTAATTAGCTCATGAAATACGGTATTCTGATGTGACAAAACCTGAATCCTGGTCGTTAAAGTGTTTGTTTGCACTCATATTTTAACTGTTAGGACTCAGGTTTTTTTATTTAAAGCAAACTATGGGACAGCAGTGAGCTCTAGGCTCGCTTTTTTTATAGCATTAAGAACGGGATTTAAATGGCAAAGTGTGCTGGACTGCCGAGGTTGGCAATGGCTGAATAAATCTGTTCAGCATGGTTGCATACAATTACTTTTGCGCGGTGTTGTGGCGGTAGAAAACCTTCTTCTACTGCATGATCCAATTGTGTAATCAGTGCGTCATAAAAACCATTGACGTTATAAATCATCATCGGTTTTTGGTGTTGGTTCAGTTGTCCCCAGGTTGCCACTTCTAAAATTTCTTCAAAAGTGCCTAAACCACCGGGTAGTGCGACAAAGGCGCTTGCACGTTCGGCCATTAAGGCTTTGCGCTCATGCATGGTTTGTACAACATGTAATTCGGTCAGTTGGTGATGCGCAATTTCATAATCCAGCATAAATTCTGGAATGACGCCGACTGCTTCACCGCCGTGGCTAATCATGGCATCGGCCACTTGTCCCATGAGGCCAATGCTGGCCCCCCCATAAACCAGACCAAAACCCTGTTTAGCTAAACCTTGTGCCAGTGCAATCGCTTTTTCTTGATAAATCGGTTTATTGCCTGAACGAGAACCGCAGTAAAGTGCGATCAGAGGTTGAGTGGTTTGAACGTTTACTTCAGTGTTGAGAGAGGATATTTTTAATTCACTATTCATGGCGTATGTTTTTACCTTTTGCTTTATCTACTTTTTCTTTCTTAGTTTAAGCAAGAAATGTGACGGCAAGCTGTATTTAATCTAACAATCGGGTAATAATTTGTTAAATCTTTTAAAACAGTGCGCTTTTGAAAAAAAGATGAATTTCATGTAGATCTTGCCTATACTTATTTCCTGTTTTACAACACAAGAACGAACATGGGTAGTGGTAGTTGTCGCTCAAGACATCTTCAGTTTTCCGAAAAAAAATTACAGCCATTGGTGCTGAATCTTCCTTTTCATCCGCTTAAGTTGCGTTATGCACCGTATATTTCCCCTCGACAGGAGCAGATCACATGATATTTGAATGGATGTCTGATCCTTCTGCGTGGGTGGGGTTACTCACTTTAGTGGTGCTGGAAATTGTGCTGGGGATTGATAACTTGGTTTTTATTGCGATTTTGGCGGAGAAACTTCCACCAGAACAACGCAATACGGCTCGAGTTGTTGGTTTGATCCTTGCACTCTTAATGCGTTTGGTGCTGTTGGCCTCAATTGCTTGGGTGGTGACACTGACCGAGCCGCTGTTCCATATCTTCGATCATCCTTTCTCAGGACGGGATTTGATTCTTCTGTTTGGTGGGGTGTTCTTACTATTTAAAGGCACCATGGAACTGCATGAACGTATTGACGCCAAAGTGGTTCAGAAAGAAGAAAGTCCAGCCAATGCTGTGTTTTGGATGGTGATCGTTCAGATTGTAGTTTTGGATGCTGTGTTTTCCTTAGATTCGGTGATTACCGCAGTCGGTATGGTTAAACACCTGTCTGTGATGATGATTGCGGTGATTATCGCCGTGGGCATTATGCTGTGGGCATCGAAAGCCTTGATGGAATTTGTCAACAAACATCCGACCGTGGTGATTTTGTGTCTCGGCTTCTTGATGATGATCGGTTTCTCATTGATTGTAGAAGGTTTTGGTTTCCATATTCCAAAAGGCTATTTATATGCCGCGATTGGTTTCTCGGTAATTGTTGAATTCATCAACCAAACCATGCGCCGGAATCAAGAAAAAATGGTCACTACCACAGACCTTCGCTATAAAACTGCATCTGCGGTGCTGCGAATGTTGGGCGGTAAAAGTAGTGATCATGCCTCTGAGCCTGAAGATGTCCTGGCAACTCGCGCTTATGCGGATGAAGTGTTTGATCCTGAAAATGGGGTCTATCATAGTGTCTTGGTACAAGGGGTGCTGGGTTTGTCTGAACGTCCAGTGAAGTCCGTGATGACCCCACGTCCAGAGTTGGAGTGGATTGATTTAGAGGATGAAGAAGCCTCAATCAAGTCACAACTACTCAGTATTACGCATTCACGTTTAATTGTGGCACGGGGCGAGTTAGACAACATCGCAGGTGTGGTGCTGACCCATAAAGTTTTGAATGAATATATTGAAACGGGTGTACTCGATTTTGATAAACATTTACGTGAGCCTGTGATTGTGCATGAAAATGCACAAGTCCTGATGGTAATGGAACAACTGCGTCAAGCACCGTTACAAATGGCTTTGGTCTTGAATGAATACGGCTCGATTGAAGGGATTGCCACGCCGATTGATGTATTAGAGGCGATTGCAGGGGAGTTCCCTGATGAAGATGCTGAAGACAATGTGGCTGAAAGCTTAGAAGATGGCAGCTTGATGCTCGATGGCTCTACTGATATTCGTCATGTGTCGTTATTGTTGGATCGTGATTTGGTCGACGAGTCTGATCAGTACTCAACCTTGTCAGGCTATATCCTCTTTCATTTAGGTCGTTTACCTGAAAATGGCTCTAGCCTTGAAGCAGATGGCTGTATTTTTGAAGTGGTGACGATGGATGGGCACAAAATTGAAAAAGTGCATGTGATTCCAAAGTCGGATCTGCACAAGGAATCATCTTAAAACAAACCTTAATCTGGTTTGAACAGGTTAAAATAGCTCGCAATGTCGAGCTATTTTTTATGGAAAAATCATGAGTAATGTTGAGTGTCCGTGTGGGCAGGGTGAATATAAGCAGTGCTGTCAGCCTTTGCACTTGGGACAAAGCCGTGCACAGAGTGCTGCTCAACTTATGCGCTCACGTTATAGTGCTTTTGCCAAACAGCAAATTGATTACATTGTGCAAACCACAGCTTTGGGGCAGCAACAGGCTCTAGATGTTGCAGCAATTGCAGAGTGGAGTCGAAGCAACAAATGGTTGAAGTTAGACGTCGTACAGGCCAATGAAAAACTCGATAAAAACCATGCCATGGTCGAGTTCAAAGCCCATTATCATGATGGCACATCGCCACAGATACATCATGAAATTTCACATTTTGTGAAACATGCAGAAGCATGGTATTTTTTAGATCCAACCACTGAAATGCAAATCACAATGAAACAAGCGTGCGTCTGCGGTTCAGGGAAAAAATTTAAACAATGTTGTGCACAATTTTTATAATTTTAAGCAAATTTGGCTTAGAATAGCGCGCATCAATTAGCCTATATGGAATCCAGGCGATGTTACTCACTATTATTTATATTATAGCGATCACAGCAGAGGCAATGACAGGTGCACTGTCGGCGGGTCGGCGTAGTATGGATTGGTTTGGTGTGGTGATTATTGCCTGTGTCACAGCACTGGGCGGAGGTTCTGTCCGCGATGTGTTATTGGGACATTATCCGCTGACTTGGGTCAAGCATCCTGAATATCTGATGCTGACGTGTTTTGCCGCTTTTATGACGATTTTGATTGCTAAGTGGATGCGCCATTTACGCAACATTTTCTTGGTCCTCGATGCTCTGGGCCTGATCGGTTTTACCATCATCGGCTGTCAAATTGCCTTAGAAATGGGACATGGTTTTGTGGTATCTGCAGTTGCAGGGGTTCTGACAGGAGTCTCAGGCGGTATCTTGCGTGATATTTTGTGTAATGACGTCCCTTTGGTGTTCCGCCGTGAGCTGTATGCCAGTATTTCTTTTGTCGCGGTGATTTTCTATTGGGGCTGCATTCAGCTCGGTTTATCACTTGAGCTGACTGTGATTTCGACTTTGATCTTTGGTTTTAGCTTACGTCTAATCGCGATTTACTTTGGCTTAGAAATGCCGAAATTCATTTATCAAGATGATGATGAGCAATCGGCTTCCTCGAAAGATGCGAGCTAAAATAACGGCGATTTGACCGCCTTGTTTATATAAAAAAGCACATAATGATAAAGCCTGTTGAGAAAGCAGCCCGCTATCTTTTCCCGCTTTAGAGGCCGAGCTATGGATTTAGTTTCTCGCATACAACGCTTACCGATCGGTAAATTTCACTACACCCTGTTGTGGGTCATTGGTTTGGGCTGGATGTTCGATGCCATGGACACGGGGCTGATTTCTTTTATTTTGGCAAAAATGGCTGAAGACTGGCACATGAGCCCAACCGAAAAAGGTTGGGTGGTCTCCATTGGTTTTGTCGGAATGGCGATTGGTGCTGTGTGCTCAGGTGGTCTGGCCGATCGTATTGGGCGCAAAACAGTTTTTGCCGCGACCCTAGTGATTTACAGTTTAGCGACGGCAGCCTGTGCTTTTGCCCCGAACTTAACGTGGTTGTTGGCGTTTCGTTTTATTGTGGGTTTAGGCTTAGGTGGACAGTTGCCAGTAGCGGTGACCTTGGTCAGTGAATACATTCCTGCGCAGGTGCGTGGGCGTTTTATCGTGCTGCTAGAAAGTTTTTGGGGTCTAGGTTGGCTTTGCGCTGCATTGGTGGCGTATTTTGTGATTCCAAAATTTGACTGGCATATGGCTTTCTTAATCGGTGGGATTCCTGCACTGTACGCCATTGTGATTTGGTTCAAGGTGCCTGAGTCAATTCCTTATCTCATCAACCGTGGTCGCATTGTGGAAGCGCATGCTTTGGTGCAGCAGATTGAACGTCAATGCGGTGTGGAAGTCGTTGAACATATCATCGTTAAACCGGTGGCAGAGAAAAAGACCGTGTCTTTTACCCAGCTCTGGTCGGGGGCATTTGCGCGTAGAACCTTGATGTTATGGTTGATTTGGTTTGGTATTGTCTACTCGTATTATGGCATTTTTACATGGTTACCGAGTTTGCTAGTGAAGCAGGGGTATAGCATTGTTCAGTCTTTTGAATATGTCTTGGTGATGATTTTGGCACAGCTGCCAGGCTATGTGGCCGCAGCATGGCTGGTCGAAAAGCTGGGACGTAAAGCAACCTTGGCTGGTTTTATTGGCATGTGTGCAGTTTCCGCGTATTTCTTTGGTCAAGCTGATACTGTGAGCATGATCATGTTCTGGGGTTGTTTGATGTCATTCTTTAACCTCGGTGCATGGGGCGTGTTGTATACCTATACCCCAGAGCAATATCCAACCAATATCCGGGCTTTTGGTTCGGGCTGGGCATCGGCCATTGGTCGTATGGGCGGCATTGTCGCACCGATGGTGGTGACGCATATGATGGTACAGAGCAATGGATTTAGTGCGATTTTCATGATGTTTACCGCGGTATTGCTTGCGGTGGCAGCGGTAATTTTGATTTTGGGTGAAGAGACCAAAGGCAAAACATTGGAAGAAATTGGACTGTAATTTAGTCCATGCTGAAGATTGAGCGTCAGATGTGCTGAGACTCTCAGTCTTCAATACACTTCCAGATAAAATCTAGATGATAGATTTAAAATAACCGATAACCAGATCCAACTCAGCAATAAGAATTCAATCTGCTTGGCCAAAGTGTGGCTTCTCAACGTTGTATTTTGATAGCTGAAGATCTTATTAATGATGAGACCTTTTTAATACTCACTGCTTGATTGATACAATATACCCGATTCGTTGTGTCGGATTTTGGATGAGGATGGGCAAATTTTTTGTCGATCGTATCGATCAAGTTGAAAAGACTGAAGTTGCTTAACTATTTTCATTGATGAGCAGAGATGAACACAGGAACTGAACTTCAAAATAATTAGTTGCTCATTTTAAAAAAAATGGATAATTTTACGACACTAGGAACATCTAAAGACGCAATTTGTCGTAGTGGTGTACGCTTTCACTTGTATAGGCAGAGCCTGCGACATAGCATAAGAACTTAAACAAAAAACGATTAATTAGGATGACAGGTTGTTATGACGAACCTTGCGCATCAAGCGACAGAAAACCGTTCCGTAGCAGAATTTACTGAACAAGCATATCTCAATTACGCCATGTACGTGATCATGGATCGTGCCTTACCGCATATCAGCGATGGCTTAAAACCTGTACAACGCCGTATTGTGTATGCCATGAGTGAATTGGGGCTGAAACACAGCGGTAAACCCAAAAAATCTGCGCGTACCGTTGGCGATGTACTCGGTAAGTATCACCCGCATGGTGATTCGGCCTGCTATGAAGCGATGGTGCTGATGGCGCAGCCTTTTAGTTATCGTTATCCGTTTATTGAAGGTCAAGGTAACTGGGGTTCTCCCGATGATCCGAAATCATTCGCTGCGATGCGTTATACCGAAGCCAAATTATCTCAGTATAGTGAAGTACTTTTGTCTGAACTGGGACAGGGAACTTGTGACTGGCAGGATAACTTTGATGGTTCGATGAAAGAGCCTGTGACTTTACCTGCACGTATTCCGAATATTTTGTTAAATGGCACTACGGGCATTGCGGTTGGTATGGCTACGGACATTCCACCACACAACCTGCGTGAAGTCGTGAAAGGCACCATTGCCTTAATTCGTAATCCAAATCTAGGCGATGAAAAAGTTGCAGAATATATTCCTGCACCCGATTTGCCGACCAGAGCAGAAATTATTACGCCGTCTGAAGAGCTGTTAAAAATACAAAGCACAGGTCGGGGCAGTTACCGTATGCGTTCGGTGTATCGCATCGAAAAAAATGAAATTGTGATCACGGACTTGCCTTATCAAGTGTCAGGCTCCAAAGTTATTTCGCAAATTGCAGATCAAATGCAGGCGAAAAAACTGCCTTTGGTGAGCGATGTACGAGATGAATCGGATCATCAAAACCCAACCCGTTTGGTAATTGTACTGCGTTCAAATCGGATTGATGCTGAAGCAGTGATGAGTCACCTTTTTGCCACCACCGATCTTGAGTCGAGCTATCGGGTCAATATGAACATGATTGGTGCGGATGGCCGTCCACAAGTGAAATCGATTCGTCGTATTTTGCTGGAGTGGATTGAAATTCGAAAGGAAACCGTCACCCGTCGTCTGCAATATCACCTGAATAAAATTGAAAAACGCTTACATATTTTGGGCGGTTTGATTATTGCCTATTTAAATATTGATGAAGTGATTCGTATTATTCGTGAAGAAGAACAGCCCAAAGCGGAGTTGATGTCACGTTTTAATATTGATGACATTCAGGCCGAAGCCATTTTAGAACTCAAGTTACGTCATTTGGCTCGACTTGAAGAAATGGAAATGCGCCGTGAGCAAGAAGAGTTAGAAGCCAAAGCTGCACTGATTCGTGAACAGTTGGCTAATCCAGAGTCTTTAAAAGCTTTAATCATCAATGAACTCAAAGATGATGCGAAAAAATACGGCGATGACCGTCGTTCACCAATCGTGCATCGTGCAGAAGCGACGGCGATGAGTGAGCAAGATTTCATGCCTGCTGATCCTGTGACCGTGGTCTTGTCTGAAGCGGGGTGGATTCGCTCAGCCAAAGGTAATGAAGTTGATGCCGAAAACCTGAACTTCCGTGCAGGCGATCAATACCTCAGTCATGCACAAGGTAAATCGAATCAGCGCGTGTATGTGCTGGATGAGTCAGGACGTAGTTATGCACTAGCCATTAATAGCCTACCGTCCGCACGTGGTCTGGGAGAACCGTTGAGTTCAAAATTATCCCCAGCCAGTGGTGTTGGTTTTAAACAAGTCTTCATTGCTGATGATGAAACCGAAGTCATAGCGCTAAGTAGTAAAGGATATGGTTTTAAAACACAGGCAAAACAGTTAGATACCAATGCAAAAGCAGGTAAAGCCTTCCTGACTTTACCTGAAAATGCCACAGTTATGCCGTTAACCAGTGTTGATCAGGCCACCCATTTGGCGTTATTGACCTCAACGGGTCGTTTGTTGATTTTAGAGTTGTCAGAGTTGCCTGTTTTAAATAAAGGTAAAGGTAATAAATTGATACAACTTGAAGAGAAAGATCAAATTGTATTCATGACAAGATTAACGCTAGATGAAATACTGCAAGTCGTTGCAGGACAGCAGCAATTAAAATTGAAGGGTGATGACTTGCAAAAATACATAGGCAAAAGAGCATCAAAAGGGCAGTTATTACCACGTGGTTATCAAAAAGCAAATAAACTGTTAGTTCAGAGATAAAACTAGCATCCATTGATCAAAATACGTTATATATGGTATGTATGCGGGAAATGGATGCAGTATTAAGCAACAGAAGTTAAATAAAGAGCGCTTAATATTGAGAACAATAGTTGAAATTTAAGGATTACTGATAGGAGAATCGGGCGATATGGAAAAAATTTGGTTCGCAGAATACCAAAAAACGGGGATTCCAGAGACTGTAGAATTGCCACCAGAAAACACGTCATTAGTAGATGTTTTTGAACGAAATTTCCAAAAATTTGGCTCTCGTGATGCTTTTATCTTTATGGATAAAGTGCTCACTTTTAATGAGTTAGAAGAAGCAAGCCGTAAATTTGCAACGTATTTACAAAGTTTGGGTCTAGCAAAAGGCTCACGTGTCGCTGTAATGATGCCGAACGTTCTTCAGTATCCTATTGTTGCTTTGGGTGTATTCCGTGCAGGTTTAGTATTGGTTAACGTCAATCCACTGTATACCGCGCGTGAACTTGAACATCAGTTAAATGACTCGGGCTCAGAAGTTTTGGTGATCATCGAAAACTTTGCCTCTGTTTATCAAGCGATTAATGGTAAAACCCCAGTTAAACATGTTGTGATTGCTTCTGTAGGGGACATGTTGGGTGCATTAAAAGGCACACTGGTGAACTTTGTATTACGTTCTGTGCGTAAGCAAATTCCAGCATGGAATATTCCTGGCCATATTCGCTTTAATGCGGCAATGTCGAAAGTTAGTGCGAGTAACTATAAGCGCCCGAACTTAACATTAAGTGACACAGCCGTGCTTCAGTATACTGGCGGCACTACAGGGGTATCTAAAGGTGCAGAACTGACGCATCGCAACCTTGTGGCGAACATGTTGCAGTGTGACGGTATTTTCCAAAGTAAATTTGGTGCACAAGATGGTCAGCCTGATGACCGCATTTTCTGTGCACTACCGCTATATCATATTTTTGCGTTCATGGTTTGTGCGATGTACGGTATGTACAAAGGCCAAGCCAACGTTTTGATTCCAAACCCGCGTGATTTACCTGCGGTGATGAAAGAATTACGTAAATATCAACCGTCATTCTTCCCAGCAGTGAATACACTATTCAATGCTTTAGTGAACAATGAAGAGTTTAAGCAACTCGACCACAGCAAATTGAAAATGGCGATGGGTGGTGGTATGGCTGTCCTTCCTTCTACAGCAGAAGCGTGGAAGCGAATTACTGGAACCAACATCATTGAAGGTTATGGTCTATCTGAAACTTCACCTGTGGCAACGGCAAATCCGCCAGCGTCAGAAGAATTTAGCGGCACAATTGGTATTCCATTGCCATTAACTGAAGTTGCAATTTTGGATGATGATGGGAAGGAAGTTGCACTGGGTGAACAAGGTGAGATTTCAATCCGTGGTCCACAAGTGATGCGTGGCTATTGGAACCGTCCAGATGAAACGGCTAAAGTGATGACTGAAGATGGTTTCTTCCGTACGGGTGACATTGGTGTCATGGACCCTCGCGGCTATGTGAAAATTGTAGACCGTAAGAAAGACATGATTTTGGTGTCAGGCTTTAACGTTTACCCTTCAGAAATTGAAGAAGTGGTTTCAAAGCATCCGAAAGTATTGGAAGTAGCTGCCATTGGTGTACCTGATGAAAAATCAGGTGAAGTACCAAAACTCTTTGTGGTGAAGAAAGATCCATCTTTAACCACAGAAGAAGTATTGGCATTCGCGAAAGAGAACTTAACGGGTTACAAACGTCCGCGTTATGTTGAATTCTTGGATGAGTTACCGAAATCAAACGTAGGTAAAATCCTACGTAAAGATTTACGTAAAACAGCTTAAGTTCAAATAAAAAAAAGCGCCATCAGGCGCTTTTTTTTCATGTTCGCATTTAATTTTTCATTAACCAGCGGTCGATATAGGGACGGCCAATGCCCAAGATGCCAACAAAGGTCAGCATCGTACCGCACTGACGACTAAAGGCTGGGAAAGCAAAACTACCAAAGCTCAGGACATTATCGATCAGACAATAGACGGTCACTGCAAGCAACCAAGACCATAGGTTTTGACGTTTAATCCCGACCATCCAAAATGCAATGATCAGCATGACCAGTGTGCCAAGAGTCGAACCAATATTCATATTGGCACAAATGACCGCCAATAAAAAAGCCGTAACGGGAAGCACAATCTTTAAAACACGATCCACTTGGCGTTGATGTTGGCGCTGAATTTCGAGCACGTCGAACATTTCTTTTTGATCAGGGCTAGCCATGCTGGAGTCTCATCGGGAAATTATAAAAACACTCTCTGTACACGACAAAAATAGATAACTCATTGAAATAATGTCATAATAATTGTTTTCTAACGACGAATACTATGACACATCTCAATGAGTTATATCTTATCTTAAACAAATATCTAAAATGGAACAAGTCACATTTAAAGTGCTTTGCGCTCATCATGCTTGTGATTATTTTAAAGCAAACATGTAATCTTTCTTCTGCATCTAAAGCCTTGCCCATCAAGTGCTTACCACAATCATTTTATCGACGTATGCAGCGCTTCTTTGCAGGTCAGTATTTTGATTATCGTCAAATTTCTCAGTTGATTTTCAATATGTTTTCATTCGACCAAGTGCAACTGACTTTAGATAGAACCAATTGGAAATGGGGAAAACGAAATATTAATATCCTGATGCTCGCAATCGTTTATCGTGGAATAGCGATACCTATCCTTTGGACATTGCTTAATAAACGTGGAAATTCAGATACGAAAGAGCGTATTGCTTTGATTCAACGCTTTATAGCCATTTTTGGTAAAGACCGTATTGTGAATGTGTTCGCAGACAGAGAGTTTATCGGTGAGCAGTGGTTTACATGGTTAATTGAACAAGACATCAACTTCTGCATTCGTGTTAAAAAAACTTCATTGTCACCAATCATTTAGGAAAGAATCATAAAATTAGTGATTTATTTCGCCATCTTAAAGTTGGTCAAATTGAATGTCGTAAACGACGGATTTTGGTTGGTCGGGTGAAACTATATATAAGTGCACTACAGTTAGAAAATGGAGAGCTTTTACTCGTCGTTTCTCCTCAGTTTAATGCCAATGCTATTCAGGATTATGCATTACGCTGGGAAATTGAAACCTTATTCAGTTGTCTCAAAGGACGCGGGTTTAATCTTGAAAATACGCGCTTGACAGACCCTAGACGAGTGAAAAAATTGATTGCGGTGTTAGCTATAAGCTTCTGTTGGTGTTACTTAACGGGTGAATGGCAACATGATCAAAAAAAAGTGATAAAAATAAAGAAGCATGGACGACTCTCAATGAGTTTATTTCGCTATGGTTTAGACTATGTTCAAATGGCGATTCAGCGTTTAATTGGTTTTGGGAAAAAAGAAGAGTTTAAGGAAATTTTGGCAATTTTAAGAAGGCAGAACCCTGATAGGATAAGGGTTCTGTGAAATTTGTCGTGTACAGAGAAAAACACTATAATTTAACCAAATTTATCCTCGGAATGCCATGCTATGATAGCCTTCGAAATGATCTTGATGAGAAAAAACCAATGCAAAGCATTAGCGGGATTATTTATCTCATTTTAATTGCTTGTTTACTGCCTTACGTATTTACAATCATTGCTAAAAAAACAGCAGGATTTCGCGCCAAAGATAATCAACATCCGCGCGAATTTCTCGCCAAAACGACTGGTCTGGCAGCACGTGCCAATGCGGCACAGCAAAATAGCTTTGAGAGTTTACCGTTATTTATTGCCGCCATCTTAATGGCTGAATATATGGTGATTCCGCAAGTGGTCACCATGACCTTTGGTATTGCCTATCTTGTCTTTCGAGTGGTGTATGGTATTTGCTATTTGGCCAACTGGTCGACACTCCGTACGATCGTTTGGCTGTTGTCACTATTGTGTCCTATTTGTTTATTATTGTTGGTCATTCGACTGACGATGGGCTAAGTGCGAAACATACATATTTTCACCCAGTGGATGTATAATCGCAGAAATATTTTTTTCTCAAAAACCGTTATAATCGATGCGGTTTTTTAAAAGATTTAACTTGTTAAAGAGTGATGTTATGAGCTACAGCAATATCCCTGCGGGTAAAGATGCACCGAACGATATCTACGTGATCATCGAAATTCCTGCAAATGCAGCACCAATCAAATATGAAATTGATAAAGATTCGGATGCACTTTTTGTAGATCGTTTCATGGGTACAGCAATGTTCTACCCAGCGAACTATGGTTATGTACCAAACACCTTGTCTGAAGATGGTGACCCATTAGATGTACTTGTTGTAACGCCGCATCCAGTTGAACCAGGCTCAGTAATTCGTTGCCGTCCTGTGGGTAAATTGAACATGGAAGATGACGGTGGTATCGATGCGAAATTAATCGCAGTTCCACACGACAAGTTAACGCCAATTTATAAAGATATTAAAGAGTACACGGATCTTCCTCCGTTACTGATCCAACAAGTTGAACACTTCTTCGCGCACTATAAAGACTTAGAGCCAGGGAAGTGGGTTAAATTAACAGGTTGGGAAGGTTCTGAAGTTGCTAAGCAAGAAGTGCTTAAAGCAATTGAAGCAGCAAAATAAGCCTGTCTATGAAGCCTCGATTGAACTGTGTTTGATTGAAGGCTTCAATAAAAAACCTGCACAATGTGCAGGTTTTTTATTAGATTAGCTTTTCCGTAGAAATTAGAAGAATTTCACAGGAATGTCTAACCAAACACGCCATTCGTTGGTGTCACCAATGTATGCATTTGTTTGATATTCATCACTTGCACGGTAGTACGAATGACGTAAACGTAAGCTCGCATCTTTAGCAAAACCAGATTGAACTGTATATTTCACTTGGTTAAAGAATTCATGCTCTTGCGCATCATTCGTCATATCTTTGACTTTGATATCCCAACCGTATACAAATGCAGTTGTCCAGTTTAGACCTGGTAATATACCTAATTTACCAAAATCAAGACTGTACTGGATTTGGGCAGATTTTTCATCGTTACCAATAAAGTCAGAAAGGTATGAGTTTGGAAGGTATATACTTTGGAAGCCATCAGCATTTTGACCATAGTCATAACCAACATTACCACTGTTTTGTTGGTATGCAACCATGATGTTATGTGCGCCAGTATTATAAGCTGTAGAAAGAGCCCAAATATCATTCTTACGATCTGATAAGTTATCAGTGGTTTGTGAATAAGTATTTGCTGCTTCATCAAACTTAGTATGATAAGCACTTAAATCGTAAGTTAATGAACTGTCATTCGCTAAAGGCTGTTTAAAGTTCACATTTACATAATGACGTTCAAGAGCATTTTTGCTGTCTAAGCCATAATAAGATGCATTTAAATTGTCATCAAATTTGTACTTAGCTCCCCAAACAATTGCACGATCAAGACCATTGCCATTGACGTCAGCATCGGTTTTGATTTGATCAGACATTTGGTTCTTAGTAAATTTACCAGCAACAATTTCAAGATTCTTGATTTCGTGGCTAGTTAATAAAGTACCTGTAAAATATTCAGGAACCATACGTCCAGTATTACTTGCAAGAACAGGTAAATCGAGTACTTGAGTACCATAACGCACTTCAGTATTTGAAATACGCGCTTTGACGATACCGCCACCACGAGCCCAGTGGTCATAAGCATCAACATGGCCATTTGAATCTTTTGCACCATTGTTGTGCAATGGAATCATTTGGTTGCCAGCATGGTTATTTTCGCCTAATTTGAACGAACCATCACCAACTACGCCTAAACCAAACCCAACGATACCTTTGGTATAACCAGACTCAATTTTAACTATTGCGCTTTGAGCTGCTGAACTTGTATCAGCTACACCATTTTTCTTGTCACGACTTAAATAACCAGTACGAAATAACACTGATCCTTCAGCGTCCTCAACGAAACCTTTAGATTCGCTTTGCTCACTCGCAAAAGCTGTTGATATAAGTGCAGTTTGTACTAAAACTGCTAATGCTAATTTTTTTGTGTTTTGCATTGGGGAGCGAACCTTATACAAATTGGATGGAAAGAGAACAGCAATTGTATAAGTAATCGCTGAAAAATTGTCATTTTTATTTAACATATTCAACTAAAGTAATGCATTTTTTTGTAAGTGATATGTTTGAAATATTTTAATTTTGGTTAAAATATTCAGTTTACTAAAATAAATCTTTATAAAACATCGAATTATTTTTCTCTTCTTAATTCTGTTTTTTGCTATGTATCGCAGAATATAATATATAGACTGTTAGGTCATTTTAGCTTATGAATCAAAGTGTTCAGTCATTTCTAGTCGTCTGGAATCGGTTCAGAATAACCCATACCCAGATTGGCAAATGATGAATTACACAGCAGTTGCCTAGATAAAATGGACCCATTGTTAAAAAATAGCTTTAAAATTTATAGGTATGGAATCAGTAAATGATTCATGTCTAAAGAGATTTTGAGAGCTTAAATGCATAAAAATTCACATAAAATTGCACTATTTTTAATTTTTTCCACTGGCAGTATGTTGGTCAACGCAAGTGAGCCACAGCAACAAAGTTCAGAAGGTGGACTCAGTGGAAGCCTTGCTGTGCTCAGTCAGTATATTTATCGTGGGGGTATTGAAAATGATCAGCCTACCCTACAAGCAGGGCTTGAATATGAACATGCATCTGGTCTATATGCTGGTTATTGGGCTTCAACACTGAATTATGATGCAGCAGATGTCAGCAAAGATCACGGTGTTGAGCATGACTTTTATATGGGTTATGCAGGCACACTCAGTCCAGATTTAAGCTATCGCTCACATATTGTGACTTATTTATATAATGATGGCGGCTCGGTCTATAATGAAGATCGCACAGAACGCCGAAGTACGACTGGAGCGGAATTTGTAAATAGTTTGAGCTATAAAGACTTTGATGTAGGCGTCACAGTGGCTTTAGCCGATGTGAGCTATGCCAATGCGGGCGATACCTATTTAAGCCTTGCACATCACTATGCTCTTCCACAAAACTTTCAATTCAATAGTTCGATTGGTGCATCGATTTATCGTCAGCATGATGATGCCATACTCACTACAGAGAAGAACTTTACTGTTAATGAAGTTCGCTTAGGCTTGAGTAGACCCTTTGCAGAGACAGGGATCGAAATGTCTGCGGATTATATTTATGGTGTACATAATCGTATGGGCGAGGATTTAGAAGACCATTTGGTGCTGGGTTTAACTTACAACTTTTAAATGTTAAAGATATGAAGAGTGCATCCAGATCGGTTGGGGATGCACTTTTTTTATGCACTTAAAAACGTACGTTCCAGAAATGAGTCTCAAAATAGCGCATATTGTAAACAATTATGTTTGTTTGATGAGCTTGGCTTCAATTCACCGCGAAGAGGTTTAACGATCAAGCTGAGGATGAGCTCAATTTCTTATATTTTATATAATTTTAACAAAAACAATTATTTATAATAATTTTTTAAAAGGTGTATCTGATGTTGAATTGAATGTGGCATAGCTATTGCTACTACCTACATGAGTTTATCGAAATAACCAAAATACGTCGTAGCACGATGTGGGGGAATCCATAATGAAATTTGCATTTAAAGCTTTATCTCTTGCTGTACTAGGCGCAGCTTCAACGTTCACATTCGCTGAAGCACCTGCTTCGGAACATACGATTTCTGGAAATATCGGGGTATTATCTAGCTATAACTTACGTGGTATTACCAATGTTCCTGAAAATAGCGGTGCAACAATTCAAGGGGGCTTAGATTATAGTCATGCATCAGGTTTCTATGCAGGTTATTGGGGTTCTACACTAGATTATGCTTTGGGTGAAGAAGGTCGCGACTCTTTTGAGCATGATTTCTATGCAGGTTACAACGGCCAAATCACTGAAGATTTAGGTTATACCGTTGGTGGTACATATTATTACTATTATGAATCTGATGTGGATTCAGATGGTTTTGAAACACTTTTAGGTTTGAATTACAAAGATTTTAGCGTTACAGCACAAACGTTGACTCAAAATACTACGTGGGGTAATAAGGGCGATACTTACATCTTAGGTAGCTATAGCTATGGTTTACCACAAGACTTTACCCTGAACACTTCTCTGGGTTTATATGCTTATGGCGATGACGACGAATTCGTGACAACCACAGAAGATTTTGGTTTCCGTCATTTCACTGCAGGTCTGAGCCATCCACTGGGTGACACTGGTGCAAGTGTGAGCATGGATTACATTGTTGGCGGATATGATCGCGTTGATGAAAAACAAAAGAACAAAGTAGTATTTGGTTTGAAATACGAATTCTAAAATTTGCATCCTAAACAAAGGCGACCTGATGGTCGCCTTTGTTTTATTTAAGGAGCCATATTATTTCGATAAGACAATGCTTCAGAAATGTGCTGTGCATTAATCTGCTCGTGTTGGGCTAGATCGGCAATAGTACGTGCAACACGAAGTACGCGGTGATATGCGCGCGCCGATAAATTCATGCGCTGCTGTGCCATTTGCATGATATTTTGCGCCGTTGTGTCTAAAGCTGAATATTGTTCAAGCTGTGTTGGTGAGAGCGCCATATTGGGCTGTTGTTGACGTTGTATCTGTACATCATACGCAGCGATGACCCGTTCACGTACGGATGATGAACTTTCAGCAGCCTGTACTGTTTGTAATTCATGCGCCGCAAGGGGTGGAACATCAATATGCAAATCTATACGATCGAGTAAAGGTCCAGAAATTCGATTTTGATAACGTTTAATACTTTCGCTACTACATTGGCAGCGGCTATCTTGATTAAATGCATAACCACAGGGGCAGGGGTTCATCGCCGCAATCAGTTGAAAATTGGCTGGAAAGGTGATTTGCCTTGAAGCTCTAGAAATGACAATTTCTTTAGATTCCAATGGTTGTCTTAATACTTCCAAAACTTTTCGGTCAAACTCAGGTATTTCCCTAAATTGATAATTATGTAATCAAAAAGATCAAATAAGTTTTCATAAGAAATCTCTTCGAACTTCATAGAATTTCCAAAACTTTCAAGATAAATATTGTGAAGCTACTGCATAAAATATAATTTCTTGAAATTTCCTCCCAATTAACTTGATGTGTGCTGAAAAAACAGGAGGTTTTAACTTGGTAAACTAAACACACTCATCAGGAGTTTACCATGAGCAAGAAACACAAGACTTACACCACAGAATTTAAAGCTGAAGCCATCAAATTAATTGAAGCCAATCAAGGCAATGTCTCGGAAACAGCCAGACAACTTAGCATTTCAATGCAAACTCTTTCAAATTGGAATACCAAAGCAAAGGCTGGAACTTTAGCAGGTACAAAACAGTATTCACCTGATCTAAACGCTCTACTCGAAGAAAATAAAAAACTCAAACAACAGCTCAAAATAGCTGAAATGGAACGTGAATTTTTAAAAAAGGCAGCAGCGTACTTTGCCAAAGAAAGTCAGTAAGGTACGCCTATATGAAACAAAAAAGATATTCTTTTCCAATTACCTTAATGGCTCGATTACTTCATGTTTCAGTTTCATGTTTTTATGATTGGCTCAAGAGAGGCGTGAGCAAAAGAACGATTCAACGAAATCAACAGACGATATTGGTGAAAATAGCCCATGAGGAGACAAAGCAGAACTATGGTTATATTCGATTAACCAAATACTTACAAGCTCAGGGCATAAAAATGAGTATGTACGCTGTACGTCAGATAAAAGCGCTGAACTACCTGTATTGTAAGCGACACAAGCGTTTTAAAAGGACTACGAATAGTGACCATAATCGAGCGATCTATGAAAACCTGCTGGAGCAACAATTCTCAATGACTAGACCAAATCAAGCATGGTCAAGTGATATTACGTACATATGGACTGTTGAAGGATGGCTGTACTTAGCAGCGGTAAAAGACCTTTACACGAAGCAAGTGGTTGGCTATAGCTTAAATGAGCGCATGACAGCACAGCTTGTTTGTAATGCGCTAAATATGGCTATTCACAATCAAAAACCAACCAAAGAACTGATTGTGCATTCAGACAGAGGAAGTCAATATTGCAGCCATGAATATCGAAATATACTTGAGCAATATGGTTTTCAAGGTTCAATGAGCAAGCGCGGAGACTGTTACGATAATGCACCGATTGAAAGCTTTTGGGGAATACTGAAAAATGAGTTAGTGCATCATTACAACTATCAAACCAGAGAAGAAGCCAAAGCAGATATTATAAAATACCTTTGTACACGACAAAAAAAGATAACTCATTGAAATAATGGCATAATACTTGTTTTCTGACGACGAATATGATGACACATTTCAATGAGTTACATCTCATCTTAAACAAATATCTAAAGTGGAACAAGTCACATGCAAAATGTTTTACACTGATTATGCTTGCATTAATTGTAAAACAGACATGTAATCTTTCTTCTGCATCTAAAGCCTTACCCATCAAGTGCTTACCACAATCATTTTATCGACGTATACAACGCTTCTTTGCAGGTCAGTATTTCGATTATCGTCAAATTTCTCAGTTAATTTTCAATATATTTTCATTTGATAAAGTCCAATTAACTTTGGATAGAACTAATTGGAAATGGGGAAAACGAGATATCAATATCTTGATGTTAGCCATCGTCTATCGTGGAATAGCGATACCTATTGTTTGGACATTGCTCAATAAACGTGGAAATTCAGATACAAAAGAGCGTATTGCTTTGATTCAACGCTTTATCTCCATTTTTGGTAAAGATCGTATTGTGAATGTGTTTGCAGACAGAGAATTTATCGGTGAGAAATGGTTTACATGGTTAATTGAAAATGACATTAACTTCTGTATACGTGTTAAAAAAACTTTATTGTGACCAATCACTTAGCCAAGAATCATAAAATTAGTGATTTATTTCGTCATCTTCAAGTTGGTCAAACTGAATGTCGTAAACGACGTATTTGGGTTGGTCGAGTGAAACTGTATATTAGTGCGCTACGATTAGAAGATGGAGAACTTTTACTTGTTGTTTCTCCTATGTTTAATGCTTCTGCTATTCGTGATTATGCATTACGCTGGGAAATCGAAACGTTATTTAGTTGTCTCAAAGGACGTGGATTCAATCTTGAAAATACTCGTTTAACAGACCCTAGACGAGTCAAAAAATTGATAGCAGTGCTAGCTATCGGTTTCTGTTGGTGCTATTTAACAGGTGAATGGCAACATGATCGAAAAAAAGCGATAAAAATAAAGAAGCATGGACGACTTTCAGTAAGTTTATTTCGCTACGGTTTGGACTATGTTCAAATGGCTATTCTACGTTTGATTGGTTTTGGAAAAAAAGAAGAATTTAAGAAAGTGCTAGCAATTTTAAGAAAGAAAAAGCCTGATAGGACAAGGGTCCTATGAAATTTGTCGTGTACAGAGATAAAATACATTGAATTATTTTATAATCATCGAAGAATTCAAAAGGGTTTGGGTTTTAAGACACCAAATCAAATGGCCGAAGACTTTTATAAGTTGGCTGCCTAGAATCTCCCAAGGGAAAGTCTCCTGATAATTCAGCGTATATCAAATTCGTCTACGACCAATCTCTCTATTTAACTTTTTTAATTCAGAATCTAATTTTTCAGTTTTCTTTGCTTTAGATGGCATGAGGCATCCAAAACCCAATTTTTTTATCCCTAAATACCCCTTATCAACGATAAAAAAGGGCTTAAATTTTAATTTCCTCATACTTTTTTTAAATATTTTAAAATCATGCATGCTTCCATGACTTCCACATACACTCAGTATTTCACCTGTTGTATAGTGCATAGATAGCTGAAATTTAAAGGTATGTCGCTTTTTTTTACCGCTATACCATTTCTTCTGTTTTTTTTGGACGTTGAACTAATATTTCAGTTGCATCAATCACAACAACTTCCCAATCCACTTCATCTCGATTAGGAAGTTGTTTTGGCAAGTTAAATTTTCCAGAACGGATTAAGGTATCTTCAATAACACGTGTGATACGAATTGCACTCGTTTCAGATACACCGTAACTCATACCAAGATGGAAAAATGTTCGATATTCTCTCCAATATTCTATACATAAGAGCAAACGATCTTCCAACGGTAATTTATGCGGTCGTCCTTTACCAATATGACGAGGTAAATGCTTATTTAGCTCGGCCAACATGAGGTTAAATGTAGCCCAACTAACACCGGTAAGCCTACGAAACTTAACGTCTGATAATTTTTGAATATCTTTGAATTTCATCCAAGGATTATCTCTTGAATTAAATAATTTTGCTGATTAATTTAAGATCAAATAAATTGTACGTTTTTTGATTTATGACGGAAGTTTAATATATGAAGTTATCCATTTAGCTAACAAATTAAAGTAATATTATTCTGCTTTTTTGATTACTTAAATCTAAAAATAAAGTACAACAGAGATTAAATCGTAGGAAGCAGGCAAGATGAGCTAGCATTTTGCCTCCGCCAGACCGAAGTCAAAGTTAGATCATGAACTATACTCATCTTATCCAAGAAGAAAGATATAAGATTCAAAACTTTTGTAAGTCTTTAATAAATCGTAGAACTTCTAACCTCTGCTCATTACTTAAAGTATGACTAACTTGTATTATTTCTGCCAATAAATCGTTTTCTACATAAAAATATGCTGTTGGTAAATCTAAAATTTCTGCAATCTTGGAAGCCATTAAAAAATCAGGAACATGTTTTCCACGTTCATACTGATTCATACGTGCACTAGCAGAAGATTCATCAATTCCAGCCAAGATCCCTAAGCGCTCTTGTGAAAGTTTTTTTGCTTTGCGCGCTATACGAAGACGTAAGGCAAAAACATTTAAATTATGTGTTGGCATTAAACATAAGCACCCACCTTAAAACTAAGATTTTCTTAGTTTCAACTTGAGTTATTACTAAGGATTCCTTAGTATTGTGAAATCAAGAAGTCTACCTTGCATTGCTCGATGGTAACTTTTGAACAAGCTTGCCAGATCTGCATTGATCTCAAGCGCCTATTTTTGATCCTCTACCAATTGTTACAGTTATGATTCTATATACAGTTCAACACTAAGGTCATCAACTCTCTTTTGCTTTAATTGTGCTTATCCATGTCAAAATATACTCTACCTTTTTATAGTGATTTTTTTCACATTTTACTGAATCATGAAATCATCGAATGGCGAGCGAATGACTTTATAAAGGCTATTTTTAATGATAGACAATTTGTTAAACCCTCTGAAAAGCAAAGTATTTATAGAGGATTAAATATACTAGTAAAATGCAATTTTCTTTTAACAGTGAGAGACGAGGATAACCGTAATATTTTTAGATACAGCGAAACCTCTTATTTAAAATCCTATCGAAATGTTGAGAAAGTAAAAAAGGTCAAAGATGCATTAATTGAGGAAAAAAAGAGTTTGGAAAATGTACTCGAACGACGTAAAACCGAGAAAGTTTTCATTGAAAATATCATTACTAAAAACCCAGATCTACAAAGTTTTTTTGACAAATATGAAAATGTTATATCTAAAGAGTTAAAGGAATTAGAAGACAAGAATAGTTTTATAGTGAATATTTTCAATGATATTGAAAATGATCAACTTGAATCATTTTAAAGAGGGAGAACTACAAGTTATAAATTGTGTGATTCACTGCTGCATAAACCCAACCAGAATTGGTTTGAATATATGTTAAGTCAGCAACCCACAAGAGATTAGGCTGATCTGGAGGGTGTAAATAATAGTTATGCCTTTATTGTAATGTCACTTCATGTTTTATTTTTATTGAAATGATGATTTTATGATCAATTTTTTATCTAACTTAATATATCTTCCATTAATTTGATATTAGAATTTATTTTTTTCTCAATCTCATGTTTATGGGTAATGAAATATTTTTCTAGCGTCGCATCATTAGATAATAAAGTATTTAAGAATTCGATATTATTCTCTTTTTCCTCCAGTTCTATCAATAAATCACTTTTTTTTGACATAAAAATATCTTGAAGCTTTTGTTTTTTATACTGATTTCTTAAATTATTCAGTCTAGGTGTTTCTTTATAACGAAAGCATTTTTTTGAAGATGTAGTGGGACTGACTTCCAAATATTCAAAATTTAAAAGGATTTTTAGGCCTGAGTACATACGTCTTTTAGCAGTTTTTGGCATGTTTGGTCTAGATGTCAGCATTTTCTCCCAGAAATCTTTAGCTTGCCAATTATTGACTTCGTGATTTATGAATAAGTCTAAAAAATCATCATACAGTGGTAAATGAGTATTTCTTGCCATAACTGATCAATTTTCACTTGTTAAAAAGAGGATTATAATCCGTGGATGTTTAATCCGTAAATGATGATAGTTCTGTTTTTTGAGCATTTAAATCAAATGACAGAATTAGCAAGTTTACTAGGTCAAAAAATACGTAAGGCTAGAAAAGAAAAAGGCCTTTCTCAAGAAAAGTTAGCCCTTATGTGTGGTTTAGATCGTAGTTATATGGGGCGGATAGAGAGAGGTGAGGTTAACATTACTGTGCTCAAGCTTTATGAAATATCAAAAGCCTTAGATATTCAAATCATTAATTTTTTTGAATAGAAATATATTTAGCTTAGTTTTAATAAAAATTATGTTTAGAAACAATATTTTGCATTGAAAATGGCAGTATTTGTTTAGGGGGTTTTTAGTTTAGTAGACATGCTACTGCAAAAAAAATAATTGACATTGAATAAAAAGCACCCCATTATCCTGATGTAACAGGAGTTGCATAGTCTACCTACTGTATTAAATTTGTGATGACAGGTGGCCGCCTGTCATCAAATTCAAAACCAATAACGCGACTAAACATTAGGAGTTAAGAACAAATGAAAGTATATCAGATCAATTATGACCTGCGTAAACAACGTAACTATGAAGAGCTTTATAAAAAAATTAAAGCTTATGGAACTTGGCGAAGACCTTTAAAATCTTGCTGGCTAATTGTTTCAAAAAAAACGGCAGCACAGATTCGGGATGACTTGAGTCAAGTCATGGACAATGATGATGGTCTGTTAGTAACTAGGCTGAATCCAGAAGCGGCTTGGCGAAAATTAGATGACGATAAAGATAAGGTTACAACGGACTGGCTAAAGAAATATATTGGTAATGCATCTTAATGGGATTGAGCCAAGGATGACTCACTTTCTTTCAGAGTAAATATTTATGTCAAAGTTAAATAGATTCGTAAAACTGAGTGACCTCGCAGAGATTCGCACAGGTTTTACATTCCGTGAAAAGGTTGAAGAAGTTGATTCTGGTAATGCGCACGTATTACAGATCAAAGATATTCGTCACATTGCAACGGATACCTGTGGTTATACGCTTTTTGCTGATGATTTACCGCAAATTGATTGGCAAGGTAAAGATAATGCCATCGTATCGCCTGACTCTGTCTTGTTGCCCTGTCGTGGAGAGTATCTCAAAGCACATTATTTTTTAGGCCATCAAGATCAATCAAAAGCATTACCACTCATTGTGAGTAGTCAATTTTTGATTTTGATGCCAAATAAAAATGTACTACCTGAATACTTATGCTGGTACTTGAATCAACCTCATGTGCAATACGAGCTACGCAAAGAAAGTCAGGGTTCTAAGATGCCAATGCTGAGCGTATCAACAGTTAGCCAGTTCGAAGTTGAGGTCCCTAGCTTGGATATTCAGCAACGCATAATCGAATTAAACCGTATTTGGGAGCAAGAGCAGATCTTGACCCAACAATTACTTAAAAATCGTGAACAAATGATGATGGGCATGTTTAAACAACTGCTCCAAGGAAACAAATAATGGTTACTCAAATTAATCAAGATACCGTCAATAAAGCATTGTGGTCGGCATGTGATGTATTCCGTGGCACAGTGAGTGCAGATACCTACAAAGACTATATTTTAACCATGTTGTTCTTAAAGTACATCTCTGATGTATGGCAAGATCACTACGACAATTATAAAAATGAGTATGGTGATGAACCTGAACTGATTGAAGAAATGATGAAAAACGAGCGTTTCGTACTGCCTCGTGAATCTAATTTCTATACTTTGCATGAGCGTCGCTTTGAACCCGGCAATGGTGAACGTATTGATATGGCTTTACATGCACTTGAAGAAGCAAATGGTACAAAGCTCAAAGATGTAGGTAAAAGTGTTTTCCAAGATATCTCTTTTAATACCGATAAATTGGGTGAAGAAAAGCAAAAAAATACCATTCTAAAAGATCTTTTAGAAGTGTTTGCTGTGCCTGAGTTGGATCTCAAACCAAGCCGTGTAGGTTTACTTGATGTGATTGGCAACGGTTATGAGTTTTTGATTAAAAATTTCGCCGCGAGTGGTGGTCAAAAAGCAGGTGAATTCTATACACCACCTGAAGTATCGGACTTAATTGCAGAGTTACTTGACCCACAAAAAGGCGACAGCATTTGTGACCCTGCCTGTGGTTCTGGCTCACTATTAATGAAATGTGGTCGTAAAGTTGTAGCGAATCACGATAGCAAAGAATATGCACTTTATGGGCAAGAAGCGATTGGTTCAACTTGGTCATTGGCGAAGATGAACATGTTCTTGCATGGTGAAGATAATCATAAAATTGAGTGGGGAGATACCATTCGTAATCCAAAATTATTGGATAAAAATGGCGACTTGATGCTGTTTGATATCGTGACCGCAAACCCACCATTCTCATTAGACAAGTGGGGTTATGAGCAAGCTGAAAATGATAAGTTTGATCGTTTCCGTCGTGGTTTACCACCAAAGACCAAAGGTGATTATGCGTTTATCTCACACATGATTGAAACGCTAAAACCTGTTACGGGTCGTATGGGTGTTGTGGTTCCACATGGTGTGTTATTCCGTGGTTCGTCTGAAGGGAAGATTCGTGAGAAGTTGATAAACGAAAACTTGTTAGATGCGGTGATTGGTTTACCTGAAAAGCTCTTCTACGGTACGGGTATTCCTGCTGCGATTTTAATTTTCAAAAAGCAAAAGTCTGATGATTCGGTTTTGTTTATTGATGCAAGCCGTGAGTTTAAGTCAGGTAAAAATCAAAACAATTTAACTGAAGACAATATTGCCAAGATTATTGCAACCTATCGTGCTCGTGAAAGTGTAGATAAGTATGCGTATTTAGCGACTTTGCAGGAAGTGAAAGACAACGATTACAACCTAAATATTCCTCGTTATGTGGATACGTTCGAAGAGGAAGCTGAGATTGATTTGGTTGCTGTACGTGCTGAGCGTGAGCAGTTAAAGACTCAACTTGCTGAGCTTGAAGTGAAAATGGCGAAGTATCTAGAGGAGTTGGGTTATGGTGCCTAATGGTTGGGTAGTAAAAAATCTAGACTCTATATATCGAGTCATTGATTCTCTGCACCAAACGCCATCTTTTTCGAAGGATGGAGAATACCGTATGGTTCGGGTTACAGATATTAAAGGTAAAAATTTAGATTTATCTAATGCGGTTCGTGTCTCAAAAGAAGTTTTTTTAGAGTATACAAAAAAGTATAAACCTAAACGAAATGATATTCTTTTTAGTCGTGTGGGCAGTTATGGGATTAGTTCATTCATTCATACTGATCAAGAGTTTTGCTTAGGTCAAAATACAGTAATTGCTGAATCAAATGATCAAGCTAATCCAATATATATCTTTAATGTCTTAAAAAGTGAAGGGATTAGACGACAAGTTGAAAAAACAGTAGATGGGTCGTCACATAAGACCGTTAGCTTAAAAGTCATTAAAGACCTTAAAATTCCATTAGCACCGCGTAAAGAACAGAATAAAATCGCCCAAATCCTTTCAACTTGGGATCAAGCGATTTCGGTTACTGAAAAACTGCTTGAAAATAGCCAAGAGCAGAAAAAAGCGTTGATGCAACAGTTGCTAACGGGTAAAAAGCGTTTGCTTGATGAGAATGGGGTTAAATTTTCTAATGAATGGGCTACTAAAAATTTAGAATCCTTGGTTTATCGACCACTATGTTATGGGGTATTGAAACCTGGTGAAGATGTTCTTGATGGTCATCCTTTGATTCGAATACAAGACATTGATGATCGAGGATTTATAGATATTCGAAAGGTTATTCGGATTACAGATGAACTGCACTATGAGTTTCGTCGTACTATTTTAAATACTAATGATTTAATTATATCAATCGTTGGAACTTTAGGAAAAGTATTTGTTATTCCTAAAGAATTGAATGGTGCAAACATAACACGTGCTTTTGCAGTAATTGGAGCAGACTGTAAGCTAATCGATACGAGGTTTATTTATCAATACTTAAATTCATCGATGATTCAAGAATGGTTACTAAATACAGCTACCGGCAATGCTCAAAAGGTTCTAAATATTGCTGCATTAAAAGAGTTGCAGATTCCTTTACCAATAATTGAAGAGCAACGAAGAATTGCAGAAGTTCTGTTTGTTGCTGATCAAGAAATTGAGACCATACAGAAAAAACTTGATTGCTTAAAGCAAGAGAAAAAAGCACTCATGCAACAACTTTTGACAGGTAAAAAACGTGTCAAGGTGGCTGCCTAATGATGCAAATGATGCCTAGCTATTACCGCATTATGGCGGGTGCGAAGTCTGTATTTGCTCAAGAGTTTCTAGAGGGCGGCTTTATTGCCGCCAACTGGAACATTGACCAAGACTTAACCCCTGATCTGCCTGACGATTGGCGTGAGTTTAATCATCGTTTTATTCCTGTCTATCTTGAAGCCTTACCTGAAAAAAGTAAGATTTCAGCAGGCTTGGCGTGTGGCATGCTACATACCATCTGCAAAGGGATTAAGCGAGGAGATATCATCTTAACACCTCGTGGAGATGGCAATTACTTGGTGGGTGAGGTCATTTCAGACTATTACTATGTGCCTTCAGGTGAATTAACCCATAGAAGAAAAGTCGAATGGTTTGAACAAACTTTGCCAAGAGAATTGATGTCTCAAGAGTTAAAGAACTCGTCGGGATCAGTTGGTACTGTGAGTAATATCACTAAATATGCCGAAGAGCTTAAAGTCTTAATACAAGGCAAAGAACCAGTTGAAGGTTTAGAACCAGATGAAATTGTAGAAGACCCAGCGGCTTTTGCTTTGGAAAAACATCTTGAGCATTTTCTAGTTGAAAATTGGTCTAAGACCGAGTTGGGTATGACTTATGATATCTATACCGAAGATGGTCAGTTAGTTGGTCAGCAATATCCTTCAGATACAGGTCCAATCGATATTTTAGCGATCAGTAAGGATAAAAAGACTTTGCTTGTAGTTGAGCTTAAACGTGGTCGTGCAAGTGATCGTGTTGTCGGGCAAATTCAACGCTATATGGGCTATGTCAAAGATGAGTTGGCTGAGGCTGATCAGCAGGTTAAAGGTGTAATCATTGCTTTAGAAGATGACTTAAGAATTCGTCGTGCTTTGAGTGTGGCTCAGAATATTGAATTTTATCGTTATCAGTTGAGTTTTAAGCTGAATAAAAGCTAATGCTAGAGTAAAAATTGACGCTGATTAATCTTATTTGGCGTCACTAAATATTAAATGGATCATTAGAAACAAGGATGTTTTTAATACTTTAGGACTTACGCATTGACGGATTCAAAAAAGTATTAAAATACTTTATAAAGTATCTGTGATCAGACGAATTAAACATGCTTCTACAGCAACTTGTACATTACCCATTTATATGGGCTTTCTCATGACAGAACCGAACTCTATTAGCTGCACACAACTTGCCGAGACTTATAACATCTCGCATGATAGTGTAAATCGCTTTCTAGAACGTGAAGACTACACACCTCACGACCTATATCAAGAAGCAATTCAACATATTGATAATAATAAACTTATAGTCAGTATTGATGATACTGTTTTAGATAAACCCTATAGTCAACATATGGACTTGGTTAGCTATTTTTGGTCAGGCAAACACCACCGATCCGTCAAGGGTATTAATCTCATTACCTTGTATGCGACAGATCAGAATGGTCAAAATATTCCAATTAATTTCCGAATTTATGACAAATCTGAAAGTAAAACCAAGAATGATTACTTTATGGATATGTTAAGTGAAGTACTCAGTTGGGGTGCAAAGATTCAATTTATTACAGGTGATAGTTGGTATTCATCGACTGGAAATCTAAAAACCATAAGAAAATATGGTATTCGATTTATGTTTGGTATCGACTGTAACCGTAAGGTTTCCCCAGAAAAAGGACAATGGTTTCAACTGCGTTTATTGCCAAATTTCCATCAGGGTCAAGTGGTCTGGCTCAAAGATTTTGGCTTTGTACAATTATTTAAGACTCAGTTAAAAGAACAGCAGAGGTTTTATATTGTGCATCAAGATGAAGATGATTTATTGTCCTTTGAGGGTTTTCATGAATTACATTCAAGTCATTGGAAAATAGAGCAATATCACCGGGTGATTAAACAGGTTTGTCATATTGAAAAGTTTCAAGTAAGACGATCTAAACTGATTTTGAATCATATTTTTTCAGCCTTGATGGCCTACGTCGAGATACAAAAGAACCAGTTTGAGCGGATCTTTGAAAATGTATATCGTTGGCAGAAGAAATTATTTAGACCAGTTATCAAAAACTTCATTGATGACTTTATTCTCGATAAAAATCATCTGCTACCACAGAGAATCTATAAATAATAGTGCGTAAGTCCTATACTTTATCAACAATTAAAATTTGAGGGCTGTAATGTCAATTTCCCAAATGTTTCAAGACTTTTTAAGCAATATCAAGGTTGCGAATGAAGAACAAATCACGTTGCGTTATCAAGAGATAACAGGTGCATTAAACAAAAAATTTCGTGATACCGAATCAAAAACATCAAATCAATTACAAGTTGGTTCGTATGGTAGATGGACTGCGATTAAAGGTATTTCAGATTTAGACATGTTGTATATCATGCCACCTTCAAAATGGGATGATTATAAAAATGGCGGTCAATCAAAGTTATTAAAGGATACAAAAGATGCAATTCTTGCACGTTATCCTCGAACTACCGTATTTGTAGATCGATTAGTTGTATGTGTCCAATACACAAATTTTCATGTCGAGGTACAGCCTGTTTTTGAGCAAGAGGATGGTTCGTATAAGTATCCAGATACAAAGAATGGTGGCAGTTGGAAAATTACTAAGCCTCAAGCCGAAATTGATGAAATGAAAAGCATGAATGAGGCAAAAAATAAAAACTTGCGTCGTTTATGTAAGATGGCTAGAGCTTGGAAAAATAAGCATGGAGTGGGCATAGGAGGCCTATTAATAGACACACTCGCCTACAATTTTATGAAATCGACTACGAATTATGATGACAAGAGTTATAGTTCATATGATTGTTTAAGTAGAGATTTTTTTAAGTATTTATCCGAACAACCCGATCAAGATCACTATCAAGCTTTAGGTAGTAATCAGGATGTCAAAGTTAAAAGTAAATTTCAAAGAAAAGCTAAAAAAGCATATGAGAATTCGCTTAAAGCTATTGAAAATGCAGGAAAGAGTTCGGCTAATGATTATTGGCGAAAAGTATATGGAAACTCTTTCCCTAAAGCAGCAACTACTATCGTTAAATCAATGACATTAGGTGAGTTACGCTATAGACATACTGAAGAGTTTATTGAGAATAAATACCCAATAGATATACGTTATCCGTTAAAAATAGAATGTGAAATTACTAAACATGGTGCATTCATAGATTTCTTAAGACATTTTAAAAGAAATCGTAAAAAATTAAATAGCGGAAGAAGTCTTAGATTCTATATCGATAAAAATGGGACGCCCTCCAGTTTGCCAGAGCAAAAATATTCTGTTTTATGGAAAGTTTTGAATCGTGGAGAGGCTGCAAAAAGTCGAGATTGTATTAGAGGGCAAATTGTTGCGGATCTAGGGCAGAATCAAAAAACTGAAACCGCTGATTTTAATGGTGAACATATAGTGGAATGTTACATCGTTCAAAACGGTGTAGTTGTAGCTCGTGATCGCATTTATGTACCAATTGAGGAATAAATATGAAACGAGATGATTTACTTAAATGTATTGCGGAAACTGGTTATAACGTAGGTTTTGGGGCAAAGAAGAATCTAGCGACTTATGATTTAGTGGAGAAATTACCTGGCTGGATAAGCTTTGTTTCAATCGCTTTTGGTATTTACTCTTTGGTCTTTGATGCACTTTCAACTAAGTTCCTATCGGCAACATTTACATTGGTTGGCGTAATTGGACTGTATGTCATAATGTATGATGCTAAAAAAAATGAATATAAGACAGCAGGAGATGAGTTGACAAAAATTTATAATCAGTTGAGAACATTATATTATTCAGTCCAAGGTAAAAGTAATAGTGATGATTTAACATTTTTAATTGAAGAGTATCGCCAACTAGAGAATCGGTATTGTTCAGTTGGTTTAGGTAAACAAATGTTGTTCAGTGATTGGTGTGCACACTATAAATTCTTTTGGCAACATCAAATTGAATGGGTTGATGAGCAAAAAAAATTTAATTTTTTTCGGGATAAAGTACCTCTGAGCTGTTATGTATTCTTGATTGTAGTAATCGTTATGGCTATTTGCTTTATTTATAAAGCAAATCTTAGTGCATGTTTCGCAGTTTTATTTTAAAAAATTTGGTTAGGTATGAACGGTCTCTCAATTAAGTTTCAAGAAGAATACAGTGCTAAGATCCCCGCATTAACATTGTTAATGAATTTGGGGTGGTCATTCTTATCCCCATCACAGGCTCTCACTGCCCGTGATGGAAAACAAGACCAAGTGGTATTACGCCAAATTTTACGTAAAGAGCTCTCTAAGCGTACTTTTCCATTCGCAGGCAAAGAATATCCACTATCGCCAAAATCAGTTGATAACTTAATTGCTGAAATATGTAGCCCTGCTTTGAATGAAGGGCTACTGACCGCCAACGAAAAAATGTATGACCATTTGTTCTACGGCATTCCTGTAACTGAATTTGTAAACGGGAAAAAAGTTAGCCCTACGATTCCATTGATTGATTGGCATAACATTCATAACAACGACTTTTCATATACTGAAGAATTTGCTGTCACACGCTCAGGTGGTGTAGATACACGAAGACCCGATATCATTTGCTTTGTAAATGGTATTCCTTTAGGGGTAATTGAAGCAAAACGCCCTGATAGTCAGGCTAAGAAAGGTCCAACGATTAATGAAGGCATTTCTCAGACGCTTCGTAATCAGCGACCTGATGAAATTCCACATCTGTTTGCATATAGCCAACTACTACTTTCTATAAATGGACATGAAGGGCGTTACGGCACATGTAATACCCCTGCTAAGTTTTGGGCAGCGTGGCGAGAAGAAGATATTTCTGATGCAGAGATGTATGCGCTTAAAAATAAGAAATTAACTGTTTCACAAAAACAGAGCCTATTTTCTTATCGTCCAGTCGATGACTTAAATTGGTATGAAAACCTAATTGCAGGTGGAGACTTAGCTGTTACAGGTCAAGATCAACTGCTGATTAGTCTGTTAAAGCCTGAACGACTACTCGAAATGGTTCGCCTCTATACGCTTTTCGATAAGAAAGCAGGAAAAATTGTTGCTCGATATCAGCAAATTTTTGGTATTAAACGACTCATTGAGCGTATTAGTACTAAGAATAGCAAGGGTGGTCGTGAAGGTGGTGTGATTTGGCATACAACGGGCTCAGGTAAATCTTTTACCATGGTCTTTCTTAGTAAAGCTTTGATCTTGCATGAGGCTTTAAAACAATGCCGTATCTTGGTTGTTACTGACCGTGTTGATTTAGAAGATCAACTCAGTAAAACCTTTGTTTCTGGTGGCGAACTGTCAGGGAAAAGAGACAAGCAAAACGCCATGGCGACTTCAGGTAAACGCTTGGCTGAACAAATTGGCAAAGGCACAGAGCGAATCATGTTTTCTTTGATTCAGAAATTTAACTCAGCAACCAAACTTCCTGAATGTGTCAATACAAGTTCAGACTTCATTGTCTTGATTGATGAAGGGCATCGAAGCCAAGGTGGTGAAAACCATGTGCGTATGAAACTCGCACTTCCAAATGCGGCATTCGTGGCATTTACAGGTACACCATTGCTTAAAGATGAAAAGACCGTTAACAAGTTTGGTCCTATTGTTCATGCGTATACGATGCAAAGAGCGGTAGAAGATAAAACCGTAACGCCTTTGCTCTATGAAGAACGAATTCCTGATTTAGATGTCAATGAACGAGCGATTGATACGTGGTTTGAACGGATAACAGAAGGTTTAAATGATCAGCAAAAAGCAGATTTAAAACGTAAATTTGCGAGAAAAGGTGAAATTTATACTGCGGATGATCGTATTCGCCTGATTGCGTTAGATATTGCCAATCACTTTGTGAAAAATATTGATGATGGTTTAAAAGGACAGCTTGCTTGCGATAGCAAGGCTTCAGCGATTAAGTATAAAAAGTACTTGGATGAAGCAGGCTTGTTTGAGTCTGCTGTGGTGATGAGCCCACCTGATAGTCGTGAAGGAAATACTGATGTTGATGAATCGACTACCCCTGAAGTGACCCAATGGTGGAAAGACAATGTCGGCACTCAGGATGAGCAAACTTATACCAAACAAGTGATTGAGCGTTTTGAAAAAGATGATTCGCTTAAATTGCTGATAGTGGTGGATAAGCTCTTAACAGGTTTTGATGAACCTAAAAATGCTGTTCTTTATATTGATAAAAATTTAAAACAGCACAATCTGATCCAAGCAATTGCGCGTGTAAACCGACTTCATCCAATGAAAAAGTTTGGTTTATTGATCGATTATCGAGGTATTTTAAAAGAATTGGATGCCACAATTCTTGATTATCAAGATCTCGCTGCCCGTACCCAAGGTGGCTATGATATTAATGATCTTACAGGCTTGTATACACAAATGAGCTCTGAATACAAACGTTTACCTCGTTTGTATAAAGCGCTATGGGCGATTTTTGATGGTGTAAAAAATAAAAATGATCCAGAGCAGTTGCGCCAAGTTTTAGTCCCACGCATTGAAGAACGTGAGGGTGAGTTGGTTGATATTCACTTGAAAGTACGTGATGATTTTTATGAAGCACTTACAGAATTTGCCAGTTGTTTAAAAGTTGCGTTGCAGTCAGCAACATTCTTTGAAGATAAAAGCTTTTCTGATGCAGATCGTCAGCACTACAAAGAAACAGTCAAACTATTTACAAGCTTGCGTCAGATTGTGAAACGAGATGCTGGAGAGACTATTGACTATGATCAGTATGCTGAGCAAGTCAAAAAACTTCTTGATAAACATGTTGTGGGTATTGAGGTAAAAGACCCTGATGGAGTCTATGAAGTCGGCAAGATGGGCAAAGTGGCGCAACCTGAAGATTGGAGTGAAGAGAAAACACGTAATGAAACGGATATCATCAAAACTCGTGTAACGAAGATGATTGAACAGCAATTGCGTGATGATCCCTATGCTCAGGAGGCTTTTTCTAAACTGTTACGTCAAGTCATTGAAGAAGCAGAGAAAGAATTTGATCATCCATTGAAGCAACACATGCTGTTTAAAGAGTTTGAAGAGCAAGTTGAGGCTCGTCGTTTAGATGAAATTCCTGATGTGTTCAGTGGTAATAAGCATGCTCAAGCTTATTATGGTGTATTCAAGAAACTATTACCTGAAGCATTCTCGATAACAGATCAACAGAATCAAGATAAGTGGATTGAACTCGCTTTCGAGGTTGATCGTTCTGTCATGAGCTCTGTAGCTGAAAACTCAATTAATCCACAAAATATTGAAGCAGATATCCGTAAAAAACTATTACCGCAGATGTTCCGTGAATGTAAATCCATTGGTAGTGGTATGGATCAAGCCAAAAAAATTGTGGAAATGATCGTACAAATTACTCGGGTCGGTTTAAATGGGCTCTAGGATGAATATGCTAGATGAGAAAAAGTTAAGCATCATTTATGGTGATGAAGTTATTGATTTTGATGTGCTTGAAAGTCCTAGCCGTACTGAAAAGATACTGATTAAAGTCTATGCTGATTGTCGGGTAGTTGTATCGGCACCGTTAAATGCAGATGATAAAATAATCATTGAGGCTGTAAAGCAGCGTAGTCGTTGGATCTATAAACAATTACGAGAGTTCCGTGAGCAAAGTAGATTTATCACACCTCGCCAATATAAAAGTGGTGAAAGCCACTTTTATTTGGGTAAACAGTATCAATTAAAAGTGATTCATGATGATACCAAGCCAAAAGGTGTAAAACTTTTAAGAGGAAGATTGGAAGTAAACACCTTGGATATGAGTCTTGAAAGTATTAAATCTTATTTAAATGAATGGTATAGAACCCGAGCAAAAGTCATATTCGAAGCACGTTTGCAACATATTCTAGAACAAGCTTTATGGGTTGAAAATTACCCTGATATTCGTTTGATGACCATGCGAACACAGTGGGGAAATTGCTCCCCATCAGGTGTACTTACGCTCAATCCACATCTAGTTAAAGCGCCTACAATTTGCATTGATTATGTGATTCTGCATGAACTTTGTCATTTGGTTGAACATAATCATAGTGAGCGTTTCTACCAACTATTGAATCAAGTTATGCCTGATTGGGAGGTGGTGAAAGAGAGATTAGATAACATGGCTGTGAAGTTTTTTGAATAGACTTTTGCGTTGAACGACACATCAGTTGTCATTTTCATAAACGATTAATCAATACTTTAGTAAGCTTAACGACATTTGATGACACCTTTCAACGACATGACAGATGTCATTTTTCGCTGAAAACGACACAACCAGTGTCAATTTCTGAAAATGAGTTTTCAAGGTGTTGTTCTATTGCAGCCTATAACCACTATCTTAATTTTACCTTCCTTAGCTGGTTGACTATTTTAGTACCAACATATCTTGTAGTTGGTGTGGGGTGGTTGGTTTGAGTTTACCTGATGTGGGTCTAGGATTTTAGACCACGCCTATAAGTGATAACCTACTCCAAAAACAAGCATGGGAAATGCTTGTTTTTGGAGTCAACGATGACACGAAGAAAACGTCGTAATCATTCAGCAGAGTTTAAAGTTAAAGTTGCTCTCGCAGCAATTAAAGGCGACCACACACTCGCTGAACTTTCTACTCAATTCGATTTAGATCAAAACCAAATAATTGATTGGCAAAATCAACTGCTTGAGCAATCAGTCAATATTTTTTCACGACCAACAGCACAACAAGAACCAGAGATTGACCTCAAAGCTCTACATGCCAAGATAGGACATCAAGCATTGCAAATTGATTTTTTAGAAGGTGCGCTCAGAAAAATAGGGCAGCTGAGCGCCAAAAAATGATCGATAAGACCCATCAACTTTCGGTACGACAACAATCGCAATTGATTCAAATCAATCGCAGTACGTTGTATTACAAGCCCAAAGAGATTTCATCAACTGATTGGAGTTTGATGCGTCTGATCGATGAAATTCATCTCGAATACCCATTTATGGGCAGTCGAATGATACGAGATATGCTACAGCGTCAAGGACATCAAATAGGTCGGCGTAAAGTCCGACGTTTAATGCGCTTGATGGGAATACATGCCTTGTATCCAAAACCCAATACCAGTAAGCCTAATCTTGCACACCGTATTTTCCCATATCTTTTGAAAAACATGGTCATAGATCACTCTAATCAAGTCTGGTGTACAAATATCACGTACATTCCTATGGCTAAAGGCTTTGTCTATCTGTGTGCTGCAATTATAGATTGGCATAGTCGTAAAGTACTGGCTCATCGAGTATCGATCAGTATGGAAACAGACTTTTGCATAGATGCGTTGCAAGAAGCAATTGTGAAATATGGTTGTCCTGAGGTGTTTAATACAGACCAAGGCAGTCAATTCAAAAGCGAGGCATTTTTGAATGAGTTAAAATTGCGAAAAATCCGTATCAGTATGGATGGGAAAGGACGGTGGATAGATAATGTGATGATTGAGCGTTTATGGTGCAGCGTGAAGCATGAGGAAGTCTATTTGAAAGCATACGATACGATTAAACAAGCGAAACAATCAATTGCTGAATATTTGGATTTTTATAACATGATACGTCCTCATTCAAGTTTGAATAAGGCAACACCAAATGAATTTTATGATCAATATTTACTAAAAGTAATGGCAGCATAATTTAAATATTTAGAGCGGATTTATCACTTATAAAAGTGAATTGAGTGGTCTAAGTAACGGAACTATATTACTTTCTGTCAAATAGGTTGCATGAATTATGAATACCGGTAAAGAAGCCGCATACAAAGCCGAACATAATTAGAAGCATTAAAATGTGGACTGCCACCAGTTGACTTTAACTAATGTAGCGATTTCATTTCATCAAATTATACACTTAAATATTTTTTAAGGTATTGTGTTAGATAAGAAAAATGGTTTTTTTAGATAGTTAAATTACTAAGGAGTATTTGAGGATGGTATTTATTGCTAGCTTAGTGATGGGGATGTTCATAATAGCTTTTTTTAGTATAATTTTTTATCTGATCAAACCAGCTACCTTCATGTTTACTCTCAAGAGACAATCAGTTGGTCGACTGCAGATTATTGGTTATTGGATTCTTTATCTATTTGCACTGCTTGTATTAATAGGCATGTTCCAATCAGAAGGTGATTCAAGTTCCAGCCTATTAGGTTTTTTTTTAGGAATGACAATTCAAATCTTATTATGTATTTATAGTTCTAAAGAAAAAAATAATATAAAAGTTCTCTGTACACGACAAATTTCATAGGACCCTTGTCCTATCAGGCTTTTTCTTTCTTAAAATTGCTAGCACTTTCTTAAATTCTTCTTTTTTTCCAAAACCAATCAAACGTAGAATAGCCATTTGAACATAGTCCAAACCGTAGCGAAATAAACTTACTGAAAGTCGTCCATGCTTCTTTATTTTTATCGCTTTTTTTCGATCATGTTGCCATTCACCTGTTAAATAGCACCAACAGAAACCGATAGCTAGCACTGCTATCAATTTCTTGACTCGTCTAGGGTCTGTTAAACGAGTATTTTCAAGATTGAATCCACGTCCTTTGAGACAACTAAATAACGTTTCGATTTCCCAGCGTAATGCATAATCACGAATAGCAGAAGCATTAAACATAGGAGAAACAACAAGTAAAAGTTCTCCATCTTCTAATCGTAGCGCACTAATATACAGTTTCACTCGACCAACCCAAATACGTCGTTTACGACATTCAGTTTGACCAACTTGAAGATGACGAAATAAATCACTAATTTTATGATTCTTGGCTAAGTGATTGGTCACAATAAAGTTTTTTTAACACGTATACAGAAGTTAATGTCATTTTCAATTAACCATGTAAACCATTTCTCACCGATAAATTCTCTGTCTGCAAACACATTCACAATACGATCTTTACCAAAAATGGAGATAAAGCGTTGAATCAAAGCAATACGCTCTTTTGTATCTGAATTTCCACGTTTATTGAGCAATGTCCAAACAATAGGTATCGCTATTCCACGATAGACGATGGCTAACATCAAGATATTGATATCTCGTTTTCCCCATTTCCAATTAGTTCTATCCAAAGTTAATTGGACTTTATCAAATGAAAATATATTGAAAATTAACTGAGAAATTTGACGATAATCGAAATACTGACCTGCAAAGAAGCGTTGTATACGTCGATAAAATGATTGTGGTAAGCACTTGATGGGTAAGGCTTTAGATGCAGAAGAAAGATTACATGTCTGTTTTACAATTAATGCAAGCATAATCAGTGTAAAACATTTTGCATGTGACTTGTTCCACTTTAGATATTTGTTTAAGATGAGATGTAACTCATTGAAATGTGTCATCATATTCGTCGTCAGAAAACAAGTATTATGCCATTATTTCAATGAGTTATCTTTTTTTGTCGTGTACAAAGATAAAAGTTATAAGAAAGGTTGTACCGCCAAACTTACCAGTAATCTATCCATCTAGCCTTTCAGAACTATGTTCAATAAATAGAAGTGAAGAACAATTCACAAAGCTTACTTCTCCAAACGATATTCCTATTGAAACAGAGTCTACATCAGTACTTCTAGCTCAGACAGCTAATCAATCCGAATGGAAAATTGTGTCTTCTACATCTGAAGTTGTTGATTATGAACATATCTTTATTACTCAACAAAAACAGTTGGAGTCTTCTGTCCAAGGGGGCTCTAAACAAGAGGAAGTGTTAAAAAAAAGAGAAACATTTGAAGAAAGACAAAGATTAATCTCTGCACTGAAGACGGTTTTATTATTAAAACAACGGAAAGTATTTGAAGAAAGACAAAGATTAATCTCTACATTGAAAATAGATTTGTTATTGTTAAAACAGCAGAAATTATTTGAAGAAAAACAAAGTTTAATCTCTACATTGAAGTTAGCTTTATTATGTTTAACACAGCAGAGAGCATTTGAAGCAACGCAAAGATTGCAATTAATACAGACTAATACCCCAGTTCAAGATTTACTTAAGGAACACAAAACTTCTTTGGAGGTTGAATCATATCAAAAGAACTTCGAATCAGAACAAAATATCTCACAGTCAGACTCAAGTCAGATTGGAGATGAAGAAAATTTTGTGACATTCCAATTAGAACCTAAAAATGATTTCAATGAAACAATCATCTCACTTATTCCCAAAGTATCTCATTCGATTCTTTCTTCCCATGAGCCTGAGCAATCTTCAAAGAATTTAGAGTCAAATGCTAGCGTAAGCCAGCCAGAATTAAATCAGATTGGAGATGAAGAAAATTTTGTGACATTCCAATTAGAATCTGAAAATCATATAAATGAAAAAATCATACCATCTGCACCAGAGATATATCAGCAAATAGATCCAGTATGGGTTTCTTCAGACAAGAATGTCGAAATAAATGGATTCACTATACATGGTGGAATGTTTTATCTAGGAACTAAAAGGCAATACATTTCTTTCAACACTGAACCTTCTTTTATTGATGTATCATTATCAATTTCAAGTCGTAAAGTAGATATAGCCGAACGTTTAATAGGATATTGGCCTAGTTATACTCATATCTCTCCTAAAGCAAGGCGTGCATATTTGGATTGGTTGGCAGGTGGACGATCTAATCCAATAGCTGATATTGGTTATGTTTTTCTATTTTTTTATGGGTTAGAACGACGTGCTCTAGTAGATGCACAAACAGATTTACAAGCTAAACAAGAAATACCCGATATTATTAAGGAAGTAACCAGGTTATTATCCATCTATGGAAGTAATGGTTCATTTAAAGGTTATGCTTTAAGATTTATAGATTATGTGTCTTTTGATACGGTTGTTGCACAAAGCTATTTGAAACAACCTTCTGAAATATTGAATACTCCATATGAACTTCCATTAAGTTATCGTATAGCATTAGGACAACTGGTAGTTGATAAATATCCATTACCGGTAGATTGGGCACTTGCTTGGGTTTTAATAGACCGTAATATTAGTAAACGAACACCAGTAACACGTTGTGCTGATTATTTTGCAGCTTTATTCAAACAAAACTATCAGGCTACTTATGGTAATGGTTTTGTACTTTCTCCCAATCGCACTAAGCTTAAGCTTACCTATTTCCCCGCATCATCTGCTATTTCAAGAAACTTATCAAAAAATATCGATGATCTTCCTGATGTATCTGCAGTATCAAAGCATATTAAAAAGTTACAGGCATTAGTTGATCAGACTACAGAACAGTTAGAACCTTATAGTCGTTATCTTGGGCGAAATCCAGATTCTGTGAGTACATCTGATGTTATTTTGTTTTTACCAATAAATCTTTGGCCTGAAAAGTTAATAGCTGTGATTGAAGAGTTTAAGGAAAAAACCTCGCAGAATCCATTAGCTATTGAGTTGAAAACCTTTTTGATGAAGTTGGGCTGTAATGTGCTGTTATCTCGTAATCAATTTGTTGAACTGGTACGTAACCTAGAAAATATAGGATTAGGGATTGAGCCCGATATATTTATTGGGTCAAAAGCACTAAAGCCCGATGAGTTGATAGTATTGTTTAAAATAAGAAATACCAATGTTAATTTTAGGACTGAACCAGCTTATCATGTGGCGAATGTAACTTTGGACTTGGCAAGTGCTGTGGCTTTAGCCGATGGAAAGATTTCTGAAATAGAGCTTGAATTACTAAAGCGTATAATAGAATCTTGGGTGCATTTAAGTCCTGAGCAACACGAGCGTTTAAAAGCATTTTTACAACTTAAGATTAAACAACCTAGTTCTTTGATGAGTTTAAAGAAAAAATTAGAATTATTATCAGGTGAAAATAGAAGATCTATAGCTCAAATTCTGGTTCAATTGGCTCAAGTGGATGGGGTGGTTGAACCTGCTGAAGTGAAACTTTTGGAGCGAATCTATGTGGTTCTACAATTAGAGAAACAACAAGTTTATAAAGATTTGCATGTTTCATCTACGAACATACAACTTCAGCCAACGAGAAATGTTTTTACTACATCTGATAATGCAACCAAATTCAAATTGGATGTTGAACGTATTGCTAGTCTACAAAAAGAAACTGCACTTGTTTCTAATTTGTTGGCAAATGTTTTTGTAGATGAAGCAATACAAGCAGAGACAGAGATAGCAATTGAGTCAGAAGTTGATGAACAACAGAATAATCATAGTTTATTAGGATTAGATATTGATCATTCAGCATTCCTACATCGATTGATCACCCGTCCTCAGTGGAGTCGAGATGAATTATTAAATTTAGCAGCTGATTTTGATTTGATGTTAGATGGAGCCCTTGAAAATATTAATGAGTCAGCACTTGATAATCTGGGTGAACAGATTATTGAGGGGGATGATCTTTTAGAAGTTAACCAGAGTTTATTAGAGAAAATAGAAATATGAGTACGATAAAAGCAAAAGATAGAGATGCTGTTATCCAATCACTACGTGCAGGAGTTGTACCTCGGATAGGGCAACATCTTATTCAAGTTGGTCGTGTGAAGGAAATTGAAGCTCTTATTCAAAACATTGATCGTATTGCTGAGGGTGGAGCGACATTTAAGGTTGTTATTGGTGAATATGGTGCAGGGAAAACCTTTTTTCTAAATCTTATTCGAGCAATAGGCATGGAAAAAAAGTTAGTCACTATGCATGCAGATTTAAATCCAGACAGAAGGCTTTATGCTTCAGGAGGTCAAGCACGCTCTTTATATGCTGAACTAACTAAGAATATGTCCACACGAACAAAACCTGATGGTGGAGCATTGCAAGGGATTGTTGAGAAGTTTATTGCTCAGGCTAAATCAGAAGCTAAGTCTTCCGGAAGGACTAATGAAGAAGTTATTCATGCACATCTTGTTGAATTAACAGAAATGGTTAATGGTTATGATTTTGCAGAAGTAATTGCAGCATATTGCAAAGGTTTTGACGAGGGAAATGAACAACTCAAAGCTGATGCAATACGTTGGTTGCGTGGAGAGTTTTCCACTAAAACTGATGCTAGAGCAGCATTAGGCGTACGAACAATTGTTGATGATGCATCAATATATGATCAAATTAAATTACTTTCCCGTTTTGTTCGCTTAGCTGGATACAGTGGTTTACTAGTTTGTCTTGATGAGTTGGTTAATTTGTACAAGCTTTCAAATACACAGGCACGTAATGCGAATTATGAGCAGATCTTACGAATCCTCAATGATTCATTACAAGGTACTGTAGAGGGGTTAGGCTTTATTTTAGGTGGAACCCCAGAATTCCTATTAGATACACGTCGTGGGCTTTACAGTTATGCTGCTTTGCAATCTCGTCTTGCAGAAAACTCCTTTGTACGTTCAGGCTTAGTTGATTATTCTGGACCAGTTTTAAGGTTATCCAGTCTTACTCCTGAAGATTTATATGTGCTGATGCAAAAGATTCGTCATGTATATGCATTGGGTGATCAACAAAAATATGGTTTACCAGACGAAGCTATTCCTGCATTTATGGCTCATTGTGCCACTCGTCTAGGAGATGCTTATTTCCGCACTCCTCGGACAACCATTACTGCCTTTATTAACTTGTTGTCTGTTCTTGAGCAAAACCCCGGAATTGATTGGAAAGAGCTTATAGGTGAGTTACAAATTGAGGTAGACCATGGCGGAGTTTTTGAACATGCTGTAGAGGGTGATGATGAATTTGCCAGCTTCCAACTATGAACAATCTGGATTTGAATTACTTGATAGACGTATCCAACAATGGATTTGGTCAGAAGGTTGGTCAAGTCTAAGAGATGCTCAAAACCAAGCAATTCCAGCATTGATTAGTGCTAATCAGGATGTGATTATTGCTGCTGCTACAGCCTCTGGTAAAACAGAGGCTGCTTTCTTTCCAATTTTAACGCACTTGTTGAATGAAGATAATAATAAAGGAGTGGTACTGTATATCAGTCCATTGAAAGCTCTTATTAATGATCAATGGGATCGCCTTTCAGACCTTTGTGAAACATTGGATATACCAGTTATTGGCTGGCATGGAGACATCGCGCAATCCAAGAAGCAAAAATTTTTGAAAAAACCCCATGGAATATTATTGATCACTCCTGAATCTCTAGAGGCCTTATTTGTTAATCGTGGAACTTCTGTTGCAGGTCTTTTTACTAATCTAAAATATATAGTAGTAGATGAATTGCATGCCTTCATAGGTGTGGAAAGGGGAAAGCAACTTCAAGCATTAATGCACAGAGCTGAATTAGCTTCACAGAAAGTTGTGTCACGAGTAGGGTTGTCAGCAACTCTCGGTGACATGAGTTTGGCGGCTGAATTTCTTAGGAATAAGAACCCTGAAAGAGTCAAAATTATTGTATCAAGAAATCAGGGTCAGACACTCAAAGTTCTTGTCAAAGGTTATATCAATACCGTGTCTGTAAATGAAAAAGATGATTCTAAATCCTCAATAGATGCATCATTTCAAATAGGTTCTACACAAGCTATCGCTAAACATCTTTATGCCTCATTAAGAAATACAAGTAATTTGATTTTCCCAAACTCACGTCAAGAAGTAGAAAAATACTCTGATTATCTTCGTCATTTGTGTGAATTAGATAAAACTCCGAATGTTTTTTGGCCTCATCACGGCAATTTATCAAAGGAAATAAGAGAGGAAACCGAAAAAGCTTTAAAAGACAAGTCACGTCCAGCAACAGCGATTTGCACTACCACTCTTGAGTTGGGTATTGATATTGGTGCAGTCCAAAGCATTGCTCAAATTGGCTCTCCACCTTCAGTTGCGAGTCTTCGTCAGCGGCTAGGTCGCTCGGGTAGAAGAAAAGGTGAAGCTGCTATATTAAGAAATTATTGTATTGAGCCTGAAATTACAGATAAGTCTGGTTTTTCTGATTGTATTCATGAAGGGTTATTACAAACTATAGCGATGATTGTTCTTTTGATAGAAAATTGGTTTGAGCCTCCTCAAGCTAAAGGGCTTCACGCTTCAACACTAGTTCAGCAAATACTGTCAGTCATCGCTGAAAAGGGTGGTGCGAGTGCTAATGATTTATGGAGTATTTTGGTTGAAACTGGACCCTTCTCAAATATAGAAAAGCATGATTTTATAATATTGCTTCGATATTTAGGTCAAAAAAAGCTGATCACTCAAGAAAGCTCTGGACTATTGTTGCATGGTGAATTAGGAGAAAAGTTAGTAAATCACTATGAGTTTTACAGTGCTTTTATTTCCAATGAAGAATATCGAATAGAGTCCAACGGAAAGTCCCTTGGTTCGATTTCACTTAAAAATCCGTTGACTCCTAATATGGGGTTAATTTTTGCAGGACGTAGGTGGCGTGTACTAGAAATTAATTCAGAAGCCAAAATAATAATGGTGATGCCGGACAAAGGGGGAGCTATTCCTTATTTTGAAAACACTGGTACAGCTATGGTACATAGTAGAATTCGACAAAGGATGAAAGAAATACTCTTACATAGTCAAGAGATTCCATTTTTGGATGCCACAGCACAAAAAATGCTGGCAGAAGCTAGGGAATATTTTCGAGTATCTAATTTAGAGAATACCTTTATAAGGGAAATGGGTGGAAGTACTCTTCTGTTTACATGGCAAGGGGATAGGGTGAATAATACGCTAGTATTGATGCTAGGATCATTAGGGCTAGATGCTTCAAATGAAGGTGTACATATCTGCATTTCAAATTCAAAAAAATCTATACTACATGCTACTGTCAAGAAATTACTTTCTAACGGGATTATAACGCCTGCTCAATTATTGAAAGAGGTTAAAAACCTTGAAAGCGAAAAGTGGGATTGGGCACTTCCGAAGACTGTTCTTGATAAATCTTATGCCTCGGTTGCTTTGGAAATTGAGTTGGCTATGGATTTTCTAGTAAAAGTTTTAGAGGAAACTAATATTAATAAAGTATGCAATTAAATTTCTATAGCTATCTATATTTAGAATTTGGGTAGTTATTTAGCTAAGGGTTCTCTTGGTCAAATTTTATAATGATTTATTTATAAGTTAGCAACTCCTTTTATATTGTATAGAGATGGCTCCGTAAATTTGAACAACACCTATAAGGGCTTTGTTGCATAAATATGTAAGCATCTGATTTAAATAAATTTAATTTTGGATCAAAAAATAATCAAAACTTTTAAAATCATATAGTTATGAAATCTTTGTGCAACAAAGCCCATCAAATTTATTAACAAGATCTTGAATCTGCTTTTTTCTTTCTGCTAAGTTGATCACTTTAGAGGTGGATCAGGAAATTTGAACAACACTTATAAGTGATATTTTGCTCCCCAAATGATGTTATAAACATCAATATATGGAGTATTTTATGGCACGTAGACCAAGAAGAAATCATTCAAATGATTTTAAAGCTAAGGTAGCACTTGCTGCGATTAAAGCAGAAAAAACACTTGCTGAATTGAGTGCTGAATTTGATGTTCATCAAAACCAAATTATCGACTGGAAAAATCAACTGATTTCAGCTTCCTCGCAAGCTTTCGATCAATCAAAAGCTCCAACAGAACCACCCATCGATCTAAAAAAACTACATGCAAAAATCGGTGAGCAGGCATTAGAAATTGATTTTTTAGAAGGTGTGTTGAAGAAACTGGGCCGCTTCAACCACAAAAGTTAATCGATGACTCACTTCAGATTTCAGTATCTAAGCAAGCTCAGCTGCTGAAAGTCTCCCGTGGTTGTTATTACTATCGCCCAAAACCTGTGAGTGCATCAGATCTGAAGCTAATGCGGTGTATGGATGAGTTACATATGCAATACCCTTTTGCAGGTAGCCGGATGATGCGTGATTTGTTGAATCGTCAAGGACATCATATAGGACGACGTCATACACGTACTTTAATGAAGAAAATGGGCATTAATGCGTTATATTGCAAACCAAATTTAAGCCAGGCTAATCAAGCTCACCGCAAATATCCATATCTGCTCAAAGGATTGGCTATTCAGCGCAGTAATCAAGTGTGGTCTACGGATATAACGTATATCCCTATGGCAAAAGGCTTTGTTTATTTATGTGCTGTGATTGATTGGCATAGCCGCAAGGTACTTGCGCATAGAGTATCGATTAGTATGGAGGTTACATTTTGCATAGAAACATTAAATGAAGCTATTGAAAAATATGGTCGACCTGAAATATTTAATACAGACCAAGGCAGTCAGTTTACCAGTGATGCATTTATTGATGTATTGAAATCAAATGGCATTCAAATCAGTATGGATGGTAAAGGTCGATGGGTTGATAATGTGATGGTTGAACGATTATGGCGGAGCGTTAAATATGAAGAGGTGTATCTCAAAGCCTACAGCAATGTTTTGGATGCGAAGAAGCAATTAAACGCATATTTTGAATTTTATAATTTGAAACGACCTCATTCGAGTCTGGACAAAATGACTCCAGATGAGTTTTACTATGACCAGCTACCACAACAAAATAAGGTAGCTTAACTAGAGCAGAGTATCACTTATAAATAAGCTTTTAGTTGTTCAAACATGTGGGACCACCTCTATATTTTGAAAAAAGGAATGACAATGAAAATTAAATTTTTAACAGTCTCATTGATGTTTATTTTGCCATTTTCTGTTTTGGCAGCAAATGGGCAAGTCGAAAAAGCGGTCATTGAATCAAATAATGCGTATAAAACGAAATATAATTTAGACGATATGACTGAGTTTAATCATGCGCAAAAAGGTTTTATTGCTAAGCCAACCGGTCAAATTAAAAGTGAGAAAGGCAATGTGATCTGGGATTTTGATGCATTTAATTTTTTAAATGATCCAGCACCAAATACTGTTAATCCTGCGCTATGGCGACAAGCAAAGCTAAACAACAATGTTGGTCTATTTAAAGTGACAGATCGAGTTTGGCAAATTCGTGGTTTTGATTTGGCAAATATGACCATTATTCAGGGTGATACTGGCTGGATTATTGTGGATACATTAACCTCCAAAGAAACGGCAGAAGCAGCACTTAAATTTGCTAGGCAGCATTTAGGTGAGCAAAAAATTTCAGCCATTATCTTTACCCATAGCCATATCGATCATTTTGGTGGGGCGTTAGGGGTTCTTTCTAGTGACGAAATTAACGCAAGAAAAACTCCAATTATTGCGCCACAAGGTTTTATGGAAGAAGCGACCAGTGAAAATGTAATGGCAGGTTCAGCCATGATACGTCGTGCGACTTATATGTATGGAACTTTTTTACCTAAGAATGCCGAAGGATTGGTGGATACTGGTTTAGGTAAGGCTGTTGCTGTGGGAAAAATGGGAATCCTTGAGCCTACACAACTGATCACCCAAGCAGAACAGAAAATGAGCATTGATGGTTTGGATTTTGTGTTCTATAACGTGCCGGGTTCAGAAGCACCTGCTGAATTAACATTCTCTATTCCATCACTGAAACTTTATAATGGCGCAGAAATTCTTTCGCATACCATGCATAATCTTTATACCCTTCGAGGTGCTAAAGTACGTGATGCCTTAAAATGGGTGGGCTATTTAGACCAAGCAATGCAGCATGCCAAAGCATCCGATGTATTGATTGCACAACATCATTGGCCGGTCTGGGGCAATGACAATATTCAAGATTTTATTAAAACCCAGCGAGATGTTTATAAATTCACTCATGATCAGACGGTAAGATATATGAACTCTGGTTTTAATGGTGCTGAAATTGCCGAGAAAATTCAGCTTCCAGCGGCACTTGATCAAAAGCTATATGCGCATGGCTATTATGGAACCTTAAAGCATAATGTAAAAGCGGTATACCAATACTATATGGGATGGTTCGATGCTCATCCTTCCAATTTAGATCCTTTACCGCCTAAAGCTGTTGCAAAAAAATATATTGAGTTAGCAGGTGGAGAGAACAATGCATTGAAAAATGCGCAGGATGCCTATGCTCAAGCTGACTATAGATGGGCTGCCGAGATTTTAAAACATATTGTGTTGAATAACCCTCAAAACCAACAAGCGAAAGACTTATTGGCAAATACTTATCGTCAATTGGGCTATGCTGCTGAGGCTTCGACTTGGCGTAATTTCTTTTTGGTGGGCGCTCAAGAGTTACAGAATAATGTACCACTACAAAATACCTCTGATCCGAGTGATTTATTGATTCACACGCCAACTGAAAGATTTCTTGAAGCCATGGCGACAAATTTAGATGTGGAAAATTTAAAAAATGAAAACCAGTGTATCAATCTGGTTTTGTCGGATACCCAAGAGAATTTTTCATTATGGGTTGAAAACTCAGTCATGCAGTTTAAACGTCATGATGACAGTAATGGTTTGGCATCGGATTGCCCAACATTAACCGTAACCAAGCCCTTATATCTAAAAATGATTACAGGTCAAATAGAAGGGGTAAAAGTCCTGCTTTCTAAAGACAGTAAAGTCAAAGGCAATCCATTGAAAATTGGAAAATTCTTTACAATGTTTAAACGTCCAGATTCAATTTTCCCAATTGTGACTCGACCAAATGGTTAGGGGGGAAATAACGAAACTTAAATGTGTAGGCTTAGATCAATAGCACAGAATAAAATGGGAGAACTTATAGACTCAGTTCTCCCATTTTTTATATCAGTATTAAAAAATATTTAGACATTTTAAGTAGGTCTATTTTCATTAGAGAATTTAAAAGAACAAGTCTCTTTATCAGCTAAAATATTATTTGGTATGACTGAACTAGGATTATATCCACATTGATGTATTCGGGAACTCGTATTAGCTTGAATTGTGAATTAGATAAGGCTCATCTATAATTAAATTCTTGCGTGTAGAAAATAGAGAAGTATGTCATCACAATCTCAAGTCGCTTCTACTCAGGTGACAAAAAGGCAAACCAAGCCAGCAGAAGTCCGAATTGATGAGCTGATGAATGCTGCACAAACGCTTTTTTTAGCAAAAGGCGTTGAAGCCACCACGATTAGTGAAATTATTGCCAGTGTGGGCGTTGCTAAAGGGACCTTTTATCATTACTTTGAATCGAAACAGCATATTGTTGAAGCCTTAAAAAAACGTTATATCGATTTTTTTATCGCGGCCTTAGACACAGCTGTTGCAACATGTGATGCTGAAGATTGGGTCAGTCAATTTAAGGTTTGGATCTCTGCCAATATACAAACCTATCTCGAAAGCTATGCTATACATGATATTGTTTTTGGTGCACATCACCATGAACGAAAAAATAATGAAAAAAATATGATATTGGAACAACTGCTGCAAATCTTAAATGGAGGGCAGCAGGCGGATATTTGGCATTTAGAACAGCCAAGATTAACCGCTTTGTTGATTTATTCAGGTGTACATGGGGTTGCAGATGAAGCAATTGCCAATCAACTACAAGATAGAGATGGATCCGTAAATTTGAACAACTCCTATAAGTGATATTCTGCTCCTCAAATGATGTTATAAACATCAATATATGGAGTATTTTATGGCACGTAGACCAAGAAGAAATCATTCAAATGATTTTAAAGCTAAGGTAGCACTTGCTGCGATTAAAGCAGAAAAAACACTTGCTGAATTGAGTGCTGAATTTGATGTTCATCAAAACCAAATTATCGACTGGAAAAATCAACTGATTTCAGCTTCCTCGCAAGCTTTCGATCAATCAAAAGCTCCAACAGAACCACCCATCGATCTAAAAAAACTACATGCAAAAATCGGTGAGCAGGCATTAGAAATTGATTTTTTAGAAGGTGTGTTGAAGAAACTGGGCCGCTTCAACCACAAAAGTTAATCGATGACTCACTTCAGATTTCAGTATCTAAGCAAGCTAAGCTGCTGAAAGTCTCCCGTGGTTGTTGTTACTATCGCCCAAAACCTGTGAGTGAATCAGATCTGAAGCTGATGCGCTGTATGGATGAGTTACATATGCAATACCCTTTTGCAGGTAGCCGTATGATGCGTGATTTATTGAATCGTCAAGGACATCATATAGGACGACGTCATACACGTACTTTAATGAAGAAAATGGGCATTAATGCGTTATATTGCAAACCAAATTTAAGCCAGGCTAATCAAGCTCACCGCAAATATCCATATCTGCTCAAAGGATTGGCTATTCAGCGCAGTAATCAAGTGTGGTCTACGGATATAACGTATATCCCTATGGCAAAAGGCTTTGTTTATTTATGTGCTGTGATTGATTGGCATAGCCGCAAGGTACTTGCGCATAGAGTATCGATTAGTATGGAGGTTACATTTTGCATAGAAACATTAAATGAAGCTATTGAAAAATATGGTCGACCTGAAATATTTAATACAGACCAAGGCAGTCAGTTTACCAGTGATGCATTTATTGATGTATTGAAATCAAATGGCATTCAAATCAGTATGGATGGTAAAGGTCGATGGGTTGATAATGTGATGGTTGAACGATTATGGCGGAGCGTTAAATATGAAGAGGTGTATCTCAAAGCCTACAGCAATGTTTTGGATGCGAAGAAGCAATTAAACGCATATTTTGAATTTTATAATTTGAAACGACCTCATTCGAGTCTGGACAAAATGACTCCAGATGAGTTTACTATGACCAGCTACCACAACAAAACAAGGTGGCTTAACTAGAGCGGAATATCACGGCAGAGTAAAACTTGAAGTGCGACATAAACCACCTAATTAATTTAAAGGGTTTATGGAGTATATAAAATTGTCATACCATCATCTTAACTTTGAAGATCGTACTGCATTAATGCTTGAGTCAAGAAAAGAAGGCTTTTCAGCCAGAAAATTTGCTGAACTTATTAAAAGACATCCTAGTACGATCTATCGTGAGCTTAAAAGAAATAGCATCAATGACGTTTATCAAGCTCGATATGCTTCTGATAACACTTTTGCTAGACGTAGACGTGGTCACAGAAAACTCAAAATCGATTCAATCCTCTGGAAATTTATTGTTGAAGCGATCCGTTGTTTATGGTCTCCTCAGCAAATAGCAAAGCGTTTAAAGACATTTCCTGATTTGGATCAAACAATGAATGTAAGCCATACAACGATTTATTCAACGATACGAGCATTACCCAAGGGTGAGTTGAAAAAAGACTTATTATCCTGTCTACGTCATGAAAATAAAAAGCGAAAAGCTAACGGTGAACCTAAAAAAGATTCTATATTACAGGATATTAAAACTATTCATGAGCGCCCAGCCGAAGTTCAAGAAAGAAAAATACCGGGTCATTGGGAAGCTGATTTAATTAAAGGTAAAGACAATAAAAGTTCGATAGCAACACTTATTGAACGAAATACACGGCTCTGTATCTTGGCAACATTACCTGATGCAAAGGCAGAATCAGTGCGCAAGGCTTTAACTGAAGCTCTGAAATATTTACCTGCAGAACTGCGTAAAACGTTGACCTATGACCGTGGACGTGAGATGTCAGAACATAAAATACTCGAAGAAGATTTAGGCATAGATGTATATTTCTGTGACCCACATTCACCCTGGCAAAAAGGCACATGCGAAAATATGAATGGTTTAATTAGGCAATATTTACCTAAAGGGATTGATTTAAATCAGGCAGATCAGCATTATTTAAATCAAGTTGCCATGTCACTGAATACTCGTCCTAGAAAAGCGTTAGATTGGCTTACACCATTAGAGAAATTTGCTCAGCTTGTTGATTATCATAAGACTTTTCAAACTGTCGCACCTCATGTTTGAATTCGCCCACTTATAAATACGCTTTTAGTTGTTCAAACAAGTGGGACCACCTCTAGATAGCACAGATTTTTCTCAACAAATTGCGCTGCAATATTTAAAAATGCTCCATCATGATGGCTGACTTTCACTATGACCTTGAATCATATAAATCGCTTCTCGTCTGATATTCTTTTATTATCAATTTTAATTAGAACCCTAAACGATGCATTTTAGAGGTGGATCAGGAAATTTGAACAACACTTATAAGTGATATTTTGCTCCCCAAATGATGTTATAAACATCAATATATGGAGTATTTTATGGCACGTAGACCAAGAAGAAATCATTCAAATGATTTTAAAGCTAAGGTAGCACTTGCTGCGATTAAAGCAGAAAAAACACTTGCTGAATTGAGTGCTGAATTTGATGTTCATCAAAACCAAATTATCGACTGGAAAAATCAACTGATTTCAGCTTCCTCGCAAGCTTTCGATCAATCAAAAGCTCCAACAGAACCACCCATCGATCTAAAAAAACTACATGCAAAAATCGGTGAGCAGGCATTAGAAATTGATTTTTTAGAAGGTGTGTTGAAGAAACTGGGCCGCTTCAACCACAAAAGTTAATCGATGACTCACTTCAGATTTCAGTATCTAAGCAAGCTCAGCTGCTGAAAGTCTCCCGTGGTTGTTATTACTATCGCCCAAAACCTGTGAGTGCATCAGATCTGAAGCTAATGCGGTGTATGGATGAGTTACATATGCAATACCCTTTTGCAGGTAGCCGGATGATGCGTGATTTGTTGAATCGTCAAGGACATCATATAGGACGACGTCATACACGTACTTTAATGAAGAAAATGGGCATTAATGCGTTATATTGCAAACCAAATTTAAGCCAGGCTAATCAAGCTCACCGCAAATATCCATATCTGCTCAAAGGATTGGCTATTCAGCGCAGTAATCAAGTGTGGTCTACGGATATAACGTATATCCCTATGGCAAAAGGCTTTGTTTATTTATGTGCTGTGATTGATTGGCATAGCCGCAAGGTACTTGCGCATAGAGTATCGATTAGTATGGAGGTTACATTTTGCATAGAAACATTAAATGAAGCTATTGAAAAATATGGTCGACCTGAAATATTTAATACAGACCAAGGCAGTCAGTTTACCAGTGATGCATTTATTGATGTATTGAAATCAAATGGCATTCAAATCAGTATGGATGGTAAAGGTCGATGGGTTGATAATGTGATGGTTGAACGATTATGGCGGAGCGTTAAATATGAAGAGGTGTATCTCAAAGCCTACAGCAATGTTTTGGATGCGAAGAAGCAATTAAACGCATATTTTGAATTTTATAATTTGAAACGACCTCATTCGAGTCTGGACAAAATGACTCCAGATGAGTTTTACTATGACCAGCTACCACAACAAAATAAGGTAGCTTAACTAGAGCAGAGTATCACTTATAAATAAGCTTTTAGTTGTTCAAACATGTGGGACCACCTCTCTTTTAACTCTTAGAGGTACTAAATATCGAGTAAATATACTATAAAATTAATTAGCTTAATCATTTAAATTTTCATAAATTTTAATTAACTCAATAATTAAATTTAATTCATTCGAAATATCTGGTTGTGAAGACTCTTTACTTAAAGCTTTTAGTTTTTCAATAATTAACTTTAAAGAAGCTTTTTTGGTAAATAAGTCAGAAATATTATGCTTACGAATAAAGTCTGAAAGGGCTAAATGAACATAAGGTTTAACTGATTCAATAGATGAATGTCCAGTCCATTCTAATAGTTCTAGAGTAAGAAGTTCAGTATTAGTTAGTAGTTCATTAAGGACTTCTGGATTTTTATTAGAATAATCATTTAGTATGCATTTTAGCTGCTCAGTAATAAATCTATGTCTAAACATATGAGCCATAGCATCTCCAGTAACTCCTGAATTTTTTTTCCAGGAATTAATATAAGTTGTTAATGTATCAGGTGATAATGGCTTGCCATTTTTATGATTAATGAAAACATAATCATGATCTTCTATATTTAATTTTTTTATTATAGATGTTCTATATTTTCTTATATATGAATTTAAATTTAATAGAAAAATTCTAGGAACAGGAATATAACGATAAGTATTATCAAATAGCTTCTTCAAATTAAAGATTTTAAGACTTGGTGAGATATCCGTGCTTTTTAAAGCATTTTTTACGTCACTGACTTTTAATAGTAGTACTTCTGATCTGCGTGCTCCAGTTTGTTCTAAGGTTTCAATTAAACATAAGTTACGAATTCTTAATGCTTTATCATTATGATTTCCAATAAATTCTTTTAATGTTTCTATTTTTGAATCGGAGATAGGAAATCTTCTCTTTAGGGGACTTTTATAAGGAAAAGATAGGTGGTCATAAGTCTTGTTCTTATGTTTAGTTCTTAAATTAGCATAATTTGATTTTTTTTCAAAAACATATATAGCATTAAAGCTATCTGTACCTATAAAGTATTGGAGTTTATATATTTTTTGTATAAAAAAAAGGAATTTTATACATTCTCTCCCAATCTTTATAACTTGATTATTTTCCCGCTTTCTTTGATTGGTTTTAGGATCAACTTCAATAATTAAAGAATTAATAAATTCTTTAAATAGATTATCATTAAGGCTAGAGAAAGAAGGTATAGTCTTTTTATTATAGAAGCAGAATTTAACTAAATGATATATATTGTTAGCATATGTTCTTAATGATCCTCCACGATGCTTTTGCGATTTACTTAATTTAACTTGTTCGAGCATGTAGCAATTAGCCTCAAAACAAGGTATCCCATTAGGATAGTAAATCATAGGAATAGAGCCTTTTTTAAAGAACTTAAGCTCCTCATCAATTATAGAGTAATAATTAAAAAGTATAAAATTATCAATCAGTTGTATTGAGTTATTCATGCGGATCTCCTTGGGTGTAACCAAGTAAGATTTCAATTTCTTTATTTTTGATTTTAAAATCTTCAATTAGTTCAGAATTTCCACTTTTGTAAGCATAATCATGAAGTTTAGACATTAGTATTATTACTAATTCGGAAAGTTGTAAGTTTTTAACTTGCAGATTATAAATAACTGTTTGCTCATTTTTTCTAGAATTATTATTTTTTTTGATATTTTCAATTGATCTCTTCGCATTAAGTCTATAATTATTTAACTCTAAATAACCTCCATTAATTAGTTTGTTAGCTTTATTTACATGGGTGTTAATAGATAGAGAAACTATATTTAAATTTTGATCTTCAAATTTTGCAAAATTGATTTTTGACCTAAGGATATTTCTATAATGTCCATTATTATATTTATTTGGATTTTCGATAATATCTTTTAATAGCGAAATTTCATTTTCAAAAGATTTTTTTAAAATTTCAGAATTAAACATGTTATTCACCAGCAATGGTTAAAATTAGTTTGAAATCTCTAATCTTTCTACCATCCTCTGTTAGTTTTGTAAAAAACTCAGGCTTTAAGTCAATTATATTAGTTTCAATGAGTTGTGATATTTTATTCTCGGCATCAATTACATCTTTTAAATAATAAACACATTCCATATGTTTGTATTGTTCAAATGTTTCTACTTCTGATAGAAAAGAAAACTCACTTACTTGATAATGTTCTAAAAGTAAAGGGAATAGTTTTTCAATATTTTCTATATGCTTTTCCCTGTCAATATTTTGAAATTCTTCTATAATTGATCTTGCTTTTATTCCAGCTAAAGTTTCTCCATTAATATTTTCAGTAATATAGTGATATAAATGTTCAGTATCGGTATGACCTAAGAAGTCCCTTAATGCATCTAAACCTTCATAACTTTTAGACCAAAAAAACAACATTGCAAAAAATCGCCTTAATTGATGTTGTCTAATATAAAATCTTCTAAAGTCGTTCTTTTTATACTCAATCACTTTTGAAGAGAAATAATCACAGAAAAGATCTAAATTTTTATTATATTTGGCTATATTTAAATTAGAAATTTTTAAATCTTTTGGACTTATACCTATTAAGAGGGAAGTGTCATTGCTACAAAAATTATTTTTAATTAAAAAATTATTAAATTTTTGAAGTTTGTATATAAAACCCGCTATTGATCTTAAAATTGGTTTGGATAATATTTCTCTATACCTATCTTCGAAAGAGAATCCACTTTTTCTATTTTCAAATAAGATATCAAAATCAATGTCATTATTCTCCAGTGGATCTAAATTTTTAGGTAGTAAACAATATTCATTTTTCATTTCAATGATTTCTGCTTGTCTTCGAGCCATTGTTGCTCCTATTAGAACTTGTAAGCTCGAAATTAGAACATCAAATAAGTTAAAAAGACCTTCATTATTCCTGATTTTATTAATTCTATTTTCTGCCTCGGGCTTAATATTCCATTGCTGTACACCAATATTTCGTAATTTAGTAGTTAAAAATAAATCAATATTAATATTTTTAATTTCATTTTTTTGAATTAATTTTTGATTTTTAATATATATAAAAACTCTTTCTATTGATGTTAGGATTTCATCCATATACTCAATAAGGAATTCAAAGGCATGCTTTATAGATACAAAAACTATATCAGAAGGCAATGTTACGAATCTTCCTAAAGGGGTAAGTTCAACTTGATTGTTAATATCCTTTAAATTAATTTCTCCTATATTTGATACTATATTGCAGCTAGTTAAATAATTTTTTTTATTTATTATTTGTGAGGCTAGTGCAATCTTGCTAAGGTAAAAAGACATAGCTTTAAAACTTAAAGATTCAGACTCCTCATTTCTTACTGGTACTGCTTTATATTCCTTGCTATCACAACAATCTTCGACAAGGTTAAATTCTTCAATAATTGGAAATTTAATTTCATATATAGAAATACAGTTCTTATATAAAAAATCAAAGTAATTTGTTCTTAAACTTATTCCCTTTCTATGAGGATGCTTTTTATAAGCATTATTTTTATATAACCAAAATCGACACTTGTTAATTTGATCTTCATCTAGATTTAAATGTATATTTTGATTTTCTGGCTCTGAATAAGGATACTTTTCTAAAAAATCCCTATATTCTACTAGATCTATATGCTCAATTTTATCTAGAAGAAAGTTTTGTACTCTTTTAGAGTATTCATATATGCCTTCTTCACATCCATATTTTCCTAATTTTACTAAAATGTCTATGAAAAAAGGTTTATCTAATGCATTTAATTGTCTTTGTTTTAACTTAATTTTTTCTGAATTTAATATTATGCTATCAATTAATATATATACTTGTCTTATGGCTCTATTGATTGTTACCTTGCTTGGATTATTGCCATTGTAGTATTTTGGGTTACCACAATATATAATCCAGTCTTTGAAAAAATTTAATAAATTTTTATGGTCAATTAATTTTGATTCATCATTTATTATAATTTTCTCAAAATTAATTACTTGTGGTTGTTTTGTTAGGTTTAATATCCAAATATTATCAGTATAGGTTGTCTCTTCTGAAAACCAATAAGGCTTTTCATGGCTAAATTTATAAGCATTTATCAGTGGAGATAATGCTTTTTCAATAGCTTTTTCGACTTTGTGATTATATTGCTCTTTATCCAATATGATTTTTTTTAAAACATTAATTTCTTCATTGTTTAAGTTTGTTAAATCTTTTTTATTTTTTTCAATTTTGTCTATTAAATTAAGTGTTTTAGCATCCATTACTTAACTCCTTCTATTGCCTTAAATACTGTTCTTTCTGGCAGAGGGCTTTTCTTAGCCTCTTGATAAATGGCTAAAACATCATCATCTATATATAAGGCTTGATTCCTGTTTTTTAAAGCAAATTCTAACTGTGAAATTATGAAGTGTGCACTTTGATGCCATTTACTTATTATTGTATTTAACTCAACTATATTTTCTTTTTTATCAAAGAAATTAATGATTGCTATTAACCATTGGAGTAAGCCAACAGAGAGGGGAAAAACACCAATAGTATTTTCTTTATCAATATTATATTTACTATATGGTCGAATTTTTCCTTTTTCTAAAAATTGTGGAATACTTTCTAAGCTATGATTTTTCAGGAATAAATCTAATTCTTCTGGTGTAAAATCTACCGCTTTATATAAATGCTCACTTGTTTTCATGGCTTCATATACAATTGCATTTTGAAAAATTCTTATCCACCTATTACTAAAATAGTTCCATAAGGGTTGGGGAAGATATTTTTTTATTAGCCTAGGCTGGCAATATTCATGACCCAAGGCAGTGCTCATTGCATATATTGATGCAGTTTCGATATAGATTTTTACAGCATTCGATGCTCTAAAACGGGTCAATGAAAGATTGTCTAAAATATTCTTTGCTTGTATTTCATTTCTTATAAGATTATTTTCTTGGTCATAAGAATTTTTGATAAATATTTCTTTATAATACTCTCCATTGGGTTTGGTTGTAGGATTTGGAATTTTTTTGCTTCGTGAGGGTGGAGTAAAAACACTACTAGAAGTTAAAAGCATATATTCATAATTTTTATCATCGTTTTGTTTTAAGTGCTCTCTCCCTATCTTGGTTATTTTAATCAAGCATTCCACTATATATTTTGATTTCTCATTTAAAATAATAGTCTGCCTTGCATTTTTATAACCTTTTCTGCTTTTATAAGATGTAATACACCATTGCCCGTTGATCTCTTCATATCCTGTTCTGACTCCATTTTCATAAAGTTTCCATTCTGTTAACCATGCTTCTGTTATTGCAGGATGTTCATAAATCAACAAAATTAAAAATGGATAAATTGTTTTAAAATCAATTTCAGGTATATAATTTCTTATCAATTTTGTTTTTCTAATTAATCCTAAAAATGACTGATAATGAGATACATTAGGATAGGTAAAAGGGTATTCCCTATAAGTAGCGCAAACATTTTCTATATTATTTAGTCCAACTGATGTAGGATTTTTACTTCCTCTACCTCTTAAAACTACTGTTTCTTCTGGTTTTTTAATTCTTCCTTTGTCAGCAAACTCATTAAAATTTTTATATATATCCATAATTTGTTTAATATGTTGTTCACAACAAGAGACAACATGCTGAATATCTTTAACAATTTCTTCGAAAATTTTTTCTTTAGCTTCTTTTGTGGAATAAGAAATAGGTACTCTTGTAATAAGTTTGTCAGTAAAGACTTCTTCTGCTTCATTTTTTAAGTGTGTATAGTCTCTAAGATTCGATTTTTTAAATACTGGGGCTAGTATTGGGTAATAGGTAGGAGGAAATATTTTTTCTTCAATTAGATCGTTATATAAGCATACAACAGCACCCCATCTTTTTAAAAAGGATTGATGTGATAGTCTTTTCTGTTGAATTTCTAAAATACATATATTTAATATCCTATACATGGTTTCGAAAGCATTTTGGCTATTCATGTAATACATTAATTCTTCTAAATTTTTGAATGCTAGAGTTAGCCTATTTAATAATAATGTTAAATTACCTACATCCCTTTCTAAAGTGACTTTATTTTTTCTCAACCCTATATTAATCATGGCATTATGAATTTTTCTTGTGAATTCTTCGCCATAAAGTGTGTAGCAGTTTGCTAAGTTTAAATAGATGATTTCCTGGTCACTACTTCTAATAGGCCAACCTGAATAGAATAAGAGTCTTTCGTTAGGATCATATGCTAAATAGGATTTTATTAGATCTTGTACATCTGAACTTATCGAATCATTGCTAACTTTGACTTTACTAAGCTCAAGTTTTTTCAATTCAGCTAGTTTAGAGAAAAATTTATAGGCTAAAAAAGAATATAGGTATTTAACCCGAATACTCGTGTCTAATTCTTTATAAATAAAACAGATAAATGATTTATAGTGATTTTCTAAATTTTCATTATTCAATGGCTTAAAGTTAAAATCCTTAATAGGCTTTTTATACTTAATTTCTATAAAAATAGCTAATAGGTCTGAAAAGTAATATGTTTTTCTTTTATATGTTGTACCTAAACTAAGATCAATTATCTGTTTTATCTCATCAGATAAGACATGCTCCAAGGAGTAATGATCAAATTTAAGACTTAACATTCTTACCCTCAACGAATTGATCTTTACATATTGCTATTTTTGATCATATCTTATTCAATTAAAAGTGTAGATATGTAATTAAGTTTTTCATTAAAATAGCTTTTTTATATTTTGATGATAATTCTAATTTAGGGAAACTTGTGACTCATCTAAAAATAACACACCTAAATGTGCCAAGGTTATTTCACCGGGCTTTGGATTCGAGCCACCGCCAACCAGTGCGATCGCAGACGCTGTATGGTGTGGTGCGCGAAATGGCCGCTGGCCAAAATGATGGCTAGCACCTGAAATAGAATAGATACTCGCAACTTCTAAATTTTCTTGCGTATTGAGTGGAGGTAAGATGCTGGCCAAACGTGAAGCCAAAAGCGTTTTGCCTGTGCCTGGTGGGCCACGAAACAGGATAGAGTGACCACCCGCTGCCGCTATTTCTAATGCACGTCGTGGACGGAGTTGTCCTTTTACATCACTTAAATCTAAACCAGAGTGATACTGTGGATGCATATTCGATGTTTGATGTGCTGATAAAGGTAAAGCTTGGTTTAAATGATCACAAACTTGTTTTAAATGCTGTGCGGGAAAGACTTGGAAATCTGGTAGTTGAGAGGCTTCTTGCGCATTGGCCTCAGGTAAAATCAGTTGATGGCCAGCTTGCTGGCAGGCAATCGCAATACTTAAAGTACCTGAAATTGGTCGCAGTTGCCCATCAAGTGCCAACTCACCTATAAATTCAAAATTTTCAGTTCCTTGTTCGGGGAGCTGACCAGAGGCAATTAAAATACCCAGTGCAATAGGCAAATCCAACCGTGAACTGTCTTTGGGCAGGTCTGCGGGTGCAAGGTTAATGGTGAGGCGTTTAGTCGGAAACTGAAAGCCACTATTGATAATGGCGGAGCGCACCCGATCTTTGCTTTCCCGAACGGCTGCTTCAGGAAGCCCCACAATGGTTAAAGAGGGTTTGTAACTGCTAATTGAAATCTACTTATTTCTATACTATTATATACAAAATGAGTAAATATGTAAGCATTAGCGTTGCAGCTAAAACATTAGGTGTTTCCATTCAAACATTAAGGCGTTGGGATGAAGAAGGCACTTTGGTTGCAGATCGAACCCCTAAAAATCATAGACGATATGATCTGAGTAAGATCACGCCTGAGCAAATACACAAGCCCGATAGTCAACTTCAAAGGAAAACCATTGCATACGCAAGGGTATCGAGTCATGACCAAAAAGAAGATTTAATTCGACAGCAACAAGTTCTTGAAATGTACTGTGCAAATCAAGGTTGGACGTTTGAATTAATCTCCGATCTTGGTTCGGGTATGAACTATAGAAAAAAAGGCTTAAATAAGCTGCTAGAAGCAATCATGAATGATGAAATCGGACGTTTGGTTTTAACGCATAAAGATCGCTTATTGCGGTTTGGTGCTGAGTTGGTTTTTGCCTTATGTGAAGCTAAAAGCGTGGAGATCGTCATTCTTAATAAGGGTGAAAATTTGTCTTTTGAGGAAGAACTTGCTCAAGATGTTTTGGAAATCATTACAGTGTTTTCGGCAAGATTATATGGTAGTCGTAGTAAGAAAAACCAAAAGTTAATACAGGCAGTCAAAGACGCACTATGAGCCGATTCATACGAGGGCATGTAATCCAATTACTGCCAAATAATAAGCAAGCAAGTCATTTCGCTCAAGCGAGTGGTGTTGCTCGTTTGTCGTATAATTGGGCTTTAAAAGAATGGCAACGTCAATATAAAGCAGATAAGGAATATAGAGATCAGTGTGACTATTATGGCGTTCAGGTGGATAAAAAACTTCTAAATAAACCATCCGAAGCTAAAATAAGAAAGCACTTAAACTCGTTCAAGCGTGAGAAATACCCTTTCATGCTTAAAGTGACCAAATGTGCGCCACAACTTGCGATTAAGCAATTGGGTAGTTCATTTGATCGTTTTTTTAATGGTCAATCCAAATATCCAAAGCCTAGAAAAAAAGGCGTAGATGATCGCTTCTCATTATCAAATGACCAATTCAGCATTAAAGATAGAAAAATTAGTATCCCAAACTTGGGTTGGGTAAAAATGACTGAGGATTTGCGTTATCAAGGAAAAATATTATCAGCGAAAATATTTAAACAGGGTGGTAAGTGGTTTGCTTCGATTGCTGTTGAATTAAATCAGCCTGAGAAACTTCACCCCAAAACAGGTTTATCTGTTGGTATTGATTTAGGTGTTTCCAGTCTTGCCACTTTATCTAATGGCGAGGTTGTTCCATCAAGTGCGCCACTAAAGAAACAGCTTGCCAAGTTAAGACGACTTGCTAAGTCTTTTAGCCGTAAAAAGAAAGGTAGTCAAAACAGAGAAAAAGCGAAAACCAAGCTCTCTCGTTTGCACTACAAAATATCATGCTTGAGAAAAAACAATCTTCATCAAGTCACATCTGATTTAGTTAAGCGATTCGATCTGATTGCGATTGAGGATTTAAATGTGAAAGGTATGGTACAAAACCGTAAGCTCTCAAGAGCCATATCGGATATGGGCTTTTATGAGTTCAAGCGACAGTTGATTTACAAGGCTAAACAGCATGGCAAATCAATACTTTCTGTTGGACGATTCTTTCCAAGCAGCAAGATGTGTTCGAATTGTGGTGAATTAAACCAAAACCTGACACTTGCAATGCGTGAGTGGCGATGTTCATGTAACACCCTGCATCACAGGGATATTAATGCTGCCATCAATATTCTAAAACATGCAGATAAAGAATTGGTGGCTACATAAGCCACCAATGGCGGTGAGTTACACCGTGACAGCCTATGGAATTGAGGTAATCCCAAGCGCAATAGCAATTGGTTCTTGATGATGAAGTAGGAATTAAACATTAAACCCACGTAAGTAGGTTTAAGTAGGTTTTAAATAACGGTAGTCCTTGGCTCAGATGAACTTCAACTTCAACCGAAGGTGCGTGTAAACCGAGCAAAGCTCGAGTGTAAATTTTGGCAAAAGACATCTTTTGTTCCATTATAGTGCATTATTTTAATTCGTTATGCGTCTTTTATTGCACCAAACAGGTGCTCATTTTTTGTTCTGGATGCGTAACTCTAAAGCTTCCACTTGTTTCAATAAGTCATTTAAACGCAAATTGGCATTATTCAGTGCAGTACGTTGACGTTCAATTTCATCTTTGGAAACCAAATCCATCTTGGTGACTGCTTCATTGAGCAGTGCGCGTAAATTATGTTCTAAGTCTTGTTTAGGTTGTTCGACTTGTTCCAGTATGGCTTGTAATAAAGTTTCAATCATTTCTATATCCAACAGTTGGAGACGTGACAGCAGTGTACCATTGCTGCTTCTGACTCTATAGCCTTTCAGATGAAATATGATTTCATCGATTGTAAAAAAATCATAAATCTTCGACTAAAAAACCTGAATTTTGAAGCTCAAAACGCATTTAAATGTATAGAATAGGGTATAAAGAAAACTCATGTCAGACTTTCTTTTCCCCCCAACCTAAGAATTTTTGGCATGAAATTTGAACATAAAACCTTACTGGTGAAATAAGCCGAAGGAAAACAAACATGAAGCTCGTAACTGCAATTGTAAAACCGTTTAAATTGGATGATGTGCGTGAAGCACTGTCTGAAATTGGTGTTCAAGGGATCACGGTAACTGAAGTCAAAGGCTTTGGTCGTCAAAAAGGTCATACTGAACTTTATCGTGGCGCTGAATATGTTGTTGATTTCTTACCAAAAGTAAAAATCGAAATCGCGATCAGTGATGAAATGGTCGACGCGGTGATTGAGTCAATCACACGTGTGGCTAGTACCGGAAAAATTGGCGACGGTAAAATTTTCGTCACAAATTTAGAGCAAGTCATCCGTATCCGTACAGGTGAAACAGGTGCCGATGCCGTTTAATTTGGCATGAAGTTTGCTGAGTAACACATAACTCGCACAAATTAGGTTGGGGGATACGAATGAAAAAGATGCTATTCGCGCTGAGCTTATCTGGCGCACTTTTAGGTGGTTCTGTTGCTTGGGCTGAAGAAGCAGCAACAGCGCCAACGCCATCAGAACAAGTCACAGTGGTTGAAACAACGGATGTGGCTGCTCCAGCGGTTGAAGCCGTTGCTGCTCCAGTAGAAGCACCCGCACCTGCAGAAGAAGAACCAACATTAGATACAGGTGATACGGCGTGGATTTTAGTCTCCACAGCACTGGTTTTATTAATGACCATTCCAGGTTTAGCGTTATTCTACGGCGGTATGGTTCGTAAGAAAAACGTCTTAAGTACTATGGCACATAGCTTTGTTGCTGCAGCAGTGGTAAGTATTGCATGGGTCATCATTGGTTATACATTGGCCTTTGGTGAGGGCAATGCCTTTATTGGTGGCTTAGATAAGTTCATGCTGACTGGGATTACCACAGATGCACTCACAGGGACGATTCCTGAAGTTCTATTCGTTATTTTCCAAATGACCTTTGCCATCATTACCGTTGCCATTATTAGTGGTTCAATTGCAGAACGGATGAAATTCGGCGCATTTATCGCTTTCATCTCGATTTGGGTAGTCGTGGTCTATGCACCAATTACTCACTGGGTATGGGGCGGTGGTTGGTTAGCAAATGATGGCGCACTCGACTTTGCCGGCGGTACCGTTGTACACATCAACTCAGGTGTGGCAGGTTTGGTTGCTGCATATATGCTTGGTAAACGTATGGGCTTAGGTCGTGAATCAATGGCTCCACACAACTTGGCATTAACCGTTGTGGGTGCAAGCCTACTGTGGGTAGGCTGGTTTGGTTTCAACGGGGGTTCTGCATTGGGCGCAAACGGCTCAGCAGGTTATGCATTGCTTGTGACTCAAGTAGCAGCAGCAGCAGCGGCAATCTCTTGGTTAATTACTGAAAAAGTTGCACGTGGTAAAGGTTCAGTACTCGGTGCTGCATCTGGTGCGGTTGCTGGTCTTGTAGTGATTACACCAGCAGCAGGGTTTGTGACTGTCGGCGGTGCACTGGCGATGGGTTTAATCGGTGGTGTGGTATGCTTCTGGGGTATCAGTGCATTGAAACGTGCTTTAAAAGCCGATGACTCTTTAGATGCGTTTGGTTTACATGGTGTCGGTGGTATTGTCGGTGCAATCTTAACAGCATTCTTTGCCAGCGATTTCATCATGGGCGACAAAGCACCAAGTGATGTAATGCATCAACTTTGGGTTCAAGTTGAAGGGGTATTGGCAACGATTGCATACTCAGCAGTATTAACCTTCATCATCTTGAAAGTGATTGATCTGGTGATTGGAATTCGCGTTGAATCTGATGATGAACGTATGGGCCTAGACTTGAGCCAACATGGTGAACGTGTGGACTAATCAATAGAATAATAAATAAACAGTATAATCAATATATTGTGTGAAACAGCCCGAAAGGGCTGTTTTTTTTCTATATCTAGCGTAAAACTCTACAAAACACCGAATTTTTGCTACACTCTAAAACCATTCAAATTTGTTCAATTTAACCACTATGCATTGTCCATTTTGCAACGCTGAAGACAGTAAAGTGATCGACTCACGTTTGGCCGCTGAAGGTTGTCAAATTCGTCGTCGTCGTGAATGTATTAGTTGTGGTGAACGATTCACAACCTTTGAAAGTTATGAAGTGGTCATGCCTCGTGTGATCAAGTCGGATGGCAAAAGTGAACCTTTTGATGAAGCAAAATTGCGTCGTTCCTTGATGCATGCTTTACAAAAACGTCCCGTGACACAAGAGCAAATTGAAACCGTCTTAAGCGATATTCAGCTGCAAATCCGCCGTTTAGGTGAGCGTGATGTGAAATCACGCACCATTGGTGAAATTGTCATGCAATCTTTATTTTCGTTGGATCATGTTGCGTATGTGCGTTTTGCATCGGTCTATCAAGACTTTCAAGATGTCGATGCCTTTCGTCACCAAATTGAACAAATGCAACAACGTGAACATTAAGCGAGTTGGCATCCATGTCTGAATTACAGTCTAGTGCTTTACATGCTGACCAAGCTTGGATGAAACAAGCGATTGCTTTAGCACTGCAAGGTCAATACAGCACCAAGCCAAATCCAAATGTAGGCTGTGTCATTGTCAAAGATGGGCAGTTGCTGGGGACGGGTTATCACCCTAAAGCGGGTCAGCCACATGCCGAAGTTTTTGCGATGCGCGAAGCGGGCGAACAGACTCAAGGCGCAACGGCTTATGTCACTTTAGAACCTTGTGCACATTATGGGCGTACACCGCCGTGTGCCAAAGGTTTGGTCGAGGCAGGCGTGGCGCGTGTTGTGATTGCCTGTCCAGATCCCAACCCTTTGGTGGCCGGTAAAGGGGTACAAATTTTAAAAGAAGCAGGCATTGAGGTCGATGTCGGTATTTGCCAAGCCGAAGCGCATCAGTTGAATGCGGGCTTTTTGAAAGCCATGGCTACTGGCATGCCTTATGTTCGTTTAAAAGTTGCCTCTAGTTTAGATGGTCGAACGGCGATGGCTTCGGGTGAGTCGAAATGGATTACAGGCCCAGCCGCACGTTTAGATGTTCAGCATTTTCGTGCCATTTCTGGCGTCGTGATCACTGGGATTGAAACCATACTGGCCGATGATCCTCAGCTGAATGTTAGACAGCTTCAGGATGTTGCGGATCTGACAACGGTTGTACAACCGAAACGTCTGGTGTTAGACCGTCAAGGACGATTGCCATTGACGGCCCAAATTTTACAGCAGCCTGATACTGTGATGGTGATGGGGCCTTATCGACAAGCATTGGCTGATTTAGGCGTGCTACAGTTTGCTGTACAACCTTTAGATCAGTTATTAAAGCAGTTGGTTCAATCGCATCAGATTTATGATGTCATGGTTGAAGCGGGTGCAACGTTATCGACGGCTTTTTTACAAGAAAAGTTGGTCGATGAAATGATTAGTTATGTGGCACCGACCTTATTGGGTCAGTCTGCACGTGCAATGTTCAATGCTGAGTTTTCTCAGATGGCAGAGCAACTCCGCTTTAAGCTCATGGATGTCACACAATTCGGTGATGATGTGCGCTTAACGCTTATCCCTTCTCAAGAGTCATTATGAGTTCAGAGTCTACGGTTTATCATAAACGTCGTCACGCGGCACGTACCACCGATGAATATCTATTTCATCAACTTGTTCCTTATTTGGGGAATAAGCGCCGTCTGTTGCATCTGATTTTAGAGGCACTCGAGAGTACAGGGACTTTAAACCGTGCAGATGGTCGTGCGCCTATTTTTGCTGACTTCTTTGCTGGTTCGGGCGTGGTCTCGCGTTTGGCGCGTCAAAATGGTTATCGGGTGATTGCCAATGACTGGGAACCGTATAGCCATGCCCTGAACCATGCCATTTTGGCTTGTACCGAAGCGCCTGCATTTAAAGAGTTGGGTGGTTATCAAAAAGCCATTGATTATTTAAACCGCTTGCCTGAAGTTAAGGGCTGGGTGACGCATAATCTGTGTCCGCGAAATGATGAGATCTATGATCCAAGCCGAGATCGTTTGTTCTTCAAACGTCGCAACGGCATGCGCATCGATGCGATTCGTCAGCAAATTGCCACATGGCAGGCACAAGGGGCAATCGATGATGTGGAGATGTCTGCTTTACTGGCACCGCTGCTGTATTCTGCAAGTTTTGTCAGCAATACTTCCGGCGTCTTTAAAAGCTTCCACCACGGTTGGGGCGGTAAAACCCAAACAGCGCTAGAGCGGATTGAATCCTTGCTGTGGTTGACCCCAAGTCGTTTTAGTGAAGTGGGTGATAATAAGCAAAAGAACCCGATGGCTGAAATGTGGTGTGTCGATGCGCAGCATTTGGCAAATCAAATGAGCAGTTTTGAGGTCGATGTAGCTTATCTAGATCCACCCTATAACCAACATGCCTACAGCAGTAACTATCATGTTTTAAATGCTTTAACACTATGGGATCAGGTGGATTTGCCGACACCAGACACCAAAGGCTTTAAAAGCGGAATTGACCGTGCGTGGCGCAAAGAGCGTCCGAGCCCTTATAACTCGTCAAAGTATGCTAAAGAAGCATACGAGAAATTACTGTCCACCATCAATGCACGTTACATTCTGACCAGTTATTCAACCGATGGTAATATTGAAGCGGGGGACTTGCTCAAAGCCAATTTGGAGCGAGGTCGCGTGACTTTATTAACGCAGGATGTACCGCGTTATCGCGTGAGTAAACAGCGTCAGTCTGAGCGTGCGCGTGTGTTAGAGTTTATTGTGATCACTGATACCCATGCCAAGTCAGGTCCGCCAATTCGTCAGTTGCTTGGGCAGTTGTATCATTATGCCGAATTGGGTGGGGTCGATACATCTGGGGTCACGACACAGTTGGCGCTGTGGTAAAAATATAGAGGTAGAAATCAGAAATGTTTACAGGGATCATCGAAAGTCTGGGCACAGTTGAAAGCGTACAAAATGTCGGTGGCGATGTGCGGTTACGCATTGGTACGGATCTGGATATGTCAGATGTCCATTTGGGTGACTCGATTGCCACCAATGGCATTTGCCTCACAGTGATTGACTGGGGTGAGCACTGGTATGCTGCCGATGTCTCACGTGAAAGTTTAAACCGAACCACACTGACCCACTGGAAAGTTGGCCAACGTGTAAATGTGGAAAAGGCGATGTTGCCCACCACACGTTTTGGTGGACACATTGTGTCAGGTCATGTTGATGCTGTGGGTGAAATCACCGTTGTGCGTGAAGATGCACGTTCGCTTTATTTTGAAGTGACTGCGCCAGCTGAGATTGCACGTTACTTAGCAGAAAAAGGCTCGATCACGGTTGATGGGATCAGTTTAACCATTAATCATTTGCGTGGGCGTATTTTAAGCCTCAATTTAATTCCGCATACGGCTGAACGAACCAACATTGGAACGTGGAAGGTAGGGAGTCAAGTGAACCTTGAAGTGGATGTGTTAGCACGCTACATTGAACGTCTGATGATGGGTGACAAAGCTGCGGAAACGACCCCGCAATCTAAAATTAGTTTAGACTTTTTGGCACAAAATGGTTTCTTGAAATAGAAAAATCGTTTAGATTGCAGCAAGAATAGACAAAAGATGAGCTCCCTATTTGCCCAAAATGAGGGAGTTTTTCTTTTGAAATGAATAGGTAAGCAATTGAGTATGATGAAAGATAGTACGCAGTTCATTGCACGGATAGGTGACAATGATTGATTTTTTTCTCCATCTAGAACAATTATTGCCCGTACTGCTTGCAGAATACGGCCTTTGGATTTATGCGATTCTTTTTCTGATTATTTTTGCAGAAACGGGCTTCGTTTTTATGTTCTTTTTGCCGGGTGACAGTTTACTGATTGCCATTGGTGCCTTATGTTCCAGCTCGGATTTAATCCATATCCACACCATGGGTATTTTGATGATGATTGCTGCGGTATTGGGTTATATCGTCAATTATTATACCGGTCAGAAGCTGGGCTTTAAATTTGCCCATCAGCATTCACGTTGGCTGAAACCCGAATATATGATGAAGACCAATCAATATTTCTTAAAGCATGGCGGTAAAACCATTTTAGTGGCACGTTTTATTCCTTTTGTGCGTTCTTTCGCGCCTTTTGCTGCGGGCGCAGGGCATATGAGCTTGGCGACTTTTATGTGGTACAACGTGACCGGTGGTCTGATTTGGATTGGTAGTTTGTTGGCGATTGGTTATGGTGTGGGCAATACCTTATCATTTATGGTTGATGTGTTGGTTTGAGATCGAAACAGACTACATCAGCCGAGCAAAACAAGGGTGCATAAAAAAACTCACCGCAGTGAGTCTGAGTGGAAACCAAGGCCTGTTAGGCAGAGTTGGATACCACTTCATCAGAAAAGTCTGAATTTTTCAAAATATAGTCAATTTCTTCTTGAGCCGCGGCTTGTAGCTTACTGCGATAGCTGGCTACAGACTCTTCAATTAAGGTTTCCGCTTCAAGCTCTAAACGTAAACGGACACTTTCTAACTCCGACAAAATTTGTGAGTCATCAATACCAAATTTACCTTTGGCATAGTCCAGAGCTTGTTCAGGCGTTTTCTCATAGCGTGCAGTGTAGCTCGAAATTTCCTGATCGACACTTTGACGCATCACATTTAAAGCTTGGGTTTGCTCATTGAACTGACGGATTTCATCTTTTTTGAGGCTCTCCGCATAAGCTTCCTGTGCTGCGCGTTTGTCTGCCAGTGATTTTTCTAACGCTTGTTGTTTACGAATCCGCGCTTCTTCAATCAGCTGTGCTTTCAGATCGGCATACGCTTGTTCAATTCGTTGGGTCGAGACAGCTTGAGCACGTTGGTCTTGTTCAATCCAACTGTGCAAACCTGTTTCAGGTTTGAGTACATCGCAGACGCGACTCAGGTCATCAATAAAGGCCTGACGAACAGCATCAGGTACATTTAACCAGCGCTGTTTAAAATCTGGACCAACATTCAATGCCACTACGCATCTCCTTATTTAGACGGGGGAATCATTTAAAGCTTGAAGGTTCGAGCTTCAACCCCGAGACGTCTATATTGTTTAAATTTTTCACGACCTTGTTGTTTGGCCGATTCGTTATTTTCAATAATTTCTATAATGTGGCTAAATTTTTCGAACTGTTCAAGAGCTTGATCGTTAAAATTGAACACAATCCAGTCGGATTGCTCAGGCAGTGGGGCTGAGATACAAATGCGCGCATCGATTTGATCAATGCCATGCGGAATAAAGCTCGTGTCATCAAAACTCCACAAACGTTCATCCAATTGCTGTTGTAGTTCAGGGTCGCTTGCATACAGCCAGATTCGCTCTGGCTGACGCAAGATTTTTCGACACAAACGACAAGCACTTTCGACTTGTCGTTCAGGACTTTGCTCAAACAGATAAAAGCTAATATTAGCCATTAGACTGCGCACGATGAGCTAGGAATTGCATCAATAAGGGTACTGGGCGACCGGTTGCCCCTTTATTGGCACCCGAGTTCCATGCTGTACCTGCGATGTCCAAATGCGCCCAGCGGTAATCACGGGTGAAGCGTTGCAAGAAGCAAGCCGCAGTCACAGCACCAGCTTTAGGCCCGCCAATGTTGGCAATATCGGCAAATGGGGAGTCGAGTTGTTCTTGATAATCATCAATCACAGGCATGCGCCAGACGCGGTCAAAGCTATTTTGACCTGCTTCAGATAGTTCGGCCGCCAGTTTGTCATCTGGGGTAAACATACCCGTTAAGACTGAACCGAGTGCCACGACACAGGCACCTGTTAAGGTTGCAATATCAATGACCAATTCAGGGTTAAAGCGTTTTACATAGGTCAATGTGTCGCACAGTACCAAACGACCCTCTGCATCGGTATTTAAAATTTCAACGGTTTGACCGCTCATGGTGCTCACGATGTCACCCGGACGTGTAGCTTTGCCTGACGGCATATTTTCAGCTGCAGCAATCGTACCTACGACATGAATGGCTAAACGTGATTCACATAGAGCACGGAGTATCCCTAGAACCGATGCTGCACCACACATGTCATATTTCATTTCATCCATACCAGCACCCGGTTTCAATGAAATGCCACCTGTATCAAAGGTGATTCCTTTACCGACCAAGACCACTGGGGCTTCAGAACGTTCAGCTTGATACTCAAGGGTAATAATACGGCCTGGGCGGTCTGAACCTTTGCTCACCGCAAGGAAGGAATGCATGCCCAGATCAGCCATTTGCTGCTCATCAAGGACATTAACACGGAGTAGGTCAGGATATTGGGCTGCCAGTTCTAAGGCTTGCTCTGCCAAATATTCAGGGAAGCAGATATTGCCTGGACGGTTGCCTAAGTCACGAGCAAAGCTTTGACCAGATTGCACGGCTTCAATCAATTTAAGTTGCGCAGCATTCAGCGGCGACTCAGCAGCAATCAGGCTGATCTGTTCAAGCACGTTTTCTGCTTTTTTTGATTTGAATTCATCAAAAGCATATGCCGCTTGCGTCAAACTGAGGGCAAATAAATAATGGAGTTCAGCTGGAAGGACTGAAAGGTCAAGACTGATGTGTTTGAATTTTTTTTGTGAAGCTTTGATAATGGTTTGAGCAATTTTCACCAGCTTTGCCGCTTGTAATTCAGTTGCTTTCCCGACACCGACCAAGGCTGCATTGGGGCTTGTTGGAATTTGACCAATGAGGCTCAAGGTTTCATTGAACGCGGCTTTAAACTGAGTCGCTTCAATTAAGTTGTTTAAATCATTAATTTGATAAGCATTTGCAAGGTGTTGCGTGTTTTCAGAATCTACTAATATCAACAAAAATTGGCTAGACGTATTCTCTGTGAATGACGTATTAATAGAGAGTTTCATAAGTTTTATTTAAGCCTTATAAAGTTTGAAAATGATTAAACCACTGAAACATTAACATGAATAGAGTTGCAAAGTGCAACAAGAGTACAGGTTTTATATTTTCACTATTCGGGTAAACTAGCGCTAGTTTTTATTCACCTATTTTTGGAAGAATTAATTTGATTATTCGGCGTTATCTGGTCAAACAAGTGGTGTCGACATCCTTGGTTGTGATCGCCTTATTGACCTTGATCATGATGGGCGGTCGTTTGATCAAGTATTTTGGCGTAGCCGCGCAGGGTCGCTTAGATGCAGGTATTTTATTTAGCATTATTGGCTATCGTTTGCCTGAATTTTTAACGCTGATTCTTCCTCTAGGCTTTTTTATTGGACTGATGCTGGTTTTTGGTCGTCTGTATGTCGATCATGAAATGGCAGTACTCAATGGCAGTGGCGTCAGTCGTAACCAATTGGGGCGACTGCTGATTCCTATGACCGTGGTGTTTCTTGCTGTTCAAGCCGTGCTGATGCTTTGGATGGCGCCGTGGGGTGTTCGTCAGTTTGAGCAGCTCACCACCAGTCAGGCGGTGCGTACTGGTTTTGATTTGGTTCGACCCAAAGAGTTTATTTCATCGGGGCCTTATACCATTTATGCGGGTGACTTATCCGAAGACCGTAAGAACCTCAAAGACATCTTCTTCTATCAACGCGCTGAAGCAGAAGGTAAGCCTGATGTGATGATTTTGGCCAAAGAAGCCACGCGGGTTGAAATTGAAAATGATCCCGCCAATGTGGTGGATTTGGTGCAAGGTCGCCGTTATGAAATTTATCCGGGACAGCCGCGTTATAGCCAAGCCGAGTTTCAGTCTTATCGACTACGTTTAGAAAATGATAAAGAAGCGAAGTTTGAAAGTGCCGATGTTGAAGCATTGTCCACCATGAAACTTTGGGATAATCGTAATGATCCTGTCGTGGCGAGTGAGTTGGGCTGGCGTATTTTTGTACCGTTTGCCATTGTAGTGGCGTTGCTTCTCGCTGTGGCTTTATCTGAAGTGAGTCCACGCCAAGGACGTTACTTAAAGCTGTTCCCTGCATTGCTTATTTTTGCCAGCTTAATCGTGGCGCTGATGGCCATTAAAACCCGAGTCAGTAAAGAAGAAATGGGGATTTGGGCTTATCCAATGATCTTGGTGATCTATGCGATAGCAGCGGCTTTGTTTTCGCGTAAACAAAAGCTGGCCCCGAAAATTAAGAAAACATTACAACGAGCGGGGTCTTAATCATGTTCGCACGTCGTATAGTCGCAAAACATGTGACCAAAACCACCGCGATGGCGATGCTGGGTGCTACCGCTATTTTATCGGTCTTGCAAATTCTGTTTACCTATTTGGGTGAGTTAGGCTCCCTAAAAGAAGGTTATGGCGCTTGGGATGCTTTACGTTATGTACTGTGGGGGGCGCCGCAATATCTCTATGAGATTCTACCGATTGCCGCGTTAATTGGCTCGGTACTGGGACTGGGCACTTTGGCTTCAAACAGTGAGCTGATTGTGATGCGCTCGGTGGGGGTGAGTCTTTGGCGGATTGTTGGTTGGGTGATTCGTTCGGCTTTAATTTTGGTGGTGCTGTCATTTGCTTTAAGTGAATGGGTGATTCCATATACCAATGAGCAAGCCAAAGGTGTGAAAAGCCATCGAACAGCGGCTGAGCTTGGTGAGGTACGTGGTTACTGGACACGAGAAGGGCAGCGTTTTATTTATGTCGATTATGCCAATTCTCAAGGTCAGCTGAAAAATGTGCAAGTGGTCGACTTTGACAATAATGCTCGTTTGAAAGGCGTTTTAAATGCTGAGCAAGGTCAGTTTGTGCAAGATGGTCGTTGGATTTTAGAAAATACGGCCCAAGTTGATTTGCTGCCGACAGGCAATGCTACGGCACAAAAGGCCACTGAAACGCCTTTGGCACTGGCACTGCAGCCGAAATATGTGCACATGGTGACGATTGATCCTGAAGACCTTTCACCGAGTCAATTGGTCAGTTTCATGAGCTATATGCATGAATACAGCCAAGTGCCTAAAACTTATCAGTTGGCTTTTTGGCAGAAAGTGGCGTCTCCATTTGCCTTGATTGCTTTGGTGTTGATTGCTTGTTCCTTTATTTTTGGCCCACTGCGCCAGCAATCGATGGGCTTTCGTTTGGTCATTGCACTGTTTACAGGCCTAGGTTTCTTTTACCTACAAGACTTCTTGGGTTATGCAAGTTTGGTTTATTCGCCTTCACCCGCATGGTTTGTTTTTGTGCCGATTTTACTGATGTTTGTCGCAGGTGGTTATTTATTACAACGTGCGCGATAACTGTACGATATTGAAGAAAACAATGCGGATGATGGTGTTAAACCATCATGCCTGCATAGAGTCTTGACCGAAAATTCGGTAAGATAGAGCGATGAATTTGTAGACAAAAAAAGAGTGCTTATTATGGCGGATGCAACTGCTGGCAAAATCCCTCACGTACTGGTCATTATGGATGGTGTGGGACACCGTGAAGCGATCGAAGACAATGCATTTTTAGCAGCGAATCGACCGAATTTAACAGCGATTGAAGCAAAGCATCCGCATAGCTTAATTTCAGGTTCTGGTGAAGACGTGGGTCTGCCAGATGGCCAAATGGGTAACTCTGAAGTGGGCCATATGAACTTGGGCGCAGGTCGTGTGCTCTATCAAGACTTTACCCGAATCACCAAAGACATTCGTACGGGTGCTTTTTTCGAGCATGAAGTTTTGGTTGATGCTGTTGAAAAAGCCAAAGCAGCGGGTGGTGCGTTGCACATCATGGGGCTATTGTCTGAAGGTGGGGTGCATTCACACGAAGACCACATTGTTGCCATGGCTGAACTTGCGTTAAAACGCGGTGCAACCGTGTATCTCCATGCCTTCTTAGATGGTCGTGATACCCCGCCACGCAGTGCACAGCCTTCTTTAGAAAAATTAGATGCATTGTTTGCTCAATATCCAAATCAAGGTCGTATTGTGAGTCTCATTGGTCGTTATTTTGCGATGGATCGAGATAACCGTTGGGACCGTGTGGAACAAGCCTATCGTTTACTCACAGAGTCTGAAGCAACACGTACTGCAGCTACAGCCGTTGAAGGTTTAGCATTGGCTTATGCCGCAGACGAATCTGATGAATTTGTCAAAGCAACACGCATTGGCGATGCTGTAAAAGTTCAAGATGGTGACAGCATCGTCTTTATGAATTTCCGTGCGGATCGTGCGCGTGAAATTACCAAAGCGTTTGTTGAAAAAGATTTTGCAGGCTTTGCGCGTAAAGTCGTACCAAACCTATCTAAGTTTGTGATGTTGACACGCTACCAAGCCAGTATTGATGCACCTGTGGCATATATGCCTGAAGCATTAAAAAACTCGATTGGTGAATATCTTTCAGACCTTGGTAAAACCCAATTACGTATTGCTGAAACTGAGAAATATGCACATGTGACATTCTTCTTCAGTGGTGGTCGTGAAGATGAATATCCAGGTGAAAAACGTATTTTGATTCCGTCACCGAATGTGGCTACTTATGACCTCAAGCCAGAAATGAGCGCCTATGAAGTAACCGATGAATTGGTGGCTGCGATTAACTCAGGCGAGTTTGATCTATTGGTGGTGAATTATGCCAACGGCGATATGGTTGGTCATACGGGCGTGTTTAATGCTGCAGTGAAAGCAGTGGAAGCTGTTGATTTATGCTTAGGCCGTGTCTATGAAGCGGTGATGGCACAAAAAGGTCATATGTTAATTACGGCTGACCATGGTAATGTTGAACAAATGCAGGATTATCATAGTGGTCAGGTGCATACCCAGCATACGACAGAATTGGTGCCTTTTATCTATGTCGGCCCAACTCAAGCAACCATTGCTGAGGGTGGCGTACTAGCCGATGTCGCACCAACCTTGTTAAGCTTGATGCATCTTCCTGTTCCAGCAGACATGCAAGGTCGTAACTTAATTACATTAGACGTATAAATCAATTTGGGTGGGTAAATGGCAAAAGCATCGTGGACTTCAATAGGTGTAGTGATTGCTTTAGGTCTGAGTCTGATCCACCCGATGGGGGCTGTTGCAAAAACAGCGGCAGCCCCCGCTTTTGATGATGAATTGGAACACGGTTATGTTGAGGTTCCGATTGAATCCATTCAACAATTTGTGCAAATCTACGGTTTAGTTAAAGATAATTATGTGGCTGAACGTAGTGATGAAGCACTGTTTCAACAGGCCATTAAAGGTTTAGTCAGTGGCTTAGACCGTTATTCTCGCTATTTATCCCCGCAAGAATATAAGCAACTGGTGCAGTATACCGAAGGGGATTTGGCTTCAGTTGACTTCAGTTTAGAGTTTGATTCTCGCTTACAACAATGGCTGATTCGTGGATTAAAACCTGACTCAGATTCCAGCAAACTGGGCTTAAAAAATGGGATCTCCGTTTTTAAAGTGGATGATCAAGAGCTACGCAAGCTCAACCATGCTCAAGTCAATGAATTACTCAGTGGGGCGATTGGTAGTACCCTCAGCCTGCAGTTGAAAGCCAACGCCACACCAATCAATGTGGTCAGAACCCGAAAAGTTGAAACCGATATCCAGGCGCAACTGTTGAATAACCAAGTTTTGGTGCTCAAGGTGCGGGTGTTCCAACAGGATACGGCCAATGAAATTCAGCAGTTGATTGAAGAGCATCAGTCTTCGCGTTTAAAAGCGGTCTTGATAGACCTCAGAAATAATCCCGGGGGGCTGTTGTCTGCCGCAGTTGAATCTGCCGATTTATTCTTAAATCAAGGGGTGATTGTTTCAACCCAAAGTCGTTCCGAAGGGGATCAGCAGTTCCAAGCTTTACCAAGCCTAGAATTTCAAAACTTAAAAGTGGGGATTCTGATTAATGACCGCTCTGCATCGGCTGCAGAGGTATTTACTGCTGCGCTGAAGGAGCATGGACGGGCGTGGGTGATTGGTGAAAAAAGTTATGGTAAGGGCGTGGTACAGAAACTATTTCCGTTATCGAATGGTGCAGCTTTGCAAATGACGGTATCTCACTATTACACCCCAAGTGGTCGGATGATTGAAGGGGTAGGGATTGCACCAAATCAGGTGTATCCAATGCCACATGAACTCAAAGACGAAAGCTATGTTGAACATGTGGCAGAGATTCTAATTAACCGTCGTTAAGTCTCTAAACGGAATCGTCTTCGCCATCTAGTCGAATTTCTTCAAGCGATAACGTAAAGAACGGAAAGACATGCCGAGCTTTTTAGCCGCTAGTGTTCGGTTCCAATGGGTGAGATTGAGCGCATTCATCAAAATTTCTTTTTCAATTTTTTCTAAATATAGCTCTAAACCCTCTTCGGGCAATTTACGCGAAGGCACATGACTGAGTTGATCATTGCCAACAGTACCTTGTTGCGTGGTATTGGCATAGTTGGTCTGAGCAATGGGTCGCAGTGGAGCTGTTTGCAAGTGCGGTAAGTCGATACTGTTTTCATCACTTAAAGTGATGGCACGTTCCATCATATTGCGTAATTCACGCACATTGCCTGGATAATATTGGGCCAATAAAAACTCACGTGCACGTTCACTCAATGGTTTGACTGGGATGTCCCATTCTTGGCAGATTTTCTGAATGAAATGTTGTGCTAAAAGAAGAATGTCATTGCCACGCTCACGTAGGGCAGGCAGCACAATGTCCATGACATGGATGCGGAAGTATAAATCCTGACGGAACTTGCCTTGTTGCACCAGTGCTTCTAAGTCTTGATGGCTGGCACTAATCACACGGAAATCGACATCAATTTCGGTGTCGCTACCTATTGGACGAATGCGTTTTTCTTGTACCGCGCGCAGCAGTTTCACCTGCATAGTGAGCGGTAACTCAGCAATTTCATCTAAAAATAAACTGCCGCCATGCGCAGACAGAATCAGCCCTTGTTTGTCTTGAGTCGCTCCTGTGAAGCTGCCTTTACGGTGTCCAAATAATTCACTTTCCATCAGTTCGGTCGGTATGGCACCGCAGTTAATGGCAATAAATGGCCCTTCATTACGATTGCTCAGGCGATGTACCAGATTCGCCACGACTTCTTTGCCAGTGCCTGATTCACCTGTAATAAAGACAGGGGCTTGCGAGCGTGCAATTTTCTTTAAGGTGATGCGTAGCTGCTGAATAGGAAGGGACTGACCAATCAGCAGACGATGTTTAAGCGTATCTTCTTGGATATGCAGCTGACTGATGGGCTGATTAAAGGCTTTTTGTAAAAGTTGCTCTAAATGTTTTTGGTTGATTGGTTTACTGACAAAATCAAAAGCACCAGCTTTAAGTGCTGCAATCGCAATATCCATATTGCCGTAAGCAGTCAGCACTGCAACAGGCAAATTAGGATAATTTTGAGCAATAAAATCGACCAAGCTCAGACCATTACCATCGGGTAAATTCAGATCGGTTAGACAGGCATCATATTGATGCGTTTTCAGGGCTTGAACCGCCTCTTGTAAGCGATAGGCAATATGTGTATCAATCCCCATCCGACTTAAAGACATTTGCATCAGTGTACATAAGTCTTGTTCGTCATCCACCAATAAAACAAGTGGTTTTTTTTCCACGTTTAACCCCAAAAATTACACGTCATTGTTTATACGGGGGCATTCAATCCGAAAGCATGCCCCTATTTTTTGTTCTACATAGTATAGCTTAGCTTGGTTGGCTTCGCAGAAACTATGGGATAAATATAATCCTAACCCAGTTCCATTGATTGAGGTACTAAAAAACGGTTGAAACAGGGCGGTTTGATCCTGAGTGGCGACCCCTTCACCAAAATCGCAGACCTCAATATGGACGAGGTTTTTGTAGCTATAGACACGAATTTGAATGTGCTCAGCTTCAGCTGCATTATGCCGAATGGCGTTTCGAATCAGGTTGATCAGCACTTGCCTCAGTTGTTGTTCATCAAACTGAATCTGAGCTTGATCGGAAATGCGGTAATCAATTTGATCTTTGACATCGGGCAAATCTTCAACGATAAAACGTTCTAAAAAAGCGGCGACATCAATCAAGGTTGGATAGGTTTCTTTACTGCGTGCCATGCTCAGTGTATCGCCAATAATTTTATCAATCCGTGAGGCTTGTTTGGTAATCATGTTCTGCAACAGTTCTTGTTGTGGATCATTGGCTTGCATTAGTTCATTGGCTTGCGTGATGGCTGCCAGTGGATTGCGGATTTCATGTGCAATGCTGGCAGAAAGTTGACCCAGTGCAGCCAGCTTGAGTTGTTGTACACGTTGATTAATTTTTTGTGCATCTTGAAGGACGAATAAGGTGAGTATCTGATTCGGTACTTGAAGTTTTTGAATTTCGATCTGAATCTGAAAGCGACTCAGCTGGGATGTAAATTGGAATTTTTCTCCATTTTTCAGTTGGTCGAATTTGAGTAGTTCAAATAAATCAGGCTGTGCCTTATATAAAGGATATTTGTCATAGGCATAAATTGGAGAGATACCCAATAATGCACATGCGGCAGGATTACTCAGCACCATGTGGCAGTTTTCATCGAGCACCAAATAGCCGAGCTCGGTTTGCTCTAAAATATAACGGTTAATGTTTTGTAGTTGGTCCAGTTCTTGGGACTGATAGAAGTTTAAATTTTCAAGGACTTGAAAACGTCGTACCGCAATTTGTCCAGACCCATAAACCACAAAGAACAAAAAGGCGAGCACGGCACTGTTGCCAATGGTATTCAGTGAACTAATTGAAAATAGCGTTCCAATAAAGTGTTGATAAACCAGTGTAATTACAGCAATCAAGGTGATGATGAGCGCTTTTTGTTTATCGACCAATACACAAGCGGCAAAGATCGTGATCACAAACAATAAGCTTAACTGTAAGTTCGGACCATCGGTGGCAAAAGTGAGTAAACTGAGGCTAATGACATCGATGATAAACAACAAGGTGAGCTGAAGTGGTATGCGCTTGCGCACATGCTTGAGGCTCAATAGCTGAAAGGCACTGATAAAAATAAAGCCAATCAGGACAGAACGATACAATACTGGATATTGATAATTTGAAAACAACTGCTCATAGGTCAGTAGATAAACCAACAACAAACAACAGCCAATAAACAGTCGATAAGACGCATACCAAACACCTAGACGGTATTGATTTAACTGAATATTGGTTGAGTATTGCAGCATGCGGGTGTTAGTCAGCTTGCATCAGGGTTTGATTAAGCCATAACGAATAGCAAGGTGAGTCAGCTTCACATCACTGTCGATATTGAGCTTTTCAAAAATTCGGTAACGGTAGGTATTGACCGTTTTTACGCTGACAAAAAGCTTGTCAGAAATTTCTTGTGCACTGATGCAATTCACGACCATCATCGCCACCTGCATTTCACGTTCAGAAAGAGCATCAAAAGGCGAGGTTTGTGTATCGGATAGATAAGAACTGGCCAGCTGTTCAGCAATGTCAGCGCTGAAATATTTGCCGCCTTGCATCACTTTATTGATGGCACGTACCATTTCGGTCACGGGCGCACCCTTGGTAATGTAGCCTTTGGCGCCAGCTTTGAGTAACAGGGAAGGATAAGGTTCTTCAGCTAGACCACTGACTGCCAGTACTTTGGTCTCGGGTGCAGTTTGTAGTAAGCGGCGTGTGGTTTCAACTCCACCAATGCCTGGCATGTTGACATCTAACAGAACCACATTTGGGTGATGTTGACGGACGAGGTTAATTGCTTCTTCACCAGATTCAGCTTGGCCAATGACTTGAACATCGGCATGGTCCTCGAGCATTCGACAAATCCCTGTACGTACTAACTCATGGTCATCTACCACTAAAACTGTGATCACCTAGCTCTTCCTCACTATAAAAACCATATTTTTTGTTACATAAAGCAAAATAAGCTTGCAATGAAACGACAAAATTAGCAATCCTATTCTTAGGCTTATTTGAAAAGATATGCACGCTGTCGACGGCAATGCTGTTCGCATTGTGTACAAATGTAAGGCATATTGGCGTGAATACGCAAATGTATCTTATGGGTTATGAAGTTGAGTGAAGAAAAGTGAAAAAATCAAATAAATTTTTAATGCATCTATTGGGATGGTCGATTGCAATGACGGTCAGTACCCATAGCTTTGCAGACTTGGTGATGAACCCGGGATCGGGACCAAGCCAAGCAAGCATGAGCTGGTCTGCGGCAGATGCAGAACAGCTTCTGAATGATGATCTAATGGAAGATCCTGAAGAGTACGCTCCTCAGGGTTCAACAAAAGTCACCACCAGTATTCGCAGTTCCAATGGTGTGGTGACGAACAACAGTACCTCAAAAACGGTACAAATTTTCGATACCTCGAAATATTCCAACCAACCCAGTGTCAATGCTCGTGCAGCACTGGTGATGGATGGCAATACAGGTGAAGTGCTGTACAGTAAAAACAGTAATACCGCGCTACCGATTGCTTCGATTACTAAGCTGATGACGGCAGTGGTGATTTCAGATGCGCGTTTAAATATGTCTGAAAACATTACTTTACAGCAAGCGGACTTTTCGTGTTCGGGTTGTAAAAGTTCAAGTTCGTCCCTGCGTGCAGGGGACAGTATGAACCGTGCAGAGGCATTGTTATTTGCATTAATGAAGTCAGAAAACCCAGCAGCATCAGCGCTTGCACGGACGTATCCGGGTGGTCGCTCAGCCTTTGTTTCGGCGATGAATGCCAAAGCAAAATCTTTGGGTATGAACTCAACCCATTATATGGAATCGACAGGTCTACATCCGGGTAATATCGCTTCAGCACGTGACTTGGGTATTTTGGTCAATGCTGCGTCTCAGTATGGTTTGATTCGTCAGTTTTCAACCACAGCAAGCTATGACTTTAATTTGGGCTATCGTGTATTGAAATCAAACAATACCAATGCCTTGGTTCGTAATGGTGGTTGGAATATCAATATTTCAAAAACAGGTTTCATTAATGAAGCCGGTCGTTGTGTAGTGATGCATACCACTTTAAATAATCGTCCAGCGGTGGTGGTGTTATTGGGCGCGGACTCATCTGCAGCACGTACCAATGATGCAACGCGCCTAATGAATTGGGCAAGCCAATTACCAAAACGTATTTAACCCGACTTTGTTTTTGTTCACTCAACAACAAAAATTGAGTCATAAAAAAGCCCTGCATATGCAGTAATGCTGATCAGTTAAGACAAAATAGCTGAAATGCGGTAAAAATGAGCGTATCCAGATACGCTCATTTTTTTATGACTTTTTCTCAGAATTTAAGTTCAGCATTTCAGCAGACAGCTCCTTCACTTTCTAATTTTAGCGAATTAATTGATTTAAACTGGATTGAAGACTGTTTAAAACGGACCGGGAAAGCATCGGTCAGAAAAAGAAAACTCCCCGCAGAGCATGCTGTATGGCTAGTTATTGGACTTGCATTGTTCCGCGACCAGCCCATCTGGTATGTTGTTCAGCAGCTGCAGCTGGTTTTTGGCACGGCTGAAAGCTGCGCCCCAAGCGCATCAGTGCAGGCCAGACAGCGCTTGGGTCTGGAGCCTTTAAATGTCCTGTTCAACACACTGAGTCAGACATGGTTTGAAGATTCTCAGCCGCAATATTCCGCCTTTCATGGCCTAAGCATCTGCGCTGTAGATGGAGCCGTCTGGTCCATGCCCCACACAGATGAGAACTTCAGGCACTTCGGTTCTTCCAAAGGCAAAACGATAGCAGCACCTTGGCCGCAAGCCAGAGCGGTTTGCCTGATCAACACCAATACTCATGAAGTGATTGATGCCGGGATTGGAAGTATGGATCAAGGCGAGCTGACTTTAGCGAAGAAATTGAAAGTGCCTGCAAATAGCCTGACTTTATTTGACCGGGCCTACTTCTCTGCTGATTTCTTATCAGGGTGGCAGTCTCGGGAAAACTGCCATTGGCTTATGCGGGCTAAAGACAATCTGCGCTATGAAATTATCAGGAAAAACTCAGCGCATGACTTTCAAATCAGAATGCCTGTTTCTCCAAGAGCGAAGAAACTGAATCCGGATTTAGGTGACTATTGGGAAGCCCGCCTGATTGAAACTGAACAGTCTGGAAGGGTTAGACGATACGTTACATCATTATTAGATTCAAAGGCTTATCCTCTGGAAGAGGTCAGTACGCTGTATGCTCAGCGCTGGGAAATCGAGATGTGCTACCGTGAAATCAAGAGCGACCTGCAAGATGGGATGCATTTAAGAAGCAAGCAGCCTGAATTGGTGTATCAGGAATTATGGGGTGTATTGATTGCTTATAATATTCTTAGAAGGCAAATGAAATTTATGGCTCAACGGGCGAAAGTCAGCCCTTTGCGTATCAGTTTCCATATTGCTTCAATCAGCATTATCAATATATTAAGGCATACTCCGCTGGAATCGGCAGGGAATTTGCCCAAGCATTTAGAGCGTTTGCTGGAACAGTCTAAAATGTTTGTTTTGCCTGAAAGAAGATCAAGGCAATGCCCTAGAGTCGTCAAAATAAAGCCTCAAAAGTACCCAAGAAAATGCCAGTCAATTTCTTAACTGACTGGCATTACTGCATATGCAGGGCTTTTTTTTGTCTTCTCTCAATTACATGTTTGAAAGAATTGAATCGCGAACTTGTTCTAAAGTTGCATCGATTGACAGCATGACCGCATCAGAACACTGTTTGATCGCAGTATCAGGGTCTTTTAGACCATTACCTGTCACCGTACAGACAATCACAGAACCTTCCGCAATTTTACCTGCTTTGATGTCACGGATTGCACCACCAATCGATGCTGCAGAAGCAGGTTCTACAAAGACACCTTCATACATTGAAAGCAAACGCTGTGCTTCTAGAATTTCAGCATCAGTTAGCTCATCGAACCAACCTTGAGAATCACGAACCACCGCTTTAGCATGGTTCCAGCTTTGTGGATTACCAATGCGGATAGCCGTTGCAACTGTTTCAGGGTTTTCAACGGGTGCACCACGTAAGAATGGCGCAGCACCTGCTGCTTGGTAACCAACCATGGTTGGTAAACCTTCAGGCTTTGGACCCGTGAATTGATCTGTTTCAGCGTCGTAAATCACTTGCTCAAATTGATCTGCAGGTTGGTTGGCAACGGCTTCGGTATAACCCATCCAGTGTGCAGTAATGTTCCCTGCGTTACCCACGGGTAGGCAGTGGTAATCTGGTGCACGGCCTAACTCATCTACGATTTCGTAAGCAATGGTTTTTTGGCCTTGCAAACGGTACGGGTTGATTGAGTTGACGATCGTTACAGGCGCTTTATCTGCAATTTCTTTGACCAGACGCATACCGTCATCGAAGTTACCACGGATTTGCATGGTGATGGCACCATACATCATCGCCTGCGCCATTTTACCCATGGCAATTTTGCCTTCTGGGATTAACACAAACGCTTTGATGCCTGCACGTGCTGCATAAGCCGCAGCCGCAGCTGAGGTATTACCTGTAGAGGCACAGATAATGGCTTTTGAGCCCTCTTCAACGGCTTTAGTGACTGCCATGGTCATACCACGGTCTTTAAATGAACCAGTTGGGTTTAAGCCCTCGTACTTCACATAAATTTCAACATTTTTGCCAATTAAACGTGAAATGTTCTCGAGTTTAATCAGTGGCGTATTACCTTCACCTAAAGAAATAGCGCGAGTAGTTGCAGACACGGGTAAACGGTCGCGATAACGGTCAACTAAACCAGTATAACGATTGGCATTCGACATGATGATGTTCCAATTGTGTGTAGAGCTTGGTGAGGAAGAGAAGAGCGTTCATTTCCTCAACCCGATTAATTATCAAGCGATTCTAAACGAATTCGCACGATTTCGCCATGAATGACGGGTAAGGCTTGAATTTGAGCCAGTGCCTCATCCATTTTCGATTCAACGACTGGGTCAGTCAAAATCACGATTGGAATAAGGTCTTTTAAGCGTGGTTGTTGCATGATGGCATCGATACTGATGCCTGCACGACTGAGAATCGTGGTTACATCGGCCAAGACGCCAGTTTGATCTTCTGCATTAATCCGGATGTAATAACCTGTGGTCATTTCTTCACGGCTTAAAATTGGCACATTGGTCAGTGCTTCGAAGGCCAATTGCGGAATCGTTCCAGCACCATCTTCGGTATAAGAGATATCACGGACGATATCAATGACATCTGCAACGACCGCAGAAGCGGTTGGACCTGCACCTGCACCTGCACCGTAATACAAGGTTGGGCCGACAGCATGTGCTTGAACCAAGACGGCATTTTTCACACCGTTGACATTGGCAATCAGTTCTTCCGCAGGGATCAACGTTGGATGAACACGAAGTTCGATGCCATTCGCTGCGCGACGGGCAATGCCTAAGTGTTTAATGCGGAAGCCTAATTCTTCAGCATATTTCACATCTTGTGCAGTGACTTTACTAATGCCTTCGGTATAGACTTTGTCAAACTGAAGAGGAATACCAAAAGCAACTGAAGCGAGCAATGTGAGTTTATGTGCAGCATCAATGCCTTCCACATCAAAGGTTGGGTCTGCTTCGGCATAACCCAGTTCTTGTGCTTCTTTGAGCACATCCGCAAAAGCACGGCCTTTTTCACGCATTTCAGTCAGAATGAAGTTACCTGTGCCATTGATGATACCCGCCAACCAGTCAATGCGGTTTGCAGCTAAGCCTTCACGCATCACTTTAATGATGGGGATCCCGCCCGCAACTGCTGCTTCATAGGCAATTTGTACGGCATTATCATCTGCCAATTTAAACAATTCATTGCCATGTTCGGCCAGTAAGGCTTTATTGGCTGTCACTATTTGTTTGCCGTGTAGAATCGCTTCTTTAATAATTTCATAGGCTGGATGGATACCGCCCATGACTTCAACCACAACATCGACATCTGGCTGACGGACGATATCTAAAAAGTCTGAACTTTGCTTGATAGTTGCATCTAGCTCTAGATCAGGGCGTGGGCGACGCGTGCCCACGTGGGTAATTTGAATTTCTCGACCGGTGCGACGTTTAATCTCAGCAGCATTTTCTTTTAGTAGTTTAAGGGCACCACCACCCACAGTACCAAGACCGAGGATTGCCAGACGAACTGGTTTCACGTCACACTCCAATTTACTTATAAATATTGAATCAAGCCTAGATCATAGCTAAAAAAACAGTGAGACTCTAGGAAAGAAACAACTTTATACTCAACTATAAATATTAGTTAAATAACAAATAAAAATTAGTTATTTAAGGCGATTTAATAATTCACTTGGGGCCAAATAGCCACCGAGATATTCACCATCTTCATTGTAGATCGCAGGTGTTCCATTTACGCCCATGTTCAGACCCAACTGGTATTGATCTCGCACTGGGTTTTTACAGGTCGCTGGTGGAAGTTGGGTACCTGAAATCGCTTGATCAAAGGCAGCTTGACGGTCTGCACTACACCATACACTTTCCATGGCTGGCATGAACTGTTCGCCACGCGGCCATGCAATGTAACGCACTTCAATGCCTTGGGCCGTGATTTCAGGGATGTGCTCGTGCAATTTATGGCAGTAAGGGCAGCTGGCATCGGTAAAGACATACACCACATGCTTGGTCTTGCCTTTGGCTTTATAAACCAGTAGGTCTTCAGTTTTGAGCCCTGCTAGAAGCTTTTTGTTGGCTTCAGCTTGAAGATTGTCGCTGACGTTGTGGAGTGTTTTATCGCCCAAGCGAATCACATCACCTTGAATAATATATTTACCATCTGCTGTGGTATAAACCGAGCTCATCCCTTCAAGATTGACCCAAAATAAATTTGGCACTTCAGTGGTTTTGATATCGATGATTTTGGCATTGATATTGGCTGTTTTGAAATGCTTTTGAAGGGTATCAATTAAACGTTGCTTTGCATTACGTTCCGTCAAAGTTGACGCTTCACCTGTGGCTGGTGCACTTGCCGTTAAAGAGTCTTGTTTTTTTTCTTCAGTGTTATTTGAACATGCTGTAAATAGAACACTTAAAGCAATGGCACAGGCAATGAACAATGGTTTACGGGTAAATAACATAGATAACCCTTTTTCTTTTGACTTTATAAAAACAGAGCGCCAAGCATAGCAAAAAAACTATAGGTCTCGGTAATACTTCGTAGTCTTCGTGCTAAAAACAGCCTTAAGTTATGGATGATCAAGACCTTAAGCCCTTGGGTGATAGCTGGCGTGTAGTTGTTGCATACGTACTTGTGCAACATGGGTATAAATTTGTGTCGTAGACAGATCACTATGCCCCAGCAGCATTTGTACTACACGCAAGTCAGCACCGTGATTGAGTAAATGTGTTGCAAAAGCATGCCGTAAGGTGTGTGGAGACAGTTCAGCTTGAATCCCTGCTTGTAAGGCATAGCGTTTAATGGCGTACCAAAAGTTTTGCCGACTCATAATGCCGCCATGTTGAGTTAAAAACAGATAGTCAGTTGCAGATTTATATAATTGCGGACGGGATTCAATTAAGTATTTTTCGACCCATTCCACTGCGATTTGCCCCAAAGGTACCAGCCTTTCTTTATTGCCTTTACCCGTAATTCTTAAATAGCCTTGTTTTAAATTGATTAAGTCTAGGCGTAAGTTCAGTAGCTCAGATACACGCAGTCCACAGGCATACAACACTTCAAACATGGCACGATCACGGAGTCCGAGAGCGGTTTCAATATCTGGAGCTTGAATTAAGGCATCCACGTCTTGCTCAGACAAATCTTTAGGCAGTGCGCGGCCAATTTTGGGTGTTTTATGCAGCGCGACAGGGTTGTCTGAACGGAGTTTCTGTTCGCGTAAAAATTTGAAAAAGGAACGCAGAGCAGACAGACAGCGCGCAATGGAGCGCGGGCTTTTGCCTTGCTTGGTGAGGGTCAGCAGAACATCGGCGACATCATCACTGCTCCATTCGGGCATGCTCACCAGACTACATTCGCTGCACTGCAATAAGTCAGAGAGATAAGCATTTCGGGTGTGTGGGCTGACGGTTTGTGCAATGAGATAATCTTTAAAGCCGTGTAAAAAACTGAGCTGAGTTGGAATTTGAACAGGAGCAGGCACACGTGGTTTTTTATTTAACATAAAGCTCTCAAGCACATCATCACGGAAAGACAAAAACAAGGAATAGGGGGTTTATTCAATGTAGTGTAATCATTCTCGCTTGTCGATGTGTTATAACAGATACGAATCATTATCGAATCTGATTTGGTAATTATTCTCATTTGTTTGTATACTGTTCAAAATATTAAAGGGTTGGATGCGGTGCGTTTATCTGATTTAAAAGTCAAACAAACTGCCATCATTAACAAAGTGAATCATACTTTGGATGGCGAAGCTCAGACTGATTTGGTGGCTAGTCGTCTTGAAACATTAGGCTTTGTCGCAGGTACAAAAGTACAGGTGATTACCAAAGGTGTTTTTGGTGGCGATCCAATTTTAATCCAAGTGGGTTTTACACGTTTCGCCTTAAGAAAAGTTGAAGCTGAAAAAATTGAAATTCAAGTCGAAGGAGCACCTAGATGAGTGATGCCTTGCGTGTTGCCCTTGTAGGTAATCCAAACTGCGGTAAAACTTCGTTATTTAACCATCTCACTGGAACACGCCAAAAAGTAGGTAACTATGCGGGTGTAACGGTTGAGCGTAAAGTTGGTCAATTTACTCTTCCTTCAGGTCAAGCAGTGCGCGTGCTGGATTTGCCAGGGACGTATAGCTTAGATGCGACCAGCCCTGATGAAATGATTACCCGCGACGTGGTGATGGGGAAAATTGCAGACGAAGGTCAGCAAGATGCTTTCTTATGTGTCGTTGATGCAACCAACCTCAAACTTCACCTTGGTTTAGTGATTGAACTGATTGCATTGGGCCGTCCAATGTTAATCGTTTTAAACATGATGGATGAAGCACGTCGCCGTGGCATGCAAATCAATACCCAAAAGCTTTCTGAGCGCTTGGGTGTGCCGATCGTTGAAACGGTTGCGGTGCGTAATTCGGGTATTGAAAGCCTGCTTAGCGCTTTAGAGCAGGGCAAATATGCCGTGCCTTATACCGAGTTGACGGGTTTAAAAGGCGACACTGCACATGAGAAAGTAGAAAATTTATTACATGACGCTGTGCAGTACGTCGATGAAGAAGACAAGCGAACTGATTTTCTGGATAAGATTTTCCTACATCCAGTTTTGGGTCTAGTTAGCCTTGCAGTCATGATGTTTATTGTCTTCCAAGCCGTTTTTGCTTGGGCAGCACCGTTTATGGATGGGATTGAAACCTTCTTTGGCTGGCTGGGTGAAACCATCGGTGGGTCTATTAGCCACCCTTTACTTAACAGTTTGGTGGTGGACGGAATCATCGCAGGTGCGGGCGGTGTCGTGGTGTTCTTGCCGCAGATTTTAATTTTGTTCTTCTTTATCTTGGTATTGGAAGAGTCGGGTTATTTACCGCGTGCCGCATTTTTACTGGATAAGCTGATGTTTAAGGCAGGTCTTTCTGGGCGTGCCTTTATTCCATTGTTGTCTAGCTTTGCCTGTGCAATTCCAGGCATCATGGCATCGCGTACCATTAGTGATCCGCGTGACCGTTTGACTACGATTTTTGTGGCACCGTTAATGACGTGTTCTGCACGTTTACCTGTATATGCCTTGTTAATTGCTGCTTTTATTCCTGAACAAACTGTTTGGGGGATCTTCAATCTGCAAGGTTTGGTGTTGTTTGCTTTATATATGGCCGGGATTGTCAGTGCACTGTGTGTATCTTTCGTTCTGAAATTCTTCCATAAAGACAAGTCACAACATATGTTGATGATGGAGTTACCAAGCTATCGTTTCCCTGACTTAAAGAATATTTGGATTGGTTTACTTGACCGTGCCAAGATCTTCTTGCGTCGCGTGGGTGGCATCATTTTCGCGTTGTCTATTTTGCTGTGGTTCTTATGTACCTTCCCGCAAGCTCCTGAAGGCGCGACTTTACCTGAAATTGATTATTCATTTGCCGGTATGCTCGGTCATTTACTGCAACCGATTTTTGCACCGCTGGGCTTCAACTGGCAGATTTGTATTGCCTTGATTCCAGCCATGGCTGCTCGTGAAGTGGTGGTGGCAGCTTTAGGTACGGTATATGCCTTATCCGCTGTTGATGAAGACGCCATGTCACAAGGTTTGGCTTCGCTCATCAGTAGTGGTGGTGAGCTCGGTTGGTCGGTGGCGACAGGGCTGTCTTTATTGGTGTGGTTTATTTATGCACCGCACTGTTTGGCGACGTTGGCGACGGTCAAACGTGAAACTGGTTCATGGAAAACTGTGAGTTTTATGACCATTTACTTGTTTGGTTTGGCTTATTTAATGTCATTCCTGACCTATCAAATTGCAACGCATTATTTGGGCTAATCGGCGTAAATAGGCGAGGAGATTGAGATGATTGAAATTCTAATTGTTGCTGCTCTAGTGATCTGGAGTGCAGTGGTGGTATTTAAGAAAGTATTTCCTAAGACATCAGGTTCAGTTTTCATGTCTTTGTCTGCACTGTGTGAGGCTCGCGGTTGGACCCGTTTAGCGACGTGGTTAAAGCCGTCAATGGCTGGCGGGTGTGGCGGAAACTGTGCCTGCCCAGCAACAGAAGACAGCAATGCGAAAAAGCCTGAAGTTCAAGCGGTGAAGTGGAAATAAAACGATTTTTGCTCACAAATAAAAAAGCCGTCCGACAGGGACGGCTTTTTTACGCACTGACACAAAAAAAGTGCAGGAAAGTCAAAACAGAAAAAGCATTCAAAACAGCAAAGTGCTAACATTTCCGCAGATAAATCTCAGACCAAGCATGGGGCGAAAATGTTAATACAACGTGGTGGACTTAAGGTCGTTGCAGGGCTCGGCATTTCTGGTGTTGCAGCGGTCAATTTTTTACATAACCAAGGCTACCGCGTTGCAGTAACGGACTCTCGATCAACCCCGCCCGGTCATGACCAAATTCCAGCAGAGGTACAAACCAGTTTTGGTCAGTTTGACGCAGAACTGTTGTTGTCTGCTGAAGAAATCGTTATTAGCCCTGGGCTCGATCCGAAACTACCTGAAATTCAAGCTGCGATTGCCAAAGGCATCCCCGTGGTGAGTGAAATTCAAATCCTACGCCGTGCAACCGACAAGCCGATCATGGCCATTACTGGGTCGAATGCAAAAAGTACCGTGACGACCTTGATTGGTCTTATGGCTGAACATGCAGGCGTGAAAGTCGCGGTAGGCGGTAACCTTGGTCGCCCAGCGTTGGATTTAACTAAAGATGAGCCAGATTTATACATTTTAGAACTATCTAGCTTTCAGTTAGAAACCACTTCAAATTTACAAGCTGAAGTTGCGGTGGTACTGAATATGAGTGAAGACCATCTTGACCGTCATGGCGATATGATGGGCTATCACACCGCGAAGCATCGCATTTTCCAAGGCGTGAAAAAAGTCGTTCATAACCGTGATGACTCACTGACTCGTCCTTTAGTCCCTGATGCTACGCCAATGCAAAGCTTTGGTTTAAATGCACCTGATATGAATCAGTACGGTGTATTAAGAGATGACGATGGTACGATCTGGTTGGCCCGTGGCCGCACACGTTTATTGAATAGTGCAGAGATGTATATTCAAGGCACACACAATGTGGCCAATGCTTTGGCCTGTTTGGCTTTGGGTGAGGCAATCAATCTTCCACTTGAGTCGATGTTGGAAACGCTGAAAAGCTTTAAAGGCTTAGAGCATCGCTGTGAGTTTGTGAAAGAAGTTGAGGGTGTTCGTTACTATAATGACTCTAAGGGCACCAATGTAGGCGCAACACTGGCTGCAATTGATGGTCTAGGTGCTGCGATTGAAGCCAAAGGTGGCAAAGTCGCGATCATTTTAGGTGGTCAAGGCAAAGGACAAGATTTTAGCGCTTTACGTGAGGCTTTGAGCAAATACGTGAAGGTGGCTGTGTTGATTGGTGAAGATGCCGCGTTGATTGAAAAAGCCGTGGCAGGAACAACGACCTTACTGCATGCTGACACGCTAGAGCAGGCGGTTGCACTTTGCCAAGCCCATACCCAAGCCCATGATGTCGTGTTATTGTCACCTGCATGTGCAAGTTTTGATATGTTCAGTGGTTACCCACAGCGCGGACATCAGTTTGTCGCTTGTGTGCAAGAACTCCACTAAAAATAATAAGGAAATTGAGATGGCTGAGTTTGCTCAGACAACGATCAATAAAATTAACCAGTTTTATAGCCGTTGGGCGCCGCGTGTACCCAGCGAAGTGACACCACGTAATGTGTTGATCTTCTGCGTTATTGCGTTGTTGTGTTTAGGTTCGATCATGGTCGCATCTGCGTCTATGCCTTATGCTGAACGCCTTCATGAGAATTCATTTCACTATGTCCTTCGTCACGGCATTTCAATTGCGGTGGCTGGCGTTTTGGCCTATGCGGTATACCGAGTTCCGCTCAATGTCTGGTTCAATAACACCTTTCCGCTGTGGATTTTGACCATTTTACTGCTGGCCGCTGTGTTGGTCGTCGGTACGGAGGTCAATGGTTCGACCCGCTGGATTCGTGTTGCGGGCTTCACCTTGCAGGCTTCTGAGGTTGCCAAAGTGATGATGGCGATTTTCACAGCCGACTATGTGGTACGCCGTGCCGAAGAAGTAAGAAATAACATCAAAGGCTTGATTCGTCTCGGCATCATTATGCTATTGACGGTGGGTTTGATTATTGCGGAGCCCGACTTGGGTGCAACCGTGGTCATTAGTTTGATGATGCTCGGGATTTTCTTCCTTGCCGGCGCGCCGTTGATTCAGTTTGGTATGGCTTTTGGTGCAATTTTTGCGGCATTTGTCTTTTTGATTGTGTTTGAGCCTTACCGTTTTGAACGTCTAATGTCTTTCTCAAACCCTTGGGAAGATCCGCTAGGCACTGGTTACCAGCTTTCCAATGCCTTGATGGCCTTTGGACGTGGTGAATGGTTTGGTGTAGGACTTGGCCACAGTGTACAGAAAATGGCCTACTTGCCTGAAGCCCATACTGACTTCATGCTAGCCATTTTAGGTGAAGAGTTTGGCTTTTTCGGCATCACTACGGTCTTAATTCTGTCCTTTACCCTGTTGCTGTGCTGTATCAAAGTGGGTCATCGTGCGCTGAAAAATCAGTACCTGCGTGCGGGTTATTTGGCTTATGGGGTATCAATTATTTTCTTACTGCAAATTTTGGTCAATGCAGGTATGAACATGGGGATGCTGCCAACTAAAGGTTTGACGCTACCTTTTATTAGTTATGGAGGTTCATCACTGATTATGTGTGCAGTGATGATCAGTTTGATTTTGAAAATTGATGCAACAACACAAAGTGCCAATCCCACCAAAGAAGAATCCAGCTTCTAAGCGGGTTTTTCTTTCATCACGCTTTCCGCAGACGAAACGTACTTTTCGTTATGCGGATAGCGTTTTAGCCCTTCCTAAATTGTGTTTCTCATCAGCACATTTATCCATCATTCTTTCATGATGAATGTGACTGTAATAATCTAATTTTTTGAATTTGCTTCAATTGAAACGTTGAGCGCTATACCTAGCATTGAGAGTTTCTGCTGTAATGGTTTTGCTATAAATAGATACCATGCAGGGTAGTACGGTGTGGAATCAGCGAAACATCCCATTGTGCGATGGCTTGTTGCAACATTCGTTCAGGGGTGTCTAGCTCGACAATTGGCTGATTTAGAGCATGTATCGCTTGAGCGAGTAGTGCAGGTGCTTGGTTAAGATCCAGTGCTTGTGCCATGTTTTGTTTAGACAACTTTTGCCCTTGATCATTCATGGCCAAAGGCAGGTGCATATAGCTAAGACGTGGGTAATCTAGCAGCTGACCTAAATAAATTTGGCGCTCGGTATTATCCAATAGATCTGCACCACGAACCACATGGGTGATGCCTTGTAGGTAGTCATCCACCACGACCGCTAATTGATAGTTGATAATGCCATCGCGGCGTTTCAGTACAAAGTCACCGAGCTCATGTGCCAGTTGTGAGCAGTGTCTGCCTTGCAGAGCATCATCAAAACAAATCTCGATATCTTCTACTTTGACGCGAATGGCTTGTTGCTCAAAAGGCAGAGCAAGGTCACGGCAGGTGCCTGCATAAATGTGGTTAGAACCGAGCATTTTGCGGGTGCACTGACAGGCATAGACCAGTTTGAGTTGATGCAGTTGTTGAATCACGTCTTCATAGAGGTCGAGACGATCTTTTTGGAAAATGATCTCCGCATCGGGCTGAAAGCCGAAAGCCTCGATACAACGCAAGATATGGCTTTCACTGCCAGGGTAAATACGCGGGATGTCAGTATCTTCGATACGAACCAACCATGTGCCTTGATGTGCTTTTGCTTCGCAATAACTGGCAACGGCTGTGATGAGTGAACCAAAATGCAAAGGGCCGGTTGGCGATGGCGCAAACCGACCCACATAAGCCATCCTGTTGTCCCCCTCCTTATGTAAAGGAGGGGTTGGGGGAGGATTATTGAATAACATGATTAACCGTTATTTTGCTTCTCTTTGATTTCTGCCAGTGTTTTGCAGTCAATACATAAAGTCGCTGTTGGACGAGCCTCTAAACGGCGCAGACCAATTTCGATACCACAGGTTTCACAGAAACCATAGTCATCGTTTTTAATCGCTTCAATAGATTGCTCGATTTTGCGGATGAGTTTACGTTCACGGTCACGTGTACGTAATTCAATTGCAAACTCTTCTTCTTGTGTCGCGCGGTCATTCACATCAGGCAAAGCGGTGTTTTCGTCTTGCATGGTGTTGAGTGTGCGGTCAACTTCTGACATCAACTCTGCTTTCCATGCCAACAAAATTTGGCGGAAGTGCTCAAGCTGACCTTCAGACATGTATTCTTCATTTTTTTTCGGCTGATAAGGTTCAATACCAAATAAGCTTGCAGTAGAACCACCGTCAGTCGCTTTAGGCTTAGTTTTGCGCACACGTTTTGTAGATTTTTCATCTACAACATCAGTTTGTTCGTCTAAGACAGTATTTTGGTTGTCATTCGCCATTTAGGGCAATCCTCATCATATACGTATCTTTAATACGCAAAAAATATGGTGATATGCAAGTGTTTTTATCCACCCTCGAGGAGATTAACCCTCGGGGGTCGTCATCATATAGACTTTTTAAGTATTTTGATAGTCTTTGATGTTTGGATTAAATTGATCACTTTTTCGTAAGAGCAACTAAGGTAATTGAAAACGATAAAAATGAAAAGTTAATAACCTGAAATTTCAACATTTATTTTTTGCTGTGCGTGTAAGACACGTTCTACGTGGGTTTCATGGCTGCCGTCTGCGTTTAATTGTAAAATACGATAACCCGGTGCTTGCTCATCTAAGGCGAAATGATCGCTTAAAGGCTTAAATTGGACACTGGTAGACGGCGTCGAGTAAAACTGAATACCATGCCATTCACGCCATGATTCTTGATGGACATGTCCCGACAGCACAATTTTGACATTGTGGTATTTGGCAAGAACCGCAGTGAGGTCTTGGGTGTTCTTGAGTTTATGTTGATCAATCCATTTTGACTGCATTTCAAAAGGATGATGATGACAGGCAATTACAATGTGTTGCTGGGAAAATTCTTGTAGGATTTGTTCCAGTTGGTTCAATTGTGCTTCATCGACCCAGCCATCGATTTTACCTTTGACGGCACTATTGAGTAAAACCATGCTCCAAGGACCAAAGTGAATCACATGAACTTTGTTTTGCTGCTGATGAAAAGGGAAGTGCTCGGCATTGTCATGATTGCCCGGAACTTGATAAAACGGCGTCTTTAAACTCTGCATAAAGTCTAAATAGCGTTGATAGGTTCGAGGCACAGGTACTTGTGCCAAGTCACCTGTATGGACGATGGCATTCAGCTGTGGGTGACGCTCAACAATATGTTGCATCACATGATGAAAGCTTTGCTCTGGATTCATACGTACAAACTCCAGATGATCTTGATCCATCAAGTGCGTATCTGAAATTTGGATAATGGTCCAATTTTTCTCATTATTTAAAGTCATGCCTGACCCCTTAGACATTCCTTGTCGTTTTAATCTGTTGTTGTAGCCATTGCAAGGCCATTATGACAGGCGCATTTCTGAGCCGACCATTGGAAAGTAATGTATCGATCTGCGCATAATCAATCAGGTGTAATAAAATATTTTCACCTTCATCGGGCATACCAAATACACCACCTTGTTCGGGTAAATCGGCCGCAGCACTATACAGATGAAACAGTTCCGCACAAGCACCTGCTGAAGGATAAAAGCTAAACAGATGTTGTAAGTGTTCAATCTGACAGCCTGATTCTTCTAATGCTTCACGGCGAATACAGCTTTCAGGTGATTCATCACCATCGAGTACTCCCGCAATAATCTCCAGCTGCCAAGCTGAATCTTGATCATCCATAGCACCAATACGAAATTGTTCAATCAAGGCAAATTTTTGTTGTGCATCATCATAAATCAAGACACCGGCAGCTTCAGGACGCTGAATGAGCTCACGTGAAATCACAGAGGTGTACTCAGTTTGATTAAACAGGCGATGACGTAAATTTACTTTTTCTACTTGAACAAAACCCTGAAAAACAAAGGCTCTGTCTACAATTTGGACATCTTCACTGTGATATGTAGCTTGCTTAATTATGTTCATAAAGCGCAATCAGGATGAAATTTATCATTTCATCCTAACTGAGAATCGCATGATTACAAAAGGTTTTTTATCAACTTACACTTTTTGGTACAAGTTTTGTCCGCTTGCATGGAATTGTTTTTTCATGCTATCGAGACCAGTTTCGACCTCTTCTTGCTGAATTTTATTCAGTGTAGCGTTTTGCTGATTTTGTGCATAATCACGCACGTTTTGGGTGATTTTCATCGAGCAAAACTTGGGACCGCACATCGAACAGAAGTGCGCGGATTTGTGCGCTTCCTTCGGCATGGTTTCATCATGCATGCTACGCGCTGTGTCTGGATCAAGGCTGAGATTAAACTGATCTTCCCAGCGGAATTCAAAACGTGCTTTAGATAAAGCATTGTCACGGACTTGCGCACCTGGATGACCTTTGGCCAAATCTGCTGCATGTGCTGCAATTTTATAGGTGATGATGCCATCTTTGACGTCTTTCTTGTTCGGCAGGCCCAAGTGTTCTTTAGGGGTGACATAACAGAGCATAGCAGTTCCATACCAACCAATCATCGCCGCACCAATCGCAGAAGTAATATGGTCATAACCTGGTGCAATATCGGTGGTCAATGGCCCTAAAGTGTAGAAGGGCGCTTCTTGGCAGACTTCAAGTTGTAGATCCATATTTTCTTTGATCATATGCATAGGCACATGCCCCGGACCTTCAATCATCACCTGCACATCATGTTTCCATGCGCGATGGGTCAGCTCGCCTAAAGTGCGTAATTCAGAGAACTGTGCTTCGTCATTGGCATCTTGGATACACCCCGGACGCAGGCCATCACCTAAGCTGAATGACACATCATAGGCTTTCATGATTTCGCAGATTTCATCAAAATGCGTATAGAGGAAGTTTTCTTGATGATGGGCCAAACACCACTGTGCCATGATCGAACCGCCACGAGACACGATACCAGTGAGGCGATTCGCCGTCATTGGAACATAACGTAATAAGACGCCTGCATGGATGGTGAAGTAATCTACGCCTTGTTCAGCTTGCTCGATCAGCGTGTCTTTGAAGATTTCCCACGTCAGGTCTTCCGCTACCCCATCAACTTTTTCTAAAGCTTGATAGATCGGTACAGTACCAATCGGAACAGGTGAGTTACGGATAATCCATTCTCGGGTTTCATGGATGTTCTTCCCTGTGGAGAGGTCCATGATGGTGTCTGCACCCCAACGGGTTGCCCATGTCATTTTTGCGACTTCTTCATCGATTGAAGAGCCGAGAGCCGAGTTACCAATATTGGCATTGATTTTCACCAAGAAGTTTCGGCCAATGATCATCGGTTCAATTTCAGGATGGTTAATATTGGCAGGGATAATCGCACGCCCTTCAGCCACTTCTTTGCGCACAAATTCAGGCGTGATTTCCATCAAGTTATGCGCACCAAAGTTTTGCCCCGCGTGTTGACGTGCATCGACCCCTTCACGTTGACGCTGATTTTCACGAATAGCGATGTATTCCATCTCAGGGGTAATAATGCCTTGTTTGGCATAATGCATCTGCGTGACATTGTGGCCTGCTTTGGCACGACGTGGTTTCTGGATGTGAGCAAAACGAATATCAGCGGTACGTATATCCCGTAAACGCTCTTGACCAAAGCTTGAACTGAGGCTGTCTAACATTTCAGTATCATTGCGCTCTTCAATCCAATTTTCGCGAACATTCGGTAGACCTTTGTTCAGATCAATACTGACATTGGTATCGGTATATACACCAGAGGTGTCATACACCATCACTGGTGGATTGTATTCACCGCCTAAGCCTGTTGGGGTTTCGGTCAGTTCAATCTCACGCATGGGAACTTGAATGTCTGGGTGTGAACCTTGGATATAAACTTTTTTAGAGGCAGGCAAGATACGGGTGAGATCTTTGGCATCTTGTTCATGTTGTGCTGAAATTTCAGCGGAAAGATTCGTTAACTGGTTCATTGCAATGATCCTTATGAATGACATCAACGAATCAAGCACGACCAAAAACGATGGCAATTGAAGCTATTTCTGTGTGTTGTTGATTTGGTGATACAAATGCAACGGATGTATTTCTACTGGAAATAGTTCAAGGAAAGGCGTTCAGTTTTTAGATGGCTTGATTCCTACGCAGGTCTTAACCTGATCAGGTTCAACGGTACTCAGCTTCAAAACTTTATTGAAAAGTCTTAGCTGATCTCAGCGAGCAATTACTCGCGCTCCGTCAAGCGATGCATCATCTTAACATGCACTGTTGTTAAAAACAGCGACCTTTTTATTCAAAGTGTGAAAGGAGATTTGTTCAGCGTTCTAAGCAAATGGCATCGCTTAAGCAGTCTTTGCCTTGATCGGGTTGGACCATACGCAGTTGAATAAAATGCGCCAATTGTCTTTGCAAGAGTTGATCTGCACCGAGGCGCTGCACATGAGCGGAAGCAGGCAATATGATTTGAGCCGCTCTTTGTTCAGGACTGAGCGCCACAAACTGTAAAAATAAGCTTGCTTGATCCGTCACTATTGAATTTTTTAATGCGGCTAGGCGCTCAATTTCTTCCAAATAATTGCTTTGCACGGTATAGCCGTCGTAAACGCGTTGAGTATCCAGTCCGATAAACAAGAGGGTGCTGTATAGATTCAACAGATGACGTGCATCTTGGTGGTAGCTACTTTTCGGATATTGCTGTAAATAGCTTTCCCAATACAGCGCACGATCCGCAATTTCTTTGGCGTCAATTTTGACCTGACTCCCAATCACGGCAGGGTATTGATTCTGTGTCGCCAGATGTTCAATAAACTCTTGCTCTGCGACAGGGAGATAAGGCGCAAAAATTTTGGCTAAATACTCAGGACTACGGCGGTAATGCACTTGTCCTTCGCCTGCATCAAACAGCTCGACATAAGACTGCCCTTGGTGTTTGATGAGGTATTGGTCGCGAATGGTGAGTTGCTCAAAAAGACTTTGTTGAATGGTCGGATGCTGAGCCATTTCTAGAGCATAGCTTTCAAAAGCGCGCTGCTGTTGTGGTGTACGTTCAACCGATAAAAAGTCACGGTACATTTTATTGGATAAACCCAATAAATGCTTTTGTTGTTGAAAGCCGAGTAAAGGTAAACACAGCTTAAGATCTTGATTGATTTGCTCTAGAGCAAAAGTCGTACGTTGTGCATCTATTTCCGACATGTTTTTGTCAATTTTTTGGCACAAGTCGGTTAAGTCCAAGGTTTGAGTCGAAGATGCTTCTATTTGTGCGGGCTCTTGAAAGCTGACAGGTTCAGGTTTCTGACAGGCAGCCAACAGCGCACACATAAAAATCAGTGCGTAAGGTTTAAGCGAAAATAAAGAAGAATGATTCACAGCGACTCGATCAAAAAACTCAGTTCAGCGACAACACAGTAGAGAAACTCCTTTTCTCCGTGGCTCATTTTATAGGGGGAATGGAATTTTTAATGTGTAGTATTGTGAATGAGTTTATTGAACGGGCTATGACACTATTCAATATTTACTTCATAATGAACAGATTAGTGCGCGCTATTGTAACCAGTGCAATAAAAAATATACGAAAATAATGACAACTCGTTTTAGTATAGCGTTGCTTAGAACGAGGCCAGTGAGGCGGAAAGGTGGACCAAAAACAATGAAGATTAAATGTGTCCTGGCCAGCTGTGTGTTGTTTTTCGCGCCGTGGAGTCATGCCTTGGATTTGGTCGACGCGTTACAACGCGCCAAAGTCAATGATCCCAACTGGCAAGCCAATTTACTCCAATATGAAGCAGATCAACTCAATTTAGGCATTGCTCAAGGTAACTTACTACCTACCATTAGTCTGTCTGGTAATGTGACTCGAAAAAATCAACCCATTGGGCAGGTGAGTTCGGTTCTTTCCATGCCCGATACGACCACCACCAAACAAGTGGCGATTACGGCGCGCCAACCCCTTTTTCGTTGGGATGCGTGGGAAAGATTGAAACAAGTCAAGACCTCCCTCAGTTTAAGTGAAGTCAATTTACAGCTACAGCGGCAGCAACACATTTTAGACGTGACGGAAGCCTATTTTAATGTACTGCGCCAACAAAGTTTAACCGCAGCCAATTTACAAGAAGAACAGGCTCTACTTGAGCAACTGAATATGATGAATGCCAAACTCAGAGAGGGTTTGGTGGCAAAAAGTGATGTGAGTGAGGCCAATGCACAATACCAAAGCGCACAGGCTAACCGCATTGCGACGCATGTACAACTGGTCTTGGCGCAGGAACAACTGGCGCAAATTATCGGGCCTTATCAAGAAAACTTGGCAGTGCTGCGTGAAGACTTTCAGTTTCAAAAACCTTATCCAGCAGAGCTTTCAGCATGGACCAATTTAGCTCTCGCACAGAACCTAGGCATTCAGCAGGCACGCTTACAACAGCGCTATGCTGAAGATCAAAAACGGGTTGAACAAGCTGCTTTTTATCCGCAAATTGAAGCTGTGGGAAGCTATGGTTATAGTGAACAGACGCCTGAGAATATTATGTCGGCCAAAGGCAACTTTGATCAGATTGGTATTGAGATGAATTGGAATGTCTATACGGGGGGACGAACCAAGAAGTCGATTCAAAAAGCCGTTGTTAACGTCAAAAAATCTGAAGCTGAACTGGATGCCGCCATCCGTAAAGCCAACACCGAGGTGAAAAAGTCTTATTTGCAAGTGGAAACAGACCAAGCCAAGTTGCAAGCACGTAAAGCTGCTATGGAATCATCCAGCCTCGTCTCTCGTGCCTCACAAGCGCAGTATCAAGAAGGCTTAAAAACCATGGTCGATGTTTTACTGGCACAGCGCAATGCCTTTTCGGCCAAGCAAGACTATGTCAATGCCAAGTATGACTACCTGATCAATGTCTTGCATTTAAAGGCATCTGTGGGTAAGTTGACTGAACAAGATATTCAAGAAATGAATGCATGGTTGGTGGACAAAGCACGCTTATAAAATGGGCGTTGTCATCAAATCTTCATAATTGATATGCTTTAATATCGCTCAATCTTTAGTCCCTCATGATGTTGCTGTGGAGTACGTCCTTTGCCAAATAGTCCTGTTTTAAACCATCACATTTCTTCGCAATTCAACGAAGATTTGCAGGATGTGAACACCAAATTTATGACCATGGGTGGTTTGGTAGAGCAACAAGTGGCAAATGCAATTCATGCGCTACTCGACACTGATGCCAACTTAGCGGTCGATGTCCAGTTTAAAGACAATGCGGTGAATCAGCTCGAACGTGAAATTGATGAGGCCTTGACCTTGATTTTGGCGCGTCGTCATCCTGCTGCGATTGATTTGCGTATGGTAATTGCGATGTCGAAAGCCAATACCGACCTAGAGCGTATTGGTGATGAAGCGGCGAAAATTGCTCGTATTGCGCAAAGCTTATGTGAAGATGGCGAATCCCCTCGCGGTTATATGGAAACGCGTCATATTGGTAACCAAGTCCGTGTCATGATTCATGATGCCCTAGACGCTTTTGCACGCTTAGATGCAGAACAAGCGCTACGTGTGATGATGGCCGATGCTGATATTGACCGTGAATATCAATCTGCAACGCGTACTTTGATGACTTATATGATTGAAGACCCGCGTCATATTGCCCGTGTGATTAATGTGATGTGGGTATTGCGTTCATTAGAACGGATTGGCGATCATGCGCGTAATATCTCTGAACAAGTGATTTACATGGTGAAAGGTTTGGATGTACGTCATACCAGTTTTGAAGAAGTTGAAAAACATATCCAAAAATAAAAAAAGCGAAACTTATTTTTCAAGCACAACTTCGGTTGTGCTTTTTAATGGTTGCTTAATTTTCGGATAAAAAAAATCTCAGACTTTGGGGGAAATCTGAGACTAAAATCGGGGATATTTATCGTTATCGATAAGAGGTTTCCCTCTATCCTTGAATGCCATTATAGGAAAGATGTTTTTCTGCGTCATGTAGGTTCTTGTAGTGTAATGTTGAGTTTTGCAATGGTTGTGTAGCGCTATGTTTACACTTAATTATTTAGATACAAATAGCTGTTCTATAGTCTGATTGAGTCATTAATATGTCATCTATTTGGGGTTTGGTCATCCCTGTGCTTGGATAGAACATTGTATGAATAAAAAGAAAAGCCCCGATGTCGGAGCTTTTCAAATGTGCAACGCTTTATCACGCCTCAGGCTTTAAGCCTTCTGCTTTTTCTAAGCTTTCATCATTGTTAAAGAACTTCTCACGTTGTTCTTCAAGAAACTTTTTCGCATCAGGTTCAAACACATTTAAGCGTTTTTCATTGATTAAAGTGGTTTGGTGCTTTAACCATTCTCCCCAAGCTTGCTTGGAGATGTTTTCAAAAAGTTCTTGGCCTTTTGCACCAGGAAACGGTGCAAAGTCTAAACCTTCCATTTCTGTTTGATATTTACGGCAAAAAACTTGTCGAGTCATATCTAGACGTCCTTATTGAGCATAAAGTTTTTCTAAACGCGCATGGGCACGTTCAATGGCAGCTTCGACTTGCGCAGGTGCAGTTCCACCAATGTGGTTACGTGCATTGACTGACGCTTCAAGGGTTAGTGCTTTTTCAAATACATCCGCTTGAATTAAGTCAGAGAACTGTTGAAGTTGTTCTAAAGTTAATTCAGAAAGATCTTTTGACTCTTGAACACCTAAAGCAACAGCTTTACCCACAATTTCATGTGCATCACGGAAAGCCACGCCATTTTTCACAAGGTAATCAGCCAAGTCAGTTGCGGTTGAGAAACCACGCAGCGCTGCTTCACGCATGATGTCGATGTTTGGCACCAAAGCAGGAATCATGTCTGCAAAAGCCATGAGCGAGCCACGCACGGTATCAATCGCATCAAACAACGGTTCTTTGTCTTCTTGGTTGTCTTTGTTATACGCCAACGGTTGACCTTTCATCAGTGTTAACAAACTCATCAAGTCGCCATAGACACGGCCTGTTTTACCACGCACTAACTCAGGCACATCTGGATTTTTCTTTTGTGGCATGATTGAAGAGCCAGTACAGAAACGGTCTGGAATGTTTACAAACTTAAACTGTGCAGACGTCCAAAGAATCAGTTCTTCTGACATACGTGATAAGTGCATCATGATCAGAGAAGCCGCAGCATTGAATTCAATACCGAAGTCGCGATCAGATACTGCATCGAGTGAGTTTTCAGAAACCGCTTCAAAACCCAGTAACTCTGCTGTAAATGTGCGGTCGATTGGGTAAGTGGTACCCGCAAGTGCTGCTGAACCTAAAGGCATACGGTTAGTACGTTTACGACAGTCAATGAGACGCTCAGAGTCACGTACTAACATTTCAAACCATGCCAACAGATGGTGACCAAAAGTCACGGGCTGTGCCGTTTGTAAGTGGGTGAAGCCCGGCATAATGGTATGTGTGTTTTGCGCAGCAATACTCAAAATACCTTTTTGTAATTTTTTTAGTAATTCTAAAATGGCATCGATCTCATCGCGGACATAGAGGCGAATATCGGTTGCCACTTGGTCATTACGGCTACGACCGGTATGGAGCTTTTTACCTGTGATGCCAATCCGTTGAGTTAAACGCGACTCAATGTTCATGTGCACATCTTCTAGGTCAATACGCCATTGGAACTGACCCGCTTCGATTTCAGCTTGAATGGTGTTTAAGCCATTGATGATGTCATCGCGTTCTTGTTCAGTCAGAACGCCAACTTTTGCAAGCATGGTCGCATGAGCAATAGAACCTGCAATATCTTGTTTATAAAAGCGTTGGTCAAATTGTACAGATGCTGTAAATTCAGCAACAAAGGCATCAGTAGCTTCAGAGAAACGACCGCCCCACATACCCGAAGTTTGGGCTTGTGACGGATTTGAGGAATTAGAAGATGTGGTCATGTCGGCTCAATAAGATAAAAAGCGGTAGAACTCGCATGAGTATAACAAATTCAAGACAACTTGCCGAAGTTCAAGATGCGCAAAGTTTAACTTCCAGCATGGCTAAGCCAAATATCTCTTATTTATTTAGTAAAATCGTGCAATGGCCGCATTTGTTGGAATTATTTGTAGGTGGAAATTTGTTGGCCATGCTGTTGGCTTTGGCCGAGGCGCAGTCTTGGTCAAACTTGGTGTTTGAGCATGTACTCGGTTATATGCTTTACATCAATTGGGTTTTGTTGTCTTTTGCTGCGCTGATGCAATATGGACAAAAAAAGTTGCAAGATTTGAGTCTCGGTATGACTTTATTGTCAGGCTTTTTTCTATTGCAGATCATTGTGTTGGTGACCACGCTCAGCCTTAATATACTGATCTTCTTTGGAGCTAATTTTAGTTTCAATGGTTTGACTTCAGCCATCTTATGGAATGATGTGGCTTTGCATTTGGGCTATGGCTTGCTGTTAGGCAGCTTTTGTTTTCGTTATTTGTACCTAAGAGAGCAATGGTTTAGGCAGCAAAACAGTGAGCTGAATGCACGGGTGCAGGCCATGCAAGCCCGTATCCACCCGCATTTTTTGTTTAATAGTTTAAACAATGTGATTAGCTTGATCGCGATTGACCCAGATAAAGCCGAACAGATGTTGCTCAATCTATCGCGTCTGTTTAGAGCCAGTTTCCAAGAGTTAAAACTGGTCAAGCTCAGTGATGAAATTGAGTTGTGTCAGCGTTATTTGGCGATTGAGCAAATTCGTTTGGGGGATCGTTTACAGGTTGAATGGAAAATCGAGCATGCCGAATTATGTCAGCAGGTACAAATTCCACTATTAACTTTACAACCTTTACTTGAAAATAGTATTTTTCATGGTGTTGAAAAATTTTTAACTAAGAGTACGATAAGTGTACTGATTGAAATATTGCAAAATCAAGTTAATATCGTCATAACTAACCCATTTACAAAGGAAACAATTCATAAACGACAAGGACATGGTATTGCCATTGAAAATGTGAAGCAGCGTCTAGAGGCATATTTTGGGCGAACTGTGAGCTTTCAAACCTATGCAGGGGAGGGAATGTATACCACTGTTGTGCAGTATCAATATAAATAAGCCGCAGTGAACCTATAAAAATAAACAAGGTGACTGTTGGGGAGGAGATAAATGGACATCCTAATTTGTGATGATGAGCCTTTAGCAATCGAACGTTTGTCTAGATTGGTGAGTCAGCTCGGACATCAAGTGGTGGCAACAGCCTCACATGGTCAACAAGCAATTGAATTAACTCAACAATATGAACCAGATGTGGTACTTTTAGATATTCAAATGCCAGAAATGGATGGTTTGACCTGTGCGCATTATTTGCGCCAACTTGAACCGATGCCTGCTTTGGTGTTTTGTACAGCTTATGATGAACATGCGCTCGATGCATTTAAGTCACATGCTGAAGGTTATTTATTAAAACCAGTGATGCAACAGGAATTGCAACAGGTGCTTGGTCACCTCACTAAATTAACCCAAGCTCAAATGAGCGAGATAAAACAAAAAGAAAATATGGATGAATTTAACATAAAGCGACATCAAATCGCAGCGAAAACCTATCGTGGTGTGGAATTGGTTCCCATTGAAAATATTTACTATTTTTTGGCGGATCAAAAATATGTCACGGTACGCCACAAAAACGGCAGTGTCTTAATTGATGAAACCTTAAAAGACTTAGAGTATGAGTTTGGGGATGCCTTTATTCGTATCCACCGTAATGCCTTGGTTTCAGTTCACTTTTTAGAAGGGCTTGAAGTGGTCAACTCTGGGCAGTATCAAGTGCGTTGCCGTGAGTTAGATGAGCGTCTAGCGGTGAGTCGACGGCATTTACCGGGCTTGCGCGAGCGCTTACATAAGCTTTAGCATGCCAATTTAATGGCTCTGCTGCTGATGAGACGGGGTGCTTTGGGCTGAATACATTTCCAATGGGGGAAATTCAGTTTAAGATAGTTTCATTCTTATCGGCACATACTAAAATTTATGAAAACCCTAAAGATCGCTACTCGACAAAGCCCACTTGCCCTTTGGCAGGCTGAACATATTCGTGCTCGTTTAGAAGCATTGCATGCGGGGCTCACAGTAGAGTTGGTGACTTTTGTTACCCAAGGGGACAAAATTTTAGATACACCATTGGCAAAAATTGGTGGCAAAGGTTTATTTGTCAAAGAGCTTGAAGCAGCGTTATTGGATGGTCGTGCTGATTTGGCGGTGCATTCGATGAAAGATGTTCCGATGGCTTTGCCTGAAGGTTTGTCGCTGGCCGTCATTTGTGAGCGTGAAGATCCTTTAGATGCTTTTGTGTCGAATAGTTATGCGAGTTTTGATGCATTGCCACAAGGAGCAAAGGTCGGCACTTCGAGTTTACGCCGTAAATGCCAAATTTTAAAACAACGACCTGACCTAGAGATTATCGACTTACGAGGGAACGTGGGAACGCGTTTATCTAAATTGGATGAAGGTCAGTATGATGCCATTATTTTGGCCAGTGCTGGATTAAAGCGCTTGGGTTTGGCAGAACGTATCCGTCATACCATTCGCCCAGAGTTGAGTTTACCTGCCGTGGGTCAGGGCGCTTTAGGGCTAGAGTGCCGTGCAAATGATCAAGCGGTATTGGATTTGATTCATCCTTTATTACATGTAGAAACCGATACCTGTGTTCGCGCTGAACGTGCTTTCAATGCTTATCTTGAGGGGGGATGTCAGGTACCCATTGCGGGCTATGCCACTTTAGCAGACAACCGCATTCAGCTTGAAGGGCGTGTGGGGAGTGTCGATGGGCAAACGCTCCTCAAAGCACAAGTGGCGGGTGATGCGGCTGAAGCCAAGCATTTGGGTGTTGTCCTTGCACAAGAGTTATTGGCTCAAGGTGCAGGCGACTTACTCAAAGCCTTTTATCACTAATATTTCTTAACGATGCTGTTTATTAATACGCGCCCAATTGATCGCGCGGCAAGCCTCACGATGGCACTAGAGCAACAGGCTGTTGAAGTCTATGCATTGCCGTTACTGGAGTTGTTGCCTAGAGCATGGGATCATGATCTGGCACGCTTGTATCAGCAGTTAGAGCACACCCAAGTGATTGTGGTGGTCAGCCCCAGTGCCGTGCAGTTTGGTATGGCACATTTGCTGCAAAGTGGTTTAACGGTGTCCGATTTACAGCATATTCAATGGATTGCGGTTGGACAAAAAACAGCGCAGGCTTTGGCTGAATATGGTTTGGATAGTGTGGTGCCTGAGGTGGAAACCTCTGAAGGGATGTTACAACTGCCTGTTTTGCAGAACTTGGCCAGCAATGCGAGCATTGCGTTTTGGCGGGGAGAGGGTGGGCGTCAGTTTATGATGGACACCTTAATGCAACATGGGCGTCTTATACTGAACTTTGTTTTGTATGAGCGTCATTGTCCAAATGAAACGATGCAGCAACAGGCTGAACTAATTCAATGTTTATCAGAACATAATCACTACGTCGCACTGATCAGCAGTGAGGCCAGTTGGCTGAATTGGTTAGCTCTGCTGGACTCAAATATTCAGCTTCTGCAACAAGGACACTTTTTGGTGTTGGGTGAGCGTTTGGCACAGATCTTGAAACAGTATCAACAGCAAATGCATGTGCCGTTTAAAATGAGTGTACTGAAAGATTTAAAGACAGCCACGATTGTACAGTTGTTACAAAGTGAGCAAGGGAACGCATGAAGAAGATTCTTATCATTGTATTGATGGCTGCATTGGCGTGGATTGCGAAGCTAAGTTATGACGTGTGGGGGCTGAGTACACAGCAAGCTACTTTGCTCAATGAAATGCACCAAATCGAACAGCGCAGCGCCAATTTGAACGATCAAGTCGTGGCTATGCAGCGTCAAAAAGAAACTTTGAAACAAAACCCTGCAACAGTGAATACGATGAGTAGCCAACCTGCCGAATTGGTGGTTGAGGGTATTGATCCAATTTTGTTTATTAAGCAACAGTTGGACTTGGTTGAGTTTGCCTTAAAGCAACAGCAGTATGTGGTGGCCACCGATAAGTTGGCTTTTTTAGATATGCAGCTGGAAAAATATAACTTGGCTGTGGCGTTGAAGCAAAGTTTGCATCAGGTCATAGCGCGAGATATGCAAACCATTCAGAAGTTTGTGGCTGAGCGCAATGAGCAGCAAGCGTTGATTAACCGCCAGCTGCAACAGATTGATCAGGCTTTAAGTCGAGAAATACAACAACCTCAGTTAAACACCACGCGCGATACGTCCGAATCCTTTTGGAAACAATGGTTGAGGCTCGAACCTGCGCAAGCACCTGCAACAGCGTTAATGCAACGACAAATCGTGCTTAAAGAAGCCCAGTTACGCTTATTGTTGGCACGCCAAGCCTTAGCTGCAGGGCAATATACCGAATACCAAAAAGACTTAACCGAAGTAATGCTGTTGATCCAGCAACTTCCAGACCCTAAAGCCAAAGAGCTGCTGAAACAGCTGAATAAGCTGAAAACATTGGTGGTTGTCCCAACGCCTATTTTAAGTACGCGTGCGTTGTTGGGGTAATGGAATGAAACAAATACTGATTGCTTATGGTTTGGTGAGTTTAATTGCAATTGCTGTGTTGAGTGTCTTGAGTTATGGGCATGGTGCGGGTTATGTCTACGTGTTTTGGCATGACTGGCAGTTACAAACCAATCTCTGGATCGTATTTATTGCTCTAGCACTGCTTAGTTTTAGCTTGCATTTGGTTTGGTTGGGGCTAAAACGGTATCTCAGTCGAGAAAAACGCAAAGCGGAAACTGTTTTTGATTTTAAAAGTTTGCATCCTTATGAACAACTGGCTGTGATTTGGCTGTTGGATGCAGGTCGAGATCAACAAGCCTTTATTCAAAATGCCTTCGCGCAGTCGGGCTTGCTCAAAAGTATAATCGATGCACGTTTATATTTGATGCAGGAGCAGTTCCCTGAAGCCTTAAGCGCCTTGAGCCAAAGCAATGCCATGGCTTTTGAGTTGGCTGAACTGCAGCGTATTGAACTGTTTTTAGCACAAGAAGATGCAGAACAGGCTTTAACCCATCTAGAGTTTCTCAATCAACATGAACTTTCACCTTGGCTTAAAGATGTGCAAACCGCTTATGAAGCGTGTTTAAAAGAGCTATGGGGGCGTTTTGCGATTCAGTTTCCGTGGCTGTATTTACGCTCAACCCAATATGGTCATTTAGATCAAGATGTGAAAAAAGCATGGCTGAAGCGTTTGTTGATAAAATTTGATCAAGCCAATTATGAAAATTTAGAGGATTTAAAACAACGTTATTTGGATTTGTCTGATCAGATTTTCAGCCGCAGTTATGATGTTCAACTGCTGTGGCTTAAGTTATTAGCACGTATGCCAGACATGAGTGAACAGCATGAATACTTGTCGATTTATTTACTCAATCAGCAGTTTAATTCGGAAGTATTTTATTTGTGGTTCCAGCAGCAACTTTTGAAACAGCAACCCGATTATGTGGACTTGCAGCAACACATTGAAGCATGGGAAGTGAAGTATAAGAGTGTGCCGGTTTTGAGTTTTGCTAAGTGGCATATTTATACTGCTTTAGGCATGAAAGAGCAGGCAGATGCGTTATTAAGTTTATATCCCGATAATGTATTAATGAACTATTTAAGAATCAAATCGACCTTAAATGGTGATGAAGATTTAATTAAACAGTTAAATTTAATTTTTGAAAATAATGCAAATTTTGTAGAAATGAAAATATAGGTACATAATGCAGAGTGTTTTAGATTACCCATTGGTTTATACTCAACACGTGGCTTGGGGAGATATGGATGCCTTTGGTCATGTTAATAATGTCATGTATTATCGTTATGTAGAGAGTGCTCGTTTGGCTTATATTGAACATACGGGTATTTTATCTGCGGATGTACTGACCGTTGTTGCATCAAATCAGTGCAAATATTTAAAACCAGTATTTTATCCAGACCAATTAAAAATTAGTGCACGTATTGAAGAACTCAGAAATAGTGCATTTCGTATGCACTATTTATTATGGAGTGAACAGCAACAAGCGTTCGTTGCAGAAGCAGAAGCGGTCATTGTTTGTGTGGATAAAACCAATATGCAGAAAACATTAATTCCTGAACTGGTGCGTCAAAAACTCAAAGAATTTGAGTTAACGGTCGGTCATCAAATATAAATATCTTTTTATTTATTTTAAAAGTCGCTAGACTATATAAATACTGTCTAAGTATTGTTGTTTAAGTCATGGATGAGTTGAGTCTTTGGTCTAATCAAAATATTATTAAATAGACTCAGTAAATAAAATGTTGGTTAATGGAGTTAATGTAATGCCAGATATTAGTAATTTATCCGTAGAAGAGTTAAAGCGTCTACAAATCGAAGCGGAAGCTTTAATTGCATCTAAAAAAGATCAAGCAATTGAAGATGCTTATACCCAAATTAACGCGATTGCGGAAAATGTAGGCTTAAGCATTGAACAAATTTTAGAGTTTGGCGCGACTAAGCGTAAAAAAGGCACACGTAAGTCGGTTGAACCGCGTTATCGTAACAAAGGCAATGCTGCTGAGACATGGACTGGCCGTGGTAAGCAACCACGTTGGTTAGTGGCTCAGTTAGAAAAAGGTGCGAAGCTTGAAGATTTTCTAATCTAAGTCATCACCTTGTCACAGATGTGACATAAGCTCAAAAAACCAAGCATCATCTGCTTGGTTTTTTTTATAGTTAAAGTTTGGTGTTGTTGTAAAATTATGCATAATGTCTATCAAAGAAAGACAAGAAATGAAGCAAGGAAGAATAATTGAAAGTTCGTGGTGGGAGAATCACAAAACCTAAATACATCACGTGGTGGATGTTTGCAGTCGTTGCCTTTTTAATTTTTGTTTTGCTGCAAATTCCTGCGGCATGGCTCATTGCAAAATTTTATAAAAACAACCAAGTTTTACATAACGTCAGCGGTAATATTTGGCATGGACAGGCCGATTGGCAAACTGGAAAATTGCGTGGAACTGTGCTGTGGACCACCCGACCTTTAGATTTACTGCTCCTTCGTGCAGGGGCCAATCTCGAAATTTATAGTGCCAATACCAAGCTTGAAGGCGTTTTAGCCTATGGGTTTGGGAAAAAAATAATGGTGCGTGATTTAAACGGACAAATTGCACCTGAAACGTTAAAGTCGTTGGCCAATTGGCAATGGCCGAGTAATGCGATTCAGTTACAAGAAATTGATTTTAACTATAAAAAAGAGCAGGGATTTGATCAAGTGGATGGGGGAATACAATGGGCAGGTGGCGAACTCATGTATATCTTTGCGCAGCGCCCACAACAAATGCAGATTCCATCGTTGGCGGGTCGTTTGTCGCAGGAGCAAAATAAGCTGATGGTCGATTTACGCGATCAACGACAACAGAAACTGATGAACCTGACCATCGACCCAAGTCTGATGCTAGATGTGCAATTAACCCAGCGTCTCATGTTGAATGTCCCGTCATATCAAGGCAAAGCAGGCCTAGATAGTTATGTGGTGAGTTCACGTCAGCCTTTACTTAGTGGGGGCTTTTAATGGGTTTTGATCTACAAAAATTACCAGAAGTGAATCTCAAACAGTTTGAACGTATAGCGCCACTGTGCTTAATGCTTTTGATCTTGGCACTATGCTGGAAGTTGGCTGGCTTATTTTGGCTTTGGGTGGCGCCACCACAAGTTATGCAAATGCCACGCGTTGAATTGGGTTCGCAGCAACCTCAAGTTCCGAATATTACCAATTTTGCGTTATTTGCAGAGCAAAGTAAGAATCCCGCAGATGATCAGCTCAATTTACAGCTACAAGGGGTGGTGGTTGGACAACCCAGTCAGTTCTCATCTGCCGTGATTAAGGCAAATAATGTGGCAGAGCGTTATCGAGTGGGGGAAAATATCGAAGGCAGCGCTTATTATTTGGCAGAGGTGTATTGGGATCGCGCGATTCTCAAAAGTAACAGTGGGCAAACCCTAGAATTGTTTTTTCAAGGAATTGATAATTTAGATCAGCAAATTGTGCCCCCAACAGCAACACCCGTTGCAGTGCCTCCTGTGAGTCAAGAGCAGCAAGCATTAGGCCAAGCAGTACAGAACTTACAACAAGATCGTGAGCAATATTTAAAAGATTTGGGTGTAAATACCAATAACACAGGGCAGGGTTATCAAGTCACTGAGCAAACACCAGCTGTATTGCGAAGCCGTTTAGGCTTGCAGGCTGGGGATCAGATTATGTCTTTAAATGGTCAAACGATCGGACAGGGGCAAAACGACGCGCAGTTGTTAGAACGTGCGCGCCGTGAAGGACAAGTAAAAATAGAAGTGAAACGTGGTGATCGTATCATTACGGTACAACAGAATTTTCAGTGATCGAACATCACCAATATTAGTTAGGAATGACTTGGATTTATGGCTTTATTGAATCACCGCCCTGTTTGGGCACTGACAATCGCAGCGCCTTTGCTTGCCATGGTGAGTACAGCCAGCTATGCACAAACGTGGAAAATTAATCTGCGTGATGCGGACTTAACTGCATTTATTAATGAAGTTGCGGATATCACTGGGAAAAACTTTGCAGTTGATCCACGAGTACGCGGCAATGTCACGGTGATTTCAAACAAAGCGTTGAATAAGCAAGAAGTCTACGACTTGTTCTTAGGGGTATTGAATGTTAATGGTGTAGTTGCGATTCCTTCTGGGCGGACCATTAAAATTGTGCCTGACAGTAATGTTAAAAGTTCAGGCATTCCTTATGATGTTCGTCACCGTGCCACAGGCGATCAGGTTGTGACGCGGGTGATTTGGCTGGAAAACACCAATGCCAATGACCTGATTCCTGCACTGCGTCCATTGATGCCGCAGTTTGCACATTTATCTGCGGTGAATGGCACCAATGCACTGATTGTGTCAGATCGTGCCAGTAACATTTATCAGCTTGAGACCATTATCCGTAATTTGGATGGGACGGGACAAAATGACATCGAAGCGGTGTCGTTGCAGTCGAGTCAGGCTGAAGAAATGATTGGGTTACTAGAAAGTATGAGCGGAACGGGCTCGATCAAAGATTTAAAAGGTTCCAGAATACGAATTATTGCAGATAATCGGACCAATCGGATTATTCTAAAAGGGGATACCGCGACACGTAAACGTATTCGCCAAATGATCGAGATGCTGGATGTACCTGCTGCGGAGCGTCTGGGTGGCTTGAAGGTGTTCCGCTTAAAATATGCCAGCGCTAAAAGCTTATCCGAAATTTTACAAGGTTTGGTTTCAGGGCAGGCTGTTAATTCTAGCCAGTCTAACGACAGCAATAACAATAGCAATTCCAGCTATAACCAAAATAATAGTTCGAGTGAAGGTTCATCTTCACAGATTTCCACCCCAAGTATTAACTTAAACAGCCAGTCCAATCGCAATCAGAATAACATCACCAGCTTTAACAGTAATGGGGTCAGTATTATTGCCGATAGTTCGCAAAATGCGTTGGTGGTCAAGGCTGACCCTCAATTGATGCGTGAAATTGAGTCTGCTATTCAACAGTTGGATACGCGTCGCCAGCAAGTCCTGATTGAGGCGACTATTCTCGAGGTGGAAGGCAATGATGCCGACCAGTTGGGCGTGCAATGGGCGATGGGGGATTTAAGTAGTGGTGTTGGGATTATCAATTTTGACAATATTGGTTCGAGTCTCAAAAGTATTGCTGCAAACTATTTAACGGGTGGCGGTGCGGGGGCTGCAAGTGCAATTGGCGCGGGTGGTTCGTTAATCCTTGGGGATTATAAAGAAGGCAGTGATGGCTCGCGTCGGCTATATGGCGCGATGATCCAAGCGTTAAAAAGTAATACCAAGTCGAATTTGCTGTCTACCCCATCGATTGTCACTATGGACAATGAAGAAGCCTATATCGTCGTGGGTGAAAATGTGCCCTTTGTAACAGGCTCAGTTTCTACCACTTCTTCAGGCACAGCTAACCCTTACACCACCATTGAACGTAAAGATGTGGGTGTAACGCTTAAGGTGGTGCCGCATATTGGTGAAGGTGGAACCATCCGCTTAGAGATTGAACAAGAAGTCTCGGATGTCAAAACCAATAAAGGTGAAGCACAGGATTTGGTCACCAGTAAGCGTGCGATTAAAACTTCGGTCTTGGCGGAACATGGCAATACCATCGTTTTAGGTGGCTTGATTTCAGATAACACATCTTATTCACGCCAATCGATCCCAGGTCTTGGTGCAATACCAGGGTTGGGGCGTTTGTTCCGCTCAGATGGTAAGTCGGATCAGAAACGCAATTTGCTGGTTTTCATTCATCCGACGATTGTGGGGGATGGGGAGTCTGCACGTCGCCTTTCTCAGCAGCGCTACAGTCAGCTTTATAGCTTGCAGTTGGCCATGGATAAAGATGGTAGCTTTGCTAAGTTGCCTGAAAATGTCGATGATGTCTTCCAACAGCGTTTGCCTGTGACACCAACCAAGCCGACCTTGCCACAATCGTATCAACAGGTGCCAAGCAGTCCAACCACAACGCAACCGATGGTTGAAACAACGCCTGTGGCTATTGAACCTGCGATTCGTAAACAGTCGATTGCTAATGTTCCTAAAAATACCACCTCGCGTCAGTTATACCCAACGGGTCATCCTTATATTGGCTTGAACCTAATGGAAAATGTTCAAGGTGGTCGAATGGCACACATGGCACAGGCGGTATCGACAAGCTATTCCATCCCTGAGCGATACACTGAGAATGTCGCGATAGGTTCAGCCTAGCTGTCCAGCCATTCATCTGTGAGGGAAGGTGAAATGGTAAAGAATATTCTCTGTGTTATCATAAATCAGCACATAGAGAGATAAGTCATGACTTGGAAAATACAAGCAATTACTGGCGAATTAACGGGTCAGGAAATTAGCATTGACCGTGATATGTTGGTCGGTCGTCATCAAACAGCGGATATTTTATTACAACAATCTGAAATTTCGCGTAAACATGCGGCTTTTTTACTGAAAGAACATGCTTTGTGGCTACAAGACTTGGGTTCTTCAAATGGCACATATGTGAATAATGTGCAAATTGCGGCAGAAACGTTGTTGACGCAGGGTGATATCGTCCAGTTTGCAAGCTTAAAGTTTTCGGTCTTTGAGCCTGCTAAAGCGTTAGAAGATGTGGTGGAATCGGTAGAGGCGGCAACTCTGGGCGCAGCTGTGGTTGAAGCACCGATTAGTCAGCCATCTGAAGCGGTAGCTGCTTCAGAAACGGCCCAAGCGCAAGTTAGTACTAATGAAGCTGTTGTTGACCCAGAACAGCCGAAAACAGCAGCACAGCATATGAACGATCAGGGCATGCCTGAGCTAAAAGAACGCGATGGTAATGTGAGTTTAACGCGTGACGGGATGCCGCAAAATGTCGGTATTCCGAAACCAGCGCCTATTCCTGCAGGGGTGGATTTGACTGCGCCTAGCGTACCTCAGGTTGAGAACAACGAGGCTGCAAAAGTACAGGTTGAACAAGAGGCTGAAACTCAGAAAAATGCCTCGCTGGGGTTAATCTCGATTATTGTCTTGATTATTTTAGCGATTATTGCTTGGCTGATGTTCAAATAAAACGCAGATCACACTACAATCAAGGCATGCACAAGCATGCCTTGATTGTTTTTGGGCAGTACATGATAAAAATGGGTGAGGGTGAATGAATATTGCAAATGTGGCACAGCGAGAGGTTTTACTTTTCGATCTAGATGGAACCTTGGTGGATTCAGCAACAGATTTACATCGTGCCATGAATATGAGCCTGAATGCATTGCAACTGCCTACCGTTACTGAAGCACAGGTGCGGGTCTGGGTTGGTAAGGGAACAGCGCTGTTTTGTCAAAGTACCTTGCAACATTTAACAGGTAAAGTTGATCCTGCCCAGCAACAACAATTGTTGGAGACGTTTTTAAAAATTTATAATGCCGACCCATGTGTGGAAACTCAGCCTTTCGATGGCATTCTTGAGTTTTTAGAATGGGGCTTGGCACAAAAGAAAACCATGATTTGCGTGACCAATAAACCTGAAGCACCTGCGCGCGCTATTGTCGATCACTTAGGCATGACCCATTATTTTGCTGATGTCATCGGCGGCGATCGTTTCGAAGAGCGGAAGCCGCATCCGCGCCAATTGTTACACTGTGTTGAGCAATATGCGCAAAGCAAAGATCAGGTTTTAATGATTGGGGACTCATCCAATGATGTTGAGGCTGCACGTCGTGCGGGTATTGATTGTGTTGTGGTCAGCTATGGCTATAATCATGGTGAAAATATTTTAGACTGTCAGCCACAGCAAGTGGTGGATAATCTGTGTGAGTTGATCGGGTAACTTTGCAAACGAAGGAATGAACATGAGTAAACATATGGCTTTTCGATGGCGAAACTCCAAGCACTAATTTTAAAAACTGATCACGCCATATTGGAAAAATAGAGAACACTCATGACAACGCAAACTCAATTCGATCAACTCAAAACAGCGGGTTATAACCTGATTCCTGTCTATCGTCAGCGCTTAGCCGATACTGAGACACCATTGTCCGTCTTTGCGCGCCTAAAAGAGCATAAGCAAGCCTATTTGTTTGAATCTGTGGAAGGTGGGGAGAACTGGGCACGCTACTCGATTATTGGTTTAGGTGAATCTACCGTGTTCTCGTGCAACGCGGGTGAGCTGACCATTCAACAAACCGATGGCACTATAGAAAAGCAACCCTGTACAGATCCTTTCCAATTTATTCGAGATTTTCAGTCGCAGTATAAAGTACCTACTCAAGCTGATTTACCTGCTCTGCCAAGCTTTACAGGGGGCTTGGTGGGCTACTTTGGTTATGATGCGGTACGTTATATTGAACCGCGTTTAAATAATGCGCCAGAAGCAGATCCAGTGGGTTTGCCTGATATTTGGATGATGTTGTCTAAAACAGTGATTGTGTTTGATAACTTAAAAGATACGCTATTCCTGATCGTGCATGTCGATGTAGTTGACGCAGATGCGTATAGCCAAGCCCAGCAGCAACTGGATGTTTTGGAAGATTTGCTCGCAACGCCAATTAGTTTAAAAGCCACGCCGCATACTGCACCGCATTTTGAGTCACTCACGGGCAAAGCAAAATTCTTAGAATCGATTGAAACGGTGAAAGAGTATATTCGTGCGGGCGATGTGATGCAGGTGGTACCAGGGCATCGTATGGTCTCTGACTTTGATGGTGAACCTTTACAAGTCTATCGGGCGCTACGTCATTTGAACCCATCGCCTTATTTGTTCTTGGTGCAAGGGCAAACTTTGGAAAATAATCAGCCTTTTCATATTGTCGGTTCTTCCCCTGAAATTTTATCTCGCCTTGAAAATGGGATTGCAACCGTACGTCCGCTGGCAGGTACGCGACCGCGTGGTAAAACCAAAGAAGAAGATTTAGCACTTGAACAAGACTTGCTGTCGGATGAAAAAGAGATTGCTGAACATTTAATGCTGATTGACTTGGGGCGAAATGATGTCGGTCGCGTCTCGAAAATTGGCAAAGTGCAAGTGACTGATCAAATGGTGATCGAACGTTATTCACATGTCATGCATATTGTTTCCAATGTGCAAGGCGAAGTTCGTGATGATGTGGATGCCTTGGATGTTTTTAAAGCAACTTTTCCCGCAGGCACACTTTCAGGTGCACCAAAAATTCGTGCGATGGAAATTATTGACCAAGTAGAGCCCGTAAAACGTGGAATTTTTGGTGGTGCTGTTGGTTATTTAGGCTGGCATGGTGAAATGGACATGTCGATTGCGATTCGTACCTGCGTTATTCGTGAAAATAAGGTCTATGTTCAGGCAGGAGCGGGGCTTGTTTATGACTCAAATCCTGAATCTGAGTGGAATGAAACCCAAATAAAAGCTCGCGCAGTGATCAAAGCGGTTGAATTATCGTCAAACGGATTGATTTTGTGAGTTTTTGACGTTTTTTTTGAAAAAAACACTTGCAAGGATTTTGAGTTTTGCTAAACTGCACACCGTTCCGATACGAAACGTACGAAACACTAAGAAACGCCGGCATAGCTCAGTTGGTAGAGCAACTGACTTGTAATCAGTAGGTCCACAGTTCGAATCCGTGTGCCGGCACCATCTTAGAGAGTTGAGTGAATTAAGTAAAGAACGACACTGAAGTAAGTGTAAAATGGTGAGGTTCCCGAGCGGTCAAAGGGGGCGGACTGTAACTCCGCTACGAAAGTTTCGAAGGTTCGAATCCTTCCCTCACCACCAATTTTAAGACTTCAAGAAAGTGGTCTTTGTACCAACATCGTGCGGGAGTAGCTCAGTTGGTAGAGCGGTAGCCTTCCAAGCTACATGTCGCGAGTTCGACCCTCGTCTCCCGCTCCATTTGAAGTTTTATATTTGCTCTTATAGCTCAGTGGTAGAGCACTCCCTTGGTAAGGGAGAGGTCTCGAGTTCAAATCTCGATAAGAGCTCCAGATTACAGTTTAGTAGAATTTCTACAAATTTTTAAAGAAGCAGGCTTATTAGTCTGCTTTTCAAGTATTTGGTGTTTGATTTTTTAGGCGATGTGTCGATACTGAGTTGTTTATACCTGTGTTCGACGTAAACGAGGAAGATGAGCATGGCTAAGGCTAAGTTTGAACGTAATAAGCCACACGTTAACGTGGGCACAATCGGTCACGTTGACCATGGTAAAACAACTTTAACAGCTGCAATTGCAACTGTATGTGCGAAGAAATTCGGTGGTGAAGCGAAAGACTACGCTGCAATTGACTCTGCACCAGAAGAAAAAGCACGTGGTATTACAATTAATACTTCACACGTAGAATACGATTCTCCAACTCGTCACTACGCACACGTAGACTGCCCGGGCCACGCCGATTATGTTAAAAACATGATTACTGGTGCTGCTCAGATGGACGGCGCGATCCTTGTATGTGCTGCGACTGATGGTCCAATGCCACAGACTCGTGAACACATCCTTCTTTCTCGTCAGGTTGGTGTACCTTACATTCTTGTATTCCTTAACAAGTGTGACCTTGTTGATGATGAAGAACTTCTTGAATTAGTAGAAATGGAAGTTCGTGAACTTCTTTCTACTTATGACTTCCCAGGTGATGACACTCCAGTTATCCGTGGTTCAGCTCTTCTTGCACTTAACGGTGACGCTGGTCAGTATGGCGAAGAAGCAGTTGTTGCGCTTGTTGACGCACTTGACACTTACATTCCAGAGCCAGTACGTGCAATCGACCAAGCATTCTTAATGCCAATCGAAGACGTATTCTCTATTTCTGGTCGTGGTACAGTAGTAACTGGCCGTGTAGAAACTGGTATTGTGAAAGTAGGCGAATCAGTTGAAATCGTTGGTATCCGTGATACTCAAGTAACTACAGTTACTGGCGTAGAAATGTTCCGTAAATTGCTTGACGAAGGTCGTGCGGGCGAGAACTGTGGTGTTCTTCTACGTGGTACTAAGCGTGAAGACGTACAACGTGGTCAAGTACTTGCTAAACCAGGTGCAATCAAGCCGCACACTAAATTCGATGCAGAAGTATACGTACTTTCTAAAGAAGAAGGTGGTCGTCACACTCCATTCCTTAACGGTTACCGTCCACAGTTCTACTTCCGTACAACTGACGTAACTGGCGCGATCAAATTACAAGATGGCGTTGAAATGGTTATGCCTGGTGACAACGTAGAAATGTCAGTAGAATTAATCCACCCAATCGCAATGGACCCAGGTCTACGTTTTGCGATCCGTGAAGGTGGCCGTACAGTTGGTGCTGGTGTAGTTGCTAAAGTAACTGCATAATTATAAAATAAAATTACAAATTGGGGTTTCGGCTCCAATTTGTTTTGCAGGTCAGTAGTTCAATTGGTAGAGCGTCGGTCTCCAAAACCGAATGTTGGGGGTTCGAGTCCCTCCTGGCCTGCCAACTTTTTTATAAAAGACGCTTGATGTCGGCAAAACTGGTCATATAATAAGTCGCGAAACCTACGACGAGTACAAAAATGTCGAATGAAAAATTACGCGACGCACAAAGCGACGCGGCAATCCCTCAAAGAAATAATTCTGCTGAAGTAGTTAAATCTGGTTCTCCCCTAGACGTCGTCTTATGGATTATCGCATTGATTTTATTAATTGGTGCGACCATGGTGAATCAGCACCTACCAGCGTATTGGGCACCAGCCAACGATATCTGGGTGCGCGTTGGGGTAATTTTGGCTTGTATCATCGTGGCATTCGGTTTATTATACGCCACCCATCAAGGCAAAGGCTTTGCTCGTTTGTTGAAAGACTCACGAATTGAGCTGCGTCGAGTGACTTGGCCAACGAAGCAAGAGACCATGACCACATCTTGGCAGGTGCTTGCGGTTGTAGTTGTTGCATCCATTTTATTATGGTGTTTTGACTACATTTTGGGCTGGTTAATGAAGTTTATTATCGGGTAAGAGAGCTATGAAACGTTGGTACATTATTCATGCCTATTCAGGTTATGAAAAACAAGTGATGCGTTCACTTAATGATCGAATCCAGCGTAGCGCTGTAGCCGATAGCTTTGGTGAAGTCCTTGTTCCTACCGAAGAAGTGGTAGAAATGAAGGATGGTAAGAAACGTAAATCTGAACGTAAGTTCTTTCCAGGCTATGTATTGGTCGAAATGGAAATGAATGATGAAACTTGGCACATTGTTAAAGAATGTCCAAAAGTTTTAGGTTTTATTGGTGGTACGGCTGAGAAACCGGCGCCAATTACCCAACGTGAAGCAGATGCGATTCTTGCTCGTGTACGCAATACTGGTGAAGCACCACGTCCGAAGACGATGTTTGAACCAGGCGAAGAATTACTCGTAATTGACGGTCCATTCACAGACTTTAAAGGTGTGGTGGAAGAAGTTCTATACGAAAAGTCACGTTTAACGTTGACCATTAATGTATTTAATCGACCAACTCAGGTTGAGCTGGAATTTCGCCAAGTCGAAAAATCAGTTTAATTCGAAGTGGTTGAAAAACGCCTGGCTTATTTATAAGTCAGGCATTGTTGTTGTAACGGTATCGTTACTTAGAAATTGGGGAGCCTTCATCGGCGTTTGTACCCAGAGGTAATTTGAAATGGCTAAGAAGATTGACGGCTATATCAAGCTGCAAGTTCCAGCTGGTAAAGCGAATCCATCTCCACCGATTGGTCCTGCATTGGGTCAACGTGGTGTTAACATCATGGCATTCTGTAAAGAATTCAATGCTGCGACACAAAAACTTGAAGTTGGTTTACCAATTCCAGTCGTGATCACTGTGTACAACGACAAGTCGTTCACATTCATCATGAAAACTCCTCCTGCATCTATTCTTCTTAAGAAAGCTGCTGGTATCCAAAAGGGTTCTGCTGTACCTAACAAAACTAAAGTTGGTAAGTTGACTCGTGCTCAATTGGAAGAAATCGCGACTACTAAAGAACCAGATTTAACTGGTGCTGATTTAGACGCACGTGTTCGTACCATCGCTGGTTCTGCACGTTCTATGGGCTTGGAAGTGGAGCTATAAGACATGGCAAAGTTAACTAAACGTCAAAAAGCCATTGCTGCTGCTATTGAAGCAAACAAAGTTTACACTTTAGAAGAAGCAGTAGCTGTTCTTGCTGGTCTTCCTGCTGCGAAATTCAAAGAATCTTTGGATGTTGCGGTAAACCTAGGTGTTGACCCTCGTAAATCTGACCAAGTTGTTCGTGGCGCGACTACACTTCCTGCAGGTACTGGTAAAACTGTACGTGTAGCTGTGTTTGCTCAAGGCGCTGCTGCTGAAGCTGCTAAAGCTGAAGGCGCGGACATCGTTGGTTTTGATGACCTTGCTGAAAGCATCCAAGCGGGTAACCTTGACTTTGACGTAGTGATTGCTGCTCCTGATGCAATGCGCGTTGTTGGTAAGTTGGGTACGATTCTTGGTCCGCGTGGCTTAATGCCAAACCCTAAAGTGGGTACTGTAACTCCTGACGTAGCTGGCGCAGTTAAAAATGCAAAAGCTGGTCAAGCACGTTACCGTGTAGACAAAGCGGGTATTATCCACGCTGCGATCGGTCAAGTAGATTTCTCTGCTGAAGCTGTTCGTCAAAACGTTGAAACTTTGATTGCAGACTTGAAAAAGTTAAAGCCTGCGACATCTAAAGGTGTATACATCAAAAAGATTACTTTGAGCTCAACTATGGGTCCTGGTCTTGTTGTTGATGTAAGCAACGTTTCTAACTAAGTTTTACTTAGACAGAATTTTAAAGCCCTGAGTAAAAATCAAAGCGCTGCTTTGATTTTTACGCAAGAAACGCTCTGTCGTATTTTGCAAACTTAGGCAAACTTTGAATTGGTAAATGTAGATTTATCAGCGTCAAAGACCTCAGGCGAGAGTAATTTCGATTGCTTTCTTAATTTCCCAGCCTGAGTAGACGCGGTGGTGTGATTTGTTCATCCTCCGCGTGTAAGTTCAGTGATGAACTTGCGAATTGGGAGTGTACTTCGCGTAAGTACATAAATCACCGTTAGGAGGTTTTACAATGGCTCTTCTTATCGAAGGCAAAAAACAGATCGTTGCTGAAGTAACTGAAGTTGCTTCTACTGCGTTTGCTGCTGTTGTTGCTGACTACCAAGGTTTAACTGTTGAGCAATTAACTGCTCTTCGTGTTGAAGCTCGTAAGTTAGGTGTTGCTACACGTGTTGTACGTAATACTTTGGCTAAACGCGCTCTTCAAGATACTCCATTCAATATCTTGAACGACAACCTTGTTGGCCCAACAATTTTAGCTTTCTCAACTTCTGCAGATGATATGGGTGCTGCGGCACGCTTATTCGAAGAATTTGCGAAAACTAACAAAGCATTTGAACTTAAAGCTGCTGCATTTGAAGGCAAACTTTATCAAGGCGAAGAAGTTAGCGTTATCGCGAATCTTCCAAACCAAGAGAAAGCGCTTACTATGCTTGCAAGCGTTCTTCAAGCTCCTATTTCGAAATTGGGTCGCTTACTTACAGCGCTTCAAGAGAAAAACGAGTCAGAAGCTGCATAAGCTCAAACTTAAACACACATCATTCAATACCCATTTGGAGTTACTCTCATGGCTTTAACAAACGAAGAAATCTTAAACGCAGTTGCTGAAAAAACTGTTCTTGAACTTGTTGAACTTATTTCTGCTTTCGAAGAAAAATTCAACGTATCTGCTGCTGCTGTAGCTGTAGCTGCAGGTCCTGCTGCTGCTGCTGCTGAAGAACAATCAGAATTCAACGTTGAGTTGACTTCTTTCGGCGCGAACAAAGTAGCTGTGATTAAAGCAGTTCGTGAAATCACTGGTCTTGGCTTGAAAGAAGCTAAAGACATGGTTGAAGGCGCTCCTTCAGTTCTTAAAGAAGCAGTTTCTAAAGAAGAAGCTGAAGAACTTAAGAAAAAACTTGAAGAAACTGGTGCTACTATTACTATTAAGTAATGCTACCAGGGGGGGAATATTAATTTCACCCCAAAAATTGGCTGATGGCTCTTGGGTCATCAGCCTTTTTGCGTTACAATAATCGGCTCGATTTTTGTTTGCTTGGTGGAAAACCCATCAAATTAAAATAAAGAAAAGAATCAAACGCTTACCAATATTTTTAAATTTGAAAAATATTGGTAAGCGTTTCAATACCACTGAAAATTGCAGCATTTGTAAAAAGTGGTGGCCATATCGGCCTGCGTAATTCCTTCTGAGCCCGTTCTGCAGGCGGGCTCGGTTTACTTTCCGAGGACTCCAGATGGCATACTCATATACCGAAAAGAAACGGATCCGTAAGAATTTTGGTAAATTGCCTAGTGTTATGGATGCTCCGTACTTGCTCGCGATTCAAGTCGACTCGTACAGAACATTTTTACAAGATGGCAAATCACCAAAAAACCGCGAAGATATCGGTCTGCAAGCCGCGTTTCGTTCAGTTTTTCCTATAGAAAGTTATTCTGGCAATGCTGCTTTAGAATTTGTTGAGTATAGTCTTGGTAAGCCTGAGTTTGATGTACGCGAATGTATTCTTCGTGGCTCAACTTATGCAGCACCAATGCGCGTAAAAATTCGTTTGATCTTAAAAGATCGCGAAACTAAATCAATTAAAGACGTGCGCGAGCAAGAAGTGTACATGGGTGAAATGCCACTCATGACCGATAACGGTACATTCGTTATTAATGGTACTGAGCGTGTAATCGTATCTCAATTACACCGTTCACCGGGCGTATTCTTTGACCACGATAAAGGCAAAACCCACTCTAGTGGTAAAGTGCTTTATTCTGCGCGTATTATTCCTTACCGTGGTTCATGGTTAGACTTCGAATTTGACGCAAAAGATCTTGTATTTGTGCGTATTGACCGTCGTCGTAAATTACTTGCGACTGTGGTTCTTCGTGCTTTGGGTTATAACAATGCGCAAATCTTAGACTTGTTCTATGAAAAAGTGCCTGTATACCTAGACATGGGTAGCTACCAGATTGACCTTGTTCCAGAACGCTTGCGTGGCGAAATGGCACAATTTGACATCGTAGACAATGATGGCAAAACCATTGTTGAGCAAGGCAAGCGTATCAACGCGCGTCATGTGCGTCAAATGGAAGCTGCTGGCCTAGAAAAGCTTTCTGTGCCTGATGAGTACTTATACGAGCGTATTACTGCAGAAGACATTCCACTTAAAGATGGTGATGTGATTGCAGCTAATACCTTGTTAAGTCATGAAATTATGGTGAAATTGGCTGAAGGTGGTGTTAAACAATTTAACATTCTATTCACCAATGACATCGACCGTGGTTCATTCGTTGCAGATACTTTACGTGCCGACACCACGACAGGTCGTGAAGAAGCATTGGTAGAAATCTACAAAGTAATGCGTCCAGGCGAGCCACCAACAAAAGAAGCGGCTGAAAACTTATTCAATAACTTGTTCTTCTCTTCAGAACGTTATGACCTCTCTCCAGTCGGTCGTATGAAGTTCAACCGTCGTTTGGGTCGTCCTTACGAAGTGGGTACGGATCAGAAGTCTCGTGAAGTTGAAGGCATTTTGTCGAACGAAGATATCACTGATGTATTAAAAACATTGGTTGAAATCCGTAACGGTAAAGGTGAAGTCGACGATATCGACCACTTGGGTAACCGTCGTGTGCGTTCAGTAGGTGAAATGACTGAAAACCAATTCCGTGTTGGTTTAGTTCGTGTAGAACGTGCTGTTAAAGAACGTTTAAGCCAAGCTGAAACAGATAACTTGTCTCCGCAAGATTTGATCAATGCGAAACCAGTGGCTGCTGCAATCAAAGAATTCTTTGGTTCAAGCCAATTATCTCAGTTCATGGACCAAAACAACCCATTATCTGAGATTACGCACAAACGTCGTGTATCGGCGCTTGGTCCTGGTGGTTTGACACGTGAACGTGCAGGCTTTGAAGTACGTGACGTACATCAAACTCACTACGGTCGTGTATGCCCAATTGAAACGCCGGAAGGTCCAAACATTGGTTTGATCAACTCGCTTTCTGTTTATGCGAAATGTAACAATTTCGGTTTCTTAGAAACTCCATACCGTAAAGTGGTTGATGGCCGTGTAACAGATGAAGTTGAGTATTTATCTGCAATTGAAGAAGTAGGTACTGTGATTGCACAGGCCGATTCTGGCGTAGATAAAGACGGTAACTTAACAGAAGAATTTGTTTCTGTACGTCACCAAGGTGATTTCGTACGTATGCCGCCTGAAAAAGTGACGCATATGGACGTTTCTGCACAGCAGGTTGTTTCTGTTGCTGCATCACTAATTCCATTCCTTGAACACGATGACGCCAACCGTGCATTGATGGGTTCAAACATGCAGCGTCAAGCTGTGCCTACATTGATTGCTGACAAACCGCTTGTAGGTACAGGCATGGAAGCAAATGTAGCGCATGACTCTGGTGTGTGTGTGATTGCGGGTCGTGGTGGTCGTATCGAATTCGTAGATGCTTCACGTGTCGTGATTCGTGTCAACGAAGACGAAATGGTTGCAGGCGAGGCAGGTGTAGATATCTATAACCTGATCAAATATACACGTTCGAACCAAAACACTTGTATTAACCAAAAAGTTCTTGTGAAACTTGGTGATAAAGTGGGTCGTGGTGATGTATTGGCTGATGGTCCATCAACAGATGGCGGTGAGCTTGCACTCGGTCAAAACATGCGCGTTGCGTTCATGACGTGGAATGGTTACAACTATGAAGACTCGATCTTACTTTCAGAGCGCGTACTTCAAGAAGATCGTTTAACGTCAATTCACATTCAAGAATTGTCGTGTGTTGCTCGTGATACGAAGTTAGGCGCAGAAGAAATTACTGCGGATATTCCTAACGTAGGTGAAGCTGCACTGTCTAAGCTTGATGAATCAGGTATCGTATATATCGGTGCTGAAGTGACTGCTGGCGATATCCTTGTAGGTAAAGTAACGCCTAAAGGTGAAACGCAGTTAACACCAGAAGAAAAATTGCTTCGTGCAATTTTCGGTGAAAAAGCAGCTGACGTAAAAGACTCATCTTTACGTGTTCCATCAGGTACGAAAGGTACAGTGATTGACGTTCAAGTGTTTACACGCGATGGTCTTGAAAAAGACGAACGTGCGCAAGCAATTGAAAAAGCTCAGCTTGATTCATATCGTAAAGACTTGAAAGAAGAATACAAAATCTTCGAAGAAGCAGCACGTGAACGTATTGTTCGTTTGTTGACAGGTCAAGAGTCTAACGGTGGTGGTACAACCAAGCGTGGCGATAAGCTTTCTGCAGACGTATTGTCTGGTTTAGAGTTGGTTGATTTACTTGAAATCCAACCGACTGATGAAGCTATTGCAGAGCGTTTAACTCAAATTCAAGTGTTCTTGAAAGAGAAGAGCTTCGAAATTGATGAGAAATTTGCAGAGAAAAAACGCAAACTTTCTACAGGTGATGAATTAACAACAGGTGTATTGAAAGTTGTTAAGGTTTACTTGGCTGTTAAACGTCGCATCCAACCGGGTGATAAAATGGCGGGTCGTCACGGTAACAAGGGTGTTGTTTCTAACATCTTACCTGTTGAAGACATGCCGCACGATGCCAATGGTGTTCCAGTCGACATCGTATTGAACCCACTGGGTGTACCGTCACGTATGAACGTGGGTCAGATTCTAGAGACTCACTTAGGTATGGCAGCGAAAGGTCTTGGCGAAGAAATCGACAAGATGTTAAAAGCGCAACGTACTGTACTTGAGCTTCGTGGATTCTTAGACAAGATTTATAACAAAGTTGGTGGCGAGCAAGAAGATCTTGATAGCTTAACTGATGATGAAATTTTGGTACTTTCGGGTAACTTACGTGCGGGTGTTCCACTTGCAACGCCGGTATTCGATGGTGCTGAAGAATCACAAATTAAAGACTTGTTAGAGCTTGCGAACATTTCACGTACTGGTCAAACAGTATTGTATGATGGTCGTACAGGTGAACAGTTTGACCGTCCTGTAACTGTAGGTTACATGTACATGTTGAAACTGAACCACTTGGTAGACGACAAGATGCACGCGCGTTCTACTGGTTCTTACTCATTAGTAACTCAACAGCCGCTTGGTGGTAAAGCACAATTCGGTGGTCAGCGTTTCGGTGAGATGGAAGTCTGGGCGCTTGAAGCATATGGCGCAGCTTACACGCTTCAAGAAATGCTTACTGTTAAGTCGGATGACGTTGAAGGTCGTACCCGTATCTATAAGAACATTGTAGATGGTAACCATTATATGGACCCAGGTATGCCTGAATCGTTCAACGTATTGACCAAAGAGATCCGTTCTTTAGGTATCAACATTGAACTGAAAAATGGTGACTAAGTTTCTCCATTGAATCTTCCCAACCTCTCTTGTTCAAAGAGAGGCTTCCTCGAAAGGGAAGCGGGGAGATTTCTCAGTTAAAAAACAATATTTGTGACCCAGTTGTGTAGTGAAAGTCTCCACAACACACGGAGAAAAAAATTGAAAGACTTGCTCGATATCATGCGCAAAAAGACGGATTCAGACGGTCATGCTCCAGTTGAGTTTGATCGCATCCGTATTGGTCTTGCGTCACCAGAAATGATTAAGTCATGGTCTCATGGTGAAGTTAAAAAGCCTGAAACCATTAACTATCGTACGTTCAAACCAGAACGTGATGGTTTATTCTGTGCCAAAATTTTTGGTCCAGTCAAAGATTACGAATGCTTGTGTGGTAAATACAAGCGTATGAAATACAAAGGCGTCATTTGTGAAAAATGTGGCGTTGAAGTAACAACTGCGAAAGTTCGTCGTGAGCGTATGGGTCACATCGAGCTGGCGTCTCCAGTTGCACATATTTGGTTCTTAAAATCACTTCCGAGCCGTATCGGTCTATTATTAGACATGACTTTACGTGATATCGAACGTGTATTGTATTTTGAATCTTACGTAGTAACTGACCCAGGTATGACTCCATTTGAGAAATACCAACTTTTAAACGATGAAGAATACTTCAATGCTTTAGAAGAACACGGTGATGAATTCACTGCGAAAATGGGTGCAGAAGCTGTTCAAGATTTGTTAAAAGACATCGATCTTGAAAACGAAATTTCACGTTTACGTGAAGAAATTCCAAACACAACGTCTGAGACTAAGCTTAAAAAAGCGTCTAAACGTTTGAAGTTGATGGAAGCGTTTAAAGAGTCAAACAACAAGCCAGAATGGATGGTGATGAATGTACTTCCAGTACTTCCACCAGATCTTCGTCCGTTAGTACCACTTGAAGGTGGTCGTTTCGCGACTTCTGATTTGAACGATCTTTACCGTCGTGTGATCAACCGTAACAACCGTTTGAAGCGTCTTCTTGACCTTGCAGCACCAGACATTATCGTACGTAACGAAAAACGTATGTTACAAGAGTCTGTCGATGCATTGTTAGACAACGGTCGTCGTGGTCGTGCAATCACGGGTTCGAACAAGCGTCCTCTTAAATCTTTGGCTGACATGATCAAAGGTAAACAAGGTCGTTTCCGTCAAAACTTACTTGGTAAGCGTGTTGACTATTCGGGTCGTTCGGTAATTACTGTAGGTCCTACTTTACGTTTGCACCAATGTGGTCTTCCGAAGAAAATGGCACTTGAATTATTCAAGCCATTTATTTTCGCGAAACTACAAGCATCTGGCCAAGCAACAACCATTAAAGCTGCGAAGAAAATGGTTGAGCGCGAAACGCCAGAAGTTTGGGACGTTCTTGCTCACGTGATTCGTCAGCACCCTGTGATGTTGAACCGTGCGCCTACACTTCACCGTTTGGGTCTTCAAGCATTTGAACCGATCCTGATTGAAGGTAAAGCGATCCGTCTTCACCCACTCGTTTGTGCTGCGTTTAACGCCGACTTCGACGGTGACCAAATGGCGGTACACGTACCATTAACGCTTGAAGCGCAGTTAGAAGCGCGTGCGTTAATGATGTCGACCAACAACATCTTGTCTCCAGCGAACGGTGAGCCAATCATCGTACCGTCTCAGGACGTTGTCTTAGGCTTGTATTACATTACTCGTGATGCGATCAATGCCAAAGGTGAAGGCATGGTGTTTGCAGATACTCACGAAGTTAACCGTGCACTTGCAACAGGTCAGGTAAATTTACACGCTCGCGTAAAAGCACGTGTACACCAGACTGTGATTGATGAAAATGGTAACCGTGAACAACAAACAATTGTTGTGGATACCACACCAGGTCGCTGCTTACTTTGGGAAGTTGTGCCAGAAGGTATGGATTTCCAACAAATCAACGTTGAGATGACCAAGAAAAACATCTCTAAATTGATTAACTCTTGCTACCGTAAATTGGGTCTTAAAGATACAGTGATCTTTGCGGACCAATTGATGTACTTAGGTTTCCGTCAAGCGACACGTTCAGGCGTATCGGTAGGTATGGAAGACATGGTGATTCCACCTGCGAAGTACTCAATTATTGAAAAAGCAGAAATTGAAGTTCGTGAAATTGAGCAACAGTTCGAACAAGGTTTCGTAACTGCTGGCGAACGTTATAACAAAGTTGTCGATATTTGGGCACGTACGAATGACCAAGTAGCGAAAGCGATGATGGACAACTTGTCTTTTACCACTGTTAAAAACAAACAGGGTGAAGATGAGAAGCAAAAATCATTCAACTCGATCTATATGATGTCTGACTCAGGTGCCCGTGGTTCGGCAGCTCAGATTCGTCAGTTAGCGGGTATGCGTGGTTTGATGGCGAAACCAGATGGTTCGATCATTGAAACTCCAATTAAAGCGAACTTCCGTGAAGGTTTGACAGTACTTCAGTACTTCATTTCAACACACGGTGCACGTAAAGGTTTGGCCGATACAGCACTGAAAACAGCGAACTCTGGTTACTTGACACGTCGTCTTGTAGACGTAGCGCAAGACTTGGTTATTACTGAGCCTGACTGTGGTACTTTGGGCGGTCTTGTAATGACTCCGTTCATTCAAGGCGGTGACGTGATCGAGAACTTAGGTACTCGAGTACTAGGCCGTGTTGTTGCTGAAGATGTGAAGAAAGCAGGTTCTGATGACATTATCCTGCCACGTAACACTTTGATTGATGAGAAACTTGCAAACTTCCTAGAAGAGCAAGGTGTCGATGAAGTTAAAGTACGTTCAGTGGTTGCGTGTGAATCTACATTCGGCGTATGTGCGAAATGTTATGGTCGTGACCTTGCACGTGGTCATCAGGTGAACCCTGGTGAGTCTGTGGGTGTTATGGCTGCACAATCGATTGGTGAGCCGGGTACACAGTTAACAATGCGTACCTTCCACGTAGGTGGTGCTGCAAGCCGAACGTCTGCTGCAAACAGCGTACAAGTACGTAACAAAGGTACTGTACGTTTCCACAATGTGAAAACAGTACAACATGCCAAAGGACACTTGGTATCGACTTCTCGTTCAGGCGAAATCGGTATTGCGGATGATTTAGGTCGTGAGCGTGAGCGTTATAAACTGCCATACGGTGCGTCTATCTTGTTGAAAGATGGCGAAGCTGTAGAAGCTGGCGGTATTGTGGCGACTTGGGATCCGCACACACACCCACTTGTAACAGAAGTTGCAGGTAAAGTACGTTTCAGCCAAATCGCTGATGGCGTAACTGTTACCTCTAAAACTGATGATGCAACGGGTATGACGACGATTGAAATCTTACCTGTGACTGCACGTCCTGCGTCTGGTAAAGATTTACGTCCTGCGGTTGTTCTTGATACGACTGATGGTGGTGAGCAGTTCTACTTCCTACCACAAAACACGATTCTTTCTGTCCGTGATGGCGAAACAATTGGTGTGGGTGACGTTATTGGTCGTGTACCACAAGAAACTTCACGTACGCGTGACATTACCGGTGGTCTACCGCGTGTAGCTGACTTGTTCGAAGCACGTAAACCGAAAGAGCATGCGATTCTTGCTGAAATTTCAGGTGTTGTAAGCTTTGGTAAAGAGACTAAAGGTAAGAACCGTTTAGTGATTACTCCAGATGATGGTTCTGAGATTTACGAAGAACTGATTCCAAAATGGCGTACCATGAACGTGTTCGAAGGCGAACATGTGAACCGTGGTGAGACTGTTTCTGATGGTCCACAAAACCCACATGACATCCTACGCTTGAAAGGCGAAGTTGCGCTGACCAACTATATCGTGAACGAAGTTCAAGACGTATACCGTCTGCAAGGTGTAAAAATCAACGACAAGCACATTGAAGTGATCGTACGTCAAATGTTGCGTAAAGTTGATATCACTGATGGCGGTGATACAAGCTTCATCAAAGGCGAGCAAGTGGATTACATCCGCGTGATGCAAGAGAACCAAGCTGTTCTTGCGCAAAACAAGTTCCCTGCGAAGTTTGAACGTCAATTGATGGGTATTACCAAAGCATCGTTGTCTACTGACTCGTTCATCTCTGCTGCATCGTTCCAGGAAACTACACGTGTGTTAACTGAAGCGGCTGTAACAGGTAAAGAAGATGATTTACGTGGCTTGAAAGAGAACGTAGTTGTAGGTCGTTTGATTCCTGCAGGTACTGGTCTTGCGTATCACTTAGAGCGTCGTCGTCAAGAAGCTGAAGCTGCAGAGCATGAGCTTGTAAATGACTTCTCTGATGTGGATCAAGCATTAAGCCAAGCATTTAGCGATGAGTTTAACGGTCTATAATTAGCCCTTTAAACGCGTGAAAAAGCCACCTTCGGGTGGCTTTTTTTTGTCCTTTTGTTACAGAAGCTGATTTAAGCTTTTATAAATTTCACATTTTTCCTATATTAAAAATATAAGTACACAAATCTCCTTACTTCATTAACGATTAAAAAATAGAGGTGGTTCGACATGAAATTGACATCAAAACTATTGGGCTTAAGCATCTTCGCATTTGTGAGCCAAACGATGGCAGCGCCGATGCCGAATACCATCACAGTGGAGGATAAGGCGGTTGTACCGATTGTCAAAACACAGATTATTCGCAGTGTCGCGGGTCAAGACCCAGTGCGGACGACCGAAGCGACTATTTTTGAAGTGAAAAATGGTGGTAAAGATATTGTGGCGCGTGAAGTGGTTCTCGAAGAAAATGCCAGCCAATTTTCAGATAAAAAAATGTCTGCACCGATTGTGCAAAAAGGTAGCGTGATTGTTCCGACATCCAAAGTTGAAGTGAAATCGACCTTGAGTCAAGGTGGTGTTGTCCTTGCAGAAGGTAAGCAAGTTGACGCACAAGGGATTGAGTTTAAGAAAGGGCAGGAACCTGTACGTAAGGAGCTGAAACTGGATCAAGTGAAAGACCCGAACAGTCAAGAAAGTGTGACGCGTGCGGTGCTCCAAGAAAATGGCACCACCACCAAAGATGTGGTTGTGGTGAAAGAGCCTGAATAAGCTTGAATTGAATGCGGTATGAGGCCCTCTCAGGAGGGCTTCTTGCTTACAAATTTTCAGCAATAGCAGCTGTAACCGTAACATTTCACGGGTTTTAAGTTCATACTGATCTTTTATGCTGTAAGAAATAGCCAATAAGGACAAATCTCATGAAAAAATATATGAGCATTATTGCAGTGGCATCTCTTTCGACGATGCTGTTGGCAGGTTGTGAAAATATGAGCGCTTCTGAGCAACGTATTGGGACAGCGGCTTTAGGCGGTGCAGTAGGTGGTGCTGCGGGGAATAGCCTCGGTGGCGGTGTAGGTGCAGCCGTTGGTGGTGGTGCTGGTGCGGCTGTGGGCAGTAAAGCCCAAGGTGGATCAAACCGTAATGCAACCTACAGTGGTGTTGGCGGTGCGATTGGTTCAGCAGTGGGTAAAAGCGTGTTTGGTGGTAATACCGGCGCTGCCATTGGTGGTGCCATCGGCGGTGGCGCAGGCGCAGCAATTGAAGAACGTAAATAATGTCTTAAGTTCAAATTTCCAAAAAAAGCACTTCATGGAAGTGCTTTTTTTATAGCTGTGCCGGTTTAGGTTTTTTACGACGGATATATAAAGTCTTTTCCACTTCTGCAATTCGAATGCCAGCTTCATCATAAATATTTAAGGTATAAATACGATGTACGGGGGCATAGTTGTCGGCCAGTTGTTTCACGGTCGCGATTTCTTGGGCATCAAGATGAAAGTCTGCATAGACTGTACTGCGACCTGGGCTGAGAAATTGGATAGAGGCGGCTTTGTCCCAAACAATATATTTATTGCCTAAGTGGTGCATCAGCAGGGTCATATAAAAAGGGTCGACCATTGCATATAAACTCCCGCCAAAATGTACGCCGACAATATTTCGATTTTGTCGAGTGAGGGGCATTTTGACACGAATATGGTAGTGTTTAAGGTCAAACTTTTCAATTTGAATCCCTGCACCTTTAAAGGGGGCAAAATGATTGAGAAAGTATTTCGCGACAATCGGCTGTGTCACAAGTTTTTTTAAAATGCTCATTTCGGTCAATGGTATCTGATGAACTTCTATCCATACTAGAGAAGATCAAATCAATTGGCATTGATCGTTTTGCCAGCAAAGTATAAAAAACAGTCAATAACAATAAGGAGCTGAATATGGAGCAGCAAAGTTACTGGGTACAAACCACAGACCAACAAAGACTTTATGTGAAAACATGGGGCAATGCGAACAATCCTGCACTGGTCTTGGTGCATGGCTATCCAGATAATCAAGAGGTCTGGGAGCCTGTGATTGGGCATCTGGTGCAAGATTATTATATTGTGACCTATGACGTTCGCGGTGCAGGGATGTCGAGTGTGCCGCGTCGTACATGGGCCTATGCCTTGCCTCAGCTATCGCTAGATTTGGAAAGTGTGGTGAATAGTGTGATCCCACAGCGTAGCTTTCATCTGGTTGCGCATGACTGGGGGTCGATTCAGTCATGGGAGTCCGCGACTGAGCCAAAATTTAGAGAGCGTATGCTGTCATTTACCACCATTTCAGGCCCATGTTTAGACCATGCCGCATTTTGGATGCGAGAACAGTTCAGACAACACAAGCCTCAATTTTTTAAGCAGTTAACGAAGTCTTGGTATATTGCGGCCTTTCAGGTGCCTTTTTTAGCACCAACCGTATGGCAGTTTTTTAGTCCTGAGCATTGGGGCAAAGTTTTATCGCGTTTAGAAGGACGCTCAGACTTACCGCTGAATCATCACATTGCTGCCGATGGTAAGCACGGGGTTGCGCTCTACCGCGCGAACTTTATCCCACGCCTGACGAAACCTCGGGAACGCTTTGCAATTTGTCCCGTACAAGCGATTGTGTTGGAGCAAGATCAATTTGTGAGTCCAGCGTTAATCGATGAAATGCCGAAGTGGGTCGAAGATTTTCAACGGGTGAATGTAAATGCCAACCACTGGGCAATCTTGAGCCAGCCTGAAGTAATTGCTAAAGAAATCAAAAGGTTTGTTCAAAACTGGCGTTGTGTTGAAGCCAGCTGAAATGATCTGTGAAAGAGAAAGGCGCTAGCGACCTGTAAGGGCAGAATTTTTTGGTTATTTTCTGATAAAATGCGCCTTTCTTCCAAGTCACTCTTTTCACTATGTTCGCAATTCTTGCCGCTATTGGGGTCATGTTTGGACTTTCATTAGCTCGTGTGCCTGTAGTATTTGCATTAATTATTGGTGCTGTCACAGGTGGTTTATTGGCTGGTTTAGGGCTACACGGTACCCTCGAAGCATTTAATAATGGGCTTGGGGGCGGCGCAAAAATTGCGTTGGCTTACGGGGTTTTAGGTGCGTTTGCTTTGGCTTTGGCACGCTCAGGTTTACCTGACTTGTTGGCCTATAAGCTTATTAAAACATTGAAAGGTTCGAGCAATGAAAAGGCACAAAATCGGGTTAAATATCTGATTTTTATAACCGTCGCATTAGCAGCCATTTGTTCACAAAACGTCATTCCTGTGCATATTGCGTTTATTCCAGTCCTGATTCCTCCTTTATTAAGTGTGTTTAACCATCTCCAGTTAGATCGTCGACTAATTGCTTGTGTTCTAACCTTTGGCTTGGTTGCCACTTATATGCTGGTACCATTTGGATTTGGTGCGATTTTCCTGAATGACATCTTAGGTCAAAATATTAATACTTTTGGGCAACCCTACGGTTTTAAAATCAATTATGCCGATATCCCTTCAGCAATGGCCATTCCTGTTTCTGGTATGTTTGTCGGTTTATTGGTTGCTGTATTCTTTAGTTACCGTAAGAAACGTGTATACGAAGAAGTGCATGTGGAACCAGTGCAGCAAAGTATTTCTTCTGAACTTGATATCACGGGTGAGAAGTCTAAGCCCGAAATTTCAAAGTTTACGTTATCTATGGCTCTCATTGCGGTAGTTGCTACGCTTTGGGTGCAAATTGCATCAGACTCCATGATTTTAGCTGGTCTGGTTGGTGTTGCGATTTTGAGCTGTGCGGGCATTTTTAAATGGAAAGAAGCAGACGATGTGATTATTAGCGGTATGCGAATGATGGCATTAGTTGGTTTCATTATGATTGCAGCACAAGGCTTTGCATCTGTTATTTCTGCAACCAATCAAGTACCAGCATTGGTAGAAGCATCAGTGCAATGGATTGGTTCTAGCCAAGGACTCGCTGCATTTTGGATGCTATTGATTGGCTTACTGATTACTTTAGGAATTGGTTCTTCGTTCTCTACCATTCCAATTTTAGCAATTATTTATGTGCCTTTGTGTATCCAGTTTGGCTTCAGTCCAGCGGCAACCATTGCGATTATTGGTACGGCTGCGGCACTCGGTGATGCGGGTTCTCCAGCTTCTGACTCCACTTTGGGACCGACTTCGGGTTTGAATATGGATGGTCAGCATGATCACATGAAAGACAGTGTGATCCCGACCTTTATTCACTTTAATATTCCACTCATGATTTTCGGTTGGATTGCGGCCATGGTTTTGTAATTTACCCTCCAATTATTATAAAAAGGCGATTTTAAATCGCCTTTTTTATTATTTATTCAGATTAAAATAATCGGGTTTATAATATTAATTCGGATTAAAAAGGTTGGAATTAAAATATATTTATTTTGATTCTTCGTTATTAATTTAAAACCAACTAAAACAGTATATTTAATATTTAAATCAATTAAAAACAATCAATTAAAAACAGTATTTAAAATACATTATTATTATAATTGCATATTAATTACACTCTTGTTTATGATGAGTTAATGTTAATTTTTATATTAATTATTTTACAAACAGAGGTTGTTTTAAATGTTGAAGCAAATTGCTCTAATTACATTAATGGGTCTTTCTGCATCTGCTGCAATGGCAGGTCAATGGCAAGTCAAAGTCGGTGGATCTGCAATTGCGCCAACGCAGGACACGAAAATTGCGAATGGTACATTAACGGTTGAAGCAGATAGCGAACTCGCGTTTACGCCATCGGTTGAATATTTCTTTAATGACAATATTTCTGCAGAGCTGCTATTGGCGACACCAATTAGCCATGACGTGACAGTAAATGGTAGCAATGCTGTAAAACTGAAGCATTTGCCGCCAACAGTGACTGCAAAATATAACTTTAAAAATTCAACAGGTTTCACGCCTTATATTGGTGTTGGTGCAACAGCATTTATTGCTTGGGGTGAAGAAACTTCAGGTGTACTCTCAGGAACTAAAGTTAAAGTCAAAGATGACTACGGCTATGCTGCACAACTTGGTTTTAATTACCAACCTGCTGATGCGAAAAACTGGGGTGTATTTGTCGATGTTCGTTATGCAGACTTAAACCCAAAAGTTGAAACTGTGGTTGAAAACTTTAAATTAGATATCGATCCAGTGATTTATACACTCGGTTATAGCTACAAATTTTAATAATCAAAAGTAGCTTTTTAAGAACCTCATCAATGATGGGGTTTTTTTATGCAAAGACTAAAGTTGAATAGTGGTCAACGCTGAAATAAATCACGATGATTCAGTATTAAAAGAAAATCATCTATAGAATGGATAGAAACAGAATAAGAGAGTTATAAAAATGAAATCTATGCTCGGGATTGGTTTAGTCTGTGGTTTGGCGTGGAGCATGCATGCTCAAGCGGCCAGTTTTAATTGTGATAAAGCGAAAACGACGACGGAGCACGCGATCTGTGAATATCGCCAAATCAATGACGCCGATGTGAAAATGGCCACCACTTATAGCATTTTAAAACGCCTTGTTCCGATGGGGACGCGTGGCATGATTCAAGATGAGCAAGTGAAATGGTTGAGTCTCCGTGACCGCTGTGGTGCTTCACAAAGTTGTCTCATGGATGTGTATAAAATGCGCCAGCAGCAGTTAGAACTACATCTAGATCGTATTTACCGTCAGGGCCCATTTTAAAAAAAAGCAAAAAAACTTGCGATTGCTATTGAAAAACGTATCGCTCACTCCAATTCATTAAGCATTCTCTATAAGACTTAATACATTAAGGAGCGATTGATGAGCGAGCAAAACGCACATAAACATAGTTTCCAAGCTGAAGTGGCTCAGCTATTACATTTAGTGACGCATTCACTGTATTCGAATCCTGACATTTTCCTACGTGAATTGATCTCAAATGCATCCGATGCCTGCGATAAACTGCGTTTTGAAGGCATTAATCATCCTGAATATTATGAAAATGACCCAGACTTACATGTGCGCGTCAGCTTTGATGAAGTCAATCAAACACTGACTATTTCAGATAATGGGATTGGTTTAACTGAACAAGAAGCAATTGACCACTTAGGTACGATTGCTAAGTCTGGAACCAAGGACTTTATGTCTAAGCTCACAGGTGACCAGAAATCAGATGCACAACTGATTGGTCAGTTTGGTGTCGGTTTTTACTCAGGCTTTATTGTGGCTGACAAAATTACCGTAGAATCACGCCGTGCAGGTGTGGATGCTGATCAGGCGGTACGTTGGGTCAGTGCGGGCACGGGTGAGTTCGAAGTCGAGCAGATCCACAAAGACAGCCGTGGTACCGATATTATTTTACATTTACGTGAAGATGCGTTGGACTATTTACAATCGCATAAAGTGAAGCAAATTATTAATAAATACTCGGATCACATTAGCCTGCCGATTGAGATGCAAAAAGAGGTTTGGCAGCAAGAAGAAGCGGTTGAAGGTGAAGAGCCAAAACCGGGTCAGTATGTGAAAACGGGTGAGTGGGAAGCGATTAACTCAGCCAGCGCGCTGTGGACACGTAATAAAAATGAAGTGACTGAAGAGCAGTACATCGAGTTTTATAAGAATCTCAGCCATGACTTTGAAGCCCCACTGGCATGGGCGCATAACCGCGTTGAAGGTAGTACCGAATATACGCAGTTGTTGTATGTACCGAGTAAAGCTGCTGCGAATATCTTTACCCGTGAAGCCAAAGCAGGGATTAAGCTCTATGTAAAACGGGTCTTCATTATGGATGACGCGGATAACTTGATTCCAAACTATTTACGCTTTGTCCAAGGGGTGGTCGATAGTGCCGATTTGCCACTGAACGTTAGTCGTGAGTTGTTACAAGAAAGCCGTGATGTGAAAACTATTCGTGAAGGGAATGCACGCCGTGTATTGACCATGCTGGATGCTTTAGCTAAATCGGAAGATGAAAAAGATCAAGAGAAGTTCACAACCTTCTACCGTGAATTTGGTTCAGTATTGAAAGAAGGTTTGGGCGAAGACTTTGGTAACCGTGAGCGTATTTTAAAACTTTTACGCTTCCCAACTTCAAACAATGATGCGGTGAGCACTTCTTTGCAGGACTATAAAGCGCGTATGCCTGAGGGGCAAAAAGCGATTTACTATGTGACTGCAGACAGTCTAAATGCTGCGAAGAACTCGCCACAACTTGAGCTGTTTAAGAAAAAAGGAATTGAAGTCTTACTCATGGCAGACCGTGTCGATGAATGGGCAATGGAATTTGTACATGAGTTTGATGGCACACCAATGCAAAACGTGGCCAAAGGTGCAGTCGACTTAGGTGATTTACAAGATGCCGAAGAGAAGAAGGCACTTGAGGCAGCTGCAGAGCAGTTTAAACCTGTGGTTGAAAAACTGTCTGATTCATTGAAAGCCAAGACCAAAGAAGTACGGGTGACCACACGTTTGGTCGATTCACCTGCATGCTTGGTGACAGGTGAGGGAGAGCTTTCACCACAACTGATTCGTATGCTGCAACAAGCGGGTCAGGCTGTACCTGAAAGCAAGCCAATTTTGGAAATTAACCCAGAGCATCCATTGGTGAGAAAATTAGAAAATTCGGCACAGTTTGATGACTTGGCCAATGTAATTTTTGACCAAGCGGTGATTGCTGAAGGCGGCTTGCCTGATGATCCTGCCGAATATATCAAACGGATTAACAGCTTATTGCTTCAATAAATTAATATGTGCTTAAAAAAAAGCCTATCGCTAAGATAGGCTTTTTTTATGTCAATGAGTTGGATCAAGCATCTTAATATCTGTTGAACGTATCGATTAAATCGGTGGAAAAGAAGCTGATGTGGATATCCGTGGATAAGTTTGGACTTATCCACAGTTCAGCTTAAAGATTCACCACGGCCTTAAAATAAAGCTTCAAAACGCACTAAGGCACTGACGTAGTGGCTGCGGTCTTCACGGTGATCGTTAAAATAATTTAAATCGCCTTGGATATAAAACCATTCGCGTAAAAAGGGTTGACGCCACGAGACAAAAGGCCCCCAACGGTTCAAACGCAGGTCGTCGTTGTTGTAGAAACCGCCAGTGTAAATGCCGTAGTTAAAGCGATTGCCATGAAAAAATTGGTGTTGTCTAAAGCTATAGTTATCCCAGAGCAGATCATCATCTTGTTCGTCTGCATAGGTCAGACTGAACTGATTGGATAAAAATGGCTGATTGGGTCGTGCATGCGTCAGCTCTAGGTTGGTACGTAAGTAATTTTCACTGTCGATACCATAACGGTAAATCTGTTCAGCATAAGCGCGAAAATCATTGTCGAGTTTCCATTCTCTCGATAACTCGATTCGCGCATAGATATCATCCCCTGAACGTACACCCAAGTCGAAATCGGTTTCAAAAGGCAGACGATCTGACAGTTGCGACCATCTTAAAGCCAGTGAGCTATTGGCATCACGGGTTTGGCGGCGGTCAAATGTTTTATCGTTATTCGCACTGGGTGGATTTTCATTGGTAATCGCGACATTGTTTTGTAGTTCGTTATCTAAAGAATCATCCCCAAACACCACACTGAGTTTATGTTCTAAGGTTGGAAGTTTAACTCGACCCCGAATACGCGGTTTTACATCATATTCATCATGTTTATTCCAGCGGTTATCGACCAAGACACGTAATGTGGCTGTAGCTGGTTTTTTAGGATCTGTTTCACCAAACCAATTGTCCATTTTGGCGGCTGTTCGGTCTGCCCAGTTTCGAACTTCTTTTTGCTGGCGGTCGACCCACGTGCGTTCTTCAGTGAGGTCAGTCGTGGGCACAATCAGCTCGTCCGATTCTTCAGGTAGAACGGTTGGAAGTGAGTCAATCCACTGTGGAATTTGATATAAAAGTCCACTACCTTTGGGGGGCGATGCGATTTTGTCAATTTCAGCCACGTCGTGAGGTGGCACAAAATGTTGTGTGATGTTGGTATTGCTTTCCGCCCAAGCCACGTTGACGTATGTACCTAAACTTAGGCAGAAAAATAAAGAGATGGATCCCACATGTTGAGTTCTTAGCATGCTTTCGTACTTTATTGTTCTTCGATGTTTTAGTGTTGTAAATTTCACATAAGAACACAAGTAGAAAATACAAAACTCTACAACTCGCTGCCCAGTTGTTTTTGAATAGAATCAAATAATTGAAACACAGTGATAGGTTCAGGCAAAGTGGAAATCGTATTTTGAATCAGCTGCCAGCTGACGCCGTGCTGTCGGTCTAAGACCAAGCATGGATAGGCGATCTCGGTACGTGAGAGTTCAACCCGCTTTTGACCATGAATTACTCGAATTTTTTGTCGTTCTTTTAACACTAAAATGGGCGTATTTATGTCCGCGGAGCTTTCTTCAAACTGGATGAATTTACGGCTATTGAGTAGATCAGCCAGAATAAATGGATGATAGTCTTCAATATGCCATACCAGTTTGGCCTGTTGGGTATACAGCTGAAAAATCGAAAATACATCATGCATGTGACCCTGTAGCTGGTCCCATCCAATTTCGCGGAGGGCTGCGAGTTGATGTTGACAACTCTGGGCAAATTGTTGGCTCAGGCAAATGGCTTCCGTGGGACTGTCAGCACCGAATAGAGCCAAATACTTAATAAACCCTCCATGCTGATTAGTCTGTTCTGCTAAATAGATAGGAGAGTCCAACCAGTGATCGAGTTGGTCGCTGTGGATCAGAAACTCGATATTTTGATTGATCTCAATGTGCCCTGAAATGTCGAGGCCATACAGCTTAGGGTCTAAATTTGGTTGATGCAGCGTGCGCAATTTCGCTTGATATTGCCCCAGATTAATCTGTATGGGCAGTATGGGTTGTGCAGCAGTAGCTGATGCTTCTGAATTTTCTGTATGGCTATCCTGCAAAACAGGGCATGGTGCTGTCACCTCGCTTTCAAGTGGATTTTGCTGATGAGATTCAGATGAAATGTCTGTATCTGGTTGTTCAGCCAAGATCGATCGCCTTTGGATAAAGTCCTGAATAGCAAGCGTTGAAATAGAAGCACTTGGCTTAAGGTCAAATCGAATGGGTGCAACGGCCTCAATGATAAATTCTTCCTGAGGCGGATATAGCTCATCACTTAAAAGAGGCAGATTGCTGAGAATCGAATAATTTTTTAGTAACACTTCGGGTTGAAGATCTAAATCTGTTTGTACAATATCGACCTGATTTTTAGGTTCCTTATCTCGTTTGATACTTGGCTCAATAGCATTAATAGAGATCACTTCTTCTACAGTGCTTTGTTTAAAAGAGCTGAGTTCCGTTTCTTCAATTTGAGTTGCATTTGGGCTGCTGTCAAATGTAGGTTGTATTTCAGTTTCGACTTGAAGCTCTGCTTCAACCTTAGATAAAACTAGACCAGAATCTGGGCTGACTTCGGTGAGCAATGACTCAGAATCTTGGGTTCGTTCAGCCGATGTATCATCTGTAGCAATGCTTAAAAGCTCAATACCCGTGAAAACAAAAGCATCGGTAACTACATTGTCCTGTGCATGCCCTATGTCAGTTTTTTCCTCGAATGTTGTTGTAATAGGGACGATAAACTGGTCTTCTGCAACTTCTGCAACTTCTGCAACTTCTGCAACTTCTGCAACTTCTGCAACTTCTGCAACTTCTGCAACTTCTGCAACTTCTGCAACTTCTGCAACTTCTGCAACTTCTGCAACTTCTGCAACTTCTGCAACTTCTGCAACTTCTGCAACTTCTGCAACTTCTGCAACTTCTGCAACTTCTGCAACTTCTATGGATGTTTCAGATGTTGTGAGAAAAGGTACGTTCTCGGGCTGTTGAACGCTTTGCACATGGATCAAAAACCATTGGTAAGCGTGTTCAAACTTTATGTGCCATGGGCTGCTATACAGTGTAGGTGGGGAGCTTTGAAAAGCAATTTGCCAACCTAAACCTGATTTATACAAAACACCCCATGCGAAAGCCGCCTGCTGTTTTAAGGCATCGCTTAAAGCAGATTTATAATGAAATAGTCCAATGTAGGCATGCTGATAGGGGCTTTGTTGTATCCAGCGTTCAGCCGCAGTTTGAGGCTGAATCAGCGCCTTATAGGCTTCGAGTTGTTTTTGAAAAATGGGTTCATCACAGAGTGCAAAAATTTCACGGATGCGTTTTTTCGAGCGCGCAATTTCAAAAAAAGACAGAGGTTGATGTTCCAAACCATCAATCAATTGATGCAGTTCTTTGATCAGCAGTGCTTTTTCGATTGCTTTCATGCGCTGAACTCTAAAGTTGTTTTTGTGCTTGTTCCAAGTAGCTTGCCAAAACCATATTGATGGCCAGTTCAAGTAATTTATATTCGGCTGAAGTCGGCTGCGTATACTGCTGTGCAAACGCAATCAATTGATCAAGGTCAATGGCTTGGGGTGTAATACGACCTTGGATAAGGGCTTGTAAATTTTGCATAGGCATGTGCTATTGAGTGCATTTAATTTATTGGTTTTGGAATTGGGTCTTCTTGTTTGATCATAATTAGAAAAGAATAAATAGGCAAAAATTATTCTGCTCTCGATACGAGAAAAGGGTAGTGAAAAATGTAGATAATTTCGATTTCAGCACAGATTGAATTAAATATTTTGCCCTAGAGGGTTCATAGCTGAAATTTTTTGTCAGTTCTTTGCAATTTTGGGCAAAAAAATAGGCAATCAACATTGCCTATTTTTGACCAAGTCAGCACAAATTACGCTTCTTGATGTGGTGCAGCCGCAGGAGCATCAGCCGTTGCCGTTTGAGTGTCTGCTGGTTTTTTTACAGGAAAATCTGGAACAAAAACAACTTGTGCAGAAACAGTTGCAGAAAGAGCCATTACAGCGACAGCCAAAGCATATTTAACAGCGTTCATGATATTTCCTCTAAAAAGGAGGTCTCACTAAGGAGACTGGGAGTTTTAAAAAGATAAATTTCGCATGAATAATATCAAAAAATGATCGATTTAAGCGCTGGTTTAGGCCATTAAAAGATGAATGGCGAGTTCATTTATTGTTAAAAAACAATTAATTAGAATAAATAATCTAGTCTGGTATAGAGTTTTTACTCCAGTGCTAAGCTGTTTAAATTTAAAGTGAAAATTTAGATTTTCAAGTTTGAAATGAAGCTTGAAAGTAGGACTTTTTTGTCTGAAATGAGACCTGAAAAAGGACTTGGAGTTACATGATTAATTGTTTAAATATTCATCATTTTGAAGTCTTTTGATTGTGCATACTGTGTAAGTTTTTGCTGTGGAATGTTTAAGTTATCTATTTTTGATTAAAAATTCACCTAAGATGAACAGGCAAAAACAACAATAGCTGAGGACAAACAGATGGCCATTGCAAAAGTGGTAGAAGTCAATTCAAGCAGTGCGAAAAGTTTTGAAGATGCGATTCAGACAGGGATCGCAAAAGTCACTGAGACGGTGAAGAATGTTCAAGGTGCTTGGATCAATGAACAAAAAGTGGTGATTAAGGACAACCAAATTGTAGAATATCGGGTCAATCTTAAAATTAGTTTCTTGGTCGATTAAACATAAATCCATTTTTTTTAACCTATAAAAAAATCCCCGCAGGCCGGGGATTTTCTCATCTATAGATAGGGCTCAGTTAAGGTCTGAAACCAGTATCCTTATGATTATTTGGGTGTTTCACAAGACTCATCGGAACACTGTGCCGCATTATTTTCTTCTGCTGGCATTTGTGCTTTTTCAAGGACTTGTAAAAAGACTTCACGCGGCTGTGCACCCGCTAAAGCCACACGTTGATCGAAAACAAAGAAAGGTACACCCGTTACTTTCAGTTGTTCACGCGCCACTTCTTGGTCAAACTTCACGAAATCTGCGTATTCGTCAGAATCCAGCACATCATCTACTTCAACTGGGTTTAAGCCAATACGAGAGGCCACGTCTTCAATGGTTTCACGTTCACCAATCGGTAAGCCTTGCGTCATATAGCTAAAGAAAAAGGCTTCTTTAGCTTCATTGCCTAAACCATGGCTTTGAGCAAGGTGAATAATACGGTGTGCATTGAAACTGTTGCCTGAGTTGGCATTTTCCCAGTTAAATTCAATGCCTTCTTCCGCAGCCATTTTGGCAATATTACGTTGCATCTCTTCAACTTCAGCCACTGTGCGACCATATTTTAGTGCGAGACGTTCTGAGTTCGAAATTTCTTGGCGTACTGGTGCATCTGGATCCAGTTCAAAACTGTGCCAATGCACTTCCAATTCCACACCAGCTTGTTCAGCCGCCGCTTCTAAACGTTTTTTGCCAATATAACAAAAAGGACAAACAACATCTGACCAAATATCTACACGCATGCGATTTCTCAAAAATAGTAAAAAGAGCAATTAAGGAAATGATGGGGATGAGTTATAAAATTTAAAGCAGGCCCATTAAAAAAAGCGGTTTCGCTATGGATTCAATCAGTTGAGCCTCTGGGTTTGACCGTTTATCTGACAACTACGCTGCATAAAGATCGAAAAATATACAATAGAGTGAAGGCGCTCAGTGTGAGCATGCCTTTTTATATCTCTTATCGTTTGGGATTGTTTTATGAAATTTTTAAATTCTCTTCCAGTTTTTTGTTACGCTCTTCTTTCTATGCCGACTTTGTTGCAAGCCAATGGTGAGATTGTAAGTCTACCGACTTTTAAAACCATGGCGGAATCAGAGCTACGTGCTGAAACGGGCGTGATTCCTTATCAACAGGATGAAAATATTCGTAAAGCCTTGCAGCACCGCATTGTTCACTTACAGGATGATGCACAGTCTTTTGTGGTCGATCCGACTATCACTCAAAATGTAGATATCTTGCCACCTGCGGTCACAGCAGATCTAAATTCTGTGCCACCTTTGTTACGTGAGCATGTCTTGAACATCGCCGCTGGTTTGCAGTCGTCTAATCCAACTGAAGGTTTGTATATCATGTTGCAGCCGTTTGGCATTGACCGTAATGCGACCAATGTACAAATTGCCCGTGAACAAATTTCGATTGGGCAGATTGATCGGAATTTTATGCAAGGGATTCAACAGAATAGTCAGCAACCGAGAATAGCTCCAACGAAGTAACACGTCTTTATTTGTTTATCGCCCGTACATTCCTCATCCACTTGGGGAGGGTACGGCCTTAGCGTCCTCAAATATCGATAATATGTTGAAATATTGATCATGTGCCTATATTTGCTATGATGAAAAGAAATGAAGAGGAAGCTGAACATGCGACGTATCGTGTTGATTTTAGTTCTTTCGACCAGTGCCGTTTTTGGTTGGATGTTTTATCAGTATTCTCAACAACAAAAAGAGCAGCAGCAGCTACAAAGCTATGAAACAGTGCTGTATGAAAAGACCGAACAAATTTACAAACAAGCTCAAGATTGGACCACACCAATTCAAGTCGATGTAAAAGACCCACGTCTGACAGGTGACTATCAAATTATGGCGGAGTTTGTGCTCAGTCATATGCTGCAAAATGCCGAAGCGCGTAATCAATATCTGCGAGATTTAAAAGCTTTAAATTGGGATCAATTTTTAAATATTGACCGATTAAGCAAAGACAAAAAAAACAATTATGCTGAAACGGAGCAAATGCTGAAAGACGTACTTACTGTTGTCGATAGCTATGCACAGCAGGTTGAACAACGTCAAAAAGAGGCCATCGCTCAGGCTAAAGATTTAGCAATATCTTCACGGTTCCGCCATCAACTGACCGACAGCATGAAAGCCAGTGAAAAAAGCCATGAAGCCACCCGCCTGTTTAGTCTTGAACAGCAGAATTTAGCCAAAGCGGATCAAATTTTCTTGGTGCTGAAAAATAACCAATGGGAAAAGAAAAATAACACCTTTATGTTTTATGAAGATGCACCACTAAAGCAGTTTAATGCGCTGTATAAAGAGATTTTGGCACTGAATAGCCAAATGCAGCAGGTCGAAAAACAGACCCAAAAAGAGGTGGAACAGAAGTTATAACACCGTGCAAAGATGACAGTCTTGTAAGCGGACTGTCATCTCTTGTTCAAAATTGGCTGCTAGAGTAAAAGCATCACAACGATGACGACTTTTCAGTGCAGGCAGGTGAGTCATGAAAACCATACACGTTTTTGATGATATTCAGCATGTGTATAGTGAGTTTGTAGAAAATAAAAACTATCCAAAATTAGAACGTTTAAGCAACTGGGGGAAGAATCGATTTTTCTTCAACCAATATTTCAAAATGATCGAAGACTGGCACCACACCGAACAAATCGTGATTCAGTTCAACCAACAGTACTTCAGTCTAGATACGGGCAGCGCGCCTGACTTTATGGACAAAGAAAAGTATATGGCTTGGTTGATGGGCGAACTCTTAATTTAAATCTTTCACAAAACAGCACAGCGCCTGATTCGTTCTAGGCGCTGTGCTTTTATTGTCTTAATCAAAAATTTTATCGGCGGCTTGGAACGGTAGGCTGACCACATCAATTGCGACTGCAAAAGGCAGTAACACTAATTTTTCAAAAGGATTCATACCCGACTTCGCTTTATAACTTTCCTCTTGATGGGTATAAATGCTCACCTGATAAGGCTTACTCAAGGCTTTTAAGGAGGCTAAATTGTTCGCCGCAGGGTAAACCACACCTGCCAGTTTGATCTCAAAACAGAAACGCTGCGCAAACATGCGTTCATCGCTGGAACTTGAACATTCCTTCGCGCCATTTTCAATAAAAAATTCCAGATCTTTCTTGCTGATGTCTTCTTTGAGCTTCACATAAGATAATGGCAATGTTCCTGTAAAATGACCATCATTCTTTTCTGAATAGAAACTTAGTTCTCGGGTCACTTGAATATTTTTCGGGTCCAGTTTCCCAATCAAACTGACAAATTGAGGCCCACCTTGGGTCAATACATAACTTTTTTGTTGCCCTGCAATCACTAAACTATGCACAGGTAAATTCGGTAGAGGCTGAGCGGGTTTGCCAAAAGCCACCACTTGGTCTTCGATTAAGGTCACTTTGTTGGTACGGGTATAGGTTTTATTGTCTTTGGTCATCAGGGTTTTGGTGGCACAGCCTGTGAAAAATGTTGCCATGACGCCTAAGCAAATGATGGTTTTTAAAGGTGATGAAAACATCGATAGACTCCGAATCATTTGAAATATAGTTAAGCTGAATTTTTATTGTCTTTAAGCCTATCATTAAAAGGTTCAAAAAGGCGCCAAAGCTCAAAAGTTTAAAGTCATGAAAGTTCGATGAGTCGCTCAATGTAGGGGAGCGACAGATTTTATTTCTTACTCATCTGTAGTTTGTAGTCACTGAATGAATGTTCATTTTAGTCTGAACTGGCTATGATCATACAAGCTTCGATAAAAACGATGGACTGGCGAATACGTCATAACAAGGTGGGGACTAGGCTGATGCAAGACTTGATTTGTTATAAAGAGCTTCCTGTGTGGACTGTGCAGACCATTCCGCAAGGGTTTAAAAATCAACACAATACCAAAGCGGGTACGTGGGCCAAGTTACAGATTTATCAAGGTGAGCTGAGCTTTGCTTTTTTAGATGAGGCTGGTCAAGTGCAATCTGAACATCTGTTTACAGCTGAGCAACAGCCACCATTTATTCAGCCTCAAGCATGGCACAAGATTGTTTCGGCGAGTGACGATATAGAGTGTCAACTACAGTTTTACTGCACTCCGCAAGATTATTTTTATAAGAAATATCAGCTTTCACCTACCCACTCAGAAATTTTGGCGGCTACGCCATATTTACACGGTGGTCGGGCTTTGGATGTCGGCTGTGGGCAGGGGCGAAATTCGCTGTATTTAAGCCAGCAAGGCTTTGAGGTGGATGCTTGGGATGTGAATCCACAAAGTTTGCAAAAATTACAGCAGGTAATAGATGTCGAAGGTATTCAAAAGATTCATCTGCAACAGCGGGATTTAAATACTGACCCAAGCATTACAGGTACATACGACTTTATCTGCTGTACGGTGGTGATGATGTTCTTGCAAGCGCCAACGGTGAAACCATTGATTGCGCAGATGCAGCAAGCCACAAATGTAAATGGGTTGAATTTGATTGTCTGTGCGATGGATACCGATGATATTCCTGCGCAGGCTGACTTTCCTTTTGCGTTTAAAGCAGGAGAGTTAAGTGCGCTATACGATGGCTGGAACATTGTGAAATACAATGAAGATATCGGTGAATTGCATCGGGTAGATGCAGATGGGAAACGGATTAAACAGCATTTTGCGACGTTGTTGGCGCAGAAAATTGAAGTATGAGCTTTTTAATGGTTTGAGTTGAATAGGTTTTGTATTCAACTCATTAATTAAATACTCGAAAGTCTTCGGTCACTTCCTTAAGTTAGATGGACTGTTCTTATATTCAGAAAAAGACAGTCTATTTAATGTGATGATGTGAGTAATTAAGGTTGATAAGTAATGTCTAAAGCTTTCAGAGGCAATTGAATAATGTCGATGGCGATTGTTAAAGGCAATAGCGGTATTGCAGATAATTTTTCACGATGAGACATTTTAGTATAGCCACTTTGATTGTCGTAATACATGATACGTACTTTATAAGGATGACTTAAGGGCTTTAGATCTGTGGCATTCTCAATTTTGGGGTAAACCGTACCTGAAATTTCTAAACTAAATAGATGATCTTGTTGCTCTGCCTTAGAGCAATCACATGGTGCAACACCATATTTTTTGAATAATGAACGTTCTTCTGGACTTAATGTTCCATGGGGTGGTGCATAAGAAAATTTAAAAGTACCGCTAAATTTATTGCTGTTGAGTCCAGAAGAATAGAAATCAAGTTCACGATTGATACGGATATATTGCGGATTGAGTTGGCTAATGAGTTGAATAAAATCAGCACCGCCTTTATTGATGAGGTAACTGTATTTATTTCCTGCAACTACAATGCTATCAGTTGGCTCGTTTGGAAGTGCTTTAGACAGTTTGCCAAATGCAATCACATCGTCTTCAAGTAAGGTTACCCATTCGTATTTAGCCTCGTATTTTTGAAATAAGCTACGGGAGTGATGCCCAATTTCTTTATTAGCAATGCAACCTGTGAGGAAAAGTGATGTACATAGGTAGCCGATCGTCAAAAGGGAATAAAATGGTTTAATTTTCATTGTTATGTAAAAGACTGTTATATTTTAGGTCATACCATAAAGCAAAAACTTCTGAAACTCTAGAATTTTAGTCCTCATTATTGAATTGATGCGCTTCGTTAGGAATGGTTCTAAGACTGTATAAAGATCAGATTTTCTGAGAAAAAGTCGAATAGAGGTAAGAGGTTTAATGAATGTTTTGGCTTTGTAAGATAGTAAATAAGATGTTTATTCAACTTATGATTCAGTTTTGAAACTTGAACTTTCTATCTGTTAGTTTATTTTAGATAACCGCTTTAAGTTTAAGTAAATAGTATTTACTCTTTGCTTAATAAAAGAAACCCCGCAATAAGCGGGGTTTCTTTTATCTCAGTATTTAACTAAATATTAAACACGTTCGATAATCGTCGCGATACCTTGACCCAAACCGATACACATGGTCGCAAGACCAATTTGCGTATCTTGTTGTTCCATCACGTTTAACAACGTCGTTGTGATACGTGCACCAGAACAACCCAATGGGTGACCCAGTGCAATCGCGCCACCATTTAAGTTAATGATGTCTTGCTTCTCATAAACACCTAAGCCCTTCATCACTGATAAGCCTTGAGCAGCAAACGCTTCGTTTAACTCGATGGTTTGGATATCCGCCATGCTTAAGCCAGCACGTTTAAGCGCTTTTTGAGTTGCAGGTACAGGACCATAACCCATGATCGCAGCGTCACAGCCTGCAACCGCCATAGAGCGAATCACAGCACGTGGCTTAAGACCTAAAGCTTGAGCACGTTCAGCAGACATCAACAACATTGCAGATGCACCATCAGACAAAGCTGAAGAAGTCGCAGCTGTTACCGTACCGCCTTTCGGGTCAAATACAGGACGTAAACCTTTGAATGCTTCAAGGTTTGCATCTGGGCGAATCACTTCGTCGATGTCGCAAAGGATTTTGAAGCCATTGGCATCATGACCTTCAACACCTACGATTTCGTTTTTGAAACGACCTTCTTGCGTTGCAGCCCAAGCGCGGCGGTGAGATTCAACACCGAACGCATCTTGTTCTTCACGTGAAATACCATTCATACGACCTAACATTTCAGCGGTTAAGCCCATCATGTTCGATGCTTTTGCATAGTGTTTAGACGCTTCTGGGTTGAGGTCGATGCCGTGCATCATCCCAACGTGACCCATGTGCTCTACACCACCGATGATGAAGATATCACCTTGGTTGGTTGCAATCTGTGCAGCAGCGGTGTGTAGCGCTTGCATAGATGAACCACAAAGACGGTTAACCGTTTGACCTGCCACAGTTTTTGGAAGGTCCGCCAATAAACCAATGTTACGGCCAATGTTCATACCTTGTTCTAAAGTCTGGTTTACACAGCCCCAGATCAGGTCTTCAACTTCATTGGTGTCAAACTGGTTACGAGCAACTAAAGCACGAACCAATTCAGCCGATAAGCTGTCAGCACGTACATTGCGGAACATACCGTTTTTGGTTTTACCCATTGCTGAACGTACGCCATCAACGATGACAACGTCACGTGGATTTAAAGTAGCCATTCACGTTGCTCCTTAACCGTAGAATTTTTTGTTGTTAGCAGCCATGTCACGCAACATTTGTGGCGCTTCATAAGCCTTACCTAAGTGTGCGTATTTGTCGCAAAGTGCAACATATTCAGCAACACCTGTTTGGTCGATGTAACGGCATGGACCACCACGGAATGGAGGGAAACCTACACCCATAATCATTGCCATGTCTGCTTCAGAAGCAGTCGCTACGATGTTGTCTTCTAAGCAACGAACAGTTTCGTTACAGAAAGCAAGCATCATACGGTCAATGATTTCTTGAGCATCAAACTCGCGTTTTTCTGCAGTTGCCACAGTAGCAACAAGCTCATACGCAGTTGGATCAACCACTTTGGCTTTTTTGCCTTTACGGTCAAGTTCGTATTTGTAGAAACCAACGTCGTTCTTTTGACCCAAACGTTTGTTTTCGTACATGATTTCGATTGAACCTTTGAAGTCTGGCTTCATACGGTCAGGGAAACCTTCAGCCATGACTTCTGCACCGTGAACGCCCGTGTCGATGCCAACAACGTCGATCAAGTAAGCAGGACCCATAGGCCAGCCGAATTTTTCCATGACTTTGTCGACTTGTTGGAAGTCAGCACCATCTTTAAGAAGAAGGTCAAAAGCACCAAAGTAAGGGAACAATACACGGTTTACAAGGAAACCTGGGCAGTCGTTAACTACGATTGGTGTTTTACCCATTTTCTGAGCAAGAACTACAGTGGTCGCAATCGCTTCAGCCGAAGTCTTCTCACCACGGATCACTTCTACCAAAGGCATCATGTGTACTGGGTTAAAGAAGTGCATACCGACAAAGTTTTCAGGACGTTGTAGGTTTTCAGCCAAACGTGTGATTGAAATTGTTGAAGTATTTGAAGCAATGATCGTGTTGTCACGAACATTCTTCTCAGTTTCAGCAAGTACAATGCCTTTTACTTTTGGATTTTCAGTTACTGCTTCAATCACGATGTCCACTTCTTTAAACTCGTCATAGCTTAAAGTTGGACGGATGCGCGCAAGAGTTTCACCCATTTGAGCAGGTTTCATCTTCTTACGTTCAACTTGTTTGGTCAGTAAGCCATTGGCTTCTTTCATACCCAAAGCAAGTTGCGGGTTACCAATGTCTTTCATGATGATTGGTGTGCCTTTGCTTGCCGCTTGGTAAGCAATACCGCCACCCATGATACCCGCGCCTAATACAGCCGCTTGGTTTACAGGGTGTGCACCTTTTTCATATTTCTTCGAAGTTTTCTTCACCACTTGGTCATTGATGAATAGACCAATTAACGCATTTGCTTGTGGTGTAATGGCTGCTTTTGCAAAACCAGCCGCTTCAGCTTGAAGTGCTTCATTACGTGGAAGGCTTGCACCTGCTTGTAATGAGTCAAGAAGAAGTTTAGGCGCAGGGTATTGAGCAGGATTTGCTTTTGCAAGAACTGCACCTTTCGCCGAGTTGAACGCCATCATTTGTTCGATTGGGTTCAATTTAACTGGGTCAAGTTTTTCCTGACGTTTTGCTTTCCAGTCTACACGGCCAGCAAGAGCTTGTTTAACCAAGTCAATCGCAGCGTCTTGTAGTTTGTCCGCAGCAACAACCGCATCAACCGCACCGTCTTTCAGTGCTGCAGCTGGTTTTTTAGGATTAGCCATTGCCATCCATTCAACTGCATTGTCGATACCAATTAGACGGCTTAAACGAACCGTACCACCGAAACCAGGGAAGATGCCCAGTTTGATTTCAGGAAGACCGACTTGAGCCGCTTCTGACATCACACGATAGTCACACACGAGACACATTTCAAAGCCGCCGCCCAATGCCATACCATTGATCGCTGCAACTTTAGGAATCTCTAAATCTTCAAACGCGTTGAAGATGTCGTGAACAGGCAATGCCCAATCCACAATCGCTTGTTCGCCTTGAGCGAAGTTTGCACCAAATTCAGTAATATCTGCGCCAACGATAAATGTAGATTTAGCCGAAGTAACGATTAAGCCTTTGATGTCACCGTTTGCTTTAACAGCGTCAATTGCAGCTTTGAAATCTTCAATCGTTGCACGGTTAAATTTGTTGACCGACTCACCTTGTAAGTCAAAGCGGAATTCTGCAATTCCGTCCGAAAGCATTTGGACGGTAATGGCATTGCCAGCGTGGATCATGCCTGATCTCCTTTATTTTGGAGGACTTCTAAGTTGATGTTGTGAAGCGAGTACGTCATTCCTACGTACATCTATGCTCCGCCAATCTTACGATAACTATATCGAAAAAGAACATAACAAGTTGTATCAAGCCGTGACGCAAGGGTCATCTATTTTTATTCAATTATTTCGTGTGCTTGCGTGATGTATTTTTGAATGATGCGGCCTAAATAGAGTGAAGTTTTTGTTTCATTTAAGATTTTTTATGGATGAGTGATCAAAAAACGATTAGACCGCGCCCTTATGTTTCAAGTCGATCTTTGAGCCGATTTTGGCAATTTAGTCAATGCTGCACTTGCAGGTAAACCCAAACAGAATGAAAACTTGTGATGAAAAGCTGGAAATAGGACGTACTTTGCAGCCTATGTTACAATTCGCAGTCTAGACCGAATACCGGTCTTTTTCTTTTATTTCGTTTTCTTTGGTTTCCAGGTTTTCATATGATTAAGTGGATCATTCTGGCGATTTTTATTCTTTCTGCACTTTATATTCAGCAACGTGGGAAGGTTCGTCACTCGTTTTATCGTCAATTTTTCGATCACTCAACGATTCTTGCGCCGATTAATTACCTCATGTACATGTTTTCAAAGGTACCGAATCAGCCATATATCGATACACAGCATTTTCAAGACTTAAAAGTGTTGGATGAAAACTGGGAAATGATTCGTGATGAAGCAAAAGCTTTATATGAAAAAGGCGGAATTAAAGCATCGAGCAGTTATGATGACTTGGGGTTTAACTCCTTTTTCAAAACAGGCTGGAAGCGTTTTTATCTGAAATGGTATGACTCTGCACATCCGTCAGCCGCTGAACTTTGTCCAAAAACGACGGCGTTGCTGAAAACCTTGCCGACCATTAAAGCCGCGATGTTTACCGAGCTGGCACCTGACAGCCGTTTGGTTCGTCACCGTGACCCTTATGCGGGTTCATTGCGTTATCACTTGGGGCTGATCACACCGAACGATGACCGCTGCTTTATTGATGTGGATGGTCAGCGCTATTCATGGCGCGATGGTGAAAGTGTGGTCTTTGATGAAACTTATATTCACTATGCCGAAAACACCACTGATCAAAACCGCATTATTTTCTTTGCTGATGTCGAGCGTCCTTTAAAAACACGCTTTATGCAAAAGTTTAACCATTGGTTTGGTAAAAAAGTTATGACCGCTGCCAGTTCTCCAAATGAAGCAGGGGATCAAACGGGTGGGCTGAATAAAGTCTTTGGTTATGTCTATCAAGTGCGGATCAAAGCCAAAGCTTTGAAGAAAACCAACCGTCAATTGTACTACTTCTTAAAGTGGTTCCTGATGCTCGGAATTTTCTTTTTGATCTTTGTTCGGCCTTATGTGTTTTAAAGCACATTAAGCGCCCTGAGGGGCGTTTTTTATTTGGGCAGAAAAGGGGGAAGCCTATCTGCCCTTTTGATTTTTCTATTTATTTCAAGGCTCACAGTGGATTCGAACCACGTATGGCTTTATGCTTTATCCAGTTAAAACTAAAAACAACATGAGCGCGTATCTGTGTCATTTTTAAGATCGCAACTTATAACTTAGATAAAGCATGAGGTTTCAAGGTGCAAAAGTTTCGTTCGAAGATGGACTGGTGGTTTTTGGGGTTTATTATTGCTATGTCAGGCCTGTTAGCCCAATTGATTTTGACCACCTATGGCAAAGGCATTTTGATGCAAAATCTTTTGTTCGTTGTGGTCTATGCTTTGACTATTGTTTTACTGTGGTGGCCGCTGTGGAGTACCCGCTATGTGGTTGATCAGGAGCAACTGACAATTCGCAGTCTCTGTTTTAAATGGATCATTCCCTTGACTGCGATACAGTCTGTTTCTGAAACAGATAATTCCATCAGTTCACCAGCCTTGTCCTTAGATCGTCTAAAGATTGAATACTTAAAAGAGGGACAAACCAAAACCATTTTGGTGTCACCGAAAGATAAAGTAGCGTTTAAAGCTGCGTTAAAATTGTCATAAATACAGTCTTAGGCAAGTTGTATGCTTTACGGGCCTAAGCGAGTGAAAGCCTTGCTCAAATATGCCGTGAAGACTAAAGTAAAATAAACTTGAGTTCTGTTCATCCCCCCAAACCTCTACTTGCAAAACGTCTACTTGCCGTTGAAGGATATGCTTATGAAGTCGTATCAATTGAGTCCGACACAAATTCAAACTTTAGTGCCGCATATGGGAAGTTGTATCGCTTCAGATATGATTACGGTGCAAGGCCTAAAAGTGGCCTATATGTACCGTGAAGAAGCACAATCTAGCGATGAAAGTGGTTGGGTGTTTTTATCGGGTGAAGAAGGAGATGACTATATTGAAGACCCTGAAAACTTGGGTCTTTATGAGGTCAATGTGATTGCTAACTATGATGCGGACATCATTGCTCACTTAAATGCGCCTGCGGGAAGTCACTTTGCCCGCAATGAACAAGGTGTGTTTGAACGGATCGATTTTGAAGCGATGGATCTGGAATAAGCCTTCAATCTCAGTATCAATGTCTTTTGCCAACCAGACTGGTTTTGAAATGAACTTTCATGTGCTTGAAATGCGTCAGACCTGCCCAATCTAAAAGACAGATCAAAGGCTAAGCCTAAGCAGAACAGTTGACGGCGAGCCGAGAAAATTAGGGAACCCTGTGAACGAAAACGCACGAGAACATATCGAAAAAATTTTAGCCAATATGACCACACTGCCGGGCGTTTATCGCATGCTCGGCAAAGACGGTGAACTGCTGTATGTGGGCAAAGCGAAAAATTTAAAAAATCGTGTTTCCAGTTATTTTGTCAAAACTATTGAGCACCCGAAGACGCAGGCGTTGGTAGCGCGTATTTATGACATCGAAACCTTAGTCGTTCGTTCCGAAACTGAAGCGCTACTGCTTGAACAAAACCTGATTAAGCTGCACCGTCCACCCTATAACATCATGCTCAGGGACGATAAGTCCTATGTGTATATTTTTGTTTCTGCCGACAAACCTTATCCACGGATTGCATCGGGTCGGGGCAAAGGCAAACACCAAGTTGGGAAGTTCTTTGGACCGTATCCGAGTGCTTATAATGCACGGGATACTTTGTTGGTTTTGCAAAAGCTGTTTAATGTTCGTCAGTGTGAAAATAGCTATTTTTCACAGCGTAAGCGTCCTTGTTTGCAGTATCAAATCAAACGTTGTTCAGCGCCGTGTGTGGGACTCATTAGCCCTGAAGAGTATAAAAATGATGTCGATAACTCGATTCGTTTTTTACAAGGGGACACCAAAGAGCTGAATCAAGAACTGATTGCGAAAATGGAGCAAGCGGCCGAAGCCTTAGAATTTGAAAAAGCGGTGTTTTACCGTGATCGTATGGCGCTGCTACGGGATGTCCAGTCTCAACAAGCCATTTATAAGCTCAAAGGTGAGGCCGATATTCTAGCGATTGCCTATCAGGCAGGAGTGACCTGTGTGCAGATTATGCATGTGCGTAACGGGAAAATGCTCGGAGGTAAAAGTTACTTCCCAGATATGCTCGGAGATGATTTGGGGCAAATGCTGGCTGACTTCATAGCGAACTTTTATTTCCAAGTGGCAGATGAAGTACCCAGTGAGTTGATTGTAAATGTCGAATTGCCCGATCGAAAAGAACTGGAACAAGCGTTACAACAACAGTTTGATAAGAAAGTACAGATTAAACATAGCGTGCGTGAGACACGTGCAGAATGGTTAGAGCTGGCACAGATGAATGTACAGCATGCGATCAAAGGGCAATTGGCCAATCACTTTGAGCTGAATGAGCGTTTCCATCAACTTGAACAAGTGGTGGGACGTCCGATTGATCGGATCGAATGTTTTGACATCTCACATACCATGGGCGAAGAAACCGTGGCTTCCTGTGTGGTATTCGACAGTGGCGGCATTCGTAAGCGCGATTATCGTCAGTTTTCAATTCAAGACATTACTGCGGGTGATGACTATGCCGCAATGCGCCAAGCGCTGACTCGTCGTTATAAAAAAGCTATGCTGCCTGATTTACTGCTGATTGATGGTGGCAAAGGGCAGTTGCATATGGCGATGGACGTCATGCAAGAGCTGGGTTTAGAGGCCTTTATGGTTGGGGTGTCAAAAGGCGAGGGGCGTAAACCGGGCCTTGAAACCCTACACTTTACCGATGGAACTAAAATTCAGTTGCCTGAAGATCATAAAGCATTGCATTTGATTCAACAGGTGCGTGATGAGGCGCATCGCTTTGCGATAACCAAGCACCGAGCCAAACGCGATAAAAAACGGGGTTCATCGATTTTGGAAGTGATTCCGGGTTTGGGGCCGAAACGCCGCCGTGATTTGTTGACGCACTTTGGTGGGATTCAAGGGGTGTTAAAGGCTTCCGAGAAAGACTTAACCGTAGTCCCCGGTTTGGGTGAAGTGATGGCCCGCACCATTTATAAAGTCTTACATGAATAGAACCGCATCCACTGCGTTGGCAAAAGTGCTCATTGACGCATGGGTCATTGATCATTCACATTGGTTGAATTGTGTTGTAAAGATATGGACGGAATTTAAAACAAGGATGCCACATGTCACTTCAACACAGTTATCAAGCTTTAGCAGAACAAGAATCGATTGATATTCCTACAGGTTGGTTACAAGGACGCACGATTTATGGGGGACTGGTCGCAGGTTTAATGATGCAAAAAGCATTGTTGACTCTTGCCGATGACACGAAGCATTTACTCAGTTGTAGCGTGACTTTTGTTGGGCCAGTACAACAAGCCAAAGTTCGTTTAACCAGCGAGATTTTACGTCAAGGTAAGTCGGTTACAACCTTGGAAGTACGTTTATGGCAGGATGATGCAGTTCAAAGCATTTTAGTGGCAAGCTTCGGGACACAGCGTGAATCGAGTATCCATGTGCATCAAGAACCTGTAGCACCAGCGTTTCCATCGGTTGATGGTCTTACAACTGCGCCGCATCATCCGCTTGCACCTGAGTGCTTTAAGCAGCTAGATATGGTTTGGGTGACAGGACAGTATCCGTGTACAGCCAGCCCAAAGCCTGACTTTTCTGGCTGGTATCGCTTTAATCCAGACTTACATGAAAATCGAGACATGACTGTAGCCGACCTTATGGTGTCGATGGACATTTGGCCACCAGGGGTGCTACCGATGTTTAAAAGTATGGCACCTGCCAGTTCGCTAACATGGCATTTGACCTATGTGCATCCACTGAAAAATCAGTTACACGATTGGATGAAGTACCATGTTGAAACGCAATATGCTGCGGATGGATATTCCACCGAAGCCGCCTATTTGTGGGATGATCAGAATCGTTTAATTGCAATTTCACGTCAAACAGTTACCGTGTTTGCCTAGTGACACCTTAGGTCAATTCGTATAAAGTGGGCGCTATTAACGATGGATTAAACCTCAGAAAAGTGTGCATTTTCATCGTACATGAGGGAAACAACGGGCGGTGTTTATGACTACAGGTCGCATCCTGAATATTCCTAATATCTTGACCTTGGCGCGTATTGCCTTAATTCCGGTCTTTTTGTTGGTGGCCTATTGGCCCCCTGTAATGGGTATCGCTGAACAAGCGGTAAGTATGTCTCGTCATATTTTGTTGACGTCTATTTTTGTCGTTGCAGCGGTGACAGATTGGTTCGATGGTTATTTGGCGCGTACTTTAAATCAGACCTCTGCATTTGGGCGTTTCTTAGACCCTGTTGCGGATAAATTGATGGTGGCAGCCGCACTGATCGTGTTGGTACAGTGGAAACCTGAAATTTCGATGGCATTTGCGGCGATTGTGATTATTTCCCGTGAAATTACGGTGTCAGCACTGCGTGAGTGGATGGCAGAGTTAGGCGCGCGTACCAATGTAGCCGTGTCTACGGTCGGGAAATATAAAACTGCTTTTCAAATGATTGCGATTACGGTGTTCTTACTGAATTGGCAACCGCTTGAAATGTTGGCTTATGCATTGTTGTATACCGCAGTAATTTTGACTTTGTGGTCGATGTTTATTTACCTCAAAGCGGCTTGGCCGTACTTAAAGCAGCCTTGATTGTTAGATTTTTAAAAAGCTCCTGCGGGAGCTTTTTTTGTGTTTGAAAAGATTAACTATGCGTTTCTTCCTCAGTATCATCTTCAAAAGTCTTGGCAATTTTTTCAATATTGAGGCTCTTGGCCATGGCATCGAAAATTTCCTTATAGACCCCATCCTGACGGTACAGCGCTTCATGTTCTCCATGTTCAGCAATACAACCTTCCTTCATGACATAGGTATAATCGGCATCGATAATTTGTGACAAACTATGCGAAATAATAATCACCGTTCGCCCTTGTTTGATCTCATCGAGGCTCTGTTTAATTTGCTCGCTAGCAATCGCATCGAGACTGGCGGTCGGTTCATCCAGAAAAATAATTGGTGGATTTTTGAGGAACATGCGTGCCAGTGCAATACGCTGTTGTTGCCCACCTGAAAGCATCAGTGCATCGGATTGGTAAGCTGCCGGTAGCTGCAAAATTTGTTCATGAATAGAGGCTTTTTCTGCGGCAGCATAGACTTCGTCATCACTGGCATTGATTTTTCCATAGCGAATATTGTCTAAAATACTGCCTTGGAAAATGTGATTTTTCTGTAAGACGAGGCCAATGTGATCGCGTAAATAGGCGGTGTCGATGTCTTGTAAATCAATTCCATCGAGCTCAATTTTTCCTGTATCTGGCTGATAAAACTTATCCAATAAGCTAATTAAAGTGGATTTGCCTGCACCGGATAAACCGACCAAGGCCGTGATTTTGTTGGGTCGAATTTCCATGTCGATTTGTTTTAATGCGTGATGACCATTGGGGTAGAAAAAATCGACACTCTTTAGGCTGAATTTTCCCTGAATTTTGGGTTTGAGTGCACCACTTTGCTCGATTTCATCATCTGCTTCTAAAATTTTAAAAAAGCTTTCTGCGTAAATCATTGCATCATTGACTTCATCATAAATACGGTGCAATGAACGAATTGGCGCAGAGACATTATTAAACAGCAAAATATGAAACATGATCATGCCAATGCTCATTTGTCCATCGAGTACAAAGTACGCCGTGAGGATGATGATCAGCACAATCCCGATTTGTTCAATAAAGGTCTTTAAGCCATCAAATAAAAAGCTGAGTTGACGCGTTTGCATCTGGTTATCGGTCAGTGCTTTTTGCAATTTCAGTTGTTTAGTCGACTCAATGGACTCTCGGTTAAAGGACTTAATCACGCTAATCGACTGGATAATACTGAGAATGCCTTGGCTCTTTTTTTCACGGCCATCACGCAGGTTGCGCCGCCATCCGCCCAGTTTTTTAGCTTGTTGGAAGGTCAGCCAAAAGTAAATCGGGATAATACTGGTTGCCACTAAACCGACATAAACATTGGCATAGTACATCAATCCCAGTGCTACAATGGCACTGCTAAAAAGTGGCAAAATATCGATAAAAAAGATTTGTACCAGACGGGTGAGTGAACCAATGCCACGGTCAATTCGCGTTTGTAACTTACCTGCTTGGTTTTGATCGGCATTAAAAAAAGCCAAACGGTAGCTGAGGAATTTTTCGATAATGCTTTGCGCCAAGTCTTGCGATACCAGAATGCGCAGTTTTTCCCCATAAAACTTTTGACCAAACTGCACCAAGGCACTGATGATTTCTTTACTGAGTAAAATCACAGAAATGGTGATCAAAATGTGTAGGCCTTCGGTCAGTCCTTGGCCTTGTTCGACCAGACGGTTGATACTGTCGACGGCATATTGCAAAGTCAGGGCATTGACCTGCGCGGTGAAGGAACCAATCAGCGTCAGAATCAAGGTCGCAATCACCAATATCCGATAGGGGCGGACAAAGGGGCGAAGCTTTTGAAACAACTGCCAAAGGTTCATACATGCTTCTTTTCATTGTGAAAGTTCACATGAGTGTATGCATAAGGAGGCTAGGCGACAAGCTGTGACTTTGTTTTGATTTGTGTCGTTCTGAATTCAGTTAAACTGTTTGCAGAGGAGGAAAAGTCATGACCTTAGATCTGTTTAGTCCTGAACCGCAAGCAAACTTGCTCCCATTTGATGGGCAGGTGCAGGACATGGGCTTGATTTTAACTGCAGAGCAAAGTGCGAAATATTTGGATTATTTTTTAGCACATTTGGCATGGCAACCTGACGAGGTCGTACTGTATGGCAAACGTTATGTCACGGAACGAAAAGTGGTGTGGTATGGCGATGCCGAGTATCAATATCACTATTCGGGTAGTGCCAAGCAAGCACTGTTATGGCATCCCGCTTTGTTTCGTTTAAAACAACATATTGAGCAACTGGTGGGACATCCATTTAACTCATGTCTAGCTAATTTATATGAAAATGGCAGCCAAGCCGTGGGCTGGCATAGTGATGATGAGCCTTCACTACGTTCGCCGCAGCATGAAAATGTGGTGATTGCCTCACTCAGTTTTGGCGCAACCCGCAAGTTTTGCTTTAAGCACAAGTTTAAACAGGAAAAAATCGAGCTGATGTTGCATAGCGGGCAATTGATCGTGATGCGTGGACAGACCCAGCGCTACTGGAAACATGCTTTGATGAAATCCAGCAAAATCACTGAGCCACGTCTGAATTTAACCTTTCGCTATTTCTATCCAGTGCTTCAAAGCTAAGTTGAGTTAAGCCTCAATATTATGCAGCAGATGACATTTTTGTTCGATCTGTAAGGCGCTATGTCTTAATATTTCAACCATTTTTTTCAGATCGACAAATTCAAACCGATTTTTTGAAGCCAATAAGGTCAGTGCCAACGGTGTATCTTTGGGTGAAAATTTGACTGGTACAGACAGACTGGCAAGGTTGGGGTCGAATTCGCCATTGGAAAAATAATAGCCCTGTTTCTTAATGGCTTTCATTTTCTGTAAAAATTCATCTTGGCTCGCGGCAAAATTGACCTCGGCCAGTTGAGCCGAAAACTTTTGATAATATTCAATAATTTTAGCTTTGCTGAGCTGTGAAATCACTACTTTAGGCGATGAACCCAAATACACGGGACGTGGGCAACCACGCCCATAAGAAAATAACTCAAGGTCTTTAAAGACTTCACCATATAGATCAATACAGTGCTCTGCGTTGAGCTGGGTGAGGATACAGCAAAACTCCGTTCGCTCAACGATGTCTTGCATAAAAGGAATGCTGATTTGTAAGAGTGGGTCTGTGGTTCGAGAGATATAGTCCAAAACAGCAATTTGAGAGCCTAAAGTATAGTCACCGCTGGTTCCGCTTAAGCGCTGTAAAAGTCCTGCAGATACCAATTCCTTTAAATAACGGTAACTGGTGGGTTGTGATAGCCCCAGTTCGGCACTGATGATATCGACATTGATAATCGGGCGTGACACAGAAAAGAGGTCTAAGACAGTGAGAATTTTACCGAAACTTGAAAGTGCCATAAGAACCTACTTAGTCAAAATAAATGCCATTTGAGCGACAGTTACTATATAACAAAAACCCTAGACTCGACATGGCTTTCGTTCTGGGTGCATGGCTTTCGTGGACTTTTATCAGCATTTGTAATGCAATAAAAAGGGTGAAATATGATCTTAAAAACATGTGGATTATCATATTGAGATATTTAAATTGACAAAAATCCATATTTTTGGAAAAATTATCATTATAAATGTCTTTTAATGAATAATGATTTTGTTATTTATTGAGCTATTTTCTTTCCTTTCAACATGGCGCTGTCTTTGACCATGTTTGTAAAAGACTTCATTTATTTGAATCATTTTTTCATCCGTCTTCGCATGAGGTGAGGACGAAGTGATGCTGTTTGTCTGAGCAATGCTGTGTTGAAGAGTTGTTTAAATGTTGTCATTCAGCGCATTTAGAGATGAATTTATGTTCCTCACCAAACAGTTACTCGCATTCCGTCCAAATAAATTGGACTGGATTTTTGCGACGAAAACCTTTTTGGCAGGCATGCTTTCACTTTATGTCGCATTTTCATTAGATTTGGCTTATCCCATTTGGGCGATTGGAACGGTCTTCGTCATCGCAAACCCATATGCGGGTATGACCTCCTCAAAAAGTCTTTATCGGGTGTTGGGAACATTGTTGGGGGCGATTGTTTCGATTGCAGTCACGCCCAACCTGATCAATACCCCAGAATTGTTCACATTATTTTTAGCCACATGGGTCGGGTTTTGTCTATATTTTTCATTGTTGGATCGGACGCCGCGTAGCTATATTTTTATGTTGGCGGGCTATACCACGGTCATTATTTGCTACAACATTGTCTATAACATTGAAACCATTTCCATGTTTGATATGGCGATTGGGCGCTGTATTGAAATCACGGTGGGAGTACTGTGTAGTGCAGTGGTGAATGCGGTACTGTTTCCCATGCATATTGGTCCCGTAGTCAAAACCCGTGTTTCACAGACTTTTCAAGACACCCAAGCGGTTTTTGATCAGATCCTGACAGATGATGTTAAGGCCATTAATTACAGCACTACGCTTAGTCATATCACGCGGGATATTGCCGATATTCATGTGATGGCCGTGCACTTGAGCTATGAAAAATCGACCTTGCAGGGCATGACCAAACCGCTCCAAGAAATGCTGCATCAACTCAGTATGTTGGTGACGAACTTGGTGGCCATGGCCGAGCGAATTCAGCAGTTAGATCACATTGACGCATGCTACCGTCCAGCTTTAGAAAAGGCGCATGCACAGATTGTAAAGTTTTTACAAAGTGATCAGGTCATTTTAGAGCAGGACTTAAACCAGCTACCTGAGCAGTTTGAGTCGAGTTTTCAAGCCGTGTTTGACAGTGCCTTGCCACAGCAGCAAGTCATGTTGGCCAGTTTAAAAATGGATGTGCGTCATTTCACCCAAAATATACGTGCCATTAAGTTGATTTGGCAGCGTATCCAACAGGGGGATGACAGCTTACCCGCAATCGTGACCCCGATTAGTACAAACTATCCCAATTTACATCGAGATCATGGCGTAGCCGTGCGTGGCGGCATTTCAGCTTTTATTGTGGTGCTTGTGGCGACTGGCTTTTGGATTGTCAGTGGTTGGAAAGCGGGTTTTATGATGGCAGAGATGGCCGCTATTTGTGCCTGTATTCTGACCAGTATGGACAACCCCGTTCCTGCCTTAAAAATCTTTATCCGTGCCAGTCTGTATGCGGCGATTATTGTCTTTATTTATGCTTATGGCATCTTCCCACACATCAGCGCTTTTTGGATGTTGGCTGTGGTGTTGGCCCCTTTTTGTATGTACTGTCTGATGCTGTTTTTACATCCGCCGCTCACAGGTTTGGCGCTACCTTTGATAATGGGTGTGGTCATGGGCTTAAATCTGCAAAACCGTTATCACCTTGATCAAGTGATGTTTTTTGATGCATCGATTGGGACGGTGCTTGGCCCCATCATTTCTGTCTATGTGATTCACTTGGTGCGTGCGATGTCGCCGGACATTACCGCCAAGCGAATCCTGTCTTTACATTATAAAGCGATACGACAAGCGCTTTATTTACCTTATGGGGTGGAATTTAGAGTGCATTTGCGCAGTATGTTGGATCGGATAGGCATACTGAATACCAAATTGGTACAGTCCGATCGTTTGAAGCAAAAAATCAATTTGGCCCTGATTGAATCCAGTGCGGTGATTGATTTAACTCGGGTGCAAGAACTGATTGAAAAAATGCCTATGCAGGCCTCTATCACGCTGCATCTACAAGAACTACAAAGCCAAATGGATGCTTATTTTCACGCTAAAGAATTAGACCATAGCGACCTACAGGTCAGACAACACATTTTGGACAAAATTCAGATCATTCAGGCCGAGCTTATACACCTGCAAGACCTAAGCATTGCTCGGCGTTTGCAAGTTTCACTGAATAATATTCAAAGCAGTCTCTGTCATGCGACATGGGATGAAATGTCTCAAGTCCGTTTGCTGGGAGCATAACGATGGGTGAAATTAATATCTATGGTGTGTATGTGCCAGTTTTGGTCATTCAGGCGGTATTGGCCTACATCGTATTACGGTTACTCATGCGGGTGACCGATCCTTGGGTCGACAAAGGCTGGATTTTTTTACCCAGTATTTTTTATTTATGCCTCTACATTACTGTGCTTGGCGTAGTCCATTGGGGTTTTATCGTGAGCTTTGCCTAAGCGCATATCTGATTAAAATGAATGAGGTAAAAGAAATGACATCCTTTGATTGGCGTAAACTGAGCCGTCCCATCACTTTAGTGCTGATTGCGGGTATTGCGATCGCGGTGCTCGTGCATCTTTGGCATTATTATAATGCTGAACCGTGGACACGTGATGGGCGGGTTCGTGGCGATGTGATTCAAGTGTCTTCCGATGTATCAGGCTTAGTCACTGAAGTTTTAGTGCACGATAATCAAAGCGTCAAACAAGGGCAGGTGCTGTTTAAAATTGATGTGGCGCGTCAGGCGCTTGATGTGGAACAAGCCAAATCAGACTTGGCTAAAGCCAAAGCCAGTTTGGCTGCTGCCGAAGCGGAGTTGTTTCAAAGCAAAGCCAATTTGACCAAATCACAAGCCAATAGTCACTTGGCCGATAAAAATGCAGAACGCTATGCCAATTTGATGGATGGTGCTATATCAAAGCAAGAACAAGATCAGATGTTTGCCGTACGAGATCAATCACATGCCGAACATGAACAAATGCAAGCGGCGATTCAGCAGGCCAAAGCCAATATTGCGCAGCAACAGGCATTAATCGATGTAGCCACCAGTAATCTACATTTGGCTGAATTAAACTTAAACCGTTCCGAAGTCCTAGCACCAGCCGATGGCACACTGTCTAATTTTGAGATGAAAGCAGGGAATTATGTCAAAGTGGGGCAGGCGGTAGCGGCATTATTAGATCGCTCGCAGCTTTATGTGGTCGGTTATTTTGAAGAAACTAAGTTAAATAAAATTTATCTCGGTGCACCTGCGACTGTACAGTTGATGGGCGACTCAAACATCTTAAAAGGACATGTGCAGGGGATTGCTTCAGGCATTGAAGATCGTGAACGAACTACAAGTACAGGTTTGTTGGCCAATGTAAATCCAACCTTTAGTTGGGTACGTTTAGCGCAGCGCGTTCCTGTGAAAATTGCACTGGATGATATTCCGAAAAATGAATTGGCCTTTGTCGCGGGGCGAACCGTGACAGTACATATTACCGAGTCACAGCACTAAATTGAGCTCTGTTCATTTCAAAAAAAGCACTGCATAGGCAGTGCTTTTTTAAGATCAATGGATGTCCCGTCCTGAAATAAGTTTACACCTTTAAGAGGCTTATTTTATGGAACATGAACGAGAACAAAGAGTTAAACGTACACAAGGTGATTATAGCTTTGCCTTTAAAATGATGGTTGTACATGAAGTAGAAAAAGGGCAAATTACTTATAAACAAGCTCAGGCAAAATATGGTATTCAAGGAAGATCAACTGTGCTGGTATGGTTACGCAAGCACGGACAACAGGACTGGACTTCGAATATGCCGCCTTCTTCTAAACGCCAATTAACACCCCAACAACGAATCCGCCAATTAGAAAAGCAGTTAGCCGCAGAAAAGCTTAAAACTGAATTTATTCAGGATGTGATTTATCACATTGATAAAGAATGTGGGACTGATCTTGGAAAAAAGTATACCGAGCACGTTTCAAAGATTGGCAAAGCCAAAGAGGACTAAGCGTTTCACGTTATTGTCAGTGGTTGGGAATCACCCGACAAGCTTATTATCAAGCAGAAAAACGTGCTCAAATGACTGCACAAGCAACTGAACAAATACTTGAGTTGGTTATGGAATATCGTTGTCTCATGCCAAGTATCGGAACACGTAAGTTGTATTGGCTTATTAAAGGCAAATTGTTGCAGCGTGGTTTAAAGTGTGGACGGGATCAGTTATTTAAAATATTGAAAGAGCATAATTTATTGATTCGCCCCAAGCGTCGCTATACAAAAACTACGGATAGCAAGCATTGGATGAAGAAGCATCCAAATTTATTAAAGGATTATTCAGCAGTGCAAGCCAACGAAGTCTTTGTTAGTGATATTACTTATGTTGAGAGTGCTGAAGGCGTACATTATTTATCATTGGTGACAGATGCTTATACCCGTCAGATTAAAGGTTATAAGTTATCGAATGATATGCGTGCGGAGAATGTTATGCAGGCTCTACATATGGCGATGCAGCATGTGACGGATCGAGCGACTAGGATGATTCATCATTCAGACAGAGGCTCTCAGTATTGCTCTGAGCTATATCAATCGGCATTGCGCCATTATGGGATATGTCCTTCCATGACAGATGGATACCTTGCGAAACAGTGTTTCTCATATCAAAATGCATTAGCAGAGCGGATTAATGGAATATTAAAGCAGGAGTTTTTAACTACACGATGTCAAACCATGAAGGAGTTAGATCACTTAATTACGGAATCTATCATGATTTATAATTGCTATAGACCACATTTAAGTTTAAATATGAACACCCCGAATCAGATGTATGAGCAAACTAAAACCGAGCTAATTGCTTAACTCGGTTTGAAGTGGAATAGTGTCAATCTATTTCAGGACAAGACAATTTGCTGTGTTGAGATCCGACTCCAGTCATAAAAACCATGTCATCTGTTTTAAGAAAGGCTTACTTAAGGTGTTAGACCTTCAGGATTGCGATACCAACTTTCAATAAATAATGTTGCGGCAAGACTATCAGCAGAAACTTTTTTGCCTCGGCCTTGCGCATGGTAATGGCTCAGCTCATCACGGGCTGCACGAGTACTTAAGCGTTCATCCACCATCCATGTTTCAATATTGGTTTGATGGCGTAAACGACGTGCGAACTTACGTGCTCGAGCAGATAATTCTGACTCGCTATCATCCATATTGAGTGGTAGACCGACTAAAAATACATTGGGTTGATATTGTTTAATAATTTTATGCAGTTCATCCCAATTGGGGATGCCATCTTTCATTGGAAACAAAGCCAAAGGTGTTGCACTTTCAATCAGTGCTTGACCGACTGCCATGCCCATTTTTTGTGTACCAAAATCAAATGCCATAATCATTTGAGGTGTGTTTAAATCAGGCATGTCCAATCTCAGAAGACAACCAGGTTCGGTCCAGCCCGAGCTTTTTATAGGCTGCGTCCCAACGGTCGTCATAAGGAATATTAAAAATCAAATCCATATCAGCATCGCAGACTAGCCAATCACCACGAGACAGCTCATCTTCCAATTGGTTTTTGGTCCAACTGGTATAGCCCAAAGCAATTTGATAGCGACCCACGCCTTCGTTATGCGCAATCGCATCTAAAATATCTTTAGACGTGGTGATACAGATATTTTCGCCCACAGCAATCGAAGAGTGCCATGTCGGCTGACCCGTATGTAAGACAAAGCCAGCTTCTGGACGCAAAGGCCCACCTTGGAGAACATCATGTGGTCGTACGTGATCGGCTTCAATTTCAAGATCATTGAGCAGTTCTTTGACTGAAAGTCCTGAGGGGCGGTTGATGATGATGCCTTGAGCACCTTCCTCATCGTGTCGGGCCAAATAAATCACGGTATGGGCAAAGACTTCATCTGCCATATCGGGTGGGGCAATGAGACAGCGATGCGTCAGATATTGTTTGCTCACCTAAAGGCTTCTCCTTGAAATTAAAATGCTTCTAGTCAAATGTTGTTATCTACCACGTTACTAGACTAATGCACTTTCTCCAAATCTTTTTTTGTGATCCAGTCTACATAAATTAGGCAGATTGAAACTTCAACTGACGTAACTGCTTGGCATGTTGTAGCGTGGTGTCATTAATTTCAACGCCGCCTGTCATGCGTGCGAGCTCATCGATACGCTCATCTTCTTCTAAGTTTAAAATGGTGCTACTGGCAGGGTCGGTCTGACGTTTTTTCACCAACAAGTGCTGGTCGGACTGTGCTGCAACTTGAGCTTGGTGGGTAATACACAGAATTTGCACATGCGAACCCAAGTCGGCCAAGAGACGACCGACAATTTCGGCTGTGCCACCGCTAATACCGACGTCAATTTCATCGAAAACTAAAACTTCAGCTTCAGTTTTTTCAGCATTCATCACTTGCATCACCAACGCGATACGTGACAACTCCCCCCCTGAGGCAACTTTGGCTAATGGTTGCGGTGGGATGCCTTTGTTGGCGGTGAACAGTAATTGGATAAAACTTAGGCCTTCACTAGAAACCTGCTCCATTGGTTCAAACTTAAACTCAAAGTGCGCTTCAGGCAGAGCCAATTGTTTGACCTGTTCGGTTAAATGTTTTGCCAATGGTGCGGCTGCATCGCGACGAATTTGGTCAAGGTACTGGGCTTTATTTAACAGGTCCTGATGCGAGACTTCAACTTGCTCAGCTAGTGTTTCTGGATCTTCTAATAAATGGAGCTGTGCCAGTTCAGATTGCCATTGTTCATGCTCTTGTTTTAAGTGTTCTGGCTGCGTGCGGTACTTACGGGCAAAACGGTGGAACATCTCAAGCTGGGTGTTCAACTCTTCCATGCGTTCTGGGTCATAACTTTGACGGTCAATAAACTGACGTAGATTGGCCGTGGCATCGTCAAGCTCACTTTGTGCATTCAGCAAAGACGTATGAATCTCGGCCAACTGTTCACTGCGTCCAGCATGTGACTCTAAGCGGCGAATAATACTGGAAATTTCTTGATTAATATTTTGTTCAGCATCATCTAAGGCCGTCACGGCATAACTACAGTCCTGCATGATATTTTCATGATGAGACAGGCGGTCGAACTCTTGTTCAATCTCTTTATAGTCGATTTGCACCACATCTTCGAGTTCTTCTAATTGTAAATTCAAAGTATCCATACGTTGTTTACGCGTGGCTTGAGCATCCAATGCGGCTTGGTGCTGACGAATGTCTTTTTGCCATGTGCTATAGGCTTCACGCACAGCTTGCGCTTCTGGGTAGAAGTTATGATAGAGGTCTAACCAGCGTCTTGGATAAGGTGGTTCTAATAGCTGTTGTTGACTGTGTTGGCTATACAGTTGTACCAGCAAACGCCCGATTTCTTTCAATTCAGCTAAGCTGCTCGGACGACCATTAATCCATGCTTTACTGCGGCCAGTGGCAAAGATCACCCGTCTTAAATGAATTTCTCCTGACTCATCATCTAACTCATGTGCCTTTAACCATACGGCTTCAGGACTGTGTTCTTGATAACTAAAAATAGCGGTGACATCGGCTTTGTCTGAACCGAAACGGACATAGTTGGTGTCAGTCCGTTCTCCCAGACAGGCGGACAGAGCATCTAGCAATAATGATTTGCCTGCACCTGTTTCCCCAGTCAGGACATTAAAACCTTGATCGATATCAAGTGCTAAGTGATCGGCTAAAGCAAAATTAATTAAAGTTAAATGTGTCAGCATAAACGCATCCGAGCTGCGAAAAGTTTTAGTTTAAGATAGTGAAGTTTTATTCAGCCGACAAGACGGCAACGCTATTCGTTTTGTGCAAATTCGGCTTATTTTAGCGTGAATCTGAAAGTCGACCTAGCAGATTTTTTAAATCCGACTGTTATAGCAAACACAGCACAAACATGTGGGTATGCGATGTATATAGAAAGAGAACGACTCAGCGAACCGACGCACGGGCAAAAAACACGCCAAAATAGGCTAGAAATTGAGGCAATTGTACGATGGTCGGACTTTAACAAAATATTGATTGAGGGGAATAAAACATCGATTGATTAGTTAATCGCACACCTTTAAACTAGCGAATCAATACGAATATAAATGCGCATTATCTGGAGTGTACGCATGTCAACTCAGTTCGACCATGTCTCTGTCATTAAAAAATCCAATGTTTATTTTGGCGGTTTATGCATCAGTCATACTGTGCAATTTGAAGATGGCACCAAAAAAACGTTAGGGGTTATTCTTCCGACAGAGCAAGCTTTGACGTTTGAAACACATGTAGCAGAGCGTATGGAAATTATTTCAGGCGAATGTCGTGTACAAATTGCTGACAGCGAAGAGAGCGAATTGTTCCGCGCAGGTCAGTCTTTTTATGTGCCTGGCAATAGTCGTTTTAAAATTGAAACTGACGAAGTGTTGGACTATGTGTGCCATCTAGAAGGTTAAGCTTTCAACTGATACTCGCCAAGTAATTTCAAGCGAAATCGGTTAAACTATCCGTTGCACAGCAATCCTGTAAAGTCAGCTTTACAGGATTTTTATTTTGGCACATCGTGTCGATGGTCATTTATCTTTTTAGAGGTCCTACATGGCTAAACCTGAATATTTCTATGGCGTTCATTCGGTGGAGTCATTGTTGGAACTTGAACCTGAGCGCGTACTGACGCTTTTTACCTTAAAAGGGCGCGACGACCAGCGTTTAAAGCGTGTACTTGAGTTGGCTGAACCGTTTGGTATTAGCATACAACAAACCGGTCGTGATCGATTAGAAAAAATGGCGGGCTTGCCATTTCACCAAGGGGTTGTGGCTGCGGTCCGTCCTAATCCAGTTTTCAATGAAAAAGATTTAGAAGCCTTACTGAAACAATCGCCAAATTGTTTATTGCTGGGTTTAGATCAAGTCACCGATCCGCATAACCTCGGCGCATGTATCCGTACTGCGGCTGCAATGGGTGTCGAAGCTGTAATTGTGCCTCGTGATCGTTCTGCAAGTTTGACCCCGACCGCGCGCAAAGTTGCGGCAGGTGGTGCTGAAAAAGTTAAATTTATCCAAGTGACCAATTTGGCTCGGACTTTAGCGCAAATTAAAGATGAGTTTAATGTGCGTGTGGTCGGTACCATGTTGGATGAAAAAGCCTTGCCGCTACAACAGTTCGATTTTACTGGAACGGCTGTATGTGTGGTGATGGGTGCTGAAGATACTGGTCTGCGTCCAATTACCCAGTCTCAATGCGATCAAACAGTTTATATTCCGATGGCGGGCAATCTACAAAGTTTGAATGTCAGTGTAGCAACGGGTATGGCTTTGTATGAAGCATGCCGTCAACGTAATGTCTAAGATTTTTTAATTCCTGATTCAATGTAAGCCCAATGATGACCCCTCAAAAACAAGGCTATATCTTTATTGCCATCACCATGTGTATTTGGGGGGGATTTACCTTAACGGCGCGGCTCAGTGCCAATTGGGGTATTGGTGCGTGGGATATTACCGCCTTACGTTTTCTGTTGGCGTTTTGCATTTTAATGCCAATCTTGATCTATAAAAAAGATACCGCCTTTTTGTGGAAGAAAGAGCCTTTTATTTTGGCGATGATTGGTGGGGTGTGTTATTGCATCACCGTCTATAGTGCCTTTCATTATGTACCTGCGGCACATGCTGCGATTTTTCTTAATGGTTGTATTCCACTTTGCACGGCTGTCGCAGCTTATCTTTTATTTCGACAACCATTTGATCGGCATACTTGGCTCAGCCTCAGTATTATGTTGCTGGCACTGGCGGCCATGAGTGGGTTGATGTATCAAGAAACAGGTGTTGCTTTTAGTTTAGGTGATGGCTTGTTTTTCCTCAGTGCTGTGCTGTGGGGAACATTTACCGTTTTATTAAGACAATGGAAACTGTCGGCGTGGCACTCCATGGCAGGTGTTGCGATTTGGGCTGCGATTATTTTTGTGCCAATTTATGTTTTATTCCTCCCCAAAACCCTAGCGCATGTGCAACCTGTGCAATTGATTGCTCAGGTGATATTTCATGGCGTGTTTGTGGTCATCGTGGCGACCCTCACTTATGTGGAAGCCATTAAGCGTTTGGGAGCATTTAAAACAGGCAGTATTGTGACGTTGGCGCCTTTTATTGCTGCGATTATTGCGGTTCCTTTGCTCAATGAACCTTTGAGTGTTGCCATTTTATGTGGTCTTGTAGGAATGGGAATCGGGGCCTTGCAGCCATGGCGTTGGATACGGCAGGACAGTTTGAAAGCCCAACTCGCACAACAAAAAAAGCAGTCATAATCGACTGCTTTTTTTAGACTTCTGAATGGGCCAAATACTTTAAATGCAAAGGTCTGAGTTGTGCGTATAAGTGTTCCAAGTGTCCATCATTTACCACAATATCATCGGCCAACGCTTGTTTTTGTTCACGAGACATTTGCGCTTTAATGATGGTTTGAATTTGCTCAATGGTTTGATGGTCGCGCTGTGAAGCGCGGAGAATCTGGATATCAATTGAAGCATCGATCAGAAGCGTATGTTGCGTCAGCTCATGCTGATTGGTTTCAAAAAGTAGCGGTGAAACCAAAATCGCATATGTACTGGTCGCGGCTTGTAATTGTTGCATGATGGACTGACGAATTGCAGGGTGGGTGATCTTTTCCAGTTGCTTACGGGCAGACGGGTCCTGAAAAATGTGTTCACGTAAAGCGCGTCGATTCAGTTCGCCATTGTCCAGTAAGGCCCACTCGCCGAAGCTGCTTCGAATTTGCTGAAGTGCAGGCTGACCTACAGCAACAATTTCTCGAGCAACGACATCGGCATCGACTACTTGTATGCCTTGTTGTTCAAACCAGTGGCTTGCGGCAGATTTTCCACTGCCAATCCCGCCTGTCAGACCTAAAATAAATGACATATTATATTTTAATTGCCTAAATATATTTTCATAATTTGCTCACCCCACAGAAAGGCTATCCAACCTGCGATGGCAATATATGGACCAAAAGCAAAAGGCTGATTTTCTTTGCGCACTTTGAGCAGAATGATGCCGATAATGGCACCTACGAAAGAGGAAAGTAGCACAATCAGCGGCAGCAGCAAAGGGCCCATCCATGCGCCTAAAGCAGCAAGTAACTTAAAGTCGCCATAACCCATACCTTCCTTACCTGTGATGAGCTTAAACAGATAGTAGACAATCCATAAGCATAAAAAGCCAATGATGTAACCCCAAATAGCCATCGTTGGTGTGGTGTAAATCGCATAACTATTGACCCCTAAACCCAGAGCTGCAAGGGTGAGGGTATAGCGATCAGGTAAAAGTTGAGTGTCAAAATCAATAAAAGTTAAGGCGATTAAAATGTAAGTGAGTACGAGACCAAACAACATTTGGATTGTTGGGCCAAAGACTGCAACCACGACCAATGCACAAATGGAGGTCAGGAGTTCAATCGCAGGGTAGCGAATACTGATCGGGTTATGGCAAGTGCCACACTTTCCTCGTAGCAGTAACCAACTCATCACAGGGACATTTTGATACCAGCGTATGGCACTTTTACATTGGGGGCAGGTCGAGGCAGGCTTGCTCAACGAGAGTTTCGTTTCATCAATAATAGGCTGTTCAGGATGAAGCAGAAGTTGGCAGTCGGTGCGCCATTCTTGTACCATCATTTTTGGAGTGCGATAGATCACTACATTCAGGAAACTACCAATGCACAAACTAAAAACTCCAACGGCAAAATACAGCGCCATTGGAGTATTGATCAGATAGGAAATTATTTCTTGCATTAAACCACAGAACCCATTTGGAAGATTGGTAGATACATGGCAATTACTAGGCCACCCACAAGTACACCCAAGACTGCCATGATCAGAGGTTCCATCATTGCTGTTAAGCCATCCACCGCATTATCGACTTCGTTTTCATAGTGAGTGGCAACTTTATCCAGCATGGCATCGAGCGCACCAGATTCTTCACCAATCGCTACAATTTGTACTGCCATTGATGGGAATTTATTGGTGGCACGCATCGCGAATTGAAGTTGTTGCCCTGTTGCGACATCTTCACGGATCTTCATCACAGCTTCTTCATAGACTACGTTATTGGTTGCACCCGCGGTAGATTCGAGGGCATCAATTAAGGGTACACCCGCAGCAAAGGTGGTAGACAGGGTGCGGCTATAGCGCGCGATAATTGCTTTATAGACTAAATCACCAAAAATCGGGGCTTTCAGTGCAGCTTTATCCAACATGTCACGAAACTTTTTACTACGCTTTTTGGTTTCGAGTAAAGCTGTAATCACAACACCAACGACAATAATCAAAATGAACCAGTATTTCTGCATCCATTCAGACATATTTACCACCATTTGGGTGAATGCAGGTAAGTCTGCACCAAAGGAGCTGAATAAATCTTGGAACACTGGGACAACTTTGACCATCAAAATAATGGTCACGATCACCGCAACCACAACGACGGTTGCTGGGTATTTCATGGCTTTTTTAATTTTTTGCTTTAACAATTCACTTTTTTCTTTATAGACCGCTACACGGTCCAGCATGGTCTCAAGCGCACCTGATTGTTCGCCTGATTCAACTAATGAACAGAATAAGTTGTCGAAATATTGCGGATATTTTTTGAGTGCTCCCGCAAAGGTATTACCGCCTTCAACTTCACCTTTAATGCCGAGGACAACTTCACGCATAGATGGGTTTTCTAGGCCTTCAGCCACAATTTCAAAACCTTGAACCAGCGGTACACCCGCTTTCATCATGGTTGCGAGCTGTCGAGTGAAAATCGTGATGTCCAGTGAAAATCGTGATGTCCAGTGTGGTCACTTTTTTCTTCATTATCCCTTCAAGAATATTCTTTTTCTTTTCTCGAATACTCTTGATGGTAATCCCTTGTTTGCGCAAAGTAACTTTGGCGAGGGCGAGATTACGTGCAGGCAATTCCCCTTTAATTTTTGCCCCTTTACGATCAATCCCTTCATAATTGAAGGTTGGCATCATCTGTGCTTTTTTGACAGCCATGCATTTATCCTTATTCTTTCAATATTTCAACTATTCGCTGGTTACACGATTCACTTCTTGTAAGGAAGTGACCCCCTGCATAACCTTGAGTAAACCTGAACAACGTAAATTGTTAAATCCTAATTTTGCAGATGCTTCCGCAATCTGTAAGGCATTGCCATCTTCCATAATAATTTTTGAAATTTCTGGCGTGACTTTCATGACTTCATAAATACCAACACGTCCTTTATAGCCTTCACGGCACTCAGCACACCCCACCGGTTGATAAACTTTGAAATCTGGATCTTTGATATCTGTGGAAGTAAAGCCCATTTCGAGCAAACTTTGTTCAGGAATATCGACAGCGGCTTTGCATTGGCTGCATAAGCGGCGTGCCAAACGCTGTGCAATCACCAAATTGACCGATGTCGCAATGTTAAAAGATGGAACCCCCATATTACGTAAGCGTGTCAGAGTTTCAGGTGCACTATTGGTGTGGAGTGTCGACATGACCATGTGACCTGTCTGTGCAGCTTTAATTGCGATTTCAGCTGTTTCAAGGTCGCGAATCTCACCAACCATCACAATATCAGGATCTTGACGTAAGAAGGACTTCAGCGCAGCAGAGAAGGTGAGGCCGACTTTATTGTTCACATTGACCTGATTAATGCCTTCTAAGTTAATCTCAACAGGGTCTTCCGCAGTTGAAATATTGGTGTCTTCTTTATTTAGAATATTCAAACCTGTATACAGCGATACCGTTTTACCTGAACCTGTCGGGCCAGTTATTAACAACATGCCTTGCGGTTTGTCTAAAGCCTGCATAAATAGGTCTTTTTGATCTGGTTCATAACCTAAAGCATCAATCCCCAGCATAGCACTGGATGGATCGAGAATACGTAGAACCAGCTTTTCGCCAAATAAGGTTGGAAGTGAGTTGACACGGAAGTCGATGGCTTTGCTTTTCGACAGCTTTAATTTAATTCGGCCATCTTGCGGGACGCGCTTTTCAGAGATGTCCATTTGTGACATAACTTTTAAACGTGAGGCAAGACGAGTCGCCAGTTGTAGTGGTGGACTGGCAATATGACGCAGAACCCCATCTACTCGATAACGGACACGGTAAGATTTTTCATAAGGTTCAAAGTGCAAGTCTGATGCGCCCATACGAATCGCATCAATCAGTAATTTATTGATGTATTTGACGATCGGTGCTTCATCCCCTTGAGGCGAGTCATCTTCTTCGTCATTGGAGTTCTGATGGTCTTGCTCTAAGTCTAAATCAATATCTTCATCAGAAAATTCAAAGCTATCGGCTTGCGCGAAATTTTGTTCGATTAGTTTTTCAAGCTGAGGATATTCAACAATAATCGCTTCAATGTTCATTTTAGAATTGAAACGAATCGCGTCCATTGCATCCATGTTGGTTGGATTGCTGGTGGCGATATAGAGGATATTGCCACGACGGTAAATCGGCAACACACGATGCTTGGTGATAAGTCTATCTTCGACCAGATCTCGTAGAATTTGTACCGAATCATAGACACTTAAGTCAAAAACAGGCTCTCCAAACTCCAAAGAAATCGTCTCAGCGATCATTTGTGGGGAGAGTTTATAATTTTCAATCAGATAAGGAACGATGTCTTGCTGAGCTTTTTTTGCAGAGAGCATTGCCTGCTGCATATTTTCAGCAGGCATGCGTCCGTCTTCGACTAAGCGTCGAATGAAGCCTGTGAACTTAGGCAAACCATTTGATACTGACATTCCCCAGATCCTTAACTTCTCAATTGTTTATAATTGGTATCGTAAAATTATACTTTTGTTGCACAAAAATACCATATCTGAAAGTGTTGTCACTACCTTAATATCGCTTAAAAGCATGAACTGGTCGTGATAGCAGGCGGTTTTTTTACAAAAAGATGTCTTTATTTTCATTCGTATTATTTTGATTGCCGAAGAAATTCTAGAAGAAAACTATCTTTGAAAAATAAATACCGTGTAGAATGAGGCCGTTTTAATGAACTGTTTTGAATAGGGTGCTGTATGTCGGGTTCGACGATTAAGCCATGGGTTGTCGGCAATTGGAAGATGAACCCAATGCAGGCAGATGCCAAGCAATTGCTTCAAGAATTTAAACAGCTCTTGCAAGAGAATGAAATAGCAGAAGAAAAATGTAATATTGGGCTGGCGCCTGTGACGCTTGCTTTGACTTTAACGCAGGCTGAGTTGGCGAATGCTGTACGTTCAGTTTTTACTGTAGCGCAAGATGTTTCGCGTTTTGGCAACATGGGTGCATATACCGGTGAGGTGAGCGCAGAGCTGCTCAAAGATAGTCAAATCGAATATGTTTTGATTGGTCACTCAGAACGTCGTGAATATTTTGCTGAAAGCGCAGCAATTTTAAATGCGAAAGCCCAAAATGCATTAAATGCGGGTTTAAAAGTCATTTACTGTGTCGGTGAAAGTTTAGAGCAGCGTGAGTCTGGTCAGGCAGAAGTAGTGGTTTTACAACAAATTTGCGATTTAGCCAGTGTGGTAACGGCAGAGCAGTGGCTTCATATTGTGATTGCCTATGAGCCAATTTGGGCCATTGGTACAGGAAAAACTGCTTCACCAGAAGACGCGCAAACCATGCATGCTAAAATCCGTGAAGGCCTCACGCAAATTACCAGTCATGGCGCGAACATGGCCATTTTATATGGCGGTAGTGTAAAAGCTGAAAATGCAGTAGAGTTAGCGGCCTGTCCAGATATCAATGGTGCACTCGTCGGTGGGGCATCTTTAAATGCAACGTCGTTTTATAAAATTGTCGAAGCATTTGCAAATACAAAATAATTAGGAGTTCAGCATGCAAACTTTTGTGCTGGTAGTACATATTATCTTAGCTGTGTTGATGATCGTGCTGATTTTGGTCCAGCATGGTAAAGGTGCAGATGCTGGTGCTTCGTTTGGTGGTGGCGGTGCTGCAACTGTATTTGGTGCATCAGGTTCAGGTAATTTCTTGACCCGATTGACTGCGGTTTTGACGGCCTTGTTTTTTATCACCAGTTTGTCGTTGGCTGTGTTTGCCAAAAAGCAAACCACAGATGTCTATAGCTTAAAGTCAGTGCAAACGACAAGTTCTGCACCTGCACAATCGACTGAAACTTCGCCAGCTGCACCTAAAACAAGCGAATAATTGGAATTAGTCCTTTCTTTTTTGTGACGATGCTACTAGAATGCGTCACAGCTGCGGTGGTGGTGGAATTGGTAGACACGCTACCTTGAGGTGGTAGTGCTTTCGGGCGTGGGGGTTCAAGTCCCCCCTTCCGCACCAACTTATGAATCCAGAAGATTAAGTTGGTGTATGCAGCAAATTCTGTTGATGCGGGATGGAGCAGTCTGGTAGCTCGTCGGGCTCATAACCCGAAGGTCGTTGGTTCAAATCCAGCTCCCGCTACCAATCAATCTTATTTTAGAAGCAAACTAAAGTGAGTAACTTAAGTGATTAAGTTAAGAATATTTTGCGTTTTGATGCGGGATGGAGCAGTCTGGTAGCTCGTCGGGCTCATAACCCGAAGGTCGTTGGTTCAAATCCAGCTCCCGCTACCAATCTTATTTTAGATGCAGACTAAAATAAGCAGTTTAAGTGATTAAATTGAATAATTTTTGCGTTTTGTTGCGGGATGGAGCAGTCTGGTAGCTCGTCGGGCTCATAACCCGAAGGTCGTTGGTTCAAATCCAGCTCCCGCTACCAATTTGATTTAGGTGCAACTAAATCAGAGCAAGTACGAAGTATTTAGATTGAAAAATAATTCATATTTGTATATAATTTTTGCACGTTGATGCGGGATGGAGCAGTCTGGTAGCTCGTCGGGCTCATAACCCGAAGGTCGTTGGTTCAAATCCAGCTCCCGCTACCAAGTTTCTAAAAAGAGGCTCACAACAAGGTGGGCCTTTTTGCACAGTGGATATTAATTTTCTGTGCAATAATTGGGGCGATTACGCCCTTTTTTATTGGCTATCGTGTAGTGTCGATGTGAGCCGGATACGGTGAAAGTCAAAGTGTCATGTTCCACTACTACTATAGTTTGTATTGGCTTGTAGTGGTCTGTTTCGGCCATTGAATCGCACAAAAATGACGAGAGTAAATGAAGCTATCAAATAAAACTCAAGCACTCCAAGACTTAATTGCTCCTGCAGTGCAAGCCTGTGGTGTTGATCTTTGGGGGATTGAATTCCTTCCTCAAGGAAAACGTTCTTTATTGCGCATTTATATCGACAAAGCTGTCGACGAAAATGCAGAACCCATCATCAATGAAGATGGTGAAGAAGAGCAGGGCCGTGGCATCGGCGTACAAGACTGTGTACGCGTGACCCAGCAAGTCGGCGCAATGATGGATGTCCATGATCCAATTTCAGGTGAATATGCACTTGAAGTGTCATCTCCGGGTTGGGATCGTCCATTTTTCCAACTTGAACAATTACCTGCATATATTGGTCAACAGATCGCTTTCCGTTTGATCAGTGCGGTCGATAACCGTCGTAAATTCCAAGCTAAATTGGTTGCTGTAGATCTTGAAGCTGAAATGATTCAAGTCGAAGTGGAAAAGCAACAGGTGCTTGAAATCGATAGTAATAATATTGATAAAGCCAATTTGGTCTATCAAGATTAATTCATTTAATAAATAAGAATCTGAACGAATAGGTGGCTTATGGCACGTGAAATTCTTACCGTAGTTGAAACGGTTAGTAATGAAAAAGGTGTACCTCGTGAAGCGATTTTCGAAGCCTTAGAACAAGCGCTTGTTGCTGCGACTAAAAAGAAATTTTACGAAGGAACAAACTCTGAAGAAGCTCAGCTTCGTGTAGAGATTGATCGTAAAACGGGTGAATACAGCACTTTCCGTCAATGGGAAGTGGTTGCGGATGAAGATCATGAGATGCCAGCATGTCAAGATGCGATTTCAGATGTTGATCCTGCACAATGGTCGATTGGTGATATTCGTGAGCTTGAAGTGCCTTCAATTGACTTCGGTCGTATTGCGGCGCAAATTGCAAAACAAGTCATTGTTCAAAAGATTCGCGAAGCTGAACGTGCGCTGATTGCAGATGCCTACGAGTCTAAAGTGGGTGAGTTGATCTACGGTGAAGTGAAAAAGCAAACCAAAGATGGATTTATCATTGACTTAGGTGACAATGCTGAAGCGTATCTTGCACGTGAAGAAATGATTGCAAAAGAAATTTTGCGTCCGAAGCAACGTGTAAATGCGATTTTGTTCAATGTGAATCGTGAAGGTCGTGGTGCTCAACTACAATTGTCACGTGCCAAGCCTGAAATGCTCATCGCTTTGATGAAGAAAGAAATTCCTGAAATTTCTGAAGAAATCATTGAGATTAAAGCGGCAGCGCGTCAACCTGGTGTTCGTGCTAAAATTGCTGTGAAAACCAATGATCATCGTATTGATCCAGTGGGTGCATGCATTGGTATGCGTGGTACACGTATCCAAGCAGTTCAGCAAGAATTGAACGGTGAGCGTATTGATGTTGTTGTATGGTCTGATGATCCTGCACAGTACATTGCAAGTGCTTTAGAGCCAGCAGATGTATCGGGTATTGTGATTGATGAAGAAGAACGTACAGCGGACATTATTTTCGCAACTAGCGATCAATTAGCGCGTGCGATTGGTTCACAAGGTCAAAACGTACGTTTAGCCTCTGAACTTACAGGCTACAAACTCAACATGATGCTTGAAGATGAGTATCATGCTCGTCAGCAAAATGAAGCACAACAATACTTAGACCTATTTGTATCGCGTCTAGATATTGAAGAAGATTTGGCAATGGCATTGGTTGAAATGGGCTTTACTTCTTTAGAAGAGATTGCTTATGTTCCAGCTGAAACATTTGACGAAATCGAGCTAGATGCTGAAGTTGTTGAATTACTTCAAAGTCGTGCCAAAGAAGTTGCATTGGCTGATGCATTACAGCAGCAAGAAAACATCCAAGATCCAAGCGCGGAACTCGTTGCAATGGAAGGGATGACGCAAGAGATTGCTTATGCACTTGCAGCACGTGGTGTCATCACAATTGATGACTTGGCTGACCAAGCGACTGACGATATTGCTGATATTGAAGGTCTAGGTACAGAGAAAGCGGGTCAACTTATTATGAAAGCGCGCGAATCATGGTTTAACTAGGAGATCTACATGACGGATAAGACGATACAAGAGTTAGCTCTCAGTGTGAACCGCCCTGTTGAGAAGCTCCTAGAGCAGGTTCGTGATGCTGGTTTACCACAGCGTAAATCGGACGATATAATCTCTACTGAACAACAAGATGCCCTCGTGCACCATTTGAAGAAAATTCATGGTCAAGACGATGGTCAGGCAGGAAAAATCACGTTGAAACGTAAAACGACCAGTACCGCTAAAGTAGCGAGTACCTCAGGTAAGGCAAAAACGATTAATGTAGAAGTTCGCAAGAAACATACATTTACCAAGCCAGATCCAGAACAAATTAAAGCGGAAGCTTTGGCAAAAGCGCAAGCGGAGCAACAAGCTCGTGCGAACGTTCAAGCTATGGTTGAACCTAAAGCTGAAACTCCAGCAGTAAATAAAGCGGCTGCAAACTTTGAAGCGATGCGTGCTGCTGCAAAGCAAGAAACGACGAAGCAAGAAGTAGCAAAAGCTGCGGTAGTTGTGAAGCGTAAATCAAACAATAAGCCTGTGGTTAAAGCACAAGTTAAAGTTGTTGAAACACCTGAACAGAAAAAAGCACGTGAAGCTCAAGCCGCTCAATTAAAAGCGACTGAAGAAGCAGCACGTCGTAAGGCAGCTGAAGAAGCGCAGCAACGTACACTTGAACAAATGCGTCAAATGGCATCTAAGTATTCAAACGAAGATGCAACTGCGACCATTCGTGTAGTGGATGATTCTCCACTTGCTGCGGGTCTAGTTGGCCAAGCATATGAAGACTCATTTGCGAAAGAAGACCGTGAAATCAAACGTGGTACCAATACGCCAGCTACACGCGCACCGAAGAAAGGTGGTCGTCGTGGTGAAGAGCAATCTTTCCGTGATAACTCGCATAAACGTGGTTTGAAAACAAGCTCTGCAAACAAGCATGGCTTTGAAAAACCGGTTAAAAAGCAAGTTTATGATGTTGAAATTGGTTCAACCATTGTGGTTGCTGACTTGGCTGCGAAAATGGCAGTTAAGGTACGTGAAGTAATTAAGTCACTTATGAAAATGGGTGAGCTTGTTACTCAGAACCAAGCGATTGACCAAGAAATTGCAGCATTAATCGTAGAGGAAATGGGCCATAACCCAGTTCTTGTATCGGATACGCAAGCTGAAGATAACTTACTTGAAGCAGCAGAAGAAGCACGTGGCGCTCAAACGACTCGTCCTCCTGTTGTGACCATTATGGGTCACGTTGACCATGGTAAGACATCGTTACTTGACCGCATTCGTCGTTCAAAAGTGGCAGCTGGTGAAGCGGGTGGTATCACTCAGCACATCGGTGCGTACCATGTAACGACTGATAAAGGCATTATCACATTCTTAGATACCCCAGGACACGCAGCATTTACTGCAATGCGTTCACGTGGTGCGAAATCGACAGACATCGTGGTATTGGTTGTTGCAGCGGATGATGGTGTAATGCCACAAACAGCTGAAGCGATTGATCACGCACGTGCTGCAGGTACACCAATTATTGTTGCAATCAACAAGATGGATAAAGAATCTGCTGATCCAGATCGCGTATTGAATGAATTGACCGTGAAAGAAATCGTTCCTGAACAATGGGGCGGTGACGTTCCTGTTGCAATGGTTTCAGCACATACAGGTCAAGGTATTGATGAACTTCTAGATATTATTTCAATCCAAGCTGAATTACTTGAGTTGAAAGCATCTGAAGAAGGTGCTGCTCAAGGTGTCGTGATTGAAGCACGTGTAGACAACAGCCGTGGTGCGGTAACGTCTATCCTTGTTCAAAACGGTACATTGAAAGTAGGTGACCTTGTTCTTGCAGGTGCATCTTACGGTCGCGTACGTGCGATGACAGATGAAAACGGTAAACGTATTCAATCTGCAGGTCCTTCAATTCCAGTTGAAATTTTAGGTCTACCTGAAGCGCCAATGGCGGGTGATGAAGTTCTGGTTGTGAATGACGAGAAAAAAGCACGTGAAGTTGCCGATGCGCGTATGGATCGTGAACGTCAAAAACGTCTTGAGCGTCAAAGCGCAATGCGTCTTGAAAATATCATGGCGTCTATGGGCAAGAAAGATGTGCCTATCGTCAATGTGGTATTGAAAACTGATGTACGTGGTACATTGGAAGCATTACACGTTGCTCTTGCTGACCTTGCAACAGACGAAGTTAAAGTCCGTGTTATTGGCTCAGGTGTTGGTGCGATCACTGAATCTGACGTAACACTAGCTGAATCTTCTGAAGCGGTACTTCTTGGCTTTAACGTACGTGCGGATAACGCAGCTCGTCAAAAAGCGGATGCTGACGGCATCGATATTCGTTACTACTCAATCATCTATCAATTGATTGATGATGTGAAAGCAGCGATGAGCGGTAAGCTTGCGCCTGAACACCGTGAAACAATTCTGGGTGTGGCTGAAGTACGTGAAGTGTTCCACTCAAGTAAGTTTGGTGCAGCAGCAGGCTGTATGGTACTTGAGGGTATGTTACACCGTAATAAACCGATTCGTGTCCTTCGTGATGACGTGGTTGTGTTCCAAGGTGAGCTTGAGTCACTTCGTCGCTATAAAGAAGTGGTTGAAGAAGTTCGCGCAGGTATGGAATGTGGTCTTGCGGTTAAAGGTTATAAAGACATCAAAGAAAAAGACAAGATCGAAGTCTATGATGTTCAATTGATCAAACGGAGTCTTTAATGGCGGGTAGTCAACGTCTTAAGCGCATGGCGGATACAGTACAACGTGAGTTGTCTGAACTAATTCGCCAAGAGTTGAAAGATCCACGCTTAGGTGGTCTCGTGACCATCTCTGCGGTGAAGGTTAGTCCAGACTTAGGTTATGCTGAAGTATATGTGACTGTGATGGGCCGTGAGCTTGGCGATGAGCAAAGTGAAGCAGCCAATAAAGAAACTTTAGATGTGTTGAACAAAGCATCTGGTTTCTTGCGTCACGAACTCGGCCGTCGTATTAAGACACGTATTACACCGCGTTTGCGTTTCCATTACGATAAAACCAATGCATATGGTAACTATATGTTTGGCCTGATTGCTGAAGCAGTGAAGGATTTACCCGCTGACGAAGCAAACAAAGATGATGAATAATTCAGTCTAACTGAATCAAAAAGCCACCTTCGGGTGGCTTTTTTTATGCGGAGTAATGGCTGGAGCTAGATCAAGATTTGAAATGTGTTACACAGGATTATGATAAGGGAATAGAGGGTTGAGCTTTTAGGGATTATTTTGACCATCAAGTTGCTGTGGACTGGATTGATATGGGCAATGATTTAATAGTGGGACACTTTGATCATTTTAATTTTTGCGTAGATTGAGTATTAAGCAGATTGATCAGTCCATCTATGTTGGTCAATGTAATGGATGTGACACTATAGTCAAACTACTTTATTATTCATACAAGATTCGAAAAAAACTCGAAATAACTCATCGACTGAGTCGATCAACCATTCTTTACGCTTACGTTTAACCCATGCCCACATCTGTTCTATAGGATTTAAATCAGGGCTGTATGCAGGAAGCCAAAGAATTTTATGCCCTTGTTGTTCCAATAACTCCTGAATATCTGCTCTTTTATGAAATGCTGCATTATCCATAACCACTACACTATTTTCTGGTAATGCCGGTATGAGGAATTGCTCAATCCAAAAATGAAAAACATCTGAATTGATTTTGCAGTCAAATAAACCGACTGAAAATAACTTACCCTCATGGATTGCTCCAATGGCATTGGTCTGATTCTTTAATTGCCAATTATATTGCCATAAACAGGGTACTCCTTTTCGTGAGTAGCCATGAGGTCTATAATCATGTGACTTAAAACCACTTTCATCCAGATAAATAATCGGATGGTTTTTTTCTAATTCATTCACTTGCAGAATAAATTTATCCCTAAGCTTTGTATCTGCTTTAGGATGGCTTAACGTCTTTTTTTAACTGTAATATTTAAGCGCTTTAATGCAGCACCAATAGATGAAACACCACAATTAAAACGTGCAGCACGTTCATATTGATAAGCATCAGGATACTTTTCAACATCTTCACGTAAAGCATCATCGTTAATTTTAGAAGGTTTACGTACACGAGTTTTTTTAATCTCTATACGTTTCTTCCATTCAACAATGGTATTTTTATTAATTTCAAATTGTGCAGCTACCGCTCGAATAGAATAACCTTCCTCAAGCTTAGCTAAAATTTTACGTCTAAAATGTTCTGAATAACTCATTGCACCATTGTATTGGTTTTATAATGATTTGACTATATCTAATACGTTTGAACCTTATCATTAGTACAATATACAGATTAGCGCAACACCACCATGTCAGTGCTGAAGCGCTAGAAATGTATTTATTTTTATATCTTTAAGGACACAAGCATTTAAAGACGATGTTCAGTGTCTTCATGCTTATTGCTAAAAGCTCTGCGACGAGTACGTTGCCAAGGCAGTGGACGATTGAGTGCTTCTGGAACGTCACCACTTAGTGAGCGTAAGCGTAAGTGCAAAGCCGCTTGCGCCATTAAATTTGCCGATACAGGTGCAGTTAAGAAGGCAAACAGCGTTAATAACAGCTCAGCAAAACCAAAGCGTCCTTGGAATGCAGAATAGATCATTGCCGCGATCAAGAAGCTCCCTAAGCCTAAGGTACTTGACTTGGTTGGAGCGTGCAGGCGCATGAATAAATCGGGCAGGCGCACCATTCCAATCCCTCCGACCAGCATGAAGAAAGTGCCGATCATGAGAAAAATGGAGACTAAAATTTCCATCGTAAGTTGCATCGATCTCGCTCCTAGTCAATCACATGACCTGAGGTGAAGTAGCGTGCTAAAGCGGCTGTAGAGACAAAGCCGAGCATCGCAACCAAAAGAGCACCTTCAAATAATGAAGTGCTGGCCCAGTAAATGCCTAAAATAATAATGAGGCAGATTGCATTTAAAAAGAGTGTATCGAGTGCTAAGAGTCGGTCTACAATCGATGGACCGATGATTAAGCGAATTAAGCACAGCAACATTGAAATGGTGACGGCGATTAAAAAAATCCCGAGGGCATAAGGCAAAATAGTCATGCTTTGTCTCCTGCTTCGACGCCAAAAATTTGCATCAACGGTTTTTCATAACGCGCTTTAATATTTTCAATCTCGGCATTTTCATCATCGGTGCTGAGGGCATGAACTAAAATGTCCCCGCGATCTTGATCGATGCCTGCTGAAACAGTGCCTGGTGTGGTGGTAATAATCATCGCCAGTAAGGTGTTTACTTCCTCATGTTGTGTTTCCAACGGAACACGAAACCACTTGGGTTGTAGACGATCAATCGGACCAAGGACCAATTTAGCCACTTGAATATTCGACACCACAATGTCGTATAACACCACAAAAAATAGTTTCAGCGCCGCTTTCCATTCAATATTTGGAGTGTAAGTAATGAATGGTCTGATCAGACGCGGAATAAAAATAGCCAGTAAAAATGCCATCACTAAGCTGGCTGCATCGACACTATGTGCCAACATCACCCAGCTCAGCGCAACAATCACCGAGACAAAAGGGTGGGGTAACCAACGCTCCAAAAACGACGTTTTTTTCATGTTTAAGGCTCCACCATCGGTTGTAGGCTTTCAGCATCGGGATTCACTTCAGCCTGTTGTTGCTGTTGCATTTGGCGTTTTTTGTATTCGGAAATATGTTCGCCTTCCAGTGTTTCTTCTGAAATTAAATATGGAATCAAATGTGCATTTGGATCCACCCGTTCGCCACCATATTTGGTTTCAGGTAAATTTTCACTGTCGAAAGGTTGTACGCTAATGGTTTGCCCATGCTCATCAGTTTTGAGTAAAGTCTGTTCATAGAGCACATTATTTTGGATTTGCTCAGCCGTTTGGTAAGTGTACTTTTGAATTGGACCTGCAAACACCATATAAGCGATTAAACCGACCAACAAGAGATAGATGGTTTTGTCATTGCGCTTCGGTGCTTGTTCAGGCAAAGCTTGGTACGCGGCATAAGCAGCTTCATCCGGGTTGTCTTCTGGTTTAGTTGCGCGCCAAAAAATCACGAAACCCACACGTGTAAACGCAATAATACTTAATAAACTCACCACTAAAACGGTCACAATAATCAGCAATTGATACGGTGAGTGTGCGGTGGCTTGAAGAATAAACACTTTGCCTAAGAAGCCACTAAAGGGTGGTAAACCTGCCATCATCAAGGCAATGGTGAAATAGGTTAACGCCACCACCTTATGCTGTTTCATTTGCGGTGCAATTTTAAAGTGGTCTTTAAACTCACCACGTTGAGAGGTAATCCAACCACTTAAAATATAGAAAGCTGCCGCAATAATGGTACTGTGCACCAAATAATACAGTGCCGCTGCCCATGCCAAGGTATTGAACAGGGAAATGGCGATTAAAATCGTGCCGACAGAAGACAAAATCATAAAGCCAATGAAACGACGTAAGCGTTCCGCACCCATCGCGCCAATCACACCATATACTGAGGTAATTAAACCAATCGGCAATAAAATGTATTGCAGGATTTCACGGCTAATTGCATCGTCAAATACGGTGCCATTAACACGTAAAATGGCATAAATACCGACTTTGGTCATGATGGTGAACAGGGCTGCTACAGGAGTGGTTGCAACCGCATAGGTTTTCGGTAGCCAAAAACCGACAGGTAGCATGGCTGCTTTAATGCCAAAGACTGTAAACAACAACAACCCGCCAGCAACAGCAATACGATGTTGATCGCCTTCCAATAGAGGCATCAGACGTGCAACATCCGCCATATTGAGGCTGCCGACGCTACCGTAAATCATGCCCAGACCAATCAGAAACAGGGCTGATGCCAACAAGTTAATGGTGACATAGTGAATGCCGAGTTGAAAACGCGCTTTGCCTTGACCGTGCAGTAACAGGACATAGGAAGCCATCAACAAAATTTCAAAGAATACGAACAGGTTAAATAAGTCGCCTGTCAGGAAGGCACCGGTTAAACCCATCAGTAGGAAATGGCACATGGCATGGAAGTAACGGCCACGTTCATCCCATTCTTTGCTGGCAAACCACATCACTGGAACAGCTAAGCCGTAGGTTAAAACCAGCATCAGGGCAGACAGTTGGTCGAGGACCAAAACAATACCAAACGGTGCAGCCCATTCACTCAGGTTATAAACACTGATTTGCCCAGAGCTGGCAAAGATTAGATAGTTGACCGCTGTAAATAAGCCCAAAAGGCCAGAGGTATAACTGATGCCTCGACGCCACGGTTGTCGCCAGTCTTGTGCTAAAGAACCTGATCCAGGATTGCCCAGTAATACCAAAATAAAGGCAGTAATGGCAGGAATTAAAATACTAAAAATTGGGGTGTGTTCGGTCCAAAATTGGATGAAGTCATTCATTATGGCTCATCCTCACGTGGGTCAATTTGTGGTATTTCTTCTTTAGAGTCAACGTGGTCGGTTCCTGTTTCATAACGACTGCGTAAAGCCAATTGTACAATAAACGCTGTGGTAGCAAAGCCAATCACAATCGCGGTTAACACCAAGGCTTGTGGCAAAGGGTCAGTGGCTTTGCTGGCTTCCGTGAGTACTGCGGGTGCATTAAGTTGAAGTCGCCCCATGGCAAATAAAAATAAATTGACGGCATAACCAATCATGGCCAAGCCAAGTACCACAGGGAAGGTACGGGCACGCAAAATCAGATAGATGCCTGTGGCAGTCAACAGACCAATAGCGGAGGCAAGTAACAGTTCTAAACTAATCATATTAATCCCCCTTCGGTACTGGACCAGACATACTAGAGTGACGCGAGTCCCCGAGTACTGAAATAAGTAGCATGGTTGCACCCACAACCGTGATATAAACCCCGACATCGAACAGTGCAGCTGTCGCTAGGTGCATTTCTCCTAAGATCGGTGGCGACACATAAAAGTGTGCACTGGTGAGGAAGGGACGTCCCCAGAACCATGCACCTAAGCCTGTTAATCCTGCAATGACCAGACCTGTTCCAATCCAGATTTCATACAAACGACCAGACTTGGCTTTGAGCAGTTGTTCTGCATGATCCTGACCGAGTGCCATGTACTGAATAATCAAGGCCAAAGCGGTAATTAAACCCGCGATAAACCCGCCCCCAGGCAGATTGTGTCCACGCAGGAAAATATACAGACTGACTACCAAGGCAATAGGTAAAATCCAAGACGCAGTGATACGAAGCATCAATGGCGATGGATTAAAACGGTAACTAAGACCTTTGGTCATGGTGGTGCCGTGGGTACGCATACCATCCATTAGGCACAGTGCACCAATGCCTGCAATGCCAAGGACTGTAATTTCACCGAAAGTATCGAAACCACGGAAATCGACCAAAATCACGTTGACCACGTTGGTACCACCGCCTAATGGAATCGACTGCTGCATGAAGAACCATGAAATGGAGTTGTGATCACGGGTCAAGATAAGCCATGTGATCCATGCAATGCCAAGCCCGCCGCCAATCGCAATCAGGGCATCTCGCCAACGGCGTGATACACTCGACTCATAGGGAGTGAGTTGTGGTAAAAGCGATAAACTCATCAATAACAGTACGGTGGTGACCACATCTACGGTGATTTGTGTCAAAGCCAAATCAGGCGCAGAGAAGCAGACAAAGACCATAGTTACGACTAAACCAATCGCCCCACTGATCAATACCGCTTTAATCCGTTCGTGGTGGAACCATAGCATCATCCAGCACGAAGAGAATAACAGTAGCCATAGTACGACTGCTAAAGCAGGGGCATGGGTGAGTTCACGGGTACCTGTGGTCAGCCCTTGTCCTAAAAATGGAAGTGAGACTATGGCAATACTGAAGATCACAATCCAAAGAATATAGCTTTGTAATTTACCGTTTTCAGTCAATCGTTTAAATTTGCGCGAGTTGAGCAGGAGTGACTTAAGGAATAAGTCAAAGGCAACTCGACCTTGTAGACGACCTAGATATGGATCGAGATCAATTTCTCGAATTTTGCCACCCTTCGCGAGACTGAAATAGAAAATCAGACCGCCAATCGATGCAATCAGGCTCATCAATAATGGCATGTTAAAACCATGCCATAGAGCAAGATGTACGCCTTCAAAGTCCATCACTTGGGTGCTGGCGCGTGCTGTGCTGTTGACGATATTTTCAACCAAGAGAGCAGGGAATAAGCCGACTAAAATACACAAAATCGCCAGTAAAGTGGCCGGTGCACGCATGCCAAACGGCGGCTCATGCGCATCTTTGTTCGGAACTTGCTTGCCCACTGGGCCATCGAAGAAAACCCCATGTACCAAACGCACAGAGTAAGCGACTGCAAAAATCCCCGCCAGTGTCGCGACAATTGCGGAGCAGATGAGCACAGGACCAGACAGATTGCTAAGCAGTTCAGTAAAGAACATTTCTTTAGATAAGAAACCGTTGGTCAAGGGCACGCCAGCCATCGATGCAGCAGTGACCATCGTCAAAGTGGCCGTATAAGGTAACAGTTGCCATAACCCACTAAGCTTGCGTAAATCACGTGTGCCTGACTCATGATCGATAATACCTGCGATCATGAACAGCGCTGCTTTAAAGGTGGCATGGTTAATAATATGGAAAATAGCCGCAGCCACAGCCAATGGTGATCCGATCCCCAAGAGACACATGATCAAGCCGAGATGACTGATGGTTGAATAGGCCAATAAACCTTTCAGGTCTTCTTTAAATATGGCAAAAAACGCAGCCATACACAGGGTAAATAGGCCAATAAAGGTGACCAAATTGTGGAACAGTGCCGCACCCGCAAAAATGGGTAACAGTCGTGCCACCAAGAAAATGCCCGCTTTTACCATGGTTGCTGAGTGCAAATAAGCAGACACGGGGGTCGGAGCTGCCATCGCGTTGGGTAACCAAAAATGGAATGGAAATTGCGCACTTTTGGTAAAAGCACCGAGTAAAATCAGCAGCAACGTAGGAACAAATAAAGCATGACTTTGAATTTGTGCTGTCATCGTCAAGATTTGATCAATCTCGTAGGTACCTGTGATTTGGCCGAGCAAGATGAAACCACCTAGCATGGCTAATCCGCCCATACCCGTAATGGTCAATGCCATTCGTGAGCCACGTTGCGCCGCGTCGTAATTGCTCCAATAACCGACCAACAGAAAAGATGAGATACTGGTCAACTCCCAAAAAACGAGGAGTAAAATTAAATTATTGGAGAGAGAAATCCCGAGCATGGCTGCCATGAACAACATGAGCAGTAGATAGAGTTTATTGAGAGAATTTTTTGGGCCTAAATAAAAATAGGCATAAATATAAATGAGCGTCCCGATGCCACTAATGAGTAAGGCAAAGAGTAGGCCTAATGCGTCTAGACGGAAGCTGAAGTCAATTCCAAGCTGCGGCAACCATGACCACGACTGCGTAATGACAGCGCCATTAAACACCTCTCGTGCTTGGGTCAGTAATAAGCCTAAACTTGTCATACTGACCCCAACAGCTGCGAAGGCGGTTAGCCTGCGTGAGCTCTGCTTCAGTAATGAGACAAGGGTTGTGCCAAGTATTAACGGTAACAATATAATAATCGGTAGCACACTCGTTTCCATTGTCGTGAATAGGTCAAAACCTATTGGTGAATCTCATCTTTCAAGGATTACAGGACTGCAAAGAGCAGCCCAAGAGTCTCAATCTTGAAAGCCAATGTGAAATTTAAAAATAATGAAGTTGTGTTGCGCAACTCATGAAGCGTTATAGCAAAATCCGATTTCAGTTGGAAGTTTGCAAGTAAAACCGATCATATAACATGACTAAAACAACATCAATCTTTTTTGCGCTGACGCAAAACATTATACGCGTGATGGTTGTTTCTTGGTGGATGGCAGGTACTTTCTCAGTGCAAGAAATGTAAAAAAGCGACCATTGGTCGCCTGTTTTTGAGGGTTGAAATAGATATGCTTATGAAGCAGGCTAAGTTAATGGATTTGCCGATGAAGCATCATCTTCAGCACTGAGTAAAGTAATCAAATGCTGTTGCTGTTCGGGAGAGAGTTGCTGTTGAATCTGTGTGAATAATTCAGCCACACTTAAATCTTGGGGTTCAGCCGCAATCGGTTCGGTGCTTCCACTCGTCGCTTCATGATTGGCAAGGTTTTGGTAAATCACATCGAACAGGTGTTGCAGTGGTTCGAGCTGGATCGGACTTAATTGCTTATTTTCCAGTTTGAGGCATTGAAACTCACTGGCTTGTTCCAGCAACTCACTTCGGTTGCCTGAGGCGATAATTTGTAGTCGAGGAAAAGCCTGATTTAAACGTTTTAACATGACTTGCGCCATATTTTGATCCAATTGATGATCAATCGCGTCAATCAATAGCACGCCGTCACCTTCTAAACACGGGAACAGGCTTTCAGGGTTGAGTAGGCATAAACGTCGTACAATATCGCCAACGAGCGCTACCCAGTTGCGAATACTATTGGAAAGCTGTTGATAGAGCATGCTGTTGCCATGGTAGCGCACCATCAGTTGTAACTTGGGATGATATTGCAAATAAAGATCTTCTATTTCGGGCAGAACGGTTGCTAACGCTTGCTTAAGCGCTTGTAGGCTGGGCGACTGGATGTGTGCTTGAGCCTGAGCCAGTTTATAGCTTAAGGGAATATCGGGTGGCATGCTTTTGGGCTGATGCAATATCGTTTGTAAAAACTGTGCAGTTTGCGCATTTTCAATATCGCTGATTTCACGGAACCACTCAAAGAAGCGCGCAAAGGTGGTATAGGGAATAGCTGAAATTTCATAGGCATGTGCATGTTGGAAAATCAGGGGATTGTTCTTGCTGAGAATATTCATCTCATTGACAAAACGTTCCGCAGGATAATATGCAATCAACGGCAAACCTTGCAGCGGATCTTGTAACGTTGCCTGCTGATATAGATTGACCAGTTGTTCGAGTTCCAATGTTTCCACTCGACTGATGCCAATGCCTTGTTGGTTTAAGGTTTTGTAGAGTTGCCATGTATAGGGTTCGGGCGCAGCATCGGCTGCCGTAGGTTTGAGAGCATACAGCTCAGCGGGCACAGCAACTTGAATATCAATTTTGGACTGTAGGCGGTTCAGCATAATGTCGTGATCTAACATCACCACACCTGCAGAGCGTAAATCTTTATAACGGGCTGCAAACCAAGTCAGAGCCTGATAGCTAAAACGTAAGATCGAGGTCTTGCCTGAGGCTTGATCGCCTAAAATTAAAGTGACGGGTTTATCGTGATAAGAAAAATCGACTTTAAGGTCAGCAAAATGCAGGATGTGTTTCAGGTGAATCGATTGAATTTTCATAGAACACCCGCAGCGGTTGTGACTATTTTTACATTCGACTATCCAGCAACTTTACGTAATGAGCTTGGCATTTGTTTTTTCAGCTGTTGCATCAGGTCGTAAATGTGATGGATATTTAAACTTACTTTAGCACGTGTACAGGCCACGTAAAGCAGTCTTAACTCTTCATCACTAATTTTATGGTCTTTGTCGTTGACCTTAAACTGATAATCATCTTCGATGTGAACGCGATTCCACTCTAAGCCTTTGGCTTTGTGTGCGGTAGAAATAATATAATCCGCTTGTTCAATCGGCGTAATCTTCGCTAGGGCTTTTTTGAGTGGATCGGTGCCATGATCATCCACCAATTTCACTAAAGGCTTGATGTCACTGCCGTCATTGGTTTCGCAGTATTCATGTACATCATGCCAAGAATTAAACCAGGCCAGTTCAGGCACATCGGTGACGCGTTTGCCTTGTTTAAGCATCGCGGCGGCATCGACAAAGCGGTTCAGTTTGACATGGTCGGCTTGCAGGCTGACTTTGTCACCATGGACCAGTCCTGAGAGCAGCAATTCCATGGCGCGCGCATTGGTGCGACATAAAATCGCATCGCGCATTTTGGTATGAGGTTTGTTGACCACTTTGGAGTTGAGCAGAGGGTTGCCCATGAGCGGCACGGTTTCATTCAAGGCGCCTAAAATAGCATTGGCATGCAATGCAATCTCTTCACCAAAACGGAACGAGGTGGTGAGACGTGACTCAGGCAAAGGCAGTTGTTGCATGGCATTGACAGCACCGCGCCATGCATAAATTTGTTGGTGTGCATCTCCGACATAGATCACTTGTGTATTGCGCTGTTTCAGTAAGATGCCCAACATCAGTGGGTCAGCATCTTGTGCCTCATCAAACAACACATAGTCACTTGGGATATTGGGTTCAGACAGCGCCCACAGTTTTAAATAAATATCGTGACCAATCCCAGCCTGATGGTTGGGATCAATCGACTCTAACCAACGTCGTTCAATGGCAGGGTAGAGGTGCTTTTGTAGTGAATCGATATCATCGGGATGTAACCAGCTCGGTGCTTGCAAATGTCGCGGTGCAGGATACTGAGAACTGGTTGAACAGAAGTGACTCACAGCATTGGCCACAAGGCTGGCCAAGCGTGATGGCATCAACACATATTTTTCATAACGTCCGCCCATCATCCGTCTTAGGGTGATGGGTTCAAGGCGGTATTCTTTGGCAATAAAACTCGGACTTAAACGAGGCAGACGAAGTTTGTCCGTCACTCCACGTGGAACACTGCGAAAAGCAAGCGAGTGAAAGGTTCGGCAGTCGACATTGCCATGAAATTTCGTTTGCGCTTCGCTGGCAATGGCTTTGTTGAACGCTAAATACATGCCACGTCTTTGTGGCATGGCATCGCTAATCATTTGCAGTGTGGTGGTTTTACCTGTGCCTGCATAGGCAATCACTTTAAACGATTTGCCCAGACGCGCGTTATCAATGGCAATGGCTTGCTCATAAGTCGCGCTCGGTTTGATGATATTCGACACAGGCAATAAACTTAGTGGCTGCGGTTGGCTTTTTCAAGCAAACCAGAAAGCCCTTGACGACGTGCCAATTCATTAAGAACCACTTGAGGGTCTAAGTCGAAATAGCCTAAAACCACAATCGTATGGAACCAAAGATCTGCCACTTCATAGATCAAATCATTTTTATGGTCTTCATTGGCTTCAGATTTAAAATCCTTAGCCGCGATAATGGTTTCAACCGCTTCTTCACCGACTTTTTCTAAAATTTTGTTGAGACCTTTGTGGTACAGCTTTGCAACATAAGACGAGTCAGGATCAGCTGCTTTACGCTCAGCCATCATTTGACCGAGGTAGGACAAAACTTCAACTTGCTCAGACTGAGCCGTTGAGGCATTCATTGCCAATGTATGTGGATTTTTCGATTTTTCGCCATAAATCGCGTTCGGGTCTTTGAGCTGTGCATCCACAATTTCCCAGCCATTTGGCGTGAGTTTACGGTAGAAGCATGATTCACGCCCTGTGTGACAGGCAATTCCGCCGTGCTGTTCAATTTGCAGCACAATTACATCGGCATCGCAGTCGAGACGAATTTCATGTACGGTTTGAAAATGCCCAGATTCTTCGCCTTTGTGCCATAACTTGTTGCGTGAACGAGAGAAATATACGGCTTGGTTTTTCTCAGCCGTCAAAGCCAAAGCTTCACGGTTCATCCATGCAACCATCAAGACACGTCCCGTTTGGTGATGCTGTGCAATGGCAGGGACTAAACCTTGTTCGTTAAATTTTACTTCATCGAGCCATTGCAAATTGTTCATAAGATTTCACCAAGCGAATAAATATTGAGAGTGTTACGATGTTAACGTAGCGCGCTATAGTCTACGTGATTTAAACAGAATAGAGGAGAAACTTTCTACAGTTATCTCACAGCGGCTTAATTGATATATTTTAGAAATTCAACCATCAGTCACCCATCCAAAGCGGATGACGATGATTGTCATCGCATTCTACACAGAATGATTGTTTTGTTTTGCAATATCCCGATAGTTCATTTGACTGAACATGCCTAATTTTAAACCTGAAATCGTCACCGCCATTTCTTTACGGAAATAGGGGATTCGATACATCCAAGCAAAGCTTAAATCACGTAAACCACCTGCCCACCATAGGTCAGATTGGTAAAGTGGTGTGAGTAAACGACTTAAAAATTGATAGAACGCCGTCGAACTTTGACGGTGTTGATGATACGTTTGCCAGAGTTGAACATAATCAATGTTTTCATTTTTTCTTGCACTTTGAACCGCTTGCCCCAAAGCCCATGCATCTAAAAGGGCCATATTTGCACCTTGCCCCAGTTGTGGACTCATCGCATGTGCTGCATCACCCATGACACCAATACGACCCTCACCAAACTTAGACAGCACCACATCACGATAATTTGCAGTCAACCATTGTGATTTTTGTTCAGGCCGGGCAATGACTTGTTCTAACCAATCCGCAGCAGGTTTCCAACGCTTAGACACTTGGTTTAACCAGTCTGAGTAAGCTTGTGAATTGTGTAGAAAGTTATTTAGCTGATGGCTTGGAAGACTCCAAAATACACTCGACAGTCTTTGCTTGGGTTCATGTGGCACTGTACCTGTCGGTAAGATTCCCATCATGATTTTAGAGCGATCATGAAACTGATGTAAAATTTCTGTATCTAATTCAAGACATTCGGGAACAATTGTCCATTTGGCTCCCCAAGGATAAGCTTGATCAACCTTTACCCATTCTTTCGGTCTTAAAAGGCTGCGTGCGCCATTGGCAATGATCACAGCATCAAAAGCTTGATCAAATGATTCACTATCTTTACTACCCAAAACCCGAACTTGATAGGATGTTTCTTCTAATTTCTGAATGTCGGTATTCATATACCACGTAATGAGTTCTGGATATTCACGGCATTTATTTTCTAAAACATGACATAACGTTGCTCGATGAATCCCTACACCATAAAAATCAGGATGCGCTTGTTGATAATGACTATTGACCAGTAAATTTCCATTCGGTAATTGACCTTTGAGCCCAGTGACTTTTGCACCCAGTCTTAAAACTTCATCTAAAAGGCCTAAATGCTCAAAAACAGCTAAACCAGAGGGCTGTAGTAACAGTCCTGCTCCGACAGGTTCAAGTTCTGAGGCTTTCTCTAAAATACTGACTTGAATATTTTGTCGAGCCAGTAAAATCGCAGTGGCTAACCCTGCGGTTCCTGCACCGATGATGGCGAAGTGGGGGGAGTGATTAGAAATCATAGATCGAATGATTTAACCATTGTCTAAAATGAATGCATGACGAATATCATCAGGTTTTTTTAATTGGTCGATGTTGATTTGAATGGAATCCTCTAACGAGCTTGCAATAATACTTTTTTCCCATGATTCATTTTTTAATTCAATGATTTGAGCATATTTTTCTTGTTCACTTAAAATTATTGTTAGCATAGAAAAAATGTAATCTCGATTTTCTTTATTTGGTCAGATTAAACAAGATTACATTCATGCGCAAATTTTGTTTATAAATCTTGTATGACCTGTGCAAAATGCTGTTTTTCCACCATTTCCAAGAACTCATCACCTAAGCGCTGACTTTCAGAAATACATTGGTTCCACATTTGAATGCGCTGTTTTTGGTCGAGCCCTTTGAGGGTGAAATCTTTACGATCGGGCAGGCGTCCTAAAGGTAAGCTCTGTAAATAGTCTTGGGACGGAGAAAGGAGCAGCGTACGGGCTTGGTTTTCAGGATTGGCGCGACGTTTAAACAGTTTATCAAACCACCCCGGCGTAATGCTGTCCGTAAAGTGCGGATAAAGCACAATGCCTTGACTCTCAAAAGGCAGATCCATGTGATAATCAATCAGACCACCATCACGATAACTGCCTTGTGGTGCATCTGGAATATCGCGAATCGCGGCCATCACGCCTGGAATAGAGGCTGAAGCAATCAGCCAAGGCAGAACGTTTCTAGCGGTGAGACTGTGATAATGAGTGAGGAAATCATCTTCTACTTTAAATTGTTTGCTATTGCTGGGCTGACTAATCACTCGTTGCATAAAGTGGCGACTATGCTTTCGCGCAACAGCGGTTGTGCCGATGATACCTGCCACAGAGGCCAAGAGCGGGAGAACTTGGTCACTTTGGAAGATGTGTTGAGCCTTAATCGACAGTACCGCGAGGTGGTAATCGGGATGATTGACCAATTCCGCTTCTTTGCCTTGCACCAAGTCGAGCAGCATGCCACGGCAAATATCACTGACTTCTTGACGCTGCATTTTTTTGTCAAAATAGAGATTGGTATAGAGTTCACCTAAACGTTCGGTACCTGCTTTTGCACCGTGCGCTAAGATGCTGGCAAAGCGCCAACTGCCAATGGACGAACCAATCAAAGTCCGTCTTTGCGGCGCACGAGCAAAGAATTCACCAAAAATAGCTTGGTCTAAACCTTGAATCCCGATCCCTTTGGGCCCACCTGCGGCACCGGGTACAATATCGACCTGCTCAGCTTGTAAGCCTTCGCTTTGAATGAGTTGACGTGCTAATTTACCTGCACGAATGCTTAAAGCTGGAGGGTGTTTATGCAGGATTTGAGTCATCGTGATCATTCAAAATAGACAATATGTATTGTCATTTTAACTGGTGAGAGAATGAGCGCATTGGCAAAAGTGATCCAAGAATGACTTGGGAGTCACTTCCGACATAAAACCTAAACATAAAAAAGCCTGAGAGACTCAGGCTTTTAATACAGCAGAAAGTGTCTATTTAAACACGCGCCACACCGCCAGTAAGCTGGTGAGTACAATTAAAATCACTGAAATAAACCAAGGCGAGATAATCGCAATCGACAGCAAAATGGCCATGAGACTACCAAAAATCCAACTGCGTTTTTGCTGATGCTCCATTTGTAGGCGCATACTTTGCAGTTCATTGAGCTGTTTAGCATGCCAAGCTGATTGGTTTTTGAGACCATTTAAGCTATCGACCAACAGCGTTGGGAAGTCTTGTGCCCCTAAAAGTAAATCTGGAATTTTTTGTCCCAGCTCTTTTAGGTTCTTTTGTAGATTCATTTGCGCTTTGATCCAATCGGTCAGGATTGGCTTTGCCAAACTCCAAATGTCCAGCTCTGGGTAAAGGTCAGTCCCTAAACCCTCAACATGCACGAGGGTTTTAAGCAGCAGCATCAGCTGTGGTGGAATTTCCAAATGGAAGCGTCGTGCAATATCCATCACTTGAATCAAAATGCCCGCGAAGTCCAATTCATGCATGGGTTTGGACACCATTGGCCCGACCGTGCGACGCATTTCACGTGCTAGTGCATCTTGGTCTGTACCCGGGGGAATCCAACCAGCTTGATGCACGATTTGAATCAGTTGCATAAAGTCGCTGTTCATGACCGCAAGTAGCATACGTGCCACGGTCATTTGGTCGTGCTTCGATAACTCACCCATAATGGCACAGTCCAGCGCAATATAGCGTGGTTGGCTTGGGTTTAGGGTTTCAACGAAGACATTGCCCGGATGCATGTCGGCATGGAAAAAGTTGTCACGGAAGACTTGGGTAAAGAAAATGGTTAAGCCTTTTTCCGCCAAATCTTTACGATCCATCCCCAGTTTTTCAAAGGTTTCAATGTCTGAAATGGGAACGCCTGTAATGCGTTCGGCCACCATCACGTCCTTGCTATCCATATAGACTTCAGGCACATACATCATGCTTGAGCCTGTAAAATAATGGCGCATACGACGGGTATTGTCGGCTTCTAATGTCAAATCCAGTTCATTTAAAATGACCTGACGATAGTCCTGAATAATTTCAGATAAGTGCAGTGCACGCGCGGCTTCTAGGCGTTTTTCTAGAAAATCACCTAGCCATTCTAAAATTTCAAAGTCTTGTAAAATTTGACTACGAATAGCGGGACGGGTGACTTTCACCACCACTTCGCGACCATCATGTAAAGCGGCCGTATGTACTTGAGCAATCGAGGCTGCTGCCAAGGGTTGTTCGTCGAAGCGAGCAAACAGCGTGTTTACATCGGCTTTCAGTGAGTCTTGAATGCGCATTTTCGCCACATCAGAACCAAACGGTTTGACACGGTCTTGGAGTAAAACCAGTTGTTGTAACACTTCAGGTGGAATTAGGTCACGACGAGTAGACAGTAGTTGTCCCATTTTAATCGCCAGTGGTCCCATTTCCTCTAAAGCTTGTTTGAGCTTCAGTGGATTTTTTCGTTCACGACTGGACCATGCCGCAGGGTGCATACGAATTACACCCAGCGCATGGCGCGCTTTTTCAGGCAATTCTTCCGCAGGAAACAACGTGTCGAGTCTATAGTGCGCGGCAATGCGCCAAAGTTCGAGTAAACGTGAAACGTGCGGAATCATATATGTAAATACCTAGTTTTGAGTTGAGTCTTGAGTGTCAATCTGTGCTTGAAGCTGTTGAATTTTGGCTTCGGCACGATCTAAGTTTTGATTAAAAATGCGGGTGTCTTGATGCAGATCATCCATTTGCCAACGTGGGGCAAATAGACCACTGTCTTCTTTCAAGGCATCTTCAGCAAAGAAAAAATGACTTTGTAAGGCCTGTTTGATGTGTTTTGGGGCCAGCTGAATTTTAGCCAATTCATGCGCCAAACTTGGGCCAATCCATGGGCTTAAATACGCAGCCAAGTCAGGCTCAGCGTGTTGCATAATCCGTTGAATATCCTGTAGAAGGTGATAATCACCTTGGAGCGGGATATTGCCGATATCATCCGCCAGTAATAGCTTGAGCAGCTCAACCACATTGGCCACCGTTAAAGTTGCGGTTGCTGGGGTGTGAGATTGAGCTTGGTCAAACGGGCGTTGTTCGAAAATGGACGCTGTTTCACTATGCCCTGTAACGGTAGGTTCTAAGCGCACTTTGGCTTGGTCAAAGAACACATCTACAGACAGTTGCGGGGATGCGATCACCACACGTAACATCTTGCCTTGTAGTTCATTGAGCTGGATGCGAGTGATCGCATCCAAATTAATCACATGATGAATTAATCGTTCAACTGCACCGAGTGCCAGAATCGACCACATAATTTGCCCTTAAACGTTTAATTTTAAAGTTTAAAACCACGGTGTACAGCAACGATACCGCCTGTCAGGTTGTGATAGTCACAGTTTTGGAAGCCTGCATTTTCCATCATGCCTTTTAGCGTGCGTTGGTCTGGGTGCATACGAATGGACTCGGCTAAATATTTATAGCTTTCTGAGTCATTGGCAATAATTTTACCCATGATCGGCAGTGCGGTGAACGAGTATAGGTCGTACAGTTTTGAAAACGGTTCAAATACAGGTTTAGAGAACTCTAATACCAGTAGGCGACCACCTGGCTTAAGCACGCGGTACATCGCAGCAAGTGCTGCATCTTTATCAGTCACATTACGTAGACCAAATGAGATCGTGAGTAGGTCAAAGCTGTTATCTTCAAATGGCTCTAAGGTTTCAGCATTGGCTAATACGAAATCAACATTGGTACATCCAGCATCAATCAGGCGGTCACGGCCAACATTGAGCATGGATTCGTTAATGTCTGAAAGTACTACATGACCTGTAGGGCCAACTTCGCGGCTAAACACTTTAGCCAAGTCGCCTGTCCCGCCAGCAATATCTAATACGCGTTGACCACGACGTACCCCTGACATATTGATCGCAAAGCGTTTCCATAGACGGTGAATACCAAAAGACATCAAGTCATTCATAATGTCGTATTTGCTGGCAACCGAGTGGAAAACTTCCGCCACTTTTTGCGCTTTATCTTCACTGCTGACAGTTTGGTAACCAAAGTGTGTGGTACTGCCGACGTTACCTGTGTTGGCACCGCGAGGAAGATTGTATTTAGGTACAGAACCCGTCACTGGGGTATCAGTCAACTGTTGTTGTAATGATTTTTGTTGACCTTGCGCCGTACCTTGGGGTAATGGTTCAGTTAAAAATGGACTCACTTTGTCTGTGTTTTGTGCCGACTCTTGAGTAGCGGTAGGCGTTTGATTTTCATTCGACATGGGAGTCACTCCTAACATAGCAATAGGGTAAATGTTGCAGTGCATGCATGATGACAGATTCTAGGACGTTGTACAGTAACCATCATGCAATTGTGCTGAATAATATACAGAAAAACAGCAGAGCTATGCAGCCACTGCCTTATTTTTATCAAGGAATAATCTGAAATTTACTGAAATGGGTATAGATGACCCGAATGTACTTTATCAATAATTTGACGTTCCACCGCAGTAAAGTCTTTCACAAATTTCTCCGCCGACTTTAGCGGTTTCATGGCCAAAAAGCCATCTTGCATAAAATCATACATGATATTGAAGTTATATTTGTTGGCCGTCCCTTTACACATCTTAAAAGCGGTATAGACCATAAAAGAGCGCATGTATTTATCGAGGTTCTTACCCAATTGATCGAGTAAATATAGCTGTTTCAAGCGTTCTTCGCCTTGTTCTAGTTTTAAGTAGGCTTGGCGCATCAAATCATCGGTTAAGGCTTCATAGGGATGGTGATCTTTCAGCAATTGCATTGCTACTTGTTCATCCAGTCGCACCGCCAAAATCGCCAACTCAACCCCAGAGGTACCGGTTTTAATGGCATTTTCAGGAATTAATTTCTCTGCTTTGTGCGCATATTTGCTCAAGCGCGCAATTTGTCCCGCCAAAGCATCAAAATCTGGGCCACCATATAAACGGTTGATAAAATACTCGGCCATCAACAGATTTTGCTTTTCTGTGAAAGTTTTGTTGTGGGTACGCTGCATTCGCTGTTTTTGCCAAGTTTGCACATCTTGTAAACGTTGGAAGAGCACCGAATCTTGATGATAATGCAATTGGTAATACTGTTCTAAAAGCTCATCGAGGGCGGCGAGTTTGGACATTTGCTGTCTCAGTTCTATTTAAAGATAGCTAAATCTTAGTGCGTGATGACGGAACTCGCTATGACAAAGTGACAAAAAAACTATTTATTTGTGGTCAGTTTGATGTAGAAGTAGTCAAAAGATACATATGAAAATCATCTAGACCATCATTTTTTAGGATCTAGTGATCTGATTAAATAGAAAAAAGGAGGGGCAATGGATACAGAAACGATCGCCAGTACAGTGCTGAACGAAGAACAGCTTTCACTGGACTTAATTGAAGCGCAATATGCGTTGATGAATACCCGTGATCAGAGCAATGCAAAAAGTTTGGTGATTTTGGTCAGTGGAATTGAACTTGCGGGTAAAGGCGAAGCGGTAAAACAGCTGCGCGAATGGGTTGATCCGCGTTTTTTATATGTCAAAGCCGATCCACCGCATCTGTTTAATCTGAAGCAGCCTTTTTGGCAGCCCTATACTCGATTTGTACCTGCCGAAGGGCAAATTATGGTGTGGTTTGGTAACTGGTATGGGGACTTGTTGGCTACGGCCATGCATGCTTCAAAACCTTTAGACGACACTTTGTTTGATGAATACGTCAGCAATATGCGGGCTTTTGAGCAGGACTTAAAAAATAACAACGTAGATGTTTTAAAAGTTTGGTTCGATTTGTCGTGGAAGTCTTTGCAAAAGCGTCTAGACGATATGGACCCGAGCGAAGTGCATTGGCATAAGTTGCATGGGCTAGACTGGCGCAATAAAAAACAATATGACACCTTACAAAAGCTACGTACGCGCTTCACCGATGACTGGCAAATCATTGATGGTGAAGATGAGGATTTGCGTAATCACAATTTTGCACAAGCAATTTTAACATCGCTGCGTCACTGTCCAGAGCATGAAAAAAAGGCCGCGCTAAAATGGCAGCAAGCACCAATACCAGATATTCTGACTCAGTTTGAAGTCCCTCAAGCTGAGGATGCGAACTATAAATCAGAATTGAAAAAACTCACCAAACAAGTGGCCGATGCCATGCGCTGTGATGACCGTAAAGTGGTGATTGCTTTTGAAGGTATGGATGCTGCGGGTAAAGGGGGGGCGATTAAGCGTATTGTGAAAAAGCTCGACCCACGAGAATATGAAATTCATACCATTGCCGCACCTGAAAAGTATGAGTTACGCCGTCCTTATCTGTGGCGTTTTTGGAGCAAATTGCAGTCGGATGACATCACTATTTTTGATCGGACGTGGTATGGACGCGTTTTAGTCGAGCGGGTAGAAGGCTTCGCAACCGAGGTAGAGTGGCAACGCGCTTATGCGGAAATCAATCGTTTTGAAAAAAACCTCAGCAACAGTCAAACCGTACTGATTAAGTTTTGGCTGGCGATTGATAAAGATGAACAAGCGGCGCGTTTTAAAGCCCGCGAAAGTACCCCGCATAAACGCTTTAAAATTACCGAAGAAGATTGGCGAAATCGCGACAAATGGGATGACTATTTAAAGGCAGCCGCGGATATGTTTGCACATACCGATACAGGTTATGCGCCTTGGTATATTATTTCCACCAATGATAAACAACAGGCCCGCATTGAAGTCTTAAGGGCAATTTTAAAACAGCTCAAAGCGGATCGCGACACAGATTAAGAAACTTAAAAAAAACGGTCATTTGACCGTTTTTTATAGAGGCGGATTTAGTTCTTTAACTTAAGGGAATTTGGGTCACTGGCGCTGCAACAGGAACACCTTGTTCAGCGGCTTGTTTTAGTTGAATGCCTTTGGCGAGCTTATACGACTCTTCCACATGAGTTTCCGCAATTTTTTTCATCATGACATAACCCAAGCTAGCCGCAATCATCTGCCCACCAAGAGGAATGAATTTGGTGACTTGTTTGGTGATGTATTTGGCTGCCATGTTATTGAGGGATTTCTTCACGGCTGTACGTGCCACCACCAATCCTGAGAACTCCACGCCACGTTTACGCAGTTCTGACCAATGTATTTGCTTGGTTTCTGGGTCGTAGACACTGACTTGCTCTGGGGTTAAACCAAAGCGGGCATTAATTTCGGGAATCAACTGCGACAATATGCCCACATCAATCACCACATCAAGGAAAGGGACTGGAATAACCGCTGCACCTGCGGAAAAATAGGCGCGCTTTTTGACTAAATCCAAACACTCTTCACGGATTTGTTCTAAATTTAAAGAGGGATCAATTTTTTCTGGAATATGCTCTAATTTCATTTTCTAAATCCTAAAATATCCTGATTCACATTGATTCTAGTTTTGCTTAAAGTACGTATTTTAAAGCAAATTTTAAATAGAAATATGTCATCAAAGTGACATAGACAGAACCAGAAGTATAGTCAATAATCTGTGTACTTTTGTAGATTTTTCATAAGATGGTTATTTGAGAGGAAACATGGCGATACACGTAATACAAAGTCAGCGTATTGATGTTCTGTTGCAAGCCATGCAAAAAACCGTCTTTAAACCGGCCAAAAATGCCTTTCAAGTGCTGCAAGCACAGCATTTTATTGTACCTTCACCTGCGGTTGAGGCTTGGCTAACACAAAAGTTGGCAGAACAGCAGGGCATCAGTGCCAACACGCAGTTTCATCATCGTATTCGTGGTTTTCAATGGTCGGCTTATCAGTGGGTTTTGGTCGACCAAAAAGATGAAGTCCGTAAAGCCAATATTCCGCGATTGATTATTAAATGGCGTGTCTTTCAAGCCTTAAAAGAATTTATACAAGCCGAGCTGAATCCTTTAGAGGTTGCTCATCCGTTGTATCCGATTATTCAGCGGATCTATGCCAGCGCTGACCGTTTGCAACAAGGCATCGATAAACAGCTCAAAAAGCAAAGCATGCTGTATTGGGTCGCGGAGCAGGTTTCACGGCTGTTTAGTTTTTATATGGATTATCGTGGGCATTGCACCAAAGGCTGCCCACCGCAAAGTTGCCGTTGCCAGACCAATTGGTTACAAGCGTGGGGCAAAAACCAGCCGCTCGATTTGGAGCAGATGTTCTTTAAAACTCAGCAAGAACTCAGTGCTTTTCAACTCAATCAAGCTTATGAATTGGAAGCATGGCAACGTTGGCTCTGGCAAGTGGTGTTCCATGCTGACTTTGAACAAATTCAGCGTATTGATACTGCATTTTGGGGCTTACTCGATCAAGCAGAGACCCGAGACGCTGCACTTAAAAAGTTGCCTGCACAGTTGGTGGTATTTACGGTTTTAGATTTACCGCCAAGGCAATTGGAGTTTTTACATCGATTGGGACAATACCTCGAGATCTTTATTTTTCACTATAACCCATCGCAAGAATATTGGGCGGACAGTGTCGATCCCAATTGGAAAGCGCGTTATGACGCACGGGTGAAGCAGCGTTTTATTGAAAAAAATCCAAATGCCAATGATGCCGAGATTCAGCAGTTTTTTGATGAGTTTACCCTCAATTTTAATGCAGAAACCCGAGAGTCTCGCCATCCTTTACTGACCCGATTTGGTAAACAAGCGCGCGACCATTTCTCTTTACTTTCCAGCCTTTCTTCAGGTGAAGACGGCGTCTGGGCCGATATCTTTGTCGATGAATATCCAGAAACTTTACTTGGTAAAATTCAGTCTGATGTCCTGTATTTGGTAGAACCTACGCAGCATCAGTATGCCTTGGCTGAACAAGATGATTCGATACAGATTCATGTCTGTCACTCCAGCCTTAGACAGCTTGAAGTCCTCAAAGATCAACTGACGCATTGGTTGGCTCAGGGCACGGCTGATGCACCGCGACGTCCAAGCGATATTTTAGTGTTGACGCCCAGTTTGACTGAGCTAGAACCTTTTATTCGCAGTGTTTTTGCGCCTCCTCCGCATGAGCGTGAAGCTTTGCAAAAGGGTCACCAACTCAGTAAAGATAGTATTTATCTGCCGATTAAGCTGGCAGGCGTGACTCAACTCGATGCCTTAAATGCCTGGCGTGCTGTGCTGGGACGGATGGTCTTGGTGCGGGGGCGTTTCAGTATTGAGGACTTTGCTGATTGGCTCAGTTTAAATGCAACGCAACAACGTTACGGCTTAGACATGAATATGATCGAGCGAATGACGGAGCTGTTGATCAACGCAGGCTTTAAACGTGGATTGGATGCCGAGCATTTAAAACGTAGTCTGGCCGAAGGGGATGAAGATTATCGTTATAGTCTGAAGTTTGCCTTAGATCGTTTGGCTTTAGGCGCCGCTGTCCCAGAGCATGTGCTGTTTCATGAGACCTTGAGCTATGCCCAAGTACAGTCGAGTGATTTTGAGCTGATTGGTGTTTTGATTGAAATTTATCAAGATTTTAAACATCGTTCCGAGTGGATGATCGCGCATGAAACTGGACAACGGACGACTGCTGAAACTTGGCTGAATCGTTTGATGGAAGATATTCGCGAGTTTGAAGCTGCGGGTGTCGAGTCTTTGGCCGCAGTGTATAAGATGGTCAAAAAACAAGAACGTATGCTGACCTTGGCGAGTTTTTATGATGAACACGACCATCATGCACTGCGCAGTTTAAGTTTACCTTTGCCTTATGTATTAGAAGAAATCCAAAAGACCTTAGAAGCGCAACTGGACTATGCAGAACCCACGGGGCAGATCACGTTTAGTCAAATTGGCCAGATTCGACCTGTGCCGTATAAGTTGATCGTGATGTTGGGCTTGGACAGTGGCAAGTTTCCCAACCGCAGTGCGCATTTGCCTTTTGACCTGATGGACTTGCTGAAGCCACAACTGGGGGATCGTTCCCGTTTGGAAGATGATCAAGGGGCTTTTCTAGATGCCTTGTTGTTGGCACAAGAGAACATATGGTTATTTTATAATGGCTTTGATATCAACGATGGTGAAGTCCGTGATCCGTCTACGGTATTGCAAGAACTGATTCAGCATATGGCCTTTATTGTGCAGCCTGACATACAAAGCAAGAGTGTCAATGCAACGGTTGATAAGCATGGTGTGACTGTCCCTGCACAGTTGGCATCGCTGTATCATGTCCATCCTTTATTGCCTTTTGATCCGCGTGGTTTTGAGTCTGAGCACAGTATTCGTTTTCAGGATCAATGGTTTCAGGTCGCGAAACAACTACAGTATGCATCGGGGCAACGGAGTAGTTGGGTTAACACGCCTTATCCAAAATTAGAGCAAGATATTCAAGTTCTTGATAGTCAGCAGTGGATTCAGGACATCACTTTCCCTGCAAGGCTGTATCTCAAGACGTTAGGCGTGGAAAACTTAAAACCAGAAGGGATTCCTGCAACGCAAGAACCGTTACTGCTCGATGGTTTAGGACGTTATGCCATTCGTCATTTTTTACAACAACATGAGGCAGCGGCAGATGCCAATCTTTTGATGGATCAACTGCCGATTGGTAAAGTCCAAGATGGGGTCTGGCAAATGAGCGTGCTTGAGCAGCAGCGCTTGCTGACACGTTTACAACGCTATGCACCCGAGGCTACAGCCACGACCCAACAAGTCTGGAAGGTGAATGAACATTTACAGATCAATGTTACTTTAGCCAAATACAGTGCTGAAAAATGGGTCAGTGTAGAAGCATCCAGTGCCAGAGCAAAGCGCCGTGCCAAAGTTTGGTTAGAGTATTTACTGTGGTTGGCTTATGTCAATTTGGGAGAGGGCGGACAGCAATATCAACGCATCGTGGTGTTTAGTGACCGAACCATTTTATGTACTGGTGTGAGTTCAAATCAGGCGCGTGAATGGCTCAAACCTTGGTTGAAAGCATGGGAGTATGCACAAACTCAGCCTTTGGTTTTACCTGCGGCCTTGTTACTGAAAATTGCAGAAAAAGATAAAACGCATGAATGGCAACTGAATGATCAGGAACAGATGGTGATTGCGGACATGGACGCCATTTATAAAGTGTGGGAAGAAGATGGTCGCTTTAGTGGTTTTTCAATGACTGAAAACGAAGCCAATAAAGCACACCGCGACTGGCAGTTTATTCTACAAGAGCAGGATGCCAAGGCATTACTTGCCCATGCCTGTGAGCAGTTTTCTTATGAACTATATCATCCGATTTTTTTGCATCAGCAAAGCCTTGAGGACTAAGTCATGACAGCGCAGTCTCAGGCCTCTACATCGAACATGTCTTATCAACCCATTGCCGATATGAGCTTTCAGGGCTTGCATTGGATTGAAGCTTCAGCAGGCACAGGCAAGACTTTTACTTTATCCAGTTTGATGGTGCGTATTTTTCTTGGGGCCTATTTGCCGAATCAGGTCATTGCAACCACCTTCACTCGTGCTGCCGCTGCGGAGCTGAAAAGTCGCGTTCGGGCTCGTTTGATCGAAACTTTACGTTATTTTGAAGGTTGTCAGAGTCTGACTGAGCGAGAGATACAGGCCAAAATTGCCGCTGAACAAGATCCGCTTTTTACCAAGGTGCTCACAGACTATGCACAACGGGTCGGTTTTGCCCAAGAGCGTTTGAAGTTGGTGATTGATCAGTTAGATGAGCTGTTCGTCGGCACACTGGACAGTTTTAGTCAAAAGTTACTGCGTGAGTTTTCTTTTGAAAGTGGCAAGATTGAGCGTGCGGATATCACCGATGATGCGCAGAGTTATACTCAGCAGCTCATTCATGATGTGTTACGTGAGTGGATTCAGGCACAGCCGCAGCCTGTGGTGAATTATTTACTGTTAAAACAAAAATTAAAAACCGAACAGGCTTATGTGCCAATTGTTGAAAATAGTCTGAACTTTGCATCGGCACAGTTTCAACAGGTAGAAAAACCTGTGCTTGATTTGACGCAATTTGAGCAGGCCATTGATCAATTTACCGCGCTGGATGTGGCGCAGATTGAAAGCTTGAAAGACTATTATGCACCCGAAGGGCAATACCATGCAGTGCTGGGGAAAAAGTGGCGTACCGATGCTTTGATGCAGCGTATTCTATGTCAGGATTTACCTGCTTTTTTGACCGCCCTGAAAGAGCAACGAGCTTATGCTTTATTCGCGCCACATTTTGAAAAAACCTTAAAACATCTGACCGACCTCGCGACGAAAAAAGTCTTAAACAAATGTGCTGTAGATGTACTAGAACAGTTTGAGCAGCATCCTGTGTGGCGACAGGTCCGCAGTTTCTTAGAGGCGTTGGCAGAGTTAGAGCTCAATTTGGACGTGCTGGATGCGTATTTAAAATATTACTTAAGCTCCGAGGTGAAAAAGCGTTTACCACAAGTCTTACAGCAAAAGAGTGAAACGACTTTTGCCCAGCAAATCCGTACCTTGTCAGAAGCTTTACAGGGCGAGCAGGGCAGGCGCTTTGCTCAGTTTGTACAAGCACGCTATCCACTCATTTTAGTGGATGAGTTTCAAGACACCAACCAAGACCAAGATGACATGCTGGCGCGAATTTGGCGTGATGTACAGCGTTATCACCAAGGCTGTATGATTATGGTCGGTGATCCGAAACAAGCCATTTATGGCTTTCGTGGGGGGGACATGCTGACCTATAACAAGGCACGTTTAGATGTTTTGGCAAAGCAAGGTCGGCAGTATAGTTTGAAATATAATCATCGTTCTGTGCAAAAGCTGGTACAGGTGGTAGATGCTTTATTTCAACGCCAACAGGACTTTGGTGAGCAGGTCTATTACCAGCCTGTAGAAGCAGGGACTCGTCCCCATCCCGCTTTGGTCGATGCACAAGGTGAAAACCATGTACCGCTGCGCTGGCTGTTACTTGAAGACAAAAAAAATGAAGCTCAACAAGTGGCATGGAAAATCCGTGATTTAATCAACCAAGGCATTCAACAGCAACTGTATGTGGCAGATGATCCGCCACAGTTTATGGGTGCGAATGATATCGCGGTGTTGTCCAAAAACCATGATGGCTTGGACAAAGTTCAGTTTGAACTAGAGCGTTTGGGAATTTTGGTCAACCGTCCATCTAAACGCAGTGTGTTTGAAAGTCAGGTTGCGAAAGATGTCGGTGCATTATTGACCGCAATGATGCATCCTTTTGATGAGGCCAAAGTTCGCCGTGCACTTTTGAGTCGGCTGTTGGCGATTGATTTAAAACAGTTACTGGAACTGGAAAAACAAGCCAACGGTCTGAGCCAGTTTATGGCGGATTTTGATGACATCCGCGACATGTGGATCAATAAAGGCTTTTTAAGTGCATGGCAATACGTTTTAAACCTTTTTAAAGTGTGGAAAAACTTGGTGGCTTACCAAAGCCGAGACAACGAACGGACTGTGGTCAATCTACGGCATTTGACTGAGTTGTTGAGCCAACATAGTGAGCAGTTCCAAGGCGCGCAGAAATTGTATCATTGGTATCTCAAACAGCTGCATTTGCCTGCGGAACGTGAGTGGGAGCTGGAACGCAAACTTTCCAATGCCACAGGCGTACAGCTGATGACCATTCATCAGTCCAAAGGTCTAGAGTTTAAAATTGTGTTCTTGCTGGGTGCCGACAAAGACTTTAAGGAAATGAATAAAACCTTAAACTTTTCAACTCTGGAACAGATCAATCCGACGACAGGGCGGAGCGAGTTACAGCGCATCGTGGCAGTAAATGATGCCAACCTGTTAGACCCAGCCGCGATTGATCAACACAATGAGCGAGCCGAAGCAGAACAGCATCGCTTATGGTACGTCGCACTGACCCGTGCGAGCCACCGCGTGTATGCCTTACTGCAAGATCAGGAATATAAATCAAATACGGCATTGGCATTTTGGCGTGGCCAAGCCGGTAATCTGTTTGAACATCCTGCCAGTGGTGATGAGGGGCTGCTGACTGAAAAGCCGATTCGTTTACAGCCAGCCGAGCAGCAAGAGATCATTCAACTGCAAGCCTTGGCCTTTCCTGAACAGCGTTTTTATCCACGTTCCAAAACCAGTTTTAGTGCGTTGACACAGCATTTGAGTCGCAAAGAGGCAATGGATGCCTTAGCTGTTTTGAGCGAGAAAGTGGGCAGTGCGGATGACGAGATCAATCATCCTGTACTTGAGGATGTGGAACTGAGTCAGCCTTTGGCGTGGATTAAACGGCAGTTTCCAATGGGGACGACTGCGGGAACCTTCCTGCACGAAATTTTCGAGCACATTGACTTTCAGGACTCACGTGACTGGGGACTGGAAATTCATCGTCGTTTTAAAAATGATAGCCCCTTACTGTGGCAAGAGTTATTGGGCAAATATCAACACGAATTTGGGCAGGATGATGAAACTCAATTGGTGCTGTGGATGCAAGAATGGTTAGCAGATGTGCTAGAAACACCTTTACATGACAGTTTTCAGTTGAAGCAACTCAAAGCCGATGAACACTTGGCTGAGTTTCCTTTTTATTTGTCATTGTCCGATCATGTGCTCGCGATTAAACGCATACAGGCATTATTTCAAGAATACGGCATTGATCTACTCGACTTAAATGAAGCCAATTCTGCTCGTTATCTGACAGGTTCGATAGACTTGGTTTATTTTGATGGTCAGCGTTATCACATCGCCGATTATAAAAGTAACTTCTTAGGGGCGGATCAGCAGAGCTACAATCATGACGCAATCCAATTGAATATGTCACATGCCAGTTATTGGTTGCAGGCGGGTTTGTATTTGGTGGCTTTGCATCGCTATTTAAAAGTGAATTTGCTGAACTATGACATTGAAAAACATCTGGGACAGGCGAGTTATCTTTATTTGAGAGGGATGAATGGGCAGCCTGATCAAGGGGTTTTAAGTTGGCGTGCTAGCCCAGAGTTTATTTTAAGATTAGATGCCATCTTGGGTCATTTTGCTGAGGATACTTCTATTGAAAATCATGTAGGAAAAACTTCTGAATTAAGTGAAATTAGTCACTCATAAACAAACAATTAAGTTGTGGATAACTTTGAGGATAACCGTGTGGAAAATGTTCATAAAGCCAGTATTGATCAGGCTGCCATGGTAGACACATGGTTAACGCGTTGGAGTCAGTTTATTCAGCAGTCACCGCTGAGTAAAACAGGGGTTACTGAAACCCGAAGTGAAATGATTCAACAGGTTCTTGAAGCTATGCTACGCGGTGAGAGTTGTATCTCGGTTGCAGCTGAAGCTGTCACAGTCTTAGATGATTTGGTCATGGATGAACAGCAGGCACAGCAACAAAAAGCGCCGTTTGTTTACGATCAGCAGCAATTATATCTGTATCGTTATTGGGCTTTAGAGCAGTCCTTGGCCCAGCAAGTGGCACGGTTAAAACTGCAAAATTTAACGCAAGTGGATATTTCAGCTTATGCTCATTTACTAGAAGATCCACACCAAAAACAGGCTTTGGCGATGGTGGCTGAGCAGGCGCTCTCGATCATTACAGGTGGCCCAGGCACAGGGAAAACCTATACCTTGGCGCGTATTATTGCAGTGCTCAAACAAAGTATGCCTGATATTCGTATTGCGATGGCTGCACCGACAGGTAAGGCGGCGCAGCGGATGAAAGAAGCCCTTCAGAACTCTTTTCAAGATGAAAAGTTACAAGACTTCATTACCCTAGATTTGAAAAACTTAAACCCTGTGACGCTACATCGACTTTTGGGTCTTGGGAATACGCAGCAACCGCGGTTTCATAGCAGACAACCTTTACCTTATGATGTGATTGTCGTTGATGAAGCATCCATGCTGGATTTAAATTTGGCGCAGATGCTCTTTGCTGCCATGCCGAATCAAGCTCGTTTGATTTTATTGGGAGATGCTGATCAGTTGGCTTCGGTCGATGTCGGCTCTGTACTCGCCGATCTACAACAGGTTCCAGCTTTGGCTGAAAATAGAGTCAATTTGGTCAATAGCCGTCGTTTCAAATCAGATGCATTGATTGGAAAGTTGGCACAATTTATTCAACAGCAGCCGTGTTTTGACTTAACGACGCATCCTGCCGAAAAACAGAGCGTATTGCATACTTTTCAACAGCAAGTGGTAAATGCCACGACGTTGAAGGCGGTTGAGTTGGATCAGGTCAAGGTCGATTATCTACAACTTGAGTTGTTGCCTGAGCCGGCTTTATCTGCAGAGCAGTTACAACATTATTATGATCTGTTGATGCTTGGCTTTCAGGGCTATGTCGAGGCCTTAAAGCAATATCAGCAAAATCCTAATGAGTCTCTCGTACCCAAAGTGATTCAACATTTTGATGATTACCGTATTTTAGCCGCCATACGTCACGGCCATTTCGGCTTAAAACAGCTCAATCTGCAAATCGAGCAGCGCCTATTAGAACAGTCAAAACAAATTAAACAAGGCGAATGGTACTTGGGCCGTCCAGTGATGATGACCTATAACGACTATCAGTTGGGTTTGTCGAATGGCGATATTGGCCTGTGTTTACATCGTATACAACAAGGTAAATTGCAGTTTGAGGTGTATTTCCCCAGTCTGGATAAATGGGTAGCCGCGACACGATTACCCAAAAATATTGAAACGGCTTTTGCACTGACCATTCACAAATCTCAAGGCTCTGAGTTCACCCATACCGCGGTGGTATTAGATCGGCAGGCTGAAAAATTACTCAGTAAAGAGTTGATTTATACCGCAATTACGCGGGCGAAAAAAGTGGTCAGTTTACTGGTCGATGCTGATGCATTCGTACATGCTATGGTGACTCGAACCACCCGAGAAAGTGGTCTATCAAGAAAAATTAATCAACAAATTCAATTGTGAAGATTTAATAAACAAATAGGGGTTTTGTACGAAATGGCTTACAGGGATTCAGGAGATTTGCGCATAGAGCTTTGTTGAGGATTTTGAGAAGATGGCTTCACATAAAGAGCTCAACACGGAATGTTGAGTATAATCGCAAAAAGATAATAATAACGTCAGTAGACAGCGAACTTACAGTGAAGTAGGTGAAAGAGGAAACTTACAGCCGCTAAGCCTTGTAGTTTTGGGAGAGACTACAAGGCTTTTTTATATCTGATAAATTGGCAAAATGTGACAAAAAATAGCCATTCATTCCTCGAAGCATAAAATACAGTTATAGATTGAATATTGAAGAGATACTGTCTCAGTATTGCACGGCTTATGTTTTAAGTGATTGTTTTTGATTAATTAAATTTTAATTATTGCATTTTTTAGAGAAGTTTAGGCTAAATAATGGAGGAAATGAGGAGTTTATGTAAGCAATCGCTTACATGAAGATGAGTGAAATACGACTTTTTTCTTCTGTGTGATGTGGCAAAATCTGTCACATAAGGATGTAAATGATTAAACATGGAATGTTTAATACAAGACGCGGAAAAGCGCATTATTATAATGATAACTAAAACAACAAGAACAAAAATAAAAGAACACTACAGCGCAAAAAAGCCCAAGTTTACTTGGGCTTTTTTTTATGCTCAGACTAAATCTGTTTCGCTTCGATCGGTTGCAAATAAGGAGCGACGTTGGTGCTTTAAGATTTTGGGACAATGTTTTGAGATTTGATAAAGCGTTTTCGCTAAAGCCGGTAAGTGGGTCCCGACGACAGATTTTCCTGTGGTTAATAGCGATACACTAATATCACGTTCTGGATCGGCCCAGCAGAGAATATTGGAAAACCCTAGATGTCCAAAGGCTTGCCCAGTCATGGGTCCAAATAACCCAATAGGATTACTCCCTAACATTGGGCCTAAGGCATAACGCATCGGGACTAATAATGTCCGATCTAAACTGACCCCTGACGTGGCCAATGTCGAGCGAAATACCGTTTGGGCACTCATGATTTGTTTGCCTTGGTATTCGCCACCACTCAAGAGCATTTCAAAGAAACGTCCAGCTTGTTCGGCACTGGTATAAATGTTGCCCGCTGGGCAAATCGTGTCCATAAAGCGCGCATCATTGGTCACATCGACCGCCAACTGTAAACCACCGCCCAGTACCCGATTAAGATAATGGTCTGTGCCTAAACGTGGATGTAGACCTGTGGCATAGTTTAAAGCGACATCCGCTCGATACTCAGGTTTTAGGCCATAGTTAAAGTAATCTAAGCCCATGGGTTTTTCGATATTTTCGGCAAGAAATTCACGGGCCGTTTGACCTGTTACCCGCTTGATAATTTCCCCTAAAATATAACCTGACGTCACGGCGTGATACGCCAGATGTGTGCCTGAGGCTGAAACGGGTTGTGCAGCATAAAGACGTTCTAAAATTTGATCTTGATTAAACAACAGCTCAGGTGTGACTTTACTGTCAATGCGAGGAATGCCACCACGATGAGCGAGCAAATGGAAAATGGTGGCACGACGTTTACCGTTTACGCCATATTCGGGAATATAGTGGCTAATCGGATCGAGTAAATTCAGATCACCGCGTTCATCCAACATATGAATCAGCATGGCTGTAACGATTTTAGAGGCGGAAAATAAGCAAACAGGGGTATCGGGTGTGCCAATTTTCGCATCTGCCGCTAAACCATCGGCTGAGTTGCCTTGCGCATAACCAATGCTGCGATTTAACAATATTTGTCCCTGACGACGTAAACAGAGGCTGATGAAAGGGTAGTTTCCTGTTTTATATAGAGACTCTACACTGGCCCAAATGCTTTGAATTTGTGCATCATTCATGCCACCCAAGGTAGCGGAGACCTCATCTTTAGAACGAATCACGTGGTTGAGGTCATGCGGGACATAACAGGTATTGGCAGATAAAATTTTCACAAATTTCTCTCTATTTTTCGTTTTTATTGGGTCTGAGTCTGATGTTGAAAATCAGAATTGTCATGATTGTGCATGATTTGTGCAAAGCCGTCAGTTGCTGAATTGACTGCGAACATAAAACATTTTTGCAATATAGCGCTAGATCCCTTAAAATAATGCCTTGCTGTAGTGATGCACGGCAGTCAACTTGGTTTTGAAGAATCAAGTTGATTTGTATCAAATGTAACTTATAAGCATCTCGGAGAAATCGAATGGCTTTAACAAACGCAGATCGCGCAGAGATCATTGCTAAATTTGCTCGCGCTGAAAACGACACTGGTTCACCAGAAGTTCAAGTAGCTCTTTTAACTGCTCAAATCAATGATTTACAAGGTCACTTCAAAGAGCACAAACACGACCACCATAGCCGTCGCGGTCTTATCCGTATGGTTAACCAACGTCGTAAGCTTCTTGATTACCTTAAAGGTAAAGACGCTACTCGTTACAGCGACTTGATTGCTGCTTTAGGTTTACGTCGTTAATTCGATTAAACTTTTATTTTCGGACTATCGCATTTTGAATGCTTTATTACTGAAAAAGAAAGTCTACCTTGCTTCTGTGAGGTAATGGGGAAGGGGCGAATGTTTCGCTCCTTCTTTGTGTCTTAAAATCATATTTTTAGTCTCTGGTGAGGTCGGCTTCTAAGCTTTGTCATTTATACAGTTGCCTGAAATGGCGATGTGAATGCCAAACCTTAGGGGTCTCCACTAGAATAAAAATCAGGAAAGAAAAATACATGTCTATGTTTAATATTATTCGTAAAGAATTCCAATATGGTCAACACACGGTTGTTTTAGAAACAGGTCGTGTTGCTCGTCAAGCAAACACTGTTGTGATCACCATGGGTGGTGTACAGGTTCTTGTTGCAATCGTTGCTCAACCAAAAGCAAAAGCAGGCCAAGATTTCTTCCCGTTGACTGTTAACTACCAAGAAAAACAATATGCTGCAGGTCGTATCCCAGGTGGTTACGGTAAGCGTGAAGGTCGTCAGTCTGAAGCTGAAACTTTAATTTCACGTCTTATTGATCGTCCAATCCGCCCATTGTTCCCAGAAGGTTTCTACAACGAAATCCAAGTAACAGCGACTGTTATTTCTTCTGACAAAACCATGGAAGGCGATATCGCTGCAATGTTGGGTGCTTCAGCTGCGATGTCTATTGCTGGTGTTCCATTTGCAGGCCCAATCGCAGGCGCACGTGTTGGTTTAATCAACGGTGAATACATCCTTAACCCAACTTTAGAACAGCTTAAAGAATCTGATCTTGACCTTGTGGTTGCAGGTACTGAAGCTGCTGTATTGATGGTTGAATCTGAAGCGAAAGAACTTTCTGAAGACCAAATGTTAGGCGCTGTACTTTTTGGTCATGACGAAATGCAAATCGCAATTCAAGCAATTAAAGAGTTTGCTGCAGCTGCGGGCGCAGTTAAATCTACTTGGGTTGCGCCAGTTAAAAATGAAGAACTTCTTGGTAAATTGAAAGAAGCATTCGAAGCGAAAATCTCTGAAGCATACACAATTGCTGTTAAGCAAGACCGTTATGCAGCATTAGATGCGCTTCATGCTGAAGCTGTTGCTCAGTTTGTTCCTGAAGAAGATGAAACTGGTATTGCTGCTGAAGTTGACGAATTATTCGAAGACTTGAAATACCGTACGGTACGTGACAACATCTTGTCTGGTAAACCACGTATTGATGGTCGTGACACGAAAACTGTTCGTGCCATTGATGTTCAAGTGGGCGTATTAGGCCGTGCACACGGTTCTGCATTATTCACACGTGGTGAAACTCAAGCATTGGTAACTACCACTTTAGGTAATACCCGTGATGCGTTGATGGTTGATACCCTAGCCGGTACTAAAACTGACAACTTCATGTTGCACTACAACTTCCCTGCATACTCTGTCGGTGAAACAGGTCGTGAATCTGGTCCTAAGCGTCGTGAAATTGGTCACGGTCGTTTGGCACGTCGTGGTGTTCAAGCAGTTCTTCCTGCGGCTGATCGCTTCCCGTACGTGATTCGTATCGTATCGGACATTACTGAATCAAACGGTTCATCTTCAATGGCTTCTGTATGTGGTGCTTCATTATCACTTATGGATGCAGGTGTTCCATTGAAAGCGCCAGTTGCAGGTATCGCAATGGGTCTAGTGAAAGAAGGCGAGCGTTTCGCAGTTCTTTCTGACATCTTAGGTGACGAAGATCACTTAGGTGACATGGACTTTAAAGTAGCTGGTTCTGCGAACGGTATTACCGCGCTTCAAATGGATATCAAAATTGAAGGTATCACTGAAGAGATCATGGAAGCGGCATTGAACCAAGCGTATGCAGGCCGTATGCATATCTTGAATGAAATGAACCAAGTGATTTCACGTGCTCGCCCTGAAATTTCAATGCATGCACCGACATTCCAAGTGATCAACATCAACCCAGACAAGATCCGTGACGTGATTGGTAAAGGTGGTGCGACCATCCGTGCCATTACTGAAGAAACCAAAGCTGCAATTGATATTGAAGACAACGGTACAGTACGCGTATTTGGTGAAACCAAAGCTGCTGCTGCTGCTGCAGTTGCAAAAATCCAAGCACTGACTGCTGAAATTGAACCAGGTACAATTTACGTTGGTAAAGTCATTCGTATCGTTGAATTCGGTGCGTTTGTAAACATCCTTCCAGGTACTGATGGCTTACTTCACATTTCACAAATCTCGAACGAGCGTATTGCAAACGTGGCAGATGTGTTGAAAGAAGGTCAAGAAATTAAGGTACAAGTTGCGGATGTAGACAACCGTGGTCGTATCAAATTGACGATGAAAGATATCGAACAAGTTTAATCTCTTGTCAATTCACATGGTTTTTGCCATGTGAATTGAGTTGTCTTAGAAAAGCCTTGAGCTTGGCCAATTTAAACTTTGGCTTGCTCAGGGCTTTTTTTATGGCATCATGCTGGCTAAGACAGACAATAATAAATGAGATATGCAAAGCTATTATTTCTATCAACATCCCACCGCACAGCATACTTATGTGCAGAAACAGCCGATTGCAGAGCAGGAAGCCGAGTTTATTTGGGTGGAGTGTAGTCGTGACGATGTGGTCAATCGGGCAGAACATTGGCAGCAGGACATTTATGCGGCAACGGGACTGTGGATGAATGAATATCATCTGCGTGACATTCTAAATTTAGAACACCCTTGTGCCTTTGACACTTTGGAAGATTATGACTTGCTGATCTTTCGTAAGCTGATCACACCTGATGATCAAATCAAGCTTGATACGCAAGCGACTGAAAAACATGAACGGGTCTTTGGTCTGGCGACGACCCCGATTAGCTTTATGCTTACGCCGCAAGTTTTGATTACGGTTAGAGAGCAGGGCAATAAAGAAGTTGAAAGCTATATTCAGCGTATGGAAACGGTGTTGAGCCGTCCGATTGAAGAACATAATAAGCCACGAAAACTACCCGCAACACCTTTAGATTTGACCTTGAGACTGCTCAATAACATGGTGGATGGTTATCTCGATTTACGTGTTCCGCTGACGCGTCGAGTGGAGTTTTGGCAGCAAGAGCTTTTACAAGGCCATCGTCGCTTTACCAAGTGGCATCAACTGTTGCAAGAGAATATGGCTTTTCAACAAGTGGAAAATTTGTGCGAAGAACAAATCGAAACTTTGCAGGAATTACGCGATGAAATTGTCGATAATTATTCGCACTTGAAAGGGAAAAAACGTAGTGAAAAACAAGACATCATGCTGGTACGTGTCGATGATTTAACCAGTCATATTGAACGTATTCAAAAGCATACCATTCGCTTGAGAAATGCAGTGCAAGCAGCTATCGATCTACATTTTTCAGCCATTGCCAATCAAACCAATGAAAACATGCGGATTTTAGCCATTATTACCGCGATTTTTGCGCCGCTAACCTTGTTGACAGGGGTGTATGGTATGAACTTTGAGTTTATTCCTGGACTGAAGTCTCCAACAGGGTTTTGGATCATGTTAGGTATCATGTTAATGACGACATTGATTCTGCTGTATTATTTTTATCGACGTCATTTGGTCGGGCGTGGCGAAAAAAGTGTCATTGATATGTTGGCACAGCAGCATGCGGATCAACATATGAATTTGTTTTGGTTTATCGATTATGAGCCGATCAAGCAAACCGTGAAGGGCACCATCAAAGATTTAGAGAAAATCACCAAATTAAAATAATTCGGTGATTTTCCGCATAGACCATTAAAGCCAATGGGTTTTAGGGTATTTCTTTATATGCTGACGCTATCCTTGTTCAATTTATTATTCGGATATGTGGGCGTCGCAGGGAGATTTAATTTAAGAGGTTTTTAACTGGGCTCCTTTTAAAATCCGGTAAAGCTGATCTTTAATGAACAACTTTTTGCGTTTGAGGGGCTCAATCTCTCCACGATGAATCCTGACAGGGTCTTGTTCGAGTAAACAAATTTCCTGATCGAGAGCTTCATGGTCGTCAAACATTTTAGAAAAATGCGGATTGTCTTCTCTAAGCTGTTGAATCATGTCTCGGTATTCAGGAAACATGAGCTTAGTCTTTTTATTACAAACTTTGAGTTTCATGGTTGCCGTCTAATCCTCTTATTCAAAAATAAAAAAAGAAAGAAAGGCATGCGCCCATCTTTCTTTATAGAACTAGTGTTGAGTCGTTTGAACTGGGTCAGTGAAATGTAAATGTTTTACTTCACGACGAAGTTTTTGAACTTCCTCAATCAAATCCAGCATCATTGCGACTGCAGTAAAGCTGGCATCAAAGTCACGTTGTAAGCGATAGGCTCGCCGTGCACGTGAGACATCATCACCAAAAAATTGGTGAATGCGGTTATCGGGTCGGTTAGGCAGAATGTCATATTCCAACAGCTGTAAAACCCATTCAGGACTTTGTCCGCAGGCTTCAGCAAAATGCTTTAAATCAAAGCTATGTTGTTCATCAACAATTTCAGCGTGTCGACATCCGTCTAAAATAATTTCACGATATTGAATAGTCGTCATAACTTTCTCCTTAAGACTGACGCGGCTTAAAGTGAGGGAAGGCTTCAGCAAAGGCTTGGTAGGCTTGCTGTTCTTGCTCACTCTGCGCAGGAGGTTGAACAATGTTTAAAATTAAATATAAATGTCCTGCCTTTTTGGCTGGAATCCCCTGATCTTTTAAACGGAGTTGCTGCCCCGTTTTGGCATTTTTCGGAATTTGAATTTGTAATGTCCGACCATTAGGGAGCGCGGCGGTGATGCTTTGCCCCAAAGCGGCTTCCCAAGGACTGATATTCAGTTGGTGATAGACATCAACTCCTTCAACGCGTGTGGTCTCCGTATCTTTGTAATAAATTTCGATATACAGGTCGCCATTTTCACCACCCTGAATACCTGACTGTCCTTGACCACTTAAGCGAATTTGTTGCCCTTCTTTCATGCCTTTGGGAATTTTAACTTCCAGCGTTTTGCGCTGAATTTCCGCTTCACCATAGGCATTTAAAGTAGGAATTTGTAAGGTAATAGTTTGGGTGGTACCGTGGAATCCAACCTCAAGATCGACCTCTAAACGCGCATGTTGGTCTTCGCCTTTATGGCGTGTGCTATTTTGGCGTTGATATTGATAGTTTGATCCTCCAAAACCTGAACCAAAACGGCCAAATAAGTCTTCAAATCCTGAAAAATCATGTGCCTGTTGCCCACCTTGGGCATTCCGAAATGCATCTTCAAAACCGCCAAAGCCTGCATTGGGGTTGAATTGCTGTGAGCCTTGCGGATGATCGAGTTCAAAGTCATATTCTGCTTTTTTCGTTTCATCACTTAAGGTGTCATAGGCGACATTCAATTCTTGCATACGTGCTTCAGCATCAGGCTCCTTACTGACATCGGGATGATACTTACGTGCCAATTTTCGATAGGCTTTTTTAATTTGTTCGGCGGTCGCATCTCGCGTTAAACCGAGTATTTCATAATGGTTCTTCGGCATAAATAAGATTAAATAAATTGATTAAGTTTCAATCATTATTCAGCCTTTCAGCAGATTTCAACAGTAAAGATATGTTCCTTATTGTTTCAAAACATGACAAGAAAAAAGCCCCGATGAAAGGGGCTTTGATGGATGAGGGATACTTAGTATTTGACCCATGTGATGTTGCGCCCACCGCCATTTTCGGTCGACGTTCCTCGAATTCGTAAGTGCTTACCATTGTTGCTGAGTCGTGCATATGCGTCATAACGTAGCCCTGTGAAAGGGTCGAGGAACTGTTCATGGCTATAGGTCGAATCTTTGGCATTGTCTAACTGCAAATGGCTGAGCGTTGTCATGCCGACGATGGGTTGATTTTTATTGACCCCATCACACTTGCTACAGTTTTCTATTTTTAGCGCACCTGGAATTTCACGCGTACTTACGATGACTGCTTTATAGCTATTGTTTTTGTCTTTTTCAATCATGACGTCACTGAGAGAGTATCCTGTTTTATCATCGATAGTTTTCCATTTTCCGACCAAAGGATCAGTTGCTGCAAAACTGGAGAAGGCACATAAACTGCTGAGTACGAAAAGACTGCAAGAAAATTTCATGATGATAAAACCCCAATGGAAGAGAAAAATAAAGACATATAAAAATTATGGGTTTATTTATAACGAAATTTAAGCGGTGTGACCAGTGAAATATCTATGAATAAAAGTGATGAATCATTTGAATTATCTTATTTTTATGAGAACAAAGGCATAAAAAAAGAGCAATTTAGTTGCTCTTTTTTTATTGCACATGACGCGCTTAGCTTAAGTGTTCACCAAATAAACCCAAGGCTTCTTCTGCACTAAAGCTATATTGCGTGTTACAGAACTGGCAGTCCATGGTAATCGGGTTTTGATGTTCTAGCGTTTCACGAACGGCTTCAGCGCCAATTTGTTCAAGCGCTTGAGCACAACGTTCTTTAGAACAGGTACAGCCAAATTTCAGTACTTCAACTTCAGGTAAGCGTACTTCTTCTTCGTTGTATAAACGGTAAAGAATTTCACTGGATTCTAAATCGGTTAACTCTTCGATTTTGAGCGTTTCAGTCAACATGGTCAGACGTGGCCATAAGTCTTGATCAACACGTTCTTGTTCCTCTTCACTGTTACGTGGTAACAGCTGAATAAGTAAACCGCCAGCACGCTGGGCTGAACTGGCCAAAACGATACGTGTTGGAATTTGGGCAGACAGGTCATAGTACTGCATTAAACAACCCGCAAGATTTGGCTTGTCTAAAGCCACAATCCCTTGATAACGCTCACCAAATTCTGGCTCAATATTAATAAATAGTACAGGGCTAATGAGGGTGCTCAATACCGTACTGCTGCTGTCGGCAGCATTAAAGCGAGGATCTGCTTCATAATCCGCCAAGGCACGTACTTCACCAAGGTGATTACATTCAGCCATGGCCCATTTGAAACTACCTGAAGCCTGAATTTGTAAACTAATACGGCCTTTAATTTTTAAAGTACTGGCAAGTAATGCCGTGGCACTAAGCATTTCACCTAACAGCACTTGGACTGCAGGTGCATAATCACGCTGCGCCAAGATGGTTTGTAGGGTTTCTTCTAGATGAACCACTTCACCACGAACAGGACTATCTTCAATATAAAAGCGTTGACGCAAATCAGACATAAATTTCTCCAATATCCTGTCTTAATGGTGACGATATTGTAAAACACAAGTCATTTTACTTCATCCCGTGTGACATCTATTCGGTCATGTTGTAACTCGCGTTGTAGGTCAACGCCAACAGGACTTTGACGGAGCTGCGTATCACTTTCAAATAAGTGTTCTAATTCGGCCAAAGCATTACGATGTGTTTCATAGACCTTCTGTTCGTCGTTATAAATACTCTGCTGCTGTGCGAGCAGTTTTTCATCATAATCGCGAAATAACTCAATGCTCTTATACGCATCTTGTTCTGCAATTCCGAGATTACGTAGGGCAAAATAGGCCATCCCTAAAGATGATAAATAGGTTTCACGCCAAATATGTTCTACCCCCAAGTCACGCAACAAATGCACATGATGTCGATCGCGGGCACGGACCAGCAAGTTTAAATCTGGATAATTGAGTCGAATATGGCGTGCCACATTCATGGAGTCTTCAATATCATCGATGGCTAGCACAAACACTTTGGCATGTTCGATACCGGCTGCACGCAGGATATCGGGTTGAGTGGCATCACCATAGTAGAGTTTGCCTCCATAGTTGCGAACGAAATCGACCTTGTCTATATTGCTGTCAATCGCTGTGAAGGTTTGGTGTTGTAAGTGAACCAAACGCGCCACAATTTGTCCGACACGGCCAAAGCCAGCAATGATCATCGGGTTATGCTGTTCAGGAATCTCATCATAGACGGGTGTGGTTTCTTTTTCGAATAGTGGCACCACCCACGAACTCATCAGCCAGTACAGAATAGGCGTCAGAATCATCGACAATGTCACGATCAAATTGATCGGCTCTAAAATGGCCTGCGTAATCACGTGTTCACTCATGGCAACATTGAGCACCACAAAAGCAAATTCACCGCCTTGTGCCAAACAGGTTGCCAGCATCAAACTATTGCGCCATGAAAACTCGAAGTAGCGAGCGATGGCTGTTAAGGCCAGCAGTTTGACCAACATCAGCAATAACGCACCGCCAACAATCAGACTTGGGCTTTCCCACAGCAGCGAAACTTGCGTGCTCATCCCGACGGTCATGAAAAATAGACCGAGAAGTAGACCTTTAAATGGTGCAATACTGGCTTCCAGTTCATGACGGAATTCAGAGTCAGCAAGTAACACTCCAGTTAAAAATGCGCCCAAGGTGGTACTGATACCTAAGACATCCATCAGCGCGACTACGCCTAAGACAATAAACAAACCGACTGCGGTAATCAGTTCATGTGCGCCACTTTTGGCCACAAAGCGGAAAAAAGGGCGCATGAGATAGCGGCTAAATAAAAACAAGCCTGTAAAGGTAGCAACAATCGCTGCAAAGTAGGCCACACCATGATGGGTTGAGTTTGTCCCTGCAAGGAGTGGAATGACTGCAATCAGCGGAATCGCGGCAATATCTTGAAAGAGTAAAATGGAAAAGGACTGCTGACCAAAAGTGGTATTGAGCTGCTGTTTTTCACTGAGCAGCTGCAACACAAACGCAGTAGAGGAGAGGGCAAGGGCAAAACCAATCACGACACTGGCTGCAATCTGTTGTTGCAGGGCAAAAAAGACGATGCACGCCAGTAGCACGCCGCAGAGTGTTACTTGTAAACTGCCCATCACAAAAATGGATTTACGCATTTCCCATAAACGTTGTGGGCGAAGTTCGAGTCCAATAATGAACATCAAGAAAATCACGCCGTACTCAGCGAGTTTATGGATGTCTTCAGGGTCATGGACGACATTGAATACACTGGGACCGAGTAAGATGCCTGTAAATAAATAGCCGAGTACCGTGGCAATCCCCAGCCGTTTAGCCAACGGAACGATCATCAGTGCCGCAGCCAAAAAGAGGGTGATTTTAAGCAGTAGAGACATTGCCCTGTCCTAAATTTTTTTCTTTATGTTGGAAGTTTAAGGGAGAACGCGACTCAGGTCTAAGCCTTATTTACGTCAAGTCTTAACTTAACTCTTGTGGATCAATATCAAGGCTCAATTTCATACCATGCGGTTTGTTGTGCCAGACATTTTGCCACCACTGACGAATGTAAAAATGCATCCGCGCTCGATCTTTGGACAGTAGTACCATATGCGCTTGATAGCGGCCTGCTTTACGTTCCATCGGCGCAGGAATGGGCCCCCAAATATCAATACTGTTTTCTGAGGCTTGGCGCAGTACTTGTGCATGCTCTTGTAAAAAGCTTTGGTTCAGTTCTTGGTCTTTGGATTCACAGCGCAATAAAGCCGCATAGCGATAAGGTGGCATCCATGCAGCTTTACGCTCTTTCAACGTTTGCTTGGCAAAGCTGCGATAGCCCGATTCCAGCAGGGTATTCAGCAAAGGATGGTCTGGACGTAGAGTTTGTAAATAGACTTCGCCTTTTTTCTCACCGCGCCCAGCACGTCCAGCGACTTGGATGATGAGCTGTGCGGTACGTTCTGTGGCGCGAAAGTCAACACTGAGTAAGCCCGAGTCGATGTCTAAAATCGCCACCAAAGTCACATAAGGAAAGTGATGTCCTTTGGCCAGCATTTGGGTGCCGAGCAAAATGATGGGTTCACTTTTTTGGATTTTGTTATAGATTCTTTGCCAGCTGCCGACCCGACTGGTCGAGTCACGATCCACCCGAATTACGTCAAAGTTGGGGAACAGTGCTTGTAGGTTTTCTTCAACTTTTGCGGTGCCTAAACCAATTGGTTTTAGTTCGCTATGCTGACATTGTGGGCAGTGTTCAGGCATGCGGTGGATGGTGCCGCAGTGGTGACAGTGCAAATGCTGATAGGGCTGTCGATGCACGGTAAAATTGGCATCGCAGTGGGGGCACTTGGCCTGCCAGCCACAACTTTCACAAATCAACACAGGCGCATAGCCGCGACGGTTTAAAAAAATCAGCACCTGTTCTTTTTTGTCTAAGCGCTTTTGTACTTCATGAATCAGTTGTTGGCTGATGCCATTTTGTTTTTGTGCCACTTTTAGATCGATCACATGCATTTTCGGCATCACGGCCACACCTGCACGTTGGTCCAACTCCAAACGGGTCATTTTACCTTGTTCGACCAACGCATAACTGTCGATACTTGGCGTTGCAGAGCCGAGGATAATCGGACAGTTTTCTAAGTGCGCACGGTATAAAGCCACATCACGAGCATGGTAACGGAAGCCCTCTTGTTGCTTGAAAGATAGATCATGCTCTTCATCTAAGACAATCAAACCCAGATGCGGAAGGGGCGTATAGATGGCAGAACGTGTGCCAATCACAATTGAGGCTTTGCCCGTTTGCGCACTTTGCCAGGCTTGAAGGCGCTTAGAATCATTTAAACCTGAATGTAGTAGCGCAATATGACAGTGAAAACGTGACTGAAAACGGCTCACTGTTTGTGGGGTGAGACCAATTTCAGGCACTAATACCAAGACTTGTTTGCCTTGTTTTAAAACCTCTTGCATGACTTGCAAATAGACTTCAGTTTTCCCACTACCGGTTAAACCATCCAGTAAGAAAGCGTGGTAGCTATGATGAGCTTTGAGAATGTTTTGAATGGCACGCTTTTGTTCATCATTGGGGGTGAGGGGCATTTGCGCCAGCGTCATAGCTTGTGGTTTAAAGTCTTGGGCTTCAAGTATGCACTGGGTGATTTGCTTTTTTTCTAAGGCCTTTAAGGTCGCAGTTTCAATGCCAGCCAAATTTAGAATGTTTTCAGACGTTCCTGTGGGATGCAGCTTTAAAATTTTATAGGCATCTTGTTGTTTTTCAGAACGCTTCAATTTGTCTTCGGCATGATCATCAATCAGCTTCCACATTCGCGCCAGTAAATTATAGGGTTTACCTTGGCGTAAAAAGCTGGGTAAAGCAGTATGCATCACTTCCCCAATGGGAAATTGGTAATATTGCGCTGACCATGTCAATAAACTTAAAACTTTAGCATCTAGAATAGCGCTGTCATCGAGCAACTCAGTTATGGCTTTGAGTTTAAAGCCTAAATCGAGTGGTTTCTCATCAGTGAGTTTCTCAACAATGACACCGACCACATTTTGGCGACCAAATGAGACAGCCACACGTGCACCCACTTCAGCTTGGTGGTATTGTTCAGCCGTTAAACTATAGTCAAAACAGTCATATAGATAAACGGGAACAGCCACACGAATACGGTAGCTTGGTGTTGTGGAAAGTGTAGTTTCTGGCATAAAAAGCTCAAAATGTCCTGATGAAATTGTCGTTGTGCGATGAATGAGTTGTGTTAGAGTGATGACATAATTTATAACTTAGAATATGAATGATTTTGGTGCCGACATGCAACAGCGCCAAATGACTAAATGGACAATTAGAAAGCGTAAACATGCCAGCATATCAATTTACCGCACTCGATGCCGCAGGAAAGCAGCAAAAAGGCGTGCTCGAAGGTGATTCAGCACGTCAAATTCGGCAACAACTTCGTGATAAAGCGCTGATCCCAGTCTCGGTTGATCCTGTTGAACAAAAAGATAAGCACAGCAGTAAAACATGGTTTCAAAAACAAATTACCGCCTATGATTTGGCCTTATTGACACGTCAACTTTCGGTACTTGTGGCGGCGGCCATTCCGTTGGAAGAAGCCATTCGTGCGGTTGGAAAGCAGTCAGAAAAAACACATGTACAAAATCTATTGATGTCAGTGCGTTCTAAAGTACTGGAAGGTCATTCATTGGCACAGGGTTTACAGCAATCTGGACGCTTTCCAGAGTTGTACATTGCCACGATTGCCGCTGGCGAACGTTCAGGACATTTAGACTTAATTTTAGATCAGCTGGCAGACTACACTGAAAATCGCTTTGCGATGCAAAAGAAAATCCAAGGCGCGATGATTTATCCGATTATTTTAATGCTGATGTCTTTTGCCATCGTGATGGGGCTCATGACTTATGTAGTGCCTGACATTGTCAAAACCTTTGACCAAAGCAAAGATGCCTTGCCATGGATTACCGTTGGCTTGATGAAAGCCAGCGATTTTATTCGAGTGGCATGGCCATTTTTATTGGTGGGCAGTGTACTAGGCATCGGCTTATTACTGCGATTTTTAAGAACCACAGCAGGGCATTATGCCTTTGATCGTTTAACGCTCAAACTGCCATTATTCGGTAAACTTTCACGTGGTATAAATGCCGCACGCTTTGCCAGTACCTTATCGATTTTGACCCAGTCAGGTGTGCCCTTGGTGGATGCGTTAAAAATTGGCGCGGCGGTGAGTAATAACTGGGTGATTCGCGATGCGGTCAATCATGCCGCAGAAAAAGTGACTGAAGGTGGAAACCTTGCGACCCAGCTGGAGCGCAGTGGTTATTTCCCACCGATGATGGTACAAATGATTAAAAGTGGTGAAACGTCGGGTGAATTGGATCGGATGTTGGAGCGCGCATCGACCATGCAAGACCGAGAGGTGACAACGCTCATATCGACCTTGCTGGCTTTACTGGAGCCACTGATGTTGGTTCTGATGGCAAGCATTGTCTTGGTGATTGTGATCGCCGTGATGCTACCGATCGTCAATATGAACAACATGATTTAATTTTAAAAATATAAGATGGAAGAGAAAATTCACATGCAATCAAAAATCTATAGACGCCAAGCTTCAGGCTTTACCTTAATTGAAGTCATGGTGGTGATTGTTATTTTAGGTGTATTGGCAGCCTTAATTGTACCCAATGTGATGGGACGCGGTGAAAAAGCCAAAGTGGATACCACTGTCATTACCCTTAAAGGTGTTGCTGCGGCATTGGATCAATATAAATTGGATAATGGTAAATATCCTTCGATGCAAGAGGGTGGACTCGACGCTTTGGTGAATAAGCCTGAGTCTGCAAAAAATTGGTTGCCCGGCGGTTATGTGAAAGGTGGATATCCGAAAGACAGTTGGGATAATGACATTCAATATGTTGCACCTGGGACCGATGGACGACCATTTGATTTATATTCTTTTGGCGCAGATGGACAGCAAGGTGGTGAAGAAACCGATGCTGATATTCAGTATCAACCTTAATTGAGAATTATTATATATTGGGTTTAATTGAATATATCATTACAGTGCATAGGTTATGTCAATGTGGACTGTAATGATAATACATCTTAATTTAAAATTAATATCTAAGATTATGATTTTAAATTATTAAATATAATAAGCATCAGCTGAGATTTATAATAAGAATTATTCCCATATTTGTTGATTACAAATAATGTAAATTATGGATAAAAATAGGCTTTTTATTTATTTAAATCCTTGCATAATGTTCTCAATGGCAACTGATTTGCCTGAGGAGAATAGAATGAAAGCATTAACCTTGTTGGATGAAATGAGCCAATTCCATTGGTCGATGCTCAAATCTGTTCTTTTGATTTTGAGTATGCTTCCTGTTGCTCAAGGTGTTTTAAGTGTCTGGCAGTCGACTGAAGGCAGCAGCCAAATCATGGTGGGTTTCTTTGCAATCAGTCTGTTCAGCACATGGGCGGTTTTGAGCTTTTGGTCTGCGTTAAAAGCAACCGTACTCACACTCGATCAAGTACAGATTACAGCATTAGAACAAAAAGTGGTCATGTTCTACCGTTATACCCCGATGCTTTTTTTAGCCGGTATGGTGTCCTATTTGGTCAGTCAAATTTAATACTGACATTTATAGTTGTGATAAAAACCGAGCACATACGCTCGGTTTTTTATTGCGTCATGAAGAATGGCGGAAAGATAGGATCGCTTGTCTGTTTCGTTGTATATGATGCTAGTGTTCACTCCCTATACTGTAGAAAATATAAATATAGAGTGAAATATGGAACAGATTGATTGGGCGGATTTTTTAAAAGTCGAGCTCCGAGTCGGGCGAATTATTCAGGCCGAAGTTTTTGAGCAGGCACGTAAGCCTGCTTATATTTTACATGTCGACTTTGGTCATGAAATTGGCATTAAGAAATCGAGTGCGCAGATTACTGAGCGTTATCAACCTGAACTGTTGTTAGGTAAATTGGTGGTGGCAGTGGTTAACTTTCCAAACAAGCAAATTGGTCCCATCCAGTCTGAGTGCTTAGTGACTGGCTTTCATGATTCAGACGCAGGTGTGGTGCTGTGTGTGCCTGATACAGATGTTCCAGTAGGTACCAAACTACTATAAATGAAAAAGAAAAACCCAAGCTCAGCTTGGGTTTTTCTTTGGAAAAGTATGATTTAACAATAGGAATTATCGACGAGACTTAAACGATACATCGACTTTACGTGGACGATAGATCCAGCCCAAGATCAGTAAAAAGACTGAAAAACCTAAAATTGGCCAGTCACTTAAACGGGTATATAGCGTTTGACCTTGCATAGCAGGCAGTTCGCCACGAAGCACGGTTGCCACATCTTGTGGGGCACGTTTTACGATATGCCCTTGATGGTCAATAAACGCCGTCACGCCTGTATTAGTGGCACGGATAAACCAGCGTCCATTTTCTTTGGCACGCATTTGAACCATCTGTAAATGCTGTAAAGGGCCTGCGGTTCCTGTAAACCATGCATCGTTGGAAACTGTCACCAAGAAATCACTTTGGCTGGCATTACGACGCGTCAAGTTCGGATAAGCCACTTCATAGCAAATGGCCGCGCCTAAATGCTGCTGATGAATAGAAAGCGGTTGTTGCTGTTGTTCGCCACGTGAAAAACCACTCATCGACGGATCATTCTGCATGGCTGGCAACACCCATTTCAGTAAACCAGATAGTGGAATATATTCACCAAAAGGCACTAAACGTTGCTTTTTATAGATTCCTTCGGCTTCAGCACCATTGGCCATAATACTGTTGTAGTACAGTGGTCGACCTGCCGCTTCAGAGCCTGAAATATCCCAGTATGGAATACCGGTGACCCACGCTGTGTTGGTTTTCTTGGCTTGTGCCGTCATTGCAGCTAAAAAGGGTTCGATATCACTTTGGAACATCGGAATAGAGGATTCAGGCCAAACAATGAGGTCTCGTCCCCATTCTGTTTTGGTCAAATCAGCGTAGATTCCAAGTGTTTTTAGTTGATACTCAGTGAGCCATTTTAAGTCTTGTGGGATATTGCCCTGAATTAAAGAAACCGATAATGGCGGCGTATTTTTTGCGGAGACGAATTCAATTTTTGATGCGCCCCATGCGCCAAGCACCAATAAAACAGAGGGGATGACCCAAAAAACGCGGCGGTTTAAAACTTCGACCAGTGCGCAGGCCAACACCAAGACTACAAACGATACCCCGAAGATACCAAATAATGGTGCATACCCATCCAGTAAGCGTTCGGTAAAGGCATAGCCTGCAAACAGCCATGGGAAGCCTGTGAAAACCCAAGTTTTCGCCCATTCAAAAAGCACCCAAAGCGGGGCGAAGGTTAGGGGTGTTTCAGGGAAAAAGCGGCGGTAAATAAAGCTTTGGACAGCCGTGAATAAGCCCATGACCAAGGCCATAATGCCGATCATGCCCACACTTAAGGCACTATTGGTATCGCCATAGACATGGATGGAAGTGTAGAGCCAAAAAGCCCCCACGAACCAGAGGCCAAAACCATAGGCCCAACCAATACCAAAGGCTTGTTTTGCACTGCGACTGCGTAAAGTGGCATAGAGCAGTGCAGGGGATAAGATTGCCAACCACCAATAATGATAAGGGGCGAGTGCAAAACTAAAGACCGCCCCTGAAAATAAGGCAATTAAAAGCGGATAAATTAAAGGTAACTGTTTTTGTTGTGGATTGGGGGTTAACAGTTTGTCAAAGTAAGCTCTCATTTACGAACGGCTCGAATCAGATGAATAGAACGTGCATCTGCTTCTACAATGGTAAATTCCCAATTTTCAAGATCAATCACCTGACCTTGTAAATCACTCACTAAACCAATTTCTTGAAGCAATAAACCGCCCACAGTTTCAACCTCATCATCAGAAAAGTCTGCATCTAAAAGATTGTTAAAGTGTTCGATTGGTGTAAGTGCTTGAACCAGCCACGTATTTGCGGTCGTTGGGTCATTGTCGGGAATAATATATTCAGCTTCCTCATCGATCTTGTCGTGTTCATCTTCAATTTCACCGACGATCTCTTCCAAAATATCTTCTAGCGTCACTAAACCTGAGGTCGTGCCATATTCATCAATTACCACTGCAATGTGCGTTTGGGTATTTTTCAACATGCGAAGTACTTGGTCTGAGCGTGCGCTTTCAGGGACATATAAAGGTTGGCGCATCAGCGCACGTATATCCACTTTATTGTTTGGTTCAGTCAAAAAAGGCAATAAGTCCTTGGCTAATAAAATGCCCACGACATTGTCTGGTTGATCGGATGAAAAGACAGGGAAACGTGAATGTGCCGACTCAACCAAGGTATGCAAAATGTCGAGTAACTCATCATCTTCTTGTAGGCTGATCATCGATGTACGCGGTGTCATGACCTCGCGGACTTTGGTTGCTGGAAGGTCTAATACGCCTTCTAACATCGCAACAGTGTCGGGTTCTAAAAAACGACGTGAATCTTGAACTAACTTTAACAGTTCATCGCGAGTTTCTGGCGCGGTACCTAACCATTTGCGTAAGCCACGCATTCCCCACGACGGGCCTGATTCCTCGTGCATGATCTTTCCTAAAGACTCTTAATATCTAAAAAACTTAATTTTATCATACCGTAGAAAACACAGTTGTCTATTGTAATTAAGCAAGGATTGCATGAATGATTAGATCAATACTTTTATACATGAGGTTCATCAGCCATCAAACTATGCAAACAGATATGCGAAATGGGCAGTTGTGTTAAAATTGGCAAGTTTTTAAATTTTTGAGTTTATAATATGTCTGATTTGGAAGTGAGCCCAAGCATCCAATTAAACACCCGTGGTTTACGCTGTCCAGAGCCTGTGATGATGTTGCATCAAGCCATTCGCAAGTCTAAATCGGGAGATGTAGTGGAGGTGTTTGCAACGGACAATTCAACTTCATGGGATATTCCGAAATTTTGTATGCATCTTGGGCATGAACTTTTGCTGCAAGAAGAGCGCTTAGACGAAAACGGCAATAAAGAATTTCATTATTTAGTTAAAAAAGGTTAGGACATTTGTCTTAGCCTTTTAAAATGTACTTGAGTAAAGAAAAAGAAATCAAGTTCATCCAAGGAAATCAGAATGAAAAGAATAAATGTGTTCTTATGGGCTCATATTTTTGCATTATTTTGTTCAATTTCTTGGGCAAAATCTTGTGAAGTTCCTGTAGGTACGATGAATGTTGCAGGTTTAAAAATTGGACAGCATATTCGTGAATTTCAACAGCATCATCCCACCGCAAAAACGGTTATTTTAGGGGGCGATAATTATCAGTTTGAATTTGCACAAGGTGTAGATACCCAAATTAAAAAAGCTGGTGTGAGCTGGGTTCAGCATATTCGTTACGATCCGCATTCTAAAATGATTATTTCATACAGTTTAAGTTTTCTAGATGGGCCACTTGCGACGTATGAAACCGATTTAGATGTTTTTAAAAGTCGAGTATTAAAACGCTTTCGGGTGGCGCAAAACGGTTGGAAACAAGCTGAAAATAAATATGTTTATCAGTGTGCCGATTATCGGATTGAAATTTATCAAGATCATGGGGTTGGACATACCGCGATAGGGCCAACAGTGATGGTTTTTAGCAAAAAGTCAGATGCCTATTAATTAAAAAAAATCCCTTCAGTGCTGAAGGGATTTTTTAATCTAAAAGCGATTACTTACTCGGAAATGCGCCTCAGCGCAAGCCCGTTTTAACATTACATGTTCGGTTATGCGACACGGTTAGCAAAGCAACTGCTTTGCCGTGTCGCAAGGAATTACATATTAGGGTAATTCGGACCACCACCACCCTCAGGCGTTACCCAAGTAATGTTCTGAGATGGATCTTTAATATCACACGTTTTACAGTGCACACAGTTAGCTGCGTTAATTTGGAAACGCTTCGAACCATCGTTCTCTTCCATAATTTCATAAACACCCGCAGGGCAGTAGCGCTGAGCTGGCTCGTCCCATTTTGGTAGGTTTACATTCACAGGAATAGACGCATCAGTCAGTTTCAAGTGTGCTGGCTGATTTTCTTCATGCACCGTATTCGATACAAATACTGAAGATAAACGGTCAAAGGTCAACTTACCATCTGGTTTTGGATAGTTCGGTTTCACTGTTGCTGCATCTACAGTTTTCAGTGTGCTGAAGTCAGGCACTAAGTCATGCAGTGTAAACGGGACTTTAAACACATTTTGGTCGATGAAGTTAAATGCACCACCACCGAACGTGCCAAATTTGTGCATTGCTGGACCAAAGTTACGAGAACGATATAACTCTTCTTTTAACCAGCTGTTGTTGAACTTGTCTGTGTAAGCTGTTAACTCTTTTGCAAAGAAGTCTTCACCTTCAAGCACACGTGCAATGGCAAGGTCACCACCTTTTTCAACGCCTGCTTGAATCGCTTCGAATACCGCTTCGCCACACAACATGCCAGATTTCATGGCCGTATGTGAGCCTTTAATTTTAGCGAAGTTTAGGAAGCCTGCATCATCACCAATTAAAGAGCCACCTGGGAAGGTAAACTTCGGCAGTGAGTTGAAACCACCTTTGACAACAGCACGTGCGCCATAAGAAATACGCTTACCACCTTCAAGATACTGCTTAATCAGTGGGTGTGTTTTCCAGCGTTGCATTTCTGCAAATGGATACATGTGTGGGTTTTCGTAAGATAAATCCACGATCATACCCAAAGTAACTTGGTTGTTTTCAGCGTGATATAACCACCAACCACCAGAAGAACCTGTTTCAGCTAGAGGCCAACCTGCACCGTGCATCACCAAACCTGGCTTGTGTTTTGCAGGGTCAATTTCCCATAGTTCTTTGATGCCGATACCATAGTGTTGCGGGTCTGCATCTTTATCTAGATCGAACTTGGCAATCAGGCGTTTACCTAAATGACCACGGCAGCCTTCCGCAAAAATCGTATATTTGGCATGTAGTTCATAGCCTGGTGTAAAGTTATGTGTTGGTTCACCATCTTTACCAATCCCCATATCACCGGTTTGGATACCTTTAACGGTACCATCGGCATGATAAAGAATTTCAGATGCAGCAAAACCTGGGAAAATAGACACTTCTAATTCTTCAGCTTTTTGACCTAACCAACGCACCACGTTACCAAGTGAAATCACATAGTTGCCATCATTATGCATGGTTTTAGGAACCATCCAATGCGGCGCTTCTTGTGACTTTTCAGCAGACATTAGGAAATACGTTTTATCTTCAGTTACTGGCACATTTAAAGGCGCGCCTTCTTCTTTCCAGTTTGGGAACAACTCATTGATCGCACGCGGTTCGAGCACAGCACCTGAAAGGATATGCGCACCAACTTCAGAGCCTTTTTCTACGACACAAACGGACAGATCATTAAGGTTGTTTTCAATTGCAAGTTGACGAATTTTAATCGCAGCAGAAAGGCCAGCAGGGCCTGCGCCAACGATGACTACGTCAAACTCCATCGATTCACGTTCGATGTGTTCCATGTAGGACTCCTCATATGGTTAAAGGTGGCAACCGTTTTGACTCAAAGAACGGTGCTGCCATGAGTGTTCTTAGTTCCCAGACACAAAATTTATCATCGTGTCTTTTATATTGTGAGCTAGTATAGGTTTAAACCGAGTTCTAGCCAATTGGCTGAATCATATTATTTTTCCGTCAGACAGGCATGAATTTTATGGATAAGCAGCACAACTCAGCAAATCCGACGAAAAAAGTAGCTATTGCTGATAATAAAAACTTAACCGGTATTGCACAATACATAAAAGGTGGACAGTCCGGTCACAAAAGGTCAATCCCCCCTTTAGATCAATGGCACCCAAAGCATTGTGGCGCAATGGATTTGAAGGTTTTAGCCAATGGAGAATGGTGGCACGAAGGTCAATTGATCAAACGCCAAGCCATGATTGAGCTGTTTGCAACGGTACTTTGGAAAGAAGAAGATAAGTTTTATCTCAAAACTCCTGTCGAGCAGATTGAAATCGAGGTTGAAGATGAACCTTTATTTGTCAATCAAGTCGAGCAAGTCGAAATTGCAGGAAAAATCTACCTACAACTGACCACGACCACGCATGATGTGGTGATTGTTGATGAAGACCATCCCATTTTTATGCGTGCCTTCCAAGGGGAGCTACGTCCTTATGTGCATGTTCGTTTTGGCATCAATGCACTGATTCAGCGTGCTGCTTTTTTTCATTTGGTGGAAATGGGTGAGCTAAGCGACGATGCGGCGGGTCAGGTCAAACTGTGCTTACAAAGTGGTGATTTGCTATTGCAATTAGGCACCTGAGGTTTAAGCTTGATTGATCTTTTAACTTTATACTGCAACGAGTCCCCATGAGTGCCATTCAGCCCTTATTTCCTCTGATCAACCCTATGCCAAAAGCGACAGCCAATGCGCCAATCGGGATATTTGATTCGGGGATAGGCGGCTTATCCATCGCTCAAGAAATTGCCAAGCATTTACCGCATGAACGATTTATTTATTTTGCCGATACCGCACATGTGCCTTATGGGCCACGCAATGATCAAAATATCCGAGAATTGACTGCACAAGCGATTGAGTGGCTTTACCGCAAAGGCTGTAAGGTTGCAGTTGTGGCGTGTAATACCGCTTCAGCCTTTAGTTTGGATTATTTACGCGAGCACTATGGCGACAACTTCCCGATTATCGGCCTGGTTCCGGCCCTAAAACCTGCGGTATTGCAAAGCAAATCCAAAACCGTGGCCGTTCTAGCGACCCCTGCGACCTTTCGCGGGCAGCTGATTAAAGATGTGGTTGAGAAGTTTGCACAACCTTCGGGAGTCACGGTGATTCCAGTGACCTGCTTAGATTTAGTGCCTTTTGTTGAAAGCGGCGCACAGATGAGTGCGGCATGTTTAGCTATTTTAAAAGATATTTTACAACCCGTTGTCGATCAGGGTGCAGATTACTTAGTTTTAGGCTGTACCCATTACCCTTTTTTGAAAATAGCGATACAATCTATTTTTGGTCAGAAACTGACATTAATTGACTCTGGACTGGCAGTTGCACGACAAACAGCCCGTATTTTAATCAAAAATGAGTTATTATTTGAACGAAATCATGATAGTGATGTTCGAATTGAATGTTATGTCAGTGGGAATAATGCAGAAAGTTTGAGACCCATCTTACAACTTTTGCTTGAACCAGAACTAAATTGGACTATTTCAAACATATCTGATTAATTTTTAAACAAATAAGTCGAGTATTTTGATATATAGTCAAAAATTGTAACCTAATATGCTTGAGTTAGTCGCAGTGTCTATCTAATGGAATTTGGGGGATGGGATGCTGCGAAGAATAATGAGGATAACCGATGCTCGATAAGCGTTATCAAGTGTTTATAACCACTTCTGGAAGCGAGATGCAACCAGAGCGGATCATTTTGGCCCAAACTTTAGTGGGCATGGGATTTTTTTCTTGGGGATTAGAACAACGGACACCACTTTCAACGGCTTTTGCACGTCGTCAGATCGATGACTGTGACTATGTCATATTGTTGCTGGGCAGCAAATATGGCGAACAGTCCGTGTCAGGGGTGGGATATATGCACCTTGAATACATTTATGCGGTCACCAAACAAAAGCCGATTATTGTATTTATGCATGATGATCCTGATGCCCGTGAGTTATGTTTACATGACGACAAAGCTGAGCTGCGTGAAAAATTCAAAGAGTTTAGAAAACTACTCCAAAACGAAGTCGATCAGGTTTTCACTTATCGCACCATGCGTGACTTGGAAATGGCCGTTCGCTTGAATATGACGCAAATGCTAGAGCGCTATCCTGTATCGGGTTGGGTACGTCCGCAGAACACCCAAGTGTTGCATGACGAAATTGATAAACTCAAAGCCAAATTGGTGCAATTGGAAACTGAAGCGGGTAAACGTGAAGTCGATCCATTTTTGTCTTTACCCAAAGTGGCTATGCATGAATTTTTTGCCTTTGATTATCGGATGCATGCCTATCAAGATGGCAATTTTAAAGAGCTGAAAATTCAAAAGCAGATGACTTGGGCGCAATTACTCTCGGTTTTGGGGACAACCTTTATTCACCCAACTCCTGAAGAGTATTTCTCCAAACGCATTAATGAATATTTAAACGAAACTGGTTTAAATGATGCACGCTTAGAAATGCCTCGTGCCCATGCTGTTGCGCGCTCACAAATTAATATTCGTGCTTTGCACAGTATCAAAATGCAAATGCGTCAAAATGATTGGATTGTTCAGTCGGGTCGAGATGATCGTCAGCGCATGCTCTGGCAGTTGACCCCGAAGGCGATGAAACTTTTGGAGAGTAATTTATTGGAAAAGGATCGGCCTTTTCAATTTCAATCTTCGTAGTTATCCATTTAGATAATGAACTGAAAACTGTTACAGTAGAGACATTCGAAAACGAGCCACGAGGGTTGAATGTCTACTGCAACAAAAGCAAAAGTTACTGTTATTTTGGCAAATTTGGGAACGCCTGATGCACCGACAGCTTCAGCAGTGCGTCGCTTTTTGGATCAGTTTTTGTCAGACCAGCGGGTGATTGAAATTCCCAAACCGCTTTGGCAAATTATTCTCCGTTTATTTATTTTGCCGTTTCGCCCGAAACGCGTTGCCCATGCTTATGAGATGGTGTGGGGCAGCGATTCTCCAATGCGAGAAATTTTGCTGACTCAAGTGGCCGCGTTACAACAGCAGTTGATTTTGCAATATCCTGAGTTTGAGCTGAATATTGTTCCTGCGATGACCTATGGTAATCCCGGCATTCAGCCTTTGCTTGCTGAGTTGAGTCAAAACCCGCAAGATCATATTGTACTTTTTCCTTTGTTTCCGCAATACTCGGCAACATCCAGCGCGCCCTTATATGATGCTTTCGCGAAGTGGATTCCAAAGCAGCGCAATTTGCCAGGGCTGAGCATTATTCGCGATTATTATCAGCACCCTTTATACATTCAGGCTTTGGCGCAAAGTGTGCGCGATTTCCGTGCTGAACATGGGGTGACTGAAAAGCTGTTAATGTCTTTCCATGGTATTCCACAACCTTATGCCGATAAAGGCGATCCCTATGCCGACCGCTGCCGTATCACTGGGCAGTTGGTGGCGGCCGAATTAGGCCTAGCGGAGGACGAATGGGCGATCAGTTTCCAATCCCGCTTTGGGAAACAAGAGTGGGTGAAACCGTATACCGATGTCTTACTGGCCGAATGGGCGGCGCAGGGTGTGAAATCGGTGCAAATTATGAGTCCGGCGTTTTCAGCGGATTGCTTAGAAACTTTAGAGGAACTGGCGATTCAAAATGCTGAATTGTTTTTGTCTCAAGGTGGAGAGCGGTATCAATATATTCCAGCCTTGAATAGTCGCGGAGATCATTTGCAATTGCTCAATACGCTGGTTCAGGCTAATCTTGACGCCTTAAAACAGACATTAGCCAGCAAAACGAATTGAGGTTGACACGCTATGTTGCAAGTTAAAATTGTGCCTGTAACGGCATTTCAGCAGAACTGTTCGATTGTCTGGGACAGTGACAGTAAAGAAGCAATTTTAATTGATGCAGGTGGAGAGCCTGAAAAACTTAAAGCTGAAATTGAAGTATTGGGTTTGACAGTAAAAGCGCTGTGGTTGACACATGGGCATTTAGATCATGCTGGAGCAGTCGGGGCATTAAAAAAACTGTGGGATGTCCCTGTGATTGGCCCGCATAAAGAAGATGCCTTTTGGTTGGATATGATCCAAGAAGTCTCGCAGCGTTATGGTTTTCCTGTTCCTGAAAAGGTGGACGTCACGACATGGCTTGAAGGTGGTGAAGTCCTTAAACTGGGCAATGAAGCGTTTGAAGTGCGTTTTGCCCCTGGACATACTCCGGGTCATGTGATGTTTTATAACAAAAACTATGGTCTGCTTTGGACCGGCGATGTGTTGTTTAAAGGCTCCATTGGTCGTACCGATTTTCCACGCGGCAATCATCAGCAGTTGATTGACTCTATTCAGCGTGAATGCTTTAGTTTACCCGATGAGACGCAGTTTATTTCAGGACATGGTCCAATCAGTACCATTGGTTTTGAAAAACAACATAACCCTTTTGTGGCAGGAAAAGCAGGCTAAGCACTTTGTGGTCTCATTGAAAAATAAAAAAGTCAGCAGCTGCTGACTTTTTTATTTGCGAAATGGATTATGCAAAATGTGTTGGGTTTCTAGAGCAAACACGATGGAGAATAAGGCCACTAATAGTCCAACTGAGAGGATTAACAGATCTTGCATATAGATGCCAAAACTGAATAGACAGATCGCAAGTAAAACGCCAATTAAAACAATAGTCTTACTCAGGATGTTCATCTTATCCCCCCTTATAGGATGTTATTTTTGTGACTTGATCATGCTGTGAGCATGTACCAATTTTGGAGGGAGTATAGTCGACGAATTATCCTTTTAAGCGAATATTAAGATATTAAATAATGAACAATTTCGCTTAAAATATGAAAAATATCATGAAATTAAACATATTATTCTTCTGAATTTTCTGCCTGCGGTGCATCTTGCGTTGGGAGGCGATATTCATCATTGGCCCATGCACCTAAGTCGATCAGTTTGCAGCGTTCAGAACAAAAAGGACGAAAGGCGTTGTCTTCCCATTGACTCATTTCTCCACAACGGGGACAAGGGAAAGTGTGTGGCATGATCGACTCCAGATAAAATTTTCGGATTGAAATAGGCAAAAACGTTGGCAGTTGTTAGACTGATGCGGTTTTTTCTTAGTTTGATCTGATTATGCCGATTCGTCAATTTCAAGCCCAGCGTATGCATGCGCCTCGTGATTTTCAAATGATCAGTCCTGATCCACTATGTGTGGAAATTGGGGCGGGCAAGGGTAAACATGCTTTATTGTTTACGGCCCATCATCCTGAGAAAAAGCTGATTGCGGTTGAACGTACCCGTGAAAAGTTTGTGGCGATGCAGAAACAACATGGCTTAGAAGGTCAGCAGAATTTACAGCTGGTACATGCCGATGCCTTGCCGTGGGTGGTACATGCCTTGCAGCCGCAGCAGGTTGAACAGTTTTTTATTCTTTATCCCAACCCTGAACCGCATAATCCTGCGCAGCGCTGGTTGAATATGCCGTTTTTTGAGTTTCTGATTTCACGTTTACAAGTGGGCGGAAAAATTACTTTAGCCAGCAATATTCCAGAATATATTGAAGAAGCACAGCAACAGTTGATTGAGGTGTGGAAGTTACCATTTGTGAAAGAGCGCATTGCTGATAGCTCAGCGCGCACGCATTTTGAAATTAAATATTTAGAACGAGGCGAGCTCTGCCAACAGTTGATCATCACGAAACCTGAAGGTTATTGCACGCGTTTTGATGCGTTTCAGGCCTTGCGAGGTCAGAACCCACAGTCGCAATCTTCGGATCAAGCTGAATAAATCATGCCAAAGCGTATTGCAATTATTGGGGCGGGCCCAGCCGGTTTGATGGCAGCAGAAGAATTGAGTCAATATGATGTTCAGGTCGATGTGTTTGAGCAAAAACCATCTGCTGCACGTAAGTTTCTGATGGCGGGTAAAACAGGACTAAATATCTCTCATGCCGAACCTGTAGAGCAGTTTATCGGTCGTTATGATCAAGCTGAATGGCTAGCACCTTGGATTCGTGAGTGGGATGCCACATGGATTCAAGCATGGATGAAAGGTTTAGGCATTGAGTCCTATATCGGAACATCTGGGCGTATTTTCCCGATTGAAATGAAAGCTGCGCCTTTATTACGTGCATGGTTGAAACGCTTGGTTGAGTCAGGCGTCAAGTTTTACTATCGTCATCAATGCCTCAGCCTCAAAGAACATACACTTGAAATCAAGTCTTTGGTTAGTGATCAAGTGCATAGCCAGAGCTATGATGCGATCGTCTTGGCTTGCGGAGCGGTGTCATGGTCTCAGCTCGGTAGTGATGGCGCTTGGCAAAACTGGTTGGAGGCCGATGAAATTGAGCCTTTTCAAGCCAGCAATGCTGGAGTAGAACATGAATGGTCTACCTATATGCAACCCGTCTTTGGGCAGCCATTGAAACGAATTTCGACATGGGTGGGCGATGCCGAAAAAAGTATGGGCGATATCGTCATCACCCATTATGGATTAGAAAGTGGTTTGGTCTATAAGCAAGGTCGAGCGCTGCGTGCGCAGCAAAAGCAACAACAGTCTTTAATTTTGAAGCTCGACTTGCTGCCGGATGTCACTGTTCAAGAATTGGCTGTACGTCTGAAACCGACAAAAAAACAGTCTTTAAGTAATGTTTGGCGTAAAGCTGGTTTAGATGCAGCTAAGGCAAGTTTAGTGCGAGAGTTGGTTGCAAAAGAACACTGGAATCACCCTGAACAACTGGCGCAGCAGATGAAGCAATTACAGATTCCTTTAACTGGTTTTCGTCCGATTGAAGAAGCGATTAGTTGTGCTGGCGGTGTGCGCCGTGAAGGCCTGAGCCCGCAGCTACAATTAAAATCCAATCCCGCCGTTTTTTTATGTGGGGAAATGTTGGACTGGGATGCACCCACAGGGGGCTACTTACTCACTGCATGTTTTGCAACAGGGCGTGCCGCAGGTGAGGGCGCTATGCAGTATTTGAATGTGGCAAAAAATTCGCCGTAAGCGATGCAACTGAAAATCAGCTGTGCTAATTTGAATAAAAAATTCAAGGAGCATCATGATGTCGGATCTTCAGCAGTATGTGGGCAGCTGCCTATGCGGTGCAGTGACTTATCAAATTGATGGGCCGATTGGCGATATTATTCAATGCCATTGTCAAAAATGTCGCAAGGCCAATGGAACGGCATATGCAACCAATGCACCGATTGCTAAGGCGGATTTTAAACTGACCTCTGGTCAGGACGTTGTAAAAAAATATGCATCGAGTGCAGGCACAGAGCGTTGTTTCTGTGGCAACTGTGGTTCACCTTTGATCAGTATTAAAGCTGAAACACCTGAGTTTTACCGTTTGCGGATCGGCACTTTAGATACCCCGTTACAGCAAAAGCCGACGCAGCATATTTTTGTGGCATCTCAAGCCGAGTGGGACAACATTTGTGATGCATTACCGCAATATGCTGAACGCCCATAGTTAGAATAGATCTAAGTGAAAGGGATCATCGGATCCCTTTTCTTTGTCCGAGATTGAGTTAGTAGCCTGTCGACATCGTATCTTGAGCTTTTGGGTACTGCGACTGCCAGTGTTCAAGTTGCTCTTGGGCATGAATGAGCTCACCGAGACCTTTCACGTTATCATGTGGTGCTGCGGTTTTATCTTGGATGATTTTGGCTTGGTTATCCCAATATTGGTACATCAGAGTTTGAATGTAGCGCCCTTGTTCTGTTTTTAAATCCAGCTCTTTCAGCATATTCAGTGCAGACTGAATATTGTCTTGTTGACGTGTTTTTGCAAATTCATCCGTGAGCGTGCCTGCCTCACGCATTTTTATCAGCTCATCTTCCATTTCATCACTCATGCTGCTAAAGCGCTGGTCATAGTCGGCCAAGAGCGCAATATCGTGTGGATCATTGGCTGTTTTTGCAAAACTTTTGACCGGTTCAGAGCTGAGTTCTTGCAAAATTTTGTCATCGCTTGAAAGGGTGTCTTGCTCAGCACGTTCATTGGCTTTGTTACAGCCTGTGAGGATTAAGCTGCCACCTAAAAGAAGCGGCAGTAGAACCTGTTTTAATGAAAGAGTATGTGGGTTCATATCGGTGTCCTATTATTCTGCTATTTTTTGAAAGTGATAGGCATAGGTGATGTAAGGAAAACTGATTTCGTCTTGTGGCTGTTTGCCCGTGTACTGCTGCACAATTTGTTCAAACTGATGTTTTAAATCCTGCTGTTGTTCGAGTGGCATTGCGGCAATAAAGCTGGTCGAAAGGAGACGTTTTGAGACGACTTGTTCTACTGTACCTGTTTGCTGCTGTGCAAACTGATGCAGGCTTTTGAGCTGAAATAAGTTTTGATGTTCAAAGACTTTTTTCCATAGCCCACTATGATAACGCGGGGTATCTCCTTCTAAAGGCGCGAGTCGTTCTGCGAGTGCATTGATCCAGTCGACTTGAGTATCACGTTGGTTCCAGACCAAGCCCAAATGCCCTTGCGGTTTTAGGACACGGTGAATTTCCTTTAAACTGTCCATGTTGGCAAACCAGTGGAAGGCCTGCGCAGATAAAACTGCATCGATACTTTGCGAAGGCAGGGGAATATGGTCACTAAAGGCTTGTAATGTTTCCACCTGTGGGTAAGCCAGTTTGAGCTGAGCTAACATTTCGGTCACCGGTTCGATGGCAGTGAGCTGTCCACTATGTGGAATCAGATAAGGCAGAAACTTACCTGTACCCGAGGCAAGATCAATCACACGTGAATTTGCGTTTAAATGCAGTTGCTCGGTGAGCCAGACATGGATCTCTTGTGGATAACTTGGACGCACTTGTTGATAAAGTTCAGCAGCTGCACTAAACCCGTGTTGTGCCGCAGGATGGAGTAATTGTGTCATATTTTGCGCTTTTTTATCTGCTCTGCATCTATAAAATAACACATTTGGTTCGATGAAATCGCTTATGCTGTATGGAACGAACATGACCTCACTTTATAGGAATGAAATCTCTCAGCATGGACATGGCGAAACAAATTATTTTTGAAGATGAACAGATTCGTGTCATTTTTTTACAGGGTTCATCGGACGAACTTATTTTCTCTTTTGGTGATCTGATTACCCGTGCCAAGGGAACGTCGATCAATGCAGAAAAATCGCTGGCGAAGTTTGGCTTCAATGTGGTTGGCATTATGCCGAAACAGAAGTCATGGTTTCCAGAGTCTTCGATGTTGGCGATGTTAGAGGCAATTCGCGCTTGGATTGCCCCCTTTCAAACCCGCATTGCCTATGCAGGGTCGATGGGCGGCTATGCAGCGATTAAATACTCTAAACTTCTTGGATTTAAGCGCGTGGTAGCCTTGGTGCCGCAGTATTCGATCGACCCTGAACAGGTGACGGATAACCGCTATAACATGTTCTATCAGCCTGAGCTGAACCATGACATGCAGGTTCAAGCGAAGGATGTCTCGGCAGAGTGTGAATACATTGTTATTTATGACCCTTACTGCCCTGAAGACCGTGCGCATTATGAAAAATTACAATTGGTCGTGCCGAATCTGAATACCCTGAACTTACCTTTTACAGGGCATGATGCGATTGCGGTTTTAGCCAGTTCAGATTTGTTGCACGATTTTTTACGTCATGAGTTTGATGCGCCGTATTTTTATAAAAAAATTCGTGAAGTGAAAAAGAACAGCAAGTTTTACTACCGTAAAGTGATCGAAAACTTGTTGCCACGTCATCGCTTTTCTTTGGGGCGAATTCTGAAAAATAATGAGCTTGAGTTAGATGGTCAATTTTTTGATGCCAAGCTAAAACAAAGCATTATTCGAGAGTTATTGAGCAATCGACAAGTGAGCCAGACAGATCTGCTGAAACTGGGTATTCAAGTCAACTTGCCGCAAGAAAATAGCTGTCAGTTGATGGATAGTTTTGGACATGGTTTAGTGTTCAATATGATCAGTCAGAAGATTGAAAGCTATGCACCAGATGCTATTGCACTGAATCATAAGTTTCTGTTGCCGATCTTTGCCAAGGGCAACGGACTGGTCCACATTTACTATAATGACATGCGCTATACCGTGGTGATGAATGACCGTCAGATTATGAAGTTGGTGCATGAACAAGCCGAATTGAGCGCTGGAATGCATCCATTGTTAATGAAAAAATATAGTGATTATTATCTGATTAGTTATAAGCAGTTTAACTTTAGCTGTGATGAATATGGTGGCTTTGATTTGGTCGAGGATGTTCCAGAAACAGCGCAGTTTTTGGTGTCAAGCGATGCTGAATCAGATGTGTTCATGTGATTTATTCATATAGGGCTTTGGTCTAAGGCCAAGCGCTTGTTTTCCGTCCTATTTGCTTTAATATGAAAGTATTGTTTATCTTTTAAACAATACGGATAAAGATCAAATAGGGTGGAAGCAATGCAAAGACATTGGTCGGCTGTATTTATAACATTACTGTTTATTTCAACCTCACAAAGCGTACTGGCACAAAGTTTAGACCCAGCCTATCTGACATTCGGTGGTGGCCTGATTCTCTTACTGATCCTGACGTTTTATGTGATTAAACAGATCAGTATTTCTATTCGTATTCATCGTAATAAGCCCGTTAAATAGCGGGCTTTTTTCTGTGTGTTGCGGCTATTTTTAAGTGGTGAAGACAGTGTTTACATTGAAAAAAGGGGCTGAGTTAGTTTAAATAAGCGCTCTATCATTATGCAGAACAACTGGACGTGAGCAATGAAAGCCGTATTTTTAGATTATGCATCCTTAGATAAAAATGATTTGGACTTTCAAGCACTGCATGCTGTTTTTGATGAACTGATCCTTTACCCAAGTACCGATGCTGAGACACTTGTTGCGCGCGTGCAAGACGCAGATGTGATTATTAGCAACAAAGTAATGGTGGATGCCGATACCCTAAAACAATGCTCTCAGTTAAAGTTGATTTTAATCTCTGCCACTGGCACCAATAACATCGATTTGCAGCAAGCCAAAGCGCAAGGTGTTGTGGTGTGTAATTGTCAGGGTTATGGCACGGCAGCGGTGGCACAGCACACTTTGATGTTGATGCTTAACCTTGCAACCTCATGCTTGCAATATGACCGTGCGGTGCAGCAGGGCGAATGGAATAGAGCTTCTCAGTTTTGTCTATTGGACTACCCAATTATCGAACTTTCCGGCAAGACATTGGGCATTTTAGGTTATGGCGAATTGGGGCAGGCAGTGGCTAAACTCGCTGAAGCATTTGGCATGCGGGTTTTAGTGGGCAATTTGCCAAACCGTCCACATGCTGACTCAACACGAGTGGGCTTTGATGACTTGCTGGCGCAATCAGATTTTATCAGTCTGCATTGTCCATTAACCGATGATACTCGCGACCTGATTGATGCCGAAGCTTTCAAAAAAATGAAAAAAAGTGCCTTTTTAATTAATTGTGCACGGGGTGGAATTGTCAATGAAGCAGCTTTGGCAGCCGCGTTAAAACAGGGTGAAATTGCGGGTGCAGCAACTGATGTATTGACCGTTGAGCCACCCAAAGAGGGTAATGTTTTATTGGAGGCTCGTTTGCCGAATTTAATCATCACACCACACAGTGCGTGGGGCAGTGTCGATGCACGTCAACGCATGGTGCAGCAGTTGGTCGAAAATGCTCAAGCTTTTCAAGCAGGGCAGCCAATCCGCCGGGTGGATTAAAGCAAATAATGACAACTAAAAAGCCCATCAATTGATGGGCTTTTTTGCTATTAAAGCTTAGTCACTTTAATTTCTTCTTCTGCTTGGGCTGGTGTAAAGGAAGATGGTGCTTGGGTAATCGTGGGCTCATTTACTGTTTGTGGTGCGACAGGCTGTGGAGATGAGACTGAAGGCGCTTGAACCGCAGGAGCATCTACGGGTGCAGATGACGGTTGACTCAAACTACCTTGGTAAATTGGAGCGGGTTGATCCGTTTGACCAGTAATCACTTGCTTGGTTTCATGCAGCTTTTTATTTACATTTTGGGTGACTTGCTGTCCTGTTTCTTTGGCTTGTTCTGCGGTGTTGTTGGTGATGGTTTTTGCACTGTCCAAAGCTTGGTGTGCAGAAGGGCGAATTTTTTGGATGCCTTTTTCTGTAGCAGTCCCGACTTTTTCCGCCGTGTTAATCACACCTTCTTGCGTTTTATACGCCCAAACGTGAAAGATGTTGGGGTTTTTACCATAAGGCGTAATTGGCTTTTGCACTTGCTGAGTAGTGGTTTCTGTTTGTGCCCATACACCTGCTGTTGTCATTAAAAGAGCGCAGAAGAGTGTTGTTTTCATCATGTTCATAGAGCAGTGTACCTCTTGGGCTATCGTGCATAAATCAGCGTTTTAGCATAAAGCCTCTTTGTGTGAATTTCATGTGCTTGGTTGTAAACAAGCGTAGTGTGCAAACGTATATAGCTAAAAAAGAGCCCAGCATGTGGACTCTTTCAACTCTGGAGGAGTTTAACTTCTACTTCGCGCCAACGGCAGCATCGGTCGATGAACCGACTTTGGCTTTAGCAACAGGTGTATCTAATTCCACTTGAGCCTGCCCATTTACGCCAGCACGTTTAGGTTGACCACTGACAGCCTGCTTAGTTTCCTGCCATTTTTGTTTGGTCGCTTGTTGGCCTTGTTTCGCTTTATCTGCTATATAGTGACCACTTTTTTTGGTGTTATGCTCAACAGACTGTTTAACGTCACCAGCCTTATCTTTTACGACAGCAGATTTTTCAGCTGAAAATTCTTTGGTGTCTTGCCATTTTTCTTTGCTGAATGCTTTGGTTTTGTCGACACCCTCGTCAACCGTTTCACCTGTCGCATGCGCAGCATGTTTGACATCATGTTTTAAGTTTTGCAATACACTTGGCTGCGAGGTTTGAACTTGAACATTGGCCGATGTATTGGCTGTGGTATTTGCAAATAGGGAAGTGGAGGCTAAAAGTGCAGTGGTTAAAGCCGAAGCGGTGAGTGTCTTTGTTAAAACTTTCATCTTTGATTTTCTACCTCTTTATGACAGAACCCGATGAGGAGTTCAGAACAGCAGTCATCATAGACAGAAATGAGCTCAAAAATAGCGTTTGATATGAAAGTCGCACAATGCGGCAACAGCGCATGAACAATGGGCTGAAAATTGTGTCGTTCAGTTAATTCATTAAAATTATGTAAGTTTATGCGTGGTCGTTGTTTTAAATGTAAAGAATATGGAGACTGGTATTGAAGCAAAGGACACGAAGCGAAAGGCATTTGAGAGAAAGTCATCACTGATGTTGCACCAGTGATGACGATTTGCTTAGTTACATTGCGCTAAGGCTTCTTTTGCAAAGTGATTACGTAGTGCGAGGAAGTTTTTCTGTACTTCTGCATCGTGTAATTCAAATTTGGTTGCTGTGCTTGTACCATCGAGTGCAAAAGTTGCTGAGCCACCTGTGATGAGGGTGTAGTCACGGAACGCCCACTGTTCTACGACTTTGCCTGCTTTCAGGTTGCCGGTAAATTCGATGACACATTTGTCTTCAAACTTGGTCAATTTTGCTTTGTTATTGGTTGTGTCCGGATAAACTTCAATGTCTTGGACTTCTTGTAATACACCCGCTGTCAACTGTGGAATCGTTGGTTGAGATGTACATGCTGTAATAGAAAGGGCAGCAAAAGTAGCGAAAAGTACAGTTTTTAATTTCATAAGGTTCGTTCTTGTTGCGAGTTGTTAGGTTGAGTATAGGGAATGAATTTATAAAAGCCTAGGTTTAAAAGTAGGGACAGCTACTTTTTTATAACAAAGCAGCTGCAATTATTATTTTAATCTTCGATTGATTGATTCAAGTAGTTTTTCACAATTTCTAATTTCATCTTGTGTTAAATCTTTAGATGAATGTTCTCTAGCCCAGTTTAGGAAAGCTTTTGATAACTTAAATTTAGAAAATTTTGGATCAGCTTTTTTGAAAATATCAACAACAGCTTTCTCAGATGCTAAATCCTCAGAGTTAATTTGAATAGCATATTCAGTGAAGAAAATTGAAGCTAAAGTTTCACGTATAATATCTTCAATTTCAGAATTTTTAATTTCACGTGATAAAAACTCTTTAGTTCTAAGAATATTCTTAGTACCTAATGCATGAACTACAACTTCTTGCTGTGCAGCTTTATCACCTGCTAAGTCAGAGTCTAAAAGAGCTACAGATTTCAAATCATTATTGCTAAGCATGGATGCATAGTATGAAATTTTTGCAGAAGTACCCACAGGCAGAAGGGCAATATTTTGATCTAAATTTTTATCAAATAAAGAGTTGATACCCTCTAAATACCATAAATCTGTTAATCCTTCTAAAAGTACATTCTTTTTAGCTGTAAACATGCTTTGAGCTAAGTTATAGCCTAGAGCTTCCTGTAATGGGAAAAGTGCAGCAGGATCATTGGAAATAATAGTATTATTAACTTTTGTACCAATTGCTCTATCTGTTAATTCTACAATTCTGACTAAATCTAACTCATCCTGAGAAATCATAAATGGTGAATGTGTTGTATAAATAGTTTGATTCTTTTCAGCTAATTTACTAATAGTTTTAATAAATTCTTTTTGCTTCAAAGCGTGTAAACTAGTAGCTGGCTCATCTAATAAAAGAATGCAATTTTTATAATCATTATCAGCTTGTGATTCAAAGACTATGAAAAAAGAAACCATCCATTGGAAGCCTTCAGACCTTTGATCAAGTTCTATTTCAGCTCCTAATCTATCAGTTACTGCAACTTTTAAATATTGACCATCGGCAATTACTCGAAGTTGGGATGCTTCATCTTTTGAATTATTCGGATTCCAAATTTCTGTGATGGAGTTTGTGAGTCTTATACTTGACGCATTTAATTTATATTGGCGTTCATCTCGTTTTTTTCGGAATTCATCTGTATCAACACTATTATTTTCTACCCCTAAATTTGATAGCTCCCGTGGTGTATAACCAAGAAATTTTAGTAAAGATAAATTACCATAGTCATAGTATTTATCATCAATGATCTGTTGATCCTGTCGGTCTGCCAACTGTTTTAAGTGTATTAAGGGTTTGACTTTTATATAATTATTGAAGTAAATAAATTTGGGTAATGTTTTATTAAGTAGATTTAAAGTCTCATTATGAAAAATATTCTTTTTAGCTGGGCGAATTCAAACATGAGGTGCGACAGTTTGAAAAGTCTTATGATAATCAACAAGCTGAGCAAATTTCTCTAATGGTGTAAGCCAATCTAACGCTTTTCTAGGACGAGTATTCAGTGACATGGCAACTTGATTTAAATAATGCTGATCTGCCTGATTTAAATCAATCCCTTTAGGTAAATATTGCCTAATTAAACCATTCATATTTTCGCATGTGCCTTTTTGCCAGGGTGAATGTGGGTCACAGAAATATACATCTATGCCTAAATCTTCTTCGAGTATTTTATGTTCTGACATCTCACGTCCACGGTCATAGGTCAACGTTTTACGCAGTTCTGCAGGTAAATATTTCAGAGCTTCAGTTAAAGCCTTGCGCACTGATTCTGCCTTTGCATCAGGTAATGTTGCCAAGATACAGAGCCGTGTATTTCGTTCAATAAGTGTTGCTATCGAACTTTTATTGTCTTTACCTTTAATTAAATCAGCTTCCCAATGACCCGGTATTTTTCTTTCTTGAACTTCGGCTGGGCGCTCATGAATAGTTTTAATATCCTGTAATATAGAATCTTTTTTAGGTTCACCGTTAGCTTTTCGCTTTTTATTTTCATGACGTAGACAGGATAATAAGTCTTTTTTCAACTCACCCTTGGGTAATGCTCGTATCGTTGAATAAATCGTTGTATGGCTTACATTCATTGTTTGATCCAAATCAGGAAATGTCTTTAAACGCTTTGCTATTTGCTGAGGAGACCATAAACAACGGATCGCTTCAACAATAAATTTCCAGAGGATTGAATCGATTTTGAGTTTTCTGTGACCACGTCTACGTCTAGCAAAAGTGTTATCAGAAGCATATCGAGCTTGATAAACGTCATTGATGCTATTTCTTTTAAGCTCACGATAGATCGTACTAGGATGTCTTTTAATAAGTTCAGCAAATTTTCTGGCTGAAAAGCCTTCTTTTCTTGACTCAAGCATTAATGCAGTACGATCTTCAAAGTTAAGATGATGGTATGACAATTTTATATACTCCATAAACCCTTTAAATTAATTAGGTGGTTTATGTCGCACTTCAAGTTTTACTCTGCCCTGCTTTAGTTAACTCGGAAATTCTATTAATTTCTTTTACATTATCTTCATCTATCTTTAGTTCAGCAGTATCAATTAACTGAATAAATATATTTGAATCTTCAGTGGATAGAGAAGGGTAATCATACTTACTTTTTGCTAAAAAATTCTCTAATTTTTCAATTATTTCAGAGGCAGTGGAGTTGCTTTTTAATGCTTCAATCAGTCTAAGAGTTGGTTTTCTTATATCACCAAAAGTTGTACTTTTAAAATTCACAATACTATGAATACAGTGATCATATTTTTGTTCACGTAGGTATATTAGATTTTCTAAATCTATTATCCCTTCACTAAAATTAGGTAATTCTTTAATTGTATCTATGTCGTTCTGTTCTAGGCTAAACCAACCTTTCACTAGAGGTGTCTTTTTTAACTCTTCAGCAGATTTATTTTGTACATATTCAGAATATTTAGAACGGGGGAAGTCTCTTAAAATATCAACTTTTTCAATATCACTTGCTGGATTTAAGTTATTAATAGCTTTTAATAGTGCTGTTTTTCCTGCTTCATTGATGCCAACCAATACCGTTTTGATCTTTTCAATCTCAATTTCGCCACTATCTAAAATACTTCTATAATTTTGTACATGTACTTTGACTAGCTTCATTTTTATTGCTCAAAAGAAAACCCCACTCATTCAAGCAGGGTTTTCTTTTAAATTCAAGTAACTAAGACTTTAGTGTTGCAACACCGAAATATCCGCAACACTTGTAAACAAATCACGTAACTGAGCCAGCAAACGTAAACGGTTTGCTTTCAATTCAGCATCATCAGCCATGACCATGACATTCTCAAAGAAAGCATCAATTGGTGCACGTAACGCAGCTAACTTAGAAAGCGCAGCGGTATAGTCTTTCGCAGCCAAAAGTGGTTGAACTACAGGTAGAACATTTTGGATCTCTGCATAAAGTGCTTTTTCAGCATCTTCAACCAATTTAGATTCGACAATTTCACCCGTAGGTGCAGCTTCTTTCGCCAAGATATTGGCAACACGCTTATTCGCAGCAGCCAAAGCAGCGGCTTCAGGCAGGTTACGGAAATGATTCACCGCAGTAACACGCTTATCAAAATCAAGTGGTGATTTTGGAGAAAGTGCTTGAACTGCTTGAATCACATCAACAGCAACGCCTTGGTCTTCATACTTCGCACGATAACGACCTTCAAGGAATGCAACAGCATCCGCCAAAGTCTTGTCGTGGTCTTTCAATACATCGCCATAAGCAGCCAAAGCAAGCTTGATCAATTCTTCAATTGAAACATCAAGATTATTTTCAGTCACTAAACGCAAAATACCAATCGCAGAACGACGTAAAGCAAACGGGTCTTTAGAACCTGTAGGTGCTTGACCAATACCGAAAATACCAGTCAACGTATCTAAACGATCAGCAAGCGCAATCGTAGTACCTGCCTTAGTTTGAGGTAAAACATCACCAGCAAACTTAGGTAAATATTGTTCACCTAAAGCTTCCGCAACTTCATCATTCTCGCCTTCAATACGTGCATAGTAAGTGCCCGCAATCCCTTGAAGTTCAGGGAATTCGCCAACCAATTCAGAAGTTAAATCACACTTTGCAAGAAGTGCTGCTTTTTCAGCATCTGCAGGATTCGCACCTGTGATTGCAGATAAAGCCACAGCCAATTTAGCAATACGTTCAGATTTATTCCAAAGCGTACCTAACTGTGCTTGGAAAACCATATTGGCTAATTTTTCTTTACGAGATGCAAGCGGTTGCTTTTGATCTTGTAAGAAGAAGAATTCAGCATCAGACAAACGAGGGCGTACAACTTTCTCATTCCCTTCAATAATTTGAGTCGGATCTTTAGACTCAATATTTGAAACAGTAATGAAGTAAGGTTGAAGTTTATTGTCAGCATTTACTAAACAGAAATACTTTTGGTTGTCTTGCATGGTGGTGATCAAAGCTTCTTGAGGCACAGCAAGGAAGCGTTCTTCAAAGCTCGCACGAAGTGCAACTGGCCATTCAACCAATGCGGTGACTTCATCACGTAAATCAGCAGGAACGATGGCAATTGCATTGACTTCATCAGCCAAAGCTTTGACTTGTTGGTCAATGATCGCTTGGCGTTCTTCAAAATTCGCTACAACTTTCGCAGCACGAAGTGCATCTAAATATGCATCTGCATTGGCTAAAGTAATTGCTTCAGGTGCATGGAAACGGTGACCATAAGTCACATTGCCTGCTTTATGATCCTGAATGGTTGCATCAACCACATCATTGTCTTTTAACAATACAACCCATTTTACAGGACGAACGAATTCAGTACGGCTTGCCGCAGAACGCATACGTTTTGCAATTGGAAGGTTATCTAAAGCGGTTTGTAAAATTTGTGGCAGTAAAACGTCAAGGCTTTGACCTTTCACATCTTTTAGGTAACAAACTTTTTCAACTTTACCTGCTTGGAAAGTTGAAACTTGATCCGCAGTAATGCCTTGACCACGCATAAAGCCTTCAAGTGCTTTGGTTGGCTTACCTTCCGCATCATAAGCCGCTTGTACAGCAGGGCCGTCAAAACGTTTTTGAGTATCTGCTTGCGCAGCATCGACATTGATGATTTTCAATGCCAAACGACGAGGTGCTGCATAAGCTTCGATAGAATCAAAAGCCAAGCCTGCATCTTTTAAGCCTTTTACGGTTTCAGCTTGCAATGCATCACGTAAAGTCTTTAAGCTTTTTGGTGGAAGTTCTTCACAGCCAAGTTCAAATAAAACTGTATGTTTAGACATTATTTGTTCTCCGCTGATTTTTCTGCTTGAGCCGCTTCTGCTTCAACCTGAGCTTTCAGTTGCGCTAAAACTTCATCACGTAAATGTGGTTCTGCCATTGGGAAACCAAGCTTGGCACGCGCAGCCACATAACTTTGCGCAATTGAACGCGCCAAAGTACGTACACGTAAAATATAGCGTTGACGCTCAGTCACAGAAATCGCACCACGTGCATCGAGTAAGTTAAAGCTGTGTGATGCTTTAATGACTTGTTCATAGGCAGGAAGTGGAAGTTCAGCTTCCATTAAACGAGTTGCTTCAGCTTCATAGAAATCGAACAATTCAAACATTTTTTCAACGTTGGCATATTCAAAGTTATAGGTCGATTGCTCAACTTCATTTTGATGGAATACATCGCCATAAGTCACAGTACCGAACTGACCTTTGGTCCAAACAAGATCGTAAACAGAATCGACACCTTGTAGGTACATGGCCAAACGCTCAAGACCGTAAGTGATTTCACCTGTTACTGGGTAACATTCAACACCACCAACTTGTTGGAAGTAAGTAAACTGAGTCACTTCCATACCGTTGAGCCAAACTTCCCAACCCAAGCCCCATGCGCCAAGCGTTGGAGATTCCCAGTTATCTTCTACGAAACGAATATCGTGAGTAAGAGTATCGATACCAATCGCTTCTAAGGAGTCTAGGTAAAGTTGTTGGATGTTGTCAGGGTTTGGTTTCAGTACCACTTGGAACTGGTAGTAGTGTTGCAAACGGTTTGGGTTTTCACCATAACGACCGTCTTTAGGGCGGCGTGACGGTTGAACGTATGCTGCGTTCCAAGTTTCAGGCCCAAGTGCGCGTAAGAATGTTGCAGTGTGGAATGTCCCTGCACCCATTTCCATATCGTAAGGTTGTAAAATGACACAACCTTGTTCAGCCCAGTAGTTTTGTAAGGCAAGAATTAAGCCTTGGAATGTATCAATATGCGATATGGCGCGACTCATGCAGCATCCATTATAAATATAAGAAAAAATTGGTTCTAAGTATAAGGACTTTGCAGAGGAGTGGCAAAGGCTCTATTTATTTTTCAGCACTTAATTTTATATTCGCTAAAATGGCTTAGTACGACCTGTACACAGTAAGTCGTGATGAATTTCGTATAAACATTCATCATGCCAACCATAATGAATATCTTTGCATATTTGGTGGGAAATATGCTTTGAGTATGTCAATGTTTCTAAATGAGTATGAAGATCATGGGCTAACATAACAAAATGGGTCTTGGGATAAGGCCATTTGGCATGATTGTTAAAGTGGGAAACTAAATTTCCAAGTGACAATTCAAGTGTTAATAATTCATTTAAGCAGTCGCAGATTTCAAGTTTTTCAGTCATGTTCTATACTTTTCATAAATTATCCAATAATAAGGTGATGATGTACGGTGCAGTAAGCATCTGTATGCCAATTAGAATGCATATCTCGATTAATCTGTGCTTGAACATTTGGGTGTTGGGGGAAATTAAGATTTTTTAAATGCAGAGATTGTTTTAGATAAATCAAATGACTTTCTTCTTTAGGCCACTGTCCATGAGCATCGTAACCAGAGATGTTGTTGCCTTGTTTCACTTCAAATTGAATCAGGACAATTAAGCATTCACATAAACCTAAAGTTTCAAGGTGATCTTCATATTTGAATTTTCCCAAGACGTGTACCTTTCTTCTTATAAAAATGAAACTCTTGCGCTAAATATAGACTTTGCTGATAACAATTGAAATAACAAAATTGATATCTCTAAGATGTAAAATAGATGCATCTTATTGGTGAGACCGCGTATAATTTTGCACTGGTTAAGTGCGCAAAAGTAGAAGGGCGGCTGTGTTTCATATGCAACTTGAATGGTTAAATACCTTAAAACCGAATTTTAAAGTGTTACCGCTAAAGGAAAGAATGCTCTGTGGTTTGGGTGCATTGTTGGGATTAGCACTGTCTTCACTCATAAGTTGGTGGCTTTTGGGTGGGATCAATGCATGGTATATCGCCCCGATGGGTGCGTCCTCGGTGTTGCTTTTTGCCGTACCAGCTAGTCCTTTGGCTCAGCCATGGAATATTGTGATTGGGAATACGATTGCAGCTGTGATTGGGGTGACCTGTGCACTCTATATTTCCAACTTAACAGAAGCATTTAGTGTTGCTGTGGCTTTGTCGATTATTTTGATGATGACGACAGATTCTTTGCATCCACCAAGTGGTGCAGTGGCAATTACAGCGGTACTGGGAGGAGATACGGTACACGAGTTAGGGTATCAATTTGTGTTTTATCCTGTTCTACTTAACTCGATCCTGCTTCTCGTGATTGCGATTGCGTTCAACCGATTGCTCGGGAAACAATACCCAACCGTGGCGCAAGTCAATACGCGTAGCACCGACCCGACCCCCACCCAGAAGGTCACAATTCAACCTGAAGATATTCATCAAGTTTTAGCCCAAGAAACACAGTTGCTTGACATCAGTGAATATGATTTACAAAAATTGATTTTAAAAGCTCAAGCGCAGGCCGATACTCGCTTTCACATAGACCTGCGTTGTCGGGACATTATGAGTAAAGATGTCCTGTGTTTATATGAAGATGAAGACATTCAAGTCGCTGTGGAAAAATTTAAACAGGTCAATTTGATGAGTTTACCTGTGTTAAATCGAGCTGAACAAGTTTGCGGAACCTTAGCTTTATATGAGGTGGTGGAGTGGTTCCAAAAGGCAACGGATTTGCGTACCTCTTGGCAAGATCAAGTCAAGCACATTATGAAACGTCAGGTGGTCACGGTACAGCCGGATCAAGAACTACAAGATTTGATTCCGTACTTTGTTGAACGTTCTTTTAACTATATTCCTGTGGTTGAAAATAAGGCTTTGGTCGGCATCATTAGCCGTGCCGATATGATTGCAGCGTTGTATCGTCTGTTACAACATCGCTAAGTCATGTGAGTGTCGTAGGCAAAAAAAAGCTACGACACTTTGGGGGAAGTTGTCGTAGCATAAAAAGAAACTTTTTTGAGACGAAAGATGTGCGCTTATGGGTTGCGATGATCTGGATTAACGGTACGCATCGTATTGCTATAACCTGATCGAGCCTGTGGAGAATGCTCAATTTGGTCTTTTTGTTTCGGCATCACCAACCAAAGAATCAGGTAAACCAAAATTCCAGGGAATGCTGCACTTAACAGTGAAATGGTGATGAAAACAATACGAAGTAAATTTGCGTTCCAACCAAAACGTTCAGCAATACCACCCATTACACCAGCAATCATGTTTGAGCGGTTTGAGCGATATAAACCAACATTGGCCATCTAGGTCTCCTTAAAATTAAAATCTGAGTGGCTTTATGCACTCATAGTTTAAAAATGGAGATGGAATTAAGTTTTTAAAGGTGACGGAGTCGATTAAAAAGTAAAGTTATGTAAAGAGATAAAAGCTGTGGTTTTGATCAGGACTAAAATGTGCTCTATTTGGCGTTGAGCTAGCTGCTTAAAGTCAGTAAGTCATTTGAATCCGAGAAAACACCAGAGGTCGGGATGGAATATTCGTGATGGTTATGGAGATTAATCACGTGCAGAAAGTGAGTGTGGAATGAAGTTGAAACGAAAGCATCAGGGTTTGATTGGCGCATTACTGCAAGGGGCAGTGGGGCTAATCGGTGTATCGTTAGCTGGCTGTGATGGTGGGCTGTCGGAGGCGTCACAACAACATGAAAATAGCACAGTAGAGGATGTTGCTGTTCCGCCTGAGTCGGGGAAGAAGCTGACTGAGGTGGCAGGACGGGCAACCATGCAAGATGATTCGGAGTATGCACCTCGTACGCTGGATATTGGTGAACAGCAGTTCATTGGGCGTTATCGCACACAAATTCAATGTGATGGTTATTTTTTCCCTTGTGAAACGGGGAAGGCTGATTTTATTCTCAATTTTTTACCTGATGGTACGGTGCATCGCAGCATTGTACGCTTAGGCAAGGTCTTTTCGGAAAAACAACGCCCTGGCTTTTCAAACTTAAGTTATCGCCGTGATACATGGACCATGAATAAAGAGCGAACAGAGTTGATTGTCCATCGTAAAGAGGGGATTAATTTTTATTATCGCGTGGTGGATTCGCAAACGCTGCAAATGGATTTGGATAAAAGTAATAATCTAGATGCCACTAACCAAAAATTGTATGCGCGAGGTTTTCCGAAATTAGAGCGTGCGTATACGTTAAAGCGTGAGCCTAATTCATAGTTAAAATGGAATTGGGTAAAGCAACAGAATAAGACTGAAGAATAAAAATAGTGAAGAAATGAACAGAGTGCGAATTTTATGAATTAAATAGCATTTCGCTAAATAAATGTCATATCAATGCAATTAAAGAGGATCTAAATAAATGGTGGGTCGTCCGCGATTCGAACGCGGGACCAACGGATTAAAAGTCCGCTGCTCTACCAGCTGAGCTAACGACCCTGAGCAAGGTGTGCGAAAGAGTATTCGCTGAAAGTTTAAAAAAGAAATTTTTAAAGCATTCCAACCTGAGCAGGTTTGTAAAATTAGATTTTACAAGAAAGATGGTGGGTCGTCCGCGATTCGAACGCGGGACCAACGGATTAAAAGTCCGCTGCTCTACCAGCTGAGCTAACGACCCATCAAGGGTATCAAAGGAATGGTGGGTCGTCCGCGATTCGAACGCGGGACCAACGGATTAAAAGTCCGCTGCTCTACCAGCTGAGCTAACGACCCATATCATTTGATGGAGCGTATTGTAGCAAGATATGCATCGAGCGCAAGTAAAAAATCGCAAACTTGTTGATGTTTGATTATAAATACAACAAATTTGTGATTAGGTAGCTAAAAAACAAGCAATTCGAGTTTAGAAGCGATATTGATAGGCTTGAATGTTATCAAAGACTTGTTGCGTTAAATCTGCATAGGCACTGCTGTTGGGTAACAGGACCAGCAAGCGTTCATCCGTTTTTTTCGGGTCAAAGGCTTGTTCTTTGAGCTTGTTCTTTTGGTATTTAAACGTTCCTGTAGTTTCAACTTGCTTTTGTACGCGTAAGAAAACGGGTACAGCATAGGCAGGCAGACATTTTTTAAAGCTCACGAGCATTTGGGCTAAATCCTGCTCATTCAATTCAGCGCCGTCTGCCAGTGTAATCGCAGCCATCCCCGCTCGGCCATTGGTGTTCGGAATTTCGACACCATAAACCACGGCTTCGGTGATTTTGTCATATTCACTAACCATGTTTTCAACTTCAGTCGTGGACACATTTTCGCCTTTCCAGCGGAAAGTGTCGCCTAAGCGGTCGACGAATTGGGCATGACGGAAACCAATGTCGCGGACTAAGTCCCCTGTGTTGAAATAAGCATCGCCGGACTTGAAGACATCTTTAAGAATCACTGATTTATTTTTTTCAGGGTCGGTATAGCCATCAAAAGGGGAGCGGCGGGTAATTTTACCAATCAATAAACCAACTTCGCCTTTTTTGACCTTGATACAGCCACCTTTGGCATCATAAACAGGCGCATTTTTTTCTTTATCAAACTGGATAATGGCATAAGGCGTAGGTGAAAAGCCGACAGTGTTGTCAAAGTTAAATACATTGCTAAAACCGACATTGCCTTCACTCGATGCATAAAGCTCTAAAATTTCTTCAATACCAAACCGCTGTTTGAATTTGTCCCAAATATTCGGACGCATGCCATTGCCGATCATTTTGGTGACACGGTGCCCTTTTTCTAACGCTGAAGGTGCTGCATCAATGAGGTAGCGACATAACTCACCGACATAGCCAATGGCCGAGGCATCGAACTTTTGCACATCTTTCCAAAATGCAGAAGTGGAGTATTTACGGCGCAAAGCCAAGGTGCCCGCACCCGCAATCACGCCACACCAACACACCACAATACCTGTTGCATGGTACAGCGGCAAGGTGACATACATCACATCGTCTTTGCCGAGGTTGAGTACGTGCCCGTAGGTTCCATAAGCCAATGTCCAGCGGCTATGCGTGAAAATAACGGCTTTAGGTAGACCGGTTGTGCCTGAGGTATAAATATAAAACAAGCCATCTTTACCCAGCACACTGTGTGTGGTTGGTGTATTGAATTTGGCAAAGGCATCAATTTTTTCAGCAAGATTACTAAAACCTTGTGGTGCAAGGCCTGCATCTTTTTGGGTTTCTTGGTCAGCAAACCAATAGAAACGATCCGCAGAGAGATTTAAATCATGACGGATTTCATCAACTGCGGCACGGCATTCTTCACCCACGATTACTGCGATAGGTTTGACCAGATTAATACTATGCGCCAGCACTTTACCGACTTGCGAGGTATTGATTAAAGCCGCAGTAACGCCGATTTTGGCAAGTGCAATCACGGTTGCAACCAATTCAGGACGGTTTTCAATAATCACTGTGATGACATCACCCTTTTTTGCCCCGATGGATAAAAAATAATGCCCGATTTGGTTTGCCCATTCGTTGAGGGCTTGATAGCTAAATTTTTGATCTTCAAAAAGCAAGGCCATACCGTGAGGGTTGCGCTTCACTGCTTTTTCAAAAGCAATCCCGAGGCCTGCTGGGGTGTTTGGGGTACGTAAATATGCTTGCTTTAATCCACTGAGTAAGTTGGGAACTTTACTGATGAATTGAGGAAGTTTTGCTGCAACGTCAGTAATACCAATGAGGTCATGTGATGGGTGTTGGCTCATATGAATCCTAATTATTTTATGCAATCCAATGCGTTTGAATAGTGCTCAGTTTCTACACTTGTTCTTTTAATCGTTTCGGTCTAGTGCAATCAACCTAATCTGACGAAAATAACAAAAAAACCTAGCCACTGACATGACTAGGTTTTTAAAATTTACAACTCTAGGGCGAATTACGACTCAGTCGGGCTCGCTTTTTTCGGTGGACGACCACGTGGACGACGTGGGCGAACTGGCTTGTCCGAGTCTGATTTATCCGACTCGTCCGCAGCTGTTTCCGCTACAGTTTCAGTCACTTCTACTTTTTCAGCTTGCTTTGATGCTCTAGGCGCTTTGGCTTGAACCGGAGCAACAACAACTTCCACTTCTTCAACCGCAGCTACATCAGCCATGCTTTTCACTTCACTGCTTTCAACGGCAATAGGCGCTTCGCTTTCTGTTACAATAGCAGGCTCGTTTTCCTCTGGAGTTACAGCAGGCGCAGCTTCAGCAGCAGGCGTTTCTGCAACAACCGCTGTTTCAGGCGCTGACGATTCAGCAACAGGTGTTGTTTCGCGCGCTTGTTTGGCTTGTTCAGCAGCCAGTTTAGCTAAACGACGACGCTCACGCGGGTCATTTGCAACACGTTGTTCAGACACAGGTGCAGGCGGTATCAGGTCCAATACTGGAACTGGCTCTGCTTCAGGCTGCGCTTTTGTGATTTCAACATCACGGGTGACCGGTTTTTTCTCTGCTTCAACAGCAGGCGTTGTCACAGTTTTGCTTAACGTTGCTGCATACTCTTCAGTAAATTTCTGAAGGGCACGGTTGAAGGTTGGAATTAAACCAAACTGCTCAATCAGCACTGAACAGTCTTCACCATAGACATGGCGAATCAAGCTGCTGATGGTGTACTGACCTAAAGTTGGCACCTGTGAAGGTGTGAGTTTAGGTGTTTCAGTTTGCTGTGTGTGTGCAGCGCGTTGTTGGCGACGGCGTTGGCGTGGATCATTGCTGGCACGTTTTACGCTTTCACGTGGTTTTTGCTCTGCTTGTTGTTCAGCAGGTGCTGCTACAACTTCAGTTGCTTTCTCCTGTACCACTTTCTCAGCTTTTACTTCAACATCTGCTTTCGCAACAGCCGCTTGCTGAGGCTTGGTTTCGGTTGCAGTGTGTGCAGGCGGAGTTAATGCCATGATTTCACTTTGCGCTTGATCGACATTCACCACATGGGCTGTTGTGATCATTTCTTGACGCGGCGCTTCAATCAACTCAACTTTAACTTGAGGTTCTTGAACCACAGCTGGCGCTGCTTCAGTCGCTTGCTCATTCAGTACACTTGGGTCGCGATGGCGATTTGGGCGTTCTGGACGAGGTTGGTTACGGCGGTCACGACGTGGCATTGCATTTTGCTGTTCGTTTTGAACATCAGTGTTTTGCTGTTGCTCACCGTGTTGGCGACGTGATGAACGCTTGTTTTCACGCGGTTCCTGACGTTGCTGTTCACTGCGCTCTGGACGGTCTTGACGTTGTTGTTCACCGCGCTCAGTACGTTGTTCATGACGGTCTTGGCGTTGTGGCTCATTGCGTTCAGGACGTTGTTCATAACGATCTTGGCGCTGTTGATCTTGACGAGAGACCTGCACAATTTCTTCATGAACTTGGTTGTCATGTTGCGCATTTTGCTCACGTGACTCTTTGTGCTTATTAGGGCGCTTTTTGTTGTGGCGTGTGCCGCGTTCTTCTTTCTCTACATGCTTATCTTCACGGTGTTCAGATTTGGCATGAACAGGTGCAGCGCTCATGTAGACATTGTTGCTTGGCGCGACAGGTGCCACAGCAGGCGTGCCAACTTGACCAAACTGACCACGGCTCACTGCACCGCCATTTACCATTTGCTCAATGGCAGCAGCAGCATTATTTGCAGAGCGTGATTGATCGACAGTCGCGGCTTGTTTTTGTACAAACAAGTTTTCTAACCATGCACATGGGCTGCTTGAAGGTGCAGTTTGGGCAGGGGCTTGTTGCGCAACTTGTTGTTGTGGCGCGTTGTTACGAGGTTTTTTGTTGCCTTTTTCTTGTTGTACAGGCGCAGGAGCGGCATGTTGATGCACATGATCTGCACCATCTAAATGCCATTCTGATGACTCGTAACCCAACTCTTTTTCGCTTGAACGTGTTGCTTCTGTACGTTCATAGCTGGTTGGTGCAAAGCCTTCAGGGTTATACGAAATTTCGTAATGCGGAGTTTCTAAGTGTGGGTGCGGAAGCACAGTCACACGAACACCTGAGGTTTGTTCGAGGTAAACCAAAGTGTGACGCTTTTCATTCAATAAGAATGCTGCAATTTCAACAGGAACCTGTACTTGAACTTCACCATGACGTTCACGCAGCGCAATTTCTTCTACTTTACGCATGATTGAAAGCGATAATGAGCGTAAGTCACGAACCATACCTGTGCCATGACAGCGCGGGCAGACATAACCTGTTGCTTCTTCAAGCGAAGGGCGTAGACGTTGACGGCTCATTTCCATCAAGCCAAAACGAGACAATTGACCGAATTGGATACGGGCACGGTCGCTTTGTGTTGCTTCGCGAAGTTTCGCCTCAACCATACGTTGGTTGCGGTCTTTGGTCATGTCGATAAAGTCGATCACGACCAAACCACCAATGTCACGTAAACGCAGTTGACGTGCAATTTCTTCCGCTGCTTCAAGGTTGGTATTGAGCGCTGTATCTTCAACATCACTACCACGGGTTGATTTTGCAGAGTTAATGTCGATTGACACTAATGCTTCGGTTTGGTCAATAACGATTGAACCGCCTGAAGGAAGTTTCACTTCACGTTCATAAGCGGTTTGAATTTGACTTTCGATACCAAAATGAGCAAATAACGGTTCATTTAGCGTATAAGTTTTTAGCTTGTCGATTTGACGAGGCATGACTGCTTTTACGAAGTTATAGGCTTCGTTATAGGCTTGCTCTGAATCAATTAAGATTTCAGCAACATCATCACGTAAATAATCACGAATCGCACGCGTCACCACGCCTGCTTCTTGATGCACTAACATTGGTGATGGACCAGAACTTGCCGTGTTTTGGATTTGCGCCCAAAGATCCAGTAAGTGCTGTAGGTCGAGTTGTAACTCTTCTTGAGAACGGCCGATACCTGCAGTACGTACAATCACGCTCATGCCACGAGGTACATTTAATGACGCCAACATTTCTTTCAATTCTTCACGTACTGAACCTGAAATTTGACGGCTAATACCACCACCTTTCGGGTTGTTTGGCATGAGTACCAAATAGCGACCAGCTAAAGAAATGAAGGTAGAAAGGGCAGCGCCTTTGTTGCCACGTTCTTCTTTTTCAACTTGAACCAAAAGCTCTGTGCCTTCAGTAATCAATTCGCGAATGTTTGAAGTTTGGCGTGGGTCTGCTTGGTAATATGAATTTGCGATTTCACGCATAGACAAGAAGCCTTGACGTCCCGCACCATATTCAACAAAGACGGCTTCTAAAGAAGGCTCAACGCGAGTCACGTGACCTTTATAGATATTGGATTTTTTTTGTTCACGGGTACGATTCTCTAAGTCAAAATCGTAAAGACGCTGCCCAGTGACAAGTGCAACGCGAATCTCTTCTGCATGTGTTGCATTAATCAACATACGTTTCATGGGTGTAACACCTAATAGTGATACACAGCAAACTATCGCTAAACACGTAGCGAACATCAAACATCACGGACCAATTTTACTCAGATCTCAAATAAACCAATTGTGGTCTGAGTTTTATTACCTGCCTTTTTGATCGGCTTCGGTTTTGATTCACATATTGATGATGGCAATACGGCTTCAATCTTTAAACGATTAAAGTCTCCTGCGCGTTTCACTGGCGGACAAGCGGTGCATTGGATGTAAGTAACTTTCACTGTCACATTTGCTCGAAGAGCAACCCTTCTTTTTGGATAGGGTGTCTTGATACGGAATTATCATCGTACCTTTACAACTGAACAGATCCATATGCATCAACGCTGTGGCCTGAATACGACATCAGGGAGCGACTAATCTGATGTATATCAGTTTACGTTTAAAAACCAACCTTCGTTGGTCACATATTTTTTTGGGCAAACTGATTTATGTGCAGATGCACAATTAAACCTAACAGTTTGCTGTTTTGCCGATATAATAAGCCTTCGGCGTCGGCATAATTCTTTTGGGACCGTTCCAAGCTGAGTTGAGTTATTTTCTTAACTATTCAATTTAAAATTGAAATGATTAAGCTTTTGACTCACTTATGGTGGTATCCGTGCGCTGACTATATCAAACCTTGTACCATCTGCCTATGGGCTAAGCTAGTCTTTCTTGTGTAAAGCATAGCCTAAGTGGTCATTTTTTATTCAAATTCCGTATTTTTTAGGTCGCAGTAACTGTATGAATTCTACCCAACAATGGCAAAACGTGACGTGGTTTGAAGTGGACGAGCATCAAGCAGGGCAACGGATTGATAACTTTTTATTTAGCCGTTTAAAAGGTGTGCCTAAAAGTCGTATTTATCGCCTGATTCGTGAAGGTCAGGTTCGCGTGAATAAAAAGCGTATAAAAGCAGAAACTAAGCTGTCTATTGGTGACCAAATTCGTGTGGCCCCGATTCGCTATGAACAAAAAGATGAAAATGCGGCGCCTGTTTCTGACAAAGTAGCACAGAGTTTACTCAGCCGTGTGGTGTATGAAGATGAGGGCTTGATGGTTGTCAATAAGCCATCGGGCATTGCCGTACATGGCGGAAGTGGCGTGGCTTATGGTCTGATTGAAGGCTTACGTGCGGCAACAGGTAAAAAATACTTAGAACTGATTCATCGTATTGACCGTGATACCTCAGGTTTGGTGATGATTTCTAAAAAACGTAGTGTGTTAAAAAGTTTGCAAGACATGTTGCGTGAACACAAAATTAAGAAAACTTACGCCGCTGTTGTCAAAGGTGTGGTGAGTTTAGACAAGCAGTTAATTGATGCACCTTTGCACCGTTATGAACTGGCCAATGGTGAACGTCGTGTGCGTGTGTCGAGTGAAGGTAAAGAGTCTAAAACACAGTGGAATGTGGCTGAGCGCTTTATGCATGCAACCTTAGTTTATGCATCGCCACTTTCAGGGCGTACCCATCAAATTCGTGTGCATGGTTTAAGCATTGGTCATCCACTGGTCGGGGACGATAAATATGGTCATGAAACAGAATATAAAGGACCGAAACCGCGTCGTTTATGTCTGCATGCAATGCGTTTAGACATCCCAGGTTATGCGCCAATTGAAGCGCCGTTACCTGAAGATATGCAGAGTATTGTGGCGCAGCTAAGAGCACAGAAGAAGGACTAAATCTTTTCCCTTTCATTTTGGGAGAAGTGATAAAGCCATGACTTTTGTTGGTTGTGATTAATTCAAAAGGATGCTGTATTCGTCATCGTTACTTTTCAAAGATGAAAAGTAACAAAAATCTTTTGTTGAGCTGATGGAACGTCCTGAACGCGCTTTAAGCACTGATTTAAAGCGAAATGCAAGTCAGCTCAACGGTGACATCCTTGTCGCCATTGTGTAGCAAATGCATCGTGTAAATTGACTTTATAAAAGTAAATATTGGAACCCCAGAATGAACAAACCTGTAGAACTGATTATCTTTGATTGGGATGGGACATTATTTGATTCAGTGGGGCAGATTGTGGCGAGTTTAATGTTTGCCGCGCAGCAATTTGCACAGCCTTTAACTGCTGATGCAGCAAAAAGTATTATTGGTTTAGGTTTGCCAGAAGTCGCGCAGCGATTATTTCCTCAAGTGCCTGAGTTACATACTGAGATTTTGCAATGCTATGCCGAGCATTATGTGGCGAACTCGAAAGGTGATGTCTGGTTCGACGGCGTAGCCGATATGTTGAATGGCTTACGTGAAACGGGTTTACAGTTGGCGGTGGCGACAGGTAAAAGTCGTAAAGGCTTAGATCGAGTATTAGCGCAAACACAGAGCCAAGCACTATTTGTGACAACGCGTGCTGCCAGTGAGACCAAATCTAAACCGCATCCTTTGATGTTGGAAGAGATTTTAGCTGAAACGGGTGTGTCTGCGGAAAGCGCGATTATGGTCGGTGATACCAGTTATGACCTAGAAATGGCGCGTAATATTGCCATGCCGAGAATCGGGGTGAGCTATGGGGTGCACACACCTGAAACGCTCAGACAATATCAACCTTTAGCCATCGCGGATGATGTGCCGAGCTTGCAGCAGCATTTATTGCAATATGTTGACCTTAAGCAAGTGATTTAACTTGAGTAGTCTAAATATATAACCTGTGGAAGATGGTCAGAGTGAGCCTGCCTGTTTTGGGTCGATCATCTTCAAAGCTTTTGTCTTTAGTATGTTTTAAGGCTGATGAACTGTTCATTGAATTGTTGGGTTTGTGATTTGAAAAAGCTCTTTGATGGGGGCTTTTTTTTTGTGATGTTGTCGTTGAAAGGACTTCAATCATCGTCTTTATATTGGATAGTTGTCATTTGTGAGGATGACCAAGAAATGAAAAAAAACGTTTAAAGCGTGATAAAACCCGCCGCGACATTGATGCTAATGGCGAGAATAGAGGTATTAAAACCATAAGCTAAAATAATGTGCAGAATATTGAGAATACGCATCGAACGTGAGGTAATGGAAACATCCGCGGTTTGCGCAGAAGTGCCAATCACATAACTAAAATATAAAAAGTCGGGATAGGTCGGTTGAGCCGTTTTGGGAAAGTCTAAGCCTGCATCTTGTTGGTCTGCGAGGGCGAGATAATAGTCATGTGCATAATGAATGGCAAACACGGTATGCATAAAGAACCATGCACTAATAATGGTGAGTAAGGACAGCGCTAAGTGCCCATATTTGATGGTTGGGTCATTCGGAAGATGAGTCAACTCTAATACAATCGCAATTAAGCACATGAGCAAAGTCAGGATCACCAACAGTAGAATGATCCATTTACTGGCATCTTGCTGTTGTGCATGTTGCAGGATGTGCCGATGGTCAACAGACCACAGGGTGGTCATAGTTTTGACTAAATAACTTGAGACGGCAATATTCCAACTGATCAATAAATTGGTCGACCAAGACCAGTCGGTAAATGTATTCAGCAGCGTATAAAAAACAGCAGTTAGCAAAAAACTAATGAAAAAGAAGGGGCGAAATTTCATTGCTGTTTTTAAACGCTGCAAAGTGGGCATCGGCATAATTTTCTCCTTCTTCGTTTTATTTTTTTCGTGCAGCTAAAGTCGCAAGATCTACTTCAGTACCAGTCTGTGTTCGGACTTCAGCTGTAGGGAACTTGACAAAAGCCTGTTTTTCTTAGCCTATCCTAGCTTAAAAAGAATGCAAAATGAAAAAGCGAGATATCATCGACATCGCTTAAAAACAAAAGGGTAAAAATACGCTTTTCATGCAGAGGATTGGTTGATGAGAAAGGCGCGTAGCTATTTATTCAGAAAATAGTGACGCGCCGAATGAGATGAATAATTAGAACCCACTGCAGATTTATGCGCGGTTAATATCCAAATAAAATACTCGAGTCAGTAGGGTCTGTTGACATTTACTGTTCATAATTAACCCCATAAAGGTAGCCATAAAAATATACAGGCTAAAGCAACAGAACTTTGATAATTTCTTTTGAGCTTGTCATATCGAGTAGCTATTCCTCTAAATTGCTTTAATCTACAAAACATATTTTCAACTAAATGCCTGATTTTATATAAATACCAGTCCATATGGTCATTGTTCGATTGGCTATTTGTTTTCTTTGGTATATTCGCTTTAGTCCCTGTTTTCCTGATCTGTTCACGCAGTGGTTCTGAATCATAGCCTTTATCTGCACATACCACTTTTGTCTCTTTTAAATCTAATGTTGATATTAAATCAGGTGCAACTTTAACATCATGTGTGGTTCCATCGGTAATCATGAAATCAATAGGATTGCCATGTGCATCAACAATCAAATGTATTTTTGAGGAGTTTCCTCCTACACTTTTAGAAATAGATTGATTCGCTATGCCGGCAGAATGTTGATGAGCACGTACATGAGAGCCATCAATAAAAATCCACTCCATATCGGGGCATGAGGCTAGTAATTTGAATAATCTAAGTAACTTACCGCTGCTTGACCAACGATTAAAACGTTTGAAAATAGAGTTTGAATGACCAAAACAACAAGGAATATCTCGCCACGGACAGCCTGTTCTAATTCTATAGAGAATAGCTTCAATAAAATTGCGTAAATTTGAGTTGTGGTGAATGGATAAATTACGCAGAATAACTTTCAACTTTTGCCAGTGTTGATCTGTCAGCATGGTACGAGGCATAGCGAATAGTAAAATTGGGTTTGGCGATTTGATTTTACTACTTCGCTATTTTTTTAAGCTAAAAGTGTCAACACACCCTAATTCTATAAATTTAGTCACTGCCAGTGAGCTGTTATTTTTACGATAGTTCACATACAGATCCAAATACGGCAGCTCAACCTCAAGTAGACGAATTACCGTGTTGTTCATGCTAAGTGGCGCAACATAACCGGGTAAAATTGTACAGCCGAGTCCCAAGCCAATGGCGTTGATATTGAATAGGATGTTATCGGCTTTTTGCACAATGTTGAATTCGACATTATGAGCTTTGGCAAATTCCAAAATAGTTAGGTGCAAAGTCTGTGACTGCTCGGCTGCGGGAATAATAAAATCAATGCCATCTAGTGCTTTAACCGGAATTCGCTCGTATTGGGCCAAAGGATGGTCTTTCGGCAGCAGGAAAATGAGTGGTTCACGCAGTACAAACTGGCTTTCGATTTCATCACTATGGACATTATTTCGCGTAAAGCTAATGTCCAACTCCCCTTTTTTCAGCAAACGCAGTTGCTCAGTATTGTTCATACTGAGCAACTCAATTTTTAACTCTGGGTTTTGTACTCGTAAATTGGGCAGCACATAAGGAAAGATTTTCATTTCCGCCACAGGGACAAAACCAATGCGGAGCATCTGCTGTTTGGCTTGTGACACTTGGCGTGCCATAGCGACCGCTTTGTCTGCCTGAGCCAAGGTGAGACGTGCTTGTTCAAGGAAAACAGCGCCTTCTTCCGTGAGTTCAACTTTTCGCTTGGTTCGATACAGTAACTGCACGCCGACATCTTCTTCAAGGTCTTTGATTTGCTGACTTAATGAGGGTTGAGCTGTATAAAGTTTCAGTGCTGCTTTACTAAAGTTCAGTTCTTCAGCAACAGTAATGAAATAGCGAAGGTGTCTAAGTTCCATATAAATAACCCACTGACTAATCCAAAAAATGTCTTACCATGACTGCCGTAAAGTATAATCGATAAACAACAATGCCGTGAAGATGATTCAATTATTTAGAAAATAAATGATCTTGGATTGAGTCTTAAGACTTTTCTATACGAAATCACTTTTTTAATAATTGCTAAAAGGTATTAATTAAGTACTAAAAATAGTTCATACCAATCACTTGAAAATCGGGTGAGGTGAACTACATAAAAATACAATTGCGTTTTGCTGAAATTGGATATGATAAAAACATAAATATAATTTAATTGAACATATGGGCTAAAAATCGATATGGCAGATTCAAATAAACTGGTGGTCTATGCCGCGTTGTTGGGGAATTTAGCCATTGCGCTGGTAAAATTTATTGCGGCTTATCTGACCAATAGCTCTGCCATGTTGAGTGAAGCGATTCACTCTGTTGTGGATACCTTAAACGAAATTTTACTGTTATATGGATTGAAGAAGTCAAATAAACCTGCCAATTTTAATCATCCTTTTGGCTATGGGCGAGAGCTGTATTTTTGGGCCTTCATTGTATCTCTTATGGTCTTTGCCTTAGGGGCATTGGTGTCTATGTACAATGGGATCATGCACATTTTGCATCCTGAACCTATTCTAAACCCGACCATCAATTATGTTGTACTTGGCTTTGCATTTGTAAGTGAGGGGACTTCATGGTGTGTTGCCCTGAAAGTATTTCGTAAGGCCAAAGGTCAGCAAGGTTATTTCGAAGCTTTTCGACGCAGTAAAGACCCCACCAAGTTTACCGTTTTGTTTGAAGACTCTGCCGCATTAATTGGTCTATTGATTGCCTTTCTGGGTATTTATTTGGCACATCGTTTAAATATGCCTGCACTGGATGGGGTGGCGTCCATTCTGATTGGGCTGGTTCTGGCGGTGTCTGCTTTTCTACTGGCTCGAGAAACCAAAGGTTTGCTGCTTGGTGAGACCGCAGACCTGCATGTACGGCAAAATATCTTAAAAATTGCCCAAGATGATGAAGGCGTACTGTCGGCCAACGGCTTACTGACCGAACAAATGGGCGCCAAACAGGTTTTGGCCTCATTGAGCGTGGAGTTTGAAGATCACCTGACTACCGATGAGATAGAAGCGTGTGTTAATCGCATTGAAGTAAAAATTAAACAAAAACATCCTGAGATTGTGGCACTCTTTGTTAAGCCGCAATCAAAAAAAGTGTGGTTAGAGCGAATGCAAGGACGCTTGGAATAGGTTAAGGTAGAGGTCAGTTTTCAAAACTGGTCCTGTTACTGGTGTATTGCAATAAAGATAACGACGTTAAATGAAGCCAAAATCAACTGAACTCCATTATCAAATTCCGACTGAAAATACCATGTCCCATACATGGCGACAGCCCGAATTTCAGTTTCTACACTCCGATCATTATAACGGGACTCGCTTTGTCAATTCGGTTCGTCGACCTGAGGGCCGTAGCCGAGGCGACTTGCTGAAATGGTTGATTAAGCGTAAATCTTCGACATGGAATGTAGATTTGGCGCAAGAGTATGCGCACTTTCATGCCGATAAAAAAAGCCTGCCGCAAGATCGGCCTCATGCCGATTTAAAGGATTGGCAGGTGTGGTTTGTGGGGCATGCCACGGTATTACTGCAGATTGGACCCTATAACTTATTGACCGATCCTGTGTGGGCGGAACATGTCAGTCCGAAGCAAGGGCGGGGACCTCGCCGTGTTATGCCTGCTGGCATTGCCTTGGAAGATTTACCGACCATCCATGCAGTGCTCTTGAGCCACAACCACTATGACCATATGGATATTGCCAGTCTGAATTGGTTGTATGAGCGTTTCGCCATGCCCATTTATACAGGCTTAGGTAATAGATGGTATTTACCCAAGCACTTACAAGTGCTGGAAATGGATTGGTGGCAGTCGGCGCGTCTGCATGATTTAAAACTGGTCTACACCCCAGCACAGCATGGTTCTGGCCGTGGTCTGCGCGATCAAAATCGTGCGTTATGGGGCGGGTTTAGTGTTCACTGTGGCGCTGACTATGCTTATTTTGCGGGGGATACGGGTTATTCACCGCACTTTAAAGAGCTGCATCAGCGTTTTGGCGCACCGCGAATTGCGTTACTGCCTATCGGGGCGTATGAACCGCGTGAGCTCATGCGCTATATGCATATGAATCCGCAAGATGCTTTTCAAGCACACAAAGACCTGCATGCCAAATGCTCGATGGCCATTCACTATCGTACCTTTCAGCTGACCGATGAAAGTCGTGAACAACCCGAAATTGACTTAAAAGTGGCGATGAAAAATAGCTCAAAGCTGATGAATCCGTTTGTCTGTTTAAGAGAAGGTCGACGTTTAACTGTGTAATGAATGCTTTATATAAAGATTATGTGATGGCTGGGGCAAAAACAGTCATCACCAAGACCATAACGACATCACAAAATATCTTTCAAATAAAATCTAAAAACCGAAAGTACGCTTCTTTTGTTGTTTGATTTTACTCAATTTGAGCCGCGTTCATTACTTATGGGGGCGTCTCAGTTTTAATCGATGAACTCAATTGAAAATGCCCATCAACCTCGCATAAAAAGCCTTTCTTTCTGCTGTTTTTTCATCGGATCTTATCTTGTTGAAAAATTAAAATTCTTTCTTTCTTAAAGATTTACATAGAAGAATCCGATTGTTTTTATTCGTAAAACTCGCTTTAGATTGTCATCAAAAGGGGCTATGTTAGAACAGTAATAATTACTTTAAACGGTTCATGATAATCATAATTTGATGATCAAATTTGGAGCTCGACATGACACAGAATATGCAAGCATCAGGTTGTCCATTTCACCAGAAAGATGGTGGACAAACGAGTTTAGCCAGCACCAATAATTCTGATTGGTGGCCCAATGCGCTCAATCTCGACATTCTGTCGCAACACGATAAAAAAACCAACCCGATGGATCCTGATTTTGACTATGCAGCCGCTTTCAAATCATTGGATTTAGAAGCGGTGAAACAAGACCTCCGTGAACTCATCAACAGCAGCCAAGAATGGTGGCCATCTGACTATGGTAGTTACATTGGAATGTTTGTACGTACCGCATGGCACTTGGCGGGTTCTTACCGTAAACAAGATGGACGTGGCGGCGCTAACACAGGGAACCAACGTTTTGCACCCCTCAACAGTTGGCCTGATAACGTCAACACCGATAAAGGCCGTCGCCTACTTTGGCCAATCAAACGTAAATATGGCAACAAAATTTCATGGGGCGATTTAATCGTTCTTGCAGGGACCGTGGCTTATGAAGAAGCAGGTCTAAAAACCTTTGGTTTTGGTGGAGGTCGTCTAGATATTTGGGCACCCGAAAAAGACATTTACTGGGGTGAAGAAGGTCAATGGTTAGCACCAACGGCAAACCGATATGCCAATGATCAAGACCGTAAATCGCTTGAAAATCCATTAGCAGCGGTACAAATGGGTTTAATCTAAGTCAATCCAGAAGGGGTTGATGGCGTCCAAGATCCACTTCGTACTGCACAAGACATGCGTGTCACTTTTGACCGTATGGGAATGGATGATGAAGAAACTGTCGCACTCACTGCGGGTGGTCATACCGTAGGTAAAGCGCACGGAAATGGTAAAGCCGAAAACTTAGGGGCAGATGTCGAAAGCGCGGATGTAGAGTTCCAAGGTCTCGGTTGGCATAACTCGGAAGGTACAGGCAATGGCGCGAACACCATGGTCAGTGGTTTAGAAGGGGCCTGGACCACACACCCGACCAAATGGGATAACGAATTTTTCTATCTGCTGTTCACTTATGAATGGGAAAAAACGACCAGTCCAGCGGGTGCGAAACAATGGGAACCGATTAACATCAAAGAGGAAGACAAACCTGTTGATGCACATAACCCCAATGTCCGTCGTAATCCAATGATGACTGATGCCGATATGGCACTCAAAATGGACCCTGAATACCGCAAAATTTCAGAGCGTTTTTATGCAGATCCAGCTTACTTGTCTGAAGAGTTTGCGCGTGCTTGGTACAAGCTCACTCACCGTGACATGGGACCAAAATCTCGTTACTTAGGTGCAGATGTGCCGAATGAGGATCTGATCTGGCAAGACCCAATTCCATCGGTCGATTATGTTTTGTCTGAAGCTGAAATTGAAGACTTAAAAGCGAAGTTGCTAAATAGCGGTTTAACTTCGGTTGAATTGATTAATACTGCTTGGGATAGTGCGCGGACTTTCCGTGGTTCAGACTACCGTGGTGGTGCCAATGGTGCACGTATCCGTCTTGCACCACAAAAAGACTGGGTGGGCAATGAGCCTGAGCGTTTAGCCAAAGTTTTGGCGAAGCTTGAAGAAATTCAGGCGAGTCTGGCGAAAAAAGTCAGCATTGCAGACTTGATTGTACTGGGTGGTACGGCAGCTGTTGAAAAAGCGGCGCATGCTGCGGGTGTGAATATCAAAGTTCCGTTCCTTGCAGGACGAGGTGATGCGACTCAAGAGCAAACCGAGGTGTATTCTTTTGAAGATTTACTCCCTAAGCATGATGGTTTCCGTAACTGGGTCAAAGAAGATTACAGTGTACAACCTGAAGAAATGTTGTTAGACCGCGCACAATTACTCGGTTTGACTGCGCCTGAAATGACGGTTCTCGTCGGTGGTATGCGTGTGCTTGGTACTAACTATGCAGGTACAGCAGAAGGCGTGTTGACGGCTCGCGTAGGGGTATTGAGCAATGACTTCTTTGTGAACTTAACGGATATGAAATATAACTGGAAACCCGTGGGTAAAAACCGTTATGAAATTGTAGACCGTGCGACAGGGGCAACCCAATGGACGGCGACACGTGCCGACTTAGTTTTTGGTTCAAACTCGATTTTACGTTCATATGCAGAAGTTTATGCGCAAGATGACAACAAAGAGAAATTTGTAAAAGACTTTGTTGCTGCTTGGGTAAAAGTAATGAATGCAGACCGTTTTGACGTGAAGTAGTTTAATTGAATAGGACTTACGCATTGACGGATTCAAAAAAGTATTAAAATACTTTATAAAGTATCTGTGATCAGACGAATTAAACATGCTTCTACAGCAACTTGTACATTACCCATTTATATGGGCTTTCTCATGACAGAACCGAACTCTATTAGCTGCACACAACTTGCCGAGACTTATAACATCTCGCATGATAGTGTAAATCGCTTTCTAGAACGTGAAGACTACACACCTCACGACCTATATCAAGAAGCAATTCAACATATTGATAATAATAAACGGCTTTGTTGCACAAAGATTTCATAACTATATGATTTTAAAAATTTTGATTATTTTTTGATCCAAAATTAAATTTATTTAAATCAGATGCTTACATATTTATGCAACAAAGCCCATTTAGGGCAAAAATGAGTCATACCATCAAGATGTACTGCCTTACCTTCGACTAAAAAAGATGAGTCACCTAAAACAATGATTCCACCATGATCTGTTTTACAACCTACTGTGATTAATGCTTTCATTTATTTTTTATAATTTTTTAACGATATTGTTATTAAACCATAAGAATTAAATGATACAAAATTCCAAGGAATACCCTGAAATATTGATTCCATTTTAGATTATAGGGCTTACACGATCCTAATTTTAATATTATTATATATATCAATTATTTAAAACTTAAATGTAAGCGCGAAAATGAATAGAACGCCTATTTTTATTCAAACTTAAGTTTTCCTAAACTTTGAACAATATCCTTTTCAAGTTCCTTCCACTCCTCAAACTCCGGCTCTACCAATAAAGTCTGCGACACAAAGCCATAACATACCCGCTGCACATTTAAACTCATTTGCTGGAGTTGCACTTCATCTCCAACATAAGGCTCAAGGATGCTGCGCCACATTTGCACCATCATGGCATAACTCTTTCGATAGCTTTCAATATTCGACACCTGCCGTTCCAGCAAAAAAGTCTGCGCCCAGAGAAACTGTCGAGTCTGAATCTGTTCGAGCTGAAAGTGAATAATCTGCTGTAAATAGTCCTCAAAACTCAATTTTGTGGATAACTCCATCAGGCTTTGTGCATAAGTTTTTAGCTGCTCCGCATTAGTTTTCACATGCTGATGAATGGTCAATGCAACCAAATCTTCCTTCTTTGAAAAGTACTCATAAAAGGTACCTAAACCGACTCCCGCCACATCGGTAATTTCCCGAATGGTAATTTCGTGCGCATGACGCTCATGCAAAAGCCGAACAAAACTTTCTTGTAAAGCTTCTTGGGTAAGCTTAGCTCGCGATTGGCGCGGTCTACGGCGGGCTTGGATCTCAGGATTCTTCATAGCACAAAGCTGAACATGGCAGACTCAATTTTTCTCTATACTGAAATGAAAAGCACAGCATAACAAGAGCAAAGTGATATGAATACGGCATGGATGACCCATCAAATTAGCAATCAGTTTGATGAACTGGAAAATTATAACCTGTTTGAAACCGATAGCATTTTACAAGAAATCCTGACTCGTTATGGTAGTCAGGATCAGGCAAAACTCACAGAGTTGGGGAATGTCGTTGGTTCAGCGGAATATTATGATTATGCCGACTTGGCCAATAGACATACGCCCATATTACATGCCTTTGATGCCCGTGGACGCCGTAAAGACTCTATCGAGTTTCATCCCGCATGGCATAAATGGATGGGATTAAATCGTCAGTTCGATACCCACGCACATCCGTTTAATCAGCCCAATTCACCCTCAAAATGGGTCGAATGGGCAGCGCGTTTTTATTTGGCAGGGCAGGTGGAGTGTGGAAATTTGTGCCCAAATTCGATGACCTTAGGCAGTATTCCACTGATTCAACGCGAACCTGAACTGTGGGCTAAAATCTGCGATAAGTTACTTTCGACAGAATACGATGAACGTGATGTACCGATTAGCCAGAAAAAATCGATTTGGCTAGGCATGGGCATGACTGAAAAGCAAGGTGGTTCAGATGTCCGTGCCAATGAAACCATTGCTGTACCAGTCGCTGAGTCGGGACGCGGTCAAGCCTATTTGCTCACAGGGCATAAATGGTTTTTCTCTGCACCGATGTGTGATGCGCATTTGGTGGTGGCAAAGACGGAACAAGATGGTTTGGCCTGTTTCTTTGTACCGCGCTGGCTGGAGGATGGCACCAAGAATCCGATCCATATCCAACGGCTAAAAGACAAAGTGGGCAATCGTAGTAACTCCAGCTCGGAAGTCGAATTTAAAGAGGCGTGGGGCATCATGATTGGGGAAGCTGGACGCGGTATTCCCACCATCATTGAAATGGCGAACTATACCCGTTTGACCTGTTCGGTGGGCAGTACTGCCATGCTTAGACAAGCCTTAGTGCAATGCCTTGCCTATACCCGTCAGCGCAAAGCCTTTGGTAAGCATTTGGCTGAACAACCGCTGATGCGCGCCGTATTGGCAGATTTAGCCTTAGAAACGGAAGCGGCGATGCAACTCAGTTTTCATTTGGCGCATTGTTATGAAACGGATGATGCGTTGTCCGTGGCGTGGAAACGCATTATGACCCCAGCTTCGAAGTTTTGGATTTGTAAACGTACTGTGGAACTCAGCGGTGAGGCAATGGAAGTTTTTGGCGGCAATGGCTATGTCGACAACAGCATTATGGCACGCATTTTTAAAGAAGCCCCAGTCAATACCATTTGGGAAGGCTCAGGCAATGTCATGTGTTTGGATGTGCTGCGTGCTATCAGCCGTGATGTAGAGTCGATTGAAATCCTGTTTCAAGATTTGGCCACCACGGCTATGCAAGATGAACAGTTGAAACAAGAGCTGCAAAATTTATTTCAGTTGTTCCAGCAGAAACCTGACGAACTACAATTCATGGGGCGCAGTTTGGTCAGCCGTTTGGTGATTTTGGCACAAGCAGTCCTACTGAAACGGCATGCACCAGACTATGTGGCTGATGGCTTTATTCAAAGCCGTTATAGTCCATTTCATGGTCGGGTTGTCGGGATGCTTGAAATGAAACAACCCGACGTAGAACGACTGCTGCATAGAGCATTTGTAGCTTAAAGCTCTTTATTGTACGGAAAGCTTTTGTGCTTCATCTTGTTCGAGTTTGATGGTGGGGCTATCTTCAGCCTGAATAATATCAATCGGAATAAAGCGGACTTGAACAATGCTTGGGTTATCGTTCAAGTCTGGCAATAGCTTTTGATTGAGTGCGGCAATTTGCGCTGGGCTAGGCGGAATATCTCCACGGATAGAGACACGGACTAAAGTGAAATCATCTCTTTTATCGTATTGGATGGTATCAATAATATTATTGGCGTGGTTGAGTTCTGTGCTAATGGTCGCCTCGGTACTGCTTTCGTACAGCCGTGTATTGAGCAGCGCATAAAAGTTGAGTGAGAGATAAATCCCTAAAAGTGCCAAGAACATTAGGCTAACAGCATTACGTTTGAGAAACTCTTTGACATTACTCTGCACTTCTTCGCTGGAACCCCGTCTAAAGCCTGCAATCCAAAGGACTAAAGATGAGCTAATCTGAATGGCGAAGATGTTGGTCACCGCCAGTAAAAATGCATTGGCTGAGTTTTTCCATTCCATATGTGCAAATAAAATCCCGCTGGCCACCAAGGGCGGAACTAAGGCCGTCGCAACGGCGACACCCACCACAGCCACAGACAGGCGAGGAGATACTGAGGCAAAAGCACCTGCGGCACCTCCTGCTAAAGCGATCATCAAATCCAAAATGGTTGGCTGTGTGCGCGATAAAATTTCATTGGTCATAGGCAGGTCATAGTTCACCAGCCCTAAAATGATCCCAATGCTATAAATCATGGCAATGCCCAGCAGCAAAGTGGATAGTGCGGTTTTAAACAGCAGCCAGCGGTTATCAATTAAAGCCAAGGCGATACCTGAAATCGGTCCCAGCATCATGGCAACCAACATCGCGCCAATCACCACTGCGGCAGAGTTGGACAGCAGTCCATAGCCTGCTATGACAGCAGCCAAGGCATTCATAATAAAAAAGGTTTTGCTGGGTAGAGCATCCGCTTGGATATTCAAGCGGACTTTTTGGTGGTCAATTTTTTTGGAGTTTTCGCGCAAGGCTTGCTTATAACGAATTTTTTCTTTCAGAAACTCATACTTTTCTTGGTCAGGTGTATCTTTGACCACAATGGTTGCATCTTTGTCTTTTTCGAGTGGCATGATGATGCTCTTATTTTGTATGTGATTAAGATTTAATCTAGCGCTTTTATCACGGGAAGCAAACAAAAAAATGGTGAGAAATAATATGATTCACGCTTCAATTTAGAATATGTTCTAGCCACTTTCTTTTTATTGAAGCGAGGTTTATCGATCTTGCTGAACATCACTCAGTAACAAAGATTTCGTAGTTCAGAGCAGGACAGATCTGCTTGAAATCGAGAAATTATCCATAAAAAGACAGATCAATTACAGATGTTTAGCTGACCCTAGAGCATAGTCTTGTTAGAACAAGACGCTACGATTGGAAATAATATTTTTCATTACCATGGTGGAGATGAGACGTTGTACATTCGGCAGTACTGACAAGTGCTCATCATAGAGTTTTTGATAACTTTCCAAGTCGTAGGTCACGACATGCAGCAAGTAGTCGGGGTCACCAAAAAGTCGCTGCGCTTTCACAATTTGAGGAACTTTTAGAATCGCTTCTTCAAGACTCTGCACCGAATCTTTATCGCCATTTTTGAGCGTCACGAAAACAATGGTGGAGAAATTCAAGCCGAGTTGGGAAATATCCAACTGTGCGCGATAGCCTTTGATAATACCTGAATCTTCTAAGGCTTTGACTCTGCGGTGACAGGGAGAGAGGCTAAGCCCTACCTTATGCGCCAACTCCGTAACAGATAAACGACCATCGGCTTGTAGTTCAGCAAGAATCTTCTTATCAATTTTATCCATGTGGAAGAATCTCTCCTTTTTAGGCGTTATTGCACAAATATTTGAAAGCACATTTTAGAGCCTAAAGGATATCCTTTCAAAATTATTTGATACAGATCATGTTTTGATTGGATTAAACCTCAAAACGGTGATGGATAAGAGAGGAAAGGGATGTCACTGAATATTTTAATTGCATTTTGGGGTGTTTCGATCCTGTTTGTGATGACACCAGGTATAGATTGGGCCTATGCCATTTCGTCCGGGATACAGGGCAAAAGAGTCTTGCCTGCGGTGACCGGGTTATTAACTGGGCATTTGATGGCGGCACTGATTGTTGCGGCGGGTGTAGGGATATTGGTGACCAGTCAGCCCGTATTGCTTCAAGTACTCACGGGTGTTGGGGCTGTTTATTTGCTGTGGATGGGACTGAGTCTGTCGATGCGTCCTGCAAGTATTAGCAGTGGTCAGGTTGCCATTGCATCTTCAAAGTCATGGTACATTCGAGGCGTATACTTGAGTGGATTAAACCCGAAAGTCCTGCTGTTATTTTTGGCTTTATTGCCACCCTTTATCGACCCGCAAGCGGCTTTGTCGCCCACCTCTCAAATTGTTTTATTGGCGGGGATTCACCTCATGAGTTGTGCGGCTGTTTATTTTTTGGTTGGATTTAGTGCGCAAAAAGTTTTGGGCACACGTCCACAGGCAGCTAGAGTGGTCAGTCGAGTGTCAGGGGCATTGATGATGTTGATGGCGATGATTTTATTGTTAGAACAGTTTTATGTCTAAGCGATATTTTAAGCATATGGATCAAAGGCAGTGCAAAATAAAGCATTGCCATAACCTGTAATTGAATTGAAAAATAGCGCATGAGTGAGGGATATAGGTTCAGCCAAAATCGCTTGTAATACGTTCAAAAAGGCGTAAAATTTCTAGCGCATCATCAGTGAGATGATCACATCAACAAGGTGAAAAAAATGGCAAAGAAGAAAGCTGAGCCAAAAGTTGTGATTCACAACTTCGTGGCTAAACATATGCATGAAGTTAACCAAAGCCAAGTCTTTGTAGACCGAAAGAAAAATGCAAAACGAGGCTATGACAAGCACAAAAAAGGGAGATATTCAGATGATTATCTCCCTTTTTTAATGTCCGTTCTTTGGGTTTAAAGACCTTTAAGCCGTCACGATACGTGTTGCGGATTTGACCATATCGGCCAAACCATGGGTTTTAAAATAATATTCCATCTGACTTTTCACAATGAGTGGATTACTCATTTTCAAGGCACGCTCTAACAATTCGACCGCATCTGGCATTGGGACATGACAAATGGCTTTGCGTACACGCAGAATGTTACTTGAGCTCATTGATAGGGTATTGAAGCCCATCGCCATCAGTAAGATCGCAGACAAAGGATCGCCCGCCATTTCCCCACAAATACTGACCGGTTTGTTGTACTTATGACACTCTTTAACTAAGCGGGTGAGCGCACGTAAAACCGCAGGGTGGAAATGTGAATAGACATTGGCAACACGTGGATTATTACGGTCAACGGCCAGTAAATATTGCGTTAGGTCGTTTGAACCCACCGAGAAAAAGTCAACCAACTCGGCAAATTCTTCAATCTGCAATAAGACACTTGGTACTTCGACCATGATCCCGATTTTTGGTTTGGTGATTTTGACCTGTTCTTCTTCTTGCACCGCGACCCAGTCACGCTCCAGTAAGTACAAGGCTTCTTCTACTTCGCTGACACTGGTCACCATTGGCAGAAGAATGTGTAGGTTGTTAAGACCAATACTGGCTTTGAGCATGGCACGAATTTGTGAAGAAAAAATTTCAGGGTGGTCGAGCGTAAAGCGAATGCCGCGCCAGCCCAATGCGGAGTTTTCTTCCTCAATTGAAAAATAAGGCAAGTCCTTATCTGCACCGATATCGAGGGTACGCATCACCACAGGTTTGTTGGCAAAGTGGCTCAACTGTTGACGATAAATCGCACGCTGTTCTTCTTCACCTGGGAAGCGATCACGCAACATGAACGGAATTTCAGAGCGATATAGACCAACACCTTTAGCACCGCGTTGTACACCACGGACTACATCAATCATCAGACCAGTATTGACGAACAGTTTGACTGCGACACCATCAGGGGTGATGGCATCTTTGGTTTCATACTGTTTTAAATCTTTGGCAATCAGTTCTTCTTCTTTTTGAATTTCTTTATAGCGACTACGTAAACGGCGAGGTGGATTAATAAACACGCGCCCTTGGTGCGCATCGACGATCATTTCCACATCATCGAGGGTATTAATCGGCAGTTCAGTGACACCAACAACGGTTGGGATACCGAGTGCGCGCGCCACAATCACCATATGCGAGTTCATGGCGCCCTCGGTAGTTACGATGGCTGCAATTTTATCGACTGGCAGTTCAACCAAGGCTGCGGTTGAGATTTCCTCACCAATCAGAATACTTTCATCGGTAAGTTCACGGTGGCTGGAGTCGGCTTCTTGCAAATAGGCCAAAATCCGTCGTCCGAGATCTTTTAAGTCCGCGGCACGTTCACGGAGATAGTCATCTTCCATCTGTTCAAACAGATCGATGTGATTATCGATGACGATACGCACCGCACCTTGTGCCCAGTTACCATCACGAATTTGTTCTTTAATTTCCGCTGGCAGCGCATTTTCATCCAACATGCGTAAGAACACGCTAAACAGGGCGCGCTCTTCCGCCATGAGGGCATCTTGCATTTTGTCATCAAGTGATTTGATTTCATCACGCACTGAGGTGAGGGCACGATCCAGCAGTTCTAATTCTTCACTGATGTCATCGGCTTCACGGTCAGGGACGGCAGCCAAATCCGCAGGGGGATAGAGAATGACGGCACGGCCTAAGGCGATTCCACCTGAACCCGGTACCCCTTGGAAGGTTTTGTAGGCAGGTAAATTACTCGGTTTACGAAATACATCGATATTGCCCACCGCATGCGCATGCGCAATGACCCCTGAAAGCTGAGCACAGAGCGTGACGAGGAATGATTCCGCAGCTTCACTAAAGTCTTGCGACTCTTTGTTTTGCACCACGAGCACGCCCATGACTTTACGGCGGTACATGACGGGTACACCGAGGAACGAGTTATAAATTTCCTCACCTGTTTCAGGTAAGTACATAAAACGTTCATGTTTCGGTGCATTGTCAAGGTTAACGATTTCTTCACGCTGACCCACCAGACCAACCAAGCCTTCACTGGTATGCAGTGAAACATGGCCGACCGAATCAGGGTTCAAACCTTTCGATGCCATCAACAAATAACGTTGATTGCGTTCGTCGAGTAAATAGATGGAGCAAACATCAACATGCATGGCTTCCGCCACATGGTTGACCATAATGTCGAGTGATTCATGCAAACTGGTGGACGCATTGATTTCTTGTACAATGCGTCGAAGGGTATCCAGTTGCATATTCGACATCGCGTCTACTCCAAAAATAATGTGCGTCCAACTTATTTATAACAAGAGATCCTTAAAAAATCTGTAGGACGTCTAGATTTTTTAAGGCTTTTTTTGAGGGAGCTGATTGCACAGCTCCACCATCGCTTTGCGGTATACATCGCGTTTAAAATTCACAACTTGCCCCAGCGGGTACCAATAACTGACCCACTGCCATTGGTCAAACTCAGGCGGATCAGACAAATTCAAACGAATATTCTGAGCGGGAGCAGTGAGTTTGAGTAAAAACCACTTTTGTTTTTGTCCAATACATACGGGATCGGAATCTGTACGAATGTATCGGTGCGGCAAACGATAACGCAGCCAACCTTTAGTTTGCGCTACAATTTGGACGTGTTCGGGCAGTAAGCCAACTTCTTCTCTCAGCTCACGATAAAGTGCCTGTTCAGGGGTTTCTCCATATTGGATACCTCCTTGTGGAAATTGCCAAGCATTGTGTCCAATGCGTTTTGCCCATAAAACTTGTCCAAACTCGTTTGCCAAAATGATCCCGACATTGGGTCGGAAACCTTCCGAATCGATCATTTGGCTACCTAAATATTGTGTAATTTATGACTTTGCGATCGGGGATTTTTATTTCTGTATCCAACTCGAAAAAAGCAAAGTTTAAAAATGTTAAAATTGCTATGATCTTAACGAATTTCTATCGACTAGCGGAGATAGATTTACAAATTTTTTCTTAAATTTCAGTTTTTACGAGTATTTTCATGAAATTGGCGCTATTTGATCTCGATCACACCTTGTTAAACACCGATTCAGATCATTCTTGGGGAGAGTTTTTGGTGAATGAAGGCTTGGTCGACCCAGTTCGCCATCGCGCCATGAACAATAAATTTTATGAAGACTACAAAGCAGGGCAGCTCGACCCGATTGCCTATAATGAATTTGTATTTGAATTTTTAACTCAACATGACAATGCCTACCTTACTGAACTGCATGAGCTGTTCATGCACAAAGTGATTCGCCCGCAAATGCGTCCCGAAGGTTTTGCTGCTATTGAAAAACACCGCGATGCTGGACATGCTTTGGTTGGCATTACCGCAACCTCTGATTTTATTACCGCACCGATTTTCCGTGAGTTTGGGATTAGTGAAATTATTGCGACCAATGCTGAAGTGGTTGAGGGTAAATACACGGGCAAAGTGATCAACACGCCGTGCTACCAAAAAGGCAAATTGACGCGTTTAGACCAATGGCTTGCAGGGCGTGATGTTAGCGAGTCTTGGGCTTATTCAGATTCCATCAATGATCGCTTTTTACTGGAATACGCTGACCATGCCATTGCCGTCAATCCAGATGACCGCCTAGAAGCATTGGCTAAAGAGCAGGCATGGGAAATTCAAGACTGGTCGATTTAAGTATCTGTCTTTCGTTGTTTAAAAAGGCTGCTTTCGGGCAGTCTTCTTTATTTGAAAGAGATAAAATAGTGGGGCTATAGGTGGGCTGATCTTGGAAAATTAGCCAAATATGCTATGTTGAATCTTGGCTAAAGCTATTTTGACTATCAAAAATTAGAACATAAGCGTGGAGAAAAAATATGAGTGTACGACCAAGAATGACCCACCTGTTTGAGCAACTCGGTTTAGATGCGAGTGAAGAGGCCATCGCCTTGTTTATTGTAACGCATCAGCTCAATGCACAAACCAAGATTGTTGACGCAGAGTATTGGACTGAAGCGCAACGTCAGTTTTTGGCAGAAAAAATTAAATCGGACGGTGAGTGGGCCATTATTGTAGATCAGCTGAATGAATCCCTGCATGAAGATTCACTCATCCAAAAATAAGTAGAACTCAAAGAGGCTGAGCGTCGAAGCTTTGCCTCTCTGTATAAAAATAAGCTCTGTACACGACAAATTTCATAGGATCCTTGTCCTATCAGGCTTTTTCTTTCTTAAAATTGCTAGCACTTTCTTAAATTCTTCTTTTTTTCCAAAACCAATCAAACGTAGAATAGCCATTTGAACATAGTCCAAACCGTAGCGAAATAAACTTACTGAAAGTCGTCCATGCTTCTTTATTTTTATCGCTTTTTTTCGATCATGTTGCCATTCACCTGTTAAATAGCACCAACAGAAACCGATAGCTAGCACTGCTATCAATTTCTTGACTCGTCCAGGGTCTGTTAAACGAGTATTTTCAAGATTGAATCCACGTCCTTTGAGACAACTAAATAAGGTTTCGATTTCCCAGCGTAATGCATAATCACGAATAGCAGAAGCATTAAACATAGGAGAAACAACAAGTAAAAGTTCTCCATCTTCTAATCGTAGCGCACTAATATACAGTTTTACTCGACCAACCCAAATACGTCGTTTACGACATTCAGTTTGACCAACTTGAAGATGACGAAATAAATCACTAATTTTATGATTCCTGGCTAAGTGATTGGTCACAATAAAGTTTTTTTAACACGTATACAGAAGTTAATGTCATTTTCAATTAACCATGTAAACCATTTCTCACCGATAAATTCTCTGTCTGCGAACACATTCACAATACGGTCTTTACCAAAAATAGAGATAAAGCGTTGAATCAAAGCAATACGCTCTTTTGTATCTGAATTTCCACGTTTATTGAGCAATGTCCAAACAATAGGTATCGCTATTCCACGATAGACGATGGCTAACATCAAGATATTGATATCTCGTTTTCCCCATTTCCAATTGGTTCTATCTAAAGTCAGTTGCACTTTGTCGAATGAAAATATATTGAAAATTAACTGAGAAATTTGACGATAATCAAAATACTGACCTGCAAAGAAGCGTTGTATACGTCGATAAAATGATTGTGGTAAGCACTTGATGGGTAAGGCTTTAGATGCAGAAGAAAGATTACATGTCTGTTTTACAATTAATGCAATCATAATCAGTGTAAAACATTTTACATGTGACTTGTTCCACTTTAGATATTTGTTTAAGATGAGATGTAACTCATTGAAATGTGTCATCATATTCGTCGTCAGAAAACAAGTATTATGCCATTATTTCAATGAGTTATCTTTTTTTGTCGTGTACAAAGAAAAATAAGATAAAAGTAGAAATTTATGTCTTTCGATCATCCAGCTTTTCCTGACTCTACGTCTTTAGAACACGTCCCTTCAGTTAATCAATTAGAACAAGATCGTGCCCTGTTTGTCGGTGCGAAATATGCGTCTTACTATCAAGCTCAATTTGAAAAAATCACGCTAAAGAAACAATATGCAGGCTTTAATATTGCCGCCTTTTTCTTAGGTGTGGTCTGGTTATTTTATCGAAAAATGTACAGTTATGGCTTTATGGCCATTGGTTTGATTGTGGCTATAGGGATTGTTGAAATACTTTTGGGGATTGAAAGTTCTGGTGCAAATATTGGCTTGGCCGTAGCATTTGGAATGTTTGGGAATACCTTATATCGACATCATGTCGATCAACAGATTGCCAAAACTCGCCAGTTGGGAAGTGGTAGCGTCAATACTGAATTAGAAAATCGTGGGGGTACAAATATCGTAGCAGGTTCGATCTTGCTGGTGATTTGGCTTGGGCTGGTTGCATTGGCTATAAGTGCTTCTTAATTCGCTCGAGCAAAATAAAAAACCATCCTTGTGGATGGTTTTTTAATGCCTGTAAAGCTTAATTCATCATTGCAATCAGCTCTTGCACCGCACGAGATTGGGTTCTGCCCGGATGCCAAACCATACCGAGTTGACGGTTCATTTCGAACTTCACATTCAACTGCTGTAGGTCTTGGTTAATCATCGTTTTTGGAAGCACTGACCAACCCAGTCCAATCGATGCCAACATACGAATCGATTCGAGTGGATTATTACTCATGGTGATTTTAGGTTTCAGCCCTTGTTTTTCAAACTCTGCCAAGGTGATTTGGCTGGTATAGGTTTGTGATGCAGGCAATAAACTTGGGTATTGAATCAGGTCTTCGAGTTGTAGGTTTTGCATTTGTGCTAGCGGATGAAACGGCGCTGCTACAAAAACTAAAGGATCTTCCCAAATGGTGACGTACTGCAAACGCTCATCGAGTTTGGGGGGAAGCGTCAAAAAAGCCAATTCTAAGTCGCCAGCCAGTACTTTTTCATGCGCTTGCTCGGAGTCGACAAAGTGTACATCTAAGGTGACATTTGGAAAGCTTTGCACATAGCTACGCAAATGGCTCGGCAAGTGATGTAAACCAATATGGTGACTGGTGCCAATTTTGAGTTTGCCTTGGACCATGCCTTGTTCATGACTCAAGGTATGGTGAATGTCACCCAGTTCATTGAGCCAGTTTTTAACTTTAGGCAGCAGTGAATGTGCGGCATGCGTGGCTTGTACACCACGACCCGCAGACTCAAACAGTTTCACACCAAAATATTCTTCTAAACTATGAATACGTTTGGTTACAGCAGGTTGCGTAATGAAGAGCTGATCTGCGGCTAAAGAAATAGAGCCGGTTTCCATGACTTTTACAAAAGCTTCGAAGGCTGCAAGATTCATAAGGATAATCTAGTTATGAAAGTATAATTAAATTATAAAATAATTTTATATGAATTGCGATCTTTAAAATGAACGGGAGCTTATTGGATCTGGAATAAAATAAAAAAAGATCACTTGATGTGATCTTTTGGAGAGTTGAGAGGGCGCTTGATATAAGGGCTTAAGCAGGAATATTTTCTTCGGTAGTACGGTTCTTTTTCTCCCAAATACGTTCATGGAAAAAGAATGCGAAGGCTTGCACGGTTGGTTCTAATAAGCTGAGTGTGACCGCCATCCATAAGTTACCTGTGACAAAGTAAGCCACAATCATGGCCACGGTAATGTGCATGATGTAATAGCTTAGGGTTTTTTTGAATATGCGCTGATTGTTCGCTACAAATTTCTGAATGTTCGCCATGATAAATACCCTCTCAATAATGCCTTTCATTTGTAAATAGTAATTATTATCATTAGTAAAGTCAAAATGAAATTTTGATTGCTCGTGATTGGGTTTTTGAATGAAAGGCGATGCAGTGATTGTTTGGGATGTTTGACGTGAGCAAACAAGCTTCTGTAGATTTCACTCTTTAGCTTATGAATAGGTCGCTTTCTTTTTATTCAGATCAACGAAGTGAGCTTCAAAAGTATTGGTCTAAATAGGGGAGATAAGCCTTGCATGGCTGAGCAGGGAAATATACTGTGAGGCCTACAACAGGTTGAGAAATAGGCGTATAGGGCTTGAATTAAAACCAACGGTGAGGGCTTGTAATCAAAGGGATTGAAACAAAGTGGTATGAATTTAAAATAATTCCAAAAAGTTTTTAAATTAATAAAAATGATAAATTAGATTTATGTGAAATCGTCGTTATAATCGATTTTAATGAAAGAATTACCCAGTCCAGTGGAGTCAATCGACATGGCAGGCGAAAACCAACAAGCAAAAACATTGTATGACAAATTGTGGGATGACCACTTAGTAAAACAACGCGACGATGGCTCGGCTTTACTCTATATCGACCGTCATTTATTACATGAAGTGACTTCTCCGCAAGCCTTTGAAGGCCTACAACTGGCGGGCCGTAAACCATGGCGTTTAAGTGCGAATGTGGCAACCCCTGATCATAACGTTCCAACATCGACCAAAGAGCGCTCAGAGGGAATCGCAGGTATTGAAGATGATACTTCGCGTATCCAAGTTCAAACTTTAGATGACAACTGTAAAGCCTTTAATGTGGTGCAGTTCGACATTAATGATGTCCGTCAAGGTATTGCACATGTAGTCGGGCCTGAGCAAGGTTTGACTTTACCAGGTATGACGGTGGTCTGTGGAGACTCACATACGGCAACACATGGTGCATTTGGCTGTTTGGCGCACGGGATTGGTACATCTGAAGTGGAGCATGTATTGGCAACCCAATGCTTGGTTCAAAAGAAGATGAAAAACATGTTGGTACGTGTTGATGGTCAATTGGGTCAGGGCGTAACACCGAAAGATGTGGTTTTAGCCATCATTGGTAAAATTGGTACTGCGGGTGGTACAGGTCACGCGATCGAGTTTGGTGGTCAAGTGTTCCGTGATATGTCGATCGAAGGCCGTATGACGGTATGTAATATGGCGATTGAAGGTGGCGCACGTGTGGGTATGGTTGCTGTCGATGACAAAACCATTGCTTATGTCAAAGACCGTCCATATGCACCACAGGGCGCACAGTGGGATGCTGCTGTTGCATATTGGAATACCTTACATTCGGATGCAGATGCGCATTTTGACACTGTAGTTGTATTGCAAGGTGAAGAGATTGAGCCACAAGTGTCTTGGGGTACATCGCCTGAAATGGTGATTCCAGTGACTCAAGCTGTACCAACTTTAGAACAAGCCAAAGATGAAGTGCAACGCAATGATTGGACGCGTGCTTATAACTACATGGGTTTAACCGCAGGTCAGGCGTTGGCAGATATTCAGTTAGACCGTGTTTTTATTGGTTCATGTACCAACTCTCGCATTGAAGATATTCGTGCCGCGGCTGAAGTTGCCAAAGGCAAAAAAGTGGCAAGTACGATTAAACAAGCCATGGTGGTTCCAGGGTCTGGTTTAGTCAAAGCGCAAGCCGAAGCTGAAGGCTTAGACAAAGTTTTGATTGAAGCGGGCTTTGAATGGCGTGAGCCAGGTTGTTCAATGTGTTTAGCCATGAATGCAGACAAATTACAACCCGGTGAGCACTGTGCATCGACCTCTAACCGTAACTTCGAAGGTCGTCAGGGCAATGGCGGTCGTACGCATTTGGTGAGTCCAGCAATGGCAGCCGCAGCAGCGATTGCAGGTCACTTTGTCGATGTGCGTTCATTTTAATTCGGGCTTGGGAGCATAGACATGAAAAAATATACCGTTGAACAAGGTATCGTTGCACCTTTAGACCGTGCCAATGTCGATACAGACTTGATCATTCCAAAACAGTTTTTGAAATCCATTAAGCGCACGGGTTTTGGTGAAAACTTATTTGATGAATTGCGTTATTTAGATGAAGGTTTTTTGGGGCAAGACAATTCTAAACGTCCTAAAAACCCTGATTTTGCATTGAATCAGCCACGTTACCAAGGTGCGAGCATCTTAATTTCTCGTGCGAACTTTGGTTGTGGTTCAAGCCGCGAACATGCGCCGTGGGCATTGGAAGAATATGGTTTCCGTACTGTGATTGCGCCCAGCTATGCCGACATTTTCTTCAATAATAGTTTCAAAAATGGCATGTTACCTGTGATTTTGTCTGAAGAAATTGTTGATCAACTTTTCAAAGAATGTGCAGCAACAGAAGGTTATCAGCTAACGATTGATTTGGACGCGCAAGAAGTGCGTACACCATCGGGTGAAGCCTTCACATTTGAAGTGGATCCATTTCGTAAGCACTGTTTGTTAAATGGTTTGGATGATATCGGTTTAACTTTACAGGTCGCAGATGACATCAAAGCCTATGAAGAAAAGACCAAAGCATCACGTCCGTGGGTGTTTGCTGAAATTCATGCTTAATTGAAAATTCGATGCATCTAGTGCTTGAGTCCATCTCTTGTTAATATCGAGCAAAAGAATTTTAAACGTTTTGCTACTGGTAAAGGTTGGGCTTGAACAATGGTGACGAGTTACAGTCGTATCGCTCTACTGGCGTTGGTGGGAACATTAACTGCCTGCCAAAGTATGAATACGGCAAGCATTAAGCGGATTCAGGATACCCCAGCGAGTAAAAATAATGCGCAGCTTTATTGTACTGGTACAGTGAACTGCGAGTTTGAACGATGGAATCAGATCAAAATTGTTAATGCAGACAATCATCGCGTCAGCCGTGAGGCCATTCGAGAGAAGGTCGTGCGTCTAAAACGAGATGATTTGAATGAAGCGAATGCCTTGTTTCTGTCAGTGCCAGCGGGGCAACATGAACTGGTGATTCGCTTCTATCCTGTTTCGGTCGATCGCGCTGAAACGCTGCATGTGATTCATCGTTTTAAGCCTGCGGAACGCTACACCTTTAGGATGTTTCGTGCACGCAGTCGACATCAGGGAAGCTTATTGAATATGTCTGCACCTGACCCTTTGTGTGTCGATTTAAAACAAAACCAAAGAACAATTCGTCGTTTTTGCAAACCTTACAATGTCTTAAATGGCTTGGGCGAGTTTGTAGAACAAAAACTTTAATCGTGTGAGTCAGAACTCACCAACAATGGAATATTTCATGTCTAAACATATTTTGATTTTGGCTGGTGACGGCATTGGTCCTGAAATTGTAAAAGCCGCAGAACAGGTACTTACACGAGTCAATGATCAATTCAATTTAGGTTTAACGTGGGAACAGGGCCTACTCGGTGGGGCTGCCATAGATGCACACGGTTCACCTTATCCAGATGTGACCGCAGCACAAGCTAAAAATGCAGATGCAATTTTACTTGGTGCGGTAGGTGGTCCGAAGTGGGACAACATTGAGCGTTCGATCCGTCCAGAGCGTGGTTTGTTAAAAATTCGTAGTGAATTGAATTTATTCGCGAACTTACGTCCAGCTATTTTGTATCCGCAATTGGCAGATGCATCAAGCTTAAAGCCTGAAATTGTAGCGGGTCTTGATATTCTTATCGTTCGTGAATTAACTGGCGGGATTTATTTCGGTCAGCCACGGGGGATTCGTGAACTTGAGAATGGTGAAAAACAAGGTTTTAACACCGACGTTTATGCTGAGTCTGAAATTAAGCGTATTGCGAAAGTGGCTTTTGAAATGGCCAGTTTACGTGGCGGCAAAGTCTGTTCAGTTGATAAAGCCAACGTACTTGAAGTGACGGAGCTTTGGAAGCAAACCGTAACGGCGATGAAAGAAGCTGACTATCCAAACATTAACTTGTCGCATATGTATGTTGATAATGCTGCAATGCAGTTGGTGCGCGCGCCTAAACAGTTTGACGTGATTGTGACAGGTAACTTATTTGGTGACATTTTGTCTGATGAAGCCGCGATGTTGACAGGTTCAATTGGGATGTTGCCATCAGCATCCTTAGATGAAAATTCAAAAGGGATGTATGAGCCATGTCATGGTTCGGCGCCCGATATCGCAGGACAAAATATTGCCAATCCATTAGCCACTATTCTTTCAGTGGCTATGATGTTGCGTTATACTTTCCGTGAAGAAGCTGCTGCTCAAGCGATTGAAGATGCTGTAGGCAGTGTCCTAGATCAAGGCTTGCGTACCGCTGATATCATGTCTGAAGGCATGAGCAAAGTGGGTACTGCGGAAATGGGGCAGGCGGTTGTGGCTGCACTGAAGTAAGCCAAAACAATTTGAAAACGCAGCCATCCGCTGCGTTTTTTTATGCTCAAGATTTAATAACCTTTGCAGGCTTTGCCTCGATATTGAATTGATTGTGCAATATTATCTTTTAATAAAAAGTGGACTTGGCACTCTAACTGAACATCATAAAATGGTGTATGTGTGGGAATAGGAATTGCACCGACACTGCTGTCACTGCGCATAGTGGGCATAGGAGTTGGAATTTGAATCCGTCTGACAATGGTATAACTCAGTTGGTTTGGTGTTTGAATCGGCGCACCTAAGGTTTCATAACCGAGCTGACGTAAGTTGAGTTCGCGCCGAATGCTCGATACATCTTGGCCGATATATTGTTCTAAATAGTCGGGGAGCGCAATTTTAGCGGGTGAAACGACGGTCTGGTGTTGTGCTGGAGAGCTGCTACAAGCTTGAAGGAGTAAGAAACATATGGAACTAAAACAACTGACAATAAAGGGTTTGTAACTGCTAATTGAAATCTACTTATTTCTATACTATTATATACAACATGAGTAAATATGTAAGCATTAGCGTTGCAGCTAAAACATTAGGTGTTTCCATTCAAACATTAAGGCGTTGGGATGAAGAAGGCACTTTGGTTGCAGATCGAACCCCTAAAAATCATAGACGATATGATCTGAGTAAGATCACGCCTGAGCAAATACACAAGCCCGATAGTCAACTTCAAAGGAAAACCATTGCATACGCAAGGGTATCGAGTCATGACCAAAAAGAAGATTTAATTCGACAGCAACAAGTTCTTGAAATGTACTGTGCAAATCAAGGTTGGACGTTTGAATTAATCTCCGATCTTGGTTCGGGTATGAACTATAGAAAAAAAGGCTTAAATAAGCTGCTAGAAGCAATCATGAATGATGAAATCGGACGTTTGGTTTTAACGCATAAAGATCGCTTATTGCGGTTTGGTGCTGAGTTGGTTTTTGCCTTATGTGAAGCTAAAAGCGTGGAGATCGTCATTCTTAATAAGGGTGAAAATTTGTCTTTTGAGGAAGAACTTGCTCAAGATGTTTTGGAAATCATTACAGTGTTTTCGGCAAGATTATATGGTAGTCGTAGTAAGAAAAACCAAAAGTTAATACAGGCAGTCAAAGACGCACTATGAGCCGATTCATACGAGGGCATGTAATCCAATTACTGCCAAATAATAAGCAAGCAAGTCATTTCGCTCAAGCGAGTGGTGTTGCTCGTTTGTCGTATAATTGGGCTTTAAAAGAATGGCAACGTCAATATAAAGCAGATAAGGAATATAGAGATCAGTGTGACTATTATGGCGTTCAGGTGGATAAAAAACTTCTAAATAAACCATCCGAAGCTAAAATAAGAAAGCACTTAAACTCGTTCAAGCGTGAGAAATACCCTTTCATGCTTAAAGTGACCAAATGTGCGCCACAACTTGCGATTAAGCAATTGGGTAGTTCATTTGATCGTTTTTTTAATGGTCAATCCAAATATCCAAAGCCTAGAAAAAAAGGCGTAGATGATCGCTTCTCATTATCAAATGACCAATTCAGCATTAAAGATAGAAAAATTAGTATCCCAAACTTGGGTTGGGTAAAAATGACTGAGGATTTGCGTTATCAAGGAAAAATATTATCAGCGAAAATATTTAAACAGGGTGGTAAGTGGTTTGCTTCGATTGCTGTTGAATTAAATCAGCCTGAGAAACTTCACCCCAAAACAGGTTTATCTGTTGGTATTGATTTAGGTGTTTCCAGTCTTGCCACTTTATCTAATGGCGAGGTTGTTCCATCAAGTGCGCCACTAAAGAAACAGCTTGCCAAGTTAAGACGACTTGCTAAGTCTTTTAGCCGTAAAAAGAAAGGTAGTCAAAACAGAGAAAAAGCGAAAACCAAGCTCTCTCGTTTGCACTACAAAATATCATGCTTGAGAAAAAACAATCTTCATCAAGTCACATCTGATTTAGTTAAGCGATTCGATCTGATTGCGATTGAGGATTTAAATGTGAAAGGTATGGTACAAAACCGTAAGCTCTCAAGAGCCATATCGGATATGGGCTTTTATGAGTTCAAGCGACAGTTGATTTACAAGGCTAAACAGCATGGCAAATCAATACTTTCTGTTGGACGATTCTTTCCAAGCAGCAAGATGTGTTCGAATTGTGGTGAATTAAACCAAAACCTGACACTTGCAATGCGTGAGTGGCGATGTTCATGTAACACCCTGCATCACAGGGATATTAATGCTGCCATCAATATTCTAAAACATGCAGATAAAGAATTGGTGGCTACATAAGCCACCAATGGCGGTGAGTTACACCGTGACAGCCTATGGAATTGAGGTAATCCCAAGCGCAATAGCAATTGGTTCTTGATGATGAAGTAGGAATTAAACATTAAACCCACGTAAGTAGGTTTAAGTAGGTTTTAAATAACGGCTTCATGATCATCCCCTAAGCAGAGAAAGACCCTTTTAGTATTGTATATCTGAACGTTCGTTTGAGTATGTTTCGAGTAATTTGAGATAAACGGTATGTAGGCGACTCAACATAACGCAGCCGTTAACACGCTTTGCCGATGTAGTGAATAGATTCCACAAGATCATCATGCAGTCTGAACTCAATTTTACATTTCATTTCAATATTCAGGCTACCGCTGGAAGGTGTTGGAATGGGCGCACCCATAGTGACACTGGTTCCAAGGTTGGGGGTTCCCATCGGAATAGGCATATTACGTAACAGAGTGTAGGTCAGTTTCTCTGGGGTATGTACAGGAGCACCGAGCACTTTATAGCCCATGCTATTGAGGTTGAGTTGATTTTGAACTTGATTTGACGATTGTCCGATATAGTGTTGTAAGGTTTGCTTGAGCTGCGTTTGGCTTGTTGTGGCACAACTAACACAGAGCATTGGGAACAGTAAAACTGCTCGCTTCATTGCAGTCATTTTCATTATTGTTTTGGGGTATTAGGTTGTTATCTCATTTAATTATAGTTTGATTTTTGGTTTAAATATAGCCGATGTATAACGTATAGTCTGAGCGCAGACATTAAAAAAGCCACTTAAAAAGTGGCTTTTTCGCTTCGCTAAAACTTAGCGCGCACGATAAGTGATACGACCCTTAGACAAATCATAAGGTGTCATTTCTACTTTAACACTGTCGCCAGTCAAAATACGAATATAGTGTTTACGCATTTTACCAGAGATGTGAGCAATCACTTCATGACCGTTTTCTAAACGTACACGAAACATAGTATTAGGAAGCGTCTCGGTGACAACGCCTTCGAACTCGATGAGTTCCTCTTTATTGGCCATAGCCTACCTGAATGAATAAATTGGAAAGGCGCAAATTATAGTCAATTTTTTTGCATAAAACAAGGCGGAATGGGCGGTTGCCTGATCATCTGTCAGTAAAATAAGCGAACAAGAGGAATAAATATTTTCAACAAAAAAACTGTATAAGTTGTTGTCAGTTCGGTCAATCGCAGTTAATCTAATTTTAATGTTTTATGTATAAATGAAGAACATACAAGGAAGGTTCTAGCGTGGGTCAGCTAACGGATGCATCGATTGTCTTGCGATTAGGCTACCAAGCGATTCGTCGTTCAGGGTTGCCAACAGAAGAGATTTTAACAAAGGCGGGTGTTGCATTAAATCAGATGGAAACCAATGAGCGTACGCCTTTGAGCGCACAATACGCTTTTTGGGTGGCGGCAGAAGAGGTGAGTCGCGATCCAGACATCGGTCTACATTTGGGTGAAAATCTGCCTTTATACCGTGGTCAAGTAATTGAGCATTTGTTTATTTCATCGGAAAACTTTGGTGAGGGCTTGAAGCGCGCTTTGGCTTATCAGCGATTGATCAGTGATGCCTTTCATGCCAAGTTGGTGGTTGAAGATGACCGGTGTTATTTGACCAATGGGGAACAACCTTGGGCTGAAAATTTGGTCAATCGACATTTTTCTGAATGTGCGATGTCAGGTATTTTACGGTTCTTTAAATTTATTACTGAAGGGCGCTTTGAACCGATCTATATTGATTTTAACTTCAGTAAAGGCGCGTTTGATGATGAGTATTTCCGCGTATATGAGTGCCCGGTTAGTCTAGGGCAAAAAGAAACCCGCTTATATTTTGACCCAAGTATTTTGGCTTATCCGTTGTGGCAAGCGGAACCTGAATTATTGCAACTGCATGAGCAGTTAGCGATTGAAAAACTTCAAGAATTAGCCCGTTATGATTTGGTGGGTGAAGTCCGTCGTGCGATAGGTTCAACCCTAGAAAGTGGTGAAACCACACTTGAAACAGTGGCTTCACAGCTCAGTATTACCCCAAGGCGGTTACGCACACAACTTAGTGAGGCGAATACCAGCTTCCAGCAAATTTTGTCTGATTATCGCTGTCGTTTGGCGAAAAAACTTTTGGCCAATACGGCTGAAAGTGTAGAGCGTATCGTGTATTTGACGGGCTTTTCTGAGCCAAGTACCTTCTATCGTGCATTTAAACGCTGGACCAATGAAACCCCAGTGGAATATCGAAAGCGTAAGCAGCGTTAAGAAATCCCTCCTAACCTCCTTTAAAAAAGCAGGCGGGGGAGGATTCAAAAATAAATTATTCAGGCATATTTAGCCAGTGCGGCCCAAGCGGTTGCTTAGGTAGCTCAAACTGTGCTGGATAGTCGGCATGAATGAAATACAGCCCATCAGGAGGGGCTGTAATGCCTGCGGCTTTGCGGTCTTCTGCTGCGAAAATAGCCTCAATATGCTCGACTTCATACATACCTTGACCAATTTCCAGTAAGCAGCCCATGATATTGCGGACCATATGGTGTAAGAAGCCATCGGCCTGAATGTCGAGTACCAAATATGGACCATGTTGAATTAAGCGACAATGGCTGACATGGCGCACAGGTTGATTGGATTGGCATGCGGCTGCACGGAAGCTTTCAAAATTATGCGTGCCTTCGAACTTTTGAGCAGCTTGCATCATCTTCGCTACATCTAATGCATAATAGGCATGTGTGACTTGTTTATACATAAGAGCAGGGCGTTGCGGGCGGTTATAGACCACATAGCGATAACGACGTGCCTGCGCTTTGAAGCGTGCATGAAAGTCTTGATCCATCGCTTTGATCCACTGGATCGAGATATCTTTTGGCAGTTGGCTGTTGCTGCCCATTAACCAACCGCGCTCTGAACGAAGTGCCGAGCTATCAAAATGCGCCACCATATTGGTGGCATGGACGCCAGCATCGGTACGACCAGCACCATGTAAGCTAATCGGTTCATTGGCAATTTTAGAGAGTACTTTTTCAATCGTCTCTTGTACGCTGATCACACCTGTTTGCTGGGTTTGCCAACCACGATAGTGTGTTCCACAAAACTCAATGCCGATCGCAAAACGTTGCATATGTACCTCAAATTAACCCAAATCATGCCAATGGCTGAAGCGTGCTTCAGCGCTGGGGTATTGTAAATACATTTTAAGGGCTTTGGCATACAGATCTGCATGCCCGAGGCAATCACTGACAATTATTTTGGCCTGAGTTGTCCACGCGGCAACTGCATAGCGCTGATCAGTACGGCCGAAAGGGACTTGGGTGCTTAAGATAGCAACACAGCCTTGTGCGTAAAATTCATCGAAAAGTGCTATCAACTCGGCATTCACAGCTAAATTACCCGTTCCAAAACCTTGCAAAATGAGGAAATGTGGTGGGGCTGTAAGCAGGTTTTTCAAATTCTGCAATTGTTGAGCTAAGGCAACAGGTTGCATCATCAGATTGAGGCAATTGAATTGGTGAGATTGTTCTACATCACCTGTTTGTACTATGTGTGTTTTTAAGCTATGTGGAATCGGCTGTTCAGCCATGACGCCTGTAAAAGCATCCAGTTCTGTGGTATGTCGTTTTAACGCGGTTTGCGCATGCAATACCTGTTGATGAAAAGCTAGATACACTCCGACAGGATGTTTCATCACCGCATCTAAGGCAAAATTCAAATTACTAATCGCATCGCTAAATTCACGCGTATCTGTACCTTGTACATTAAGTAATGGATATTGGCTACCTGTGAAAACCACACGTGCGGAATCTGCAATAAAGTGTGCCGCGACAGCACTGGCATAGCTTAAGGTATCTGTGCCATGAATCACGACAAAATGCTGGAATTTTTGCAGTTGCAATTGTTGAATCTGCTGAATCAGCAATAACCAGTCTGCAACCGTACAGGCGCTACTGTCTTTAATGACAGGTGCAATAAAACATTCAATGTCGAGATGAATCGGCAAGACATGTGTGAGCTTGGGAATAAAGTCTTCGGCAGGCATTGGTTGTAAGGGTTCGCCAATACAGCCAAAGGTTCCACCCATATAGATAAGCGCAATTTTTTTCATTATAAAAAAAGCAGTCGGTGATGACTGCTTTAGTTTAAAACGAAATGGCTTAGGATGCTATGCGACTCAGTAACTGTTCGACTTGCTGACGTTGTTCCATAGAGTAGTTTGGTTCTTGTTCAACCAAAATTTCACGTGCAGCTTCGAAAGCACCGAGTTGAATGTATTGCTCAGCCAATTCAAGGTTTAAGTGTATTTCATTGACTTCGCTCAGTTGAGGGAAAGACTGTACCAGAGGATCGCTTTGATCCACCGTATTGGCAGGTGCAGTAGACTCTAGACTAAAACTGAGGTTTGACGTACCAACTGCTGGAGTTTCTTCTACTATCGCTTCACTTGAGCTAACCGTATCGAAAGAAAAAGCAGGGGTGTCTTTTGCCGCTTCAGCCGTGGATTCGCTTGAAAAATCAAATGTAAATTCAGGACGCTCATCCGCAGCAAGCGGTGAAGTTTCTACTTCTGGCGCTGTGTCGAGATTGAATGAAAAATCTAAAGGTTGGATGTCGGCTGCAGCAGTTTCTGCTGGTTGAGCCGGCGTGCTTTCTAAAGAGAGTGAACCGAAATCGAGTGGTTTACGTTCTTCAGCAGGTTTAGCGGGTTCTGCTGTTGGTGTATTTAAACTTGAGATATCAAATTCTAAGCTTTGGACTTCGATGCTCGGTTCAGGTTGAGCTGTTGTTGTGGTGGTAAATGCTGAGGTATCAAAATCAAGCGGTTTAATGTCTTGAACTGGTTCAACAACAGAAGCTTGCACAGGAGCGGGCGCAGCATTATTTGATGACATCAGGGCATCAAAGTCAGCAGTATTGGTTGCTTCTACAGGTTTTGGTGTTGATGGAACAACTCCTATTGACTTTGATTCAAGTGTGTCATGGCTAGGGTTTTGATTTAATTGATCGTAATCCGATATTTTGGCTTCTGCTTGCGCCAAAATATCATCCAGTTCTAAAGAACGTAAATGATTCAGCAATTGGCTGATGGCAAACTCGTCTTTTTGGAGCAAGTGAATATCGAGCAGCAGTAAATATAATTCGTGTTGTGAATTGTCTTTATTTAGGGCTTGGTTGATTTGTGCTTCAGCTGAGAAGAAATTGCGGTCGCGAATTTGGCCTTCAATTTTATTACGTAGATCTGTGGCGAGTGGTGTCGTGGCTTTTTTAGCAACAACATCTTCAACGACTTGAGTTTGTTGCGGGGATTTTTTAGACGAACTGGTTTTTTTGGCTTTATTTTTTGCAGCAACCGCTTTTTGAGTTTTTGGTTCTGCTTCTTTACTCGCCTCACGCTTTTTTAAGACTATGGCAACAACCAATAGTAAGATAAATGGAATCACATAAATAAGCATGTTTTACCCCTTTTGAACTTGTCTTTGTGCAAGTTCATCCAAAATCAAATAATCAAAATAACACTTTAGTGTGTTGGCTTTTTCTCAGTTTGTTGTGCTTTCAATTGTTGTTGCAATTGTGCAAGACGAGCGTTTAGTAATTGAATTCTCTGATCTTTCTGATTAAGTGCCACTTCTAATTGTGTTACGTTTCTCTGTAATTTAACGGTTTTTTCACGGGATGTCATAACTTTTAATGACAACTCGTTTGATGTTTGATTCTTTTCTGTCGACTTCTTGGCAGAACCGTGGCTTGAATCTTGCTCTTTCTCTGCAACCAAACTCATCTCGGCTTGATTGAGGCGGTATTTCGCCTTGCCAGATTGCTGTGAGCTTTGTTTTGGAAGTGATGAAACGGAGACCTTTTGCTCTGATTTTGCCGTTTGTAGACCTGTTAAATTGAGGTTGGCACCACGACGTAAGCGGTTTACGTCGCCTTGAATAAAGGCATGTTCGTTCTTGGCTTTAATTTGTTGCATGACTTCACCGACAGGACGGTTTTCTTCTGCAGCAATACGCGATGCAATGCCCCATAGAGATTCATTCGACCGAACAACATGGGCACTTTGAGGTGGGGCTTGGCGTGCAGTAGTTGCAGGGGCAGCAGGTGTTGTTTTTGCTATCGATGGAGTGGCTTGAGGGTTAGCCTGTGCTGAAATGGGTGCATCTGATTTTTGAACTGAATCGGCATACTTTTGCACTAACGGATCTGCCGATTTTTTCGCTTGCGTAATCGATTCAACACGTGGAGCTGATGTTTGAGCAGCTGCTGCAATTTGCGTAGAGGCTACTGAAATAACTTGCGTTGGCGCTGTAATAGCGGTCGCACTTATGCTTGGTGGGGTATGGTTATTGAGTTTGAGAGGCGTCGTATTTGTCGTCGGCGCAGCTGTTGTTTTTAAGCTATTGAATTGTGTGCTGACAGGTAAGTTCAGCGCAATATCTTTTTCATTGACAATCACCACCGGTTTTAAGGCTTTTTCATTATTATTCGTACGGGCTTGAAGTGCTGCCGAGCGTTTATTGGCTGTTTTAATATGTTGTAGTCGTGCCGCATTGCCTTCTTTGATTTTGACGACAATGTTCAGTTCCGCTTCAGTTAAAGGGCGTGAAGAAGTAATCGTAATTACACCTGTACTGGCGCTGGTACGACGGGTAAAAAAGTTCAGATTACTGGGCGGCTGATGCATGACACCAAGAGACATTAAATCTTCTGCGCTAGCTAGACTGGCTTGAATCGGAGCATTCGGATCGGCATCGTGAAAGTTCAATTCTGCATACAACAGTTCCCCAGGTGCAGATTGAATTTGGGTGGTGTATCAAAAAGTATGCTAAAAAAAAGCAGGTTGAATTTTGATAAAATAGAGAAATGCAAATAACTCTAGAAATCAAATGTCCAACCTGCCTCAGTGACAGTATAAAGAAAAATGGCATCAAAGTAGATGGGAAACAAAACTACCAATGCAAAGACTGCAAACGTCAGTTTATTGGTGACCATGCTCTGAGCTATCTAGGATGTAATTCTGGCATTACTCGTAAAATATTACAGTTAATGGTCAGAGGCAGCGGTATACGAGATATCGCTGAAGTTGAGCGCATTAGTATCGGTAAAGTCTTACGGACTTTAACTGAATCGGCCTATCAAATTCAGCCTAAACAAAGTCATTATGAATCTCTCGAAGTAGATGAATTCTGGACTTTTGTTGGAAATAAAAATAATAAACAATGGCTTATTTACGCCTACCATCGAGAAACAGGTGAGATTGTTGCTTATGTTTGGGGTAAGAGAGATTTAGCTACAGTCCAAAGGTTGAAGACAAAGCTTAAACAATTAGGTATTCACTACACCCGAATTGCAAGTGATCATTGGGACAGTTTCATCACTGCTTTTAAAAACTGCAAGCAAAGTATTGGTAAGTTGTTTACTGTAGGAATTGAAGGTAATAATTGCAAAATAAGGCATCGAATAAGGCGTGGTTTTAGAAGAAGTTGCAATTTCTCCAAAAAGCTTGAAAACCATTTTAAAGCCTTCGACTTAACCTTCTTTTACATCAATAATGGCTTCATTTAATGTCAGCATACTTTTTAAAACACCACCTGAATTTGAATAGGATCAACAGTGATCGCATTCACATTTTGCGAAGCAATAATGGCTAAAATGGCTATCTTTAATTTGTTATTTACGGTCATCTTAATCTTTAGCTCGGTCACAGATCGCAAAGCGAAAATTATAGATTAGCGAGTTGTGTGTTATTTGTAAAACGTTAACATTGAGGTTACAAAAAAAAGCCGATCAAGTGTGATCGGCTTAATACTTTAGCGGGTAAATACTTAAGTATTTTTGTAGTCAATCAGGATACGGAGCATACGACGTAAGGGTTCCGCAGCACCCCAAAGCAATTGATCACCGACAGTGAAAGCACCTAAGTACTCTTTGCCCATATTTAATTTGCGTAGACGACCAACAGGAACTGTTAATGTGCCTGTTACAGCCACAGGTGTTAAGTCCGTCATAGACGCTTCACGGGTATTTGGAACCACTTTTGCCCATTGGTTCGCGCTACGTAACATATCTTCGATTTCATCGAGAGGCACGTCTTTCTTCAGCTTCAAAGTTAAAGCTTGAGAGTGACAACGCATCGCACCAATACGCACACAATGACCGTCAATCGGAACGATTTGCTGGTTGCCCAAGATCTTGTTGGTTTCAACTTGACCTTTCCATTCTTCTTTCGACTGACCGCTGTCTAATTGTTTGTCGATATAAGGAATGAGTGAGCCTGCTAATGGCACGCCAAAGTTTGCTGAAGGGAAACCTTCGCCACGTTGTAATTCCGCAATTTTAGAGTCGATATCTAGAATTGGAGAGCGTGGGTCATCTAACAAATCTTTGGTGTTGTTGTACAAATAGCCCATACCAGAGATCAGTTCACGCATATTTTGCGCACCAGCACCCGATGCTGCTTGATAAGTCATCGAGGTTGCCCATTCCACTAAATTGTTTTGGAATAAACCACCTAAGCCCATCAGCATCAGTGAAACTGTACAGTTACCGCCCACGAATGTTTTGGTACCGTTCACTAAACCATCTTTAATGACATTCATGTTGACAGGGTCAAGTACGATAATGGCTTCATCTTCCATACGAAGTGTAGATGCCGCATCAATCCAATAGCCTGCCCAGTTTTCCGCTTTCAGCTTTGGGAAAACTTCTGAGGTATAGTTGCCACCTTGGCAGGTAATAATGACATCCATTTGCTTCAGACTGTTAATGTCTGATGCATCCATAAGTGCTGGGGCAGTTTTACCGCCAAACGCAGGCGCTTCACCGCCTGCATTACTGGTAGAGAAATAAAATGGCTCAAAATGAGCAAAATCATTCTCTTCAACCATTCGTTGCATAAGGACGGAACCAACCATCCCGCGCCAACCGACCAGACCTACTTTCATGTCACTTTGCCTCGGTGCGTTAAAAATTAAAAGGGGATTCGAGTGTATCAAAAGAGCGCTTAACTGCAAGCACTACACAATGAAAACAGCAATTATATTGTGCAATATATCTTGTTTATGTTACATGCAAAATTGATATTAATTTATGAATCTACAAAAAATTAAGAATATAAGAGTGGGTATCTATGATCTGGGTTGAGTTGCTGGCATGTGTTGTGATTTGGTTAAGCTTCTGGTCACTGATTCCTCGAGATGAATGGTGGTTTCGAGGTGCAGATTTTCCACGCTTACAGATTTTGGCGTTGGGGTTGATTGCATTTATCTTGATGTTGCTTTGGGATGCGCCTTGGGATTGGGTGCGTGAAGCTATTTTGATTGGGTTAATTGCGGCGGTGGCGTACCAACTCAAAATGGTGTTGCCTTATACTTTTGTGTGGAAAAAACAGGTTAAAACGGTTACCAAAACAGAGTTACAGTCAGAGCGTCAGATTTCTTTAATTGTGTCGAATGTACTAACGCCCAATACTCAATATCACTTATTGCTGCAGCAGATTCATCAGCATCAACCGGATTTGATTTTGACTTTAGAGTCAGATGCACATTGGCAACAAGCCTTGAATGTACTGGAAGATGACTATCCCTATCGGGTTGCAGTGCCTTTGGATAATCTGTACGGCATGCACTTGTATAGTCGTTTAGCGCTTAAAGATATTGAAGTGAAGTTTATTTTGAGCGATGAAATTCCTTCGATTCATGCCACAGTCATCTTAAGGTCAGGACAGCCAGTGCAACTGTATTGCTTACACCCGAAACCGCCAAGTCCGACCGAAGCCAAAGACTCTACTTTACGTGATGCTGAATTATTGATAGTTGGTGATCAGATTAAAGATTTGGATGAAAGTTGCATTGTGATGGGGGATTTGAATGACGTGGCATGGTCGCGTACGACACGGCTTTTTCAACGGATCAGTGGGCTGCTAGATCCTCGCGTCGGACGACATTTTGTCAATACTTTTCATGCCGACTACCCCTTGCTGCGCTGGTCACTGGATCATGTTTTTCACAGTACGGATTTTGCCTTAGTACAGATGCAGCGTTTAGCACATATTGGTTCAGATCATTTTCCTGTATATGTGGTGCTACAAACAGGTCGGGTGTTTGAGCTGGCACAAGAAGAGCTGGAACAAACCGAAGCCGATGAGCAAGAAGCGCAAGAGGCGATTGAAGATGGAATTGAGAAAGCGGAACGAGAAGGTAAGCAGGTTACAGATAAAATTGCCAAAGATTACCAGTAAACATACGGGGTGCTCGGATTTCATCAGTGTAGGATATGGCTTACAGGGATTTGGGAATCTGACGAATGGTTAGTCATTTAGTATCCCCGTATTCTAGTCTCATCAGCAGATGGAGCGGGAATGGATCATCCCAGTATGGAAGTTGAAGCTGATGGAAATCATCATGGATATGATGTAGGTATGGAATGCCACCGAATAAAACAAGAATAACGTTGAAAGCACAACCTCATGTACCCGAGTTTTGCAGGACGCAGAACTCGGGTTCAACTTTTTAAGCAGCCCTTTTTTTGTTAAGAATAAATCTTGTCATAGCCTGCAGGGCGAGTTTTAAAGCGACGGTGGAACCACATATATTGAGTCGGAGCAATACGGAGTTGATTTTCAATAATTTGATTCACGCGTGTCGCATCATCGACTTCATCTTCACTGGGTAAGTTTTCCACCGCAGGTTCAATCAACACTTTGTATTGTGGGTTTTTAATATCCCCATCACGATAAAAATACAGAGGAATGGCTGCGGCTTTGGTCATTTTCAATAAACGACGGTGTGCGGTAACTGTCGCTGCGGGAACGCCAAAAAATGGCGCCATAACACCTTGTTTTAAACCAAAGTCTTGATCTGGACTATACCAAATGGCATGGCCATTTTTTAAGTTGCGGACCAAACCACGCATGTCATCATGATCAATTTGATGTGCATAAATGGTGGCGCGGCAGCGGTAGATGAGCATATCCAGCAGTGGATTATTTTGTGGGCGATACACCACATCTGGTTCAAAATACTGCGCGCATAGATAACCACCCGCATCGAGCAAAGTAGAGTGGGTTCCTAAAAGCAGTGCGCCTTTACCTTCTGCTTGTGCTTTTTGAATATGTTCTAAACCTTCAATACTAACACGGCCAGTAAACCACTTTGGGTTATACCACGCATTCAGCGTTTCAAATACGCCCAGCATTTGATCGACAAAAACTAAACGGGCATTTTCAAGGACTTCTTGGGCCGACCATTCAGGGAAACACACCTCCAGATTACGAACGGTGGTTTTACGCCTCGACTTCAGATATTTAAAACCGAGATTGCCTAAGAGGGTGGCCAGTCGGTGTTGAATTGCCCATGGAAGAATCGCCAATATCATGAGAAAGACGATACCAATCCAAACGCCCCAATATTTGGGATGCAGAAAAGACCACTGAAATTCACCGGGTTGATAGTCTGGCTTCGAACTCATAAATTGCGATAAAGGCTGAAAAAAGAATGTTTCGAGTTTAGCATGAAGCAAGAATGAAGATGCAATCTTCACCATGAACCTGTTGTACAGGACCTTCTCATATCAAGTTGTGATAGTTTTTATGAGGTGGGCGAAGAAGATGTATTCATGCTCAGAGGAGAACATGGTCTAAATATCTCACAACATTTGTTTTGTTTTAATTTGGGTGAAATTCTCAATACTAAGAAGAAAGATAAGAACAGGGGGGTAAAAATGCTAAAAAACATTATCAGTTGCGGCGTGCTATTCATTTCTTTAACGGGCTGTGTCTATAGTCCATATGATGATTATAATCATTATTATCATGGGTTTGGTTGGACAGGGTATGCACCCTTTCCACTAGAAAACCATCGTCCACCACCTAATGGTCATGGCGGTGGACATCCAGGAGGGCAACATCCTGATCATATCCATCCAGGAGGTAGTCATTCAGGTGGTGGTGGAATTCATTCTGGCGGGGGTGGGATACATCCAGGTGGAGGTGCTGGCATACATCCTGGCGGTGGTGGGCATCGCCCGCCGCGTTAAATATAAAAAACTCCGCATTGTGCGGAGTTTTTTTATGGAGCTTACGGAAAATTATTTGGTTAAATTTTCCAGTTCTTCCCAACGTTCCAGTTTTTCCAGCAATAGCTCATCAATTTCAGTCAAACGATTCGACAATGTCATAGCCTTGTCTGCATCTGAAATAAATAGTGAACCATCTGCAAGTGAGGCATTGATTTCCGCTTGCTCTTTTTCCAGTGCTTCCATTTCGGAAGGCAGTTGTTCAAGCGCACGTTGATCTTTATAGCTGAGTTTGACTTTTTTAGCAGGTGCTGCGTTCGCTTCAGCTTTCGCCGCTGCTTTTTTCACAGCACTTTTTTGATCAACCGCAGTTTGGTCTGGTCGCTGTTGTAAGTAATCTTGGTAACCACCGATGTATTCATCGATATTGCCTTTACCATCGAACACCCAAGTTGAGGTTACCACGTTATCCATAAAGGCACGATCATGCGAAATAAGCAATAAGGTGCCTTTGTAGTCGGACAACATTTCTTCTAGCAGCTCTAGTGTCACCATATCCAAGTCATTGGTGGGTTCGTCCATCACGATTAAGTTAGATGGCTTAAGTAGTAACTTGGCTAAAAGGATACGGTTACGCTCACCGCCTGAAAGAGCTTTGACTGGTGTACGCGCACGTTCTGGTGAGAACAAGAAATCTTGCAAATAGCTGTAAATGTGACGACGGTTACCATTCACATCGACATGGTCAGAACCTTCTGACACGTTATCTTTGACAGATTTTTCAAGGTCGAGGGCATTACGTAATTGGTCGAAGTAAGCCACTTCCAATTGCGTACCTGTTTTTACCGTACCCGTATGTTCTTGTTCGCCTAAAATGGCTTTAATGAGGGTGGTTTTACCGACACCGTTGTCACCAACAAGACCAATACGGTCACCGCGGAGCACCAATGCGGAGAAGCCTTTGATGATAGGTGCATCATGACCAAAGCGAACACTTAAGTTTTCAATTTCAAAGACCACTTTACCTGAACGACTAGCATCTTGCGTTGCCATGCTGACCTTGCCTTGTTGTGAACGGCGTGCTTTAGATTGTTCACGTAATTCTTTTAGGGCACGAACACGACCTTCGTTACGGGTACGACGGGCTTTAATACCTTGGCGAATCCATACTTCTTCTTCAGCTAAGCGCTTATCAAAAAGAGCATTTTGCTTTTCTTCTGCTTCCATTTGCATTGCTTTTAGTTCGAGGTAGCGTGAATAGTTACCCTCGTAACTGCGCAAAGTGCCGCGGTCGAGTTCAACAATTCGAGTCGCAATGCTGTCCACAAATGAACGGTCATGCGAGATGAACAGTAAAGTTAAATTATTTTGATCAAGTAAAAACTTCTCGAGCCATTCAATACTTTCAACGTCCAAATGGTTGGTTGGTTCGTCCAGTAATAGCACATCGGGTTGAGTAAGGAGCGCACGAGCAAGCAGCACACGGCGCTTACGACCACCCGATAAATCGGCCAAATCGGCATCTGGGTCTAGGCCCATTTTACTTAAAATAGAATTGACTTTGGTTTCTAAAGCCCAGCCATCTAACTGATCTAGTTTGTGTTGCAAGTTACCCATGCGGTCACACGCTTCCATGTCTCCAAGTACACAAGCATCACTAGCTTCATGATAGGCTCTGAGCACATCAGCGGCTTCACCTGCGCCGTCTGCCACGATATCCGCCACTTTGCCCGAGTCCATTGGGACGTCTTGCGCCAACATCGAAATGGTAATGCCATTTTGTAGAGAAACTTCACCAGAATCGGGTAATAAGCTTCCCTCGATCAGTTTAAGTAAAGTAGACTTACCTTCACCATTACGACCAATTAAACACACTCGTTCACCGCGCTCTAATGAAAAGTTCGCGCCGTCGAGCAAGGCAGGTCCACCAAACGCAAGTTGGACATCCCTTAAAGTAATATAGGCCATAATGTTTCCTGAAAAATCTCAAATGAGGACTTGAAGTGTCTAAACAACAAAATATTGATAATCAAGCGCCATTGTCCGCACCCATTGAAGATTTGCAAGTCCGAATTGCATTTTTAGATGATTTAGTTGAACAACTCAATGAACAATTGGTGATTCAAGGACTGGAAATTGCTGATTTAAAAAAACAAATGCAAATTTTGTATCAACGTGTTGAATCTTCAGATTTGTCCGATGGAGTTGCAACATTTGACCCGATGGCCGATCGTCCACCACATTATTAAGTGCATTTGCTGTCTGGGGCTAAAAAATGCTGTGATGTGGGGTGAAGATATTGCTGATCCTTGTCTCTTTTTTTGTTTTACCCAACTCAAAGCTCGATTTGACTGACGAAATCATTTGACCTTTGATGCAGTTCCTACTCTAATACCCGCTTTCTGGTGCATCCCATAAAAACTGTCCTATGACTCAAAAAGTTGTTCTTCTTGACCTTGAAAATAATGTTCCGACTGCCAAATTGTTGCGCGAGATTGTGGAGCATTATCCGACTTTGTATTTGTTTCATTGCCAAGGTCAATTTGAGTATGCATTGCAAGATTTGACGGAACTGGCTGTTTGGATCAGTAGTGGTCAAGTGGTGATTCTAGACACGCCCAAAGCCGAGCAAAAAGAGTTCGAATATGCCGTGGTGGTGGGGCAGTTAATGGCTTTGCTTGAGCCAGAGACGCAGGTTGAAATTATCTCTGCGGTCAATACAGCAGAAATACTTTTGGACTTAATGCAATCTTCGGATATTCAGAGCAATTTGATCCTCATTCAGTCTGAAGCTGTACCGAGTCAACGTCACCTTCCCAGTTTAGACAGCATCAAAAATCAGCCTTATTTAAAAATGGTCAAAAAATATTGTGATGCTTTGGGAAAAATGTCAGGCAAGCCGAACACATTGGACGGTCTAAAAAATTCAATAAGTAATATTTTGCAACTCGTACCTGAAAAGACGCAGCGGGTAGTGGGGATGTTGATTAATCTCAAAATCATCAAAAGGTATGATGAGCAAATTCGCTTTCGTAAAAAAGTGTTGAAGCAGTGGTTGGCACTGAATTTAGATGAACAAGACCCAATTTCACAGCCGCAAAGCATGCAGCAAGCGCTACAACAACTGCAAAAAGACAGTGTCGTGGATAAGCTTGAACCAACTGCAGATACGCAGTCCGTGCAACAAGAGTTGTTTAAAAACTTTGCACAGATTGACCCTGTACAGCTTGAGGTTGCACGAAAACTGCGCGAGTTAAAAACCAATAAACCCAAAGATATCTATGCACTACGTGATTTGCTTGAGCAAATGTTTCCGAAGTCAGATGTGCGTATGTTACTGAAAGAGTTACTCGATAAAGGCTATATTTACTGGAATGGACACGAAGTTCTATATAGTCATGAAATGTTCTTAAATTAATTTTATCGTTCAAACTTGCGTTTTATATTGTGCTTATGCAACTCTAATAAAGGAATAAAAAGGTTGTGCTATGGAAAATACTGGAATTTGGGTTGTCGGATTTATCATCTTATTCATCCTCGGCTCGATTTTTGGACTTCGTGTAAGTCCAAGAGAAAAAGCTTTAGGTGAAATGCGTGATAAAGCGCGCAAGATGGGTTTACACCCGCGTTTAGTCGCAGCACCTGACTGGACGAAAATACCAATGGCTTCGGAAAACCGTGCCAGCATGGTGGCGTACTACAGTGTCCTGATTCCAGAAGCACGCCTACCTTTAATGCGCGCTCGCGTTGTTGATCAGCAGCTTGAGCTCATTACAGGTGATGACAAGTTTAAACATTTACCCATTGAATTAAAGGGTATTTATGCTATTGATATGCAAGCAAACTGCGTGGGACTCTATTGGGATGAGCATTCTGACTTAAGAGCAACCCAGTTAGATGCCATGAAAGCATATTTACAGTCTTTGGCTGAACTTTAATTTTACAGACCCATTGAAACAGGATTAACGGTTAATATGGCGAAAGCTCCTCGGTCCACATCCAAAAGTACTACAGCAGATTCTCCTGAGGCTGGGAAAAAGCGTGCTTTAGTGATTGTGGAGTCGCCTGCAAAAGCGAAAACAATCAATAAATATTTAGGCTCGAATTACATTGTGAAGTCGTCTGTGGGTCACGTGCGTGATTTACCTACAGGTGGTTCCAGTAAGACTGCAGAAAAGAAGCTAGCAACACGAACCAAACTGACCGATGCTCAGAAAGCTGAAAAAGCACAAAATGCACTGGTCAATCGTATGGGGGTTGATCCTGAGCATGACTGGAAAGCACATTATGAAGTGCTTCCAGGCAAAGAGCATGTGGTTGCTGAACTGAAAAAGCTTGCTTCGCAAGTTGACGAGGTCTATCTCGCAACGGACTTGGACCGTGAAGGAGAGGCAATTGCTTGGCATTTAAAAGAAGTGATTGGTGGGGATGACTCACGTTATCAACGTGTGGTGTTCAACGAAATTACCAAAAATGCCATCCAAGATGCATTCGAGCATCCAGCACGCCTTGATATCGATAAAGTCAATGCGCAACAAGCACGCCGCTTTTTAGACCGTGTTGTCGGCTTTATGATTTCGCCATTACTTTGGGAAAAAATTGCCCGTGGTTTATCGGCAGGCCGTGTTCAGTCTGTCGCAGTTAAACTGGTGGTTGAGCGTGAGCGTGAAATTCGTGCCTTTATTCCCGAAGAATACTGGCAAGTTTTTGCAGACACTAAGTCACAAACTGATGAGATTCGTTTAGAAGCCGTCAAACAAGCAGGTAAAGCCTTAAAGCTACGCAATAAAGCCGATACCGATGCTTTATTGAAGCTCATTAAAGACGCAGATTACAAAGTTTCAGCACGTGAAGATAAACCGACCAAGGTGAATCCGAGCGCGCCGTATATCACCTCGACTTTACAACAAGCAGCCAGTACACGTCTGGGTTTTTCTGTGAAGAAAACCATGATGTTGGCGCAGCGTTTGTATGAAGCGGGTTTTATTACCTATATGCGTACCGACTCGACCTTTTTGAGTGACGATGCGGTGAATATGGTGCGTCATCATATTGAGACCGAGTTTGGTGCGAAATATCTGCCTGCTAAGCCGAACCGCTATGGTAACAAAGCGGGTGCACAAGAAGCCCACGAAGCGATTCGTCCATCGAATGTGGCATTAAAAGGCGACAGCTTGGTGGGTGTGGAACGTGATGCACAACGTTTGTATGATTTGATTTGGCGTCAATTCGTCGCGTGTCAAATGACATCAGCCGAATACTTGTCATCGACTATTTTAGTGGATGCCAACGGTGTTGAACTTAAAGCCAAAGGTCGTACCTTAGTCTTTGATGGTTTCACTAAAGTCCGTGGTCAAAACAAGTCAGATGATGATGTATTATTGCCTGCGGTCAAAGTCGGTGAAATCCTGAAGCTTGAAAAATTAGATCCATCGCAACACTTTACCAAGCCACCTGCACGTTTTACTGAAGCATCATTGGTGAAAGAGCTTGAGAAAAAGGGCATAGGTCGACCATCGACCTATGCGGCGATTATCTCGACCATTCAAGACCGTGGTTATGTCAAACTGGAAAACCGTCGTCTATTTGCTGAAAAAATGGGTGAGATTGTTACTGATCGTTTAGATGAAAGTTTCAATAACCTCATGAACTATGACTTTACCGCGGACTTAGAAGGTCAGCTCGATAAAGTGGCTGATGGCGAACGCAATTGGAAAGAGTTGCTTGACAGTTTCTATGGCGACTTTAAAAAACGCCTGACCAATGCGCAAGGTGAAGGCGGCATGCGCCGCAATCAACCAGTAGAGGTGGGAGCAGTTCACTGTAAAGAATGTGACCGCCCAATGCAGATTCGTACGGGAACCACAGGTGTCTTCTTAGGGTGTTCTGGCTATAACTTACCGCCGAAAGAGCGTTGTAAAGGCACGTTGAACTTAACGCCAGTTGAATCACTTGCCGCACTTTCTGATGATGACGCAGCAGAAACAGCAGATTTGATGTCGAAAAAACGCTGTCCAATCTGTGAAACTGCGATGGATAGTTATGTGATCGACGGTGGTCGTAAGCTACATGTCTGTGGTAATAACCCAGACTGTGCTGGTTTTGAACTTGAAGAAGGTGAGTTCAAAATCAAAGGTTATGATGGCCCAACCATTCCATGTGATAAGTGTGATGGGGAAATGCAGCTGAAGACTGGGCGTTTTGGTCCTTATTTTGCTTGCTCAAGCTGTGATAACACACGTAAAGTCTTAAAAAGTGGTCAACCTGCACCTCCGCGTGTAGACCCGATTAAGATGGAACATTTACGTTCAACCAAGCATGATGACTTTTTTGTATTACGTGATGGGGCAGCAGGTTTATTCTTGGCGGCAAGTAAGTTCCCGAAAGTACGTGAAACACGTGCACCAAAAGTTTCGGAACTTCGTAGTGTTGCCGATCAGCTTGATCCGAAGTATCAGTTTATTTTGCAAGCACCTGATGTTGACCCTGAAGGGAATCCAACTTTGGTGAAATTTAGCCGTAAGAATCAAGCGCAATATATTGGTTCTGAAACGCCTGAAGGTAAGCAAACCAAATGGTCATTGGTGTTCAATGATGGAAAATGGGTTGAAGCTTAAGTTTTAATTGCTTAGAAATAATCAAGAAATGCTCACTTTGGTGGGCATTTTTTATATGATGCACAGCTATAAATAAAAAAAGATTCTGGTTAATGTATGATTCCTATTCGCTCTGTTGTTGTATCCGCTGTTTTACTGTCAAAAATTGAGAGTGAAATTAAACTGTTATTGATGAAGCGTGTTAAAGGTGATTATTGGTGCCATGTCGCAGGAAAGGTTGAAGAGAATGAGACCGCCAGCCAAGCGATACTTCGCGAAATCAAAGAAGAAACAGCCATTCAGCCTCAACGTTTATTTAGTGCAGATTACATCGAGCAGTTTTATGAGCCAAGCTTGAATGTGATTGAAATGATTCCCGCATTTGTTGGCTTCTGTGCTGAAAACCAATCTGTTCTATTGAATCATGAGCATACTGAATATCGGTGGTGCAGCTTATCTGAAGCTAAAACTTTGGCTGTATTTTCAAATCAAAGAAAATTGTACGACTTTATTTGGGAAAACTTTGTATTGCAACAACCTATAATACATTTAGAAATTACGTAATGTACTGATCATTGTGATAAAAAATTATTAAAAATTGGGGATCAAAGATGTGGAAAAAACTTCGTATTTTAATCTTGCTGCTGATTTTATTGGTGGTCGCTGTGAATGCTTACAGGGATCAGAACCAAGATTGGAACAAGCCCATTATTGTATTACTGCATCCAGTTAATGCAGATGGGCAAGGTACAACTCAGCAATATATACAGCAATTGACGCCTGCGAACTTAAAAGGGGTACAAGGTTATTTAGAGCAGATGTCTGCGACATATCGCGGACAACCGATTGCGATTTACTTCCAACTTGGGCGTGAACTCAAACAGCTACCACCGAAAGTGCCTGAGCAGGCAAGTTTATTGGATACGGTCTTGTGGAGCTTAAAGTTCCGTTATTATGCATGGAAAAACCATCAAGGTTCAGATGGTGCACCAGCTGTTACTTTGTATTTGAACTATTATGACCCTGCACTGACCAAAGAGCTGAAACACTCGACAGCTTTGCAAAAAGGTCGTATCGGTTCGGTGAATTTATTTGCATCTAACAAGCAAACCGAGCAAAACAAAGTCGTGCTTGCACATGAGCTTTTACATGCCTTTGGTGCTAGTGATAAATACGACTTAGCCACAGGACAGCCGATGTATCCTGCGGGTTATGCTTATCCAAATCAACAACCGCTGTTCCCTCAAGCCAAAGCTGAATTAATGGCTGGGCACATTCCAACCTCACAAACACAGAGTAAAATGCCTGAGTAGATTGATGAAACATTGGTGAATGAGATCACTGCGATTGAAATTGGGTGGAAAAAGTAACTGTGGATAATGCTGAGTTTATCCACAGTATGGATTGATTGTGTGGATAAACTCAAACCTACAAGTTCGCTGCAAAACATGTTAAAACTAAGTGAACGAAAATCAAACTTGAGAAGAAGATGAAAACAGTCGGTAATGATTTAGTTCGCCATCAACTCCATGAAAATCGTAAATGGTATTTGGGTTTAGGGATTTTACTGGTGTTGTTTGGTTTCGTTCTTTTGGCCGCTTTGCCTTTTGCCACCTTATCCGTAGTGTTTATCTTTGGCGTGCTGATGATGATAGGTGGTGTTCTACACTTCATCGCAGCCTTTAAGATTTTTGAGGGTGGCTTCCGCTGGCTATGGGCTTTGTTTGGTGTGTTGTATTTGGTTGCGGGCTATTACGCATTTAGCACACCTGTGAAAACAGCCATTGTCTTGACCAGTGTTTTAGCGGTTTTCTTGATTATTGCAGGGGTCATTCGTATCTTTAATGCAATATTATTTCGAGCATTCCAAGGTTGGGGCTGGACACTTTTTTCTGGTGTTTTAACTCTGCTGGCAGGCATTATGATTTTAACCACACCAGATGCCCCATTTTGGGTGCTGGGCTTATTTCTTGCTTTTGATATTTTATTCCAAGGGATTAATTATCTGACTCTAGCGGCAGCCATTAAGCAGATTCCACCAGCAAGCCAATCTGAATAAAGCATTCTTAAAAAAATAAAAGGGAGTCCCATGCAGGCTCCCTTTTTTCGTGTGCTTTATATCATGTGCAAAGCTGAATGGCAGGTTTACGGATTGACGGCATATTGACTTGAAATCGCAATACGATTCCACGTGTTAATCACAATCGCGATCCATTCAATAGCGGCAATTTCTGCATCGGATAAGATTCTTGCTGCTTCTTGATACGCCGAATCGGGGAAATGCTGCTGAGCAATGAGTGTGATTTCTTCAATTAAAATCAGTGCGTCGCGTTCTTTTTCGGAAAAATATCCACTTTCTTGCCATGCACTGATGAGGGCAATCCGTTCCATTGATTCACCTGCTTTCATGGCATCTTGCGTATGCATACGCACGCAGAATGCACATTGGTTAATCTGTGAGGCTCTCAGTTTCAACAAGTGTGAAAACCCAATCTCAAGACCTGCTTGTTGGACTTTTTGCATGGATAAGTTTTCGAGTTCTAATACTGTTTTATACAGTTAAAGTGCAGCTTTTCCCAAATTGATACGTTGCATACATCACCTATTTTTTTAAGAGCGTTGAATGGTAATCCCCCCTAAAAATCATTGAGGCTATTTTAACTTTATCGAGATGTACTCAACTTCAATGATAACGAACTGTGTCAAGGACAATGAAAAGAGAAAAATGCGGGCGGGAAATTTATAAATCGTGTTATTAATAAATTAAATTTTCTAAAAAAATTATGGATGATGACAACTTTTATTTTAGCGCCCGATTCATTTAAAGAAAGTATGACAGCAGAACAGGCCTGTGCGGCGATGCAGCGTGGAATTCAAAACATAATCCCTGATGCTGTATGTATACATGTGCCGATGGCCGATGGCGGCGAAGGCACAGTCGATGCTTTATTAACATCTTTAGCAGGCCAAAAAGTCGAATGTGAAGTAACGGGGCCATTGCCATCACAACAAGTTAAAACGTATTGGGGCCTATTTGATAGTGGGCAAACGGCTGTTATTGAAATGGCCAAAGCCAATGGTATTCATCTGCTTGAACCTACGCAACGCAATCCACTCCTGACTACGACTTTGGGGACAGGCGAAATGATTTGCCATGCATTGGATCTAGGCGTGTCCAAAATTATTTTGGCTCTTGGAGGCAGTGTCACCAATGATGCAGGCAGTGGCATGGCACAGGCACTTGGAGTACGCTTTTTAGATGCACAAGGGCGGGAAGTGCCCGTTGGTGGTGGCCATTTACAAGATATTGAACAGATCGATATGCAAGCTTTAGACCCACGCTTGCAAAGGGTTCAAGTTTTGATTGCCTCCGATGTCACTAATCCGCTGTGTGGAGCACAGGGTGCATCGCATGTGTTTGGCCCGCAAAAAGGGGCGAGCGCAGAGATAGTTGAGCAGTTGGATCAAAATTTGAGTCATTTTGCAGATGTGGTGGAAACACAGCTTAATCTACAGATACGTAATTTTGCAGGGGCAGGCGCCGCAGGTGGGCTAGGATTTGGTCTAATGGCTTTTACAGGCGCTAAGCTTCAGTCTGGCGCGACATGGGTGATTGAGCAAACTCAACTGGCTGAGAAAATAAAGCAAGCTGATTATGTGTTTACTGGTGAAGGTAGTATCGATTTCCAAACCAAGTTTGGTAAAACGCCGTGGGCGGTGGCTCAGTTAGCCCAGCAGTTGAATAAACCTGTGATTGCCTTTGCTGGACGTGTCGGAGAGGATATTGAGGCATTATTTGATGAAGGGTTTAGTCAAATTGTTTCGATCAATGAACTCAACTGCGATTTAGCAATAGCATTGAAAAATGCAGAGCAGAATTTGCAAAACAGTTGTGAGGACATCACCCGACTTTTGCTTTTAAATCATACTGAGCAAGGTGAGTTTTAATTTTTTGAGGCAGTAAGCGGTTCGAGCATAAGGTCTGGGCCATAGATCTGAAGGTGTATTTCAGACAGAAATGGATAATCATTGCTGGAGCCTCATATTGACGTCATAGATTTGTTAGACTAGCAGCATCCACGAATTGATGAGTGATTATGAGTTTAGCCAGCCTAATTGATGAATTAAACCCGCAACAAAAACAAGCTGCCACGACTGAGTCGCAACACAGTCTGGTGCTCGCAGGGGCTGGCTGTGGCAAGACGAAAACCATTGTGGCACGTGCTGCATACTTGATTGATCAAGGGATTCCTGCCAACCAAATTCAGATTTTAACCTTTACTCGTCGTTCAGCCAGTGAGATCGTGGCGCGAGTGGAGCTGGCTTTAGGTGAGCAGGCAAAAGGGCTGCGTGCTTCTACTTTTCATACTTTTTGTATGTATCTGCTGCGCCGTGTACCGAAAGCCTTTGGTTTAGAGCAGTTTTCAATTATTGATCGTGATGATCAGCTGATGATGTTCCGTCTGATTCGTGGGAAAGATGACAAGAAAAATCCCAATCAACTGCCTAAACCGCAAGAACTGTGTGATCTGTATTCTTTTGCACGAAATACGCGTCAGAAGCTGAGTGATGCCTTAGAAAAACAGCATCCTGAGCATTTGGCTTTTAAAGATCAAATTGCGGAAATCATGAAAGAGTACGAGACACGCAAGCGTGCCCGTAGCTTTTTAGATTATGACGATATTCTGGCGATCGTGGCTTCAGCACTCGACCAGTCAGATGGTTTAGCCGACTATGTGGCATCGCTCTGCAAACACATGCTGGTCGATGAAATGCAGGACACCAACCCTTTGCAGTGGGCCTTGCTTGAACCTCTCAAAGACAAAGTGAGCCTGTTCTGCGTCGGCGATGATGCACAGTCAATTTATGGTTTCCGTGGGGCAGATTTTGAAAATATTCATCATTTTAAAGACCGTGTGCCGAATGCTCAGGTGTTTAAATTGGAGCAAAACTATCGTTCAACCCAAGAAATTTTAGACCTTTCAAATTGGCTGCTCGATCAATCTGAGATTCAATATAACAAACGCCTAGATGCTCATCGGGGGGAGGGTGTGAAGCCTTGCATGCACATTTTCCCAAATGAGTTTGATGAAGCAAAATGGATTGCGATCGACATTAAAGAGCGCCATTACTTACAAGGCAGTAAATGGTCGGATCATATGGTTTTGGTGCGTTCCAGCTTTGCAGCACGGCATATTGAGGCAGCATGTATTGCAGCCAATGTCCCCTATCGATTTATTGGGGGCATGAAACTGCTTGAAACCGCGCATGTGAAAGATTTACTGAGCTTGCTGCGCGTGATTGCCAATCCTCTGGATGATATTGCATGGATGCGTTTTCTCACCCTGTGGAATGGGGTGGGAGATGTGGGGGCAAGCCGTCTTGCTCAGCAACTTTTACTGGAGCCTGAGTTTAATTTGATTTTTGATAAATTAGAAAAATTTGGGCGGATTCCAGCTGAAACCTTGTTGATCATGAAGCAAATGACGGTACTGAAACAGGAAGTACAGGCTTGTGTCAGTTTGGGTGTTCAGGCGATTGAAGCACAATTGGCGGAAAATTATAAAAAAGACTGGAACCGCCGCCAAGGGGACTTTGAACTGGTCAAACAATTGGCGTCTAAACATAACCAGTTAGGTGAGTTCTTAGAGGAATATGTGCTTGATCCTGTGTCGATTTCGGAAATTGAACGCCAGTCCGATAGCGATGTCGTCACCCTGATTACCATTCACTCGGCCAAAGGTACAGAGCAAAAAGTCTGTTATGTCGTCAATGTCACCCCGGGGCAATATCCGCATGCACGTGCCCAAGGTGATTTTAATGATGTCGAAGAAGAGCGTCGGGTCTTGTATGTGGCACTGACCCGTGCTCAGAATGAGCTGATTTTAACCAAGCAAAATTTAAGTCTGTGGGCGCGAGACGTGATTGATGAGCAAGGGCGTAAAGTCGAAAGTTATTTTTTGAATGATCTGACGCGAAATTTGTGTAGCATGGAAACCCATCATAAGCCTCGTCAGCAAACCGTAAAGAGTGCTTTAATTGAGCGCCAATCGATTAATTTAGATTTTGGTATTAATCTCGATTAAACTAAACAGATTACATTGTGGTATTTGTTGTGCAATGTTCAGAAAGTAGCGTAGGCGATTGCTTTTTGATGATTTTGCCTATTTTTGAAGGTTGTAAGATGAAAATTTTAGTTCGTAATTTAGAGCGTACAGTGGCCGAAGCTGAACTGCTTGAATTATTTAAGCAATATGGCACAGTTGCATCATGTAATTTAATCCTTGATGCAGCAACAGGTAAATCGAAAGGTTTTGCTTTTGTTGAAATGCCGCATGCACGTGAAGCGATTAAAGCCATTAAAGGGCTGAATACACTACGTTTGCATGGCACGGGTATTCGCGTCAAACAGGCGGAAGATAAACCTGAGAAGCCAGAAGCATAAGTAAAAAGGAGCAATGGATGCTCCTTTTTTATGGGATAAAATGAAAAAAATCTATCCAGCTTTATCGATTGTTGCGCCGATGGGACGACAAATTTCTCAAGGAAATAAAACCTTAGAGATCCGTTCTTGGCGACCAGAGCAATGGCCACTCAAAGATTTGATTATTGTGGAAAATAAGCACTATTTGACCCACGAGGACGATGAAGAGTTGGGGGATGCTGTTGCTATGGTTGATGTTGAGTCGATTCACTCATGGAGAGAAGATGAGCTTGATTCGGCGATGGCATCATATTGGGAAGAGGGATATTGGCTTGGGTACTCACAAATGTGCGTCCAATCCATATTTCGATGCCTGTCATAGCAAAAAGAAAGATTTATTTTATTGAAATAGATCATGCATAATTTTTATTATGCACTGCTGTATAGAAAGATTACTCTTAGAATTGTTATAAACGCCAAAACTTAGGAACACCCTTCATGACTCGTGTTGCCCGTTACCATGCTGATCGCACTAACCAAAAACTCTACTTTGCTCGACTTTCATGTCAACAAGCAGAACAAATTGATCATGTGCAACAAGCTCAGGCTTATCGTGAGGCTGCTGTGTTTCACTTGCATGGTGCTGTACTTGCATTTCTACAAGAGTTGGTCCGTTACTACCGCTTAAATGACTTAAACCCAACCTTAAAGTCCATAGAAGAGCATATGGCAGCTAAAGGGCAAGTTTCGCCTGAAGTGACTGTAATGCAAAAACTATCGAAAGAAGGTTTCATTGCCGAGTTAAAACGTGCTTATCGCTTGTGTCAGTATGCGCCAGAGCCAAGTACACCTGAACCTGAGTCAGAAACTTCATCGAATCTGATCATTAAAGTGACTCAAACCCCTCAGGCATGGTTACCCGATACCAAAATTTTACGTGAGTGGCATCGAGACTTAACGACGTTGATCGATGGCTTTCGGAATGAGATGGTTGAATTCTAAAAGCGATGACCAACGCTTGAAGTTTGAAAATTTGTCCTTATATCAATAAGTCTAAGCGAAGCAAAGTGCAACTGCCTTTGCCACCATGTTGAACATGGAGGAAATATGTCTATAGAACAATTGAAAGAATTATTTGGAAATCAAGAAGCCATTTTAGAATTGGTTCAACTTGAAGGTGGTGAGCTCGCACTACGTAACGCAGGTTCGGAGAGTGCACCTTTAGTCACGATCCAGTTTAATGAAGAGCTCAAAGCATTATTGGGCGACCAGACAACAGTCGTTGCTCAGCAGATGGTGCAAGCGGCTTTATACGGCTTACTTGAAAAACAAGTGGGCGAGTGGCAAGCGGAAGTGGTGGATGAAAAGCCACAGTTCTTCAGCTAAGCCGAATAAGAAAAAACGCACTGAACAGTGCGTTTTTTGTATCCAGTGTTGGATCCTTAGTGGGTGGGTGCTTGATGATGTGCAATCTGAATTTGATTTAAAATATGATTGCTCATATTTTTCGCCATTTCCTCTTTTGCAAAATAAACTTCACCAATTTGATCGCGGCGAATTACTTCGGCTTCTTCTTTGCTTTCCGCACATACCAAAACCTGAATCTCAGGATTGAGGGTTTTGGCGATATCCACGATTTTATGAATATCTAAAATATCCATCGGAGAAAGTACCAACAGGCGCGCATGCTGAATATGGGCTTGAATCAGTACCCCAGGGTCTGTTGCCATACCAGAAACAGCCGCAATGCCTTTTTCACGCAGGTTTTCTACAATTTCACGGTTTTCTTCCGCAATCACCACTTTAATGTCTTCGGCCATCAATTGTTTGGTAATGCGACGGCCAACTTCACCATGTCCAACAATCACCACTTGATCACGTAAATAGTCTTGTGAAACTTCATCAGGCAGCATTGCCAATGGATCACCACTACGTTCCAGTAAGCGTGCTAGATGCGAGCGCTCACGAATCCAGCGTTGTACAGGTTCAATTGCGGAGAACACAAAACTGTTTAAGGTGATGGAGATGAGTGCCCCTGCCAAAATTAGGTTTTGTCCTTCTAAGGACAAGAGTTTAAGTGAAACCCCGAGTGTCGCTAAGATGAAGGAAAACTCACCAATCTGTGCCAGTGACGCACCGACGGTGAGGGCAGTATTGATGGGGTAGCGGAAAAAGAGCACCAGTGCCATAGCGGCAATGGTTTTGCCGACCATAATAATTGCAACGACTGCAAGCACATGCACAGGTTGTTCCACTAAGATGCGTGGGTCAAATAACATGCCAACTGCAACAAAGAACAAAATGGCAAAAATTTCACGTAGAGGGAGAGTCTCTTCTTCGGCACGGTGGCTAAAGTCAGACTCTTTAACGACCATTCCGGCAAAGAAAGCGCCCAGCGCCATGGAAACACCGAAAATTTTGTACGCGCCAAAGGCGATTGAGACAGCAGCAGCCACCACGGTTAAGGTAAACAGTTCACGTGAACCAAGTCGAGCAACAAATTGCATGATCATTGGAACAAGACGTTTCCCGATGATCAGCATAAAAGCGATGAAGCCTACTACTTTAAGTAAGGTGATGCCTAAGGTAAGCCAAATGTTGTCATCAGTACTGCCTGCAAGGGCTTCTCCACCGAGTAGAGCTGCTGTTGCGGGTAGGAGTACCAGTACCAAGACCATGACCAGATCTTCAACTAAGAGCCAACCTACGGCAATTTTACCGTTGACTGAATTGAGTAGACCACGGTCTCCCAGTGCTTTGAGTAATACCACTGTACTGGCACAAGACAGGCTTAAGCCGAAGACCAAGGCAGAGCCAAAACTCCACCCCCAGATCATACTGACGCCTATTCCGAGCAGGGTCGCGACAGCAATTTGTAAAATAGCACCAGGCAGTGCAATGCGTCGAACTTGTAATAAGTCATTGAGGGAAAAATGCATGCCCACACCAAACATGAGGAACATGACCCCAAGTTCAGCCAATTGGTTTGCCAAATGAATGTCTGCGACAATACCGGGAGTATTGGGGCTAATAATGATACCCGCAATCAGATAACCAATCAGCGGGGGAAGGCGTAAGCGTACGGCAAGATAGCCGAAAATGAGCGCAAGCCCAAAACCGACAGCAAGTAATATAATGAGATCTACGTCATGAGGCACTAAAAACTCCTTAAGCAAAAGTTAAGGGTGAAAAAGAAGCAAAGCACAAAAGGTGCCAAAAGAGATTAAAAGTTTAACAAGTCGAACGAAAAAAAAGCAAAAAAAAACGACCTAAAGCAGGTCGTTTTTTTCAAAAAACTAAAATTATTTAATTTTAGCTTCTTTGAAGATTACGTGTTGACGGATTTTTGGATCAAATTTTTTGATTTCCATTTTTTCCGGCATAGTACGTTTGTTCTTAGTTGTGGTATAGAAATAACCTGTACCAGCAGTAGAAACTAGGCGAATTTTATCACGCATGGTTCAGACTCCTTAGATCTTTTGACCTTGAGCACGTAGGTCAGCAACAACCTTCTCGATACCCAATTTGTCGATAATACGCATACCTTTTGTAGTTAGACGAAGACGTACGAAACGTTTTTCGCTTTCTAACCAGAAACGGTGGTGATGCAGGTTCGGCTCGAACCGGCGTTTGGTTTTGTTATTGGCGTGCGAGACGTTGTTGCCAACGACTGGACGCTTGCCGGTAACTTGGCAAACCTTAGACATGGTGAACTCCATTGCTAGACAGCACCGATTGTGCGCTAGTTATTAAGTAAACGGATGAAATCATTCAAGGGGCGTTTTATACCAAAAATGCGCTTAAAAGACAAGCGATTTTCATTAAAACTAGGCATGAACCCGTGCGATAGGTCATGCCTTGATCATTTAGCGAAGAAGGGTCTTTGAAATCAACTTGTGAATTGGTTTGTTAAACGGTGGGAGAATGAATTTCAAGCTATATAACTTGGGATTCGACATCACTGACCGTTCATGCGACAAACTGAAGAAACCTTCTGGACCATGATATTTCCCCATACCTGATGCACCAACGCCACCAAATGGTAAATCGTCTTGTGCGACATGGGTCAAAACCGTGTTTTGTCCGAAATGCCCTGAATGAGTACGCTGTGCAACATAATCTGCACGCGCCTGATCAAAGTCGAAGTAGTATAATGCAAGTGGACGCGGACGGCTATTAATAAACTCGATAACATCGTCTATTTGATCATATTCCATGATCGGTAGCAGTGGCCCAAAGATTTCCTCTTGCATAATACGCATGTCAGGCGTGACCCCAGTTAACAGTGTAGGGGGCACTTTACGTGTATCGGAGAAGGTTTCATGGGCTGGGTTGACCTCAACCACCTGCGCTCCATGCTCACGTGCATTTTCAAGATAACCTTGCAAGCGGTTGTATTGGCGGTCATTAATAATCGAGGTGTAGTCTGGATTATGCAGAATGTCGGGATACATCTCTTCCACACACTCGCGGAAGTGCTCAATGAACTCGGCAGTTTTACCTTTGGGCAAGAACATATAGTCAGGTGCCACACAGGTTTGACCTGCATTCCACAGTTTTCCTGCAGCTATACGCTGCGCAACATCCCGTAAATGAATAGAAGGATGTACTAATACTGGTGATTTTCCGCCAAGTTCGAGGATCAATGGAACGAGGTTCTCTGCCGCAGCAGACATGACGGTTTTACCGACATTGGTTGAACCTGTGAAAATCAGTTTATCAAAAGCCAGACGACAAAAGGCATCCGAGATCGCACCACCGCCATTGGTCACTGAAACTAATTCTTGAGGAAAGGCTTCAGAGAGCGCTTTTTCAAGGATGCGACCAAAGTTTCCTGATGAACTGGAAATTTTGATCATGGCATGGTTGCCTGCCGCCAAAGCACAAATCAGGGGGCCAATTGAGAGTAATAAAGGATAGTTCCATGGGGTAATAATGCCGATCACACCTAAAGGTTGATATTGCACCCATGCTTTAGCCGGTTGGTGAATGATGGAAACGTGACGTTTCGAGGGTTTCATCCACGTGGTTAAATGCTTGCTATAATATTTGATGTGTTCAAGGCAGGTGAGCAATTCCCCAATTTTGGTTTCACTGGTGGAACGGTTGCCATAGTCTTGATTAATTGCCTCTGCAAATTGATCTTGATACTTAACTAAGATACGCTTAAGTCGTGCCAAACGGTCAATACGCTCTTTTGCGGTTGGCAATGGATAACGTAAATAAGCGTGCTTTTGCTGTTCAAGCACATCATGTAGGTGCTGAATATCATAAGAATGTGGTGTCAATGAAGTTGTTTTTGTTTGACTGTTCATGCCGCACTACCATTTCAAATTTCAATTTATGTTTAATTTTTAGAGTAATTGCTCTAATTAGTCAAGTTACTTTATGTGTTAGTCTTCTAATGCACTGAATGAATGGTTATTTTAGGATGTCTCAAACTAAAACGTTGAAAACCAAAGAACGTATTTTGCAACTCAGTTTGCAGCTTTTTAACGAGCGTGGAGAACGTTCTGTTACGACCAATCATATTGCCGCTGAATTGAATATGAGTCCGGGCAATTTGTATTATCACTTTCGCAATAAAAGTGAAATTATCAAAGAGCTCATGGAACAGTATCAAGGCGAAACGCTACAGATGCTGGCTTTGCCCGATGATCGTCTGTTAGATGCCAATGATAAAATTCGTTATTTTCAGGTGCTGAGCAGCCAGTTGTGGGCTTATCGCTTTTTACACCGTGATGTCTATCATTTGGTTGAAAACAATGAAGACTTCCGCAAGATGTATCCACGTTTTGCAGGGCAGGTGATGCAGCAAGGGCAAAAGATCTATCAGGCCTTTGTTGATGCAGGTCTGATGCAAATGACGTCGTCTGAAATTGAAGCCCTGATTATCAATTTATGGATTGTACTGACCAACTGGACCAACTTCCTTTATATGTCGGGTCATATCACTGATTCCAATACATTAGAAGAAAAGTGGGTCTGGCAGGCACTCCGTCAAATGGTGTTCTTAGAAGGGGTCTATTTGCGTGGTGAAAGTCGTGAGACGTATGAGCGCTTGTTGGATACGATGGGGCCGTCTGAACTGTTTTCGAGCTTGGCGTCATTTAAATCGGATGATAAGCCATAAGGTGTTTTGACAGCTGAGTAAAAAGCGCTAGAATACTTGGCTTGATTTTCATTTTACTGATTTAAACTGACATGAATATGACAACTGCTAACACGGCACGTTTACTGATTACTTGTGAAGATAAGCCAGGGATCGTGCAAGCTGTATCGAGCTTTTTGTATCATCAAGGCGCGAATATTACTGCGCTTGATCAATACGCGACTGAAGCTCAGGGCGGACGTTACTTTATGCGTGTTGAGTTTGAACTAGACAATTTACAGTCTCGTAAAGAAAGCATCACTCAAACTTTTGCTGCAAATGTAGCAGAGCGTTATGAAATGCAATGGCGTTTGGCGCTGGTCAGCGACGTGAAAAAAGTCGGGATTTTAGTATCTAAAGTAGACCATGCCTTACTTGAGCTGTTATGGCGTCATGCGCGTGGTGGTTTGCCGTGCGAAATCACCAAAGTGATTTCTAACCATGAAACTTTACGCGAAGCGGTTGAGAACTTTGGCATTCCGTTTGAAGTTGTCCCTGTAACGAAGGACAACAAACGCGAAGCTTATGCTGAAATTGATGAATTAATGCAAGGCAATGACTTATTGGTACTTGCGCGTTATATGCAAATTCTAGATGAAGCATTTGTCGAGAAGTGGGAAATGAAAGTGATCAACATTCACCACTCCTTCCTACCTGCTTTTGTTGGCGCAAACCCATATAAGCAAGCGCATGAAAAAGGTGTAAAACTTATTGGCGCAACCGCGCACTATGTCACTGCGGATCTGGATCAAGGTCCGATCATTGAGCAGGATGTAGAGCGTGTGAACCATGACTTTACGGTTGATCAATTACGTGAATTGGGTCAGGATGTTGAACGTAATGTCTTGGCACGTGCAGTGAAGTGGCACTTAGAAGACCGTATTATTGTTGATGGTAACAAAACAGTCGTTTTCCAATAAAAAATGGGTTGCAAGCAAGATTGAAAAAGGCATACATTAAGTATGCCTTTTTTTGTTTGGGTATGATTAGAAAAAACCATAAAAAGTGACAAATTAATAGTTGCAAATGAAAACACTTCTCATTTATCATTGCGCTACTTTATTGTACTAAACGATAAGCGTTATAGTGGAAACCAACCCAGTGGCCACTCCGCTTAAATTAGGTCACCGATTTTAATGAGTTCAACAGTTATTTCTCCTATGCAGACTCCCAACCCGATGAAAAAGAAAGTTCTTGCTGCTTTGATCGCGGTTGTCGTGGGCCATATGGGCGTATTGTGGGCAGTGAACCACATGAAAGCTCCTGAACTCAAACCGATTGAAAAAGAACCATTGAAGGTTCGCTTCGTTAAAATTCAAGAACCACCAAAACCGCTACCGCCTAAGCCGAAGGAAGAACCGAAAAAGGAACCGACTAAGCCGAAGGAAGTGAAGATTGTGGAAAAACCACAACCAACCCCACCGAAAAAGGTAGAAAAGGTTCAACAAGTTAAAAAAGCAGAAGTGGTTAAACCGGTTGTTAAACCAACCGAAACCCCAGTGAAACCGACAGTCACCACGACGATTACAGAGAAAAAAGTCGAAAAACCTGTCGTGCAACCAGAGCAAGCGAAACCTGTTACTCAGGCTGCACCAGCTGATACTTCACCGAAGTCGGTGTCGATTGGTGGTTCAGGTGTGCAATGGAGCCGCTCTCCAAAACCAGTTTATAGTAATCAAGATTTACAAGGTGAAAACCGTCGAGTCGTGGTGCTGATTGAGGCGAATGAAAAAGGGTCGATTGTGAATGCCCGTATTACTCGTTCAAGTGGTGTACCTGCTTTAGATGAAAAGATTTTAAGAGCTGTCAAAGGCGCTAAATTTAAACCTTATAAAGAAAATGGTGTGGCTTATCCAATTCGGGCTGAGCAACCATTTGATTTAGAATTGAATACAAAACGCTAACTTTATCAGGAGTTCGAGTATGAACTTTTCAGTTTATTGGCAACATGCTGATGCAGTCAGTAAAACACTGTATTTCATCTTGTTGGCAATGTCGATTGCAACGTGGACCATCTTTGTTTTACGTATCATGGGTACACGTCAATTGAAACAACAAGCTTATGCTCAACTTTCACAAGCTTTAGCTAAGTTAAAATCAAAGTTTGCTGTATTGAACTTTGAACAACGTAAAGCCGTTGCAGAACAAGCCCTTCTTCGTCAAATTTCTGCTGAAAAAGCGAATGCTGAGAAAGGTATTTCAGTTCTAGGTACGATTGCATCGCTTGCACCGTTCGTGGGTTTGTTCGGTACAGTATGGGGGATTTTCCATGCCCTTGTTGCTGTTGGTAAAAGTGGTCAAGCAGGCTTAGCGCAAGTTGCAACTCCTGTAGGTGAAGCACTGATCATGACGGGTTTAGGTTTAGCTGTCGCGATTCCTGCGGTGTTAGCGTATAACATCTGTGCGCGTGTAAACCGTACTTTGGCACATGAGCTTCAAGACCAAGCACACGGCTTGCTCATTGATACCATGTTGCAACAAGACTCAGCACCTGCGGCAGTAGAAAGTAAAGCGACTCAACAAGGTTTAGTTGGAGGTCAAGCTTAATGGCTTTTCAATTGGGTGACGATAACGATGCTGGCATGAATGAGATGAATCTCATTCCGCTGATCGATATTATGCTGGTTTTGATGATCATCTTCTTGGTGACAGCGACCGTTGCCAACCCATCAATTCCATTAACTTTACCAAAAACGACGGCTGATATTGTAGATCCTCCACCTAAAGCCATTACGGTAAGCATTAATGCAAATGGCGAAGTGGCTTGGGATAATCAAGTGATTAGCTTAGAAGAACTACAAACGCGTTTTAATGAAGCGGGTGAGTTGGAAACCAAGCCAACGGTTCAACTTCGTGCAGATAAAGAATCTCGTTACGATATGGTCGCACAAGTGATGTCTCGTGCGAGTGAAGCTGGACTGGCGGATATTGCTTTCGTAAGCGATAACTAAGTTGATGTTAAAAAAAGCGACTCTTGAAGTCGCTTTTTTTATGGTGAATTATTAAGTTATTTGCTGTCTTTCAATAAAGCCTGAAACTTAGAGCGCAGCTTCATCAGTTTTGGCGGAATGGCAAAGTTGCAATAGCCTTGAGAAGGGTTACGAGCGTAAAAGTTCTGGTGATAGTCTTCGGCCGAATAGAACGTTGGTACAGGACTGAGTTCGGTCACAATATCGAGACCTTCTGCCTTTAAGTCGTTAATTGCTTGCTCTGCATCAACACGCTGCGCATCATTAAAATAATAAATGACTGAACGATACTGAGTGCCGACATCATTGCCTTGACGGTTGAGTGTCGTAGGATCATGAGTGGCAAAAAACACATCGAGCAGCTGAGCATAGCTGATTTGAGTTTCATCAAAATCAATTAAAATAACTTCGGCGTGGTTGGTATCGCCACGACAAATATCTTCATATGTTGGGTTGTCGGTATCTCCTCCTGCATAACCACTGGTCACTTTATGTATGCCCTGAAGCTCTAAATAAACCGCTTCTACACACCAAAAACATCCACCACCAAAGAGTGCTTGTTGCATTTTAAAATCCTAATTGTGTTTATATCTGTTTATATAAGGGCTGATTGGTTCAGTACAATGTTGTCTGTTACAGATTAAAAAAGCCTGTGATTACAGGCTTTTTATAGAAACAATTTAACGTGGTTGAATGGCAGAGCCAAACTGTAGCAGCAAGTTACCATGTCGATCGAGTAGTTTCAGTGTTTTACCAAACACTTGGTAATGTGTCACTTTTGCCAGCGCTTCTTGGAACTGTTGCGGGACAGCACTGTTATTGATACAGGCCATTCGGGTGGTTGCGAGCTGGCTCAAGGTGAGCGTATCGCGTCCGACGGTATAGCTGCCCATAATGCGGTTACAGCCATCTGCACCACTGATGCGGTTATCGGCTGAAAACTGAAGGCTTGGAATATTACGTTCATTGGGTGCTGTTTTAATTTCGGTATTGCCCATTTGCGTCAAAATCCAAGTCCGCTGCTGGAGCTGTTGAATGTTGGCCATTTCAATGGTATCCGCTGGAGGTGGTGTCGTTTGGCAGCCAGTTATGATTAAGCTACTCGCTAAAAGACTGCTTGCAATCAGTTTTTTTAACATGGGATCAGACTCTTATTGTGATGTATCGTCTGAACTATCAAAGCAAATTTTGTCGCTGATTGCCAGTTTTAACTTGCAGCTTCTCGTTGTAGACCTTAGCGAGTTTGGTCAACGGGTAGGCCCTGACGAATGAGCTGTGAATACTCACGACTGGTTAACTCTGTTTCTTTGCTTACACGTGGGTTGATATAGGCTTTTTGATACCATGTTTTCATATCCCACTGTGGGCTAATCGCGCCTAAATCATACAAATAATTCGGCAAATAACCTGAAGCTAAAATACGATAGTCGGTTGGTAAAGCGTCATGTGAAACGGCTTGAACCATATCAAACACCAAGGTGGTGCAATTACTGGTGAGGGTGTTATACCACTTAGGATGCTTGGCGAGCTCGTCTGCCTTATGTAAATACTCTATAAACAGTGCTTTACTTTCAGCCTGTCCGAGGCGAACAGGAAAGAAATAGACTTGTTCATGACGAATATTGCTGCGGGTATACACAATATCATGCTCATCTGAGGCCACTAAACTCAGCTCATATTTTCTAAAAAAACCACCAATCGCTGAAAATTCTTCATTTTTCTCTTTGCGAATTTCAATGGAAAAGGTCAGCGGTGCGGTATTGGCAAAATCAAAACTGACCAAAGTATGTGCAATTTGCGGCCCCATCCAGTATGAGGTAATGATATTGACCCCAGTGATTTGATTCAGATTGAAAGAGCGGGTATCCCAATGTTCAGTATAGGAGCCGTCAGGGTGCCATGTGAAATTGCGGACATTATGAAGGGTGACATGGTCGCCTTGTTTTTCATAATGCAAGATTTTTGCTACTTCAGGTTGCCAGTCGCGGTCTTGGCGAGCATCTAAACTAAAATACCAAGACAAAGCCAGTAAAAAGCCAAGGAGATAAAGGGTGATATCGAGGCGACGACCAAAAAAGCTTTGGGTGATATAGATGCCCAAAATGCTGAGCGCAAAAGCAATCCAGATTCCAATAAAAAGACGGCTGACCAACCAGCCCAAAGGCTCTTGAATCCACAATGCAAAACACAGCCAAATTGAACTCAACAAGACAAAAATACTAAACAGGGTGTGGAGTAATCCAAAGCCCAGTGTCCGCCAAAATTCTATTTTGATCATGTTGTGCATCGTGCTTTTAGCAAAAAGAATATGCTTTATTTTTGATAGGTTGCGAACTCAAAAGCAATTCCAGTTTTGTCATCAATATGTTGTTCTGACGCGACTTTTTTGAATGCTGCTGGAATGGCAGGGTAATGCGCATCACCTTGCACATCGAGTTCAACATGCGTGAGTTCTAAACGGTCCGCAATGTCGATGGTCTGTTTAAAAATTTCACCGCCACCAATGATAAAAATACTGTCAGGTTTTTCTGAAGCTTGAACATCGGCAACAGCTTGCGCTAAAGCTTCTTCGATGCTGTAAGCCACCTTTGTACCGTCAAAAGTCCAAGAAGTGTCGCGAGTAATGACCCAATTGACACGCTTGGGTAAAGTACGGCCCATCGATTCCAGCGTTTTACGGCCCATAATGACCACACCACCTTGCGTGATGGCTTTGAAGTGTTTTAGATCGGCTGAAATATGCCAAGGTAGGTCATTGCCTTTACCAATACAGTGTTGCTGATCCATTGCCACTACATGTACAACTTCTAAGTTTTGAAAGGCCATAACGCGCTCAAATGTTGGGTCATATTTCTTATTCTTCCTCAAGGAGAGGAAGAACATCTATGGGTAAACCTCAATCTCGCTGATTCAAGGCGAGATTGAATTCGGCTTTATCTGCTTTAAACAGCAACGGGTGCTTTAATCCCAGGATGTGATTCATAACCCACGATTTCGATATCTTCAAATTTAAAGTCGAAAATATCATTAACCGCAGGATTGAGTTTCAGTTGGCACAGCCCTAAAGGTTCACGGCTTAACTGAAGCTTCGCTTGTTCAAAATGGTTGGCATATAAATGCGTATCGCCACCCGTCCAGACAAAGTCACCCACACCTAAACCGCAGACTTGCGCGATCATATGAGTGAGTAGCGCATAACTGGCAATATTAAAAGGCACACCTAGAAAAACATCGGCACTGCGTTGATAGAGCTGACAAGACAGTTTGCCGTTATGAACAAAGAACTGGAAGAGAGTGTGGCACGGAGGAAGGGCGACTTGCCCAGCTTCTTGTGGATTCCAACCCGATACAATCAGACGGCGTGAGTTTGGATTGGTTTTAATTTCATTGACTAACCATGCAATTTGGTCAAAACCATCTTTTTCATAGAAACCGTCGGCTTTTTTGGTTGCACCGAAATTACGCCATTGATGGCCATACACCGGCCCCAGTTCACCTTCTGGGCGACCAAAACGCGCAGTTTGTTCTGCAGTTGACCATTCATCCCAAATACTGACTTTGTTGTCCTGTAAATATTGCACATTGGTATCGCCTTTTAAGAACCACAACAGTTCAATCACGATTGAACGAAAGTGCACTTTTTTAGTGGTTAATAAAGGGAAGCCTTGAGAAAGATCAAAGCGCATTTGATGACCAAATACTGAGCGCGTACCTGTACCAGTACGGTCGCCTTTATCACCGCCGTGATCGAGGATGTGTTGTAGCAGGTCTAAATACGTTTTCATAAAACTCTCAAATAAACACTTTGGGGGAACAGACCTCTTAATAGAAGTGCCTGTTCTTTCCACTCTAAATTATAAAATCTGCGGATGATTATACTGAATTGTGCCTTATTGCGCACCCGAGATTAGTAAGTCAGGCAAGATGATTACTCATATAAAAGTTATGTGAAAGCTATTACAGAGAACCAGGTTAAAGTGGTTTTGTGCAGGATTTAAACTGCAATAATTGAGTTGTATCGAATCTAAATAGATAGCCGTTTAGATGGGCAATCCATTCCATATCTAAGGACTTCATTAGCCAATGGTGAAAAATTTGAGCTTAAGCCGAAAAAGGACTTGGGTAAGGGGTAAATTTTTTTAGTTAATTTAAGTTTCAAAAAGTACAGAGAAAAGAAAACTTTAGAAAGGTTGTGTTGCATTTTGAAAAAAAATATTACATTTACGACATGAAAGTTCGATGCTGAGCGGTTAGTATTTCGAACTCGAAAAGTTGCACACCCCTAATGATTGGGAGGAGAGTTGGTTTTAGTATGCCTTATGATCAAAACGTAAATATGAATGACGTCTATGCGCCTGCGCAAACCAATATCATAATACGTTCTCAGTCAGAGCGAAATGTCACCGCTTCGGATATTTTAAGCTCGAAGCAGGCACGAGAAAGGGCCATTAGCAACCATCAGCGTGTGGATCTTGAAAAATTTACAGGTTTCTTAAGAAATATCACCCGTCAAACCAGCACCCAAAAATGTGCTAAAAGTATTCGCATTGGCTTAGAGTCTGCGGGTGCACGCTTCAAGAGCCATCCTGTGGCTGCGGCAGATTGGGGGAAGACCTTAACCAGCATTGGTTATCGTAAAATCAACTTATCTTTTGATCAGCCTAAAAAAGGCGATATTTATATTATCGACCGTACTGCAAAAAACCGTTATGGACATATTGCCGCTTATTCAGGCAATGGTTGGGTTTCTGATTTTAAACAAAGTGGTTATGCGGTTTACCGTAACCAAAATGTGAACTACAGCTATTATCGAATGGATTAAGCAGATGTTGACGGGATGTAGAGCAACTCCGCATCCCGATTAAATTCTTTTTTCACGCTGTGCGTGAATCGATACTAAAAATAAACCAATTCCACTAAAGCCGATACACTGGAGCGCCAGCGGAATTTTATCTTGCGCGGGTAGATAGCCTAGCAAACAAATCAGGGCAATTAGGGGCAGAAAAATAACCAAACGCGAAAAGCCTTCACGATACGGATTGTCCTGACCAATCTTCAATTGCACACCACGTAGCAGATGCGTTGCAATGCCAATCACGAGACTCAAACCAATAAAGATTGTGCCAAGCTGTTGAACTTGTGCTGCCATAAAAATCATCACGCAAGTGGCAATACAAACGATGAGTTTAATTTGACGGCTACAGCGTTCAGAATACCAAAAGTTCAACATGGTTTATTTGGACTCAGGCTGAGTATTGCTATGCAAAAGAGATAGGGGGGAAAATAGGCAAATCCCCAGCGCCATAAAACCAATCCCTTGTGCACCTGGAATCAGCAGCTCACCATCTTTAATATTCATAAAAATCAGTGCCAAAAGTAGCGCAATTGGAATCCAAGTCAGTAGACGATATAAAAAACCTGTAGGATTTTTGGCGGCAAAATGAATTTTGCAGTAACGACAAATCAGAAAAACAATCCCAGTACCCAAGAACATTAAAATGGCATTGAGGCTCAGGGGTTCCATCCAATACAACACACCTGTTACAACAGCAATTGCGATAAAAATAAGTAATTTTTTAAGAATAGAAATTGAGGGATTAAACCAAAATTCGAGCATGGGAGTGATGTATTTAAAAACCAAACATATGTCACTTTAGCATAATTTGGTCCTAAAAAAGGGGGCAATGATGCCCCCAATATTTTATCCGCTCATCGGATTAGCCATTATTCTTTTGTGGGCCCCAATCATAGATTCTCTTTTGATAGGCATACCACATCATCCACGCGCCGACCAAAATCATTGGCAGACTGAGGAATTGACCTTTACTCATCCATGCGATGAACAGCTGTCCGTTGTCAGGTTCACGGAAGAACTCGACGATGAAGCGGGCCATACCATAACCGATCAGGAATAACGCTGAAACCGCCATACGAGGACGTGGCTTTGAACTGAACCACCACAGTACGATGAATAACAATAACCCTTCAAAAAAGGCCTGATAGAGCTGAGAAGGATGGCGAATTAGCTGTAGCGGATCCGTTGGGAAAATCATACCCAGTGCAAAGTTTGGGTCTGCAACAGGGCGACCATAAAGCTCTCCGCCAATAAAGTTACCAATACGACCAAACATGAGCCCTGTAGGGACACATGGCGCAATAAAGTCGAGGGTTTGGAACCAAGTCATTTTGTATTTCTTACACCAGAACAGCATGGCAAGCATTACACCCAAGAAGCCGCCATGGAAACTCATGCCGCCTGTCCAGACTTGGAATAGCCAAATAGGGTTTGCAAGGAATTGCTCAAAGCCATAAAAGAAGACGTAACCGACACGACCACCAATAACTACACCTAGAGCGCCATAAAAGATCAGATCGGAGACCATGTCCGGTGTCCAACCTCGTTCTTTCGCGCGGTAGCTTGCTAGTCCCCAAGCAAACAAAAAGGCCAATAAATACATCAGTCCGTACCAATGGACTTGTAAAGGGCCAAGTGCTATTGCGACGGGGTCAATATTTGGATAGGTCAGCATGCATATTCCTAGTCATTATGTTTTGAACAGATTTTAGCTGAAAGAGATGAAAAATGTTGTACATTCAATGTGTAAAGATGATGAGTATCGTTTATGTGTATTGTGGCAATAGCATGGCAGGTCTTGGATGATATGCCATTGTGTTTGATTTCAAATCGAGATGAGTTCTATCAGCGTCCTTCGAGCCATTTAAAGCAATGGGAAAATAGCCCGATTATTGCAGGGCAAGATTTGCAGTCTGGCGGCACATGGATGGGGATAACACCAACAGGACGTTGGGCTGTTTTGACCAACTTTCGCGATGGGAAGGATCAAACCAGCTATCCAACGTCTCGCGGACATTTGATTCAATCCTTTTTAGAGTCTGAACAAACCCCGATTCGTTTTGCACAAGACTTAGAGAAAAAACAATGTGACTATGCGGGTTTTAATCTTTTTATGGGGGATCGGCATCAGGCGGTCTATATGAGCAATCGTGGTGAAGCACCACAGGTTCTTCCGAAAGGCGTGTATGTGGTGTCGAATGGTTTGATGACGGAACATTGGGAAAAAACCAAACATTTACGTAAGCGCTTTACCCAAGAGTTCTTACCGATGTTGCAAAAATCCCACATCTTACAAAGCGAGTTAGAGGCGACAGCTTGGGATATTTTGGAGGATGAGCGCAAGATTATTCCAGACTTGTTGCCACAAACTGGGATTAGTCTGGATATGGAAGAGTTATTGTCTTCGACTTTTATTCAAAGCCCTATTTATGGGACACGCTGTTCTAACTTCCTGCGCATGACCCATGAACAATGGTCTTGGCTGGAAAAGCAGCAGCAGGGTGAGTTCAAAGGAAAAATCACGGAACAGGCTGTACTCTTTAAATCATAAAAAATGCCGACATAAGTCGGCATTTTTTTTGGAATGACTTAAGAAGCTTTGGTTTCAGTCTTTTTCTTTTCTACTGATGGCATCAAGTCTGCTGTTAAATAACCGACACTTGCACTATAGCCATTGTTGTAATTGGCTAAAGTTGCTGCTTTTAAGTCCTCAGATAAGCTCTTCATGTCACCCGCATGTTGGAAGTTACTCATGATATAAGTCCAACCATTTACTGAGTCTACTGCATGTAAACCAGTCGATTCTGCTCCTGCAGGGGTTGAGAGTAAACGTACAGGATCTGCTTTGGTATCCACGTTATAAGCCCATAAGAAGTTATTTGGATGGTTACCACTGTCTTCACCAATGAATAAGGTGCGTAGTGTTTCAGAGAACTTCAAATTGTCAGGGCTTGCAATTTTATCTGGATTTGCTGTGTTACCTAAGCTATCCACTGTGATGTCCTCACCCATCAATAGCATTTTCGATTGATACGGAATCCATTCACTGTTGATAGGCTGCCCATCGGTTGTGTTCTGTCCTGCTGTTAAATCATGTGCCAGTACGCCACCCGCAGTGATTTTCTTCGTGAATGAAACATTGTGTGCGGCAACCCAAGCTGCATTGTCTTTGATCATTGAATTTTGAATATTTGCTAAAGCAGAATACGCAACTTTGTCTTTAATGTTGATGGTGGTCCCTTCCATCTTCGTGAAGGCCATGCTGCCACCTTTGAGTGCTGCGTAGCGGTGGGTTTCAAGGAAGGCTGCTGCTTTTTCCATACCTGGTTTTACTTTTACCCAAAGCTTCTTCTTGGCTAAAATAATTTTGGTATATGATGCGTCATTTGGATTAGTTGTTAAACTTTCCATGATGTCGCTAGGTTGGATATTGTCAACATTAACCATTTTTTCAATTTCTTGACTAGTTGCATGACCTAGCTCAATCCATTTAATTTGTCCTGTACTGCTCTCTGTCAGTTCAGATACATATTTAGCGACATAAAGTTTACCTGCTGACAAATCTTTTGCGACATCGGCAATGAACATAAAGAAGCCACCGTTGGTGTAGTCATCACCCATAATTACGGTACGGTTATCGGGCATGACATGTACCAGTTCATGCGAAATACGGCCCATACAGAAGTGTTTAACAATACTACCACTGCCGTCTTTATTTACGATCACTTCAGGTAAATGACCATAGTTATATGGTTTAGCTGCGGCCTCATCACCAAAGAAGTTTTTGCTGATTCCTTTTGGACTTGGTCCACCAATGCCTTGTTCAAATGCATCAGGTTCATATTCTTCACTAGATAAATGTGTGTTCCACGGTGACATGCTTGCACCACAAGTAATCCATAAACCATGAACTGCAGAGGTATCGACATTAAAGTATTTTTTAAGCTCTAAATGACCTGTTGTTTGGTTCTGGTCTAATGTCAAAATTGCAATTGGGGAGGGTAAGTTGCCATACTCGCTCGCGCCTGCTAGGTTTTGTGAGGCATATTCAAATTGCACCACATGGAATACTGGGTTATTCACACCTTCGACTTGAGCACCGTCTAAATGAATAAGCGAGGAGCCATCTGGGCAGTCTGAAAAGAATTGGCGTGGCGACGCTGGAACAGATGTATCCATAATTGGGTCGCCGTTGGCGTTAAAATATCCCCCAGCAATAATTTCACCACCGCCCCATTTAGGCACAGTATTGCCTGTTTCAAAAAAGCTTTTATAGCCAAGTTGATACTCTGAACTGGTTGAGTCATCCCAGTCGATTTTGAGTTTCGAACTGACTGATGTTTTAGCACGGTCTGCAATTGCAATAGGCGCTGCCATCGCTGTAAATGTTGCAGCTTTTAGATTTGCAGGTTTTGTCACAGGTGGTGTTACCGCTGTGTCATTGTCACTATCATTACAACCGCTCAATGCTGCTGCAGTAGTCATTGCCCCAAGCGGTAAAAAAGGGATTCCCGCAAACCATTTTAGAAGATCACGACGACTTGGCTGATTTGTTGTGGCTGTCATAGTAAGTCCATATCAATAATTGTAAGTAAGTCGAGCTAGATTGTATGAAGCAGAAGTGACGTTTTATTTACAGTTTAGGGTCAATTTGAAGACAGTATTTGATAGGGCAATAGATACAACATGAAATAAAAAATCCTCCAGACAGTGTTGGAGGAAATAAGATGGAAGTTTGTAATTCTCAAGTTTTAGTGGCTTGTTGTTTTTCTTTTCTCTAATAATTTTCCGAAAAATAAACCAATTTCAAATAACAGCCACATGGGTACCGCAAGCATAATCATCGAAAGTGCATCAGGTGGAGTGACAAACATCGCAATGAAAAAGCATCCCACGACAATGAAACGACGCTTTTCAGCGAGACTCTGTGTGCTAACGACACCAATTAAAATTAGCACTAAAGTAATAATTGGGATTTCAAAAGTGAGTCCAAAAACCAAAAAGAGTTTCAAACAAAAACTGAGATAACTATTGATATCCGTCATTGGAGCGACGCTTTCAGGCGAGACACTGATAAAAAAATGTAAAATTGCTGGAAGCGTAATGAAGTAGGCAAACGCGATCCCGATATAAAACAGTGCGATACTACCCACAAGCAGTGGAACCGCCAAGAAGCGCTCTTTCTCATATAGTGCAGGTCGCACAAAAGACCATATTAAGTAAATGATGACTGGCATTGCTAACACTAGAGCAACAAATAGATTTAATTTAAACGGTGCCATAAATGTTGCTGTGACATCTGTCGCAATCATGGTTGAGTTGACTGGCAGTTGTTGGCGTAGTGGCTCAGATAACAGTTGATAAGTCGTATTTCGAAAAGGCAATAAACAAAAGAACAGCAACAGGGTAATGCCGACGATTTTAAATAAATACTTGCGCAGTGTAATTAAGTGCTGCATGACAGGCATTTGTTCTAATTCTTCATCTTGGCCTGTGTTTGAGTCTGGCCTTGTTGACACTTGATTCATACGGCTATCTTCAATTGGGGCTGAATAGGTATATTTGCTGCAGTAAACAAAGGTGTACCATGTTGTTTAAGATGGTTGATTGAAAATGGTGTTAATGGAGAGGGTGTGAGCCACTGATATTCATATGCAGCCGTATTTTCAGTCTTTGTTGTTGGAGCTGATTTACTGAGATGATCGAGTTGTTTTTGTAAGCGTTGTTCTATTTCGGTCATACGCTCAATTTCTTTTTGAATTTCCTGACGAAACTCAGAAAGCTTTAGCTCACGATCTACCTCAGTTTGAACGTTATTCATAAAACGTTTGGCTTTGCCATACCATTTGGCTGCAAAGCGTGCTGCTTCAGGTAGTTTCTCAGGACCTAGAACTAATAATGCAACGATAGCAAAGCATAAGAGTTCCGTCATACCTACATTTAGCATGGCAGTGCTCGCTTAGCTTTTAATAGAACTTTCGGTGCTTTTGACATGAGCATCAATCGTTCGTGGCTCATTGAGTTGAGCTGCTTCAGCTTCCTCATCACGGATCGACTTTTTAAAGTCTTTCACCGCACCACCGACATCTTTACCTAAGTTCTTAAGTTTGGCTGTACCAAAAAGAAGAATAACCACAATTGCAAAAATTAGTACATGCCAAATTGATAGTCCCGCCATGGGTAGATCCTCATCATTTTTCGTTTTCCCTATATCAACAGGCTTGTGTGACATTGCGGTGACGATGATGTTTCAATTTCAAGACAAAACGATCGCTTCGCACAGATTTTGAGAAAAAGCAGTGTTATGATGATTCGGTGAAATTTCAAGGATATTGAAGTGACGTTGCTGCTCCCTCTGTTGGCCTTTCTTAGTGGTTTATTCCTTGCATCCACCCCATTGGCAACACGGTTGAAAACAGGCTTTTCAAGTCTTTTAGCACGTTGCTTTATTCCGATTGTTATTGTCTACAACATGGTGTTTTATCAGGCTGGTAGCTTTAGTCTGATGTTATTCAGTTTTGTCGTGGCAGTGCTCTTATTTTACTTTTTCCTATATTTTTCAAAGAATAAATTAAGCGCCCTGTGTTTTAGTTATGTCAATATGGCATGGTTAGGCTTTCCTTTTGCAATTGCGTTGTTTAGCACAGAAATTAGTCCAGCAATGGTGGCTTTATATATCGGTGGCTCTATTTTTGGCAATCTCTGGGCAGTGACAGCTGTGAGCCAAACACCGTTAGCTTTTTCGTTTATTTTTAAAAAAGTGCTCTGTGCTCCACCCATGATTGCTTTGATTTTAGCCCTTATTTTTCGTTTCGTTGGCGTGCAACATTGGTCACAGCATGATCTGATTGATGTGATTTATAGTGCAGCCAAATTTTGTATGAGCTTCTCTGGCATGTGTGTATTGGGTATGTGGTTGAGGCACACCAAAGTTGAGAAAGCGGACCTGTGGCAAAGTAGTCAGACAGCTTTATTAAATTGGCATGCGGCGTGGTGCTGTGTGGGCTGAGTTATCGTTACTTCGCTATTCCTAATATTGAACAATATATTGGGGTCATGTTCTTATTGTTCTGTTTACCGCCAGCAGCCAATATTGTGGCTTTGGAAACGCATTATCAGGGTACAGGCACGTCGGCAAAATACATTGCTTCAGGTACGATCATCAGCTGTGCCGTGGTGAGTATTTATGGTTTATTGCTGCATGTATTTGCTGTGATCTAAGCACTCACTTTAGCTAGAAATGCATAGTACTGCTGCGCAAGGGCGATAGAGGAGAATATAGAAAATTTTTCGCCACCTTCCTCCCCAAGGGGAGAAGGGGCAACATTACACAGCTTAGTTTTTATTGTTCTAAACTGGCTTTAAACAGTTGCATAGCCTGACCACGATGGCTGATTTTATTTTTTTCTTCTTTGCTCATTTCTGCACTTGAAAGCCCTAACTCGGGTAACCAGAACAGCGGGTCATAACCAAAACCATTTTCACCACGTGCAGCCTCCAGTACTTCACCTTTCCAAATGCCTTGGAAAATTTGTGGAAGAGGATCATCAGCATGTTGCACTAACACTAAAACGCATACAAACATGCCTTCAATCGCTTGAGCGTCTTTACGCAGTGGCTTGAGTTCAGCTAAGAGCTTTTGGTTATTGGCCGCATCATCGCCGTGTTCACCTGCATAACGCGCAGAGTAAATCCCTGGAGCACCATCTAAAACTGGGACACAAATCCCAGAGTCATCTGCAATGGCTGGTTTTCCTGAAATTTTAGAAGCATGGCGTGCTTTAATAATCGCATTTTCGACAAAGCTCAAACCATCTTCAATGGCATCTTCAATATTCAATTTACCTTGAGCAATCACTTCAACAGGTAAGTTCAGCTCTGCAAATAATTTTTCAAATTCCGCAATTTTGCCTTTGTTATTGCTTGCGAGGACTAAGGTACCTTGAGATAACCAATCAGTTGATGCCATGTGAAAGATCCGTGCTTTAAAAATTATGCGGTTATTTTAACAAGTCCGACTCATGGATAGGCAATAAAAAAGCACCCGAAGGTGCTGAGTATGGAAATAAAAGCTTATTGAGCTTGAATCCACTTGTCTGCACGGTCACGTGCTTGACGAATTTGATCTTGTGTTAAGTTTGCCGCTAAGGCTGTTTTCTTGCCTTCAGAAAGCGTAATCACTTTATTGTCGAGCATGCCATCACGGGTTGAAAGCTCATACCATTGATAAGCACCCATGTAGTTTTTCTTTTGCTCTTCCATCATCGCCAAGTTAAAGCTTGCGCGGTTATCACCACGGCTGGCTGCTTTTTCAAAGTATTGACGTGCTAAAGATTCATCTTTTTTGGTGCCTAGGCCATCTGCAAGCATACGACCAACATTTAGCTGAGCAGCCGAAAGACCTTGATCTGCAGCGGCTTTGTACCAAGCAAAGGCCTGTCGTTCATCTGCAGAGATATCTTTACCTTGTTGATACTTGGTTGCAAGATAGAACTGCGCAGCAGGCTGACCTGCTTTTGCCGCTTTAATTAAGCTATTGATATCCATAACAGAATACTGTGCAGCTTGACTCGCAACAGACGTGGTTGGGGAAACATAATCTGCATGAGCTTGAATGCTCAAAAGTCCAACCAGTAGTGTCGTGCTTAAGAATAGTTTTTTCATAGAGCGCTCACTCGATAAATTGCGACTTCACCAAACAAATTCGGGAGACGTTTACTGAGTAAACTATCTTGTTGATCCCCATTTACAGCGAGTCGATTAATAATTCTGATGTTATTTTCCGCACAAAGTGCTTCAAAATCACGGAAAGTACATAAGTGGATATTGGGTGTGTTATACCACATGTACGGCAAAACTTCAGAAACGGGCATCATTCCTTTCAGTGCCAAGAAAGAACGGGTCTTCCAATGGGCAAAGTTAGGAAAAGTAATGATCGCCTGTTTCCCTACGCGCACCATATCACGTAATAAAACATCTGGTGCATCTACCGCTTGCAAGGCTTGTGCCATAACGACATAGTCAAAAGACTGGTCTGCAAAGCGGCTTAAACCCAAGTTTAAGTCTTGTTGGATAATATTTAACCCGCGACCGACTGCAATTGCAATCTTTTCTTGATCAATTTCCAGTCCATATGCGCGAATATTGTGCTTTTTGCTCATATGAGCCAGTAATTCACCGTCACCACAACCTAAATCGAGTACGCTAGAATCAGGTTTGATCCATTTTTCTGCCAGTTGATGATCAATACGCATTACACAGCCTCCTGGGTTGCTTGAAGGTGTTCAGAACCACCCAAAAATGCACGTAATGCTTTTACATACAAAGGAATCGGGAACAGGAACGAGTCATGGCCTTGTTCAGCGTCGATATCTAAATAGCTCACTGGTTTGTGGTTGGTGATCAACGCATCCACAATTTCTTGTGAACGTTGCGGGGTAAAACGCCAGTCGGTGGTAAAGGACACCACAAGGAACTGACATTTGGTCTGTGACATGGCTTTAACTAAAGACTGTTCATACTCACGCGAAGGATCAAAATAATCCAAAGCTTTGGTCATAATCAGATAAGTGTTGGCGTCAAAGTTACGGCTAAATTGCTCACCTTGATAGCGCAAATAGCTTTCGACTTGGAATTCGACATCGAAACCATACATAAATTTGCCTGACTTTAAGTCGCGGCCAAACTTTTGTTTCATGGCTTCTTCAGATAGATAGGTAATATGACCGACCATACGTGCCAAAATTAGGCCACGTTTTGGATAGCTATCATTTTCAAGATAGCGACCATCATGGAAGTCTGGATCAGACAAAATTGACTGTCGTGCGACTTCGTTAAAGGCAATATTCTGAGCAGACAGTTTCGGCGCACTGGCAATAATCACGCATTTTTGCAAACGATCAGGATAATCAACCGACCATTGCAAGGCTTGCATACCACCCAGCGAACCACCAATCACCGCACTCCAGACTTGAATACCCAGATGATCGGATAAAATAGCTTGGGTTTTAACCCAGTCACGGACGGTGACTAAAGGAAAGTCAGGACCATAAGGACGGTTGTCATTTTCAGGGTTTGGCGAAGTTGGACCCGTAGAACCATTACAACCGCCAATATTGTTCAGTGCAAGCACGAAAAATTTCGAGGTATCAATCGCTTTACCTGGGCCAATACAAGCATCCCACCAACCTGGTTTTTTATCATCGGCATGATGATAACCCGCGGCGTGATGATGTCCTGATAGCGCATGGCAAATTAAAATCGCATTGGATTTATCTGCATTGAGCTCACCATAGGTTTCAACCATCAGTTCATAACGAGGGAGAATACGACCGCATTCGAGCTCTAAGGGCTCTTCAAAAGTAAACTTTTGTGGACTAACGATACCCACGGAGTCAGCAGGAAAAGACACAGGAATAATTCGCCTTAAATCTTTGGGGTTAATAAACAAAAGGATACCACTTGAGGGTATCCTTCTAAAGTCATTTTAGTGCTAATTATTATTGCTAATACTTATACCGCAGCAGCAATCACTTGATCTGTGCTTAACACACCTTGATCAATTAAGCGGTTGGTACACGCAATAATAGCTTCAATCGATGAGGTCACAATGTTGTCGTGAATACCCGCACCGAAGGCTGATTTACCAGTTCCTTTGACTTGTAATTCAACCAAAGCCAAGGCTTTAGCATTTGCCCCAGAGCTAATACCGCGCTCTTCGTAGCTCAAGACGTCAATTGGTAACTGTAAAGCATCCAACATTGCAGAGATTGGACCATTGCCTTCGCCACGTAATTGCTGCGTTTCACCATTCACTTCAACTTCAAGCTCAACCACTTGTTTGCCGTTGTTGTCATACAAACGGTAGTTTTTAGTCGAGTAATGCGTATCTTTGGTGTCTACATAAGTTTCTTTGAACAATTTCCAAATTTCTTGTGCTGTAATTTCAGTGCCTTCTTCATCGGTACGTTTTTGTACGGTTTGAGAGAATTCAATTTGGATACGACGTGGCAATACCACGTTGTAATTTGCTTCTAACAAGTAAGCAATACCGCCTTTACCTGACTGTGAGTTGACGCGAATCACAGCATCATAGTCGCGGCCCAAGTCTTTCGGGTCGATTGGTAAGTATGGCATATCCCAAATTTCTTCGTTCTTTTGGAACTCGAAACCTTTTTTAATGGCATCTTGATGCGAACCAGAAAATGCGGTGAAGACCAAGTCGCCTGCATAAGGGTGACGAGGGTGAACAGGCAAACCTGTACATTCTTCTACCGTTGCAATGATTTCATTGATATTTGAAAAATCTAAGTTTGGCGCAACACCTTGAGAGTACATATTCAAAGCAATTGCAGCGACGTCGACGTTACCAGTACGTTCGCCATTACCAAACACACAACCTTCGACACGGTCTGCACCGGCCATAATCGCCAATTCTGATGCAGCAATCCCACAGCCACGGTCGTTGTGACAGTGCACAGAAATAATCACGCCATCACGACGAGCAATGTTGCGGTGCATCCATTCGACTTGGTCTGCATAAACATTCGGTGTCGAAACTTCAACCGTAGCCGGTAAGTTTAAAATCACTTTATTGCTTGGCGATGCTTCCCAAATTTCGGTAACTGCATCACACACGTCTTTTGCAACTTCTAATTCGGTTGCAGAGAAACACTCTGGGCTGTACTGGAACACCCATTCCGTTTCCGGATATTGCGCTGCATATTCTTTAACTTTGCTGGCTGCATTGACTGCTAATTGCTTCGCACCTGCAACATCGACATTTAAGACTTTTTGGCGGAAAGTTGGAGCATTTGAATTATAAATATGTACGATGGCACGTTTTGCGCCCGCTAAAGACTCAAAGGTACGCTGGATCAAATGATCACGTGCTTGAACTAAAACTTCGATATACACATCATCTGGAATGTGATTTTCTTCGATTAATTTACGGGTAAAGTCAAAGTCAATTTGAGATGCTGAAGGGAAACCGATTTCAATATTCTTGAATCCAATTTTCACCAACATTTGGAACATTTTAAATTTTTGTTCCATGTCCATCGGTTCAAAAATTGCTTGGTTACCATCACGCAGGTCAGTACTCATCCAAATAGGCGCTTTTGTAATTTCGTTGTTTGGCCATTGACGGTCTGGCAAGTCAACACGTTGATACATGCGACGATATTTTTTACTTGGATCAGCCAACATCATGAGGTAACTCCTTACATAGTACGGGTTGCATTTGAGTGGGTAATAAAAAGCAACCTACTACTGAATATAGATTGTGTCTATGGTCTCTATTTACAAGGGAGTCTTCAGGGTGTTTTTAAACGTAAATATTTGATACGACTTAGATTTACCGTGAGTAACCTTGTAACGTTATATTTAAGAGTTTAATCCAGTTCAGTCGAAAAGATTTTTCTTTTTTTATGGCTTTTAGTCGTATCTGAAAAAATATTTCCCTTTAATTTGATATTTAGGGGAAATATTTCCGTGTATTTTTGAGATGTGTTTGATCTTTTTCTTCATTTTACGAATTTGATTCATTTCATTCGCTTTGTTGAAGAGGTTATGAGAACTCTATGACCATATCTGGCTGTATATCTGCAAGTGTTGCAGTGCCCATCAACGCCATGGTGATCTCAAATTCTTCTTTTAAGATTTTAAGCACATGGGCAACGCCTAAGGCACCCGCAGTGGCAAGACCATAAATACATGGTCGTCCAACTAAAACCGCGGAAGCACCTAAAGCAATCGCCTTAAATACATCTGAGCCGCGACGCACACCGCCATCATATAAAAGAGGGAAGTCATTTGGCACAGTTTTCTTGATGAGTTGCAAGGCTTTTAGTGGAGGAGTACAGGTATCTAAAACACGACCGCCGTGGTTAGACACAATTAAGCCTTGCACGCCCTGTTGAATGGCCAGTTGGGCATCGAGTGGACTGACGATGCCTTTTAACAGAATGGATAAATCAGTCTGTTGAACCATCCATGCGATGTCGTCCCACGTCGGAGCAATTTTCATTAGCCCATTAAACACGGGATGATCGCCTTCTTGCAGTTCAGGCAGTGGAATATGGGCAGGAGTGTGCGGATGCTGCATGTTTTCAGGGAGGTGAAAGAAAGCACGACGTTCACGATCACGGATGCCTGTATGTGGTGAGTCCACAGTGATCACAATGGCTGTGAAGTTTTGTGCCTCAGCGAGCTTAAGCAAAGCCAGAGATTTATCACGGTCACCTTGCCAATACAGTTGGAACCATTTGAAGGGATTCTCTGGTTTGAATGTGCGCATATCGGTATTGGTAAAGGTACTCAAAATCATATTACTGCCGAGTACTTCTGCTGCCAGTGCAGTTGCAGCTTCTGCTTCAGGATGAAACTGCTGTTGATGACCAATCGGTGCCACAAAAATAGGATGTGGAAAGCTTTGTCCTAAGATTTCACAGCTTGTATTGCCTTGAGTGAGATCTCTTAACATGCGTGGTATCAAGTGCAGGTTTTGGAACTGAGCGAGGTTATTTCGAACACTGATTTCATCCATAGCACCACCTTGCAAATAGTGCCAGACCATCTCAGGCAGATGCTTTTCTGCCTCAATTTCATAGTCTGCAATCGTTTGCAATGAGGCAGGAATTTGGGTGAGTGGTGGCAAAACAGTTTTTGATGTCATGGAACGGTCCAGTTGCTACAGTAGTTAACGTTGAGCTGGGATTATTGTTTTACAGTTCAGCCCATTTGCGCATCAGGTTATGATACAGACTGGTGAGCTTGACCACTTCTTGATGTTGATCACCGAGTTGTACACGTAGGTTCTGAATGGTTTGATCAAGATTAAATAAGATATGGCGGTCAGCATCATCTCGAATCATACTTTGAGCCCAAAAGAACGAAGCGACACGGCAGCCTGAGGTCACTGGTGTTACCTCATGCACGCTAGTAGATGGATATAAAATCATATCACCCGCAGGTAATTTCACTTCATGATAACCATAGGTGTCTTCTACCACCAAATCGCCACCTTCATATTCGTCAGGTTCGCTTAGAAAAACAGTGCAGGATACATCGGTACGAATCCGATCTTTGCTTCCGGCTACCCAGCGAATGGCATTGTCTACATGGAAGCCAAAAGTTTCGCCTTGTTCATAGCGGTTAAAATATGGCGGCAAAATATCTAAAGGTAGGGCAGCGGATATAAAGAGTGGATGTTGTCCAAGTGCTTCTAAGATGATACTACCTAGGTGTTGAGTGAGAGGGTGATCTTCGGGGAGTTGTTGATTTTGTTTTACATTTTTTGAGAGTGATCCTGTGGTTTTTTTACCATCAATCCACTCGACTTTTGCCATTTCACAGCGAAAGTATTGTACCTGTTCTTTGCTTAATACATTGGGAATATGATGGATCACAACACGACCTGCTGAAAATGAAAGATCTATTTAGTCTTTAAGCATATATAAAAATAGCCTCAATGAGAGGCTATTTTTATCAAATCTCAGGATGAAGAGAGATTTTAGTTATAAACTTAGTATTTGAAGTTTAGAGACAGTACTGCGCTACGACCTTCAGCTTCAGTTGCATAGTGAGATGAATATGCTTTAGTGAAGTAGCGTGTATCAGCCAAGTTGTTGACATTTAACTGTAGATCAACATTTTTGTTGACGTTGTAACGCGCCATAGCATCGTAGCGAACGTAGCCTGATACCCATTTGGTATTTGCGGCATTGCCATAGACTTTGTTCATCGCAATTGCGCCAGCACCTAAAGTCAACTGTGGCATGACTTGATAAGTGGTCCAAAGTGTTGCAGAGTTTTTAGCAACGTTTTGAACTTGCTTGCCGTCATTTAAACCAGTGCCATCATCAACTAATTCGCTGTCTAAATAAGTATATCCAGCAGATAATGCCCATTTATCCGTAATGTTACCATTTACACCTAATTCAAAACCATCGACACGTGTTTCACCAATATTTTTGGTTGTACCGTCATCAGCTGTTGCACGAGTATTGGTTTTTTCAGTACGGAAAATGGCTGCTGTTAAATTAAGTTTTTCATTCAAGACATCCCATTTAGTCCCCAGTTCCATAGTGCGGACTTCTTCAGGTTTTAAGTTCTGAATAGCTGCTGTAATCCCTTCGGAACCATCACCACCATCCACACCGACTGGATTTGATGAGGTTGCATAACTTGCATAGATTGAACCATTTTCGACAGGTTTATAAACTAAACCAGCTTGATAGTTTACAAAGTCTGAATCGTTTTTAAGGTTAACAACGGTTCCTTCCGAATAGGTTGAGTTATAGCGACCTGCAATCATGGTTTGTTCTGCTGAGTAGTCATCCCAACGTAAGCCTAAATCCAAGATCCACTGTGGGTGTAATTCAATGCTATCGAGGAAATATACAGAAGTGTTTTTATTCTGAATGTTATAGCGGTCAGCGCCTTCAGTACTGATGCTGCCTGTCCATGGACCACGATTAGGATTCTGAACCGAGGTGCACCAACCAGAGCTCACATTTTCAGACTTGCTACAATCCGAGTAGGCACTTCCCGTAGTATTTTCGCCATTGATAATATATTGGGTACGGTCTGTTTCTTGGTCTGAGTACTCAGTACCTAGGTTAAAGCTGTGCTTTAAGCTACCTGTATTAAATTTACCTGTTAAAGCCAATTGGTCTGTAAAGGTATCAGTATCAGCTACACGTGAGTTTGCACGCGCCCAAACATTGCCTACTAATTGATTAGTGAATTCAGGTTTATTGTAAAAGTTACCTTGTGAATCATCCGGATTCGTCCAAAGATAGTCATTTTTAGATTTGTTGTATACAGCGGTATTGCTAAGGGTTAAATTATCAGTCAGATCATGCTCAAGCTTGATCGTTCCTGATTGATTTTCCTGTTTTTGGAAATCGCGATCTTTCCAGCCGTAATACATACCTTGTTTAACATCGATAGGCTTACCATTGCCATTTAATGGTCGGTAATCAATTGCTCCAGTTCTTGGAGCACCAAATGGGTTGTTGTATGGAATGCCTGAATCAGGGGTATCATCAGTTTTGAGGTAGTAGTAGCTTAAAGTTGCACGCGTGTCGCTGTCTAGACCAAAAGTAATACTTGGGGCAATACCCGCACGTGCATATTCAGCACCATCGGATTGACCTGCTTTTTCATTATGGTGACCCATTACGGCAACACGAGCAGCAATACCATTACCAAAATCTTTGTTACCGTCTAAAGTAATACGTTGGTAATCATCCGTTCCTGCACCCACAGAACCTTCTAAAAAGTCACCTTTTTTTGCAACTTTAGAAATCATGTTGATGCTACCACCAGTTGTACCTGCACCGCCCATAGCAGATGCAGAACCTTTAGTAATTTCAACTTGCTCAATCGCAAACATTTCACGGTTTTGAGAAGTAGAGTTACGTACACCGTCTACATACATTGAACTTTCAGAGTTATAACCACGGATAAATGGACGGTCACCATTTGGGTTACCACCTTCACCTGCACCAAGTGTGATCCCAGGTACTGTGCGTAAAGCATCGCTTAAAGTTGTAACTTGAGTGTCTTCAATCAACTGTTTAGAAATAACAGATACTGACTTTGGTGTGTCGAGTAGGGGAGCAACGAACTTGCTGTTTGCAGATTTGTCTACTTTCAAACTTTGTTCTGCTGCCGCTTCCGTGTGAATTGTTTCTAATTGCGCGATTTGATCTTGCGCAACAGCATTGACTGCAACCACAGAGAGTGTTGAAGCGATTGCTGAAGAAACCAGCTTTTTACGTGTTTTGATAAAGGCCATAACGGATCTAGTTCTAGCGCTGCAAATTAGTATGCGAATAATAATGATTCTTATTTTTTGTTGCATAATTATTACATTGGAATTGTCGATGCTTAGATATATTTGTGTAGAAAAAATAAATGTAATAATGTAATGAATTTAATATAAGTTTTTGATTCTTATTTAAATTGGAAAATTAGATTATATTTTTATAATGTTATTGGAATTTAGAATCCATTATTTTTAAGCTAAGTTTGAAGGTATTTCCCAAGTGAATATGTATAAATTATGTTGGATCTATATTAGCTATGTACGAAGAAAACCCTGCCGGAGCAGGGTTTTCCTTTAGATATGACTATTTTTAGAAGTCATATGAAATTGATAACCAATAGTTACGATCTGGAATGTATGTTCCTGCTAAACCACTTGTTGTTTTAGTATATAAAAACGCATTTACAGTTTCACCTTTGGTGTTAGTGAAAGTCTGGTAATCACCAAAGTCTTTATCAAATAAATTATTAATTCTGCCTGATAGCGTAATTTGGTTATTCACCTTATATGATGCACCTAGATTGAATAGCTCATATGCTTTTAATTCATTACCAGTGATTTCAGCCTCACGAATAGTATCCGTATTGGCAGTAGGGTCAGTAAAACGTGTTCGTTTTGACTTATATTCTGCCTCTAACCATGTAGTAAATTGATCATTTACATACCATGTGCTGGTTAAATTAACAGCATGGCGTGGTGTGTTTTCTATAGTCTGTCCTTTGTTTTCTCCTTTCGTGATTTCAGACTCCAGCCACGTATAGTTTGCTTTAACATTAAAGTTTGGTGAAATATCATATTTAGCACTTAGTTCTACACCATAGCTTTCAGCTTCATCAGCATTTCCCTGAAATGAAAAGTTTTCTTGATAAGAGAAGTTGCCGACGGTCATACAATCACTTGCTGGTGTGCTTCCAGTAGGGCGGCTTTCCCATAAGCAATTTTCATATGTTTTTGCGCCAGAGATAATCAGATCTTTAAATTCTGTAAAAAAGGCTGTTGTCGTTAATGAAAAATTGGTCAAATCATCGTAGACAAAACCAATTTCATAATTAGTTGTTTTCTCTGGTTTTAAGTCAGGATTTCCTAATGATACTGACTTCCCTTGAGCAGTAAATCCATTAATTCCATCGTGTAAGTCGTTGGCAGTAGGGACTTTATATCCTGTACTTACACCGCCCTTAAGTGTCCAATTGTCATTTGTATTCCAGACCAAATAGGCTCTTGGCGTAAAATGTCCACCAAAGGCGCTATGGTCTTCATAGCGACCACCAAAAGTGAAAGCTAAAGCATCTGTTAAGTGCCACTCATCTTCTGTAAATACGGACCATGAATCTTGAGTAAAGGTTTGACCATTGCCTGCAGATGTATCAATGGTTTCGCCATCTTTATATTCAACGCCCGCTGTAATTCTGTGGTTTTTGATAGATGTAATAATGCGGGAATCAACTGTTAAATCTGTATTTTCTAATTTGCGGTCAGTTGTACCATCTGAATAATAGTTATATTCAGGAACATTACCTTTAGGTAGGCGTCGGCCTTCTTGTTGAGATTTAACTTGGCTTGCAAAAGTTTTCCATTGACCAAAATTTAAGTCAGCATCAATCCCAGTAGAAATACGATCTCTTAAAAACTTAATTTCATCCTTATAAGAACCAATACCAGTAGGTAAGCCTGTTGTACGACTATAATCGTAATGCTCGCCTAAACGTGCATCACTATTGTCAAAGCGTTGTTCAGAATGATCAAAGTCGACCCAAGTTGCAAAACGGTCATTGATTTTATAGGTCAGTTTTGAGCCTATCGAGTAATTATTTGCTTCTACAGTACGAGGATCGCGACCTTGGCTACCTAAATCAATTGTTTTTTTAGGCGTAACTAAGCGCTCAGAATTATCTCTATGAAAAAAATCACCACGGAGTTGAAGACCTAAAGTATCTTGAATTAACGGTCCATTGACCACCGCACTTGTTTTCCAGCTATTACCAATCTCTGAGTTTTCTTGAAGAGTTTGCTCAAGTGAGACATTACCGCTCCATTCTGAACCGACCTTTTTGGTAATGATATTGATAATGCCGCCCATGGCATCTGAGCCATACAAGGTTGACATTGGGCCACGAATGACTTCAATACGTTCAATCGCTGCTAAAGGTGGCATAAAGCTGGTGGAAAACTCACCAAAGCCATTTGGACCAATTGAGCCAGATGTATTTTGACGTTGTCCATCGATTAGAATGAGTGTATAGGCTTGGTTTAGGCCCCGTATTTGTATATTTAAGCCGCCTGTTTTTCCTTGACCATTTCTCACATCAACGCCTGGGACTTCAGTAAGAGCATCTGCGATGCTTGTAATCCCTTTTTTTTTCAAATCATCAGCCGTAATGACACTAATTGAAGCTGGTGCATTTTTAATATCTTGTTCAAAACCGGCAGCTGAAACCACAATAGTGGAAAGCTGATGGGTAGATGAATCTTCAGTTGTTGTTTCTGCGAAAACAGGAGCGGTGATTGCCCCAAGCAATGCCAATGAAAGAGGGTGTAGATTAAACTTACTCATAACTAGAGTTCCAATGATGGACGAGAAAAAAATTGAAAAAAACGATCAAAGTTGACGCAAATATTAATGGTAATATTTATCATTTGCAACAAAAAGCCATAAAAATATAATACTTTGCGCTTAATCAGTAGCGATTTAAAAATATTCAAAATAAAAAACGATAAATGAAGAAAAAAATATGTGGTTTCAATCGGGTGTTTTGTATATCGTTCAATGTTGTCATATAATGTGGCACTTTTTAAAATTGTTCTTACCAAAAGATTGAGGAAGCCATGCAAGTAACTTCTGAAGCGGTTTCGGGTGTTACCCGTCGTTTAAATGTATCTGTACCGACGAGCCGTGTTAACGAGCAGTTCGAAGCTCGCTTAAAACGCACTGCTAAAACTGTGAAGATCAACGGCTTCCGTCCAGGTAAAGTGCCAGTAAATGTTGTTCGTCGTGAATATGGCGCGGGTATCTACCAAGAAGTCGTAAGCGACATTATTCGTGACACAGTATTTGAAGCGATCCAACAAGAAAAAATCAATGCTGTTGGCATGCCAAACATTGAAAAATCTGAATTAAAAGACGACGCGCTTGTATACGAAGCGACTGTTGAAGTTTATCCAGAAGTTAACGTGAAATTTGATGGTTTAGAAGTTGAACGTAAAGCATCTGAAGTAAACGACAAAGATGTTGATCAAATGATCGAAAACCTTCAGAAGCAACGTGCTTCTTGGGCTGAAACGAAAGGCATGGCTAAAAAAGACATGCAAGTAACTTTCGACTTTGAAGGTTCAGTAGACGGTGAAAAGTTTGAAGGCGGTTCTGCAGAAGACTTTAAACTTGTTTTAGGTTCAGGTCGTATGATCCCTGGCTTCGAAGACGGCATCGTTGGTATGAAGAAAGGCGAAGAGAAAGTTATCGATGTAACTTTCCCTGAAGATTACCAAGCTGAAAACCTTGCTGGTAAATCAGCTCAATTCAAAATCACTGTGAAGCTTGTTGAAAAACAAAAACTTCCAGAAGTTGATGCTGAATTCCTTAAAATCTTTGGTCTAACTGAAGAAGAAGGCATTGAGAAGTTAAAAGCTGACGTTCGTAAAAACATGGAACGTGAAGTGAAAAATGGTTTGCGTAATCAAGTGAAAGGTGCAGCTTTTGATGCACTTGTAGCGGCAAACGAAGTTGAACTTCCTGCGTCTATGGTTGCTCAAGAAGTTGACCGTCAACGTCAACAAATGATCCAACAGTTCACTCAGCAGTTTGGTGCTCAAGGTGCGAAAGCATTTGACTCAAGCATGCTTCCAGATGAATTGTTCAAAGAGCAAGCTGAAAAATCTGTAAAATTAGGCGTACTGGTAAGCAAAGTTTTAGCTGATGCTAAAATTGAAGTAGATCAAGCACGTGTTGATGCTTACATCGAAGACATGGCTTCTTCTTATGAAGATCCAGCTGAAGTGATCGAATACTTCAAAAATGACAAACAACAACGTTCGCAAATCGAAGCTGTTGTGTTAGAAGACCAAGTGGTTGATCACATCTTAGCGTCTGCTAAAGTAACGGATACTGCTGTAAGCTACGAAGACTTATTGAAAGAGCAACAAGCTCGTCAACAAGGCTAAGTTTAGCTAAAGTAAAAAAGGCGCTTTGAGCGCCTTTTTTATTGTGATCTGGGTTTGTAAAAGGCCTTGCGTTCACAAAGCTTATGCAAAAAATATCTGTTATTTACTTGGGAATATTTTGCATTTTCAGCAATTATCCCTCATATTGTGACTATGAGTTGAGTAACAAAAAATTTAGGAATAAGTAAACGTATGTATATTCCAACTATCGATAATGCCTTAGTTCCAATGGTTGTAGAACAGTCATCTCGCGGTGAACGTTCATTTGACATTTATTCACGTCTTTTGCGTGAACGCGTCATTTTTATGACTGGTGAAGTTGAAGATAACATGGCGAATTTGATTGTCGCGCAAATGTTGTTTTTAGAAGCGGAAAATCCAGATAAAGATATTCATCTTTACATTAACTCACCAGGTGGTTCGGTGACTGCTGGTATGGCGATTTACGATACCATGCAATTTATTAAACCAGATGTTGTGACTTACTGTATGGGGCAAGCAGCATCAATGGGTGCTTTCTTGTTGAATTCAGGTGCGAAGGGTAAACGTTATTGCCTTGAAAATGCACGTGTCATGATCCACCAACCGTTAGGCGGTTTCCGTGGTCAGGCATCTGATATTGAAATTCATGCACGTGAAATTCTGTTCATTAAAGAACGTTTAAACCGTTTAATGGCAGAGCACAGTGGTCAAGACTATGAAACTGTGGCACGTGATACTGACCGTGATAACTTTATGACAGCGCAAGCTGCAAAAGAATATGGTCTCGTGGACGAAGTGTTATCTAAACGTCCATAAGTTTTAAAAGTTTAGAATTGGAGTGAATATGTCCGAACATCCTCAAGGACAAAAGCATTGTTCATTTTGCGGTAAAACGCAGTCTGAAGTTGGGAAACTGATTGCAGGCGAGGACGCGTACATCTGTAATGAATGTGTGGACGTATGCTTAGACTTGGTGCAAACCAGTCAACAAGTTGAGTCGGGTGACTGGGCTGCAAAACCATTGCCTAAACCTCACGAGATTCGTGCGGCACTAGATCAATATGTCATTGGTCAAGATGTGGCAAAGAAAACCTTGTCAGTTGCTGTCTACAACCACTATAAACGCCTTAAAGCGACACATGGTGGACATAAACACGATGATGCTGTTGAAATTGCGAAAAGTAATATCTTATTAGTAGGACCAACAGGTTCGGGTAAAACCTTGCTTGCGCAAACCATGGCACGTCTTCTCGATGTTCCTTTTGCTATGGCTGATGCAACGACACTTACCGAAGCAGGCTATGTCGGTGAAGATGTTGAAAACATTGTACAAAAGCTTCTACAAAAAGCAGACTACGATGTAGAAAAAGCGCAAAAAGGTATTATCTATATCGACGAAATCGACAAGATTACCCGTAAGTCTGAAAACCCATCGATCACGCGTGATGTGTCGGGTGAAGGTGTACAACAAGCTTTACTGAAAATGATCGAAGGTACGGTTGCCTCTATCCCACCTCAAGGTGGTCGTAAGCACCCGCAGCAAGAATTCATTCAAATTGATACCTCAAATATCTTGTTCATCTGTGGTGGGGCATTCTCGGGTCTTGAGAAAATCGTGCAACAGCGTCAAGAAAAAGGTGGAATCGGCTTCACGGCTGAAGTGAAGAAGAAAGATGAAGGCAAGAAATTGTCTGATTTGTTCCGTCAAGTTGAAGCGACCGATTTGGTGAAATTTGGTCTGATTCCAGAGTTTATTGGTCGTTTGCCTGTAATTGCGACTTTGGAAGAGTTAGATGAAGAAGCTTTGATGCAAATTCTGACTGAGCCGAAAAATGCATTGACTCGTCAATATCAACATTTGTTTGATATGGAAAACGTTGATCTGGTTTTTGAAGACTCAGCACTGCGCGCTGTGGCGAAAAAAGCCTTAGACCGTAATACGGGTGCACGTGGCTTACGTTCTATTTTGGAAAATACGCTGCTTGAAACCATGTATGATTTACCAAGTCGTACCGATGTTGGCACAGTTGTGGTGAATGAAGACGTGATTAACGGCACGGCTGCACCATTATTTAAGCCAGAACGTTTACCAAGAATCGAACAGAAAGATGCAGCCAAAGTTGATTTAAAAGTGATTAATTCAAAGTCCGCTTAAGTTGTTATTCATCTGAAACGTGTGAAAATCGAGTGTTTTCACACGTTTTTTTATATTCAAAAAAAAGAGGGAATGCTACTCTGCATCAATAGGCTGGGATGCCTAGATTAAAACTAAAAATTCAGTATCAAAATAAAAAATACGTCGTGAGGAATAGTCATGCGTGCAATGACGATTACGCTTTTAAGCAGTTTAATTTTATTGGGTTGTCATGGAAAAGCGACAGTTGAACAACCTGAATTAACATCAACTCTCAGCCATGAGGTTGATTTTGAACACGACCCAGGCGTGATTGAGCAGTATCGCATTGGAGTGTTTAGTGTAGGTGGATGGGTCAACCAAAAATTAGGACAGCGTTTTCAGCGTGTCCAACCCCAGCATGAACAAGCGGCAATGGTTTATCTGTATCGTCCAGATTCAAAATGGAACCGTCAAGAAATTGTGGCGTCGAGTTTATTTATCAATAAAGAGCGCATTCCAAGCCTGCTGAACAATCATTATTATTGGGTCGAATTGCCCGCAGGGACTTATCGTTTATCGAGTAGTCGGCCTTTGGGCATTAACCATTTTCAAAAGCCGAAATATATCGATTTTAGCGTAGAAGCGGGGCAGTCTTATTTTATCAAGTATGATGAAGAGAATTTATCCACACGCCGTGATGTTTCGGGGCCTTTGGCAGTTATCCCTGAAAAAATTGCGATTCAAGAAATTGCATTTACCCAGTTAAAGTCCAACAGCTACAACTTTGTAGCGGAAGATCAACACACGGGTGAGCTACGAAAGAAAGCGCAAAAACTTAAACCTGCCAAATATGACCCAAGTGAAGATGTTCAGCTGATGAAGCCCTTTAAGCTGTGGAATCCTTTAACCTGGTAAGTGAGCTATTGTACTTTTTGGGCTTGTTCAAATAATGGTGTAAGAGTCTTTTCAATTTGACGATTCATTTCCTGCTGAATAGCCGGATCTTGCATCATTTCAGCAGACATGGCGATGCTATTGCGCATGATTTCACTCATCATTTTGCTGCTTTTTTTATTGATAGACTGGCCTAGAGGTGTTTCGAGGAACTGAATGTTGGCCAACACTTCCTCTTCGGTAAAGGTCTGCATATAGACATTTTTAAGCATTTGCATAAATTTTGGATCAGAAATCAATTTACTGCTAAATGATGCCGTGATTTCAGCGATTTGCTTGGCTGCTTTTTGTTGTTCAGTATTGAGTGTTGAGGTTTTAAAAATATTCTTAATAATTTCTTCGGCTTGCTGGTCATAAACGGGGCGCATTTCTTGCTGAGATTGCGCTAATGTACCTTTAATATCGCCTAGTTTGAGTGCTTTTTCTACCGATGCTTCGGTCGCGGGTTTTGCAAAAGACGCTGTGCTAAGGACACATAAGGTAATACCGCAAAGCATGTGATTTAATTTTTTCATTGTTGGTCTATATCTTTTGATTAAGTCTATAAAAGTAGGTAAAAAAATACCCTTAACATGACCTTAGCATGTTAAGGGTATCCAAAAAAGTAAAACTTAAGTTTTAGCCCGCCGCAGCATCGACTACTGGAATTTTACCAATTTTAGCTTGCCAGATTTTTGGTGCTATTGCGTGAATAGATGTGCCATTCACATCAACTGCTACCGATACAGGCATGTCTTTCACTACAAATTTGTAAATCGCTTCCATACCTAAGTCAGCAAAAGCAACCACTTCAGCTTCACGAATTGCTTTAGACACAAGGTAAGCTGCGCCGCCTACTGCCATCAAGTAAGTCGCTTTGTTGTCTTTAATTGCTTCAACCGCTGCAGGACCACGGTCCGCTTTACCGATCATGCCGAACATACCCGTTGCTTCAAGTACTTGGCGTGTGAACTTGTCCATACGTGTTGCTGTTGTTGGGCCAGCAGGACCAACCACTTCATCACCGACTGGATCTACAGGGCCCACGTAGTAAATGAATTTACCTTTTAAGTCGACAGGAAGCTCTTCACCATTGTTCAGCATGTCGACCATGCGTTTGTGTGCAGCATCACGACCTGTATAAATTGTACCGTTTAGAAGCAAAGTGTCGCCTGGTTGCCAAGCGTTCATTTCTTCTTGGGTAATGCTGTCGAGGTCAACACGCTTAGAGCTTGATGAATCCCAAGTGACTGATGGATAGTCTTCAAGTTTAGGTGCTTGAATGTGTGCAACACCTGTACCATCAAGTTGGAAGTGTGCGTGACGAGTCGCTGCACAGTTTGGAATCATGCCCACTGGTTTGCCCGCAGCGTGACATGGGTAATCTTTAATTTTAATGTCTAGAACTGTGGTTAAGCCGCCTAGGCCTTGCGCGCCAATACCTAGTGCGTTTACTTTTTCGAAGATTTCCATACGAAGTTCTTCGATTTTATTTTCAGGGCCACGACGAAGTAATTCGTCCATGTTGATTTCTTCCATGAGCGATTCTTTTGCAAGCATCATGGCTTTTTCAGCAGTACCACCAATACCAATACCCAACATACCTGGTGGACACCAGCCTGCACCCATGGTTGGAACAGTTTTAAGCACCCAATCCACGATTGAGTCTGATGGGTTTAACATAGCCAGTTTAGATTTGTTTTCTGAACCGCCACCTTTTGCCGCAACAGTAATATCCACTTTGTTGCCTGGAACAAGTTTGTGGTAGATCACAGCAGGGGTGTTGTCTTTGGTGTTTTTACGACCAAAAGCAGGGTCAGCCAATACAGAAGCACGCAGTACGTTTGAGTTTTCTAAGTAACCTTGACGTACGCCTTCGTTGATTGCATCGTCTAAGCTCATAGTTAAATCAAATTTAACATCCATGCCCACTTCAACGAATACGTTGACGATACCTGTATCTTGACAGATTGGGCGGTGACCCTCTGCGCACATACGCGAGTTAATTAAGATTTGTGCGATCGCATCCTTCGCGGCTTTGTTCTCTTCACGATCATACGCACGGCTCATCGCTTGGATGAAGTCTTGTGGGTGATAGTAAGAAATGAACTGAAGCGCGTCTTTGACCGATGTGATCAAATCATCTTGCTTGATAATAGTGGTCATACAAATATCTCTTGAGCGGGCTGATAGCTAGCGGGCTAAATTATAAGACAAAATGCCGAGGTTGTGGATGTTTTGCGAAGGCTTTGGGCGAAAGTTTAATAGTTGAACGAAATTGATGAGAAAATGGGGTTATAAATGGTGGTAAATATGACAAAAAGCCTGAATTCAATGAAATATTTCACTTTTAAATTCGGTTTGTGAATATTATTTATTATTTAAGATGTTGAATATAATGAAAAAATAATAATCTTTGAAATATGACAATACTGTCATAAAGTTGTCATAAAACTTTCGCATAATGCATTCATCAAACAATAGGACATCGAACATGTTGACAGGTTTAGTGATGGCTGCGGGCTTTTGTGTATATATCGCAGCGACTTGGATGTATGGTCAAAAAGAAGATCAGGCTTAAGCTTTATCTTCTTTTTTTTGTTTTAAGCTCTCTTCAAATCTTCGCTTTATCCTATCGATGGATTCTAGTTTTTCCGCATTTGAGATGGAGAGTAGCCAAAGTACTTTTTAAAGCGATGACTGAAATGGCTGCTGGAGCTAAATCCATACTGTTCCGAAATGTCCGTCATATTGGCAGATGTGTGCTGTAGAGCTTGGTGTGCCAGTTCAAGTCGACGTTGCATCACATATTGGTGCGGTGGCATGTGCATGGATTGCTTAAACATATGGGCAAAATGATATTCACTGAGCTGAGTTTGCTCGGCCAAATCTGATAAGGTCAAGCTTTGCTGAATATGCTGATCAATCCATTCTAATAACTGCTTCAGGGTATACGGGGACAGCCCACCTTTGACTTCAGGGACTTGCCATTCGGTATGGCTATAATTTTTAATCAAATGATTGAGCAGAAGTGTCGTGGCAGTACTCATCTGCAAGTGATTTTCCCTGTTCTGCCAAGCCCCATTGAGTAAAAAGTGTCGATAGATCATAGCGATCTGTGGGTCGGCTACGAAACTTTGCGGATTTAAAATAATTTGGCTTGGTTCACGATCCCACACCTGTTCGGCGACACGTTGTAAATGTTGTTCAGTATAGTACAGATGCACAAAAGTCAGTGGGTCGCGCAGATCCCATGTTGACTCAAAGTCCTGTGGCATCAAGCACATATGATCTGGCCCACCGCCATTATGCCAACCTTGAGCTGTCTTTTGATAGCTGTGATATCCCCCTTGAATATACATACTGAGTGTATGGTGGTTACTACAAACACTGACACGGTCTTGGTTGTTTTGCCACATGGCCAACTGCATGCCCGAACCCAGTTCGACTGATTCGAGGAGTTGAGCTTTATGTTGTTGTAATTGATCTAGAATCTGATATTTCATCATCTATACGCAGTGCCGAATGGAAGATTCAGTGTAGGACTTTGACTTCATTTTGTCATCTATATCCGAAAATCAGTAAAAAACCACAAGTTCATGATAGTGACCACAAGAAGGTGCAAGAAATAAGAAACCTAAACCAAGCACAATAGCGTGAGTGGTTTGAGTTTGGGTTAAAGAGTATGAATGCGCTGTTATATGCTTTGGTGGTCGTGATTTGGGGAACGACATGGATTGCGATTAGTCTGCAACAACAAAGTGGAATATCAACCAATGTAGCCGTGTTTTGGCGCTTCTTTATTTCGGCTCTGGTGTTGTTTGCTTTTATTGTTTTGTGCCGAAAACTGCAAAAGCTGGCTGTAAAAGATCATTTATTTTGTATGTTACAAGCGTGCTGTATTTTTGGTTTTAATTTTGTTTGTTTTTATTATGCAGTTCAATATATCAGCAGTGGTTTAGAGGCAGTTATTTTTTCGATGGCGGTCATTTTTAATACCCTCAACGCTAAACTGTTCTTTGGGCAACAGGTGTCTACCCGTTTTTATCCTGCGGCTTTGTTGGGTGGATTGGGAATTATTGCCTTGTTTTGGCATGATGTGATAGGGAGTACCTTAAACAATCATACGCTCATGGGGATTGGTCTTTGTGTGTTGGGAACCTATGGTTTTTCACTGGGCAATATGATCAGTACGCGTCATCAAAAACAAGGTCTGGATATTTTTACCACCAATGCTTATGGCATGTTGTACGGTTCAATTCTGATGGCGTTGATTGCTGGATTTAAACAAGACGAGTTTTTCCCTACTATGGAATTCAGTGCGGTGAGTGCTTTATTGTATTTGGCTATTTTTGGTTCAGTGATTGGCTTTACCGCCTACTTCTATTTGGTCGGAAGGATTGGGGCAGGTAAGGCAGCTTATAGTACTTTGTTATTTCCTTTGGTGGCTTTGGTGATTTCGACCATCTGGGAAGGGTATCAATGGCATATGAATGCGGTGATTGGGGTGATTTTGATTTTATGTGGTAATGCAATTTTCTTTATCAAGCCGCCCAAGTTTAGACTGAGTCAAATGTTGAAGCGAAGCTGAGTGATGAAGATCTAAAGACACTACAGTTTATAAAGCTCAGACACGAGATCTGGGCTTTTAAATCTATACGCTGTTAGCTCTAGTGAATCAAAATTTCTCCTAAGCTACGGCTCAATATTTTGATTTTATAAACGCTAGTAATTCTTGGAATAATGGATGCCATTCAGCGCTTGGTGACTCAAACAGAGGGTGCCAAAAGAAATTAAATTCTAATCCACCGTCATCATTGCATAAATGTGTCCAGCGCTCTTTTAAAGGTAAGCGTCCGCTGAACCCCATGTCTATTTTTTAATTTGAGTTGGATTTCCAGCGGTGTGGTAGCAATTCTTCTATTTGGGTCACTTTATGGGTCGGCAATCTTTTCAGCACATCACTTAAATAGGCATACGGATCCAGCCCATTCAGCTTTGCTGACTGGATTAAAGTCATGATGTTTGCCGCTCGCTGACCACTACGCAGCGAACCTGCAAATAACCAGTTCTTACGTCCCAACGCCCAAGGCCGCACCTGGTTTTCCACCCAATTATTGCAAATCGGTAGATTGCCATCATCCAGATAGCGGCTTAAAGCTGGCCAACGCTTCAGAGTGTAATTGATGGCCTTGGCGGTTGGAGAACTCGATGGCACCGTCAGTTGATGCTGGTTGAGCCATTCATACAGTTGTTGCATCACCGGATGACTATGCTGTTGTCGGTATTCGCGGCGCTGTTCTGCTGTACCATCGGTCTTTCTCCTGAGTTCTGCTTCTATGGCATACAGTTTCTGAATCAGCACTAAGGCCTGTTCAGCGACCTGACTTTTCTTGGTCACATGCAGTTCATGGAATTTACGACGAGCATGCGCCATGCAGCCCACCTCAATGACTTGGCCTGATTTAAAGCGTGCTTTATAACCACTGTAATCATCACAGACTAGATGGCCCTGCCAGTCTTTCAGGAACACTTCAGCATGCTGGCCTGAACGACTATCCTGAAAGTCATAAATCACGGCTTGAATTGGATTATATTGGGTTGTTGCATAGGCCCAGACATAACCTTTCTTCGGTTTTTTCTCATCATCACTCATCCGCATGATGGTGACCGGCGTTTCATCGGCATGGATCACCCGCTGTTGCAGCACCACCTCTTTTAAAGCATTGGCCAGAGGTTCCAGTTCTACACCGCAGCGACCTATCCAGTCAGATAAAGTTGATCTAGAAAGCTCGATTCCCGCCCGCTGATAGATCAGACGTTGACGGTACAGCGGTAAATGATCTGCGTATTTCGAGACCAACACATGGCTAAGCAGTTCAGGACTGGCAATGCCTTTATCAATCACATAGGCGGGCATCGCTTGCTGAGTCAGTGTGTCACACTGATCACAGACCCATTTGCCACGCACATGCTGTTCCTTATAGAACTGTGCCGGTCTGAAATGTAGTTTTTCACTGATATCTTCGCCGATACGACGCAAGGTGCAGCCACAAGCACATTGGGTTGATGTTGGTTCATGCTCGATACGGATGGTGTGTAGATGATCGGGCAGCAGTCGACGTTTAGGTTTGTTGACTGTGGCTTTGTGTGTCGCTGCATCAGTTTTATCTGCATTCAGCCGTTCCAGTTCCAGATCAACAGCGGCAATATCTTCTTCGACCGCTTCATCCCAGAGATGGATTTGTTTTGCGGTGAGATGTTCGTTTTTACTGTCGAATTTGTGCTTTTTAAACAGCGCAAGTTCATGCTCGTATTTTTGATTGAGAATGGAAAGATGCTGAACTTTGGCATCTAATTGCAGATTGGATACTTCAAGATGCTGAACTTTGGCATCTAATTGCTGGTTTGATTGTGCCAGAGACTGATGTTGCATTGCCAACTGTCTAGTAAATTCCAGCAGTTGTTCATGGGTCAGTTGGCTTAAATCAGGCAGTGTATTCATGACCGCAGTATGCCTGAGGTCATGAGAAGAATGAAATAGAACGTTTGGAGAATAGCAACTTGGACCAAGCTAGTTTAGAGCATTGTGACCACTTGCTGTCGTCCAATGCGCTGCCAAGGCAAACCCTGGATCAGTGCCTGTAACTGTTCTGGGCTGAGGGCTACGCTTTCACCCTGGTGAACTTTAGCCCAGTGAAATTTTCCCTGTTCCAACCGCCGAGCACACAGCCAGATCCCCAGTCCATCATGTACCAGCACTTTCATGCGATGGCCACGTTTATTACAGAACAGGTAAGCACAATGCGGTTTGATGTAGCCAAAGGCTCTCACCACCTGAGCCATGGCCGTATCCATACCTGCACGCATGTCCATGGGCTGAGTAGACAACCAGATTTCATCGATACGGATCATGTTGTAAGTGCCTTGAGTAATTCTGCTAAAGCAGATATTTCTGATACTTGCCATTTCAAGCCAATTTCTGCTTTTGAGTGGGGTAAAGTAATTTGAACCGTTAACATGCCAGTAGGGATAGGATCTAATGGTGCGGAGCAAGATAAGGCAATAAATGCAGGTTTATTCGGTAGTAGTGAGCGATCATTCCCTGGCTTAGCATCAATTAAGCGAATCCATTTGGATACAAGATTTGTATTCAATCCATGTTGCAAAGCGACCGAAGCAATTGAAACCTCCGATGCTTTACACGCCTGAACGATCTGCTGTTTAAATTCAGCACTATATGTTCTTCGTTTTATCGTAAGAGATGCGATGGATGTCTGGTTATTTGTAGTCATAAATTTAAGTTCCCACTTGTTTTTAAGTGAGGACTAAATTAAGGCTTATAGGACGAATTCATAAGGTGTGTTCAGCGGACGCTTACTTTTAAAGTCTCTGTGCTATGGCATATAAATACATGCCAGTTAGGACCTTGCTCAGCTGGATGATGTAAACCCAAGTATGAGTGAATGCGTGCAGACGAAATCCCTGATTCTTCATAAAGCTCTCGCAAAGCTGCCTCTTCTAGTTCTTCATTCTTCTCAACTGTACCTTTTACGATTTGAATACCTGCAATAGGATGTTTAAACACTAATATTTCTGTTCTTTGATTGATATCCCGAAATATAACTGGGACTACTTTTTCTATTAATGTCATTTTTCAATGTTATCCATTAAGTGGGTTGTTGTAGTGCCTGAATAAAATCGAGCTTACACAACTGAATTGTATACAGCACTGCCACGATCAGCACCGATTATCGTGGCTAATCGCGAGACCAAAAGCGATCAGGGAATTTTTTAAAATAGCTTGAACCAAAGCTGCATGAGCTTGTTATGACGCTGTATTAGCTTTAATTCGAAGCGCTTCCATCTCCATTTCAACCATTTTCTGAGCATTTTTCCATTTCTCATTTAGCTCAGCAAACCTCTGTCGATCTGGTGAGTCCGATAAGATGATATTACCCATTTCGATTTGGAGATTATTTTCTTCTTTTAACCTTTCACGAGCTGCTGTGACTTCAGCACTTTTGAGTGTCACAGCATCGTATTTTTGATTCAGGCCATGAATTTGCGTAGTGGTTTGTTTAACAGCCGTCATAAGCGCATTCCTATTATCGCTGTCTATCGCATACTGCATGCCCATAAAAGAATCTTGAGCCTTTTTTTTGGCTGTTTGAGATACAGCTCCAAGAACGATGAGATCATATTTAATGTCTGCAGCATTATCTTGACTCAGATGTGAGGTGGTCTGCGGTGCAGTGCGAGCCGCGACATGGGGTTCGGTATTTGGTTTTGGTTGTTGTCGTGTGTTGTCTAATGCCCCAGTATTGAGTTGAGGATATACTATGCGTTGTAAGGCTCTCATTTCACTGATAGAGCTCTGTTGTATGACGCTGATTTCTGCTTCAAGTGCTGTTATACGCTGCATCTGTGGTGGACTTTTAGTATTTTCTTGTGCCAGTTCAACACCAAGTAAATGGACTTGCTTAAATTTTTCACGTAACGCAGCGCCTTCTTGGCTTTTGAAGTTTGTTGCATCTAGTGCAGTATTAAACGCAAGAGAATGGGTTTTCAGTTGTTCTAGCAGGGCGGGGATGGTATCGACTTCTTTATTTTGACGAGCCGCTTTAAGTGCATCTTGTGCGTTCAAAATGGCTTGAGAGTTTTTATTCGAAATCTGATCTAGGGCATCAAGATCCGCTTTAATGTCAGTTGGATTTGCTGTACTTAAGTTTTTATATGCTGTGGTTGAGTCTGACGGTGTTTGGTGCTGCTTAGATTCATTACATGCTGTCAGAGAAAATGTTGTCACTATTAGAATTGGAAGCCATGTTTTATTCATTATGAGACCAATGATTTAGAATTTAATTATATCGCTTGAGTATATTTCTTAAGTGTCTGAAAAGTAAAGTCTTACTGTTTTATCTGTGTTTGGGCTATGTTCGTAAATATATAGAAGTTAAGCTTTGGTCATATTGTTGAGCGCTATAAAATAAAAAACCATCCAACTGCTCAGTTGGATGGTTTGGATCACATCAAGTTACTTTAAGCTGTTGCTTGCTGTTCTGCTTGAATTGCAGTGAGTGCAATCGTAAACACGATGTCATCCACCAAAGCACCACGAGACAAGTCATTTACAGGTTTGTTCAAACCTTGCAACATTGGGCCGACGCTTACGACATTGGCAGAGCGTTGCACGGCTTTATAGGTCGTATTGCCTGTGTTTAAGTCAGGGAAGATAAACACATTGGCACGACCTGCAACTTTAGAATCAGGTGCTTTCGAGCGTCCGACACTTTCAACCGATGCTGCATCGTACTGAAGTGGGCCATCAATCAATAGATCAGGACGGCGTTCTTTCGCTATGCGTGTTGCCTCAGCGACTTTTTCAACTTCAGCTCCAGCACCAGAGGTACCCGTTGAGTATGAAATCATCGCAATACGTGGGTCTAAACCGAAGGCCTTTGCCGAGTCAGCCGATTGAATCGCAATTTCAGCGAGCTCTTCGGCATTTGGGTCTGGGTTAATAGCACAGTCACCATAGACATAGACTTCATCGGGTAACAGCATAAAGAACACGGAAGAGACCAGTGAATACTCAGGCGCTGTTTTAATCAGTTGGAAGGCTGGGCGTACAGTATTGGCTGTGGTGTGTATTGCACCAGACACTAAACCATCGACTTGATCGAGCGCCAACATCATGGTGCCTAGAACGACAGTGTCTTGCAGCTGTTCACGCGCTTGCAGCTCGTTCAGTTTGCCTTTACGCAGTTCCACCATTTTTTCGACATAGTTTTCACGAATTAAATCTGGATCGATAATTTCTAAGTCATGTGGAAGTTCGATGCCACGTGCTTTTGCTACTTCTACGACAGCTTCAGGTTTCGCCAATAAGATACAGTGTGCAATGCCACGAGATTGGCAAATAGCAGCCGCTTGAACTGTACGTGGTTCATCGCCTTCAGGTAGAACAATGCGCTTCTTCGCAGCAATCGACTTTTGTACTAATTCATGGCGGAAAGCCGAAGGCGAGAGACGAGGTTGGTACGAGCCATTCAACATTACCTTTAGCCATTCTTCATTGATATGGCTCGACACAAAACGAGTGACTTGTTCAGCGCGTTCAGTATCATCGACAGGAATTTCATTGCTGAGATTGGCTAAGCTCTGCGCCGTGTCGAACGTGCTGAGCGTTGTATGTAAAATTGGTAAGCCTTGCTTAATTGCTGTTTGGCAGAACGCAAGCACTTGCTCGTTTGGCGTATGGTGCTCAGTCAGTACCAAACCTGCCAATGGAATACCGTTACTGCTGGCTAAGCTAGATGCTAAAAGCACATCGATACGATCTGATGCACTAATGATCAGCTCGCCTGCGACAAACTTATGTAGTTCATGCTCAATGTTCGATGCAATCAAACTGCTATGTAACACACGACGTTGGTTAGCATCGCCTTGATTGATCCATTCCGCCTGAATGTGTGAAGCCAAGTCCGACATACGCGGTACGCTGAGCGTGTTGCTAAATGGAACCAAGCCGATTACAGGGAGTTTGTCTGATCCGAGCTTTGGATGGGTCTTTTGGAGCTCAATTATAAATTTATTGGTATCGCTGATTAAACGCAGACTTGGGTCAAACGTCACTGGAATGTGTGCTGAGTCATCGGGCAAGCCTTTGGTGCGCATCAATAACACACCCGCAGTTCGCTCTGAACTCGCACCCCCAAAGTAGCGTAGTTGACTATCGACTTTTTCAGCCGTCGCGCTTGGCTTGTTAATGTCTGCATTACTGACAATAATGACTTTGGCATCAAGTGCTTGCGCAAGTTGTGCATTTAGTTCAGAAGCAAAAGAATCTCGGCTATTCGGGACTAAGCCTTCAACAATAATCAGGTCATGCTTACGCGCAATAGCACGGTGCAAACGAACCGCATCTTCAAGCAACTCATCATTTTCACCTGCACTGAGTTGTTGCAAAATGGTGTGATAACTAATCGGTTCAACGGTTTCATTTTTTGAAACATGGTGATAGAGCGCTGTGGTACGGTCTGCACCCGTGCTCAGTTCTTGAGAAAAAGGTTTTAAAAATCCAGCTTTAACACCTTGGCATTCAAGCGCATAAACCAAACCCAGACAAGCGGATGTTAAGCCGACGCCTTCCCCAGTGGGCACAAGTAAAATCGTTTTCATATATTTATTCGTCATACAAGAATTTAAAACAGACTTGAGGGAATGTAACGACCGCTTAAGCGATCGCTACATTGTCTTCAGACTTTTTTGCAGCAGTTTGAATCACCTCATTGGCCACGGATGCAGTTTCTTTGGCAATACGGCCTTCTTCATCGGTCGGTACAACCCAAATTTGCGGGCCTGTACCTGTATCAATACGACCTTCGGTACCACGTTTTAAACTGTCATTGGCTTCTTTACTCAAGTTAAAACCAAAGTGCGGTAGGAAAGCGACTGTTTTTTCACGAATATATGCGGAGTTCTCACCAATACCACCCGTGAAGAACAAGCCATCAAGACGTGGTAGACCACAGCTCAACGCAGCCAATGATTTTGCGAGGCGGTAGCAGAACACTTCAATAGCTAAAGTCGCATCTTCATTGCCTTGTTCTGAGGCTTCAATCAAAGTGCGCATGTCATTTGATAGATCAGACAGGCCGAGTAAGCCCGATTGGCTATTCAACATTTTATCAATTTTATAAATGTCCCAGCCTAGGTTGTTGGCAAGGAAACTATGTAAGCTTGGATCGACATCACCACTGCGTGTACCCATTACGACACCTTCAAGTGGAGTTAAGCCCATTGAGGTATCGACACTTTGTCCATTCCAAATCGCACAAGTAGAGCTACCATTACCCAAGTGTGCAGTTAACCAGCCTCCTTGTTTGAAGCTACCAGCCAGTTCTGAACCGCGTTCAGACACATAAGCATGGCTTGTACCGTGGAAGCCATAGCGACGGACATTGTGTTCAGTGTATAAAAATTTTGGCACAGCATAGCGGTAAGCATGTGCAGGCATGGTTTGGTGGAATGCTGTATCAAATACCGCCACTTGTGGTAGTTCTGGGAATAAACGCATCGTGGCGTCAATCCCAACCAAGTGTGCAGGGTTGTGTAATGGAGCAAGTGGTGTTGCTGCACGAATGCATTCGACAATTTCTTCTGTTAAAAGCTCAGCTTTGGTCAATGTACCGCCGTGTACTACGCGGTGACCAATGGCTTGAGGGTTATAATGTGAAAGGCGTTCTAAGATGGTTTCCAATGCTTTTTCATGATCGGCATGTGGAATAGACAATTCAAGGGGTTGACCACCCGCAGTAATGCCTTTGATACGAGCGTCAGCAGAACCTAAGTTCTCAGCTAAACCGAAAATACGATCTTCACGACGTTCAGAAACGAGCGCATATTTGATTGATGAAGATCCGCAGTTAATTACTAATACTGATGTAGACACGTTTTAATACCTGATTCTAATTGAATTATCCGTCCTAGAACTGATCTTCATGCAGTACGTTCTTATGCAATCTTGATCATTTTTTATGTTGTATCATGTGTATATTTTTAGTCCAAGATAGACTTTAGGTGATTAGACTTAAGCACTATCGACCGTCTGATGAATAATAATTAAAATTTATCGGCTCATGATTTTCATTTATTCATGAAATGATGCTGAATTATTCATCAGCTTCAACGCTATAAAAATAACATGCTATCTGCTGAAAAGAGCTGAATATATTGTGGCGTTCCTGTTTATTTTTGATATGTCGTTTTAGATCCAGACATAATCACATGCACAATCAACGTGACCATCAAAAAAAGCATGATTTCCTCTAGATTTTAAGGATTCGCAGAGGCAGAGAATGTTTAGATATAAAAAATGTTCAGCCCTTTGGAAAGAGCTGAACATAGATATTTAAAATGTGTCGGATGAGTTATTGGCGAATTTGACCATCACCAAACACAATCCATTTTTGTGAAGTCAGGCCTTCTAAGCCGACTGGGCCACGGGCATGGATTTTATCCGTTGAGATGCCAATTTCTGCACCTAAGCCATATTCAAAACCATCGGCAAAACGGGTCGACGCATTGATCATGACAGAACTCGAATCCACAGCGGCCAAGAACTCGCGAGCTAGAGAGTAGTTTTCCGTAATAATCGAATCGGTATGATGTGAGCCATATTTATTGATATGCTCAATCGCTTCTTCCATACCAGACACCACTTTCACCGCTAAAATTGGACCGAGGTATTCCGTGTACCAATCTTCTTCGGTTGCCGTTTTGACTGCCGTACCTAAAATGCGCTGAGTTTCAGCACAGCCACGCAATTCTACTTGTTTTTCAGTGTAGAGCTCAGCGACACGCGGTAAAAACTCATCTGCGACTTTTTCATCGACCAGCAAAGTTTCCATTGCATTACATACGCCGTAACGGTGAGTTTTTGCATTGAGCGCAATCGGTAGGGCTTTTTGTAGGTCAGCTTGCGCTTCAACATAAACGTGACAGTTCCCATCCAAGTGTTTAATCACAGGGACACGGGCTTCATTGCTGATACGTTCAATCAGGCTTTTGCCTCCACGTGGAACAATCACATCGACAAATTCAGTGAGTGTAATCAGTTGCCCCACGGCTGCACGGTCTGCGGTGTTAATGACTTGAACCGCATGTTCAGGTAAACCCGCCAGTTTTAAACCGCGTTGGATGGCTTCAGCAATGGCTTTATTTGATTCGAGCGCTTCAGAACCACCACGTAAAATAATGGCATTGCCAGACTTTAGTGCTAAAGACGCGGCTTCTAAGGTCACATTTGGGCGAGACTCGTAAATCATGCCAACCACGCCTAAAGGAACGCGCATCTTACCGAGCTGGATTCCTGACGGACGATAGGCCATGTCGGTGATTTCACCAACAGGATCTTTGAGGCTAATCACATCTTTTAAGCCTTGCAACATGCCTTTAAATCGTGCGGGAGACAGTTCTAAGCGATCAAGTAAAGCACTGTCTAAGTTGTTGCTGTGCGCTTTGTTCATATCTGCTTGGTTCGCCGCTAAAATAGCAGGTTCACTGTTGACTAAAGCAGTATAAATAGCTGACAACGCATTGTTTTTAGTTTCGGTAGAGGCACGCGCCAAAATACGAGAAGCTTGACGTGCTTGCTGTCCTACCGTTTGCATATATTGTTCAATCGACTCTTGCATAGCGGGTTGATCACTTAGAAATTTCACAGAAGATAGTAACAGCCTAACACTCGACCGCATAGTCTCTACATGAAAAATCCAGTGCAGAGGCGGACTTATACATATTTTGAAATTGTTTTTTATCTAAAACATGATGAGCGGTTATACAATCTGTTGCGTGTAAAACAGTGCTCTGTATAGAATGAATTTTAGGACATGAAGTCCTTGCATAATTATTACAACACTGAACACCCTGTTGCTGTTGACAGGCGTGATCGTGCATTTCTTGCAAAACAAAAAGTATAGGCAAGAGTAGAGGGAAGGAACATGAATTCTATGATTCAAAGGGATGCCGAGCTGAATGACGCGAATTTACGCTTAGGTTTTTTTGATGTTTACCATCGTAACAGCTTTAAAGAACCTGCACGAACCACATGGATTGAGGGCTGGAAAGTCGAATACATGGCGATTGCTCGGCCAGAGTCATTCCATCGTACGCCTATCGTGATTATCGGTGGGGCATTTCAAAACTTTAATTCCTACAAATACTGTGTTGAGCAATTGCTGGATGCCGGTCCGATTGTCCTGATTGATCTGCCTTCAATGGGTGCCAATCAACAAATTCGTAATATCGATACGGGCTTGTCTGCAGGAACATTAGAACTGGGTGATCTCGCGAAGATGCTTGGCATCTGGTTCGATATTGAAGGATTAGACAAAGTTTCAGTGATGGGCATGTCACTGGGCTCAGTGGTGGCATCTTGTCTGGCCGATCAACGACCAGAGCTGATTGACCGTATGATTTTAATGGGTGTGATGCAAAAGACCCGTAAAAGCTGGCGGATGTTGCTGGAGGAATCGTTACATTTAATGCGTGAACAACGCATGGATGAGTTTGGTCAGGCAGTGATTTTGTATTTGGTCAATCATGCCAAAATGGATAAAACCAGAATGTCACCCACAGCCAAGCGTTTGTTCTTCAGGCAGATGGCGGAGTTTACCGCAACAGAACAAGAGCGTTATGAAATCAACTGTAATCGTTTGCTTCGCCTCACCGATGTGCCGATTCCACAGTGTAAAGTCTTGGTGGCCTGTGGCCAATATGATAGTTTTACCTTGCCACATGAAAATGCCAATTTTGCATTGCAATGTCCTGACATGGAATATGCGCAAATTGCCAATGCAGACCATGTGCCACAGCTACAACGCCGTAAAGAAACCATGCATTTGTTTGTGACGTTTCTGAAGGACGAGTCCATTCAAGACTTAGACGGGATTATCCCCTTTAGTCGAGCACAAATGTTGGAAATGGAGCGCCGCGGTGAAGAGCGGGTTCAGATTCAACAACCTGAAACCTTTTTAAGCTATCGTCATTCGGATTTGGTGATTGCGACAGAAGTGGTGGATTTGAACTACTTTGGGGTACTTTTACGCTTTGAGTCAAAGTTGGCTGCTGTGGCGGCTAAATATCCGCGTGATTTAGCTTTACACTTGAGCGATGAAGAAGGCGCGTTTCAGATTGAATGTTTAATTTTTGCGGAAGATGGACTGTACATTCGTGCCTTATTTAAACATGGTAGTTTTGAACTCGCGGAGCGACTGCTTCGCTTTGTGGGGCGTCAGAAACAAGAACAGACGTTGCTCGAAGCCGTGAGTTAAGTGAAAGTCAAAAATAAAAAAACAGTGTGTCATCGCTGTTTTTTTTATGGGTTGGGTTTTAGGCTATTGCTCGGGTTGATTGGGCTTTTGCCATTGGCTATGCACCAACCAGACCAAGTCGCCTAAGTGATCCTGCTGATCTAAGTTTGAAGTATCGGCCTGAGTACTATTGAAAGCTAAAGTAGGTTGGTGAACGGTCACAGTATGAAAGCCCGCTTGTTTGAAAAACTGAGTGGCTTCAGGCGGACTGACAAAGTGAAAGCCAAAGGCGCTACGGGACATCCATTTTAAAAGCTTGCTACTGCTCCAGATAAAATTAGCCAGCTTATTTTTCACAGGTTCAGGGTAGAGGTCAGTCAGATAATATAACTGATCAAACTGCTGCCCGTATTGGACAATGCCTTGTAACAGTTGAGCGAGCATGTCTTTGCTAAAGTAGTTGATCAGACCTTCACTCACCACCACCAAAGGGCGGTTTGGGTCAAACACCTCAAAGGCAAGGGCAAAATCTGCGCTAAATAAGTCGGCGGAGAGAACCGTTGGACTGGTCTGATCGATCTGTTTTAAGGCCTGAGTTTTCATTTTTGCCATGTCAGGTAAGTCGAGTTCACGATAGTCAATCTCAGGATACTGTTGGCGAAAGCTCCAGCCGCGTGGGGACAGACCACTGGCAATTTCTAAAACTTGTAAGTTTGGGTACTGTTGGATCAGCGCGCTGAGGTGGTCATCAATCATTTGATGACGCTGTTTTAAGGTCGTGCGCATGCTGCCACCGACGTGTTTTTCGGCCCAACTTTCGAGTGGATGCACCAGTTTGGCCAGTAACTTCCCTTTGCGGGTGGCAAATACAGGATGTGAGATGCCCATGCTATACCAAATATAGCCTGTATAGTGCGCAGTAAAAGAGATGTGGCGATGAGCCGATAAAGCATCTGTCATGGTATCCGTACCCGATATTTTGTTATTTTAGCGTTGTTGTTTGGGCAATGCAGAGCAAGCCTGTTGATTTATTTTGAGTTTATCATAATGAAAAAAGGACATCTTGTGATGTCCCTTTGTCCGAAATATCGTGGTTGAAATGGTCAAAGATGAAGTGCTTAACTTAATCTAAATAGTTCCACTTGGTCGCGTACTTTGGCCCAATCTTCACCTAAATGCAGCGTCGATTGAACATTGACGTTTGGAATCTGACCACGCATGCGTTCTAAGCGAGTTTGGTTTGGCAGAGCCAGTTGGTTAATCCCCTCCAAAGCCACGCATGCAGCTGCTCGGTCATTACACACCAGTCCCATGTCACAGCCTGCATGGAGTGCGGCTTGAATGCGTGCATCTGCACCGCCTGCAACACATGCGGCTTGCATACTTAAGTCATCTGAGAATAAAACACCATCAAAGCCCAGTTGCTGACGTAGAATGGTTTGAATCCAATACGGTGAAAAACCTGCTGGGTTTGGATCGACTTGGTTATAAATCACATGCGCAGGCATGAGTGCATCCAACTGTGGCATCAGTTTGATAAAAGTCTGCATATCTTTGGCATAGATTTCATCATACGTGCGTGAGTCGATGGCTGCTGCGACATGCGAGTCTGCTTTAACTGAACCATGACCTGGAAAATGTTTACCTGTCGATGCCATGCCTGCGGCCTTCATCCCTTTTAGGAACGCACTGGCCAGCGGTACGATGTCTTGAATATTTTTGGCAAAGCCACGGTCACCAATCACATCACTGATGTCATTTAAATCGAGTACAGGGGCAAAGCTAAAGTCGATACCGACGGCAAGAACTTCTGTCGCCATCAACCAGCCAGATTGTTCTGCCAAGCTTAAAGCCTTTTCAGGTTCGCTTAAGAATAGCTCGCCAAACTTACCCATTGCTGGAAGTAGGCTAAAGCCCTGTTTTAAGCGTTGCACACGTCCGCCTTCTTGATCGACAGCAATCAAAATATCAGGACGAATTCGGCGCATATGGTCGGTGAGGGCGCGAACTTGTGCAGGAGATTCAATATTTCGTCCAAATAAAATCATGCCACCGACTTGCGGTGCTTGTAATAGTGCAATATCTTCTTGAGTAAGTTCTGTGCCTGCGATGTCGAGCATCAATGCGCCAATCATATTGGGTGTCCGTATTTGATTTTTTGGTCAGTGACTGTTTTGGCTCTGAAAGGTGAGCGAAACAGGTCGTCGAAAACAATACCCGAATTTTGCAATGATTTGCTACATTTTGTCAGCACAGATTATGATAAAACTACACGACATAAACAGATTAAGTTGTTTAAGATTTTGAATATTCTCAATTCATGTCGAAAAATGACATTGTAATTTTGGTCAAAAACCAAGGAACTAAGAATTATTTATGAAACTTCAAACCATTGCTTGTGCGGTTGCAATTGCAACGGGTGGATTCTTTTTCACCCATGCCATTAATGAAGCCATTGCAGCGACTGAAACTACCGCTGTAACCAAACAAGCTATTGTTCCGTCGCAGGAGCAGGCTTTGGTGTCTCGTCAACTGGCGACCTTGGTTGATCGTCAACATTATCTCAATCAACGTTTAGATGCGAAAACATCGGCGCGTATTCTCGATTTCTATCTGGACAGTTTAGATCCAGACCATTCGTTGTTTCTTGCCTCTGAAGTAGACAGTTATAAGCGTAAATATGGCTCCAACTTAGGTGCGGCTTTAAAAGCAGGTGACTTAAGTGGGCCGTATGCGATTCATGCACAGTATCGTGATCGTTTGACCCAGTTTTATACGTATATGCTGGATGAGCTGAAAAAGCCGCAGAATTTAAAACAAGCCAACGTTTATATCGAAACGGATCGTGAAAAGGCACCGTATTTTGCCAATGAAGCTGCGCAGCGTCAGCATTGGAACAAAATGTTGGTTTCGCAGCTGATTAATTTGACCATCAGCAAAGAAGAAGAGTTAGCGAAGCAAAAAGCGCTTAAAGCCAACCCCGAATTGGCCAATGGACAAGATCTCACTAGCTCGGAAGATTTAACTCCAGTACAGACTTTAACCAAGCGTTATACGCGCCAATTAGAACGTATTTCACGGGTGAAAAGCGATGATGTGTTAGACAAAACACTCAATGCAATGACGCTTACATATGATCCACACAGTAACTATTTCCCGCCTGTCGATGCAATGGAATTGAACCGTCAGACGACTTTGCAACTTGAAGGGATTGGGGTGTCAATTCGACCTGAACGGGGCAATGAAGACTACACCAAAATCGAAACCATTGTGGAAGGTGGTCCTGCAAGCAAGTCTGGACAGGTGAAGTCGGGTGACCGCATCATTGGTGTGGCACAAGATGGCGAAAAAATGGTGGATGTCATCGGTTGGCCGAGCAATGAAATTGTGGGCTTAATCCGTGGTAAACGTGGTACCAAAGTCACCATACGGTTACTCGGCTCGGGTGCGTCGATGAGCCAAGCGCGTAATGTGACCATTACCCGTGACGTCATTCAAGAAGAAGATGCAGGAGTACGTTCACGTACCGTGAATGTAACGCGTGATGGACAACAATACACCTTTGGTGTGATTGAAATTCCGTCTTTCTATTTGAACTATCGTGCACGTCGTGCGGGCACAGAATATCGTTCTGTATCTGAAGATACCAACAATGCGCTGAAAACTTTAGCGGCCAAGAATGTGTCAGGGATTATTATCGACTTACGTAATAACCCAGGGGGATCACTTGAAGAAGTGGCGCGTATGCTTGGACAGGTGATTAAGTCAGGTCCTGTGGTGCAAATTCGAGATGGTAACGGCAATTTGAGCGTTTTCGAAGACGATGACAATGGTGCACAGACCTATGCAGGTCCACTGGCAGTGATGGTGAATTTAGCATCTGCGTCTGCAAGCGAAATTTATTCTGCTGCGATTCAAGACTATGAACGTGGCATTGTGATTGGTAGCACCACCACAGGTAAAGGAACAGCACAAGTTCAGCTCGATAACTTGGCGCATGGTCAAGCGACACTAACGCAACGTAAGTTTTACCGTGTAACGGGTGGCAGTACGCAAAACAAAGGCGTAATTCCAGACGTGAAATTGGTAGATATTTACAATGAAGAGTTTGGTGAGCGTAAAGCGAAAAATGCGCTTGAATGGGACACCATTCCAACCGCACCGTTTAAACGTGAAGGCAGCATTGCACCGTATGTAAAACGTTTAGGTGAACTGTCGCAAGCACGCGTTAAAGTCGACCCGCAGTTTAACTATCTTGAACAGCGTAAAGACATCTCGAAAAAGACTGAAGATCAAAAACGTGTGGTTTTAGATATTGATCAACGTAAAGCTGAATTGTTGGCACTGGAAAAACAGACTTTAGATTCGGAAAACAAGCGCCGTCAGATTGCAGGACAAAAGCCTTATGCAAACTGGGAAAGCTATCAAGCTTCTATGGAAGCTTTGGTTGAAGCACGCGCTAAAATGAAAGCGAATCAACGTCCTGCATTGCCTGAAGAGGAAGCATTTGTGACTGAATCTGCAAATGTCTTATTAGATTATGCCAAGTTGCAAAAAGGTACTGCAAAATAGTTTAATCTCTGATGCAATGTATTAAAAAGCCAGTTTCGACTGGCTTTTTATTTAAATTGTGATTTGAAACACAAATGCGGGTTTGGCGGGTTACCAAACCGATCTTCAAGGTAAAATAAATCTATAAATTCTAATAAGATTTCTATGTTTTTTTCTTGACCTGAACCTGTTTGTATAAGATTCTTAATCGGGTAGCAATGCTTTTCGCCTTTGATAAAAAGGATATATAAATGAAGAAAAAGAGCAATTAATACGGACACTTTATATGATGCATGTGCATTACGATTTTAGTTTGGTATTAGGTTCAATTGTTGTGGCATTGTTGGCGTGTTTTTTTGCAGTGTCGACCGAACGCTTATTATTTCGTGCTTGGCGTAAAAAATTTCAAACAGGGTTAATTTTACTCAGTAGTTTTTTCTTAGGCTGTGCCATTTGGGCCATGCATTTTGTTGGCATGTTGGCTTGTGATTTGCCGACGCATAGTTATTTTGACCCTGCACTGACGATTCTTTCTTTTTTTATTGCCTTTATTGCATCTGTTTTTTCAATTTGGTTGACCACGCGTCAGACCTTACCTTTCTTAAGATTGGTTTTGGGGTCGGTATTGATGGGGCTTGGTATTTCGGGCATGCATTATACTGGTATGATGGGGCTGATTATTGAGGGCTATCAGAGTGTCTACGATCCTTTATTAACAGTTTTCTCTATTTTACTTGCCATCAGTGGCTCGGGTTTAACCTTTTGGCTGATCTTTAAATATAAAAGTGCGGTCAGCAAAAAACTGTTGTACCAATGGTATGTTGCAGGGATGATGGCCTTGACCATCGTAAGTATGCATTATACCGGTATGCTTGCAGTCTCGTTCTATCCAACCAATAGTGACAAACTGGTCATGACCCTTGAAGCAGGTCAAAGCATCGTTTTATTTGTTGTTATCTTTATTACCTGTTTGATTTTGGTGGCAGCATTTGTTGTTGCGGTGCTGGAGCAGCGTTTAGAAGAGCGCAATATTCAACTTTCTCTGGCCAATAAAGAGCTGGCAAATCAGGCTGTACAGGACAATTTAACCAAGCTGCCCAATCGATTGTATTTGGCGGAATACGCCCATTTTTTGTTTACAGATCAACGCTTCCGCAATGAAAGCATTGCCTTTTTATATATCGATTTAGACCGCTTTAAAGCCGTAAATGATGTCTTTGGGCATCATGTTGGGGATCAATTATTGGTTCAACTGACCACACGAATTCATCGTCACTTAAGTAAAAATGAAAAAATTCTCAGAATTGGTGGGGATGAGTTTCTGATGGTGCTGGAGCAGGCCACTCCTGAGCAAGCGTGCCAAATGGCGGAGCACGTGCTGGAGTTGATTCAAGATAGCTTTTTGATTGCGGGTAAAGAAATCAATGTGTCTGCGAGTATTGGTATTGCGATGTATCCCGAACATGGTAGTAATTCGCAAGATTTATTGATTAATGCCGATGCAGCGATGCTGACCTCAAAATATCAGGGACGAAATACCTATTCTATTTTTAACTACAGCTTTGACCAACAAGAAGCGAAAAGCCAAACTAAGCTGATCAATGACTTATATAAAGCAGTAGAAGAACAACAGTTTGTTTTGTATTACCAGCCTAAATTTACCATCCAAGATCAACGGATTTGTTGAGTCGAGGCGTTGATTCGCTGGAAGCATCCGACTTTAGGCTTGCTGACCCCCAATATGTTTATTAAAGGCACGGAGAAAACGGGACTGATCATCCAAATGGGGTATTGGGCTTTGGAGCAAGCATGTAAACAACTGCAAATCTGGGAACGAGAGAAAATTGAACTGTATCCAATTGCTGTGAATTTATCGGCGGTGCAGTTTGAGCATAAGCATTTATTTAATAATCTTGAGCATCTTTTTGATAAATACAAAGTCAATCCAAATCATTTAATTATTGAAATCACTGAAAGTACGGCCATGCACCATATCGAAGCTAGCATTCGTACCTTACAGCGTTTACGTGAAATGGGGATTCGTTTGGCGATTGATGACTTTGGGACAGGACATTCTAGCTTTTTATATTTAAAAAACCTACCTGTAGATGAGTTGAAGATTGATCGCGGTTTTATTCATGAGCTGACTGTTGGCTCAAAAGATGAAATGATCTTAGAAAGTATTGTTCATCTGGCGATTCGCTTGGGTTTAGTCGTGACGGCAGAAGGTGTAGAAAGTCCTTTGCAAATGGAAATTTTATCGCGTTTAGGCTGTCAGCAATTACAAGGCTATTTGTTGGGTATGCCTATGGATGTTAAGCGCTTAGAAGAGTTTGAGTATACGTCGTCAACTTATTTCAATTAAGCGATATCTACAATTTGTGCCGATGGCTGATCGCTTTTATGGTGATGTAATTCAGTTGAGAGTCTAATAAAAAATAAGCAGTGTTCGCAAAATCCTCTATCTAGTGATATCGGCTTTTTATGCATTCTTTAGAATCTATTCGTTTTAGTGTCCTGTTGTCCGTATACCAAGCTGTTCAGTTCAAAACATTGGGAACAATTTGGAATTAAATAATTATGGTTAGAGTCGTTACTAAGGTTGGTGATGTTTTTTCTGTAAAGTTGGATAATGAGGTGAAAAAATATTTCCAGCTCATTGCTTTTGATTTAACACAATTAAATAGTGATGTGATCAGAGCATTTAAAAAAGTATACCCTATCCATGCAACTCCTACATTATTGGATATCGTTAGTGATGATGTCGATTTTTATGCACATTGCGTCACTAAATTTGGCATAAAAATGAATCTTTGGGAGAAAGTTGGAAACATATCTGATGTGGGTGGAACTTCTACAATATTATTCAGATACACAGATGATTATGGTGTTATGGTAGGGGAAGAACCAATAAAAATTTCTCACAATTGGTTTGTATGGCACATTAATGATGATAAATTTACTTATGTTGGAAACCTAGAGGGAGAAAACCGTAAAGCAGAAATAGGTGTGGTTATGCCCCCTTTGGCTATAGTAGAACGTATAAAAACAGGGAAATATAGCTTCGTATATCCAGAGTTTGAATGAAGTTTATAAAATGGCCTCAGATTAGGCTTAAACAAGATAAAATAATGTTTGATGTATGAGGGGCAACGGAAGTTTTACTCCGAGTTGTCATTGGATGCAGCGTGATTAAGTGTATGTTCAGATCGGATCAAACAATGTTTCTGTACATCTAAGTTGTAGCTGATAGCGCTGTAGCGTTCTATTCTTATCCTCTACCAGAGCGGGAAAGCATCCGAATTGACGACGAATGCGATGTACTGCGCTGGTGGGTTAAGGGAAAATTATCAATAAAATCTCATTCATAAATCTGCTACAATTGCGCCAATTTTAAGTTATCACTTTACGGGTTGGATACACATTTATAAGTGTGTACAAAACCGTGTACCTATTGAAGATTTCCCTTATGTTTAAAGATCAATTAGCTAGAGAAGTAGCGGCTCGTAGAACTTTTGCTATTATTTCCCACCCCGATGCTGGTAAGACCACCATGACAGAAAAATTGCTGTTGTGGGGACAAGCCATTCAGATTGCTGGTATGGTGAAAAGCCGTAAATCGGACCGTGCTGCGACTTCAGACTGGATGGAAATGGAAAAAGAACGTGGTATTTCGATCACCACCTCTGTGATGCAGTTTCCCTTTAAAGACAAGATGATTAACCTACTGGATACGCCGGGACACGAAGACTTCTCGGAAGATACGTATCGTACCTTAACAGCGGTCGATTCAGCTTTGATGGTAATCGATGGTGCAAAAGGTGTTGAAGATCGTACCGTGAAACTGATGGAAGTGTGTCGTATGCGTGACACACCGATCATTTCATTTGTGAACAAAATGGACCGTGAAATCCGTGAGCCTTTAGAGCTGTTGGATGAAATTGAAAATGTTCTCAAAATCAAATGTGTGCCGATCACTTGGCCGCTTGGTACAGGTCGTGACTTCGCTGGGGTGTTTAACCTGATCGAAGAAAAGTTTTATGTGTATAAAGCAGGTTTTGGTTCAACTATTACCGAAATTGAAGTCCGTGATGGTTATGACTATCCAGACTTACGTGAAAAAGTCGGTGAGTTGGCTTGGGCGGCATTTGAAGAGTCTCTAGAACTGGTGCAAATGGCCAATGAGCCTTTAGACCGCACAGAGTTCCTTGCGGGTCGTCAAACGCCTGTATTGTTTGGTACAGCATTAGGTAACTTTGGTGTAGACCATGTGTTAGATGCATTTAGCAACTATGCGCCTGAACCTAAAGCGCACCCAACAGAAAATCGTTTGGTTGAAGCAACTGAAGAGGGTTTTACTGGCTTTGTCTTTAAAATTCAAGCCAATATGGACCCGAAACACCGTGACCGTATTGCCTTTATGCGTATTTGTTCAGGCAAATATGAAAAAGGTTTGAAAATGAAGCATGTGCGTCTAGATAAAGATGTGCGTATTAGTGATGCTTTGACTTTCTTGGCTGGTGATCGTCAGCATCTAGAAGAAGCATGGCCGGGTGACATTATTGGTTTACATAACCACGGTACGATTCAAATTGGCGATACTTTTACCTCAGGTGAAAAACTACAATTTACGGGTATTCCGCACTTCGCCCCTGAAATGTTCCGCCGTGTACGTTTGAAAGATCCATTGAAATCGAAGCAGTTACAAAAAGGCTTAAAAGAACTTTCGGAAGAAGGTGCAACACAGGTCTTCATGCCGCAAAACAGCAATGACTTGATTGTCGGTGCGGTAGGTGTGCTTCAGTTTGAAGTGGTGGCATACCGTTTGAAAGAAGAATACAAAGTCGACTGCGTCTACGAGCCTGTGAGCATTAACACTGTGCGTTGGGTGTCATGTGACGATGACAAAAAATTCAATGAATTTAAGAAAAAAGCACATGACCAATTATCGGTAGATGGTGGTGGTCACTTGACCTACTTGGCACCGAGTCGTGTGAACTTACAACTGATGCAAGAGCGTTATCCAGACATCGTGTTCCGCAATACCCGCGAACACTAATCGGGATGTTAAAAAATAAAACAGCTTCTTCGTGAAGCTGTTTTATTATGCAAGATACTTTAATTTTAATCATGAATTTCATGGAAGACGCATGTTGCAGAAACAGGCTATTTATACAATATTGGTGAGTTTGACTGTCTTATTGACGGCATGTGACTCCTCTAAACAATCTGAAACAGACACAGATGCCAAAGGCTCGGTATTTAAAACAGAGCAGGCTGAAGTGTTACCATATTTAAATATTCAGCAACAAGCTGCTGATATTGCACAGCCATTTTGTGAAACCAAGAATTGTATTGAATTAGATCTGCAAAGTTTAACAACGGCAGATCCGTGGTTAAACCAATGGATTGCCAAAAGTCAGGCTCGAGTGATTCAAGATCAAATTGGCTTAAAACAAGACATGAACTTACAGCAGGCCATTAATGCCTATGTGAAAAAGTCGGATACATGGCAAGCTGAATTCAAGGGTAACAAGGCTTATAGCTTGGCGATGTATACGCGTATACCGTATCAGCGCAATCAGTTTGTGCTCATGCAAATTGGGGTTGATACCAATCAAGAGAATGTAAATGTTAAGGAACGTTATTATTTCTTTGTTGCAGATCGTAAAAACCAAAAAGCGGTGGCATTATTAGATTTAATTCATCCGAAACAGCAACTGGCGATGAATGTGTTAGTGCAAAAAGCGTATCAAGACTGGTTGAAGAAACAAGAACCTGAAGTGCGAAAATCTGCACCAGCGAAGTTGTACTGGGGGCAAGCAGATTGGTTTTTTGACCAAGAGGGCATTGGTTTACACTATCGGACTCATGAGATTGTAAAAGATGGGACCCAGCTTGATATTTATTTGACGAAAGCACAAACTCAACAGGTATTAAAAGCCGATGTCTATACCCAGTTGTTTTAGTGCATTGGCCAAAGCAAGAGCTGGCTTCACAAGGTAATAGGTTATTTATGTTAAAAAGCAAAACAATATTTACAATCAGCGTACTTGCAGCTGCCATCAGTTTGACAGCCTGCCAACCAAAAGATAAAGAGCCTCAAACTCCTGCAACGCAAACCACAGCGGCTTCAGAGGCAGAAACAGCCTTAAAGCTGGTCGGTGACACAGAAAAATTACAATTCGAATTACCTGAATGTGATGGTAATGCTTGCCCAGAATTAAACATTGATCGTTTGCAAAGTAATCAAGCGTTTATTGATGATTTTATTGATCAACAAATTGTGAAAGATTTATCGCAGATTATTGATATTTCGCCTATGCATAGCAGTTCTGCTACCGAGGCATCAAGTGCTGTGGCGGCAAGTTCTGAACCTGCGGTAGTGGGCCAAGTCCTCACCCCTAAACTGAAACTAGAGAAACAAGTTCAACCTTATTTAGCTGCTTTTCTGGGTTTAGATCAAGAGTTGAAAGCCTTAAGTTCTAACCATCAAATTAGTTTGATGATTAAGCCGAAAATTCTAAATGCCAAAGATCCTTTGGCTACGGTGGTGTTGAACACCAGCAGCTACTTAGGCGGTGCACATGGTTCATCGTCGCAGCATTATTATAATTTTGACTTGAAGCAGCAAAAGCTGGTGAGTCTGGATGATCTATTGTTGCCGAATCAGAAGGCGGCGTTAAATAGAGTAGCGCATGAAGCCTTTCGTGCTTGGGTTGTAGACTCTAAGTTAGCGACCAATGTCGATGAATATGAGCAAGCGTGGAAGTTTAGCTTGAGTAACAATTATTACTTGGGCACTGAAGGTCTGATTTTACAATATGGCGAGTATGAAATTGGTCCTTATGTGGTGGGTTTACCACGCTTAACTATCGGCTATGATCAACTCCAGAAAATTTTAAAGCCTGAGTATTTGCCAAAAGCCAAACAGAGCGTACAGGCTGCTTCAGAAGCCAAGAGCTAATCAAGTATGAGCTTGCCTCTGTTCGACACCCATACTCATTTTGATGTTGCCGATTTTGATACTGATCGTCAACATTTGGCTGAGCAAGCAAAACGTGTTGGGGTAGAGGCACTGGTCCTTATTGGTTTTCTTGAATCGCGATTTGATGCGCTGATTCAGACCCATCAGCAATTAAAAAGCTGGAAGAATGTTCCATGCTCTTATCTTGCCCCTGGTTTACATCCGTTTTATATCGAACAGCATCAGACTGAACACTTACAGCATTTAGAGCAGGTTTTGCAGCAGCAGGACTGCGTAGCTGTGGGTGAAATTGGTTTAGATACTTTTTTAAAACAACACAAACAATCCGAACTTTTTGCCAAGCAGCAATCTTATTTTTCTGCACAACTGGAACTTGCTCAGCAATATCAAAAACCTGTGTTATTACATATTCGCAAAGCACATGCAGAAAGCATTGCCCTTTTAAAAGCCCAAAAATTTAAATTCGGTGGTATCGCTCATGCCTTTAGTGGCGGGGTGGAAGAAGCCAAGGCCTTGGTCAAACTCGGTTTTAAAATTGGGGTTACAGGGCAAATCACCAATCCAAATGCCAAAAAATTGCATCAAGTGGTGCAAGCACTTGGTAGCGAACATTTGGTGATTGAAACGGACTGTCCAGATATGACACCGTTGTGTTGTCAAACATCGACCGAGCATCCCACCCGCAATACACCGGTAAATTTACCTTATGTTTTGGAGAGTCTCGCACAGACACTGGATCAGTCTGAGCGGTCGTTAGCAACTCAACTCTGGCAGAACTCATTGGCTGCGTTGCATTTAAAATTTTAGAAGAATAAGACAATAATCTCGATAAAAATAAGATAACCAAAAGGGAACACATTCTTTTCTAAACAGGCTTACATTAAAGAAAGAACATCATAATAAATACATTCGCCAATATTGGGAGGGCAACCGAATGGCCAGATATAGCAAAATCAATAGTTTCAATGCATTACAAACACTCACGGTGGGTGAAAAATCCTATCAAATTTTTAACCTCCCTCAAGCCGCCCAAACATTGGGTAATATTGATCAATTACCCAAGTCTTTAAAGGTCTTACTCGAAAATTTACTCCGTTTTGAAGATCAAAAAAGTGTAAAAGTAGAGCATATTCAAGCCCTAGTCGATTGGCAAAAAACCAGAAGCTCTGATCAAGAAATTCAATATCGGCCTGCACGTGTGCTGATGCAGGATTTCACAGGGGTTCCTGCCGTGGTTGACTTGGCTGCCATGCGTGCCGCAATGGCACAAGCGGGTGGCGATCCGAATTTGATAAATCCCTTGTCCCCTGTCGATTTGGTGATTGACCATTCCGTGATGGTCGATCATTTTGCGGATAAAGATGCCTTTGCTGAAAATGTCGAAATTGAAATGCAACGCAATGGTGAGCGCTATCAATTTCTGCGTTGGGGACAATCGGCCTTTAATAACTTTAGCGTTGTCCCGCCCGGTACAGGAATTTGCCACCAAGTCAATTTAGAGTATTTGGCTCAAGCGGTATGGCTGGGGGAGGATGAGGGACAAACTTTTGCGTTCCCTGATACCTTGGTGGGAACAGATTCGCATACCACCATGATCAATGGCTTAGGCGTGCTCGGTTGGGGTGTTGGCGGGATTGAAGCTGAAGCGGCGATGCTCGGGCAGCCTGTATCCATGTTGATTCCTGAAGTCATCGGTTTCAAACTCATAGGGAAACTCAATGAAGGTATTACCGCAACGGATTTGGTTTTAACCATCACACAAATGCTACGCCAAAAAGGCGTGGTTGGTAAATTTGTCGAATTTTATGGCGATGGTTTGGCTGACTTGCCTTTGGCTGACCGCGCAACTATTGCCAATATGGCTCCTGAATATGGTGCAACCTGTGGTTTCTTCCCCATTGATGACGTGACCTTGGCCTATTTAGCGTTGACGGGTCGTGAGCAGCAACGGATTGATTTGGTTGAAGCGTATAGTAAAGCGCAGGGCTTATGGCGAAATGCAGGTGATGAACCCGTTTTTACCGATACGTTGAGCTTGGACATGAGCACAGTGCAGGCCAGTTTGGCAGGCCCTAAACGTCCGCAAGATCGTGTCTTGCTAGCAGATGTACCTAAAACTTTTCATGATTTGATGGAACTAACGCTAAAGCCCGCCAAAGAGGCGAAAGAGCGTTTAGAAAATGAAGGTGGTGGCACAGCTGTTGAAGCTAAAAAAGCTAATCTACCGCATGAGGAGCCATCTTGCACCATTGATGGAAAATCCTACCCCTTGAATCATGGTGATGTGGTGATTTCAGCCATCACCTCATGTACCAATACATCCAATCCGAGCGTGATGTTGGCTGCAGGACTCCTCGCCAAAAAAGCCATTGAAAAAGGCCTACAGCGTAAACCGTGGGTGAAAAGTTCGCTTGCACCTGGTTCTAAAGTCGTGACCGATTATTTGGCTGCGGCAGGTTTAACACCGTATTTGGATGAATTGGGTTATAACCTAGTCGGTTATGGCTGTACCACGTGTATTGGGAACTCTGGACCACTGCCTGAACCGATTGAAGAAGCCATACAGTGCCATGATCTCAATGTCGCTTCAGTGCTTTCAGGCAACCGTAACTTTGAAGGGCGTGTGCATCCTCTGGTGAAAACCAACTGGTTGGCTTCGCCGCCTTTGGTGGTGGCTTATGGTTTGACGGGCAATATCCGTACAGATTTGACTACACAACCGATTGGTCTAGGCAAAGATGGGCAAGCAGTCTATTTGAAAGATATTTGGCCGAGTCAGGCTGAAATTGATCATGCGCTACAGAGCGTAAATACCGCGATGTTCCATAAAGAATATGCCGCAGTATTTGATGGTGATGCAGCATGGCAGGCGATTCAGATTCCTCAAAGTCAGACCTATGCTTGGCAAGAGAATTCAACCTATATTCGCCACCCGCCATTTTTTGAAGAGATAGGTAAGCCACCGAAACCGATTACCAATATTGAACAGGCACGTATTTTGGCTGTGCTTGGAGACTCGGTCACCACCGATCATATTTCCCCAGCGGGTAATATCAAGAAAGACAGCCCCGCAGGACGCTATTTGCAACAGCAAGGGGTTGAACCCAAAGACTTTAACTCTTACGGGTCTCGACGTGGGAACCATGAAGTGATGATGCGAGGCACTTTTGCCAATATCCGCATTAAAAATGAAATGCTCGGTGGAGAAGAAGGTGGAAACACGATCTATATTCCAACAGGAGAAACCTTGCCGATTTATGATGCCTCTATGTTTTATCAGCAGCAACATACGCCGTTAATCATTATTGCTGGGAAAGAGTATGGCACAGGCTCATCACGTGACTGGGCTGCCAAAGGCACGAACTTATTGGGGGTTAAAGCGGTGATTGCCGAAAGTTTTGAACGAATTCACCGTTCGAATTTGGTTGGTATGGGAGTATTGCCATTGCAATTTGTCGATGGACAAACGCGCCAATCCTTAAACTTGACAGGTCGTGAAGTACTTTCGATTCATGGATTATCGGATGATATTCAGCCGCATCAAACTTTGGATATTCAGGTGCTTCGAGAAGATGGCAGCCAAGACCAATTTACAGTGTTGTGCCGTATTGATACCTTGAATGAGGTGGAATACTTTAAAGCTGGCGGTATTTTGCATTATGTACTGCGTAATTTAATTGCAGCCTAATCTCAATGAAATAAAGCCCTGTCAGTAGCAGGGCTTTATTGTTTGTAGCGATACATTCAATCCAAGGTCGTATTCAGGTAAAATGAACATGATTTTACCGATATAGATGTACGCATGACTGATCTGCAACATGATGAATATGACCGCCGTTTTGCTGGTGTAGCCAAAATTTATGGAGACGAGGCCTTTTCATATTATGAAAAAAGTCATGTCATGGTGATCGGAATTGGTGGTGTAGGTTCGTGGGCAGTAGAGGCTTTAGCGCGTACAGGCGTTGGAGAATTAACACTGGTTGATATGGACTCAATTGCGGCTTCGAATGTTAACCGTCAATTGCCAGCCATGAGCTCAACCTTGGGTCATGAAAAAATTGAAGTGATGGCCGAACGTTGTCGATCCATCAATCCACGGATCAAAATCAATTTGATCGATGACTATTTAACCCCAGAAAATGTCAAAGAAATTTTAGAACATCGACCAGACTTAATTTTAGATTGTATTGATGACGTCAAAGCTAAATTAGCACTGATGTTGCACTGCCGTTTTAATAAGATCCCATTGATTGTTTCGGGGGGAGCGGGTGGTAAGCTCGACCCACTAAAAATCCGAGTTGCTGATTTGTCTAAAACCGAACAAGATCCCATGTTGGCGAAGCTTCGAACCCAGTTACGTGGCATGGGAATTTGTAAAAAACCAAAAGAAAAGTTCGGCATTAGCTGTGTGTATTCGATTGATAATCCATTTTCCAGTGCAGATGTGTGTCCAAGTGCGGGCCTACGTTGTGGTGGCTATGGTTCTGCGGTGGTGGTGACTTCAAGCTTTGCGATGGTGGCAGTGGCGGAAGTGCTGAAAAAATTAGATGGAATGAAAGCGAAACAATAATACTGTTTTAGGTTTAATTGGACTGTATACATCGATATATGGATACAGTCCTTAGACCACAAAAAATATTGAAACCAATAGAAAAAAAGAGAAAAGAAAAATGAGCTTTTTAAAAAAATTATGGGGTTCTCAAAACAAAAAAACGCCTGCGAATGAAAATGCATATACTGCATTTTGGCAATGGTTTCAGCAGCATCAACAGCATTTTCACCACATTGTGAATCAAGGCAGTAAAACTGAAATCGAGCGAGATTTCTTTGATCGATTGACGCCTGAATTGGAAAAAGTCCATTGCGGCATCTTTTTTCTGACGGGCATGTTAACCCCACAAACAGCTGAATTAATTCTTACCCCTGATGGCATCATTCCAAATATTGTCTTTGTGGAAGAGCTGATTGCAGCTGCACCTGAGATTGCAGGGTGGAAGTTCACTGCGCTTAAACCTGAAAGCGATATTCATCAAGTCGGGATTAATATGCATGATTATGAGTTTAGTCAGGAGACTTTATCTTTTTATTTTAACCAGCAAGCCGAATATCCCGATGAGATTGATCTGGTCGTGGTACATGATGAATATAATGCAGCTGAAAACGATGCGTTTTTACAGGCTGTGTATATTTTCCTCGACAACTATTTGGGCGAGTACGATGCGGTTACCAAATTGGACAATGTTTCTGTCCAGTCTAAGCAAGATGCCGAAAAAGAATTGCTACCGATTCACTTGCTCAAAAACATTTTAATTTTAAAAAGTAGTGAAATTTCAAGATTAGACAAAATTACCCGTTCAAATACGGATGCCGATGAATTTGTCAGTTTGGAAGGTGAAACCAATGAAGGTCTACCGTTGCTGGCGACTTTAAATCGTACACTTTTAACATGGGATCAAAAAGCCTCACATCCATGGATGATGTTGATTGAAATCTCTTATTATGGTCAGCATTCAAATGGCATGTCCGCGTCTACAGATTATGAACTACTGGATTTGATAGAAGATGCATTATTACAAGAGCTTAAGGATGTGGATGGCTATTTAAATATAGGTCGTGAAACGGGTAATCACTTAAGAACTATATATTTTGCGTGTAAAGAGTTTAGAAAACCATCCAAGGTCATTGATCAAGTGATTGAAAAATATAAAGGCAACTTTGAAATAGAGGTCAGTTTGTTTAAAGACAAATACTGGCGTGCTCTGAGTAAATTTACCGGTTAAGCTCTTATATAAAAGAAGAGTTCGCCTGAAGCACTTTTAAAATATAAAGGGATAAAGCAGCTCCATGACTCATCTTTCAGGGCATTCCAAACTTGATGTTACAATAGTGGCTTTAGGGATCATTTTGAGTTGTGGTGTTGTATATGCTATTTACTCAACCGTTCGTCATTTTTATGTTTTAAATCAGGTCAATGAAGCCAAAGAAATGATGAGTGATATACAGTCATTATTGGTTTGGTCAATGCATCAGCATCATGATGATGTCACGCAGGCTTGTCATTTTAAAAATATACAACAGATTGCTCAATCCGTAGAATTTCAAAATATGAATCGTATTTTAAAATTACAGGATCAAATTCATCAGCAAAGTCAATTTGTTGAACAGATTAAAGTAAATGCCACCCCTGATTTACATGGTTGTATAACTACGGCTTACTTTAGAAAAGAACCCTTTGTCAGCGAGCTTATTGCAGGAAAGTATATTTCCTATCATTATGATTTTAAGACTGAAACAATAAAATGTGTCACCAATATACACAAGCGTGCTTTAGTGAAAGCTTGTACTCGGCTATAACGGTGAAACATAAAAAAGCGAAGCAGATGCTTCGCTTTTTTCGTTTAGATCAACGTTCTAAATTACTGAGCTAGAGTGTGTTCTTTTAAATAATCTTCGGTGCGTTGCATTGCGTCTTTAATGTTAAGAATTGCATTTTCAACATCGGCAAAAGTCTTGGCATTACCACCACTTAAAGCCTGACGCCATTTTCGAGCACCCGGAAGGTTTTGGAATAAACCCAAAATATGGCGCGTGATAATCGACAATGGCGCACCCTCAGCCATACGCTTTGCAATATACGGCAGCATTTGGTCAATAATTTCAAAGCGATCAGGTAGATCCAAATTCCACAGCTGTCCCAGCTCTGCCAAAAGGTAGGGATTATGGTAGGCCTCACGACCAATCATCACACCATCAACATGTTTGAGATGTTCTTGTGTTTCAGCAAAGGTTTTGATCCCGCCATTAATTTCAATCAATAGATTTGGACGTTCTTGCTTTAAACGATAGACATCTTCATAACGTAGTGGGGGAATGTCACGGTTTTCTTTCGGAGAAAGCCCCTGAAGCAAGGCAATACGTGCGTGTACGATAAAATTATCGCAGCCCGTTTTCGTGACTGTATCGACAAAATGTAGCATTTCTTCATAAGAATGCATGTCATCAATCCCGATACGATGCTTTACCGTGACTGGAATCTCCACGGCATTTTGCATTTCAGCAATACATTCAGCGACAAGGTCAGGTTCTGCCATGAGACAGGCCCCGATTTTATTATTTTGTACACGGTCGCTTGGACAGCCGACATTTAAATTGACTTCATCATAACCCCAGTCTTGTGCCATTTTGGTACAAGTGGCTAAGTCTTTAGGATTTGAGCCACCGAGTTGTAGCACAATCGGGTGTTCTTCATTGTTATAGTCGAGATGACGATTTGCACCGCCAAACAGAATCGCGCCAGTGGTCACCATTTCGGTATAAAGGATGACATTCGGGTTAAATAAGCGGGCAAAGAAACGATAATCTTTGGTCGTCCAATCCATCATCGGTGCTACGCTGATTCTCGGAGATTGAGTGTTTTCAATGTTTTTGTTAATAGTCATTAAAAATCATACCTTTAATCTATATTCTGCAACCTGCGAGAATTTGTTTGAACCTGTGTTTAGGTGGGTGAATCCATTTGCATTTACACCAAATTTTACACCATAATAGAAAAAATAGCTTTTGGTGTAAATTATGGGTTCAATTACAGCAAGGAAAGGTGCAGATGGTAAAGTTAACTATCGTGCTGCGATTCGAATCACTCGAAAGGGCTTTCCTGCTTTTTCTGAAAGTAAAACATTTCACTCAAAGAAATTAGCTGAAAACTGGATTAAGAAACGAGAAGTCGAAATTCAAGAAAATCCTGATATTTTGCTTGGCAAAGAAAAGTTGATTGATCTGACCTTATCAGATGCCATAGATAAATATTTGGATGAAGTCGGGAGCGAGTACGGAAGGACGAAACGCTATTCTCTGCTCTTAATTAAGAAGCTACCAATTGCGCGCAATATTATCACAAAAATAAAATCAGTACATTTAGCCGAGCATGTGGCTTTAAGGAAGGGTGGAATTCCGTACCTCGATCTTGAACCTATTGCGACTAGTACACTGCAACATGAGCTTTTACATATCAGAGGTGTTCTTTCTCATGCTGCTGTTATGTGGGAAATGGATATTGATTTAAATAGCTTCGATAAGGCTACTGCTCAGTTAAGAAAAACACGTCAAATATCCTCCAGTCAAAAAAGAGACCGACTGCCTTCGAGAGATGAATTGATTGCATTGACGAAGTATTTTGCAGAACGATGGAAGCTAAATCGTTATGGCTCTAAATACCCAATGCATTTGATTATGTGGTTTGCAATTTTCTCATGCAGACGTGAAGCTGAATTAACACGATTGTATCTTCGAGATTATGACCCACATCATTCAACGTGGAAAGTGCATGATTTAAAGAATCCTAATGGTTCTAAAGGTAATCATAAGTCATTTGATGTACTTGATCCTTGTAAGGAGCTGATCAAAAGACTGAAACATTCAGAAGTTCGAGAACGGATGCTAAAGCTTGGACATAATGAAAATTTGTTATTGCCTTTGAATCCCAAAATTTTGGGTAAAGAGTTTAGAGAAGCTTGTAAAATTTTGGGGATTGAAGATTTACGATTTCATGACTTGAGACATGAAGGCTGTACTCGATTAGCTGAACAGAGTTTTACTATTCCTGAAATTCAGAAAGTAAGTTTGCACGATTCTTGGGGGAGTTTACAGCGTTATGTATCAGTGAAAGCGAGAAGAAATATATTACAGTTGGAGGAGGTGCTACGCCTCATCGATGAAACGTAGCAAAATCTTTGGATGCCTCTGAATATTGCTTATCCAAGACAGCAGCAAGATCCTTAATGTGTACCAAAAATGGAGCACGTTTACTTTTATCTATTTTGAATACTGAGAAAGGGAATTGTTGATTATTCGCTTTTCTCAGTGCTTCGGCTTTGCTGAGGTGGGGATAATAGTCAGAAACTACTGTCATTAGTTCAACGGTCATAGAACGATACTTTATAAAAAGTAGTTCGGTAGTATTAATTTGAAAGCAATTCATGAAGTGGGTATTCCATACATAAAACTTTTTTAATTTGAATGGGCTTTGTTGCACAAAGATTTCATAACTATATGATTTTAAAAGTTTTGATTATTTTTTGATCCAAAATTAAATTTATTTAAATCAGATGCTTACATATTTATGCAACAAAGCCGCTTCTACAGCAAAAATTAACAGTGCACCAATAATCAGTGCAGATGCCACAACCGAAGGACTGAATAAAACTTGTTTAATAAAATCAACAGCTATAACTCCGATCACTACTGCAGGAATAAATGAAATGAAGACATTTATCGCAAAACGTCTCGCATGGTAATCACCTGATATAAAACCATGTAGTAGATTAATAATTTTTTTACGGTAGAGCCAACAAACGGCTAAGATTGTGCCCAGTTGAATGACAACTTCAAAGACACAGCCTGAGCCTGAATGAAAATCAATTAAATGGCCAAATAAAATTAAATGACCAGTACTGGAAATGGGTAAAAACTCCGTTAAACCTTCTATAAAACCTAAAAATAAGGCTTTAAGTACTGAAATTATATCCATAAATAAAGTGAGTCACAGAATAATAATAGCCATCACTTTTAAGATATTTTTCTGCATTTATAAGTGCATTGAGCTAAATTTTTACGCTTTCTTTACGCGGCATCCAAAGTTATGAATAGAGACTTTACGGTCTTATTTTTCATACTGGATTTTGGAATATCCCAATGCTTAGGATGAAAAACATGAGTGCGGTCATTCACGCGCATCAGCAGGTACAGCATCAAAAAAATTGCGTTGTACTAAATAATCAAAATAAACGTTATTTCAATATCTGCATGCAGATTTCAGCTCTGAAACATAGGAGTGAAATGCCATGTTAGAGTTTGCTTTGCTTTTAGCCATCGTCTTTGTTCTGGCTTATCCCTTGGGTAAATACCTCGCAGCAATTATGCACAACCGCGATATGAAAATTGATCCTCTATTCAATTGGATTGAAAAGCCCATTTACGCGGTTTTAGGAATCAATCCCAAACGGGGGATGAATGTCAAAACCTATTCATTCAATTTTGTCATGAGCTGTGCAGTGATCGGTTTGGTGACTTGGACTCTATTTATGGTTCAAGCCAGCCTGCCGTTGAACCCAAACCATGCACCGAATATGTCATGGGATTTGGCGCTGCATACCATGATTTCGTTTCTGACCAATACCAACCAGCAGCACTATTCAGGACAGGCGCAACTGTCTTATTTATCGCAAATGGTCGGCATTGTCGGCTTGCAGATCTTCACGCCGATGATGGGCCTGGCGATGGTGGTGGCTACAGTTCGAGCACTGTTCTACAAACAATCCAATGCACTTTCTGAAACCGATCAACAGACCAGCTTTAAGCATAAAGTGCAACAAATTAATGTCGGCAACTATTGGGCCGATGTGATTCGTCCGACGTTCCGCTTTCTGATTCCTTTATGCATGGTTTGGTCATTATTGCTCACTAGCCAAGGCGTACCATCGACTTTTCAAGGCGGCCCAGAAGTTCAAGTCATCGACCAAAGCAGCGAATTAACAACGCAAAAAATACCTTTAGGCCCTGTTGCGCCCATGGTAGCAATTAAGCAATTGGGCAGTAATGGTGGTGGCTGGTATGGTCCGAACAGCAGTGTACCTTTGGAAAATCCGACACCATTGTCAAACTTTCTGGAAATGCTTGCGATTTTACTGATCCCTGTTTCGGTGATTTTTATGCTGGGCTTTTTCACCAAACGCGCCAAATTCGCAGGCTTGGTCTTTGCTTCAATGCTGCTGATGTCGATCATTTCTGCGACTAGCGCTATCTGGTCAGAAAGCCTTTCATCGACTTCGACATTGCTTTCCGCCATGGAAGGTAAAGAAGTGCGTTTTGGCGAGGCATCATCTGCTTTGTGGTCAGCGGTCACCACCCAAGTCAATAACGGCTCAGTGGATATGATGCATGATTCATCTGCACCGCTCACAGGTATGGTGCAATTGTCCAATATGCTGATCAATGCCATTTGGGGCGGGATTGGCTGTGGTTTACAGCAATTCATTATTTATCTGTTTTTAGCAGTCTTTATTGCAGGCTTAATGACCGGCCGCACCCCAGAATTGTTTGGCCGCAAAATTGAAGCCGGTGAAATCAAGCTGCTCGCTGTTGTGATTTTGATCCAACCCATCGTCATTCTTGGTTTAACCGCAATAACTGTATTTTTTCCTGAATTGACGGGCAACAGTAATCCGCAATACCACGGCATTTCTCAAGTGCTGTACGAATATGTGTCTGCATTTGCCAACAATGGCTCAGGCTTTGAAGGGCTATCAGACAATACCGTGTGGTGGAATGTCACATGCGGTATTGCTTTATTGCTCGGCCGTTTCCCGACATTAATTATTCCTTTAATCATCGCTACACGTTTAGCTGCTAAACGCCAAGCACCTGAAAGCAGCGGCAGTTTAAAAGTCGAAACGCCAACATTCGCACTGACTTTAATTGCCATTGTGGTGATGTTGACCTTATTGCAATTTATGCCAGCCCTGGTCTTGGGGCCAATTGCTGATCATCTGTTATTGGTTCAAGGTTAAGGGGGAGTACAATGAATCATTCAAAACACACTGTTCAAACACAGCAAAACACCATAGCTTCAACCTTATTTCAAGCTGAAGCATGGAAAAATGCTTTTATTAAACTGCTGCCGCAGCATGTGATTAAAAATCCGGTGATGGCCATCGTTTGGCTTGGGACGCTGATTACACTGGTTAGTACAATTCTAGGTCAATCTAGTTTGGTTTTTGGCTTATTGGTGACGTTGATTTTATTTGTGACGGTTCTCTTTGCCAATTATGCCGAAGCGGTTGCTGAAGCCAAAGGCCGCGGACAGGCGTCATCCCTGCGTCAAGCGCGTCAGAATTTGACGGCGCGCCGGATCCATTCTAAAGATGATATGGATGGGGTGCAGATTTCAGCGGCTGAATTGAACATGCATGACTTGATTGAAGTGCGTGCAGGGGAATTGATTCCCGCAGATGGTGAAATAATTCAGGGCTTTGCTACGATCAATGAAGCTGCAGTAACAGGTGAATCTGCGCCGGTACTCCGTGAAGCGGGCACAGATAAATCTGGGGTGATTGGCGGAACCAAAGTCTTAACCGACCGGATCATCGTGCAAGTGACCGCAGAGGCGGGAAATAGCTTTCTCGACCGAATGATTGCTTTAGTCGAAGGCTCAAACCGTCAAAAAACACCGAATGAAATTGCCTTAGGTATTTTACTGACCGTGATGACTGTGACTTTTATCATCGTCGTGGTCAGCCTGCCGTTGATTGGACATTTCCTGCATATTGAAATCAGCCCGATTTTATTGGTGGCGCTATTGGTCTGCTTGATTCCAACCACCATCGGCGGCTTATTGCCAGCTATTGGAATTGCAGGGATGAACAGAGCGCTCAAAGCCAATGTGATTGCCAAATCAGGCAAGGCGGTTGAAGTTGCAGGCGATATAGATGTTTTACTACTCGATAAAACCGGAACTATTACTTACGGTGACCGTCAGGCGACTGCTTTTTATCCCTTAACAGGAGTGACGGAGTCTGAACTTCGCCAAGCGGCGGTACTGACTTCTTTGGCCGATCCAACGCCAGAAGGTAAATCGGTGGTTGCTTTGGCCAAAGAGCAAGGTGAAAGAGTGGCCGAGCCTGAACAGGCTGAATTTATCGCTTTTAATGCGTCCACACGCATTTCAGGCCTTAACTTGGCGGATGGTCATCAAGTGCGTAAAGGCGCTATGGATGCCATTCTTAAATTCGCTTCGCAAAACCTTGAAAATCATGCCGAACTGAAAGCGCGCGTAGAACAAATAGCTTCAAAAGGGGCAACGCCGCTGGTCGTGGCTAAAGACCAGAATTTGTTGGGTGTCATTGAACTATCAGACGTGATTAAGCAAGGCATTAAAGAAAAATTTGCGCGCTTACGTGAAATGGGCATTAAAACTGTGATGGTGACCGGAGATAATCCGCTCACAGCAGCGGCCATCGCAGCAGAGGCTGGTGTGGATGATTATATCGCTGAAGCGAAACCAGAAGATAAACTCACATGCATTCGAACCGAGCAAAACAAAGGACATTTGGTAGCGATGGTCGGTGACGGTACTAATGATGCACCGGCGTTGGCCCAAGCAGATATTGGCTTAGCCATGAACTCGGGAACGCAAGCAGCCAAAGAAGCAGGCAATATGGTGGACTTAGATTCTGATCCAACCAAATTGCTATCTGTGGTTGAAATAGGCAAACAGCAGCTGATTACTCGCGGTGCATTAACCACCTTTTCCTTGGCGAATGATGTATCAAAGTATTTTGCAATTTTGCCGGCATTATTCGTCGCGGCAATTCCGCAAATGCATGTGTTAAATGTCATGCAACTAGGCAGTTCTGAAAGTGCCATCCTGTCTGCGCTGATCTTTAATGCGATCATTATTCCTCTGCTGATTCCAATTGCACTGCGCGGTGTGAAATTCAAACCTTCGACATCTACCCAATTATTGCGCCGCAACATGCTGATTTATGGTGTGGGCGGGGTGCTGCTACCGTTTATTGCCATTAAAGCGATTGATCTGCTGATCAGTCCAATCTTGGCCCTATAAATTTTTTGAGGATGACAAAGTGAATATGCAAAATCATCAATTGGCAGACTCATCATGGGGTGAGAAACTGCGCGCTTCGTTTGGAATGACCATCATTGCTCTAGGCTTATGCGGCTTTGTATATAGTGCTGCTGCAACCAGCTTAGGACAAATGCTCTTTCCAAAACAAGCCAACGGCAGCTTGATTGTCGAAAATAATCAAGTGATCGGTTCACGCTTAGTGGCACAGCCTTTTGCCCAAGTTCAATATTTCCATCCGCGTCCATCTGCCGCAAATTATGATCCTATGGCGATGGCCGGAAGCAACATGGCGAGAACCAATCCTGAACTGCAGAAAGCCATAGAGGAACGGCTGAATCGAATCGCAGCGAAGGAACAGATTGAAAAATCTAAAATTCCTGCGGATCTGGTCACCGCTTCAGGCAGTGGCATCGACCCTGAAATTAGCGTGCAATCAGCCATGATTCAAGTGAAGCGGATTGCCCATGCACGGCATATGCCTGAACAGAATGTCGAAAAACTGATTCAGTCGCATACGGTTCAGCCGATTTTTGGGATTTTAGGGCAGGCACGTATCAATGTGCTTGAATTGAATTTGGCTTTGGATCGGGGCGGGAAGTGATATGAATGGCTTGAAGATTAAAATATAGTGATTGAACGCTATTAAATAATTTGAATTAAGTTACATACGATTGTTGGGCGAGGGGATGTTCTATACCTCCGCCCAACGGTGGCATCCATATTGCCCAGCAATAGCCAAGCTGACTTTAGACGCATTTAAATGAATTTAAAAACATCTTTTTAAAGCAATAAATAAAGATTACTTCTATGACTGATCAACGAACCAATAAAGCCGATGTTTTGCTGCAACATACACAGCGTTATCAGTCTGGGCGGCTGACGATTTTTTTAGGCGCAGCTCCGGGCGTGGGAAAGACCTTTGCCATGCTGGTTCGTGCGCATGAACTGGCGCTGCAGGGTATTAATATCGTCATTGGCTATGTAGAAACGCATGGCCGTAGAGAAACTGAAAATTTAATTTCTGGTTTAGATATAATTCCGCGCAAGGCTATTGAATATCAAGGGCAGCATCTGGAGGAAATGAATCTAGATGCCGTTTTGGATAAAAAGCCCAGTATTGTTTTGGTGGATGAATTTGCCCACACTAATATGCCCGGCAGCCGTCATGAAAAACGCTGGCAAGACATCAATGAATTATTAGATGCTGGTATTGATGTTTTTACCACCATGAACATTCAGCATTTGGAAAGTTTGAATGATGTGGTATATCAAATCACTGGGATTCGTGTCACTGAAACCGTGCCAGACCGGGTGTTCGAACGGATTAGAGATATCCGCTTAATTGATTTGCCTGTGAATGAGCTGTTGGAGCGCTTAAACCAAGGGAAGGTTTATGTGCCTGAGCAGGCGGAACAGGCCTTACAGCGATTTTTCAACAGCTCCAACTTAACGGCACTGCGTGAACTGGCAATGCAAACCGTTGCCAATTATGTTGATAATGATGTACGCGAAAATTTCGCCATTCAAGGGCTTGCTCAAATCCCCTTAAAAAATCATGTCTTAATTATGATTGATGGCAAAGGGCATTCTGAAGCTTTAGTTCGGACTGGATGCCGTATTGCCGAGCATCGTGCGGCAAACTGGACGGTTGTTGCTTTTTCTCATGATACGCAAATCATGAATAAACAGGAAAACTCGCAAAGCCGTGAAATAGAACGGGCTTTAAACTTAACGCGTCAAATGGGCGGAATGACAGAAGTCCTTTACGGCCAGCAACATGCTAAAACTTTATTTGATTATGTGATGGACCGCGGCATTTCAACCTTAGTTTTAGCGCAAGCGGCTCCGCAAAAGTTTTCGCTGAATTTAAGGCTCAATTTGATTGATCAATTACTGCAATACCGGCCCAGTTTTGAACTCAGTATAGTGCCGATTATTGCAGAGAATAAGCATCTGTCCTTTTTCACTCAAAGGGCATTCTTGTCGCTGAGAGAAATACAGTACGTACTAGCCACCACGGTCATCAGCATTGTGATTGCAAGCTTAGGGGAAAAGTATTTAGGGATTGAAGATCTTTCGGTGATTTTTATCACCGCTGTGGTTTTTGTGGCATCAAAAACACGGATGCTGGCTGCAGCTTTTTCAGCCATCCTATTCTTTCTAGCTTATAATTTTTTCTTTATTTCCCCGCAATTTACATTTCAGATTTCTGCACATCAGGGGATTGTCACCGTGATTGCATTTTTGGGCGCGGCTTTAATTTCGAGCCGATTAGCGTCACGTTTGAAAGAGCAGGTGACTGCACTCAAAACGGCGAACAGTTATAACAGCATTATGCAGGATTTAGGGCAGAAGCTGTCCACAGCATTAGATTTGGCACAAATCAAGGAGATTGCTGAACATAGCCTGAGTAAAAATCTCAATGCAGATGTCTGGCTGTATTTCCCAGATACTGCAGCAACTCAAGCATCATCGACTATCATGAGTAATAAAGAAAAAATTTCAGCCGATTGGACATTCAAAAACCATCAACCGTCCGGTCGCTTTACCCAAACCTTGACGGAAAATGAGTGGTGGTTTTTGCCCTTATTGGCTTCCAAGCAATGCTTAGGCGTGGTGGGGTTGAAACTTAAAGATGTGCAAGCAGTAATCAATACGGAGCAAAAACAGCTCGCTGAACTCATGGTAGAGTATCTTGCGCAGGCGATTTTCCGCACCCAGCTGACCAAGGCTTTGGAAATAGCCAATGTGAATTCTGAAACGGAAAAATTGCGCTCGGCATTATTATCATCCGTATCGCACGATTTACGCTCGCCTTTGGCGTCGATGATTGGAGCAGCGGATACTTTGAGCACTTACCGCCATTCCATGAATGAAAATGATCAGGACAGCTTGCTGGAAGCGATTCATTTAGAGGGGGAGCGTTTAGACCGCTATATTCAAAACCTACTGGATATGACCCGTTTAGGCCATGAAGGCTTAAGCTTGAAGCGGGACTGGATTGGAGTTGATGAACTGATCGGTTCAGCAGTGCGCCGTTTAAACCGTTATATGCCAGATGCATTGGTTGAAGTGCATGCGCCTCAAGAATCTTTGAGTTTATTTGTACATGCCGCCTTGATTGAACAGGCCATTTTTAATGTACTGGAAAATGCCGCAAAATTTTCACCAGAAAATAAAGCTGTGATGATTGAGGTGCAGCAGGTGAATGAAAATGAGATCGAAATTGCCATAACTGATAAGGGGCAGGGTATCCCGGAAGGTGAGCGGGAACGCATTTTTGACATGTTTTATACCATGCAGCGCGGCGACCGCGGGCAATATGGTACAGGCTTGGGCTTGACGATTGTGAAAGCGATTGTGGGTGCGCATATGGGGAAAATCATGGCATCATCAGGCAAGAACAATCAAGGAACATGTATCCGCATACAGCTTCCTATTCAGCAAATTACTTAAAGCATCTAGCAGCTTTTAGGTGGGAAAATGCCAGAACAGAATGAATCAGCCAGCTCCATGACCAATGTCTTGATTATTGATGACGAAAATCAGATTCGAAAATTCTTGGATATAGCACTCAGAGCGCAAGGCTATAAAACGCTTTTGGCTGAAAATGGCCAAAAGGGTTTGGAACTCCTAGCTTTGCAAGGCGCGGATTTAGTGATCCTCGATTTGGGTTTGCCAGATTTGGATGGTTATGAGGTTTTGTCTGAGCTTCGCACATGGTCGCACGTTCCAGTGATAGTGCTGTCTGTGCGGGCAAATGAAGAAGAAAAAGTGAAGCTTCTGGATGCTGGCGCAAATGATTATGTCACCAAGCCGTTTAGTGTTCAGGAGCTGGTGGCGCGCATTCGTGTACTGCTTAGGCAGCACCAGCATAGTACTGTTGATACTGTAATTTTTGATGATGGCGTATTAAAAATCGATTTTTCCAAACGGCAGGTTTTTTTTAATCAACAATTGCTCTCCTTAACACGCAAAGAATATCAGCTGCTGAATTTATTGGCGAAAAATAAAGGCCAATTGATTACTCAGCCGCAAATATTGAAAGAGCTGTGGGGGCCAACGCACCAAGAAGATACGCATTATTTACGGATTCTGGTGGCTAAATTAAGAGTGAAGTTAAATGATAATGCTGTGCAGCCTAAATATATTATTACTGAACCGGGAGTGGGTTTGCGATTTTTGAAGATTTATTAATATTAAATATGCCATTTATTTTACATGAGTAATTAGACCTCTTTCATAAATCATTTTTTGCTCAGTTCCAAGTTGTAGATTCCAGCGATTAAATTGAATCTCAAACTAAGCCTTTTACATCTATTTCGATAACGCTCAGCAAGGATTTTGAAGGTTTTCAGGTTGCCAAATACATGCTCAATTCCGATTCATCTTTTATTGATTTCTTGATTATAGATTTTCAATTCAGGATCCAATTTACAGTGTCTTTTGGCTTTTAATGGCAACAGGCTATTCGGATACAACACATAAATCCGCTGATAGCCTTTATCTGCCAGGATAAAAGCCCCAAAAGGAATCTGGTTTAAATTGCGTTTGAACAACTCGAAATCATGCACTGCCCCGCGACTGGCACATAAACTCAGAATTTGCTGAGTTTTGTAGTGAATCATGGCTTGTACTTTAAAGGTATGGGTCTTTTTTTTGCCGCTATAGCTTTTCTTCTGTTTTTTTAGGCCTTTGGATTGGAATTTCCGTGGCATCCACGATCACAACATTCCAGTCGATGCCTTCGCCCTCGGGTAAATCTTTGGGTAAATTAAACAGATTGGACCGAAGCAGGCAGTCTTCAACATGACGGACAATTCTTGAGGCTGTGGGCTCTGAAACCCCGTAACTCGTCGCAACGTGAAATAAGGTTCGGTATTCCCGCCAATAGCTCAGACAGAGCAGAACCTGATCCTCCAGGCTTAACTTGGGCGGTCTGTCTTTGGCAGAGACATGCTTCTGCAATTGCTCAACCATCAAATAGAAAGTTGACCATGAGATGCCTGTGTATCGCTTGAACTGAGGATCAGAAAGCTTGTTTGAATCGATGTATTTCATCCGCAGATTATGCACGGGTGGTGTATCAAAAAGTATGCTAAAAAAAAGCAGGTTGAATTTTGATAAAATAGAGAAATGCAAATAACTCTAGAAATCAAATGTCCAACCTGCCTCAGTGACAGTATAAAGAAAAATGGCATCAAAGTAGATGGGAAACAAAACTACCAATGCAAAGACTGCAAACGTCAGTTTATTGGTGACCATGCTCTGAGCTATCTAGGATGTAATTCTGGCATTACTCGTAAAATATTACAGTTAATGGTCAGAGGCAGCGGTATACGAGATATCGCTGAAGTTGAGCGCATTAGTATCGGTAAAGTCTTACGGACTTTAACTGAATCGGCCTATCAAATTCAGCCTAAACAAAGTCATTATGAATCTCTCGAAGTAGATGAATTCTGGACTTTTGTTGGAAATAAAAATAATAAACAATGGCTTATTTACGCCTACCATCGAGAAACAGGTGAGATTGTTGCTTATGTTTGGGGTAAGAGAGATTTAGCTACAGTCCAAAGGTTGAAGACAAAGCTTAAACAATTAGGTATTCACTACACCCGAATTGCAAGTGATCATTGGGACAGTTTCATCACTGCTTTTAAAAACTGCAAGCAAAGTATTGGTAAGTTTTTTACTGTAGGAATTGAAGGTAATAATTGCAAAATAAGGCATCGAATAAGGCGTGGTTTTAGAAGAAGTTGCAATTTCTCCAAAAAGCTTGAAAACCATTTTAAAGCCTTCGACTTAACCTTCTTTTACATCAATAATGGCTTCATTTAATGTCAGCATACTTTTTAAAACACCACCTATGCACGAATGCTAAGAAATCCGGAGTGCAAATATTAACCAAAAAGAAGATCGTTTTTTGATTTATGAAAGAGATCTATTGTTATTTTTATGTTTTAACTTATTTTAAATTAGCTTTTTCGTGGTTTTAATAGTTTAAAAAATAATCATATTAGTTGGGTGCTTTTTTACGGTTTATTTACGTTACATTCGGTAGAACTTGTTTTATTTTGATCATTGTTAATATTTAACAGGACAAAATAATGAGTAATTTACTCATGGCTAGACATAATATAGCTGACGAAGAAGCGGTCCCTGAATCCATGCCATCTGCGCGTCAATGCTGCGATATTGAAGATATTCTATTTTCAGAAGAAATCGAAAACTATCTGCAGCGCTATCCCAATACCCGTCATGTTGAGATTTGCCTGCACGATCTGAATGGTCATGTCCGCGGCAAGCGCATAGATATTGTCGGTCTAAAAAATATTGCACAAGGCTGTTATTTCCCAATGTCTATTTATGCCATGAGTCTTGATGGAGAAGTGATTGAAGAATCGGGTTTAGGAAAATCGATCGGTGAGCCGGATTATTTATGTAAACCTATATTGGGAAGCCTGCAGCCCTGCGCTTTAAATCCAGAGTCCAATGCACAGTTATTCCTAACCATGAAAGATGACAATCATCAAGATTGCGAAGTTGAACCGCGCAATATTTTAAAAAAAAGTTTAAGAGCGCTGCATGATCAAAACTTTTATCCTTGCATGGCCGCAGAATTGGAGTTTTATTTATTTGACAGCAATGAAAAATCTGGCTCCAATCAGATTTATTTAAATCAATGTTTTGATGTGAATGCGCAAGATAAATATCAAGACGTTCTGGATGAAATTGAACGGATTGCCCTTTTGCAGGGGATTCAGATTACAGGCTTAGTCTCGGAATCATCTTCCGGACAATACGAAATTAATATTCAGCATAGCGGTGATATTTTGAAGCTATGCGATCAGATCATGATGCTAAAGCGCACCATTAAGCAAGTCGCTGTAGAACATGGGTTACATGCAAGCTTTTTGGCTAAGCCTGATCTGAATAAAGCGGGCAGCGGCATGCACTTTCACATGAGTTTGTTAAATCAAGACCAGCAGAATATTTTCAGCATGAAGCAGAATCCTTTACCGTCACGGCAATTATTAAAGGCGATCAGCGGGCTGATAGTCTTGCTGCCGCCGTCCATGGCCGTGCTTGCCCCGAATGTAAACTCATTCCGCCGGTTTAAAGCTGGAAACCATGTGCCCTTAGAAGCTAATTGGGGCGTGAATAACCGCAATGTGGCCATTCGCATACCACGTTCGGACAATGAAAATCAACGCTTGGAATATCGTGTTGCAGGTGCGGATTGCAATCCTTATTTAACTGCAGCCCTGATTTTGATCGGCACACTGCATGGGTTGACACAGAATCTGGAAATTCCACAGCAAGCCACTCAGATAAAAAATAAACATCAGCCGCACTTTTTAAGTACGAATCAGCTGGATGCTTTAACATTTTTTCACCGGAATACTGTTTTGCAAAAATATCTCGGCAAAAGATTTATGGAATTATGGTGTGCAGTTAAACGTGCTGAGCATCAGTATATGTACAGCCAAATTACTTTGATCGAACAACATTGGGATATTTAACTGCTTAAAAATGTATAACACGATAAATAATGAAGATGATGCTAGAAATCAGAAGCTCAATGAAGAATTATATTTGAAGTATAGTTTACAGGAAATTGATTCTGACATTTTAGTAAAGAAATACCAGTATGCGTCAAAAAGTATGAAAAAAATAATTCATACTATTTTTAAAGAAAGAGGTTTTAATCGAAGTGAGATAGATCATATATTGAAATCACTCAAGTAAAATAATTATGCCAATAGTATTGCTGATACTATTGGCATTTAACTTTTAAAAAGATTTAGTCAGGGTGAATACTGCTTCAGTTTTTACCCCTTTTTTATTTTGACTTGTAAAGTCTTTGGTTTTTAAATTACTACCAACCGCTGCTAATTCTGCATTTATTCCCATTGGCTTATAGCGGTAAGTTGCACCAATTTTCCAATCAAAAAAAAGGTCTTTTGCTTCAGAACCATAAATGTCCTGATTTGCTTTGGAATAACCTAAGCTAACATTTGTGCCAAAATTAGTTTGAGCAATCGGTGTAGCATATAAGACATTAAAATACCAATTTGAGATATCTTTACCTATACTGTCACTGGCAGCTTTGCCGCCATAGTTATAGGTATAGCTTATGCTTGGTGTAAAGCTATCGTTCTGATGCAGCAACGCATTAAAGATCATTTTGAAATAGTATTCATTATAATTTAAATCGCTGTTGCCGATGTAATTGTAGCGCAGCATGCCAAGATCAACTGCAGGATGGATTGAACCTAGCGCGATTGGCGCTGTATAGCCGATCTGGGGATCCAGTTCTAAATTTACTTCGTCATCAAAATCAACATTCGATGCAAATGCAGCAAGATAAAATCCTGAAGCATGGCTTAAAACAAAGTTTCCCTGCAAGGCCGGATCATTCTGGGTTTGCGTTTGGCCGCGCCAGCGGTAGTCGCTGGCCAATGATACATTACCTGAAAAGCTTAAAGCGGGAGAGCTTTCATCTCCAGTAGCAAAAGCATAACTTGAATAGAGCGGTATAAGGCTAAAAAGTAGATGGTATAATTTTTTCATAACACTTTAAATTAGTAGTCATTGAAGTAATGTATGTTATGGTTTAATTTATTGATATATAATAAAATTATCGTAAATTTTGCGTAAAATAAGTATAAAATTTAAGATGAATATTTTTTAAAGTCGCAGATTCAAATCCCAAGTGCAACACATTTGTAGTTAGTTGAAAAAGTTAGGTGTATTCATAGAATCATTAGACTTTACCGCAAGGAAGGGTTTTGCCAATGCACGGTTTGAAACGGATATAGAGGAAGGGTTAGAGGTGCTGGAGGAATACTACCCTGAACAAGAACAAAACCGTACGGTGGAGCAACAAGCTTCGCCTGAAGGGTTTGTGCAGGGTATTCAGCAGGGGTTGCAGCGATCAGTCAGACCCGTCAATTAATCGATTGGTTGGAAAAGAGCAACTTTCTAGGTTGCTCTTTTTTTTTACGACATTATAAGACGTAGCAGTTGTTAAAGGACTATTTTAGCTAAAGTTATCCCGTTAAAATGACAGGACTTTATTAATCTCTATTTTTTTTGTTAAGTGCATGACTTTTAATAGGTCATTGATATGCTAACTTAGCAACATTGTTTAACATTAAGTATAAAACCAAAGCGGTTGATCTTGGATTGAGGAAATAAAATGCATTCATTGGAACAAAAGTTTCTAAATGACTTAGATGACAAGCTTTGGAAAGCCGCCGATAAATTACGCAGCAGTCTGGATGCCGCTAACTACAAGCATATTGTTTTAGGACTGATTTTCTTAAAGTACGTATCAGATGCTTTTGATGAACGGCAATCTGAACTCAAAGAATTGTTTGCACAAAAAGACGATCACAACATCTATTACATGCCGCGTGATCAGTACGACAGCGAAGAAGAATACCAACAGTCTATTGCTGATGAACTAGAAATACTGGATTACTACCAAGAAAAAAACGTATTTTGGGTGCCAAAAGCAGGCCGCTGGTCAAATATCCGTGATGCAGCAGCTTTACCAATTGGCTCAATCATTTGGCAAGATGAACAAGGACAGGACGTGAAGTTACGCTCTGTATCTTGGTTGATTGATAATGCCTTTGATGAAATTGAAAAAGCCAATCCAAAACTGAAAGGTATTCTGAATCGCATCGGACAGTATCAATTAGATAATGATAAGTTACTAGATCTGATTAATACCTTCTCTGATACCAGTTTCACTCAGCCTGAATACAACGGTGAAAAACTAAATCTGCACAGTAAAGATATTCTTGGACATGTCTATGAATACTTTTTAGGACAATTTGCCTTAGCTGAAGGCAAGCAGGGTGGGCAATATTACACACCTAAAAGTATTGTTACCTTAATTGTTGAAATGTTACAGCCTTATAAAGGGCGCGTATATGACCCAGCAATGGGGTCAGGCGGATTCTTTGTATCTAGTGAAAAGTTCATTGAACAACATGCACAGGAAAAGCGTTACAAAGCGTCTGAACAGAAAAAGCATATTTCTATCTATGGTCAGGAGAGCAACCCGACCACATGGAAACTGGCAGCCATGAACATGGCGATTCGCGGGATTGATTTTAATTTCGGTAAAAAGAATGCAGACAGCTTTTTAGAGGATCAGCATCCAGACTTGCGTGCCGATTTTGTCATGGCTAACCCACCTTTTAACATCAAGGATTGGTGGCATGCTTCTTTAGAAAATGATGTGCGTTGGAAATACGGCACGCCACCGCAAGGTAATGCCAACTTTGCTTGGATGCAGCACATGCTGCACCATTTGTCACCTACAGGCAGTATGGCATTGCTACTTGCCAATGGTTCGATGAGCTCAAATACCAATAATGAAGGTGAGATCCGTAAGAACCTGATTGAAGCCGATCTGGTGGAATGTATTGTTGCATTACCAGGACAACTGTTTACCAACACGCAAATTCCAGCCTGTATCTGGTTTCTAACCAAGGACAAAAAGAATGGCTTGTCTTTAGATAAAAAGAAAGCCAACCGTGAAGGCAAGACTCTGTTCATCGATGCCCGTAATTTGGGCTATATGAAAGATCGCGTACTGCGTGACTTTACCGATGCAGATATTGCTAAAATCACCAATGCTTTACATGCTTGGCAACAAGGCGAAAATTTTGAAGGCGAAGCGTATCAAGATGAGAAAGGTTTCTGCTTCTCTGCTGAGTTAAAGGATATTCAGAAGCACGATTACGTACTGACTCCGGGACGTTATGTTGGTGCAGTCGAGCAGGAAGATGATGGCGAGCCATTCGCTGAGAAAATGCTGCGTTTGACTGCTCAGCTCAAAGAACAATTTGCTGAAAGTGCTGTCTTGGAAAGTGAGATTAAAAAGAATCTAAAGGGCTTGGGCTATGAGTTCTGATCATCCTTTATTGCTGGAAATTCAGAAGGGTGAAAGTCAAGCCCTTGAATTTAAAGAGCAATTACCGAAAGGGCAACAGGTGGCAAAGACCCTGATTGCTTTTGCCAATACCAGTGGTGGTAAATTGGTAGTGGGTGTAAGTGATGATCGCCAACTCGTAGGTATTCAAGATGATATTTTTGAGTTGCAAGATCAGATCACTTCGATGATCAATGAACTCTGTATGCCCAACATTCTGCCGTATATCTATATCGAGAATATCCAAGGCATAGAGTTGCTGGTGATTGAAGTCAGCCGTGGTTCATTGTTGCCTTATTATCTCAAGCCACAAGGCAAGGCACAGGGGACTTATATCCGTTTAGGTGCAAGTAATCGTGTGGCATCGCCTGAGTATATCCAGCAACTTGAATTGCAACGTCTGAACCAGACTTTTGATGAGCAGCCGAATCCGCAATACAGTTTAGATGACATCGATTTACAGCCTTTAAAGCAAGCCTTTGCTGAGCTGGGCAAAGAACTGTCTTTGCAGAAAATGCGTAATCTTAAATTGATCATTCAGCAGAATGGACAGGATTACCCAAGTCATGGGTTACTCATTTTGTTGGGGCTTTATGAGCAGGTTGAGATTAAATGTAGCCGCTTTAAAGGCACGACCATGACGGTGTTTTTGGATAAAAAAGAATACCGTGGAGACTTATTTAGTCAGTTGAAGCAAACAGAGCAATTCATCAAGAATCATCTGCATCTACGTGCTGAAATTTTAGGGTTACAACGTACAGAAAGTTATGAAATCCCCATTCCTGCCATTCGTGAAGCCTTGGTGAATGCAGTGTTGCATCGTGACTATAGCAATGCAGGGCGTGATATCAAGGTTGGCATTTATGATGACATCCTGAATATTGTATCGCCGGGTGGTTTGCCCAATGGTCTGACTGAAGAGGATTTAGCGCAAGGTCGTTCAGAGATTCGTAACCGTGTCTTGGCCCGTGTGTTTAAAGAGCTGGGTTATATCGAGCAATGGGGCAGTGGGATTGCCCGGATCAAAGATCTTTGTTTGCAAGCAGGCAATCCCGAACCTCAACTGAAAGCACAAGGTGATTTTGTCGATTGGGAGTTTTACCGTCCTTCGATTGAGCAATTAGGTGGCTCAATAGGTGGCTCAATAGGTGGCTCAATCCAAGAAACAATGCTGACAGATCGTCAAAAAGAGATTTTAGTTTTGATTCAAAAAAATCCGAAAGTTTCCTATCGTGCTATGGCGGAGCAGCTCGGTATTAATGAGTCAGCAGTGAAAAAGCATCTGAATCATTTAAAAGATGCAGGCTGGCTTGAGCGTATGGGTGGAACTCGTGGGCATTGGGCGATTAAAAAAGAATTTGGGGAATGTAGTGAGTAATAAAAATTATGTGCCATTAAATGAATTTATACTTTTACAAAGAGGATTTGATTTGCCTCAGAGTGACAGGATTTCTGGAGATATACCTGTCGTAGCATCTACAGGAGTAGCTGGATTTCATAATGAATATAAAGTTGATGCACCAGGGGTTGTAATTGGTAGAAGTGGCAGTATAGGGGGAGGCCAATATATTAAAGAGAAATTTTGGCCTCTTAATACGACTTTGTGGGTTAAAGACTTCAAAGGACATGATGCCAGATATGTCTATTATTTGCTGAAAAGTATAGATTTTCATCGATTTAATGTTGGAACAGGTGTTCCAACATTAAATCGCAATCACTTATCAAGTGTTTTGGTCAAAAACTTAGGATATATAAATGAAAAAGTAATAGCCAAAACTCTTGGTGATCTAGATGACAAAATCCACCTCAACAATCAAATTAACCAAACCTTAGAATCGATTGCCCAAGCCCTCTTTAAAAGCTGGTTTATCGACTTTGACCCTGTCCGTGCCAAAATTGTAGCAAAACAAGAAGGGAACAATCCTGAGTTTGCTGCGATGTGTGTTATTAGCGGTAAAAGTGAAGTTGAGCTTCAGCAAATGGCTGAAGATGATTTGGCGGAATTGCGAGCAACTGCTGCACTGTTTCCTGATGAATTGGTAGAAAGTGAGTTAGGGGAAGTACCGAAGGGGTGGGAGGTTACGCGGTTTAGTAATATTGTTGAAAAGTATATTGATAATAGAGGTAAGACTCCTCCTATTCAGTCGGAAGGGATTCCTTTATTGGAGGTAAAACATTTACCAGAATTCTCTTTAAATCCTGATTTAAATACTGACAAAAAAGTGAGCTTAGAAACTTTTAATACTTGGTTTAGAGCACATTTACAGGAAAATGATTTGATAATGTCAACAGTGGGCACTATAGGTCGCCTTTGTATTGTTCCTGCTAATAGAACTCTAGCAATTGCACAAAATATATTAGGATTAAGATTTAAGTTGAATAAAGTAAATCCACTATTTATGTATTATCAAATGAATAGCGCCAAATTTAGGAATGATGTAGATGCTAGATTGGTTATTACTGTTCAATCGAGTATTAAAAGAAAAGACTTGGAAACTATAGATTTATTGCAACCAGATATTAAAATTCAAAATATTTTTGCAGAAAAGATAAAACCATTTGTATTATCACAGCAGTCAGATGAATCTTTAAAATTAATTGATATTAGAGATGCTTTATTGCCAAAGTTATTGTCGGGTGAGATTACTTTAATTTCTGATGAAGATAGAAAATAGTGTATGTGAGATGAAGAATGATTAAAGATTTTGATTTAGAGAACTATGGGCCAATTATTAGTTCTCATGGTAAAAATTTGGGACAAATTAACTTAATTTTGGGTAAAAACAGCACAGGGAAAACTTTTCTGCTCAAAGCTTTATATAGTGCGATACGTAGCCATGAGGAGTCCAATAGAGGGAAAAATAATCAAGAGTTTTCCGATGTTTTGAGTGATAAATTATATTGGACATTTCAAACAGATAAAATTGGTGACATAGTTACCAAAGGTGAGGGCAAAAAGCTCTCAGTATCAATTAGCTTGGATGACAATAGCTCACTTGGATTTAGTTTTGGAAAAGATACAACTGTTAAAGTAAGTACTATTCACAATAATCTGACCAAAAGAGAATCTAATTCAATTTTCCTACCTCCTAAAGAAGGGCAGAGTAAAACTTGAAGTGCGACATAAACCACCTAATTAATTTAAAGGGTTTATGGAGTATATAAAATTGTCATACCATCATCTTAACTTTGAAGATCGTACTGCATTAATGCTTGAGTCAAGAAAAGAAGGCTTTTCAGCCAGAAAATTTGCTGAACTTATTAAAAGACATCCTAGTACGATCTATCGTGAGCTTAAAAGAAATAGCATCAATGACGTTTATCAAGCTCAATATGCTTCTGATAACACTTTTGCTAGACGTAGACGTGGTCACAGAAAACTCAAAATCGATTCAATCCTCTGGAAATTTATTGTTGAAGCGATCCGTTGTTTATGGTCTCCTCAGCAAATAGCAAAGCGTTTAAAGACATTTCCTGATTTGGATCAAACAATGAATGTAAGCCATACAACGATTTATTCAACGATACGAGCATTACCCAAGGGTGAGTTGAAAAAAGACTTATTATCCTGTCTACGTCATGAAAATAAAAAGCGAAAAGCTAACGGTGAACCTAAAAAAGATTCTATATTACAGGATATTAAAACTATTCATGAGCGCCCAGCCGAAGTTCAAGAAAGAAAAATACCGGGTCATTGGGAAGCTGATTTAATTAAAGGTAAAGACAATAAAAGTTCGATAGCAACACTTATTGAACGAAATACACGGCTCTGTATCTTGGCAACATTACCTGATGCAAAGGCAGAATCAGTGCGCAAGGCTTTAACTGAAGCTCTGAAATATTTACCTGCAGAACTGCGTAAAACGTTGACCTATGACCGTGGACGTGAGATGTCAGAACATAAAATACTCGAAGAAGATTTAGGCATAGATGTATATTTCTGTGACCCACATTCACCCTGGCAAAAAGGCACATGCGAAAATATGAATGGTTTAATTAGGCAATATTTACCTAAAGGGATTGATTTAAATCAGGCAGATCAGCATTATTTAAATCAAGTTGCCATGTCACTGAATACTCGTCCTAGAAAAGCGTTAGATTGGCTTACACCATTAGAGAAATTTGCTCAGCTTGTTGATTATCATATGGCTTTTGAAACTGTCGCACCTCATGTTTGAATTCGCCAAGTATTGTCACTGATTGATGTTATTCATAAGTCGGCAGTAATCGATAAATTATTTGGCTTTGATGCAACTTATGTCGATCTAATTACTGCTCTTAAAATTCCTACGCAAAAGGGGCGTAATTCAGATGCGTTTGTAAGCTCTCGAAAACAGTTAGAAAATATGTTTTCAGGGAAGGTTGAATTCGATAATAAAAGCCAAAGCTGGATTTATAAAAAAGGAAATAGTAAGTACTCAATGATGGCTACAGCTGAAGGTGTTAAAAAGGTTGCAATTCTTGATACTCTTTTAGGTAATCGCTATCTTGATAAAGATTCCATTGTATTTATTGATGAACCTGAGTCTGCTTTGCATCCGACAGCAATTGTGCAACTGTTAGATATAATTAGTGTTCTTGCTAAAGCTGGTATTCAATTTTTTCTTGCTACTCACTCTTATTACGTTATCAAAAAATTGGTATTAATTGCTCATCAGTATCAAATGCCTATTCCAACTTTTATGGCAACAGAAAATGGAAGTTGGCAACAAACCTGTTTGCTTAATGATGGTCTACCTGATAATGAGATCATTAATGAGTCAATTCGACTTTTTGAAGCTGAATTTCAAGGGGTTTGATTATATATGATTTTTTTTGAAGAGTCAGGAGTGAGCTTTGGTTCTTTCCCACGTGATGATTTTTATAAAATAGAACATTCCAAAGGCCATAAATCTCTAGGTAATGGTTTTAAAATGGTTGAGTTTACTTATTTAAAAAATCAAAAGATGTTTATGGTTGAAGCTAAATCGAGTATACCAAATCCTAGGAATACATCCGATTATGAGAATTATTGGAATGAAATTTTTGAGAAGTTTGAAAATGCACTACCATTACAAATGATGGGGTGTTTAAAACAAAACTCTATTGTAGAGCAAGAGCTACCATCTAATCATAAACTTATTGATTGGCAAAAAGCTACAATTCAATTAAGGCTAATTATACCTAAAGTACCTAATCAACATTTACCCCAAATAACTGACAAATTTAGACAGCGTTTACATAAAATAAAAAAATTATGGAATATTAACGATATGAATATATTTGTAATAAACGAGGAAAAAGCACGTAAAGAAGGCCTGGTGCTTTAGAAACTTAAACTTTATCTATCAGAAAAACTTAAAGACAACATACCAGGTAATATTAATCATGAACGAAACACAACTCGAAAACCTTTGCCTTGATTGGTTCGCCGAAAATGGCTGGGAAGTCGTTCATGGTATTGATATTGCACCTGATAGTAGCACTCCTTTACGCAAAGACTATAAACAGATTTTACTGGAAGCTGATGTTCTGGCCGCTTTTGAACGCTTGAATCCGCATTTACCTGTAAGTTGTTTTGAGCAAGTTCTGCAAAAGCTGAATCAACCTGAAAGTCTGGACTTGGTGACCAATAACCGTGCCTTCCATCGTATGTTATTGGAAGGTGTATCTGTCACCTATAAGAAACAGGATGATTGGGTACATGACCATGCCTTCTTGGTGGACTTTAATCATGTGCATCAAAACCGTTTTGTTGCGGTCAATCAATTTACCATTCTAGGTGTGAAGCAGCCGCGACGCCCTGACATCATCTGTTTTATCAATGGTATTCCGTTTGCCGTGTTGGAGCTAAAAAGCCCAACCGATGAAAATGCAGATATCTGGGATGCCTTTAACCAGCTGCAAACTTACAAAGAAGAAATCTCCGATCTGTTTGTCTTTAATGAAGCCTTGGTGGTGAGTGATGGGGTAACGGCTCGTGTCGGTTCACTTACGGCGAATCAGGAACGCTTTTTACCGTGGCGTACCATTAAGAATGAAGATGATAAACCTGCTTTAGAATGGGAACTAGAGACAGTTATTCGAGGCTTCTTTGATCGAGAGTTGTTTCTGGATTACATCCGATTTTTTGTGTTGTTTGAAACAGATAGCGAAAAGACTATTAAGAAAATTGCAGGCTATCATCAGTTCCATGCAGTACGCGAAGCCGTACAGGCTACCATTACAGCAGCCAATCCAACCGGAGACAAAAAAGCAGGTGTTGTTTGGCATACCCAAGGTTCGGGTAAAAGTATTTCCATGTGCTGCTATGCGGGGAAACTCTTACAACAGCCTGCTATGCACAACCCGACCTTGTTGATCGTAACCGACCGTAATGACTTGGATGGACAGCTCTTTGAAACTTTTAGTAATGCTCAAGAACTATTAAAACAAACGCCAGTACAAGCCAATAACCGCGATGAGCTGAGACAGCTTTTAGCTGAGCGTGAGTCAGGTGGCATCATCTTTACCACGGTACAAAAGTTTGCATTATTGGAAGGTGAGAGTGAGCATCCATTACTGAATGGACGCCACAATATTGTGGTGATGTCAGATGAAGCACATCGTAGCCAATATGGTTTGAAAGCAAAACTAAATAATGATGGCACATACAAGTTCGGCTATGCCAAGCACATGCGTGATGCTTTAAAGAATGCTGCTTTTATTGGCTTTACTGGAACCCCTATTTCGAGTGAGGATAAAGATACCCGAGCTGTCTTTGGTGATTATGTTTCCATCTATGACATTCAGGATGCCGTGGATGATGGGGCAACCGTCCCGATCTACTACGAATCACGCTTGGCAAAGCTGGACATCAATCAGACTGAAATTGAAGAGCTATCTGATCAAGTCGATGAGGTTGTAGAAGATGAAGAAGATGTTGGTAACCGAGAAAAGACTAAAAGTGAGTGGAGCCGACTAGAAAAGCTGGTGGGTGCCACACCACGGCTGAAACAGATTGCTGCGGATTTAGTCGCACACTTTGAAGCCCGTACAGAAGCCACGGCGGGTAAAGGCATGATTGTGACCATGAGCCGTGAGATCTGTGTCCACCTTTACAATGAGATTATTGCCTTACGTCCAGATTGGCATGACCCTGATCCTGAAAAAGGCAAAATCAAAATTGTGATGACGGGTTCAGCTTCAGATAAACCATTATTACAGCCGCATATCTACAATAAGCAAACTAAAAAACGCCTTGAGAAACGCTTTAAGGACGTAAACGATCCTTTACAACTGGTGATTGTACGCGATATGTGGCTTACAGGTTTTGATGCACCGTGTACGCACACCATGTATATAGATAAGCCAATGAAAGGCCATAACCTCATGCAGGCCATTGCACGTGTGAACCGTGTCTTTAAAGATAAGCAGGGTGGACTAGTTGTTGACTATATCGGCATTGCTAATGAATTGAAGCAAGCCTTAAAAACCTATACCGATGCCAAAGGTAAAGGGGAACCAACATTACGTGCAGAAGAAGCTTATGCGGTTCTTGCTGAAAAGATGGATGCGATACGGGGAATGTTTGCCAAAACCAATGAACAGGTTGGCATGGATTTAAGTGCTTATGAAACTCAGGCACACCGACTGATTATCCCCGCAGCCAACTATGTGCTGAGCTTAAAGGATGGTAAAAAGCGTTTTCTTGATTTAGTCCTGGCAATCAATAAAGCCTTCTCTTTATGCAGCACCTTGGATGAAGCGAAGAACCTGCACAAAGAAATTGCCTTTTACTCAGCCATTAAAGCGGTCATTAGCAAGCATACCTCTGTAGATCGTAAACTGTCGCAAGCGGAAAAGGACAGTACACTAAAACAGATTCTGGATAATGCTGTCATTGCAGATGGGGTAACAGATGTTTTTGCAATGTGTGGTTTAGATAAACCAAACATTGGCTTGCTTTCAGATGAGTTCTTAGAAGATGTACGGCAGATGCCATACCGTAACTTGGCAGTTGAACTGTTGGAAAAGTTACTCAATGATGGCATTAAGGCAAAGACACGAAACAATGTCGTGCAGGAAAAACGCTTCTCTGATCGTTTGCAGGAAACCTTGAGGAAATACAATAACCGAGCTATTGAAACCTCTCAGGTCATTGAAGAACTCATTCAAATGGCAAAAGAGTTTCAGGCCGAAATGCAGCGTGAAGCTGCACTTGGTTTGAATCCTGATGAAATCGCTTTCTACGATGCCTTGGCGAATAATGAAAGTGCGGTCAGAGAGCTTGGAGACGATACGCTGAAACAGATCGCACGAGAGATTACAGAGAAGCTACGGAAATCAACGACTGTCGATTGGCAGGTTCGGGATAGTGTGCGTGCTCAGCTGAAAATATTAGTACGTCGTACTTTGCAGCGTTGGAAGTATCCACCTGATAAAGCAGCTGAAGCGATTGAGTTGGTGATGAAGCAGGCTGAGCAGTTGTCGAATGCTTGGACGACTAGCTAAAAAATCATTTATAAAGAACGTAATTTACACAAAATAATTTACATGCTCTTCTTGGGCGAAACCTTTGAAAAAATAGATAAAGTTACAATAACCAATGTATTTTGGGGGGAACAATGCGTATCGAAAAAGTTAGAGTTGAGGGGTATAGACTTCTTGAAGATATTGAGATTGTATTAGAAAAGAATTCAACTGTGATTGTTGGGCGAAATAATAGCGGAAAAACATCTTTTACTAGCATATTTGATTGTTTTTGTGGTGAGTCAGGAGCCCGTTTTAGGTTGGAAGATTTTTCTAGTTTGTCTCGTGAGAAGTTTTTAAATGCAAGAAAATTGAAAGAAGAGGGGGCAAGTCCAGAGCAGATATATAATACACTGCCTATAATCACTCTTTCTTTGACATTTCGATACGATAGTGATGCCCCGACTTTAGGACCTCTTTCACCATTTATCATTGATTTAGATATGGACTCTACAACAGCGATTGCTTGTATTGAATATAGGCCTGTCTTAGCAAAAATGCATTTGTTGTTTGATTTACCTCAACCACCAGTAGGTATGGAACCTCAAATACATTTTTTTAAGTGTTTACGTAATAATTTATCAAAAATTTACGAAGTGCATGTTAGTGCGATAGATCCGACGGATAAGTCTAATAAGAGAAATTTCGAGGGTACTTCAGCATTCGCAGCATTATTACAATGTAACTTTGTTCAAGCACAAAGAACTCTTGATAAGACAAAGCTTGGTGAGGCTGATGTTATCGGAAAATTACTTAGTGAATTGTTTAAAACAGCTGCTGCACCAACGGCTACAGAATCTGATCAAGAGTTAGCTGCGAAATTAAAGAAATCTGTTGAAGATATTGAGCTTAATGTTCAAAGTGATTTTGACAAAATGCTCAAAAAGTTATTACCTGTTATGGGGGTGATGGGTTTTCCAAGTCTTAATGATACTGAATTAAGGCCTGAAACTTCATTAAATGTAGAGGCACTTTTGTCTGGGCATACAAAAGTTGTTTATAGCGGTACAGATGGTGTGCATTTACCTGAGGGATATAATGGTCTTGGTACGCGAAATTTAATCTATATGCTGCTACAACTTGAAAGCTATCACAAAATTTACCGATCTCAAATTACTCGCCCTTCAGCCCATTTGATATTCATTGAAGAACCTGAAGCTCATTTGCATCCACAGATGCAGGAAGTTTTCATTAATCAATTAAATGCTGCTATTCAAAAGCTTTCGAGTGCCTATCCAGCAGAAGACGTTTGGAATGTTCAGTTTATTATTACTACACATTCTTCTCATGTTGCTAATGCGGCATGTTTTGATGCAGTAAGATATTTCTATAACCAGAAAGATTCAGTGAAAAGTATTAGAAATACTAAAGTTAAAGATTTTAAAAAGGGCATGCAAACAATATCTTCTGCTGATAAAGAGTTCTTGCATAAATACATGACTCTGACTAAGTGTGATCTTTATTTTGCAGATAAAGTGATTATGGTTGAAGGGACAACTGAACGGTTATTAATGCCTCGCCTCAGAGAATTAGTTGATATATCCTTACCAGAACATCAAAAATTAGCAAGCCAGTATGTAACTTGTATTGAAGCTGGAGGGGCTCATGCTCATGTTTTTTATCCACTCCTCGACTTTCTTGAACTTAAGACTCTAGTCATTACCGATTTAGACTCAACTAAAATGGTGGAAAAAGAAAATAAGAAGAAAGTAAAAACCAAAATATGGGAAAAATGTCCAGTAGCTCAAGGTGAGAGAACCTCTAATGCGGCTATCAAGGATTGGTTTCGTCCTAAAGATTTAGATGAAAAAGTAATTTGGCAAATATCTCCAGCTGATTTAATTGCTAAAAATGCCATAGAAAAGCAGGTTAACTTTCGTCGAATTGCCTACCAAATCCCTGAAGATCCAAAAACTAATATTTGTGCAAGAAGCTATGAAGATGCTCTTATTTTAGCGAACCTTAATCAATTTCCATTACCAAGTGAAGACGATGTTGCTACAGAAGCTTGGGAATATGCGCAGGGACTTACTAAAGCGGATTTCGCTTTAGAATATGCAATTCGTGTAAAAGAATGGGTTGTACCTCGATATATTCGAGAAGGCCTGATTTGGCTTTCTGAATCTGATGTTCCTATACAAAATTTAGAACCATTAGACAAAGGAGGAGCAGCATGAGTCAGATTAAAGAAAATCCTGCACTAGTTGCTGCACAAGAAGCTCAGAGAAAGATCAATCAGGCTCTAGATGCGGGTTATAGTTTTAGACTTGAAGCAGGTGCGGGAGCAGGTAAGACATATTCTTTGGTAGCTGCACTCAAGAGACTAATCGACGAACGTGGTTCAACGTTAGTACAGTCAGGCAAAAAAGTTGCTTGTATTACTTATACAGAAGTTGCACGCAATGAGATTGCTCAAGAAATTGAAGATCATCCGGCAATTCTTGTTGACACAATTCATGGCTTCTGTTGGGCATTCATTCGTCAATTTCAGAAGGCAATACGTGATTTGGTAATTGAACTAAAGGATAAAAAAGAGAAAGTTGAACAAAGTGGGGGGATTGGATCACAGTTAGTAGAATATGATCTGGGATTCTTTAGTGTAGATGAGATGCGCATTACACTTAATCATGATGATATTCCTGAATTGATGGCAATGCTTTTGGCTAAGGAAAAGTTTCGGATGTTATTTAGTCAGCAATTTCCAGTAATTTTTATTGATGAATATCAAGATACTCATCGTCAATTTATGGATGCTATTACTGATTATTTTTTAAAGTCGAAGACTGGACCAATCATAGGTCTTTTCGGAGATCATTGGCAGACTATTTATAGTAGTGAGTATGAATTAGCTGAATACCCAATTGAAGAAATTGCAAAGGGTTCAAATTTTCGATCAGTTCCTGCTGTAGTAAATGTTCTAAACGCTTTACGCCCAGAGCTTCCACAAGTTGTTAGCTTACCAGAAGCCAAAGGTGAAGCTCGGTTTTTCCATACTAACAGTTATAATGGGCCTAGAACGAATACAGCACATTCAAAGGAAGATTTACCTTCTGACATAGCACGTAGTTGTCGTGAAGAGTTGATGGCTAGGTTAAGAGTAGAGGGGTGGGACTTAAAAAAGACAAAAGTATTAATGCTTAGTCACAATGTTTTGGCAGTTGAACAAGGTTATCCGAAAATTGTTGAATTATTTAGAGGTCGTACAGAACAGTTTACAAAAAAGGAAGATCCGGTCATTAGGTTCTTTGCTGAAGTAATAGAGCCAATGTGCATGGCTTATAGTTCATCACATTACGGAGATATGTTTAAGATATTGGGTGCTAGACCTGCTATTACAAAACATGAAGATAAAATGTTGTGGCGTAGAGATATGGATCGATTGCTAAAGTTGAGAATAGAAGGGACTATTGGTCAAGTTATAGACCATTTAAAGATTACTAAACGTCCATCTCTGCCTGATCGTATACTTAGAAGAGAGGAAGAGCTTATTTCATTGATGGGCATACCTGAAGTTGAAATGTCTTCAAGACCACAACGTTATAAAAAATTAAGAGAAATCCCGTATAAAGAAGTTATCGAGGTTACAAGATTTATTGAAAAGTTAACCCCTTTTGCAACCCAGCATAGTGTTAAGGGTGCTGAGTTTGATAATGTATTGGTAATCTTAGGTGGAGGGTGGAATCATTATAATTGGCCTCAGCTTCTTGAGCTACTTGAAACTAAAAAGCTGACTAAGACAAATATGAAAGGTTTCTATCGTGCTCGGAATCTTTTCTATGTATCTATATCTCGCCCAATGACGAGACTTGCTGTGCTGGCAACTCAGTCATTGTCAGACACTGCACTTCTTACAGTGAGTAATCTTTTTGGAAGTGAGAATGTTGAAGAGTTAAGTTTTGGTACATAAAATAGAATTTACGCCAAATTTACACCATAAATTATTTTATACAATTTAAGTTGTTGATATTAATTTGTTATTTTATTTTAAGTGTCCAATCCATCATCGGCGCAACACTAATTCGTGGAGATTGAGGGGTTTCAATGGTTTTGTCAGTATTCATTAAAAAATCAGGCTCTTGATCAGTGTTTATCAGCTTTTGTCTGCAAAGACATGGTGAACAACCTATGTCTTAGAGCGGAAGCGGTGCAAAGAAATATGTGGGAAATTACATGAAAATCAGATGTCGCAAAGCCAAAGCGTCAATCCATTTATTGAGCAAGATACAGCACAATGTAGTGAGCTGAAATGCATTCATTACCGATAGGAGGATCTTTGGGAGTGGACGAAAAATGAAACTCGATGCTTCATTTTATTCAGGTATTTCCGATAGCACGCAATACTATCACAAAAATGGAATACATTCATTGAGAGATATTATCTGCTTTTATCAAGCTTAGAACTTATAATTAATGGTAAGAGGAGCAGCCAATATTCATTAGATACATTGAAATATAGAAAACAGAATGTTTTTTTCGATAGAACATTCACACTGAACTAGCGGGATTTATCAATCACTATGGTCCTAGCAGGATTAAATTGAATTTAGCTTAATCATTCAGTATGTTGAATACATAGAAGAATAAAGTATAGGAAAAGCCGATGTTGCTTTTAGAAGAAATTTTTAAAACTAAAAAAGTACAACAGAGTGATGAGTTTAATCTGAGAATACATCGTGGGCTGAGTTGGCTAAAGCAGGCATTACTGCTCGATCATGATCCCGATTTACAATTTATCAGCCTCTGGATTTCCTTCAATGCGATATATGCACAAGACTTGGGGCAAAGTCAGGACAAACAGAGTTTACGTCAGTTCTTGCATTTAATTTGCCAGCATGATGTCGATCATAGAATTTATAGCATTTTATGGGACAAATTTAGTCAGCCTATTCGTATGCTCTTAGACAACCAATACACCTATCAAGGGTATTGGGACTATCAAAATAAGAAAATTGGTTTAGAGATCTGTAAGGCTCAGCTTGAACAAGAAAAGAAAAAAGTGGCGAAAGCGCTACAACAGAAACATTCGGTTGATATTTTACTGGTACTGTTTAATCGTTTATATACCTTGAGAAATCAACTGATGCATGGTGGTTCAACCTATAAGAGTTCATTGAACCGCAAGCAGCTACAAGATGGCTGTCAAATTTTATCGGCTTTACTGCCCGCATTTTTGTACATTGCTTTGGAAAATGCCGATAGTCTCGATTTGGGTAAACCTTTTTACCCCGTGGCTCAGGTCAGTTAGCGCTCAAAAAGAAGTGCCCAAACCAAAAGACAATTGACTCAGTCAACTGTCTTTTTAAGGGTTAAGCAATACCCTGTTTTTTGTTATACAGGGTATCCAGCAGAGCAAAGACACCCGCCATCATCACCAGTGTAATACCGACTAAACATGTACTGCTCCAGCCGCCGTGATGCCATGCATAGACACCCAGTGCCGAGCCACACGCGCCACCAATAAAATATAATGTCATATAGATGGAGTTCACCCGAGACTTCGCATCGGGGCGTAAACGGAAAATCACGTTTTGGTTACAACTATGTGTAGTTGCAAGCCCTAAGTTAATCAGTGCATAACCGATGATGTAGCTGATGAGTGAGCTCCCGCCTAAATATAGGAACACCCAACTGAGGGCTAACGTCCCGCAGCCGACCCAAGTCAAAAGCAGGGTATAACCGCGATCGGCCCATTTACCAATCCACTGAGTGGAGAGTGCGCCAAATACGCCGACCAAAGTTACCACGCCGACTAAAACATCCGAAAGTTGAAATGGCTCAGAGGTTAAAAGTAGGGCAATGGTTGAAAACAGCATACTCATGGCAGCAAAAGCAAATCCACCCGTGATTGAGCGAAACACCAAACGAGGCTCTTGTTGCAGCAGACTCCCCATGGACTTAAAAATGTCGAAATAGGTGATTTTAAGTTTTGGTAGTTGGGGTAGTTTTCCTTTCATCAGAAGGGCCAAAGCAAACATGGCGATGCCACTCAGCACATAAATCATTTTCCAGTGCCATAAGTCTGAGAGTAATCCAGCCACACTGGTCGACAGTAAAATCCCGACCAATAAGCCACTCATGAGGAAACCGACCACTTCTCCCGTTTTTTCAGGTTTGACTGCCATCGTGGCCAGAGGAATCAGTACTTGTGCTGCGACAGAAAAGAGTCCTGTAATAATGGTGCCTAGCCAGAGCATCGATAAGTTGGTAGATGTCGCACAGATAAACAGTCCAGCAGATGCGCCAAACATCAGGAATGGAATCAGTTTGGCTTTGTTCAGCATGTCGCCTAAGGGCACAATGAACAGTAAACCCAAAGCATAGGAGACTTGCGCAAAGGTCACGGTCAAAGCCACTTGTTCTTCTGGCGCTTGAAAGCTTTGCTGAATAGAGGAAATCAAAGGCTGGCAATAATAGTTTGCCCCTGCACATAAGCCACAGACAATTGCCATCAGCCAGAGCAGAGATTTGTCTCGACTGATGTCGAAAGAGGTATTCATAATGAGCCTTTGATGAGGGAGTATTTTTTTCAGAAAGACGTTTACATCATGTTTGAGCTAAATAGATGCATCGTTTCAGAAATTGTATACGAAGCTGGGTCAAAAGCCTAAAACAGGCGAGAAAAGACTGCATAAAAAATGAGTCGAAGATGAAGACATAGAAAATAGCATGACCTGTTCTCAGGAGAGTATTTTCGTCTAATACAATCAAAAAATAATGATATTTCGAATTTCCTGTCAAAAAATGATAAAAATCTTTAAAAAATTCTGAACGCACCCGTCTATTTTGTATGAAATTGTTGCATTCGATCATTTTCACTCATAAAGCATACCAAGCATTTGGGGCTGATTGTTGAAATATTCATCTATTTAAAGTGTTTTTGCTTAATTATGGTGCATTTTTGCTTAAGGCTAGTGCGTCAATGCACGCCATTATCATCCCATAAAATATGAAAAAAACATTTTTGTTGGTCGTTCCGCGTTTTAGATCTATTTAAACGTGATTAATCCTTCCTCGTATTTTTATATGATCCACTTCAAATATACGTTTCAGTTGGACTAAATTTTGAGCATTGGCATTTTTGATCGATGAAACATAGGAACAGGCCAATTCTAAGCTTTTGCAAATGGGGCAAAACTGTCATTCAAGTCAATGCCTGCAAAGTTTGCGCGACGGCAGATGGCAAAGCTCGATGAATGACAGGTTCGGGTTAATGTGAACGTGGTGGTTCATATTCTTGGATTGGTCAAAAAGATCAATACTGCGGAATTAAAGGACTTGGTTTTGTGCAAAAAAAGTGCAGATTTTAGTGTAAAAAGATCTGTAGCTCAGAATTTGAATAGAAATAAATCAATTTTTAAGCGGATTCAAAGTAAATAAACGAGATATCACCCAATATTTTTTATGAATCACCAGTTCAGTATATGGGTATTTATTAAATAAATAGTGGGTGTTATTTTAAAAAAGTTTCATTAGAATCCAAAAATTCATAAGAACATCCTGTGAGAAAATATTGCCTAATCGGTGATGTTTACTTTAAGAAAAACTAGCTTGAGGGACGCTCATGCAGATCGGAATTCCAGCCGAAACTGTCGTCGGTGAAAATCGTGTAGCCGCAACGCCAGAAACGGTAAAAAAGTTGATCAGTGCTGGTCATAGTGTAGTGATTGAACGTAGAGCAGGTGTGAAAGCTGCTTATATCGACAGTGCTTATGAGCAAGTCGGTGCTACGCTGACAGATGATGCCTATACCGGTAGCCAAATGATTTTGAAAGTACGTGCCCCTCAGGGTGCTGAAATTCAAAAGCTTGCGCCAAATACATCGGTTATTGCCATGTTTGACCCGTACCGTAATACGGAGCTTGATCAATTTGCATCACAACACGTGTCTGCATTTGCTTTGGAGCTACTGCCACGAACTTTATCTCGTGCGCAGAACATGGACGTATTATCTTCACAAGCTAACTTGTCCGGTTACAAGTCTGTGCTTCTTGCTGCGGCAGAGTACCAGCGCATGTTCCCAATGTTGATGACGGCTGCGGGTACTGTAAAACCTGCACGTGTCGTGATCATGGGGGTTGGTGTTGCAGGTCTACAAGCGATTGCGACAGCAAAACGTTTGGGTGCTGTGGTTGAAGCAACGGATTTACGTCCGACGGCGAAAGATCAGGTGGAATCTTTGGGTGGCAAATGGTTAGACGTACCTATGTCAGCAGAAGAGCAGCAAAAAGCAGCCGATGCTGCGAAAAATGGTTATGGCTGGATGCCAGGTGAAGACTATATCCGCGATCAAGCCATTATTGTGGACAAAGCTGTATCGAATGCTGACATCGTGATTACCACTGCACTTTTACCAGGTCGTAATGCGCCACGTCTGATTAAGGCGGAAACGGTTGCCAAAATGAAACCAGGTTCAATCATCCTTGATATGGCGGTTGAAACAGGCGGTAACGTTGAAGGTTCTAAGAATGGTGAAAATGTTGTGACTGACAACGGTGTGACCATTCTAGGGATTCCAAACATTCCGTCTACGGTTTCAACTGAAGCTTCTGCTTTGTATGCACGAAATGTCTTGAACTTTTTAGATACTTTATTTGATGCAGAGAAAAATTTTGCTATCAATCCTGAAGAAGAAATTCAAAAAGCCCTTCTAGTAACTCATGGCGGTCAAGTACTGCTGAAGCGTGGTTAAGGAGATAGATCATGGTTGAAACAATTACAATTTTCGTCCTTGCCATCTTTGTAGGCTACTACGTTGTGTGGGGCGTTACGCCTGCACTACATACACCGCTTATGGCAGTAACCAATGCGTTGTCATCGATCATCGTGGTCGGTGCAATGATTCAAACGGTGGGGATTCCTGCAATTGGTGTTGATGCGAATGTTGCATTCCAAAGTGTGAATGTGGTGAGCATCTTAGGTGCGATTGCTGTGTTCTTAGCAAGTATCAATATTTTCGGTGGCTTCGCAGTAACAGCGCGTATGCTTGAAATGTTCAAGCCAAAGCAAAAGAAAAAAGAGGGCTAATATATGGAATTCATTCGAGACTATGCGGATTGGTTCTACCTGATTGGTGCTGTCCTCTTTATCTTAACTTTACGTGGTTTGTCTGGCCCGAAGACGGCAATTCAAGGTAACCGTTATGGCATGATCGCAATGGCGATTGCTGTCGTGACTACTTTCTTCGTGGCTGATCATCCTGTGATTTGGATGATTGGTGGTGCGATGGTGCTAGGTGCGATTGTGGGTATTGCTCGTGCGCGTACTGTACCTATGACGCAGATGCCTGAAACTGTTGCTTTAATGCACTCATTGGTGGGCTTGGCTGCGGTATTAATTGCAATAGCTGCAATTCTACATAACAACCAACTGACTGCTTTATTTGCACAAAATGAAACTGCATTAACTGCTGCGGGTGTGCAACATGCACACATGAGCAAGGTTCATTTATTTGAATTGTTCGTGGGCTGTTTCGTCGGAGCGATTACCTTTACAGCGTCTGTATTTGCTTATGGTAAGTTGGCTGCGAAAAAATGGGCAAAAACCATTTCTGGTGCATGGGTTAAACCTGTACAAGCACTGATTTTCCTTGCAATGTTGGCATGTGGTGTGTACTTCTTCACAACAGGCAACATGAATGCATTCTGGGCTATGACTGCACTTGCACTTGCATTTGGTTGGGTGTGGATTGCACCAGTCGGCGGCGGTGATATGCCAGTGGTGGTATCGCTATTGAACTCCTTCTCTGGTTGGGCAGCAGCAGGTATTGGTTTCACACTTGAAAACAATATGTTAATCGTTGCGGGTTCACTGGTGGGTTCTTCAGGTGCGATTCTGTCTTACATCATGTGTAAAGCCATGAACCGTTCAATCATCAACGTTTTGTTTGGTGGTGCAATGGGCGGTACAGCGGTAGCTTCTGCGGACAAAGGCGAACAAGCACAGCGTAACCATCGTTCTGGTTCAGCAGATGACGCAGGCTTCTTGATGTCAAATGCAGACAGCGTTGTGATCGTACCAGGTTATGGTATGGCGCAAGGTCGTGCACAAAATGCTGTGAAAGAACTGTGTGAAATCTTGAAAGAACAAGGTGTAAAAGTGCGCTTTGCCATTCACCCAGTTGCAGGTCGTATGCCGGGTCACATGAACGTACTTTTGGCTGAAGCAGACGTGGCTTATGAAGACATCTTAGAGATGGATGAGATTAACTCAGACTTCCCTGCAACAGATGTGGTGCTTGTGATTGGTGCGAACGACGTGGTGAACCCTGCGGCGAAAGACGACCCAACATCTCCAATCTATGGCATGCCAATTCTTGAAGCACATAAAGCACGTACCATTATGGTCATCAAACGTTCTATGGCGACAGGTTATGCAGGTCTAGACAACGATTTGTTCTATAACGAAAAAACCATGATGATCTTCGGTGATGCGAAGAAAGTGGTTGAAGATATGACCAAAGCAATCAATGGTGGTGGACACTAATCCTCCTCCTAGAGTGTATAAAGACCACCTTCGGGTGGTTTTTTTATGTTTGCAGCTTTTGCTAAGATGATGTTTAACTTTTCAATAAGAAAACAATATGAACATAAATCAGATCTGGTTTCAGGTGCTGCTGATCTTTGGTGGGTGCGTTTTGAGTCAAGCTACTCAGGCTCAGGTCTTCGAAATAAAAAATGCATCGAAACGCTATGATGTAAAAATGACGACGAACTGCACGGACAGTAGCTGTGATGGACAAGCCAATATTGATCTTTACCTAAAAGGGACAACACAGCACTTTCAGCATTTTTCCTCGGCTGAATTGACGATAGATTTGGACGAAACTTACAAACCGTCTGTCAATGTGGTGCAGCTTTATGGTGAGCAAAGCGCATTAATTTTTGCTGACTTTAACTTTGACGGGAGTGAGGATGTAGCCATCCGTAATGGTAACTATGGTGCCTATGGTGGACCAACCTACGATGTTTATGTCTTTCATCGAACCAAGAATAAATTTGTTTTGAGTGAGGAGTTGTCGGCCTTAACCCATGAAAATTTGGGCATGTTTGAGGTCGATCCAAAACAGAAAAGAATCTTAACCTTCAATAAAAGTGGGTGTTGTTATCACATCCGTTCGGAATATATCGTGATTCCTAAACATGGCTTGAGTTTAGTCAGAGAATTTATTGAAGATGCAACAGTTCAAGCGGGAAAGGTTAAAGTGACAGAGCGAACGCTGAATCTTGGTCGTTGGATAGAGAAGGTCCACTATTATGCTGTGGATGAGTACTATAAAAACTAAAAGCTATGTTTTATCAATCCGCTTATAAATTCATTTTGACCTCTTGTATGGTGTATCGCTTTTTCACCTTGTTTGAATTGTCCATTTATATTGGTGGGCATGGATCATGATTAAATATCTGTAAGGTGTTGGAACACTGGCATTGATTTTGCAGTTGAGATGAATAATCTTTGGGGGATTATTCATGAAAAAAATAAAATACTTACTCTTCTTTGTGTGCTGTATTGCCTTACCCAGTTTTGCCGCAGAGTCCCTGCCAACACAGACTCAAAATATTCAAGAAATTCGCCTCTCGCTTGACAGTGTCTGGGTGGTGCTGGGTGGCATTTTGGTGTTTTTCATGCAAGCAGGTTTTGCCCTGATTGAAAGTGGTTCGGTGCGCTCTAAAAACACCATTAATGTACTCATGAAAAACTATATGGATGCGTGTTTAGGGGGCCTGGTCTTTTGGTTGATTGGCTTTGGTTTGATGTTTGGTGTCAATTCGAGTGGTTGGATAGGGACCTCGCATTTTGCACCCAATGCCATGGATGACTGGCACTGGAACCTCTTGTTCTTTCAAATGATGTTTGCTGCCACCGCCACGACGATTGCCAGTGGGGCGATGGCTGAGCGGATTCACTTTGTGGCGTATATCGTGAGTGCTGCGGTGGTCAGTGGCTTGATCTACCCGATTTTTGGTGCATGGGCTTGGGGGAGCTTATTTGATGGCGAAGGTTGGCTAAAAGCTATGGGCTTTATCGACTTTGCTGGTTCAACAGTGGTGCATTCGATTGGTGGATGGGTGGCTTTAGCGGGAATTATTGTGTTGGGGCCTCGTTTAGGGCGGTTTGGGCGCAATGGACAGGTCCATTATTTGGCAGGACATAATTTACCGTTAGTGGCCCTAGGCGGTTTTGTTCTATGGCTAGCATGGTTTGGTTTTAATGCGGCCTCTACTGTGAAGGCAGATGTGAGTATTGGGCGGATTGCCTTGAATACACATTTGGCGGCGTGTGCTTCGGCGGTTGCCTATATGGTTTATACCCTAATACGTGGTAAAGCAATTTTAATGCGCGGCACCATTAATGCCTCACTAGGCGGACTTGTTACAATTACGGCGGGCTGTGCAACCATGAGTCCAGTGTATGCCATCATCAGTGGTGCGGTTGCAGGTGTGCTGGTCAGTATTTTACCAGTGGTGATGGAAAAACTTCGCTTGGATGATGTAGTCGATGCGGTGACTGTGCATGGTTTTTGTGGAGCATGGGGCACATTGGCTGCGGGGTTGTTTTTTGAAAACCAAATGTTTAATGCGGGGATCATTGCGGTACAAGGCTTGGGTATTTTAACAGCCTTTGCTTGGGGTTTTGGTGTGGCGTTGATCGTCTTTAAAGTTTTAGACGTCGTGCTTGGTGGTTTGCGGGTGAGTAAACAACATGAACAACGTGGCTTGGACTATACCGAACATGCAGAACTGTCTTATCCCGAGTTTCAGCGTGATGTGACGTTTGAAACTGATGATATGACCAAACGTCATTAATGAAAGAGGATAGCTCATGTCGACCGAAACATTAACTATTTTACAAAAACGCCAAGCGATCGAACGTGGATTGAGTCAGTACTTACAAGGAACACTTTTAGAGCAAGTATTGAATCACTGGGAAGCGAAATATGGTGATCAACCCTCCTTTGTCCTGAATCGTTTTTTGAGTGAAATTTGCACCACAGAGGAATTACGTTACTTCCGAAAAGACATGCTCAAAAATGTCTTGGCAGAGATGGCCCAAGTTGAAAAACAAGTGTTGTTGAACCCATCTGCAAAAGCATCGAAAAGTGAACAAGGGGGAGCAGTGTTACTCGATGCATTGACGTTTTTTATGCAAAATATCTGTCAAGCAGTCAAAGCCGTTGATGTGCAGGAGTTTGAGCGTGAGGTGAAAACGCAGCTAGGCGCTTTATCCATTGTGGTCGATAAGTATCAGGCCTTGAATGATCGAGCAGTACTCGAAGCTTTGCCCATGACTCAATATGCGCAGGTCTTGACAGTCTGTTATGAAAATTATTGTGAATTTTATGGTCCAGCAAAAGCAGATCAACTCTATGCCCATGTGAAGCGCCAAGTGAAAGAGCGTTACCCAATGGTCGATATGCATCGCTTAATTTAAAGAAAATTAGACATAAAAAAAGCGACCTTCAGGTCGCTCTTTTCATATTAGGCTACAGTTTCTTCTGGGGCTGCACGCCAAAGGCTTTCTAAGTCGTAGAAACGACGTGCTGTTGGCAACATCACGTGCACAACAACAAAGCCAAGATCAATCAAGATCCATTCTGCATCACGTTCGCCTTCGACACCGAGAGGGCGGAAGCCTGCTTTACGTGCTTCTTCAGCAACGTTATCAGCAAGTGCTTTGATGTGACGCGTTGATGTACCGCTTGCAATCACAATTGCATCAGCGACGTTGCTGATTAGGCTGACATCAATCGCTAAAATATCTTTTGCTTTTACATCTTCAAGGGCTTCATGTACAACTTTTAAGCAAGCTTGTACGTCGGCAGCTTGGGTATTCATTGCGAAATCGTGAGAATTAGAAGCGCTGGGCGATGGTTCTAAATTCATAAAGGGAATTTTTCCGGACAATAACTCATCTTATAATATAGCGTTTTTAGGCGAAAATTTCAAATCCGCAATGGTTCAACTTTGAGGATGTGCAGCAAAGTATTTTGCCTTCCATGCAAAGGACTGAGTTGAAACAGTTTTTGGTCGATATTCCGCCGCAATAAAACCGTCATAACTGCTGTGTTGTAGCCATTCAAAAATATTTGCATACATAATTTGTGCAGTATCTGGTTCATGCCGTCCCGGACAGTCTGCAAATTGGATATGACCAATATCTTGAATATTTTCTTGTAGCCCTTGCAACACATCTTCACCCATCATGGCCATGTGATAGCAGTCGTATTGCATTTTAAGCGCAGGGTGTTGTACTGCTTCTAGCATTTCCTGTGCTTGGGCAATATTTTGTACTAAGAAGCGTGGCATATCTGTGCCGTTGATCATTTCAAAGACAGGTTGAATGTCATGTTCACTGAACATGTGGCAGGCCAGTTTCAGGTTTTTGGACAAGGTATTTAAACAGGGCAGTAGGTCGGCATCTAGGGGTTGTTTACCCGCAAGGATATTCACACTTGGCACTTTGAGTGCGCTGGCATATTGTACTGCTAACTGAAGAGCGCGATGAAACTCTAACTCTTTGCCGGGGACACCTGTGAGCCCATTTCCACCAGTCATTAAGTCGCCCGCAGGAACGTTAATGAGGCAGAGGCTTAAGTCATGAAGCGTAAGCTGAGTTTGAATTTGTTCAATGCTGAGTTCGTAGGGAAATTGGATTTCCACATGTTTAAAGCCTGCGGTTTGAGCCAAAGCAAAACGCTCAAGCAGCGGCACTTCGGTAAAAATCATGGATAAATTTACAGCAAGTTTGGTCATGATTTTCTCCTGATTTTATTTGGCTTTTTGTTCTACTTGTAATATGACTGAGGCAAGATCAGCTTCAGCATAGCCTTGTTGTTGGTGTGCTTGCAATTGCTGAAGTGCTCGCGCTGCAACAGGAATGTCGAGTTGGTGCTGCGCAGCAAGTTGCACAGCATTGTTCAAGTCTTTGGACAGGGTTTGAACTTTCCACTGTACGGGCTCAAACAGGTGAGTCGCCATACGTGGACTTAAAATTTGAAAGGGTTTCGAATCGGCAAAACCGCCTGCAAGCGCAGGTGCAAGTAAGCGAGTGTCCACGCCAGCTTTGGCTGCTAAAGCAACTGCTTCTGCAATCAGAGTGCTATTGGCTGCCACAATCAGTTGATTACAAATTTTGGTGGCTTGTCCTGTTCCAGTGTTACCCATACAGGTGACACGTTGAGACAAGATATTATAAATCAAAGACAAGTCTTGAATCGTCTGTGTATCGCCACCAGCAAAGATGACCAGCGTACCTTGTTCCGCACCAATAGTTCCCCCTGAAACAGGTGAGTCGATCCATTGCACCTGTTTTTGTTCGGCACGTGCTGCAAGACTCAGGGTTTGTTCCACTGAAAGACTGGAAAAGTCGATGATCACTTGCTTCGCCGTCAAAAACGGTTCGATTTGTTCATAAACGCTGAGTGCGGCTTTGTCGTCCGCTAAACAGGTCAGAACTACTGGATATTCGGCAATATTTTGTAGCGCTAAGTCTGTCGCTCCCAAATCAATGAGTGCATCGCAGGCACTACTGGTGCGGTTCCATACAGCGACCTCAAGACCTGCTTGAAGTAAGCGGGTGGCCATACGGCTGCCCATGAGTCCCATGCCGAGAAATGCAATTTTAGTGTGTCGATCGAAACTCATGGGACCCTCTTTGATTGTCAGTGCTTAAATACTCTTATTTGTATTGGCGTGGTAGATACTGCACGTCGGGTTGTTTATCTTTTTTACGTGCGATTTGGCTGTTTTTACCTAACAGTAATTTGAGTTGCCAAATTTTTTCCAAACGTAAGGATTTTTTAGGCTCATGCTGCATGGCATCCAGCACATATTTTGAGGCCATAAGTGCATCTGGTGAGCGTTGTAACATTTCTTCTGCAATGGCTTGGGCTTTAGCAAGCGGTGATTCATCAAGATGTGTGACTAAGCCAATTTCTTTGGCATAAGTTGCATCGAAAATACGTGCCGTAAGTGTTAATTCTTTGGCAAGATCTAGTCCGATTAGACCTTTCAAAGAGCGCGTCAGTCCCATATCCGGAACCAGTCCCCAACGGCTTTCCATAATCGACATTTGGGTTGCAGGATGTGCCACACGAATATCCGCCGCTAAAGCCAATTGCATGCCAGCGCCAAAGCAAAACCCTTCAATCGCGGCAATCACAGGAACAGGCAGTTCTTGCCAAATTAGGAAGGCTTTTTGAAAGAGGCTTTGTCCAGGTTTGATCAGTTCCCACGCGGCATAGGCACGATTCTTCGGATTGTTCAAATCGGCAAGATCAATGCCTGCACTAAAGACTTGCGCTTCACCAGTGAGGATGACACAACGAATGCTGCGGTCTTTTTTAATTTTTTCAGCAGTTTTAACCAACTCGCGCAACAGGTCGAAACTCATCGCATTGCGTTTGTCTGGGCGGTTAAGTGAAACAGTGGCAATGCCGTTTTTGTTTTCAATGCGAAGTAAAGCCATGATGAGAACTCTTATTTTTTGCTCGCATGGAGCATAGCATAGCTCTCGTGCGGATAAATGACACCAAGAGTCACGTCGCAATTTGTCTTTCGTGCCATGCTCTTTTGAATGTTTTATGGGATATGTTTGATTAAAATTTGCTGTGCCGCATGTTGTACTTGTTCAATCACAACTTTGAGTTCATTGAAACGCTTTATGGTTTCTTGAACAAATTGTTCATCGGCTTTACGACGTTCTTTACGTAAGGTTGAAACAAACTGTTCAAATGTCCCTGTTGCTTCTTGTAAGTTGGGTACACCGACATAGCGTGTTGCACCATACAGACGGTGTAGCACATGCTCCAATTGTGGGAAATCTTCCATTTCAATCAACTGCTTCATTTCATGCAGCTCAGTATCAAAACTATCCATTAACATACGCAGTAAGTCGACTGCTAAGTCTTCTTTGTTGGCGGCTAACTGTAAGCTTTGCTGCCAGTCGAGTACCTTCGGATCAAGTGCTTCAATCACGATGGCTTTTTCAACGGGTGAGCCTTTGTTGAAACGATCAGTGGTCCAATGGGTCAGGATTTGGATAATCTGATCAATTTGAATCGGTTTGGTGACATAGTCATCCATGCCGACTTGCAGTAGTTTTTGTTTTTCATCGGCCAATGCATGTGCGGTGAGGGCAATGATGGGCAAACGCTTATGGTTTTCAATGGTTGACTCCAGCGCACGAATGGCACGTGTGGTATCGACACCCGACATGACAGGCATTTGAATATCCATAAATACCAAATCAAAAGCTTTGCTGTCGTGTTCAGCGCTCTCTTGTAAAATCTCTAAGGCTTGTTGGCCGCTTAAAGCTTTTGTTGTCGTGACATTCAATTCGCCTAGTAGTGCTTCAAGGACAATCAGGTTAGGGAGATGGTCATCCACCGCTAAAATATGTAAGCCTTGACCATTGAAGGACTCCATTTCGTCTTCTTCAAATAGCGGTTGATTGCTGAGCAATTGAATCAAAGCACTCCGACTGAGCGGTTGGTATAATGGTCGTGCGCGATATTCATTCAGCGTGGTCAAATCGAGTGACATCTGGTAACCATAAACCGCAAGGTTACCGCTATAACGCTGACGAATTTCTTTTAATAAGGCTTCGGTATCACCACTGTGATCAACAATTAACCATGTATTTTCCACATCTTGAGGCAGTCTGTTGAGGTGGCTGAACAAGTCTAAAATTGAACTCGATTCGATGTGTTCCACAGCATAGTCTTCAAGATAATGACGCAGAATATTGGCCGTTGCAGGATGCGCCAAATACGAGACCACTTGCATGTCGCTAAATTGAGGATGTTCAACGTACTCATCTTCTTCATTGACCATAAACATGGCGGTAAACCAGAAGGTGGAACCTTTTTCGGTGGGCGCGCGTTCTTGGTTGTCCTCAAATCCAATTTGCCCCTGCATCAAATGCACCAGCTGTTTGGAAATCGCTAAGCCTAGACCTGTGCCGCCAAATTGACGCGTGACCGAAGCATCACCTTGCGAGAAAGACTCAAACAGTTTTTTACGGTCGGTTCCACTGAGTCCGATACCGCTGTCTTGTACACTAAAGTGCAATAGGCACTGTCCAATATCATCTTGTTCCATTCTTGCGCGGACGATGATCTCACCATCAGGAGTAAACTTAATGGCATTGGAAATCAGGTTGGTTAAAATTTGTTTGAAGCGTAGGGCATCTCCAACCACATGCTTTGGCACATTGTCGGCATAGTAAAAGGCCATATCGATATGCTTTTGTGCAGCAAGAGGAGACAGCATATCCATAACATCAAAAATTGCTTCTTCTAAATCAAAAGTTGCAGTATCGAGTTCTATTTTACCTGCATCAATTTTTGAAAAATCTAAAACATCATTAATCAGTGCCAGTAAGTGTGCAGATGATTTTCGGATGGTTTGTAAATACAGGTTTTGATCATTGTTGAGGTTGTCTTGACGCAGTAACAGGTGAATAAAACCATCAATACTGTTCAGTGGCGTGCGCAGTTCATGGCTGATATTGGCCAAGAATACAGACTTGGACTGACTTGCTGAAATGGCTTGGTCACGCGCTTGACGATAGGTAATGTTTTGCACTTCTAAAGTGTCAAGGGTTCGACGTAAATCGTCTTCCGTTTGCTCAGTGTGTTCTTTCAATTCTAAAAAACTAAAATGCAGGCGTTTCACCACATTGGCAATATCGCGCTGTAGTAAGCGTAATTCACCGGTGCTGTTAATCAGCATGTGTTGATCGAGGGTGTCGGCATTTAAACGTTGCAGCTGCATGCGAATTTCATACATCGGCGCAATCCAGCGACGCGAGTAGAAATTTAAACAGAGTAAAAGTAGTAATAGTGTCAACAGACCTGTCGCAATCAACACAATCAACACGCGATAACGGGCAATTTGTAAGGGCTGGTTATCTAACTCAACCACCAACTGCGCAGGCGTGCCTGTAAATTGGTTGATGGGCAAACCATATACTGTATTACCTTTAAAATTCATTGGGCCAAAAAAATCAGTATTTTTTTTCAGCGCAGGCCACGGCGCTTGGTCTTGGTAGCCAATGCTGAGTTTGTTATTGCCTTTTTCATCAATAATTGCGGCACGAATCAGATGTTTTTCATCTAACATCTTTTGCATCAAATAACGTGCATTTTCATACTGCCAAGGGGAGGCATTCACCAAATTGATCGCCGCTTCCGCATCTAGCTGATAGCGCGTTAAAATCGCTATCGCCATTTGTCGCTGTTGGGCTTTGGCGGCATTTGAAGTTTCGGTAATAACCAGTAATGCACCTACACAAGCCAAGATCATAATCGGCACGAAAATAAGTGCAATGAGCTGTCCATAAGCATGGTTTAAGTGCAGACGATTAAATAACTTTTTATTGATATTTGACATGGTGCAAGTGATTTATTCCCTATGCTTTGAAGTGTAGCACGCTTTATAAAAAATCGATGGTGCTTTAATCACTTTCACGAAAAAGCACGCTAAATGGGTGCAGGGACTGGCATTTTTCCATACAATAGGCGCACCTCGATCAAGGTGCAAAGAATGAGTACTACATCCACTGATTTTCAAGCAGACGAATTTTTGTTAGATCACTATGTTGGAAAAACTCCACTGGTGCGTTTACAGCGTCTGGCAAGTCACACTCAAGCAACAGTATTGGCAAAGTTAGAAGGCAACAACCCCGCAGGTTCTGTCAAAGACCGTCCCGCGTATAATATGATTATGCAAGCGGAAAAGCGAGGGCAAATCCAGCCGGGCGATACCTTGATTGAAGCGACCAGTGGAAATACCGGCATTGCACTGGCGATGGTTGCTGCGATGCGTGGCTATCAGATGAAACTGATTATGCCCAACAACATGAGCCAAGAACGTAAAGATGCAATGCGTGCTTATGGCGCGGAACTGATTGAAGTGACCAAAGAACAGGGCATGGAAGGTGCACGTGATTTGGCTTTGCAAATGCAAGAAGAAGGCAAAGGGCATGTACTCAACCAGTTTGGTAATCCTGATAATGTTGAAGCACATTATTTAACGACTGGGCCTGAACTTTGGCAGCAAACAGGTGGCAAAATCACTCACTTTGTAAGTTCAATGGGCACTACAGGTACCATTATGGGGGTCTCTAAATATCTCAAAGAGATGAACCCCGACATTCAAATTATTGGCTTACAGCCATCGGATGGTTCAAGTATCGCAGGGATTCGCCGCTGGCCTGAAGAATATTTACCAACGATTTTTGACCGCAGTCGGATTGATCAAATTATTGATATTCCGCAAATTGAAGCGGAAAAAACCATGCGTAAATTGGCGCAAAAAGAAGGGATTAGCGCAGGAACTTCTTCAGGTGGTGCGGTGTGGGCATCGATTAAAATTGCTGAAGAAAACCCTGGTGCTGTCATTGCGTGCATTATTTGTGACCGTGGTGACCGTTATTTATCGACGGGTCTTTTCTCTGTGGTCGATCCTGAATAAAACAATAAAAGAGAGTCCTGCTATGCGTTTACCTGTTCTCACCTTTGATATTGAAACAATGACAGATTTGAGATCGGGGGCGCATTTATATGGTTTAGATTTGCCTGAGGCTGATTTGGAGGCGGCACTGACCAAATTGCGTCGCCAAGAGTCTGGCATGGATTTTCAGCGTTTGGCTTTGCATGAAATTGTGTGTATTTCAGGCTTATGGCTGGATGACCAAGGCCAGATGAAACTTTTTTCTTTTAACCGTGAGCAATATTCGGAAGCAGAAATCCTCAGTAAGTTTTTATCCATATTTGATAAGCGCTTACCAACTTTAGTGAGCTGGAATGGTGCTCAGTTTGACTTACCTGTAATCATGCTTCGTGCTATGTATCATGGTTTAACTGCACCTGCTTTGTTCGATCAGGGCGAAATTGACACACAAAAGCGCTATAATAACTATCAGAACCGTTATCATCAGCGTCACATCGATCTGATGGATGTGATGGCAATGTTTAATGGACGTCATTTCCAAAAGCTAGATGATGTTGCTCATTTATTGGGGTATCCCGGTAAACGAGGCGATGGGGCTTATCATGTACCTGAATATGTTCGGGCTCAGGAATGGCTCAAACTCACCAGTTATTGTGAAGGTGATGTGCTAAATACATGGTTGGTGTATTTGCGTTGGCTCTTGCTCAAAGGGCAATTGCTCGCTCAAGACCACCGTCATTTTATCGATCAAACCATCCAGTTTTTACAGGCTCAACCGCAGCATCAAGACTTTTTGTCGGTGTGGCGTGAGACCTCACAGCAGACGGCTTTTACCGCTGCCGATTTTTCTCCTTCCCATCTTTAGGTACACATGAAACATAGAGCCAAACCTCGTCCAACTCAACAGCCCAGTTATATTTTTCAGGTTGAGTCACTTTCGCATGAAGGACGCGGCATAGCGCACTATGGTTCGCATCCAGACCATCCTGCGGACAAGCAGGGTAAAAAAGTCTTTATTAGCTATGCGTTGCCGGGTGAAACGGTTAAAGCGCAGATTACCCATGCGGTAAAGCGTTTAGAGGAAGCCGATGCTGTTCAACTCCTCAGTGAAGCCTCTACTTTTCGTGTTGAGCCGAAGTGCCCGCATTTTAAAAGCTGTGGTGGCTGTAATATGCAGCATATTCATCCCGATGAACAAATTCGCTTAAAGCAAGATGTGCTTAAATCACATTTGCAGCATTTTGCGGGGATTCAACCTGAACAATGGTTGCCGCCTTTGCGCTCTTTACGTGAAGACTACCGTCGTAAAGCACGCATTGGGGTACGTTATTTGCCGCACAAAGACCAATTGGTCGTGGGTTTTCGAGAGCGTCAAACCAATAAATTGACTTCAATTGATCGTTGTTTGGTGTTAGATCAAGCGTTTGGTTCGATCACACGCTTAAAGCAGTTACTCCAAAGTCTAACAGCCAAAGCGGCTATTGGTCATATAGAATTGGCCATGGGGGATTGTGACATCGCCCTCACGGTGCGACATACTGAAAAATTAAACACAGAGGATGTCAACCGATTAAAACAATTTGCGTTAGACAGAGGGTGGCAGTTGTATTTACAAGCTGCAGGCCCAGACAGTCTAAAGCGTATGGATGATGAACATGCAGAGATGCGTTTACATTATCGTTTAAATGATTTTGATGTGGCATTTGGATTTAACCCACACGACTTTACTCAAGTAAACTCAACCATTAACCCGCAAATGGTGAAATTGGCATGTGACTTGCTAGATTTAAAACAAGGAGAACGTGTTCTCGATTTGTTCTGTGGTCTAGGAAATTTCTCTTTGCCTTTGGCTCGATGCGTGGGTGAAACAGGACAAGTGGTTGGTGTTGAAGGCAGTGAAGAAATGGTTCAACGTGGTGCAGAAAATGCGGAACGTAATGCTCTTGGCCAGTTGAAGTTCTTTTCACAAGATTTAACAAAAGATTTCTCGCATCATTCTTGGGCAAATCAAGGATTTGATGCATTATTGATAGATCCTCCACGTGCAGGCGCAGAGGAAATAATGCATTATATGCCTAACTTTGGTGCAAAAAGAATCGTTTACGTGTCGTGTAATCCAGCGACACTCGCAAGGGATGCGGGGCTGTTGGTACAACAGGGTTATCGATTAGTCAAAGCCGGTGTGATGGACATGTTTACCCACACAGGTCACGTTGAGTCGATAGCATTGTTTGAAAAAGATAATGAGATAAACGATTAAAGAATATGAAGCGTAAAAGTGTAGGAGAAGGGTATGGTCACAGTACGTGAGCAACTACCTGGGCGACTTAATGAGTTGTCTCAGGAGGCGACTGTAGAGCATGCCGAACAAGCTCAACATGATTTGGCTGAATGGTTAGATCGTGTTCGAAGCATATTAGATGATGCGAAGCTTGAGCAACTCGAAGAAGTTGCCAATTTGACTTTACAAAAAGAGTTAGAAACCACGGTTAATCATCGTTCCAATACCTTTTATACCGGTATTGAAATGGCGGATATTCTGGCCCATTTACATGTCGATGAAGACACCTTGGCTGCTGCGATGCTCTATCGTGGTGTACGCGAAGGCGTGATTCCATTGGCGGAAGTGCAAGAGCATTTTGGCGAACAAGTGCATGCACTGGTCAAAGGCACTTTGGCCATGGGTAAGTTGTCCGACCTCATTGAGCAGAATAAACGCCTCGAAGATCACTTTAATAACAATCAGCGCGAGCACTTAAACGGCATTTATAAAATGTTGATTTCAGTGACGGAAGACGTGCGCGTTGTACTGATCAAATTGGCTGAGCGAACTTATGCACTGCGTGAATTGGCGACTTCATCTAAAGAACGTCAAGAGCGTGTAGCACGAGAAATCTTAACCATTTACTCACCTCTGGCACACCGTTTAGGGATTGCGCAGTTAAAGTGGGAACTGGAAGATTTAGCCTTTCGCTATTTAGCACCCGATCGCTATAAAGAAATTGCGACGCTGCTGAATGAAAAGCGACTGGAGCGTGAGCAATATATTCAGTTTGTGATTGATACATTGCGTGCATCTTTGAATGAGCATGGTATTGAAGCTGAAATTAGTGGCAGGGTAAAACACATTTATTCGATTTATCGAAAAATGAAAAGTAAGAACCTGAGCTTCGATCAGCTCTATGACATTCGTGCCGTTCGAGTCTTGGTTAAAACCGTACCTGAGTGCTACCACTCGCTGGGGATTGTGCATCAAATTTGGCGGCATATACCGCATCAGTTTGATGACTATATTACCAATCCCAAAGCCAATGGTTACCGCTCACTGCATACGGCTGTGATTGCGGAAAACAAATCACTGGAAGTTCAGATTCGTACCAAGAGCATGCATGAAGAAGCAGAGCTTGGGGTGTGTTCGCACTTTAACTATAAAGAGGGCGGTAAGAATACTGATCGCTCTTTTAACCATCGTTTACATTCATTGCGTGCAGTACTTGAACACTATCAAGAGCGCAATGATGCGAATGTACATAAGTCTGATGAAGACTCTGAAAATTTTGAGCAAATTCAAGATTTTGAAGACTTTGAGAAGATTTATGTATTTAGCCGTGATGGAGATATTAAAGAGCTCCCACGTGGTTCGACCGTACTCGACTTTGCTTATCATGTGCACACTCAAGTCGGTAATAAGTGTTATGCCGCGCGGGTGAATCAGCGTTATGTTCCGCTGACTTATACCTTAAAAACGGGTGAGCAAGTTGAGATTTTAACCAAGAAAGACCGTGAGCCAAACCGTGATTGGTTGGTGAACTCTTTAGGTTATATCAAGACGGCACGTGCGCGTGACAAGCTGCGTCATTGGTTTAGACAACAAGACCGCAGCAAAAACTTGGAAGTGGGCCGTGACCTGCTCAACAAAGAACTTTCACGTTTGGCAATTCACCCAAAAAGTATTGATTTGAATGATTACTGCAATCATTTCAATGTCAAAGCGGGTGAAGATATTCTGATTGCACTGGTCAATGGTGACATTAGTCTGCATGCCTTGATCAATCAGGTGAACCGCCATATGCATTTGGATCAGGACGAACCTGAACTGGTGCTGAAGCCGACGTTGAATCCACGTGCTAGTCATACCTTGTCAGCGCATGGCATTCTGATTGATGGTTTAGATAACGTTGAGCTGCATGTGGCGCAGTGTTGTCAGCCTGTGCATGGTGAGTCAATTGCGGGTTATATCACCTTGAACCGTGGGGTGAGCATCCATAAAGTGGCGTGTCCTGACTACTTACGCATGATTCAAAATGAACCTGAACGTGCAGTAGAAGCCGACTGGGAAATGCAGCCAACGCGTGGTCAGAGTGTGCAAATTGTGGTGGAAGCTTATGATCGCCGTGGTTTGCTCAAAGATTTGACTCAAGTGATTTTCTCCGATCAAATCAATATTCGTCAGGTTAATACCATCTCTGAAGCAGACGGTATTGCCAATATGAAATTGTTGATTGAAGTGAAAGGTTTATCGCAACTATCAAAACTGTTGGCACGATTGGAGCAACAACCAGGCATCATTAGTGCGCGTCGTTTGGTGCAAGGTAACTAAGCGAATTGAAAAGAAAGAGCCTGCAATTGCAGGCTCTTTTTATTTGGAAAGGTACAAGTTGGTCAGGCGATTGAGAAATTGGGGGCTGATTTTACTCAGTTGAAATAAAAGCTTGGCTCTGGCACCCACGGCTTGATGCGTTGCAGTGAGTGTCGTATCTTTTGCAACAGCACGTTGGAAAACGTGTTGCGCTACATCTTCTGCAGTTAAGTGTACCCCCATGTTTTGAATACTCTTCGCTTGCATATCTTGCACCATGGCAGTTTGTACAAATAGAGGCATCACATCCAACACGCGAATGCCATATTTCTGCCATTCGGTATCTAAGCCTTCGGTGATGCCGCGTACCGCAAACTTACTGGCAGAGTACGAGACCAAATCAGCTTGACCATAGATGGCTGAAGCCGATGAAAGGTTGATGATACGAGCAAAATTCGCTTGTTTGAGGTAGGGTAATGCAGCGTGGCAGCCATTCAGTACACCATTGACATTGATCGACATGGTTTTGTGATGTGCGCTGATCTCTGTGTGTTCAAAAGGCCCTGAGAATAGAATTCCTGCATTATTGACCAAGATATTGAGCTCGCCTGCCCATGTGACAAACTCGGCTAAAGCAGTTTGCCAGTCTTGATAGTTGGAAACATCGAGCTGCCCTGCTTTGGCATTCGGGCCGAGGCTGGCTGCCAGCTGTTGGGCTTGAGCGCTATTGATGTCATAAATTCCCACTTTGTACTGATGTGCATAAAATAAGCGGGCGATCGCTGCACCAATACCTTGGGCTGCACCGCTAATCAAAATACTGCGCATTGAAACTGCTCCTTGTTGCTCTTTTTCTTGATGTTATTGTTGTGATTGGATTGAGCATAACAAATGAATGCCGTCATAATGTAATTTTTATCAATATGATTTTTGAAGAGAGATAAACATGGAACAATTGCTGAACGTGATGCGTGAATTACGTGAAAAGTGTCCATGGGATCAACAGCAAACCCCAGAAAGTTTAACCCGCTATGCTATTGAAGAGGCTTATGAAGTTGAAGCCGCTGTGCGTTCAGGTAAAGCTGATGAGGTACGCGATGAGTTGGGGGATTTACTGTTACAGGTGGTGTTCCAGTCACAGATGTATGCCGAGCAAGGGGCTTTTAATTTTCAAGATGTGGTTCATGCCATCACAGAAAAACTGATTCGTCGTCATCCCCATGTCTTTCAAGCACAGCAGTTTTCAGCTTTGTCTGCCGAAGATGTAGGCGAGCTTTGGAAGCAAATTAAACAACAGGAAAAGCAGGGTAAGGCACAGTCACGATTAGACAGCATCAAACATGGTCCAGCCTTACAACAAGCGGAACAGATTCAAAAAAATGCAGCACAAATCGGTTTTGACTTTCCTGATGTAGCAGGCGCTTATACCAAGCTTGAAGAAGAATTAGCTGAATTGAAACATGCGGTTCAACAGCAAAATTCCGATGAAATAGCAGATGAATTTGGCGATTGTTTATTTTCAATGATCAATGTTGGGCGTAAACTGGGCGTCTCAAGCGAAATGTCGCTTTTGAGTACGATTCATAAATTTCGTACTCGTTTTGCTTTCATTGAAGATCAAGCTTTGCAACAACAAAAAAAGATTGAGCAGATGTCCTTAGAAGAAATGGATCAACTGTGGGAGCAAGCCAAATTACAACTGAAATAATAAAAATGGTGGCTTGAATTGATAAAAATAAAAGTAAGTTTGTTGATCATTGCGTTGTTATTACTGAGTCTACTGGCTTGGGTACCCAGTAGTTATGCACAGTCTTTTGATCAGAACTACCTGAACTGGAAAGCAGAGCAGCAGGCGTGGGATGATCGTATTCAAGCGCCAAAGAGCGTGAAACGTGCTGTGTCTCCTGTTCAGGCTCAACCTGTGTTGAGCGCAAATAAAATTAGTTTAAATCAAGCCAGTGTCGATCAATTACAGCAGCTTCAGGGTGTGGGTTTAAAAAAGGCACAGGCAATTGTGGCCTATCGCCAGAAACAAGGGCCATTTAAGACCATAGATGAACTACAACAGGTGCGCGGGATTGGACCGGCAATTTTTGCAAAAAATAAAACTCGTTTGGGCTTGTGAAAAAAGCGGTGTCATTTATTGGTGAATTGATCAGAATCCTGCTTTGCTTTCGATAATCAAATTGCCCTTTGATTGTGTTAGATATATGATTAGCGTCATCTTAGAATTTTACGTTTAGGCGTAGGAGACAGCGGCTTTTGCAAACTTTGCGCGCGTCAAAATGTGGTTTATCAACCGCTCAATTACCTTCTTACATTTTAGATGTGATCGATGCATTAACTAAGGCAGGCTATGAAGCGTATATCGTCGGTGGCGGTGTCCGCGACATGATGCTTGGCCTAAATCCCAAAGATTTTGATGCAGTGACCAATGCAACACCGTCACAGGTAAAAGAAGTTTTCGGACGACGTTGCCGTATTATCGGGCGCCGTTTTGAGCTGGCTCATGTCTATTCAGGTCGTGAGTTGGTTGAAGTTGCAACTTTCCGTGCACCGCCGAAGAAAGAAGTCACCTCTGCACAAGGCATGATTTTGCGTGATAACAATTGGGGTACGATTGAGCAAGACTTTGCCCGCCGCGACTTTTCAATTAATGCGATGTACTATCAGCCACGTAAGGGCGTTGTCTTAGATTTCTGTCATGCTGTGGATGACATTAAAGATAAAACCTTACGTCTACTGGGCGATGCACAAACACGTTTTGAAGAAGATCCTGTGCGAATGCTGCGGACTTTACGTTTTGCTGCAAAATTAGGTTTCTCAATTGATCAGCAAATTCTTGACGTTTTTACCTTGGAAATGACGCAGTTACTGCGTGATGTTTCGCCGCACCGTTTGTATGATGAATCTCAGAAGTTGTTCACGATGGGACATTTAAATCGTGTGTTGCCAATGTTGATCGATTTCGGCATTTGGAAGCAGTTATTTGCAGATATCCAACCGAATATCACCCCATTTATTGAACGTGCCGCTAAAAATACCGATCAGCGTATTCAAGTGGGCAAAACCATCAACCCAGCATTTTTCTATGCGGTGTTGTTATGGCAGCCGTTCTTAGAGCGTTGTGAGTTTTATAGCAGTAAAGGTATGGTTGCGGCTGAAGCTCGTGCACAAGCGGGACTTGATGTATTAAAACGCCAAGCCACGCGTACTATTATTCCGCGCTTTGCCGAAACCTTCATTCGTGAAGTGTGGGAAATGCAAACTCGACTACTCAACCCGAAAGCACAGCAAATTCAAGCCTTATCTAGCCATGCACGTTTCCGTGCAGGCTTTGACTTCTTGTTGCTTCGCGAAAAATCCGGTGATGAGGGTACGCTCGGCATGGGACAGTGGTGGGATGCCTATCAGTTGATGAGCACCGATGAAAAAGAACGTGCCATCAGCCAATATAACCGCCAACGTGCAAAATCACGTCGCAGTGGTAAAGCAAGTGCTGAAGAAGCGGCGATTGCCAAAACGGTAAGTCATGAAATTGAGCCTTTGGTGCAAGAGCAAGAATCACGCAGTCGCCGTGCACGTAAACCGAAGCAACACGCTGAAGCCCGTACCCAGACTGGTAAGGGAACAGGTCACAGCTCAACCGAGATTGGCGCAGATCACCCAATTTTAAAACGTAAACGTGTTCAGCGTGATTTAAGCAGCGTGATTTTTGGACCGACACAATGAGCATCGTCACGTATATTGGTCTAGGTAGCAACTTAGGCGACTCTAAAGTGATTTTGACTGAAGCGGTGCACAAGTTGGCTAGTCTTGGCGATGTGAAGATCTCCAAGCTGTATCAAAGCCCACCGATGGGGCCGCAAGACCAACCCAATTATTTAAATGCCGTGGTGCAACTCAGCACAAACTTGGCACCGTTGGCCTTGCTGGATGAATTGCAACGTTTTGAACAAGAGTCGGGACGTGTACGTTTACGCCATTGGGGTGAACGTACTTTAGATTTAGATTTACTGATCTATGCAGAAGAGAAAATTCAGCATGAACGCTTAACTGTGCCACATGTCGGTGTGATGGAGCGTGATTTTGTGTTGATTCCATTGCTGGATTTAGACCCAGATTTACACATTGATGGTATTGCGTTGAAACAGTTGCCTGTTGTACAACAACCCACGTTGAGCGTGCTGGATGCAGGCAATTGGGCAGAGATTTAATTTAGCCGAGCTAAAGATGTTGAAAGGAATAGTTTGATGATTAGTTTAAATGACTTAAGAAAATTTAAAGCAGAAGGTCGCAAATTTTCCTGCCTGACTTGCTATGATGCAAGTATGGCAAAGGCAATGGAACTTGCTGAAATTGATACCATTTTAATTGGCGATTCGCTCGGTATGGCCATTCAAGGTCGTGATTCCACTTTGCCTGTTACAGTTGAAGATATGGCTTACCATACCGCAGCTGTACGCCGTGGTAACCAGCATGCCTTGATCATGACTGACTTACCGTTTATGAGCTATGCCACCTTAAATGATGCTTTGCAAAGCTCAAAAGTAGTGATGCAAGCGGGCGCGCAAATGGTCAAAGTCGAAGGTGGAGCATGGCTGGCTGAAACGGTTCAGGTTTTGACACGGACCGGTATTCCTGTATGTGTACATTTAGGTTTAACCCCACAGTCTGTACATGTGTTTGGTGGCTATAAATTACAAGCACGTACACGTGAAGCGGCAGACCAACTGATTGCGGACTGCCAAGCGGTGGTTGATGCGGGCGCTGCGGTGCTGTTATTAGAGTGTGTACCTGCGCAGCTCGGCAAAGAAATTAGTGAGTTGTTCCCACATGTACCTGTCATTGGCATTGGCGCAGGTGTGGATACCGATGGTCAAGTCTTGGTGGTACAAGACATGCTTGGACTGACTTTTGGTCGTGTTGCAAAATTTGTGCGTAACTTTATGAAAGAACAAGCAGGGGAAACGGCAATTTTGGATGCGTTCAAGGCATACCATGCAGCGGTGCTAGATAGCTCATTCCCTGCAAAAGAACAAACATTCCAAGTCGAGCTGTAAAACATGAAAACTGAAACCACGATCCAAGGCCTATCAGCATCATTGAACCCTGCGCGAACGGCTCGAAAAAGTATTGGTTTCGTCCCGACCATGGGCAACTTGCATCAGGGGCATTTGAACCTTGTACGCGAAGCGAAAAAACTCTGTGATGTGGTTGTAGTCAGCATTTTTGTGAATCCGATTCAATTTGGACCCAATGAGGATTTTGACAGTTACCCACGCACCTTGGAACAAGATCAGCGCTTGTTGGCCGAGGTTGGTTGTGACATCGTGTTTGCACCATCGGTTGAGCAAATGTATGGCAACAGTCCACGTTTGACCAATATTACTGTTTCAGATATCACCAATGATTTGTGTGGTCTACAACGCCCAGGTCATTTTGATGGTGTCGCTGTTGTGGTGACGAAACTGTTCAATATTGTGCAACCTAATTTTGCTTTCTTTGGTGAAAAAGACTATCAACAGTTGGCTGTGATTCGTCAGTTTGTTCGTGATTTGAATATGCCGCTTGAAGTGATGGGTGTGGCAATTGCACGTGCAGAAGATGGTTTGGCTTTAAGTTCACGTAATGGTTATTTAAGCGAAGAAAACCGTCAAAAAGCACCGACCATTTATCAAAGTTTAAAAGCTGCAGAACAGTCGCTACAAACTGGTACCGCTTTAGCTGATGTGTTAGCAAATATAAAGGCGACATTGACACAGGCTGGTTTTGTTGTGGATTATGTGGAAGCACGCACACCTGCATTGCAGAAATTGGATGCGTTTGACCAAGATGTGGTGCTTTTTGTTGCGGCAAAACTCGGGGCAACTCGTTTAATTGATAACTTGAAAGTGAAACATATTTAGTCAAGCTCACCTCTCAAAGGATTAAGATGAAGCGCATTTTAATTGTTACAGGACAGTCTGGTTCGGGTAAATCCTCTGCATTACAAGTATTGGAAGACCTCGGTTATTACTGTATTGATAATTTGCCTTTGGCCTTACTCCCAGAGATTGTGGCTAAACTGGATCGGGAAAATAACCTTGAGCAATTGGCGCTTGGTGTGGATGTACGCAGTACACGTGCAGATTTGCAAGAATTCGATTTGGTGTTTGAACAATTGCAAAGGCATGGTACGGTCGATATTATTTATTTGACCACACGTGACCAAGAGCTGATTGCGCGCTTTAGTGCTTCACGTCGTCCACATCCGTTGGCGACACGCTTTCAAAGTTTGAATCAGTGCATTCAAGAAGAGAAAACCCTTTTATTGCCGATTAATTTGCGCTCAACTGTGCATATTGATACCACCGATAAAAGTGTGCATGATTTAAAGCATACCTTGCTGTCAAAATTGGGGCAGTCAGATAACCTGATTTTGATTTTGCAGTCTTTTGGCTTTAAACACGGTATTCCGTTGGATGCTGACTATGTGTTTGATGTTCGACATTTACCCAATCCCCATTGGGATTTAGAACTGAGGAAGTATTCAGGACTAGATGCTCCTGTGCAAAAATTTTTGGAACAAAGTGAGCAAACGCACGAAATGTTCCAAGATATTTATAAGTTTTTAGATAAATGGTTACCAGCTTTTGCTGAAGGGCATCGTCACTATATGACCGTGTCAATTGGTTGTACGGGTGGGCAGCATCGCTCTGTATATATTGTGGATAGACTAAAAAAAGCCCTTGAGGCAAAATGGTCTATTCAGGTCCTCCATCGAGAAATGAAGCACTGGGCATGATTGACACAACTGTTGACGTAATTAATAAACTAGGGTTACATGCGCGTGCATCTGGCAAGCTCATTGAAGTGACCACCAAATTCCGTTCTTCAATTCAAATTGGAAAAGGAGACAAATTGGTGGATGCCAAAAATATTATGTCCCTCCTGATGCTAGGCGCAGGAAAGGGCACCACTTTACGCTTGGTGCTTGAAGGCGCAGATGAAGAACAAGCTTTATCTGAGATTCAGGCACTATTTGCAGCAAAATTTTACGAGGCAGATTAATCGTGGCACGTCGACCGCATAGTTTTACTGAAGAAGACTTTGAATCTTTAGAAGGACGTGCAAGTAAAACTGAACAGAAAAAAGCCGTACAACGTATGGCATCTTTGGGTTCTCAACTTGCAGAGTTGAACACTAAACAAATTCAAAACTTACCTGTTGAAGAGCGTTTGATTGAAGCCCTTTTGGATGTGAAACTAATTACATCAAATGAAGCTCGTCGTCGCCAATTTTTACGCATTGGGAAGTTGTTGCGTAATGAAGATGAAACGGTGATTTTGTCTTATTTGACACCGCAACAAGGCGCGAAAAAAACTGCTCAATTACAGCGTTGGGTTGATCGTATGATCAAAGATGGTGATGTGGTCATTAATGAGTTTTCCAAAACTTATAATGCCGCGGAACGTCATACCATTCGTCAGCATGTATTGCGTATTCACCGTGATATCAAACAGCAGGCTGATGAAGAACAACTTAAAGCTTCACGTTTGAAGTTGTTTAACTACATCCAGCAAGTGGCTTTAATTTCAGATAATTAAGTCATTTAGACATAAAAAAAGCGACCTTAACGGTCGCTTTTTTTTGAGAATATTTGCTTGTATAGACTGCTGAATGTTTAGCTAAACTCGCCCGTTGCACGCTCTTTGGCCCAATCGCGTAGAACAAATTTCTGTAACTTGCCTGTCGACGTTTTTGGAATTTCTGTAATCACTACATCTTTCGGTACTTTAAAACGTGCCAGATGTTGCTTACAGAATTCAATGATTTCCTCAGGTGTGATTTCTTTACCTGCTTTGAGCTCAATAAATGCACAGGGCACTTCTTGCCAGCGAGGATCGGGTTTCGCGACCACCGCAGCCGTTAAAATAGCAGGATGTTGATAGAGGATTTCTTCAACTTCTAGTGATGAGATATTTTCACCTCCAGAAATAATGACATCTTTAGAGCGGTCAGTAATTTTGGCATAGCCATCGGGTTGGCAGACTGCAAGATCGCCTGTATGAAACCAACCACCTGCAAAGGCTTCTGCGGTCGCTTCAGGGTTTTTGAGATAACCTTTCATCACAATGTTGCCACGGAACATAATTTCGCCCATGGTCTGACCGTCATGCGGTACAGGTTGCATGGTATCTGGATCAAGGACTTTCATGCCATCTTGCAGTGGGTACGGTACACCTTGGCGTGAGTGCAGTTGCGCTTGTTCTTGAATCGATAAGTCTGACCAACCTGCTTGAGAGGCACAAAGCGCAGAAGGACCATAGGTTTCAGTGAGACCGTAGACATGGGTGACATTGATGCCAATATGACGCATGCCCTCAATAATTGCAGCAGGCGGTGCAGCACCTGCCACCATCACTTCAACGCGATGCTCAAAGTGAACCCGTTGCTCTTCAGGGGTATTGATCAGCATTGATAACACAATCGGCGCACCGCAGAAATAATCGACTTTGTGTTCAGCGATGAGTTTAAAAATGAGTTCAGGGTCAATTTTACGTAAACAAATGTTGGTGCCACCATTGGCTGCCATAGTCCATGCAAAGCACCAACCGTTGCAGTGAAACAGGGGGAGGGTCCACAAGTAGGTCGCACGTGGTGTCATGCCGCAAGCAATGATGTTACTGGCTGCATTGATATAAGCGCCACGGTGGTGATAAACCACGCCTTTTGGGTTGCCTGTGGTGCCAGAGGTGTAGTTAAGGCTAATGGCATCCCATTCATCTTGAGGTAAATGCCATTCAAAGTTGTCATCGCCTTCGGTTAACCAGTCTTCATACTCGATTTGCCCAATCGGGGCTGCAAAACAGTTTTCGTACTCAGCATCATCTACATCAATCACGAAAATATCGCGTCCGACCAAAGCCAAGGCTTCTTGTGCAACCGATGCAAACTCTGGATCCACCAATAAGACTTTGGTTTCTGCATGATCAAGCATAAATGCGATGGTTTTGGCATCTAAGCGCGTGTTCAATGTGTTGAGGACAGCACCTGCCATTGGGACTGCAAAATGTGCTTCGATCATTGCAGGGACATTGGGCAGCAAAACAGAGACAGTATCGTTTTTTGTGATTCCCAGTTTTTGTAATTGTGAGGCAAATTGGCAGCAGCGAAGGTAAGTTTCACGCCATGAAATATGGCGGTGCCCATGAATGATGGCATCTTGATGAGGGTAAATATAAGCAGCTCGTTCTAAATAACGCAGCGGTGACAAAGCCACAAAGTTTGCGGGGGTTCTTGGTAACTCATCATAAGCACTCACCATGTTGATCACTCCAGATTCAGTATTATTTTTCCATTGATTAAAAGATATGCATTTTTCAGCCATCTTGCATTTATGCTTTAGTCGAGTTGCTCTTTTTAGATGAATTTATTGAATTTTTTTTGTTTAGTTTATCTAAACTGAATCTATGGATTCTGTGCGATATAAACCCTTTTAGTTAGATTTTAGCCTGCTTTTTAAGCAAAATGTGTATGCTTGTGTTGCTGTATTGTTCAATAAAAAGTGACCGATAGAGTCATTATAAAATGTAGCGATAAGGATTGCGGCACATCAATTCCCTCATTTTAGTGATGCTGTGGGACTGGCAAATAAATTCAAAATGCGCTGAAACGTGAATTTTATAGGGGAAAAGGTTTAATCCTGTGGATAACACGTGTAAAATTCGACTGATTTTATTTATCCACCGTTTTTATCTTTTGAGGTTTTACCTCGATCATAATCTCGCGGTGATATGCTCCATGGTACGGGGCATCACTCCTTAAGGATTTTTTATGCCAATTATCACTTTGCCAAATGGCGATCAAAAACAATTTGATCAAGCTGTATCTGTGATGGACGTTGCACTGAGCATCGGTCCGGGTCTTGCGAAAAATACAGTTGCAGGAAAAGTCGATGGTCGTTTAGTCGATGCATCTGACTTGATTACCACGGATGCCAGCCTTCAAATTATTACGCCTAAAGACGAAGAAGGTGTCGAAATCATTCGTCACTCTTGCGCTCACTTGGTGGGACATGCGGTTAAGCAATTGTTCCCTGAAGCGAAAATGGTGATTGGTCCTGTCATTGAAGATGGCTTCTATTACGATATTTTTAGCGCAAAGCCATTTACGCCAGAAGACATGGTAGCCATTGAAGAGCGCATGAAAAAGCTCATCGATCAAGACTATGATGTCATCAAAAAAATGACACCACGTGATGAGGTGATTGCAGAATTCACAGCGCGTGGTGAAGATTATAAATTACGCTTGATTGCAGACATGCCTGAAGAAACAGAAATGGGCTTGTACTACCATCAAGATTATTTGGATATGTGCCGTGGTCCACACGTGCCAAATACTAAATTTTTAAAAGCATTCAAGTTGACTAAAATGTCAGGCGCTTACTGGCGTGGCGATGCGAAGAATGAACAGTTACAACGTATTTATGGTACAGCGTGGGCAGACAAAAAACAGCTTGCAGCGTATATCAAACGTATTGAAGAAGCTGAAAAGCGTGACCACCGTAAAATTGGTAAAGCTTTAGACCTGTTCCATATGCAAGAAGAAGCACCAGGTATGGTGTTCTGGCATCCAAACGGTTGGACCATTTATCAAGTGCTTGAACAATACATGCGCAAAGTACAACAAGATAATGGTTACCTTGAAATTCGTACCCCGCAAGTGGTTGATTTCACGCTTTGGGAAAAATCAGGCCATGCTGCAAACTATGCAGATGGTATGTTTACGACGCATTCAGAAAGCCGTAACTATGCAATTAAACCGATGAACTGTCCTTGTCATGTACAAGTGTTCAACCAAGGTTTAAAATCATACCGTGATTTGCCAATTCGTTTGGCTGAGTTCGGTTCGTGTCACCGTAACGAACCATCAGGTTCACTGCACGGCATTATGCGCGTGCGTGGCTTTACCCAAGATGATGCACACATTTTCTGTACCAAAGAACAAATTGGTCAAGAAGTGGCTGACTTCATTCAACTGACTTTAGATGTATATAAAGACTTTGGTTTCGAAGAAGTACAAATGAAGTTGTCTACACGTCCAGAAAAACGTGTGGGTGATGATGCACTTTGGGATATGGCTGAAAAATCTTTGGCAGATGCTTTGGATGCTGCAGGCTTGGAATGGGAGTTGCAACCGGGCGAAGGCGCGTTCTACGGCCCGAAAATTGAATTCTCACTGAAAGACTGCTTAGGTCGTGTGTGGCAATGTGGTACAATCCAGTGTGACTTTAATTTGCCTGAACGTTTAGAGGCATCTTATGTCACTGAAGACAATGATCGTGATCAGCCTGTAATGTTGCACCGAGCAATTCTTGGTAGCTTTGAACGATTTATTGGTATACTTATTGAGCACTATGCAGGCTTTATGCCACCATGGTTAGCGCCAGTGCAAGCTTGTGTCATGAATATTACTGACTCACAAGCTGCTGCAAGTGAACAGGTCGTCGCAAAACTTAAAGAAAACGGTCTCCGTGCGATTTCAGACTTGAGAAATGAGAAAATCGGCTTTAAGATTCGTGAACGTACATTAGAGCGTATTCCTTACTTACTGGTACTTGGGGATCGTGAGGTAGAGGAAGGTACAGTGAACGTGCGTACCCGCTCAGGAACAAATTTGGGTACTATGTCAATCGACGCTTTCGTTGACCTAGTAAAAGCAGCCGTTGCCGAACGCGGCCGGTACATTGTGGAGTAACAGCGATTAAACAGCCTGACCGTAATCAACAGGGCGGTAACAAATCAAACCGTCCTGCTTTGAATGATGAAATTCGTGCGAAAGAAGTCCGTCTTGTAGACGAAAATGGTGAGCAAAAAGGTATTGTTAGCTTGGCAGAAGCATTACGCGCTGCTGAAAGTGTTGAGCTTGATCTTGTTGAGATCGTAGCAAACGCTGAACCGCCTGTTTGTAAAATCATGGACTTCAACAAGCATTTGTTTGATCTAAAGCAAAAGCAGAAAGAAGCGAAGAAAAAACAGCATCAAGTACAGGTGAAAGAAATCAAACTCCGCCCGGGTACTGATGTTGGTGATTACAACGTAAAACTACGTGCAATTACTAAGTTCCTTGAAGAAGGCAACAAAGTAAAAATTACTCTTCGTTTCCGTGGTCGTGAAATGGCGCACCAACAGCTTGGTTTGGCTCAACTTCAAAAAGTTGAAGCAGATGTGGCTGACTTGGGCGTAGTTGAACAAGCACCGAAAATGGAAGGTCGTCAAATGGGTATGTTGCTTGGTCCTAAAAAGAAAAAGTAATGATCCATTGATCTTAAAAAAAGCACTGCCTATGCAGTGCTTTTTTTATTTTGTTGATTACTATGCCGAAGTGTTTTCAGTTGTTAATTTCTTTTGTCCGATTGGAATTCGGCATGGCGCTTTTTCTTCTGGAACAATCCGTCGTAGCTGGATGGTGAGTAAACCATTTTCATAATTGGCCTCTTGTACTTCAATGTGTTCATCTAAACGTAAAGATAATTTAAATGAGCGCTGTGTGATGCCTTTATGCAAGAACTCAGCATGATTGTCTTTGGTCTGATCAGCATGTTTACCTGAAATATTAAGTACCTGATTTTCTAAGTCAATCGCGAGCTCATCTTGGTTAAAACCAGTCGCAGCTACGACAATGCGGTAGTGATCATCACCGACTTTTTCAATATTGTACGCAGGATAATGTGGTGCTTCACTGAGCATTGCATGATCAAACAAATCGTTTAAACGGTCAAAACCGATACTACGACGGAATAATGGCATTAAGCTTAAATTACTCATTGATAAAACCTCCACTATTAGGAAAAGTGATATAAATAAGCAACCTATGCGACTCGATTAGCATGGTTGTCACAGCAATAATCGGTGTGGATGTTTGCTGTACTTTTAATATTTGGATGCTCTATGAAATTTCAAGATTAAAAAATAAGATTTTTTTTAAAATTCTCTTTGGTTGATAATTATTCTATTTATATGAAGCTAGTCTTGCATATTTTAAGATTTCAATTTCAGTTTAACCTAATGTTTCTAGGCTGGAATCATGTTATAAACAGTATCAAACCTCGACAATATGAACTAAAACGAGAAAAGTAACAGGATAACCACATGATCGATTTGTACTATTGGGGAACACCCAACGGACATAAAATTAGCATCGCATTAGAAGAGATGGGTTTGGAGTATCAAGTCTTTCCCATCAATATTTTAGAAAATGATCAGTTCCAACCCGACTTTCTACGCATTTCACCCAACAATAAAATCCCTGCGATTGTGGATCAAGATGGTCCCAAAGGTGAAGCCATTTCTGTGTTTGAGTCAGGGGCGATTTTGCAGTATTTAGGGCGTAAAACAGGGCAGTTTTATCCAAGCGATGAACAGTCTCGTGTTGAGGTTGAGCAGTGGTTAATGTGGCAAATGGGTGGCTTCGGTCCAATGCTTGGACAGAACCATCACTTTAGTAAATTTGCTCCCGAACGTATTGCGTATGCAACTGAACGCTATGTCAATGAAACTAAGCGCTTGTATGCTGTACTAGACAAGCAGCTTTTTGGTCAAAACTATGTGGCTGGTGAGTATTCGATAGCGGATATGGCAATTTTCCCATGGATTTTGCGTTATGAATGGCAACAAGTTGACATAAATGACTATCCAAATGTGAAGGCTTATATGGAGCGTATTCAAGCGCGTCCTGCAGTTCAGCGTGCGTTGGCGCTTCAAGTGAATTAGTTACAGAAGCGCTGACTTGAACTGTGTTAAGCTTAGCACCTTCAAGGTATAAGCCATTCTTTAAAGCCACCGATGGGTGGCTTTTTTGTTGAAAGGTTGTTTGGACATCAGTGTAATGAAAAAAGAGTTTTTTCTCAATTTAACCCGTATTATTGAAGCGAATCCTAAAATCTATCTCAGTATTATTGTGGGGGTTGCGGGATGTTTGGTGCTATTTGTAGCTGAAGCGGTACACATTCAAAAAATCATTGAACTGCTGAATACCAAAGATCAGGCGGTACTTCGAGCCGCAATTGAACCGATTGCTGATAAGTATTCATGGTCGCGTTGGTCTTTGTTGATTCTGGCATTGATCTGGTCAGGTTTTGCCTATAGCTCAACCAAGAAAAAGCTGGGTTTAAAATCATAAAATGATGTGGGCCTTAGGACTACTTTTCCTTTCTGCTTTTGGAGCAGCGACACTGCTGCCGTTACAGTCAGAAGCAGTCTTGGTGGGATTGTTGGCTCAGATGCAGTACCCAGTGTGGTTATTGGTAGCTGTCGCCAGTCTAGGCAATATTCTAGGTAGCTGTGTGAATTGGTGGCTCGGCTTGAAAGTTGAACAATACAAAAATAAAAAATGGTTTCCCGTCTCAGAGCAAAAGATGTTGCAGGCGCAGGGTATTTATCAAAAATATGGTTTTTGGTCTTTATTGCTCAGTTGGATTCCCATCATTGGTGATCCGATTACCCTCATTGCAGGATTACTCAAAGAAAACTTTGTTCGTTTTGTCGTGATGGTGAGTATTGCGAAAATCGGACGCTATCTTTTTGTGTATTGGATGTTTAGTCAGTTCTAATTATTTTCAGAGACCAACTAGCCACATGCTTATATGTGCTGAATGGGTTTAAAGTTTATCTAGAGAGATGACACGAGTGAGTAAAAACTCGTGTCATGCTAAATTCTTAACGACAAGCATTTAGATCGAATTCAATCGCATCTTTAAATTTAGACTTTTTATAGAGCCACAGTGTACTTGCCGTGCGTTTAACACTGACTTTGCTGTTTGCAACGGCTTGTAAAACTTGTTGATCAAGCTCGTAAATACCTGAACCTTTGATAATTTTAGGCTTCTTGATGTTGCCGTGTTTATCGGCTTTAAAGCTAAATTTAATTTGACGGTCATGACCATTCAACTGCGTTGAATCTAGCGCAAGCGTAGGTTGAGCCTGATATTGAAAAGGCACTTTTTGCTGCTGTTGTTGCGCACGCCAGTTCTTTGAGTCAAAGCTATAGTTACATGCTTCGACATCATCTGGAGTTAAGTTTAAATTAAAAACTTGATAACCAATGACAGCTAAAGCGGTGTCGTCTTCTATAAACGGTTTTACTTTGGCTTGAAGCACAGCATTCACCAATTTTTCATCCAAAGCTTTGAGCCCAGTACTTTCCTGTACGGTGGCTTTGGTTACATCACCTGTTTCATCTGCATACACACGAATAATTGCTGCACGGTTTTGTTGATTTAAATCACTATTTTTATATTGGGGTTTGGGAAAATCTACCCATTGAATACGCGTGGTCAAATGCGCCGATTGAGCTGAACTTTTTTGAATGGTGAGTTCTAATGGTGGCTGAGCTGCATGACTGAGATGAAAAGGCAGTGTCGATAATGCGAGCAAGAAGAGTGGTTTCATATGATCGATTTCTTTTATAACGCATCCAGTGCGCATGACTTAAATAATTGTTGCGAGTATTTCCTGAATTAGAAAGACTCGCAAGTTATATTGTTAAATTAAAACTATTTTTGCTCGACTTGGGTGATGTCTACACCAAATAAGTCTTTGGTTTTAGCCCAACTGAGTGCGACCACCAAGAGCGTCATGCTGCTGCCAAAAACCGTTGCAATCACAGGGCCTAAATATTTTGCTGCAAGACCTGACTCAAATGCCCCCAGTTCATTGCTACTCGACACAAACATGCCATTTACCGCTGCAACACGGCCTCGCATATTCTCAGGAGGGTAAATTTGTAAAATAGTCTGACGAATTACCACTGAAATACTGTCACATGCGCCCGTCATAGCAAGAGCAAATAAAGATAGCCAGAGATAGTTTGAGTATGCGAACAATAAGGTGAATAGGCCAAAACCTGCAACAGCAAGCAGCATATTGCGCCATGCATGTCGGGTGGGTGGAAAACGTGTCAGCGCAATCATGGTGATGAGTGCACCAATCGAAGGTGCTGCCCGTAAATAGCCCAATCCTTCAGGCCCAATTTTCAAAATATCTTCAGCAAAGATCGGGAGCAAAGCAATCACACCACCAAACAGTACCGAGACTAAGTCGAGTGAGATGGCCCAGAGGACAATTTTAGTTTTAGCAATAAAGCGAAAACCTTCACCTAAACTTTGTAGTACACGTTCCGTTTCTATTTTAGGAAAAGTGCGTTTGCTTAAAAGATTGACGAGTAAGAAACATAGGCTGAGCAGTACCGCTACACTGATTAAACTGGTTTCACGGCCTAAAAATGCCAGCATAAATCCACCGAGCATCGGGCCAATAATCACACCGCTTTGCCAACCGATGGTGGTCCATGTAGCACCATTGGCATAAATTTCCCGAGGAATTAAAAAAGGTTTGAGTGATGTTGCAGATGGGTTATAGAACCCCCGAATTGTTCCTAGGCCAAAGATCACGGCATAAACACCCCATGACAGGGTGGAGAGTTCAATTTGCTTTAAGCCATAAGCATGAAATAAACCCCATAAAACCAAGGGCAGTGGAATGGCAAAGAATAAGCAGATTTTCATGATGGTTTGCTTATTAAAGCGATCTGCAAAATAACCGCCCCATAAGGAGAGCGCAATAAAGGGGATTGCTTCTGCCAGACCAATCAAGCCTAGAGTGAGTGGGTCTTTGGTGATTTTATACAAAGAATACGCCACAATAATTTCCTGAATTAAAATGGCAAGCGTCAGGCAAAATTGATTGAGTGTAACAAGAGAAAAGTCTCGGTATCGGAGTGCGGCAAAAGCATCCTGTGTAGCGTTCATAAGGGAACCGTATGGAATGGATGAGGCATTATACGACTTGGACTAAACCACGGTTATAAATTCATCGCTTAAAGCTTATCGGGAAATAAACTAAGCTTGCTTTTATTGTTGATTATTTGCTTTTGTTTTAGACAAAGTTCGATTAGAATATTCGCTCCCTTACCTGCAGGTCGTTTTGCAATGGTGCAAACGTTCCGAACAGGTGTTCAAAAGAGGTTGTTATGCCTAAGATGAAAACTCGCCGTGGTGCAGCTAAGCGTTTTAAAGCTACTGCTAACGGTTTCAAGCGTAAACAAGCGTTCAAACGCCACATTTTGACCAAAAAATCTGCTAAGCGTATTCGTCAATTACGCGGCTGTGTAATGGTTCACGTGAGTGACGTTGCTTCAGTTCGTCGTATGTGCCCATACATCTAAGGAGATTATAAATGGCTCGTGTAAAACGTGGTGTACAGGCTCATCGCCGTCATAAAAAAATTCTTGCTCGTGCTAAAGGTTACTACGGCGCTCGTTCACGCGTATATCGCGTAGCGTTCCAAGCAGTAATCAAAGCGGGTCAATACGCTTACCGTGACCGTCGTCAGAAAAAACGTCAATTCCGTGCTCTATGGATTGCGCGTATTAATGCTGGTGCTCGTCTAAATGGTTTATCGTACAGCCGTATGATCGCTGGCTTGAAAAAAGCTCAAGTGATTATCGACCGTCGCGTACTTGCTGACATCGCTATGCATGACGCAGTCGCATTTGCTGCTTTAGCTTCTAAAGCTAAAGATGCATTAGCTGCATAAGTCTTTAAGACTTAAAGAAAGACCGCTTTTTAGCGGTCTTTTTTATGGCCGATTATTTTTTGAATCAAATTTTTTATGGGTCAAAGGTGAGACTGTGATACAACCATAATTACATATGATAAGAAAGACCGCATCAGCGTTAGGCCAGTACAATGAAAAGAATCAATGTCGTAGGAACTTCTGCTACAGGAAAATCTACATTTTCCAGAGCTTTGGCCGAAAAGTTAGATTTGCATTATATTGAGTTGGATAATTTGTTTTGGTTAGACGACTGGCAAGAATGTCCCGATGAGGTGTTCTTTGCCAAGATTGAGTCGGAAGTACAAAAGGCGACACAGGGCTATGTGATCGATGGTAACTATACCCGCGCCATTCCTGTGAAATGGGCGGAAATTGATACTGTCATTTGGTTGGACTTACCGTTTCCAGTCAATCTTTACCGTTCTGTGAAGCGTGCGGTTCAGCGGGCATGGGCGCAACAGGATTTATGGGAAAACTCGAATAATCGGGAAAGCTTGCTACGGATGTTTGGTCGGGACTCGATTATTTGGTGGATGATCAAAACACATGCTAAAAACCGACAGAAATACTTAAAAATGATGCAGATGCCTGAATATCAACATATACAGTGGATTCATTTAAAGACACCAAAACAGGTGAGTCGTTTTTTAGACCAGTTGGCTGTTGAAAAGCATAACGTTTAAATAAAAAAATATCAGTGCATACTCAGCGATCAAGATGAATTGTTAAGCTTTAGTTACATAAATCTGCTTTAATCTCAAAGGTGGTCGATGCCTAATAAATAAAAAGATTAAAAAGAAAAGGAGCAGGATATGCTTGCAGAAATTACTGGGATGGGACAGGGAAGTATTACGGTGGAATTAGAAATGATTCCCAGAAAAGGCGAGTCAGTTAAAATTATGTATGGACCTGATGCGGAGCTAGAAGGCGAGGTGGTTTCAGTTAATCATTATATTAATCAACATGCCAATCAGCATAAGGTACAAATCAAGATTCGGCCCTTCAATCTTCTAATTACTGCCTAAAGAAATTGAATCCATAAAAAAGCGCTCATTGAGAGGAGCGCTTAGATATCTCGGTAATAACTTATAAGCCAAAATAATAGCCAACTAGGCAGATCAAAATCGTAATCACGATTAAAGCAAACACCCCAGTTTTCCCCGATTTATGGTGTATTTCATGAGGCTTGCTCTCTATCGCACTTAATTTAGGTGTTGGATGATTACGTGCATCCAGTGGTGTAGTTGTGTCTTTGGGTGTGAGCTGCGCGGTTTGATAGTGATTGGCCACTTTTACGATAAATTTGGTACTTAAATCATCAATCTTTTGCTCAAAATGACGTAAGTTCAATTGCTCATCTGGCGTGAGTACTTGGCCTTCTGCATTATAAGGATGTTGAATCTTAGTCTGGATCAATGCTGATAGTGTATCTAAACGATACAGCGTTTGGTGTGCATAATCAGCAGCGTAATCTGTTGGTAAAAGAGCGAGACGGTGGACTGCATCTGTGGCATCTTGTTGCCCATAGTAAGGTAAGTTTGCCGTCTCTGGCTCTACTAAATCTTGTGCAAATGGCGCACTAAATAGTTCTTGTTCGGTAAAGTTCTCGATTTCATCCCATTTCGGCGTTTGTAAATCCGCTTCAATGCGTTTGCTGAGTTTGTGATTCAGTTCAAAACGCCATAAATTTTCGCTACGGATTGAGCTTTGTTGTGCCTTTGGAACTATAAAATCATGTTCAGCGCTGTACCACTCAGCCAGTTCTTTACCAAAAATCCAAGCAGTTTTTTGCTGTGCTTGATGGCTCACAATAATATGTGGTGTAGCGAGGAGTTCAATATTTGAGTTGGGGTTCTTTTCATCTGCTAGCAATGTTGAGCTATGCAGACTGAGCTGTTTGACCCCTTGTTTTTTTAAGGCTTCAAGCCATACCTGAAAATGCTGAGCCAGTAAATGTTGGCTATTTAGGTCACGGAACTGAAAGCAATGTCGGTCAAAAATGGCATGTTCTAACCAACGTTGGAAACTTAGGTTGTGGCGTAAATATTCATTGCCATAAGTCACTAAAGTAAGTTGTTGTTGCCAAATAGGATCAAGCGACATCGTTTGTTGTTCTCTTCTGTGATGGCCCTATCTTAACCTGATTATAAAACCATGTACTAAACAAATTTTCCTGATCGTAGAGCTTCATCAACGTGCTTAAAAACTGATAGAATATGGGGTTTTATTAATTTTATAAATTGTTGCTTTGAGAGTTACTATGTCACTGGAAGCCCTGACCACTGAAGCGCTTGCTGCGATTGCAGCAGCAGAGGACCTTGCTACACTCGATCAAGTACGAGTGCAGTTTACGGGTAAGAAAAGCCAGCTCGCTGAGCAATCAAAAGCTTTAGGTAAAATGGACCCTGAAGAGCGTAAAAATTTTGGTGCGCAAATTCATGCAGTCCGCGAAGCGATTACCGGTGCTTTAACTGAACGCCAAACACAATTACAACAAGCGGCGTTGGCGCAAAAACTTGCAAGTGAAACGGTGGATATTACTTTACCGGGTCGTGGTCAAACGATTGGTAGTATTCACCCCGTTACTCAAGTACAAGAGCGTATTTGTCAGTTCTTTACCAAAGCGGGCTTTGTGATTGAAACTGGGCCAGAAGTTGAAGATGACTACCACAATTTTGAAGCTTTAAATATTCCAGGGCATCACCCTGCGCGTGCAATGCACGATACATTCTATTTCGATGCGACACATTTGTTACGTACCCATACTTCTGGTGTGCAGATTCGTACCATGGAAACCCAGCAACCCCCGATTCGTATTGTATGTCCAGGTCGTGTATACCGCTGTGACTCTGACCAAACGCATTCGCCAATGTTTCATCAAATTGAAGGTCTGTATGTCGCTGAAAATACCAGCTTTGCAGAACTGAAAGGTTTGTTGGTTAATCTGTTAAACGAATTCTTTGAAAAGGATTTAAAAGTGCGTTTCCGTCCATCTTATTTCCCATTCACAGAGCCAAGTGCTGAAGTGGATATTATGGATGAGCGTGGTAAATGGTTAGAAGTGCTTGGTTGTGGCATGGTACATCCAAATGTCTTGCAGGCAGCAGGGATTGATCCTGAAAAATACAAAGGCTTTGCTTTCGGTCTGGGTGTGGAACGTTTTGCGATGCTTCGTTATGGCATCAATGACTTACGTATGTTCTACCAAAACGATGTGCGTTTCTTACGCCAATTTGCTTAATAGTTTAAACAGTTATTTTAGAATTATTGAAATCCCCCTAAATCCCCCTTTATAAAGGGGGACTGGTCTACCTAAAACGGTGGTGTGTTTTCCTCTCTTTAAAAGAGGGGTTAGGGGAGATTAAGGACATTGAATTTATGAAAATTAGCGAAAATTGGTTGCGTACATGGGTTAACCCAGCCGTTGATAGCAATACTTTATCTGATCAACTGACCATGTTGGGTTTAGAGGTTGATGATTTATCACCTGCGGCAAAACCGTTCACTGGCGTGGTTGTTGGTGAAGTGTTGACGGTAGAACAACATCCTGATGCAGACCGTTTACGTGTGACCACGGTGAATATTGGTTCAGGGGAACCTTTACAAATTGTTTGTGGTGCACCGAATGTTCGGGTTGGTATGAAAGCCCCTGTGGCAACCATTGGTGCTGTGCTTCCAGGCGATTTCAAAATCAAGAAAGGCAAACTTCGTGGCATTGAATCACAAGGTATGCTATGTGGTGCGTCTGAAATTGATCTAGAAGATAAAATTGATGGTCTTTTAGAGTTAGCCGTTGATGCACCCGTAGGTGCGGATATTCGTGAATATTTAAATTTAGATGATCATGTGATTGATATCAGCATCACGCCAAACCGTGGTGACTGTTTCAGTATTCGTGGTATTGCCCGTGAAATTGGGGTGATTAACCAACTGACTGTGACTGCACCTGAAATTAATGCCGTTGCTGCGAGCATTGCTGATGAGAAAAAAGTTGTGGTGAGCACTGAAGGCTGCCCACGCTATTTAGGTCGTGTAATTAAAAATGTGAATACCAAAGCAGCAACCCCAGAGTGGATGGAACGCGCTTTGGTTCGCTCAGGGATTCGTCAGCACAGTATTTTGGTTGATATTACTAACTATGTACTGATGGAGTTGGGTCAACCGCTACATGCTTTTGATGCGGCAAAAATTCAAGGTTCAGTTCAAGTTCGTCAAGCGAATATGGCGGAGAAATTGGTTTTACTGAATGAACAAGAAGTTGAGCTCAATGAAAAAGTCATGGTGATTGCGGATGATGGAAAAGCATTAGCGATTGCAGGCATCATGGGTGGCTTGTCTTCATCTGTTACCGATGAAACCCAAGACATTTTCTTAGAGTCTGCATTCTTTGCTCCATTAGCCATTGCAGGCCGTGCCCGTAGCTTTGGCTTACATACTGATGCATCACAGCGTTATGAGCGTGGCGTGGATTTTGAACTCCCAATGCTCGCGATGCACCGCGCATCACAATTGATTGCAGAATTGGCGGGTGGTGAGTTCGGTCCGATTACGACTGCGGAACAAGCGGCTGTTTTACCGAAGCGTGAAGCGATTGAGCTAGAACAAGTACAAGTGGATCAATTGCTCGGTTATCGCGTAGATGCTGCATTTATTGCGGATGCTTTAACCCGTTTAGGTTGTGCTGTGACGGTTAAAGCAGAAGGTCAGTGGTCTGTGGTGCCGCCTTCACACCGTTATGATATGGCAATCTACCAAGACCTGATTGAAGAAGTTGCGCGTATTCATGGTTATGACAATATTCAAATCAGTTTGCCAAAAATTGAAGCGCAATTGGCGCAATATCAAGACCAATTTGAAATGGCTCAGCTTCGTCAAACCCTCGTGACTTTGGGTTATCAAGAAGCGATTAGCTTTAGCTTTGCAGACTTAAAGCTTGAGAAGCAACTCAATGCGGCTGTGAATCCTTTGGCTTTGGCTAACCCAATTTCAAGCGATTTAGCGGTGATGCGTTCAACACTGCTCTCTAGTTTGATTCCTTGTGTGCAATACAACGTAAACCGCCAACAAAGTCGTGTACGTTTCTTTGAACTAGGCTTACGCTTTGACTATCAAGACGCTGAATCTATTCATGATTTGAAACAAATTCCTACCCTTGCAGTGATTGCAACAGGTGCAAAAACTTCAGAAACTTGGCATGCTAAACCTCAAGCTATGGATTTCTTTGATTTCAAAGGTGAAATTGAAGAAGTATTGGCAGCAGGTCGTGTGCAAGTAGACTATGTTCGTTCTGAGCGTAGCTGGTTGCATCCAGGACAGTCTGCTGAGGTTTTAGTCGATGGTCAATCTATTGGTTACTTTGGTCGATTACATCCATCTTTAGAAGATGCATTGGATTTGAGCACAACTTGGGTGGCTGAACTTGATCAATCGGCTGTTTTGCAAACTTATGTATCTAATTTTACAGAATTATCACGTTTTCCGTCGGTTAGACGTGATATTGCGCTTTTAATTAGTGATAAGATAAATGTAAGTGAAATTCAGCAACTTATCGAAAAAACAGGTGGTGAGCTTTTAGACTCGACTTGGTTATTCGATGTGTACACTGGGCAAGGTGTTGAAGACGGTAAGCGCTCATTGGCATTTGCACTTCTTTGGCAACATCCATCACGTACGCTCGAAGATGCTGAAATTAAATCCGGTATGGATCATATTTTACAAGTGTTGGAAAACACTTATCAGGCGACATTGAGGGCTTCATGACAGCATTAACAAAAGCGGAAATGGCTGACCATTTAAGTGAGCTCACGAGTTTAAACCGTCGTGAAGCTAAGCAAATGGTCGAGTTGTTCTTTGACGAGATTAGCCAAGCGCTAATCTCTGGTGAGCAAGTTAAACTTTCTGGTTTCGGTAACTTTGAGTTGCGTGATAAACGTCAACGTCCAGGTCGTAACCCGAAAACGGGTGAAGAAATTCCGATTTCTGCACGCCGTGTAGTGACCTTCCGCGCAGGGCAGAAATTCCGCCAGCGTGTGGGAAATGAGCAGATCGATTGATCTGCTTTTTTTTGCTTAAAATTTTGGGTGATCGTTTGGCTGATTCAATTTTTGCAAAATAATAGAATGTCGTTTTTTGATAAAATTTGAGCATAAAAAAAGAGAGCCACAGGCTCTCTTTTTGACTAATCTCTAAGAGATTAGTGAGCTTTAGCTTCAGAAGCAGCAGCAACAGTAGCTTCAGAAGCAGCAGCAGTAGCTTCAGAAGCAGCAACAGTAGCTTCAGAAGCAGCAGCAGCAGCATCTACAGCAACTTCAGATGCAGCTTCAACAGCTTCAGATGCAGCAGCAACTTCAGATGCAGCTTCAGCAGCAGGAGCTTCTTCTTTCTTAGCACAGCCAACGAAAGCTAAAGTAGTAGCAACTGCAGCAGCAATAGCGATTTTTTTGAATAACATGGCATCACTCTCTAAAATATGAGATTAAAAAAAACCGACGTTAGTCTGTTGTATGCTTTTATTGTTCCTAATTTTGCTAGGGACTAACAATGCAGGAGCAGCCTAACTGGTCTGCAAATATGCTATCACTGCGCATTTTGAATTGCTACTAGCTGGGATGAAAAAAGTGATAAAAAAGGTCTAAAAACAGGGCTTTTTTAACAGAAAATAACAATCAATGATGAGGTTTGTATTGGAGAAGTACTAAATAAACATTTAAAAAGATGAAGGTTTTTTATTTCAAATTTTTATTTATCAAAAACTTGCAAATAAGTTTACAGAGAATGAGATGAAATGTTGCTTTGTGTAAGCTAAGTCAACCAAATAAAAAGGCTGTCGTTAAGACAGCCTTTTTAGGTGAAGCAGGTCGGATCAACTGGTTGCTTTACGCTTCATTTGATCAAAGAAATCATCGTTGGTTTTAGTTTCTTTCATACGATCAAGTAAGAACTCCATTGCTGCAAGTTCATCTTGGGTATGAAGTAGTTTACGTAAAATCCAAACCTTACGTAGATTGTCTTCAGACATTAGACGCTCTTCGCGACGGGTGCCAGACTTTTTGATATTCATCGCAGGGAAGACACGTTTTTCTGCAATACGGCGATCCAGTGTAATTTCTTGGTTACCTGTACCTTTAAATTCTTCGTAGATTACTTCATCCATTTTACTGCCAGTTTCAATCAGGGCTGTAGAAATGATAGTTAGTGAGCCACCTTCTTCAATATTACGTGCCGCACCGAAGAAACGCTTAGGGCGTTCCAGCGCATGTGCATCCACACCACCAGTTAAAACCTTACCAGATGAAGGCACAACCGTGTTGTAAGCACGTGCTAAACGGGTAATGGAGTCAAGCAGAATCACAACATCTTTCTTGTGCTCAACCAAACGTTTTGCTTTTTCAATCACCATTTCAGCCACTTGAACGTGACGAGCAGGAGATTCATCAAACGTTGACGCAATGACTTCACCACGAACAGTACGTTCCATTTCGGTCACTTCTTCAGGGCGTTCATCAATGAGAAGAACGATCAGGAAGCACTCAGGGTTGTTACGCACGATCGACTGAGCGATGTTTTGTAACAACATGGTTTTCCCCGCTTTTGGTGGCGCTACGATAATTGAACGTTGGCCTTTACCGATAGGTGCAACCAAGTCAACTACACGTGCAGTTAAATCTTCTGTCGTCCCGTTACCAAGTTCCATCACCAATTGTTCGGTTGGGAAAAGTGGTGTTAAGTTTTCAAACAAGATTTTGTTACGTGAGTTTTCTGGCGTGTCGTAGTTAATTTGGTTCACTTTTAACAGTGCAAAATAACGTTCGCCTTCTTTGGGAGGGCGAATGGTTCCCGTAATGGTGTCACCAGTACGTAGATTGAAACGACGAATTTGAGATGGGCTAACATAAATGTCATCTGGGCCTGCAAGGTAAGAACCCGCTGCAGAGCGTAAGAAGCCGAAGCCATCTGACAGAATTTCCAAAACGCCATCCCCAAAGATCTCTTCGCCATTCATCGCATGGCGCTTTAAGATGGCAAAAATAATGTCTTGCTTACGGTTACGAGCCATTCCTTCGAGGCCCATAAATTCAGCAATTTTGATGAGTTCGCCAATCGGTTTTTTCTTGAGTTCGGTTAAATTCATAGGAGGTCAGATAAGAATCAAAAATTCTAAATTACAGGATGAAAAGGAAGCAACATTTAGCCGCAGACATGCAATGAAGTAACGCAATTGTATTTGAACTATAACAATTCAGAGTACTGATTCATTGTTTGAAGAGAAACGTGTCAAAACAATTTGTATTGCCGAGCGGCGATCTTATGTGTTGTGTCTTTTAAGAAAATGACAGGATTGAATAATCCTTTATCTCTTGATCATGCAATATAAGAGAGAAAGACAGACTTGTCAATTTATAGCCGAAAAAAATACGCTGTTGTTTAGGCAGCGTATTTCATTTTCAATCTAAACGGATGCTTAAATGTTTTCTTCAATGAAAGCAGTCAATTTCGATTTTGGTGCAGCGCCCACTTGTTGAGCAACAACTTCACCATTTTTGAACATAAGTAATGCAGGAATGTTGCGGATGTTATAGTTCACAGCCGTTGCTTCGCAAGAAGTTACGTCAACTTTAACAATCTTCACTTTACCTTCGTATTCGTTCGCCAATACTTCTAATACAGGTGCAATTGCTTTACATGGCGCACACCAGCCTGCCCAGAAGTCAACAAGCACAGGAACGTCTGATTGAAGTACATCAGCGTCGAAGTTTGTATCAGTTGTATTTACGATATTGCCAGACATGGATAGCTCCAGTTTCAATTTTTGGATAGTTTTATGGCTAATAGTATGTCATAGCCAGCTATCACTGAGTAGATGGATTACTAAATTTTCAACCTTTAGTTTGAATTTGTCTAATTGAAGCTCACGATGTTACTGATCGTGTAACACAATTGTCATATATGCCGAAATTTTAAAGGCTCGTCAATTTCTGACCACAAATGGCTTTTAAATTGCATGGAGGTGAATTAATCTAAGCACAATTCTGTATAGGTTTATATTAAATCATGTCTGATTTTTTGATTGATGAAGAGTTACTTGCTGCCATCGATATGGGGTCGAACAGCTTCCACTTAGCGATTGCGCGAGTGGACCATGGCGAAGTGAAAAAAGTTGCGTCAATGTCAGAAAAAGTACAGTTAGCAGCGGGTTTAGATGAAAACAAAAACTTAACAGAAGCCGCACAGCAGCGTGGTTTGGCCTGTTTATCTCGCTTTGTCGGACGCTTAGGTTCGGTTCAGCCGAATCGTTTAAGAATTGTGGCGACCAATGCGCTACGCCAAGCCAAAAATGGCCATGAATTTATTCAAAAAGCGGCAGAAATTTTGCCGAAGCACATCGAAATTATTGCAGGTCGTGAAGAGGCTCGTCTGATTTATTTAGGTGTATCTCATACCATGGTAAACAGTGGACGCCGTCTTGTGATTGATATTGGTGGGGGGTCGACAGAGCTGATTATTGGTGAAGAATTTGAGCCCATTCATACCGAATCTTTACAAATGGGCTGTGTAGCATTTACAAAAGCCTTCTTTGTCGACGGTGAAATTAACCAAAAAAGTTTTGATAAAGCTGTGGTAGCAGCGCGTAAGGAGCTGTCTGGTATTGCCAATACCTATAAAGAAGCGGGTTGGGATACGGTGGTCGGTTCGAGTGGAACCATCAAAGCGTGTCGTCAAATTACCGTGAATATGGGTTGGAGTAATGAAAAAGAAGAACTCACCCGTGACGGTTTAGATAAGCTTAAAGAAAAATTGCTCAAATACAAACATGTCGCTGAGATGGAATTTGATGGTCTAAAAGAAGACCGTCGAGCAGTTTTGCCAGCCGGAATCGCTATACTTTATGCCATTTTCGATGTACTCGAACTGGATAAACTGGTGTATTCAGATGGTGCCTTACGCGAAGGGGTGATGTATGACTTGCTGGGACGTTTTCAACATGAAGATATTCGAGATCGTTCTGTACAAGCGTTAATGGGCCGTTATAACGCCGATCCAAAACAAGCTGAACGGGTCGTGAACATGGCTCAGCATTTGTTTGATGGTGTGGCGGATTCACTAAAATTAACCACAGAAGACAGTGATTTACTGCGTCGTGCAGCTTATCTGCATGAAATTGGTTTAGCGATTAGTCATGCGGGCTACCATCGTCATGGTGCATATTTATTGCAACATTCAGACATTGCGGGCTTCTCGCAAATCGATCAAAACCATCTATCGCATTTGGTAGCACATCATCGTCGTAAGCTGCGCAGTGATGCGCGTGTCGATGTGATGAAGGTTGGCGGCAACAAATTAGTCTATCTGTGTTTGTTACTTCGCCTCGCAGTTTTACTGAATCATAGTCGTAGCGATCAGATGCTTCCTGCCATTGAATTAACAGTAGGCAATGCGCAACAATGGCAGCTGAGTGTTTCTGGTAATGCCGCGCAATGGCCTTTGCTGGTTGCAGACTTGCATGATGAGCAAGCGCAATTTAAGCATTGGGATGTTGAGCTGGATATCCAATCAGAACAATTTGTCGATGAATAAATTGGTCAATTAGGGATTTATGGTTGAGCTATGAAGAATAAAGCTGCGCAATCCAAAGCATGGACGACGGTTCAAATTGCACGTCATCCTGAGCGTCCGCAATTTTTAGATTATGTGAGTGAAATTTTTACCGAATTTGATGCTTTGCATGGTGATCGCTTATTTGGTGATGATGGTGCAATGATCGGTGGATTAGCTCGCTTTGATGGTCAGCCAGTCATGATTGTGGGTCAACACCGTGGTCGTAGTACGCGTGAAAAGTTACAACATAACTTTGGTATGAGTAACCCAGAAGGTTACCGTAAATCACAACGTTTACTCGATATGGCTGAACGTTTTAATCTACCCGTCTTTACATTTATTGACACCATGGGTGCATATCCAGGTGTTGGTGCAGAAGAACGTGGTCAGGCTGAAGCAATTGCAACATCTTTGGCACAACTTTCAAGCTTGAAAGTGCCAGTAATTGCAACCGTACTTGGTGAAGGCGGTTCAGGTGGTGCACTGGGTATTGGTGTGGCTGACCGTGTGGTGATGTTATCCCATAGTATTTATTCAGTCATTTCACCTGAAGGCTGTGCATCTATTTTATGGAAAACAGCTGAAAAAGCAGAACAAGCCAGCGAAGCTTTGGCATTGACTGCTGAAAAACTACAGAAAATTGGTATTGTTGAATATGTGGTCGATGAAGGTGAGGGCGCTCATCTCAACCCAGAACAAGTCATGCATGCTTTAAAAAACGTTTTAAAAGATGCATTGGCTGAGTTGCAACCAATGGATGCGAATGAACGATGCGAAGCACGTTACCAACGTTTAATGAAGTTTGGCAGCGACAATTTAGGGCTAGTGTCTTAACTGAGTTTCAGGATACGCCTGAACAGCCTCATTTTTTAATCGGATGTAGTGGTGGCATGGATTCCATGTTGCTACTCCATTTGATGTCTCATTTATTTCCCAAGCGCATTCGCGCCATCTATATTGATCATCAATTGCAGGATGTTAGTCCGCAGTGGGGTAGCTTTGTTCAAGAACAATGTTATGTCTTGGATGTCCCATGTGTGATTCAAGCGGTGGATGTTGATCTAGGCAATGTAGAAAGCCAAGCGCGTAGTGCACGTTATGCAGCCTTTCAGAAGCATCTTCTTGCCAATGAAATTTTAGTTCTCGCCCATCATCAACAAGATCAAGCCGAAACCGTTTTACTCCGATTACTCTCTGGTGCGGGGATTCATGGACTTGCCGCCATGCAGAGCATCGACATACGAGAGCAATTTACAATTTGGCGCCCGCTATTGGCTTTGTCCAGACAGCAAATTGAGCTGTGGGCTGCTGAGATGCAGTTGAGAAATATTCAAGACCAAACCAATTTTGATACCAGTTATGATCGGGCATGGTGCCGAGCTGAATTGTGGCCAATTTTAGAAAAACGCTTTCCGAAAATGCAGCAAGCTTTGGCACGCACCAGTTATTTGATGCAAGATGCTGAAACGATTTTAGCCGATGTGTTGGCACAAGATTGGGCCAGTTGCGGCAATGCTTCGGTTTTAAATTTAACCTCATTGCGTCAGTTGTCTGCCCCGAGACAGCGACAGTTGCTCTCTGCTTGGATGAAAGGTGAGGATTTATATCGTCCTGCTTTTGATATGGTGCAACGCTTGTTTGATGAAGTGATTGAATCCAAAGTGGATGCTCAAGCCGCATTGCATTGGAACCAATATTATTATGTACGCTATCAACAACAGCTCTTTCGTGTCAGTAAAGCCGAGTATTTGGCGGAACAATTTCAGACGATTGAGTCAATTGAGCAACGGTTTAGTTTAGATCAAGCTTATGGATTGGCTTCAGGGCAATATCGCATAGAAACACAAAAATATGGACTGTCTTCTGCATTATTAGAGCAGCCTTTACAGATAAAACCGCGCTTAGGTGGGGAAAAACTGCATTTGTATGGACGTGTTGGGGCTTGGCCGTTGAAAAAAGCCATTCAGAGTGCACAAATTTTTCCGTGGCAACGTCATACAATACAAATATTAAGCATAGATAATGTTATGCTTGGTGTTTTTACGCCTAAAGGATTTTGGTTGGTCGAGTCGGCTTATTGTGAAGCGGGTGGATGGCAACCAAATTTAATCGCTTAGTTAAAAAATTCAGGATAGAGAAATAATCATGAGCGCAGTGTTGAATCGTAATATTTGTTTTATCGGCGGTGGTAACATGGCTCAAGCCCTCATTGGTGGCTTGATTTCACGTGGTTTACCTTCAACTCGCATTACGGTTTCTGATCCTGTTGAACAAGTTCGTCATTTATTGGCTGAAAAAGACTTGGTGGTGACTGAGGACAACGCATCTGCTATTCGTGAAGCTGATGTCGTGGTCTTAGCGGTTAAACCTCAAGTTTTAGCCAATGTTTTAAAGCCATTAAGTGGTTTGTTTGACGGTAAGTTGATTATTTCGATTGTTGCGGGTGCTGAAATTGCAACGATTGCTGCATTAGCTGGCAGTAATCGTATTGTTCGTGTGATGCCAAATACACCTGCTTTAGTACAAACAGGTGCGCATGGTTTATATGCCACTGATGCTGTAGATAAAGAAGACCGTGATTTGGCGAGCCAAGTACTTGCTGCGACAGGTTTGACTTTATGGGTAGGCGAGGAAGCGCAAATTGATGCTGTGACTGCGGTGTCTGGTTCAGGTCCTGCGTATTTTTTCTATATGATGGAAAGCATGATCCGTGCAGGTAAAAACCTCGGTCTAGATGAAAAAGTAGCAACGGCGTTGACGTTGCAAACTGCATTGGGTGCGGCACAAATGGCAATCACGAGCTCAAATACACCAGCTGAATTGCGTAAAAATGTCACTTCACCGAATGGTACAACCCAAGCGGCACTTGAAGTGTTTGATCGTGCACAAATTTCACAAAATATCCAAGCTGCATTGGCTGCTGCTCAAAAGCGCAGTCAGGAACTTGCTCAAGAGCTGAGTGAAAGTAGCAAATAATCGTTTTATTTAGGAAAGTTCAAGTATGGGTGCAAACTCTGCGCTAATTTTTGGCATCATTATTAACGTTGCAATTTTACTGGTGTTCTTCCGCTTTCTCATGCAGTTGGCAGCGGTTAACTTTTATAACCCAGTGGTGATGTCGACCGTAAAAGCCACAAAAATTGTGGATATGTTTGGTCGTATTTTTCCAAATGTAGCGAAAGGCCGCGTTAACTTAGCGGCTTTAGTGCTTTTGGTTTTATTGTACTTACTGAAAATTTTTGGCGTCATGTATCTCTCTGGAGCGATGCCGAATAGTCCTGTGCATTTGGTCATTTTAACTTTTGTGACCATGATTCAGGACTTGATTCGTTTCTGTCGTTACCTGATTTTTGCAACGATTATTTTAAGTTGGGTGGTGATGTTTACGCAGTCACGCTCACCTTATATCGAAGTGATTCAAGAGCTTGCCGAACCATTATTGGCCCCGTTTCGCCGTTTATTGCCCAATATGGGCATGATTGATCTTTCTCCAATCGTAGCGTTCTTGGCGTTGTATATTGCTGAAATGATTATGAATGAAGTGGCGATTGTCCTGCTCACTGGTTTATAAGATTGTAGCGAATAAAAAAAGGACTCGATTGCGAGTCCTTTTTTGTGGTTGAAATTTTTAGGTGAAGACGTTGATATTTCTTCTAGGAGGCAAATGGCCTCCATACCAGCCTTCCTCCTAGGAGGGGGACGGTGCAAATGTTTTAGTGGGCTTCATCCCAGTTTCGACCTTTGCCGACTTCAACCAACAATGGCACAGAAATTTGCAAGACGGATTGCATCACGTCTGCCAGTTTCGAAGCTAGTTCATCTGCAATACTTTCATCGACTTCAAAAACCAATTCATCGTGTACTTGTAGTAGCATTTTGGCTTGATCTTTAGGCAGCATTTGATCAACAGCAATCATCGCCATTTTAATAATGTCCGCAGCAGAACCTTGCAGCGGTGCATTAATTGCGGCACGTTCAGCCGCTTGTTTGATCATTTTATTGCTTGCCATAATATCGGGCGTATACAAGCGACGGCCTAAAATGGTTTCGACAAAACCTTGTTCACGTGCAATTTGACGGGTACGTTCCATATAGTCGAGCACGCCCGGATAACGTTGGAAGTATTTCGCAATATAGCCACGCGATTCTTCACGGCTAAAACCGAGTTGACGGGTTAAGCCAAACTCAGACATACCGTAGAGTAAACCGAAGTTGACTGCTTTGGCCTGGCGACGTTGGTCTGAAGTAACATCTTCAAGTGCGACACCTAAGACTTCAGCCGCTGTACGACGGTGTACATCTTGTCCATGCTTAAAAGCATCGACCAAGGCTTCATCTTGGGAGAAATGCGCCATTAAACGCAGTTCAATTTGTGAATAATCGGCTGCCAAGAGCACGCGACCTTGTGGTGCAATAAAGGCTTTACGAATTTGACGTCCAATTTCCTCACGCACAGGAATGTTCTGTAAGTTTGGGTCGGTCGAAGACAGGCGGCCTGTTGCAGTCAGTGCTTGGTGGTAACTAGTATGCACACGATGGGTATCACTGTTGGCTTGTTTTAATAAGCCATCGGTATAGGTGCTTTTTAGTTTGGATAACCCACGATAGTCCAAAATTAGCTCGGTAATTGGGTGGTCAATCTTTTCTAAAACACTTTCAGAGGTACTGTACTGACCCGTTGCGGTTTTTTTGCCGCCCTTAAGTCCGAGTTTATCAAACAGAATTTCACCGACTTGCTTCGGCGAGCTGACATTGAAACTTTGTCCTGCCAGTTCGGTAATCTGACTTTCAAGATTGGCCATGGTATTGGCAAACTCAATACCGAGTTGATCAAGGAAACCTAAGTCGAGCTCAATGCCATTTTCTTCCATGATGGTCAGGACACGGGCAACTGGCATTTCGACATTGTGCAAAATATTGACCAGTTCGGGATGCTTTTGTAGTTTGGCATCGAGCACTTCAAACAGGCGATAGGTCACATGTGCATCTTCAGCTGCATAGTGCGCGGCGGTTTCGATCTCAATTTGGTTAAAGGTTTTCTGTTTTGCACCTTTACCTGCCACTTGCTCAAAGGTCGTGGTTAAGTGGCTGAGGTAGAGGCGTGAAACATCATCCATCCCGTGACGAGTTGCCACAGCATTGAGTACATAAGATGCCAACATGGTATCGAAATACCAACCTTTTAGCTCAATGCCATGATTTTCTAAGACATGGGCATCGTATTTCAAATGATGACCAATTTTCTGAACCGACTCATCTTCTAAAATAGGTTTAATTTGCGCCAAAATCTGTTCACGATCTAACTGCGCAGGTGCATTTTCATAATCATGCGCAAGTGGAACGTAATATGCATCTTGCGCATCGAACGCGACCGAGAAACCAACAATTTGTGCTACGCGATAGTCTAAACTGGTGGTTTCGGTATCAAAGGCAAAACGTTTTTCTGTACTTAAACGTTTGAATAATTGAGTCCACTGTTCTGCACTGAGCACAGTATGGTAATTCGCTTGCCCCAGTTGGTCATCGACGCTGCTTTGAACGGCCTGATCTTCTGTATTGATGACGGTTTCAGATTGTGCTGATTTGGCAATGTGTTGCGTCGCTTGTTTGTAGGTTGCACTATTGGGATTGTTTGGATGATCGAGCGATTGTAACTGCTGGCGGAATTCCAGTTCGGTATACAGTGAACGTAAGGCTTCAGTATTTGGATCTTGGAGTTTAAGATCGTCAAAGGTCAGTCCTGTCTCTAAGTCACAGACAATACTTGCCAGTTGATGATCAAGCGCAATGCCATCAGCATGTTCTTTGATGTTTTGACCGACTTTGCCTTTAATTTTATCGACATTTTCTAAGATGCCACCAATCGAGCCATATTCTGTTAACAGTTTTGCTGCGGTTTTAGCCCCGACACCCGGAACGCCCATAATGCCGTCAGAGGCATCGCCCATTAAGGTCAGATAATCAATAATTTGGTTTGGCCACACCCCAAACTTTTCAAACACGCCATTCACATCCATCGGCTTGTCTTTAAAGCTGTCTTCTAAGGTGACTTTATCGGTCACCAACTGTGCCATGTCTTTATCGCCTGTGGAAATCAGCACTTGCTGTCCCGCGGCTTCCGCACGTTTGGCTAAAGTCCCGATGATGTCATCTGCTTCGGCACCTGGGAGCATGTATAAGGGGATACCCAAAGCACGAATTAAGGCATGCAAGTATGGAATTTGTTCTGATAACTCCTCAGGCATACTTGGGCGGTCACCTTTATAAATTGGTGATAGCACATGACGAAAAGTTGGTTCTGGCGTATCAAAAATGACCGCCATATGTGTTGGCTGGGTACGACGCATCAGTTTTTGGATGGCAGAAATTGCCCCACGAATTGCATTGGTATGTAAGCCAGTTGACGTGGTGAGCGGTGGCAAAGCATGAAAAGCACGAAATAAAAAGTATGAGCCATCGACCAAGACAAATGGTGGCATTGCAAGATTCCTTATCCAAATAACCCGTTTATTGTACGTGATTTTGACGCAGAACAAAGTGTATTGATGTACCGATTGGCATAGATGGTTACGGTTATGCGCTTAAAGATGCACTACAAGCTGATGTATTATTTGAAGATGAGAAAAAGAGATCGAGAACGGATGCAAACTGGACAGCGTGAAATTCGCATGATGTGGTTAATGGGGCTCACGATTGTTGCTATTGCAGCATGGTTTCTGGCTGTACCGCTGTTGAGTGCATTGTGTGGAATTGCTTTGATCATGAGTGTTATGCACTATGTTGATAGTATTGAACACCCCAGTACGACCTTGGCGGAACAACGGGACATTACTTTCCAGCCAACGTCAAAAGTGCCGCTTTACCTTGCTGCTTTCGTCATTTTAGTCGGCATGGTGGGGCAATGGGGTGGGCTCATTGGATTGGGGATCAGTGGTTGGTTGTTCTTTTTCTTTCGATGGTTGCGTCGTTTAGAATATCTATTGTTATCCGTGCAAGCACAGCCACATCAGGTGATATCTGACCGATTCCCAGAATCTGAAAACGCTCCCTCTTTACCCACTACTCTAAACAATACAGATGATTTAAGTCTCAGTGAGCAAGTGAAACGCTGGCTTTGGCAGGGCAATCCTGTCTTAAAAGTTGCGATTGTGATATTGCTGATTGGGCTTATTTTATTATTACGCTTTGCCACCGAACATTGGCAGTTGAGTCTCGCTGTTAAGCTGAGCCTCGTTGCTGCGGTAAGTGTGGGCGTTGTGATCTTTGGTTATGTGCTTCGGCACAAAAACCGCAGTTTTGCTTTGGCTTTGGAAGCGCTTGGACTGTCAGGCTTATTTTTGACTTTGTTTTTTGCTTACTACAACGGTGTGATTGCAAGTTTAGCGATTGCGAGCCTGTGCTTTGTGGTGGTGATGGCGGTTACACTCTGGCTCAGTTTAAAACAGCAGTCGATTGAGCTGGCGTTGATGGCGCTGATCATTGCTTATTTAGCACCTTTTACTTTGCCTGTACGAAATGCCACTGCGATAGAGCTAGTGGCCTATTATTTGGTTATCAATATTGCGGTCGCGGTTTTAAGCACGTTCAGGCCGTGGAAAGTCCTCAATCAAATTGCTTTTTTAATGACGGTGGTCGTAGGCGGCGCTTATGCCTTTTATCAGGGTAAAGCGCCTGAGCGAGGCATGCTGGCCTTGTTGGTTTTGGCACATAGTACGGTCTTTATTTGGTTGAGTTTTCGTTATAGCCAACTTTTGGCGCGTGAGGATTTAACTCAGTTTAAGTTGAAACCGATCTTGGATGTGGCTTTGATTTTTGCTGCACCCATTGTTGCTTTTGCTTTTTTGTATGTGATGTATTTTGAAGAAACGACTTGGCAGGCAGGCTTTAGTCTGGGCTTTGCAGCGCTCTATGCCGTGCTTTATCAACTGCTAAAAAGATCCCACAGTGTTGAGTTGATTGCACAAAGTTATCTCAGTTTGACCTTGGTTTTCTTGGCGCTGATTCCCCCTATTTTGCTGCCTGATCAGTGGGGTGTGGTGGGGTGGAGTGTTGAGGGTGCACTAATTTTTATGTATGCCTTATATCGAAATTCTGCACTGAGTCGTTATTTGGCGATGGGCTTACTGGCCGTGGCAGGGCTCTCAAGTCTGTACTATGTGGTGGAGCTCAATCGTTTTCCAACGGAAGTCTATTGGGCGCTGTGTCTGAGTTATTTTGCTGTGGTTGCCGTTGCCAACAGTGTAGAGCGCTTTAGACAACAGTTGTCTTTTGCCACCATTGCCTTTTTTTGCTTACAACTGCTTTCAGCAACCAGCATGTTGTTTATTTTACTTTTGGATGAAATCCACAGTAAAAGTCAGGTGACGATGGCGCTGCTGATCATCGTACTTTTATATACAGTGCTGAATGAATGGTTGCTCTACCGTAAAGCCAGTTGGTCATGGCTATTACCCAAATGGATTGGCCTGATTCCGTTGTATGCAGTTGCCTTTATTTTCTTGGTGGGCTTGAGCCATGATGGCATCATTATGTGGTCGACTGGTTTAGATCGCCTATTGTTTGCTTTAACGAGTGGATTACTCACGTTGCTGTGGCTTCGCCCGTTACAGGGCGTAGAGGATGAGCAGGAGTGGGTGAGTTTGGGTGCTTTACTGAGTTTAGCGCTGACCAGCTTAACCCTCATTCCAAGTATGCCGTATTTAAGCATGGTCATTTTGCCGCTGGCCTTTGCTGCATGGTGCTACACACAATCGACTCAAACGCGATGGAGACAGTTTTGGCAAGCACGCAATACCTTAGTGCTCATGTTGTTTTGGATCGTGTGTTCTCAGATCTTTAGCCAACAAGCTTTTGCAGGGTACTGGCTACCCATTTTCAACCCATTTGACTTGGTCAGTATTGCGATGCTGATCGGTTTCATTTGGATGCTGAATTTACAAATGAAAGCGGGTTTGGAAAAAAGTCTGGGTGCCATTTTGATGATGTCGAGTCTACTTTGGCTCAGTAGTTATGTGGTGCTACGTGCGCTGCATGTCTATTTTGCAACACCCTATAATGACTGGAAAATGTGGGAAAACGCCTTGGTGCAACTGAGCTTTACTTTGCTTTGGGTCAGTTTGGCTTTCATTTGCATGCTGACGGCGACCAAACGGAACTTGCGTTCATTGTGGATTTTTGGTGGGTGTATTTTAGTTCTTGTGACGCTGAAATTGGTCTTGTTTGACTTATCTCACATTGGGACACTCACCCGCGTGATTTCATTTTTAGGTGCAGGTTTGGTGATGTTGGTGATTGCGTATATTGCACCGATGCCTGAACTTGAGGAAAAGACCAATTAAACAAATTCAGCTCCTTATGTCTGCAGGGATCATAAGGAGCTGAGGCTATTTATTTGATATTCGGTTCTCGTTTCAAGGCTTGCGCATTGGCATATTGATCAATTTCTTCATTGGATAATGGACGCGAAAGCGGATGATCGACAAAACCCATTTTCGGCACAGGAATTTCGATTTGGTTATCTAAGAAACCATTACGAATACGTTCCTGCATTTCATCACGCACTTGCAAAAAGTGTTCTTGCTGACACCACACGGCAAACAGTAACTCAATCGAAGACTCACGAAAGGCGGTGACGGTGACGGCAGGTTTAGGGTCTGCAAGCACCAAAGGATATTTATTAGCCACATCAATCAGCACTTCACGTACTTTAATGATGTTCTCATGAAAGTTAATCGCTAGGGTGATGGGAATACGCCGTATTGGAAACTTAGAGAGGTTGTGAACAGGCGCTCGAATCAGTTGTTCATTCGGCAGTCGTACATAAATGTTGTCCTGAGTGAGTAGCTTAACCGAGAGGAGGTCAATTGAAATGACTTCACCTTCAATGGTATTGCCACGAATAAGGGTGATTGAAATGGTGTCACCAATTTCAAAAGAACCTTCACCAATCAGGAACAACCCACTGATTAAGTTGGATGCTGAGGTTTGTGAGGCAAAACCCAAAGCAACCGTCAAAATACCTGCGGCGCCTAAGAACACACTGAGTTTAAAACCAGCTTCTTTGAGGCTGGCCATCACAAAAATTAGAAAAATAAAGTAAAAAATACCACGACGCCAGACCAGTCGTTGGTGGGCGTTAAACTTGGTGCCAATGGTTCGGATAAAGGTATTTGAAACCAGACGTGCCAAGAGAAACCCAACAAAACACAGCACTAAGGCAATTAAGATTTCCGTTAGTCGTTCTGTATTGATGTTGGTAAAAATGCCTTTTAGGCTACTGGTAATTTCTTGGGGAATATTTGAGTTTGGCATCTGTCCCCCTTAGAAGAATGAATCAAACATATTAAATAATGCGCTCGCCGAAGAGCGCGGTGGATGCACATAAATCACTTTGCCTGCATGCGGAGGCGTACGGTTCTCGATACGGATTCGCGGTGGCCGATCGGCGCCTTCATGTAAGACTTTAATTTGCGATGTCCAAAGTCGTCCCGTACTTTCACTATAAAATAAAGGCAGGGCTGAAACAGGTACGTTCATGCGGTCAAAACGCAGTTGTAAATGGCTGGTGTTGTGGAACTCAATGGGCGTCACTGCACGAAATGCACGTGGTTTGAGTTGATGCAATTCAGTTCGACCATCGACAGCCGTAGCGTAGGCAATTTCACCTGTACGGTGGTTTGGCCCAAACCAAGTTTCTTTGGGTAAAATCACAGGAATATCAAATAGGGGATCGCGCTGACCTTCAATAAAACCCGAAATCCATAACGGAGTGCTGATATACAACGTCCCGCGCTGACCTGCTGGAATATAAATCGGATCGACAGGTTTAATCACCACTGAACGATCGGCCAAACGTGGCATCAGTTGGATCGTATGGTGAGTGTTTTTAAACATGTAGCGTTTAATTTCAACGGGTTGTGGAAAGGCGAAATGTGGGTCCTCTATCGCATGCCATTTTTGCTCATAGTCATACTGAACTTGAGGACGATGGAACTCTAAACGCCATTCTTGTAGACCGCGGGTGAGGCGAAAAAGTAATGAGCCGAACTGCCACGCACGAGCTTGATTCAACTCAAAGTTGTATTCCCCCCACCATTTTAAATTGGGGCTATCCGATTCAAACAGTTCATTCATATTAGGCAACAGCACATTTCCTTATATTGCAAATCAGTGAAAAACAGACTTCACGCTGTCATATGCTTAGAGTACACTCAAAATAATATTTTTCATCATTATTATAATTTTAAGATGCAAGTGCTTAAACAATTACAAATTCCCTATAGTTTTGCGAAGCGTCATGGCGTGCTGTTGCGTTACGAAGGCGATCAAGCCTTTATTGTGCGCCGTGAAAGTACGCCGTTGTTGGCTTTGCAAGAGGCACGTCGTTTTTTAGGTGTGGCAGCACAACATCAACTGTGTAGTGATGAAGAATTTCACCAGCTTTTAAGCAGTAGCTATGCAGGGGACAGTGGTGAATCACAACAAGTGGCCGCAGGTTTAGAAGATCATCCCGATTTACTTAGTTTAGCCGACCAAGTGCCTGAAGCTGAAGATCTGATGGATCAAGAAGATGATGCTCCAATTGTTCGTTTGATTAATGCGTTATTGTCTGAAGCCATTCGTGTTGGCGCATCTGATATTCATATTGAAGCCTTTGAAAAGAAACTATCGGTGCGTTTACGTGTCGATGGGCAATTACGTGAAATTGTGCAACCACGCCGTGAACTAGCACCGCTGTTGGTGTCTCGTATTAAAGTCATGGCAAAACTGGATATTGCGGAAAAACGGATTCCGCAAGATGGGCGTATTTCACTGCGTTTAGCTGGGCGTGAAGTCGATGTGCGTGTTTCGACTTTACCCTCATCACATGGCGAACGTGTGGTGATGCGTTTATTAGATAAACAAGCCGGTCGTTTGAACATGACTCATTTGGGCTTATTGAAACCTGACTATGAACGCTTGACTCAATTGGTGCATCGTCCACACGGGATTATTTTGGTCACAGGGCCGACAGGTTCGGGTAAAACTACAACGCTTTATGCGGCACTTTCGGACCTCAATGATGGTTCGAAAAATATTTTGACCGCAGAAGACCCGATTGAATATCAATTGGAAGGGATTGGACAGACGCAAGTCAACACCAAAGTCGATATGACTTTTGCGAGAGCCTTAAAAGCCATGCTGCGTCAAGACCCAGATGTAGTCATGGTGGGTGAAATCCGTGACTTGGAAACGGCTGAAATTGCGGTACAAGCATCGCTCACAGGGCATTTGGTTTTATCTACACTGCATACCAATACGGCCATTGGTGCGGTGACCCGCTTAAAAGATATGGGCATTGAGCCATTTTTGCTGTCGAGTTCTTTGATTGGTGTCATTGCACAGCGTTTAGTGCGAACCTTATGTAGTCACTGTGTGACATGGCATGAAGCCGATACTTTTGAAACACAACTGTTTCAGCATTTGAATCCAAAAGCAGAACTTCAGTTACCTCAACCGAATGGCTGTGAACGTTGTTCACATACGGGTTTTATGGGGCGGACGGCGATTTATGAAATTGTCGCTGTGGACGATCAGATGCGCCGTTTAGTTCATGGCAATGCCGCTGAATATGACTTAGAAAGTTATGCACGACAAAACTCTGGCTCTATTCGTGATGATGGTTTACGTAAAGTGTTGGCAGGGAAAACCACACTGGAAGAAGTATTGCGTGTGACCAATGAAGCGGCAGAGTAATGAATATCGACTAGTAGATACGGGTTATGCGTGTAGTTGTATTATCCTGAAATTACCTGATGTGTTTGTATGGCAGCGTCCGTTTTACTTTTAGAATGAAAATAAAGAACTTTATAATGATGAATAAATCCTTAGCCTTGTTTGGTGTGTTGAGTGGTATGGTATTTTTTACTCCTCTCAGTTTTGCAAAAGATAAAACTTTTAATGTTTATAAAAAATGCCATGATGAAATGGAGTGGTCATGTGATGTCATTAGAAATACCAATGGCAAGAAGGAAAAAGTTTATGGCGGTATGAAATCACCAAACATTGAGCGTTTAAATCAAAGTTATTATCATGTTCAAATGTCATGTGGTAGCCCATGTCAGGCTCATAGTTTTCTATCGAGAAATAAACAAGAAGATGATGCGACTCAAGAATTTATCGCTATTGATACGAAGAGTAATTGTTTAATTGAAACTGATTCTAAACACAATAAAATCACAGCTCGCCAATTAAATTCGAAAAAAAGACATACTTTGATCAGTACTCAGCACCCTATTTTTCAAAATGTCCCTATTTTTGATATTGCCCAATACACTGTGTTCCAAGGCACTTCTTATTTTGATCAAAAAGGAAATTTGATTTTGCTGGCAGATGAAATCGATGATCAAAAGAAATTTAAAAAGATATTTCCAAATCCTTGTAAGTTATGAAATCTCTATCCCAAAGCTATGACTTTAGGATAGAAGAGATGACTTAAACAATTACATTCAACGTCACATCAATATTGCCACGCGTTGCATTTGAATAAGGGCAAACAATATGTGCTGCATCCACTAATTTTTGCGCTTCTGCTTGCTCTAAACCTTCTAAATGAATGTTCAAGGTGACTTGAATACCAAAACCTGTTGGAATAGGGCCAATACCTACATCACCTTCGATATAAACATCCGGTGTAATTTTTAATTGGTCACGGTTAGCAACAAACTTCATTGCACCTAGAAAACATGCAGAATAACCTGCGGCAAAAAGCTGTTCAGGGTTCGTTCCACCACCTGCGCCGCCCATTTCTTTAGGAACGGTGAGTTTTACATCTAAAATTCCATCAGAAGAGGTTGCGCGACCATCACGGCCACCTGTCGCTTTAGCATGTGCTGTATAAACTACTTTTTCTAAAGACATTGTGATTCCCTGAATATTGTATTTGAGTTCTTATCCTGTCCTAAATTGCAGAAAGAATAAGCAGTGTTTTTGTAAATTTATACAGAGTATGCTTGCGTTTAAATTGAGGGTTTAGTTAATTAAAAATCAATGGTATAGAATCCTATTATTGTTTTTTAACATTCGCAATCGGGGCTTATCGATGTGAATGAAAACAGAGAGTGATTCGAGCTATAGTCAAACCGCTTAATTACCCATACACTCGTTAAAGAAACGACTAAAAAGCTTATCTATTGAGTTAACCAACCATTTTTTCCTTTTTGCTTTCACCCATGCCCACATTTTTTCAATAGGATTAAGGTCAGGACTATAAGGTGGTAACCAAAGTATTTGATGCCCATGTTGGCTTAATAGATCTTGTATATCTGGTCGTTTATGGAAGGCTGCATTGTCCATGACAATTACACTATTCGAGGGTAGTTCTGGTAATAAAAACTGATCTACCCAAAAATAAAATACATCCGAATTTACTTTGCTATCAAATAAACCCACTGCAAATAACTTACCCTCATGGATTGCTCCTATTGCATTGGTTTGATTTTTTAATTGCCAATTATATGTTCCATAACAAGGAGTTCCCTGTTTTGAATAACCATGAGGTCTATGTTCATGAGATTTAAATCCACTTTCATCAAGATAGATGATCGGGTGTTGATACCTTAATCGGTTTAAATCTTTTAAATACTGCTCTCTGAGTTCTGTTTTTGCTTTCGGGTGCCGTAAGGTCTTTTTTTAACTGTAATATTTAGACGCTTGAGCGCATCTCCAATTGTAGAAGTAGCACAACCAAAACGAGCAGCGCGTTCATATTGATAATCATCAGGATATTGCTCAACATCTGCACGTAAGGCATCATCATCAACTTTAGATGGTTTTCTTGGTCGAGTTCTTTTTATTTCGATTCGCTTTTTCCATTCGACAATTGTATTTTTATTAATTTCGAAGTGCTGAGCAACCGCTCGGATAGATTGACCTTCTTCAAGCTTGGCTAATATTTTTTTTCTAAAATGTATTGGATAACTCATATCAGTATTGTATTGGTTTTTTGACGTGTTGACTATACTATTAATTTTAAAGATAAATAGAGTCATGTATTTTATGAGAGCTAGAGCTACTCCATGAAAGAGCAGTAGTGAATCAATATGAAGTTTTTGTGCGAAGAATAACCTTGTCTTAAACGATCGCAGCGTGATTAAAATTGCACTAATTTTCGGTGTTGCATTAACGGCATGCTTTCACGGATTTGAGCTTGTTCTGCCAAGTCAAAAGGTACAGTAATCAACTGTGCACCCGGGTTAAGAATTAAATCCAAAACTTGACCACGGCTATTGGTTGCTGCTGCATGTCCCCAAGTTTGTCTCTTTTCACCATGCCAACCTTGTTGCGCTGCGCCTAACACGATGCTTTGGCTATCCATCGCACGGGCTTGTAATAATAACTGCCAGTGCATTTGCCCCGTAGTGTAGGTAAATGCAGCAGGAGCAGTCAAAATATTTGCACCACGCGCGCGTAAAGTTAAAGCCAGTTCAGGAAAGCGTAAGTCATAGCAAACCATCAAGCCAATATTACCAAAAGGCGTTTTTGCCACAACGACATCTGTACCAGGTTCAAAAAACTTCGATTCTTGGTAGCCACCCACAGCATCGCCAACTTGTACGTCAAACAAATGAATTTTGTCATAACGTGCTTCAGTACGTTCAGGGCTAATGCAAAGACTGACTGTACGAACACGACCATCCTCAATAACAGAACCATCTGGACGGAACGGGCATGGGAGAGTACCCGCGACGATCCAGATCTGATATTGATGAGCAAGATTTTCTAAACGCTTTTGAATGTCTTCAAACTGTGCTGCGATCTCACGTTGTTTGCCTGCGGCAAAACAAACGAAGTTTTCGGGGAACACAATAAGTTCAGCACCATTTGCTTTACTTTGTTGAATGAGAGACTCAATGACAAGGAAGTTTGCTTGGATGTCATTTTGAGAGTTCATCTGTACAACAGAAAGTAAAGTCATAAATGGGCCTACAAAATTTGTTGTTATGCGTTTTGTTGCTGTGACACTTGATCGAGGTTGTCTTGTTCTTTTTGCAACTGTTTGACCAAAGGTTCAAACATATTTTGATTATTTTGATTCAGTTCCATCAAAGTTTTATGTGCATCTAGTACGGTGTTTAGCATATTACGATGTGTAATGTGCTCTTCCATCAGTTCGAGGGTACAAACATTTGGATCGCCACAGTAGTTTAAAATCACAAAAACCTGCCCTAGCCCCATACTGTTGGCTAAGGTAGTGATATCAGAGTTGGTGGACAACATGACAGCTTGGATATTATGGATCTGTTTAAGCTTTAAGCCTAACTTTGCCAAAATGCCTAACACAGTGCTGTCGATGAATGTAGTTTGGGTTAAATCTACGATTGCACCAACAACATTTGACTGTTGTTCAATACGGTTTAAAAGTTTGTCTAGACTGATACAAGATTGGGCACGCACTTCGCCAATAAGCTTAAAAATATGCGTTCCATTCAAGCTTGCATATTCAACATGACCTGTTGACATATAAATGCCATTTGCAGAGAAGGATAGGAAATTATCCCATAGGGCAAATACTTACTCAAGTATCTAACAGTCTTAGAAGATAGGATATTGTAATAAGTTATTGATAATTTGATTAATTCATTCGACGTAAACTTAATATAGCAATATCGTCTGCAACATGTTCTGGTGCTTCAAAGGATTGATTTTGCAAATGATACATCAATTGTGTGAACTGATCATTCAGTCCCCCATTGAAGGGTTCGAGTGCACCATCTGAACAAATAATGAAGCGGGCATGACGGTTGAGTACACATTCATGCTCTTCAACTTCCAGCTCTTCAGTAAGGCCTAAAGGAAAACTACTGGTATGTAATATTTTAGGAGCTTGATTTGGCTCAAAGATAATTGCGGGGGGGTAATGTCCTGCACTCGACCAGCGAAGTTGATGGGTTTCGAGGTTTAAAATCCCTGCAATCATGGTGATGTGCTTTTCAATATTCTCTTGAACCAACATGCCATTGAGTTTCTTAATTAACCCACGCGGAGTTTTGGCACGACCATGAAAAGCCGCCATCCAAGAGGTTAATAAGCTACTGGTGACCCCATGACCAGATACATCAGCCAAATAGAACATCACTTCTTTATCGCTAATTTTCCAATAATCAAACCAGTCCCCAGACAAATAAGCAGAAGGCTGAAAAAACGTTTCGACGGTGTAGTTTTGGAGTTCTATCGGGTTTGGTAAAAGTCGCTTTTGTAACTCTGCTGCGGAAGGCAGATCGCGACTGTCTTGATTACGCTTATATTGCGCATCAATTTTGAGTAAGGATTGCTGTGGGTTACTGGGCAGCTTATTCCACATCCAACCTGCTAAAGCACCGAGTTCCCAAGCTTGGGCTAAAGCACTACCTTCATTTTCAAAGGCAAGAACAATGGTAGGCAGTGTCCATTTATAATCTAAATAATCTTGGATATCGGCAATAGCAATAATAGTCGGGTCATAAAGATCAATGTCTTCTATGCGAATCATTTGCACACTTGGTAGTGTGTCTAGCACCTGTTCTAAATATGGAATATGGCGAGAAGGTTGAATGAAATACATAAAAAAAATGGCTTATCCTTAGCATTAAGCTATTGCTTTACTATAACAAGCAAATTACAGCTAGAGAAAAAAAATTCAACTCTAGCTGCAATACATTGTTATTCCGTATCTAACATTTGATGCGATTCATTGGTTGATGGAGAGCTAGAAGAATCATCATCACCGACATCATCAATAAACATCCCTTCCGCTTCTTGGCCTTTTTTCTCAGCAATAATGAAGTTTTTACGTTGTAAATAAATATCACGAATTGAGGAATATTTGTCGCCTTGAATCGCACCCTCAATATCAATCAGTTGCGATCGCACATCAATACCACGTAGAGTCTGTTCAGCCCAATATAGGCCTTCTTCATCTTCTAGAATGTATCTTTGTGGGCGTGCATAGCCATCGACCACTAAGCCAAAACCATCACGGAAAGTACTGGGTCCAAAAATAGGAAGCACGAGATATGGGCCAGATGGAACACCCCAATAGCCGAGAGTCGTACCAAAGTTTTCATCTTCAGTTTCTAAACCCAAGCGCGAAGCAGGATCTGCAAAACCTAAAGTAGTTACCGTATTAATGGTAAATCGACCTAAAGTTTTTGCGGCACGGCCGGGACGACCTTGTATAAGTTGGTTCACCGCATTCCAAGGTTCACCGAGGTTTTTACGGAAGCCACTATAAGAGTCACGAATCGGAGACGGAATCTTTTCTTTATATTCCACCGCAATTGGGCGAACGATCGCACGGTCTAAAGCATCATTGACGGCAAAAATTTGTCTATTTAAAGGCTGAAGTGGATCTTTTACATTATCAGGTTGTGCTGCATTGGCATCTACTTTTAAATCTTTTGCTTTAATATTCTTTAATTCTTTAAGCGAAGAAGATTGAGCTGTTTGCGGATCAGCACTGGTATCTATTTCGCTGGCAGCCGCAGGCGCTACATCTTCAGCAAATGCAAATGTTGTAAAGCCTACAAAGAGTAGACCAGCACATAAGTGGCGAATGTGTTGCATATAAAAGAGTTCCGGAACTTTATAATCAGCAGGTGAATTAAAAAAATAATGTTTTAACTATCTTAACAGCTCTTTATTGCTCATTGTTAAATCAAATTTTAAGAAATGTTAGTAAAAAAACGCCATTTTGCTGAATAAATAAACAAGTGGAAGTTTTTTTATAAAAAATTGAATAAAGGGGGTTGTGTTGGTTTGGAAATACTGTAGAATGCACATCCATCGGCGGTGATGTTGATTAAAACTTGTTGAGAAACAAGGATTTAGCCCAAGCGGTAGAATCTGGAAGTCTTGAATAAGTTTAAAAATAATTAACAAAACCAGTTGACTTCTTCTTGAAAGAGAGTAGTATAGCCGACCTAGCTTGCTGATGACGAATCAGCAAGAAGATCATTAAGAGATTATGAAGAACAACTTGTGTGGATTTTTACTGATTGATCGATCGAAAATATTTCATTGATTGATGGTAAGAATTACTCGAAGTTTATTTGAGAAATATTTGTCAGAAAATTGATGAGCCAAGATTTGTAGCCATAAGCTACTAATGATTTTTAACTGAAGAGTTTGATCATGGCTCAGATTGAACGCTGGCGGCAGGCTTAACACATGCAAGTCGAGCGGGGAAGTATAGCTTGCTATACGACCTAGCGGCGGACGGGTGAGTAATGCTTAGGAATCTGCCTATTAGTGGGGGACAACATTCCGAAAGGAATGCTAATACCGCATACGCCCTACGGGGGAAAGCAGGGGATCTTCGGACCTTGCGCTAATAGATGAGCCTAAGTCAGATTAGCTAGTTGGTGGGGTAAAGGCCTACCAAGGCGACGATCTGTAGCGGGTCTGAGAGGATGATCCGCCACACTGGGACTGAGACACGGCCCAGACTCCTACGGGAGGCAGCAGTGGGGAATATTGGACAATGGGCGAAAGCCTGATCCAGCCATGCCGCGTGTGTGAAGAAGGCCTTTTGGTTGTAAAGCACTTTAAGCGAGGAGGAGGCTACTTGGATTAATACTCTAGGATAGTGGACGTTACTCGCAGAATAAGCACCGGCTAACTCTGTGCCAGCAGCCGCGGTAATACAGAGGGTGCGAGCGTTAATCGGATTTACTGGGCGTAAAGCGTGCGTAGGCGGCTTTTTAAGTCGGATGTGAAATCCCTGAGCTTAACTTAGGAATTGCATTCGATACTGGGAAGCTAGAGTATGGGAGAGGATGGTAGAATTCCAGGTGTAGCGGTGAAATGCGTAGAGATCTGGAGGAATACCGATGGCGAAGGCAGCCATCTGGCCTAATACTGACGCTGAGGTACGAAAGCATGGGGAGCAAACAGGATTAGATACCCTGGTAGTCCATGCCGTAAACGATGTCTACTAGCCGTTGGGGCCTTTGAGGCTTTAGTGGCGCAGCTAACGCGATAAGTAGACCGCCTGGGGAGTACGGTCGCAAGACTAAAACTCAAATGAATTGACGGGGGCCCGCACAAGCGGTGGAGCATGTGGTTTAATTCGATGCAACGCGAAGAACCTTACCTGGTCTTGACATAGTAAGAACTTTCCAGAGATGGATTGGTGCCTTCGGGAACTTACATACAGGTGCTGCATGGCTGTCGTCAGCTCGTGTCGTGAGATGTTGGGTTAAGTCCCGCAACGAGCGCAACCCTTTTCCTTATTTGCCAGCGGGTTAAGCCGGGAACTTTAAGGATACTGCCAGTGACAAACTGGAGGAAGGCGGGGACGACGTCAAGTCATCATGGCCCTTACGACCAGGGCTACACACGTGCTACAATGGTCGGTACAAAGGGTTGCTACCTAGCGATAGGATGCTAATCTCAAAAAGCCGATCGTAGTCCGGATTGGAGTCTGCAACTCGACTCCATGAAGTCGGAATCGCTAGTAATCGCGGATCAGAATGCCGCGGTGAATACGTTCCCGGGCCTTGTACACACCGCCCGTCACACCATGGGAATTTGTTGCACCAGAAGTAGGTAGTCTAACCGCAAGGAGGACGCTTACCACGGTGTGGCCGATGACTGGGGTGAAGTCGTAACAAGGTAGCCGTAGGGGAACCTGCGGCTGGATCACCTCCTTAACGAAAGATTGACGATTGGTAAGAATCCACAACAAGTTGTTCTTCATGACGATGTATCTGAGGGTCTGTAGCTCAGTTGGTTAGAGCACACGCTTGATAAGCGTGGGGTCACAAGTTCAAGTCTTGTCAGACCCACCAAATCTGACTAACAAGCATTGTTAAATGCTGAATACAGAAAAACAGAGACATTGACTTATTGATAAGCTGGGGACTTAGCTTAGTTGGTAGAGCGCCTGCTTTGCACGCAGGAGGTCAGGAGTTCGACTCTCCTAGTCTCCACCAAATTTCAAGACAAGAAAAGCATGCTTTTCCTTGAAATTTAAGCAAGAAGCTATGCTTCGCGCAGATAGGTTGGATTACAGAAATTAGTAAGTAGATAACTTATTAACTTCTGTGATTTATCACAGTTTCCTGACCTGACGAAGGCTGGAAAAATCATTAACAGAATATATTTGAGTTGAAATAATTTGTTCATACTCGTTTTTAAGATCGACATTAACAGTGATTTATTACTGATTGATGAAGGTTGAAGAAATGAGTTACTAGCGAAATTAACTGAATCAAGCGTTTTGGTATGTGAATTGAATTGAAGCTGTACAGTGTTTAAGTGCACAGAACAACAAACTGTAAGGAAGTGATGAGAAATCATCATAGACTGTCTTAATCCTACTTGTAGGGATTAACGACTGTTTGGGGTTGTATAGTCAAGTAATTAAGTGCATGTGGTGGATGCCTTGGCAGTCAGAGGCGATGAAAGACGTAATAGCCTGCGATAAGCTCCGGGGAGGCGGCAAATATCCTGTGATCCGGAGATTTCTGAATGGGGAAACCCACCTGTCATAAGGCAGGTATCGTATGATGAATACATAGTCATACGAGGCGAACGAGGGGAAGTGAAACATCTCAGTACCCTTAGGAAAAGAAATCAATTGAGATTCCCTCAGTAGCGGCGAGCGAACGGGGAAAAGCCCATTAAGTCATATCAGTTTTAGTGGAATGCTCTGGGAAGTGCAACCATAGTGGGTGATAGTCCTGTACACGAAAGGGCTGATATGATGATGTCGAGTAGGGCGGGGCACGTGAAACCTTGTCTGAATATGGGGGGACCATCCTCCAAGGCTAAATACTCCTGACTGACCGATAGTGAACCAGTACCGTGAGGGAAAGGCGAAAAGAACCCCTGTGAGGGGAGTGAAATAGATCCTGAAACCGCATGCATACAAGCAGTGGGAGCCGACATGTTCGGTGACTGCGTACCTTTTGTATAATGGGTCAGCGACTTACATTCAGTAGCAAGGTTAACCGCATAGGGGAGCCGTAGAGAAATCGAGTCTTAATAGGGCGTTTAGTTGCTGGGTGTAGACCCGAAACCGGGTGATCTATCCATGAGCAGGTTGAAGGTTGGGTAACACTAACTGGAGGACCGAACCCACTGTCGTTGAAAAGCCAGGGGATGACTTGTGGATAGGGGTGAAAGGCTAATCAAACTCGGTGATAGCTGGTTCTCCCCGAAAGCTATTTAGGTAGCGCCTCGGACGAATACCATTGGGGGTAGAGCACTGTTTCGGCTAGGGGGTCATCCCGACTTACCAAACCGATGCAAACTCCGAATACCAATGAGTACTATCCGGGAGACAGACTGCGGGTGCTAACGTCCGTAGTCAAGAGGAAAACAATCCAGACCGCCAGCTAAGGCCCCAAAATTATAGTTAAGTGGGAAACGATGTGGGAAGGCATAGACAGCTAGGAGGTTGGCTTAGAAGCAGCCACCCTTTAAAGAAAGCGTAATAGCTCACTAGTCGAGTCGGCCTGCGCGGAAGATGTAACGGGGCTAAAACTATATGCCGAAGCTGCGGATTTGCAATTTATTGCAAGTGGTAGGGGAGCGTTCTGTAAGCCGATGAAGGTGTATTGAGAAGTATGCTGGAGGTATCAGAAGTGCGAATGCTGACGTGAGTAACGACAATGCGAGTGAAAAACTCGCACGCTGAAAGACCAAGGGTTCCAGTCCAACGTTAATCGGGGCTGGGTGAGTCGACCCCTAAGGCGAGGCCGAGAGGCGTAGTCGATGGGAAATTGGTTAATATTCCAATACTTCTATGTAATGCGATGAGAGGACGGAGAAGGTTAAGTCAGCCTGGCGTTGGTTGTCCAGGTGGAAGGTTGTAGGCATGTATCTTAGGCAAATCCGGGGTACTGTATGCTGAGAACTGATAGCAAGCTGTACTTGTACAGTGAAGTGGCTGATACCATGCTTCCAGGAAAAGTCTCTAAGCTTCAGTTACATAGGAATCGTACCCGAAACCGACACAGGTGGTCAGGTCGAGTAGACCAAAGCGCTTGAGAGAACTCTGCTGAAGGAACTAGGCAAAATGGTACCGTAACTTCGGGAGAAGGTACGCTGCCGACGGTGATAGGATTTACTCCTTGAGCTATTGGCAGCCACAGAAACCAGGCCCCTGCAACTGTTTATTAAAAACATAGCACTCTGCAAACACGAAAGTGGACGTATAGGGTGTGATGCCTGCCCGGTGCTGGAAGGTTAATTGATGGGGTTAGCGTAAGCGAAGCTCTTGATCGAAGCCCCAGTAAACGGCGGCCGTAACTATAACGGTCCTAAGGTAGCGAAATTCCTTGTCGGGTAAGTTCCGACCTGCACGAATGGCATAATGATGGGGGCGCTGTCTCCAGCAGAGACTCAGTGAAATCGAATTCGCCGTGAAGATGCGGTGTACCCGCGGCTAGACGGAAAGACCCCGTGAACCTTTACTGCAGCTTGACATTGAACTTTGATCTTACTTGTGTAGGATAGGTGGGAGGCTTTGAAACCGAGACGCTAGTTTCGGTGGAGCCAATCTTGAAATACCACCCTGGTAATATTGAGGTTCTAACTCTGTCCCGTTATCCGGGACGAGGACCATGTCTGGTGGGTAGTTTGACTGGGGCGGTCTCCTCCTAAAGAGTAACGGAGGAGTACGAAGGTGCGCTCAGCGTGGTCGGAAATCACGCGTAGAGTATAAAGGCAAAAGCGCGCTTAACTGCGAGACCCACAAGTCGAGCAGGTACGAAAGTAGGTCTTAGTGATCCGGTGGTTCTGTATGGAAGGGCCATCGCTCAACGGATAAAAGGTACTCTGGGGATAACAGGCTGATACCGCCCAAGAGTTCATATCGACGGCGGTGTTTGGCACCTCGATGTCGGCTCATCTCATCCTGGGGCTGAAGCAGGTCCCAAGGGTATGGCTGTTCGCCATTTAAAGAGGTACGCGAGCTGGGTTTAGAACGTCGTGAGACAGTTCGGTCCCTATCTACCGTGGGCGTTGGAAATTTGAGAGGATCTGCTCCTAGTACGAGAGGACCAGAGTGGACGAACCTCTGGTGTACCGGTTGTGACGCCAGTCGCATCGCCGGGTAGCTATGTTCGGAAGGGATAACCGCTGAAAGCATCTAAGCGGGAAGCCTACCTCAAGATAAGATTTCCCTAGGACTTTATGTCCTCTAAAGAGCCGTTGAAGACTACGACGTTGATAGGTTGGATGTGGAAGCATAGTGATATGTGAAGCTGACCAATACTAATTGCTCGTGAGGCTTGACTATACAACACCCAAACAGTTGGTGTTGTGGTTCAAATCACTGCAAACAACTTGATTTAGTTATAAAGCTAGATAAAATATCCAACTCAAATATACCTGTTAATAACTCATTTGATGAAAGTTAGGCGTACACAATGTGTAAATAAGACCCAACGAATAGTCATAAACAGTTGTGCTGGCGACAATAGCAAGAGTGAACCACCTGATCCCTTCCCGAACTCAGAAGTGAAACCTCTTAGCGCTGATGGTAGTGTGGAGTTATCCATGTGAGAGTAAGTCATCGCCAGCTCATTAATTCTAAATCCCCCTAACTCAAATGAGATAGGGGGATTTTTTTATGCGGAAAATATTAAATAATAAATGAATCAATCGTCTAATTGAGATTTATCGTAATTAAATAAAACATCCTAAATAGTCATAATTATTATTTAAATGAACCTTTCTATACTTATTTTTCTTTTTTACTATCAGTTAATTTTTACTATCAACTAAATACTATATTTTTATCTAATTTAAATTAGGCCTTTATTGGTAATTATTATTTTATTTCATATCAGAAAGACAAGTGTTAATGGTTGGTTTTATTTATTTTTAATGCGAATTAAATCATTTATTTAGACTAATGTTGAATTTTTATATCACTATAAATTGTGTGAATATAACACCAAATTACTTTGGTGAATGACTTCTGTTTGGGCTGGATTAGCACATTATAAAAACTGAAGGGCGCTAGTTAAAGTGCAATGCAACAATAGCTCATAGGGGCTTTGTTGCACAAAGATTTGAAATGCAAAGCGCCCCTAATTGAGCTAAATTTAAGGCGTAACTTGGGTAAGTGGTCGACCTAATTCCGTAAATCTGTTAAGGACTGCTACACGTGCATGGATTTCATTCACTTGGCTATCAAAACTCCTTGCGCTGAGTTTATCTCCTAATAATTTGATGCAATGCATCTTAGTTTCAACCAAACTTCGCCGATGATAGCCTGACCATTTTTTCCATAGTGTCCTGCCTAAACGTTTAATTGTTCGAAGTAATTCATTTCGCTCTAGCGAGCTACTCTTTGTATCTTTCCATGGTTTCGCATTTTTTCTAGGTGGAATCACCGCATGCCCTTGCCGATCTGCAATGACCTGACGGCATTGCTTGGTGTCATAAGCTCCATCGGTATAAACAGAGTCAATCCGCTCATCTTGTGGAATCTGATTAAGTAAATCACCAAGCACCTGTGAATCACTGACATTATTGGTTGTAAGCTGAACTGCTCGTATTTGCAGGGTTTTAGCATCTATACCAATATGAAGTTTACGCCATTGGCGACGATATTCAGGTCCATGTTTCTTGCGCTTCCATTCGCCCTCACCTAGAAACTTCATGCCTGTAGAGTCCATGAGTAGATGCAGCCCATCGCTACTTTTTTGGTAGCTGATTACAATATCAATATGCTTTTGTCTTCTACAAAGCGTGGTGTAATCTGGAGCTATCCAATTTAATCCGCAAAGTTTAATCAGACTTTGCACAAAGCCAGTGACCATACGTAAAGACAGACGGAATAAGGATTTAATCATTAAGCAGCATTGGATGGCTGCGTCGGAGTAGGTTTGATTTCGCCCTTGTTTGCCTTTTGATGGCGCATACCATTGCGTAGCAGGATCAAACCAAATGGCAATATTTCCGCGACTCATGAGTGCTCGGTTATATGCGGGCCAATTGGTTGTGCGGTAGATTTTGTGTGTAGGCTTCTTCATTTGAAAATTATATCGCTGAAAAACCCTTTACAGATAGGTTTGTGCAACAAAGCTCGGCAGAGTAAAACTTGAAGTGCGACATAAACCACCTAATTAATTTAAAGAGTTTATGGAGTATATAAAATTGTCATACCATCATCTTAACTTTGAAGATCGTACTGCATTAATGCTTGAGTCAAGAAAAGAAGGCTTTTCAGCCAGAAAATTTGCTGAACTTATTAAAAGACATCCTAGTACGATCTATCGTGAGCTTAAAAGAAATAGCATCAATGACGTTTATCAAGCTCAATATGCTTCTGATAACACTTTTGCTAGACGTAGACGTGGTCACAGAAAACTCAAAATCGATTCAATCCTCTGGAAATTTATTGTTGAAGCGATCCGTTGTTTATGGTCTCCTCAGCAAATAGCAAAGCGTTTAAAGACATTTCCTGATTTGGATCAAACAATGAATGTAAGCCATACAACGATTTATTCAACGATACGAGCATTACCAAAGGGTGAGTTGAAAAAAGACTTATTATCCTGTCTGCGTCATGAAAATAAAAAGCGAAAAGCTAACGGTGAACCTAAAAAAGATTCTATATTACAGGATATTAAAACTATTCATGAGCGCCCAGCCGAAGTTCAAGAAAGAAAAATACCGGGTCATTGGGAAGCTGATTTAATTAAAGGTAAAGACAATAAAAGTTCGATAGCAACACTTATTGAACGAAATACACGGCTCTGTATCTTGGCAACATTACCTGATGCAAAGGCAGAATCAGTGCGCAAGGCTTTAACTGAAGCTCTGAAATATTTACCCGCAGAACTGCGTAAAACATTGACCTATGACCGTGGACGTGAGATGTCAGAACATAAAATCCTCGAAGAAGATTTAGGCATAGATGTATATTTCTGTGACCCACATTCGCCATGGCAGAAAGGCACATGCGAAAATATGAATGGTTTAATTAGGCAATATTTACCTAAAGGGATTGATTTAAACCAGGCAGATCAGCATTATTTAAATCAAGTTGCCATGTCACTGAATACTCGCCCTAGAAAAGCGTTAGATTGGCTTACACCATTAGAGAAATTTGCTCAGCTTGTTGATTATCATAAGGCTTTTGAAACTGTCGCACCTCATGTTTGAATTCGCCCTCTTTCATATATGAGATCAGTCTTAAAAAATCAAAAACTGGAAATGATGATTTCCCAAAATTAGTTGAAAATGGTAAAGAGAAAAAATATTTAATGTCCATTCAATTAGAACTTTATTTGAAAATTTTTTAATTATTTTAGAAAATAACCGTGATTCTATATATAGTAGAACAGGATGTAAATGGTTTGACATTCCTGAAGAAATACCTATATTAATTAACCCGAATCCTGTTTAAGCTAATGATTCCATAATTTGAATTTTTGGCTTATTTCGTTGGGTTAATTGATATGCGCATAACGATGCGTAAATCCCACTTAGAAATCCATGAATACTCCGTGCTTTACTCGTCACTAAATTGTATTGACCTTTCAATAAGCTGAATAACGTTTCTATTTTATTGCGCTGTTTTAAGTGATATTCATCTGATGTACAGAGTTGAACAGACTGCATATTCTTTCGATGATAGGTAATCAAATCAATACCTTGACTTTTTAATCTGCTTTTTAACTCTTGGCTGATATAGCCACGATCCGCATAAAGCCTTGCTTCTAAACCATCAACATCAACTAAATGCTAAACCATTTTTATGTCAGACACATGTCCATTAGATAAAGCAGAACAAGTGATTTCCCCCAATTGATTCATCGCGATATGTAATTTACAGCCATAAAACCAGCCCATCGAGCTTTTACCACGTGATGCAATTTTGGCTAATGATTTATGGCGTTGAATCCGTTGATTTTTACAGACAGGTAAAGTAGTTGAATCAATCCATAAATATTAGCTGTGTTGGCCTTTCATTAAGGCGGCATGTAAAGCATGTAGTGCCAATTGATGCATATTGATGAGATGAATCATCCGTTGGTAGCAGGGTAAATTTTTAAATAAATGATTTTTATCCTGTTTCAACCATGAAAAGAATGCTTTGAAATTGTTGATATGAGAACACTTATACCAAATGGCGATAAAATTGATTTCTGAGATACTCAATTGGGCTGGTCGAATTTTTACAGAATGACGACATTGTTTGAGAAATTTCCAATAAGTTGCTTCAAATTTAAGAAAGAAATCATCGATTACGCAGAATAATTCGGTACTATTGAACATCAGGACTAGAGCTTTAAGTTTAGTGTGGTAACTCAACTGATGGCTCTAGTTCCTTTATTTTTCAAGTCAATTTCTTATCCGCGATTCGGGTTAATTAGGGTGTGTTGACACTTTTAGCTTAAAAAATAGCGAAGTAGTAAAATCAAATCGCCAAACCCAATTTTACTATTCGCTATGCCTCGTACCATGCTGACAGATCAACACTGGCAAAAGTTGAAAGTTATTCTGCGTAATTTATCCATTCACCACAACTCAAATTTACGCAATTTTATTGAAGCTATTCTCTATAGAATTAGAACAGGCTGTCCGTGGCGAGATATTCCTTGTTGTTTTGGTCATTCAAACTCTATTTTCAAACGTTTTAATCGTTGGTCAAGCAGCGGTAAGTTACTTAGATTATTCAAATTACTAGCCTCATGCCCCGATATGGAGTGGATTTTTATTGATGGCTCTCATGTACGTGCTCATCAACATTCTGCCGGCATAGCGAATCAATCTATTTCTAAAAGTGTAGGAGGAAACTCCTCAAAAATACATTTGATTGTTGATGCACATGGCAATCCTATTGATTTCATGATTACCGATGGAACCACACATGATGTTAAAGTTGCACCTGATTTAATATCAACATTAGATTTAAAAGAGACAAAAGTGGTATGTGCAGATAAAGGCTATGATTCAGAACCACTGCGTGAACAGATCAGGAAAACAGGGACTAAAGCGAATATACCAAAGAAAACAAATAGCCAATCAACAATGACCATATGGACTGGTATTTATATAAAATCAGGCATTTAGTTGAAAATATGTTTTGTAGATTAAAGCAATTTAGAGAAATAGCTACTCGATATGACAAGCTCAAAAGAAATTATCAAAGTTCTGTTGCTTTAGCCTGTATATTTTTATGGCTACCTTTATAGGGTTAATTATGAACAGTAAATGTCAACAGACCCTAATAAACTAGAAGAATATGATAGTAATTCAACTATGTTTAGATATCCTATTAGTATGGATAAAAATTTAGATTATCAAAAATCTACTTTTAAAAAATGTAATCTTGTTAAAGGAAAAACTCCAAAAGAGTTGAAAAGTGAATCAAAATCTAAGATTTTCTTACTTGTTCATAATGGGAACGATGAAATCATCGAATCATACGTAAGCGATAATGAAGTGTTAAGTGAGATTCATGAAGTTCTAAAAGAGTTATCTGAACAGTTATCAGGATTACACTTTGGTCTGAAATTCGATTTAATTAGGTAACTTATTATGAAACTCAACTCATTCTCCCCAATTCCTGAAAACGAAGATGAACTGCATTTACCTGAACTGGTGTATTGGGCATCTTTAGGTGAACTCGCTGAAGTAGAAAAAAGTCTCGCCAATGGTGTAGATGTGAACTCGACAGATGATGAAGGCTATAGCGCACTTCAAGCGGCGACTGAAAATGGCTATCTAGATGTAGTGAAACTACTGGTTGAAAAAGGTGCGAATGTCGACTACAAAGGTGAATACACAGCGCTTCAACTGGCTGAAATGGCAGAACAAGTAGAAATTATTGAATATTTAAAAAGTCTGTAACTTTTAAAAATGAATAAAAGAGCCTGCTCAATATCAGGCTCTTTTTGTTTTATGGAGTCTTAAACGGACGAATTGGATTCAAGTTCTTTCAATATTGCTTTATTAAAAGCGGGAAGGTCTTCTGGATTGCGTGAACTGATGAGTGTCCAGCCACTTGCATAACATGTGTGAACGGCCTCATCGACCCACATAGCACCTGCATTTTCCAGATCGAGTCTTATATTCTTATGCGAAGTCAGATGCTTAGTTTTAATCTGTTCAGCTTTAATCAAAACTAAAGGTGCATGACAAATCACAGCTATCGGTTTGGCTTGGTTGCTAAAACTTTGGATAATTTCGAGCGCTTTGGGATGTTGGCGTAATAAATCAGTATTAACTGTACCGCCGGGGATAATCAGCAAGTCGTAGTCGTCATAATGAACATGATCCAAATCGAAGTCTGGAGGATAGCTTGCTGCCGATTCTGAGTCCATTTTAACAGTTCGAACTTCGCTAGCTTCAATCGCGGCATGAATGCATTCTATGCCTTTGGACTGTAGAAAATGGAGAGGCTGAATTAGCTCATCATGTTCTACGCCTACATTTGAGGTTATGAACAATACTTTTTGAGTCATATAAACCCCCTAAAAAATGTCTATGCTTTAGCCTAACAAAGCAGAATGATTCAGATGTTTTGATTTAACGGACTCTTGTAAGTAAGTGAAAGCAGCCGATGTAGTGTTTCGTGTAACTTTAGTCTGTGTGAAGGTATTAATGATCCTTTTCAATAATTGATATGCACTAAGAACATCCATAAAGTCTAAAACTATGTAGGAAATGAAAAAACAATCTGCTCAAAAAATGTAGGTTTTTTGAATTTTCTATGCTATAAAAAATAAACGGCACAAAAATTGCTTATAAAGCGTGCTTTAAAAATAGTTGTATTGACGAGTAGGGTTTTATGAAGTTATCGGTTGGATTGAAAGTTTCGAACTCTTTGTCGCTAACCCCCCAATTACAACAAGCTATTCGATTGCTTCAATTATCGAGCCTTGAACTTGAACAGGAAATTCAGATTCAACTCGACAGCAACCCGCTCTTAGAAAAAGTAGAAGAACAGTCATCTATCGAAAGCTTATCCAGTGTGCAAGAACAAGAACAGGATAAGAAAGATTTGACCAACGAACTCAACGCCGACCATTTACCCGATGATTTACCAGTCGATACCGACTGGGATGATGTCTATACGCATCAACCGACCAGTTTGGGCGCAGCAGAATTTGAAGAACGAGAAGATAATCGCCAAGGTCATTTGGGCTTAAAAGAGCATATGTTGGAGCAAATTAATCTGTTGCATTTTTCGCAAGTAGATATGTTGATTGCTTATTGCATTATTGACTCTTTGGACGATAAAGGTTTTTTAGACAGTGATATTTCAGAAATAACGACTTCAGTTCAACATCTTTTAACAAGCATGGACTATGACGACGAAGTCGAAGATGACGAAGTGGTTGTGGTGCTCAAGCATATTCAGCGTTTAGACCCACTTGGCGTTGGGGCGCGGAATCTTGCAGAGTGCTTAATGGTACAGTTGGAAGCCTTGCCGATGCAGACCGCGTGTCGAAATGATGCTATGAATCTGCTGAAAAACTATGAACTATTGATCAGCAATGAACTAGCGAAACTGATTAAACAAACGGGTTTAAATCAAGAGCAGCTCAAGTGCGCGGTTGATTTATTGAAAACGCTAAAAGCGCATCCAGGGCTTGAGTTTGAAGATAAAGACTCAGATTATCAAATTCCTGATGTCGTAGTAATGAAGAAAAACGAACAATGGCAAGTGGCTTTAAATCCTGATGTGATGCCAAAACTTCGTGTGAACTCGTTTTATGCCAATATGATTAAGCGTGCTGATCAAAGTGAAGATAATCAGTACTTACGTAATCAAATGTTGGATGCGAAGAACTTTATTAAAAGTGTCGATGAACGCCATAAAACTTTACTGAAAGTGGCGACGTGTATCATTGAACATCAGCGTGCATTTTTAGAAATTGGTGCTGAAGGGATGAAGCCTTTGGTACTTCGGGATATTGCAGAAGAAGTTGAATTGCATGAGTCGACCGTTTCTCGGGTGACCACCAACAAATATATGCTGACGCCACGCGGCTTGTTCGAGTTGAAATATTTCTTTTCAAGCCATGTGGGGACTACGTCAGGCGGTGAAGCATCTTCAACTGCAATTCGCGCCAAGATTAAAAAATTGATTGCTGAAGAGAATGCACGTAAGCCTTTGTCTGATAACGCAATTGCCAATCTGTTAAAGGACGATGGAATTGATGTAGCGCGTCGGACAGTGGCAAAGTATCGTGAATCGTTACATATTCCGTCATCTTCTGAACGAAAAGTCTTGATCTAAAATTTAAAATCTGACTATTCTAGAGGTTCATTATGACAACATAATGAACCTCTTTTTTCTTTAAGGAATAGCGAAAATGATTTGATGTTTCTATGCGCGCTGGTTATTTTGCAGTCATTAAATCGTCTTAGCTTTTCCTCATTAATCCTAATGAAGGTGAGGGATAGATATATGCAAATAACAATTCGTGGACATCATTTGAGCATTACCCCAGCTATTGAAGATACCATTCGCTGCAAATTTGCAGAAATGACCAAGCATATTGATCAGGTGAACAGTATGCAGGTGAAATTAACCAAGGATCATCAGGTCGATAAACATACTAAAAAAGGCAGTAGCAATCATATTGCAGAAGCAATTATCCGTTTGCCGGGCATTGAATTTTTTGCTCAGGCTTCAGCAGATGATATGTATACGTCGATTAAAAAATTATCAGAAAAACTAAAAAGACAGCTCGATAAGCACCGTAAAATGCAGCAAGTTTACCAACCGATCGCCATTTAGTTTGATTTTTATGCAAAAAGAGGTTTTTTAAAACCTCTTTTTTTATATATAAAGTGTGCGGGTTTATGATTTATTTTTCAGATTTATAGTAAAATGGCAGGTTTTTACACCGTTGGTCCTATAAGAGGTCTTTGTGATGAATAGTGAACAGCTCACTGAAATTTTAAAAGCTGCTTTTCCTGAAGCTGAAGTTGCAGTTAGTGGGCAAGGCGGAAAGTTTGACTTACGTATTGTCGACGACCAATTCGAAGGCAAACGTCCTGTTGCACGTCAGCAAGCTGTTTATGCACCATTAAATTCTTATATCGCAAGTGGCGAAGTGCATGCGGTGACTATTCGTGCAATGACTAAAGAAGAATGGCGTAAAGCAAGCTTATTCGGAGCTTAAAATTAGATGGATAAATTTTTAATTCAAGGTGGCACTAAGCTCGAAGGCGAAGTTCGTATTTCGGGTGCTAAAAATGCTGCCTTGCCGTTGCTTGCAGCAATGATTTTGCCTGAAACCCCAACCAAGCTCACCAACGTGCCGCATTTAAAAGATGTAAATACCTTGGTGCAGTTGATTGGTGGTCTAGGCATTACCATGACCTACGAAGGCGACACGGTTACTGCGGATACTTCAACACTAGATAATCAGTTTGCACCGTATGAGCTGGTGAAAACCATGCGTGCATCTATTTTAGTGCTGGGTCCATTGGTGGCGCGCTATGGTAGTGCAAAAGTATCTTTGCCGGGTGGATGTGCGATTGGCTCGCGCCCAGTCGATCAACATTTAAAAGCTTTAGAAGCTTTAGGTGCAGAGATTGAAGTTGAAGCGGGTTATGTACACGCTAAAGTTGATGGCCGTCTGAAAGGTGGCGAAGTTATTTTTGATATGGTGACCGTGGGTGGCACCGAAAATATCTTAATGGCTGCGGCATTGGCCGAAGGCGTGACTACGATTCGTAATGCGGCACGTGAACCTGAAATTACGGACCTTGCGAAAATGTTGATCGCGATGGGTGCAAAAATTGAAGGATTAGACACAGATACCTTAGTGGTAACAGGTGTTGAAAAACTACATGGCTGTGAATACGCTGTGGTTGCTGACCGTATTGAAACAGGTTCGTATTTGGCTGCTGCGGCCATTACTGGTGGTCGTGTAAAAACCACACATACTGATCCAACTTTGATGGAATCGGTCTTAGAAAAGTTTGAAGAAATGGGCGCGGAAGTGACCCGTGGTGATGATTGGATTGAACTGGATATGATGGGTAAACGCCCGAAAGCAGTGAGTTTCCAAACGCTTCCACATCCTGATTTCCCAACTGATATGCAAGCACAGATTATGGCGGTCAATGCCATTGGTCGTGGTTTTGCCACCATTTCTGAAACGATTTTTGAAAATCGTTTTATGCATGTACCTGAATTGTCACGTATGGGTGCCAATATTCAGGTCGAAGGTAATGATGCTGTCGTGACGGGTGTAGAGAAACTTTCTGCAGCACCTGTGATGGCAACAGATTTACGTGCTTCTTTCTCTCTAGTGTTAGCTGCACTTGCTGCTGATGGTGAGACGCTGATTGATCGTATCTATCATATTGACCGCGGTTATGAAGATGTCGAAGCGAAATTACAAGGTATAGGCGCCCAAATTAAGCGAGTAAGTTCATGAGCGATATGAGAAACGATGATCCAAATTTTGATGTAATGGGCAATTTTGATCATGGTTTAACATTGGCATTGAGTAAAGGTCGTATTTTAAAAGAAACCCTGCCTTTACTTGAAACGGCTGGAATTAACTTACTGGAAGATCCTGATAAGTCACGTAAGTTAATTTTCCCAACCACCCATAAACAAGTCCGTATTTTAATTTTACGTGCTTCTGACGTACCCACCTATGTGGAAAATGGTGCGGCTGATATTGGTGTTGCGGGCAAAGACGTGCTTATGGAACATGGAGCACAAAACGTTTATGAACCACTCGATCTAAAAATCGCAGTATGTAAACTGATGACTGCAGGCAAAGTTGGCATGGAGCGTCCCAAAGGGCGTTTAAAAATTGCCACTAAATACGTAAACTTAACCCGTCAGTACTATGCAAGCTTAGGTGAGCAAGTCGATGTAATTAAGTTGTACGGTTCAATGGAACTTGCACCGTTGGTGGGTTTGGGCGATTACATTGTTGACGTGGTCGATACTGGGAATACTTTACGTGCCAATGGTTTAGAACCTTTGGAAGAAATTTGTAAAGTGTCTTCACGTCTGATCGTGAACAAGGCAAGTTTCAAACGTAAGCAAGCATTGTTAAACCCAATTCTTGCACAGTTAGAAACAGCAGTCGCTGAACGTGAAGCGTTAAAAAACAAATAAGTTGATCTTTTTTGTTTAAAGAAACCGCTATCGATGATGGCGGTTTTTTTGTACCTGCTCATTTTTTAATATTTT